>NZ_FTOQ01000001.1 GCF_900156805.1 Roseivivax lentus | reverse complement strand
CCCCGACGAACTCCGTCAGAGGCAAGGTTCCACATGGGTCAAATCTCAGTGACAATTCCGACTGCTGCCGGGTCAGTTCTCGGTGACATCCAACAGTGTTGGACCGTCGCGGATGGGCGCGCTTGACTTCGGGCTGGTCCATATTGAGAGGCGCATCCCGCGCAAAAGTCCCAAAAAAGACCGCAGCGAAGATAACATCTGAAAACCATACCGAAGTCTGCGCGTCGGCAGATTTCGCCGCCGGTCTTAGCCGTAGCGGCAATCACGCCCGGTCTGGTCCAGACGCGCCAAGATCACTCCCGTGACATGCTCGGCATCCTCACCAACGCTCAGAAACCGCCCAGAGCCCCAGGTATTCAGCCAGCCAAGCCCCAGGAAATAGACGCCCGGGTCCTGGCAGACACCGCGACGATGCACCGGGCGTCCGTTGGGATCGAGGCAGTCGAGCTGCAGCCAGCTGTAATCTGGCCGGAACCCGATGCACCAAAGAACAGATGTAATTCCCTCCTGAGCAGCGTCGATCTCGGTGATCTCGGTCTCGGGTCGCCAGACCTTCTCAAAAGGCGGCTCCACTGGGGCGTCGATGCCTTCACGCGCGATGTAGGCGTCGATCATCTCGCGGATTCCGACATAGCTTTTGTCGGCATCATCCAGGTTTTTCTCCAGATCGGGCGCGAAGGAGATCTGCGTGCCGTCCACGCCGGTGACCGAGCCGTAAAGCGGCAATCCGCCTTTTGCGAAGCGGCGCAGGTCGATCTCGTGCCCGCCATCGCGCCCCGACATGTAGTGATTGGTCTTGGCCTCAGTCGCCTTGGGGTCAGGCGTCTGATCAATGGTGATGTCGTAATAGCCCATGGCGTGCAGCCATTCGGTCGCGTCACGCCCCCGGTACTGGCGCGGGCTGCGCGGCGCGGGGCCAACGGCGAGTGACACATCCCGGCCTGCAATGTGCAGATCCTCCATCAGCTGCACACCTGACTGGCCCGTGCCAACGACGAGGCAGCGGCCCTCGGGGATGTCGTCCGGGCCCGTATAATCGCGGGTATGGAGCTGGGTGATCGACGGGTCGAGTCCAGCCGCAAAGGACGGCGTGATGGGGCGATCATAACCACCTGAGGCCACGATGACGTGATCGGCCGACCAAAGCCCGTCATCGGTATCCACTTCAATGCGCCCAGCTGCGTCGCGCACCACACGGGTTACGGTCACACCCTCGCGCAGAGGTGCATCGAAACTCTCCGCAAAGGCCTCCACGTAGTTCACAATTTCGTCTTTGAGCATGAAGCCATCCGGATCATCGCCAGAATAAGGAAAGCCAGGCAAGCGACATTGCCAGTTCGGAGTGACGAGGCAGAAACTGTCCCAGCGCTGGTTTTTCCAGGCGTGGAAGCGTGTGTTGCGTTCCAGCACGACATGCTCGATGCCCGCTTTGCACAGATGCCAGGAGGCCGACATGCCCGCCTGGCCCGCGCCAATAATGACGACGGGTAGATGGGTGCGGGCCTCGGCGGGCGCTGTCAGGTCATGGATAGGCATGTGATCGTCTCCTCGGGGGAAAAGGCGGCGGCGCGGGATTTGATCTGCGCAGCCTGTGCATCGGCGGAGCTGCAGCGGAAGCCGAATTTGGCCTCGACGCGCTGTGCGGCCCGATCGAGGCCATGAAGGGCGCGGTCCATGAAGTCCGCCAATGGATAAGACTCGCCAGGTTTCAGGTGTTCGCGGATCGCCGTCGAAGGCGAATAGCAGTTGTCCTCCGACCCGTCGGGCCAGCGCAGGCGGAAGGTCACTTCAGGCATCGATCGGATCCTTTGCGGTGGGGGCGAGGCCCAGATAGGGCTTTGCCGCATGGTCCCAGAGCGGGGCACGCGCAGCTCCGTCGCACAAGGTGACGGCGCTGCCGAATGTGATGCGACCGATCTCGGCGGAGGCGATGTCACGTGCAGCGAATCGCGCGCAGATCGCGGGCGCATCTGCGGGTTTGGCGGTCAGCAGAAAGCCGAAGCTGGGAAAGGTGCGCATCCAGCGCGCGAGATCCGTGCCTTCGGGACGCGGGATCGCGGCGACATCGACCTCTATCCCGCAGCCCGAGCATTCGGCCAGCATCAGGGCCGTGCCCGCGATGCCGCCCTGGCTGATATCCTTGCCCGCGTGGACAAGCCCTGCCTCGGCAAGCTCTGGCAACAGTTCGAGATCGCCGCGCAAGCGCTGAGCCGGCGCACCGAGGAACGCCGCGAAATTGTCGCTCTCGCCGGGATAGCGCCCGCGCAGATCGACCGCCGCGATCAGCACGTCGCCCGGCGTGGCGTCGAAGCTGGTGATCAGGGCCTTTGCGCGGCCCTGCATGGTCGCGGCGAGTTGCGCGCGGTCCGTGCGCAGATTGGAATGGCCCCCGACGATGGGCACGCCATAAGTCGCGCTGGCCTCGGCCATACCGCGCAGGATCTCGGCGGCCTGTTCCGGGCCCTGCGCCCAGAGTGCATTGGTCAGCGCCGAGGCGCGTCCGCCCATCGCCGCGATGTCTGACAGGTTCACCATGACGGCGCACCAGCCTGCGAACCAGGGCGCATCCGCCACGAACTCGTTCATAAAGCCCTCTGTCGCGACCAGCTGCCAGCCGTCGCTGTCCGGCAGCGCGGCGGCATCGTCGCCGGGGCGGCCTGGACTGTTCTGGCTCAGACCCAGCGCGCCGCAGACGACGTCAATGTCGCGCTTGCCGGTGACGTTGGGATGCGCGGCCAGATCTGCGGCAAGAGCAGCAACGTCGATCATGCGGCCCGCCGCCACGTCAATGCCATCCAGCCGCGCGTCGGGTCCTCAATCGCGGGATAGGCCGACAGGTCGGCGCGCATCTTCATATGCGGGTGGCCATGCAGATCCTGCGCGCCAAGCCCCTCCCAATCGAGCTTTTCAAAGAGCGGCACGTTCTGCATCTGCACATAGGCGAGGAACAGCTTGGCTCCGCGCGCATGGGCGGTGCCGACAGCCAGTCGGATCAGCTCGGTGCCGAGCCGCCCGACGCGCCGGTAGCCCGGGGCCACCGCAAGGCGCGAGCCCCACCAGACATCCGGATCGGCTTCGTGGATACGCACCGTGCCAACGACCTCGTCGGCCTCGGACGCGATGGTAGAGATAGCCACCAGCGGCAGCGCGATCTTGTCGATCTCGTCGCGGTCGTGATCGGCGAAGATGCCCTGTTCGGACACGAAGGTGCGGTGCCTGAGCGACGCCGCGCCGCCGATTTCCCAAGGCTGCGTCGCCTGGCGGATCAGGAATTCAGGTGCGACGAAGGCCTGGGGCTTTTCGATGATCATGCGAGCGCTTTCTCTTTCGGCACGAATTTCTCGAAGGCGGAGAGCGCGGAACATGCGCCGCAGCGTCCGCAACCGGCCTTGATATCCTCTGCGCTCATTCCGGCCTTGCGGATCATTGCGGCCAAGGGCGGCAGGAGTTTGTGCATGAACGCCGGGGTCGGCGCAGCATGGCTTTCCAGCGGCGTGCCAGAGACCGGAACGAACGGCACCACGAACGGATAGACGCCCATCGCCGTCAGCCGCTCGGACATCTCCAGGATCGCGTCCGGCGTATCGCCCAGACCCGCGAGGATATAGGTCGAGACCTGGCCCCAGCCGAAGACGTCGACGGCGGCGGCGAAACTGTCGAAATATTTCTCCAGCGGGACCTGCGCTTTGCCGGGCATGATTTCGGCGCGCAGCTCGGGCGTGACGACCTCGAGATGCATGCCGAGGCTGTCGATCCCGGCATCCTTCATGCGCCGGTGCCAGGCATCGTCTTCGGGCGGCTCGCACTGTGCCTGCAGCGGCAGGTCGACGGCGGCGCGGATCGCCTCGGCGCTATCTGTGAGCACCTGCGCGCCGCGGTCCTTGCCCGCAGGGGTTCCGGTGGTCATGACCATGTGCTTCACGCCATCGAGTTTGACGGCAGCCGCCGCAACCTCGCCCAGCTGTGCGGGGGTCTTGTGTGCGATGGTCCGCCCAGCCGCGAGGCTTTGGCCGATGGCGCAGAATTTACAGGTCTTTTTGCGGCTCTCGTAACGGATGCAGGTCTGCAGCACGGTCGTGGCCAGAACGTCTTTCGCATGAAGCTGTGCGATATGGCCGTAGGGGATGCCATCCGCAGTGGCGAGGTCCAGGAAGCTCGGGCGTTTTGGGAAACTGATCTCGGCGAAAAACGCACCGTCCCGCGTGACGCGCGCGCGGCCCTCGGCATCGGGCGCGTCGACGATATAGGGGCTGTCGAAGGCGGCATGGGTGTGGACAGGGATCATCACGGTCAGCCCGTCGATGGTGACCGCCTTGTGGTCGGTAGGGCCCGCACCGCCACGGCGGCTGTCTGCGCCTGCGCGCGGGTCGATCATCCGCATGCCGCGGGTTTGCAGGTCGGTGATGACGGAGCCGGTATCTGGCATTGGGTCAGTCCTCCAGCGGGATGGATGGGAAGGGCACCTCGGGGGCAGTCATGTGGCGTGTCGCCATGGGCGACGGGTCGTGGCGCAGCGCCAAAAGCTCGGGCCGAGCATAATGGCCGACGGAATCCATCATGCGCTTGCGCTTGGTCACCAGCGCCATGTCGAGGTCGGCATAAAGTATGCCTTCGCCCTCGGTCAGGGGCGGTACAGCATGGCGGCCTTCGGGTGTGATGATGCAGGTCATGCACCCGCCGCGCAGGCCCTTTTGCAGGGCGACATCGTCGGTGACGGAGGCAATCTGATCCTCGGTCAGCCATCCGGTGGCGTTTACGACAAAGCAGCCAGCCTCCAGCGCGTGGTGGCGCATGGTGACCTCGATCTGTTCTGCGAAAATCGGGCCGACAAGACTTCCGGGGAATTGCGCGGCGTGGATTTCCTCGTGCTGTGTCATAAGCGCATAGCGGGCAAGCGGGTTGTAATGCTCCCAGCAGGCCAGCGCGCCGAGACGACCGACACGCGTGTCGACCACCTTCAGGCCGGAGCCGTCTCCCTGCCCCCAGACCATTCGTTCATGGTAGGTCGGCGTGATCTTGCGCCGTTTTAGCCTCAGCGTGCCGTCGGCGTCGAAGATCAGTTGCGCATTGTAGAGCGAACCGTGATCCCGCTCATTGATGCCCAGAACGGCGACGACGCCGTGATGGGCGCAGCGTTTCGCCACGCGGCGGGTCTCTTCCGAGGGGACGGTCACGGCCTGCTCATAGAGCGCGAGATGCGGTTTGCCCTGCTGTACAGGTGGCAGCACGAACGAGAAATACGGATAATAGGGCACGAAGGTTTCGGGAAAGACGACAAGATCGGCACCATTGCCCGCGGCCTCGTCGATGGCGTCGAGGACCCTTGCGAGGGTCTTGTCACGACTGGTCAGATCGGGTGCGATCTGGACGGCGGCCGCCTTGACGATGCGGGACATGAAACCTCCGAGAATTGGGGCCGGGGCCTGTGGCGGCCCCGGCGGGCAGCGATCAGAGCGTCCAGGTATCGACGATGACGGCATTGTCGCGCACATGGATCAGCTTGAGATCGAGCACGTCCTGCGGCGCTATCGGAATGATCCCCTCCAGCAGCGACGGCTCGCCATGGCCGTAAAGCGCCTGCAGCGCGAAGCGGCAGGCATAGACCTTGCCGCCTTCGGACATGAACTTCTTGAGGTTGTCGGCGAAGTTCTGGTGGCCCGGAAAGGCCGCATCGCCGAGTGTCGGGAAACCGCGCTGGATGCCGAGCGTGACACCGGGGCCATATAGCAGGATCGAGGTCTCATAGCCCTTCCGGTTGAGTCGGATCGCGTTGAGGATATTCACCAGGCCGATCGAGCCCTCAAAGGCGACGGTGTGGAAGGTCACGAGGGCCTTCTGACCTTCTTCGGCCTTAACGTCCTCGAATACCTTGTCTTCGTAATCGACGAAGAAATCTCCGTCCTTGTGCTTTTCCATGGTGACTGCAGGCATGCGCTTCCTCCGATTGCCGTTTCGCCGGGATGATTTCGTGAGGTCACCCTGCGCAACGTAAATGATGCAATCAAATTGCAGTTCATTTATGCATACAATTTTGTCAGCAGCTCTAATATCAGCGCCTATTTGGCGGCAGGTTAACGCGATTCAGTTGCAAAATTTAGCAGTTTTTGAAGTTTTCATCGCGGGTCGATCAGAATTATCCATACAAAGTGCTTCAATCTGGCACGAATCGATTGTAATCAGATGACATGCAAGAATGGTCCCCAATCCTGCGCCGCGGAGGCGTCGCACGTTACCTGCAACTGGCAGATGCAATCGCCGAAGGGATCGCCGACGGCACGCTGTCGCGCGGGGACCGGCTGCCGCCACAGCGGCGCTTGGCAGAGCGGCTGGGCATCGACTTCACCACCGTCTCTCGCGGCTATGCGGAGGCGCAGCGGCGCGGCCTGATCGATAGTCATGTGGGGCGTGGGACCTTCGTGGCTCAATCACCCGCCGATACGCGGCAGCGCGAATTCCGCAGGCAGGCCGATGTCGATCTGACCATGAACCTGCCGCCCGAGCCCGACGATCCGGTTCTGCTCGCTCGGATGCAGGACGGTCTGCAAACTGTATCGGCGAATCTTATCGATCTTCTTCGCTACCAATCGGCAACCGGCGGGCAGATCGACAAGGAGGCCGCGTCCTCATGGTTGTCGCTCCGTGGTCTTGTGCCTTCACTCGACCGCATCGCGGTCACACCAGGCGCGCATCCGACCATACTGGCTATCCTGACCGGGCTGGCACGTACCGGGGACACGTTACTCTGCGAGGACGTGACCTATCCAGGGTTTCGCGGGATTGCTGGCCGGCTCGGTCTGCGGCTTGTGGGGCTGCCGGGCGATGCCGAGGGCATCGATCCGGACGCGCTTGATGCCGCGATCGTCCAGAATGGTCCCAAGGCGCTTTATCTCAACCCGACGCTGCAGAACCCCACGACGCGCACGATCTCGCTGGCGCGGCGGGAGCAAATCGCGGAGGTCCTGATCGCGCACAAGCTGCCGTTGATCGAGGACGACGCCTATGGCTTCATTCCGCCGCATCCGCCTGCGCCGCTCGCGAGTTTCGCTCCGGATCTGGTTTGGCACATCGGGGGCCTCGCCAAATGCATCGGCGCTGGCCTGCGCCTGGCCTACACAGTCGCGCCCAACAGCTTGGCGGCGCGCGAGTTGGCACACCAGTTACGCCTGGTCTCGGTAATGCCGTCGCCGCTGATGATGGCGTTGGCCACGCGCTGGATCACCGACGGCACCGCCGACCAGATACGCCGCTTTATCCGGGAGGAGACGCTGGCGCGGCAGGCCATCGCATCGCAGGTGCTGGCCCAATCGGAGTACGAATCCGAGCGCCACGCCTTCAATATCTGGCTTCGCCTGCGCGAGGGGATCAGCCGAGCGGATGTCATTGGCCGAATGGCGGGCACCGGTGTCGGGATCATGCCGTCCGATGCCTTCACCGTCAGCGGAGCGCCGTCGGAGAGTTTGCGTGTGTGCTTGGGTGGTCAGATTTCGCGCACCGAGCTTCGGGATGCTTTGGGACTGCTGGCTTACTTGACCACGAATAGGTTCTGAATCGCGATACCCACCCTGTTGGCACGATATCCTCTGAAAGATGGGCTCAAATGCCGATCAGGTGCATGCGAGCCCTTCAAAATCTGATGGAGTCGGGCTGTCCCGTCGAATATTAGGAACGTCAGTCAACAAGTGATAGACCACTTTTTGGCCGACGCTCATTGGCGAAAGCTATTCTCCAAAATGTCGAGTGTGGCTTCTCGCAGAGCGCCACCTGTTCCCTGGCCTTGGCGCGGATCTGAAACAAGCCTTAGTGGCAAATCTATCCGGCCCTAACTTTTGGGCAGATGAGGCAAGGGGGCGGTTCAACAGGCCCACGCGCGGAGATCAAGACATTGTATTTTTCCGCTTAACAGACCTTATAAAAAAATGCTGAGGAGGTCCGGTTCCCGCCCAAGTAACCAAGGACGCGTACGGCCCTTAGCTGCCGTTTCTCAAAGCCGCATGCGCCGCTGTGCGGCGTCGCCAAACCTGTCATTCGCCGCAAGCGCCACATTAGCAACGATCGCATCCCTTTTGTGGGGGCAAAGTGCAAATTAGCTTCATGCGTACCAATTGCCGTTTTCGCACTCCGCTGAACGGTCGCACAAAGCCAATCAAGGCAGCGTCTTCAAAGGTGCGTGCGTTCGAGACATCATTCCGGCCATCCGACTTGGGCAAGCGTTGCCTCCAGCCGGGCCTGGACGTCCGGCAAATAGAGGAAATCGAGCAGCGGTGTGTCGAGGTTCCGCAGTCCGAACTTTTCTCTGACCCGGTCAAGCTCCCTGCGAGCGCGGTCAATCTCTCCGAACTCGATGTAACAGGCCGCGCGCATCAACCCGTCCGCAGGGAAAGGACCGGCGGAGAGGAAGGGCCGCGCCGCCTCACAATCATCCAGGATGAAATGAACAAACGCAGCATCGAAGTAGAAGTAGGGCATCGGTCTCTGTTTCAGAGGCCCCGCGAGTTCGACCATCTTTTGGGCCGTACCGACAGCGCCAGCTCTGGCCGTGTATTGAGCGGCCAGAAGCAGCCCTTCCACGTCCGAAGGGTAAAGCGCTGCCAACTCAATGGCCGTCTGGCTTGCTGTGTCAGCATCTCCTCGGACTGCGGCGAGCGCGATGCGCAGCCATGAGCCATGACGTTTTCCCATCGCGAGGAGCATAGGATCAGCGAGGCCCTCCTCGAGCAGGTCCGCGATCCCTTTGTAATCGAACGGGCCTTCAGAGCAGTAGAGGACGTTACAGAGATACTGCCCCCAGGCCCGCTTGATTTTCAGATAACTGGAATCAGGGAAGCGGTCCTGCCCTTCGTCCCATATCTGCAGGGCGTGCACCATGTCATCGGGTGTGAACTCATAAAACAGGGAGTGCCCGCGCAAGACATAGTCATACTCGTCCAGACGCATTGGACTGCGTGCCCAGCTTTTGCGGAACTCCGCCGTGTGGACGACCCCCATCGTCCCGATAAGACTGCGCTCGATCCGGTCGAAGATGCCGTTGTGCATCGCCAGAATGTCCGCCTCAGTTTCGTCATAGCGCTGCGCCCAGACATTGCGGCCCGTTTCGGCGTCCACAAGCTGAGCGGTGATCCGAATGACATCGCCAAGCCGCCTTATCGAGCCTTCGAGAGCGTACTGGGATTGGGTACGCCCGGCGATTTCGGCGATGCTCAGACCTGAGTCACGAAAACTCATGGCCGTCATCCGATCTACGACCTGAAAGTCTCTCCAGCGCGACAAACCGGTGATCAGGTCTTCGGTCATCCCGTCGGCGAAATGAGCCAGCGACGTATCAGGCGACAGGTCACGGAAAGGCAGGACGATGATCGAGGGGTTCTCGCGCGGGGGCGCTGGCCAGCCGACTTTGGCCAGTTGCGCGGTCAACCTCTCTGCGACACCCGGCGTGGAGCGGAACTCCGCGGGGAAGTCCTCCGGCGCAATAATCCCATGGTCGGCCGATGACTTTGCGAGCAGCCGCTGCGCGTCACCTACCCGGTCGACCTCGGCATAGCAGCCCGCCAAGAGCAGTGTCGCGACATCCGTCATGAGGGCCTTTTCAAGCAGCGGGATCGCCCGCGCGCAATCGCCCTGGGCGTATCGCAGGGTGCCAACATCAGTGTAATCGGGAGGGTCGAGGCGATACCCAAGACCCGAGGCTCTGGACGCCAACTCCTCGGCAAAGGCGTAGTCCCCTACGGCTGTCGTCGGGCCGACCATGATCATGAGGCCTTCGGTATCGAACGGGTAGGCGTCAACGACGTCCTGAACTGTTTCGACAACCCCCGAGCGGTCCCCCATCTGCGCCTGAACCTCGGCAAGCAACCACAGTCCAAACCGATGTCCTGCAGGCGGCAAACTGGGGTCGGACATACCTTGCCGAACCAGATCATGAACGGTTTCGAGGGTGTGCGGAGTGTCTGTGGAATACCAAATCAGCTCCGCCAGATGCCCCCAGCCGAGCTTGATTTTCAGCAAACCAGAGTCTGGGTGCCGCGCAAGCCCTTCTTTCCAGATTTCGATGGCCTTTTCGTTGTCCTCTGGCGTGAACCGGTAGAACAGTGCGTGACCACGCAAATAGTAATCGTATTCGTCCAGATCGGCTTCTGCCCTGGCCCAGGTCTTTGCGTATTCGTCCTCGCGCACGACGCCGTGATTGCCAATCAGCGACTGGACAATCCTACCGATGACACTGTCCTGCAGGGCCAACACATCATCGTCCGTTTCCTCGAACCGCTCGGCCCAGACGTGGTTTCCGGTTTCACCGTCGATCAACTGGGCTGTGATCCGCATCTCGTCGCCAAACCGCCGCACGCTACCCTGCAGCACATAGCGCGTGTTCATGTCTTGCGCGACCTGACGGACGTCGATTGGCTGGTCCTTGTAGGTCATGGCAGAGTTCCGTGCGGTGACCTGAAACTCCTTCCAGCGTGCGAGATCGGTGATCAGGTCTTCGGTCATTCCGTCCGCGAAATGCCCAAGGTCGCGATCCGGCGACAGGTCCGCGAAGGGCAGAACAGTAATGGATGCCTTGGGTCCGCTGGACTGAACCGCCTGGTCAGCCTGTTGCATGCGCCACACGCCCAGCAGAACGACGACAATTAGGGCGAACGCTACGACGCCGCCGACTGCCGTCCAGAGCCGCCCGCGCCCTTGAAAAGGCACACCATCACCGTTCAGCGACAGGGTACGGACCGCGATAAGTTGATACCCCTTTTTGGGTATTGCACGCAGAATGGTGCGGTCTGTATCCCCGATCGCCTTGCGAATGTCGCCAATGCATTGAGTCAGACTGTCATCCGTCACACTCAAATCCTGCCAAACTGCCTCGAACAGGTCTTCCTTACTGACGACCTCATTCGGATGTGCTGCGAGGACGGCAAGAACCTGAGCTGATTGTGCACGTAGCGGACGAGGCTGACCGTCTGAACCGAACAACTCGCTTGTCATCGGGTCAAAGGAGCATCCACCGAGTTTCAACGTAGCCCTCTGATTCATAGAAGAAAATCATTCTCTTTTTGGATTTTTTCGTTTTTTTTCGGCGACCCTTTCAGGACTTTTCGGCGATGGTCATTCCAGAGTTCAAGGACAGTCCCCTCAGCGCTTCAAAGTTCGGGATCATTTGCAAGCGCCCACATGCTCTTAAGGAAAGTTACATGAAAACCCTGATCTGTTCTATCGCCCTCGTCGCCGGAATTTACACCACGACAGCGCGGGCCGACACGTGGACGTGGACCCTCGTCAGCAACGGAAGCACCCTGGATGCCCATCTCGCGCGCTGCAACTTCGCACGGCCCAACCCTATGGAGATTTTTTCAATGATCGACGAATTGCAGGAAAAGATGTTCGCGCCGGAGGAAGCTCCGAGTGCGCCACGTTCATAGAGCTCCAATCGCGCGTGCCCTCAACTCACCTATTGGCCAGCCTCTCGCTGCTAAGCTTATATGTCCAAGGCAGCCCATTTGGCTTGTGCTCTTAATGCTTGACCGTTCGATCAAATCGTCCGCCCTAACAGGCGTAAAGAAAGTCCGCTTAGGGGGCCGGATAACTTGAAGCACTGCGGTGCGGCGAATGCCCACTCCCCGCCCGAACCACCGGACACATGACTACTGGCCAAAAACTTTCGCTCGAGCACTCGACCAGAGGCAGCCGCTCACGGCCCAATGCCAATCTCGGGAAAAGCAGTCGTAGATACGAAGCAGCTTATCAATGTCGGTCCGTCTGACTTGCCGCGAGGAGACTATAGAAACTCACATCGCTCGGACCACTGTAGCATCTTTCAAGAGTACTCGGCTCGAGAAGCGGTCGTCAGCGTCTTCGCCGGTGCTGGCAGACTAATTCGAACCAGTCTCCATTAGGACAGTAGACCTGTCCCTTATACCGCGCAAAGGCCGCGCCACTCAGTGAGAGCGGCGGCGCGGTTCTGCTTGAAGAGGTTTCGGCTTGAGAGGCTGCGTTCCAGCTTGAAATGGTTCGAGACAGAAGCGTGGATGGCGGCGAATTTCTGAAGACTTCGCATCCGCCGGAAGCGGAGCATCGCCCGTTCTCTTCGTCGGAATGGCAGGTGTGAATTCTCTGCGCGATTGTTCTTCCAGCGGCCGGTTTCTTGCCGACCTTCGGATCCAAGCGCCTTCAACGCAGCGCCATAGGATCGGAGCTTGTCAGTCACGATTTCTTCTGGGCGACCGTGCTTGCGCATTGCTTTCTTTAGGAATTTGAGCGCCGCCTTCTTGTCTCGGGTCTTCGTCACGAAGCTTTCAAGAACCTCACCCTCTTGATCCACCGCGCGCCACAAATAGTGGGTCTCGCCGTTGATCTTCACGAACATCCCGTCGAGGTGCCAACGCCAGCGGCTGGAGCGCATGCCTTCAATCCGGCGTTTTCGGATCTCCGAGGCGAACATTGGACCAAAGCGGTGCCACCAGAAACGCACGGTCTCATGGCTCACGTCGACGCCGCGCTCGTGGAGTAGATCCTCAACATTTCGAAGCGACAGCGGAAACCGGACGTACAACATCACCGCCAAACCGATGATCTCGGGGCTCGTCTTGAACCACTTGAACGGGCTGGGTTTAGGCATGGCGGAACGGTACTCGCGCCCCTGCCCTGCCTCAAGCTGAGTTTGTCTGACAGAGCCTTCGGAACCAATCGCGCGGGTTGTCAGCATGATGTCGCCCTATTAGCGCTGTCGGACAAATTGGAATTGATCCGACAGCGCCATTCAGCAGGCGTAGCGTGTCCGGTTCGTCATCTTCGTTTAGGTGCTTTAGTAACTACATAAGTGTAACACCGGTCCGAAAATCCGCGACCAGCTCTCAGTTTGGCGGGACGACTGCTCTATATGTGCTGCCACTCTTCTGGAACCCAAGCGTAAGCCCCGTCTTTTTCTTCGACATGACCGATACCAGGGAACGGCAAATGGGTGCCCGCAACGGCGATCTTGTCGGAAACCACCATATCCAAGACACGGCGGCGCGTCTCGGCGGCCTGCACGCCATCTGCGTCAAAGGCTATACCGGCATCAGGGTGGCTAAACTGCAGCGACGCCAAAGCTGTGCTGTCTCCCCATATGATCAACTGATCAGAGCCATCCGACACACGGACCCCACTGTGTCCTGGGGTATGCCCCGGCATTGCCAAAGTGGTGAGGCCCCCACCAAGATCGGTATTTTCACCAAACATTTCAGTCCGTTGAGTGTAGGCCTCGCTGACAGCACGTGCCAGGGCAAAGAAACCTTGCGACGACTCCGGCGCACCCGATGCGATCGTCTCGTCCGTCCAGAAGGCATGATCGGCTTCGCTGACATGCAACGATGCATTCGGGAAAACCGGGCCACTATCTCCGATCAATCCCCCGATGTGATCCGGGTGCATGTGAGTCAACACAATGCGCGTCACATCTTCAGGTGCAACGCCAAGCAACTCCAGCGATGTGCGCAACCTGCCTGCGGTTGGTCCAAAGGCACCGCCCGCACCAGAATCGATCAAACTAACTTCGTCTCCTTGACGAATGACGTGAGTACTGATTGCCAGCGGAATCGGATCCGTGGGGTCAAGATAGGCTGCCTTCATTCCTTCCGCGATTTGCTCGTCCTCGAGGTTCGTGACAAGATTCTGATCGAGCTTGAAATACCCGTCCAGCAATGTCGTCACGCGCAGATTGCCTACCATACGATCATAGAAGGTCGGAAGTGGTGCCGTTGCATGGGCCGCCGCTTGCAGGGGGTGTGGGCGTCCGGCGGCAAGAAGGGCGGCCCCACCCGCGGCGCCCAGAATCAATCCACGGCGCGAAAGATCGAAAGAAGTCATGAGTTATTCCTTGTTTAATATGCAGAACTTCAATCCTGCGTACCGAATGCTTTTGATCAAATAGGTCTAAATTTCAGATGACCACCCACCGAGAGCATGGACAGACCAACGGCCCTCGGACGAACAGCGGACATCTTACGGATTTGCGGCACACCACAACTCGGGCTCGAAGCTGACCTTCTCCGCTTTGCGGCGTCATGGAGGATCGGCCCAGGTAACATACCACTCACGGCCCTTACCGGACCTCCGATCTCCGGATGCGGTTCCGCAACTTCTCCGGCGCAGCAGACAATAAAACACCAACGCGGTATCGGTGATAGCGTGACTGGATGACCCGACCGTTCTTGGACAATCTCAGCGCGCGCCGCCTATTCCTGGACCTACACCTGTTGCTACGGACGGTGTCGGGCCCCGGCCGGGGCAACGACTTGGACGACGTCATTCAAAGTCTCGGTTTTGTCCAAGTCGACAGCGTCAACACGCTGGCGCGCGCCCATGACCTGATCTTGTGGTCACGGCGCGGACAATATCGGCCACGAGCACTCGAAAACGCCGTGGCGCGCCATCGTTCGGCGTTCGAACATTGGACTCACGATGCGGCCGTGATCCCGATGCAGTTCTATCCAATGTGGCGACTGAAGTTTGCCCGCGACGACGCGCGGATGCGCGCGCAGTGGTCGGAAGCGCGCCGCCACAGATGGGAGGTCGAAATCGAAACCGTGCTTCAGCATGTTGCCGACAAGGGCCCTGCCTGCTCTCTCGATGTCGGTCCTGGCGAGAAACGGTCGTCGTCGGGTTGGTGGGACTGGCATCCCTCGAAGGCGGCCCTGGAGTTCCTGTGGCGATCGGGCCGGCTTGTGGTGTGCCATCGCCGAGGGTTCCGGAAGTTCTACGACCTGGCCGAGCGGATCATCCCCGAAGAGATGCGCAACCGCCGAATTGACGATCAGGAAATCATCGACTGGGCGATGTCAGAGGCGCTCGATCGGCTCGGTTTTGGCACAAGTGGTGAGCTGGCAGCGTTCTTCGAGATCGTGACGAGAGAAGAAGCGAAGGCCTGGTGTGCCAATGCTCTCGCCAGCGGCCGCATCATCCAGGCGGACATCGAGATGGCCGATGGATCCCGACGTCTTGCCTTCACCACCGAAGCCAATCTGGACCACGCCCGGTCATTGCCGGAACCGAGTTCTCATGTTCGCCTCTTGTCTCCGTTCGATCCTGCGTTGAGAGACCGCGCGCGTGCGGAGCGCCTGTTCGACTTCCACTACCGGATCGAGATCTACGTCCCGGAATCCAAGCGAAGGTATGGGTATTACATCTTCCCCGTGCTGCAGGGAGATCGATTGATCGGTCGGCTGGACGCCAAACGCTTCGGCAAAACTCTCGTAGTTCGCGCGTTCTGGCCGGAATTCGGTGTGCGGGTGGGAAAAGCGCGGAGGTCTGCCTTGATGTCGGAACTCGAACGGGTCAGGCACTTGGCCGGGGCTGACTTAGTCGAGTATTCCAGGGGCTGGTTGAACGAATAACCCGGGGTTCAAGGCTGCTCATGGCCCTTGATTTGTCGGCTGCCCGTGCCGGACAAATGCTACCGGCCCATACCGGTCACTCGACGTTGGCGTCGAATTCTGCGGTGGCAACCCGCTTTCCGGACATTCGTTGCGCACGCGAAATTGAGGACTGACTGAACTCGGGGATTGGGGGCCGTTGCAGACACCAAGCTCTCTATCGTTTGGCGTACTCAAATGTCTCGCGCCAGGTCCACATGCCAACCCGAGCCGACATCGATATGGTGGATGGAACAGTCTTCGATCAGGTCCTCGTAGCCGGGCGGAAGAAAGGATTCCCGCCAGGCGTCTCCGAACCGCGCCTTCACCGCTTCGAGATCGCGCCAGACCGATGTAAAGACGACATAATCCTCGTTCGATCCAACGCCGTACCCGTAGAAGTAGCCTTGGTTCCCCGGATGACCGCGCACCACCTTGGCTGAGGTCACCCCGAATTTCCCGATCAGTTCTGCTGCGCGGCCAGGTTTGGTACGGACCTGGAACATTCTCAGTATGGGACCGGAACTCGGCGTCTCATCAATCATTTCGTGTCTCCTGTGATGACAAGGTTTCGGCATACCGCGACGTGCATCGTCACGACGGGCACCGCGCGCTGCTGGCGAATGCGATCGCATCCTCCAATCGGTCGTCGCCCCAGAAGAGTTCGTCACCGACCACCATGCTGGGGGCACCGAATATCCCGAGGCGGCGCGCGCGGTCGGTCGCCGTGCGCAGGGCGTCCTTGGTCTTGGGACAGTGCTTCCGATCGAGCCACGGCTCCGGTGGGATGCTACACGCCTCGAGCGCGGTCCTGAGGATGCCGTCATCCGAGATGTCCGCGCCACGCCCGAACTGCGCCGTGAAAACTGAACGCGCGAAAGCACCGCTCCAGGGCTCGTTTAGGGCTGCGGTCATGATCCGCGCCGCTTTCAAGCCGTTCATCGGAAAGACAGTCGGATGCATGAAAGGAAGTCCGTATTGCTCGCAGCGACGTGCCATATCGCGCCACATGTAACGGCCCTTCACGGGGTCGAGGACGAAAGGCGACGTCTCAAGGCCGCGATCACGAAAGATCGGCCCGAGCAGGAACGGCCTCCATGCCAGTTCGACCGGGGTGCCCGCCAGCAGATCCTCGGCGCGCGAGACCGTAAGGTAGGAATAGGTGCTTGCGAATTCGAACCATATTTCAAGTTTCACGTTATCCGGTCCCTTCCGCATCGAGAACCGCGAAGCGGGTTACCTCGTAAACGCCGGCCAAGCTTTCAAGTGACGGTAGCAGTCGGCGCGCAAGATGTCTCCTCGGGCTGCTTGCGATCGGCGGTACGAGACGAGTCAGCCGAGTGTCGCTCGCGGCCCATACTGGACAACCAAGCTCCCAGCAGACGCCGCGGTGCAGCGTCCCGACAGCGGAGTTTGGCGACATCGCGCATCATCGGCCACCTTGCGAAGTTCGGCAACGCGGGAGGGTACTGCCTCTGGCAAATTCCACGATTAGCCTCCATGGATTGCTCAACCTCGAAGATAAAAGCTACCCTATTGCAGGCATATAGAATGCAAGGCGCGGCAATTTGACGATCAGTCCGGGTCTTTCGATCAAGGAGTGACGTCTGCATGGACTGGGACGAGTTTGAGGAATGGGGTCGGTACGTTTCTCGCTGGGCTGCCGATTACCACAAATCGCTGCGAGACTTGCCTGTTCGGGCGCAAACTCGGCCCGGCGACACGATACGCGGACTTGCGGCCGCACCGCCCTCACAAGGCCAGCCCATGGACGCTATCATAGACGACTTCGAGCGGGTCGTGATGCCGGGAATGACACACTGGCAACATCCCCGTTTCTTTGCCTATTTCCCTGCGAATGCGACGCCGCCCTCGATGATCGCCGAGATGCTGGTCACCACGATAGCAGCGCAGTGCATGCTTTGGCAGACCTCCCCCGCCGCGACCGAGATGGAAACCGTCATGGTCGATTGGCTGCGGCAGGCCCTCGCGCTGCCAGAGGAATACACCGGCGTCATTCAGGATAGCGCGTCCTCGGCCACGCTTTCGGCAGTTCTCACCATGCGCGAGCGTGCGATCGACTACACCGGGAACCGAGACGGTCTGAACGGCAAGGGGACGCTTCGGATTTATTGTTCAGAGCAGGTCCATAGTTCTATTGATCGCGCGGCATGGATCGCGGGGATCGGACAGGAGAACCTGGTCAAACTGCCCACGCGAAGCCCGCGGCATGAACTTGACGTGGATGCCCTTCGTGCAGCGATCCGGGGCGATCGGGCGGCCGGCCATATTCCGGCGGGCATCATCACCATCACCGGCGGCACCGGTGTCGGCGCGTCGGACGATCTTGCCGCCGTGCTCGACGTCGCACGGACCGAAGATCTCTATACCCATCTCGACGCCGCATGGGCCGGAGCCGCCATGATCTGCGAGGAATTCCGCGAGGAGTTCTGGGCGGGGGTCGCAGGCTACGACAGCATTGTCATAAACCCGCACAAGTGGCTGGGGGCGCAGTTCGATTGCTCGGTCCAGTTCCTCCGCGACCCGCAGCCACAACTAAACACCCTCAAGATCGAGCCGGAATATCTCAAGACGACAGGCGCCGCAGTCACCAATTATTCCGAGTGGACCATCCCGCTTGGGCGCCGCTTCCGGGCGTTGAAGCTGTGGTTCCTGATCCGGAGTTACGGACTTGAAGGCCTGAAGGCGCGTCTTCGGAACCATGTGCGTTGGGCCAACGAAATCTGCGATGTGCTGCGCGCCATGGACGGGTTCGACATCGTCACGGAGCCGATGCTCAGTCTTTTCACGTTTCGATGCCCGGGCGACGACAAGGACCAGCAACGCCTTGTCGATGCCATCAACGACGATGGGCGCATCTACCTGACCCAAGGGGCCTTCCAGGGGAAAAAGGTCATCCGATTTCAAGTAGGCCAGTTCGAGACGACACGGGAGGACGTCTTGTTTGCCGCCGATGTCATACGAGACGTTTGGGCAAGGATGAAATGACGTTGGGGACCGGGACCACGTCTTCGCCGGGCCCTCTTTGAGCTCGATACGGACATCAGTTCGCAGTCCCCAAAAGCTTTTATGTTATGGAAATAGGGCGGCGCATTGGACGCTTCCGAATGCAAAGTCAGCTGATTTATGAGACGCGAAAACAACCGTTTTTGGCTAAAAATGTCCGCATTGGTGCTGGCGCTGCTTTCGCGGTTCTATGTTGTTTATCTGGTCGTTGGCGCGGTGGCACACCTCTCCCGACGCATCGAGTCGATTCATTTGACCTATCCTGCAGAGCCTCGCTTCCGAGAAGCGTACACATTTCAAGTCGGCTATCTTCAGGGCCTGTACCGAGCGTTGGAGTGGATATCATCACCTATCGCGATGTTCAGTCAAGGAGGTGGATTGGGCTTGGCTTTGGCCGTCGCAGCAGACGAGAAATGCCTCATGATACCGGAGAACGAAGTCAGACTTCGCCAGCTACTTCGTCGGATGCGCTGTATCCAGCGGTTGGTTGGAGCTGAAAAGATGACCTTTGCCGGTCTTCTGCCAAGCCATTTAGCGAAGCATCAAATCGACACGGGGACACTCGTGGTCAGCGATCCGCGTGAGGCCACTCGATGCGCGTTGCTGAGCGCAATTGATCAGGTTGTTGAAAAAGATTTTGAGGGTGTGAGGCCGCCAATCCTGTTGTTTGGTGGCGCTGGTTATATCGGGTGTGATTTGGCCAAGGCTCTCCAGAAGAAAGGCGATGTTCTTCATATCATTGATGTGAAGGGGCCAAGCGAAGCCCAGGAGACACTCCTGCCAAAGCTGAAAGGTCAAGCGGTCATATTTGTGGACGTTGCACGTCGGAATGCAATCAAACCCGTTGTACCGCACCTCTGGCCTGAACTGGTCTTGCTGAATGAAACGTATCCGGAACCGTCTGGCGCGGTGCTTGCAGAGATACATGCAAGAGGCGTGCGAGTCAGGCATGTGGCGGGAGTTGAAGGCACTATGAAACCAAACCTACCGGGAGGCTATTCAGGTGCCGTTCCCTGTTGCGCTGCTCACAAAATAACTGATGAGACCCGCGCCGTGCTGAAAAACCTTTAGGTATTCTATTTGTGACCGGGTGGTCCGCAGGGCCGACCTTCATGAAGGATGCAGCGAAGGCCCGATCTCCGCCGTTGTTTTCGTGGCGAGAACGGCCCATTCCGGATATTCGTAACTTAGGCAGCGAACGTCAGCTACGGATCGGACGCGGAACTCAGTCCGCGCTTGATTGGCTCATCCTGTCTTTTCACGATCAGAGACAAAGAGCTGCAAACGGAAAGATTGCATTTAAAACAGCGCGTTAAGCACATAGTCTTGACACGTTTCGCTTATATTCCCGCCAACTTCAGAAGTTAATCAAAGGTTGGGGGCCTTCTTCGCGAAGGGCGTCTTCTTTCTATGGCGACGAGTGTGTAAAGCGATGTCAAAGGTATTCGGTGACGTGAACTCTGCCTGCAGGCAGCCCCATGGGTTGCAACGCACCAACCGCGACTTCCTGCAGCATTTTTGGACGGAGCAGGACGGCAGCATGTCCTACCTGGCTCTTACGACCGCTCTCATCATGATGGCTTTCGGGGGCATTGGCGTGGACCTGATGCATGCGGAACTCAAACGGACCAAGATTCAAAATGCGCTCGACCGCGCCGTTCTGGCGGCAGCTGCGATCGAAAACGAACGTGATGCCGAAACCGTGGTGCGCGATTATTTTCGCGTGCAGGGCATTGAAGGGACTTTGGTCAACATCAGTCCAGTGGAACACATGAACTACCGTCGTGTGACTGCAAACGGTCAGCAGTTCATGCCAACGAATTTCATGCAGCTTCTGGGTATCGACAATCTGCACGCCGAGGGCCTGGCGACCGCCGAAAACGGCATCGCCAACATTGAGGTCGCGCTGATCCTCGATATTTCGGGTTCGATGACAGGAAGCAAGCTCGAGCAGTTGAAAAAGGCGGCCAGCACATTTGTGGACAACGCCCTCTCCTCAGAGGCATCGAAGGCGTCCACGTCAATTTCGATCGTGCCTTTCAATGCCACGGTCAACATGGGCACGACACTCCCGGATTACATCGCGTTCGATCGGCAGCATGAGTATTCCAGCTGCGCCGTTTTCGCCGACGACGCGTTCACCCAGACTGCGCTCGACGCCTCGACCCCGCTGGAGCAACTCGGCGAATTCGATCCCTATTCAACCGATACAGTCGCGGGCCAGGCGGATCAGCACTGGTGCCATGGCGGAGATACTGCATCGATCGTCGTTCACAGTTCCGACCCGAACGCCCTCAAGAACCAGATCGCCACGCTGACAGCGGGCGGTAACAAGGCAATCGACGTCGGAATGAAATGGGGGGTGTCATTGCTGGACCCGACCGCGAGGGACGTAGTCAGAAAAATGGTCGAGGACGGGCTGATCAAGGCAGATCACGCGCAGCGCCCTGCCGAATATCGGGCCGGCGAAACACAAAAGTACATTGTCCTGATGACAGATGGCAAGAACACAACGCAATACGATCTCAAACCTGAACTGAAGTCCTCTGACGCGCTGACGGGTATCTACGTGAATACGCAGGGTACAGAAGACCTTGCTGATGACGACTACTCTGTTCGGGTCGATCCTGTACCGAACCTTACCACCGATCACTTCCCGGCTTGGGCGCAGGCAATCTCAAACTTCGTGATGTATTTCGACGTGGATCACGACGGCGCCTGGGACGTCGCGCACAAGGTGGAGGATATGCCCGACATGGCACCCCGGGATCTGGACGCGTTTCTGGACAAGGCGGTCAAGCTTGCCGCCGCCAATGATCCCAGTATCGGTGGCATCCAGCAACTTACCGGTGCGTCGATCAAAGGTGGCGTGCAAACGAGCCTGCATTTTGCGGTCCGTGACAACCAGAACGGACCTCTGCCCGATCAGGGTCCCGTCATGAACACAGGGCCGCTGCCCGGCGAAACCTGGACCTTCGCCGACGTGGAGGCGATCTCGGCGTCCACAGAGGGTACCACCGAGGGCGATGGTCCCCACAGCTACTTCTGGACGCGTCTCGCCGAGATCGAAGACGCGCGGTACCAGCCGAGTATAGATGGTCTCGAGTCCAATCCCGCCAATGTGCATGAACTGACCTATAACGACCTGTTTCATCGCTTTGGCACGCGCGTGGCAGCAGAGCTTCTATTGGAACGGCCCTATACTGACGGCTTGGTCGACAGCGAACGCTACGAGACCTTGACCTCTCCATATCGCGTGATTGCCGATGGCAGCGTCGCCGACGGTCGGCTGTCGCAAGTCTGTGGTGCCGCCAAGGAGAATGGTGTCGTGGTCTATGCGATCGGCGTCGAAGCTCCGGAAGAAGGACGCGCGGCCATGCGAGATTGTGCCTCCTCGCCGTCCCATTTCTTCGACGTTGAAGGCGATGACCTGGAGAACACGTTTTCAGGAATTGCCCGAAACCTGACCGAGTTGAGGCTGATCCAATGATGCGTTTTCCCAAGATGCTTCGTCGTTTCCGCGAGGACGAGGATGGCTCGACGGTGGCGCCCTTCGTGCTCTGGATCACGATCTTCCTCGGGCTGATCGTCTCGACAATCGAACTCGGTACGATGACCGTTCGTCACACGGTGTTTGAACGTGCGGTAGATACCGCGATGCGTGATCTCAAGATTGGAAATCTCGTCGGCGATCCGATTACGCTCAAAGATGCAATCTGTGACCGAGCAAAGATCCTCTCGTCCTGCGAGGCCAATCTGCATCTCGAAATGATCCGCCTCGATTTGGAGAATTGGGAGCAACCGTCGGCCAAGCCAGACTGCGTAGATACCGGCGCGGTCGCGACACCGCATCGCACATTCCAGCAGGGGGCCGCGCACGAGGTCATGCTGGTCAGGGCTTGCTTCAAGTACAAGCCGATCACGCCCCTCGGCGGTTTCAACGCCAGCCTGCCCAAGGACGCTAACGGCTATACTGCACTCGTCTCGAGCAGTGCCTTCGTCAACGAACCGCTGTGAGGATTGGATAAATGAAATGGTTTCTTCAAACTCGACTGGCCGCCTTCGCAACCGACACGCGGGGGTATGTCAACACCGAAGCGGTGATCGTGCTACCGATCCTGTTGGGGCTGTTCGGCGTGGGATGGGTCTACTTCGATGCCTTCAGGCAGCAGAACGTAAACCAGAAAGCGAATTACGCGATCAGCGATATCCTATCGCGACAAACCGATTATATCGATGCGGGCTTCATCGACAGCACGTTCCGCCTTTTCCAGACGCTGACCCTGAGCAACGGCTCCGATGGCGCGCTGCGCGTGAGCCTGGTCGAGTATGACGGCGAGACGGGCAACTGGGACGTCGTCTGGTCGCAAACGCGGTCCGGCGGGGCGAGTCTTGGTACCGAGGGACCCGACGCGTTCGAGTCTCGGCTGCCGCCTGTGGTCGACGGGGACCAATTGTTCGTGGTGGAGACCGTGGATCGCTACACCCCGGTCCTGCAAGTTGGCCTGAACGGGTTCGACATCACCACAATCAGTTTCACCCGGCCGCGTTATGCCGCGAAAGCCGCCGAGGCTGCTGGGTGATATCCTCAGGAAGAGCAGTCATGTCCGCTGATCCAATTTGGCAACCTGACTTCTTGGGTCAGCGATCAACGGCAAGGGATGGAGCAACCTTTTTCGCGCGTGCGGACCGCGTCAGCGAAGTAGCCCAACGATAGATAGCCTTGAAAATCGCAATTGCTTTGCTCGGCTTCTGAATCTGGGCGCGCAAGCATTCAACCTGATACGAACGTCCTTCCGAGCGGCAATACGGATAAGAGGACAAGAGAGCTTCTTTCCCGCCAAACATCCCTTCGGGAGGCATGCAACTGCGATCCATGAGTGTGCGCAAGGTTTGCCCTTTCGTCATTAGCCTCTTGGCAAATGTCGGCTGATTTTGTCGGACTTCTGAAAACAATGTGACGTCGATACGGCATTTGCCTGGAAGGAGGAGAAACAGACGTGGTTTCACCAAATTAGACCTTTGCCAATGAGTGTGGGCCTGTTCCCCGACATTGTCCATGTAGCGGACCTTGGTGCAACTTGCAGCGAAGGTCCGTTCCCCGCCCCTCCTACGCGAGCCTTCGCAAGGGTAGCAAAAATCGAGCGCGTGCAGCGAAGGTCCGGAAGGTCCGCATAGCGGACCAACACAGTTTGCGGACACCCCCTAATCTTTCACCCATCGAGGGGTCGGCGGGTGTCCCGCGCGCAGATCGCCAAAGCGATCTGTTCCGGCGTCGACGCTACGGATCGAGCCAACGGTCTCGATCCGCTTAACGCGCCGCCACCGCGCCCGTGAGCCTCTCACCCGCCTTGACTGTGCCGTTCCTGGCTCGGCCTGCGGCCGCTGCCGCCGGGTCTGCGACCCGCCGACATCGTCAGCATGCGCCAGTCTCGTCACCGTCACCCCCTCGCTCCGTCGAGCGCAAAGTTGGATCCGCCGAGCCAGACAATCTGATATCTGGTGCCACGCCGCCGACAGCATGTGCACACGGCCCGCTCGGCGATCTCCGCAACGGTCCGATCTTCACCCAGGCGCTCGATGAGTTCAGACACAGGGATCTGTCGCCGGTGTCCACATGCGCATTCGAATGCGATATGGTTGACTTTGATCCACCGGAGCTTTGCCATGCCCTGCCTTGTTTTCCTACGCCGCTGGCTATCACGAACTGCGATTTTCGCCGCGAAAATCGCTCGTCGGTCTCAATGGACTCACGATGCTGCCAACAGCTTCAACAGCGCGTTTAGGGCAGCTCGTGGCTCCGTAGATCGCGACATCGATCTGGAATTCTGACGGTGAGGCCGGTGAGCAAATTCAACACAACCGAGCGGGTACTGCGCGAGCTGCTCGCCCTACGCAAAGCCGGGGACTTCGTGTCGCTCGAAGAAGGCGAAGAAAGGACGCGCAGGATGATCGAACGCAAAAAACCTGAGATCGACCAAGCCAAACTCGAGCGGGTGAAACGCGCCGAGCTGTCCCCAGGCACGCTGAACGAGGCTGAGGAGGCGTTATGGCTGGATTGGTTCACTGAACGGATGAGCGAGCCCGGCCCAGAGGAAGAAGCCTTCTTCGAGGAACTCCGGCGAAGCCATCCCAGCCCGAAGGCGTGAGTTATACCGACTTATCTGAGTCAGGTATAAGTTATACCTTGGCCCGGTAACTTCCGGCGTGGCGGCGTTACCGACAATCCTCGGAACTGTCTGTAACTACCGGAGCAAGGCTTTCCGCCACACGTACGCAAGGTTCGCCGCGTCTTCACCGGCACGATGTGTTGAATGCTGCTTCGCCCGAAACTTGTTCGCGATCGCAAGGCGCCCAGGTCGCAGTTTTCCATCTGACGCAAACGACCACCAGAGCGCCTCCGTCAGGCCGTGCACTTCGCACCACATCTGATGCGATGCCAGCCGCCGCAACCACATACCATCGAACTTGGGTGCATCAGATATCAGCGGCCGATGACGGACAGTGTGCGCGAGCCACCGCGCGACATGCTCGGCTGGCTCGGTATCATCGAGCTCATTCCGAGCGATACCATGAACCGCGGCACTTTTATCGCTCCACGCGCTCTCTGGCCATTCCGGCTTCGGCTTGATGAGCTTGCTGTGAACGATGACTTTTCCGTTGTCGTTGAGCCACGCGATACCGACCTCGATCGGCCAGCTATCATCATCGAGCGACGACGCTTCAAAGTCTATGAATACGGGATCCTCAAACATTGTCAGCCTCGCAGCGCCTCGTGCGCCCTGGCGATGGCATTTGTTGACTGGGCCGGAATCGCGACCACCCCACCGCAGTTGTCACAGACGGCAGCCAGGACGTTAGGCACCACGCCGATCCCAGCATCGAACGGCACGTCTCGAAGCGCGAAGGTCGTCGAGACAATGTGCCCGCAAACCGAGCAGATCGCCCTGGATCGGTCGCCTTCTCTGTATTCCGTCATATCGGTACCTCCGCTATTCTCTACAAAAGTGGCATAAAACGGTTTTTCTACAAAAATGGCATACAGAAGCAAGACAGAACGCTTCCGTGATGTGAAGAAACTCGGGCGTATCATCAGGAAACATCGCAAGAAAAAAGGGTGGACGCAGCATGATCTTGCGCAACGGTCCGGGTGTGATGCACGACAGATCTCGCGCATCGAACTCGGCACACATGAGCCACGGATTTCCATGTTGTACGGTGTACTTCGTGCGCTCGGGCTCGATCTTGCCGTTACGCCCGATAAGCCAGACCGGCCGCGGCCACCTATTGAAGAGATTTTCTGAAGTGTTTGTTCCGGGCCTGCCGAGGCGCACAAAGCCTCGTACATCTGGCAAATCTCCGATGGGGCTCAGGTATCCTTAAGGGCTCGATAGACTGAGGCGCGTAATACGCCTGTGATCCGAGCGATATCGGCAGGCTAATCAGTCTTTGCACTCAGTATGCGTATAGTGTCCCTGTCGATGCTTGGTTTTGGTGGTACGCTTCACCTCAACCGCCGCAGCGGCGCTTGAGGCTCTTGCGGCCTCCACGCCACCGCTCCTCACCGAGCCCACCTCTTACTTCCCATTTGTTTCTGCGTGGTGTTATTGTGTGCCTCCGCCATTCGCAGTTTCAGTGTCAAGGCCCGTTCAAGAGCACGAGATGGCTTGACTATGGCTTTTTGAAGGGCATGCGGGTCCCCAAGCAAAATCACCTGGCGCGAGGCGCGGGTGATCGCTGTGTAAAGGAGGGTTCGGTCCAGAAGCCGGTTCTGGAAGACCGGGATGATGATGATCGGCCATTGGCTGCCCTGGGACTTGTGAACGGAGATGGCGTAGGCAAGTTCAAGGAACTGCCCGTCTGTCGCGGAGAGCTGCTGCGAAGTACCGTCGATCGTCGCATGGACGGTCCCGCCGTCAATGCGGTCCACTCGGCCCATGGACCCGTTCATCAGCCCCCGCTCATGATCGTTGCGCGTCCAGATGACGGGGTCACTTTCGGCGATGTCCGGTCGCCCTGGGAAAAGCGGTACTGTTGGCTTTAGCTTACGCCGCATCCGATGGAAGACGGTGTTGATGGCGGTAATCCCCGCGGGACCGGCCTTCACCGCAGCCACGATCTGCATCGCGTCGCGGTTCATGCCGTCCGCGCGCAGGCGCAGCCCGACCTCGCGGATGCAATCGAGCGCGTCGTCTTCTTTGCAGTCGATGAAACTCACGCCGTCCTCTCGTCCAGTGAAGGCGCTCAAGGTGGGCTCCCGTCCATGACGGATGGCTTCCGCAATCGAGGGAATGCCACTGTCGGCGCTTTGGCGCATAACGCGGTCGAGCACTGTTTTGGGCGCGCCTGGGTGCTCGCAGAGCACATGGAACGTAAGGCCAAAACCGATTGGTGGCAGTTGGGCGGGATCCCCCACAAGGACCAAAGACGCCTTCCCCAGGGCTTTCACGATGCGCCAGAGCGTCGGCAGGTCCAGCATCGAGCCCTCGTCGATGACGACAATGGACACGTTCGTCAGCGCGCTCCGCTCGCTGCGAAAATCCTTGAGGAACCGCGCAATCGTCATGGCGCGCCGTCCTGTGCTCTCGCTCATGCGCTGCGCGGCGCGGCCCGAGAGAGCCATAAGGACCGGTTGTCGTCCAAACCGCTCGGCGACCTCGCAAATGCCACGAAGTGAGGTCGTCTTCCCCGACCCTGCATAGCCGGCTAAGACAGACAGACGGAACCGAAAGGCCAAGGCAATGGCGGCGCGCTGCCGCTCTGTGGCCCTGTACGGTAGAGATCTCTCATAATCGGCAATGGCGTCGGCGAGTTCCGAGTCCGTGATGGGTCGGACCAGGAGGTCGACGACCGGAGCCTCGTTCGACAGAGCCGTGAGCCGGTTCGCCAAGAAAGCCTCCATGGCCGCCGCACCGGACGGCTGGAGCCAGCTCTCGAAGGCAACCACCGCGCCCTGCGTCACAGCCAGGTCGATCGCCCGCTCGGCGCACACACCTGTTGCGCCGATGAGCCCCTCAACCCCCTGCGCCACATAACTCGGCCACGTGGCTGTATGGTTGGCGTCCAGCCGTCGATAAAGAAGGGCTTCGACCACGGCGACCGCGCGGCGCGAATCATCGGGGGCCCCCCCGAGCGACTGTGCAAAACGGTCCACCACCGGCCAAGCCAGAAAGGCGGTCAGCAGGTAAGGGTTGGCTTGCAGCGCTGAGAGGCCGTCATGCCCCCAGCAGCGCGCTATTTTCAGGGCAGCCGGGATACCCACAGCTTCGAGCGCGCCACAGCCGGTGAGCCATTCCAGGACATCGGCCTCGGCGGCCTTCGCCTGGACAGCCGCGAACGCGGCCACGGCGGCCTCGTCACCCACCAGCTCAGCCACAGCGGGATCGCGGCTTTCGAGCGCCGCGCGTAGTTCGGATCCGAACCGCGCGTCCAGCGCGGCGGCCTTCGCTGGTCCGATCCCGCGAAACGCGCGATCCTTGGCAATCATGGCCGCGAACGCCGACGGCGCGTTGATGCGCGACAGCTCTGTCACCCCTCGGACTCTCCGAGGTTGAAGAGCGACGGAGAGTTCGGCGCGGGGGCGTAGCGTCGCCCTGTGGCGATCAGATCATCAGTGGCCCTCAGACGTTCAACCTGGGCCATCAGGTCAGCGTTGCGCGCGAGGAGCTCCGCGACGCGGCGTTCCGCAGAGTCAGCGCGCCGTTGTTCTTCGCGAAGCCGCGACGCTGGCACAAGGTCGCTTCCAGCGGTATGCAAGCCATCCGCGGACGGCGCGGAAGGGACCCCTGCCTTCGATTGCTTCGAGAAGGCGATGCCGATTTGGTTGGCGTACGCTTTCAAGACGCGCTTAAACTCTGGATTCTGCTGGATGGTCGCGCGCCCGACGCCGACGACCTGGCAGATCTGCCCAAGGTGCAAGGCCCCGGCTTTGACCGGCAATGTCTCTCCCGCCGCGTCGCGCGCCGCGATCTCCTTTTCAAGGCGCTCCACGGCGAGGCGGGCCTTCTCGCGGTTGCTGGGCGTCGTCATGGCTTTTTCCGACGCGAAGTTCGTGAGGCACCGGCGGGAAGATCGACCACGTTGCTCGGCTCCGAGCTTGGAGGCGTTCCGCCGCACAGCAAGCACCGCCCCTCGCGCTGCGAGGCGGCCTCGGCGTCGTCCCTGAAGAGAGCAGCCACCGGAGCCGACTGCATCAACAGACGGACGTAGAGATCGGCGTGATGGGCGCGCAGAGCCTCCAATTCCGCTTTCAGGCCGGCGATTTCTTCCTTGTAGAGGTGGGCCCGATGAGCCAGCGCCTCGGCGCGCGCCCCACCTGTGCGCCGGGCGGCCCGGTATCCCAAATCGCGCAGCGCGTCATCGACCACGTCCTGGTATCGCTGCAATGTCGTGCGCGAGCATGGCACGCGTTCCGCGATGGCCTTCATCGACACACGCCGTGGGTCGATCGTATCGCCGAGGTCTCGTGCAAGTTCCCGAACGGCGTCGCCAATCCGTGCTTTGAGCGCCTCGCCGCGTAGCTGCGGGGTTTTCGGTTTGTGCACAGCGCTCGATTTGCGCGCTGCGCGTCCGTTCGACTTTTGCGCTGGCGGTCGTGTATTCATGGGCGTCCGGCCTTGGTCAGAATGGAGCGGGTGGAGCGGGCGATCCGCTGAAACTGGGCGAGCTGCGGGCTGTCTTCGGCACCGTCGTCAGTCATGATCTGGACGATCGATTGGGCGTTGCAATGGATCTGCGCGATTTGGTCGATCTGGGCCGCGTCGGTGGTATCGACGATCAGGTGCTCGCATGGCTCAGACGCGTCGTCCTGCGCGTCACCGCAGCTGAAGCAGCTCAGCGCGTGAGGGCAAGGCTCCAGTGCCCAGTTGAGCCGGCAGATTCCGTGCGGCATCGGATTCTGGAACTTTACCGCGCTCTCGAGATAGGCGGTGGCGTCTTCAGGGCTTTCCTCTGCGATCCGCACATAGGCTTCGGCCGCGTGGCCGATAAGCAAGCCGTCGGCCATGGCATCCTTGAGGCGCTCTCGCCGCACCGAGCTGTTGGTGTGGTCGTAAACGGAGTTCGACGTGGACGATGACCGATTGAAAAGGGTCGCGATCTGGGTCTGGGACATACCGCCGTTTTCATAGGCCGTTTCGAGCCAGTGGCGGAAGTCGTGATTGGTCAACTTTGCCGGCTCCTCGGTTCGCGGGTCAAGAATGCCCAGCCGCGCGCACAGCGCGTCCCCCGGCTTGCCGGTTCCTCGGTCGCGCTTGTACCCGGCCAACCAATGGTTGAACTGGTTTATCGACACGGCCTTGATCCGACCTGTGTCCACCACATGGGTGTCCGACAACTGATTCTTGAACAGAACGAATAGGGCCTCATGCAAATTGAGCACCGCCTCGCCGGTTTCGGGATCGCGCAGAACCTCGGGTGCAACGCGACACCTCTCTTCCAAGGCAAGATCCTGATGCGGAGACGGGTACTCCGTTTGTTTGATCTGCGCGTCCCGCGCTTCAGCGATGAGGTCTGCGAGACGCGCGTTGCGCGGGGAGTTTTGGAGGTTCCGACCCGTCAATGCCTTGAAGGCCATAATGGACGGAATGCGCCGATCCGTGTCGAACGCCCGTCGAGATTCGGCGGTCTTCTTACCAAGATAGACCTCACCACGACGCGACGCCTCAAGTTGAGCGACCAGCCTGGACATGCTGGCGCGCCCGATGCCAACCTCTCGGGACACCGCCGAGATGTTGCCGCCATGCGCGTCAAGAAGGTCCGCAAGCGGCACCCACTGAGACCGGTCGCCGCAAGAGAAGTACGCGCATCGTGGATCGATTATCCTGTTCACAGGGTTCGCGATCCAGTCCGACAGCCAGCGCCGCACGAAATATTCGAACGCGGTGGGGTCGGGATCACGTATGATCGCCGCCCAGTCGATGGGCGCGTGTTCAGCCCAGGTGCGCGCCTTTTCTCGCGCGGGACGCGTGACGTCGCGGATGTGATCCACAGCGTCGATCACGATGTCAGCCAGCTCGGGCGGGACCGGTCGCGGGGCCGCCTTGCCGTGCTTCGACACAAAACTGCGCACGAGCAGGGCACCTCGGTCTTGAATGAGGCAGTCGGAAGGAAGCGTGAGAAGTTCGCCCAGGCGAAAGCCGGTCGCGACGGAGATTGCGATTGCGGAGAGGTAGAAGCGGTCGCGGTCCGGCAGATCTGGCAAATGACGTGCGTTCAGAAGATCGGCGATGACGGAGTCAGGAAGAAGCTTGGCGGCGCGGCCGTCATCCGTCGCTTCACGACCATGAGCGGCGGGGGCGCGGCGCATGGATCTGTAGTCAAGCCGAAGCCCTGTCTGCCGAGTGAGCCATGCAGCAACGCGCTGCAGGTCCGCGCACATGCGCGCACTCGTTCTTTCGGCGTAATGGGAAACGATGTCCTGTTCTACAGCGTGGAAGTCTTCGGTCCTCAGTGTTTGCAACGGACGCGCCCCAAGGCGTTGCCCGAGATGAGCGAAGACGTAGAGCGATGCACTCAAGGATTGAGGACCAAGCTGCCGTTCCACGATGCTCCAGACCGCGTGCGCGCGAGCGACAGCCTGAAGCTCGGGATGGGAGACCCGTGTGAAATCGAGGGTCCAGATTTTCTTGTCTGACCGCCGGTGGAGGGGTGCTACGTTCCAAGTGTCGGCGTTGGGATCGAGCCAACTCGGGGCCCGCGCCATCTGTCGCGGCAACGCCTCGACGAGAGATGCGCTGCCCACGGCGTCTCGAAGCAGGGTGTAGAGCGTGTCAGCGGCCATCGTCGGCCTCGCCGCGCGCAATCAGGTCCATAACATCGCGAACGCCGGCGGCGATCCGGTCGAAATCCTTGATGGCCTTGGACCTGGAATTACTCGTTTCGACGGCGCGCCAGCGCTCATATTCGGCTTCGACGAAGTCAAGAACCTTTTGGTGATCGGCGCTTCGGAACGCGAGGAAATGCTCGCATGAGTAGCAGCTGAAAAGCGGATGCACCGGGCACGTCCCTTCTTTCCCGCACGCGCCGACTACCGCTGGAACTTGGCCATCCGGAACAACGATTGGACGGTACGGTGCGTCTGAAGGGTCGACAACGCGACCATTAAACCAGGCGGCGCGTAGCATGGAAAAGCGTCCACCGAGATTTCGGTCGGCGGCCTCGAACGCGGGAAGATATTCAGCACCCACCGCGTCGACGTAGAAGCGTGTCGAGGCGGGATTTGAGTGCTCCAGCACGTCCGAGATGAGATCGAGTGGATAGCCTTGCATAGCCAGGTGGGTTGCCCCGGTGTGGCGGATGCGGCGGAGGTTGATTTTGAGCGGATGTTCGGTGCGAGGGCTGACGAGACGAAGGCTCTTGATCCAGTTCTGAACAGCGCCCTTTGCCTGAGCGCCATAGGGCGCGAAGATGCGCTGTTCCGGCATCCGTTCATGACTGATTAGGGGCAGAAGGCAGGCGTCGAGAACATCCATGTTCGACGCATCGGCCCATTCCAGCGCGTCCCGCACACGACGACGGTAGTCGTCGATGTCGTCCGCGAGAGCGGTTGGAATGGGAAGCCAGCGCCCGTCTTGTCCAGTCTGCCCCTTGACTCCCGGAATCCGCAGATCGGCGGTGGTTCCGATGTGGGTCGTTATTCGACGGAGGGCTTTGGCGTCCATCTTGATGAGCTGCGAGGGCCGGCGCAGGGTCGTCAGGGTCAGCCATGTGAACAGGCGCGCAAAATGCGCAGATGTTCGCTCGATCCTGGGTGGTTTGAGGTAGCGGCGAAGCAATTCGAGTTCCGCTGACGTCAGCGATCCTTGCTCCGGATCCCATTCGAGCACGGCCCTCTTCCAGCGCAGAGATCGATTGGCCTTCCAGGCAGACATCATAAGGGCGATATCGCCGGCGGCCCCAGGGTCGACCGTTTCGGCCAGATCGACGATCAGTGTGCGCAGCCAGGGACGAACCGACGGCCGCGTAGAGTCCCAGACATGGCGGATCACATCTGGGTCCAGGAGGTCATCGGCGTCGAAAGGCAGACCAGGCGGTTGAGCGGCGACTATCTGTGCGACAACGTTCCTCATCTTGCTCAACGACGAGGGACTGCGCCGCCGCATTTGGTATTTCATAACATTTTCAATCGCCTGTTTGAGAGTTGGATCAATGGTGTCCGGCCAGGTCAACGTGAATGTTTTGTTAATGTGGTGTCCCGACCAGGCATGTTCGGTCACAACGATGAGCGTTGGGCGCGTCGGATCGAACTCGTTGCGCACGAACCGTTTTCCATCCACACCGATCCAGTAGCCGGCGATCTCGTCATAAATCATGCCAGCGGATCCATGCGTTGCGCGCCGCCCCAGATCGCGATGCTCGTACGCGCGCGTTCGCGCCGTGCGCGTGCTGTGTAAATGTTGAGGCTGTTGGAATCGCGCCATCCGCCCCAATAGACCAGGTCCTGCATACGCGAGGCCTTGAGATTGGGATCTTCGAGGTTAGCAACCGCGGCATATGCTCTATTAAAGAAGGCATGCCGGGCAAGGTGCCAGTTGAAGGGCACGCCGGTTTCGGCCGCAATGGCGTCCGCGAGGCTTTTTGCAGAAGCCGATGGAAGCGGCTCTCCGGTGTCGCTGACAAGCAAATATGTGTGCGCCATCACGGGCCGCCAGACGGTCTGGCCGGTAACGCGTTGGACTTTCTTGAGACGATGATCCGCCTGGTAGTCGACAACAAGACGTGGAAAGACTGTGTTGGAAATCACCGGGGCAAGCGCGCGTCCAAGCGTTTTGGGACGCGGAGCTTTCAGGCCGCGTGGGTCGGATTTTCCCGTTCGATCTTCAATTCGGACGACGCGAAAAGTTGGATCGACGCGGGTCGGACAGTCTTCAAGGCGAAGTGCAAGGATTTCCCCAATTCGAAATCCAAATTCAATGGCAAGCCTCCAGATGAGATACGCGCGCACCCAGCGAGGTTTCGCGTTGGACCCTTTCGAGGCACCGCGGAGAAATGTTTCAATTTCTGAGATTTCATGGTCCGAAAGGTCGGGAGCCACCTGTTCGGATCGGGACGCTTTGCGCACGCGTCGCCACCATCGTTGAGAAGCAACGCGCTGGCTCTCAATGGCCACGCTGCGATCGCGTCCGACAGGTTCGAAGTATTGATCCGAAAACCATGTGACGATGCCCTCGGCACCCGTGAGGTAAGCGTTGAAGGTGGTCACGTTCTCGCGCGTCAGCGTGCTCTTGCTGCCCTTCAATCGGCGTTCAAGCCACAACGCGTAGTTTTCGATGTCTCTGCTTGAGAGCGCCTCGCCTCTGAGAAGGCGGCGGTCGAGATCAACCCCGGCCTCGAGACCCCAAGACAGCAGAGCCTGCATGAACCGCAAATATCGGTAGAGCGTGTTGGGGGACGCGCACCGTCGCGCGAGAGATGCGGCGTAGAGCGACCCGGGAATCGATGGAGCAAAGGTCTCACAGTTCACCAGCATGCCATGAGCCCGACCCTCCGCGTCCGGAAAGCGGCGGAGTGCGACCGGGAACGGTGCCGGAGTTTTAGAAGAGGTCATTTTGACAATTCTTATCAAAACAATATCAATTAAATCAATATTTTACGTGAAATGAAAAGTTTCACAAGCACATTGATTGATAAAATTCGTGCCCGGCCGGTCACTGTAGGTCGGCTCGACTCGGCAATTCTATAGAAAAAGCCCTCAAGTCAGAGACTTGAGGGCTTTTCCGATGTCTAAGGGTTCAGAAAATCTGAACTAAGGTATTTCAGCCAGAACATTTCGAATGGCCGCAGGAGGCGCAGGTCATGCAGCCCTCGACCATGCGCATCTCGTATTGGCCGCAGGACGGGCAGGCCTTGCCGCGGGGGCCGTCGAGATTGACCACCTGCGCCCGGGGGTCGGATTTGAGGCCCATCCCCTCGCCTTCGAGAAAACCGATGGCGATGAGGTGCTGTTCGATCACCCCGCCGATGGCCGCGAGGATGGAGGGGATGTATTTGCCCTTCACCCAGGCCCCGCCGCGCGGGTCGAAGACGGCCTTCAGCTCCTCGACCACGAAGGACACATCGCCGCCGCGCCGGAACACCGCCGAGATCATCCGCGTGAGCGCCACGGTCCAGGCGAAATGCTCCATGTTCTTGGAGTTGATGAAGACCTCGAAGGGCCGCCGCCGCCCGCCGATCACCGTGTCGTTGATCGTCAGGTAAATGGCGTGTTCGCTGTCGGGCCATTTGAGCTTGTAGGTGGCGCCTTCGAGGGTCTGCGGCCGCTCCAGCGGTTCGGACATGTAGACCACTTCCGCGCTGCCCTCGCCTTCGGAGACCAGAACCGGTGTCTCGGCGGATTTGGGCTCGGCGTCCGAGACCGACAGGACGGAGCCCGTCACGTCGTTGGGCCGGTAGGTCGTGCAGCCTTTGCAGCCCGTCTCGTAAGCCTTCATGTAGACGTCCTTGAAATCCTCGAAGGAGATGTCCTCGGGGCAGTTGATCGTCTTGGAGATGGACGAGTCGACCCATTTCTGCGCCGCCGCCTGCATTTTGACGTGATCGAGCGGCGAGAGCGTCTGCGCATTGACGAAATGGGCGGGCAGCTCGGCGTTCGTCCCGAACTTCTCGCGGTAGAGGGCGACGGCGTAATCCACCACCTCCTCCTCGGTGCGGGTGCCGTCCTTTTGCAGAACCTTGCGAGTATAGGCGTAGGCGAAAACGGGCTCAATCCCCGAGGACACGTTGCCCGCGTAAAGCGAGATCGTGCCCGTGGGCGCGATGGAGGTCAGGAGCGCGTTGCGGATGCCGTGTTCGCGGATCGCTTCGCGCACGTCGTCGTCCATCTGCATCATGTTGCCCGAGGCGAGATAACCTTCGGCCTCGAAGAGCGGGAACGGTCCCTTTTCCTTCGCCAGCTCGACCGAGGCGAGATAGGAGGCGCGGGCGATCTGCTTCAGCCAGGCTTCGGTCTGCGCCGCGGCCTCGTCCGACCCGTAGCGCAGGCCCAGCATCAGGAGCGCATCGGCGAGCCCCGTCACGCCAAGCCCGATGCGGCGCTTGTTCTGCGCCTCGGCGCGCTGCTGTTCCAGCGGGAAGCGGGAGGCGTCGACGACATTGTCCATCATGCGGAGCGCGGTCGCGACGATCTCGTCGAGCCGCGCGGGGTCGAGGGCGGCGTCGTCCTCGAACGGATGGGTGACCAGCCGCGCGAGGTTCACCGAGCCCAGCAGGCAGGCGCCGTAGGGCGGCAGCGGCTGCTCGCCGCAGGGATTGGTGGCGGCGATGGTCTCGCAATAGTTGAGGTTGTTGGCGGCGTTGATGCGGTCGATGAAGATCACGCCGGGCTCGGCGTAATCGTAGGTCGCACGCATGATGCGGTTCCACAGATCGCGCGCCTTGAGCGTGCGGTAGACCTTGCCGCCGAAGACCAGCTGCCAGTCGGCATCGGCCTTCACCGCTTCCATGAACGGGTCGGTGACGAGGACCGAAAGGTTGAACATGCGCAGCCGCGCGCTGTCGGCCTTGGCGGAGATGAAATCCTCGATATCGGGATGATCGCAGCGCATCGTCGCCATCATCGCGCCGCGCCGCGAGCCCGCCGACATGATCGTGCGGCACATCGCGTCCCAGACATCCATGAAGCTGAGCGGCCCCGAGGCATCCGCCGCGACGCCCTCGACCAGCGCGCCGCGCGGCCGGATGGTGGAGAAATCGTAGCCGATGCCGCCGCCCTGCTGCATGGTCAGCGCGGCCTCCTTCAGCATCTCGAAGATGCCGCCCATCGAATCGGGGATCGTGCCCATGACGAAGCAGTTGAAGAGCGTCACCGCGCGGCCGGTGCCCGCGCCGGCGGTGATCCGGCCCGCGGGCAGGTACTGGAAATCCTCGAGCGCCGCGTAGAAGCGGTCTTCCCACTTCGCGGGCTCCTTCTCGACCTCGGCAAGGGCGCGCGCGATGCGGCGCCAGGTCGCTTCCACATCGGCATCGATCGGGGTGTCATCCGCCTCTTTCAGGCGGTATTTCATGTCCCAGATCTGCTCGGCGATGGGGGCGGCGAAACGGCTCATGGCGATGATTCTCTCACGGCTGCGGCGGGACAGGGGTTATCCACAAGGGTTTGAAGCCCATCGCGGAGGGACTACAACATAGAGGAAGGTGGCACTTTAATCCACCCGTTAATGGAGCGGCGATGACCACTGAGATCGTGCACTTGATGAAGCTGAGCGCCGGGACCGAAAGCGTCGAGACGCTGACCCGCTGGCAGGCCTCGGCGCGCGCCAAGGGTCCGGACGGGCTGCCGCGCCACGTCACCCGCATGTGGCCGAAGAAGGAGGCGCAGATCCTCGCGGGCGGGTCGATCTACTGGGTCATCAAGGGCTTCATCCAGTGCCGCCAGAAGATCCTGCGCCTCGACGAGGCCACCCGCGAGGACGGCATCCGCCGCTGCGCGCTGGTGCTCGATCCCGAGCTTGTGCGGGTCGCCCCGGCGCCGCGCCGACCGTTCCAGGGCTGGCGCTATCTCGACCCGGCGGACGCGCCCGGAGACCTGTCGCCCGCGCGGGCCGACGACGACGATCTGCCGCCCGAACTCGCGGGCGCGCTGGCCGAGATCGGGGTGCTCTAGGCGCGAAGTCCCCCCCGGATGTGCGCGCGACCACGCGCGGAAGCGAGGGGGCTGTCTGCCCCCTCGCGCTCCCCCGAGAGGTATTTCCGGTCCGGTCGTGACAAGGGGGCTGCGCCCTTTTCCCGGCGCGGGACAAACCGATGGAGAGGCGCGCGGCGGCCCGGTTCCGTGTGCAGACGGCCCTGCCCCTGTGCGGTCAGCCACCGATGCGGCACTGGCCTTTCGTCGCGAAGTGCATAGGTTCCGGGTCAAACGGCACGCAATGCACGAGGACGATCATGAGCTATACGCCCCCCGAAGTCTGGACCTGGGACGCCGAGAACGGCGGCACCTGGGGCAGCCTCAACCGCCCGATCGCGGGCGCCACCCACGACAAGGAATTGCCGGTCGGAAAGCATCCCTTCCAGCTTTATTCCATGGGCACGCCCAACGGCGTGAAGGTGACCGTGCTGTTCGAGGAGCTGCTGGCAGCCGGCGTGTCGGAGGCCGAATACGATGCCTGGCTGATCCGCATCGGCGATGGCGACCAGTTCGGATCGGGCTTCGTCGAGATCAACCCCAACTCCAAGATCCCCGCCCTGGTGGACCGCTCCGGCGACAGACCCGTCCGGGTCTTCGAATCGGTCGCGATCATGATGCACCTGGCGGAGAAGTTCGGCAAATTCATGGGACGCCCAGAAGACCGGCCCGAGCTGCTGTCCTGGCTGATGTGGCAGATGGGCTCCGCGCCCTTCCTCGGCGGCGGGTTCGGGCATTTCTACGCCTATGCGCCGGAGCCGATGGAATACCCCATCAACCGCTACGCGATGGAGACCAAGCGCCAGCTCGACGTTCTGGACAAGCATCTCGCGGACAAGGACTTCATGCTGGGTGACGAGTACACCATCGCCGACATGGCGATCTGGCCCTGGTACGGGCGGATGGTGCAGGGCCAGGCCTATGACGCGGGCAAGTTCCTGTCGGTGCATGAATACACCAACGTGATCCGCTGGGCCGAGGCGATCGAGGCCCGTCCCGCCGCGCGGCGCGGGCGCATGGTCAACCGGACCGCTGGAGAGCCGCACGAACAGCTCCTCGAACGGCATGACGCGTCGGATTTCGAGACCCGGACGCAGGACAAGATCGGCGCGACGTGAGCGGCATGACCCGGCCCGCCAATGCCGAGCAGGAGGCGTTCTGGAGCGGCGATGCCGGCCAGCGCTGGGTCGCGCATCACCGCGACCTCGACATCCTGCACGACGCGGTGCGCGCGCGGATCATGGCCGCGGCGGCCCCGCAGGAAGGGGCGCGCATCCTCGATGTGGGCTGCGGCGGCGGTGCGCTCACCTTGTCGGCGGCCCGCGCGGTCGGACCGGACGGCGCCGCCCACGGCGTCGATATCTCGCAACCGCTGCTGACGCTTGCCGCCGAGGCAGGCCTCGCGGCGGAGCTCGGTCAGGCGCGGTTCTTCCATGCCGATGCCCAGACCCATGCCTTCGAGGCGGGCTATGACCTGGTGCTGTCGCGTTTCGGCGTGATGTTCTTCGCCGATCCCGCCGCGGCCTTCGCCAATCTGCGCGCCGCCCTGCGGCCCGGCGGGCGCCTTGTCGCGGCGACCTGGGCGGCGGCGGAGCATAATCCGTGGTTTTCGACCCCACGCGCGGCGGCGGTAGCGCGGCTGGGCGCGCCGCCCTCCTCCGATCCGGATGCGCCCGGGCCGATGGCCCTGCGGGAGCCCGCGCGGATCCGCGCCATCCTCGAGGCGGCGGGGTTCGACGACATAAGCGTCACGCCCGAGGACATCCGCCTCCACCATCCCGACGGCTGGGAGGCCGCGCAACGCCTTCTGCCCGCGATCGGTCCGATCCCGGGCGTGATCCGCGACCGGGAGGGCGGCCCCGACGACCTTCGCGCCATCCTCGAGGACATGCGCGCGCGCTGGGCACCGCATCTGCACGCCGACGGGCTTTTTCTGCCGGCGCGGATCAACCTCATGACCGCGAGGGCCTGAGGGCACCGCGGCTCCACCTGCGCGTCCCACGGCCCCGGGGCGCGCCACGCCGCTGTCACGGCCGGACCGAAAATACCTCTCGGGGGAGCGCGAGGGGGCAGACAGCCCCCTCGCCGCCACCGCGCCAGACGCGAAAAGGCCGGTTCCGAAGAACCGGCCTTTCCAGAATCCGCAAGATGCCGGGATTACTGCAGCACGGCCATGACGGCCTCTTTCGCGTCGCCGCCATCGCGCGTGGTGACCCCGTCGAGCCAGGCTTCCACGACGCCGGTATTGGCCGACATCCAGGCGGTCGCGGCCTCCGCCGGATCGGTGCCGTCGTTCAGGATCGCGCCCATGATCTCGTTTTCCATGGCCAGCGTGAATTCGAGGTTCTGCAGGAGCTGACCCACATTCGGGCAGTCCTCGACGAAGCCCGCGCGGGTGTTGGTGTAGACCGTCGCGCCGCCGAGATTGGGGCCGAACCAGTCGTCGCCGCCTTCGAGATAGGTCAGATCGAAATTGGCGTTCATCGGGTGCGGTTCCCAGCCGAGGAAGACGATGGGCTCGTCGCGCTCGGACAGGCGGCCGACCTGCGCCAGCATGCCCTGTTCGGAGCTTTCGCGGATGTTGAACTCGCCCAGACCGAAGGCGTCGGCCTCGATCATGTCGAGGATCAGGCGGTTGCCGTCATTGCCGGGCTCGATGCCGTAGATCGTCTCATCGAGCGCATCGGCGTTCTCGACGATCGCGGAGAAGCTGTCGATGCCGAGCGCGGCCCCGGCGGCATTGGTCGCCAGCGTGTACTTGGCCCCTTCGAGGTTCGCGCGCACGGTGTCGACGGTGCCGGCCTCGCGGTAGGGTTTGATGTCGTTCTCCATCGTCGGCATCCAGTTGCCGAGGAAGATGTCGATGTCGCCATCGGCCATCGAGGTATAGGTCACCGGCACCGACAGGACCTTGATCTCGGTCTCGTAGCCCAGCGCCTCGAGCACCACGGTCGTGGCGGCGGTGGTGGCGGTGATGTCGGTCCAGCCCACATCGGCGAAGGTCAGCTCCGAGCAGGCCTCTTGCGCCTGCGCGGCACCGGCGGTCAGGCCGAGGGCAAGGATCGAAGTGAGGGTCTTTTTCATGGTCATACTCTCCCAATATTCGGGGTTAGCCGTCATGGCGCAGATCATGCGGTTTTTGACTCGTGAGTCAAAGAGGTTTCCGGAATTGCCGGATATCTCCGGCCAACCCCCTGAAAACAGGGGACATCCCCCGGCTCAGAGACCGAGCTTTTGGATCAGTTCGGCCAGCGTCGCCCGGGCATCGTCGCTCAGTTCCGCCCGCCGCGCGCGGAACAGCGTGGCCTGGCTTTCGAGGATCGGCGCCTCGCGCAGGACCTTGAGGTGATTGGCGCGCAACGTGTCGCCCGAGGAGGTGATGTCGGCGATGGCCTCGGCGGTCAGGTTCTTCACCGTGCCCTCGGTCGCCCCCTGGCTGTCCACGAGCGCGTAATCGGCGACGCCGCCCTCGCGCAGGTATTCCCGCACCAGCCGGTGATACTTCGTCGCGATCCGCAGCCGGAAGCCGTGTCGCGCGCGGAAGGCCGCGGCGGCGGCATCGAGATCGTCGAGCGTGTCGACGTCGACCCAAGCCTGCGGCACCGCGACGATCAGGTTCGCCTCGCCGAAGCCGAGTTCCGCCAGCGGCTCCACCTTCTGGTCCCATTGCACCAGCTTCTCGCGCACGAGGTCGGTGCCGGTCACGCCCAGATGGATGCGGCCCGCGGCCAGTTCGCGCGGCACCTCGCTGGCCGACAGAAGCACCAGCTGCACGTTGTCGATGCCGTCCACGCGGCCTGCATATTCCCGCTCCGATCCGGTGCGTGCCAGCGTGATGCCGCGCGCGCCGAACCAGTCGAAGGTCTTCTGCATCAGCCGGCCCTTGGAGGGCACGCCGAGTTTCACGCTCATACCCCACACTCCAGCATCAGGGTCAGGTCGGGCCGGATCACGCCGCCCACCGCCGGGATCGACCGGCCCGCGCCCAGCCGCGCGGTCAGCGCGTCGTAGCGCCCGCCGCTGGCCACCGGCGGCAGGTCGGGCCGCGCCTCGGCACCGAAGCCGAAGACGAAGCCGTCATAATATTCCATCGAGGTCCGCCCGTAGGAGGCCTCGAACATCAGCGCGTCCACGTCGACGCCGCGCGCGGAAAGCGCGTCGCAGCGCCGCTCGAACCGGGCGACCGCGTCGCGCAGCACCGGGAAATCCATCGCGATATGCTTGAGATGCTCGAGCGCGAAGGGACAGGTCTCGGCCACCGAGAGCAGTTCGTCGATCATCTCGATCTCGGATTTGGCGATGGGGGGCTCGGCGGCATCGGCGCGCAGCGTCTCGATCCGCGCGGCGATCTCCTCGCGTGAGCGCAGCCCGATCAGCGGCCCCGCCCCCGCCATGGGATCCGCCGCCGCCAGCAGCGCCGCGCGCCCCTCGGGCACGGGCGTCTTGCCGGCATAGCGCGCCAGAAGCGCGCGGAACCGCTTCGGCCGCCAGATATGCCGCATCAGCGCGGCGCGCCGCGCCTCGGAGGTGTCGAGCCCCGCCACCGCTGCCGTCAGCACGCCGATATCGCCTGTCACGGCGCGGACCGGCAGCGCGCCCAGCGCATCGCGGATCGCCACGAAGACCTCCGCATCGGCGGCTTCGGGATCGGCGCGGTCGAAGACCTCGAAGCCCACCTGCAGGTATTCCGAGGCGCGCTCGGGATGGTCCTCCTGCCGGCGGAAGACCTCGCCCGCATAGGTGTAGCGTGCGGGCTCGGCGCCCTCGGCCATGTGCATCTGCACCACCGGCACGGTAAAATCCGGGCGCAGCATCCGTTCGCCCCGCGCGGGGTCCTGCGTGACATAGGCGCGCGCGCGGATATCCTCGCCGTAAAGGTCGAGCAGCGTCTCGGCGGGCTGCAGGATGGCGCAGTCGATCACCTCCGCGCCCTGGCCCGCGAAGCCGTCCCTGAGCATCATGGCCCGGTCCCGCGCGGCCCCTGTGCTCATCGCTGGCTGCCCAGGATCTCTTGCACCTTCGCAACCATCCCGTCCCGCGGCACTTCGAATTGCGAGGGGCGTTCCTGCCATTCCTCGAGCGTCGCGGTCTCGGCGATCTTGGCCCCGAGCACGAGGTCCTTGATCTGCACGATGCCCTGGGCGAACTCGTCGGACCCGGCGATGATCGCAACCGGCGCGCCGCGCTTGTCGGCATATTTGAGCTGGTTGCCGAAATTCTTCGGATTGCCGAGATAGACCTCGGCGCGGATGCCCGCATCGCGCAGCTCGGCCACCATGGTCTGGTACTCGGCCATGCGCGCGCGATCCATGACGGTGACGACGACGGGGCCCTGCGCCTCGCCGCCGATGCGACCCTTCTCGCGCAGCGCCGCCAGCAGCCGGTCGACGCCGATCGACACACCCGTGGCGGGCACGGCCTGCCCTGTGAAGCGCTTGACGAGGTCGTCATAGCGCCCGCCGCCTGCGACCGAGCCGAACTGGCGCGCGCGGCCCTTCTCGTCGAGGATCTCGAAGGTTAGCTCGGCCTCGAAGACCGGGCCGGTGTAATAACCGAGGCCCCGGACCACGGACGAGTCGATTACTACTCTGTCTTCACCATACCCCTGAGCTTTCAGAAGACGGGCAATTTCCTCCAACTCAGCAACGCCTTCTTTCCCTGTGGGTGAGTCGCCTACCGCAGCACGCATGGAGCTCAAACGGCGCTCATTCAGTTCGCCGTGCGCATCCGCACGGTCTTCACGCGGCGGTACAGACTCTTGTGTGAGATATTGGGCAATTTTAGCAGCTTGGATATCCGGCAACCCAACACCGGGAATCACTGCCCCAGATTGGTCATTTCTGCCAAAGGTGAGCAGTTCCATCACCCCTTGCTTACCGACCTTGTCGAATTTATCCATCGTCCGCATTACGTCGGCTCTGGCTGGGCTTTCAGGCTCTAGACCCGCAAAATCTAAAACGCCTTCCAACACCTTTCGGTTGTTCACCCGCACCACGTAATCGCCGCGCGGGATACCCACCGCCTCGAGCGCATCGCAGAGCATGGCGCAGATCTCTGCATCCGCAGCCACGGACGGCGCGCCCACCGTATCCGCATCGCATTGATAGAACTGCCGGTACCGCCCCGGCCCGGGCTTTTCGTTGCGCCAGACGGGGCCCATGGCGTAGCGGCGATAGGGCGTCGGCAGGTCGTTGCGGTGCTGAGCATAGACCCGCGCCAGGGGGGCGGTCAGGTCGTAGCGCAGCGCGAGCCAGTCGCCCTTGCCCTCTTCCTCGCCCTCCTGCCAGGCGAAGACGCCCGCATTGGGCCGGTCCACATCGGGCAGGAACTTGCCCAGCGCCTCGACCGTCTCCACCGCCGCACTTTCCAGCGCGTCGAAGCCGTAGCGGTGATAAACCGCGGCGATCTCGGCCAGCATGGCCTGCCGTTCGGTCACATCGGCGCCGAAATAGTCGCGGAAACCCTTCGGCGTCTCCGCCTTCGGTCGGGGCTGTTTCTTCGCTTTGGCCATGGTGTATGTCTCGGGCTGAGAGGGGGTGTTCGCGCGCGGCACTCCCTAGCCCCTCCGCCCGCCGGGGGCAAGCTGCGCCGCCGAAGGAGACAGCATGACGGATGCCATCGACCGGATCGAGGAACGCCTCGCCCATCTCATCGCCCAGATCGAAGACCTCTCGGACGTGGTCGCGCGGCAGGATCGCACGATCGACACGCTCTCGGGCAAGGTCGAGCTGCTGATGCGCCGGGAAGCCAGCCGCGATGCCGACGGCTCGGGCGCGCATCTCTACGGCGACGAACGCCCGCCGCATTACTGAGCGGTCCGCTCGCGCCCTCGCGCGGGCCGGGCAACCAAACGCCGCAGCCGCATCCCCGGCTCCCCCGGATCCCCCCTTTGCCACCCGGGCGGGTCCCGCAGCCCGGGCCGGGCGCCCCGGCCACCCGGCGCTCCCTCCCCCGCTTCATCTTTCCGGAATGTCGCCCGGGGTTCGGGGCCACGCCCCGATCCGCGGGATGATCCGCCCAGGATCAGCCCGCCAGACAAGCGCCCGCTGCAAGCGGGCTCAATTGGAGGCGATATCCGTCGCCGCCACGTCCCCGTCATGCAGGAAGGCGTTCATCCAGCGCGCATTGCCGCCGAAGCGCTCGTAGACCGTCACGAAGACGCTGGTCCGGTCGAGCCGCCCCAGGCGGGACCCGCAGGGCTGGCTGCGCCCGACCCGGCAGATGCGCGACTTCACGTCCTTGTAGGCCTCGTCGGTCGCGGTCATCGGCAGGTCGCCCGCGGCGGCGCCGTAGCGCAGGCTCTCGTGGGTCTCGACCGTCCCGAACAGCGCCAGGGCGGCGGTGAACTGGCGCGCGCAGCCATCGTCGAAGCCGGTGATGTACCAATTGCGCGGGCCGGTCTGCCCCGGCGCGCTGTCATAGAGACGGTACCGCTCGTGCCGTTCGATGGCGCTGGCCAGGCGCCCCACATCCACGCCGCAGAGCCGGGCGAGCGCGCCGAAGGGCACCGCTTCGTTGGGCCCCACCTCGGAGCGGGCGGACGGCACCGTGGCGCCGCCACCGCCGAAGAGCCCAGAGAAAAATCCAGTGCCCCCGCTCTCATCGGCCGGTGCATCGGGGGGCGCCACGCGGCTTTCCGCGGGCAGGCTCGCAAGGACGCTGTCGCGCGCCCGGTCAGCGGCGGTCGGGGCGGGCGCGGATGCGGCATCCGCGCGGTTCCGGAAGAAGCCCAGAAGCCAACCCTCGGGGGCCGCATCGCCCGGGGTCGCGGCCGGGCGCCCGCCGACCCCCGCGGCCTCCGAAAGGGGCGTGTCGGCGGCCTCGGGCGCGGCTTCCGCGGGGCGCGCGGCGATCTCGGCCTGACCCGCCTCGTCCGCAAGCTCGAGACCTGACAGGGTCGGCACGTCGCCTTCGGCACCGGGTTCGGGCGCGATCCCGCAGGCGGAGAGGGCAAGGGCGAGACAGCACAGGATCGGGGCGCAGCGCAAGGCGGACCTCATCAAGGGGTGGTTCTGCTTCCTAGCCCGGGGGGCCTCGGGGGACAAGCCGCCCGGCGGCGTCGCGCCGGGGCCGCGGCCCGCCTCAGAACTCCACCACGTCCATGATACCCGACAGCGACTTGATCGCGCCCTTGATCTCCGGGGTGACGGGAAACGGCTCCTCGAGGTCGATTTCCACTTCGCCCGGCAGGCCCTGCGCGCTCAGGCACAGATGGATCGGCCCGCGGCTCGCCTTCGGCAATTGATCGGCGGCCCGGCTCAGCACCGAGGCGATCTGCGGGATCGCCGCGCGGTCCTCGACGAAGATGCGCAGCCCCGAAGCCCCGGCCTTGGCGATGAGCGGATCGGCCAGGCTCACGGACCGCCCGAGCAGCTTCAGCTGGTCGCTTTCCATCGTCGCCTCTACGGTGACGACGACCTTGGCGCCGGTCTCCAGATGCTCGCGGCTCTTCTCGAGCGTCTCGGAGAAAAGCGTGACCTCGTAGGCGCCGGTCGGATCGGACAGCTGGCAGAAGGCGAAGCGGTTGCCGCGCGCCGATTTGCGTTCCTGCCGTCCGGCGACGGAGCCCGCGAGCTTGGCAAGGCACGGACCGGCCTCGGCCTTCTTCATCACCTCGTCGAGGGTCAGCACGCCCTCGCGCTTCAACGCGGGCATGTAATCGTCGAGCGGATGGCCCGAGAGGTAGAAGCCCACCGCCTTGAATTCCTCGGCCAGCCGCTCCGCCGGCAGCCAGTCGTTCACCGGCGCCAGCCGCGGTTCCGGCAGATCCTCGCCCGCCTCGCCGAAGAGCGACACCTGCGCCGAGGCCTTCTGCTCGTGGATCGCCGCGGAATAGCCGGTCAGCGCATCGAGGCTTTCGAAGATCCGGCGCCGGTTCGGGTCGAGCTGGTCGAAGGCCCCGGCGCGCGCCAGCATTTCCAGCGGCCGCTTGCCGATCCGCTTGAGATCGACGCGGCGGGCGAGATCGAAGATCGTGGCGAAGGGCCGCTCCTCCGCCGTATCCGGCGTCTTCGCCGCGTCCTGCGAGGACGCCCGCCCGGGCGGAGGAGCCGCCCCGCCGCGTCCCTCGACGATGAGGCGCATCGCGTCGAGCCCCACATTCTTCAACGCGCCCAGCGCATAGACGAGCGCGCCGTCCTTCACATCGAAAGTCGCCTGCGAGCGGTTCACGCAAGGCGGCACCCAGGGCAGGCCCAGCCCCTTCTTCACCTCTTCGAAATAGACCGCGAGCTTGTCGGTCAGGTGGATATCGCAGTTCATGACCCCCGCCATGAACTCCACGGGGTGGTTCGCCTTGAGCCATGCGGTCTGGTAACTCACCACCGCATAGGCCGCCGCGTGGGACTTGTTGAAGCCGTAATTGGCGAACTTGTCGAGAAGGTTCCAGACCTCGGTGGCCTTGTCCTTGTCGACGCCGTTCTCCTTGGCGCCGGCGAGGAACTTGGGCCGTTCGGCATCCATCGCCGCCTGGATCTTCTTGCCCATGGCGCGCCGCAGAAGGTCCGCACCGCCCAAGGAATAGCCCGCCATCTCCTGCGCGATCTGCATCACCTGTTCCTGGTATACGATGATGCCCTGCGTCTCGTCGAGGATATGATCGATCGACGGGTGCAGCGTATCACGCTCCGATAGGCCGTTCTTGACCTCGCAGAATTTCGGGATGTTCTCCATCGGGCCGGGCCGGTACAGCGCGACGAGCGCGATGATGTCCTCGATGCAGTCGGGCTTCATGCGCTTGAGCGCATCCATCATGCCCGAGCTTTCCACTTGGAACACCGCGACGGTCTTGGCCTTGGCATAAAGCGCGTAGGTCTTTTCGTCATCGAGCGGGATCTGCCCGATATCGTTCTCGGCCCCTTCGAAGGGCGCGTAGATCTCTGCCCCGTCCTCCGCGATGTGCAAGGGACGCCCGCCCTTGTGAATGAGGTCGATGGCGTTCTGGATCACCGTCAGCGTCTTGAGGCCCAGAAAGTCGAACTTCACGAGCCCCGCCTGTTCCACCCATTTCATATTGAACTGGGTCGCGGGCATGTCCGAACGCGGATCCTGGTAGAGCGGCACCAGCTCATCCAATGGCCGATCCCCGATCACCACGCCCGCAGCATGGGTGGAGGCGTTCCGCAAGAGCCCCTCAACCTGCTGGCCGTAGGTCAGCAGACGGTCCACGACCTCCTCGTTGCGGGCCTCTTCGCGCAGCCGCGGCTCGTCCGCGAGCGCCTTCTCGATCGAGACGGGCTTCACCCCCTCGACGGGGATCATCTTCGACAGCCGGTCCACCTGCCCGTAAGGCATCTGCAGCACGCGGCCCACATCGCGCACCGCGGCCTTCGACAGCAGCGCACCGAAGGTGATGATCTGGCCCACCTTGTCGCGTCCGTACTTCTCCTGGACATAGCGGATCACCTCTTCGCGGCGGTCCATGCAGAAGTCGATGTCGAAGTCCGGCATCGAGACCCGTTCGGGGTTGAGGAACCGCTCGAACAGCAGCGAATAGCGCAGGGGATCGAGATCGGTGATCGTGAGCGCATAGGCCACGAGGCTGCCCGCGCCCGAGCCGCGCCCCGGCCCCACCGGGATGTCGTGATCCTTGGCCCATTTGATGAAATCGGCCACGATCAGGAAATAGCCCGGAAAGCCCATCCCCTCGATGATGCCGAGCTCGAATTCGAGCCGTTTTTCGTATTCCTCAACCGAGGTTGCATGCGGGATGACCGCGAGCCGCGCGGCGAGCCCCTCCTTGGCCTGGCGGCGCAGCTCGTCGACCTCGTCATCGGCAAAGCGCGGCAGGATCGGATCGCGCCGGTAGGCCATGAAGGCGCAGCGGCGGGCGATCTCGACGGTGTTCTCCACCGCCTCGGGCAGATCCGCGAAGAGCGTCACCATCTCTTCGGGCGTCTTGAAGTAATGCTGCGGCGTCAGGCGACGGCGCGGCTCCTGCTGGTCCACATAGGCGCCCTCGGAGATGCAGATCAGCGCATCATGCGCCTCGTACATCTTGGCCTGCGGGAAATAGACGTCGTTGGTGGCCACCAGCGGCAGGCCCATCGCATAGGCCATCTCGATCAGGCCGCGCTCGGTCTGGCGTTCGGCCTCGGGCAGCCCGTCCTCGCCCGGATGGCGCTGCAGCTCGACGTAAAGCCGGTCACCGAAGATCGCGTGAAGCCGCACCATCAGCGCCTCGGCCGCGCCCCGGCTGCCATTGCGCAAGAGCCGCCCCACCGGCCCGTCCGGCCCGCCCGAGAGGCAGATCAGATCCTCGGAATGCGCCTCGAGCTCGTCGAGCGTGACATGCGCAAGCTCGCCGTCGCCGCGCAGGTAGAGGCAGGAATTGAGCTTCATCAGGTGCTCGTAGCCCCGCTCCGTCTGGGCCAGAAGCACCACCGGGGCCGGATCGCGCGGCCGCTCTCCGGGGCCGGGCTCGACGAAGCGCAGATCGATGCAGGCCCCGATGATGGGCTGGATGCCCGCATCCGCCGCCCCCACCGAAAACTCGAGCGCGGCAAAGAGGTTGTTGGTGTCCGTCACGGCCACGGCGGGCATGCCCGCCTTGGCACAGAGACCCGGCAGTTTCTTCAGCCGCATCGCCCCTTCGAGCAGGGAATATTCGGTATGAAGACGGAGGTGAATGAATCGGGGATCGGCCATGGCGACACCATATTCTGCGACCGGGCGGGCGGAAAGCCCTATCAATGGCCGTCCGACAGGTCGCGCCTGCGCTGATCGCCCCGCGCGGGCGGCGCATGATAGGGTCGGCGCATGGCACCTATTCATTCCAACCGCTCACGCATGGGGATGGCGGATTGGTCCTGCGCTGGCGGTCGATGCCGCATGTGCGGGAATGGTGGGGGCCGCCCCCCTCCGAAGCCGAGATCGTCCGGGCCGATCCGCGTGTCGCGGCATGGATCGTGTCGCGCGACAATCGCCCCTTCGCCGTCATGCAGGATTACACCGTGCATGGCTGGGACGGGGGGCATCATTTCGACACGCTGCCCGAGGGCACACGCGGGATCGACCAGTTTATCGGCTGGCCGGACATGCTGGGCCTCGGGCATGGCACGGGCTTTGTCGGCGCGCGGATGGCGGATCTTTTTGCCGGTGGCGCGCCATTGATCGCGACCGATCCGCACCCCGACAACCGGCGGGCCATCGCCGCATACGAAAAACTGGACTTCCGCGCCGTCGGGCCGCCGCGCGACACGCGCTGGGGCCCGATCTTGCCGATGATCGCGACGCGCAGGGGGGTTTTGGGCAGGATACCGCCGGGCGAAACCTGACGCTGTTTCATGCGAAACCAAAGTACGCCATCGAGGTTTTACTTCCCACATGCCCCTCATTCAGGAAATTCGGAATGTCCAAACTGATCGGCTTTATTGTCGCTGTCGTCGTCGTCATCGCCGTCCTCATCTTCTTCGGCTTCATTGATCTCAGCCCCGAGGGCGAAGCCGCGATCGAGAACACCCAGGAGAATGTGGGCGAGGCGGTCGAAGACGCGGGCGAAGCGATCCAGGGCGACAACAACTAAGCTGCCCGCGACGGGGGCGGCGCGCTTGCCGTACCGCCCCCTTTGGCGCGTTTTCGCTTGCCAAGCCCGGCGCGCCGCGCCTAGCCTGATCCCCGCACAGACAGCCCGCCGCCTTCTACGCCGCATCGAGGGCGCGCATGTCACGGGCATCGGGTAAGGCGGCAAGGTTTCATCATGGATATCCGCTTTCTTCTCAACGGAGAGAGTGTCGAGCTTCGGGACGTCGCGCCGACCGTCACGCTGCTCGACTGGCTGCGCGAGACGCGCGGCCTGACCGGCACCAAGGAGGGCTGCAACGAGGGCGATTGCGGCGCCTGCACGGTCATGGTCACCGACGCACATGGCGCGCGCGCGCTCAATGCCTGCATCCTGTTCCTGCCCCAGCTGCATGGCCGCGCCATCCGCACCGTCGAGGGCATCGCGGGCCCGGACGGCGCGCTGCACCCGGTGCAGCAGGCGATGATCGACCATCACGGCAGCCAGTGCGGCTTCTGCACGCCGGGCTTCGTGGTCTCCATGGCGGTGGCGCATCTCAACGGCGATGCGGGCCATGACGACGCGCTGGCGGGCAATCTCTGCCGCTGCACGGGCTACGCCCCCATCGTCCGCGCCGCCGAGGCCGCCGTCGGGGCGCCGGTGCCGGACTGGATGCGCGACGACCCCTCGGTCCTGACCGACCCGCTGGAGGCCGAGCCCGAAGCCGGCCCCTTCGCCCCGGGCGACATTGACGAACTGGCGCGGCTTTATGCCCGCCATCCCGAGGCGACGCTTGTGGCCGGCGCCACTGATGTAGGGCTCTGGGTCACCAAGGGCCTGCGCGATCTGGACGAGGTCATCTTTCTAAACCGCTGCGCCGACCTGCAGGAAATCCGCCGCGCGGACGGGCGCCTGATCTTCGGCGCGGGCGTGACCATGGACCGGGTGCTCCAGACGGTGCGCGAGAGCCATCCCGCCTATGCCGAAATGATCCGGCGCTACGGCTCGGCGCAGGTGCGCGCGGCGGCGACGATCGGGGGCAACATCGCCAATGGCTCGCCCATCGGGGACAACCCGCCCGCCCTGATCGCCATGGGCGCCACGCTGCGCCTGCGCGCGGGCGACAATATCCGCGAGATGCCACTCGAGGAATTCTTCCTCGATTACGGCCGCCAGGACCGGGCGCGGGGCGAGTTCGTCCTCGATATCGCACTGCCCGAGGCGGCCCCGGATCTGCATGTCTACAAGCTGTCGAGGCGGTTCGATCAGGATATCTCGGCGGTCTGCGGCGCCTTCGCGATCACCCGGGACAAGGGCCGGGTCACCGGGGCGCGCATCGCCTTCGGCGGCATGGCGGGCGTGCCGAAGCGCGCAAGTGCGGTCGAGGCGGCGCTCACCGGGGCCGATTGGTCCGAGAAGGGCATCACACCCGCGCTCGACGCTTTCGAGGCCGATTTCCATCCGCTCTCAGACATGCGCGCCTCCGCGGGCTACCGGCTCGAGGCCGCGCGCGCCATGCTGCGGCGCGTGCTGGCGGAGACACAAGGCACCGCGACCTCGGTCCTCGAGGTGACGCCATGAGCCTCCTGACCCTCCGCCCGCGCCGCGGCCCGGCCCGGTGTGCCCCTCTTTGCCGCATCGGCTTCCCCGCCGGCGATCAGCGCGCGACGGCCCGACCACGCCCGGCCCGCGGTCTTGCCTCTTTGCAAATACGCACCCGCGCCGCAGGCAAACCGGGCCACGCCGGAGACAGGCCATGAGCGTGACAAAAGCCCTGCCCCACGATGCCGCCCGACTGCACGTCACCGGTGCCGCACGTTACGTGGACGACATCCCCGTGCCCGCCGATTGCCTGCACCTCGCCTTCGGGCTCGCGCCCATCGCGGCGGGCCGCATCACCACACTCGATCTCGCGCCGGTGCGGGATGCGCCCGGCGTGGCGCTGGTCCTCGAGGCCGCGGATCTCGACCGGCCCGCGGATTGTTCGCCCTCGGCGCATGACGAGCCGCTGCTGTCGGGCCACTCCATCCATTACCTCGGCCAGCCGGTCTTCCTCGTGGCCGCGACCAGCCATCTCGCCGCGCGCAAGGCCGCCCGCCGCGCCGTCATCGAGACGCAGAAACGCGACGCGGTGCTGAGCGTGGACGACGCGCTCGGGGTCAATGCGCGTTTCGAGGACGGCCCGCGGATCTGGGAAAAGGGCGATGCGGGCGAGGCCATCGACGCCGCCCCGCATGTGGTCACCGGCGCCATCGACGTGGGCGGGCAGGAACATTTCTACCTCGAGGGGCAATGCGCCCTCGCCCTGCCGCAGGAAGGCGGCGACATGGTGGTGCATGCCTCGACCCAGCATCCGACCGAGATCCAGCACAAGGTCGCCGATGCGCTGGGCCTGCCGATGCATGCGGTGCGCGTCGAGACGCGCCGCATGGGCGGCGGCTTCGGCGGCAAGGAGAGCCAGGGCAACGCGCTTGCCATCGCCTGCGCCATCGTCGCCGCGAAGACCGGCCGGCCCGCCAAGATGCGGTATGACCGCGACGACGACATGACGATCACCGGCAAGCGCCACGACATCCGCATCGAATATTCCGCGGGCTTCGACGAAGAGGGCCGTCTTCTCGGCGTCGAATTCGTGCATCTGATGCGCTGCGGCTGGGCGCAGGACCTGTCGCTGCCGGTGGCCGACCGCGCCATGCTGCATGCCGACAACGCCTATCACCTGCCCTCGGCGCGGATCGAAAGCCACCGGCTCAAGACCAACACCCAAAGCGCCACGGCCTTTCGCGGCTTCGGCGGCCCGCAGGGGATGATGGGGATCGAACGGGTGATGGATCACGCGGCCCACGTCCTCGGGCTCGACCCGCTCGAGATCCGGCGGCGGAACTATTATGCGGAGGCGGACGATTCCGCGGCCGCGCACGGGGCGGAGGGGACGGCGTCGCGTTTGTCCGGAAAGGTGAAGCCGCCGGGCGGTCCTGATCCGGACAGCGGCGCGGCGGCGGCGCCTGCGGGGTCCGAACCGGTGAAGGACGCCGCAGATAATCCGCATGTCGATCTGGCGTCGCGCGGCGCGCAGGGAACGGTGCCCGAGGGACGCGCGCCAGAGGGGACGCACGCGGCGCAGACCACGCCTTACGGCATGGCGGTCGAGGATTTCGTCCTCGGCACCATGACCGGGCGGCTGGCCGAGAGCTGCGATTACGCCGCGCGGCGCGCGGCCATCGCCGAATGGAACGCGCAAAGCGAGGTGCTGAAGCGCGGGCTCGCGCTCACGCCGGTCAAGTTCGGCATCTCCTTCACGCTCACCCATCTCAACCAGGCGGGCGCGCTGGTGCATGTCTACCAGGATGGCAGCCTCGTGCTGAACCATGGCGGCACCGAGATGGGCCAGGGCCTGTTCCAGAAGGTGGCGCAGGTCACCGCGGAGGTCTTCGGGCTCGACACGGGCGCCGTGAAGATCACCGCGACGGATACGGGCAAGGTGCCCAACACCTCGGCCACGGCGGCCTCGTCGGGATCGGATCTGAACGGGATGGCGGCGAAGACCGCGGCGCTGACGATCCGCGACCGGATGGCGGACTTCCTGGCCGCCGAGCACCAGGCCCGGGCGGCGGAAGTGCGGTTCGACGGCGGCATGGTCACGGTGGCGGGGTCCGAGATGCCCTTCGCCGAGGCCGTCAAGCGTTGCTACGAAGGGCGCGTCAGCCTGTCCTCGACCGGGTTCTACAAGACGCCGAAGCTGCAATGGGACCGGATCAAGGGACAGGGCCGACCGTTCTTCTACTTCGCCCATGGCGCGGCCTGTTCGGAGGTGGTGATCGACACGCTGACCGGCGAGCACCGCATCCTGCGCACCGATATCCTGCACGATTGCGGCCGTTCGCTGAACCCCGCACTCGACCGCGGGCAGATCGAGGGCGGCTTCGTGCAGGGCGCGGGCTGGCTCACCAGCGAGGAGCTGGTCTGGGACGATGACGGGCGGCTGACCACCCACGCGCCCGCGACCTACAAGATCCCCGCCTGTTCGGACCGGCCCGACATCTTCAACGTGGAGCTCTGGCAGGAGGACAACCGCGAGGAGACGATCTACCGCTCGAAGGCGGTCGGCGAGCCGCCCTTCATGCTGGGCATGTCGGTCTTCTTCGCCCTGTCGGACGCCATCGCCGCCTGCGGGCCGGGCTATCCAATGCTCGACGCGCCCGCGACGCCGGAAGAGGTCCTGCGCGCCATCGGGCGGGCGCGCGGATGAGCTTCGACCGGCAGGCGCTGGCCCGCGCTGTGACCGCGCATGGCCGGGTCGCGCGGGTCGTCGTGGCCGAGGTCGCGGGCTCCGCCCCGCGCGAGCCGGGGGCCGCGATGCTGGTCTGGCCCGGCGGGCAATCGGGCACGATCGGGGGCGGCGCGCTGGAATACGACGCGGCGCGGCGGGCGTTCGCCGCGCCCGGTCTCAGCCGGCACGCGCTTGGCCCCGATCTGGGGCAATGCTGCGGCGGACGGGTGACGCTTCTGACCGAAATCTTCGATGCCGGGGCGCTGGCCTCGGTGCCGGAGCGCGGGCTTTATGCGCGGGGCCCGGGCGAGATGCCGCTCGCCGTGCGGCGGATGCTGAGCGATGCGCGCGGTCGGGGGGCAAGCAGCGGTCCCTGTCTCGCGGGGGGCTGGATGGTGGAGCCGGTGACGCATCCGCAGATCCCGCTCTGGGTCTGGGGCGCGGGCCATGTGGGCCGGGCCATCGTCGATGTGCTGAACCCGGTGCCGGACCTCGCGATCACCTGGGTCGACACCGCGGAGGCGCGCTTTCCCGACGCGGTGCCGGGCGGCGTCACGCCGCTGCCCGCCGCCGATCTGCCGCGCCTTGCCGGCCACGCGCCGCGCGAGGCCGCGCATCTCGTCCTGACCTATAGCCACGAGATCGACCTCGCGCTCTGTCACGCGCTTCTGACCCGGGGCTTCGCCTTCGCGGGCCTGATCGGGTCGGACACGAAATGGGCGCGCTTTCGCAAGCGGCTTCGGGCGCTTGGCCATGCCGACGCTGAAATCGGCCGCATTTGCTGCCCGATTGGGCAGAAATCCTTCGGCAAGCACCCGCAGGCCATTGCGCTGGGTGTCGCGGGCCAGCTACTTCAATGGAAAACCGCAAGGGAAGGTGCGCTTTGGGACAGCCGCTCCTCACGCTCCGGGGCCTGACCAAGGCCTATCCCGGCGTCGTGGCAAACGACGATGTCTCCTTCGAGATCGGCGAAGGGGAAATCCACGCGCTTCTGGGCGAGAACGGCGCGGGCAAGTCGACGCTGGTGAAGATGATCTACGGGCTGGTGAAGCCCGATGCCGGCGCGATGACGCTGCGCGGACAGGCCTTCGCGCCGTCGCAACCCGCCGAGGCGCGGCGCGCGGGCGTGGCGATGGTGTTCCAGCATTTCTCGCTTTTCGATGCGCTGAGCGTGGCGGAGAACGTGGCGCTCGGCATGGAAAACTCGCCCAGGACACGCGATCTGGCCCGCCAGATCCGCGACGTGTCCGAAGCCTACGGGCTGCCGCTCGACCCGTTCCGGGTGGTGGGCACGCTCTCGGCGGGCGAGCGCCAGCGGGTCGAGATCATCCGCTGCCTCCTGCAGGATCCGAAGCTGCTGATCATGGACGAGCCCACCAGCGTGCTGACCCCGCAGGAGGTGACGATCCTGTTCGAGACCCTGCGCAAGCTGCGCAGCGAGGGCACGTCGATCCTTTATATCTCCCACAAGCTCGAGGAAATCCGCGCGCTCTGCGACACCGCGACGATCCTGCGGCTGGGCAAGCGGGTCGCGACCTGCACGCCCGCCGAGACGACCGCGCGCGCCCTGGCGGAGATGATGGTGGGCGCGAGCTTCGCCACGCCCAAGGCGCGCGCCACGACACCCGGCGACGTGCTGCTGGAGGTCAAGGCGCTGTCGCTGCCCGCACCCGGCGCCTTCGGCACGCCGCTGCGCGACGTGTCGCTGCAATTGCGGGCGGGCGAGGTTCTGGGGATCGGCGGCGTCGCGGGCAACGGGCAGGACGAGCTTCTGGCGGCGCTGTCGGGCGAGCGGCTGGCGCCGCGGGGATCGGTCCTGCTCAAGGGCCGCGACATCAGCCGCGACGGGCCGGTGGCGCGCCGCGGCCAGGGGCTTCTGTCGGGGCCCGAAGAGCGGCTGGGCCATGCCGCGGCGCCCAACATGAGCCTCGTGGAGAACGGCGTTCTGACCGCGGCGCGGCGCGCGGGCCTCGTGCGGCGGGGCTTCATCGACTGGCGCGCCGCGGGCGCTTTCGCCGACACCGTGATCAAGCGGTTCGACGTGCGCACGCCCTCGGCCCAGACCGCCGCGCGGGCGCTCTCGGGCGGCAATCTGCAGAAATTCGTGATCGGGCGGGAAATCGTGCAGGACCCGGACGTGCTGGTGGTGAACCAGCCCACCTGGGGCGTCGATGCGGCGGCCGCCGCGGCGATCCGGCAGGCGCTTCTGGATCTCGCCGCCGACGGCACCGGCATCCTCGTCATCAGCCAGGATCTGGACGAGCTGATGGAGATCTCCGACCGGTTCGCCGCGCTGAACGAGGGCCGGCTGTCGGAGGCGCGGCCCGTCGCCGATCTGAGCATCGAGAAGATCGGCCTGATGATGGGCGGCGCGCATGACATGGAGGTCGCGCATGAGACGGCCTGAGGCAGCGGTCTTCGACGCGAAGACCGGCGCGAAATCCGACGCGGATTTCGGGCGCGCGGGGTGGGGCTGCGGCGTCGCCCGGCACCGATCCGTGCCCGAGGCGCGCGCGGCGCGCCTGAAATCCGCGTCGGATTTCGGTCCGGGATGCGCGTCGCATCCCGCGCGGGAGCGGCCATGATCCGGCTCGAGAAACGCCCCCAGCCCTCTCGGCTCTGGACCGCGGCGGCGCCGCTGATCGCGGTGGTCCTGACGATGCTCGTGGGTGGTATCATGTTCGCCGCCCTGGGCAAGCCGCCGGTCGAGGCGATCCGCACGATCTTCTGGGACCCGCTCTTCAATCCGCAATTCGCAGCCTATTCGCGGCCGCAGCTTCTGGTGAAGGCCGGGCCTCTCATTCTGATCGCGATCGGGCTCTCTCTCGGGTTTCGCGCGGGCATCTGGAACATCGGCGCCGAGGGCCAGTACATCATGGGCGCGGTCATCGGCGCGGGCGCCGGGCTTGCGCTCTATCCCTCCGAAAGCGTGCTGATCTTTCCGATGATGGTGCTCGCGGGCGCCCTCGGCGGCTGGGCCTGGGCGATGATCCCGGCGATCCTCAAGACGCGCTTCGGCACCAACGAAATTCTCGTGTCGCTGATGCTGGTCTATGTGGCGGAATCGATCCTCGCCTCGGTGTCCTCGGGCCTCCTGCGCAACCCCGAGGGCATGGGCTTTCCGGGCAGCCGCAACCTGCGCCAGTGGGAAGCGGCCTCGAACCAGGAACTGATCGCAGGCACCGGCATGCATTGGGGGGTCGTCGCGGCCTTCATCGCGGTGATCCTCGCCTATGTGCTGCTGGCCCGGCACATCCAGGGCTTCAACATCCGCCTGTCGGGCGAGGCGCCGCGCGCGGCGCGCTTTTCCGGCGTGAACCCCGCGCGGATCGTGATCCTGTGCCTCGGCATCGCGGGCGCGCTCGCGGGCCTTGCGGGGCTTTTCGAGGTGACCGGACCGGCGGGGCAGATCTCCATCGATTTCAACTCGGGCTACGGCTTCACGGCGATCATCGTCGCCTTTCTCGGACGCCTGCATCCGGTGGGCATCCTGCTTGCGGGCCTGCTGATGGCGCTGACCTATATCGGCGGCGAGCTGGCGCAGCTCATGCTGGGCGTGCCCGGCGCGTCGATCCAGCTCTTCCAGGGGATGCTGCTGTTCTTCCTGCTGGGCGTCGATGTCTTCACCAATTACCGCATCCGGATCGGACAGGGGGTGGCTGCCTGATGGATCTCTCCTCGATCTCTCCGATCCTGCTGATCGCCTCGATCATGATCTCCGCGACGCCGATTCTGCTGGCGGCCATCGGCGAGATGGTGGTCGAGCGCGCGGGCGTGCTGAACCTCGGCGTTGAGGGGATGATGATCACCGGCGCGGTCGTGGGCTTCGCCGTGGCGATCAATACCGGCCAGCCCGCGCTCGGATTTGCCGCCGCCGCACTGGCCGCGGCTTTGTTGTCGCTGTCCTTCGGGTTCCTGACGCAGGTGCTGCTGTCGAACCAGGTGGCGACGGGCCTCGGCCTCACGCTCGTCGGGCTCGGCCTTTCGAGCCTCATCGGCAAGCCCTATGAGGGAATGAAGACGCCGACGCTGCCGAAGCTCGATCTCGGCCCGCTGTCGGACCTGCCGGTGCTGGGGCGGATGCTGTTTTCGCACGATATCATGGTCTATCTGTCGCTTGTCCTCGTGGCCGCGGTCTGGGCCTTCCTGAAATACACCCGTGCCGGGCTGATCCTGCGCGCGGTGGGCGAGAGCCACGATGCCGCCCATGCGCTGGGCTACAAGGTGGTGCGCGTGCGCATGGCCGCGATCTTCTTCGGCGGAGCGTGTGCGGGCCTCGGCGGCGCGTATCTGAGCCTCGTGCGGGTGCCGCAATGGACCGAGGGCATGACCGCGGGCGCGGGCTGGATTGCGCTGGCCATCGTCGTCTTCGCCTCCTGGCGGGCGGAACGGGTGCTGATCGGTGCCTATCTCTTCGGCGGGGTGACGGTACTGCAGCTGAACCTGCAGGCCGCAGGCGCGGCGGTGCCCGTCGCGCTCCTGTCGGCCTCACCCTACCTGATGACCATCCTCGTCCTCGTCGCGATCTCGGCGCGCGGGACCCATGGCGCGCCGGCCTCGCTGGGCCAGCCGTTCCACGCGATACAATGAGCGAGGCGGCGCGGAACCGACTGCACCTTGCGCTGCGCGGCAGCGACCCGGTCCACGGCCGGGCTCTCGCCTTCGCGCTGCACGCGGTGATCCTGGCCTCGGCGCTGATGCTGACGCTGCAGAGCATGGACAGCCTGCCCGACGCGGCGCATCGCGCGCTGCATGTGGGCGAATACATCATCCTCGCGATCTTCACGGTCGAATATGCGGCACGGCTCTGGTCCGCCCCCGACCGGCTGAGATACGCGACGAGCTTCTGGGGCATCATCGACCTCCTGGCGATCCTGCCCGCGATCCTGATGCTGCTGCCCGATTGGCAGAGCCTGCGCCTTCTGCGCCTCCTGCGCGCGGTCCGGCTGCTGAAGCTTCTGCGCTTGAGCCATGCCATGGCACGCATCGAACGCGCCTTCGCGGAAAGCCGCGACGAGCTGATCCTGTTCACCTTCGCCGCGGTGATCATCCTCTTCATCGCCGCGGTCGGCATCCACCATTTCGAACACGAGGCCCAACCAGAGAAATTCGGATCGATCCCGGCGGCGCTGTGGTGGGCGCTGGCCACGCTGACCACCGTGGGCTACGGGGATGTCTATCCGATCACCATCGGCGGCCGGATTTTCACCGGCTTCATTTTACTCGTTGGCCTCGGAGTCATCGCGATTCCCGCCAGCGTCATCACCGCGGCCTTGCTAAGAGGCCACCGCCGTGACGATGATCGCGGCAAATCATGAATCAGCATCAGGGAGAACAAAATATGCTGCGCAGAACACTGCTTGCCACCGCCGCCGCCGCGGCTATGGCCACCACCGCCTTCGGCGCCGAACATGCGGAGAAGACCAAGGTCGGCTTCATCTATGTCGGTCCCATCGGCGATGGCGGCTGGACCTACGAGCACAACAAGGGCCGGCTCGCCGTCGAGGAGGAATTCGGCGACGCGGTCGAAACCGTCTACCAGGAAAGCGTGCCCGAAGGCGCCGATGCCGAACGCGCGATCACCCAGATGGCGCTGTCGGGCGCGGACCTGATCTTCACCACCTCCTTCGGCTACATGGACCCGACCATCGCGGTGGCCGAGAAGTTCCCGGACGTGAAGTTCGAACACGCGACCGGCTACAAGCGGGCCGACAACGTCTCGACCTATTCCGCGCGCTTCTACGAGGGCCGCGCGATCCAGGGCCATATCGCGGGCAAGATGACCGAGACCAACAAGATCGGCTATATCGCCTCCTTCCCGATCCCCGAAGTGATCCGGGGCATCAACTCGGCCTATCTGCACGCCAAGAAGGTGAACCCGGATGTCGAGTTCTCCATCGTCTGGGCCTACACCTGGTTCGATCCGGCGAAAGAGGCGGATGCCGCCCGCGCACTGATCGAGAACGGCGCCGACGTGATCCTGCAGCACACCGACTCGACCGCGCCGCAGGCCGCAGCGCAGGAAGCGGGCGGGATCATCACCTTCGGTCAGGCCTCGGACATGTCGGAATTCGCGCCGCTGCCGCGCGTCTCGTCGATCATCGACGACTGGGCGCCCTATTACATCGCGCGCACCCGCGCAGTGATGGATGGCACCTGGGAATCGACCGACACCTGGGACGGGATCGGCCCGGGCATGGTCGGCATCGGCGAGATCTCCGACGCGGTGCCGGAGGACGTGAAGGCCGAGGCGCTGGCCATGAAGGACGCGATCGCCTCGGGCGAGTACCACCCCTTCACCGGCCCCATCAACAAGCAGGACGGGTCGGTCTGGCTCGCCGAGGGCGAGGTGGCCGATGACGGCACGCTTCTGGGCATGGATTTCTACGTCGAAGGTCTGACCGGCGAGATCCCGAACTGATCGACGGATCGGCGGCGCGGCGCCCCGGCGGGCGCGGCGCCTCCTCGACACCATCGCAAGCGCGCGTCCCTGCGGGGGCGCGCGTTTGGCGTGGCGGGACCGTCCCCTACTGCACGCGCGTCGCCGTCTCCGGCACGGGGGCCGCCTTGGCGATGAGCGGACAGGTCAGGGTGCGGTGCAGCGCGCCTACCAGATCCTCGAGCGATTGCGCGCTCAGGTAATGCCCCCCGGTGAAGGCCGACAGGCATCCCGGCGAGGTCTTGTAGAGGTCCTGACCGGGCTCGTAGCCGCCGAAGCGGAAGCCGATCACGTGCACCGTCAGGTCCGCGCCCTCCGCCGCTAGCTGTTCGGCGACGCGGCAGACGGACGACCCGCAGGTATCGCGCCCGTCGGTCACGAGGACGACCACCGCAGGCTCGTCGCGGAACGACATCGCCTCGGCGGCCAGTTCGACCGCGCGGGCGAGCGGCGTGTCGCCCAACGGGCTGAGCGCGTCGATCTCGGCTTGGATCTGCAGGCGCTGATGCGGTTCCGGCGCGAGCCGGACCTGGAAGTTCTCGCAGAACCCCAGCGTGCCGGGGCCGTAGGTCAGAAGCCCCACCGGGCGTTCATCCGGGACCATCGGCAGGACCTGCCGAAGGGCGCTTTGCGCTTCCGCGATGCGCGTGGGCGAATCCGTCCCTCCGACGGCTTGCGCCATGGAGCCGGAGGCATCGAAGACGATCATTGCATCCTCGTAACAGCCTGCGGCGGCGGTTGTGGTCATCAACGACAGGGCAAGCGTGCCCGAGACCAAGGATCGAAACATGGGCTATGCCTCCATGGGTGATCCTCCCTGATCAAGGCATGACACAGACCGGTGAAAAGTTCCTGAAGCGGGCGGCCGCTGCGCGGGCAAGGTCGGGCGCACAATGCGGAATGCCCGCAAAACAGGCGCAAATGGCGTCAATTTGTGCAAAATTGTAGGAGTTTTTAGCCCGGATGACGCCACCCGGCGCTTGCATCGCGTCCATAGACGTTGCAGCCGAGCGTTGCGCGCAACGCCCCCACCAGCTCCCCGACCGTCTCGGCAGAGACGTATTTGCCGCCGGTGCGGTCGGCAAGGCAGCGGGCGACGGTCTCCGCCTCCTCGTATTGGTTGCCCTGGCTGTCCCAACTGAAGAAATCGCCCCGCACCTTGTAGCCGATGACATGCACGGTCAGATCGGCGGCATCCGCGGCCAGCTCGGCGGCCAGTTGGCAGGGCGTGCCGCCGCAGGTTTCCTTGCCGTCGGTCACCAGCACGATGGCGCCCGGACGTTCCCGATATTGCAGCACCTCGGCCGCCTGCGCGATGGCGGCGGTCAGGGGCGTGTCGCCGGCGGGCAGCAGCCGGTCCACCGCGGCGATGATCGGCGCGGCGGCCTGCCATTGCGGCGCGAAGCGGGTATCGACGCTTTGACAGGAAGCGCCCGGCTCTCCCGTCCGGCCCGGCCCGTAGATCACGAGGCCCAGCCGGCGCGCCTCGGCGATGCCGGGCACCGCCTCGCGCACCGCGCGGCGGGCCTCGAAGATGCGTGGCTCGTCGAGCTGGTTGAACCCGGTCTCGGCCATCGACCCCGAGCCGTCGAAGACGATCATCGCATCCTCGGTACAAAGCTCGCTGGCCGCGCCGGGCATGGCGAGGGCGATCCCGAGCCCGGCGGCTATCGCGGCGTCGCGCAGGCAGCTTCGTGTCATCGGGGTCCCTCCTTCGGCGGCCGCCCTTGCGGCCTGCGGGAAATATAGCGCGCCCCGGGGGTCCGGGCGAGCGTGGGCGCGTCCGGTGCCACGGCAGCCACCGCGCTTGTGTCGCTGGCCATTCGCACTAACCTGCGTGTCAGGACACAGGCGGGGAGAGGAAAGATGAAGAAGCTGCAGGTGCAGGGCGTGCACCACATCACGATCACCGGCGCGGACCGGCAGACCTCGATCGATTTCTGGGAAGGGGTGCTCGGCATGCCCTTCATCTTCGATCAGCCCAATCTCGACGATCCCGACGAAGGCCATCTCTATTTCGATCCAGGCGACGGGCGGCTCATCACCATCTTCACCAATGAAAAGCGCAAACCGGTGCACAACCGCACGCCCACCGATCCGGGCTGCGTGCATCACCTCGCGCTGAACGTCTCGAAGGCGGTGTGGAGCCAGGTCGTCACGCGGCTCGACGAGCGGGGCATCCCGCATTCGGGGCCGAAGGACCGCGGCTTCATGGATTCGATCTACTTCAAGGACCCGCTGGGTTTCCTGATCGAACTGGCCTGCTACCGGTTCGAGCCGCCGATGGGCTGTTCCCATGCGGACGTGATGATCGAGGCGCACCGCATCCGCGTCGCGCGCGGCGATTACAACATCGCCGAAGTGCATCTCGCCGACGCCATCGAGCTTCTGGTCGAGCGGCGGCAGCAGACGCTTTCGGACGATCGCGGGCCGAAGGATCCCTACGCACGGTGAGACCGCGGGCGGGACCGCGTCTCGAACCGGACCGGTCGCGACAAAAGCGCACCACGTGACTGGCTCTGGCAAGGGCCGGTCCGGCGGGGTGGCGCAGCAACGATCATTGTCAGCGCTTCGTCTCACCGGATCTTTGCGTCACCCGTGGGGTGCGCCCACGTCACCAAGGCGGCAATCCGGTGGGGCCGGATCGGCCCTGGAGCGCGGTGGCTGCACGCCGCGTTGAGTCCGCGCTCCGGATGCGAAGATCAGACCGTCTTCAAGTGCCGCTCGACCCACGGCGCGCGATCACTCACCAAAACCAAGCTCGGCCAGGATCGCCGCGCGGTCCTCGTCGCGAAGCGGCGCGGCGGCAGGAGGGGAGGTCCGGCCGGCAAAGCGCGGTGCAGCGGACGGAACACCGTCCGACCAGACCCCGCGCGCGGCCATATGCGGGTCCGCCGCCGCCTCGGCGGGCGACAGAACCGGGGCGACGCAGGCATCGGTGCCTTCGAACAGCGCGGCCCAATGGCTGCGGGTCTTTTCCGCGAAGACCGCCGCCAGCCGCGCGGACTGATCGGACCATTGCGCGGGATCGTATTGCGCGGCGAAGGCCGGGGCGTCCGACAGACCCATCCGAGCGAGAAACAGCGCGTAGAACTGCGGCTCGAGGCATTGCACCGACACGTGCCCGCCGCAGGCGCAGGCATAGCAGCGCGACCAATGCGGCCCGTCGAGCAGCGACGCGCCCCGCGCGGTCTGCGAAAACATCGGGCCCATGGACACGAGCAGCGACATCATATGCGCGGCCCCGTCGACGATGGCCGCATCGACCACCGTGCCCTCCCCCGTGCGCCCCGCCTGCAGAAGCCCCGCGAGCATGCCCGCCACGAGATAATGCGCGCCGCCGCCGATATCGCCGAGCATGGTGGGCGGCACGCCCGGCACGTCACCGGGCAGGCCCGCATAGAACAGCGCGCCCGACAGGCTCAGGTAATTCAGATCATGCCCCGCCTCCTGCGCACGCGGCCCGGTCTGGCCCCAGCCGGTCATGCGCCCGTAGACGAGAGCCGGGTTCAGCGCCTGCATCGCGTCGGGTCCGAAGCCCAGCCGCTCCATCACGCCGGGGCGGAAGCCTTCGATCAGCCCGTCGGCGCGGGCGATCAGCGCGCGGGCAATGGCGGCGTCCTCGGGCGCCTTGAGGTCCAGCGCGATGGACCGCTTGCCCCGGTCGAGCAGCGACCGGGCGGCCTGCGCGGGATGGGTGCCGCCGCCCTTGCGGTGCAGCACGGTGACCTCGGCGCCCAGCTCGGCCAGCATCATGGCGGCGAAGGGCGCTGGCCCCAGCCCTTCGAACTCGACGATCCGTATTCCGTCCAGCATGACGCGCCCTCCCCTGACTGCCCGGGTTCCAGCGTGACCGGACGCTGCGTCGCGGGCAAGCGGGCGCCCGGGGTATTTTGCTGCCGGGCCGCACGCATTATGTCACGTCCATGAGCGCCCTTCCCGCCCCCCTGCAAGACTGGTTCGACGCCCGCGGCTGGCAGATGCATCCGCATCAGGCGGCGATGCTCGACCGCGCCAATGCGCCCGCGCTCATGCTCATCGCGCCCACGGGCGGCGGCAAGACGCTGGCGGGGTTCTTGCCGACGCTGGCGGAGCTGGGCGCCGCGCCCGCGCCGGGGCTGCACACGCTCTATGTCAGCCCGCTCAAGGCGCTCGCCGCCGATATCAAGCGCAACCTCTCGACCCCCATCGCGGAGGCGGGTCTGAAGATCCGCGTCGAGGACCGCACCGGCGACACGCCCGCGAGCCGCAAGAAGCGCCAGCGGGCCGATCCGCCGCATATCCTCCTGACCACGCCCGAAAGCCTCGCGCTGCTGACCTCCTATGAAGACGCGCCGCGCATATTCGCAGGCCTTCAGCGGGTCATCATCGACGAGACCCACGCGCTGGCCGAGAGCAAGCGCGGCGACCAGCTGATGCTTGCGCTGGCGCGGCTGCAGACGCTCTGCCCGACGCTGCGGCGCGTGGGACTTTCGGCGACGGTGGACGACCCGCAAGCGGTGGCGCGGCTGATGGCGCGGCACCCGGACCCCTGCGAAATCCTCGAGGCTGATCCCGGCCCCGATCCCGACATCTCCATGCTGGTGACCGAAGAGGCCCCGCCCTGGTCCGGCGGCGGCGCGAAATACGCCATCCCGGCGGTGCTGGAGGCGGTGAAGCAGCACCGCACCACGCTCATCTTCCACAATACCCGCGCGCAGGCGGAGATCTTCTTTCACAACCTGTGGCTTGCGAACGAGGACGGCCTGCCCATCGGCATCCATCACGGCAGCCTCGACCGCGGGCAGCGCGAACGCGTCGAGGCGGCGATGGTCGCGGGGCAATTGCGCGCCATCGTCTGCACGGGCAGCCTCGATCTCGGCATCGACTGGGGCGATGTGGACCTGGTGATCCAGGTCGGCGCGCCCAAGAACGTCAAGCGGCTGGTGCAGCGGATCGGGCGGGCGAACCACCGCTACAACGCGCCCTCGAAGGCGCTTCTGGTGCCGGCGAACCGTTTCGAGGTGGTGGAATGCGTGGCGGCCCTCGAGGCGGTGCGCGCCCGCGATCTCGACGGGGAGCCGCGCGGGCCGGGTCCGCGCGACGTGCTGTGCCAGCATATCCTGATCGCGGCGGCCGCCGGGCCCTTCGATGCGGACATGCTCTTCGCCGAGATGAACGCGGCAGGGCCCTATGCGGGCCTGACGCGCGCCCAGTTCGATGCCTGCCTCGATTTCTGCGCCACGGGCGGCTACGCGCTCAGGGCCTATGACCAATGGCAGCGCATCCGGCAGCGCGAAGACGGGCTGTGGGAGCTGCGCGATCCGCGCTCGGCGGTCCGCATCCGGCAGAATATCGGCACGATCCAGGACACCGACACGCTGAAGGTGAAGATGCGCGGGCGCGGCGGCAAACCGCTGGGCGACGTCGAGGAAGGCTTCGCCGCCTCGCTGACCAAGGGCGACACCTTCCTGATCGGCGGCAGGATCGTGCGCTACGAGGGCCTGCGCGAGATGGTCGTCGAGGTCAGCCGCGAGGCCACCCGCAAGCCCAAGATCGCGACCTTCATGGGCACCAAGTTCGCCACCTCGACGCAGCTGTCCTCGCGCATCGTACGGATGTTCCAGCAAGACGACTGGCCGGAGCTGCCCGATCACACCGCCGATTGGCTGCGGCTGCAGCGCGACGTCTCGCGCCTGCCCGAGCCGGGGCGGCTGCTGATCGAGAGCTTCCCCCATGACGGGCGCGAGCAGCTCGTGGTCTACGGTTTTGCCGGGCGCAACGCGATGCAAACGCTGGGGCTCCTGCTGACCAAGCGGATGGAGGAGGAGGGCCTCGCGCCGATGGGCTTCGTCTCGACCGATTACGCGACGCTGATCTGGGGGCTCGACGCGGTGACCGATCCCCGCCCGCTCTTCGATCTGGAGCGGCTGGAGGAGGGCCTCGAGGGCTGGCTGCAGGGCAACGCGGTGATGAAGCGGACCTTCCGGGCCTCGGCCACCATCGCCGGACTGATCGAGCGGCAGGTCGGCGGGCAGCGCAAGACCGGGCGGCAGGCGACGATGTCCTCGGACATCCTCTATGACACGCTGGTGAAATACGACCCCGACCACCTGATGCTGCAGATCACCCGCGAGGAGGCGATGCGCGGCCTCGTGGATTTCGCCCGCATCCGCGAGATGTGCGCGCGGGTGGGCGACCGGATGGACCTGGTGCGGCTGACGCGCGTGACGCCGCTGGCCGCGCCGCTCTTTCTGGAGCCCGGGCGCGTGCCGATCCGGGGCGATGCGGATGACCGGCTCATCGAGGAAGAGATCACACGGCTTCTGGACGAGAGCGGGCTGGCGCAGGTCGACGCGCCCGCGCGGCCGGTCTGGCGGGTGCCCTACTGAGAAGCGCTCATTCGCCCTTGCGGGCGGCTTCGCCGATGACCTAAGAACAAGCCATGAACACCCATGCGTTCACCTTCTGCGACGCCGCACTTCTGGCGCTGCCCTCGGGCGCGCTCCACTGGCCGGACGAGCGGCTGCTGGTGGTCTCCGACCTGCATCTGGGCAAGGCGGCGCGGCCCGTCGCGGGGGGCGGTGCGCTGCTGCCGCCCTATGACACGCAGGAAACGCTGTCCCGGCTCGACCGGGATCTGGAGGCCACGGGCGCGCGCGCGGTGATCTGCCTTGGCGACAGTTTCGACAGCGTCGCGGCGGGGGCCGCGCTCAGCGAGGACGAGACGCTCTGGATCACGCGGCTGCAGGCCGGGCGGCGCTGGCTCTGGATCGAGGGCAACCACGATCCCGGCCCGGTGGGCATCGGCGGCGCGCATGCCCGCCAGCATCGGCTCGGCCCGCTGACCTTCCGCCATATCGCCACGCCCGGCGCGCGGGGCGAAGTGTCGGGGCATTATCACCCCAAGGCGCGGCTGGCGCTGCGCGGGCGGGCGATCACGCGGGCCTGTTTCCTGACCGACGAGGCGCGGCTGATCCTGCCCGCCTATGGCGCCTATACCGGCGGGCTGCATACGAGCCATGCCACCCTGCGCGGGCTGATGGCGCAGGACGCGCAGGCCATCCTGACCGGCCAGCGCCCGATGGCGATCCCGATGCCGCGCTAGGGCCTTGCGCCCGGGCACCGCACATGGCTTGCTGCGCGCCATGACCGACAGCCGCATCCGCGCCAGTTTCGCCCGCCAGAGCATGATGACGAGCCTCGGGGCGGAGCTGATCGCCATCGCCGAAGGCGCGGTCGAGATCGGCGCGCCCATCGGCGCGGATTTCCTGCAGCAACAGGGCTTCGCCCATGCCGGGCTGACCTTCGCGCTGGGGGATTCGGCCGCGGGCTATTCCGCCCTGTCGCTGCTGCCCGAGGACCGCGAGGTGGTGACCTCCGAGATCGGCATCCACCTGCTGGCGCCCGCGCGGGGTAACCGGCTGATCGCGCGCGGACGGGTGGTGAAGCCGGGACGGCGGCTGATCGTGGTGGCCTCGGACGTCTATGCAGTGTCGGAGGGGCGGGAGGTCCATGTGGCCACGCTGCAGGGCACTATGGTACCGGTGCCCGTCGCTTGAAGACGCGCCTCGGCGCGCCCCTACCGCCCCAGTGCCAGCGTCAGGTCCCGCAGCCGCGCGCAGAGATCGCGGCCGCCGGGGGCCAGCGTCTCGAGCGCATCGGGATCGAGCGGGTGGCCGACGATGGGCGCCTGCGGCTTGCGGCAGGCCGCCACCACCTCGTGCAGCAGCAGCCCCTGCCGCAGGGTGGGCGAGACGCGGTTGGCGATCTGGTAGGCGCGCGAGTTCTGCCCCGGGAAGCGGATCGGCACGACGGTCGCGCCGGAGCGCTGGATCATCTTCGCGGTGAACGGGTTCCAGTCCCGCTCGATCGCCGGCCCGAAGGCCCGATCCGACGAGGCCACGACACCCGAGGGGAACACCGCGATGAGCCCGCCCGCCGACAGGTGATCCATCGCCTCGGCGCGCATCTTCAGGCTTTGCTGGCGCGCATCGGGTTCATGCGGGAACGGCACCGGGATCATGAAATGCGCGACTTCGTCCACGCCGGTCAGAAGCGACCGGGTGAGGATGCGGTAATCCTCCCGCCGCCGCCCGATGATCTCCGCAAGGACCATGCCGTCGACGAGGCCGTGGGGATGGTTGGCCACCACCACCACGGGGCCGGTGGCCGGAATGCGGGCAATCTCGCGCGCGGGGGTCTCGATGTCGATGCCCATGATCTCGAGCGCGCGCGCCCAGAAGGCCTGCCCCTCGACAAGGCCCAGCCGTTCGAACCGGCGCACCATGCGCAGCAGGGCGAGCTTGCCGGTCATCCACTCCATCGCCCGAATTGTGTTGGCCTTCCACGGGTTGGTGAAGGTGTTGGCGTAGCTGAGCTTGCGCTTGTCATAGGGCGCCTGGACCGGGGTCACCTCGGTCGGGGTCTCGGAGGTGGCGTGCGAGCCGGTGGTGGGGGGCAGGGATTCCGGGCGCATCTCAGCGGCCCTCGCCGAAGCGGTCCGCGACGAGCTTCTCGATCGCGTCGGCCAGGGCTCCGGCCTCCGGGCCGCGGGTCTCCACCTCGATGGAATTGCCCTTCGCGGCGGCCAGCATCAACAGCCCCATGATGCTGTCGCCCGAGGCCTGCATGCCGTCGCGGAAGACCTCGGCATCGGCATCAAATTCCTCGACCACCTCGACGAAGCGGGCCGAGGCGCGCGCGTGCAGACCCTTTTCGTTGACGATCTGCAATTCGCGGCGGATGGCCTCTGTCATGTCGCGTTCACTCCGGCACCGCCATTCATCCCGATTGCAGCACGGCGACGCTGCCGGGCTCGATGTTCTGGCTGTCAATGTATTTCCGCCCCGCCTCCCGCGCGATGCGCACGGCGTCGGGCACGGCCAGATGACGCGATTTCGCGAGCTTGATCAACAAGGGCAGGTTGGCGCCGTAGAGAATGCGCCGGTTGTCGGGCTGGCAGGCCCGCAGCGACAGGTTCGAGGGCGAGCCGCCGAACATGTCGGTGACCAGCACGACGCCCTGCCCCTCATCCACCGCGTCGGCGGCGTCGCAGATTTCGCGCTGCTTGGCCGCCCGGTCATGCTCGGGGGCGATCGCGATGGCGCGGATGCCCTGCTGCGCGCCCATCACGTGCTCGATGGCCGCGAGGTATTCCCGCGCCAATCCGCCATGCGCCACAATGACGATACCGATCAAAGCCGACTTCCGTCCTTTCCGCCGTCCGCGAGGCCGTCCCCGGCGGCCATCACTCCCCGCCGCTCCAACTCGCGATGTCTAGTTGACACCTGCCAGCCCGACTGCGCAAGAGCGCCCGCAAGGCTTTCTGTCACTGTAACCGAACGGTGTTGCCCCCCGGTACACCCGATGCCGATGGTCACATGCGTCTTGCCCTCGGCCCGCTGCGCCGGCAGCAGGAAGAGCAGGAGCTCGCTGATCCGCGCGAGGAACGGCGCGAAGCGCTCGTCGCGGGCGACATAGTCCTGCACCCGCGCCGACAGCCCGGTGTCGCGGCGCAAGGCAGGCTCCCAATGCGGATTGGCGAGGAAGCGGCAATCGAAGATCATGTCCGCCCCCGCGGGCAGCCCGCGCTTGTAGGAGAACGAGACAAGGCTGACGACGAGCTGCGCGGCCTCGGGTGCTGCGAAATCCTGCGCCAGGCGCGCGCGCAGGTCGTGCGGGGTCAGCCCCGAAGTTTCGATCAGGTAATCCGCGGTCTCGCGGAGCGGCGCCAGCAGCGCCAGTTCCTGGCGGATGCCCTCCTCGGGCTCCCCGTCGGGATTGAGCGGGTGCCGCCGCCGCGTCTCCGAGAACCGGCGCAGCAGCGTCTCGGCGTTGCAATCGACATAGATTAGGCTCAGCGCGATATCGGCGCGGTCGCGCAGCGCCTGCACAAGATCGAGAAGCGCCGGCACGGCGAAATCGCGGTTGCGCGCGTCGATGCCCAGCGCCATGCCCCCCGGCGGCACCGGCCCTTCCAGCAACCGCGGGACCAGCGACAGCGGCATGTTGTCGATCGCCTCGAGGCCGAAATCCTCCAGCGCGTTGATCGCGGTCGTGCGCCCGGCGCCCGAGGGGCCGGTGACGAGAAGGATGTTGTGGCGGGTGTCGGTCATGGCAGGATCGCGGGCGCGGCAGGGGGGGAAAGGTGTCCTGCCCGGAAGATAGGACCTCTGCGGGCGGGCGGGAGTCCGCCCAGCGTTTTCGTGAAGGCAGGCCTGCGGTTAGAGCCGGGGCCGCGCCGCGTCCGATGCGCGATCATGCGGCGCGCCCACCCTGCAGATATTGCCGGATCGCCGCGGCAAAGCCGGGATCCGGGATTTTGTGCAGGAGCGGCAGGGCGCATCCCAGAATGGTTTCGGTGCGGTGCGGCGGCAGGCGGTCGGTCTCGGTACGGTCGAGATCGGCGATCAGCGCGAGCGGTACATCGTCCGACACCTCGGCGCGGAGCAGGCCCACGTGGCGCGCCTCGATGAGGCCCCGGATCGCCTCCGGCGCGCGGGCGCGGACCTGGCCCCCGGCCCGCCGCAGGATCGTCCGGTCATCGGCGACGAGCGTCGCGCCGCAGGCCATCAGCTCCAGCGCGAGGGTGGACTTGCCGCTGCCCGAGGCGCCGCGGATCAGGCAGGCCCGACCCGCGAACGCGACGCAGGAGGCATGCACGGTGAACTCCGGCGCTTCGGTCACGTCCCCGGCGGCGCCCGTCGCCGCAGCGGGGGCGTCACCGGGATCGGAGGGCGGCTGCTGCGCGGGATCGCTGGCGGGGCCGGGCGTGGGGGTGGCCTCACGGCGTCCGGACGATGCCGGATGCGCGCCCTGCTCCGGCGGGTCGCTCTTGCCTGCCACGGATCAGATCGGCAGGCCGACGACGAAGCGCGCGCCGAGGGGCTCCGAGGAGATGTCGGCCTCGGTCGGGCGGATGTTCTCGGCCCAGATGACGCCGCCATGGGCCTCCACGATCTGCTTCGAGATGGCGAGGCCGAGGCCGGAATTGTTGCCGAAATCGCCTTCGGGCCGTTGCGAGTAGAAGCGCTTGAAGATCTTGGTGAGCGCCTGGTCGGGGATGCCGGGACCGGTATCTTCGACCACGACGAGCACGCGATTGTCACGTTTGCGCGCCCAGACACGGATCGCGTCGCCGTCTTCGCAGAACGAGACCGCGTTGGTGATGAGGTTGACGAAGACCTGCGCGAGCCGCGCCTCGAGGCCCTGGATCGCGATGGGCTGCCGCGGCAGATCGGTGATGAACTCGATGCCCTTCTTGCGCGCATCCTCGCCGAGATATTGCGTCAGATTGTCGAGCATTTCCAGAAGGTTGAACTCCTGCTCCTCCTCCTTCACCAGCTCGGAATCGAGCCGCGAGGCGTTGGAGATGTCCGAGACGAGCCGGTCGAGGCGGCGCACGTCATGTTCGATCACGTCCAGAAGCTTGCCGCGATGCTCTTCCTTCTTGACGATGCGGAGCGATCCTATGGCGGAGCGCAGCGAGGCCAGCGGGTTCTTGATCTCGTGCGCGACATCGGCCGCGAACTGCTCGTTGCTGTCGATGCGGTCGTAGAGCGCGCCGACCATGCCGCGCAAGGCGCCCGACAGGCGGCCGATCTCGTCGGGGCGCGCGGTCAGGTCGGGGATGCGGATGCGCCCCGGCTGGCTCGACCGCTTGTTGCGGTCGCGGCCGATCTCGGCGGCATCGGCCAGATCGGAAATCGGGTTGGCGATGGTCGAGGCCAGAACCAGGCTGAGCCCGATCGACACCAGCGTGGCGATCAGGAACATCTGCAGCACCCGTTCGCGTTCGAGCCGGACGGCGATGTCGATCTCGGAGGCGACCGCGACGAGGCCCAGCGTGCCGTGCTGCGTCTCCGCATGGCGGATCGGGGTCAGGGCGGTGAACAGCGTCTCGCCGGCGGGCGAGGAGGTCTGGACCACATGGGTCTTGCCGGCCTCGAGCGTCTCGATCAGCTGGCGCAGACGGTCTTCCTCGGATTGCGGCGGATCGCCGGCCAGCATGGTGAAGACGCCCGACAGCATCTGCCAGGCCCGGCCGAGGAAATCCGAGATCACGGTAGGCTGTTCGGTTTCGGTGTCGGTGGCGAAGGAATTGCTGAGCGCCAGCGCGCCGGTGCGGTCGCCGACGAGGAACTTCTCGCTGTCGAAGACCAGAACGCGCGTGCCGCTGCGCAGGTCAAGCCCCTGCAGCGTCGTCGCCACGTCGACCCCCGACGCCGATCCGAGCGGCGCTGCCGGCATGTCGCCGATCTGCGCCTCGAAGACGTCGGCCACCAGCTCCACCTCGGCCTCCATGGCCGATGCGCGCTGGATCGCCAGCGTGTCGCGGGAGGAATTGAGATAGAGGATGCCCGCCACGAGAACGTTGAGCGCGATCAGGTTGAAGGTGATGATCTTGCGCGTCAGCGGCGAGCGGTTGAGCGAAAACATGCCGCGCCGCGCGCGGCTTTCGCGCAGCTCCTTCTCGACGGTGGCATCGGGCGCGACCCAATCGTCGCCCAGCACGACGTCGTCGTCGCGCCTTGTGTCGCGCACGTCGTTCTCCGCCATCCCAATCCGTTCGGCCATGGCCATCAGGGCTTACTCTTCGTTGTAGCGGTACCCGATGCCGTAGAGGGTCTCGATCGCCGAGAAATCGTCGTCGACCGACCGCATCTTCTTGCGCAACCGCTTGATGTGGCTGTCGATCGTGCGGTCGTCCACGTAGACCTGATCGTCATAGGCTACGTCCATCAGCTGGTCGCGCGACTTCACGAAACCGGGGCGCTGCGCCAGCGCCTGCAACAGCAGGAATTCGGTCACGGTCAGCGACACGTCGCGGCCCTTCCACGTCACCGAATGGCGCAGGGGATCCATCGTGAGCGAGCCGCGCGTCATCAGCTTGGTCTCTTCGGTGTCGCCGACGGCATTGGTGGCCACGGCTTCCTGACGGCGCAGCAGCGCGCGGATGCGTTCCACAAGAAGCCGCTGCGAGAACGGCTTCTTGACGTAATCGTCCGCGCCCATGCGCAGGCCCAGCACCTCGTCGATCTCGTCGTCCTTCGAGGTCAGGAAGATCACCGGCATCTTGGATTTCTGCCGCACCCGCTGCAGCAGGTCCATGCCATCCATGCGGGGCATCTTGATGTCGAACACCGCCATGTCCGGCAGCTTCTTGTTGAACGCGTCCAGGGCAGCCTGCCCGTCGTTATACGTCTCGACCTCGAAACCTTCTGCCTCGAGCGTCATCGACACCGAGGTCAGAATATTCCTGTCATCGTCCACCAGGGCGATCTTGCTCATAGGAGGTGTCCTCACACTACTCATGTTATATTTTTTTCCTCACTATGCGGGTTTTCGCCCTTTCCGACAATTCCTATCTGCGAATCACCCCAAGCGCTTTCTTCATTTTGCCGTATTTTCCGTAACCAGCGGCTTAATCGCCACGGTGGCCCGGCATCAATCAGCCGGCCGCGCAATATGATTGCGCTAACCTCCACTTGGTTGCGCTAACTGCACCGATGGGTGCTGGCCCGGCGCAAAAAACCCATGCTATGCCCGTAGAGCCTGTCGCCGTCGGCGCAGGCTCGCCGCGTGCCACCTATCCGCCGCGCCGATCTATTTCGCACCAAACCGCGCATCGGCGGAGGAGCCAGAGACATGACATTCGGACGGGTAAATCCAAACTTTCGCCTTGAGGATCAGGGGATCGAGGGGCTCGGCAATGTCTATTACAACCAGATCGAGCCCGCGCTGATCGACGCCGCCCTGCGCCGCGACGAAGGCACGCTGGGCAAGGGGGGCGCCTTCCTTGTCACCACCGGCAAGTTCACCGGCCGGTCGCCGAAGGACAAGCACGTGGTCAAGACGCCCTCGGTCGAGGATGGCATCTGGTGGGAGAACAACGCCGAGATGTCGCCCGAGGGCTTCGACGCGCTCTATGCGGACATGCTGGAGCACATGAAGGGCCGCGATTACTTCGTGCAGGACCTCTTCGGCGGCGCCGATCCCACGCATCAGCTCAATGTGCGCGTGGTCACCGAACTGGCGTGGCACGGCCTCTTCATCCGCCACATGCTGCGCCGCCCGGACCGCGAGAGCCTGAACGACTTCACCGCGGATTTCACCATCATCAACTGCCCGAGCTTCAAGGCCGATCCGGCCAAGCACGGCTGCCGTTCGGAGACGGTGATCGCGCTCAACTTCGACCGCAAGCTGATCCTGATCGCGAACACCGAGTATGCGGGCGAGAACAAGAAATCCGTGTTCACGCTGCTGAACTACCTTTTGCCCGAGAAAGGCGTGATGCCGATGCATTGCTCGGCGAACCACGCCAAGGGCAACCCGGTGGACACCGCGATCTTCTTCGGGCTGTCGGGCACCGGCAAGACCACGCTGTCGGCCGATCCCGACCGGGTCCTGATCGGCGACGACGAGCATGGCTGGTCCGAGCGCGGCACCTTCAACTTCGAAGGCGGCTGCTACGCCAAGACCATCAACCTGTCCGAAGAGGCCGAGCCCGAGATCTACGCCACCACCGAGAAATTCGGCACGGTGATCGAGAACATGGTGTTCGACCCCGAGACGCTCGATCTCGATTTCGACGATGACAGCCTGACGGCGAACATGCGCTGCGCCTACCCGCTGGACTACATCTCGAACGCCTCGAAGACCGCGCTTGGCGGGCATCCCAAGAACATCGTGATGCTGACCTGCGACGCCTTCGGCGTGCTGCCTCCCATCGCGCGGCTGACGCCGGCGCAGGCCATGTACCACTTCCTGTCGGGCTTCACCGCCAAGGTCGCGGGCACCGAGCGGGGCGTGACCGAGCCGCAGCCCACCTTCTCCACCTGCTTCGGTGCGCCCTTCATGCCGCGCCGTCCCGAGGTCTACGGGAACCTGCTGCGCGAGAAGATCGCCAAGCACGGCGCGACCTGCTGGCTGGTCAATACCGGCTGGACCGGCGGCGCCTACGGGCAAGGCTCGCGGATGCCGATCCGGGCGACCCGGTCGCTGCTCTCCGCGGCGCTCGAGGGGCGGCTGTCGAACGCGGAATTCCGCAAGGACGCGAATTTCGGCTTCGAAGTGCCGGTGAAGGTCGAGGGCGTGGCGGAGCTGCTCCTGAACCCGCGGCGCACCTGGGACGACAAGGAGGCCTACGACGCGCAGGCCGCCAAGCTGGTGCAGATGTTCGCCGACAATTTCGAGCAATACCTGCCCTTCATCGACGACGATGTGAAGGCGGTGGCGATCGGCTGATCCCGTCTTTGCGGTAAACGGAATGCGCGGGGCCCCGGATGCCGATCCGGGGCCTTGTCGCGTTTTGGAGGCCTCTTCCGGGCGAATGGGCGGGGAACGCATCGCGCCGTTCGATATAACGAGCATTCCGGCCCGCCAGAGGGCTGCGCGCCGCATTCCAGCGACGGACTGGCCGATACATGCCGCAAGAAGGCGGCGTTCGGGCCCTTGGGCGCAGGACCGCTCGGACAGCTCGACACCCCCTGACCCGCGCAGGCCGATCTCCGCGCGCGTTAACCTTTCATTCACCACGACGATTGACTTCGCCGCCCCCTGCGGCACCATCCCCTCATGCGCTGGTTCCTCGCCCTTCTCGCCACCACGAGCACCGTCTCCGCCGAGGCGCTGCTTTACGATCCCGGCAAGCTTGCGCTCGAGCAGGGGGTGTTCTGCAACGTCCCCACGACGGGCGAGATCGCGGCCCCCGGCACCGCTGCCGGCAAGATCGAGCTTTTCGCGACCATTCCCGATTTCCAGTGGCAGACGAACGTGGTCCCCGCCGCGCCGAACGTGTCCTTCGGGATCAAGACCGACGCGATCGACGGCACGCTTTACGACGACGTGATCCTCACGCTGACCCATCCGCCCTTCATCGGCAGCGGGGTCGAGGAACAGGCTTACGTGACCGATCTCGGCGGGGTCTCGACCTCGCTCAACGCCTATACGTTCGACTTGCCCGAGGAACGTGTGCCCGGCGAATGGGTGTTCCGGGCGGTCCGCGGCGACGAGGTCCTCTACGAGGCGCGGTTCACCGTGGTGCCGCGCAGCATGGCGCCCGAGATCGCCGCCGCCTGCGAAGGCATGCCGCTGTCCTGACCGGCCCGCAGCGCGCGCGGATCAGGCGAAGACCGCGCGGCGCAGAAGGTTCAGACCGGCCACCAGCAGCACCCAGAGCGTCGCCCGCCGGAAGGCGCGCTGGTCGATCCGGTCCTGCACCGCGCTGCCGAGCAGCATGCCGAGGATCGCGGGCGGGATCATCGCGACCGACAGCCAGACCGTGGCCGCGTTGAGCACGCCCGAGCCCGTATGCGCCAGCGTCAGCCCCACCGCACCCAGACCGTAGATCACGCCCTGCACCCGCATCTGTTCGCGCTTTTCGGTGTTGAGCGCGGTCAGATAGGCCACCGTGGGCGGGCCCCAGATGCCCGACACGCCGCCGATGCCCCCGGCAAGCGCCGCGATGCCCACTTCGAACCGGCGCGACGGGCCGAAGGGCAGCGCCCCGCTCCAGCCCGCGATCTGGGCCAGGGCGAACAGCACGATGGGCACGCCGATGATCGCCAGCAGCACCGAGACCGGCACCACCGTGACGAGTTGCGCCGACAGGAACAGCGCCACCGCCCCCACGATCAGGAACAGCCGGAACCGCTTGATCGAGCCCAGGGCCGCCTGCGGACCCTGCCGTAGGGCCTGCATCCCGTTCGTCACCACCGTCGGCAGGATCAGCCCCGCCAGCGCCAGTTCCGGCGCGACGATGGAACTCAGCCCCGAGATCATCACCATCGGCATGGCGAAACCCACGACCCCCTTGATGAAGCCCGCGAGCACGCCCACGCCAAGCGCGCCGGCCCATTGCAAGGGCGTCAAAAGGTCCAGAAGCATCTCCATCCGCGACCTGATATCAAAGAGGGCAGAAACAGCCAGCACAAAGCGCCGCGCAATATTCGTAACGAATCACACAAATCCTGCGTATGAATATTGCGCTGCAACTGCGAAGGCGCTATGCGGAAGGCCAATCGACAGAAGGATGCGAACCATGGCTCACGACGGTCAGGATCTGACACTCACCGGCAGCGTTGTCCTGCCCGATCTCTTGGCTCTCACCAAGGCCGCCGTTCCCGCAGCCGAGGCCGTGCTGGCTCTGGCCAAGGACGCGCTGGCCAAGCGCGTCACCGAAGACGGCCGGGTGTCGGCCGCTCTGATCGACCGTGAACAGACCGCGGCGCATGGCTTTGCCTGGCTCGCCACCTATGTCGAGGCACTGCGCGAGATGCAGCGCTGGGCCGAGGCGCTGCAGGCCGAGGGCAATTTCGGCGAGGTCGAGGAATTGCTGCACCAGATCGCCTTCGGCGAATACCTGCACCAGATCGCGGGCGGCATCCCGATGAACCAGGGCGAGGTGTTCCGCCTCGCCGAACTCGGCCTCGGCTGGACCGCGCTCGACTCCTTCCAGGAGCCCGCCGTGCAGTCGCTGATGGCCGAGGGCAACACCGCCCCCGCGCGGATGCGCCTCGTCGAGCTGATGCGCGAACGCTCCGCCGAGATCACCGTGGGCCGCTCGGGTCTCGACGAAGAGCTCGAGATGATCCGCGAGCAATTCGCGCGCTATGCCGCCGACAAGGTGGCGCCCCATGCCCATGAATGGCACCTCAAGGACGAGCTCATTCCGATGGAGATCATCGAGGAGCTTGCCGAGATGGGTGTCTTCGGCCTGACCATCCCCGAGGAATACGGCGGGCTTGGCCTGTCGAAAGCGTCGATGTGCGTCGTCTCCGAGGAGCTGTCGCGCGGCTATATCGGCGTGGGCTCGCTCGGCACGCGTTCCGAGATCGCCGCGGAGCTGGTGATCGCCGGCGGCACGCCCGAGCAGAAGGAAAAATGGCTGCCGGGCCTCGCCTCGGGCGAGATCCTGCCGACCGCCGTCTTCACCGAACCCAACACCGGGTCGGACCTGGGCAGCCTGCGCACCAAGGCCGTGAAGGACGAGAACGGCGACTGGATCCTCAACGGCAACAAGACCTGGATCACCCATGCCGCGCGCACCCATGTGATGACGGTGCTCGCGCGCTCGATCCCCGGCACCGACAATTACAAGGGCCTGTCGATGTTCCTCGCCGAGAAGACCCCCGGCACGGACGAGGCGCCCTGGCAGGACGCGGGCATCTCGGGCGGCGAGATTGAGGTCCTAGGCTATCGCGGCATGAAGGAATACACCGTCAATTTCGACGATTTCAAAGTGAAGGGCGAGAACCTTCTGGGCGGCGAAGAGGGAAAGGGCTTCAAGCAGCTCATGGAGACGTTCGAGAGCGCCCGCATCCAGACCGCCGCGCGGGCCATCGGGGTGGCGCAGAACGCGCTCGATACCGGCATGAAATACGCCGAGGACCGCAAGCAGTTCGGCCGCGCGATCATCGAGTTCCCGCGCGTCGCCTCCAAGCTCGCGATGATGGCCGTGGAGATCATGGTCGCCCGTCAGCTGACCTATTTCTCGGCGCGGGAAAAGGACAATGGCCGCCGCTGCGACATCGAGGCGGGCATGGCGAAACTCTTGGGCGCCCGCGTTGCTTGGGCCGCGGCGGACAATGCGCTGCAGATCCATGGCGGCAACGGGTTCGCGCTGGAATATCCCGTGAGCCGCATCCTCTGCGACGCGCGGATCCTCAACATCTTCGAGGGCGCGGGCGAGATCCAGGCACAGGTGATCGCACGTCGTCTTTTGGGCTGAGCCCGCGCCAAAACCGTCTGACGGACAGGCCCCGCGCGGCATTTGCCCGAGCGGGGCCTTTTCTTTTGGCCGCGCTTTGGGCAGGTTCCGGCACAGTCAACACAGGGGGGCTCAAGATGTTTCTCGGGATCGATATCGGCACATCCGGCGTCAAGGTCTGCCTCATCGACGCGAAGACCCGCGTGATCGGCGATGCCACGATGCCGCTGACGATCTCGCATCCGAGACCCGGCTGGTCGGAACAGACGCCCGCCGATTGGTGGGCGGCGGTGGTCGCGGCCACCCGGACCGTGCTCGAGGCGCATCCCGGAACGGCGGGCAGGATCGAGGGCATCGGCCTCTCGGGGCAGATGCACGGCGCCGTGCTGCTCGATGCCGCCTGCGACGTCATCCGCCCGGCGATCCTGTGGAACGATGGCCGCTCGGAGGCGCAATGCGCCGAAATCACCGCCCGCGACCCGGCCCTTGCCGAGATCGCGGGCGTGCGGCCCATGGCGGGCTTCACCGCGCCGAAGCTGATGTGGCTGGCCCGGCACGAGCCCGAGGCTTATGGCCGCGTCGCCCATATCCTGCTGCCCAAGGACTGGATCGGCTACCGGTTGCACGGCGGGCTGGTGACGGATCCCTCCGATGCCGCGGGCACGTTCTGGCTGGATCAGGCCGCGGCGACGTGGTCGGACGCGCTTTGTGACGCGACCGGAACGCAGATCGGCTGGCTGCCGGAACTCCGCGCGGGCAATGCCGTCGCGGGTATGCTGCAGGACGAGGCGGCGCAGGCGCTCGGCCTGCCGGCGGGCCTTCCGGTGGCTGCGGGCGCGGGCGACGCGGCGGCGGGGGCCGTGGCCATCGGCGCGATCCGCGAGGGCGAGGGCTTCATCTCTCTGGGCACGTCCGGGCAGGTTTTCCTGCCGACCGCCACCTATCGCGCCGCACCGGAGGCGGGCGTGCATTCCTTCGCCCACACCCTGCCCGGGCTCTGGTTCCAGATGGCCGCGATCCTGAACGGCGCACGCCCGATGAGCTGGTTCGCCGACGTCGCGCAGGCCCCGATCCCGACGCTTCTGGACGAGGCGTCGCGCGTGAACCTCGACCGCTTGCCGCTGTTCCTGCCCTATCTGACCGGCGAGCGGACGCCGCATGGCGACACCGATATCCGCGCGGGCTTCTACGGGCTGTCGAACGGCACCGGGCGGGCCGAGATGATGCGCGCCGTGCTCGACGCGATCGCCATGAGCCTCGCGGATGCCACCGCCGCCATCGCCAGCGCGACGCCGCTGCCGCGCGCGATGCTGACGCTGGGCGGCGGGGCGCGGAGCGACCTGCTGCTGCAGACCATCGCCGATGCGACGGGTCTGACGCTCGAACGCGGGGAGAAGGCCGAGATCGGCCCGGCTTACGGTGCGGCGCTGCTGGGCGCCTCGGCCGTGGGCGCGGGCGCCATCGAGACGCTGGTGCGGCGCCCGGACGTGACCGCGCGCTTTGCGCCGTCGGAGGCTGGCGCCGCGCGGCTCGCGCCGCGGCTGGAGGCGTACCGCGCGCTCTACCAAGCACTGAAGCCGATCAGCCGGATGGCGTATTGAGCGGCTATCCAAGCGGGAGTTGACGGGGCAATCGCGTCCGAGGTTGTCGGGTCTAGTGTCCAGCCCGGTCAAGCGTCAGCAACCCGAACGGCAAGATAGATGCCAGTCCGGAAGGGCTGCTTCGAACAACGGCCCCCCGTCTGGCGTGCGGTTGCGTGCCGCGCCAGCGCCAGTCCGGCGGGATGGCGCTGCAAGGCTCGGGCGGCGCGTTTAGTCTCGTCACGTCCTTGCGCGCTACGAACGACGCGCCGGCGCCACCAAAGCGCCAGCCCGGTGGGACCGGACTGGCGCTGGCCCGGCACCCTCGGTGCTGTTCGGGCCGCGCGGTTCAACCATCCGCGGCCCGGAACACGTGGTCACGGGCATCCGCTGCCCCTCACGACACCATCGGCAGGTTCCGCGGCGCCTCGCCCTTCAACGCGCGCCAGGCATTGGCCACCGCGGGCGCGATGGGCGGGGTGCCGGGCTCTCCGATCCCGGTCGGATCGGCGTCGGACGCGATGATCTCCACCTCGACCTCCGGCATCTCGGTGATCCGCAGCATCCGGTAGGTGTCGAAATTGCGCTCCTGCACCACGCCGCCCTCGCCCAGCGTCAGCGCGTTGTAGAGAGCCGAGCCGAGGCCGTAGCCAAGCCCGCCCTCGATCTGCGCGCGGATGACGTTCGGATTGACCGCGATGCCGCAATCCACCGCGACCCAGACCTTGTGCACCCGGGGCGTGCCGCCATCGTCGGACACTTCCGCGATCATCGCGCAATAGGTCGAGAAACTCTCGTGCAGCGCCACGCCATAGGCCCGGTCGCCCTTCACGCGGTTGCCGTCCCAGCCGGCCATTTCGGCTACACGCTCAAGAACCGCGCGGTCGCGTCCCGCATCCTCCTTGAGAAGGTCGAGCCGGCCCTGCACCGCGTCCTTGCCGGCCTTCTCGAGAAGTTCGTCGAGAAACACCTCGGTCGCGTAGGCCGTGTGGGTATGCCCGACCGAGCGCCACCAGAGCACCGGCACCGGGCTTTCCATCCGCACCCAGTCCACCGTCAGGTTGGGCAGGTTGTAGGGCATCTTTGTCGAGCCCTCATAGGCGGTCGGGTCCTCGGGATTGCCCTGGTCGAGCATTGTGCCGTTGATGATCGACTGGTTCACGATCCGGTCTTCCCAGCCGACGATATTGCCATCGGCATCGAGCCCGCCGCGCAGCTTGTGGACCGTCAGCGGCCGGTAGAAGCCGCCGGTCATGTCGTCCTCGCGGGTCCAGATCAGCTTCCAGGCGCCGTCCCCGCCCGCCGCCTTGGCGATCTCGGCGATTTCCGATCCGATCTGCGGGACGGTCTGCGCGCGCCGCCCGAAAGAGCCGCCCGCGAACATCACGTTCATGGTGACCTTCTCGGGATCGAGGCCCAGGGTCTGCACCACGGCCCCCTTGTCGAAGCCCGGAAACTGCGCGCCCATCCAGATCTCCGCCGTGCCCTCCCGCACCTCGAGGACCGCATCCATCGGCTCCAGCGTCGCATGGGCGAGATAGGGGAAGGTGAACTCGGCCTCGTGCACGGTCGCCGCACCCTCAATGGCGGCGGCGCTGTCGCCCGCCTCCTCGACGATCAGGCCCTGGCTTTGCGCGGCCTCGCGGAAGGCCGCGGTGATCTCAGCCGAAGAGCGGGTCTCGGCCGCCGACATGTCCCACTCGACCGACAACGCGTTGCGCCCCTTGATTGCCGCGGCGGTGGAGGTCGCGTAGACCGCGACGCCTTGCGGGATCTGCCGCACGGCCGTGACGCCGCGCACCTTTTCGGCCTCGGTCGCGTCGAAACCGGCCACCGTGGCGCCCATCACGTCGGGATGGCGCACGACCACGTATTCCATGCCGTCGCGATAGACATCCATGGTGAAGGTCGCGGTGCCGTTCGACTTCGCCCGGCTGTCGACCTTGGGCATGTCGGTGCCGATATAGGTGAATTCCGAGGGGTTCTTGACCGCCGGTTCCACCGGCACGTCCTGCCGTGCGGCGGCCTCGGCCAGATCGCCGAAGGTGGCCGATTGGCCCGACCCCTCGTGGCGAACGACGCCCTGTGCGACGGTTATGCCGGCGGCATCGACGCCCCATTCCTCGGCGGCGGCGGCGACCAGCATGGCGCGCGCGGCGGCCCCGGCCTGACGCATCTGCATCCAGCTGTTGGCCATCGCGGTCGAGCCGCCGGTGGCCTGCAGCCCGAAGAAGAGGTTCTTGTAGAGCTCATCGTTGGCGGGTGCGCTTTCGACGCGCATCTGGTCCCAGCGGGCGTCCATCTCGTCGGCGACGAGCGTGGCAAGGCCGGTATAGGGCCCCTGCCCGAACTCGATATGCTTGCAGATGAAGGTCACCGTGTCGTCGGGTGCGACCCGGACGAAGGCGTTCGGCGCGAAAGTGCCCTCGCCCGCGTCGCCAGTGGTCATCACCGCGGCGGCGCCCGATTGCGCGCGGCCCTTGAGCGGCAGCGAGACCCCGATCACCAGACCGGCGGAGGAGGCAAGGAATTGGCGGCGTGTCTGCGTGGTCATGGCTCAGCCCTCCAGCGTGTCGGCGGCGTCGTGGATCGCGGCGCGGATGCGGACATAGGTCGCGCAGCGGCAGACATTGCCCCACATCGCGTTGTCGATATCGGCATCCGACGGCTTCGGCGTGTCCTTCAGCAGCGCCGTCGCGGCCATCACCTGACCCGACTGGCACCAGCCGCATTGCGGCACGTCGATCTTGGTCCAGGCGTTCTGCACGGCCTCGGCTTCGGGCCCGTCCAGCCCCTCGATCGTGGTGATCTCAGCCCCGTCGAGCGTGCCGACCTGCGTCTGGCAGGACCGCACCGGCGCGCCGTCCAGCATCACGGTGCAGGCGCCGCATTGCGCGATGCCGCAGCCGAACTTGGTGCCGGTCAGGCGCAGCTCGTCGCGCAAGGCCCAGAGGAGCGGCGTGTCGTCGTCGACGTCGAGCGTCACCGATTTTCCGTTCACGGTGAAGGTGGCCATGTCTGTCTCCTTGGATTGGAACGGGTCCGGTGCCGCGGAAGGCGCGCAAGGATGCAGCGGAACACCCGGGGGCGCGGCGCGGCGATGGACCCGTCATAGATGATTCTCAGATGGACCCGTCATAGATGATTCTCAAAGGCCACCTAATCCGCCCCGCCCGGCGGTCCATGTCTTTTCCACCGGCGCGCCACCGGCAGGGCCCGCGCCCGAAATCGGGCGGGCCTCGAACAGCTGCCCGCGGGCGGCAAAAGCACTCCCGGGGCGGACCTTTCGCACGATTCCGTGTGATTGCCCCCGCCGGGAGGTGGAAGCCGGGTGTGCCTGACGCTAGGATAAGATACAGACCGCACGGCCCGACCCTTCCCCGTTCCCGGCAGGAGAGCTTACTTGTATCCCACGCGCATGATCCCCTGCAGCATCGCGGGAATTCTGAGTTCGGTGGTCTTTTGCCTGCCAGCCTTTGCCCTCAGCGATATCGACATTCGCGTCGACGCCCCCTCGGAAGCGGTCCAGGAGGATATCGCGGCGGCCATCGAAGCCGCCTCCTCCCTCGTCTCCGGCGAGGCCGAGGGGCTGACGACACCGCAGGAGGTCGCGGCAGCCGCGCTCTCCGATTACGCCAACGTGGTGGGCGTGCTCTACGATCAGGGCTATTTCAGCGGCGTGGTGTCGATCGAACTCGATGGCCGCGAAGCCTCCGAGATCGAGCTTCTGGCGCTGCCGGAGGCCTTTCGCCGCGGGGTGATCCGGGTTCAGACGGGCCCGCGTTTCACCTTCCGCGAAACCACCATCGCCCCGGTGCACAAGGACACGGAGCTGCCCGAGGGCTTCGCGCCGGGCGAGGTCGCGAAGACCGCCGTGGTCCGCGACGCGGTCTCCGCCACGATCGAGGGATGGCGCCAGGAGGGCTATGCCAAGGCGCGCACCGCCTCCGAAAGCGCCACGGCCTTCCACGACGCGGCAGAACTCGCGATCCGCATCGGCATCGACCAGGGTCCGCGCGTGCGTTTCGGCGAGATGATCCTCGGCTCGCAAAGCGCGGTCCGGCCCGCCGCCCTGCGGCGCATCGCGGGCTTTCCCGAGGGCCAGCGCTTCGATCCCGACGACGTGACGACCGTGACCGGCCGGTTGCGCGCCACCGGCGCGTTCTCCTCGGTGACGCTGAGCGAGGCCGAGACCGTCGCGCCCGACGGCACCATGGACATGACCCTCGAGGTCAGCGACCGCAAACCCCGCCGCATCGGTTTCGGCGCGGAATATTCCACGCTCGAAGGCGTGGCGCTGACCGCGTTCTGGATGCACCGCAACATCTTCGGCGGCGCGGAGCGTCTGCGCTTCGACGGGTCCATCTCGAATATCGGCACCGCCGAAAGCGGCGTCGACTACAGCATCTCCGGCCGTCTCGACATCCCGGCAATCTACGGCGCCGACACGAACGGCTACCTGACCGCGTCGCTGACGCGCGAGGACGAGCCGACCTACATCTCGAACCGCGCCGAGGCCGAGGTCGGCGTCACCCGGGTGCTCAACGACCGCTACACCGCGGAGCTGGGCCTCGGGCTGTCCTTTTCGCGGACCGAGGACGACCTCGGCACGCGGGACTTCCTGCTGGTGACGCTGCCCGCGACGCTGACCTACGATGTCCGCTCGAACGAGCTGAACCCGCGCCAGGGATATTACGCGACCGCCACGGCGACGCCCTTCGGCGGCATCACCGGAACCGAGAGCGGGCTGAAATTCGACCTCGACGCGCGCGCCTATCTGGGCTTCGGCAAGGGCGATCCGAGCGTCGCGGCCTTCCGGCTGCAACTCGGATCGGTGGTCGGCCCGGACGTGGAAAGCGCGCCGCCCGATTTTCTCTATACCTCGGGCGGCGGCGGCACGGTGCGCGGCCAGCCCTACCAGTCGCTGTCGGTCGACCTGGGCCAGGGCGACAAGATCGGCGGGCGCAGCTTCCTCGGCCTGTCGAGCGAGTTTCGCCAGGATGTGACCGACGCGATCGGCGTCGTGGCCTTCTACGACGCGGGCTATATCGGCGCCGAATCCTTCTATGACGGGTCGGGCGAATGGCATGCGGGCGCGGGGCTCGGCCTGCGCTACCAGACCGGCATCGGGCCGATCCGCTTCGACGTGGCCACGCCCGTCGGCGGCGAGACCGGCGACGGCGTGCAAATCTATATCGGGATCGGACAAGCCTTTTGAGACATCTCACCACTGCCCTTCTGACCGCCGGCGTCTGGATCGCGGGTCCCTCCGTCACCCTCGCGCAGGAGCGCGACGACAGCGAACGCGGTCGGCTCGAAGCGCTGATCGAGGACAACCTGTCCGGCGAAGGCTTCCAGGTCGACGTCGTGGGCTTCGAAGGCGCGCTGAGTTCCGAGGCGACGCTGCAATCGCTGACCATCGCCGATGCGGACGGTGTCTGGCTGACGCTGAACGGTGTCGTGCTCGACTGGAACCGCGCGGCGCTGCTGCGCGGGCGGGTCTCGGTCAACCAGCTGGTGGCCGACGAGATCCTCGTGCCGCGCCTGCCGGGCGGGTCCGGCGAAGAGACCACCGAACTGCCCGATGCCGAGGCCAGGCCGTTCAGCCTGCCCGAATTGCCGGTCTCGGTGCAGATCGGGCGCATCGCCGCGGAACGCGTGGTACTCGGCGCGCCGCTTCTGGGCGAAGAGGCCGTCGTCAAGCTCGAGGGTTCCGCGAGCCTCGAAGGCGGCGAAGGCGAGGTGGATATCGCCATCGACCGGATCGACCGGGGCGGATCGCTCAGCCTTGTCGGCTCGTTCCTGAACGAGACCGGCGTGCTGTCTCTGGACCTGTCGCTCGAGGAACCCGCGGGCGGGATCACCGCCAAGCTCATCAACCTGCCGGGCGAGCCGCCCGTCGCGGCCTCCATCGCGGGCGAGGGCCCGCTGTCGGACTTCACCGCCGATATCCTGCTGGCCACCGATGGCGAGGACCGCATCACCGGTCAGGTCGAGGTGCGGGCGCTCGAAGGCGCGCAGGAGGGCACCGGGTTCCGCGCGCAGATCGCCGGCGATATCCGCCCGCTGCTGGCGCCCGAGAACCGCGAATTCTTCGGCGACAATCTCAGCCTCGATGTCGCGGGCCAAAGCCTCGCCACCGGGGCGCTGACGATCGACACGCTTGCCCTCGACAGCGAGGCGATCAAGCTGAACGGCGATCTGGCCCTCGGCCCCGACAAATGGCCCGAGCGGATCCGCCTGACGGGCAGCATCGACGGGCCGGAGGGCAGCCCGATCCAGCTGCCGATCCCCGGCCCCGTGACGCGCATGGACAGCGCCAATTTGAACGTGCGCTACGATGCGTCGCAGGGCGATGGCTGGACCGCGGAACTTTCGGTGGTGGATTTCGATCAGCCGACCCTCTCGGCCGACCAGTTCCGCATCGACGGCGCGGGCACGCTGATCCGCGGCACCGGCAACGCCATCGGGCGCATCGATGGCCGCCTCGACATCACCAGCGACGCGCTGGCCTTCGCCGATCCAGCGCTGGCCGAGGCGGTGGGCACCACGCTGAACGGCCTTCTGGCCTTCGCCTTCCAGGAAGGCGAGGCGCTGCGCCTGACCGAGATCGACCTCGACGGGGCGGGCGTGGCCATCGACGGGGCGCTGCAGATCGGCGGCCTGACCGACAACCTGAACCTCGCCATCGACGGCGATCTGCAGATCGCCACCGACGATATCGCGCGCTTCTCCGCCCTTGCGGGCCGGCCATTGTCGGGCGGCGCCGATGCCCGGGTCTCGGGCCGGGTGGAGCCGCTCTCGGGCGCCTTCGACGCCGAGATCACCGGCACCGTCCGCGACCTCGTGACCGGCATCGCCGAGGCCGACCGCCTGCTCGACGGGGCGACCGAACTCGCCCTCAGCGCGCGGCGCGACGGCGCGGGCATCCTCTTGCGCAGCCTGACCGTCGATGCCCCCGAAGCGCAGCTTTCGGCCTCGGGCCGGCTCGGCGGGCAAACCGGCAATGCCGAGATCGACCTGTCGCTGGCCGAGATCTCCGAGATCCTGCCGGAGCTGACCGGCGCGCTCGATTTCTCGGGCACGGCGCGAAACGACGGCGACGCCTGGCAGGTCGCGGGCGATATCAGCGGCCCCGGCGGGACCCGCGCGGTGATCGATGCGGCGCTGCAGCTCCTCGAAGGGCAACTGCAGGCCGTGGGCGGCACGCTGACCGCCGACGTGGCGGACCTGTCGGTCTATTCCGGCGTCGCGCGGCGCTCCTTAGGCGGCGCGGTCAGCCTGACCGCCGAAGGCAGCGCCGACCTGACGCTGGCCACGGCGCGCATCGCGGCATCGGGCGCCCTCACCGATCCGGTGACCGGCATTGCCGAAGCCGACCGCCTGCTCGCGGGCCGCACGACCTTCACCCTCGACGGCGCGAAAACCGAAGAGGGCTACTTGCTGCGGCTTCTGGACGTGGTCGGCGCGCGCCTGTCGGTGGATGCCAGCGGGCGCTACCTCGAGGATGACAGCGGGGCGGAGTTCGACATCCGTCTCAGCGATTTGGGCGACGTGGTCTCCTCCATGTCGGGCGGCGCGCGGGTGACCGGCACCGCGAGCCAGAGCGGCGAGGATTGGGATATCACGCTCGACGCCTCCGGACCGGGCGGGCTGACGGCGGATGTGGACGCGGTGGCGGTGGTTCAGGAGATGATGCCGCAATCGGTGTCGGGCGACGTGGCGCTGGCGGTGAACACGCTGGGCGCCTATGCGGGCCTGATCGGACGCCCGCTGTCGGGGTCGGTCGATGCGACCGCCAGCGGCGCCTACGATCTGACGACGGGTGCGGCGGATATCACGCTCGATGCGGAAGCCGCGGCCTTGTCCAGCGGCATCGCCGCGGTGGACCAGCTTCTGCGCGGCGGCGTCACCGATCTGCGCTTCCGCGGGGGCCGGACCGGCGCCGGCATCCTCGTGATCGAGGAATTCAACCTCGACACGCCGCAACTCGATGCGCAGGCCAGCGGCTCCTATTCCAGCGACGGCAGCCAGATCGTCTATGCGGCGCGGCTGGCCGATGTGGGCCTCTTCGTGCCCGAATTCAACGGCCCGGCCACGGTCGAGGGAAATGCCGTCGGCACCGGCGACGATTGGCGCGTCGATGCGAGCCTGACCGCGGTGGGCGGCGCGCAGGCCCGCGTGCAGGGTACGGTGGCGGGCGACGGATCGACGCTGGCGCTGGACGCCGCGGGCTCCGCGCCGCTTGGCCTCGCCAACCCGTTCCTCGAACCCAACCTCATCGGCGGCACGGCGAATTTCGACCTCTCGGTGAACGGTGCGCCGGGGCTCGACGCGGTGTCGGGCCGGATCACCACGCAGGGCGCGCAATTCACCATCCCGTCGCAAAGCATCGCGCTGACCGGCATCGATGCGGAGATCGGGCTGAACGGCGCGCAGGCGCAGATCAACCTCAGCGGCGATGTCGCCACCGGCGGCGCGCTGCGCGTCGAGGGACCAGTGGCCCTCGCCCCGCCCTTCGACGGCGATCTGACGATCGTGCTCGACGATGTCGTGCTCGCCGATCCGGGGCTGTTCCAGACGACGCTCGACGGGCAGCTGGCCTTGACCGGGGCGCTGGCCTCGACCGCGCTGCTGAGCGGGCAGATCGACTTGGGCCAGACCGAGGTGCGCGTGCCCTCGGGCGGCGGCGCGACCGCGCTCGGGTTCCCGGTGACCCATGTGGGCGAATCGAGCGCCGTGCGCCAGACGCTCCTGCGCGCGGGCCTCGAACCGGAGCCCGAACCGCAGGCCCGGCGCAGCGGCGGCGGCTTGAATTACGGGCTCGACGTGACCGTGAACGCGCCCTCGCGCATCTTCATCCGGGGCCGTGGCCTCGATGCGGAGCTGGGCGGCACGCTGGAGGTCGGCGGCAGCCTGCAGAACATCCAGCCGCGCGGGCGCTTCGAGCTGGTGCGCGGACGGCTCAACATCCTCGGGCAGCGGATCGAACTCGACGAGGCGACGATCGCGCCCGAGGGCGATTTCAACCCCTTCATCCGCGTCGTGGCCGAAACCCAAAGCGGCGAGACGCAGATCCGCGTGATCATCGAAGGTCAAGTCTCCGACCCCGAGGTGACCTTCGAATCGACGCCGGAACGACCGCAGGAGGAGGTGCTGTCGCTCCTTCTCTTCGGGCGCGACCTGTCGGAGATCTCGGCGCTGCAGGCGCTGCGGATCGCGGGCGCGATCAATACGCTGGCGGGACGCGGGCCCGGCATATCCGAGACGCTGCGCGCCAATACCGGGCTCGACAACCTCGATCTGCAGACCGCGCAGGACGGCACGACCTCGGTCAGCGTGGGCAAGTATATCGGCGAGAACGCCTATACGGACGTGACGGTCAACTCGGGCGGCGAGACGGAGATCAACCTCAACCTCGACATCACGAACAACATCACCGCGCGGGGCACGGTGACGTCGACCGGCAATACCGGCGTGGGCATCTATTACGAACGGGATTACTGACGGGGGCGGCGCCGCGCCCGGGCCTCAGACCTTTTCGCGGGTCTGCGCGTCGCGCCCGGCGCGGGTGATCTCGCCGGTGGCCAGAACCGGTGAGGCATCGTAGTCGCCGTCATCCAGCATCATCGCCACGCGTTCGAGCACGGCGACGATCATCGACTGCTCCCAATCGGGCAGGCTTTCGAATTTCTGGACGTAGCGCTGCTGCAGCGCGTTGGGCGCCGATTGCAGCCGCGCCTGCCCTTCGCGCGTGATGGTCAGGTCGATCTGGCGGCGGTCTTCGGCAGATTGGTGGCGCTCCAGAAGGCCGAATTTCTCGAGCTTCTTGATGAGCACGGAAATCGTCGCCTGGCTGACGCCCATCCGGTTCGCGATCTCGGAGGGGTGGCAATTGCCGGTCTCCGCCACGATCTGCAGGACGCGCAGTTGCACGGCCGTCAGGCCCGCGTCGCGCGCGAGGTTGCGACCGTAATCCTCTGTCGCGCGAAGGATTCGCCTGAGAGCCACGAGGCTCGTGTCGGTCCTGTCCATACGATGATCCGGCTCCGTTCCAAAGGCTTGCGCCACGGCATTCTGCGCCGTCGAAAGCGCGTCGCGTTCATCTAAGCCGTTGGTCTGGTGTTTATCAAGCATGTTACTTAGTTAGGCTCACTATATTTGAATGCAATCTCCCGGAAGAACCTTGACTCGCAAAACTGTATTTGCGATAATGCAATTCAGCAATCTTGGTCAGTTTTATCTATTTTCTTCAGGAAACCCTAGGGTTTTCGGTCAATCATTGGCGCAAATCCGGTTTGCGTCAGGCTTGGGGAAGAAAATTACTTAGTCCCTTGAAGTATCCTCTCCGGGCATTATACTTTATCAGGCAAAGCAAATCGTGTGAAGAAGGCGAAACCCGTGCAAACCCTGCAACAAACCGATTCCGACGGTACTGTCACCTTCCGCAAACCCGTGCGCGAGGATGGCGCTGCCATCTGGGAACTCATCCGCAGCTGCAAGCCGCTCGATGAAAACTCGATGTATGCGAACCTGCTGCAGGCCGATCATTTCCGCGACACCTGCGTCGTGGCGGAGATGGATGGCGATATCGTCGGCTGGATCTCGGCCTACATCACGCCGCAGGACCCCGATTCGATGTTCGTGTGGCAGGTCGCCGTTTCGTCCGACGCACGCGGTATCGGGCTTGGAACCCGCATGCTTTCTGCCCTGATGGCCCGCGAAGAGGCCGAGGATTGCAAGCGCATGAAGACCACGATCACGCTGGACAACGAGGCCTCCTGGGGCCTGTTCCAAAGCTTCGCGGATAAGAACAATGCCATCCTCTCCTCCGAGGCGCATTTCACCCGCGACACGCACTTCAACGGTGAGCACGCGACCGAACACATGGTCACGATCACCTTCCGTGAGGCGATCATCGAGAGCGCGGCCTGACACTGGCCGCGCACCGTTCCGCCCCTACTTTCCTCTCATATCCCCCCTAAGAAAGGACGTCCCATGTCGACGACCGTCACCAAAGATATTTTCGAGCGCCGCGAATCCGAGGCGCGTTCCTACTGCCGCAATTTCGATACCGTCTTCACCAAAGCTGCGGGCTCCGAGATGACCGATGCGGACGGCAAGACCTATATCGACTTTCTCGCCGGCTGCTCGTCGCTGAATTACGGGCACAACGACCCCGACATGAAGACGGCGCTGGTGGAGCACATCATGGGCGACGGCATCGCGCATGGTCTCGATATGTACACCACCGAGAAGGCGCGCTTTCTCGAGACCTTCGAGAGCCACATCCTGAAGCCGCGCGGCATGGACGATTACAAGGTCATGATGACTGGCCCCACGGGCACCAACGCCGTCGAGGCGGCGATGAAGCTTGCGCGCAAGGTCACCGGCCGTCGCAACATCATCACCTTTTCCAACGGTTTCCACGGCATGACCATGGGCGCGCTGTCGCTCACCGGCAATGCCAGCAAGCGCGCCGGTGCGGGAAATTCCTGCGGCGGTCTCTGCGGCGTCACGCACATGCCCTATGACGGGGCCTTCGGCGCAGGCGTCGACACGCTGAGCCAGATCGAGATGATGCTGGAGAACAGCTCTTCGGGCATCGACGCACCCGCCGCCTTCATCTTCGAGCCGATCCAGGGCGAAGGCGGTCTGAACGCCGCGTCCATCGAATGGATGCAGGGCATCGCCAAGCTTGCCGAAAAGCACGGCGCCATGCTCATCATCGACGACATCCAGTCGGGCTGCGGCCGCTCGGGCACCTATTTCTCGATCGAGGAAGCGGGCATCAAGCCCGACATGATCACCCAGGCGAAATCGCTTTCGGGTTTCGGCCTGCCGTTCGCCGCGCTGCTCATCAAGAAGCAGCACGATATCTGGAAGCCGGCCGAGCATAACGGCACCTTCCGGGGCAACACCCACGCCTTCGTCACCGGCCGCGTGACGCTGGAGAAGTTCTGGGCCGATGACAGCTTCCAGACCCAGGTGCAGGAAAAGGCCGTGCAGCTGACCGCCGGTCTACAGGTCATCGCCGACGAGATCCCGGGCGCCAAGCTCAAGGGTCGCGGCATGATGCAGGGCGTCGACGTGGGCTCCGGCGAGATGGCTTCGGACATCTGTGCCCGTGCCTTTGAGAAGGGCCTCATCATCGAGACCTCGGGTGCCGACGACGAAGTGGTCAAGGTGCTCGTCGCCCTGACCGTTCCGACCGAGACGCTTCAGAAAGGCCTCGACATCCTGCTCGAGGCCGTGCGCGAAGCGTCCGCCACCAACAAAATTGCAGCGGAGTAATCGACATGATCGTTCGCGACGAAAACCAACTCAAGGGCACCGACCGGGCCGTTTCCGATGCGGACTGGACCTCGGTCCGGATGCTTCTGGCCGATGACAACATGGGCTTCTCGTTCCATATCACCTACCTGAAGGCCGGTTCGGAGCACACGTTCCACTACAAGAACCACTTCGAAAGTGTCTACTGCATGTCCGGCAAGGGCTCGATCACCGATCTGGCCACCGGCGAGACGCACGAGATCAAGCCCGGCGTGATGTACGCGCTCGACCAGCACGACAAGCACACGCTGCGGGCCGAGGAAGAGCTTGTCATGGCGTGCTGCTTCAATCCGCCGGTCACCGGCAAGGAAGTGCACCGCGAAGACGGCTCCTATGCCGCGCCTGACGAAGCGGCCTAACCATATTCACGGGGTATTCATGACCACCGAGTTCAAGAACCACACGGTCGAGAAGATCGGCGGCACGTCGATGTCGCGCCTGGACGAGCTGCTTGAGCCGCTCTTCCAGGTGGGCACGCCCAGCTACGGACGGATGTTCGTCGTCTCGGCCTTCGGCGGGATCACCAACGCGCTTCTGGAGCACAAGAAGTCCGGTGAGCCCGGCGTCTACGCGCATTTCTCCGAGAACACCGAAGAGCACGGCTGGATGGGCGCGCTGTCCAAGGTCGACAAGCTGATGCGCGAGGCGCATGACCGCCTGCTGACCCATGCCGCCGACCGGTCCGATGCGAACGATTTCGTCCGCGACCGGGTCGAGGGCGCGCGCAATTGCCTGATCGACCTGCACCGGCTTTGCTCCTACGGGCATTTCCGGCTGTCGCAGCACATGTCCGTCACCCGCGAGCTGCTGTCGGGCCTGGGTGAGGCGCACTCCGCCTATGTCACCACGCTGCTCTTGCGCCGAAACGGCATCAATGCGCGTTTCGTGGACCTGTCGGGCTGGCGCGACGACCGCGAGATGAGCCTCGAGGATCGTATCCGCGACGGTCTCGACGGGGTCGATATCGACAGCGAGATGCCGATCATCACCGGCTACGCACAATGCGCCGAAGGGCTGATGAACAAGTACGACCGCGGCTATTCCGAGGTGACGTTCAGCCAGATCGCCGCGCTGACCAAGGCGCGCGAGGCGATCATCCACAAGGAGTTCCACCTCTCCTCCGCCGATCCTAAGCTCGTCGGCGCCGAGAACGTGCGCAAGCTCGGTCACACGAATTACGACGTGGCCGATCAGCTTTCCAACATGGGCATGGAGGCGATCCACCCGACCGCCGCCAAGGCCTTGCGCCAGACCCAGGTGCCGCTGCGCGTGACGAACGCGTTCGAGCCCGAGGACCCCGGCACGCTCATCGACGAGGCGGAGGCCGAACAGGGCGTCGCCGAGATCGTCTGCGGCGTGGACGTCTTCGCGCTGGAGCTGTTCGAGCAGGACATGGTCGGCGTGAAGGGTTACGACGCCCGGATCCTCGAGCTTCTGGCGCAGCATGACCTGCGCATCGTGTCCAAGACCTCGAATGCGAACACGATCACGCATTACGTGGACGCCCCGCTCAGCGCCATGCGCACCATCGAGAAGCGGCTGCACGAGAGCTATCCCAGCTCCGAGATCAATGTCCGCTCGACGGCCATCGCGTCGGTGATCGGGCGGGATCTGCGTGGTCTGCACGTGCTCGAGCGCGGGCTCGGCGCGCTGCGCGAGGCCGGTATCGACGTGATCTCGGCCCATCAGACGACGCGCACGGTCGATGCGCAATTCGTGGTCAACCGCGACGATCGCGACACCTGCATCAAGATCCTGCACGACACGTTCATGGGAAAGGGTGAGGCGACGGCCAAGCTCGTCGCCTGATCCCGCACCCCATTCAAACGACCCAGAAGCCCCGGACATTGTCCGGGGCTTTTTCATGCGCGCCCCGGTTGTCCCGGCACATCCGCGCCCCGGGATTTCAGACGCCCGCCTGCCCCGTCGCGGCAGAGCGCGATTGACATCGCGGCCGCGGGCGGCCCCACTTCCCCGAAAAGATGGAGGACGCCTTGGCCCGACTGCACCCGAACCCCTTCCGCGCGACGGGAACCCTGCCCGATCTGCCCCCGGGCATCCCGTTTCCGGAAGACGACGTGGCGCCGGTCCTGCATCTTCTGGCGCAATGCCCCGCCGCGGGCGAGACGCCGCTCGTCGACGCGCCGGACCTCGCGCGGGTCGCCGAGGTGGCGAGCCTGTCCCTCAAGGACGAACGCGGACGCATGGGGCTCGGCTCCTTCAAGGCGCTGGGGGCCGCGCATGTGATCGCGCGCGACGCCACCGAGACCGGCGCGGCGGACCTGCGCACAGCGCTTGCCGGGCGGTGCTACGTCACCGCCAGCGCCGGCAATCACGGCCTGTCGGTCGCGGCGGGCGCGCGCGTCTTCGGCGCCGAGGCCGCGATCTACCTGTCGGAGACCGTGCCCGAAGGCTTTGCCGACCGGCTGCGCGCCCAGGGCGCCCGCGTGGTCCGCGCAGGGGCTCATTACGAGGCAAGCATGCAGGCCGCCGCCGAGGCCGCGCAGGCCAATAGCTGGACGCTGCTGTCGGACAGCTCGTGGGAGGGATATACCGAGGCGCCGCGCATCCTGATGCAGGGCTACCTCGCGCTGATGGCCGAGGTGGTGACCCAGATCGGCCGGCCGCCCAGCCACATCTTCGTGCAGGCGGGTGTCGGCGGATTGGCGGTTGCCGTCGCCGCCAGCGCCCGCAAGGCCTGGGGCGCGGACGTGGTGATCGTGGTGGTGGAGCCCGAGGCCGCGCCCTGCATCGCCGCCTCGCTGAGCGCGGGCCACCCGGTCACGACCGAAGGGCCGGTGTCGTCCATGGGGCGGCTCGATTGCAAGGAGGCCTCGCTCATCGCGCTGAAGGGGCTCGCGCGGGATGCCGATGCGGTCGTGACCCTGTCCGACGCGGAGGTGGAAGCGCTGCTGCCCGCGCTCGACCGCGCCGGGCTGGCCACCACGCCCTCGGGGGCGGCGGGCGTCGCCGCCCTCATGGAAAGCGTGCCGATGCGCGCGGCTCTGGGCCTCGACGAAGACGCCCGCGTGCTGGCCTTCCTGACCGAGACCCCAGGATGAGCGGCTTCGCGCCCGATGAGTTCCGCACCCGCGTGGACCGGGCGCAGACGGCGATGGCCGCCGCCGGGCTCGATGCGCTGCTGCTGACGACGGAGCCCGATTTCCGCTATTTCTCGGGCTTCCTGACGCGGTTCTGGGAAAGCCCGACGCGGCCCTGGTTCCTGGTCGTGCCCGCCTCGGGCGATCCGGTGGCGGTGATCCCCGCCATCGGCCGCGCGCTGATGGAGACGACCTGGATCACCGATATCCGCAGCTGGCGCGCACCCGATCTCGTCGATGACGGCATCTCGCTGCTGGCCGCAACGCTGGCGGACCTGACACCTCCGGGCGGCGCCATCGGCCTGCCCATGGGCATGGAAAGCCATCTGCGCATGCCGCTTTCGGGCTTCTTCGCGCTTCAGGCCGCCTTGCAGGATCGCCATCTGGGGCCGGATGCCGATATCGTCCGCGGCCTCAGGATGGTGAAATCCGAGCCCGAGATCGCCGCCATCCGCGCCGCCTGCGGCGTGGCCGACCGCGCCTTCGCCCGCCTGCCCGAGATCCTCGCCCAGGGTCAGCCGCTCGACCAAGTGTTCCGCGATTTCCAGGCGCTCTGCCTCTCCGAAGGCGCCGATTGGGTGCCCTATGTGGCGGGAGCCGCGGCACAGGGCGGCTATCTCGACGTGATCTCGCCCGCGACCGGGACGCCGCTTGCCCGGGGCGACGTTGTGATGCTCGATACCGGGCTCATTCGCGCGGGCTATTTCTGCGATTTCGATCGCAACCTGTCGATGGGACCCGCCTCAACGGCTGTGAAGGAGGCCCATGCCCGCCTGATCGAGGCGACGGCGGCGGGCTTTGCCGCCGCGCGCGCCGGTGTCAGCCCGGCCGATCTGTTTCACGCCATGGCGCGCATCGCCTCCGATGGCGGGGCCGCCGAGGAAGCGGGCCGCTTCGGCCACGGCCTCGGTCAGCAGCTCACGGAATGGCCCTCGATCATTCCCGCCGACACGACGCCCCTGCCCGCCGGCACCGTGCTGACGCTGGAGCCCTCGGTCGCGCTGCCGGGCGGACGGATCATGGTGCACGAGGAAAACATCGTGCTGCGCGAGGATGGCGCCGAATGGCTGTCCACCCCCGCGGGCCCAGCGATCCCGGAGATCGGGCTATGACGCATTTCCCCTATGACAGCCTCGATGCCGACGAGGCCCGGATCGGCCTGATCGTCCTGTCGGCCGATGAAAGCCTCGAACGGGATCTGCGCGATCTCATGCCCTTGCGCGTGAACCTGCTGACCAGCCGCGTGCCCTCGGGCGACGAGGTCACCGAGGAGACGCTGGGCGCCATGGCCGAGGCCCTGCCGGCCGCAGCGCGGCTCCTGCCGCAGGCCCGGCGCTTCGACGCGGTGGGCTATGGCTGCACCTCGGGGGCGGCGGTGATCGGGCGCGCGCGGGTCGCGGCGCTGGTCGGCGGGGCGGTGCCTGCCCGCGCGGTGACCGACCCCGTGACCGCGCTGACCGCGGCTTGCGCCGCGCTCGGGCTGCGTCGCATCGCGATCCTGTCGCCCTACGTCGCCGCCGTCTCCGACCGGCTGCGCGCCGCGCTCTTGTCCGAGGGGATCGAGACGCCGCTTTTCGGCACCTTCGACGAGGCGGCGGAGGAAAAGGTGGTGCGGATCGCCCCGCACTCCATCATCGCTGCGGGCCGCGCGCTGATGGCCGAGGGCGGGGCCGAGGCGCTGTTCCTGTCCTGCACCAACCTGCGCACGCTTGGGGTGATCGCCCCGCTCGAACAGGCGCTCGGCCTGCCGGTCCTGTCCTCGAACACCGTTCTGGCCTGGCACATGCTGCGGCTGGCGGGGATCGCGGACCGGCGTCCCGATCTCGGCACGCTTTTCGCGGCGCATTGAGCCCGGGGGCTCAGCCCCGGCGCACCTCCGCCCGCGCGAGCTGCACCGCGAGGATGCCGCCCGCGATGACGACGACGCCCAGCCCGTCCCACAGGCTCAGCGGCTCGCCCAGAAGCGCCCAGGCGATGACCACGCCGAAGAACGGGTTGAGGAAATGGAAGGTCGCGCTGCGCGTGGCGCCGATCCGGTCGACCAGCAGGAACCACACGAGCGTGGCCAGCACGCCCGGCACCAGGACGGTGTACCAGAAGGCGAAGACCAGCGTGCCGGACCAGGCGATGACCAGCTCCTCGAAGAGGAGCGCAGGAAGAGCCAGCGCCGCCGCGCCCACGAACATCTGCAGGCCCACCACCATCAGCACGTTGCCCTTCGCGCTGGTGTTCTGCACCGTCAGCGTCGCCACCGCCAGCGACAGCGCCGCCACGATGCACAGCACGATCCCCGGCAGGTCCGCCCCGCCCGACAGCCGCGCGCCCATGATGATCGCCACCCCGACGATCCCCGCGAAGAGCCCCGCGACACCCCTCCGGGGCAGCTTTTCGCGCCACACCGTCCAGGCCAGAAGCGCCACGATCAGCGGCATGGTCGAGGCGATGATCGCGGCGAGCGACGCCTCCACCCGCTGCATCGCGATGAAATTCAGACCCAGATAGATCGCGTTCTGGCACAATCCGAAAATGACCACCGCGCGCCATTGCGCCCGGCTCAGATGCCAGGTCTGGCCCATGGCGCGCGCGATCCCGACGGCGATCAGCCCCGAGATGAAGAAGCGCAGCGACAGCGTGTAAAGCGGCGGGGCGGCCTGCACGATCACCCGCGCCGAGGTGAAGGCCGACGACCACATGGCCGCGAAGGCCAGCCCCATCATCACTGCGCGAATATCCATGCGGTCTCCTCAGGCCGACACATGACCCGGAGCCGGGACCGGGTGCAAGCCGGTAGCGCGCGCCTGCGCGCACCGGCCGCTGCAGACATGGCCTGCCGCGCGGGCTAGGATCGCGGCATGGCACGCAGCTTCGATCCCGATGCGCTTCTGTCGCAACCGCTCATGGCCAATCTCGCGACCATGTCGCCGGAGGGTCCCCGCAACGCGCCGGTCTGGTTTCTCTGGGAAGACGGGGCGCTCTGGATGCCCGGGGCGCGGTCCGGCTCTTCGGTGCACAGGCTCGCGCAGGATCCGCGATGCGCGGTGGAGATCGTGCATTTCGACAACGCGGCGGGCCTCCTGCTGCATCTCGGCCTGCGCGGGCGTGCGGCGATCCGGCCCATGGATGCGGGGCGCTTCCGTCGGCTTCTCGCCAAGTATCTCGGCCCCGAGGAGCGGGACTGGAACGCGTGGTTCATCGAGAACATCGCGCGCATCGATGATCCCGAGGGACGGCTGATCCGGCTCGAGCCCGAGACGGTTTTCACCAACAACGTGTCCCATTTCCGCACCGGTCCGGCGCTGGCATGGCCGCCCGCGCCGGAGGGCTGAGCGCGGAGGCCCGCCAACGAAAAGCCCCGCCAACCGGACGGCAGGCGGGGAAGTGGCACCCCACAGGCGGTGTGGGGCACTGGCGGTAACTGGAGGGGGTCGGCTTAGCCGCTCTCGGCCATCTCGGCGCGGATTTGCTGGCGCAGCACGTCGATCGGGACGATCTTGCCGTCGCGCTTGAAGTGCCAGTAGGTCCAGCCGTTGCAGGACGGTGCGCCTTCGAGATGCGCGCCCACCTGGTGAATCGATCCCTTCACGTCGAGCCCGACAAGCGTGCCGTCGGCGCGCACCTTCGCGCTCTTGCCCGAGGGCGAGGTTAGCGTCTCGCCGGGGCGCAGCATGCCGCGCTCCACAAGCTGTCCGAAGGGCACGCGCGGCTCGGCGCGCTTGGGTTTCATGGTCTCGAGCGCGGCCTTGTCGAACTTGCGCACCTTGGCGATCCGCTCGGCGGCGACGGCGCGGTAATCGGCCTCGCGCTCGATCCCGATCCAGTCGCGGCCCAGCATCTTGGCCACAGCACCCGTCGTGCCGGTGCCGAAGAACGGGTCGAGCACCACGTCGCCCGGATTGGTCGAGGCCACCAGCACCCGGTGCAGGAGCGCCTCGGGTTTCTGGGTCGGATGCGCCTTCTGGCCATCCGCGCCCTTCAGCCGCTCGCCGCCATTGCAGATGGGCAGCACCCAGTCCGAGCGCATCTGGATGCCCTCGTTCAGCGCCTTCAGCGCCTCGTAGTTGAAAGTGTATTTCGCCGCGTCCGATTTCGACGCCCAGATCATCGTCTCGTGGGCATTGGTGAAGCGCTTGCCGCGGAAATTCGGCATCGGGTTCGACTTGCGCCAGACCACGTCGTTCAGCATCCAGAAGCCCTCATCCTGCAGGGCGGCGCCGACGCGGAAGATGTTGTGGTAGGAGCCGATCACCCAGATCGCGCCATTGGGCTTCAGAAGCCGCCGCGCGGCCTTCAGCCAGGCGCGGGTGAAGGTGTCATAGGCCTGGAAGCTCTGGAACTGGTCCCAATCGTTGTCCACCGCATCGACAAGGCTGTTGTCGGGCCGGTGCAGCGCGCCCTTGAGCTGCAGGTTATAGGGCGGATCGGCAAAGATGAGATCGACCGACGCCTCCGGCAGCGCCTCCATCTCAGCGATGCAGTCGCCTTCGAGAATCGTGTTCAGAGGGAGCGCCTGCGCGCTCTTCAGATCGGTCATCTTCGTCATTTTGTCTCTGCCCCAAGACGTACGGCGCTTTGCGCTCTCAGTGGTTGGACAAAGACTGAGTCAAAGGCGATTCGCGGTCAATTTGTTTTTTGAATCAGGGGTTTGGCTTTTTACCTTGCCACAATATCTTGTGCACCGGTTTGAACGACGTCCTATGGTGTGGGGTCACCCCGAGATTTTCGAGCGCCGCCCTGTGGCTTTTTGACGGATAACCGGCATTCGTCTCCCAGCCATATCCGGGGAAGTGTTGCGCCAAATCCCGCATCTCCTTGTCGCGCCATGATTTCGCCACAATCGAGGCCGCCGCGATGGTGACCGAGCGGGCATCTCCCTTGACCAGCGCGGTCGCCGGATAGGCGCAATCGCGCGGAATGAGGTTGCCGTCGATCAGCAAATGACAGGGCGGCGCGGCCAGCCCCGCCACCGCCCGCATCATCGCCAGATGCGAGGCGCGCAGGATATTGAGCGTGTCGATCTCCGCCACGCTGGCGACCCCGATGGCCGTCTCCGCGCGGGCGGCGATCTCTTCTGCCAGCTGGTCGATCCGCGCCTTGCCGAGCGTCTTGCTGTCGGCAAGCCCCGCGGGCAGGCAGGCGGGATCGAAGACCACGGCGGCGGCGACGACCGGCCCTGCCAGCGGGCCGCGCCCGACCTCGTCCACGCCGATCACGCGGCGCGCGCCCTCGGCCAGAAGCGCCTGTTCATGCTGATCGTCCGGTCCGGTCATGGCCCCTTCCTGCCAAGCCGCGCGGCCCGGCGCCAGTGCCCGGGCCCTGACGCGCATGAAAAAGCGGACAGGCGCGGGTTCGGCCTGTCCCCGGCGACCGGGGGGGGGCGGGCAATGCCCGGCCCGCCCCGCTGCTCGTCCGATCCGCGTTCAGTAGCGCGGCGTGTGATAGCCGCGCTTGTCGAGGCAGCGTTCAACGAAGCCCACGATCTTGCGGCCATCCTTCTTCACCTTGATGTTGCAGGCGGCGGGCAGCGACGAGAAGGCGGGATAGTTCCGCTTCAGGCAGCCCGACGGGTAGAAGCCGCGGCTGCGATCGTCGGAGACCGGCAGGCGCACCCGGCATTGCGGCGGCAGCGTCCGCGGCCCGGCATGATAGCCGTACCCGCCATGGCGCGCGCCGCCGCGATAGGGATCGTCCCAATGCTTGCCCGGATGACCGCCATGGCGGGGCGGCGCGCCGTAGGGGCCGGGGTAGCCGTAGCGCCCGGCATCCTGCGCATGGGCCTGCTGCTGTTTCTGTTGCTGCTTCTGCTTCTTTTTCTTCTTGTCGTCGTCATCGTCGTCCTGCGCCGCCTCGATCGCGGTGCCGAGGATCAGAAGCAGCGCGACGCCGCCCGCGATCTTCGCGATCTCTTCGTTGGTGGCGGCGCGCGCCTGTGTCGATGCGAGGCTGAGCGCGGTGGCGACCGCCAGCACAAGGGTGATGAAACGTCGGGCCATGGGAACCTCCTTCTGGCTTTTGCGGCAGGCGGTCCGATCTGCCCGCGCGGGGCCGGATCGCCGAATGCCCCTAGGCTCGCCCGGTCCCGTCCGGTCGCTCAATGACAGCGGCGCGGTTATCGGATAGCGCCGCCCGGCGGGCCTGCGTTATTGAATGACGACGCGGGCTGGCGCAGTGTCGGGGCCATGAAACAGTTCATCCTGATCCTGGCCCTCGCGCTTGGCGCCGCACAGGCGGCCGAGGCCGCGTGCTACGCCGATTACAAGGCCAAACGCGAAAACCCCTTGCGGCTGCATTACGGCGTGGCTGAAATCGACGACGGCGCCTGCACCAAGGCCGCCGCCCGCAAAGCGCTGAAACCGCGTCTTGCCGAGGGTGGCTGGGCGCTTCTGAACGTGGTGTCGGTGTTCGACGCATCGGGGCTGGAAGAGAGGAAGGCGAGTGCCGGACCCAACTACCTCCGTTACTGAGTCCCGCCGCTCCGGCGTGCGGATCGTTACCCTTGGCCTTGCCGCGATCGTCGCCATGCTGGCGGCGCTCGGCGCGTGGCTCTTGTTCACCCTGCCCGATGCGGGCGCTTTCAACGACCGGGTCGAGCGCCTCTTCGTCGAGAATGACGACCTGACCGCGCAGGCCGAGGTCAAGCTTCTGGAAATCCTCGCCCAGTCCGGCACCGCCTTCGCCGAGACGCTGGAAAGCTACCGGGTGGTGATCTTCGTGCTGTTGATCTTCGCCACCGCGATGCTGATCGCGGCGCTGGTGTTCCTGGTGATGCTGGTGACGCTCAACCGCCGCATGGCCGCGGTGGAACGGTCGGGCATCGAGGTGTCCTCGCTGGTCATCAGCCGGGAGGAGAACACCGTCTATCTCAACACGATGGGCTTCAAGCTGACCGAGGCGATGATGGAGACGCTGGCGGTGCTGGCCGAGGCGCGCCTCGACGAGGAAATGCTGACCGGCGTGCAGATCGAGGCGATGATCTCGGGCCGGTCGGAGGCCGATTGCGACGAGGCGGCAGGCGCCACGCGGGTCAAGCGGCTGCGCGACGGGCTCGGCAACCAGATGGTGTCGGAACTGCTGGTCAAGACCATCGCCAAGCGCGGCTACGTGCTGGCGGTCGACAAGGGCGTGATCCAGGTGGTGTGACCGGTCCCGCCGGATCGGCGCGTGCGCATTCGGAGGGGCTGCGGGACGCCCCGGGGGTCACCGGTCACGCGCGTTTTCGTGTCGCGATGGTGGCAAACAGGGACGCCGCGGGGTGGCAGAGCGAAGGGACCCTTCGGATCGGTGGCCGATGTGCTGGCAGCCAACCCGATCATCGAGGACGCGGGGTTCAAGCAGATCCACGCTCAAGGCCTCGCCGCAGCGGGTCTGCCGAGGGGAGTGCAGGCCTTGTCGCGGCAAGTCGGGCTTTTCCCCGCCCCATTCACGCGCGCAGCATCTGCGCCCCGGCGCCCGCGCTTTTCCCGACGCTTCGGGATGGGCCGCAAACCGGAATGGTCAAAAGTCGGGCAGTCACCATGATCCCAATTGGCGCGGAATTGGCCAACTCGCTCGCTCAGATCGTGACGCCATGGCAAAAAACTTGCGCCATCGCATCGCCGTTCCTTACCGTCGGAGCCTTGCAGCTTGGGGGTGCAACATGGTTCGACTGATTGCAGAGACCGACGAGAACGGCAGTGTTGTCTGGGTCTGGGTTCAGCGGGAAAAAACATCGAAAGCGCGACCGATCAGGGACGCCGAAGCGCATGGCGCTTTGTTGGAGCAAGCGAGTTTGTACGGCGCGCCCGAGCAGGAATTCCGGCTCTGGTTCGACCGCCGCGCGCATTGAGGGTTCCGGCCCGTCCTGATCCGCGCCACCGGAGCGGTAAGTCCCGCGCAACACCTGCGCGATCCGCGCGGCGCGTGCAATCCGGGCGCAGGGCCACCCTGCCGCGATCTCTTCGCCTCCGGCGCGGATCGCGCAAGACGCCTTTCCAGCCGTCAAACCCTCCGGACCGCGTGCAGAAGGGCGATGCGGGAATACACCCCGCAGGTGCCTGTCACGGAAGTGTCATCTAGGCTCGCTACCCCTCCTCTCGGTCCGCATCCGGGCCCGAAAGACCATGATTGGGGGATATGATGACTTTTCGCAGCTTCGCCGCAACGAGCGTTCTGGCGCTCACAGTCTATGCCGGACCGGCGCAGGCCCAGGCGCCGATCCTGGTGACCACCACCGCCGATAGCGGCGCAGGCTCCCTGCGCGCGGCCCTCGCGGAAGCCGCCGCGATGGACGCACCCGCCCAGATCATCGTCACGGCCGCAGGCGACATCGCGATCGACGAGACGCTGGATTATCCCGGCACGGCACCGCTTTCGATCTTCGGCAACGGCAATTCCGTGACGACCGCGGCCGATGTCACGCTGTTCTCCGCGTCGAACGGCGCGGACCTGACCTTGCGCGCGCTGCATTTCGCAGGCCCCGGCGGATGGTCCATCGAGAACCGCGCCGATGCGGATGGCAGCGCGGGCAAGGGCATCTTCGTCGATGTCCGCGACGACCAGACCGGGCTCGTCTCGCTCGTGCTGCACGATGTCAGCGTGTCGGGTGTGGCCAACCACGGCATCCACGTTTCCGATTGCTCGCTCGCCGATGAATGCGGCGGCGGCTCCGGCGGCGGCGGCGAAGGCTCGCCCGCCTCGATCCTCGTGCATCTGAGCGACGTGCGCGTCGAGGATGCCGGCAACGGCAAGTTCGACGCCGACGGCCTGCGCGTGGACGAGCGCGCGGAGGGGTCGGTGACCTTCATCGCCCATCGCTCCGTCTTCACGGGCGTCGGCGCCGATGGCGTGGAACTGGACGAAGGCCAGGCGGGCGACGTGATCGTCGAGGTCACCGCCTCGGCCTTCAACGACAACGGCGCCTATTGCGACCCGGACCTGCTGGCCTCCGCCCTGCCCGATCCCGACGAGGCGGAATACGAAGAAGGCGAGGTCGCCGAGGCCGACATTCCCGGCCCGGTCACCGGCACGCTGGACGACGGCTGCATCGAACGCGAGGTCGATCTTTACGAGGACGGCTCGGTCGAGGCCTACGCGTTCGGCATCGACCTCGATGACGGGTTCGACGTGGACGAGGCCGGTGACGGCTCGATCCATCTCGTGATGGACGGCTCCGAGATCGCCCGGAACCTCGACGAAGGGCTCGATTTCGACGAGGAAGGTGCGGGCGGCATCGTCGTGTCCATCGTGCGCAGCACCGCCACGGGCAACAACGACGACGGCTACAAGATGTCCGAAGAGGATGCGGGCGACGTGACCGGTACGGTTCTCGGGTCCTCGGCCATCGGCAATGGCGGCGTCGGCGCGGTCTTCGAAGAGGAAGGCGCGGGCGGTGTGGCCGTCACGATCCGCGACATGGTGAGCTACGGCAATGATGACGGCGAGACCGCGCTCGAGGTCGTGCAGGAGGACGACGGCGCAGGGTCCGTGGACGTCTCGGGCGGCGCGATGGCCGAGGCCACCGAGGTGGAAGGCGCGACGCTGTCGGGTCTTTGACGGATCATGTGCGGGCGCGGTCTGCGTCCGCACATACCCCGCCGCGACGTGGAGCGCGCTTCTGAGGGCCCGCGCCTGGACGGCCAAGGCGGCTGTGATCCAGCAGGCAAAGAGCGCGCCGCCCTGTCAGGCGACCGGCGCGGCGCGTTCAGGCCCAAGGCCCGTCGCAGCCGCCCCGGCAACCGCGCAGACCGTCACAAAACCTTCACTTGCCAAGCCCCATATTTCAAATATCCATGAATTATGGAAACACTGATTCCCCATCGCCTCTCGACGCTGGGCCACCCGCAGCGGCTGGCGCTTTTCCGGCTCTTGATGCGCCGCTATCCCGACCGCGTCCCGGCGACCGAGCTGGCGCGGGCGCTGGGGCTGAAGCCGAACACGCTGTCGACCTATGTGGGCGCGCTACTGCAGGCCGGTCTGGTGACCCAGGAACGCGTCGGCACGTCCCTGCGCTACGCCATCGACCTCGGCGCCGCGCGCGAGACCATCGGCTATCTTCTGAACGATTGCTGTCGCGGGCGCCCGGATATCTGCGCCCCGGATGCGCTTTCATCGCTGGCAGGAACCGACGCCATGACCGACCGCCGCTACAACGTCCTGTTCATCTGCACGGGCAATTCCGCCCGCTCGATCTTCGCCGAATGCATCCTGCGCGACATGGCCGGGGACAGGTTCAATGTCCATTCCGCCGGGACGCGGCCCAGCTCAGAGCTCAACCCCTTCGCCCTCGAGGTCCTGAAGGACAAAGGGCACGACGTGTCGGCGCTGCGCGCCAAGAACGTGTCGGAATTTCAGGGTGCGGATGCGCCGAGATTCGACTTCGTCTTCACCGTCTGCAACCAGGCCGCGAACGAGGATTGCCCCGCCTGGCAGGGACAGCCGATCAGCGCCCATTGGGGGCTGCCCGACCCGGTGAAGGTCGTCGGCACCGATGCCGAGAAGAGCCTCGCCTTCCACCAGACCTACGGCGCCCTCCACAACCGGATGTCGGTCTTCACCGCGCTGCCGATCACTTCGCTCGACCGGATGTCATTGCAGAAGGCCGTCGATGATATCGGCCGATCCAAGGAAGAAAGCCCCGCCCCATGACCGTCTATGCCCTCAACGGCCTCGGCCGTATCGGCAAGCTCGCCCTCAGACCCCTCCTGGAGCGCGGCGCCGAGATCGCCTGGATCAACGACGCCGTGGGCGATCCCGCGATGCACGCGCATCTGCTGGAATTCGACACCGTGCACGGACGCTGGGAGGCCGATTTCGCCCATGATGCCCGGAGCGTGACCATCGACGGCACCCGCCTGCCCTTCATCGGGGCGCGCGATGTCGCCGACCTGCCGCTTCAGGGCGTGGACGTGGTGATCGACTGCACCGGCGTCTTCAAGACCGAGGCGACGATCGCGCCCTATCTCGAAGCGGGGGTGAAGAAGGTCGTCGTCTCCGCCCCGGTCAAGGACGTGGATGCCGCCAATATCGTCTACGGCGTGAACCAAGATATCTATTCCCCCGACCGCCACCGCATAGTGACGGCGGCCAGTTGCACGACCAATTGCCTGGCCCCGGTGGTGAAGGTCATTCACGAGGCGCTCGGCATCAGACACGGCTCGATCACCACGATCCACGACGTGACCAACACGCAGACCATCGTGGATCGCCCCGCGAAGGACCTGCGCCGCGCGCGGTCCGCGCTGAATTCGCTGATCCCCACGACCACGGGCAGCGCCACGGCGATCACGCTGATCTATCCCGAACTGACCGGGCGGCTGAACGGCCATGCGGTGCGCGTGCCGCTGCTCAACGGTTCGCTGACCGATTGCGTCTTCGAGGTGGAGCGCGAGACGACCGCGGAAGAGGTCAACGCGCTCTTCAAAGCCGCCGCCGACGGCGCGCTGAAGGGCATTCTGGGCTACGAGGAGCGGCCGCTCGTCTCCGCCGATTACACCAATGACACGCGGTCCGGCATCGTCGATGCGCCCTCGACCATGGTCGTCAACGACACGCAGGTGAAGGTCTACGTCTGGTACGACAACGAGATGGGCTATGCGCACCGGCTGGTGGACGTGGCCTTCATGGTCGGGGCCTCGGTGTGACCGACACATCGACACGACCCGAGGGGCTGTCCGCCTATATCGCGGTCACCGCGTCCTACTGGGCGTTCATGCTGACCGATGGCGCGCTGCGGATGCTGGTGCTCTTGCACTTTCACACGCTGGGCTTCTCGCCGGTGCAGCTGGCCTATCTCTTCGTTCTCTACGAGATCGCGGGTGTGGTGACCAATCTTTGCGCCGGCTGGATCGCGGCGCGGTTCGGCCTGACCTCGACGCTCTATGCCGGGCTCGGCCTTCAGGTCGTGGCGCTGCTCGCGCTGGCGCAGCTCGATCCGGGCTGGGCGATGGGCCTGTCGGTCGTCTACGTCATGCTGGTGCAAGGGGCCAGTGGCGTGGCCAAGGATCTGGCCAAGATGTCGTCGAAATCGGCGGTGAAGCTGCTGGCGCCCGCGCAAGACGGCGGGCTTTTCCGCTGGGTGGCGCTGCTGACCGGATCGAAGAACATGGTCAAGGGCGCGGGCTTTCTGCTGGGGGCGGCCCTTCTGGCCACGCTCGGCTTCACCTGGGCGGTGCTCGGCATGGCGGCGATCCTCGCGCTCATCCTGGTGGCCGTCCTTTGGGCCATGCCGCCGGGCCTGCCGAAAGGCCGCAAGGGCGCGAAGTTCTCCGAGGTCTTCTCGAAGTCCGCGAACGTGAACTGGCTGAGTGCCGCGCGGGTGTTCCTGTTCGGGGCGCGCGACGTGTGGTTCGTCGTCGGCATCCCGATCTATTTCTACGCCGTGCTGTCCGACGGCACGATAGAGGGCAACCGCGCGGCCTTCTTCATGATCGGCAGCTTCATGGCGGGCTGGGTGATCCTTTACGGGCTCGTGCAGGCCAATGCGCCGCGCATCCTGCGCGCCCGCGCGCGACCCGAAGACGAGCTGATCGCCGCCGCACGCGGCTGGGCCTGGGCGCTGGCCGTCGTGCCCGCCGCTCTGGCCGCCGCCGCCCTGGTCGCAGGCGCGCCGCAGACATGGCTGACCGTGACGCTGGTGATCGGGCTGCTCGTGTTCGGTGCGATCTTCGCGGTGAACTCCTCGCTGCATTCCTACCTCATCCTGTCCTTCACCAAGGCGGAGCGGGTGACGATGGATGTGGGCTTTTACTACATGGCCAACGCCGCGGGACGCCTTGCCGGAACGCTTCTGTCCGGCCTGACCTACCAGCTGGGCGGCCTGCCCCTGATGCTGGGCGTTGCGGCGATCATGGTCGCGCTGTCGGCGATCGCCGCGGGCTTCCTGCGCCCCGGCACACATTGAAGACCGGGCGCTGACCGCGACGCCCTGGGACAAGGCCGACGCCTGCCGCGACCACCCGGCGTCACCAAAGTTTCACCCGCCCTTAACACGCCTGACTTGAACCGCCCTTAGCGCCTTGGCCGTGATCTCTCACACGGAGCCAAGAGATGAAGACCACCCTCGCGATATCTGCTCTCGCCCTGACCGCCGCTGTGGCGGCTCAGGCACAAGACCTTGCCCAGGCGAACAACGCATGGTTCGTCACCGCGCAGGAGCGGCTTGCGGCCGAGCTTGCCAAGGAGGTGTACACCAACACCGCCCTCAACGTGATCCTGTTGATCTCCGACGGCAACGGCGTCGGCACCAACTACGCCTCGCGCCTCTTCGCGGGCCAGCAGGAGGGCGGCTTCGGCGACGAATACGTCCAGCCGCACGAGGCCTTCCCGAACCTCGCGCTGGTCAAGACCTACAACGTCAACGCCCAGACGCCGGACTCGGCCGGCACCGGCACCGCGATGATGGCGGGCATCAAGACCAAGGCCGGCATCATCGGCGTGAACGAGAACGTGGTGCGCGGCGATTGCGCCACCCTTCCCGGCAACACCGTCGCCTCGATCAACGAGATCATGACCGAGATGGGCAAGGAGACCGGCATCGTCTCCACGGCGCGCCTCACCCACGCGACGCCCGCCTCGGCCTATGCCAAGACGGTCGACCGCAACTTCGAGGCCGCCGTGCCCGAGGGCTGCACCGAACAGAAGAACATCGCGACGCAGCTGATCGACGCGATGGAGGCGGGCATTATCGACGTCGCCATGGGCGGCGGCATGCGCAACTTCCACGCCGATGAGGGCGGCAGCCGCGAGGACGGCGTGAACCTGATCGAACGCGCCGAAGGCCTTGGCGCGCATTTCGCCATGGATCAGGCGAGCTTCGACGCCGCGCCGCGCGACGGCACACCCATCCTCGGCCTCTTCGAGGCCAGCCACATGATGTACGAGGCCGACCGCGCCGACGAGCCGAGCCTTGCGGAGATGACCGGCGCCGCCATCGAGGTACTGTCGGCCAAGGCAGGCGAAAACGGCTTCTTCCTGCAGGTCGAGGCGGGCCGCGTCGATCACGCCAACCATGCCGGCAACCTCGCCCGCGTCGTGCGCGACCAGAAGGCCTTCGCCGATGCGGTCGCCATGGCCGACGAGATGACCGCGATGCCAACACGCTGATCATCGTCACGGCGGACCATGAACACGCGCTCGCCTTCAACGGCTATTGCGGGCGCGGCTCGGACATCCTCGGCCTCTGCATGGGAATCGACGGCGCCGGCATCGACCATAACGGCGAGCCGGAACTGGCTGCCGATGACAAGCCCTTCACGGTGGCGAGCTACCTCAACGGTCCCGGCTCGGTCCTGATCGAGCAGCCGGACGGGTCCTATTTCGGCACCCGCCCCAACGTGACCGAAGAGGACGCCACCGATCTCGACTACCCGCAGCAGGCGCTGGTGCCGAAATCCTCCGAAACCCATTCGGGCGAGGACGTGGCCGTCTACGCCAAGGGCCCCTGGGCGCACCTCTTGGACGGCACCATCGAGCAGAACCTGATCTTCCACGTGATGCACCACGCCGCCACCGCCGAATTAGGTCTCGCGCCGCATCGCCGGGTCCGGGGGCATGACCCGCCGGGCCCGGCCCCACCGAACGGCGCCCGGAGGTCACGCGACCGCCGGGCGCCACGATTGACGAAGGAGCCTGCCATGAACCGCCGCACCCTGCTGACCACCGGGATCGCCCTTGCCGCCACGCAGGTCCTGGCCGGACGCGCCCGCGCCGAAGACGCCGCCAAGATCCGCGATCTTTATGCGGGCGGGCGCAATCTCAGCGAATGGGCGCAATCCAACGTGGGCGACCGCGTGACCTTCGAGGGCTACATGGCCCCGCCGCTCAAGGCCGATGCGACCTTCTTCGTCCTGACCGCGCTGCCGATGTCGGTCTGCCCCTTCTGCGAGACCGAGGCGGAATGGCCGCTCAACATCGTCGCCGTTTATTCCAAGCGGGTGATCGACGTGATCCCCTTCAACCGCAAGAACGAGGTGCGCGGCAGGCTCGAGACCGGGGCTTACCGCGACCCCGATACCGGCTTCCTGTCGCTCGTGCGGCTCGAGGACGCGACCTACGGCTGATGGGACTGCCCTTGTCGATACGCGACCTGCGGATCACCGGGCCACGGGGCCGCGTGCTGCTGGCGGTGGATGCGCTCGACGCGGCGCCCGGCAGTTTGATCGGCGTGCGCGGCCCGTCGGGCGCGGGCAAGTCCACGCTGCTTTACGCGCTGGCCGGGCTGCTGGCCGCGCATGGCGCGTTGCGATGGGGCGAGACCGACCTGACCGCGCTTCCGGATGCGGCGCGCACCGCTTTCCGCGCCGCCCATATCGGCATGATCTTCCAGGACTTTCTGCTCTTCGAAGAGCTTGGCAGCACCGACAATGCCGCGCTGCCCGCGATGTTCGCCCCGCGCGCTGGCCGCCAGCGCGCCCATCCTGCTGGCGGACGAGCCCACGGCCAGCCTGCATCGGGAAGCCGCCGACGCGCTGATCGGCGATCTCGTCGCCCTCACCCGCGCGCATGGCCGGACCCTGATCGCGGTCAGTCACGATCCGCACCTGCTGGACCGGATGGAGCGCGTGCTCTGGATCGAGGATGGCCGCCTCAGCCAACAGGTGCCCGATGCTGCGTGATCTCTGGGACGGGCTGCCGGTTCTGGTGCAGGACATGGCCGTGCTTGTCGCGCTGCTGGCCCCTCTCGTGATCCTCGGCACCCTGCTCCTGCGCGGCTTCGCCCCCTGGTCGCTGGTGCGCGCGGTGCTGTGGCGCTTTCGCTGGGCCAATGCGATGTTCGTGGCGCTCATCGCCATATCTGTCGGCATGGGCATCGGGCTCATCGCGCAGGAACGCGGGTTGCGTCAGGGCACGGCGGCGGCGGCGGACAAGTTCGATCTGATCGTCTCGGCCCCCGGCTCGGAGATGACGATGATGCTGGCCACGGTGTTCCTGCAGCCCTCCGACGCGCCGCTTCTGGATGGCGAGACCTACAACCTGGTCGCGACCCACCCGGACGTGGCCCTGGCGGCACCGCTGGCCTTCGGCGACAGCTACGGCGACGCTCCCGTGATCGGCACGACCGAGGATTTCGCCCGCCACCTCTCGGACAACCGCATCGCTGGCCGCGTCTGGCGAACCCCGTTTGAGGCCATCGCAGGAGCGGCCGCGCCGGTTTCGATCGGGCAGGTCTTTCCCTCCGCACACGGTTCGGGCGACGAGGCCGAGGACTCGGCACATGCAGCCTACGCCTTCACCGTGGTGGGCACGTTGCCCCGCACCGGCACACCGTGGGACCGCGCGATCCTCGTCCCGGTCGAGGCGGTCTGGGAGGTGCACGGCCTCGCCAATGGTCACGCCCCCGAGGCCGGCGGCCAGCTCGGTCCGCCTTTCGATGCCGAATGTTTCCCCGGCACCCCCTCGATCATCGTGCGGGCCGAGGCGCTCTGGGCCAATTACGCCCTGCGCTCGGAATTCACCCGCGCGAACGAGACGATGTCCTTCTTTCCCGGCACGGTTCTGGCCAATCTCTACCGCGTCATGGGCGATGTGCGGCAGGTCATGTCCATCATGTCGCTGGTCACGCAGGTGCTTGTGGCGGCATCGGTCCTTCTGGGCCTGTTCATCCTGACGCGCCTCTTCCGGCGGCAAGTGGCGATGCTGCGCGCGCTGGGTGCGCCCCGCCGCTTCATCTTGTCGGTAGTGTGGAGCTACGCCGCGAGCCTGCTCCTGGCGGGAACCGCCCTCGGCGTCGTGCTGGGCATCGCGGCGACGGCGGCGATCTCCGCCGTGCTCACGCGCCGCACCGACATCCTCGTCAATGCGGTGCTGGGCTGGGGCGAAGTTCACCTCGCCGCCGCCTTCCTCGCCGTCACCAGCGTGCTGTCCGTCCTGCCCGCGCTCGCCATCCTCCGCCAGCCCGTCGTCGACGGATTGCGCGCCTGACCGACATCCGAAAGGCCAAGCCATGATCCGTTCGCCCCATCTCGCCCGCCTCGCCGCCCTGCTCACTGTGCTGGCCGCGCAGTCCTTCGCCGCGGACGGTCACACCCGCGACCCAGCCGAAACGGTGGCGGCCGAAGCGCATCACGGCGCCGATCACGCGTTCGAAGCGGGCGGGTTCAAGGTGGTGCATCCCTGGATGAACGCGACCGATGGGCGCGAGGCGCTGATCTTTCTGGAGCTCGCGAATACCGGCGACACGCGGGTGACGCTCGACGGGGCCGAGATCCCCTTCGCCGAAACCGCCGCGCTCGTGGGCTTCGCGCTTGAGCGCGGCGAGGCCACCTATCAGCCCCTGCCCTCCGTGCCGGTCCAACCTGGCCGCAGCCTCACGCTGGCCCCGCAGGGGCTGGCCCTTCGGGCAACGGGTCTCGCGACAGGATTTTCGGAGGGCGACACCGCGGCGATAACCTTGCTGACCTCCGCCGGGCCGATCCCCGTGACCGTCGCGGTCGAGGCGGCCGACGCCCGGCACCACAGCCACGCGGGGCACGCGCATTGATCCGCGCTTGCGCGTGGCAAGTCTTGCCGGATGTCCGCAGAGCGGGCGGTTCGACGTATACGACCTGCGCAGGAAGAGCGGGGCGCTCTCCTGCGTTCCGGTCGACCCGAAGGCGCGCCCGGCCGGCGTAGTTATCTTTCCCAGCTTCCCCCCAAGGCGCTGTCGTCTCGATGGCAGCTGGATCAATCGCCCCGTGCCCTGTCATCAAACCTTCACAGCACCGGGACATACGATCGTCACAGGCAGCGACCCCGCTGCGAAGGCGAAAAGGAAGGCCATGCTGCAGGACAGGCACGTCGCACGCGACATCAGCTACGCGCATTCCGCGCGGTCCCGCAGCAGCCGGGCGTTGATCCGGACCATGGAGAACGCCACCGGGCGAATCGGGCTGATCAAACGCGCGCATGGCTATGAGCGCGACATGCGGGACGGTCGCGACATCTGGCAGGTCATGGTCGACCGGTTCGGACTGACGCTGGAGGTCATGGACGGGTGCCTGTCGAATATCCCGCGCGAGGGGCCCCTGGTGATGATCGCCAACCACCCATACGGTATTCTCGACGGTTTGATGATGGCGCATATCCTGTGTCGGACCCGCTCGGATTTCCGGAAGTTGGCGCATGAAGTGTTCAGCCGCGCCCCCGATCTGGGCGAGACGATCCTGCCGATCAGCTTCGACGAGACGAAGGCGGCGATGCACATCAATCTCGAGACGCGCCGGAAGGCGCTTCGGTATCTCGAGCAGGACGGTGCGATCGGCGTCTTTCCCGGCGGAGCGGTCAGCACCTCGGCCAAGCCGTTCGGCACGCCGATGGATCCGGGATGGCGCGGTTTTACGGCCCGGATGATCACCCGCGCGGATGCGACCGTCCTTCCGGTGTTTTTCGACGGGCATACGAGCCGCCTGTTCCAATTGGCGAGCCACCTGCATGCGACTCTGCGGATGGGGTTGTTGGTCAAGGAGTTCAGGACGCGCGTGGACACGCCCGTGGCAGCGATGTGGTTTGACGCCAAAGCCGCGCTAGTCGAATTAATGAGGGGCGACATGTCTCCTCGCAAATCACCCGCGCGCCAATCTCCTCCGGCTGAACGGGCTGAAAAGCCGGAACTACGTGTAGCACCTGTAGCATGTGTAGCACGCCCTCCGGCCACCAAAGGCGAAACCTTCCAGCACGGCCTGACGCCCGAAGGCAGGCCCAAAACTTGGACCGAGCGAGTTGTCTCTCTCGAAGAGTGGCGCGCCCTTATTGAATGGGAGCGACACGGGCCGAACGGACGGATGTGCAACGGGGTAAATATAAAATGGAAAGCGAAAAAATTCAGAGACTTGACCCGGCTGTGAGTTCTCAAAAAGCGGGAGAGCGCCATGCCAGGACCTGACCCGGATACGATTTGGATCGAGGTGGAGGAAGGCCGCTGGCGAGCAACCTTTGAGTGCTACTTCTGGACCGGCAACAAGGCCAACCGCCAAAAACGGGCAATTACCATTGCCCGGCGCATGGCGCGGAGCGATTGGAAGTGCCAGAGGTGTAGAGATGAGCTACCGATCTGGCGGCGCGCCGATGCGCGATTTTGCTGCGAGGGATGCAGAAAGCGGGAAGCAAGAACGCGCAAAGTGCGTTCAAAATGAAACTCTGCATTGCTTAGGAGGACAATAATCTCTGCTTATCTCAGCAATCCTATTGGTCTTGCCCCGTTCCACCGTAGCCTCAACCGATTTCGGTCTGAGCTGCAATAATTTCGCGGGGCTAGCGCATTTTCAGGCCTGAGTAGGGGCGGTTATCGTTGCAGCCGTCGATCCAACCTCCGACCAATTCGAGAAGGGTCTGGGCATGCGGTGAAACGGGAGCAAGGCCAGATACCTGCAACGAAACTCACCCCGACCATTTCTGACCAAAAAAAAAACCGACTACCTCGGCTCAGACGATAGCCCAGAAGGTCGCGTGATGCTTTTAGGCCTCAACAGCATAACCCACAGCGCTGTGCTCCGTCTCTTATTCTCGGGAAAGAAAGTATAAAGTGCCTTACTTTTCGCTCCATATGTCCGGAAGAGGAACTCCCAGCGAACGCAGAATGAAAGGCGCAATGTCAGACTGAGATTGAAGTGAGGGGCTTATGAGATTCATTCTTTGGGATTTAGCCCCGTAGTCGATTATGAAAATAGGGATCTCAATCAATTCTTTTGCAGGCTCGCCACCATGGCCGAATCTCCCGCCCTCGCCTAACAGCTCTCCATGATCAGACGTCACAATCACGAGGGGCTTCATCCCTAAATAATTACCTTCGATAAATCTGAAAATTTCGTTAATGACGCCTTCTGCCTGCCTTAGGCCAAGTAGATAGTTTGCAGCAAATTCTTTTTCATCTTGCCACCCAATTATCCGTTGAAGAAGAGAGCGATTTCTTGACGTGGAAGCACCCTCTATGAATATCTTTCCGGCGCCATGTGGGGACATGAGGTGAAAATAATAGAAATCGTCGGCCCTTTTTTCACCTACCAGATCCATACCCTCAAATAGAAGCCGATCATCATTAATCGAAAAATCTTGCGAGCTGTTACCATCAAAAAATAACTTGTATTTGGATCGATATACTTCCTTGAGCCTGTAGTGCCCCAAATGATCTCCCGACAATATAAACTGAGTCTGATACTTTAATGATTCAAGCACATCCACAAGGTTATCAGAGAAAACATTGAGTTCACCTACCTGCTCTGCTGAGAAAATCGAAGCTATTCCGCAATATGAGGAGGTGCAAGTCGCATTTATTTTACCCTCGTATACTAGATTCTTATGCTCTCGAAGCACCGAGAGGAAGTTGCTGGGGCTGGATTCGTTTTCCCCTAAGGCAAAATCAGCTCTCATTGCATCAACAGTAATGAGGAATATTGGCCGATGATCATAGTCACTTATTTGAAGGCCTGAGAGATACCCACTCTCAAATGCCCGCTTATGATCCTCACTGCCCATCGCTGCATTGAATCTAGGGCTTGAGAAAAAGTAGTAGAGAGGGCTACCCGCCTTCCATCCTTTTGGCGCCATTAACAGAACTAGCATTGAAAAAATCAGCCCGGAAATCAGCATCTTCCTGGACAGAAGCTTTGAGATGATTCTGTTAGCGCTGCCATTTGAGCCTAGAAGAAGCGCTGGGCTTGCGGTCAAAATCAAAGCAGCTATTGGGTAAAGCCCATTTTGCCCCACAATCTCCAGAAGATATCGGCCTTTCTCTCCAGAATGTGAAAGATACGGCTCTATTTCTTTCAGGGTCACGAGATTCCCCCAAGCAGCTTTCGCAGCCAAACTTAAAGCGTATATCAGAGCTATGATAAGCTGGAAGGAAATGATTGCTAACAGCGAAACCTGAAGGAATCTATGTGCTAATCGTGGGTGTGATCTTAGTGATAAATAGGTTAGGAAAGTTAAGGATGATATAAGCGTACCGAATGCAAAACTTACGATACTGGCAAGTTTCGGGAATCCAAAGAAAATAACCCCAACGCTTTGCAGAGTGAAAATCGACAGCAAAAGAACTGCCGCCGCATTTGAGCATTTCCTCCATAATTCAACGCTATCGGCGACTATGTCGCCTTGTATCTTATTATGGAGTGGCATTGTCGGGTTTCTTCTTTGCGCCTACTGTATCTTTCGGCGGATATCGAGCTGTTGAATCTCTGTCTAGTCTTAGCCAGAGCGATCCGACAAGTCACTAACCTTGAGCTTTCCGCTGCCGCCCATCCGCTTCTTAAACTTCTTCTTGCCCATCTTGTTGGCATTCTTCTCCACCCGGCGCTCCACCTTTTCATCATTCTTCCAGTCAGGATCGTAGTAGGTGCGGTATCCATCAAAAATCGCTTCAAAGGCTGGCCTGAGGGGTATGGTCGTAACGAATAAGTTGCTAATCAAGTGCGTGCGGATGTTAGTCTGACGGGCGTTGGACTGATGAAGGATTTTCTCATGATACGCTCAGCTACTTGGATCTCGATAATCTCGATTTCTTCCATTTCAGGGTGCGCTGAAGTGTCGCCCACCTCGTTTTTGGGACCAGATGGACGCCAAGCCTACACGATGCGTTGCTCCGGAATGGGGCGCACTATTGAACAGTGCTATGCGGAAGCGGGGAAGAAGTGTCCAAGCGGCTATGACATAGTAGACAGGATCTCGGAGGCGAAGGGGATACCGCAGACCGGAGGCGGTACCTTAATTTTTTCACAGTCCAACCTTGTCGTTCAGTGCAGATAAGCATCCTTAACCACGTCTGAATGCGCCTGCATAGCTCCGCGCGTGCGTCGGGTACACCTGCCTGACGCACGCTGAACCGGATGCAGCCCAAGGCACGAAGGTACCGAGGAAACCCGGCGCGCTATGTGGGAATAAGTGTGGGATGGCCTCAGACAAGAACGAAATTATTTTTTAAATTCAACATTTTAAAAATTGAATTGGCGACCCCGGCAGGATTCGAACCTGCAACCTGCCCCTTAGGAGGGGGCTGCTCTATCCAGTTGAGCCACGGGGCCGCGTGCTTTCGGTCTAGCGCGGCGCCGGGGCGCTGTCACCACCCGAGGGCGCCAAATCACAAGGGGCGGCATCGGGATGACTTGTGGGCCGGGCGGTCCATGGTCTAACGTCCTCATAACGCCGCAAGAACGAGGAACGCGCATTGGCCGCAACGCCCCCCCGCCCGTTGACCCTGCGGGATGTCTCCGAAGCGTCCGGCGTCTCCGAAATGACCGTCAGCCGTGTGCTCCGAAATCGCGGCGATGTCTCGGAGGCGACCCGGGCGAAGGTGCTCGAAGCGGCGAAATCGCTGGGCTACGTGCCGAACAAGATCGCCGGCGCGCTGGCCAGCCAGCGGGTCAACCTCGTGGCCGTGATCATCCCCAGCCTGCGCAACATGGTCTTTCCGGAGGTGATGTCGGGCATCAGCGCCGTGCTCGAGGATACCGAGCTGCAGCCGGTGGTGGGCGTGACCGATTACATGCCCGAGAAGGAGGAACGCGTCCTCTACGAGATGCTGTCCTGGCGCCCCTCCTCGGTCATCATCGCCGGGCTGGAGCATTCCGATGCCTCGCGCGCGATGCTCGCCGCCTCCGGCATCCCGGTTGTCGAGATCATGGATACCGACGGCACGCCGATCGACGCCATGGTCGGCATCTCGCACCGCCGCGCGGGCCGCGAGATGGCGCAGGCGATCCTGAAGGCCGGCTACACGAATATCGGTTTTCTGGGCACCAAGATGCCGCTCGATCACCGGGCGCGGAAGCGCTTCGAGGGCTTCACCGAGACGCTGGCCAAGGCGGGCGTCGAGGTCATGGACCAGGAATTCTATTCCGGCGGCTCGGCACTGGCCAAGGGCCGGGAGATGACGCAAACGATCCTGGAACGCACACCGGAGCTGGATTTCCTCTATTATTCCAACGACATGATTGGCGCGGGCGGGTTGCTCTACTGTCTCGACAAGGGCATCGACGTGCCCGGCCAGATCGGGCTTGCGGGCTTCAACGGGGTGGAACTGCTGGACGGGTTGCCGCGCAAGCTGGCCACCATGGACGCCATGCGCACCGAGATCGGCCGCAAGGCCGCCGAGATCGTCGCGGCCCTGGTCGAGGACCCCGATGCCGAGATCGACCGCATCGTGGAGCTGACGCCGAAGGTGGCGATGGGCGAGACGCTCAAGAAACGCTGAGCGGGACGCGTTTTCAGAAAAGTTGACGCAGCGTCATGCAACTGTCATATAATATCGCTAGGCATTGGCCTGCGTTTGCTCGATCCCCAAGATTCCGTGTTTCGCTGCACGGGCACGCGCTTTGACGAAATGATTTTCAGCACAAGCGGGAGTGGCCATCGGTCACTCCCTTTTTTCGTGCGATCCGTCCCGGGGATCCGCAGCCATGCACCAGACGGGACGCGGGTCTGAATGAATGGGCATGGTTGGGTCTTCGCAGAGTGCCTATTTATTGTGCCAAGGGGGAACGACAAACCGATTGGAGATATCCCATGGCTACGGCCACCGCGACCGCACATACCGCAACCCACGCCAACGAGCGCAAAGGCATCCTTCAGCGTCTCTATGACGGGATGGTCTGGATCGCAGAGCGCAATCCGCGCGTCCGTCAGGCGGAACAACTTCAGGCGATGAGCGACGCCGAGCTCGCAAAGCGCGGGCTGAAGCGTGAAGACATCGCCCGGCACGTCTACCGCGACCTGTTCTACCTCTGAACGGCGACCGCGCCTGGGCGACAATGAAAAACGGCCGTGCCTCGAAGGCGCGGCCGTTTTGCGTTGGGCCCCGGCCGACACTGCGCCGCGACCGGGCCGCGGGCATGGAAAAGGCCGCACCCGAAGGTGCGGCCCCTGTCTTTCGGCACAGAACGCAGGATCAGTTCTGTGCGTAGAATTCGATGACGAGGTTAGGCTCCATCTGCACCGCGTAGGGCACGTCCGACAGGCCGGGCTGACGCACGAAGGTCGCCTTCATCTTGGAATGGTCGACCTCGATGTAATCGGGCACGTCCCGCTCGGGCAGCTGCGAGGCCTCGAGCACGGAGGCGAGCTGCTTGGACTTCTCGCGGACCTCGATTACGTCGCCTTCCTTCACGCGGTAGGAGGGGATGTTGACCTTCTGGCCGTTCACCGTGACGTGGCCGTGGTTCACGAACTGGCGCGCGGCGAAGACGGTCGGCACGAACTTGGCGCGGTAGACGACCGCGTCGAGGCGGCGCTCCAGCAGGCCGATGAGCAGCTCGCCGGTGTCGCCCTTCTGGCGCTCGGCATCGGCGAAGATGCGGCGGAACTGCTTCTCGGTCAGATCGCCGTAATGGCCCTTCAGCTTCTGCTTGGCGCGCAGCTGCAGACCGAAATCCGAGATCTTGCCCTTGCGGCGCTGGCCGTGCTGGCCGGGGCCGTATTCGCGGCGGTTGACCGGGGATTTCGGACGACCCCAGATGTTTTCGCCCATCCGGCGGTCGAGTTTGTACTTGGCAGAGGTGCGTTTGGTCACCGTCTGATCTCCTTCGTTTGACGCGGCCCCTTCGGTGGTCTCGGGGGCGGCTATGAAGGGCGTTGTCCTCTGGGCCTTGTGCCCGGTTTCCCGGAGCCCTGACAGGCATCCCCTTGCGGGGGCCACCAACACCAATGAAGGCGCGCTTATACGCCCGCGCGTTGGGCTGTCAATAGCGCCCCGCGATCGGTTGGATTTGAGACAAATGACCGGGGCTCGGACTTGCGGCATTAGCGCTTTGGAAAGACCTCCTGCCGCAGACAGGACGGGAACGCTCAACAGGTTGGGAAAGGTCATGGTCAGCGGGCTCGATATCAGCGTCCCTAAGAACGCACTCGATTTTGCGGTGCGCGAGCTCGATCGCGACACGCCGCGGATCGTGGAGAACGCGGTGCGCGCGCGAAACGTGAATCTCGCCTTCCAGCCCGTGGTGCAAAGCGCCGCGCATGACCGCGTGGCCTTCTACGAGGGGCTTGCCCGGGTGCTCGACCCCGCGGGGCGAATCATTCCCGCCCGCGACTTCATCCGCGACATCGAGGAGCAGGAGACGGGCCGCCTCTTGGATTGCGTCGCCCTCAGCAAGGGCCTCGGCATCTTGTCGCGCAATCCCGACATCCGGCTCTCGCTCAACCTCTCGGCGCGCTCTATCGGGTATCGCAAATACACCAACATCCTCGAACAGGCGCTCACCGGCGATCCGACCATCGCGGACCGGCTCATTCTCGAAGTGACCGAACCCTCGGCGATGCTGGTGCCCGAACTCGTCAGCGACTTCATGCGCCGCTACGGCCCCAAGGGCATCACCTTCGCGCTCGACAATTTCGGCGCGACGGCCACGAATCTGCGTGTTCTCAGCCGGTTCACCTTCGATATCCTGAAGATCGACGGACGGCTGACCCGTGGGGCCGCAGAGGATGCCGACACCCAGGTCCTGCTGCGCGCCATCCTCGCCATGGCCCGCGAATTCGACGTCTTCACCATTGCCGAAAGCATCGAATCCCAGGATGACGCGCAATTCATGACCGATATCGGCATCGATTGCCTGCAGGGCTTCTACTTCGCCGCCCCGACCCTCGATCCGCCCTGGCGCAGGATCGGCTCCGCCCCGGTCTGACCCGGGGGGCCGCGCGCGCCTGCAACGCCCCGGTTGAGAGCCCGCAAGACTGCCGTTGCGGCATCCCGTGACGTTACGTCGGTTGCTCACCTTCCCGTCATCCGATACCAAGATGCGCAACGTGGCGCGCCCCCGGGATCATCCCGGGGGCCTCGGCCACATCGTGCAAGAGAGGAGATCTGGCATGACGAATATCGTGATCGCATCCGCGGCCCGGACCGCCGTGGGAAGCTTCAACGGCTCCTTCGCCACAACCCCCGCCCACGACCTCGGCGCGGCCATGCTCGAAGCGCTGGTGGAGCGCGCGGGCGTCGACAAGTCCGAAGTGTCCGAGACCATCCTCGGCCAGGTGCTGACCGCAGCGCAGGGCCAGAACCCCGCGCGCCAGGCGCATATCAACGCGGGCCTGCCGCAGGAAAGCGCCGCCTGGGGCATCAACCAGGTCTGCGGCTCTGGTCTGCGCGCCGTGGCGCTCGGCGCCCAGCACATCCAGCTCGGCGATGCCGACATCATCTGCGCGGGCGGCCAGGAAAGCATGTCGCTCTCGGCGCATGCCGCGCATCTGCGCGCCGGCCACAAGATGGGCGACGTCAAGTATATCGACACGATGATCCGCGACGGCCTCTGGGACGCCTTCAACGGCTACCACATGGGCCAGACCGCCGAGAACGTCGCCGAGAAGTGGCAGATCAGCCGCGACCAGCAGGACGAATTCGCGCTCGCCTCCCAGAACAAGGCCGAAGCGGCGCAGAAGGCCGGCAAGTTCGACGACGAGGTGATCCCCTTCACCGTCAAGACCCGCAAGGGCGATATCGTCGTAGACAAGGACGAATACATCCGCCACGGCGCGACCATCGACAACATGACCAAGCTGCGCCCGGCCTTCACCAAGGACGGTTCGGTCACCGCGGGCAATGCCTCGGGCATCAATGACGGCGCCGCCGGTGCCCTCATCATGACCGCCGAAAACGCCGAGAAGCGCGGCATCGAGCCGCTCGCGCGCATTGTGTCCTACGCGACCGCGGGCCTCGACCCGTCGATCATGGGCGTGGGCCCCATCTACGCGTCGCGCAAGGCGCTCGAAAAGGCCGGCTGGAAGGCCGAGGATCTCGACCTCGTCGAGGCCAACGAAGCCTTCGCCGCGCAGGCCTGCGCCGTGAACAAGGACATGGGCTGGGACCCGTCCATCGTGAACGTGAACGGCGGCGCCATCGCCATCGGTCACCCGATCGGCGCCTCGGGCGCGCGCATCCTGAACACGCTCTTGTTCGAGATGAAGCGCCGCGGTGCCAAGAAGGGCCTCGCCACGCTCTGCATCGGTGGCGGCATGGGTGTCGCCATGTGCCTCGAGCGCCCGTAACAGGCGCGCGACGGGAAAGGCGGGGCGCGTCCCCGCCTTTTGCCCATGCGGCAGGTGCTTCCACATAATCCCGATCAGCTGGTCTTTTCCGGCGGTGGCCTGCGCTGCTTCTGGCAGGGCGGGTTCATGACGACGCTGACCGAAAGCCGGTCGCTTGCACCGAAGCGGCTGACCGGGGTCTCGGGCGGCGCGCTTGCCGGTGCGGCCTATCTCGCCGGGCGCGAACACGCGCTTCTCGAGGAGATGTGCGCGGCCTTCGCGGCGCAGGACAGCAATATCGACCTGTTTCACGCGGGCGATGCCGGGCTGACCCCGCACCAGTCGATCTATTGCGAGGTGGTGGACAAGGTCATCGACGCCGAGGCGGCGCGCCGGATCGCCGAGGGCCCGGCCTTCCAGATCCTGATCGCGCATCCGCCGGACAGCCACCTGCCGACCCTATCGGGCATGGCCATGACCGTCGCCTACGAGGCCGAGCTGCACAGTATCAACGCGCCGCATTTCGGCTGGGCCGAGAAGATGGGCCTCGATTATTCGCTGGTCGACGCCAACGCCGCCGCGCGCGAGGGCCGCCTCTTCGATCTGATCTGCGCCGCCGCGGTCATCCCGCCGGTCTTCGAGCCCCCCGAATGGGACGGACGCCCGGTCGTCGATGGCGGCATGGCCGACCAAGCCCCGATGCCCGACCCCGACGAAGGCACGACGATGATCCTGCTCACGCGCAAGTACCGGACCCTGCCAGACATGGAAGGCCGCTTCTACCTGCATCCCGGCGAGGAGACGCCTGCCGACAAGATCGACTTCACCGACCCCGAGAAACTCCGGGCCACATGGGCGCAGGGCGAAGCCGATGCCCGCCGCCTGATCGAGAACCATCCGGATGGCTGACACCGGCTGTCCGACCCCATGTCGCGGCGCATTTCCGCGCCGCGTCGTATATCGAACCCCGAACCTGACAGAAGGAGAGACAACATGGCACGTGTAGCAGTCGTCACCGGCGGAAGCCGCGGTATTGGCGCCGCCATTTCCAAGGAACTGAAAGCCAAGGGCTACGAGGTCGCCGCGACCTATGCCGGCAATGACGAGAAGGCCAAGGCCTTCACCGAAGAGACCGGCATCAAGACCTACAAGTGGAACGTGGGCGATTACGAAAGCTCCAAGGAAGGCCTCGCGCAGGTCGAGGCCGATCTCGGCCCGATCGACGTCGTGGTGGCCAATGCCGGCATCACCCGCGACGCGCCCTTCCACAAGATGACGCCGCAGCAATGGCAGGAGGTGATCGACACCAACCTGACCGGCGTGTTCAACACCATTCACCCGATCTGGCCCGGCATGCGCGAGCGCGGCTTCGGGCGGATCATCGTGATCTCGTCGATCAACGGCCAGAAGGGCCAGTTCGCCCAGGTGAACTACGCCGCGACCAAGGCGGGCGATCTCGGCATCATCAAGTCGCTGGCGCAGGAAGGTGCCGGCAAGGGCATCACCGCCAACGCCGTCTGCCCGGGCTACATCGCGACCGAGATGGTCATGGCGGTGCCCGAGAAGGTGCGCGAGTCGATCATTAGCCAGATCCCCGCAGGCCGCCTCGGCGAGCCCGAGGAGATCGCGCGCTGCGTCTCCTTCCTTGCCTCCGACGACGCGCAGTTCATCAACGGCTCGACGATCTCGGCCAACGGCGCGCAGTTCTTCGTCTGATCGCTGACGCGAGGACGCCCGCAAGGGCGGAGGAGCCCCGGCCGCCGCGCCGGGGCTCTTTGCGTTCGCGCACATCATCGGCGCGCGCCCGCGCGTCGACGCACGATCCCCGACCGCCTATATCTGCCGCGACACATCAGGAGGCTCTGCCATGATTTCCGACATCACCGGGCTGCACCACGTCACGTCGCTGGCGTCCGATGCCCAGACCAACAACGACTTCTTCACCAAGACGCTCGGTCTCCGCCGGATCAAGAAGACCGTGAATTTTGACGCGCCGGAGGTTTACCACCTCTATTACGGCGACGAGACCGGCACGCCCGGCACCGTGATGACCTACTTCCCCTTTCCGGGCGCCCGCCGCGGCCGCGCGGGCACCGGCGAGGTCGGCACGACGGTCTTTTCCGTCCCCGAAGGCGCCCTGCCCTATTGGCGCGAGCGCCTGTCGAAGGCCGGTGTCGCGAACCTTTCCGAAGACAGCCGCTTCGGCGCGGCGCGGCTGCGCTTTTCCGGCCCCGATGGCGACGGCTTCGCCCTGACCGAGGTCGCATCGGACAACCGCGCGCCCTGGACCGCCGGCGGCGTGCCCGAGGACGTGGCGATCCGCGGCTTCCATTCCACCGACATGCGCCTCCGCGACGAGGCTGCCACCGCGGAGCTGCTGCGCTTCATGGGCTACGAGGAGATGGACAGGACCGGCGCCGTCACGCGCTTTCACGTGCCCGGCGGCAACGACGCCAACGTGATCGACCTCACCCGGATCGACGCGCCCTTCGGCGACCAGGGCGCGGGCTCGGTCCACCACGTGGCCTTCGCCGTCGAAAATCGCGACAAGCAGAAGGTCGTGCGCAAGGCCCTGCTCGACACCGGCTACCAGGTCACGCCGGTCATCGACCGCGATTATTTCTACGCGATCTATTTCCGCACGCCCGGCGGCGTGTTGTTCGAGATCGCCACGAACGAGCCCGGCTTCGACCGCGACGAGGACACCGCGCATCTGGGCGAGGCGCTGAAGCTGCCCAGCCAGCACGAACATCTGCGCGCCGCCCTCGAAAGCCGCTACCTGGCGCCGATCCATGACTGAGGCGGGCTACATCTTCGCCGAAACCGAAGGGAAGGCGGGCGCCCCGCTCGTCTTCACCTTCCACGGCACCGGCGGCAACGAACAGCAGTTCCACCGCTTCGCGGGCGATCTCGTTCCCGGCGCGCATGTGATCTCGCCGCGGGGCGATGTCTCCGAAGGCGGGGCGCTGCGCTACTTCCGGCGAACCGGCGAGGGCGTCTACGACATGGACGACCTGGCCCGGCGGCGCACGGCCATGGCCGATTTCATCGGCGCTCATAAGGCGCGGCTCGGGGCCACGCGGGTGATCGCGCTCGGCTATTCCAACGGCGCGAACATCGCCGCAGCGGTGGCGTTCGCACGACCGGATCTATTCACCGATCTCGCGCTCCTGCATCCGCTCATTCCCTGGACGCCCGATCCCGCACCCGGGCTTTCGGCCGCGCGCGTCCTGATCTCCGCCGGGGAACGCGACCCGATCTGCCCGGCCCCGCAGACCAAGGCGCTGATCGCGTATTTCGAGGCGCAGGGCAGCGACATCACCGCCGCGTTGCATCCCGGCGGGCACGAGTTGCGGGACAGCGAAGTGACCGCGCTCACCGCGTTCTTCACGCCCGAGGCCTGAGCCCGGCGCCCACAGGGCAACGCCGGACGCGCGACAGCCAGACACGACACCGCCGCCGGGGCATGACCTTCGGCGGCGGGCAGACATGTTGGGTCCGGCGCTCTTTCGAAGCGCGGTTCCGATGTGGGTTCGAGTAACCGTTCACCACGCATCACTGCGCGGACAAACCCCGGCAAGGCCATGTGCGGCCTTGCGTCATCCCTGGTGTGGGCAACGGCATGAGGTCATGCCGGTGCCCGATGGGTCGGGTTAATGCATCGTCTCGGCGCTGAGGCGCGAGATCTCTTCCTTCAGGCGCAGTTTCTGCTTCTTCAATTCAGCCACCTGCAATCCGTCGATGCCTGGGGATCGCTGGGCCTCCTCTACCTTGTCCGACAAAATGGCATGCTTCTTCTTCAGCTCCATCAAATGCGAACTCAGGCTCATGGGGGACCTCCTTTGCTGTGTAGACTCTCGAGTGGAGCATAGATGCCCCGCCAAGTCACGCTGCAGGCGCGAAAGGCGCGCCGGGATTTGCCGCCAATTGAGCGAAAATCAGGCGCAGGCCTCGAAATCGAGCGGCGCCGCGTCGCGCAGCATGGCCCGGACGGCCGGGGTGTAATCCTCGCCATCGGCGACATGCTGCGCGCCGTCATGCAGAATCAGCGGCGCGTGCAGCCGGAAACCGGCCCGTCCGCCCTTGCGCGCCCGCACCAGGATCAGCCGCGCGGCGCGGCCCGTGCGCGGCGCCAGCGGCTTCAGTTCGATCGAGCCCAGCCGCCCGTGCAGCGCCGTCAGGATATCGGGCAGGCGTTCCGCCCGGTGCACCATGTGCAGCTGCCCCGCGGGCGCCAGCCGCCGCGCGGCGACCTTGATCCAGGTGGCCAGCGGCGTCACCTCGCAGAGGGCTGCCTCACGGCCCGGATCCTGCGCCGCGTCCCGGGCCTCGGCCTGCCAATAGGGCGGATTAGCGAGAATGTGATCGAACCGCTCCTGCCGCAGGTCCGCCGGAAGGGCGGCGAGATCCGCCGTCGCGATCCGCGCCGCGAGCCCGTTTTCCTCGGCGTTGCGCATGGCGAGCGCGGCGTAATCCGCCTGCCGCTCCACTCCGGTCAGCAAGAGGCCGGGTATCCGGGTGGCGAGGCAGAAGAGCGCCGCCCCCGCGCCGCAACCCAGATCGAGCACCCGCTGCCCCGCCATGGCCGGCACCGCGGCCGCCAGCAGCACCGGGTCGATCCCCGCGCGATAGCCCCTGAGCGGCTGCGCGAGGCGCAGCCGGCCCCCGAGATAGGCGTCGACGCTCAGCGCCTCCGCCGCGAACTGACCGGCCTCATCCCTCAAACTTGACGCCATTTTCCCAAAGCACGGCGCGGGCCCGCGCCAATTCGGCCGTGCGCACCATCAAGCGCCGCGGCAAAATGCCGATGCTGCCCTCGAGGATGCTCATATTTACGTCCAGCTCGAACGACTCTATACCCTCGTCAGCAAGGAGAGCCCGGGCGCGCGGGATCAGCGTGATATCGTTGGTGCGCAATAATTCTTCCATATCCGCGATCTAACCCTCTGAGCTTTCGACTGTCGAGATGCGAGCAGGAAAGAGAATGAGCCTGGACCACGCCACCCAAAAACCCCATGACCGCCTCGCCGCGGCGCTCGCAGCCGAAATGGAGGCCGTCAACGGGCTGATCCGCACCCGCATGGCGTCCGAACACGCCCCGCGCATCCCCGAAGTGACCGCGCATCTGGTGGAGGCGGGCGGCAAGCGTCTGCGCCCCATGCTGACGCTCGCGGCGGCGAAGCTCTGCGGCTATGACGGCCCCTACCACGTTCATCTCGCGGCGACGGTGGAGTTCATCCACACCGCGACGCTTCTGCATGACGACGTGGTCGACGAAAGCGCGCAGCGGCGCGGCCGGCCCACGGCGAACCTGCTCTGGGACAACAAGTCGAGCGTGCTCGTTGGCGATTACCTCTTCGCGCGCTCGTTCCAGCTGATGGTCGAGACCGGCAATCTGCGCGTGCTCGACATCCTGTCGAACGCGGCGGCCACCATCGCCGAGGGCGAGGTGCTGCAGCTTTCCGCGGCACAGGATCTGCGCACCGACGAGGGCATTTACCTGAAGGTCGTGCGCGGCAAGACCGCGGCGCTGTTCTCGGCGGCGACGGAAGTGGGCGGCGTGATCGCCGGGGTGGACGAGGCGCAGGTGCAGGCGCTTTTCGATTACGGCGACGCGCTGGGGATTGCCTTCCAGATCGTCGACGACCTTCTGGACTACCAGGGCGACAGCAAGGCCACGGGCAAGAATATCGGCGACGATTTCCGCGAACGGAAGCTGACCCTGCCGGTCATCAAGGCCGTGGCGAAGGCCGACGCCACCGAGCGCGCCTTCTGGAGCCGGGTGATCGAGAAGGGCCGCCAGGAAGACGGCGATCTCGATCATGCCCTGAGCCTCCTGGAGCGGCACGGCGCGCTGGCCGAGACCCGCGCCGATGCGCTGGCTTGGACCGCGAAGGCCAAGGACGCCATGGCCACCCTGCCCGAAAGCGATCTGCGCGACATGCTGATCGAGCTTGCGGATTACGTGGTGGCGCGGATCAGCTAGGCAATTGCGGCCCTTGTTCCGCGTGCGGCGGTCGGGATATGCGCGCCGCTTCCGCGTTCGGGCCATCGGCGCACCCGGAAATGCGAGGGGCTAGCCCCGTCGCCATTGTCCTTAGACCAATGGCGCACTCCGAAAAGCGAGAGGCCAGCCCCGTCGCCATTGTCCTTGGACCAATGGCGCACTCTGAAAAGCGAGGGGCCAGCCCCTCGCGCTCCCCGGAGGTATTTATGGTCCGGCCGTGACAGGGGCGGCGCGCGCATTCGGGGACGTGGGTCGCGCGGGCGGTTGGCAGGCGCTCAGGGTGCCGGGTTGAGCGTCGTGTCGGCGACCCACCAGTCCGGATGCGCCTCGCCGATGCGGGTGGCGGCGGCGCGCGCGGCGGCGGCATCGGGATAGAGGCCGAAGCAGGTCGCGCCCGATCCCGACATCCGCGCGATGCGCGCATCTTCGAGGGCCTCCAGCACCGTGCCGATCTCGGGCGCTTGCGCTGAGGCAGGCGCCGTCAGGTCGTTCCGGGTGGTGTCGAGAAAGCGCGTCAGCGCGCCGAAGTCACCCAGCGCGGGCAGGCGCGCGGGCATCGGCGGATGGTTCTTTTCCTTCAGCGCCGCGAAGACATCCGGCGTCGGCACCGAGAGGCCGGGATTGACCAGCACCGCGGGCAGGGAGGGCAGGCCGGACAGGGGCAAGGCGCCCTCACCGATGCCCGAGACGCGCTGTGCGCCCGGCGCGAGGCACATCGGCACATCGGCGCCGAGGGACAGGCAATTGCGCGGCAGCGGCACCCCCCAGAGCGCCGACAGCGCGCGCAGCGTGGCCGCGGCATCGGACGAGCCGCCCCCGATGCCCGCAGCGCTTGGCAGGTGTTTTTCCAGCACGATCCGCGCGCCGCGGACGGGATCGAGAAAGCGGGCCGCCTGCAGGACGAGGTTGTCCTCGCCATCGGGCACCCCCGCCGCCATCAGCCCCGTCACCGCGAGGCTCAGCGTCTCGGCCTCCTCGACGCGGACCATATCGCCCAGCGCGGCGAAGACCACGAGGCTGTCGAGCAGGTGATAGCCGTCGGGCCTTTGCCCGGTCACATGCAGCGTCAGGTTGATCTTGGCGGGCGCGCGCTCCTCAATCACCGGCGCCGGATGCGACGCTCAGCGGCGGCGCCCCCTCTTCGGCGAGCACCGCGTCGAGGCCGATCTCCAGTTTGCGGCGGATGCGTTCGGGATCGGCATCCTCGGAGACATCCTCGTAATCCACGAAGGACAGCGCCCGTTTCCACATGAATTCGGCCTCGAGTTCGCGGCCCACGGCCCAATAGGCATCGCCGAGATGGTCGTTCACCACCGGGTCGATGGGCATGAGTTCGGCCGCGCGTTCGAGCTGGCCCACCGCCTCGTCGTAGCGGCCGAGCCGGTAATACACCCAGCCGAGACTGTCGACGATATAGCCCGCATCGGGCCGGGCCGCGACGGCGCGTTCGATCATGTCGAGCGCTTCGTCGAGCTTGATCTGCTGCTCGACGAGCGAATAGCCGAGATAGTTCAGCACCTGCGGCTGCTCGGGGTTCAGCTCGAGCGCGGCGCGGAAATCGGCCTCGGCCTCGTCCCAGCGGCCGGAGCGTTCATAGGAGATGCCGCGCGCGTAATAGAGAAACCATTGCTCGGTCGCGGGTTCGCCATAGGCGTCGAGCGCGCGGGTATAGGCCGCGATGGCGTCGTCGTAGCGGTCGAGGCGGCGCATGAAATCCGCCAGCGTCGATTGCACCACCGGCAGATCGCCATGGGTCTCGGCCAGGCTTTCCAGCACCTCGACCGCGGCATCGACCTTGTCGGATGCGCGCAGCGCCTCGGCGCGCCCGATCTCGGCGGCGTGGAAGGCCGGATCGTCGCGCGACACGGTGTTGTAGGCGGCCCCGGCCAGTTCGTGCTGGCCCAGCGCGCGCAGAAGCTCCGCGGCCATCAGCGTCGCATCGGTATGGTCGGGATTGAGATAGGTCGCGATCCGCGCATAGAGCAGCGTGAAATCGTCCGCCGCATCGTTGGTCAGCGCAGAGCCGATGGTGAAGAAGGTCTCGGCGATGCCGTCCTTGGCGCCGCGCACATGGCTGAAGGGCAGCGCCTCTCCGGCTTCGAGGGCCGCGACCATGCCCGACAGGGCGGGATCGAACCGGGCGTTGAAGGATTGGTCAATCAGCGCCAGCGCCTCGTCGTTCCGGTCGAGCTGGCTCAGCACCTCGACCCGGGCGATGATCGCGCGGCGGGTGAACTGCACGCCGCCGATATCGCTGCCCATCAGCGCCTCGGCGCCTTCGAAATCCCCGACCGAGGCCAGGGCCAGCGCCTTGTGATAGGTGGCGAAGGGCTGCATGCCCTGCAGCGCGCCCACCGCGTCGAAGGCATTGAGCGCGGCGGTCATGTCGCCCTGCCCCAGAAGCGACCAGGCCCGCACCAGCCCGTCGGTCAGGGGCCCCGGGCCCTTGTCGTCGGCGATGGCCGCGAGAATCGCCGCGTAGTTCTCGGCCTTGGCGTCGCGCGCCATCACCGCCATCTGCGCGACCTGGCTGCCGGCGCCTTCGTCGAGGATGCGCTCCCCGAGGATCGCCGCGCGTTCGAGATTGCCGAGCGACATATGCGCGAGCGCCGCGCGTTCGAGGAATTCCACCCGGCTCTTGTCGTAGAGCAGCGTGCGGTCGAAATATTCCGCCGCCGCCGCGAAATCGCCCGCCATCGCCGCCGAGCGCGCGGCGAGGTAATCGCCCGACACGCCCTGCGCGCCCGCCATCCCCGGCGCGGCCAATACCATCGCGGCCAGCGCCGCCTTCATCCATCTGGTTGCGGAGCCTGACATTCGTCGCATCCTTCTGCCCGACGCGTTCAATTGCGGGCCAGCGTAACGTGAGCGCAGGGCCGAACGCAATGCAGGGCGGGCCCGAAGGTCCGCCCCGCGCGTCACGTTGCAGTCAGCCAGCTTACAGGCCGATTACATATTGGGATAATTCGGCCCGTCCCCGCCCTGCGGCGTGGTCCAGACGATGTTCTGCGCGGGATCCTTGATGTCGCAGGTCTTGCAATGCACGCAGTTCTGGAAGTTGATCACGAAGCGCGGCTCGCCGCCGCCCTCGGGCTCGACAAACTCGTAGACGCCTGCCGGGCAGTACCGCGCGCTGGGTCCGCCATAGATCTTGTAGTCGATCTCCAGGGGTTTCGCCGGGTCCTTGAGCTTCAGGTGCGCCGGCTGGCTTTCCTCGTGATTGGTGGCCGCGAAGGACACGTTTGTGAGCCGGTCGAAGCTGAGCTTGCCGTCGGGCTTGGGATAGTCGATCTTCTTGTGATCCTTGGCCTTGCCGGTGGCCTCCGCATCGGTCTTGCCGTGCTTCAGCGTGCCGAAGAGCGAAAAGCCCAGCGTGTTGGTCCACATGTCGAGACCGCCTGCCACGAGGCTGGTGGCGAGGCCGTATTTCGACCAGAGCGGCTTGACGTTGCGCACCTTCTTCAGGTCCTCGCCGATGGCGCCCTCGCGGACCTCTTTTTCGTAATCGCCCAGCTCGTCCGACGCGCGCCCTGCCGCGATCGCCGCGTGGGCGGCTTCAGCCGCCGCCTTGCCCGACAGCATCGCGTTGTGATTGCCCTTGATGCGCGGCACGTTGACCATGCCCACCGAGCAGCCCAGAAGCGCCACGCCGGGCGCCACCATCTTGGGCATCGACTGGTAGCCGCCTTCCGAGATCGCCCGCGCGCCGTAAGCCACGCGCTTGCCGCCCTCCAGAAGCTCCGCGACCATCGGGTGATGCTTGAAGCGCTGGAACTCCATGTAGGGGTAGAGGTGCGGGTTCTCGTAGTTCAGGTGCACCACGAAGCCCACATAGACCTGGTTGTTCTCGAGGTGGTAGATGAACGACCCGCCGCCCGCATTCGAGCCGAGCGGCCAGCCCATCGTATGGGTGACCGTGCCCTCGCGGTGCTTCTCGGGGTCGATTTCCCAGAGTTCCTTCATGCCGAGGCCGAATTTCTGCGGCTCGTGACCCTGGCTCAGGTTATACTTCTCGATCACCTCTTTCGACAGCGACCCGCGCACGCCTTCGGACAGGAAGACATACTTGCCGTGCAGCTCCATGCCCGGCTCGTAGCCGTCGCCCTTGCTGCCGTCGGGGTTCTTGCCGAACTCGCCCGCGACCACGCCCTTCACTTCGCCGTTCTCGCCATAGACGATCTCGGAGCAGGCCATGCCGGGGAAGATCTCGACGCCCAGCGCCTCGGCCTGTTCGGCCATCCAGCGGCAGACATTGCCCATCGAGACGATGTAATTGCCGTGGTTGTTCATCAGGGGCGGCATCGGCCAGTTCGGCACGCGGATGCTGCCCGCCTCGCCCAGGACGTAGAAATTGTCCTCGGTCACGGGGGTGTTGAGCGGCGCGCCTTTTTCCTTCCAGTCCGGGATCAGCGCATCGAGGCCCGAGGGATCGAGCACGGCACCCGACAGGATATGCGCGCCCACCTCGGAGCCCTTCTCGAGCACGACGACCTGGCAATCGGCATCGAGTTGCTTGAGCCGGATCGCGGCGGACAGGCCGGCCGGGCCCGCCCCCACGATCACGACGTCGTATTCCATTGCTTCGCGCTCGATATCGCTCATCTCTCTCCCTCCGGGGCCGGGGCCCCCTGCGGTGTTCAAAATCCTGAGTGACATAAAGGCCGCCGCACCCGGGGGTCAATTGTGACACGGCGTCCAAACATGCCCGGGCCGCCGGTTTCGGCGCGGGGACGCACGGAATTCGGGCGGTGCGGGCCGATTACGTGCTAGGCTCCGGGGATAGAGGGACAGAAGGACACAGCCCATGCCGTCAACCTTGCAGGTGATCTACCCCGTCGCGGAGGGGAAGAGCTTCGACTACGACTATTACTTGTCGACCCATATGGATATCGTGAAAGAACACATGTCGCCGCATTACCAGGCGGCCCATGTGACCCGCGGTCTGGCCGGCGGCGCACCGGGCGCCGCGCCGGACTATTTCGCCATCGCCACCTTCACCTGTGCCGATCAAGACGCGCTGCAGGCGATGATCGGTGCCGCGGGGCCCGCAATCGAGGATCTGGCCAATTTCACCGATTGCGACGTTCAGATGCTGGTCGGAGAGGCGGCATTTCAGGACTGACCCCCTTGCATCGGGCGGCGTCTCGGGCCACCTTTCGCGCTGACCAGACGGGCCGCCTTGCGCGGCCCGTGTTATGATGTTGGACCATGACCCATGGAAAAGATTTTGATGACCCGCGCGGGCAATGACGCGCTTCAGGCCGAGTTGAAGAAGCTCAAATCCATCGAGCGGCCCGCGGTGATCCAGGCGATCGCCGAGGCGCGCGAACTGGGCGACCTGAAGGAAAACGCCGAGTATCATTCCGCGCGCGAGAAGCAGGGCTTCATCGAGGGCCGCATCAAGGAGCTGGAAGGCGTGCTCGGCCTCGCCGAGGTGATCGACCCCAAGACCCTGTCGGGCGCGGTGAAATTCGGCGCCACGGTGAAACTCGTGGACGAGGACACCGAGGAGGAAAAGACCTGGCAGATCGTCGGCGAGCATGAAGCCAGCATCGAAAAGGGTCTGCTGAACGTGAAATCGCCCATCGCCCGTGCCCTCATCGGCAAGGAGGTCGGCGACAGCGTCGAGGTCCGCACGCCCGGCGGCGAAAAGAGCTACGAGATATTGTCGATCGACTTCGTCTGATCCCGAAAGGGCCATGCCATGGCCGATTCAAGAGACATGAGCGGAACGCCGCTCGGGGTCTATCCCGAGCGGGACAAACCGTCCGTGACCGCCATCGAGATCAGCGCGGCGGCGCTCAGCCTGCTGTGGCTGCTCCTGTCGGGCGGGTTCTTCCTGTTTGCCGGGATCGAGGGCGAAGGCGGCCTGCGTTTCCTGTTGACGATCATGGTGATCTTCCTGCCGGTGGCGATGATCTGGGTGGCCGCCATGGCGATGCGCGCCACGCGGGTCATGCGCACCGAGGCCAAGCGCCTCGAAGTGGCGGTGGACGCGCTGCGGCGGGCCTATGTGGCGCAATCGCGCGACGCCTCGAAGGAAACCGGCGCGACCATCACCCGCAAGCTCGACGAGATCGCGGCGACCCAGAAGAAGGCCGAGACGGCCTTGGCGATGTTCGTCTCGACCCGGGCACGGGACGAGGCCACGTCGCTGCGCAGCCCCGCCCCGGCGCCCGCGGCGCAACATCCCGGCGGCGATCAGCCGACGCTGGCCCTCGGGACGCCGTCCGAGGCGCTGGTGCCGCCGCTTGCCAATGCCGATTTCATCCGCGCGCTCAATTTCCCCGACACGGCGGAGGACGAGGCGGGCTTTGCCGCCCTGCGGCGCGCGCTGAAGCATCGCCCCGCGGCGCAGCTTGTCCAGGCCAGCCAGGACGTGCTCACGCTGCTCAGCCAGGACGGCATCTACATGGACGACCTGCGCCCCGACATGGCCCGCCCCGAACTGTGGCGCCGCTTTGCCCGGGGAGAACGCGGCCGCACCATTGCGGCACTGGGCGGCGTGCGCGACCGCTCGTCGCTGGCGTTGACCAATGCCCGGATCAAGGAAGACGCGATCTTCCGCGATGCCGCGCATCACTTCCTGCGGCTCTTCGACAAGGGCCTCGCCCGGTTCGAGCCCGAAGCCACCGATTCCGAGCTTTCGGAACTGGCCACGACCCGCACCGCCCGCGCCTTCATGCTGCTGGGCCGCGTCGCGGGCACCTTCGACTGAGCCCGCGCCACCCGCGCCGCAGCGCTACGCGGAAAGTGCCCCGAGGCCCGCATCGCAAGCCAGTTCGACCAGCGCGAGATCGGCCCCCCCCGCGCCCATGAGGCTGATCCCGACCGGGCCGCCCTCGACCGCCCCCGCCGGGATCGAGAGCTGCGGCAGACCGCCCAGACCCGCCGCGCACAAGAGCGCCTGCGCCCGGAGCCGAAAACCGTCGAGCGCCGCGGGATCGGCCTCGCGCAGGGGCGCCGGCGCGGGTGCTGTCGGCAGGACGACGACGGTCTCGGGGTCGATGATGCTCTCCAACCATCCGGCGATGCGCGACTTTTCGCCCTGGGCTGCCTCGAAGGCCTCCGGCGTGATCGACGCGGCCATCTCGAAGCGCTCGCGCGTGCCGGGGCCGAATTGCGGATCGTGGGTCGAGACCCAATCGCCCAGCGCCTGCCAGATCTCGCCTGCCTGGCAGACCCGGAACGTCTCGCGCCAATGGGCGAGGCCTTCGGGCGCCAGGATCACGGGCATTGCCGGACCGAGATGCGCCTGCAGCGCCGCCATCGCGGGCCCGAGCGCCGCGACGCAATCCGCCTCGGCCTCGGCCCAGAGATCGACCGGCAGCACCAGCCGCCGCGGGGCGCCCGATGCAAAGCCGTGAACGCGCAGCACCTCGGCCAGCAGCGGACCGGAACGGGTCAGCCATCCGACGGTGTCGAAGGACGCGGTGAAGGGCATCGCCCCGTCGAGCGGCACCGCCCCGAAGGTCGTGCGGATCCCCCAGAGCCCGCAGAACGACGCGGGCATCCGCACCGATCCACCGGTATCGCTGCCGAGCCCGATATCGACGAGGCCCGCGGCCACCGCCGCCGCCGATCCCGAAGACGAGCCCCCGGGCACCCGGCGCGGATCGGCGCTGTTCAGCGGCGTGCCGTGATGCGCGTTCACGCCCATCAGCGAATAGGCCAGCTCATCCGTATGGGTCTTGCCGAGGCAGGTCGCGCCCGCATCGAGCAGGCGGCGCACCGCCGAAGCGGTGGTGTAAGCCGGTTCGCGGGAGGCCGCCCAGGCCGGATTGCCGTAGCCCGTCACGCGGCCCGCGATGTCGAAAAGGTCCTTGGCGCCGAAGGTTCGCCCCGAAAGCGGGCCATCGCCGACCCCGTCCAGCGTGAAGCGGTCGATAAAGGCGTTCACGTCGTCGGCCATCGGCTCAGCCCTCCATCCAGGAGACATGCGCGGCGACGATCCGCCAGCCCTCGGGCAGGCGCGCCCATGTGTGGCTTTGCCGCCCGATGCGGTCGATGCCCGCGCGGGTGAACTCGGTATTGGCGGTGGCGTAATCGCGCCCGAAGGTGGTGATGACCGTGCGGGTCAGCGTCCGGTCGAGCCCCTTGGAGGGGCGCGCCTTGCGGAAGGCGAGGATCTCGTCATGCCCGTACAGGTTCTCGGTCGCCCCGTAGCGGATCACCTGGTCGGAGGACCAGAACAGCGCATCGAGCGTCTCCACGTCGTTGCCGGTCAGCGCCGCCTCGTAGCGCCGGAACGCCTCGGTCACCTCGGCCAGAACGTCGGGCAGGTTGATCTCGGTCATGCTCAGCCCGCCAGCGCCGTGGGCCGCGCCTGGCCGGGCCGGTGCAGCCGGGGCTGCGGCGCCTCGAAGCTGAGCGCGCCGCCCTTCACCCCCCAGATCGGGCGACCGATCTCGGCCACCGCATCGGCTCTGCTCTGCACCGGCAGCGCCACCAGATCGGCGGGCGCGCCTTCGCGGATCACCGGATCGCGACCCAGAAGGCGGAACGGGCTTTCGGTGACCATGGCAAAGCAGCCCTCCAGCGCCTCGGGGCTGCCAAGCTGGGACACGTTGGCAAAGAGGTTCGCCATGCGCGGCAACGAGCAATCGCCATAGGGCGTGAACGGGTTCAGCACGTTGTTGGTGGCGACCGTGCAGCACAGGCCCGCCGCGTGGAACTTGTGCGCCGGGGCGACGCCGCGCGGCACGGCATGGTCGTGATCGCGCCCGGTCATGAACAGATCCGTCGCGGGCAGCACGGTCAGGGCGATGCCCGCATCCTTCATCAGCGCGATGGTGTCCGACAGCGTATCGGGCGCGAGCATTGACAGCTTGGTGACATGGCCGATGGCGACCCGGCCCTGCATGCCATGCGCGATGGCGTCGCGCGCCACCCAGTCGAGGTGCCGCCAGCTCGTGTCGAGATCGAAATCGAGGTGGAAGTCGAGATCCACGTCATATTCGCGCGCCATCGCGAAGAGCCGCTCGATCTGGCCCTCGGGATCGCTGTCCGTATAGGGGCAGCCGCCCAAGAGGTCTGCGCCCTGATCGAGCGCCTGGCGCAGCAGCTCCTCGGTGCCGGGATAGTTCAGGAGGCCTTCCTGCGGAAAGACGCAGATTTGCAGGTCCACGCCCCAGGCGTAATCTGCCTTGAGCCGGCGCACCGCGTCGAAACCCGCGAGGCCCACGGCGGGGTCGATCTCCACATGGGTGCGGATCAGCGTGGTGCCCTGCCCGATGGCCTTGTCGAGAACGCGCGCGCCGCGGGCATAGACATCCTCGGTGGTGAAGTCGCGCTTGGCCGCGCTCACCGCCTCGATCGCGCCCTTGAGCGTGCCCGAGGGATTGGCCGCTCGGTCCAGCAGGCAGGCCTTGTCGAGATGCAGATGGCTGTCGGCAAAGCCCGCGATGACCAGCCCGCCGCCGGCATCGAGCGCACGCGCCTCGGTCGCGATGCCGGGCGCGATGGTCGCGATCCTGCCGCCGCGGATGCCGATATCCTGCTCCGCGGCGCCATCCTGCAGCCGGGCGTTCCGGATCACCAGATCAAGCGACATCACACAACCTCCCGCAATTCGGGCGCTTCGGCATCCGCGCTCCCACCCAGATAGGCCGCGATCAGCGCCTCGTCACCCTGCAGCTCCGCCGCGCTGCCCTGCGCGACCACGCGGCCCTGTTCGAGCACATAGGCCCGGTCCGCGACCGCCAGTGCCAGCGTCGCCATCTGATCCACGAGCAGGATGGTGATGCCGTCGTCGCGCAGCTCTGCGAGGATGGCGTAAAGCTCCTCGACCATGGCGGGCGCGAGGCCCAGCGACGGCTCGTCGAGCAGCAGAAGCCGGGGCTTCGCCATGAGCCCGCGTGCAATGGCCATCATCTGCTGCTCGCCGCCCGACAAGAGGCCCGCCGGGCTGTCCATGCGTTCGCGCAGGCGGGGGAAGCGGGTCAGGATCGCCTCCAGCTCCTCCGGGCCCGGCTGTTCGCGGCGCTTGTAGGCGCCGAGCTCGATATTCTGCGCCACGGTCAGGTCCGGAAAGACCTGCCGCCCCTCGGGCACGAGGACGAGGCCCCGCGCGACGATCTGGTGGGCGGGCTTGCCCTGGATATACGTATCCTCGAGGATGATCTCGCCGGAGCTTGGCGCCATGAGACCCGACAGCGTCTTCAGGAAGGTCGACTTGCCCGCGCCATTGGCGCCCAGAAGCGCCACGAGCTCGCCCTGCCCCACACGAAGCTCCACATCCTGCAACACATCCGCCGCACCGTATCCCGCGCAGAGCTTGCGGGTGATCAGGCGGTCCATCGCGCCGGGCACGTAGTCCAGCGTGCGCGCCGGCGCATCAAGCGTGCCTTCGCCGAGATAGGCCGCGATGACCTTGGGGTCCTTGCGCACCTTCTCGGGCGTGTCGAAGGCAATCGGCTGGCCCGCATCCATCGCAAAGATCCGGTCCGAGATGCCCATGACCATCTCCATGTCATGCTCGACCAGCACCACCGCGATGCCGCAATCGGCAAGCTTGCGCAGCAGCTGCGCGAGAATGCGCTTGTCGCCGGCCATGAGACCTGCGGCGGGCTCGTCGAGCAGCAGCACATGCGGGCGCATGGCCAGCGCGCGGGCGATCTCCACCAGCCGGCGATCCACATGCGGCAGATCGGCGGCTGGCGTCGCGGGATCGCCCGCATAGCCCACCAGCGTCAGAAGCCCGCGCGCCAGCGCCCGCCGTTCGCTCGAGGCGAGCGCGCGGAACGGCGCGCCGCCCCGGCCCCGCGGCAGGCCCGCCATCACGTTGTCCTCGGCCGAAAGCGCGCCGAAAAGCCGCGTCGCCTGGTAGGTGCGGGCGACGCCCAGCCGGGCGGCGCGGTGCATCGACCAGCCCGCGATATCCTGCCCCGCCGTCTCGATCCGGCCCCTTCCCGGCACGTAGAAGCCCGACACCATGTTCAGCAGCGTCGTCTTGCCCGCGCCGTTGGGCCCGATGATCGCGGTCACGTCGCCGGGTTTTGCGTCGAAGGTGGCGTCGTCCACCGCCTTCAGCCCGCCGAAGGTGATGCCGAGGCCCTCGACCTTGAGGCCGCCGCGCGTTTCGGGGCGGATGAATGCCATGACCGCATCGCGCGAAGCGGGCGGCGTCGAGTCCCGGTGGCGCGGCAGGAAGGCCGCGATGGTGCCGACCATGCCGCGCGGCGCGACCAGCAGCACGGCCACCAGCAGCGCGCCGAAGAACAAAAGCCGGTATTCGGCGAGGCCCGACAGCATTTCGGGCAGGAAGACCACGATGGCCGCGCCGACGAGCGGCCCGAGGACCGTGCCCGCCCCGCCGAGGATCACCGCGAAGAGGAACAGGATGGATTGCGACAAGAGGAAGTTCGACGGCGCGATGAACTGCATCAGCGTGGCGAAAAGCCCGCCCGCAAGCCCTGCCGCGCCGGCCGCGATGGCAAAGGCGGTGAGCTTGGTGACGAAGGGATCGAAGCCCAGCGATCCGGCGGCGACCTCCTGGTCGCGCAGCGCCGCCATCGCCATGCCCCAGCCGCTTGCCGCCATATGGCGATAGGCCAGAAGCGCCGCGCCGGCGATGAGAATGGTCAGGACCACCAGCTCCCGCTCGCCGAAGCTCAGCCCGAACAGGCCCGGCATGTCGAAGCCCATCAGGCCGTTCTGCCCGCCCGTGAGGCTGCGCCATTCGATGGCCAGATGCTCCACGATGAAGGCAAAGGCGATGGTCACCATCGCGAGGAACGGCCCGGCCATGCGCACCGCCGGAACGGCGAGCAAGGCGCCCACGCCCGCCGTGATCGCCGTGGCCAGCGGCAGCGCCAGCCAGAAGCTGAAACCCGCCTGCATCAGGATCGCGTGGCCATAGGCGCCGATGGCGAAAAAGCCCACCTGCCCCAGCGACACGAGGCCCGTGAGGCCATACAGCACGTTGAGCCCGACGCAGAGGATCGTCCAGATCGCCACGAGGCCGATGACGAATTGCGTGTAGCCGCCGATGAGGCCCAGCGACAGGATCGCCGCGGCGGTGAGCGCGAGGATGGTCAGGTCGAGACCGCGATTGGTGAAAAGCCTGGTCATCGGATCACACCTTCCGCAGCGCGGCCTTGCCGAACAGCCCGTTGGGCTTGACGGCGAGCACGGCGATGAGCAGCCCGAAGGTCAGGATGTAGGTGTGCGAGGAGCCGAGGAAGGTCGTCACGAACGCCTCCACCAGCCCGTAGATGAACCCGGCGAGCATCACGCCCGAGGCGGATGTCATGCCCCCGAGGATCGCCACCGCGAAGGCCTTGATGCCGAAGAGCGTGCCCATGTCCGAATGCACCGAGAAGAGCGGCGCGATCAGAAGCCCCGCCGCCCCCGCCAGAAGGGCCGACAGCGCGAAGGAGCCCGAGATCATCAGCTGGGTGTTGATGCCCATGAGCCGGGCGGCTTCGGGGTTCTGCACCACCGCCAGAAGCGCCCGGCCCTGCCGCGTGCGCCGGAACAGAAGCTGCAGCGCCACGGCGAAACCGATGGCCACGAGCGGAATGAGAAGCTGCTGCGGATAGACCCCGGTGCCGAGGATCTGCCAGCTCGTCTCCACGAGGGGCGAGGGCAGGCTGCGCGGCTCGTTGCCGAAGGTGAAGAGCACGGTGTTGTCGAGAAGGATGCCGCCCGCGACGGTGGCCATGAGCCACGCCTCCGACCCGCGCTTGGCGAAGGGCCGCACGAGGCAGAACTCCACGACGACGCCCATGAAGGCGCAGAACAGCAGCGCCAGCGGATAGGCCACGATCACCGGCAGGCCCGCCCGTTCGGTCAGAACGAAGCCCATGACCGCGCCCAGCATGACCATGGAGCCCTGCGCGAAATTCACCCGGGAACAGACCGAATAGGTGATCTGGAAACCGAGCGCGATCAGCCCGTACATGGCGCCAAGGCCGATGCCGGTCACGAGGGCGGTCAGGAATAGGGTCATGGGTGGGCTCCGATCAGGCTGGGTCTGGACGCACGGGACGGGCAGGACGGGAAAAGCCGAAGCCCCGGCCTTGCGGCCGGGACCGGGCGCGCGGCGGCGCAAGGGACAAGCCGCCGCGCAGATTTTCAGTCGGCGAGCGGGACGATTTCGCCATCGACGAAGTTGGCGAAGATGTAATCCTCGGGGCCGAGCGCATCCTGATCGTCGGGCGTGAACGGCATGTCGTAGGTCTTGATGACCCCCTCGACGCCCGAGATCTCGTACATGGCCTGACGGATCGCGGGACCGTCGGTGGAGCCCGCCTTCTCAATCGCCGCGGCCAGAAGGAGCGTCGCGTCATAGGCATTGGCGATGCCGGTGGCGGGCGTCACGTCCGCAAGGTTCTCGATTTCGGGAAACTCCGCCTGCAGATCCTTGAAGAAGGGCTCCTCGGGATCGGTGAAGAGGAAGGTCTGGATGAAGTGCACCTTCTCGCCCGAGGGGCCGGCCAGCTCGGTGAAGCGGCCACCGGCGGGCCCCCAATGCGAGGCGATGGGCACGTCCCAGCCCATCCGGTCGAGCGATTTCACCACCTGCGCCGAGGGCGCCACGTTGGCCACGAGGAACAGCCCGTCAGCGCCGTTTTCGCGCAGCCGCGTCAGCTGCGGGACCACGTCCACGTCGTTCGATTCGAACTTCTCGATGCCCGCATGCTCCATGCCGCGCTTCTCGAGCGCCTTCATCAGGCCCTTCTCGTTCGACTCGCCCCAGGGGTTGTTGATGAGGATCATGCCCGGCTTCTGGCTGCCGTACTTGGTCACGAGATATTCGGTGATCGCCTCGTCGACATATTCGTCCACCGCCGAGACGCGGAAGACGTAGTTCTCCTCGGCGCCGTTCTGGGTGATCGGCGTGCCCGCGGCCCAGGGCCCGATGAAGGGCATCTGCGCATCGTTGACGAAGGGCACGATGGCCAGCGACACGGGCGTGTCGAGCCCGCCGATCATGGCCGCGACGCCTTCGCGCTGGACCAGTTCGCGCGCGGCGATGAGGCCCTTGCCGGGATTGCTTTCATCGTCGCGGCTGACCAGCTCCAGCGGGCGGCCGAGCACGCCGCCCTCGCCGTTGATCTTGTTGAGCGCGAGCGTGATGCCGCGGGTGATCGCCTCGCCCGACTTGGCCGATTGACCGCTGAGCGCGGCGACGAGACCGATCTTGATCGGGTCTTCCTGGGCATGGGCGGGCAGCACCGCGCCAAGCGACAACGCAGCCGCGCCGGCCAGCAGCAGACGGCGGGAAAGAGGGAAGCGGTTGGGCATCATGTGTCTCCGTGAACAGAAGCGAGGGGTGCCTCCAGAGGCGCGGGACGGCCCGAATCTGTCAAACGCCGCTGCGAAAAATGGACGGTTTTTCCGGCCCCGGCCCCGGAACTGCCCAGAGATGAGGCAGATTGCATGCAATTTTTGTATTTAATTGTCGCATGCAGATTACGCGGCGCCCGATCTGTGGCACGTCTCGAATCGGCTCAACGATGGAGAACCCGATGTCAGACACGCTCACGCTCGACTACGACGCGCTGCCCGAAGAGGCCCGGATCGTCTACGACTACCTCGAGGCGTCGATGAAACCCGACCCCGACCGCGCCGCGACCTTCATGGCCGAGGGCGTGGTGATCACCTTCACCGGCGGGCGGGTCTTTCATCATCCGTCCGGCCCCACGGGCGTCAACGCCAAGCGCTACGCCTGGGTGAAGAAGGACATGCGCCAGTTCGACGTGGCCCGGGGCGCCGAGGGGGTCGTGGTCTATTCCACCGGCTATCTTTACGGCGAATGGCCCGACGGCACGGCCTTCGAGGGCAACCGCTATGTCGACCGCTTCGTGGTGGAGAACGGCAAGATCGTGAAGATGGATGTCTGGAACGACAGCGCCGAGCGGATCCTGACCATGCGCGGGATCGACGCCTGACTGAGGCCCGCGTGGATCAGCCCTTGCCGCGCACCGGGCTGGCATAGGGCTCCAGCGCGTCGAGATGGGAAAAGCCGTTGAAATCGGCCCCGTTGAACTGCGCCCTCGCGGCGACCTGATCGAGATGCTGCCGCGCGACAGCCTGCGCGGCGGCCCCGTCGCCCGATTTCAGCGCCGCGACGATGTCGCGATGCTCCTGGATGCCGCAATGCGTGGAATGCGGCCGCGAGAATTGCGACAGGGTGAAGCCGCAGCGATAGCCGATCTCGTTGACATAGCGGATGAGCACCGGGCTGCCGGTCAGCTCGGCCATCAGGATGTGGAACTCCGTGGCCAGCCGGATCGAGATCGCCGACGGGCCGCTCATCGCCTCTTCTTCGCGCGCGATATGCGCGTTGAGCGCGGCCTCCTGCGCCGCCGTCAGACCCGCGGCCAGCCGCGCGATCACCAGGTCCTCGACCTGAGCGCGCAGCTCGAAGAGGTCCCGCGCCTCCTCGAGGCTGGGTTGCGCGACCGCCGCGCCGCGGTTGTGACGCAGCTCCACCAGACCCTCGGCGGCCAGCCGTTCCAGCGACTGGCGGATGATCGTGCGGGACGCGCCGAACCTCTCGCCCAGCGAATCCTCGGGCAGCTTCATCCCCGGCAGGAGCGCGCGTTCGAGGATCGCCGATCGCAGGGCGGCGCAGATCAGCTCGGCGCGGTTCTTCTGCTGGGCGCGGGACGCCATGGGCTGCCTCCAATTCCTCGTGGACCACAGAAATGACATCCCGGCCACCGGCACTCAATAGAAAGCGCGGCCCTGACGCGAATTCGCCGTCCGGCGGGTGGCCCGGGACGGGTTGTGCCGCGTTTCGATGCGCCGCGACCGGCCCCCGGGCGTCACCGCGCGTGGGGCGCATGGCGCAGCGGCGGGTTCTGCGGGTTGGGCGCGTCGGGGCAAAGGCCAACGCAGTGATGCGAGACGAAACGCGCCACGGCCTCGAATTCGGCGCGCGTGCCGGCATTCGCCGCCTGGATGCGCGCGACCGCCGCCGCCACGTCCGCCCGCAGCTTGTCGAAGTCGAACCCGGTGAAGCGCCGGTCGCGCAGCACCATGCGGCCGCCGATCATGACCGCTGAGACGGCGCTCGAATCCTCGCAGTTCACCACCTGGTTCGCGGGGTTGTTCAGCGGCACGTAATTGACGCTGGCAAGATCCAGAAGGACCATGTCTGCCTTGTAGCCCGGCGCGATCCGCCCGATGGCATCGCCCATGCCCAGCGCCTGCGCGCTGCCCGCAGTCGCCATTTCCAGCACCTCCCAGGTGCCGAACCAGGTCTCCGGCGGCTTGGTCACGACGCGCGAGACGAAGGCGGCCATGCGCATCGCCTCGAACATGTTCTGGTTGTCCGACGATCCCGACCCGTCCGTGCCGATCCCGACGCAGAGCCCCGCATCGCGCATGGCGCGCACCCGCGCGATCCCCGATCCGAGCCGCAGGTTACTGCCCGGGTTATGGGCGACGCTGGCGCCCCTCTCGGCCATCATCGCCATGTCCGCATCGGTCAGCCAGACGCCGTGGGCCGCGGTGAAGCGCGCATCGATCAGCCCCAGCGCATCGAGCCGCGCGGCCAGCGTCGTCTCGTAACGCCGGGCCGCGGACACCGCCTGAACGGGCGATTCCGCGAGATGCATCTGGATGCCCAGCCCGTGATCGCGGGCGAGGTCGCGGCAGCCCCGCAGGAAATCGTCGGTGCACATCAGCGGGATGGTGGGCCCGAGCGCTGGGCGCACCGCGTCCAGATCGAAGGCCCAGCTCTCGACGATGCGGCGGCACTGGGCGAGATGCGTGTCGAAGGGTGCGGCCTCCATCGCGGCGATGCGGTCGCGATGCGGCGCGGGCAGCAGGTCCATCAGCCCCGGGATCGACCGGAAGAACGGGATGTCGGCCATCATCGGCGCGATCACCGCGCGCATGCCCACGTCGCGGTAGCCCGCGCCGATGGCCGCGATCCCTTCGGGCGTGGCGGTCGGGAACTCGAAGAACATGTCATAGGCGGCGGTGCAGCCCTTGAGCACCATCTCGGCGGCGTTCAGCCGCGCCGCGATCCGCTTGTCCTCATGGGTGAAGCCGCCACCGGTCCAGGGCGCCGCGTTGAGCAGCAGCTCCAGCGACCAGCGATCCCCGAGCCCCTTGGCCAGCGCGCCGTGCCCATGCGTGTGGGCGTTGACGAGACCGGGCAGGATCAGCCGCCCGCTGGCATCCTCGACTGTCGCCCCCTCGGGGGCGGCCATGCCCGGCGCGCCGATCTCGCGGATCGTGTCGCCCTCGATCAGGATATCCGCCGGGTAGCTGTCCTGCCTGCCGATATCGAGCAGGAGCCCGCCGCGCAGCACGGTGAAATCACCGGTCATTCCCGCCTCCTAATGCGCCGCCATGTGGCGGCCGATCTCCTGCAGCGAGGCCGCCGCGCGCGGCGTCTCGTGCACCAGCCGACCCTGCGACATCACCGCGATCCGATCCGACAATTCGAGGATCTCGTCGAGATCCTCGCTGATCAGAAGCACCGCCGCGCCGTCGTCGCGGGCGGCGAGAATGCGGCTGCGGATCTCGGCCACGGCCTTCAGGTCGAGCCCGAAACAGGGATTCTGCACGATCAGCACGCGCACCCCCTCGGAGAGCTCGCGCGCCAGAACCGTGCGCTGCACGTTGCCGCCCGAAAGCGTGCCGATGAGGGCGTCCGGCCCTTGGGTCTTCACGTGAAACCGCGCGATCAGCTCTTCGCCATGGCTGCGGATCGCCGCCCGGTCGAGCCAGAAACCCCAGCGCGAGAACGGCGGCTCGTCATAGCTGCGCAGCGACAGGTTCTCGGCCACGGACATGGCCCGCACGCAGGCATTGCGCAGCGGATCCTCGGGCAGCAGCCGGATCTTCAGGTCGCGCATCTCAGCGCGCGTCCGGTGGAAGGGCTTACCGTCGACCGTGATCGCCCCGCCGGTCGCATCGCGCTGCCCCGCCAGCGCCTCGACGAGTTCGGTCTGGCCGTTGCCCGACACGCCCGCGATGCCAAGAACCTCGCCCGCGCGCACCGCAAGGCCGAGATCCCGCACGGCGGTTACGCCCCGGTCGTTGTCCACCGACAGCCCGTCGATGCGCAGAACCTCCGCGCCCGTCACGTGCTCCGCCCCGGCGCGCTCGGTGGCGGGCGGGGCCTCGCCGACCATCATCCGCACCATGTCCGCACGCCCGAGATCCGACACCTGCCCCTGCCCCACGCGCTTGCCGCCGCGCAGCACCGTCACCTCGTCGGCATAGGTCTCGACCTCGCGCAACTTGTGCGAGATCAGCACCACCGAAATCCGGCCCTCCCGCGCCAGATCACGCATGAGCCCGAGGATCTGGTCGGCCTCGTCCGGGGTCAGCACGCTGGTGGGCTCGTCGAGGATCAGGAACCGGCTGCCGAGATGCAGCTGCTTGAGGATCTCGAGCTTCTGCTTCTCGCCCGCCGATAGACCCGAGACGACGCGGTCGAGATCGAGCCGGAAGGGCATCGAGTCCATGAACTCCCGCAGCGCCTTGCGCCGGTTGGGCCAGTCGATCACGGCGGGCATGTCTTCCTCGCCCAGAACAAGGTTCTCGGCGACACTCATGCTCGGGACCAGTGTGAAATGCTGGTAGACCATGCCGAGCCCCAGCTTCTGCGCCTCGCGCGGATTGCTCAGGCGCATTTCGGCACCATCCACACGGATCTGCCCGCCATCGGCGCGATAGGTGCCCATCAGGCATTTGACGAGCGTGCTTTTGCCCGCGCCGTTCTCGCCCAGAAGGGCATGCACGGTGCCGGGCCGCACGGTCAGCGAGACCGCATCGAGCGCGGTCAGCGCGCCGAAACGCTTGGTCAGATCGGTGATCGCGACCTCGGGCGGGGCCAGAGGCGAGATGCGGGCGAGGCTGGAGGCGTGTTTCATCGGCTGATCGACACCTCTCCCGGGGCGCCTGCCAGCGCGTGCTGGCGGGACGAGCTGTAGATCAGAAGGCCGAGCGTCAGGAAATAGGGCGCCGCCCCGTAAAGGTAGTAATTTGCGGTGATGCCCACCGTCTGCAGCGCCGGGCCAAGCGCGGTCGCGCCACCGAAAAGCAAAGAGGCATAGAAACAGCGGATCGGGTCCCAGCGCGCGAAGATAACCAGCGTCACCGCCATCAGGCCCTGACCGCTCGACAGGCCCTCGTTCCAGGTGCCCGGGAAATAAAGCGACAGGTAGGACCCGCCTATGCCCGACAGAAACCCGCCCGCGACCGTGCCCGCGATCCGCACCCGGTTGACCCGGTAGCCCAGCGCCTCGGCCGCCTCGGAACTGTCGCCCACGGTGCGCAGCACGAGGCCCCAGCGGGTATTCCTGAGCCCCCAGGCGATGAAGAGCGCAAGCGCGAGGCCCACCAGAAACAGCACGTTGATCTCGAGCGCGGAGCGGATCTGCGGCACGTCGCTCCAGCCCCCGAGCGAGATTGAGGGCAGACGCGGGGCCGAGGGATTGATGAAGGCCTTGCCCAGAAAGAACGCAAGGCCCGTGCCGAAGATGAAAAGCGCGATGCCGACGGCGATGTCGTTCACCCGCGGCAGGCTGCAGATCAGCCCGTGCACCAGCGACAGCATCGCCCCCGCGCAGCCTGCGACCAGCACGCCGAACCATGGCTCGCCGGTCAGGACGGCGGTGGCGTAGCCGGTCATCGCGCCCATCACCAGCACGCCTTCGAGGCCGAGATTCACCCGCCCGCCCTTCTCGGTCAGCGTCTCGCCGAGGCTCACGAAGAGATAGGGCGTCGAGACCCGGATCGCCCCGCCGAGGATCGCCACCAGAACGCTGAGCCAGCCTGCATCGCCTTCCATCACGCGCCCGCCTTCTGTTTGGGCTGCAGGAAGCCGATGCGCCCGTAACAGGCATTCGAGGCCAGGACGATCATGAACAGAATCCCCTGCAGCACCTGCGTCGTGGCATCGGGCAGATCGAAGCGGCGCTGAAGCAGGCCGCCGCTTGCGGTGATGCCGCCCAGAAGGATCGCCATGAGGATGATCGCGGCCGGGTTCTGCCGCGCGAGGAAGGCCACCAGGATGCCCGCATAGCCGAAACCGACGGCGAGGGATTCGCTGGCAAAACCGTGCACGGCCATGATCTCGAACCCGCCGGCAAGACCTGCCGCGGCACCGCCCGCAAAGCAGCACAGGATCACCATGCGGTCGATGGGCAGCCCCGCCACCTGCGCCGCGCGCTGGTTGCCGCCGAGGATGTCGACACCGAAGCCGAACGACGTGCGCCGCATCACCACGTAGAGGACCAGGCAGGCGATGACGCCGACGCCGAGGCCCCAATGCACGTCGATGAACGGCATCTCGCCCACGCGCAGGCTGTCGGGGATCGACCAGCTCGAGGTTTTCAGCACCCGCTCGTAATCGCGGATCGGCCCGGAGATCAGGTGATACATGACCGCGATGGCGATGTAGTTGAGAAGCAGCGTCGAGATCGTCTCGTTCACCCCGCGCCGTTGCCGCAACGCCCCCGCCGCCCCGATCCAGGCCCCGCCGGCGATGGCCGCGGAGAGGCCCACAAGCGTGATGCCGAGCCAGGCCGGCAGCCCGCCGAGCGTCACGCCGACGAGAACCGCCGCCAGCGCCCCCACCACCAGCGCGCCTTCGCCGCCGATCACCAAGAGGCCCGCGCGCGCCGGGATGGCCGTGCAGAGCGCCGTCAGCATCAGCGGCGCGGCATTGGTCAGCGTGCTCTCGATCGAGATCATGCGCGCGAAGGAGCCCAGCCAGAGCACGTAATAGACATCCCACGGATTATGCCCGAGGAAGGTCACGTAAACCCCGAACAGGGCGAGCGTGAGGAGGAAGGCGGCCACGTTGATCGTGACCGCTTCGCGGCTTTGAGCGATGGCGACGGGGGTCATGGGGTCTGTCTCGGCCCGCTCAGCCGATGGCTCCCTCGACGAAGAAGTCGACACCCAGTTTGAACGGCGTGTCGGAATTGGCGATGCTCTCGCCCTCTTCGAGGATGACGTTGCCCTGATTGTCCTTCAAGGGCCCCTTGTAGAGGATCAGGCTGCCGTCGATGAAACCCTGCTTGGCGGCCATGACCTCGTCCCGGACGTCCTGCGGGACCGCAGCGCCGAAGGGGCTGAGGGCGATCATGTCCTCGGCGAAGCCGCCGCGCTTGAGGTTGGGATAGGGTTCGCCCGCGAGGAAGGCCTGCATGAATTCCGCGCCCGCCGCCCAGTTCCATTCCGCCCCGGTCAGGAAACCGTTGGGCGCGAGCGCGCCGAGGTCGGAATGGTAGCCGCAGCTGTAGACGCCGCGCTGCTCGCAGGTCTCGACCGACACTTTGGGGCTATCCACGTTGGCGATGATGACATCGCAGCCCTGGTCGATCAGCGCGTTCGTGGTCTCGGCCTCCCGCACCGGATTGTTCCAGTCCCCGGTGATGACGACGTTGCAGGTGATGTCCGGATTGACCGCCTTGGCGCCGAGGATAAAGCCGTTGGCATTGTTGTAGATGAAATAGAGCGGCTTCGAGCCGATGAAGCCCAGCTTGCCGGTCTTCGACATCCGCGCCGCCGCCATGCCGCAGAGGTAATGCGCCTCCTCGGTATAGCCGCGATAGCCCACCACGTTCTCCGGATCGCCCTCTTTCCAGATCGCGCCGATATGGGTGAAGAGCACGTCAGGATATTCCACCGCCATCTTCTTGAGGCTGTCCCAGTAGCCGAAGGAGGTGCCGAAGATCACCTTGGCCCCGTCCAGTTCGATCATCGACTGGATGACCTTCTCGACCTCGGCGGTTTCGGGCACGTTCTCCTGCTCGACCACGCTCACGCCGTCCATCGCCGCGATCTTCTGCGCCGCGTCCCAGTGGGACTGGTTCCAGCCGTAATCCTGCCGCGGGCCCACATAGATGAAGCCCACCGTGACGGCCCCCTGCGCCGCAACGAGGCTCGGCAGCGCCGCCGCGAGCGTGCCCGCGGCCACGAGATTGCCGCCGTGACGAAGAAAGCCTCTGCGGTTCATGCGTGTCTGGTCCATGATCGTCCTCCGTGTTGTCTCTGGGATCGGCCCGTTCGAGGGGCCGCATCTTCTCATCCGTCCGTGCGACGTGGCGTCCTGCATTGTGCAAGACGCGCCGGACGGCCTTTGGGGCCCATCGCGGTCACGGCGCCGCGATGAGGTATGACGCTGCGTCAAGCGCCACCAACATTTCGGGGGATGCGTTGGGCAAAGACAGGATGTATGCCGTAACTTTATGCAAAAATTGCATACAATTCTAAAAAATGGGCAGAGTTCTGCGCCGACGCATGGTCGCGCGCGGCTGCGGGCCGCCGCAGACAACGCGGCCCCGCGCCGACAACGCGGCTAGAGCCCGAAACTTCCGTATGGCAGGAAGCGGACCGGATCGCCCGGCTTGATCTCGGCGGGTCCGTCCGGCAATTCCACAAGCCCTTCGGCCCAACACAGCCCCGAGACGCGACCCGATCCTTCCGAGGCGAAAACCTCCGCCCGGCCATCCCGCATCCGCGCGCGCAGGTATTCCCGCCGCCCCGGCTTCTTGCGCTTGGAAAAGGCGGCGGGCAACTCGAAGCCTTCGGGCGCGGTCCAGCCCGCCCCGGCCAGCAGCGACAGCGCAGGGCGCGCGAAGATCAGCGTGCAGACGAAGGCCGCGACGGGATTGCCCGGCAGGCCGAAGACCGGCGCGCCCTGCCAGAGACCCAGCGCCAGCGGCCGGCCCGGTTTCAGCGCGATGCGCCATTCCTGCAACGCGCCCGCCGCGCGCAACAGTGCCGAGACGTGATCCTCGTCGCCCGCCGACGCGCCGCCCGAGGTCAGGATCACATCCGCCTCCGCCGCGGCGCGGTCGAGCGTGGCGCGCAAGCTGTCGCGGTCGTCGGGCACCCGGCCCAGATCGACGGCCTCGTGGCCCCAGCGCGCCGCGAGGCTCAGAAGCATCGGGCGGTTCGCATCGAAGATGCCGCCCGGGCCCGGACGACCGCCCGGTTCGCAAAGCTCGTCGCCGGTGGACAGGACCGCGACGCGCAGCCGCGCGCGCACCGGCAGGCGCCCGTGCCCCACCGCGGCGGCCAGCGCGAGGTCGGGCGGGCGCAGGCACTGACCCGCGCGCAGCACGACTTGGCCGGCCTCGGCATCCTCGCCCGCTTTGCGGGTATTGGCGCCCCGCCGCGTGCCCGCGCGAAAGGCAACGCGCCCGTCGCCCAGCGTGCAATCCTCGTCCAGCACCACCGTGTCGACGCCATCCGGCAGCGCCGCGCCGGTCAACACGCGCAGGGCGTGCCCGGGCGGCACGATCCCGTCGAAAGGCGCGCCTGCCGCCGCGCGGCCCGGCACCACCGGCAGATCGGCATCGCCTTCGGGCAGGCTCTCCGCCGCGAAGCCGTAGCCGTCCACCGCCGAGTTGGGATGCGGCGGGTTCGACCGCAGCGCGGGCAGGTCGCGGGCCAGCACACGGCCCTCGGCCGCGCCCAGCGCGACCTCCGTCTCGGCGGTCACCGGGTGCAGTCGGGCGCGCAGCAGCGCCAGCGCGTCATCCACCGGCGTCCAGTCCACGCCTGCGGGCAGCGCAAAACAATCGTTCGACAGCGGCGGCGGGCGCAGCGGCAGCGCGGCACGCGACAGCGCCTCCTCGTGGCCGAGGCCGAGGATCCAGCCCTCCTCGGGATCGCCCTCGCGCAGCCAGTCGTCCAGCGTGGGGTCGGGCAGCCGCGACAGCGCCCGCGCCAGAACCCGGACCTGCGTCCGGTCGTTGATCTCGCCCGGCTCGGCCTCGGCCGCGACGGTCTTGGCGATGAGCGAGGGGAAGAGTTCCGCCAGCACGATGGGGGTCTCGGGCGCCTCGAAGGGCGCGACCGACAGGTCCGCCCCGAAGCGCTGCCGCAGCCGGTGCAGGACCGGCAGACCCAGAAGCGCCTGCGAGCCGACGGAGCCCGTGGTGAAGAGCTTCCAGCAGGGCTGCGCGCGCGCGACGGCGGCCTCGGCGCCGCGTTTCTCCGGCAGCCCGTGGTCCCTCCGGTCGGTGCCGCGTTCCGGTAGATCGGGCGTCGTCTCGGCGCGGGGACAGCCCCAGAACGGCCCCACCCCGGGAAAGAGCCCGTTGAGCGCGCGCGCCACGGCGAAGCGGTTGTTGGCATTGTCGGGCCCGTCCTCGATCCGTTCATCGAGGGCGGCCCAAAGCGCCAGCGGGTCGTCCTGCCCCGTGACCGCGCGGGCAAAGCCCCGCGGATAGCCGAAGGGGAAGTCGAACCCGGCGAGCATCCGCTCGCCCGCCGCGAGGGCCTGTCCGAACGCGTCCGCGAGCCAGGTCTCGGCCTCCGCGCGGGTGCGCAGGTAGTGGCAGGCGATCTCTCCGCCCCGGGCCTCGGCTATCCAGATCGCGTCCCGCGCGGGCCTTGCGGGCGACGGCTTCGACCGCGCCGACCAGTCGACCACGACGATGCGGTCGAAGCCGGTCAAAGCCCAACCTCGGAGAGGATGAAATCCGCGATGGCGCCGGTGTCGTCGAGATCGAAGACCGGCCGCGCCAGCCCCTCGGGCAGGCTACGGGCGCTGTCGGAGGCGACGGCGCGGATCGTTTCGTCGCCGGGCGCGATCAAGGGCTGCCCGGTCTCGGCCCGGTGCGCCTCGATCTTGGGATGACGGTCGCGCTTGTAGCCCTCGACCAGCACCAGATCGACCGGCGCGAGGCGTGTCAGCAACGTCTCGAGCGCGGGCTCCTCGGCGCCGCGCAGTTCGGTCATCAGCGCGATCCGGTTGCGCGAGGATAGCAGCACCTCCCGCGCGCCCGCATCGCGGTGGCGGTAGCTGTCGCGGCCCGGATGATCGACGTCGAAGCTGTGATGGGCATGCTTGACCGTCGAGACGGAGAACCCGCGCGCGGTGAGCTCGGCGACCAGCCGCTCCACCAGCCCGGTCTTGCCGGAATTCTTCCAGCCGGTCACACCGTAAAGCCTCATGGCAGAAGCGCCTCCGCGCGCGCCAGGTCGTCCGGCGTGTTGACGTTGAAGAAAGGATCGACATCGCCGCCGGGAAACACCGCCTCGCGCCCGCCATGCCGCTCGGTCCAGAGCACGACCTTTTTCAGACCGTCCTGCAGGGCCGCACGCAGATCGTCACGCAGCGCCACCGGCCAGAGCCCGAAGGTCGGGTGGCGAATGAGGCCCGAGCGGGAGCGGCTTTTCGTCTCCGCATCGCCCGTGGTGGCGGCGAGGACCAGCGGATGGGTCATGCCCGCCGCCGCCTCCTGCAGCCGGGCCACGAGGTCGCGCGGAAAGAACGGCGTGTCGGCGGCGACGGTCACGATGGTCTCCGCGCCGGTGGCCGCGGCCCAGTCGAGCCCGGCCAGCACCCCCGCGAGCGGGCCGGGATGGTCCGCCAGCGTGTCCGGGATGACCGGCAGGCCGAGATCGGCGAACCGTGCCGGATCGCCATTGGCATTGAGCGCGATGGCGCCCACCTGCGGCCGCAGCCGCGCGAGCACCCGGTCGATCAGGCGCCCCTCGCCGAGCGGCAGGAGGCCCTTGTCGCCGCCGCCCATCCGCGTGGCGCGCCCGCCCGCGAGGATCACCCCCGGCGGCAGGGTCATGATGCGCGCTCCGCCACCACGGGCGGGGGCAGAAAATGGGTCATTTTCTGCCCGGAATTTTGCGAAAATTCCGTCACGCCGCCCCCTTGCGACGGCTCTTGCGGGCCTCGTCCGGAACGCTGCCCGGATCGGCGTCGCGGATCAGCCGGTCCTCGCCCGAAAGGCAGGTGAAGCGCTGCCCGCGCATCCGCCCGATGCAGGTCAGCCCGACCTGCCGGGCGATCTCCACCCCCCAGGCGGTGAAGCCCGAGCGCGAGGCCAGCACCGGAATGCCCATCAGCGCGGTCTTGATGACCATCTCCGAGGTCAGCCGCCCGGTCGTGTAGAGGATCTTGTCCGCCGCATCCTCGCCGTTGAGGAACATCCAGCCCGCGATCTTGTCGACCGCGTTGTGCCGCCCGACATCCTCCATGTAGACGAGCGGCCGGTCGCCGTGGCAAAGCACCGTACCGTGGATCGCGCCCGCCTCGAGATAGAGCGAGGGCGTCGTGTTGATCTTGTGCGCGAGCGCGTAGAGCCACGAGGCCCGCACCTCGGTCGCGGGCAGCGTCAGCCCTTCGAGCCCCTCCATCATGTCGCCGAAGACGGTCCCCACCGCGCACCCCGAGGTGCGCGTCTTCTTCTTCATCTTCTCCTCGAAGGTGGTGGCCGAGGCGGTGCGCACCACGACGGTCTCAAGCTCCTCGTCGAAGTCGATGCCGGTCACCGTCTCGCCATCGGCCAACATGCCCTGGTTGCGCAGGAATCCGACCGCGAGGAATTCGGGGTAATCGCCGATCGTCATCGCCGTCACGATTTCCTGACCGTTGAGATAGATGGTCAGGGGCCGCTCCTCCACCACCGGGATGGTGACCTCGGCGCCGGTCTGGTCGGTGCCGGTGACGGCGCGCGTCAGGCCCGCGCGGGCCGGGTCGGGCGCGATCAGATAGGGGCTGTCGGGCTCGGTCTGGTCGGACAATTGCACTTTCCTTCGCTGGGGACTAAGGCCCGGAGACCAGGGTGGTTCGGAGGGCAGAGTGATGGCCGACAGAGAGGCAAAGTCAAGCTATCGGCGCGGCGTCGAGGATGGCCTTCCCTTCCTTCTGGTGATCGTGCCCTTCGCCCTCCTGTTCGGGGTTCTGGCCACCGAGGCGGGGCTTTCGGTCTTCGAGGCGCTGTCCTTTTCGGTCGTGGTGATCGCGGGGGCCGCGCAATTCACCGCGCTGCAGCTGATGCAGGACCAGGCGCCCACCCTCATCGTGATCCTTTCCGCGCTGGCGATCAACCTGCGCATGGCGATGTATTCGGCCTCGATCACACCCTATCTCGGCGGCCTGCCGCTGTGGAAGCGCGCGCTCGTGGCCTATTTCCTCGTCGATCAGACCTATGCCTGCTCGATCCTAGAATACGAATTGCGGCCTGAGCAGACCCGGGCGCAGCGGTTCGCCTATTTCATGGGGGTGATGACGCCGATCTGCCCGTTCTGGTACGTGGCCACGGTCGCGGGCGCGCTTCTGGGCGAGAGCATCTCGACGGGCTACGGCCTCGATTTCGCGCTGCCCATCGCCTTCCTGGCCATGATTGGGCCGATGCTGCGCACCCCCGCGCACATGGCCGCGGCCTTCGTCGCCGTGGTGGTGTCGCTGCTGGCGGCGGGCCTGCCCTACAATCTCGGCCTGATGGTGGGCGGCATCGCCGGTATGATCGCGGGCGCCGAGACCGAACGCCGCCTCGGGCTGGAGCCCGCGTGATGATCGACACGGACACGCTCTGGACGGTGATCCTGACCCTCGGCGCGGGCAGCTTCGCGCTGCGCTTCGTCTTTCTGGGGCTGGTCGGCGACCGGCCCTTGCCGCCCTGGCTGCTGCGGCACCTGCGCTACACGGCGGTGGCGATCCTGCCGGCGCTGATCGCGCCGCTTCTGGTCTGGCCGCGCGCCACGGATGGCGAGTTCGAGCCGGTGCGCTTCACCGCGGGCATCGCCACGCTGGCCGTGGCCTATTTCACCAGGAACGTGCTGGCGGCGATGGGCACCGGTGCGGCGATCCTCGTGCTGGGGCTCGGCTTCCTCAGCTGAGCGCGTCCCCGCGGACCTGGCAGTTCCGCCGATATCCGAGGCCGACCGGATCGTGGCGCGAAAAGCAGGCCGCGCCGGACCCGCCCCGAAAAATCAGCCGCCCGGCACGGCCACCGCCTCGAAATCGGCGATGGCGGTGGATTTGTCGTCGCCGTCATTGTCGTAGACGCGCCGCGTCTCGACGCCGGGCAGGCGTTCGAAATCCTCCAACAGGCCCAGCGGAAAGAAGGTCTGACCGATGCCGTCGAAGCCCGGAAGCTGCCGCAGAAGACCGGAGGTCGCCATGGTGCAGAAGGCCTGTGCCACGCGCCCGTTCGTGCGGGCCAGCTGCAGCGCCTGCTCGGCGACCTCGGGACTGACCTCGAGGCGCTGGACGACCACGTGATAGGTCTCGCGCGCATGGGCCAGTTCGTAAAAGCGCGCGATCTCGGGCGTGACGCCGTAAAGCACATCACCCCGTTCGGCGAGGCGCGAATGCCGGACGCTGCCCGCGGGATCGAAGATCACCCGCTCGGAGGCGTTGATCATCAGGCTCGAATGCGCGCCCGCGCCGGAATTGTTCGACACCATGGTGTAGAGCGTGATGGCGGGCGGGCCGTCATGGCGATAGGCGGCCTGCGCCACGGCCTCCGGGCTGGCATCCGGCACGCCCGAGGGGTTCGTCGCGCAGCCCGCGAGGGCGGCGAGACCCAGTGCCGCCGCGACGGCGCGTATGCGGTGACCGATGGGGGCCGGATCAGCCGTTGAAGATCGCAAGCAGCACCACCGCAACAAGGATCACGATCACCGTGCGGATCGTGAAATTGACGAAACCCTCGAAGGTCTTCTCCTGCTCGGTCGTGTCCATCTCACCGTGCTTGTGCTCAGCCATCTCGGTCGTTCCTTCCCAGTGACGCGATTTGTTCGCGGGATAGCGGATTCGAAAGCGGCTGTCACGGGCACCGGAAGTCGCAGTTGACGCTTTCCGCGTCAGATCGCGCGAAAGAGCCACGCGTCGTTCTCGCCGATGCTCCGCTCCGCGCGCCCGTCATGCCAGAGGTGCAGGCAATGCGCCATCGCCTCGACCATGGCCAGCCCGTATTCCGAATCGCCGATCCGCCGCTTGAAGAGCGGTGGAAAGCAGGCGGTGGCCGGTTTCGGCACGTCGAGATGGCGATGCAGCCGGTGTAGCGCGCCGTGGTGATTGTCGATCAGCTGCCGCAGCCGCATGGGCAGGCCGGTGAAGGGCAGCTTGTGGCCGCCGAGCACGAGGTGCTCGGGCCGGGCATGATCGCTCAGCCGTTCGCAGGCCTCGATCCAGTCGCCCACCGGGTCGGCCAGCGGCTCGGTCGCGTAGACGCCGATATTGGAGCTGATCGAGGGCAGGATCTGATCGCCCGCCAGCACCAGATCGTCGTCGCGGGACCAGAGCGTGGCGTGCTCGGGCGCATGGCCGTTGCCGATGCGCACATCCCAGTCGCGCCCGCCCACGCGGATCACGTCGCCCTCCTTGATCCGCCGGTAGCCCAGCGGCAGCGGGTGCACCATGTCGGCGAAGTTGAACGGGCGCCCCGCCTCGCGTTCGGCGTAGATGCGCGGCTCCATCCCGCAATTGCGCCAGAATTCCAGCGTCTCGGGCGTGGGCACGGCCTGCTCGTCGAGGGTCAGCATCCGCGCCATCAGCATCGCCGTGCGCGTGGTCCAGAGCTCCGCGCCATGCACTTTGCGGAACCAGCCCGCCATACCCACATGGTCGGGATGGTGATGGGTCAGGATCACACGGGTGACGGGCTTGCCCGCAAGCGGACCCGCGAGGATCGCCTCCCACAGCGCGACGGAGCGGCGCGAATGCATGCCGGTATCGACCAGCGTCCAGCCCTCGCCCTCATCGAGGGCGAAGACATTGACGTGGTCGAGCGCCATGGGCAGCGGCAGGCGCAGCCACAGGATGCCCTCCGCCACCTCGAGGGCCGCGCCCTCGGCGGGCGGCTCGGCCCAGGGGTATCTTATGCCGGCGCGCGCCGCGGGGCTCATGCCGCCAGATCGTCGGGCGTGATCGCAAAGAGATCCTCCGCCCCGCTGCGGGCATGGGCGATGAGCCCGGCATGTTCGGGCAGAAGCCGGGTAATGTAGAACCGCGCGAGGCGGGCGCGGCTGCCCTCGGGCTCGGCCATCGCGGCGCGCAGGTGGTAATAGCTGCCGAGCACCCGGGCAAAGGCCATGAGGAACGGCACGGAGCCCGCGAAACGCGCGTTCATGTTGCTCTCGGCGACCAGCCATTCGACCGCCTCGCGCAGCGTCTCGGTCGCCTGCCAGACCGGGGTGGCCAGATCGGGCAGGGTCGCGCGCGCGGTCTCGGCCACTTCCTCGATCTCGTCGAGCAGCGCGAAGGCCGCCTCGCCGCCATCCATCATCTTGCGCGCCACCAGATCCATCGCCTGGATGCCATTGGTGCCTTCGTAGATCGCGGTCACGCGCACGTCGCGCAGATATTGCGCCGCGCCCGTCTCCTCGATGAAGCCCATGCCGCCATGGACCTGCACGCCGTCATCGGCGACGCGCATCCCGACCTCGGTGCCGAAGGCCTTGGCGATCGGGGTCAGCAGCGCGGCGCGCGCGTCCCAGTCCCGTTCGCCGGTGGCGCGGGCCATGTCGATCGCGGTGCCGCAGGCGAGCGTGATCGCCCGGGCCGCGAAGATGTCGGCCTTCATCGAGGCCAGCATGCGCCGCACATCGGCGTGATCGACGATGCTGGCGGTCGCGCCCTGCTTGCGGTCCATCGCATAGGCCAACGCGTGCTGATAGGCGCCCTCGGCGATGCCGACGCCCTGCGCGCCGACGCCGAGCCGCGCGTTGTTCATCATCGTGAACATCGCCTTCATGCCCGCGCCCTCGGCACCGACGAGCCAGCCCGTCGCGCGGTCGTATTCCATCACCGCCGTGGGCGAGCCGTGGATGCCCATCTTCTCCTCGAGGGAGACGACGCGCAGGGAATTGGCCGCGCCGAGCGTGCCGTCCTCGTCGGGGATGTATTTCGGCACGAGGAACAGGCTCAGACCCTTGGTGCCCTCGGGCGCGCCGGGCAAACGCGCTAGGACGAGATGGCAGACATTCTCGGCCACGTCGTGATCGCCCCAGGAGATGTAGATCTTCTGCCCCGACACCGCGTAGGAGCCGTCGCCGTTGGGCTCGGCCTTGGCGCGTGCGGCGCCCACATCCGATCCCGCCTGCGGTTCGGTGAGGTTCATCGTGCCGGTCCATTCGCCCGAGATCAGCTTGGGCAGGTAGAGCGCCTTCTGCGCGTCCGATCCATGCGCCTCGATCGCATCGATCTGGCCCTGGCTCAGAAGCGGGCAGAGCTGCAGCGACAGGTTCGCCGCCGACAGCATGTCGTTGACCGCGGTGGCGATGGCCTGCGGCAGGCCCATCCCGCCATGCTCGGGCGAGGCGGCGATGGCCACCCAGCCGCCTTCGGCGATCTGTTGATAGGCTTCCTTGAACCCGGGCGAGGTGCGCACGACCCCGTTCTCCAGAACCGCCGGATGCGTATCGCCCGCGCGGCGTGTGGGGGCCACCACCTCGTCGCAGAGCTTGCCGGCCTCGGTCAGGATCGCCTCGATCACGTCGGGCGTCGCATCGGCGTAAAGCTCGGTCTCGGTGGCCCGGGCGAGGTCGACCACGTGATCGAACAGGAAACGGAAATCGGAAACAGGAGAGGTATAGGGCATTGGGTCCTCGTGGGCATCTTGGCAATCGGGTCCGGTTGACGTACCACCGCGCCCTATCCAAGCGCGGGCACCCGATGCCTGCTGAGCCGAAAGTGTCGTGCCGGGCCGGAACGGGCAACCGAAACGCGGCGTCACGAGAAGAGCGGAACGCAGAGTGACGATACGTCTAACGCCCGCCGACGCCGATATTGCCCGCGCCGTGGAGATCTGGCGCGCGGGCGGACGCGTCGCCTTTCCGACCGAAACGGTCTACGGGCTGGGTGCCGATGCGGCCTCCGATATCGCCGTGGCGCGCATCTTCGAGGCCAAGGACCGGCCCAGCTTCAATCCCCTGATCGTGCACGTGGCGACGCTGGAGCAGGCCCGCGAACTCGCGGTCTGGTCGGAGACGGCGGAGGCGCTGGCGGCGGCGTTCTGGCCCGGCCCGCTGACGCTGGTGCTGCCGCTGAGGCCCGGCGCGCGGGTCTCCTCGCTGGTCACGGCGGGGCTCGACAGCGTCGGCATCCGCATGCCCGCCCATCCCGTCGCGCGCCAGCTTCTGCGCGCGTTCGGCGGCGGCATCGCCGCGCCCTCGGCAAACCGGTCGGGCCGGATCAGCCCGACGCGGGCCGCGCATGTGCTGGCCACGCTCAACGGGCGGATCGAGGCGGTGGTCGATGGCGGGCCGTCCGATGTGGGTCTCGAATCGACCATCCTCGGGCTCACGGGCCGGCCCACGCTGCTGCGCCCCGGCGGCATCGCCATCGAGTCGCTCTCCGAGGTGCTGGGCACCCGCGTCTCGCGACGCCACGATACCGAGGCGATCTCGGCGCCCGGGCAGACGCCCTCGCATTACGCCCCGCGCGCGGCGATGCGGCTCAACGCGGCGGAATGGGAAGAGGGCGAGGCCACGCTCGGTTTCGGGCCGATGCCCTGCGATCTGAACCTGTCGGAGCGCGAGGATCTGACCGAGGCCGCCGCGAACCTCTTTGCGCATCTGCACGCGCTGGATGCGATGGGCCGACCGGTGATCGCCGTCGCCCCGGTGCCGCATCGGGGCCTCGGCATCGCGATCAACGACCGGCTCAGCCGCGCCGCCGCACCGCGCTGAGTCTTCGGTCGCGCGCCGCGGATGGCACCTGACCGGAGAGGCCCAGGGCCGCAAGGATACCGCGCGACGGGATTGCGAGCCGGCTGCGCATCAGCGCTCAGGCCTGCCCGCCCTCCGCCGACAGCATCAGGGCCGAGACGCCCAACCGTCCCAGCGCCGCCTCCCACATCTGCGCGGGTTTCGTGCCGAAGACGAGGTCCGGATCGGCATCGCAGACCAGCCAGCCGTTCTGCTGCAATTCCTGCTCGAGCTGGCCCGGCCCCCAGCCGGAATACCCCAGGCACATGCGACGCTGCGCGGGCCCCTGCCCCGCCGCGATCTCCTCGAGGATATCGAGCGTCGCGGTCATGGCGAAATCGGCGTTGATGTTGAGCGTGGTGGGATCGTCGCGCGCATCCGCGCTGTGCAGCACGAAGCCGCGCCCGGTCTCCACCGGACCGCCGAAGAAGACCGGCTCGAAAGACAGGGTCGGGCTCGGCGGGATATCGAGCTGCTCCAGAAGCGCCACCATGCTGAGCCCCGGCGCGGTCTTGTTGATGATGAGGCCCATCGCGCCCTCGCCCGAATGCGAGCAGAGATAGATCACCGCGCGGTCGAACCGCGGATCGCCCATGCCCGGCATCGCGATCAGGATGCGGCCGGTCAGATCGGTCGATGGGGTGCTCTCGGGCATGGGGTGTCCTTGCATCGGCTTTACCATGACCGCGCGCGCGCGCCCGTGCAAGCAATCCAATGTGTCAGCGCGTTCAGCGAGACGTGACTTTCCATTTCGCCGTCAAAGGGGCAGAGATCGGGACATGTTGCGTCTTCTCTGCCTCGCCCTCGCGCTGATCGCCGCGCTGCCTATCGCCACCGCCCCCCTCAGGGCGGGCGAGTTCGACGACATCGTCCGGGTCGAACTGCGCCCCGGCTGGCGGCGCGACGACGGCACCCATATCGCCGCCTTGCACCTGACGCTCGCCCCGGGTTGGAAGACCTATTGGCGCGCCCCCGGCGATGCGGGCATTCCGCCCGAATTCGGCTGGCGCGGTTCGCGGAACCTCGCGGGTGTGTCGGTGATCTGGCCGCGCCCGGACGTGTTCGATCAGGCGGGCATGCGCTCCATCGGCTACATGAACGAGCTGGTCCTGCCGCTGGCGATCCGGCCCTCGGGCGATGGCGACGTGGTCCTGAAGGGCGACATGCAGCTCGGCATCTGCAAGGATGTCTGCCTGCCGCATGCGCTCAGCTTCTCGGGCCGCCTGCCCGAAGCGGGTACCGCGCGCGACCCGCGCATCGCCGCCGCCCTGTCCGACCGGCCCTTCACCGCCGACGAGATCGGCGGCGCCCGCATCCGCTGCGAGATCGCACCCGGTGCCAATGGCGCGCTGTCGCTGACCGCGCGGATCGACATGGCCTCCGCCGGCGCGCGCGAGGACGTTGTGGTGGAGACCGGCAATCCCTTCCTCTGGGTGGCAGAGCCCGAAAGCCGCCGCGAGGGCGATACGCTCATCGCCTCGACCCGGATCGTGCATATGGAGCGCAAGCCCTTCGCGCTCGATCGCGGTGCGCTGACCTTCACCGTGCTGGGCACGCAGCACGCGGTGGAATTGTCGGGCTGCAGCGGCTGAGCCGGGACGGATCGCGCGCTGCTGTCCCATCTGCGCGTGAAGCGGCGGCGGCGCGGCGTGCCCGTCAGGTCTGTCCGGCCCGCCCGGCCCGCGCCATGCGCAGGGCCGCACCCAGATAGACCAGCAGCACCGCGATCCCGATCCCTGCAATGAACAGCGCATAGGCCCCGGCGAGCCCCGGCCCCAGCGGCGACAGCGCGGCCAGCGGCGCGGGCAGCGCGCCCGTCGCAGCGACCCAGCCCATCGTCGCCCCGAGCCAGCCGAGCACCAGCGCCATGCCCGCGCCATGCGCCGCGCGGATGCCGCCGCGGGGATGGCGCAGCCCGCGCATCAGGCTTGACCTCGCGCGCGCCAGGTCCTCGCCGATGGCCAGCAGCGCCGGCACCACCAGCAACACCAGCACCATCCCGAAGGCGAGGCCGAAGACCAGCGTGATAACCGTGGGCTTGAGGAATTCCGCCTGGCTCGATCCCTCGTAGAGCAGCGGCGCAAGGCCCAGCACCGTGGTCAGCGTGGTCAGCAGGACGGGGCGCAGGCGGTCCGCCGCGCCGTCGATGATGGCCGGGCGGATGCCCCGCTCGGCGGCGTATTCGTCGATGGTCGTGACCAGCACGATGGAATCGTTGATGACGATTCCGGTCATGCCGAGAAGGCCCACCACGGTGAACATGCTCATCGGCACGTCCCAGGCGTTGTGCCCCCAGATCGTGCCGACGAGGCCGAAGGGGATGATCGCCATGACCACCAGCGGCCGCGACCAGCTGGCGAAGACCCAGGCCAGCACGATGTAGATTCCCAGCAGCACCATCATCAGCGCCAGCGCCGCATCCGACAGGAACTGGTCCTCCTGCTCGGACAGGCCTGACAGGCGGTAATCCACCTGCCGCTCGGCGGCGATGGCGGGCAGGATGTCCTGCTCCAGCGCGTCCATGATATCTGCGGCGCGGGCCGGATCGTCCTCCGACAGATCGCCGTTGACCGACACGAGCCGGATGCCGTTCTCCCGCCGCACGGTGGAGAAGCCCGCGCTGCGCTCCACCTCGACGATATCCGCAAGCGCGACATAGGCGCCCTCGGGCGTGCGCAGCTGCATCCGTTCGAGGAAATCCGCCGTCAGCTCGTCCTCCGGCAACTCGACGCGGATGGTGGCCGAGCGCGGCCCGACCGGGTAATTCGCCGCCTCGACGCCCCCGAGCCGCGCGCGGAGCGTCTGGCCCAGCATGGCGATGTCGAAGCCCAGTGCGCGGCCCTGCGGGGTCAGTTCGAGGCGCAGCTCGTCCTTGTCATAGGCCAGATCGTCCTCGAGTGCCGAGACCTCGGGATATTGCGCGAGCTGCGCCTTCAGATCCTCGGCGGCGGCCTTCAGCGTCGCGGCATCGGCGCCGTAGAACTGCACGTCGAGCGCGTCGCCCCCCGGGCCCGACCGCCAGCCGCGGAAACTGACCGTCTCGGCCAGCGGGTGGCGCTCCACGCGCTCCTGCAGGTCGCCCACGAACTTGAAGGACGAATAGGGCCTGAGATCGGGTTCGATCAGCTCGATCGCGATGGAGCCCAGCTGGTCGGCATCCTTGCCGTCCGTGCCCGCCAGCCCGCGGCCCGAATTGCCGCCGATCTCCGACAGCACGTAGGCCACGGGGTTCAGCCCGTATTCCGCCTCGTACTCGGCCGCCAGCGCCTCGACCGAGGCCTGCATGGCCAGCATCTGGGCGTAGCTGTCCGCCCGCGTCGCACCGGGCGCCATGGCGAAATTGCCGGTGACGGAGGATTGCTCCGGCGCGTTGAAGAAGCGCCAGGTCACGTCGCCGCGGATCAGCAGCGCGGCCTGGCTCGCGAGCAGCGCCACAACCGCGGCGATGACCACGTAGCGCGCGGCGATGACGCCCGCGATCAGAGGGCGGAAGAGCTGCGCCCGGACCCAGCGGAAGCCGCGGTTCACGGCGCGGGACGGCGCGTCGTACCAATGCCGCTTGTCCGCATGGGCCAGCGCGTGACGCATGTGATGGGGCAGGATCAGGAAGCATTCCACAAGGCTCGCGGTCAGCACCGCGATCACCGTGAAGGGGATGTCGCGGATCAGGTCGCCGAACCGCCCGCCGATCACCACCAGCCCCCAGAAGGCGATGATCGTGGTCAGCGTGGCGCAGAAGACCGGCAGCGCCATCCGCGCCGCCGCGCGCTCCGCCGCCTCCGCCGGGCCGTAGCCGCGCCGCGACAGGTGGTCCGCATGCTCGCCCACCACGATGGCATCGTCGACGACGATCCCGAGCGTGATGATCAGCGCGAAGAGCGAGATCATGTTGAAGGTGATCCCCGCGGCGTACATCAGCGCCACCGCCGCCAGCATCGCCGTCGGAATGCCCGCCGCCACCCAGAAGGCGATGCGGGCATTGAGAAACAGGAACAGCAGCAGCACCACCAGCCCGAGCCCCATCAAGCCGTTGTCGACAAGGATGTCGAGCCGCCCCGAGATCGCCTCGGCCCGCGTGCGGATGAGGTCGATGGTGGCGCCCTCGGGCATCTCGGCCTGCAGCTCGGCGGCGATCTCCTCGACTTGCCGCTGGATCCCGATGGCATCCCCCCGCGCGGTGCGGTCGACGCGGATCGACATGGCGGGGTTCTCGCCGACGAAATAGCTGCGTTCCCGGGTCACCCCCTCGATGCGGATCTGCGCCACGTCGCCCACGCGCAGCTCGGTCCCGTCGGGGTTGGAGCGCAGGACGATGCCCTCGATCTCGTCGGCCTGCCGTTTCTCGGCCCCGGTGCGCACCCGCGCATTGGCGCCCTCGACCTCGCCCGCGGGGTCGGCATCGACCTCGGCGCCGATGGCGGCGGCGATCTCGCGCAGGGTGATGTCATGCGCGATGAGCATAGTCGCGGGCACCTCGACGATGGTCTGCGGCGCGGCAAGGCCCCGGATCGTGGTGTTCGTCACCCCCGCCGCGAAGAGCCGGTTGACAAAGAGATCGGCGTAATTCGCCAGCTGCTCCGCCGCGATGGGGCCGGTCAGGACCACGTCCGTCACCCGGTCGAACCATGCCGAGCGCGAGATCTCCGCATCCTCCGCATCCTCGGGCAGGTCGTTCACCGCGTCGATGGCCTGGCGTATGTCGTTGGTGGCGCGGCTCATGTCCCAGTTGGGCTCGAATTCGAGCTCGATGGACGCGATCCCCTCGCGCGACCGGGCGCGGCTCGCCTCGACCCCCTCGACCGCCAGCAGCGCGGGCTCGAGCCGCTGCACGATGGCCTGGTCGATATCCTCCGCCCCGGCGCCGTCCCAGCGCACGGAGATGTCGATCTCGTCGACGATCACGTCGGGGAAGAATTGCGCGCGCATGTTGGGGATCGCCAGCGCGCCCGCCGCGAGCATCAGCACCAGAAGCAGGTTCGCCAGCGTCCGGTGCCGCACGAAATAGGAAAACAGCCCGAAGACGCGGGCCGGGCCGCGCGCGGGCCCGCTGCCGGACCCGCCGACGGAATTGCGGTTGGCCACCGGATCGGGCGCGCGCGCCATCGGCTCAGCCCCCGATCCGCGCTTCGAGCCGCGCAACCATCGCCGCCGGCACACGCGGCGCGTCGAGCTGGCTCAGCAGCCGCGCCTTGGCCTCCTCGGGCATGCGGTCATTGCCGCTGACGAAGGCGCGCAGGCGCGCCCGGCGCTCCTCGGTCAGTTCCATCAGCGCGTCGGCCTCGGCGGTCTCGTCGTCCTGCAACGCAGCGCCGAAATTGCGCGGACGCACCTTGATGCCCGGCCCCAGAAGCGGCGTCTTCTGCGCCACGACGCGGGCGCCGGCAAGGCCCTCGCCGCGCACCAGAACGTCGTCGCCCTGCCGCCGGACCAGCGTCACGGGCAGGGCCTCGAGCCGGTCATCCGCGCCCACCACCAGCACTTGCTGGCTGCCATCGAGCGCGGTGGCGGGCAGCCGGACCACGTCATCAATCGGTACCTCGTCGATGCGCACGGTCACGAAATCCCCCGGCTGGAAGCCCGGCGCGGCATCGAGCCGTGCATAGATCACGCGGCCCGTCTCGCCCGCCGCGACGCGCGGATTGGCCCGGTCGATGACCCCCGTCGCCACGATATCGGTGCCATAGACATCGAGCGTCGCGGTGACCGGAGCTTCGCGCAGTCGGCCCTCTTCCAGCAGCCGCACATAGCCTTCGGTCGAGACCCGGAAGGCCACGTCCAGCGCATCGGGATCGATCAGCGTCGCGATCTGTTCATTGGCCGAAACGAGCCGCCCCTCGACCACGCCGACCTCGCTCAGGACACCGTCGAAGCCCGCGCGGATCTCGGTGGCGGCGAGGCGGCGTTCGGCCTCGGCCACATCGAGCGTGGCGCGCGCGATGGCGGTCTCGGCCTGGGCCACGCGCGCCTCGGCATCGGCCAGGGCCTGGCGGCGCTGCAGGACGGCGGCGCGGGCGGTCGAGGCCTGCAGCTCCGCCGCCTCCGCCGCGCTGGCGCTGCCGACGCCGCGCTCCTGCAAATCCTGCTGGCGCGCGAAGGCGCGGTCATAAAGCGTCACCTGGTCCTCGGATGCGGCGAGGTTCTCGCGCGCAAGCGCCACGGCACGTGCGCTGTCGCGCGCCTCGGCCTCCGCATCGGCCAGCGCCGATCGGGCGCGTTCCAGCGCGGCCTCGGCATCGGCGGGGTCGATCCGCGCCAGCAGCGCGCCTTCCGCGACCCGCCCGCCCGCATCGAAGCCGGGCGCAAGCGCCACGATCCGCCCGCCCGCCTCGGCGCGGATTTCGAGCGTGCGGCGGCTTTCGACGCTGCCATAGGCGGTCAGCACCGGCACTTCCGTGCCCGGCACCGCGTCGACCACGTTGACCGCGAAGACCCGCTCGCGCCCTTCGGGCATGGCGGGCGTCTCGGCCATGCGTGTCGCCACCGCGCCCTGAAGAAGCGCACCGGCATAGACCAGAAGGCCCAGCGTCGCCGCCAGAAGGAAAAGCCCGGTCAGGGAACGCCTGAGAAACCGCATGTCGCCTCGATCAATCGTCAGGGGCCGCTCATGGCCCATGATAGGCAAATAAGGCGCGGCGGGCGTAAACCAAAGGTGACACGCCGCCGCTCACCACCCTGTTACGCGGATCCGCGGCGAATTTGTCGAAAAAAAGCGAAGGAAATGCCGGGCCAGGCCGGCCAGGGCGTCACTTCCGGCGCTGGTGCTCGTCCAGGCGCGGCATGATCTCGACGAAGTTGCAGGGCCGGTGGCGGTAATCGAGCTGCAGCGACAGGATCTCGTCCCAGGCATCCTTGCAGGCCCCGGGGCTGCCCGGCAGCGCGAAGAGATAGGTGCCCTGCGCCACGCCCCCCGTGGCCCGGCTCTGCACCGCCGAGGTGCCGATCTTGGCCATGGAGACATGCGTGAAGACCGTGCCGAAGGCCTCGATCTCCTTCTCGTAGACGTCCCGATGCGCCTCGACGGTGACATCGCGCCCGGTCAGGCCCGTGCCGCCCGTCGAGATCACCACGTCGATGCCGTCATCCGCGCACCAGGCACGCAGCTGCGCCGCGATGGCGTCGCGCTCGTCCCGGACGATGGTGCGCGCCGCAAGGATGTGCCCCGCGCCTTCCAGCCGCGCGACCAGCGTGTCGCCGGAGCGGTCGTCGGCGGCCTCGCGCGTATCCGACACGGTCAGAACGGCGATGCGGACGGGGATGAAATCACGGGTCTCGTCGATGCGGCTCACGGTGCGGTCTCTTTCAGTTTGGCCTGCAGGTCCAGAAGATCGGCCCAGGCCTCGCGCTTGGCGGCGGGGTTGCGCAGAAGGTAGGCGGGGTGGAACATCGGCAGGACCGGGCGGTCCAGCGCCTCGGTCCAGGTGCCGCGCAGCCGGGTGATGCCGCGTTTGCCCAGCATCGCCTGCGCCGAGATATTGCCCATCACCACGAGGATATCGGGATCCGCCAGCGCGATATGCCGGTCGAGAAAGGGCTTCAGCATCGCGATCTCGTCAGGCTTCGGGTCGCGGTTCTGCGGCGGACGCCAGGGCAGGACGTTCGTGATGTAGACGCCCTCCTCCCCCTTGGCCTGCCGGTCGAGGCCGATGGCCGCCAGCATCCGGTCCAGAAGCTGCCCCGCGCGCCCCACGAAGGGGCGCCCCTCGCGGTCCTCGTCGCGGCCCGGGGCCTCGCCCACGATCATCAGCCGCGCGGCGGGGTCGCCATCGGCGAAGACCAGGCGTTCGGCGCCGCGCTTCAGGTCGCAATGCTCGAACGCGGCCATGGCGTCGCGCAGCGCGTCGAGATCGCGCGCCCCGGCCGCGGCCTCGCGCGCGATCGCGACGGGGTCGAGCTCGGCCGGTGCGGCCTGCGCGCTTCCCGCGGCCACCGCCACCGAGGCCTGCGCGGCCTTTTCGGCCAGCTGCGCCTCGGCCGCGGCGAAGCGGTCGACGGGCAGCTCCGAGATGGTCTCGGTCACCCCCATCTCCACCTGCCAGGCGAGCATCGCCGCCGCACTATGCCAATCAAGCGATTCCATGGCCGCACCTTATCCCCCTGCCGCTCCGGGCAAAAGCGCCGCCGCGTGCCCGCCGCCGCGGCACTTTCGGCCGGAATTCGCGCCCGAGCCGGAACACTCTGTTTCGCCCGCCCGGCGGCCCTTGCCGCGCGCGGCGCCTCTACCTATACAGGCGGCGAATTCCCGGCCCGGAGCACACCCACCCCCGATGCGTTTCGATCAACGACACCTTCTCGGCATCGAAGCGTTGCGTCCGGATGAAATCACCACCCTTCTCGATCTCGCCGACAAGTACGTCACGCTGAACCGCTCGCGGAACAAGCGCTCGGGCATCCTGTCGGGGCTGACGCAGGTCAACATGTTCTTCGAGAACTCGACCCGCACGCAGGCCTCCTTCGAACTCGCGGGAAAGCGGCTCGGCGCGGACGTGATGTCGATGGCGATGGCGGCCTCGTCGATCAAGAAGGGCGAGACGCTGGTCGACACGGCGCTGACGCTGAACGCCATGCATCCCGACCTGCTGGTGGTGCGGCATCCCAATTCCGGGGCGGTCGATCTTCTGTCGCAAAAGGTCAATTGCGCGGTCATCAATGCCGGCGACGGTCGGCACGAACACCCGACCCAGGCGCTGCTCGATGCGCTGACGATCCGCCGCGCCAAGGGCCGGTTGCACCGGTTGACCGTGGCGATCTGCGGCGATATCGCCCATAGCCGCGTCGCCCGGTCGAACCTGCTCCTGCTGCACAAGATGGAAAACCGCGTGCGCCTCATCGGCCCGCCGACGCTGATGCCCGCGGGCATCGAGGCCTTCGGTGTCGAGGTCTATCACGACATGGCCGAAGGGCTGCGCGACGCCGACGTGGTGATGATGCTGCGCCTGCAGAAGGAACGCATGGATGGCGGCTTCATCCCGTCCGAACGCGAATACTTCTACCGCTACGGGCTCGATGCCGAGAAGCTGGCCCTCGCCAGGGACGACGCCATCGTGATGCATCCGGGGCCGATGAACCGCGGGGTGGAGATCGACGGCACCATCGCCGACGACATCAACCGCTCGGTCATCCAGGAACAGGTGGAAATGGGCGTCGCCGTGCGCATGGCGGCGATGGATCTTCTCTCCCGCAACCTGCGCGCCCGCCCGACGGAGGTCATGGCATGACGACAATGGATATCCGCGCCTCCGAAACCGGCGTGACGCGGCTCTTTCACCTCGACCTGCCCGCCGAGGCCGTGGAACGCTTCACCACGCAGGCCGGGACGGGCGAATATCCCCTGTCCTACGCGCTGGGCGCCACGACGCTGCGCCCGGCCTTCGTCGAGGTGGTGGCGATCCGCGATCTCGGCGGCATGACCCTGTCGCAATACATGGCCAAGGCGCATGACGTGACGGGCCGCGATTTCGACGCCATGCGCGGGCGGATCGACGGGCTCAAGGGCCACGTGGTGATCCTGCCGAGCCAAGCCTTCGGGCAGACCGCCCAGACCCTGACGATCTCGTCGCCCCTGCGCTGGATCGGCACCTTCGAGGAGGAGGCGCCGAAGACCCGCTCGACGCCCATCCGCACCGAAAGCGCCAAGGGCAGCACCGCGCGCCCCGAGCCCGATGACGATCCGCTGGCCAAGGGCGGCTCGCCGCTGCTGCGCGCCATCGTGATCGCCGCCACGGCGCTGACCGTGGGCATCCTGCTCTACGCCTTCACGGGGTGACGCGATGCGACCGGTCCTGATCGAGAACGCGCGTCTGATCGATCCCGAGGGGGACCGCGTCTTCGCGGCGTCGGTGCTGATGGAAAAGGGCGTGATCGCCGAGATCGCCGAGGGTGACGGCCCGGCCCCGGAGGGCCTGCGCGACCGCGCCCCCGCCGAGGCCCGGATCGACGCCAACGGACGCTTCCTGGCACCCGGCATCGTCGATATCGGCGTAAAGGTCTGCGAGCCGGGCGAGCGGCACAAGGAAAGCTACAAGACCGCCGGTGCGGCGGCGGCGGCGGGCGGCGTGACGACGATGGTCACCCGGCCTGACACCGATCCGGTGATCGACACGCCCGAGGCGTTGGAATTCATCCGCCGGCGCGCGCAGGAGGCCGCCCCGGTCCGCGTCCTGCCCATGGCCGCGCTGACCAAGGGCCGCGCGGGCAGCGAGATGACCGAGATCGGCTTCCTGATGGATGCGGGCGCGGTGGCCTTCACCGATTGCGACCGGGTGATCCGCGACACCCGGGTTCTCGGCCGCGCGATGACCTATGCGCGCAGCCTCGGCGCGCTGGTCATCGGCCATCCGCAGGAGCCGGGGCTTTCCGCGGGGGCCGCGGCCACCTCGGGCAAGTTCGCCTCGCTGCGCGGCCTGCCCGCCGTGTCGCCCATGGCCGAGCGGATGGGCCTCGACCGCGACATCGCGCTCATCGAGATGACCGGCGTGCGCTACCATGCCGACCAGATCACCACCGCCCGCGCCCTGCCCGCGCTGGAGCGTGCCAAGGCCAACGGTTTCGACGTGACCGCGGGCACCTCGATGCATCACCTGACACTGAACGAACTCGACGTCGCGGATTACCGCACCTTCTTCAAGGTAAAGCCCCCGCTGCGCGCCGAGGAAGACCGCCAGGCGGTCATCGAGGCGGTGCGGTCGGGCCTCATCGACGTCATCTCGTCCATGCACACGCCGCAGGACGAGGAAAGCAAGCGCCTGCCCTTCGAGGAGGCCGCCTCGGGCGCCGTCGGCCTCGAGACGCTGCTGCCGGTGCTGCTGCGGCTTTACCATTCGGGCGATCTCGACCTGCCCACGCTCTTCCGCGCGCTGTCGCTGAACCCGTCGCGCCGCCTAGCCCTCGAGACCGGGCGCATGGCGCGGGGCGCGCCCGCCGACCTGATGCTCTTCGACGCGGACAAGCCCCTGATCCTCGACCGCTTCAAGCTGCGGTCGAAATCGAAGAACACGCCCTTCGACAATGCGCGCCTGCAGGGCCGCGTGCTCGCCACCTTCGTGGGCGGAAAGCAGGTCTTCGCGGCCTGACCGGTCCCGCTAGCGCCGCTCCCATCAAACCTGCCGCCTGCCGCCCCCGCGCAAGGCAGACCACCATGGCGACGCCCCGGCGACGCGCCCCGGCGAGCCTGACAGGATCCGCAACGTCCAAGGCGACGCCCCCCGCCCCCAAACGCCCGACGCCCCCCCCCCAGGCGCCCCATCCTGCGCTTGCCTCTTTCCAAATACCGCCGGGGGGTCCGGGGGGCTGGCCCTCCGGCCGGTCGCAGCGATCCCCTCGCGGCGACACCTTGGCGCCCCGGCGAAGCGTTTGACGCGCCCTCCCCGCAAGGTACTCTGCGCCCGACCCATAACCGGAGCCCCCTCATGCCCCCTATCGACACCGCGCCCCTGATGCTGCTCGCCTGGGCGCTGATCGGCTACCTGCTCGGATCGATCCCCTTCGGTCTCGTCGTCACCCGTGCCATGGGGATTGGCGATCCGCGCCAGATCGGCTCGGGCAATATCGGCGCGACCAACGTGCTGCGCACCGGTTCCAAGGCCGCGGGCGCGCTGACGCTGCTGCTCGACGGGGCGAAGGGCGCGGTGGCGGTGCTGCTGGCGCGGGTCTTCGCGGGCGAGGACGCGGTGCAGATCGCGGCACTGGGCGCCTTTCTCGGCCATTGCTTCCCGGTCTGGCTGGGCTTCAGGGGCGGCAAGGGGGTCGCGACCTTTCTCGGCATCGTCCTCGCCATCGCCTGGCCGGTGGGCCTTCTGTGCTGCGCGGCCTGGGCCGGGACCGTCGCGCTCACGCGGATTTCCTCGATGGGCGCGCTGGTCGCCGCCGGGGCCTCGACCGTCATTTCCGTCATCGCGGGCTACGCGTCCATCGCGGTCCTGTGCCTCGTGCTGACGCTTCTCGTCTTCTGGCGCCACGGCGCCAACATCGCGCGGCTGCGCGCCGGAACCGAGCCGCGGATCGGCCAGAAGGGCTGATCCGCGCCGCGCTCAGGTCGCGTCGAGGAACGCGGCGATCTCCGCCGCCACCGCCTCGGGCCGGGTGATCGGCGCCATGTGCCCCGCTTCCGGGATCACCGCCTCGCGCGCATCGGGCAGCCGGGCCATCAGCGCCGTGTGGATTTCGGCCAGGATCGGCTCCGTCTGCGCGCCGCGCAGGAACAGGACCGGCATGGTGCAGCGCTCGAGCGCGCCCTCCTTCAGCAGGCGCGCGGAATCGTCGGTCAGCGCCGGATCGGACTCCCCGATGATGCGAACCTGCTTTTGCAGACGCGCGCGCGCCTCTGCCCCCAACGCGTCCCAGGTCTTGCCCACACCCCAGGTGCCGGTGAAGACCTTGGCCGCGGTTTCCGTGTCGTCCCGCGCCAATGCCTCCTTCATCGGGCGCGCGGCTTCGCACCGCGCGGCGAAGACCGCGGGCGCAGTCTCGCGCGCGGCGGCGAAAAGCACCGGTTCGATCAGCACCATCCGGCGGATGAGCCCCGGATGCCGCTCGGCCAGCCGCAGGGCCACGGTCGCCCCGAAGGAGTGACCGAGCAGGGTGATGCCGTCCTGCAGGAAGGGTTCCACCGCGTCGGTGACCACGTCGTGATAATCGCCCCGCCGGTCCCAGTCCGGCGATCTGCCATGGCCGGGCATGTCGGGCGCGATCACCGACAACCGGTCGCCCAGAGCCGCGACGACGCCTTTCCACGCCCCGCCATGGGCAAGCCCGCAATGCAGCGCGAGCGCGGGCGCCCCGCCGGAAGCGCCGAGCGTCCGGCTTCGGAGCGGAAAGAGGGAAGGCGCATCCTTCGGCATCAGATCTTGCCCGAAAGGTGCATCTCCAGATCGTCGAGCCGGTCCTGCCCCCAGAAATGCTGGCCGCTGTCGACGAGGTAATAGGGCGAGCCGAAGACCCCGCGCTGAACCGCCTCCTCGGTATAGCGCTCGAAGGTCTCGGCACCGGCGAGCATGCCGCTGGTCGCGAGCCCCCGGTCGAAGCCCGCCGCCTCGAGGCAATCGGCGATCACGTCATCCTGCGCGATGTCGCGCTCCTCGGCCCAGCAGGCCGCGAGGATGTTGCGCACGAGCTGCCCCAGATCGCCGCCGCCGGCCTTGTCGGCGGCGATGATGGCGTAGCTTGCAGGCGCGGGATTGGTCGGGAAATGCGCGGGATGGATGGTCAAGGGCAGGCCGGTCTTCTTCTGCGTGCGCGCCAGTTCCTGCAGCCGGTAATCCTGCCGCGCCTGCGGGCGCTGGTCGAGCGGCAGGCCGCCATGCGCCTTGAAGACGGCGCCGGGATTGACGGGCTTGTAGGCGATTTCCGCGCCATGGGCCTCGGCGATCCGCTCGAGGCGGTCGCCGCCGAGGTAGGCCCAGGGGGAAATCGTGAAGAAATAGTAATCGATCTGCGGCATTGGGCGCGCTCCTTCATGCATCCGTGCGGATATGTTTCCCGTCCAGCCTAGCCCGTGCTAAGGCCCCGGCAATACGAATCCCAGGGGACCGCGCCGCCATGCCAACCGTCATCGAACCGAAACTCATTTCGGGCAATGCCAATCTCGATCTCGCAAAGGCCATCGCGCGGCGCATGTCGCTCTATCGCGGCATGAATGTGGGCCTGGTCGATGCGCGGGTGGAGCGGTTCAACGACCAGGAGATCTTCGTCGAGGTCTACGAGAACGTGCGCGGCGAGGACATGTTCATCATCCAGCCGACCTCGAACCCGGCGAACGACAACCTGATGGAGCTGCTGATCATGTCGGACGCGCTACGGCGCTCCTCGGCGCAGCGCATCACCGCCGTGATCCCCTATTTCGGCTATGCGCGGCAGGACCGCCGCACCAAGGCGCGCACGCCGATCACCGCCAAGCTGGTCGCGAACATGATGGTCAAGGCCGGGATCGAGCGGGTCCTGACCATGGACCTGCACGCGGCCCAGATACAGGGCTTCTTCGACATTCCGGTGGACAACCTCTATGCCTCGCCGATCTTCGCGCTCGACGTGCATTCGCAGTTCCGCGACTCGATGGACGACCTGATGGTGGTCTCGCCGGATGTGGGCGGCGTCGCCCGGGCGCGCGAGCTGGCCAAGCGGATCAACGCGCCCCTGTCGATCGTCGACAAGCGCCGCGAGAAGGCCGGCGAAGTGGCCGAGATGACCGTGATCGGCGATGTCTCGGGCAAGAAATGCATCATCGTGGACGATATCTGCGACACCGCCGGAACGCTGTGCAAGGCGGCCGAGGTGCTCCTGTCGCACGGCGCGACCGAGGTGCATGCCTATATCACCCATGGCGTGCTCTCGGGTCCGGCGGTCGAGCGGATCTCGAACTCGGTGATGAAATCGCTGGTCATCACCGACTCGATCCCCCGCTCGCCCGAGGCGCAGGCCGCGCCGAATATCCGTGTCGTGCCCACCGCGCCGATGTTCGCGCAGGCGATCCTGAACATCTGGAACGGCACCTCGGTGTCGTCGCTATTCGAGACCGACACGCTGGGACCGATCTACGAGGGCATCCTCTGAGCCTTCAGGAAAGGGATTTGATCGGCGGGGCCCACGGCTTTTGACGCCGCCAAGCTGCGGTGCCGGGCGGCGGTCCGGACCCCGGCTGGGCGTCGATCACATGGCGCGCCGGAACCGCGCTGCAGGTGCCCGGCCAGCGCCGATCCGGCCCCAACGGATGGGCGCTTTGTCGGAGCACGTGCACCCATCAGGCGGCGCAATGTCCTGACACGATAAAGCGGCGACCTGCATCGATGTCGCGCCCCCCCCCCCGCCGGACCGGCGCTGTCCGGTCCGCGCCCGGCACCCAGCGCTAGGATCTCGCTTGTTCGAGGGACGTTTCGCTCCGCTCAGTAAAGGTCCCAGTCGTCCTCGCCCTTGACCTCGCCGATGGCCATCCACGACATCCGCACCCGCGCGATGCGCGTATCGGCCCATGTCCGGAAGACCATGTCGAAGCCGGTCTCGTTCACCTTCTCGGCGCCGAGATCGGCCCGGATATTGGCATGGCTGTCCATGTCCCACAGCGACAGGCTGAGATGGACCTGCGGCGGCACGCTGAAGGGCTCCGAGAACTTGATGCGCTTGCGCCGCTCGCGCGCGCCGTCACCCGTCCACATGTCGCCGCCATTGGCGAAATCCGAGAAGAGCTCGAATTCGCCCTGATCCACGCCAATCCGGTTCGATCTGAGTTTCTGCATAATGTGCCCGTACCGCTCGAATAAGGCCGGAGGATGGGCGATTTGCGACGAAGTGAAAAGCCCGCCGCGCGTCGCCCGGCCCGCCTGTGGCGTCGATGCGCCGCCGGTCCGCTCAAGCCGATCTCTGCGCGTTGGCCACCGGCAGGACAACGAAAAATCCCCGTCGGTCTCCCGGCGGGGGTGTCTCTCACGTTCAGCGCCTCGGCGCGGATCAGAGGTTCGGCTGCTTCTCGCTGAGGCCGATCTCGCCGCCCACCGCGACCATGTCCGCCAGAAGCTTGGCGGCATCGTCGACTGGGCCCGGCTCGTTCTTGAAGGCTTCCTTGGCGCGGCCATAGGCCTCCTGCGCTTCGGCGACGAGCTCCTCGTAGGTCTGCTGGTCGACATCTTCGCGCGGCAAGGCGCGCTCGGCCAGAACCGACACGCCGTCGCCCAGCTCGGCGAAGCCGCCGGTCACCACGAATTCCCGCATGCCCGAGCCGGTATCGACCCGGAGGATGCCCGGACGCAGCGTGGTGATCATCGGCGCGTGGTTCGGCATGGCGGTCATGTCGCCATCCGCCCCGGGGATCTGCACCGACACGACCTCGTCCTGCATCAGGCGCCGCTCGGGGCTGACGAGGTCGAATTGCATCATATCTGCCATGTCTCTTTCCTTTCATGCCGCGGCGGTCGGTCTCTCCGCCGCGCGCATCCTGTGACATGTCCGGGGCGGGCAGGGCCCACCCCGATACGGGGCCTTATGCGGCGTCGGAGGCCATCTTCTCGGCCTTGGCCTTCACCTCTTCGATGCCGCCGACCATGTAGAAGGCACCTTCGGGCAGGTGATCGTACTCACCGGCCACAACCGCCTTGAAGGACGCGATCGTGTCCTCGAGCGGCACCTGAACGCCGTCCGAACCGGTGAAGACCTTCGCCACGTCGAAGGGCTGCGACAGGAAGCGCTGAATCTTCCGGGCGCGCGACACGGTCAGCTTGTCGTCTTCCGACAGTTCGTCCATGCCGAGGATCGCGATGATGTCCTGCAGCGACTTGTAGCGCTGGAGGATGCCCTGCACGTCGCGGGCGACGTTGTAATGCTCCTCGCCCACGATGGACGGGTCCATCAGGCGCGACGTGGAGTCGAGCGGGTCCACCGCCGGGTAGATGCCGAGCTCGGAGATCGCGCGCGACAGAACGGTCGTGGCGTCGAGGTGCGCGAAGGTCGTCGCGGGCGCGGGGTCGGTGAGGTCGTCCGCGGGGACGTAGACGGCCTGGATCGAGGTGATCGAACCGGCCTTCGTCGAGGTGATGCGCTCCTGCATCTGGCCCATGTCGGTGGCCAGAGTCGGCTGGTAGCCCACGGCGGAAGGGATACGGCCCAGAAGTGCGGACACCTCGGAACCTGCCTGCGTGAAGCGGAAGATGTTGTCTACGAAGAACAGAACGTCGGTGCCGGACTGGTCGCGGAACTGCTCGGCCAGCGTCAGGCCGGTCAGCGCGACGCGGGCACGGGCCCCCGGAGGCTCGTTCATCTGGCCGTAGACCAGGGCCACCTGGCTCTCCGACAGGTTGTCGGGCTTGATCACGTTCGATTCCACCATCTCGTGGTAGAGGTCGTTGCCCTCGCGGGTCCGCTCACCGACGCCCGCGAACACGGAGAAGCCCGAGTGCACCTTGGCGATGTTGTTGATGAGCTCCATGATCAGAACGGTCTTGCCGACGCCGGCACCGCCGAAGAGGCCGATCTTGCCGCCCTTCGAGTAGGGCGCCAGCAGGTCGACGACCTTGATGCCGGTGACGAGGATTTCCGATTCCGTCGACTGCTCCGCGAAGACCGGCGCGTCGGCGTGGATCGGGCGGTACTCGTCCGCCTCGACCGGGCCGCCTTCGTCGACAGGCTCGCCGACGACGTTCAGGATGCGCCCGAGCGTGGCGTTGCCCACGGGCACCGAGATCGGGCCGTCGGTGTCGGTGACTTCCTGACCGCGCACGAGGCCTTCGGTGGCGTCCATTGCGATGGTGCGGACGGTGTTCTCGCCCAGGTGCTGCGCGACCTCGAGGACCAGCTTCTTGCCGTTGTTGTCCGTGGTCAGCGCGTTGAGGATCGCGGGCAGATGGTCATCGAACTGCACGTCGACGACGGCGCCGATGACCTGAGTCACTTTGCCTTTCGCGTTTGCCATGTCTCTTCTCCGGTACTTAGAGCGCCTCGGCGCCCGAGATGATTTCGATCAGTTCGTTCGTGATGACGGCCTGACGCGTGCGGTTGTATTCGATCGTGAGGTCTTCGATCATTTCGCCCGCGTTGCGCGTGGCGTTGTCCATCGCGGACATCCGTGCGCCCTGTTCGGACGCCGCGTTCTCCAGCAGCGCCGCGAAGATCTGCGTCGCCACACCGCGCGGCAGGAGATCGGCGAGGATTTCCTCTTCCGACGGCTCGTAATCGTAGAGCGTGCCGCCCGACGCCTCGTCGTCGCCCGCCTCGGTGTCGTACTTGGCCGGGATGATCTGCTGCGCGGTCGGATGCTGCGACACGACGTTCTCGAAGCGCGAGAAGAAGATCGTCGCGACGTCGAACTCGCCCTCGTCGAAGCGCCCGAGCACGTCCTTGGCGATGTTCTGCGCGTCCGGGTAGGAGATGCGCTTCACATCGGACAGATCGACGTGACCGACGAAATGATCCGCGTAGTCGCGCTTCATCTGGTCGCGGCCCTTCTTGCCGACGGTCAGGATCTTCACCTGCTTGCCCTCGTCGATCAGCTTGCGCGCATGGCTGCGGGCGAGCTTGGCGATGTTGGTGTTGAAACCACCGCACAGACCGCGCTCCGCCGTCATGACGACGAGCAGGTGAACCTGCTCGCTGCCGGTGCCGCGCAGAAGCCTGGGCGCGCTGTCGCTGTCGCCCGCCGCCGATGCCAGCGCCCCCATCACGGCATTGAACCGCTCGGTATAGGGGCGCGCCATCTCGGCGGCATCCTGGGCGCGGCGGAGCTTGGCCGCCGCGACCATCTGCATGGCCTTGGTGATCTTCCGGGTCGATTTGACCGAGGAGATCCGGTTCTTCAGGTCCTTGAGATTAGCCACGAGGCTTTCTCCTTACGCGAAGTCTGCGGCGAATTCGTCCAGCGCAGCTTTGATCTTGTCGGCGCTATCGCCCTTGATCTTCGGATCTTCGTTGGTCAGCCAATCGAGCAGATCCTTGTGCTTGCTGCGCAGGTGGCTCAGCAGCTCGCGCTCGTAGCGGCCCACATCGCCAACCTTGATCTTGTCGAGGTAGCCGTTGGTGCCCGCGAAGATGACGCAGACGATTTCCGCGTTGGTCAGCGGCGAATATTGCGGCTGCTTCATCAGCTCGGTCAGACGCTCACCGCGGTTCAGCTGGCGCTGGGTCGCGGCGTCGAGGTCGGAGCCGAACTGCGCGAAGGCCGCCATTTCGCGGTACTGCGCAAGCTCCAGCTTCACCGGGCCCGCGACCGACTTCATCGCGTTGGTCTGCGCCGAGGAGCCCACGCGGCTCACCGACAGACCGGTGTTCACCGCCGGACGGATGCCCTGGTAGAACAATTCGGTCTCGAGGAAGATCTGGCCGTCAGTGATCGAGATCACGTTGGTCGGAATGAAGGCCGACACGTCGCCGCCCTGGGTTTCGATGATCGGCAGCGCCGTCAGCGAGCCCGAGCCGTTCTCGGCGTTCAGCTTCGCGGACCGCTCCAGCAGGCGCGAGTGGAGGTAGAAAACGTCGCCCGGATAGGCTTCGCGGCCCGGCGGACGGCGCAGCAGCAGGGACATCTGGCGGTAGGCCACGGCTTGCTTGGAAAGGTCGTCATAGACCATCAGCGCGTGACGGCCGTTGTCGCGGAAGAACTCGCCCATCGCGGTCGCTGTGTAGGGGGCGAGGTACTGCATCGGCGCGGGGTCCGACGCGGTCGCGGCGACGACGATCGAATACTCGATGGCGCCGGTCTCTTCGAGCTTCTTGACGAGCTGCGCCACGGTCGAACGCTTCTGGCCGATGGCGACGTAGACGCAGTAGAGCTTCTTGCTCTCGTCGTCGCCTGCGGCCTCGTTGTAGACCTTCTGGTTCAGCATCGCGTCGAGCGCGACGGCGGTCTTGCCGGTTTGGCGGTCGCCGATGATGAGCTCGCGCTGGCCGCGGCCGATCGGGATCATGGCGTCGACGGCCTTGAGGCCGGTGGCCATGGGCTCGTGCACCGACTGGCGGGGCATGATGCCGGGGGCCTTCACGTCCGCGAGGCGGCGCTCGGAGGTCTCGATCGGGCCCTTGCCGTCGAGCGGGTTGCCAAGGCCGTCCACGACCCGGCCGAGAAGCGCGTCACCCACCGGCACGTCCACGATGGAGTTCGTGCGCTTGACGGTGTCGCCTTCCTTGATGTCCCGGTCGGAACCGAAGATCACGACGCCGACATTGTCGGATTCAAGGTTCAGCGCCATGCCCCGGATGCCACCCGGGAATTCGACCATCTCGCCGGCCTGGACCTTGTCGAGGCCGTAGACACGGGCGATGCCGTCGCCGACGGAAAGAACACGACCGACCTCGTCGACCTCGGCTTCTTGGCCGAAGTTCTTGATCTGGTCCTTCAGGATCGCAGAAATCTCGGCTGCTTGGATACCCATTTATCCGACCTCTTTCATTGCATTCTGGAGGGAGTTGAGCTTCGCGCGGATCGACGTGTCGATCATCTTGGAGCCCACTTTGACAACAAGACCGCCGATGAGGCTTTCATCGACGGTCGTCTTGATCTTCACATCGCGGCCGACCTGCTTCTTCAGGGTCTCGGCCAGCTTCTCGGACTGCGCGCTCGACAGCTCGATCGCCGAGGTCACCTCGGCGGTGACGATGCCCTTCTCGTCCGCGATCATGTCGCGCAACTGCGCGATCATCGCGGGCAGCACAAACAGGCGGCGCTTGTCCGCCATCAGCGACAGGGTGTTCTTCATCACATCCGTGAGGCCCATCTTGTCCGCGATGGCACGGATCGCCCGGCCTTGCGTGTCGCGGCTGTAGACGGGCGATTGGATCAGGTCGCGCAGATCCTCGCTTCCGGCCAGCGCATCGGCGAGATCGTCGATATTGGCCTCAAGCGCGTCGAGCGCACCGTTTTCCTTCGCCAGGGCGAAGACGGCGGCTGCGTAGCGTTCTGCGATGCCGGAGGAAATCGAAGCTGGTTCAGACACGTGCATCCTTCCGCTATCAAGCCTCCGATGGCCCTGCCTGAAAGGCGGGCCCGGAGGCGGTCTCATCTCCCCGACCGAACGGCCTGGGCGCTAAAATCAGCGCGGAGATAGCAGAGCATCCCCAGCCCCGCAACATGCTAGGGCACAATTCGCCCCCGGCGCCCCTTTTGCGATCTGCCCTTGTTTTTCAGCGACTTACCGGTTTTTCGCCGCGATGTGCGACCTATGGCCCATCTCGGAAGTCTCTGAAAGCGCCACTTTTTTAGGTAAATCGTCGCGATTCCCGGCGCTCCGGGGCGGCATCGCGGCTCAGACCGGCTTGGCCACGGGTTTCGGCGCGAAGGCGCCCAGCGGCGATTTCAGCTTTTCTCCGACCCCGCGCGGGCGCGGCGGGTGCCGCTTGACCGCACGCACCGCCATCACGCCGCCGGCCATGACGGCGGGGATGGCGCGGCCCATCCGCTCCCAGAAGGGGCCGGTCTTCATCCAGAAGCGCCGGGTCGAGGGCGGCTGGTATAGCAGCGACACATGCCCCTCCGGCACGAAATCGTGGTAGCTCAGCATCTGTTCGAGCTGGCCTCGCGAATAGGGCCGCCCGTAGCCGAAGGGCGTGCGGTCCGAGCGGGCCCAGAGCCCGGTGCGGTTGGGCACGATGAACAGCGCCTCGCCCCCGGGGCCGAGCGCGCGGTAGCATTCATCGAGCAGCGCCGTGGCATCCTCCGAGGTCTCGAGCCCGTGCAGCACCACGAGCCGGTCCACATGCCCCGTCTCGATCGGCCAGCGCGTCTCTTCGGCCAGGACCGACACGTTGGGCAGCCCCGCGGGCCAGTGCATCACCCCCTGCTGCGCGGGCATCAGCGCGATCACCCTGCGGCTGTCCGAAAGAAAGGGCCGCAAGAGCGGCGCGGCAAAGCCGAACCCCGCCACCGTGTGGCCGTGGGTGTCGGGCCAGGTGGCCCGCACCTCGTTGCGGATGATGTTCTGCGCCGCACGGCCAAGCGCGCTTCGATAATAGAAATTCCGCAGGTCGCGCACATCGAGATGCATTGTCGGGGCCCCGTCCTCGGCCTAGCCTTGTGAGGACCCTGACAAGAAAGACCGGAAAACGCCATGCCTCTCGACCTCGTCACCGTGCCCTGCCTGTCCGACAATTACGCCTTCGTGCTGCACGACGCGGAAACCGGCGCCACGGCGGTGATCGACGTGCCCGAAGCAGCACCCATCGCCGCCGCTCTCGACGAACGCGGCTGGACCCTGTCGGAGGTCTGGCTGACGCATCACCATGCCGACCACATCCAGGGGCTCGACGCGCTGCTCGAGGGCCGGACGGCGCGCGTGCTGGGCGCGAAGGCCGATGCGCACCGCCTGCCGCCGCTCGATCTGGAACTCGCCGATGGCGACACGTTCGACTTCGCGGGCCGCGAGGTGCACGTGATGGACGTGTCGGGCCACACGGTCGGCCATATCGCGCTCTACCTGCCCGAAGACCGTATCGCCTTCACCGCCGACAGCCTCATGGCGCTCGGCTGCGGCAGGGTCTTCGAGGGCACCATGGCGCAGATGTGGGAGAGCCTGTCGAAACTGGCGAAATTGCCGCCCGAGACGACGATCTGCTCGGGCCACGAATACACCGAGGCGAACGGTCGCTTCGCGATCACTATTGAACCCGGCAATGCGGCGCTTAAATCACGTATAGAAGCGATCGCGGAGGCGCGGGCCAAGGGCGAACCCACGGTACCCTCGCGATTGTCCCTTGAACTTGCCACAAACCCGTTTCTGCGTGCGAACGATGCCCCGGTTCGCGAGAATCTCGGCATGGTCGACGCACCCGCCGCCGAGGTCTTCGCCGAGATAAGACGCCGAAAAGACACGTTTTGAACGCCACCGATCACGGCACTGAACCGAACGGGAACGATTTGTGAGAAGGTTTGAGAGAGAAAAAGCTTGAAGGCAGGGGTCAATCGACCAAACTTTAACTTCAAGAGGCCATGCTGGGGCGGCCCGTCCCGGCGCAAACAAGAGGAGCACCGCCAGTGCCTTCATTCTCGAATTCCCTTGAGCAGGCCATCCACGCCGCGCTGGCACTTGCCAATTCGCGCAGCCACGAATTCGCCACGCTGGAGCATCTGCTGCTGGCGCTGGTCGACGAACCGGACGCGGCGCGGGTCATGAAGGCCTGCGACGTGGACACCGAGGAATTGCGCACCACGCTGGTGGAGTTCATCGACGACGACCTGTCGAACCTCGTCACGGACATCGAAGGCTCCGAAGCGGTGCCGACGGCCGCCTTCCAGCGGGTGATCCAGCGCGCGGCGATCCATGTGCAAAGCTCCGGCCGCACGGAAGTGACCGGCGCCAACGTGCTCGTGGCGATCTTCGCCGAGCGCGAAAGCAACGCCGCCTACTTCCTGCAGGAACAGGACATGACCCGCTACGACGCGGTCAACTTCATCGCCCATGGCGTCGCCAAGAACCCGGCCTTCGGCGAAAGCCGCCCGGTGACCGGCGCCTCCGACGACGAAGAGGCGCAGGCCGCCGACGCGCAGCCGGTGGATGACGGCAAGGAATCCGCCCTCGCCAAGTATTGCGTCGATCTCAACGCCAAGTCCCGCAAGGGCGACGTCGATCCGCTGATCGGCCGCGACAGCGAGGTCGAACGCTGCATCCAGGTGCTCTGCCGCCGGCGCAAGAACAACCCGCTCCTGGTGGGCGATCCCGGCGTCGGCAAGACCGCCATCGCCGAGGGCCTCGCGCGCAAGATCGTCGCGGGCGAGACGCCGGAGGTTCTGGCCAACACCACGATCTACTCGCTCGACATGGGCGCGCTGCTCGCGGGCACCCGCTATCGCGGCGATTTCGAGGAGCGGCTGAAGGCCGTCGTCAACGAGCTGGAAGAGCATCCCGATGCCGTCCTGTTCATCGACGAGATCCACACCGTGATCGGTGCGGGCGCCACCTCGGGCGGCGCGATGGATGCCTCGAACCTGCTGAAGCCCGCGCTTCAGGGCGGCAAGCTGCGCACCATGGGCTCGACCACCTACAAGGAGTTCCGCCAACATTTCGAGAAAGACCGCGCCCTGTCGCGCCGGTTCCAGAAGATCGACGTGAACGAACCGACGGTCGAGGACAGCGTGAAGATCCTCAAGGGCCTTAAGCCCTATTTCGAAGAGCATCACTCGGTCAAATACACCGCCGACGCGATCAAGACCGCCGTCGAGCTGGCCGCGCGCTACATCAATGACCGGAAGCTGCCAGACAAGGCCATCGACGTGATCGACGAAGCCGGGGCCGCGCAGCATCTCGTCGCGGAAAGCAAGCGCCGCAAGTCCATCGGCACGAAAGAGATCGAGGCCGTGGTCGCCAAGATAGCGCGCATCCCGCCGAAGAACGTCTCCAAGGACGATGCCGCGGTGCTGAAGGATCTGGAGGCGACGCTGAAGCGCGTGGTCTTCGGCCAGGACCAGGCGATCGAGGCGCTCAGCTCGGCGATCAAGCTCAGCCGCGCGGGTCTGCGCGAGCCCGAGAAGCCCATCGGCAACTACCTCTTCGCGGGCCCCACGGGCGTCGGCAAGACGGAAGTGGCCAAGCAGCTCGCCGACAGCCTCGGCGTGGAATTGCTGCGCTTCGACATGTCCGAATACATGGAGAAGCACGCGGTGAGCCGTCTCATCGGCGCGCCTCCGGGCTATGTGGGCTTCGACCAGGGCGGCCAGCTGACCGACGGCGTCGACCAGCACCCGCATTGCGTGCTGCTGCTGGACGAGATCGAGAAGGCGCATCCGGATGTCTACAACATCCTGCTGCAGGTGATGGATCACGGCACGCTGACGGATCACAACGGCCGCACGGTGGATTTCCGCAACGTGATCCTGATCATGACCTCGAATGCCGGCGCGTCCGAACAGGCCAAGGCCGCCATCGGCTTCGGCCGCGACCGCCGCGAGGGCGAGGACACCGCCGCGATCGAACGGACCTTCACGCCGGAATTCCGCAACCGTCTGGACGCGGTGATCTCGTTCCAGCCGCTGCCGAAATCGGTGATCCTGCAGGTCGTGGAGAAGTTCGTCCTCCAGCTCGAAGCGCAGCTGATGGACCGCAACGTCACCATCGAGCTGACGAAGCCCGCCGCCGAATGGCTGGCCGAGAAGGGTTACGACGACAAGATGGGCGCGCGCCCGCTGGGCCGCGTGATCCAGGAAAGCATCAAGAAGCCGCTGGCGGAAGAGCTTCTCTTCGGCAAGCTCGCCAAGGGCGGCGTGGTCAAGGTCGCCATCAAGGACGGCGAGTTGGACCTGCAGCTGTCCGGGCCGGAAAAGCGGCGCCTGTCGTCCAAGAAGCCGCCGCTTCTGACCGCCGATTGACGATGCGCCGGGCGCTTCTCGCGCTCTTCGCACTGACCTCCGCCGCGCCCACCGCGGCGGAGGTTTCCTTTTCCGGTGCACCGTTCCTGCATTGGCCGGTCGCGTGCACCCTCGGCGAAACCTGCGTGATCGAGGATTACGTCGACGCCGATCCCGGCCCCGGCCAGTCCGATTATGCCTGCGGGATCAAGTCGCGCGACGGCCATCGCGGCACCGACATCGCCCTTCCCTCCGAGGCCGCGATGCAGGCGGGCGTGGCGGTCCTCGCCGCCGCCCCCGGCACCGTCGCGGCGATCCGCGACGGCGTTCCGGACCGCCGTCTCGACGACCCCTCCGACGTCGCCGGACAGGAATGCGGCAACGCGGTCCGCATCAGCCACGAAACCGGGCACGAGACGCTCTATTGCCACCTCGCAAACCGCACGCTGCTCGTCCGCCCGGGCGACCAGGTCGAGGCCGGAACCCCGATCGGGCGGATCGGAATGTCGGGCCAGACCAACTTCCCGCATCTGCATTTCAGCGTGCTGAAGGAGGGCGACGTGATCGACCCCTTCGCGCCCACGCCCGCCACGACCTGCGAAACGGACCGCCCCGGCCTCTGGATCGACCCGCCCGCCTACCAGCGCGCGGGCCTCTTCACCGCCGGCTTCTCCCGCGGCGTGCCGGATTTCGCCGACGTGCAATCGGGAGCGGCCCGGGTCGCGGTGCTGGCTCTCGACGACCCGCTCGTCGCCTATGCGAACAGCTTTCACGCCGAGGCTGGCGACGTGCTGCGCTTCGCGGTCACCGGGCCGGACGGTCCGGTCTTCGCCCACAGCGTGCTGCTCCAAGCGCCGCAGGCCCAGACCTTCCGCGCCTATGGCAAACGCGCGCCCGCGGCGGGCTGGCCCGAAGGCGTCTATACCGCCACGATCCGGCTGGAACGCGGGGAGCGATTGATCGCCGTGCGCCACGCCTACGTCACCCTGCGCTGACGCCCGCAAGGGCGGAAAAGCTGCCGCCCCGGGCCGTCCCTCTACCGCTCGGTCAGCTTCAGCTCGATCCGTCGGTTCTGGGCCCGCGCCTCGGGGCTGTTGCCCGCGGCGATGGGCTGGAATTCCCCGAACCCGTTGGCCGCCAGCCGCTCCGGCGGGATGCCCTCGCTGGCGATGAGGAAACGCACCACCGACAGAGCCCGCGCCTGGCTCAGCTCCCAATTGTCGGCAAAGGCCGCGCTGCCCACCACCGGCACGTTGTCGGTATGCCCGTCCACCCGGATCACCCAATCGATCTCGGGCGGGATGTCGTCGGCGATATCGCGCAGAAGCCCCGCGACATTGGCGATGCTGCGCCGCCCCGCCGCGGACAATTCCGCCTCGCCCGGTGCGAAAAGCACCTCTGAGGAGAACACGAACCGGTCGCCCTCGATCCGCACCCCCTCGCGGTCGGCCAGAAGCGCGCGCAGCTGGCCGAAGAATTCCGACCGGAACCGTTCGAGGTTGCGGTTCTCCTCCTCGAGGCGCGCCGCGCGTTCCGCCTCGAGCCGCAGCGCCTCGGCCTCGGCGGCCTGCGCCCGGCGCGACTGCGCCGCCGCCCGCGCCAGCGCCGCGTTCAGCCGCGATCCGAGGTTGTCGATCTGCACCTGCGCCGCCTCGTCGCTGGCCTCCGCCGCATCCAGCGTCTCCTGCAGCGACAGAAGCTGCTGGCGCAGCGCGGTCAGCTGCTGGTTCAGCACCTCGCTTTCGCGCTCCGCGGAGGCGGTCTGCGCCTCCTGCGCGGCCAGCGTTTCGCGCGCCTGGGCGAGCAGCACCGCCTGCGCCTCGGCCTCCGTCATCGCTTCCTCGACCCGGGCCGCGGACGCCTCCTGCGCAGCAAGCGCCGCCGCCAGCCGGGCGCGCAGATCGGCATTGGTCTCCGACACGCTCTCCCGTCCCTCGAGCGCCGCCGCAAGCCGCGTGTTGAGCTCCTCCTCCGCGGCCCGCGCGGCGGCCAGCAGCGTCAGCGTCTCCTCGGCCTCGCGCCGCCGCTGCTCGAGTTGCAGGGTCATCGCGGTCAGCTCCGCATCGGCGCCCGCCAGCCGCTCGCGCAGCGCCCGCGCCGCCTCGGCCTCGGCCAGCCGCGCCGCCTCTTCCTCGCTCAGGGCGGCGCTCAGCGCGTCGACCTCGCCCGACAGGGCGGTCACGCGACCCTCCACATCGGCATTCTGCGCCCTGAGATCGGCCACCACCGCCTCCAGCGCTTCGCGCCGGGCCGCGGCAAGGCGCGCCGCCTCGGCCTCCGCGTCGATCTCGTCGCGGGCCTGCGCCAGGGCCAGGTTCAGCGCCTCCTGCTCCGACAGAAGCTCGGTGCGCGCGCGCTCCAGCTCGTCGCGCGTGGCGGTCAGATCGGCGATGCGCGCCCGGGCGTCCTCCCGATCCGAAAGCAGCGCCGCGACCCGGTCCTCGAAATCGGTGATCCGGCCCTCCGCCTCGGCGAGCGCGGCGTCCTGCCGATCCCGCTCCGCCGTGAGCGCCGCGATGAAACTCTGCTGTTCCAGAAGCCGCGTGTCGCGATCCTCGATCGTCGCCTCCAGCGCGCCCACGCGATTGCTGAGCGCCGTGTTCTGCCGCTCGGCCATGCCCAGCTCTTCGCTCAGCGCCGCGATCTGCGAGGTCAGCGAGGACAGCTGCGTCTCCTGCCCGGTGATCGTCTCGCGCAGCACCGCCTGGATCACGAGGAAGATCGTCAGCACGAACATCAGGACCAGCAGCAGACCCGTCATCGCATCGACGAAGCCCGGCCAGATCGCGGCCTGAAAACGCTGGCCCGTGCGGCGCGACAGCGCCATGGATCAGCCCTCCTGCCGGCGGGTGGTGACGCGCTGCGGACGCACCGGGCCGCTGTCGGCCTCGGGCGCGGCACCGCTTTTCCCGGCCGCGCGGCTCATCTGCCCGATGACGCGGCTGAGCGCGGCCAGATCGGTGCGCAGCTCGGCCATGCTTTCCTGCCGTCCGGCCGAGATTTCCTCGAGGATGCGCAGCATCTGCACGTCGATGGAGCGCAGGCGCATCCGGCTTTCCGCGTCGAGTCCGGTCTCTTCCTGCTTCGACAGCACGTCGATCAGCCGCTCCTGCCCTTCGGCGAGCCGCGCGAAGGCCGAGGCCGAGGGCGCGGAGGCCTCCAGACGTTCGGTCATGCGCTCCACGCTGTCGGCGAGTTGCGCCAGCCGCCCCTCGACCTCCGACCGGCTGTCTTCGGAGCGCGCGTAAAGCCGTTGCATTCCGTCCAGCTGATCGGCGACCTGTTCCAGCGCCAGCGCCGCGCCCGACATCTCGCCCGCCCCCTCGGCATCGCCCGCCGACACGCCGATGCGGGTGATCGAGGACAGCCATTCCTCGAGCTCGCGGTAGAACCGGTTCTGTCCATGCCCCGCGAAGAGCTCCAGAAGGCCCACGATCAGCGATCCCGCAAGGCCCAGAAGCGACGAGGCGAAGGCGATGCCCATGCCGCCCAGCTGCCCTTCCAGCCCGTTCATCAGCCGCGAGAAGACATCGACGCCGGTCTCACCCTCCTGCGGGGCAAGACCGCGGATCGTGTCCACCAGCGCGGGCACGGTGGTCGCGAGCCCCCAGAACGTGCCCAGAAGCCCGAGGAAGATCAGCAGCGAGACGATATAGCGGGTGATCTCGCGCACCTCGTCGATGCGCTGCGCCACCGAATCGAGGATCGACCGGGTCGAGGTCGTGGTGATCTGCATCCGGCCCCGCCGCGCGCGCAGTAGCGTCGCCAGCGGCGCCAGAAGCTGCGGCGTGCGGCCCCCATCGCCTTCGCCATGCACGAAATTCTCGATCCAGCGGACCGAGTTCATCAGCTGCGCCACCTGCCAGAAACAGGCCAGCACGCCGAGGATGAAGACGAAGATGATGAAGCCGTTGAGATAGGGGTTCGCCTGGAAGACCGGCAGCACCGACGGCAAGGCCATGAAGGCGCCAATCCCCGACAGCACGAGCACCGCCAGCATCAGCACCACCTGGCGCAAGGGTTGGGAAAAATGCGGCTCGGCCTCGAGGTCCGGTTGATCCAAGGGGATCGCTCCTGACGCGTTGGTTCAGTGTTGGGGCGACATTATCCACAAGCCCCGGGCAAGCCAAGGATCAAGCGGTCAACTCCCTGACACGCCGGTCCAGCCATTGCAGCTCTGCATCGGGGATGCCCAGTTCCTCGAGATGCGCGGCGGTGTTGTAGAGGTATTCGGTGTTGGGACCGCGCCCGCCCACCGCACGGGCGATGATCCGCGCCTGTTCTTCCAGGTCGAGCAGGCAATATTGCACGTGATCGGGGTCGATCACGTAGGCAAGCGCGGTTATCTCGCGCCCATCGGCCAGCGACAGCGGCACCAGCCGTTCGAGATAGGCCGCCGAGACCAGCTCGCGTTCGCGCAGATAGGCCAGCACCGCGTCGGCCTGATCGGCGGAGGCCGCCAGCGCCAGCCCGTCGCAGGCGCTGCCCTCCTCGGCATCGAGCGCCAGGACGAGACCCGGATCGCTCTCCGACCCGCGATGATGGATCGAGCGCATGCAGAAGCTGCGCCGGTATCCCTGCAGCCGCGCGGGCACCTGTTCGATCACCTCGAAGCCCGGGTTCCAAAGAAGTGATCCGTAGCCGAAGACCCAAAGCGTCATGGATTCTGGTCCTTTCCTGCCCCGCGTTCTAAACACCAAAGCGCAGGGGACGAAAAGGGCAGCACATGAAGAAGCTCATCGCGTTGGCCGTCGCGGCGGCGCTGATCTGGTCGGGGCTTTGGTTCTGGCAGGCCCGCGCGCTGCGGAGCGAGATCGACACCTGGTTCGCCGAGAAGCGCGACGCTGGCTGGCTCGCCGAGGCCGAGGCGGTCTCGGTGCGCGGATTTCCGAACCGGCTCGACGCGCGGTTCGAGGGGCTTTCACTGGCACCGCCCGACGGTCCCCGCTGGGAAGTGCCGAAATTGCAGGTCATGCAGCTGGTCTATGACCGCGATCACCTGATCCTGGCGGCCTCGGGCGGGCAGCGGCTGTTCACGAAAAACGGCGAGATCGCCATCGACGGCGAGGGGCTGCGCGCCTCTGCCGTGACCGAGGGCGGAGCGCTCGACCGCCTGGCCATCGAGGCGCGATCGCTCGATCTCGTGCGCGAGACGGGCAGCGATATCCACCTGCGCGATCTGGGCGGCGGGCTGGCCCGCGTGGCCGGCAGCGACGGCGACTGGCGGCTGTCGCTGGCCGCCGCACCGGTCGATCCGGGGGCCGAGGCGCCCGGGGACGAACGGGTGACGCTGAACGCGACGCTCACGCTCGACGGTCCGCTCGAGGAGACGCCGCGGCTGACCGCGCTGGACCTTGCCGGGCTCGATTATTCCGCCGATGCCGGACGGCTGTCGCTGTCGGGCGCGTTCGGGCTCGATGCGAAGGGACGCATTTCGGGCCCGCTCACGCTGCGCGCCGAGGAATGGCGGGCGCTGCTGGAGAAGGCGGGACGGGACGGGCGGATGCCGCGCGAAGCGACAGCACTGCTGGAGAACGTCTTCGGCGTGATCTCGGGCCTCAGCGGATCGGGCGACGATCTGAACCTGACGCTGCGGCTCGATGAAGGTGCGGTCTTTCTGGGCCCCTTGCAGGTCGGCAAGCTGCCGCGCCTGCGTTGAGCCTTGCGGAGCGCGCGGCCTGACGCCAACATCGCGCCCATGTCCGAATTCCTCTTCACCCGCATCGAGGCCAAGCGCGACGAGATCGTCGCGCTGACCCAGGCCCTGATTCAAATCCCGACCCTCAATCCGCCGGGCCAGTTCTACCGCGAATGCTGCGAGTTGGTGGCCGAACGGCTCGCCCCGCGCGGCTTTTCGACCGAGCTTGTCCGCGCCGAAGGCGCGCCGGGCGATACCGACCGCTATCCGCGCTGGAACCTCGTGGCCCGCCGCGAAGCCGCGCGCGCGGGCGACTGCGTGCATTTCAACTCGCATATCGACGTGGTCGAGGTGGGCCACGGCTGGACCCGCGCGCCTTTCGGCGGCGCGCTCGAGGGCGACCGCATCTATGGCCGCGGCGCCTGCGACATGAAGGGCGGGCTTGCCGCGTCGATCATCGCCGTCGAGGCCTTCCTCGAGGAGCATCCCGATCACGCGGGCGCCATCGAGATCTCGGCCACGGCGGACGAGGAAACCGGCGGCTATGGCGGCGTCGCGCATCTGGCCAAGGCCGGCTATTTCGATCCCGCCCGCGTGCAGCACGTCATCATCCCCGAACCCTTGGGCAAGGACCGCATCTGCCTTGGCCACAGGGGCGGCTGGTGGGCCGAGATCGAGACCCATGGCGAGATCGCGCATGGCTCGATGCCGTTCCTCGGCGATTGCGCGATCCGGCACATGGGAGCGGTGCTCGATGCCTTCGAGCGCGATCTCTTTCCGGCCATGGCCGCGCGGCACACGGACATGCCGGTCATTCCCGACGGCGCGCGGCAATCGACGATGAACATCAACGCGATCCATGGCGGTCAGCCCGAGGAGGAGGAAGGCAGCACCGCCCTGCCCGCCCATTGCGTGCCCGACAGCTGCCGCATCACCGTCGACCGGCGCTTCCTGATCGAGGAAGGCATCGAGGCGGTGGAGGCCGAGATGCGCGGGCTTCTGGACGGGCTGAAGGCGACGCGCGAGAATTTCGATTACTCGCTGCGCGAGATCAACCGCGTGCTGCCCTCGATGACCGATGAAGGCGCGCCGGTGGTGCAGACCGTCCGCGCGGCCATCGCCGATGCGCTGGGTGCGGAGGCGGCCTTCGTGGCCTCGCCCGGCAGCTACGACCAGAAGCATATCGACCGGATCGGCACGCTGAAGAACTGCATCGCCTACGGGCCCGGCGTGCTGGAACTGGCGCACAAGCCCGATGAATGGGTGGGTGTGACGGACATGCTGGATTCGGCGCGCGTCATGGGCCGGACGCTGGAGCGGCTGCTGCTGCCGGACTGACCGGCGGCGCGGCCGCTTCTCCGCCCGGGCGGGCGTCCTCGCGGCGCCTCAGGCCGGTTCGCGCAGCACCCGCGGCACCTTGAACTCGACGTTCTCCTCCGCCGTGGTCACCGTCTCGACGGTCAGGTCGTAGCGGGCGCGGAAGGCCTCGATCACCTCTTCGATCAGCACGTCGGGCGCGGAGGCCCCCGCGGTCAGGCCGATCGTGCCGATGCCCTCGAGCGCGCGCCAGTCGATATCCGTCGCCCGCTGCACGAGCTGCGCGTATTTGCAGCCCGCCTTGGCGCCGACCTCCACCAGCCGCTTGGAATTCGACGAGTTGGGCGCCCCCACCACCAAGAGCGCGTCGCAATCGGGCGCCATGGCCTTCACCGCTTCCTGGCGGTTGGTGGTGGCGTAGCAGATGTCTTCCTTGTGGGGTCCGACGATGGCCGGAAACCGCGCCTTCAGCGCCGCGACCACGTCGGCGGTGTCGTCGATCGACAGGGTCGTCTGGGTCACGTAGGCCAGCCGCTCCGGATTGCGCACCTCCAGCAGCGCCACGTCGGCGGGCTCTTCCACCAGCAGCACCTCGCCTTCGGGCAGCTGGCCCATGGTGCCCACCGTCTCGGGATGGCCCGCATGGCCGATCATCACCATCTGCAGCCCGTTCTCGTGATGGCGCGCGGCCTCGATATGCACCTTGGACACGAGCGGGCAGGTCGCGTCCACGAAGACCATCTCGCGCGCCCGCGCCTCGGCGGGCACCGCCTTCGGCACGCCATGGGCCGAGAAGATCACCGGGCGATCCTCGGGGCAGTCGTCCAGTTCCTCGACGAAAACGGCGCCTTTCTCGCGCAGCCCGTCGACCACGTATTTGTTGTGCACGATCTCGTGGCGCACATAGACCGGCGCGCCCCATTTCTGCAGCGCCATCTCGACGATCTTGATCGCGCGGTCGACCCCGGCGCAGAAGCCGCGCGGCGCCGCGAGGTAGAGCGTGAGAGGCGGAAGGGCGGTGTCGGCCATGACGGGTCTCCTGTGATCGCTTCACAGGTAAGCGAAGGTTTGGCGTGAATCCACCCCCGGCGCCGTGCGTCAGTCGCGCGGCAGCAGCACCGCCTCGACGCGCCGGTTGGCGCGCCGCCCCGCCTCGGTCAGGTTGGAGGCGATGGGCGCGAGAAACCCCGCCCCCTCGGCGGTGATCCGGTCGGGATCGGCGCCTGCCGCGCGCAGATAGGCGGCCACGATCCCAGCACGGCGCTGCGACAGGGCGCGGTTGCCCGCAAGCGATCCCGTGGCGTCGGTATGTCCGACGAGCAGCAGGCGGCGGTCGGGGTTTTCCGCAAGGTAGTCCACCAGCGCGTCGAGCATGGGAAACGGCCCGTCCCCGAGGCTCGCGGCACCGCTCGCGAAATCGACGCCGGAGAGGATGAGCGCGCCTTGCGCCTCGAGCGTGGCGATGGCGTCGCGCCCGGCGCCCGGCACCGTGACCGCGCGCGACGGGCGCGTTTGCGACAGCGGCGTCTCGGCGGCGATGGCGGCGCCGGTCCCGGGGGCCGCGGCCTCGGACGCGATGATCTGCATGATCTGGATATAGCCCGCCGATTGCGTGCGGCTGGTCAGGAGTGTCACGCCGTCCCCGTCCGGCCCCCGCGCCGACAGGAAGCGGTAATTCGCGAGGTCCACATACATGGCCGGCGCGGGCAGCACCGCGATGTTGAACCGGAAATCGAACCCGCCGCAGCGCCGGTCCGCGCAATCGAGCAGGATCTCGTAGCCCGCCGCATCGAGGGCCGCGCGCAAGGGCGCCAGAAGCTGCGTCGGCGTGGCGCGGCTATCGGGCAGCTCGAAGGCGCGGGCGACAAGCCTTCCCTCGACCGGTTCCGCGGGCAGGCCCTCGGATGCGCGCCAGGGCCCGGTGGGCAGGACCAGCCGGGCGCCCGGCCGGTCTTGCGCCAGGGTTTCCCGGGCAGCCTCGGGCAAAGGCAGATCGAGCGCGGCCAAGGGCCCCGCCCACAGCCAGAGCGCGAGGCTAGCGCGCCTGAGAATGATAGCCGTCATTGGGCCGCATGTCGGTCGCGCTCGCGACGCGGTTCGTCATGTTGAAAAAGCCCGCCACGTTGGCGATGTCCCAGATATCGCGGTCGGTGAAGCCCGCATCGCGCAGGGCGTTGCGGTCGGCTTCCTCGATCTCGGCGGAGGCCTTCGTCACCTTTTCCGTGAAAACCAGCATGGCGCGGTGCCGCTCGGACAACTCGGCGACGCGCCAGTTCATCACCAGCATCTCGCCCAGCTTCGGGTCGCCCGACAGCTGCCGCACCGCCGCGCCATGGGCGGTCAGGCAATAGAAGCAGCGGTTGATCGACGAGACGCAGACCGCGATCATCTCGCGTTCGAGCTTGCTGAGACCCGATTCCGCCAGCATCAGATCGTTATAGAGCGCGGTGAAGGCGTTCAGCTTGTCGATATCGAAGGCATGGGCGCGCAGGACATTCGGCACCATGCCGAGCTTTTCCTCGCAGATGTCGAAATATTTCCGCGTCTCGGGCGGCAGCGGATCGACCGGCGGCAGGTCGAGCGCGGTGGGGCTGGTTCGGTCGCTCACGGGGCCTCCTCGGGATGTTTGCGGTAATGGTACCCTCCCATCTCCCCCATCCCAAGGGAAGCATAGAGCGCGTTGGCCCCGTCATTGGCCCGGGTGACGAGGATCGCCACCCGCTCCGCACCCTGCGCGCGGCCCCAGCGCGCGGCAAGCCGCATCATCCAGACGGCCATCCCGTTGCGGCGCAGGCGCGGCAGCACCTCGACCGCATGCACGAAGACGGTGCCCTGGTGGATCGCGGCGAAGGCGGTGCCGGCGGGCTGGTCCTTGATGCGCCCGAAGATCGCCGTCTTGGGGCCGGTCACGCGCTCCATGACCGCAAGGCGCGCGGGCCCGACCCCCCCGGCGGCCCAGATCTCGGCCATGATCGCCAGGGGTTCCCAGATGGTGAAGACGGTGACGCGCGGGATCTCCCGGTCGTCCAGCACATCGACCGGGGCCGCGCGCAGCACCGTGGGATCGGCGATGACGTAACCGCGCGCCTCGAGCCGCGCATCGAGCTCCGCCTCGCCCTCGCGCACCATGAAAAGCGGCCGCTGGCCCAGATCGCGCATGCCCGCCTCGGCCCCCGCGATGTCGGCGTCGCGCCAGCCGTCGCGGGCGGTGGCGGCAGAGACGCGGCTGCCCCCGCCCGCGCCTTCCCGCAAGGTGAAACCCGGAACCTCGACCTGCCGCAAAGCCGGCCAGGTGGCGTCGATGGCGCCGGTGAGGTCGATCATGCGGCGAACAGGTCGTTGAGCCGCATCATCGCCGCATCGACCCGGCCCGGATCGGTGCCGCGCACGACGATGTTCGCGCCGTGCAGGCCCGCGTCGTAGAACGGGTAGGAGCCGAAGGAGAGATCGGTGAATTCCTCGGCGAGGATGCGCAAGGGGCCCGCGATATCGCCCTCGCCGCGCTCCACCCGGATGGACTGGCTGAGCATCGGCGCGCCGCCGGTGATCTTCGGCAGGACGCTTGCCACCATGGCCTGGAAGACGGACGGCACCCCCGCCATCACATGCACGTTGCCGAGGGTGAAGCCCGGCGCCGCCGAGACCGGGTTCTCGATCAGCGTCGCGCCATCGGGGATGCGGGCCATGCGCAGGCGCGCCTCGTTCAGCTCCTTGCCGGTGCGTTCGTAATGCTCGGCGAGGATCGCGCGGGCGTCTTCGCGCACGCCGATCGGGGCGCCCATGGCCTCGGCCACGCAATCGGCGGTGATGTCGTCATGCGTGGGGCCGATCCCGCCCGAGGTCACCACAATGTCGAAGGCGGCGCTGAGCGCCTTCAGCGCGCCGACGATGGCCGCCCTTTCATCCGACACGATGCGCACTTCGGCCAGATCGATGCCGCGCTTGGTGAACTCGCCCGCGAGGAAATGCATGTTGGCATCGCGCGTCCGGCCCGAGAGGATCTCGTCACCGATCACCAGCATCGCGGCACGGGGGTTCGGCATGATCTGTCTCCTTGGCCTTGCTCTGCCGACTAGCTATAGGCCCGGACCATGCGCTTTCAAACCCCTCTCGTCCCGGCCCGGCTGGTCCGCCGCTACAAACGCTTCCTTGCCGATATCACGCTGGAGGACGGCCGCGAGGTGACGGCCCATATCGCCAATCCGGGCGCCATGCTGGGCCTCGCGGATCCCGGCGCGCGCATCTGGGTGGAGCCCAACGACGACCCGAAGAAGAAGCTCAAATGGAGCTGGAAGATCGTCGAGCTGCCGGGCGGCGAGCGCGTCTGCGTCGATACCGGCATGGCCAACCGCGTGGTCCGCGAGGCGCTGGAGGCGGGTGCGGTGCCGGGGTTCGATGGCTACGATCGGGTCCGGCCCGAACAGAAATACGGCGACGGCAGCCGGATCGACTTCCTGCTGCAGGGCGCGGGCCGCGCCGATGCCTATCTCGAGGTGAAATCCGCCACGCTCCTGCGCGCGCCGGGCCGGGCGGAATTTCCCGACAGCGTGACCGCGCGCGGCACCAGGCACCTGCAGGAGCTGGCGCAGATGGCCGCGGCGGGGCACCGCGCGGTGATGCTGTTCCTGCTGGCCCGCGACGATGCGGAAATTCTGGGCATCGCCGCCGATATCGACCGGAAATACGCCGATGCCTTCCGCGAAGCGGCCGCGCGCGGGGTCGAGATGCTGGCGCTCGGCACGACGATCACGCCGGAGGGAATCGATGCCGGGGTGATTCGCCCCGTCATAGAGCCTTGAACCCCTGCAATAGCTGCGTTGCAGCATTCGATTGGCAAATCGTTAACAAGGGTATTACATTCCCCGTCAAGAGCATATTGGAGACCCGGTGTGAACGAAGCGCCCCGAGGCCGTCTGACCCGTGACGGCATACGCATCCACGAGCCCGCCGATTTCGACGGGATGCACAAGGCAGGCCGCCTTGCGGCGCAGCTTCTCGACGAGGTTGCGGAGCATGTCTTCGTCGGCCAGACCACCGGCACGATCGACGATTTCATCCGCACCCGGATCGAGCAGGAAGGCGCCACCTCGGCCACCATCGGCTACAAGGGCTACCAGCACGCCACCTGCATCAGCGTCAATCACGTGGTCTGCCACGGCATCCCCGGCGACAAGAAGCTTAAGGACGGCGACATCCTGAACATCGACGTCACGGTGATCGTCGACGGCTGGTTCGGCGATACCAGCCGGATGTACGTCGCGGGCAAGCTGCCGCGCAAATCCGAACGGCTGATCCAGGTGACCTACGACGCGCTGATGATGGGCATCGACGCGGTGAAGCCGGGCAACACCTTCGGCGATATCGGCCACGCCATCCAGACCTATGTCGAGGCGCAGCGCATGTCCGTGGTGCGCGATTTCTGCGGTCACGGGCTGGGCCGCGTGTTCCACGCGCCGCCCAACGTGCTGCATTACGGGCGCGCGGGCACCGGGCCGGTGCTGGAAGAGGGCATGTTCTTCACCATCGAACCCATGGTCAATCTGGGCCGGCACGAGACCAAGGTGCTGGGCGACGACTGGACCGCGGTAACCCGCGACAAGTCGCTCTCGGCCCAGTTCGAGCATTCGGTCGGCGTGACCTCGGACGGCGTCGACATCTTCACCCATTCCCCGGCGGGACGTTTCCACCCAACCTATGAGTGACGCGGCCGGGCGCAGCGTGATCGCCACGCTGTCGGCCTCCAACTTCGTCATCGGCATGGGCGCCTTCATCGTCATCGGCCTGATCGACCCGATCGCCGAAGGGCTCGCGATCTCGCGCGGGGCGGCGGGCTGGCTGATGACCATCTACGCGTTGTCCTATGCGGTCCTCTCGCCGGTGCTGGTGTCGATGACCGGCCATATCGGGCGCCGCCGGGTGCTCGCCTTCGGCATGACCCTGTTCGGTCTGGGCATGGTGGGCTGCGCCACCGCGACCTCCTTCCCGATGCTGCTGCTGGCCCGGGCTGCGGCGGCGGCGGGCGCGGGCATGTTCACGCCCGTCTCGGCGGCGGTGGCGGCGGGCCTCGCCTCGGACAGGAACCGCGGAAAGGTGCTGGCCGCGGTCATTTTCGGTCTGTCGCTGGCGCAGGTCGCGGGCGTGCCCGCGGGCAGCTGGATCGCCTTCACCTTCGGCTGGCGCGTCGCCTTCTGGATGGTGGCGGGGCTCGCCGTGATCGCGGTCGCGGTGGTCTGGCTGCGGGTGCCGCAGGGATTGCGCTTCGCCCCTGTCCGCCTGTCGGATCTGGGCCATGTGATGCGCGACGGGGTGGCGATGGGCGCGGTGCTGTTCACCGCCTCGATCCTCGGCGCGATCTTCATCCTCTATACCTATCTCGCGCCCCTTCTGACCGAGACGATGGGCTTTGGACGCGATGGCCTGACGCTTGTCCTGCTGATCCTCGGCGGGGGCGCGGTCCTGGGCAACCTGATGGGCGGCTGGCTCGCCGACCGGATCGGCTATCTGCGCACGCTGATGCTGATCCTCGGCAGCCTGATCGTGACGATGCCGCTTTTTTCCTTCCTGCCCTATCCGGTCTGGCTGCTGGTCCCGCTGCTGTTCTTCTGGTCGCTGATGGGCTGGTCCTTCATGGCCGCGCAGCAGATCCGCATCCTGAGGCTTGCCCCCGAGGAAGCGAGCGTCGTGCTCGCCCTCAACGCCGCGGCGATCTACGTGGGCAGCGCGGTGGGCTCGGCCCTCGGGGCCGCCATCCTCGAAAGCGCGGGGCTGATGGCGCTGGGGGTCGGCGGCACGATCGGCGCGGTCTTCGCGCTGGCGCATCTTCTGGCCTCGCGCCGCGCCGCGGTGCTCGCGGAACGGGAATAGGGCCGGTCCGCCGGCGATGCCCTTGATCCCGCATGCGCAATGCGCCCGCTGAACGCAGCGCCGACGTCACCAAGGCGCCGGATACGGTGGCCGTCATGGGCAGCCTGAGTGCAGCGCCCGCGTCTGCTTCCTCACTCCCACCGCCACAGCGCCGGGACGAAGCGGTAGGCATCGCCGTCGCGCATGACGTGGCCGACGCCCGGATAGGGGAAGTGGTAACCCAGCACCGCCATGCCGTCCGTCGCCGCCATGTCCAGAAGCCGCGAACGGGTCGCCGCCGTCTGATCCCCGTCCATGTCGAAATTGTTCACCCAGCCGGGATGCGCGAAGTTCAGATAGGCGTGGTTCAGCGCGTCCCCGGTGATCAGCATCTCCGAACCGCCCGAGGCGAGCACGAGGCTCTGATGCCCCGGCGTGTGCCCGGGCGTGTCGATGACCCGCACGCCCAGCGCGACCTCCGTCTCGCCGCCCACCAGCGACCACTCGGCACCATCGGCGGTGATCGAGTTCTGCGCCCCCACCACGAATTGCTGCATTTCGGTGGCCACCTGGTTCACGAGGGCGTCTTGCATCCAGAAATCATGCTCCGCCTGGCCCAGGAACTTCTGCGCGCCGGGCAGCAGCGCCTCGTCGAAATCGTCGCGGATGCCCCAGATGTGATCCGGATGCGCATGGGTGATGACGAGATGCGTGATCGCCTCCGCGTCGATCCCCGCTGCCGCGAGATTGTCCAGAAGACGGCCCGCCGTGGGCAGGAACCGGTTGCCCGAGCCGATATCGACGAGCACGACCGCGTCGCCGGTTTCGATCACCACGTGGTTCGCATGGGCATAATTCGTCTCGGTGGACAGGAAATGTCGGGTCAGGAAAGCGCGCACCTCCTCGGGATCGGCATTGATGCCGAGCCCGTCCGCGGGGATTTCCAGATGCCCGTCCGAAACGACGGTCACCGCCGCCTCGCCGAAGGTGAAGCGCATGTAGCCCGGATTGGGCCGCCCCGGCGCGGTGATCGCGGCGCGGGACGCGGTGGCGGTCAGCGTCAGCGCGGGCATGGCGGCGGCGATGCGCAACAGGTCGCGGCGGCTGGGGCGCAGGGTCATGATATGTCCTCCCGAATATTCAATTCTTTGAATGAGACGGTACGGAAGGCCCGCCCGCTTTGCCAGCGCTTTTTACGCGGCCTCGAGCAGGCTCACATGGGTGTCCCCGTAGCGGCGCGTCTCGAGGGGCAGGAAACCCTCGGGCGCGATCTGCGGGCTGGCCTCTTCCCAGACGACAAGCGCGCCGGGCGCGATCCAGCCTCCGGCCCGCGCCGAGGCCAGCGCCCGCTTGCCCAGTCCCTTGCCATAGGGCGGATCGAGAAAGACCAGCCTCGCGGCTTCCGTGTCCTCCGTGGCCTCGGGCAGACGGGTCGCGTCGCGCGCCACGACCCGCGTCTCGGCTGCGCAATCGAGCAGCGCGATGTTGCGCCGCAAGAGCGTCCCCGCCTTGCGTCCATCCTCGACAAACGTGACCTGCGCAGCGCCGCGCGACAGCGCCTCGAGGCCAAGCGCGCCGGTGCCCGCGAAGAGATCAAGCACGCGCGCGCCGTCGAACGGGTCGCCGAAGCGTCCGCCCGCCAGCATGTTGAAGAGGCTCTCGCGCACGCGGTCGGTGGTCGGGCGCAGATGCGCCGCGGGATCGCCCTTGCCCACCGGAGTCAGCGCGCGGCCGCGATATCTGCCCGCGATGATCCTCACGCCTTAAGCAGCGCCTTGAGATCCGTGGCCGGATCGCCCAGCGCCTCGGGCGCGGGCGATTTGCCCGCCTCGATCAGGCGTTTGCCCACCATGTAGGCGCGCGGATCGTTCATCGCGTCGACCGCGATCAGCCGCCCCTTGGCGAAGTACCAGACCGATTGCGCGCCGCCCGTATCGCCGCGGGTGACCACCTTGTCGTACCCTGCCGACAGCCCGGCGATCTGCAGCTTGACGTCGTATTGATCGGACCAGAACCACGGCTTCGGGACGTAATCGCGCGGCTTTCCGGCGATGTTGTCGGCCACGCATTCCGCCTGGTCGATGGCGTTGCCCACGCTTTCCAGCCGCACCTGCGCGCCCCCCAGCGGAAACGAGGCGCAATCGCCCGCCGCCCAGATATTCGGCTCCGATGTGCGGCCCCGCGCGTCGGTGCGGATGCCGTTGTCGATGGCGAGCCCCGCCGCCTCGGCCAGCCCCGTCTCTGGCGCGATACCGACGCCCGCGATGACGAAATCGAGCGCAAGCGTCGTGCCGTCGGAAAGCTCCGCCCCGGTCACGCGCCCCTCCTCGCCGATTAGGCGCTTGAGCCCCGTGCCTTCGCGGATATCGACCCCATGCGCCGCATGCAGCGCGCGGAAGTAATCCGCCGTCTCGGGGGCCGCGACCCGGGCGAGGATACGCTCGGCCATCTCGACGAGCGTCACCTCGAGCCCGAGCTTGGCCGCCACCGCCGCCGCCTCGAGCCCGATATAGCCGCCGCCCACAATGAGGACGCGCGCGCCTGCGCTCACACGCGGCGCCATCGCGTCCACATCAGCGAGGGTGCGGACGGTGAAGACGCCATCGAGATCGCCGCCGATGGACGCGGGAAGCCTGCGCGGCCGCGACCCGGTGGCGAGCACCAGATCGTCGTAGGACAGGCGTTCATCGCCCAGATGCACGTGCCGCGCCGCGGGATCGATGGCCGACACGGCGACGCCCATGCGCAGGTCCATGGCGTTCTCGGCATAGAAGCGTTCGGGCCGCAGATAGAGCCGATCCTGCGGCATCTCGCCCAGAAGATAGGCCTTGGACAAGGGCGGGCGCTGGTAGGGCGGCACCGGCTCATCGCCGATCAGGGTGATCGCGCCCGCATGGCCCGCCGCGCGCAGCCGCGCCACGCAGGACGCGCCTGCCTGCCCCGCTCCGATCACCACAACGCCGCTCATGCCGGTCCTCCGCGTGCCATTTCCTTTTCCGGGTATCGCCTATATCTCGCCCGGAGTGGACGCAAATGCGAAAGGACGCGCAATGTCGATATCCGTGGGCGATACGCTGCCGGGAGCCACCCTGATCCGCATGGGCGCGGACGGGCCGGAACAGGTCGATCTGGGCGAGAAGATGAAGGGCCGTCGGGTCGTGATCTTCGCCGTGCCGGGGGCCTTCACGCCGACCTGCCATTCCGCGCATGTGCCGAGCTTCATCCGCACCAAGGACGGTTTTGCCGAAAAGGGCGTGGACGAGATCATCTGCATCTCGGTCAACGATCCCTTCGTGATGGGTACCTGGGCCAAGGCCACGGGCGCCGAGGAGGCCGGGATCACCATGCTCGCCGATCCCGAAAGCGCGTTCACGCAAGCGGTGGGCATGGCCTTTTCCGCCCCGCCGGTTGGATTCATCAACCGCTCCATCCGTTACGCGATGGTGGTCGAGGACGGCGTCGTGCAGGTCTTCCACGAAGAGGAAAGCCGCGGCGTCTGCGAGGCCACGGGCGGCGAGGCACTGCTGGCCGCGATCTGAGCCGGTTTCGCGGGCGGGCGGCGGGGCATGCCCGCCCTTCCCGCGCCCTGGGGCGATTTGAGATCGCCGGGCGGGTGTGACGCGCCACACCCGCCCGGTATGCTCTCAGAGCGCGTCCATCTTTCCCGCAAGCTTGACGTCAAGCGGCGACAGCCCGCCCACGTCATGGGTGGTCAGGGTCACCGTCACGGTATTGTAGACGTTCGACCATTCTGGGTGGTGGTTCATCTTCTCCGCATGGATCGCGGCCTGCGCCATCCAGCCGAAGGCCCCCACGAAATCGTCGAACTCGAAGCGCTTGGTGATGGCATCCTGCCCGTCGCTCAGCGCCCAGCCGTTCTGCAACAGCGGCGCAAGGTCCGCGTTCTGGGCGGGGTCGGTCAGTTTCTCGGTCATTCCTGTTCCTCCGGATTGGCTTTGCGGAAGGGGCCATAGGCGGTCAGCACTTCGATATCCTCCGCGATGGCCCGTCTCTCGGCACTGAGGTAGTTCGCCACCGCGTCCGAGAAACCGCTATCGGCGATCCAGTGCAGCGAATGCGTCTCGGTGGGCAGATAGCCGCGCGCGAGCTTGTGTTCGCCCTGCGCGCCCGCCTCGACCCGCGCGAGACCCCGTTCAATGGCGATGTCGATGGCCTGATAATAGCACAGCTCGAAATGCAGGCAGGGATGGTGCTCGGTGCAGCCCCAATAGCGGCCGTACAGCACGTCGCGGCCCGCGAAGTTCAGCGCGCCCGCCACGTAGCGCCCGTCCCGTTCGGCCAGCACCAGCACCATGTCGTCGCGCAGCGTCTCCTGCGCCGCGTCGAAGAAGGCCCGCGTCAGGTAGGGCGTCCCCCATTTGCGCGCGCCGGTATCCTGGTAGAAGGTCCAGAAGGCGTCCCAGTGTTCGGGCTTCAGATCGTCGCCCGACAGCCGATGGATGGTGCCGCCGAAGCCCTGCGCCTGGGCGCGTTCCTTGCGGATGTTCTTGCGCTTGCGCGAGGACAGCGAGGCGAGGAAATCGTCGAAGCTGCCATAGCCCTGATTGAGCCAATGGAATTGCTGCGTGACCCGCGAGAGCAGGCCGCGTTCGGCGCCGCGCCGCGCCTCCTCTTCGGTGCAGAAGGTGATGTGCAACGAGGACAGGCCGTTCTCCGAGGCGAGTTGCACCGCCCCTTGCAGAAGTGCCGCTTCCGCCTCCGCCTCGAAGCCGGGCCGGGCCAGCAGCCGCCGGCCGGTGGCGGGCGTGAACGGCACCGCGATCTGCAGCTTGGGGTAGTAGCGCCCGCCCGCGCGCTCATAGGCATGGGCCCAGTTGTGATCGAAGATGTATTCGCCCTGGCTGTGCGACTTGACGTAGAGCGGCGCCACGCCGATCACCTCGTCGCCGATCTCGGCGGTCAGGTAGCGCGGGTCCCAGCCCGACCCGGTCCCAACCGAGCCCGACCGCTCCAGCGCCGACAGGAACCGGTGCGTGGTGAAGGGATCGTCGGGCGGGCCGCTATCCGCGGCCTCGGGGCAGGCACAGGCATCCCAGACCTCCGCGGGGATCGCCGCGAGGCTCGGATGCATCGAGATGGTGAGGGTCCGTTCCTGAGCGCTGTCGTCCATGAAATCCTGCCTTGTCGGGTCTCAATCTGGACCCGACAGGGCGGGGTTCAAGCGTCGTAGCCCTCGAAGGTGATGTTGTGGGCGATCTGCCGCGCCGCCGCCTCCTGCTCGGGGTTGCGCACGGTCCAGCACAGGATCGGCAGCCCCGCCGCCGCGACCTCGCCCACCCGCGGCAGGTGCAGCGCGCGGCGGTCATGGCTGATAAACGCGGCGCCCGTCGCCTCGAGATCGGGCATGCCCGCAAGGTGCGCGCGGGTCTCTTCGGGCAGGTCGGGCCAGTCGTCCGCCTCGAAGGCCGATGTCACGAGCCCGCGCGGCAGGTTCGGCATCAATTCCGCGAGCCGCCGCACGGAATGCGGGTTGAAGGACATCAGCGCGATCTCGCCGCGGTAATTCGCCAGAACGCCCGCCGCCGCCGCTTCGAGCGCGCCGATATCGGGGCCCATAGCGCCGTCCTGGTCCTTGAACTCGATCAGCACGGGCACGCGGCCCGACACGACCTTCAGCAGATCCGTCAGGGTCGGGATGCCCTCTTCGCTGCCGATGAGGCGCAGCGCCGAAAGCGCCTCGGCGTCGCGATCGCGCACCTTTCCCTGGGCGCCGGTCAGGCGGTCGAGATCGTAATCGTGAAACACCATCGCCTGCCCGTCGGCGGAGAGTTGCAGGTCGATCTCGATCCCGTAGCCCTTCTCGATCGCGGCCTCGCAGGCGGCGATCGAGTTCTCGGGCCGGCCTTCGGCGACGTCATGCAGGCCGCGATGGGCGATGGGGCGGGCCAGGAAACCCGGCGGGAGCGTGGCTTGCATCGATCAGGCCAGCTCGAAGATGGCTTCGATCTCGACCGCGACGCCCAGCGGCAGCGCGGCCGCCGACACCGCCGAGCGGGCATGCCGCCCGGCCTCGCCGAAGACCGCGACCATGAGGTCCGAGGCGCCGTTGATCACCTTCGGCTGGTCGGTGAAATCGGCGGTCGAATTGACGAACCCCGTAAGCTTCACCACCCGCTTGAGCCGCGTCAGATCGCCGTCGCAGGCCGCGCGGGCCTGGGCGATGAGGCTGAGCGCGCAGGATTTCGCGGCCTCGGCACCGGCGGCCACATCCATGTCGGCCCCGAGCTTGCCCCGCGTCAGCCCCTCCGCCGTCTGGCTGATCTGGCCCGAGACATACAGCATCGCGCCGCTTTGCACGTAGGGGACGTAATTCGCCGCCGGGGCGGGCGCGTCGGGCAGGGTCAGGCCAAGCTCGGACAGGCGGGTCTCGATCGGGTTGCTCATGGAAGCCTCGCAGGGGGTCTCTGGATCGGGGCAAGCTAATGCGCCCCGCGCGCGGAGGAAACCCGCAATCGCGCCGCACCTTTGGTCCCGCGCGACGGTCTGCCAACGCGGCGGCCCCAGCGGGCCTTCTCACGCCTCGCGGAAGGCCCGCGTCATGTAATCGGTGAGCGGCTTCAGGAGGTAGGAGAGCGGCGTGCGCGCGCCGGTCCTGAGGAAGGCCTCCACCGGCATGCCGGGCACGAGGCTTGTCCCCTCGGGCAGCTGTTCCGCCGCGAAGGCGATCTCGGCGCGGTAATAGGCGGTGCCCTGCTGCGGATCGACCAGCGCATCGGCGGACACCCAGCGCACCTCGCCCTCGATGCGCGGCGTGCGGCGCTGATCGAGCGCGGTCAGCTGCAGCGTCACCGGCTGGCCGGGCCAGACCCGGTCGATATCGCCGGGCGCGATCTGCGCCATGACGCGGAAGGTCTCGTCCTGCGGCACCAGCGTCATGATCGGATCGCGCGGCGCGATGACCGCGCGGGCGGCAGTAACGCGCAGATCGTGGATGACACCCGCGACCGGGGCCACAATCTCGAGCCGGCGGCGGTCTTCGGCCAGGGCCGCGCGCTCGGCGGCCAGCAGGCGGGTGCGGGCGTAGTGGTGGCCCACCGCTGCGTCATCGCCACGGCGATCAACCCGCGCCATGCCGCCCGCCTGCCCGTGCCTCGCCCGAAGGCCTGTGGCGCCACGTTACGACCGCAAGCGTTAGCTGTCCATTTACAGCCACGCGTCGCGGGTCGGGTTTTCATCGCCCTGTCGCTTGGTCAGTTGCCGAAGAGATCGCGCAGCACCTGGTTGAGGATATCGCCGACCGGATCGTTCTGCCGCTGGCGCCGCTGCGGCTGCGGCTGGCGTTGCGGCTGCTGCTGGACCTGCGGCTGCGGGCGCGGCGGCACCGCCATCGGCAATTCGCGCACCGGCAGCCCGTCATGCACGCGCAGCATCGCCTCGCGCCAGATCTCCGCCGGCAGGCCGCCCCCCGTGACGCCGGTCAGCGGCGTGTTGTCGTCATAGCCCATCCAGACGCCCGCCACGTAATCGGCGGTGAACCCCACGAACCATGCGTCGCGCTGCTCGTTCGAGGTGCCGGTCTTGCCCGCCGCGGGCCGCCCGTCGAGCTGCGCGCGCGTGCCGGTGCCCTCCGAGATCACCTTTTCCATCATGAAGACGAGCTGGCGCGCGGCCTCTTCCTGGATCACCCGCTCGCCGATGCCGCCGGCCTTGTCGAGCAGGGGATCGTCGTCGCCCTGGTAACGCAGCCGGGTGATCCCGTAAGGCGCAACCGAGGAGCCGCCGTTCAGGATGCCCGCGAAGGCTCCGGTCATCTCCAGCAGCGAGGCCTCGGAGACGCCCAGCGCCACCGACGGCGTGTCCACCACGCGGCTGTCGATGCCGAAATCCGTGGCGACCCGGGCCACGAGGTCGCGCCCGACGCTTTCGGAGATCTTGATCGCCGGGATGTTGAGCGAGCGTTTCAGCGCATCGGTCAAGCTCACCCGGCCCGCGTAGTTGCGGGTGTAATTCTCGGGGCACCATTGGCCCGATCCGGGGATGTTCATGCAGAAGGGCTCGTCCACCACGGTGTCGTAGGGCGAATAGCCGAGCTCCAGCGCGGTGGCGTAGACGAAGGGCTTGAAGGCCGATCCGGTCTGCCGCTTGGCCTGCGTGGCGCGGTTGAACACGCCCGACACGCCCAGCTTGCGCCCGCCCACCATCGCGCGCACGGCGCCGTCGGCGGACATGACGACGATTGCCGCCTGCGCCTTGGAGCCTTCGCGCACCTTGGCCTCGAAGACATTGGTCATCGCGGCCTCGGCGGCGGCCTGCAGGCGCGGGTCGAGCGTCGTGGTGATCTCCACGTCCTCGCGCGACGAGATGTCGGCGAAGGGCGGCAGCGTGTCCATGACCCAATCGGCGAAATAGCCGCCCGTGCGCCGCTCGGCGGCCTGCGACAGGGTGGCGGGATTGGCGCGCGCCTCGCGGGCCTCGGCGGCGGTCAGGTAGCCCTGATCCTCCATCAGCCCGATCACCACGTTCGCGCGGTTCTGGCTGCGCGCCAGATCGTTGGTGGGCGCCAGCGTCGAGGGCGCGGTCAGAAGACCCGCCATCATCGCCGCCTCGGCGGGCGTGAGCAGCGCCGCGGGTTTGGAGAAATAGCGCTGTGCCGCGGCCTCGGCGCCGTAGGCCCCGGCGCCCAGATAGGCGCGGTTCAGGTAGATCGAGAGGATCTCGTCCTTGGAATACTTGGCTTCCATCGCCAGCGAATAGATCGCCTCGCGCGCCTTTCGCGCCAGCGAGGTCTTGCGGCAATCGGCGACGTATTCGGCCTCGGTCTCCCAGATGTCGGGATCGAAGCGCACGCCGAGGCACAGAAGTTTCGCCGTCTGCTGCGTGATGGTGGAGCCGCCATGCCCCTGCAGCGGGCCGCGCCCCTCGCTCAGGTTGATGCGGATGGCCGAGGCGATGCCGCGCGGCGAGATGCCCAGATGCCAGTAGAACCGCCTGTCCTCGGTGGCGATCACCGCGTGCTTGAGATGCCGCGAGACGCTGTCGGCGGTGACCACGCCGCCGAACTGGTCGCCGCGCCAGGCGAAGACCTCGCCGTTACGGTCGTAGAGCGTGACCGAGCCCTTGGCACGCCCGTCCAGCATCTCCGCCGCAGGCGGCAATTGCGTGTAGGTGTAGCCGACCCAGAGCCCGACGAGCAGCAGCGCGACGAGCGCGACGCGCGAGGTTACGACCCAGACGATCCGGCCGATCAGCCGCAGAAGGCCGCCGAAGAACGCGACGATCGGGTTGCGCGACCGCGCGCGGGCGGGCTTGCGGGCCTTCTTCTTCGCGGGCTTGGCGGGCGCCGGTTTCTTCGCCGGGGCCGATGCCTTGGCGTTATACCGGCGATCCGCCACCAGCCGCCGTTTGCCTTTGCCTGAATCACTCATCTGCCCTGCCCGGCCCATTCGTCTGTTTGGCGTAAGATAGACACGCTTGGCGCGGATGTGGACCAAGCAGGGCCAGATTTCCCCATCTATTTTTTGACCAATATTTGGGCAGAAAAAATTATCTGCCCATTTTTTGATCTTTGCGACCCCAAAAGCGCGCGAAAACTGCGCGTTGAACCTTTCACTGAGGCCGATGCGCCTTCTTACCTCTCGGTACCAAATGCAGGCGGAGCCCTGCCAAACCGAAAGGGACAAAGGTGAAACTCATCATTGCGACGATCAAGCCGTTCAAGCTCGAGGAGGTGCGTGAAGCGCTGACCTCCATCGGCGTGCGCGGCATGATGGTGACCGAGATAAAGGGCTTCGGCTCCCAGTCCGGGCACACCGAAATCTACCGTGGCGCGGAATATGCCGTGAACTTCGTGCCGAAGATCAAGCTCGAGATCGTCGTGGCGGCGTCCATGGCCGATCAGGTGGTCGAAACCATCGCAAAAACCGCCAAGACCGGAAAGATCGGCGACGGCAAGGTGTTTGTCCTCGATGTGGGTCAGGCGATCCGCGTTCGGACCGGCGAGACGGATGCAGACGCGCTCTGACGGGCGCCCCTCGTTGCGACAAGACTATCAAGGGAAACGGAAAACCATGAAACTTCTCAAGACTCTCGCCCCGGCCGTTGCGCTGATCGCGCTTCCGAGCCTGGGTCTTGCGCAGGACGCCGAGGCGGCCCCTGATGTGAACCCGTATATCTTCACCACCCTGCTGTTCCTGATCGGCGGCTTCCTCGTCTTCTGGATGGCGGCGGGCTTCGCGATGCTCGAGGCGGGCCTCGTGCGTTCCAAGAACGTCACCATGCAGCTCACCAAGAACATCGGTCTCTTCGGCATTGCCGCGATCATGTACTGGCTGATCGGCTTCAACCTGATGTATCCCGGCGACGGCTGGATGATTTCGGGCTATGTCGGCCCGTTCTTCTCCATCACCTCGCTGGAGCCCGTGGGCCTTGCCGCGGCGGATGCCTCGCTCGATTACGCATCGGTCGGTTCGGACTTCTTCTTCCAGCTGATGTTCTGCGCGACCACCGCGTCGATCGTCTCGGGCACGCTGGCCGAGCGCATCAAGCTCTGGCCCTTCCTGATCTTCGTCGCCGTCCTGACCGGCGTCATCTACCCGATCGAGGCGTCCTGGCAGTGGGGCGGCGGCTGGCTCTCCGAGGCGGGCTTCTCGGACTTCGCGGGCTCGACGCTGGTGCACGCAGCCGGTGGCTGGGCGGCCCTTGCAGGCGCGCTGATCCTCGGCCCCCGTATCGGCAAGTTCAAGGATGGCCGCACGGTTCCGATGCCGGGCTCCAACCTCGCCCTCGCCACGCTGGGCACGTTCATCCTGTGGCTCGGCTGGTTCGGCTTCAACGGCGGTTCGCAGCTTGCCATGGGCACCGTGGGTGACGTCACCGACGTGTCGCGCATCTTCGCCAACACCAACATGGCCGCAGCCGCAGGCGCCGTCGCCGCGCTGATCCTGTCGCAGGCGCTCTACAAGAAGCCGGACCTCACCATGACGCTGAACGGCGCGCTGGCCGGCCTCGTGTCGATCACCGCCGAGCCGCTCGCACCCTCGCTCTTCGGGGCGCTGCTGACCGGTGCCGTGGGTGGTCTGATCGTGGTCGTCACCGTCCCGATGCTCGACAAGCTGAAGATCGACGACGTCGTCGGCGCCATCCCGGTGCACCTCTTCGCCGGTATCTGGGGCACGCTCGCCGTGGCCTTCTACACCGGCAACTGGGGCGCACAGGTGCTGGGCATCGTGTCCATCGGCATCTTCACCTTCGTGGTCTCCGCCATCGTGTGGTTCATCCTGAAGGCGACCATGGGCATCCGCGTCTCCGAAGAAGCCGAGATCAACGGCCTCGATATGTCGGAGCTGGGCATGGAAGCCTATCCGGACTTCACCAAGGGGTAATCCTCCTCCCTCTCCTTGGAAATACTGGCCCGGGCGGAAACGCCCGGGTTTTTTATGTCCGCCGAAGGGGCGTGCGACGCGTGGCTCGGATCGCGCTCAATGCGCGCCGAGAAGGCCGCCGGTATCGAGCAGGAACCGCTCCGACAACGGCAGGCTCGCGGCGCCCATGGCGCGGGCATCGGGGCCGACATTGCCCGGCTCGATCACCGGCGGCACGAGCCCCACCATGTCGAGCCCGCCCAGCGCCCGCTCCGTCCCGGCGACCAGCCGGTCCCGCAGCGGGGCGGGCATCCAGCCGTCGATGACGATGCAGGGGAAATCGACGAAGGCGATGGCGGAAGAGATCGCATGCGCCAGCGCATCCGCGGCCAGATCGACCCAGGCGTCGCAGGCGGCCAGATCGAAGGGCCAGTCATCGGGCGACAGCCACATCCGTCCGGTCTCGATGCCGCCGCGTTTCAGCATCCGCTCCAACGTCGACAGCGATGCGACATCCATCAAATGCGTGAAGCCGTGACCTGAGGGCACGGGCGTCGGGCCCACCGCGGCGGCATTCCCTGTGGGCCCGGTGAACAGTGCGCCGTTCAGGACGATGCCGCCGCCGATGAAATAGCCGATGTAGAAATAGAGATACGTCTCGCCGGAATGCGCCCCGCCGAAGGTCAGTTCCGCCCCGCAGGCGGCGCTGGCATCGTTCTGCAGGAAGACCGGCAGGTCGATCATCGCGGCGATCTCGTCGCGGATGTCGCGGTGCCGCCAGGCCTCCATCAGCGCCGGGTCGATCCCGATCAGCCCGGCCCATTCCCAGATCTGGAAGGGCATCGCGATGCCGAGCCCGGCGATCCGCGCCCTCTGCACCGCACTCAGCGGGGCGGTCAGCGTCTCGATGCTGTCGCGCGCGAAGGCGATCATGCCGTCGGGCGTCGGGAAGTCGTGCACGGTCATGGTCCGGTCGATCACCTGCCCCATGAAATCGATCAGCACGACCTCGGCGCTGCGCCGCCCGATCTTGAGCCCGAGGAAATAGGCGCCCCCCGGCGCGAGGCGCATGGGCACCAGCGGCTGACCCACCTTGCCGCGAACCGGATCGCCCTTGATCAGCAGCCCCTCCGCCTCGAGCTGCCGCATGATCACCGACACGGTCTGCGCCGAAAGCCCGGTGCGCCGGGCGATGTCGGCCTTGGCCAGCGCGCCGTGCCGGCGCACCAGCGACAGCACCAGCCGCTCGTTATGCGCCCGCAGCCCGGACTGATTCGATCCGCGCAGTTCCGGCGCGATCTCGATGCGCGCGGGCTCTTGCTGGGTCGAGGCCGATCGGGACACGAGGGGCATTCCTTCTGCGGAGACGCGCTCATGGTACGCGGCGTGACCCTGCGCCTGTCAATGATAAATCACATTGATTTATTTATTCTTGACAGGGGCCATGAGAATCGAGTTCCCTAGGGGCAGGCGTCCGGCGCGTGCCGGACCTCTGACGGCGGCGGGCCAACTATTGCCGCCAAGACATACCATGGGAGGACGAACATGACCAAGACATTGACCCGGAAGGCCGGACTTCTCGGCGCCGTCGCGCTGGGAACCCTGATGGCCGCACCGGCCTTCGCGGCCGAACATGCAAGCGCCAGCGCCTGCCTGATCACCAAGACCGACACCAACCCGTTCTTCGTGAAGATGCGCGAAGGCGCGGCCGCCAAGGCCGAGGAACTGGGCGTCGAGCTGAACACCTATGCCGGCAAGATCGACGGCGACAACGAGACCCAGGTCGCCGCCATCGAGACCTGCATCGCCAACGGTGCGAACGGTATCATGCTGACACCGTCCGATCCCGCGGGCATTGCCGACACCGTGCAGCAGGCGCGCGATGCGGGCATCCTCGTGATCGCGCTCGACACGCCGCTCGATCCCATCGACGCGGCCGACATGACCTTCGCCACCGACAACTACAAGGCGGGCGTTCTGATCGGTCAGTGGGCCGCGGGCCAGCTCGGCGAGGCGGCGGCGGATGCCAAGATCGGCCTTCTGAACATCAACATCTCGCAGCCCACCGTGGGCGTCCTGCGCAACCAGGGCTTCCTCGAGGGCTTCGGCATCGATCTCGGCGATCCGAACAAGTGGGGCGACGAGACCGATCCGCGCATCGTCGGCCATGACGTCTCCGACGGCGCCACCGATGGCGGTCGCCGCGGCATGGAGAACCTGCTCGCGATCGACCCCGAGATCAACGTGGTCTACACCATCAACGAGCCCGCCGCCGCCGGCGCCTACGAGGCGATCGCCGCCATGGGCCGCGAGGATGACGTGCTGATCGTGTCCGTCGATGGCGGCTGCCCGGGCGTCGACAACGTGGAGGCCGGCGTGATCGGCGCCACCTCGCAGCAATACCCGCTGCTGATGGCCTCGCTCGGCGTGGAAGCCATCGCCAAGTTCGCCGAAACCGGCGAGAAGCCCGAAGCGACCGAAGGCAAGAACTTCTTCGACACCGGCGTGGGCCTTGTCACCGACAACCCGGTCGAGGGCGTCGAGTCGATCTCGGTTGCCGAAGGCAAAGAGCTCTGCTGGGGCTGATCCCGCAAACGATCCGAAAAGGCGCGGCCCGTCCGCGCCTTTTCCCTTCCAGGACCTGCATTCCTGAAGAATTTCGGCTATCCTGAGGTCAGGGTGGTCTGGAACACCCGCTCCGGGAGGAACCGACATGTCATCACAGACGACCACTGACAACGACTACGAATCCGCCTCTGCCGGCGCTTCGTCCGACGTGGCTTCGTTCGAGCCGCATCGCAAAGGCTTCGTGGGCCATTTCCACGACATGCTGCACACGACGCCGGCGCTCGTGCCGCTCATCGTGCTCGTGGGGGCGATCATCGTCTTCGGCCTGCTGCTCGGCTCGAAGTTCTTCTCGCCCTTCGCGCTGACGCTGATCCTGCAGCAGGTGCAGATCGTCGGCGTCCTCGCCGCCGCGCAGAGCCTCGTGATCCTGACCGCGGGCATCGACCTGTCGGTGGGCGCGCTGGCGGTGCTGTCCTCGGTGCTGATGGGGCAGTTCACCTTCCGCTACGGCATCCCGCCCGCCATCGCCGTCGCCCTCGGCCTGACCGTGGGCACCGCGATCGGCGCGCTCAACGGCTGGCTCGTCAGCCGGGTGAAGCTGCCCCCCTTCATCGTGACGCTCGGCATGTGGCAGATCGTGCTGGCGGCGAATTACCTGTTCTCGCGCAACGAGACGATCCGCAGCCAGGAAATCAAGGCCGAGGCGCCGTTCCTGCAATTCCTCGGCATCAAGTTCCAGCTCGCGGGGGCGACCTTGACGCTGGGCGTCTTGCTGATGCTGGGGCTCATATTGGGGCTGGCCTATGCGCTCAGGGCGACCGCCTGGGGGCGGCATGTCTACGCCGTGGGCGACGACCCCGAAGCGGCGAAACTCGCGGGCGTGAACGTGCACCGCACGATCATGTCGGTCTACATGCTGGTGGGCTTCATCTGCGCGCTGGCGGGCTGGGTGATGATCGGCCGCTTCGGATCGGTCACGCCCTCGGCCTCCACCGGCATGATGGGCAACATCCAGTCGATCACCGCCGTGGTGATCGGGGGCATCTCGCTCTTCGGCGGACGCGGCTCGATCCTGGGCGCTTTCTTCGGCGCGCTGATCGTCGGCGTGTTCGAACTGGGCCTGCGCATGGCCGGGGCCGACCCGCAATGGACCTACCTGCTGATCGGCGTGCTCATCATCGGCGCCGTCACTGTGGACCAGTGGATCCGCAAGGTCTCCGCATGAACTCCCGGTCCGGGCCCCTGTAGGGTCCGGGCCGACCATCACATCCGCGGGCTAGCCCGCCTGAGATCAGAAAGGACGTGCCAGGATGGAACCGATTCTCAAGGGCCGCGGCCTCGTCAAGAGATACGGCAAGGTCACCGCGCTCGACCGTTGCGACTTCGATCTTTACCCCGGAGAGATCCTCGCCGTGATCGGCGATAACGGCGCCGGCAAGTCGTCGCTCATCAAGGCGCTCTCGGGCGCGGTCATCCCCGACGAGGGCGAGATCCACCTCGAGGGCAAGCCGATCAACTTCGCCTCGCCCATCGAGGCGCGGGATGCGGGCATCGAGACGGTCTACCAGACCCTCGCCATGTCGCCTGCCCTCTCCATCGCCGACAACATGTTCATGGGCCGCGAGATCCGCAAACCCGGCATCGCCGGCAAGATCTTCCGCAAGCTCGACAAGGCCGCGATGGAGAAGTTCGCGCGCCAGAAACTCAGCGATCTGGGCCTGATGACGATCCAGAACATCAACCAGGCGGTCGAGACGCTGTCGGGCGGCCAGCGCCAGGGTGTCGCCGTGGCCCGCGCGGCGGCCTTCGGCTCCAAGGTCATCATCCTCGACGAGCCCACCGCGGCCCTCGGCGTGAAGGAAAGCCGCAAGGTGCTCGAGCTCATCAAGGACGTGAAGGCGCGCGGCATGCCCATCGTGCTCATCAGCCACAACATGCCCCACGTCTTCGAGATCGCCGACCGCATCCATGTCCATCGCCTCGGCAAGCGGCTCTGCGTGATCGATCCCAAGCAATACTCGATGAACGACGCGGTGGCCTTCATGACCGGCGCCAAGGTGCCGGACGAGGCGCAGGCGGCCTGAACCCGCCTCCGAAACCCATCCCAGCGGCCCGCCCCATTTTGGGCGGGCCGTTCGCGTTTTCACATCTTTGCGCCCAAGTCCGGGCGCATTTACCACTTATGCCATCGGCGGACCGGCAGGTTTTCGCGCAGGTGCAGGCTCATCGACCCAATGGTTTGAGCCCGGCGCAGGTGTGAAACAAGGTCGCCCGAAACACGCAAGGAGAGCAGACATGAACCGCATCACCCTGACCCTTTCGGCCAGCCTCATCGCGCTGGCTTCCGGCGCATCCGCGCAGGGCACGAGCTTCACCGACCTCGATCTCGACGGCAGCGGCACGCTGACCGAGGACGAATTCGTCACCGCCTTCGGCGAGGCGGGCCCCGCCTCCTTCGACAAGTACGACACCGACGGCGACGGCGCGGTGACGCCCGACGAGGTGAAGAATGCGGGCACGCCCGAAACCGGCGAGGCCATCACCTTCGAGGATCTCGACGTGAACCAGGACGGCGTCCTCGACGAGGAAGAGCTGGCCGAGGTCTTCGGCGGCAATGCCAACGAGGCGCTGGCGAAGTTCGACCAGAACGGCGACGGCTACGTCACCAAGGACGAGGTCCGCTCCTCCGACGATCCGGTCGGCGAGCGCGGCAACGCCAAGTGGGGCGAGGCCGGCCCCGGCAACAGCGGCAACGGCTCGGGCAGCACCGATACGGCGTCCTCCAAGGGCAATTCCGGCAACAATGGCGGCGGCAACGGCAATAGCGGCGGCGGAAACGGCGGCGGCGGCGGCAACGGTGGCGGCGGCGGCAACGGCGGCGGCGGCGGCAATGGTGGCGGCGGCGGAAACGGCAACGGCCGCAACGGCTGATCCCCGACCACAACAACCTTCCCGGTCAAAGCCACCCCGCGCCGCAGGGCTGGGGTGGCTTTTTCACGCCCGCCCCTGCCCGACGCATGCGCAAAGCCTGCCCGGCGCCTGCCCAACCTGCCCCCGTCGCGGCTTTTTGATATGTTCCTCGGCCCCTCTTGGCGCTAGCTCAGGGGCATGGATGTCGTTGTCATCACCGCGATCATCGCGGGTCTGTTCTTCGTTCTGGGCATCGCCGAGCCGCTCGCGGCCCGGATACGGCTGCCCTATACCGTCATCCTGGCGGGGCTCGGCATCGTCATCGCCGTCTCGGCCTCGTTCTTCCTGCGCACCGAGATCACCGACGCGCTGAACCCCATCGCCAACGCGATCCTGAATTTCCCGATCCGCTCCAACGTCTTCCTCTACGTTTTCCTGCCGACGCTGCTGTTCCAGGTCACGCTCGGCATGAACCTGCGGCGGATGGCGGACGATTGGGTGCCGATCCTCGTTCTTGCCGTGGTCGCGGTGTTCTTCTCGACGATCTTCGTGGGGCTGTCGCTGTCCTGGGTCAGCGGGATCGACCTAGTGGCCTGCCTGCTGCTGGCCGCGATCGTCTCGACCACCGACCCCTCCGCCGTCGTCTCGATCTTCCGCTCCATCGCCGCGCCGCGCAGGCTGGCGCGGATCATCGAGGGCGAAAGCCTGATGAACGATGCCGCCGCCATCGCGCTTTTCGGCCTGCTCATGGGCTTCGTGATGCGCGGGGTGCCGGACCCGTCCTGGCAGGATGCGATCCTGCGCTTTCCGGGCCTCATCCTCGGCGGCGCCGCGGTGGGCCTCGTGCTGGCCCGCGCGATGGTCTTCCTGATGTCCTTCCTGGACCGGCACGAGGCCGCGCAGATCTCCATCTCCGTAGCGCTGCCCTACCTCGCCTATATCGCCGCCGAGCAGATTCTGGGCGCCTCGGGCGTCATTGCCGTCGTCGCCGCGGGCATGACCGTGACCGTCACCGCACCGGGCGCGATCAGCCCCACGAGCTGGGCCAACATGCGCGAGGTCTGGGGACTGCTGGCGCATTGGGCGGGCGCGCTGATCTTCGTGCTGGCCGCGCTGCTGATCCCGCGGCTTCTGAGCGACGTGACGCTCGTCGATATTGGCCTCATTCTCTTCGTGGCGCTGGCCGCCCTCACCGCGCGCGCGGTGATCCTCTTCGGGCTCCTGCCGACGCTGAGTTTCCTGCGCCTCTCGCCCAATGTGGAACGGCCCTACCGCGCCGCGATCCTCTGGGGCGGGCTGCGCGGCGCGGTGACGCTGGTTCTGGCGCTCGCGGTCACCGAAAGCCTGCGCGTGCCGCCCGAGACGCGGCGCATGGTGGGCATCCTCGCCACCGGCTACACGCTCTTCACGCTCGTCGTGCAGGGCTCCAGCCTGCGCTGGGTGATCGGGCGGCTCGGCCTCGACAAACTGTCGGCCCTCGATGCGGCCCTCGCCAAGCAGGTCATCGCCGTGGCGCTCCAGACCGTGCGCGAGGACGTGGCCCAGACCACCAAGAATTACGATCTGAGCCACGACACCGTGCGCTCCGAAGCGAAGGCCTTCGGCGAACGGCTCGATGGCGCGGTCAAGGCCGCCGAGACCTCCGAGGACGTGCTCGACCGCGACCGCATCACGCTCGGTCTCGTGGCGCTGGCCTCGGCCGAGCGGGACATCGTGATCGAACGCTTCCGCGAACGCGCCGTCTCCACCCGGCTTGCCGACCGGGTGCTCAGCGATATCGACCGCCTTGTCGAGGCCGCGCGCCAGTCGGGCCGCACGGGCTACCGGCGCGCGGCGCGCGAGGCGGTGGGGCTGAACACCTCGTTCCGCGCGGCGGTGTGGCTCTTCAACCGGTTGAAGATCACCCGCCCGCTGTCGCGCCTGACCGCCGACCGCTTCGAGGTGCTGCTCTTGCAGGGGCTCGTGCTGCGCGATCTCGACGGGTTCATCGATCGCCGCATCCGCCGGATCCACGGCAAGCGCGTCGCGGACCTGCTGCACGAACTCCTCGCCCGGCGGGTCGAGATGGTCGACCAGGCCCTCGACGGTCTGCGCCTGCAATATCCGGGCTATGCCGAGGAGCTGGAACGCCGCTTCATCCGCCGCACCGCGCTGCGCCTCGAGAAGCGCGAATATGACGAGCTGCTCGAGGAAGGGCTGATCGGGGTCGAGTTGCACACCGATCTCAGCGAACGGCTCGCCAGCCGCATGGCGCAGGAGGAAAAGCGCCCCGCCCTCGATATCGTGCTGCAGAAGGCCGAGATCGCCCGGCAATTCCCGCTCTTCTCGGAGCTGGACGAGGCCACGCTGCAGCGCCTGTCGAAGGCGCTCGTCACCCGTTACGCCGCCGAGGGCGATGTGATCGTCAGCCGCAATTCCGCCGCCGACACGGTCTATTTCATCGCCTCGGGCGCGGTCGAGCTGCGCGCGCGCGGCATCGCCTACCGGCTGGGCCGGGGCGAGCTCTTTGGCCAGCTCGCGATGCTCACCCAATCGGCCCGCCGCGCCGAGGTCCGCGCGATTGCGCCCTGCACGCTTCTGGCGCTCGATGAACAACGCTTCCGCCGGCTTCTGCGCCGATCGAAGGCGATGCAGGACGCGGTGGCCAAAAGCGCCGAGAAACGCAGCATCAAGGTGCCCTATCTCGACGAGATTCGCGCGGCCAAGGGCTGATTCCGCGCCCGCCGCGCCTATATCCCGCCCATGGACAGATCGACGCGAAGACGGTAGCCCCAGCACCCATGGCCAAGAAACCGGACAATCCGAACTACAAGGTGATCGCCGAGAACCGGCGCGCGCGCTTCGATTACGCGATCGAGGAGGATGTGGAATGCGGAATTGTCCTGCAGGGCTCCGAGGTGAAGTCGCTGCGCCAGGGCTCGGCCAATATCGCCGAGAGCTATGCCGAGGTGAAGGATGGCGAGCTGTGGCTCATCAACGCCTATATCGCGCCCTATGAGCAGGCGATGTTCGGCCACGAGGACCGGCGCCCCCGGAAGCTCCTGGTCTCCAAGCGCGAGCTTGCGAAATTCTGGAACGAGACCCAGCGCAAGGGCATGACGCTGGTGCCGCTGGTGCTCTATTTCAATCATCGCGGCATCGCGAAGATCAAGATCGCGCTCGGCAAGGGCAAGAAGACCGTCGACAAGCGCGAGACCGCCGCCAAGCGCGACTGGGATCGCCAGAAGGCGCGCCTCCTGAAGGAGCATGGCTGAACTTGCCTCCCGCCCGGCTTGGCACTAAGCCGGAGACAACCCGCGAGTGACGCAAACCGAGGTGCCTATGGCAGACGACGATCCCCGCACATTGGTGTCCACCGACTGGCTCGCCGCGCATCTGAAGGACCCCGATCTGCGCGTCCTCGACGCGAGCTGGTACTTGCCCGACATGAAGCGCAACGCCCGCGCCGAATACGAGGCCGCGCATATTCCCGGCGCGCGTTACGTCGATATCGACGATCTGAGCGATGCCCGCTCCGACCTGCCGCACATGGCGCCCCCGCCCGAGAAGTTCATGTCGCGCATGCGCGCGATGGGTGTGGGCGACGGCCATCAGGTCGTCGTCTATGACGGCGCGGGGATGTTCTCGGCGGCGCGCATCTGGTGGCTGTTCCGGCTCATGGGTCATTCGGACATCGCCGTGCTGGATGGCGGCTTTCCGAAATGGCAGGCCGAGGGACGCCCGGTGGAGGACATGCCCCCGGTGATCCGCGACCGCCACATGACCGTGCGGCGGCAGGCGCATATGGTGCGCGATGTCACGCAGGTCTCCTCGGCGGCGAAACTCGGCGATCACGAGGTGATCGACGCCCGGTCCCCGGGCCGCTTCCGCGGCGAGGAACCAGAGCCGCGCGCGGGCATGCGCGCGGGCCATATCCCCGGCTCGCGCAACGTGCATTACGCGTCGCTGCTGGCCCAGGACGGCACGATGAAGGCCACCGCCGATCTGAAGGCCGCCTTCGAGGCCGCCGGGGTCGATCTGGCGAAACCCGCCATCACCACCTGCGGATCGGGCGTCACCGCCGCGATCCTGTCGCTTGCCATGGAGCGTTTCGGCAAGCACGACCATTCCCTTTATGACGGCTCGTGGTCCGAATGGGGCCAGTTCCCCACCCTGCCCGTCGCAACCGGAGACGATTGATGTTCGAACATCTCAAGGAACAACCCGCCGACAAGATCCTGGCCCTGATGCAGGCCTTCAAGGACGATCCGCGCGAGGACAAGATCGACCTCGGTGTCGGCGTCTACAAGGATGCGGACGGCAAGACGCCGATCATGCGCGCCATCAAGAAAGCTGAAAAGCAGCTCTGGGAAGAAGAGACCACGAAGGCCTATACCGGCCTCGCGGGCGATCCGCTCTTCGGCGAACGCATGGCGGCGCTGGTCCTGGGCGATGCGGTGCCCGCGGGCAAGGTCGCCAAGGTCGCGACCCCCGGCGGCACCGGCGCCGTGCGGCAGGCCTTCGATCTCATCCGCATGGCCAACCCGGAGGCCCGCGTCTTCGTGTCGGACCCGACCTGGCCCAACCACCTGTCGATCCTGAAGCACATGGACATCCCCTTCACCACCTACCGCTATTTCGACGGGGTGACGGGCGGCGTCGATTTCGACGGCATGATGGAGGACCTTGCCCAAGTCCGGAAGGGCGACGTGGTGCTGCTGCATGGCTGCTGCCACAACCCCACCGGCGCCAATCTCAACATATCGGAATGGCAGGCGGTCGCCGATCTTCTGAACAAGCAAGGCGCGGTGCCGATGATCGACATCGCCTATCAGGGCTTCGGCGACGGGCTTGACGACGATGCCGCCGCCACGCGCCTCATCGCCGCGCATTGCCCCGAGACGCTGATTGCGGCCTCCTGCTCGAAGAATTTCGGCATCTACCGCGAACGCACCGGCTGCCTGATGGCCGTCGCCCATGAAGAGGGCCGCCACAAGCTCAACCAGGACACGCTGGCCTATCTCAACCGCCAGAACTATTCCTTCCCGCCGGATCACGGCGCGCGGCTGGTGCTGATGGTGCTGGGGGACGACGCGCTCCGCACCGATTGGCAGGCGGAGCTCGAGGACGTGCGCCTCGGCATGCTGAAGCTGCGCGAACAGCTCGCGGGCGAACTGCGCGATCTGTCCGGCTCGGACCGTTTCGGTTTCCTGGCCCAGCACCGCGGCATGTTCTCGCGGCTGGGCGTCGGGCCGGACAAGGTCGAGGCGCTGCGCGAGAAGCATGGCATCTACATGGTGGGCGACAGCCGCATGAACATCGCCGGCCTGAACGCCGAGACGATCCCGAAACTCGCCCGCGCCATCATCGACGTCGGCTGCTGATCCGGCGGAGCAGGCGCCGCGGCGCCTGCCCATGTCATGTCGCCCGTGGCCTGAGGGCCCCGGTCTCCGGTGATGCCTCCGGCGGGAGGTATTTCCGGTCCGGTCGTAACACTTGGTTAAGAACGATCTGAGACGCTGCTCTCGCGGTACAGGCGGGAGCGCCGATGACCATGTACGGTCGTTACGATGTCGCGCCCCGCCCCGTCCTTCACGCGAGGACGGGGCGTTTCCCCGACCAGGGCCGGCCCGCATACCCCAAAACCGACCTGCGGCGTTCCGCGCGAATCCACCTGCTGAAGGAAAAGGACCCGGGTGCCGCCTTTGCCCACCCGGCCAGACCACCCTCAGGTCCCATGCCGGGACCAGCAGGGCCGCGCCCCTCACGATCGGACCAGAAATACCTCCGGAGAGCGCGAGAGGCAGCGTCTCTCGCAGGTTCGGGCCCGGCTCGATGCCGGGTCCGAACCTCCCCCGTCCCGTGACGGCGCGGCATGTCTTGCCCTTGCGCGGTCCGCATGCGAGCAATCCATGGAACCAGACAGGAGGGATGCATCCCATGCAGACCGCCAACAGAGCCACCCATCTTCCCCAGACCGTCGAGCCGCGGAACCCCGGCATGCCGCTCGACCTCGACTGGGTGATGCGGGCCAATGCCAACCGCTCGGCGATCGAGCGGCGCGCGGCGCAACTGCCCGCCCGGCGCAGCGTGAAGAAGGACCACCAGGCGGCCTGGCTCGCCCGGGCGATCTCCTGCATCGACCTGACGACGCTCGCCGGCGACGATACCGAGGGCCGGGTCCGCCGCCTCTGCGCCAAGGCGCGCCAGCCGGTGCGCGCCGATATCCTCGAGGCCCTGGGCCTGCCCGATCTGACCGTGGGCGCGGTCTGCGTCTATCACGACATGATCGCCCCCGCCGTCCGCTTCCTCGACGGCTCGGGCATTCCCGTCGCCGCGGTCTCCACGGGCTTTCCCGCCGGGCTCTCGCCCTTCCATCTCCGCGTGGCCGAGATCGGCGAAAGCGTCGCCGCCGGGGCCGCCGAGATCGACATCGTGATCTCGCGCCGCCACGTGCTGACCGGCAACTGGCAGGCGCTCTACGACGAGATGCGCGCCTTCCGCGAGGCCTGCGGGCCTGCCCATGTGAAGGCGATCCTCGCCACGGGCGAGCTCGGCACGCTGCAGAACGTGGCCCGGGCGAGCCTCGTCGCGATGATGGCGGGCGCCGATTTCATCAAGACCTCGACCGGCAAGGAGAGTGTCAACGCCACCCTGCCCGTCTCGCTCGTGATGATCCGCGCGATCCGCGACTATCACGAGGCGACGGGCATCCGCATCGGCTACAAGCCCGCGGGCGGGATCTCCAAGGCCAAGGACGCGATCACCTATCTCGCGCTCATCAAGGAGGAGCTCGGCCGCGACTGGCTCTCGCCGCATCTCTTCCGCTTCGGCGCCTCCTCGCTTCTGGGCGATATCGAGCGGCAACTGGAACACCATGTCACCGGCGCCTATTCGGCGAGCTGGCGGCATGCGATGGCGTAAGGCACGGACATGACCGTCAAGGATATCTTCGAGACCATGGAATACGGGCCCGCCCCCGAGGCCGCCGGCGATGCGCTGGCCTGGATCACCGATCAGGGCGCGCGGTTCGGGCATTTCGTGGACGGCGCTTTCACCGCGCCCGGCGCGACCTTCGAAACCACAAGCCCCGCCACGGGCGAGGTGCTGGCCGAGATCACCCAGGGCACGGCGGAAGACGTGGCGCGCGCCGTGGCCGCCGCCCGCGCCGCGCAGGGCAAATGGGAGAAGCTCGGCGGTCCGGGACGGGCGCGCTATCTCTACGCCATCGCGCGGCTCCTGCAGAAGCATTCCCGCCTCTTCGCCGTGCTCGAGACGCTCGACAACGGCAAGCCCATCCGCGAGGCGCGGGACATCGACGTGCCCCTCGCGCAGCGACATTTCTACTACCATGCGGGTTGCGCGCAGCTGATGGACGATCATGCGCCGGGCCGCGTCGCGCATGGCGTCTGCGGTCAGATCGTGCCTTGGAACTTCCCGCTTCTCATGCTCGCCTGGAAGATCGCCCCCGCGCTCGCCATGGGCAACACGGTGGTGCTGAAACCCGCCGAATGGACGTCGCTCACGGCGCTGCTTTTCGCCGATATCTGCCGTCAGGCGGGCCTGCCGAAAGGTGTCGTCAACATCGTCACCGGCGATGGCGAGACCGGCGCGGCGCTGGTCGCCGCCGACGTGGACAAGATCGCCTTCACCGGCTCGACCGAGGTGGGCCGCAAGATCCGCGCCGCCACGGCCGGGCAGGGCAAGGCGCTGACCCTCGAGCTCGGCGGCAAGTCGCCCTATATCGTCTTCGAGGATGCCGATCTCGACAGCGCCATCGAGGGCCTCGTTGACGCGATCTGGTTCAATGGCGGGCAGGTCTGCTGCGCGGGCTCCCTCCTTCTGGTGCAGGAGGGCATCGCCGAGCGGTTCCACGCGAAACTGCGCGCCCGGATGGACAAGCTGCGCTTGGGCGACCCCCTCGACAAGTCGATCGACGTGGGCGCCATCGTGCATCCCGAGCAATGCGCGCGGATCGCAGCACTCGTGGAGCAGGCGGACGGCACCGTCTACCGCGCCGCGGGTCCGGTGCCCGAGGGCTGTTTCTACCCGCCCACGCTGATCTCCGATCTCTCGCCCGCGTCGCCCCTGATGCAGGAGGAGATCTTCGGCCCCGTCCTCGTCTCCACCACCTTCCGCACGCCCTCCGAGGCGGTGCAGTTGGCCAACAACACGCGTTACGGGCTGGCGGCCACAATCTGGTCGGAAAACATCAATGTCGCGCTCGACATCGCGCCGAAACTGGCCTCGGGCGTGGTCTGGGTGAACGGCACCAACATGTTCGACGCGGCGGCCCCCTTCGGCGGCGTGCGCGAATCGGGCTTCGGACGCGAAGGCGGCGCTGAGGGGCTGATGGCCTACACGAGACCCGCGGGAAAGGCGAAGGCGCTGAAGCGCATCGCGCCCTTCACCGGCGACGCGGCGGAGCCGCAGCCCGTAGACCGCACCGCCAAGCTCTATATCGGGGGCAAGCAGGCGCGGCCCGATGGCGGCTACGCGCAGGCGATCTTTGATGCCAAGGGCCGCCTTCTGGGGCAGGCGCCCATCGCCAACCGCAAGGACGTGCGCAACGCAGTCGAGGCGGCGCGCGGGGCCTCGGGCTGGGCAGGCGCCACCGCGCATAACCGCGCGCAGGTGCTGTATTACCTGGGCGAGAACCTCTCGGCCCGCGACGCAGAGCTGGCCGCGCGGATCGACGCCATGACCGGCAGGAAGGGCGGCGCGGCGGAAGTGGCGTTGGCCACTACGCGCCTCTTCGAGGCCGCCGCCTGGGCCGACAAGTTCGCCGGAGAGGTGCGCGCCGTGCCGATGCGGGGCCTTGCCATGGCGCTGCGCGAGCCGGTGGGCGTGATCGGCGCGCTCTGCACCGACGAGATGCCGCTTGCGGGCCTCGTGTCGGTGATGGCGCCCGCCCTCGCGATGGGCAACCGGCTGGTTCTGGTGGCCTCCGAAGCCGCGCCCCTCATCGCGCAGGAGCTGACGCAGCTTCTCGAGACGTCGGACGTGCCGGGCGGCGCGGTGAACCTGCTGACCGGGCCGCATGACGATCTGGCGAAAACGCTGGCCGATCACGCCGATGTGGACGCGGTCTGGTCCTTCTCGGGCGCCGATATCTCGGCCGAGATCGAACGCCGCGCGGCGGGCAATCTCAAACGGACCTGGGTCAATGACGGGAAGGCCCGCGACTGGGCCGGGGCGGAGGGCGCCGCGCGCGCCTTCCTCGATGCCGCGACCGAGGTGAAGACCGTGTGGGTGCCCTACGGCGCGTGATGGGGCCTGGCGGGCGAATGCCCGCCACGCCTCCGGTGGCGCCGGGAATCCCTGCGCCCCGACGCGCGCGCTGGCGCGCGCCCTGAGCGCGGAGCCAAGGCTGCGCTGACCACCGCCGCCGCGCGTCCGCACCTGCCCGCCCCGCCGGGCTGGCCATGGGTCATGCCGGCGCCCATGCGCGATCCACGCCATGGCCGGGCATCCATCGCGCGCCAGCATGCGCGGGATGAAGCGTCGCCCGCGGCCAAGCGCTCCCGCGTCATGCGCACAGCGCAAAGCCTCGATGCAGCGCATCCGCACACCTGTCATTGAGATTTCGCCGCCCCGATGTTATCTTTGCACTACCCCAACGCGCCGGGGGTCGTACCGGCGTGACAAACCAAGGAGGACGATGTCCTGTTGCCCAATGCTTCCGCGACCGGTGTCGCTGAACTCGGGGGCCCGATGACGGGCCAGACCCCAATGACGCCGACGAGCGAGAACTCCCTCGCGGCGATTCTCAAAACCCTCGATGACATGAAGGCCGAAGACGTCGTGCAGATCGATCTGCGCGGCAAATCCGCGATGGGCGATTACATGATCGTCTGTTCCGGCCGGTCCTCGCGTCAGGTAGGCGCGATCTCCGAGAAGGTCGCCGACGATCTGAAGACCCAGTACGGGATCTTGTCCAAGATGGAAGGACGCGAGACCGGCGATTGGGTGCTGATCGATACCGGCGACGTGATCGTGCACGTGTTCCGCCCCGAAGTGCGGGACTTCTACCAGATCGAGAAGATGTGGGCGCCCGCGCCCGCGGCGGCCAAAGCCCAGTAGGTGCGGCTGCATCTCTGCGTCGTGGGACGGCTCCGCAAGGGGCCGGAGAAGGCGCTTGTCGACGATTATCTCGACCGAGCGGAAAAAACCGGGCGGGCCTTGGGCCTCGGCCCGGTCTCTTGTGTCGAGGTGGAGGACAAGAAGGGCGGCGGCATGGCCGCGGAAGCGGCGCTTCTGCGGCGCGCGCTGCCCGCCGGCGCGCTGCTTTGTGTTCTCGATGAACGCGGGGCGAGGATGTCCTCGCCGGATTTCGCCGGTCAGATTGCCAAGTGGCGCGATACCGGGCGGCAGGACGTGGCCTTCGCGATCGGCGGCGCCGACGGGATCGACCCGTTCTTGCGCGCCGAGGCGGATTTCGCGCTGAGTTTCGGGGCGATGGTCTGGCCGCACATGCTCGTGCGCGTCATGCTGGCCGAACAGCTTTACCGCGCGGCCTCGATCCTTGCCGGGACGCCCTATCACCGCGCCTGAAGCGGCTCAGATGATCTCGTCCTCGTCGTAAAGCGACGGCAGCTCCAGATGGTCCGACATCGCGTCCTGCGCCATCGGCCGCGCCGGCGTTGCGATATGGAAACAGGCATCGCCCTCGTTGACGACGGGCAGGTTGGTCCGCCCGATCACGATTCCCGCCTCGGGCGCCGCGATCTCGTGATCGACGGCGCCGAACGGGTCCGACACGATGCCCAGAACGGCGCCTTCCTCCACATAATCGCCCGCGGCCTTCAGCGTCCGCAAGAGCCCGCCCGACGGTGCGCGCACCCAGGACGAGCCGTCGCAGAACACCGACGCGCCCCGCGCCCGCGGCACGCCGCGTCCGGCGATCATGCCCAGATGCTGCATGACCCGCAGGATGCCCGCGACGCCCGCCCGCGCGGCGGTCTCGTCGAAGCGCAGCCCCTCGCCCGCCTCGTAGAGCAGCACGTCCACCCCGGCATTGTCGGCGGCCTCGCGCAGCGATCCGTCGCGCACCCGGCTGTTCATCGTCACCGGTGCCGCGAAGGCCGCCCCGAGTTCGGCCAGCCGCGCATCCCCGGGCGTCAGCCGGATCTGCGGCAGGTTCGTGCGCCCGACCGCGGCGGAATGCAGGTCGATGCCCACATCGCAGCGCGTGACGATCTCGGTCAGGAAGATATCGGCGAGCCGCGCCGCGAGCGATCCATGCGCCGAGCCCGGGAAGGACCGGTTCAGATCGCGCCGGTCCGGCAGGTATCGCGACTGGTTGAGAAAGCCGAAGGTGTTGACCACCGGCACCGCGATCAGCGTGCCCGCCAGCCGCTCCAGCGGGCGCGCGCGCAACAGGCGGCGCACGATCTCCACGCCGATCACCTCGTCGCCGTGAATCGCCGCCGAGACGAAAAAGGTCGGGCCCGGACGGCGCCCGTGGACGACCTCGGCCGAGAGGTGCACCGGGGTGTGATCGGACAGGACCGACACCGGCAGATCGACGCTGGCGCGCGTGCCCGGCGCGATGGTGACCTCACCGATCTCGAAGGGTCTGGGCATGGGGAGTTCCTCGTGCAGCACGCCCCACGCGATACGGCATGGGACGCCCGGTGCCAATGGGGCGGGCGGTCAGGCCCGGTGCGCGCGCCCCTACGCCCGGCGGCGCTGGAACAGTCCCCAGCCTTCCGCATAGGCGGCCAGCGTCAGCGACAGCCCGCCCAGCACCGCAAAGCCCAGGAACATCGGCAGCACGGTCCCGTCGTAAAGATAGCCCAGCGCCGCCCCGATCAGTCCGCCGCCCAGCGTCTGCACGGTGCCCAGCACCGCCGAGGCGGTGCCTGCCACATGGCCCAGCTCCTCCATCGCGAGCGCGTTGAAATTCGCCGGGATGAAGCCGAAGAAGCAGAATTGCGGGATCGACAGCAGCAGGAACCACACGAAGGGCAAGGCGCCGCCCCAGGCCGCGGCCAGCGCGAGATGCACCGCCGCTAGCACCGCGAAGCCCAGCAGCGCGCCATGGCTCAGCCGGCGCGTGCCGAAGACCCGCACGAGCCGCGAATTGGCGAAGTTCGACGCCGCCATGAAACACGCCACCAGCGCGAAATAGAGCGTGAATTCCGGCCCGATGCCGTAGACCACGGTGTAGATCTGCTCGGCCTGGCTGACGAAGGAAAAGAGCACCCCGAAAAAGGCGCCGGTCGCCAGCGTGTAGCCGAAGGCGCGGCGGTTGGTGAAGATGATCCGGAAGGCCTCCATGATCCGCGCGCCGCTGAGCTCGCGCCGGTCCTCCGGGCGCAGCGTCTCGGGCAGGCGCAGGAAGCTCCACAGGAAGGCGGCGGCACCGATGAGGAACATCGCCCCCGCCAGAAGCCGCCAATCGCCGAACAGCAGCACCGCGGAGCCGAGGTTGGGCGCCAGCACCGGCATCACCATGAACACCATCATAACCAGCGACATGGCCTGCGCCATCGCCTCGCCGCGGAACCGGTCGCGCACCACCGACAGCGCCACGACCCGGGTCGCTCCGGCGCCGAGGCCCTGGATGAACCGCATGGCGAGCAGCATCTCGAACGAGGTGGCGAAGGCCGCCGCGATGGCCGCCGCGCAATAGACCCCAAGGCCGAAGAACAGCACCGGCCTGCGCCCGAAACGGTCCGACAGGGGGCCGTAGACCACCTGGCTCGCGCCGAAGCCGATCACGTAGGCGCCGATGACGAATTGCCCGGCATTGGCATCGGCCACGGCGAAGGCCGCGCTGATATCGGTGATCGCCGGGATGTAGACGTCGATCGCCGCGGCATTGAGCGCCATCAGGAAGGCCACGATCGCGATGAATTCCCAATAGGGCAGCGCATTGGCCGCCGCGGGCGGCGCGGCGGAGCCTTCGGTGGCGGAGGCGGCGGGACGGTCGGGAATGGCGGACATGGAATTTCCAGATGCAATCGTACGAATGGAAAACCCGGCGCGAAGGCTGCGCCGGGTCTATGGGGAATATATAGCGCCCGATTTCTGCCGCCAACCGCGGCGGCGGCCATCCGCGCAGGCCGCGGGCGCACAGGTCCTGTGCGCCGGTGCTCGGGCGGCGTGCGGGATCACTCGGGCAGTTTGGCCATCCGCAGGTAGGGCAGCACGGTCTGGTACTGGCCGAACTTCTCGCGGGCATCCTCTTCGGACACGGTCGCTGGGATCACCACGTCCTCGCCCACCGCCCAGTTGGCGGGCGTCGCGACGGTGTGCTGGGCCGCGGTCTGCAGACCGTCGATGGCGCGCAGCACCTCGGCGAAATTGCGGCCCACATTCATCGGGTAGGTCATCGACAGCTTGAGCTGTTTGTCCGGCCCGATCACGAAGACCGCGCGCACGGTCGCAGTGTCGTTGGGCGTGCGGCCATCGGGCAGATAGGCCTCGGCGGGCAGCATGTCGAAGGCCTTCGACAGCGCAAGATCGGTATCCGCCACGATCGGGAAGGTGGCCTCGGCGCCGCCTGCGGTGCGGATGTCCTCCTTCCAGCGCTTGTGGTCCTCGACCCCGTCCACCGAGACGCCGAGCACCTTCACGCCGCGCTTGTCCCATTCGTCCTTCAGCCGCGCCACCGCGCCGAACTCGGTGGTGCAGACGGGCGTGAAATCCTTCGGATGCGAAAAGATCACCGTCCAGGCGTCGCCCACGTAATCGTGCAGAGAAATCGGGCCCTGATCGGTCTCGACGGTCAGGTCGGGGATGGTATCGTTGATGCGCAAAGCCATGATGAGCCTCCGTGCCGGGTTATGTCCTCCCCGTGTACCTAGGGCGCCCGGGCGCCCATTGCATCCCCCGGGATGCGGCGGCATGGTGCAGCGGAGAATTTGATCAAATAGCGCGACGGGGTTTCCGGCCCGGGCCGCATGCAAGGGAGACGGCGATGATCGAGAAACGCAACTTCTATATCGACGGTGCCTGGGTCGCGCCCAGGGCGGGCACGGATCACGCGGTGATCGACCCCTCGACCGAAGAGGCCTTCGCGACGATCTCGCTGGGCGGCGAGGCCGATACCGACGCCGCCGTGGCCGCCGCCAAGGCCGCGCTTCCGGGCTGGATGGCCACCCCCGTGGCGGAGCGGATCGTGGCGGTCGAGCGCCTGCTCGAGGCCTATAACGCGCGCGCCGCCGACATGGCCGAGGCGATGAGCCGCGAGATGGGCGCCCCCATCGATCTCGCCTCGCGCAACCAGTTCGGCGCGGGCTCCTATCACCTGAAGAACTTCATCAAGGCCGCGAAGGACTTCGCCTGGGAGGCCCCGCTCGGCGACGATACGCCCAATGACCGGATCATCCACGAGGCGGTGGGCGTCTGCGCGCTCATCACGCCGTGGAACTGGCCGATGAACCAGATCACGCTGAAGGTCGGCGCGGCGGCCGTGGCGGGCAACACGATGGTGCTGAAGCCCTCCGAGGAAAGCCCGCTCTCGGCGCTGATCTTCGCCGAATGCGTCGAGGCGGCGGGCTGGCCCAAGGGCGTCTTCAACCTCGTCAACGGCGACGGCGCGGGCGTCGGATCGCAGCTCTCGGCGCATCCGGATGTCGACATGGTGTCCTTCACCGGCTCCACCCGCGCGGGCAAGCTGATTTCCAAGGCCGCCGCAGACACGCTCAAGCGCGTGCACCTGGAATTGGGCGGCAAGGGCGCGAACCTGATCTTTGCCGATGCGGACGACAAGGCCGTGAAGCGCGGCGTGCTGCACATGATGCAGAATTCCGGGCAAAGCTGTAACGCGCCGTCGCGGATGATGGTCGAGGCGCCGATCTACGACCGCGTCGTCGAGGAGGCCGCCGAGGTCGCCGGCAAGGTCGGCGTCGGCCCCGCCTCGGAAGAGGGCCGCCATATCGGCCCCGTCGTGAACCGCACCCAATGGGACAAGATCCAGGGGTTGATCCAGCAGGGCATCGACGAAGGCGCGCGGCTCGTCGCCGGCGGTCCGGGCCTGCCCGAGGGCATGAACAAGGGCTTCTTCGTGCGCCCCACCGTGTTCGCGGACGTCACCCCCGACATGACCATCGCGCGCGAGGAAATCTTCGGCCCGGTCCTGTCGATCATGCGCTTCGAGACCGAGGACGAGGCCGTGCGCGTGGCCAACGACACACCCTACGGGCTGACCAATTACGTGCAATCGGCCGATGGCGCGCGGCGCAACCGGCTGGCGCGGGTGCTGCGCTCGGGCATGGTCGAGATGAACGGCCAGGACCGCGCGGCGGGCTCGCCCTTCGGCGGCATGAAGATGTCCGGCAACGGCCGCGAGGGCGGTTCCTGGGGCATCCACGACTTCGTCGAGGTCAAGGCGGTGTCGGGCTGGGACCCCGAGGCAGGCTGAGGCAGGAGCGGTCATCCCCGGGTCAGGCCCGGGGATGACGTTTTCCGCGATGCCCGCGCGCAACCGCTTTCGCCAAACTGCCTGTCATCTGAAACGCCTGCCCGGCGGCTGCCAAAGCAGCCTCGGTTCCGCGCCTCGGGGTCGCTGATCCACCGAGCCCCGGAGGGACCGTAACACGAAAAACCCGCCGGTGCGCCTGCCCAGTGGGTTGGCGCTGCCCCCTTGGAGCGTGGGCGCTTTATGGCTGCCAAGCCCCTGCGCAGACCGAACGTCGCGCCAGCATCACCAAAGCGCCAGCCCGTGGGGCTGGGCAGGCGCTGGAGCGCGGCGGTTGCCAAGGCAACCTTGATTCCGCGCTCAGGGGTTCCCTGATCGACCGAGGGCCGGAGAGACCGTGACACGCGAAAACCCGCCGGTGCGCCTGCCCGCGGGTTGGCGTTGCCCCCTTGGAGCGTGAGCACTTTATGGCTGCCAAGCCCCTGCGCAGACCGAACGTCGCGCCTGCGTCACCACAGCGCCAGCCCACGGGGGCGGGCAGGCGCTGGAGCGCGGCGGTTGCCAAGGCAACCTTGATTCCGCGCTCAGGGGGTCCCTGATCGACCGAGACACGGGAAGCATCTCACGCCACGAACACCGCCGGCGCGCCTGCCGGTGAGAGTGGCGCCGCACCCTCGGAATAGGGCGCCTTATCCTGACCACGCCCCCCGCGCCGACCTCTTACGACCGGTAATCCGCGTTGATCGAGATGTAGCCGTGGGTCAGGTCGCAGGTCCACACGGTCGCGTCGCCCTCGCCCAACCCCAGATCCACCGATATCTCGATCTCGGGTTCGCGCATCACCGCGGCCCCCATCTCTTCGCGATAATCCGGCGACACCCAGCCCTTCTCGGCCACCACAACGTCGCCGAAGCGGATCGACAGCAGGTCCCGATCCGCCGCGGCACCCGACTTGCCGATGGCCATCACGACCCGGCCCCAGTTCGGGTCCTCGCCCGCGATGGCGGTCTTCACCAGCGGCGAGTTGGCGATGGAGAGGGCGTGGACGCGGGCATCCGCCGCGCTCTCGGCGCCGGAGACGCGCACGGTGACGAACTTCGTGGCCCCCTCACCGTCGCGCACGACCAGCTGCGCGAGATCGAGAAAGACGCGCTCCAGCGCCTCCACGAAAGCCGTCGTGTTACGGTCCACCCGCACCCCCGACGCCCCCGTCGCACCCATCAGAAGCGTGTCCGAGGTGGATGTGTCGCTGTCCACGGTGATGCAGTTGAAGGTCCGGTCGTTGATCCCCGAGACAAGCGCCTGCAGGTCTTCGCGGTCGATGGCGGCGTCGGTGAAGATGTAGACCAGCATCGTCGCCATGTCGGGCGCGATCATGCCCGAGCCCTTGGCGATGCCCGCGATCTTCACCGGCGCGCCCGCGACCTCGATCTCCGCCGTGGCGCCCTTGGGGAAGGTGTCGGTGGTCATGATCGCCTGCGCAGCACCCGCGATCCCGGCCTCGTCGAGCCCGGCCACGAGGTCGGCGACCTTCGCCACGATCCGCTCATGCGGCAGCCGCTCGCCGATCACCCCGGTCGAGGAGGTGAAGACCCGCTCCGTGGGCAGGTCCATCGCCGTCGAGACCGCCTCGCACAGGGCCTTCACCGATCCTTCGCCCGCGCGCCCGGTAAAGGCGTTGGAGTTGCCGGAATTCACCAGGATCGCCGCGCCGTCGCCGTCCTTCGGGTCGCGCCCGATCTTGGCCTGGCAATCGAGCACCGGCGCCGAACGCGTGGCCGAGCGCGTGAACACCCCCGCCACGGTCGAGCCCGGCACCAGATGCGCCAGCATCACGTCGTTGCGCCCGGCATATTTGACCCCCGCCGCGGCGGAGGCGAAGCGCACGCCCTTGATGACCGGCAGCGCCGGAAAGGCATCGGGCGCCAGCGGCGAACGCGCGAGGGTCTTGGCCATGTCAGCGCGTTCCCAGAAGGTCCAGACGGTTGAGAACATTGGGGTCGAGCGCATCCCCGGGGCGAGTCACGTCGGCCTCGGCGACCGCCGCGTCGATCCCGTTCGCCACGGCCTCTTCGGAGAGCGCGTTCACGATCTCGTCGCGCACGGTGTCGAGGGCCGGGGCCTCCTTCAGGCGGGTCTCGTTCAGCTTCACAACGTGCCAGCCGAACTGGGTCTCGACCGGCGCGGAGAACTCGCCCGCCTCCAGCGTCTCGACCGCCGCCTGGAACGGCGCGACCATCTGGCCGGCCTCGAACCAGCCGAGGCTGCCGCCGTTGGGACCGGACGGGCCGGCGGATTTCTCGCGCGCGAGCTCGGCGAAATCCGCGCCGCCCTCGAGCTCGGTCACCAGCGCCGCCGCCTCTTCCTCGGTCTCCACGAGGATGTGCGAGGCGTTGTATTCGGTGCCGGTCTCGTTGCCGTATTGCGCCTCGTAGGCGGCCTGGATGTCGGCCTCGGAAAACTCGCCCGGAACGAAGTCGCTCATCACCTGCGAGGACAGCAGCGCCCGGCGCTGGTTCTCGAGCGACAGGCGCACGACATCGGTTTCCTCGGCGTTTTCCGACTGCGACAGCGCTTCCTGCTGGATCATCTGGTTCAGGATGCCATCGAACAGCACGTTGGCGGGCAGCTGCTGGTACTGCTCGGGCAGCGTGGTGCGCAGCATCAGCATGTGACCGAGCGTGATCTCCGCGCCGTTGACCGTGGCCACCACGGTATCGATCGCGACGTCGTCCTGCGCGAAAGCGGGCGGCGCGCATGCGATCAGCGCGGCGGTGACGATTTTCAGGCTCGTGCGGGGCATGGAAACACCTCTTTCTGCGGCCCGTCTCAGGGGCAGCGTTGACAGTCAGAAGACCGGCCCTTACATCGCCACAGGGCTCTGCGTAGCCGGTCTTATCTCCCCATTTGTGTATGGGCTCGGTGCAGGACGGGCAAGCAGATGCCGGCACACGAGATGGTGACAGGCGAAAGAGAGCGTATGCTAGGGTTCGGAACAATCGCGAAGAAGGTCTTCGGCACGCCGAATGACCGGAAAATCAAGGCGACCCGGCCCCTGGTCGACCGCATCAACGCCCTCGAGCCGGAGTTCGAAGCCCTCGACGATGCGGGCCTGAAGGCCAAGACCGAAGAGCTGAAGTCGCGCCATGCGGGCGGCGAAAGCCTCGACGATCTGCTGCCCGAAGCCTTCGCCAATTGCCGCGAGGCCGCCAAGCGCGCGCTGGGTCTCAGGGCCTTCGACGTGCAGCTCATGGGCGGCATCTTCCTGCATCAGGGCAACATCTCCGAGATGAAGACCGGTGAGGGCAAGACGCTGGTCGCGACCTTCCCGGCCTATCTCAACGCGCTCTCGGGCAAGGGCGTGCATATCGTCACCGTGAACGATTACCTCGCCCGCCGCGACGCGGACTGGATGTCCAAGGTCTACAGCGCGCTCGGTCTGACCACCGGCGTCGTCTATCCGCGCCAGCCCGAGGAAGAGAAGAAGGCCGCCTACCAGGCCGACATCACCTACGCCACCAACAACGAGCTGGGCTTCGACTACCTGCGCGACAACATGAAGTCGGAACTCGACCAGATGTACCAGCGCGGCCACAACTACGCCGTCGTCGACGAGGTCGACTCGATCCTGATCGACGAGGCGCGGACGCCGCTGATCATCTCCGGGCCCTCGCAGGACCGCTCGGAGCTGTATGTGGGGATCGACAAGCTCATCCCCGAGCTCACCGAAGAGCATTTCACCATCGACGAGAAGACCCGGAACGTGACCTTCACCGACGAAGGCAACGAGTTCCTCGAGGCCCGCCTCGTCGAGGCCGGCTTCGTGCCCGAGGGCCAGTCGCTCTACGACCCCGAGTCGACCACGATCATCCACCATCTCAGCCAGGGCCTGCGCGCCCACAAGCTGTTCCAGCGCGACAAGGATTATATCGTCCGCGACGGCGAAGTGGTGCTGATCGACGAATTCACCGGGCGCATGATGCCGGGCCGCCGCCTGTCGGACGGCCTGCACCAGGCCATCGAGGCCAAGGAAGGCGCCAATATCCAGCCCGAGAACGTCACGCTCGCCAGCGTCACGTTCCAGAACTATTTCCGCCTCTACAACAAGCTCTCGGGCATGACCGGCACCGCCTCGACCGAGGCCGAGGAATTCGCCGAGATCTACGGCCTCGGCGTCGTGGAGGTTCCCACCAACAAGCCGATCGCCCGGATCGACGAGGACGACCGCGTCTACCGCACCGGCCCCGAGAAATACGACGCCATCGTCGAGGAAATCCGCAAGGCCCACGAAAAGGGCCAGCCGGTCCTCGTCGGCACGACCTCGATCGAGAAGTCCGAGATGCTGTCGGATCTGCTGAAAAAGGCCGATCTGCCGCACAACGTCCTGAACGCGCGCCAGCACGAACAGGAAGCGCAGATCGTCGGCGATGCGGGCCTGCCCGGCGCCATCACCATCGCGACGAACATGGCCGGACGCGGCACCGACATCAAGCTCGGCGGCAATTTCGAGATGAAGGTACAGGAGGCGCTGGCCGCCGATCCCGACGGGCATCCCGACGAGATCCGCGCCCGGATCGAGGCCGAACAGGCCGATGACGAGGCCCGCGTGAAAGAGGCCGGCGGCCTCTTCGTCCTCGCTACCGAACGGCACGAAAGCCGCCGCATCGACAACCAGCTGCGCGGCCGCTCGGGCCGTCAGGGCGACCCGGGCCGCTCGGCCTTCTTCCTGTCGCTCGACGACGATCTGATGCGCATCTTCGGCTCCGAACGGCTCGACAAGGTGCTGTCCTCGCTCGGCATGAAAGAAGGCGAGGCGATCATTCACCCCTGGGTGAACAAGTCGCTGGAGCGCGCGCAATCCAAGGTCGAGGGCCGCAACTTCGACATCCGCAAGCAGCTGCTGAAATTCGACGACGTGATGAACGATCAGCGCAAGGTCATCTTCGGCCAGCGCCGCGAGATCATGGAAGCCGAGGACCTGTCGGAGGTCACCGACGACATGCGCGAAGAGGTGATCGACGATCTGGTCGACACCTACGCCCCACCGAAGACCTATGCCGATCAATGGGATGCCGAGGGTCTCGACAAGGCGCTGAAAGAGACGCTGCTGCTGAACCTGCCCGTCGCCGCCTGGACCGAAGAGGACGGCGTCGATCAGGAAGAGCTGCGCGAGCGGATCGAGAAGGCCGCGTCGCAGATGATGGCCGAAAAGGCCGAGAAGTTCGGCCCCGAGGCCATGCGCCAGATCGAAAAGCAGCTGCTGCTGCAGACCATCGACGCGAAATGGCGCGAACACCTGCTGACGCTCGAACACCTGCGCTCGGTCGTGGGCTTCCGCGGCTATGCCCAGCGCGATCCGCTGAACGAGTACAAGACCGAAAGCTTCCAGCTCTTCGAGTCGATGCTCGACAGCCTGCGCGCCGAGGTCACCCAGAAGCTGTCGCAAATCCAGCCCATGAGCGAAGAGCAGCGCCAGCAGCTCATCGACGAGATGCGCCGCCAGCAGGCCCAGGCCCAGATGGCCGCGGCCCAGGCCCCGGCCGGCGCCGCCGCCCCCGATGCCGAGGCCGCGGGCCCCGCCGTCGCGCAGGTCGAACCGCTGGTCGAGGGCTTCGACGAGACCGATCCGTCTACCTGGGGCAATCCGGGCCGCAACAGCCCCTGCCCCTGCGGCTCGGGCAACAAGTTCAAGCATTGCCACGGGCGGCTGACCTGACCCGGCCAGCCGCACCGCGCCCGGCGTGACTTGCGCCGGGCAGCGTGCGGCGCCCCCCCCGAGACGGAAAGCGGAGGCACGGCGGATCATGGCGCTCTTGCTGAAGGACGATATCGTCTACCTGCACATCCCCAAGACCGGGGGAAACTGGCTGACCAAGATCCTCTCCGATCACGACCTGGTCGTGGCCTCGGTCAGTCACAAGCACGCCACCTACGACCTGATCGCCGGGCAGGTGCGCCAGGCCAAGGGCGGCTATTTCCGCCGCCGGGTTCTGCCGAAGGGAAAGCTGCGCTATCTCGCCGTCGTGCGCCATCCGATGCGCTGGTACGAGAGCTGGTTCAAGTACCAGACCTCGAAGGAATTTCGCCGCTGGGGCCAGCCGGGCCAGGCCGCGAACTGGCACGTGATGTCGCCGCTGAACGAGATCACCGACGACGATTTCAACACCTTCCTCGACAAGATCACCACCCGCGCGCCGGGCTTCGTCAGCGGCATGTATGCCGCCTATTGCGCCGCCTCGGGTGCCCATATCCTGAAGAACGAGACGATCCGCGACGATCTGGCGGCGTTCAACCGCGCGGCAGGGCTCGGCATTCCGGAAACGGCGATCTTCGACAGCCCGGCCCACGGGGTCAGCCCGCGGATGACACTCACCTGGGATCCCGCGCTGTTCGACCGGGTGGCGCGCCTTGAAGCCGCGGCGCTGGCCGCGCATGGCTATACCGATCCCGCGGCGGGAATCACCATCGGCTGAGCCTTGCCGCATCGAAATCCGGGCGCGCCCGGGCTATTGGCGCCTGCGCCCGGATTGTGATCGCCCCGCCCCGATATTGTTTCCGCCTTGGAAACGCCGCACCCGATGCACGCCTTTGCCCCATCATCGCCACCTTGGGCAGGCATCAAGATCGGGAATGAAACCGTCTCTCCGGAGGTTACGATGGCCAGCCCCAAGACCCGCGCTCTCGCGATCGGCACCGCGACCTGTGCCTTTGCAATCGGCTACGTGATGCAATTCGGCGTGCCCTTCCTGGGCGGGCCCACCGGCCCCGTCGAGGTCACGGGCATCACCGACACCGCGGCCCCCGCCACGATCGAGGCCGAGGCCGCAGCCGAACCGACGCAGACGGTCCCGGTCCTCGGCGCCGCCACGCTGCCGCAACTGCCCGGCGCGGACGCCGCCCCCGCGCAATTGCCGGACGCACCCGTCGAGATGGCCGCGATCGACAGCGGCACGGCCACGGATGCCACCGCGCTGCCCGCCGAAGCCCCCGAGACCGGCTTTGCCTGCGACATCATTGCCAGTGCCGCCGCAACGGCGGGCGCGATGGTCGCCCTCGACGTGACCGCGCCCTGCCACGGCTCCGAACGGCTCACCGTGCACCATTCCGGCCTGATGTTCACCGCGACGATGCAGCCCGACGGCTCGCTGTCGCTCGATGTGCCCGCGCTCTCGGAACAGGCGGTCTTCATCCTGTCCTTCGCCTCGGGCGATGGCGCCATCGCGCAGGCCGCCGTGCCGTCGCTGGCCTTCTACGAGCGCACCGCGCTGCAATGGCGCGGCGACAGCGGGCTGCAGCTCCATGCCCGCGAGATGGGCGCCGATTACTTCGCCGCGGGCCATGTCTGGTCCGGCGCGCCGGGCTCCGTCGAGACCGCGGCGCGCGGCGAAGGCGGGTTCCTGACCCGCCTCGGCGATGCCGCCGCACCCGAGCCGCTGCTGGCCGAGATCTATTCCTTCCCCGCCGGGACCGCGCAGGTCGAAGGCGCCGTGAGCCTCAGCGTCGAGGCCGAGATCACCGCCGCCAATTGCGGCGACGACGTATCGGCCCAGACCCTGCACTGGAGCTCCGAAGGCCGGCTCGGCACGCAGGAAGTGTCGCTGGCGATGCCCGATTGCGACGCGGTGGGCGACTTCCTCGTCCTCGACGGCGTGGTCCGCGACATCGAGGTCGCAGCCCGCTGAGATAGGCCCGACGCGGCCCTTGATCTTCCCGGACCGGGCGCGGACACTCGCGCCCGGTTCGGGCTGTTTGGAGGGGCGCACCATCCCGCATTTCGTCACAACGATCCGGCATGCGGCGTCCCTCGCGCTGGCATGGGCGCTTTCGCTGTCGCCGGCGCCGGCCCCGGCGCAGGTCGCCGATGACGTGACCCTGCGCAGCCAGGATGGCGGCGTGTCGATCACCGGCACGCTTCTGGGCTTCGACGGCGAGTTCTACCGCATCGCCTCGCAATACGGCGAGCTGACGGTCGACAGCTCCGGCGTGCGCTGCGAAGGCGTGGCCTGCCCCTCGCTCACCGATTTCGTGGCCGAGCTGCGCCTGTCGGGGTCGGGCACGATCGGCCGCGTGCTGCTGCCCGCGCTGATCGAAGGCTTCGCGCTTCGCGAAGGCTACGTCGCCGACCGCAGCGGCGGGACCGAGGGCGAAACCGGCACCGAAACCATCTACACGCTCGGCGACGGCGTCACCGGCAAGAGGCTCGCGCGGTTCGTCATCGCCAATTCCAACACCGACGAAGGCTTCGCCGATCTTCTGGCCGACGAGGCCGACATGGTGATGGCCCTGCGCGAGATTCGCCCCGACGAGGCCGCCCGCGCCGCCGAAGCCGGGCTCGGCGATCTGCGGCAGGCCAAGTGGAGCCGGGTGCTGGCGCTCGACGCGCTGGTGCCCGTGGTGGCGGCCGCCAATCCCGTCGAGGCAATCTCCATCGCCGCACTTGAAGGCGTGCTGGCGGGGCGGATCGAAAATTGGACCGCCCTTGGCGGGCCGGATGCGCCCATCACCCTGCACCTGCCCGCGGTCACCTCGGGCCTCGCGCAAAGCATCGAGCGACGGCTGACCGATGCCCGCGCCTCGGGCGTGGCGGGCAATGTGCTGCGCCATGCGACGCAGGATGCGCTGGCAGGCGCCGTGGCCATCGACCCGTTCGGCCTCGGCATCGCCAGCTTTTCGGAAACCGGCCTCGCAAGGCCGCTCGCCCTGACCGGCGAATGCGGCTTCATCCTGCGCGCCACGCGGCGCACCATCAAGACCGAGGACTGGCCGCTCACCGCGCCCATGTTCCTCTATCTGCCCGCCCGGCGCCTGCCCAAGATCGCCCGGGATTTCCTTGCCTATGCCGCCTCTCCGCCCGCGCAGAACGTCATCCGCCGCGTGGGCTTCACCGACCAGGCCAGCGAGGAGGTCCCGATCGCCGATCAGGGCGCACGGCTGGCCAATGCCATCGCCGTGGCCGAGGGCGAGGCCGGCCTGTCGGAGCTCAAACGCCTGCAGGAAACGCTCGCTCCGCGCCGTCGGCTGACCACCTCGTTCCGGTTCGAACCCGGTTCCGCCCGGCTCGATGCGCAGTCGCGGGCCAATGTCGCGGGCCTTGCCGCGGCGATCGAGGCCGGGCTCTTTGACACGCGCGACATCCTTTTCGCCGGATTTTCCGACGGGGTCGGCCCGGCAGCGGCCAATCGCGCCATCGCCCGCAAACGCGCCGAGGCCGTGCGCGCGGCGGTGCTCGAAGCGGCCGAGGCCGCCGACCCGGGCCGCCTGTCGACCCGCGCCGATGCCTTCGGCGAGGCGATGCCCATGGCCTGCGACGACACGACCTGGGGCCGGGGCGCCAATCGCCGGGTCGAGGTCTGGCTCGACTGAGCCGCCGCGTGCGGCGTGCGGCCCGCGGTCAGATCAGCCCCTCGGCGCGAAAGCTCAGCTCGCGGCTCTTGCCGATCACCAGGTGGTCGTGCAGCGTCACGCCCAGCGCCTCACCGGCGCGCGCGATCTCGTCGGTCATGGCGATATCGGCCTGCGACGGCGACGGATCACCCGAGGGGTGATTGTGCACGAGGATCAGCGCCGAGGCGTTGATTTCCAGCGCGCGCTTCATGATCTCGCGCGGGTAGACGGGCACGTGGTCGACCGTGCCCCGCCCCTGCGCCTCGTCGGCGATCAGCACGTTCTTGCGGTCGAGGAACAGCACGCGGAACTCCTCGATATCCTTGTGGGAGAGCGCGGCATGGCAATACTCCAGAAGCGCGTCCCAGCTCGAGACGACGGGCCGGTTCAGGACGCGCCCCCGGGCCAGGCGCTGCGCCGCGGCCTCGACGATCTTCAGCTCGCAGATCACCGCCTCGCCCATGCCGGCCACCTCGAGAAGCCGCGCCCGCGGCGCCGAGAGAACCCGCGCGAAATCGCCGAACGTGTCGATGAGCAGCCGCGCCAGCGGTTTCACGTCCCGGCGCGGAATGGCCCGGAACAGCACCAGTTCCAGCATCTCGTAATCGGGCACCGCCTCGGCTCCGCCTTCGGTGAAGCGCGCGCGCAAGCGCTGCCGGTGATCGCGGATATAGGAGGGCAGGACCGGCCCGCCCGCATCCCGCCGCGGCGGTTCGAACAGGGTCCCTTGCAGGTCGGAGAAGCCGTGACGTGCCATCCCCCGGATCTAGCGCACGTCCGGTTAAACGGACGTTAACGACACTTCGCGCTGCGCTTAACCTTTGCGTAATGGTTTTGCGCGTAACGTCAGGACGACCCTCCAGGTCAAGTCGCTCGTTTCCCCCGACTGCACGTGAACGCGCCCGGCTATCCCCAGCCGGGCGCGTTCTTCATTGCTCTACTCCGCCGCGTCGCGCCGCGGCAGCACCCAGTCGGGGCGCGGGAAATGGCAGGTATAGCCATTGGGAATCCGCTCCAGGTAATCCTGGTGCTCGGGCTCCGCTTCCCAGAAATCGCCCACCGGCTCGACCTCGGTCACCACTCGCCCGGGCCAGAGGCCCGATGCCTCCACATCCGCGATCGTGTCCTCGGCCACGGCCTTCTGATCCGCATCCACGTAATAGATCGCAGAGCGGTAGGACATGCCGATATCGTTGCCCTGCCGGTTGCGCGTGGTCGGGTCGTGGATCTGGAAGAAGTATTCCAGGATCCGCCGGTACGAGATGCGCGCGGGATCGAACCAGATCTCGATCCCCTCCGCATGGGTGCCATGGTTGCGATAGGTCGCGTTGGGCACATCGCCGCCGGTATAGCCGACGCGCGTCTTCTCGACGCCGTCCATCTTCCGGATCAGGTCCTGCATGCCCCAGAAACAGCCGCCCGCCAGGACGGCGCGCTCGAGATCGCTCATGCCCGTTCCTCCACTTGGTCAAGATATTTGCCGTAGCCCTCGGCCTCCATGTCGTCGCGATGGACGAAACGCAGGGCCGCCGAATTGATGCAGTAGCGCAGCCCGCCCCGGTCCGCCGGACCGTCGGGGAAGACGTGCCCGAGATGGCTGTCGCCATGCTTGGAGCGCACTTCGGTGCGGATCATCCCCATCGAGACATCGCGCAGCTCGGTGATGTTCTCGGGCTCGATGGGCTTCACGAAGCTCGGCCAGCCGCAGCCCGATTCGTATTTCGTCGACGAGGCGAACAGCGGCTCGCCCGAGACGATATCGACATAGATGCCCGGCTCCTTGTTGCCGAGATAGGCCCCGGTGCCCGGCCGCTCGGTGCCGTTTTCCTGCGTCACGCGGTAGCTTTCGGGATCGAGCGTGGCGATCACGTCCGGGTCTTTGCGATACTCTGCCATATGGCCCCCTTCTCGGTGTTGGTTGGTCCTAATGTGGGGTAAGGGCGGCTGAAAACAAAGGGGTGCGGCACCGGATCACGGCACTTGCCTGTGGCGGGGCCCCAACGCCCGGCGCGGCGCGGGACAGGTGCCAGCGGCGCTATTCGGTCTGGGGCAGCTGGCCGAGCGCCCAGGACGCGGCATCGCGGACGGTCGCGTCGGGATCGTCCGCCAAGGCAGCGGCCGCGCGGCGCAAGTCCGGACGCCCGGAATTCCCGATGGCGTAAAGCACGTTGCGCACGAAACGGTCCCGCCCGATCCGCTTGATGGGCGAGCCCGAGAACCGCGCGCGGAACCCCGCATCGTCGAGCGCCGCCAGCTCCGCGAGGTCGGGCGCCAGAAGGTCGGGCCGGGCGTGGTATTTCACCTCCCGCGCCTCGGCGGCGAACTTGTTCCACGGGCAGACCGCGAGGCAATCGTCGCAGCCATAGATCCGGTTGCCCATCTTCGCGCGCAGATCCTCGGCCACCGGGCCCTTATGCTCGATCGTGAGGTAGGAGATGCAGCGCCGCGCGTCGAGCCGGTAGGGCGCCGGGAAGGCATCGGTCGGACAGATGTCGAGACAGGCGCGGCAGGATCCGCAATGATCGTCCTCGGGCGCATCCCGCGCGAGGTCGAGCGTGGTGAAGATCGCGCCGAGAAAGAACCACGATCCCATCTCGCGGCTCACGAGATTGGTATGCTTGCCCTGCCAGCCGAGCCCCGCCGCCTGCCCCAGCGGCTTTTCCGCCACCGGCGCGGTATCGACGAAGACCTTGATCTCCGGCGCGCCCTCGGCCGCGTCGATCAGCCAGCGCCCCAGCCGCTTCAGCCGCTTCTTGACCACGTTGTGGTAATCGCGGTTCTGCGCATAGACCGAGATCGCCGCGCGGTCGGGCGTCTCCAGCACCGCCAGCGGATCGTGCCCGGGCGTGTAGGCCTCGCCCAGCATGATGACCGACCGCGCCTCGGGCCAGAGCGCCTGCGGATCGCCGCGCCAGGCCGCGCGGTCTGCCAGCCAGCCCATCTGGCCGTGATAGCCCTTGTCGAGAAAGGCGCGCAGCCGCTCGGGCACCTCCGGGATCGCATCCGGCCCGGTGATGCGGCAGGCCGTGAACCCCACCGCCTCCGCCTCTGCCTTCAGGCGCTGCGTCAGGTCCAAACCGACCCCCGAGGCGCGCCGCGCTCAAAAGTCGAGATCGGCATAATGCTTGGGCGGCGGGAAGCCCGGCACCTGGTCGGCCAGGATGCGGCGAAAGGCCGGGCGCGACTTGATCTTCGCGTACCAGTCCTTGACCGTCGCCTGCCGGTTCCAGTCCACGTCCGAGATGTAATCGAGCGATGACAGATGCGCGGCCGCCGCGAAATCCGCCAGCGTCATGACGTCGCCCGCGAGCCAGCGACGGTGATCGAGCAGCCAGGCCATGTAATCCAGGTGATACTTGATCGCCTTGGCGCCCGCCTTGACGTTGGCGCTGTCGGGAAAGCCCGCCTTCATCACCTTCTTGTTCACCCGCTCGTACAGGAGCTTCGACGTCACCTCGCTGTGGAACTTGTCGTCGAACCAGCCGATCAGCCGCCGCACCTCGTAGCGGGCATCGGCGCCTTTCGGCATCAGCGAGGGCTCGGGGTAGCTTTCCTCGATCCATTCGCAGATCGCCGCGGACTCGGCCATGGTCTTGCCGTCGATCTTCAGGACCGGGACCTTGGCGGCCGGATTGCGGCGGATGAAGTCGGGATCACGCTCCCAGTAGCGCTCCTCGATCAGCTCGCACTCGATCTTCTTCTCGGCGAGGCTGAGACGCACCTTGCGGCAGAACGGAGATAGGGGCACGTGATATAGCTTGGCCATCGGGAACACGTTTTTTCTGAGAATGCCCGTCGGTCATACCTTCCCCGGCGGGTCGGTTACAACACCTCGTCGCAAGGCTGCGCGGGGTTATGCACGCTCGAAGCAGGCCGCGCGTCCGTCGCGCTGGATCGTCGCCGCCCCGTCGAGGATCGAGGCCGCGCGATTGCGCACAAAGCGCGACGGATCGCTGGCCGACCGGCCCTTGGGATCGGGCAGGATCGCGGCGAGCCGGGCGGCCTGAACCGGGGTCAGATCCTGCGCGGAGGTGCCGAAATAATGCCGCGCCGCGGCCTCCACGCCGAAGATACCCTCATCGAATTCGGCGATGTTGAGATAGACCTCGAGGATGCGCCGCTTGGGCCAGGCGGCCTCCATTGCGGGCGTGATGACCGCCTCCAGCGCCTTTCGCGGCCAGGACCGCCCGTGCCAGAGATAGACGTTCTTCACCACCTGCTGGCTGATCGTCGAGGCGCCGCGATTGCCGCCCGCCTCGATGGCGGTGCGGATGGCGTTCATGTCGAAGCCCCAATGGGTGCAGAAATTGGCATCCTCCGCCGCCACGGCGGAGCGCATCATCACCGGCGCGATCCGGTCCGCATCGACCCAGTCGCGGCGCACCCCGTCGAGGCGTCGCGCCTCGGCCATGATGTAGGGCGTCGTGGGCGGGTTCACCACGCGGTAAAGCCCGACCCCGAGCCCGATCAGGACCGCCACGGCGAGCACCGCGCGAAAGACCCAGCGCAAGAGGAAGCGGACGGGCCGGACGCTCCGACGCGTCTTTTCTGATTTGCGCATTGCTCGTGCCATGTCTCGCTCTTAGCGGCGATGTGCCTCGCCGAAAAGTCATCCGGGGCCGGGATGGTATGCGTTTGGGACATCCCGGCCCCGGAGAGTGCTGAACCCGTCGGGGATATTATCCACGAACTTCGAACAATACCTGCCTATTGCGCATTTTGGACAGGATTGCGGTTCAATCGTGGCAAGAGTTGGACACAGCCGGTGGGACCCCGCCCGCCCGGGCCGTCAGGCGGGCGCGGCCACCTCGACGGACAGGATCGTCGGCAGGTGCCGCGCGATCTCGTGCCATTCCGCGCCCTCGTCGCGGGTGGCGAAGACCGACCCGGAATTCGTCCCGAAATAAAGCCCGGCAGGTTCCTGCGTATCGCCCGCCATCGCCTGGCGCAGCACGGTGAAGAAACACGCCTTCTGCGGCAGGCCCGCGCGCTGCGCCTCCCAACTTTGCCCGCCATCGCGCGAACACCAGACCGCCGCCGCGGCCCCGGGCGGGTAGCGCCCCACGCTGTCGCCGTTGAGCGGCAGCGTCCAGATCGTCTCGGGATCGCGCGGATGAACCCGGATCGGAAAGCCGAAGGTCGAGGGCAGGCCTTCGGTGATGTCGTCCCAGGACCGCCCGCCATCGGCGGATCGCCAGACGCCGTGATGGTTCTGCTGATACAGCACCGCCCCCGGCCCCGGCGCCTTCATCATGTTGTGCACGCAATGGCCGGTCTCGCCGTCGCCCGGCGCTGCCGGGTGGCTCCGTTCCGCCGGGCAGGCCTCGGCGTTGGACAGCCGGTTGCGCCGCTGCCATGTCTTGCCGCCATCCTCGGTCGCGAAGACGCCCGCGGCGGAGATCCCGACCCAGAGAGTGTCCGCATCGTCCGGATCCGCGACGATCGTGTGCAGCGTCAGCCCCGCCGCCCCGGGCGCCCAGCTTTCGGCGGAGGGATGATCGGTCAGCGCCTCGATCCGCTGCCACGTCGCGCCGCGGTCCCGGCTGACCAGCAGGTTCGCGGGCTTGGTGCCGGCATAAAGCGCGCCATGGGCGTAGCCGAGGGACCAGATCTGCGCGAAATCGGTGCCGAAGGGCAGCGGCACGTTCTCCCAGCCGATCATCGCGGCGAAGTCGGGATCGGCCTCGGCCCAATCGTCGGTCACGCCGCGGGTCAGCCGGGTCAGCGTCCAGGTGGCGCCACCATCCCCGGAGCGCCAGACCCCCGCGCCGGTCCAGTCGCCGCCGCCGCCCGCCCAGAGCGTGCCGGTCTCGGGATCGGAGGCGAAGTGGTTGATGGCCCAGCCGTCGCAATAGGGCCCCTCGACCTCCCAGGCTTGGCGCGCGGCGTCGCCCCGGAGCAGAAAGGCCCCTTTCGTCGTGCCGACGAGCACGGTCAGACCATCCGATGCCATGACGCCCTCCCTCGGATTCTGGCCCACAGGATACAGCAAAACGCCGCATTTCCCTACGGGCCGCGAGCGGGCAGAAAAAAACCGCGCGAGACCTGAGGGGCCTCGCGCGGCGTTCTGTCTTTCGGGCGGCGGGAGCGGTTATTCCGCCGGAACCGCCTCGTCCTCGACCCCCACCGGGTAGGGCAGCTTGTCGAGCATCTCCTTCGGGCAGACCTGCAGGAAATTGCCCTTCTCCTCGTCCCAATGCTGGAGGATATCGGCGCCCTTCACGCTGCGGGTCTCGGCCACATGGGCCTCGATCAGCCGCTTCAGCTCGGTCTCCCAGTGATCGACGGTGACCGGGCAGGTCACCAGGCTTTCATGGTTGATGAGCGTCTCGGCCTGGCCTTGGGGATCGTAGAGATAGGCCATGCCGCCGGTCATGCCCGCGCCGAAATTCGCCCCGATGGAGCCGAGGATCACCGCGACGCCGCCGGTCATGTATTCGCAGCCATTCGATCCGCAGCCCTCCACCACGACCTTGGCCCCGGAGTTCCGCACCGCGAAACGCTCGCCTGCGCGGCCTGCCGCAAACAATTGGCCATCGGTCGCACCGTAGAGAACGGTGTTGCCGATGATGGTGTTGTCCGCGGCGACCAGCGGCGAATGCATCGGCGGACGCACCACGATGATGCCCCCCGACAGGCCCTTGCCGACGTAGTCGTTGGCATCGCCCGACACCTCGATCTTCAGACCCGGGGCCGCGAAGGCGCCCAGCGACTGGCCCGCCGAGCCCGTCAGCTTCACCGTCAGGTGATCGGGCTGCAGCGCGTTGCGCATCCCGAAGCGGCTGACGATATGGCTCGAGGTGCGGGTGCCCACGGTGCGATGCGTGTTCATGATCGCATAGGAGAGCTGCATCTTCTCGCCATCGTTAAGGAAGCGCGCGGCGTCCTTCACGATCTCCGCGTCGAGGGTGTCGTCCACCGCGTTGCGCGGCCCGTTGCGGTCGTAAACCGTCGCCTCCGAACCGTCGACGCGGATCAGGAGCGGGTTCAGGTCCAGATCGTCCAAATGATCCGATCCGCGGCTGACCTGGTTCAGCAGATCCGCGCGCCCGATCACCTCGTCGAGCGACCGCGCCCCGATCTGGGCCAGCAGCTCGCGCACTTCCTGGGCGTAGAAGGTGATGAGGTTGACCACCTTGTCCGCCGTGCCGGTGAACTTCTCGCGCAGCGCCTCGTCCTGCGTACACACGCCCACCGGGCAGGTGTTGGACTGGCACTGGCGCACCATGATGCAGCCCATCGCGATCAGCGCGGCGGTGCCGATGCCGTATTCCTCGGCCCCCATCATCGCCGCCATGACGATGTCGCGGCCGGTGCGCAGACCCCCGTCGGTGCGCAGCGTGATGCGCGAGCGCAGGTTGTTCATCGACAGGACCTGATGCGCCTCGGTGAGACCCATCTCCCAGGGCAGACCCGCATACTTGATCGAGGTCGCGGGGCTGGCGCCGGTGCCGCCATTGTGGCCCGAGATCAGGATCACGTCGGCCTTGGCCTTGGCCACACCGGCGGCAATCGTGCCCACACCCGAGGAGGCCACCAGCTTCACCGTGACCTTGGCCTTGGGGTTGATCTGCTTCAGGTCGTAGATCAGCTGCGCCAGATCCTCGATCGAGTAGATGTCGTGATGCGGCGGCGGCGAGATCAGCGTCACGCCCTTCGTCGAGTGCCGCAGCTTGGCGATGAGGTCGGTCACCTTCATCCCCGGAAGCTGGCCGCCTTCGCCGGGCTTGGCGCCCTGCGCGACCTTGATCTCAAGCTCTTCGCAATTGAGCAGGTATTCCGCGGTCACGCCGAAACGGCCCGAGGCGACCTGCTTGATCTTGGCCGAGCGGTTGTCGCCATTGGCGTCGGGGGTGAAGTCCTTCGGATCCTCGCCGCCCTCACCCGAATCAGACTTCGCGCCGATGCGGTTCATGGCGATGGACAGCGTGCGATGCGCCTCGGGCGACAGGGCGCCCAGCGACATGCCCGGCGTCACGAAGCGCTTGCGGATCGAGGTGATGCTCTCGACCTCCTCGATGGGCACCGGGGCGCCCAGCGGCTTGATCGCCAGAAGGTCGCGCAGATGGATCGGCGGGTTGGCCTGCATCGCCTTGGAATAGGACTTCCACATCTCGTAGGAGGCCTTGTTGCAGGCCGCCTGCAGCAGATGCATCGTCTGCGCGCCCCAGGCATGGGTCTCGCCCGATTTGCGCGCCTTGTAGAAGCCGCCGATGGGCATGACGTCCTGGCCGCCGCGGAAGCCCAGCGCGTGGATCTCCTCGACCTTCTTCTGGATGCCCGAGACGCCGATGCCGGAGATGCGGCTGATCATGCCGGGGAAATATTCCGCGCACATGGCGCGGGACAGGCCCACCGCCTCAAAGTTGAGGCCGCCGCGATAGGACGAGACGACCGAGATGCCCATCTTCGACATGATCTTCAGGATGCCGAGGTCGATGGCGTCGCGATAGCGCTTCATCGCCTCGGTCAGCGTGCCGTCCATCAGCCCGCGACGAATGCGGTCGGCGATGGTGTCTTCCGCGAGATAGGGGTTCACCACCGTCGCCCCGGCGCCGATCAGCACCGCGAAGTAATGCGGGTCGATGCATTCCGCCGAGCGGACGTTGAGCGAGCAGAAGGTCCGAAGGCCCTTGCGCGTCAGGTGGCTGTGCACCGCGCTGGTGGCCAGGATCATCGGCATGCCGACGCGATCCTCGCTCGCCTTGTGATCGGTCAGGGTGATGTGCCCGGCGCCCGAGCGCACCGCGTCCTCGGCCTCGGCGCGGATCCGCTCGAGGTTGTCGCGCAGCGTGTTGCGCTGGCCGCCCGGCGGGAAGGTGCAGTCGATCTCCACCATCTCGGCGTTAAAATGCCCCTTCAGCGCCTCGAACTGGGCATTGCCCATGAAGGGCGTGTCGAGCACCAGGATCTCGGTCTGCGACGAGGATTCGTCGAGCACGTTCTTGAGGTTGCCGAACCGCGTCTTCAGCGACATGACGCGGAATTCGCGCAAGGAATCGATGGGCGGGTTGGTGACCTGGCTGAAATTCTGCCGGAAGTAATGCGACAGCGGGCGGTAGCGCTTGGACAGCACCGCCGAGGGCGTGTCGTCGCCCATGGAGACCACGGTCTCCTTGCCGTCCTCGGCCATCGGCATGAGGATCTGCTCGACCTCCTCGATCGAGTAGCCCGCGGCGATCTGACGGCGGCGCAGCTCACCGCCTTCGAAGAGCGGCTTCTCGGTCACGTCCGACAGCGGCTCGTCGAGCTCGGCGATCTTGCCGACCCATTCGCCGAAGGGCCGCGCGGCGGCGAGACGGTCCTTGATCTCGACGTCGTGGAAGAGCAGCCCCTCTTCCATGTCCACCGCGATCATCTGGCCGGGGCCGAGCGCGCCCTTTTCGCGCACCGTCGCCTCGTTGGTCGGGACCATGCCCGCCTCGGATCCCGCGATGAGCAGGTTGTCGCCCGTCACCACGTAGCGCATCGGGCGCAGGCCGTTGCGGTCGAGACCGCCGCAGACCCAGCGGCCATCGGTCATGGCCAGCGCCGCCGGGCCGTCCCAGGGCTCCATCACCGAGTTGCAGTAGGAATACATGTCGCGCCAGGCCTGCGGCAGCTCCTCGGCCTGCTTGGACCAGCTTTCGGGCACCAGCATGGTCTTGGCCATGGGCGCGTTGCGGCCCGCCCGCACCAGCACCTCGAACACCGCATCGAGCGCCGCGGAATCCGACGCGCCCGAGGCGATGATCGGCTTGATGTCGCCCGCCATCTCTCCGAACGTGGCCGAGGCCATGCGGATTTCGTGGCTCTTCATCCAGTTGATGTTGCCCTTGAGCGTGTTGATCTCGCCGTTATGGGCGAGCATGCGGAAGGGCTGCGCCAGCCACCATTGCGGGAAGGTGTTGGTGGAATAGCGCTGGTGATAGATCGCGAAGGCGCTCTCGAACCGCTCGTCCTTGAGGTCGGGATAAAACTCCGCCACGTCCTGCGCGAGCATCATGCCCTTGTAGATGATCGACCGGCAGGACAGCGAGGCGATGTAAAGCTGGTTGATCGAGGCCGCGGCAGCCGCCTTCTCGATGCGGCGGCGAATGACGTAAAGCTCGCGCTCGAAGGTCTCCTCGTCCACGCCCTTGGCGTTCGAGATCAGGATCTGCTCGATCTCGGGCCGGGTGGCGTTGGCCTTTTCGCCGAGGCACTCGACATTTACTGGCACATGGCGCCAGCCATAGATCGAATGGCCCATGCGCAGGACCTCGGTCTCGACGATGGTCCGGCAGGTTTCCTGCGCGCCGAAATCGGTACGCGGCAGAAAGACCTGACCCACGGCCATCAGCTGGTCCATCTTCGGCGTGTGGCCGGTGCGCTCGATCTGGTCGTAGAAGAACGAGACGGGGATCTGCACGTGGATGCCCGCGCCGTCGCCGGTCTTGCCATCCGCATCGACCGCGCCGCGGTGCCAGATCGCCTTCAGCGCGGTGATGCCCGCTTCCACGACCTTGCGGCTCTTCTTCCCGTCGATCGAGACCACGAGGCCCACGCCGCAGGAGGAATGCTCTTCCGCTTCGGAATAGAGACCGTTCTCCGCCAGCCACTGGCGCTTGGCCTCCATCTCGGCGGCCCAGTTCTCGTCGTACTTGGTCATGGCGTTCAGCCCTCCATCAGATGGGGATTCTCGGCCTCGTATGGGGCCGCGTCCGTCCGCCTGTGATCGCCCGCGAGCGTCACGGCGGCGAACGCCTTGTCATGGTAGATTTCGCTGATGAGCGGATAATCCTTCGCGCCGGGGAAGGCCCCGATCATGAATTCGTACGCGCCATCGTCATTGTCGCGCAGCCATAGATTGCTGCCGCAGGTGCCGCAGAAGGCCCGTTCCGCGATCTCACCCGGATAGACCGAGACCGGCCCCTCGACCGTGACGGAAGCGGGCGGGGCGCTGAACACCGCAAAGAGCGCGCCGGACCAGATCCGGCAGCGGCTGCAATGGCATGCGCCGACCTCGGCCCGGTGGCGTTCCACGCGGATCCGCACCGCGCCGCACAGGCACGCGCCGTCGAGCCCATGGGCCCAGACAGGGTCTTCCACGCTCAACCGGTCACTCCGCGGCGATGGCGCTGCTGGCGCCGTTGAGCTGCGCGAGGACCGCATCGGCGCAATCGCGCCCGTCGCGGATCGCCCAGACGACGAGGCTCGCGCCGCGCACGATGTCGCCCACCGCGTAGACGCCGTCGAGGCTGGTCTTGCCGGTGGTGAACTCGGCCTTCACGGTGCCCCAGCGGGTCACTTCCAGCTCCGGCTGATCCCAGAGCGCGGGCAGCGCCTCGGGCTCGAAGCCCAGCGCCTTGATGACCAGATCCGCGGGCTCGTCGTAATCCGAGCCCTCGATCACCTCGGGGCTCTGGCGGCCGGTGGCATCCGGCGCGCCGAGGCGCATCTTCTCGACGATGACGGCCTCGACCGGATCGCCCTTGAAGCCCTTGGGCGCGGTCAGCCATTCGAACTGCACGCCCTCTTCCTCGGCGTTCTGCACTTCGCGCTGGCTGCCCGGCATGTTGGCCCGGTCGCGGCGATAGAGGCACTTCACGCTGGTCGCGCCCTGGCGGATCGCCGTGCGCACGCAATCCATCGCCGTGTCGCCGCCGCCGATCACCACGACCCGCTTGCCCTCGGCGTTCAGCTCCCCCGATTCGAACTCGGGCACCGCATCGCCGAAGCTCTTGCGGTTCGACGCCGTCAGGAAGTCGATGGCGCGCACGATGCCGCCCGCCCCGGAGCCGGGGCCCTGCAGGTCGCGCGTCTTGTAGACGCCCGTGGCGATGATGACGGCGTCATGCTTTTCGCGGATCTCGTCGAAGGTGATGTCGTCGCCGACGTTGCAATTCATGACAAACTCGACGCCCGCGCGCTCGAGCTGTTCGTTGCGGCGCATGACCACGTCCTTTTCCAGCTTGAAGCCCGGAATGCCGTAGGTCAGCAGCCCGCCGGAGCGGTCGTAGCGGTCGTAGATGGTGACCTGCACGCCGGCGCGGCGCAGCACGTCCGCCGCCGCCAGACCGCCCGGCCCCGCGCCGATGATGCCGACGCTTTCGGTGCGCTCCTTGGCGGGCTTGATGTCCTTCACCCAGCCCTCTTCCCAGGCGGTGTCGGTGATGTACTTCTCGACCGCGCCGATGGTGACAGTGCCGTGGCCCGATTGCTCGATCACGCAATTGCCTTCGCAAAGACGGTCCTGCGGGCAGATGCGGCCACAGATCTCGGGGAAGGTGTTGGTGGCCTGGCTGACCTCGTAGGCCTCCTGCAGGCGGCCCTCGGCGGTCAGGCGGAGCCAGTCGGGGATGTTGTTGTGCAACGGGCAATGCGACTGGCAATAGGGCACGCCGCATTGCGAACACCGGCTCGCCTGCTCTTCGGCCTTCTGCCGGGCGAACTCGCCGTAGATCTCGTGAAAGTCGCGGCGACGCTCCTCCGCGGTGCGCTTGTCGGGCATGTCGCGGTTGACGGACACGAACTTCAGCATCGGCTGTTTCGCCATGGATCTTCCCTCGAATTCTGGGTGGTGTGAGCCTGATATACGCGTCGCCCGGAAAATAAAAGTCAGTTTTACTGTCCTTTATTGAAGAAATTTCTGCCGAAAACAAAAATTTCGATGCTGTGCTGCAGCATTTTGGGACCGGTATGTGACCTATATTCGCGCTTCCCTCTGAGAATCAGGGCATTATAGCAGGACGGGTCCCTTCTCCCCTGTCGCGGTGACATGCCTATGACGCTCTTCCACCTGCTCGTACTGGCGCTGATCCAGGGCATCACCGAGTTCCTGCCGGTCTCCTCCTCCGGTCATCTGATCCTGCTGCCGCAGCTTACGGGCATCGAGGATCAGGGCCTCGCCCTCGATGTCGCGGTCCATGTGGGCACGCTTTTTGCGGTGATCCTCTATTTCTGGGCGGATGTGCGCGTGGCGCTCGGCGGCACGCTGCGGCTGGTCCGGGGCCGGATCGACACGCCCGGCGCGTTCCTCGCCCTCTGCCTGCTGATCGCGACGATCCCCGTGATGGCCGCCGGGCTGGTGCTGCGCCTGAGCGGGCTCGACGAGATGATGCGCTCGGTCGCGGTGATCGGCTGGGCGATGATCGTCTTCGGCGTGGTGCTCTACTGGGCCGACATGAAGGGCGGCGAGACCCGCCGTGCGGAGGGCTGGACCCTGAAGCATGCCGCGATCATGGGGCTCTGGCAGGTGCTGGCACTGATCCCGGGCACGTCGCGCTCGGGTATCACCATCACCGGCGGGCGGCAGCTCGGCTATGACCGGCATTCGGCGGCCAGGCTCGCCATGCTGATGTCGATCCCGACGATCCTCGCCTCGGGCGGGCTTCTGGGCCTCGAGGCGGTCACGGGCACCGAAGCCCTGCCCCTGCAGGCCTGCGCCATCGCCGCCGCCATGGCCTTCGTCGCGGCCCTGGGCGCGCTGGCGCTGATGATGCGGCTGCTGCGCTCGGTCAGCTTCACGCCCTACGTGGTCTACCGGCTGATCCTCGGCACCGCCCTGCTGGTCTATGCCTATGGCTATGCGTGATGCACTTCGCGGCTGTCCTCGGGTGCCTCGTCGCGGTCGAACATGCCGTAATCGCGCATCACGTGGCAGACCTTGAGCCGGTAATCCGAAAAGATGCCCGCGCGCCCCTTCGACTGGGCATTGCGATGCGCGGCGAGCTTGCGCCAGCGCATCACCGCGTCCTCGTCCTCGAAGAACGAGATCGACAGGAGCTTTTCGGGATTGGTCAGGCTCTGGAACCGCTCGACGCTGATGAAGCCCTCGACCTCGTGGACCATGGGCCGCATCTCGGCGGCGATGTCGAGATAGGCGTCCTTCTTTCCCTCGGCGGGGATCACTTCGAAGATGATGGCGATCATGGCTGTCTCCTCTGCGGCGCAGTCATACGCCAGTCGGACCGGGCGTGAAAGGTCGCGGGACCGGTCCCGCGGTGTGGCAAAATCTTGCAAGATTTTGCACCGGACATTTCGTGAAATGTCCGTCCCGAAATCTTCACGAAGATTTCGCCCCCGCCGAACCGGGTGTCAGCAGAGGCCGCAGCAGCGCCACCGGATGCCGCCGCAGCGTCAGCCGCATCGCCACGTAATCCTCGACGATCTCCTCGCCCTCGCTCATCTCCGGCAACAGCGCCGCGGGCTCGACGATCCCCTCGCCCTCCATGTCGCCGGCGAAGAGGGGCAGCGGCCTGTCGCCCGCCAGCGCCTTGGCCTCCCACAGCGCCTCCCGCCGCGAAAGGCCCAGCGCGGCGAAGACATCCGCCTCCGCGAGCCGCGCCACGACCCGCGGCGCAAGCCCCGCCCGCCGCCAGACATCCCGCACCGACCGGTAGCCGTTGCCGCGGGCGGCGCACATCCAGGCCGCGTCCTCCTCGGACAGCCCCTTGATCTGCCGGAAGCCCAGACGCAGCGCGAGCCCGCCCCGCCCGTCGGGCTCCATCACGTTGTCCCAGTAGCTTTCGTTGATCGCGATGGGCCGCACCTCGACGCCGTGTTCGCGCGCATCCCGCACAATCTGCGCGGGCGCATAGAAGCCCATCGGCTGCGCGTTCAGGAGCGCGCAGGCGAAGATGCCGGGATGGTGGCACTTGATCCAGGCCGAGGCATAGACCAGAAGCGCGAAACTCGCCGCGTGGCTTTCGGGAAAGCCGTAGGAGCCGAAGCCCTCGATCTGGCTGAAACAGCGCTCCGCGAATGCCTGATCGTAGCCGTTCCTGCGCATCCCCCTGAGGAACCGGTCGCGCATCTCCGACACGTTGCCGTGTTTCTTGAAGGTGGCGAGCGCCCGGCGCAGACGGTCGGCCTCGGAGGGCGAGAAGCCCGCGCCGATGATGGCGATCTGCATCGCCTGTTCCTGGAAAAGCGGCACGCCCAGCGTCTTGCCCAAGACCTCGCCCAGCGCGTCCGAGGGGAATGCGACCGCCTCCTCGCCGTTGCGCCGCCGGATATAGGGATGGACCATGTCGCCCTGGATGGGGCCGGGGCGGATGATCGCCACCTCGATCACCAGGTCGTAGAAGCTGCGCGGACGCATGCGCGGCAGGAAGTTCATCTGCGCCCGGCTCTCGACCTGGAAGACGCCGATGCTGTCGGCGCGGCAGAGCATGTCGTAGACCTTCGGGTCCTCGGGCGGCAGCGTGGCCAGCGTGTGGCTCTCGCCGTGATGCTGGCGCAGCAGATCGAAGGCCTTGCGGATGCAGGTCAGCATGCCGAGGCTCAGCACGTCGACCTTCAGGATGCCCAGCGTGTCGATATCGTCCTTGTCCCAGCAGATCACCGTGCGCTCTTCCATCGCCGCGTTCTCAATGGGCACCAGCTCGTCGAGCCGGCCTTCGGTGATGATGAACCCGCCCACATGCTGGGACAGGTGCCGCGGGAAGCCGATGATCTCGAAAATGAGCTCCATGGTCAGGCGCAGCCGCGCATCGTCGGGATCGAGCCCGATCTCGCGCATCCGCGCCGCCTCGAGCCCGTTGGTCGAGAAGAACCCCCAAAGCTGCGAGGAAAGCGCGCCGATCGTGTCCTCGCTGAGCCCCATCGCCCGGCCCACCTCGCGCACCGCGCGCTTGCCGCGGTAATGGATGACCGTGGCGCAAAGCCCCGCGCGGTGGCGTCCGTAGCGCGCATAGATGTGCTGGATCACCTCCTCGCGGCGCTCATGTTCGAAATCGACGTCGATATCGGGCGGCTCGTCCCGGGCCTCCGACACGAAACGCTCGAAGACCATGGTGCCGATCTCGGGGGAGACCGAGGTCACGCCGAGGCAATAGCACACCACCGAATTGGCCGCCGATCCCCGCCCCTGGCAGAGGATCCCCCGCTCGCGCGCGAAGGCCACGATGTCGCGCACGGTCAGGAAATAGGGCGCGTAGGAAAGCTGCGCGATGAGCCTCAGCTCATGCTCCAGCAGCCCCTGCACCTTCTCGGGCGCGCCCATGGGATAGCGCCACTTCAGCCCTTCGCGCGCCAGCCGCGCGAGGCGCTGGTCGGCGGTCTCCTCGCCGGTGATCTCGGAGGGATATTCGTATTTGAGCGTGCCCAGATCGAAGCTGCAGCGCGCGGCAAGCGCCGCGGCGCGGTCGAGCGCGCCCGCGTGACGCCCCAGGATGCGCCGCATCTCGGGACCCGAACGCAGCCGTTGCTCGCCATTGGCCAGCGCCGCCCGGCCCAGATCGTCGACCCGGCAGCCCAGCCGCACGGCGCTCAGCACGTCCGCCATCTTGCGCCGCCGCCCGTGATGCATGAGCGGCCGCGCGGTCGCCACGCTCTCCACCCCGAGGCTCGCGGCCAGCCGCGCCAGCCGGTCGAACCGGCCCGCATCGCCGCCGTCATAGCGCGGGCTGAGCGCCAGATGCACCTGGCCCGGAAAGCGCGCGACCAGCCTGCGCGCATGCGGCGTCCAGCGCGCGGTCTCCGCGGGCTCCGGGCCCGACAGGATCAGCTCCAGCCCCTCCGCGCCCTCGATCAGATCGTCGAGTCTCAGGTCGCAATCGCCCTTGGGCGCGCGCAGCCGCCCCTTCGACAAAAGCCGGCATAGCCGCGCCCAGCCCGTGCGCGTGGCCGCCAGCGCGGTGATCTCCACCCCTTCCGCGAAGGTCAGCCGCGCCGCCGGGATGAGCCGCGGAACGTTGGCGATGGCCAGCGACGGCGCGCGCGGAGCACCCTCGGGCGCGGGCGGGCCGATGGGGCCGTCCGCCGCCTCCAGCGCTGCACGTTCGCCCACCACCCGCGCGATCTCGCGGGCGCGCTGATAGGCCCGCACGATCCCCGCGACCGAGTTCTGATCGGCCACGGCAATCGCCTCGAGCCCCTCCAGCGCGGCGCGCTCCATGAATTCCTCGGGATGCGAGGCGCCCCGGAGGAAGGTGAAATTCGACGTGATGCTGAGTTCGACGGACATATCTGACGGGAATCGGGACAGGGTCCGGCCAGTATGTTCTATATTTGTTCCGATTGTGAGTCCCGATGTGTGAGTCCCGCTGCGGGGCGCGATGTGCCGCAGTTTACCCCCCGCGAAACGCGGGCAGCGTATCGCCCGGCTCGGGCGTGGCCTCCCAGACCGCGCGCGCGATGGCCCGCGCCATGCAGATCGCGCCCGCATGGCCCAGCGCCGCCAGCTCCATCCCCGTCGCGTCGAGCGCCCGCGCGCCCGTCGCCGCGGCAAAGATCAGGTCGCCATCCATCGGCGAATGGGCGGGCTGGATGGCGCGCCCGATCCCGTCATGGGCGGCCACCGCCATGCGGTGACACTGCCCCTTGTCGAGCGCGGCATCGGTCGCGACGATCCCGATCGTGGTGTTGCCGAGCGCCGCCATCGCGGCGAGCTTCTTCGACGGCGGCAGCGGCTGCAGCCCTCGGGCGGGGTCCGGGCCCAGCCCGCCGAACTCGTCCCCTATCTCGTAGGGGGCCGCCCAGAAATGCCGCCCCGAGGGCGTGGTGACGCAGCCCATCGGATTGACCGCCACGAGCGCCCCCACCGTCACCCCCGACGGCAGCATCAGCGAGGCGGAGCCGAGCCCGCCCTTCACCTGCGCCGTCTGCGCGCCCGTACCGGCCCCCACCGATCCCAGCGAGAAGTCCGCGCACGCGGCGCCAAGCGCGGCCCGGCCCAGCGCCGGATACGGGTTCTCGCCCCAGGCCTTGTCGCCGCCATTCAGCAGATCGAAGAGGATCGCCGCGGGCACGATGGGCACCCGTGCGGACAGCACCTGAAAGCCGCGCCCGGCCTCGGCCAGCGCATCCATCACCCCCTGCGCCGCCGCGAGCCCGAAGGCCGATCCACCCGACAGCACCAGCGCATCGGCGCCGGGCGCGGTCTTGTCGGGCGCCAGAAGATCCGTCTCCCGCGTGCCCGGCGCGCCGCCCATCACCGCGACCGAGGCGGTGAAGGGCGCGTCGCCCACCAGCACGGTGGCGCCGGATTTCAGACGCCGGTCCTCGGCATTCCCGACCCGCAGGCCGGCCACGTCGGTGATGAGGTTGCGCGCGCCGGGGCGCATCGGTGTGTCGTCGGTCATGGTGTCCCCCGGACAGGTTCGGGATGCGGCATCGTCTCGGGCAGGACCGGCGCCGCGGCGATCAGCTCCCGCGTATAGGCGTGTTTCGGCCGGGTCAGCACGTCCTCGGTCGGGCCTTCCTCGACGATCACGCCCTTCTGCAGCACCAGCACCCGGGTGGTGATCCCGCGCACCACCGACAGGTCGTGGCTGATGAAGAGATAGGCCAGGTTGTAGCGCTCCGAGATATCCGCGATCAGGTCGAGGATCCGCGCCCGCACCCGCACGTCGAGGGCCGAGACCGCCTCGTCGAAGATGATGAAATCGGGCTTGGTGATGAGCGCACGCGCGATGGCGATGCGCTGCCGCTGCCCGCCCGAGAAGGCGTGGATGTGCCGGTCCGCATCGCCGGGCGACAGGCCCACGGCGGTCAGCGCCTCGGCGATGGCCGCGTCCCTTTCCGCGCCGCGCGGCGGGTCCGCCATCAGGTGGAAGGGCTCGGTGATCAGCCGCCCGACCCGGTGGCGCGGGTTGAACGAGCCGTAGGGGTCCTGGAAGACGACCTGCATCCGGGCCTGCGCGGCGGGCGGCGTGCGCCCCGGCGCGATGGCCACACCGTCGAGCGTGACGAGCCCCGCCCGCGGCGCCTCCAGCCCGAGGATCGCGCGCGTCAGCGTCGATTTGCCGGAACCCGACTCGCCCACGAGGCCCACCCGCTCGCCCGCGCGGATCGCGAAGGTGACGCCCGTCAGCGCATCGAAGCGGGGCCGCGGGCCGAAAAGGCGTGTGCGCGGCATCGCGAAACTCTGGCTCAGCCCCGCGACCTCCAGAAGCGGCGCTTCGGGCGCGCGCGGGGTCAGCGCGGCCCGGTGCCGCGAGGCGGCGAAAAGCGCGCGGGTATAGGCGTGGTCCTGCGCCGCGAAGACCGTCGCGGTCGGTCCCGCCTCGACGATCCGGCCCTCGTGCATCACCGCGATCCGGTCGGCGATCCCGTGTACCACGGCGAGGTCGTGGGTGATGAGCAGAAGCGCGATGCCCTCTTCTCGCGCGAGGCCCTTCAGCAGCTCGAGGATTCGCGCCTGCGTGGTGACGTCGAGCGCGGTTGTGGGCTCATCGGCGATCAGCAGCTTTGGGCGCAGCGCGGTGGCCATGGCGATCACCACGCGCTGGCGCTGGCCGCCCGACAGCTCGTGCGGATAGCGCGAGAGCGGGATCGCCTCCAGCCCGACGCGGTCGAGCGCGGCGCGGGCGATCTCCTCCGCCCGGGCGGGCGTCGTCGCCGCATGCAGACGCACGGTCTCGGCAACCTGCCGGCCGATCGGCTGCACCGGGTTGAGCGCGGTCATCGGCTCCTGGAAGACCATGCCCATCTCGGCCCCCCGCATCGCGCAGAGCGCGCGCTCGGGCAATGCCATCAGGTCCCGGCCATTGAGCAGGATGCGCCCCCTTGCGCTCGCCGTGCGCGGCAGCAGCCCCATCGCCGCGAACGCGGTCATCGACTTGCCCGATCCGCTTTCGCCGGTCAGCGCCAGGATCTCTCCGGGCGCGATGGCGAAGGACACGTCCTCGACCGCCCGCATGGACCCGAAGCGGATGGACAGGCCCGCGACCTCCAGCACGCTCATCGCCGCACCGTCTTCAGCCGCGGATCGAGCGCATCCCTGAGCCCGTCGCCCAGGAGGTTCAGCCCCAGCACCGTCGCCACGATGGCCAGCCCCGGCATCAGCGCCACATGCGGCGCCAGCGCCACCATGGTCTGCGCATCGGCCAGCATCCGCCCCCAGGACGGCACCGGCGGCTGCGCGCCAAGACCCACATAGCTGAGCCCCGCCTCGGCGAGGATGCCCAGCGAGAACTGGATCGTCCCCTGCACGATCAGCAGGTTGGTGACGTTGGGCAGGATATGCTCGACCGAGATGCGCGCCCGTCCCTTGCCCGCGACCCGGGCCGCCATGATGAACTCCCGCGCCCAGATCGACAGCGCCGCCCCCCGCGTGAGCCGCGCGAAGACCGGGATGTTGAAGATGCCGATGGCGATGATCGCGTTCACCGCCGAGGGCCCCGCGATGGCGGTGATCAGGATCGCGATGACGAGGCTCGGGAAGGCGAAGACCAGGTCGTTGCCGCGCATGATCACCTCGTCGAGCCAGCCGCCATGCCGCGCCGCCGCCGCCAGCCCCAAAGGCACGCCGAGCCCCATGCCGATCCCCACGGCGACCAGCGCCACCGCGATCGAGGTCCGCGCGCCGACCATCAGCATCGACAGGATGTCGCGCCCGAAATGATCGGTGCCCAGAAGATGCGCGCCCGACGGCGGCTGCAGCCGGTTCGGGATCGCCATGCCATCGACCGCATAGGGCGTCCAGGCAAAGGACAGAAGTGCGGCGATCAGCACGATCCCCGACAGCGCCGCGCCCAGAAGAAGCGTCCGGCTCATGCCCGCCGCCTCAGCCGCGGATCGACGGCGGCATAGGCGAGATCGGTTAGAAAGGTCACCAGGATCACCGCGAAGACCAGGAGCATCACCACCGATTCCACCACGATGAGATCGCGCTGCGAGATCGCCTGGAAAATGAGCCGCCCGAGGCCCGGCAGGAAGAACACCTGCTCGATGATGATCGCGCCGGCGAGCAGGAAGGAAAACTGCAGCCCGATGATGGTCAGCACCGGAATGAGCGCGTTCCTGAGCCCGTGCCGCCACAGCGCCTGGCCCCGCGTCAGGCCCTTGGCCCGCGCCGTGCGCATGAAATCCTCGCCCAGGATGTCGATCAGCGCCGAACGCATGACCCGCGCGAGGATCGCCGCCTGCGGCAGCGCCAGCGCCACCGCGGGCAGGGTCAGCGCCTTGAGTGCGGCAAGCGGGTCCTCCCAACCCGGAAAACCGCCCGCCGAGAACCAGCGCAGATTGATGGCGAAGAACAGCACCAGCAGCATGGCGAACCAGAAATTCGGCACCGCGATGCCAAGCTGCGTTGCCCCCATCACCGCCATGTCCCCCGGCCCGCCCCGGCGCGAGGCCGCGAAGAGCCCTGCCGGAAAGGCCAGCGCGGTGGACAGCAAAAGCGCGTAAAGCGCCAGCGGCAGCGAGATCCAGAGCCGGTCCGCGACCATCCCGACGACCGGCGTGCGATAGGTGTAGGAAGTGCCGAAATCGCCGGTCACCATCCCGCCCACCCAGTCGAAATAGCGCTGCCATCTCGGCACGTCGAGGCCAAGCTCCGCGCGCAAAGCCGCCACCGTGTCGGGCTGCGCGTTGATCCCGAGCATGAAGCTCGCCGGATCGCCCGGGGCCACCTCGACCACGAGAAAGATCACGAGCGAGGCCACCAGCAGGGAAAGGCCAAGCGAGATCAGGCGGCGAAGGGCAAAGCGCAGCATGGGCGCAGGGTAGGATGCCGCGCGGGGACGGTCCAGCACCCGGCGTAGACATTCTTGCGCGCCTCGCGCGCGGGTGGTCTTGCGCGCCTCGCGCAAGGGTAATCGTGCGCACCTCACGCGCGGGCAGGTGCCGGGCCTCGCGGCACGGCCCGGCCCGGCACCTGCGCCCCGGCCCAAGCAAAACCGCGGCGCTCAGTACAGCGCGGCGACCTCGTACATGACCGGCTCGAACCGGGTGCAGAGCGCCGCGATCTCGCGGTTGCGCCGACGCATCTCGTCCGAGCGCAGCATCGCCTTGAATGCCTCGCGCGACTGCCATTGCGAATAGTTCGCGATCCGCGTCTCGGCGTCGTTCACATGCAGCCCCGCCGCGAGAAAGCCGGGCTGCGAGGATATGAACTCGGCATAGGCCGATTGCAGCAGCGCCAAGAGGTCCCCGCAGGTCCCCGGCGAGCATTCGAAGGTGGTGATGACGGTCTGGTGACGGGTCCCGGTCCGGATATCGAGCATGGCAAATCCTCCCGCCGCGAGCATAACACATCTTCGCGCCGCCGAAGCGGCACGCGTCAGGCCCGGCCCGCGGCACCGAAGGCGACAGCCCTTCCCGGAACGCGCCACGCCTCCGCCACGCGCCTGCCCCTGCTGCGTTGCCTCTTTGCAAATACGCGACGCGACGGACGGGGCCCGCGCACGCGGCCGGGCAAAGGCCCGACCCCGGAAAGCCGCCACCGGAGACCAGTCGTTAACCCATTGTTAAGACGAAACCTTTCGCATGCGAAAGGTTCGCGGCAGCCGGGTCACTCGGTCCAGGACACCCCGCCCAGGGGATTGGCTTGGGTCGGCTGGTTCTCCCACAGGCCTGTGAGGCGCGCATCCGCCACCGTGGGATAGGCCAACTGGAACAGGAAGGCGTTCACGTAATCCTCCGCGATCATGGTCTGCGCCTCGGCGATCATCTCCGAGCGCGTCGCGGGATCGGTCGTTGCCGTCAAATCCGTCATCAGCGCCTGGAAGTCGGGATTGTCGTATTGGAAGTAGTAATCCGGCCGGGCATAGATACCGATATCGAAGGGCTCGGTATGGCTGACGATGGTCAGCCCGAAATCCTTGCCGCGGAAGACCTCTTCGAGCCATTGCGCCCATTCGAGATTGGTGATGCGCGTCTCGATGCCGACCTCGCGCAGCTGGGCTGCGATGATCTCGCCGCCGCGCCGCGCGTAGGAGGGCGGCGGCAGTTTCAGCGTCGTGGAGATGCCCTCGCCATGGCCCGCATCGGCCAGCAGCTGGCGCGCCAGCTCCGGGTCGTAATTCGACAGACCCGTCAGGTCGACGTAATCGGGATTGCGCGGCGCGAAATGCGTGCCGATGGGCGTGCCCTGCCCGAACATCGCCCCGTCGATGATCGCCTGCCGGTCGATGGCATGGGCCACCGCCTCGCGCACCTCGGGGTCATCGAAGGGCGGCTCGGCGTTGTTCATCGCGAGGATGGTCTCGCCCTCGGTGGAGCCGACGATGACCTGGAAGCGCGGATCGACCTCGAATTGCGGCAGGTTCTCGGGCGCGGGGTAGCCCGCGAAGGCGTCGATATCCTGCGCCATCATCGCCGCGAAGGCCGCCGTGGGGTCCGAGATGAACTTGAACGTCGCCGCCTCGAGCGCCGGGGCCTCGCCCCAGTAATCCGCGTTCCGCGCCAGCTCGATCCGGTCGCCCTGCACCCATTCGGTGAAGGTGAAGGGCCCGGTGCCGACGGGCGCCTGCTTGATATTCTCGATGCTCTCGGGCGCCACGATCACCGCGTCGCCCCAGGCCATGTTGAAGAGGAAATTCCCGTCCGGCTGCGAAAGCCGCACCTCGACCGTGCGCGGGTCCACCACGGTGACCTCCGAGATGCCCTCGAAGAGCGCCTTCTGCGCGTTCACGCTGTCCTCGGCCCGGGCGCGGTCGAGGCTGAACTTGACGTCCTCGGCATCCATCGCGGTGCCGTCATGGAAGCGGACGCCCTCGCGCAGGGTGAAGGTGTAGGTGGTGCCGTCCTCGCCGATCTCCCAGCTTTCCGCAAGCGCGGGCTCGACGCTGCCATCGGCGGCAAAGCGCGTCAGCCCTTCGAAGACATTGCCGTAGAGCACGCTGTCGATGGCGCCCGCCGCCGCCGAGGTCGGATCGAGATGCGGCGGCTCGAGCTGGAGCGCCAGCGTGAGGTCGGTCTGCTGCGCAAGCGCGGGGCTCGCGCAGAGCGCAAGCGCGGTCAGGGTGCGGCGGAACATGGGTCGGGCCTCCTTGGCGGTTTGCGGTACTCTTGAGCGGATCGCAACGCGGATCAAGGATGTTGGGGGCGGGGCGTGTGTCCGGGCGCCGTGACGCGCGGCGGGATCGGGCCTCGGCGATCCCCGGCAACGCATGCAGCGCGGCGAAACGTGTATCCCGGTTTCGCCGTGCAAAAAGTCCAGGCGGGTCGCACGCCCCCTTACGACCCCAGGCCGTCCGTCTCGTTCTTCGTGACGACGGGTGCCGTGGCGCAGGTACGGAGGAAACGACAGCCCCAGACGGTCCCGGGCTCGGGATAGGACAGCGTAGGGACCGACACTGTCTGTGCGTTCGCAAACGGCACGGCGCCGAGCGTGGCGATCCAGATACCGGTCGCAATGGCTCCGGCCCGAAGGAGTTTCGAAAACTGCGCAATCATGGGATTTGTCCTTACGCTGTGCCGTTCAACGACAATCGTTGGGATCGGCGATGCACCAAGACTGGCGTGCAGGGACCCGTCGCGCATGGGCACAATTGCCCATGGGGAAGCTCACGAACCGATGTATGCTGGGCGCATGGACGAGATCATGATCACGCCGGACGAGTTGAGCGACCTGATTGGTCTGGTCTACGATTCCGCCTTCGAGGCCCAGCAATGGAAGTCGCTGATCGACCGGATTGCGCAACTCTTCCCCGGCATCGGCGCCATCGTTTACGGCATCGACGGGGAGATGATGTTACCCGAATATGCCAGCACCGACCTGCCTCAGTTCATCGTCGAGCCCGTGCGCATGGATCTGGGATTGATCGACAACGTGCTGCCCCACGAGGCCTGGAGAGCGTTACCAAACGGGTTTGTCAGTCGCACCAAGAAATTCATGGATGAAGCGACCTTTGTCCAAAGCGGCCTCTACCGCAAATTGCTGAACCCCGCGGGGTTCAGGCACGTCATCCACATCAAGCTCGATGCGCGCGGGCAGCGCTCGGCAGTGATCGGGTTTGCGATACCGAACGATCCCGTCACGGAGACCCGAATCCATGACGCGCTTTTCAAAACCCTCAAGCTCCTGTCTCCGCATGCGGTGAGAGCCCTGCAACTGGCCCGCGCATTGACGCTGGCAAAACGGTCGGCGCAAGTGTGCAGCGGGTTCCTGGATGGGATCATCCTTCCCATGCTTGTCGCCGATGCCCATGGCCAGTTTCTCTTCGGCAATGGCGCGGGCCGCCGCGTGCTGGAGCGGGGCACCCCCCTGTCGGTGGAGGCCGGCGGGCGGCTTGTTCTCGACGATCCGGAGGACAGCCGGCAACTCCGCCGGAAGATCGCCGATATCGACCGCGATCTGACCCCGGGCGGAATGCGCATCATCACCGACCCCGCCCCGATCTCGCTGTCGATCACCCCGTTCCGGGCGTCGATGCGCGATGCCAGCGCCATCGACAGGCACCTCTTGAACGAGGAACGCATGTTCGCGATCTTCATCGGCCAGACAGACGTGGATGCCATCAGCACCGCCTTGCTGGAGGATGTCTTCGACCTCACCTCGCGCGAGGCGGAAGTCTGCAAGGGCCTGATGCTGGGCGCGAGCGCAAGCGATCTGGCCGATGTGTCGGGACGATCGCTGAAGACCATTCGCAACCAGATCCAGATCATCTACGAAAAGGTCGGCGTGTCGTCGAACGTGGCCCTGATCGACGCGCTCTCGGTGTTCCGCACTGTCGGGACGATGTTCGAGGACGGCGGCGGTCGGGACAATCCCAAGCCTTTGTCGCTGCCTTTCGCGCAGTAAGGCGACAACCGGGTCCGCGCGGATGACCAGCAGGGTCGTGCGCTTGGCCATGTCGCCCGGCTCAGGCCGGCGCGGACAGCGCGCGCAGGCACCGCGCTTCCGCGCGCTGTGCGGCATCGCCGAACACCTGCGAACGTTGCCGCAATCGGGTGATCTGACGGTCCGGATGGCCCCGAGCATGCCGTTCCCGAACAGATGAATAATTGCTGTCCACCCGTCGCCGGCGCCTTCCGCCGGTCTAACTTCCTGTCCATCCATTGGGAGGATGTCGATGAACCATCATGCACCGAAGCGCCGGCTCACGGCGGCAGATTTCGATCAGGACCTGCTCGATCTCTACGATTACTACGCGCACGGGAAGATCTCGAAGCGGGAATTCCTCGACCGCGCGGGCAAGTGGGCCGTGGGCGGCCTGACCGCGATGGCGATCCTGAACACGCTCTCGCCCAATTACGCGCTGGCCCAGCAGGTGGCGGAGGACGATCCAGGCATCGTCGGTGAGGACATCACCTACGCGAGCCCCGACGGCACCGGCGACATCACCGCCTACCTCGTGCGCCCGGCCGAGATCGACCCCGAACGGCCCCCCGCGGCCGTCCTCGTCGTGCACGAGAACCGCGGCCTGAACCCCTATATCCGCGACGTGGTGCGCCGGCTTGCCAAGGCGGGCTTCGTGGCGATGGGGCCCGACGGGTTGTCCTCGCTCGGCGGCTATCCCGGCACCGATGACGCGGGCCGCGAGATGCAGCGGACCCTGGACCAGGGCGCGCTGCTGAACGACTTCTTCGCGGGGTTCGAGCATCTGCAGGCGCTCGAGGGCACCAACGGCAAGGTCGGCGCGACGGGCTTCTGCTATGGCGGCGGCGTCGTGAACCGGCTGGCCGCGGCCTATCCCGAGATGGCGGCGGGCGTGCCCTTCTACGGCTCGTTTCCCGATGCCGCGCAGGTCGCGGGCATCGAGGCGCCGCTGATGATCCAGCTCGCCGCGCTCGACCAGCGGATCAACGCGATGTGGCCGGATTTCCAGAAGGCGCTGGAAGACAACGACAAGCGCTACGAGGCGCATATCTATCCCGGCGTGAACCACGGCTTTCACAACGACACCACGCCGCGCTACGACGCGGCCGCCGCGACCCTCGCCGAAGAGCGCATGGTAGCCTGGTTCGGCACCTACCTCGCGGGCTGAGCCCCGGGCGCGTCCGCTGCAGGGCGGGCGCGCACCGCGTCACCCCCGGCATTCCGCTGCCCCGGGGCGATCCCGGGATCGCGCCCCTTCATGCCGCGCGTCGTAACGCAGCGCCACTTCCCGCGCCCCCTAGCCGCCCGCGCCGCACGGTGCTAATCCCCTGCCACCCAATCCGGCAGGAGACCGCCATGAGCGCCACCGCCCGCAAAACCGCGCCCCTTCCCGACGACATCCGCGCGATGAAGGGCGGCACGCCTATCGTCAGCCTCACCGCCTACACCACCCCGATGGCACAGCTCATGGACGCCCATTGCGATTTCGTCCTCGTGGGCGACAGCGTCGGCATGGTGCTGCACGGCCTGCCCTCGACGCTGGGTGTGACGATGGAGATGATGATCCTGCACGGCCAGGCGGTGCGCCGCGGGCTGCGCTCCGCGATGATGGTCGTGGACATGCCCTTCGGCTCCTACGAGGAAAGCCCCGAACAGGCCTTCCGCAACGCCGCGCGCATCATGGCCGAGACCGGCGCGGGCGCGGTGAAGCTCGAAGGCGGCACCGGGATGGCCGACACGATCGGCTTTCTCACGGCTCGCGGCATCCCGGTGATGGCCCATATCGGGCTCACGCCGCAATCCATCAACACGCTCGGCGGCTACCGGGTGCAGGGCCGCGGCGAGGCCGGCGACGGGCTGGTGCGCGACGCCCGCGCCGTGGCCGAGGCCGGGGCCTTCGCGGTGGTGCTCGAAAAGGTGCCCGAGGCGCTGGCCGACCGCATCACCGAAACCGTGGCGATCCCCACGATCGGCATCGGCGCGTCGGCGGGCTGCGACGGGCAGGTGCTGGTCGTGGACGACATGCTGGGGCTCTTCACGGCCTTCAAGGCGAAATTCGTCAAGCGCTACGCGCATCTGGGCGACGATGCCGAGACCGCCATCGCCACCTATGCCACCGAGGTCCGCGCGCGTCTCTTCCCCGCGGCGGAGCATGTCTTCGCCGACACCCCGCCGGGCCGCGGCTGATGGTGCCGATCCTGCGCCGCAAGGCCGCGCTGCGCGCTGCCGTCGCGGGCTGGCGCGCGGCGGGCGAGACCGTCGCGGTGGTGCCCACGATGGGCGCGCTGCACGAAGGCCATCTGAGCCTCGCCGCCGCCGCGAAATCCGATGCGGACCGCGTGATCGTGACGATCTTCGTCAACCCCAAGCAGTTCAACAGCCAGAGCGATCTCGACGCCTATCCCCGCACCGAGGAGAGCGACGCGGAAAAACTGGCCCCCCTCGCGGTGGACGCGATCTATGCGCCGGACCCCGAAGAGATCTATCCCGACGGCTTCGCCACCACCGTCTCCGTCGCGGCGCTGACCGATATCCTCTGCGGCGCGCACCGGCCGGGCCATTTCGACGGCGTGGCGACGGTGGTCTCGAAGCTATTCTTGCAGACCGGCGCCGACCGGGCCTTCTTCGGCGAGAAGGACTTCCAGCAATTGCAGGTGGTCCGCCGCGTCGCGCGCGACCTCGACATCCCCACCGAGGTCGTGGGCTGCCCGACGATCCGCGCCGAGGACGGGCTGGCGCTTTCCTCGCGCAACGGGCGCCTGTCGGACGCAGCCCGCGCGCAAGCCCCCGCGCTTTACCGCGAGATGACCGCCATCGCCGCCGCGCTGCGCAGCGGCGCCGAGGCCCCGCCGCTGATCGCGCGCGCCACCGAGGCGCTGATCGACGCCGGGTTCGAACGGGTGGAATATCTCGAACTGCGCGCGGTCGCGGATCTCTCGCCGCGCATCCGCGCCGACACGCCCGCGCGCCTCTTTGCGGCGGCCTGGCTCGACGGCGTGCGCCTGATCGACAACATCGCCGTCTGAACCCGCCGGAGGCCCGCGCGTCCCACATCAGGCAGACCGCGCGCGCCCCTGTCACGGCCGGACCGGAAATACCTCCGGGAAACGCGAGGGGCTGGCCCCTCGCTTTTCGAAGTGCGCCGATGGCCCAAGGGCATCGGCGACGGGGCTGGCCCCTCGCTTTTCCGGGTGCGCCGATGACCCAAGGGTATCGGCGACGGGGCTGGCGCCTCGCTTTTCGGCATGCGCCGATGGCCCAAGGGCATCGGCGACGGGGCTGGCCCCTCGCTCTTCGGAATGCGCTGATGGCCCAAGGGCATCGGCGCCGGAACCAACCTCAGCGCAGTTTCGGCGGCTTCTCGGGATCGCTGCCGGGCGGGGCGGGCACCACGCGGGCGCGGCTTACCGGCTCGGGCAGATCGAAGCGCAGCCCGACCCGCGCGATCCGGGCGGTGAAGGCGTCGCTGTCGGACAGGAACACCACGTCGAGCGCGCCCGCCTCGATGCCCGAAAAGACCAGCGCCTCGTTTACCGCGCGCGCAAGCGGCCCCTCGGCCCCGTCACGCGCCCCGGTGATGCCCAGAAGATGCCCGCGGCTGCCATCGTCATAGGTGACCCCGACGAGATAGGCCTTGCGCGCCAGCCCCGCCGCCCGCCCGAGTTTCGCATCGAGCGCCGAGAGCAGCGCCTCCGGCAGGCCGGCGGGCGGATGCAGCTCGGCGGGCCGCGCGGCGCCCTCCTGCGGGCCGTGGCCCAGCGTGTCGGCCAGCCACGCCACCGCCTCGGGCGGTACGAGATAGGCCGAGGGCGCAACCTCGATATTCAGCGCGAGCCCCACGCCCTGCCCGGCCAGCATCCCCGCGATCACCCGCCCCGGCAGCGCGGCATAGGGCGCGGGCTTGCCGACGAAGCGCGCGATCCGCGCGTCACTGTCGAAGACCAGCACGAAGGACGTATCCTCGACCTCGAAGATCTCGGGATCGAGCGTCTCGCCCGCCATCTCCCGCGACAGCAGCACGTGCAGTTCGGTATCGGCCAGCCGTTCGTAGAAGCGCAGCCGCGCCGCGTCGTCGTCGGGCGCGGCCTCCATGGCGGCGAAGGCCGCGTCGAGGGGGGTCTCGTGTTCCATGGCGGGCAAGTAGCGGTGCGGCCCCCCCGGGGCAAGTCGCCCGCGCCGGGCGCCCGAGGCCCGGAGCCGCAAATCCCGGCCCGTCCGGCGATGCCCGCCTGAGCCCGCCGAAGCCCCGCAACGCCCGCGCGTCCCACCTCTTCCCCGAAGCGCCACGCCCTGTCACGGCCGGACCGGAAATACCTCCGGGGAGCGCGAGGGGCTGGCCCCTCGCTTTTCTTGGTGCGCCGATAGCCCAAGCGCATCGGCGACGGGGCTGGCCCCGCGGTCGGCTTTGCAGGGCGGATGTGCGACACCCCACGCCACCGGACCGGCGAAGAAACACCCAGAACACCCGGCCGCAAGGCGCCTCAATCCTCGGGCGGCGTGCCTTCGATCCGGTAGGTGTCGGGCGTGTTCACCGGCCAGCGGTTGTCGTGCTCGGCGCGGACCTTCACCGACCAGTGCAGGCGGGCATCCTCGGGGATGGTGCGCGGATCGCAGAGCGGCATGTACCAGCCGAAGATCGAAGCCTTCTTCGAATCCTCGGGCTTGCGGCGCGGCAGGATCTCCACGATCCGCCACCAGATCGACATCGAATCGTGCTGCTTGCCCAGCGGATCGGGCGGCACGTAATCGTCCTTCGTGCCGCGGGCGATCTTGTTCACGGTCTGCGTCCAGAACACCGCGCCCTGCGCCTCGGCCTCCTCGATCATCCAGACGAGCGGCAGCTTGGCCAGCCGCGATTCCGCCTCGCCGTAGCCTCCGCCGATATCGCCGTGCACCCCCCAGAACCAGACCTCGAGGGCATGCTGCTCGGGGGCGTCCTCGGTCTTCATGAAGCGGTTGGGCTTGAAGACCTGCCCCTCGGGCCAGAGCTTGCCGCGGAACATCGTGCGCCGCTCGTGGATCGACACCGCATGGGCGATCGCCTGCACCGAGGTGTTGTTCTTGGTGAAGGCATGGGATTTCAGCCGCGGCCCGAAGCGGCCCCATTCGATCACCGAGGCCACGGTGTCGAAGAGCCCCATGAAACGGATGGTCGGGCGGTGCGGGTCGAGGATGTTCTCGTAGAGGCGGATTTCCTCGAAGGCATGGGCGCCGCCGCCCTCGCCGATGCGCTTGTAGGCGCGGTAGGCGTAGTTCAGCAGGTTGAGGTTGCGCGGCTCGATGATGCCGAAGGCGTGCAGGAAGCCCGCCAGCACCCGCGCCGAATAGGCCCCGCGCGAGAACCCGAAGAGGTAGATCTCGTCGGCGGGCACCTTGGTGCCGTCCTCGGCCTCGCCGCCGGGATCGTAATTCTCCACCAGGAATTGGTAGGCGTCCTTCACGTTCCGGTCGAGGCCCCAGCCCGTCGCCATGCCCCAGACCTCCTGCACCTTGCGCCAGGCCGACAGCCAGACGTTCTCGTCGCCGATCGTGCCGACGCCCGGGTCGTAATAGACCACCTGGTCGTCCATCTTGCGCAGGCATTGATAGAGCCTGAGCACGTTGGTGCGCTGTTTCGCGTCGATCTGGTTCGACGTGCCGTCGAGCAGGAGGATGATCTTCTTGGGCATGGGAAACGCTCCTTGGCTCAGGGGGACAATTCGTCGAGAAAGCGGTCGCACCATTGGCTGACCAGTGCGGAATAGGGGGCATCGGCGGCGGACATGGCGCGCAATTCCTCGATGATGCGGTCGCTCAGCGCCGCAAGCGTGCCCGCCACGCGCCGCACTTCGGGGTCGATATGGGCCTCGAGATCCGCGGCAACGGCGTCGATCTCGAAGATCAGCCCGCGCAGGAATTCCAGATGCTTGAGGACCCGCGCGCGGTCCTGCACAAGGCCGAGCCTGTTGAGACCGTAGACCTGGATCGACACCGCCCCGCGTTCCGACAGACCGAGGGCCGCGGCGTGTTCTGCGATGCTCGCCCCGTCGCCCAGCGCGGCCACGGCGGGCGCGGCGCCCGGGTCGCGTTTCGGCAGCGCCAAGGGCCAGAGGTCCTCGGGGTCGATATGAAATTCGATATGCGCCATGGGATCGTCGCGGCAGGGATCGAGCAGATAGGCGTCCTCCAGCTCGAGCGCGTCGGTGTCGCGCGCCGCGCGCGTGCCGCTGACTGGAAACACGTCCTTCTTGCCGGAACTCGCCTCGACCATCGCGCCGTCGAGCAGCGCCGAGAGCGAGGCGGAGGGATCGGGCGCCTGTTGCTTGCGCCGCCGGTTGCAATCGATGCAGGACGGAAGAAGGTTGTCCCAATCCATCGCGATCCACCAATAGCCGGGATGATCCGGCTCGCCGGCGACCGCGCCCTTGGGCCGGTAATGTTCCACGTCGACGGGCGCCTGGGCGGAATAGAACGTCTCGCAATAGGCGCATTTGCCGTGAAAGAGGTGCTCCAGCGCGGCCTTCACCTCGTCGTGCTTGTAGGCCTTGAAGTCGAAGCTCTTGTCGCGCGTCTCGCGATTGGCGCGGTGGGCCCGCACGCGATCGAGTTCGTTCGGGCCGGGACGCCCGGGCTGGGTCAGCGCCTTGGGCGCGGGGATGGCACGGCGGTCCACGTGGCGCATCACCCCGCCTCCCGCGAGAGGGCGCGCCGGATCCGCGCCTTGGTCTCCTCGCGCAGCTCGCGCCGGCGCGCGGCGCGGGCGTTGCGCGCGGCAAGGACGTAGTCCGCGACCGCCTCCTCGACGATGCGGGCCACCTCGGTCGAGCCGACCGGCAGCGCGCCCTGCACCTCGGTGCGGAACCGCCGCAGCGTCGCCTGCGCCTCTTCGGGCAGGGCCGTGCCCGCATCACCCGCAGCCCGGCGCAGGGCCAGCGCATCCGCGAGGTCGGCCATCGCGTGGCCGGTGCGCGGATCGTCGGTGTCGAAGAGATCGAAGAGATCCGAGGTCAGCAGCTGCTCGATGGTGAGCTTGGTCACGTCGGGCAATTCGCGCAGCGTGTCGACGAAGACCGGTAGGTCGGTATCCCGCGTCTGGCCCGGCACGCGCTGCAGGACCATGACCTCGCCGTCGCGCATGCCGCGCAGGCAGAGGGGATCGTGGGTGGTGACGATGAAGGTCATCGCCGGGAAGGCGCGGCGCAGCCCGGACATGATCGACACCTTCCAGCGCGGATGCAGATGCGCCTCGACCTCGTCGATGAGAACCAGCGCGCGGGCGGCCTCGAGCGTGGTGAAATCATACCGCTCCATCAGCCAGCGCATCATGTCGCAGGTCAGCGCAAGGATGGTGCGGAACCCCGAGGAGACGGTGTCGAGCGGCGTGCGCAGCGACACGCCGTCCTCCTCGACCACCACGAGGCAGCGGGCGGCCTCGCGCTGGATGATGCGGAATCCGCCGCCCATCACCACGCGGAGCGCGCGCACCACCATGTCGAAATATTCCTCTTCGAGGGTCAGCAGCCATTTCTCCGGGTTCGACAGCAGATCGTCGGAGTGAAAGAGCGACCGGACCGGGCGGTCCTCGCGCCATGCGCGCTGCACCGACTTGTAATGGCGGTAGGCGCCGTAGGCGAATACGGGCAAGGTCTGCATGTCGGGCCCGGTGACGAAGAAGCCGCCGGGCGTGACGGTCATCACGCGCTCGGTCTCAGAGGCGTGGGGGCCGCTGCCCCCGAAGCTGTAGGTCAGCCGCACCTCGGAGGTGCTGCGCTGCGCCATCCAGTCCACCCCCATGAAGCGGGGATCGAGCAGGTAACGCTCCGCCTTCTCGCCCAGCCTGTCGCGCGCCGCATCGGGGATCGCGGCCAGCGCCACCGCTTCGAGAAGCGAGCTTTTCCCGGTCGCGTTCTCACCGAGAATCAGGAGCGCCGCGGCGGTGTCGGGGTCGGGCGGGCCGGGCAGCGCGAGCGAGACGGAAGACAGCGCCTTGAAGCTGTCGATGGCGATATGCGTCAGCCGGGCGGAGGTGTGGGCCGGCTCCGGCGCCCCGGCTGCGGCCTCCTTCAGCGCCGCGTCCACACCGAGTTGCGAAAAGGGGATACCGCTTTCGACCAGCAGCTCCTGCATGGTGCGTCCCGCCTGGCCCGACCGGGCCTCGTCGAGCATGAAGGTGATCGACGCCAGGAAATCCTGCGTCGGCTCGGGTCGCCAATCGGGGTCTCGCTCCGCGTTGCGGAAGGCGGCGTCGAGGGCCGCGAAGCGGCGCTGCACCAGATCGGGCCGGTTGAGGTTGAAGTGCTGGATCGTCGCGGTTCCCCGCGGCGTCAGGCCGCCGAGCTGGCCCGCCAGAACGTCCGCCGCGCCGATCACGAGGTCGCGGCCCAGCGGATCGTCGGCGCAGGGGTCGAGGAACACCGCGCGCTCCGCCCGGACCAGCTCCGGATCGAGGGCGTTCTGCATGGTGATCTCGAAATATTCCTCAACGCTCGGAATCGGCATCCGGGTGCCGTCGACCGGGAAGGCCTGATGGTCGGTCGGATAACAGTCGGGGCAGATCGGATAGAGGTTCTGCCAGAGATCCGACATCCAGGCGTAATAGATATGCGCATCGTGCAGATCGGGCGCGTCGATCCCGTTCGGCGGGCGGAAGCGGAAGGGCATGAGGTCCGACCGGGCCTCTTCGCAGAACGCGCATTTGCCGTCGAAGAGGGTCAGAAGCTCGGGCAGGATCGGGGGCGTTTCGGGCAGCCTGCGATCCGGCACGCGGGTCTGCGCCCGCTCTTTCTCATCGAGGGCGAGGTAATTCTGCAGCTTCCGCCCGGCCTCGCGATAGGGGGGCGAGAAGACCTGTTTCGGAACGGGCACGCGGGATCGGTCGACGAAGCGCATTGAAATACCGGGTCAAAACAAGGGCTCGAAACAATGGCCCGATGCTGGCACGCGCCCGGGTTTCAGGCAAGCACGGGAAACCCTACCCCAGCGCCTCGGCCACCCGGGCGCGCAGCTCGGGCAGCAGATCGGCCTCGAACCACGGATGCTTCTTCAGCCAGCCGGTATTGCGCCAGGAGGGATGCGGCAGCGGAATGGTGCCCGGGGCGTGGTCGCGCCAGGCGGCCACGTTGTCAGTCACGCCCGCCCGCGTGCCGAGATGGTAGCGATGGGCATAGCCGCCGATCACCACCCTGAGGCGCAGGCCGGGCAGCGCCTGCATCACCCTGTCGTGCCAGGTCGCCCGGCAGATGGGGGGAGGCGGCAGGTCGGCGCCCTTGGCGTCATAGCCCGGAAAGCAGAAGGCCATGGGCACGATGGCGATGCGGCGCGTGTCGTAGAAGGTCTCCGGATCGAGGCCCAGCCAGTCGCGCAGCCGGTCGCCCGAGGGATCGTCGAAGGGCTTGCCGGAGGCATGTACCCGCGCCCCAGGCGCCTGCCCGGCGATCAGGATGCGCGCTTCGGGCGCGAACCAAGTGACCGGGCGCGGCGCATGGGCCGTGCGGGTAGCGGCGAAGCGGTCGGCGCAGAGCCTGCAGGCGCGGATGTCGCGGGCGAGCGTCACCGCGCCTGCGTCTCGGGCACGATGAGCCGGGTCTCGTAGCGGATGCGCGGGGCGATCCAGCGCAGGTCTTCGGGCCGGAAGGCCACGCAGCCCGCGGTGGGATAGCCCGGGCGGCGCTGAGCGTGCAGGAAGATCGCCGAGCCGCGCCGGTATTCCGCGCGCGGCCAGTTCCAGTCCGTCAGGATCACGATGTCATAAAGCGGATCGGCGCGGCGCAGGCATTCGTGGCTCGGCGCATAGGGCGCGCGGACCATGGTGTTGTAGGCCTCGTCGGCCGGATCGTCGGACCAGAGATCGCCGGGGCGGATCGGCAGCGCCCAGTCGGCGGGCCGCGCGAGGCGGTCGGGCCGGTAGAGCATGCCGACGATGCGATGCGTGCCCGCGGGCGTCGCGCCGTCGCCTTCGCGCTTGTCCGAACGCACGCCGCCGCGGCCGATGGTGACCGGGAACCGGCGCCCGGCAAAGCGCAGGCCGGTGGGGGTGAGGACCATGTCGGTGGGGCGGTGCTGCATGACGGGAGTGTTATCGCGGCGGCGCGCGGGGTCAATGCGGGGGGCGCGGTCCAGACGGCGCGGCGGGCCCGGGGGCGGAAGCGAGGGGCCCTGCCCCTCGCGCTCCCCGGAGGTATTTCCGGTCCGATCGTGACAGGGCGCCTCTGTGGTGAGGTGGGTTTCGCGGGTGGGTGCGGCTGCGTGGCGCGAGGGGGCCGATAGGTGGAGGGGCGGCGCGCGCTTTTGCGCGAGATCGGGCAGGGGCAGGGAGGTCGGTACAGGGCTCCGGGTGTGCCATGGCCGTTGGGGGCCTGCGAGCGCCCGGGGCGCGGCCAGCCTTGCGCGCGGCTTACAGCAAATGCCCCGATTTCTTCGCCTTGGTCGCGAGGTAATGCGCGTTGAAACGGGTCTCGCCGACTTTCAGCGCGACCCGGTCGGTGACCTTGATGCCCTCGCCCGCCATCCGTGCGATCTTCGCGGGGTTGTTGGTCAGAAGCCGCACCGCGCCGAAGCCGAGGCTGCGCAGCATCTGCGCGCCGAGGCGGAAATCGCGTTCGTCATCCTCGAAGCCCAGCCGGTGATTGGCCTCGACCGTGTCGAAGCCCTGATCCTGCAGCGCATAGGCGCGCATCTTGTTGGCGAGCCCGATGCCGCGCCCTTCCTGGTTGAGATAGAGCAGCACACCCTGCCCCTCGGCGCCCATCTGCGCCAGCGCGGCGTTGAGCTGCGGGCCGCAATCGCATTTGAGCGAGCCCAGAAGGTCGCCGGTGAAACAGGCCGAGTGCAGCCGCGCCAGCACCGGGGCGTCGCGGTCGGGGCGGCCCACCTCGACGGCGTAATGCTCCTCCGATCCGTCATCGGGGCGGAAGACGTGCAGGCGCGCGGCCTCGGCATGGCGAAGCGGCACGCGGGCGCTCACCACATGGTGCAGCGGCGCCAGTTCCGACAGGTGCGGCGCGGCGGCATCGGCGTCGATCCGGGTCAGCCCCGGCGGCGGCGGCAGGTCGCCCAGCGGCACGACAAGCGCGGCGGGCAGGAGGCGCGCGGATTTCACCAGAACCAGCGCCAGCCGGTGCAGCGCGCAGCCGCCCTCGCGCCGGGTGCGGAGCGGGCCCTTCATCGGCTGCGCGAGGTCGTCGGCGGGATCGGCGAGGCCGCGCACCCAGGAGAGTCCCGCGCCCTCCGGCAGCACCACCCGCGCGATATCGCCATCGTAAGCGCGGGCGCGCAGGGTGGCCGCGCGCCGCCCGGTCAGCGCGAGATCGACCGGCAGCGCCATCGCCTGCACGGCAGCGAGCCGCCCCTCGCTGAGCGTCTCGGCGGCGAGGACGAGTGCCGCGCCCTCCGCCCTGCCCGCCAGCACGACGGGCACGCCCATGCGCAGATCGCCGCGGGCGCGGGCGATGGTTTCGGTCAGGTCGGGCGAGAAGGCGGTATTGGCGGTCATCAGCTTACAATATTGTAACAATACTGGGCCGTTTACACGACGCCGTGAGAGAATTGCAGCAAAACTTGCCGCGCCCACCCGGCGCTCACATTTCTGTCACGAGAAACGGAGGAACCGACATGGCGCAACTCAAGAACATCCTGCTGGTCGACGACGACGAGGACCTGCGCGAAGCGCTGGCGGAGCAGCTCGTCCTGACCGAGGATTTCGAGGTGTTCGAAGCCGAAGACGGCGCCTCGGCGATGCGCAAGGCCAAGGAGATGCACCACGACCTGGTGATCCTCGATGTGGGCCTGCCGGATACCGACGGGCGCGAGCTGTGCAAGCTGATGCGCAAGCAGGGCGTCAAGGCGCCGGTGATGATGCTGACCGGCCACGATTCCGACGCCGACACCATCCTCGGGCTCGATTCGGGGGCGAACGATTACGTCACCAAGCCCTTCAAGTTCCCGGTCCTGCTGGCGCGCATCCGCGCGCAGTTGCGCCAGCACGAGCAATCGGAGGACGCGATCTTCCAGCTTGGCCCCTATTCCTTCCGGCCCTCGATGAAGGTGCTGGTGGACGAGTCGGATCGGAAGATCCGCCTGACCGAGAAGGAAACCAACATCCTGAAGTTCCTGTACCGCGCCCCCGATGGCGTCGTGCCGCGCGACGTGCTGCTGCACGAGGTCTGGGGCTACAATGCCGGCGTCACGACCCACACGCTCGAGACGCATATCTACCGGCTGCGCCAGAAGATCGAGCCCGATCCCTCGAACGCGCAGTTGCTGGTCACCGAAAGCGGCGGCTACCGGCTGATGTCCTGATTTTTTTTCGCGTCATGCGGGAACCGGGAGGTCGGCTCCGGGTTCAGGTCTTACCCGTTGCATGTGCGGGACCTCACATGCACCTCCCTGTTGGACTAGCCCGGGCCGCCGTGCCCGGGTATTTTTTTGCCCGCTTACGTGCCGGTTACGGCTGTGGCGCGGCGCGCGGGCGGCATGCGATCCTGGCAGGCGCGGGGGCGCGGCATAAGGCGTATCCAAAGTAAATCTTTCCACCACGCGGATCCGGCGCTTAGGCTTGGCGTGATGCCGGTCGGGACCCGGCAGGCAAAGGCCGCGGGGAACTGACATGTCTGCGATCCGCAAGATGTCGCGCGATTTCGCGACGCCCGACGACGCGCGGGCCTGGTGGGAACTGGCGATCAGCTTTGCGCTCTATGCCATGGGCATGATCGTGGCGCTGGGCTTCATCGGCCATTGGTGGGTGATGATCCCCGCCATGGCCTTTGCCGCCACGATGGGCCTCAGGCTCTACATGATCCAGCACGATTGCCTGCACCGGTCGTTCTTCACCGGGCGGATGGCCAATGACGTGGTGGGCACGCTGCTGTCGCCCATCGCGATGACGCCGTTCCAGGCCACCCGCTACAAGCACAACCTGCATCACGCCCATGTCGGCGATCTCGACCGGCGCGACGCCTTCGAGATCGACGTGATGACGCTGCGCGAATACGAGGCAGCGCCCCTCGGCCAGAAGATCCGGTACCGCATCTATCGCTCGCCGCTGATCCTCGTGGTGATCGGGCCGTTCCTGCTTTACGCGGTGCTGCGGCGGGTGCCGCTTTACGGGCTGAAGACCGGCCTCTGGGACCTCGTTCTGCACAACGCGATGCTTTTTGCCTATCTCTGGGCGGTCTGGGTCTGGACCGGCTGGGCGGGGATCGGCGTCTTCTACGGCATCGTCTACATCGCCACCTTCTTCGGCGGGCTGATCCCCTACATCCTGCACAATTTCGAAACCGTGCACTGGGGCGTGAAGCCGGATCTCGACTTCGAGACCGCCGCGCTGAAGGGCTCGGCGGTGCTGGATCTCGGGCCGGTCTTCGATCTGGCGATGATGAATATCGGCTATCACGACCTGCATCACCTCAATGCCAAGATCCCCGGCTACAAGCTCAGGGCCGCGCATCGCGCGCTGGAGGATGCGGGGCTGATCTCATCGACCCGGATCGGGCTTTGGGACGGCCTGCGCTGTCTGCGCTGGAAGCTCTATGACGAGGAGCATGGCCGGATGGTGCCCTTCCCGCCCCTGTCGCGTGGCGCGATGGGGCTGCCGGCGGAGTGAGCGGCCATGGCACGCGCATGGGCCCTGGCCTTTGCGCTGTCGCTCTGCGGTGCCTGCGCCCCGCCCACGGGGCTGAGCCAGCCCGCATCCGAAGCACCGCCCCTGCCGGATTATGTCCATGAGCGCTACTTCATCGAGCCCGCCTCTTCCCGCCGGCCCGAGCGGGGCGCGGAGGCGCTGCGCTTCGCCCTGACGCCCGGGGGCTGCAGCCCGGGCCCCGGCTGCGCGCGGTCGGCCATCGCGACGGGCGAGGCATGGCAGCCCGGCCACCAGACCATGATCGGCTTCGAGATACGGGTGCCGCGGGACTTCGCGCATCGCGGGCCGGGCCTGTCGGTCGCGCGCTTTCGTGCCGGGCGCGGCGGGCCGCTGCTGATCGACATGACGCTCGACCGGGACCGCGGGCTGACGGCGTTCGGCCGGGTCTGCCTTCCGCCGGAGGTTTTCGGCCAGTGGCGGCGGGTCTATCTGCGCATGGCCTGGGCGCAAGACGAGACGGGTTTCGTCGAGATCCGCTGCGGCCGGGGCGACATCCTGAGTGAGCCGGTGATCTACGCGGCGGAGGGCATTGCCACCCATCCGCCCGGCGCGCCCGCGCGGTACGATCTGCATCTGGGACTGGTGGCGGACCGGCCAGTGTCGCGGCCCGTCACGGTCGAGATGCGCCGCATCCTTTGGCGCAGGCTCTATGTGGTGCTGGGGCGGCCTGCGGGCGGGTAAGCGCCCGGCGCCAGAGCCCCGGGGCGCGGTCAGGCCGGCACCGCGTCGGGATCGGGCGAGATGGGCGTCTCGCGCATCATGGAGGATCTCAGGACGAGGAGGCCCCCCAGCGGCCATGCGGCGGCGCAGAGGCGCCAGTCGATGCCGGTCATCACCATGGCGAGCGCCGCCGCCCCCGCGAGGATGAGGCCGACGCGGGTGCCGGTGCTGATCCGTGACAGGACGGTCGGGCGGTCATGGTCACTCATTTTGCGGTGCTCGGCATCGTTATAGGCGGTCCAGGCGAAGCCCGCGCCACTAGGGCATTGCGGCCAGCGGACAGCAAAAGGCCCCGGGCGATCACCCGGGGCCTTTCGGCATTCACAATGAAGGCGGGATTATTCCGCGTCTTCCTTGGCCGCTTCGGGCTGGGCTTCCTCGCCCGTTTCCTGGTCGACGACCTTCATCGACAGGCGCACCTTGCCGCGATCGTCGAAGCCCAGAAGCTTGACCCAGACCTCCTGGCCTTCCTTCAGAACGTCCGAAGGATGGTTCAGGCGGCGGTTCTCGATCTGGGAGACGTGCACGAGGCCGTCACGCTTGCCGAAGAAGTTCACGAAGGCGCCGAAATCGACGATCTTCACGACCTTGCCCTTGTAGATCTTGCCCTCTTCCGGCTCCGCCACGATCGAGTAGATCATGTCGTAGGCCTTCTGGATGGCGTCGCCGTTCGGCGAGGCGATCTTGATGATGCCCTCGTCGTTGATGTCGACCTTGGCACCCGACACTTCCACGATCTCGCGGATCACCTTGCCGCCCGAGCCGATCACTTCGCGGATCTTGTCGGTGGGGATCTGCATGGTCTCGATGCGCGGCGCGTGCTCGGAGAACTCGCCGGCCGAGGACAGGGCCTTGTTCATCTCGCCGAGGATATGCATCCGGCCTTCCTTCGCCTGGGCGAGGGCCTTTTGCATGATCTCGGGCGTGATGCCGGCGACCTTGATGTCCATCTGCAGGGACGTGATGCCGTTCTCGGTGCCGGCGACCTTGAAGTCCATGTCGCCGAGGTGATCCTCGTCGCCCAGGATGTCGGTCAGGATGGCGTAATCGCCGTCCTCCTCCAGCACGAGGCCCATGGCCACACCGGCCACCGCCGACTTGAGCGGCACACCCGCATCCATCATCGACAGCGAGCCGCCGCAGACGGAAGCCATCGAGGACGAGCCGTTCGACTCGGTGATCTCGGAGACGAGACGGATCGTGTAGGGGAAGTCCGTCGCCGCCGGAAGCACCGCCTGAAGCGCGCGCCAGGCAAGCTTGCCGTGGCCGATCTCACGCCGTCCCGGAGGGCCCACGCGACCCGCTTCGCCGACCGAATAGGGCGGGAAGTTGTAATGCAGCAGGAAGTTGGAACGATAGGTGCCGTGCAGCGCGTCGACCATCTGCTCGTCGTCGCCGGTGCCGAGCGTCGTGACCACGAGCGCCTGCGTCTCGCCGCGCGTGAAGAGCGCCGAGCCGTGCGTCCGGGGCAGGATGCCCGTCTCGGACACGATGGACCGGACCTGATCGAGCGCGCGGCCGTCGATGCGGCGCGAATTCTTGACCACGTCGGCGCGCAGAACCGTCGATTCGAGCTTCTTCAGCGCGGAGCCGAGGTTCGGATCCGCCTGCTCTTCCTCGGTGAGACGCTCCTTGATGCCGTCCTTCGCCGCAGAGACCGCAGCGGTGCGCTCCTGCTTGTCGGTGATGGCGTAGGCGTCGCGCATCTCGACCTCGCCCAGTTCTTTGACCCGGGCATAGAGGTTCGCGTAATCGGGCGGCTGGAAGTCGAAGGGCTCTTTCGCGGCATCCTCGGCGAGGGCCACGATCAGGTCGACGACCGGCTTGAGCTGCTCATGGGCGAAGGTCACCGCGCCCAGCATCTCTTCCTCGGTCAGCTCGTAGGCTTCGGATTCGACCATCATCACCGCGTCGCGGGTGCCCGCGACCACGAGATCGAGGCGCTGGTCGGGGTTGTTGCGCAGGCCCTGCATGTCCTCGACCTCGGGGTTGAGGATGTATTCGCCACCCTCGTAGCCGACGCGGCAGCCCGCGATCGGGCCCATGAAGGGCGCGCCCGAGATGGTCAGCGCAGCGGAGGCCGCGATCATCGCCACGATGTCCGGATCGTTGACGAGGTCATGGGACAGAACGGTGCACATCACGAGCACTTCGTTCTTGAAGCCCGGGACGAAGAGCGGGCGGATCGGACGGTCGATCAGGCGCGCGGTCAGCGTTTCCTTCTCGGTCGGACGGGCCTCGCGCTTGAAGAAGCCGCCCGGCACCTTGCCGGCGGCGTAGTATTTTTCCTGGTAATGGACGGTGAGCGGGAAGAAGTCCTGCCCCTCCTTCGCCTTCTTGGCGAAGGTCACGTTGGCCATCACGGAGGTTTCGCCCAGCGTGGCGATCACCGAACCGTCGGCCTGACGGGCAACCTTGCCCGTTTCCAGTGTGAGCGTTTCCTCGCCCCACTGCATGCTTTTCGTCGTCGTATTGAACATCATCGTATCCTATGGCGGAGCACTCCCGAGCGTATCCCGGGTCTCCGATTTGAATGGCGGCCCCATTGCCGCCGCCCCCTATCCTATTGCATGGCCCGGGGGCTCTGGGCGTCACGTCTCAGATAGCGACGGCCCTACACGAGAATTGGCGATTTGGAAAGGGCGCGACTCAGAGCGGGCCGGTTTGCCACAGCCGCACCTTGGTGCCGCCGTGATCGACGATCGCGCCCGGTTTGCGCCAGGGCAGGCCGGCGGCGCGGGCGAGCTTGGCCTCGGAGGTGACCATGGCCACCCGCCAGCCCGGAAAGGCCGCGATCATCCGCGCGCCGAAGGCGGCGTAGAGACCGAATAGCGGGGATTTCGCACCGATCCGGAGCCCGTAGGGCGGGTTCACGATGACGAGGCCCGGCGGGCCGTCGGGCGGGGCCGCCTCGGTCACGGGATGGCAGGCGAAGCTGCAGAATGCGGCCACGCCGGCGCGTTCGGCATTGGCGCGGCTCATGGCGACCGCGCCCTGATCGCGGTCGGAGCCCGCAAAGCGCAGACCCGGCGGGGGGCCGCTCCTTCGCGCTGGTCGCGCGGCCTCGCAGGCGCCGGGATCGAAGGTGGCGAGATGTTCGAAGGCGAAGCCGCGGGCGCGGCCCGGCAGGAGACCCGCGGCGCGCTCCGCCGCCTCGATCACGAAGGTGCCCGAGCCGCACATCGGGTCGGCTACCGGCTCGGCCCCGTCGAAACCCGCCGCGCGCAGGAACAGGCTGGCCAGCGTTTCGCGCAGGGGTGCCTTGTTGACCTGCTCCTTCAGGCCGCGCTTGTGCAGCGAGGCGCCAGAGGTGTCGACCGAAAGCGTGCAGAGATCGTCCTCGATCCGCAGCTTGACCGTGACCGGGGCGTCCTCGGCGATCTCGGCGCCGAGCGTCGCCTTGAGCGCGGTCTCGATGCGTTCCTTCGCAGCGCCCGCATGGTAGATCTTCGACTTGCGGCTGGTGGCCTCGACCCGGACGGGCACATCGGCGCGCAGCCAGTCGGACCAGGGCAGTTTGCGCGCGCGCTTGTCGAGCTGGCTGAGGTGATGGGCGGGAAACTCCGCCATGCGCACCAGCACGCGGGTCGCGCCGCGCAGTTCGAGATTGGCGCGCCAGACCTCGGGCCAGCCACCCTTGAGCGACACGCCGCCGGGGATGATCCGGGTCACCGTGAAGCCCGCCGCGCGCGCCTCCTCGCCGAGGAAATGCTCGAGCCCCGGGGCGGTGATGAGGAAGATGTCGAGGGGGGATTTCATGGCGCGGGCTTAGTCCGGCGGAGAGGGCACGCGCAACGCAAAAAGGCCGCCTTCGCGGAGAAGACGGCCTTTCGCGAATTCCGGTGCCCGTGGCTCAGCGGCGGATGCCGAGCTTGCCGATCAGGGTCTTGTAGCGCGCTTCGTCGCGCGACTTGAGGTAGTCGAGCAGCTTGCGGCGCTGGGCGACGAGCTTCAGCAGACCACGGCGGGAATGGTTGTCCTTCTTGTGGGTCTTGAAGTGCTCGGTCAGCGCGGTGATGCGGGTCGTGAGGATCGCGACCTGGACTTCCGGCGAACCGGTGTCGCCTTCGGCGGTGGCGTAGTCCTTCATGACCTGCTGCTTGGTCTCGGCGGTAATCGACATCGGGGTCTCCTTTGGGTGTTGGTGTGAAGGCGCGAGCCGGGATGTCGTCCAGCAAGGCCGTTGGAGGGGGTCCGGCGCCGGGAGCGCGCGGATTGCGGGCGTATAGGGTGATTCCGGCGGGTTGGAAAGACCAAAGGTGCGGGGCGGGTGCTTGGGCCGGGTCGGGACAGGGCGGCCTTGTGCGGCTGCGGGGTGCTCTGAGGCGCGGGCCGCGCGGTGCGGTCGGGCTCGGAGGCCTGTCGCGGCGATCCTCGGCTCGGGGTGCAGGCGGCATTTGTAGGCGGGTGTGACCCGGGGTGGGGCTCGTCGGAGTGGCCTATACGGGGCTTCCGCACGGGACATCCGCGGCCAAGGCCCGGCGCAGCTTGGGTGTGGGAGCTCCCGCGGAGGAGTTCGGTTGAATGACCCGAACAAGCGATGCGGCGCGGCGGCGGTCAGGCGGCGGTGAGCACCTGGGCCGCTTCGCTGGCCGCGATCAGGACGATATCGCCGAGCGGCGGCGCGTCCTCCTCGCTCAGCGTGGCGAGGACTTGGTCGCCAACCATCAGCAGGACCTGCCCGGTCTGGTCGGGATGGGGCGCGTAGGCGATGTCGTCGGGCGGGCCGTCCGCGTCGTCATAGACCACGATCATGCGATCCTCGGACGGGGTGAAATCCGCGATGGATGCGCCCTCGGCGCCGATCCAGTGGCCGGTCACGAAGCTGTCCGCACCGGTGCCCCCGTCGCCGGTATCGCCGTCGCCGAGGATCAGCGTGTCCGCGCCCGCGCCGCCATTGACGAAATCGGCATCCGCGGGCGCGTCGTCGGACGCATCCCCCGCATCGTCGTCCACCGTATCATCCGTATCATCCGCGCCGGTTCCGGTCGCCGCCGCCGGGTTCGCCGCGATGCCCGACAGGACGGCCGGCCAGTCGACGCCCGAGACGAGGTCGTCGCCATCGCCGCCGAAGAGCGTGTCGGACCCGGCATCGCCCGTCAGCGTGTCCGCGCCTTCGCGGCCATGCAGCGCGTCGTCGCCGGCCCCGCCGGAGAGGGCATCGTCGCCCAGACCGCCTTCGAGGCTGTCGGCCCCGTCGGCGCCGAAGAGCGCGTCGTCGCCATCGTGCCCGAAGAGCGAATCGTCCCCTGCGCCGCCGTCGAGGCGATCCGCGCCCGCCTCGCCATGCAGCGTGTCCTGCCCGGTGCCGCCCGAGATATCCTCATCGCCCGCATCGCCGTGAAGCTCGTCGTCGCCGCCGAGGCCGGACAGGGTGTCGTCGCCCGCGCTGCCGGATACCTGGTCGGTGACATCGGTGCCGGAGATCATGTCGGCATCGGGCGAGCCCACGGTGATCAGGCCGCCTTCGGGCGAGAGCGTGAGGCTTTGCGCCGCCGCTTCGAGGATCTGCGTCCCGGCCGCGTCTTGCGACTCGGTGCCGATGGCGTCTTCGGGCGCGTCGGCGGCGTCGAAGCCGTCATCCTCGTCGGCGCCGGTGTCATCGGGCACGACCGAGAGGATCGCCACGGATCCGACGACCATCGCACCCATGAGACCTGCAAGAAAGAGCATCCCGCCCTCCAACATCCCTGCCATGTCGGGCAGGCGCGAAGTATGTCCCACGGCGGCACCCGATGCAAAAACTCCCGGTCTAGATGGTTAAGGAGAGCTTGCCGCCGGAACTGGCGCATAGCGGGCCTCCGGCTGCCAGATTTCGGGCGCGCGGGCATAGGGCACGTAGAGCGGATGGCGGGGATGGCCCGCCTGCGTCAGCCCCAGATGCCAGAGCGGCCCCATCGCCCGCGCGAGCGCGGTCGCGCGGCCCAGAAGCGCGCCATGCACGCCCCAGGCGGCGATGGTCATGCCCGCAGCTGCGTGCCAGTCCAGAAGCAGCGCATCGTTCTCCGGCCCGACCGGATCGGCAGCACGTTTCAGATCGGCGGGTCGGGTGGCGCGGTAGCCGAAGAGGTTGGCGATGCGCACCCCGCCCGCCCCCATTGCCCGCGCCCGGGTTTCGCAGCGGTGGATGGTGGGATCGTTCGCGCGTTCCGTGGCGGTCGAGGGGTTGAGCATCACGAAGAGCACAGGCGCGGCGTCGGACCAGCGCCGCGCGAGGCCGTAGCGGTAGGTCTCGCAGGGCGAGTAGAAGGCTTCGGACACGGTGTCTTCGGAGATATGGCTGCGGCGGATCATGGCCCCCGATTGGCGCGGCGGAGGCCTGGATGCAAGGGCCCGGCGTGGGGTGCGTCCGGTGAGGACGGGTGCGAGGGGCCAGCCCCTCGCGCTCCCCGGAGGTATTTCCGGTCCGGTCGGGACAGGGGCGGGGCGGCCCGAAGGCGGGCGCCCTACGCATCGGTCCGGATCACGCTATTTATGGGCCACGTACATGAACCGATCGGGAGAACTCATATGATCCGTACCGCTTTCATCACCCTGCCCTTCCTCGCCGCGGCGGGGCTCGCCTCGGCGGAAATCACCGGTGAATACCATCGCTACAGCGTCGGGGGCGTCGAATTCGAAGGCTATGTCGCGCGCAACAGCGACCTCGAGACCACCAAAGGCACGGTGCTGATCGTGCATGATTGGGACGGCATGACCGCCTACGAGGAGCGGCGCGCCGAGATGCTGGCCGCCGCCGGCTACACCGCCTTTGCCATCGACGTCTACGGCGCCGACGAGAACCCCCAGAGCATCGATGAAAACCGGGCGCTGTCGGGCGCGCTGTATCAGGACCGGGCGCTGTTCCGGCAGCGGCTGATGGGCCCATCGCAGAGGCCGCGAAGATCCCCGGCGCGACCGACAACATCGTGATTTCGGGCTATTGCTTCGGCGGTGCGGCGGTCCTGGAAGCCGCGCGCGCAGGCGCCGAGATCAATGGCTTCGCGGCATTCCATGCCGGGCTGGGTACGCCCGAGGGGCAGGATTACAGCGCCACCACGGCGCCGATCGTGCTGTTTCACGGCTCCGCCGATCCGGTCTCGGGCATGGCCGACATGGCCGCCGCGCTGGACGCGATGCAGGCGGCGGGTGTCGCCCACGAGGCGATGATCTTCGGCGGCGCGCGTCACAGCTTCACCGTCTGGGGATCGAACGACTACGACCTCGCGGCGGACGAGGGCTCGTGGGACGGGTTCATGGCGTTTCTCGACGACCGTCTCTAAGGCTCAGGCGCCCTCACCACTGCCCGGCCGGGATTGTCCCGGCCGGGCGCGTGCCGTCGCGGCCCTCAGCGATCGGCCTCGGCGCCGTCCTCGTCCGGGGGGGCATCCTGCGTGGGTTTCTTGCCCTCCTTGTCGGTGGCGGGCGCGTCGGGGATCTCGTGCGCCTCGCCCTCCACCTCTTCGGTGACATTGGCCAGCCGCAGCGCCTGGGTGCGGCCGTCCTTGGCCTCGCCGAAGAAGATGGTCTGGTGCGGGAAGGGGATCTCGATGCCGCGCTCGTCGAAGAGCTCTTTCAGCAGCGCGTTGTAGGCCCGGCCCACGCCCCATTGGCTGCCCGGCACGGTCTTGATCCGCGCGCGCAGCACGATCGCGCTGTCGCCGAAGGCGTTGAGCCCGAACCATTCCAGATCGCCGATGATCTCCTTGGCCTGCGCCTCGTCCTCCTTCAGCTTCTCGAAGGCGTCGAACATGGCCTGCTTGGCCTCGGCGATGTCCTCGCGGTAGGCGATGCCCATGTCGCAGACGAAATACGAGAAATCGCGCATGAAGTTCGACACCATGTCCACCGACGAGAAGGGAATGATGTGGAAGGTGCCGTTCAGGTCGCGCAGGCTCACCGAGCGCACTGTCAGCTTCTCGACGACGCCGGTGGTGCCGCCCACGGTCACCACGTCGCCCACGTTCATCGCGTTCTCGAACTGGATGAAGACGCCGGTGATGATGTCCTGCACGAGCTTCTGCGCACCGAAGCCGATGGCGAGGCCGAGAACACCGGCGGAAGCCAGGAGCGGGCCGATATTGATGCCGATCTCCGACAGCGCGAACATCAGCGTGAGGATGATGAGCACGATCGTCGCGGCATTGCGCAGCAGCGACAGCAGCGTCTTTTCGCGCGAGGTCGGCACCGCGCCGATATCCGGGCTGAGCCGGTAGTCGATCCAGGAATTGAGCGCCAGCCAGATGATCCCGGCCACGAGCAGGATCAGCAGCGTCGTCACCACGCGGCCCGAGGCCTCGACCCCGAAATCGGTGGCGAACCACGCCGAGAAGTCGATCAGGCCGATCGTGTCGAAGGCATAGAGCGCGACCGCCGCCGCCACCAGGAGGCGCAGCGCGATCAGGATCTTCGGCACCACGCGGTTCAGGCGCGATTGCAGGAGTGGCAGCCGTTCGTTGACCGTCTCGGGCAGCACCACGCCGGAGCGCAGCCAGCCGCCGATGGCCCCCACCAGCACCGATCCGCCGAGGATCGCGGCGAAGACCTTGGCGGAGCCCAGCACATAGGTCAGCACCACGTCGTTTGACTGCGACAGCACCACCCCGACCATGAAGGCGAGATAGGCCAGCACGAACCAGTGCCAGGTCCGCGTCAGCGTGCCGAGCACGCCGCCCAGCCGGGCGCTGGCATGAACCTCGTCATCCTCTTCGGGCCGGCTGTCCTTGGCCATGAGGCGCCGCGCGATCCAGTCCGCGACCGGCGCATGGTGCCGGACCACCAGCACGACGAGGTAGATCAGCACGAAGATCGACACGATCGCCGAAACGGCGGTGCCCGCGGCCAGCGACACGGCGCGTTCGACCACCGGCACGACCAGAAGATAGCCGTAGCCGAGCACCGAGACGATGATGCTCATGTGCCGCGTCAGGCGATGCGCGCTGCGGTTCGACACGTTGACGAGGCGCAGGGTGGCACTGCTCGGCGACAGGATCGCGCGGATCGCGACCCGGATCATGCCGACCATCAGGAACGCATTGAGATAGAGCGCCTGCCGCAACCCGATCTGGCCCGAATCGCCCACCGCCAGCAGCGTGATGGCGTAGCCCAGACCCCAGGCCGCGATCACGATGCCCGCATCGATCAGAATGCCGCTGAGGAAGATGAAGATCGTGCGGAGCGCGTTGGCGCCCGCCGCGCGCTCGCCGGCGCGCTTGAAGACGGGGCGGAACACGGCGCGCAGCGACAGGTAGACCGCGACGGTGATCGCGATGACGATGGCGAGGTTCTTCAGCGCGTCGAGCAGGATGCCCAGCTCGTCGCCCGAAAGACCGTCGAGAACGGTGTCGCCCTGCACCAGCCGGTCGGCGAAGCCGATCACCGCCGAGGCCGCGCCCTGCGCGACCTCCTGCGTGAACTGGGCGATGCGCGTGCCGATGGCCTCGACCGCCTGGGCGGCATCGGCGACGGGCTCGCCGCCGCTCTCGCCCGATCCGCCGCTGTCGCCGGCGCCCTCACCGCTGCCGGAGCCGTCGCCCGAGCCGGACCCATCGCCCGACACGGCCTGTTCAAGCTCCTCGATCAGCGTCTGGCGGGCCTGCTCGTCGCGCAGCACCTCCAGCAGGCGCTCCAGCGGCGCCGAAGCCGCCCCGTCCGCCGTCTCGCCGGAAGCCTCGCCGCCACCGCTCCCCGTGCCGAGGCCGGGCAGCATCTGCGCCGCCGCGGGCTGGGCCAGAACGAAAAGAAAGAGGCCGAGAAGACCGGCGAGGCACATCCGCACGAGCCCCGCAATCGGGAGATTTCCGTTCCGCACCATTTACCTGTCCTCGTCTTGTCTTGCTTTTTCGCGCCACGAAACACGGGCGCCGCGTCGCCCCTGCTGGGTCGTTCCGGGCGCGCATCCCTGCCGCATATTGTCGCTGAAACCAACCCCGGGCGGGTTTTGTTCCCCCGCAAGACCCGTGCGGGCCCGCAGATGCCGGGCGCAGGGCGCGCCGTCCTATCGGAACCAGACCAGGGAACTCGGGGGGGATTTGGTGGAGCCTAGGGGGATCGAACCCCTGACCTCTTGCATGCCATGCAAGCGCTCTCCCAGCTGAGCTAAGGCCCCGTGCCGCGCAGCCCGGAGACTGCGTCGTGCGGCGTCAGATACGAAAGTCCCAAAGCGGGTTCAAGGCAAAAAACGATGCCCGACCCGCTTTGTCTTCCGCATCAATCGTCGTCGTCGTCCGCGACATCCGCGATCTCGTCGAGCGAGACGTTTTCATCGTCGTCGTCATCCTCGAGCACGTCATCATCGCCGAGATCCACATCGACGTCGTCATCATCGACGACATCCGTCTCCTCGGTATCGGCCTTCTTGGCCTTGCGGCTGGCGCCGTCGGCGGCGTCAGCAGCGATCATCGAACGCTTGCCGGTCTCGATCACGACGACCTCGCCCGTATAGGGGCTGACGATCGGATCGCGGTTCATGTCGTAGAATCGCTTGCCCGTTGTCGGGCACAGCCTTTTGACGCCCCATTCTTCCTTGGCCATGGGAGGTCCTTTCCATCTGGTCACACTTGCGGACAATTCGGGGCACCTGCCATAAGGTCCCGGCGGTGTCAAAGCCTTTGACGCCGGGTACGCGCATGCGCTCCGACAAGAGGCCAGATGGGCATCATCGAACTCAATGGCAACCCGCCCATCGCGGTGACCCTTCGCCGCTCTTCGCGGGCGCGGCGCATCTCGCTGCGCATGTCGGGCATCGACGGGCGGGTGACGCTGACAATGCCGCGTTTCGTGCCCGAGCGCGAAGGCCTCGCCTTCCTGCGCGAAAAGGAGGAATGGCTGCGCGCGCATCTGGAGCGGCGCGCGGATCCGGTCACCATCGGCCCCGGCGTGATCCTGCCGGTCGAGGGTATCGCGCGCCGGATCGAGAGCACCGGCACGGGCCGCCTGCGCATCGAGGCGGACCGCATCGCGGTGCCGGGGCCCGAGGCGCGCATCGCCGCGCGGCTTCAGGCGCATCTGAAGACCCGCGCCCGCGACCGGCTGGCGGAGGCCTCGGACCGCTATGCCACGGCGCTGGGGCGGCCCTATGCGCGCATCACCCTGCGCGACACGCGCTCGCGCTGGGGGTCGTGTTCCAGCCGGGGCGGGCTCAGCTATTCGTGGCGGCTGATCCTCGCGCCGCCCGAGATCCTTGACTACGTCGCCGCCCACGAGGTCGCGCATCTGGCGCATATGGACCATTCGGAGCGCTTCTGGCGGCAGCTCACCGCGCTTTACGGCGATTGGCAGGGACCGCGCCGCTGGCTGCGCGAGAACGGTGCGGAGCTGCACCGCTACCGTTTCGGCGATTGACGCAAGGGGCTTTCGTGATCACATTTTCCGCATGTTGACGCCGCCCCGCCCCGATCCCGTGACAGCCCCGCGCGTGGCCGAGGCCGCGCCGTCCGCGCATGACAAGGTCTATCGCGGCCTGCGCACGCGGATCATGTTCGGCCAGATGGCCCCGGGCGTGGCGCTGACCCTGCGCGGCATCGGGCGCGAATTCGGCGTCTCCATGACGCCCGCGCGCGAGGCCGTGCACCGGCTGGTGGCCGAGGGCGCGCTGTCGATGTCGGCCTCGGGGCGCGTCGCCACGCCGGAACTCTCCCCCGACCGGATCGAGGAACTGGCCGCTCTGCGCGCGCTGATCGAGGTCGAGCTGGCCTCCCGCGCCCTGCCGCGCGCCCATATCGCGCTGATCGAGCGGCTGCAGAGCATCAACAGCGCAATGACCGACGTCGTCTCGAATCGCGACGCGGTGGGCTATATCCGCACCAATCTCGAATTTCACCGCACGCTCTATCTGCGCGCCCAGGCGCCCGCGATGCTGGCCATGGCCGAGACCGTCTGGCTGCAGCTCGGCCCGACCATGGGCGCGCTCTATTCCCGCCTGCGCCGGTCCGAGGCGCCGCAATACCACCGGCTGATCGTGGCGGCGCTGAAGGCGGGCGACGAGCCGTCGCTGCGCCTCGCGGTACGTTCGGACGTGACGCAGGGCCTGAAGATGCTGGCGACCTGAGATGTCGCAGGGCATCGCGCTGATCGCCATCGGAGCGCTGTTTCTCACCGGCCTCGCGGCGGACATGATCGGGCGGCGCACGAGGCTGCCGCGCGTCACGCTCCTGCTGATCCTCGGCATCGCCATCGGCGCGCCGGGGCTCGACCTGATCCCGCCGGGCATCGCCGCGCTTTACGAGCCGGTCTCCATCGTCGCGCTGACCATGGTGGCCTTCCTTCTGGGCAGCGCGCTGCAGCTCGACCGGCTGCGGCGGCGGGGCCGGGCGATCCTATGGGTCTCCGTGGCGATCGTGCTGGTCACGCAGGCGCTGGTGACGCTGGGCCTCTGGGCGCTGGGCGCGCCGGTCGCGATGGCGCTTCTGATGGGGGCGATCGCCTGCGCCACGGCGCCCGCCACGACCCGCGCGGTGCTGCAGGAAAGCGGCGCGACGGGGCCCTTCGCCGAGACCGTGGAGGGCATTGTCGCCATCGACGACGCCTGGGGCATGATCGTCTTCGCGCTGGCGATGGTCGGCGCCCAGATGCTGACCGACGGCCCGGCGAACGGACAGGGCGCGGCGGGCCTTCTGGCGGCGGGCCACGAGATCGTCGGCTCCGTCGCGCTGGGCCTCGCCATCGGTCTGCCCGCGGCGCATCTGACCGGGCGGCTCAGCCCCGGCGAGCCGTTGCAGACCGAGGCGCTGGGCCTCGTCTTTCTCGTGGCGGGGCTCGCGCTCTGGCTCGATCTGTCCTTCCTGCTGGCGGGCATGACCGTGGGTGCGGTGATCGTGAACCGCGCGACGCATCACGACCGCGCCTTCCACGAGATCGAGCATATCGAGTGGCCCTTCCTGATCCTGTTCTTCCTGCTGGCGGGCGCCACGCTGGAAGTGGCGAGCCTGGCGGAGCTCGGCCTTCTGGGCGCGGGCTTCGTGGCGTTGCGGATCGGCGCGCGGGCGCTCGGCGGCTGGATCGGCGGGCTGGCGGGCGGGCTGCCGGCGGTCGAACGCCGCTGGATCGGGATGGCGCTGCTGCCGCAGGCGGGCGTCGCGGTGGGCATGGCCCTCATCGCCGCCGAGCGCCTGCCCGGCCATGGCGAGGCGATCCTGAGCCTGACCATCGGCACCACGGTGCTGTTCGAGCTGGCCGGGCCGATCTTCACCGCGGTCGCGCTGCGCCGCGCGGGCGCTGTGCCGCCCGGCGCCCCCTCCCCCGCCCCGCAGGAGTGACGGGCGGGCGGTGCCCGTGCGCGAAAGACCGCGCCACCTTGCGGCTTCATCTTTCCGGATAAACGCAGAAAGCCCGAGGAAACGGCCCGGGGCCGTTTTCGAGATATCATGCCGCGCGGGGCTGCAAGCCCCGTGCGACCGCCGGATCAGGCCGGTGCCCGGCGCCCCGGTCCGGCCAGGGGCCGGCGCGCGCTCAGGCCGCCAGACCCTTGGAGCCAATATTGAGGAATTTCTTGCGCCGCGCGGCCACGTAGCCCTTGGGCTCGATCTCGTTCATCTCGCCCAGCATGGCGGTGATCGCCTCGCCCACCGCGGCGATGGTCGCCTCGGTGTCGCGATGCGCCCCGCCCAGCGGCTCGGGGATCACCCGGTCGCAGACACCGAGCTTGTGCAGGTCCTGCGCGGTCAGGCGCAGCGCCTCGGCGGCCTCGCGCATCTTCTCGGCATCCTTCCACAGGATCGAGGCGCAGCCCTCGGGCGAGATCACCGAATAGACCGAATGCTCCAGCATGGCGACGCGGTTGGCGGTGGCGAAGGCCACGGCCCCGCCCGATCCGCCTTCGCCGATGATCACCGACAGAAGCGGCACGCCGATCTGCAGGCATTTCTCGGTGGCGCGCGCGATGGCTTCGGACTGGCCGCGCTCCTCGGCGCCCTTGCCGGGATAGGCGCCGGGCGTGTCGACAAGCGTGATGACCGGCAGGCCGAAGCGGTCGGCCATGTCCATCAGCCGGATCGCCTTGCGGTAGCCCTCGGGCCGGGCCATGCCGAAATTATGCGTCAGGCGCGACTTGGTGTCGTGGCCCTTCTCGTGGCCGATCACCACGACCGCGCGGTCTTGGAACCGCGCGAGCCCGCCCATCACCGCGTCGTCCTCGCCGAAGGCGCGGTCGCCCGCGAGCGGGGTATATTCGGTGAAGAGCGCGTCGATGTAATCGCGGCAATGCGGGCGCATCGGGTGCCGGGCGACCTGGCATTTCCGCCAGGGCGTCAGCTTGCCGTAGAGATCGCGCAGCATCCCGGCGGCCTTCTTGTCGAGCGCGCGCGCCTCGGCCTCGATATCCATCTCTTCGTTGCTGCGGGCCATCGCGCGCAGCTCTTCCGCCTTGCCCTCGATTTCGGCGAGCGGTTTTTCGAAGTCGAGATAATGGGTCATCTGCGCCCCTGCCTGTTGACTTGGCGTTATATGCCGTCCGGCGGCGCCGGTTGCAACAGAACCGGTCCAGTTCGCCTCAGTTGAGGATCACCGGGATCAGCGACGCCACGAGCAGCCCCGCCATTGTCCAGTTGAACAATCGCAGCCGCCGCGGGTCCTGCAGAAAGCGCCGGAGCGCGGTGCCCACCACCGTCCAGCTGGTGGTCGACACCATCGAGCAGGCCACGTAGGCCCCCACCACCCACACCACCGCGCCCAGGGACTTGCCCGGCGCGTAGAGCGTGATCGCCGACAGCGCCATCGACCAGGCCTTCGGGTTTACCCACTGGAAGGCGGCGGCCTGCAGGAACGACAGCGGCGTGCCCTTCCGACCGGCTGCCTCGGCGGTATCGGTGCGATCCGCCTCGGGCGGGGCGGCATTGGCGATCTTCCAGGCGAGATAGAGCATGTAGGCCACCGACAGCACCGTCAGGATGCCGTAGGCGGGCGGCCACAGATCGAAGAGCCGCATCACCCCGAGCCCGACGCAGAAACACATCGCCGGAAAGCCGAGCCCCACCCCCGCCATGTGCGGCAGCGTGCGCCGGAAGCCGAAATTCGCCCCCGAGGCCATGAGCAAGAAATTGTTGGGCCCCGGCGTCATGACGGTGACGAAGGCGAAGGCCACGAGCGCGGTGAAGAGTTCTGGTGTCATGCGGCGCATTAATTCGCAATCATCCCGCGATGTAATTGCAATTTCAGCCGCCTTGACGATTAATTCGCAATTTATGAGCGTCATGGACGATATCAACCGCAAGATATTGCAAGAGCTGTCCCGCGACGGGCGGCTAAGCAACCTTGCCCTCGCCGAACGCGTGGGCCTGTCGCCCTCGGCCTGCCTGCGCCGGGTGGCGGCGCTTGAGCGCTGCGGCGTGATCACCGGCTACCGCGCGGTGCTGTCGCCCGAGAAGATGGGCGCCGGGTTCATCGCCTATGTCACCGTGGCGCTGAACTCCCACACCAAGGCGAGCCAGCTCGCGTTCGAGCGCGCCATCGCCCGCGCCCCCGAGGTCCGCGAATGCCACAACATCACCGGGGCCGTGGAGTACCTTCTGCGCGTCGAGGCGGCGGATCTGGCCGCCTACAAGACCTTCCATACCGATGTTCTGGGCACGTTGCCGCAGGTGCACGCGATCACCTCCTACGTCGTGATGGGCTCTCCCAAGGATGAGCGGGGATAACCGCGCGGCTTGCGTCCCGCCGCAGCCCCGGATTATTGCCGCGGGCGAGATGAAGGAGCCCCGACATGCGCGCAGATTACGACGAGCTCGCCAAGACCATCGCCGCCCTGACCGAGGGCGAGACCGACGCGATCGCCCTGATGGCCACCATCGCGTGCGAATTGCATCACGCCGACGACCGGTTCGACTGGACCGGCTTCTACCGCGTCACCGGGCCCGAGATGCTGAAGATCGGGCCCTATCAGGGCGGGCATGGCTGCCTCGTCATCCCGTTCTCGCGCGGGGTCTGCGGTGCGGCGGCGCGCAGCGGCGAGGTGCAGATCGTGGATGACGTGGACGCCTTCCCCGGCCACATCGCCTGCGCCTCCTCGACCCGGTCCGAGATCGTGCTGCCGGTCCGGAACGGCGCGGGCGTGCTGCTGGGCGTCCTCGATATCGACAGCGACCGGCCCGCCGCCTTCGACCGCGCCGATGCGGACGCGCTGGCGGGCATCCTCGCGCGCAGCTTCGAGCACGCCGCGTGAGCGGACAGGCCTGGCTGGTCTTCGCGGGCTTCTGGGTTCTCTTCGTCACCTCGCCCGGGCCGAACGCGGTCAATTGCATCCAGAACGGCATGACGCACGGCTTCTGGCGGTCGCTCTGGGGCGTATTGGCGATCCTGACGCAATCGCTCCTGTTCCTCTTCCTGTCGGCGCTGGGGATCACCGCGCTGCTGACCGCGGCGCCCGCGGGTTTCCTCGCGGCGAAGATCGCCGGTGCGGCGGTGCTGATCTGGCTCGGCATAAGGGGCTGGCGGCGCGCGGGCCAGCCCCTGGGCCATGTCGCGGCGGCGCCCGGGTCGATCTACCTGCGGGCCTTCGCGGTCGCCACGATCAACCCCAAGAGCGTCGCGGGCTATCTCGCCGCCTTCTCGCAATTCGTCGATCCCGGCGTCCCGATCCCGGAGCAGATGGGGGTGATCGTGCCCACCGCGCTCAGCATCACCGCCATGAGCTATGCGGGCTATACCGCGCTGGGCGCGGCGCTGGGCCGGGCGGCGCTGAGCGCGGTGGCCGACCGGCGGGTCCGGAGTGGCCTTGCGGCCTGTTTCGTGTTCTATGGTCTGGCGCTCGCCGCCACCATTTTCGCGTAGAAAGGACCCCGCCCATGCTGACCGGAAGCTGCTGTTGCGGCGACATCACCTTCACCGTCGCGGGCACGCCCAAGGGGGCCGCGGTCTGTCATTGTTCGCAATGCCGCAAGATGTCGGGGCATCTGTGGTCGTCGTCCTACGTGCCCGAAAGCGATATCACCATCACCGGCGCGCCGCGCTGGTTCGCCGCCAGCGACAGCGCCACGCGCGGCTTCTGCCCGCGCTGCGGGTCGTTCCTGTTCTGGAAGGCGCATGACGAGGACACGATGAGCTTCGCCATGGGCGCCATCGACGGGGCGACGGGCATGCGCATCGTCAAGCACATCTTCACCGACAGCCGGGGCGACTACTACGATCTGCCGGACGACGTGCCGCTCAGCCCGTGACCGATCTTTTCGCCCTGCCCGACTGGCCGACGCTGCTGAGCTTTCTCGGCGCGGGCATCCTTCTGAACCTGACGCCGGGCGCCGACGTGATGTTCGCGATGGCCTCGGGCGCGCGGGGCGGGCCGCGGGCGGGTGTCGCCGCGGCGGCGGGGATCACCGCGGGGGCCACGGCCCATATCTGCGCCACCGCCTTCGGACTGGCCGCGGCGCTGGCGGCGAGCCCGGGCGCCTTCGAGGCGATCCGCTGGCTCGGCGCGGCCTACCTTCTCTATCTGGCGGTGCAGACCTGGCGCGCGCCGCCTGCCGCGCCGGAGACGGGCGGCAGCGCGCGGCTTGGCCCGGCTTTCCGGCGCGGCTTTCTCACCAACCTGCTCAACCCCAAGGTGGCGCTGTTCGTGCTGGCCTTCCTGCCGCAATTCGCCGACCCGTCGCGCGGCCCGGTCTGGAGCCAGATCCTCACGCTCGGCGCGCTGTTCCTGGTCACCGGCTTCGTCATCACCGCCGGGTACGGCGCGATGGCGGGGGCGCTGTCGGCGCCGCTCCGGCGGCATGGCCGGGCGATGAACCGGATCGCGGCGCTGGTCTTCGGCGCTTTGGCGGTTAGGTTGGCATGGGGATGACACATGGCCCCCCGGTGGGGGCCTTCAGATGAGGGGGCATTCATGGCCAAGATAACGCTGCTCGATGGCGGCATGGGCCAGGAGCTGATCAAGCGCTCCGGCGACAAGCCCACGCCCTTGTGGGCGACCCAGGTGATGATCGACCGCCCCGGACTGGTGGAGCAGGTCCATACCGCCTTCTTCGACGCGGGCGCGACGGTCGCGATGGCGAACACCTACGCGCTGCTGCCCGACCGGCTGGAACGGGCGGGTCTTCTGGACAAGATCGACACGTTCCGCGCCGCCGCCCTCGCCGAGGCACAATCGGCGCGCGAGGCCCATGGCAAGGGCCGGATCGCGGGCTGCATCGGGCCGCTCGGCGGCTCCTACCGCACAGACATGTTCCCCGGCATGGAGAAGGCCGTCGCGGTCTATTCCGGGATCGTGCGCCAGATGGCGCCCGAGGTCGATATCATCGCCTTCGAGACGCTGGCGACCCTCGACACGCTGCGCGCGGCCCTCGCGGCGGCCGAGGAGACCTCGAAGCCGGTCTGGATCGGCCTGACGGTCGACGACAAGGACGGCACGCGCCTGCGGTCGGGCGAGCCCGTGGCCGAAGCCGCCGCACTGGCCGCGGCCGGGCGCTGCGACGCGCTGCTGATCAACTGCTCGGCGCCCGAGGCGATGGGCCCCGCGCTCGCGGCGGCGGCGCCGTCCGGTCTGCGCCTCGGGGCCTATGCCAATGCCTTCGCGCAGATCACCAGCGATTTCCTCGATCCCGAGGCCACGGTCGACTCGCTGTCCGCGCGCCGGGACATGGGGCCGCAGCGCTATGCGGGCTTCGCCATGGACTGGGTGAAGCAGGGCGCGACCATCGTCGGCGGCTGCTGCGAGACGGGCCCGGAGCATATCGCCGCCATCGCCGAGCGGCTGCGCAATGCGGGGCACGAGATTGTCTGACAGTCCGGGCACGGCATACGACCCGCCCGAAGGCGACATCCCCGTCCTGCATGCCGATCACGAGATCCTCGTGGTCGACAAGCCCGCGGGGCTCCTGTCGGTGCCCGGCAAGGGCGAAGCACTGGCCGATTGCCTGATCGCGCGGCTCGCGACGGCCTTTCCGGAGGTGCTCCTGGTGCACCGGCTCGACCGGGACACGTCGGGCGTCATGGTCTTCGCGCTGACGCCCCATGCGCAGCGCCATCTCGGGCTGCAATTCGAAAAGCGGCAGATGAAGAAGACCTACGTGGCGCGGGTCGCGGGGCGCATCGCCGAGAAGACCGGCGAGATCGACCTGCCGCTCATCGTCGACTGGCCGAACCGCCCCCTGCAGAAGGTCGATCACGCGGCGGGCAAGCCCGCGCTGACCGGCTGGCGGGTGATGAAGGCCGGCGACGACGAGACGCGGGTGCGGCTTTTCCCGAAAACCGGCCGGTCGCACCAGCTCAGGGTGCACATGCTGGCGCTGGGCCATCCGATCCTGGGCGATCCGCTGTATGCGCCCGAGCATGCGGGTGCCTATCCGCGCATGATGCTGCATGCGGAGGAGCTGCGTCTGCGCCATCCCGATGGCGGGCGCGGCATGCAGTTCCGTGCGAGGCCGCCCTTCTGAGGCGCAAGGCGGGGGAAGGCCGCGTGCCGCGGCCTGCGAGAGGCCAGCCTCTCGCGCTCTCCGGAGGTATTTCCGGTCCGGCCGTGAGGGGGGCGTGGCGCGCCGTCCCGGACGTGGGACGCGCGGGGTCTTACGAGGCCGCGACGAAGACCCGGTCGGGGTGGAACTCGCCCGCGCGGTAGCGGCCGACCGCCACCGGTTCGCCGTCGCAGGAGGCCCAGCATTCCGCGCCGTATTCGAGGCCCGACACCGCCACCGCGCCGGGATTGCCGTTGCGGATGCGGTTGGCCTCGCCCGCGCCGCAGCGCAGTTCCGGCAGATCGGCGAGGCCCGCCGCAACGGGCAGCAGGCGGTCGTCGAGGGCCGGATCCTTGGCGAGGCGGTCGATCTCGTCGAGGGTGATCGCGTCCTCGACGTCGAAGGGGCCGGACCAGAGGCGGCGAAGCTCGCGCACATGGGCGTGACAGCCCAGCGCCGCGCCGAGATCGCGGGCAATGGCACGCACGTAGCCGCCCTTGCCGCAGACCATCTCGAGGGTGACGTGATCGGCATCCTCGCGCTCGGTCATCACGAGTTCCTCGACCCAGAGCGGGCGGGCGGCGATCTCCATCGTCTCGCCGTCGCGGGCGCGTTTATATGCGCGTTCGCCGTCGATCTTCACGGCGGAATATTGCGGCGGAACCTGCATGATCTCGCCGACGAAGCCCTGCAGCGCCTCCTTGATCTCGGCATCCGACGGGCGCTGCTCGGAGGTCGCGATTACCTCGCCCTCGGCATCGTCGGTATTGGTGGCCTGTCCGAGCCGGATGGTGAAGCGGTAGGCCTTCAGCGCATCGGTGATGTAGGGCACGGTCTTCGTCGCCTCGCCCAGCGCCACGGCCAGAACGCCCGTCGCTTCCGGGTCGAGCGTGCCCGCATGTCCCGCCTTCTTCGCCGAGAGCGCCCAGCGCACCTTGTTGACCACCGCGGTCGAGCTCAGCCCCGCGGGCTTGTCGACCACCAGCCAGCCCGACACGTCCCGACCCTTGCGTGCACGTCCCATGCATCCTCCTTGCCTCAGAGGCGCGGCAGATAGGCGAGTGCGCGCGGGCTGTCAATTCGGCGGGACAGCCGCGCCGGCCGCGCGGACAGCCCCGCCGAGGCCGAGCGCGCCCAGAACGCCGGTGCGCCGGCAGAGCACGATCGCGCCCAGCACCGCGCCGAGATTGGCCGCCACCGCCGCGGCGAGGATGCCGGAATAGCCCAGCGTATAGGCCCCGACCCAGGCCAGCGGCACATAGAGCAACCCGATCCGCCCGAGGCTGAGCGAAAGCGAGAAGAGCGGCTTCTCGCGGGCATTCATCGCGGCGTTGGCGGTCACCAGGATGCCGTAGCCGAAGAAGCTGACGGAGACCCAGCGGAGATATTGCTCGGCATAGGGCACCGCCTGGAGGCCGTTGGTCATCACCCGCGCGATGGGCCCCGCGGTGAGCCACAGGAGCGCCGAGACGGCGATGCCGTAGCCCAGGCAGAGCAGGAAGGTCAGCCGCACGGTTTCGCGCGCCCTGGCCTTGTCGCCCGCGCCCCAGGCCTGGCCCACCACCGGGCCGATGCCCGCCGAGAGCGCCAGCATTGGCACGAAGAGCAGGTTCTGCACCCGCGTCGCCGCGCCGAAGCCGCCGACCGCGCTGGCGCCGATGATCGCCACCGCGGCGGTGACCGCGGCCATGCCCGCGGGGTTGATCGCGTTCGACAGCGAGGCCGGGCCGCCCACCTTGACGATGCGCCAGGCCGAGGTGCCGAACCCGGTGAGCGAGCAGTTGGAGATGTCGAGCCGCGCGGTGCGGATCGCGAAGGCGAGACAGCCGAGGAAGGCCAGGATCCTGGCCGTGGCCGTCGCGATGCCCGCGCCCTCGATGCCCAGGGCCGGGACCGGGCCGAACCCGAAGATGAGGATCGGATCGAGCACGATGTTGATGATTGCCTGGCTCATCATCACGCTGGCGGCGATGCGCGCCTCGCCCCCGGCGCGGAACACCGCGTTCAGGGACTGGCCCGCGACGATGAAGGGAAAGCCCGCGCACCACCAGGGCATGTAGGCGAGGATGCCGTCGAGCACCGCGCCCTCGGCGCCCATCAGCCCGAAAAGCCACGACGCCGCGACATAGAGCAGGCCTGCCACCAGAGTCGCCGCAGAGGCCGCGACGATCAGCGCGTGCAGCGCGAGCCGCGCGCTGGCGCTGTCATCCCCGCCATTGGCACCGAGCGCCTGGCTGACCACCGCGCTGGTGCCCGCCGAGAGCCCGATGGAGAGCGAGGTGATCGCCACGATCACCGGGTAGATGAAGCCGATCGCGGCCAGCTCGTCCTCGCCCGCGCGGGCCAGGAAGTAGCTGTCAGCCAGGCCCACCGACAGGACGCCGAGAATGCCGATGGCCATCGGGGCAGAGACCTGCCACAGCGCCCGCGGCACCGACTTGTCGTTGAGATCGAGTTTGCCCGCCACGCATCCGCTCCTGTCCGCAATGGACGGGAACTAGCGGTCTAGCCCGCGTCGTCCACCACGCGCGCTTCGGAGATGAGCATGACCGGGATGCCGTCGCGGATCGGATAGGCGAGACCGGCGCGCTTGCTGACAAGTTCCTGGCGGTCCGAATCGTAGGACAGGACCGACTGGGTCTCGGGGCAGACCAGCGCCTCCAGCATGCGGCGGTCGAACGGGGTCTCGGGCGAATGTTCGGTCATTGCATCACGTCCTCGCCGTCGGCCCCGCCCGAGCGCAGCGCGTATTCCAAGAGCGTCACCAGCGTCTCGCGCCGGGTCGAGAGCGACGGCGCCTCCAGAAGGGCCTGCTTCTCCTCGGGTTCGAAATCGAGCAGCATGGACAGCGAGTTGATGAGCAATTCGTCATCCGCCTCTTTCAGCGACGACCAGTCGGCGGAGAGATCCCGCGCCGCGAAGAAGCGGTTGAGGATGGCGAGGAAGGCGGCGCGGTCGAAATCGTGGTCGTGTTCGGAGCGCCCGTTGCGATCCGCCTCGAACCCCGCCCAGCTGACGCGGGCCCGGCGATAGGGCGTGAAGCCGTCCTCCTCCCCCTCCAGCCGGAAGCGCGACAGCCCGGTCAGGGTGATCATGTAGCGCCCGTCCTCGGTCTCGGAGAACTGGGTGATCCGCCCCGCGCAGCCGATCTTGTGCAGCGCGGCGCTGTTGCCCGGGTTGGGATTGGGCTGCACCATGCCGATGAGCCGCGTCTCGGTCTTCAGCGTGTCGTCGAACATCTGCAGATAGCGCGGCTCGAAGAGATGCAGCGGCAGATGCGCCCGCGGCAGCAGCAGCGCACCGGGAAGCGGAAAGATCGGGATCGTGTCGGGGAGGTCTTTGTACCGTGCCATATGCGTCCAGCTAGCCCCTTCCCGGTCTCAGGCAAATATCATCGAGCTGAGTTTCCGCCGCCCGTTCAGAACGATGGGATCGTTCGGCTTCAGCGCGTCGAAAATGGTGAAAAGCTGCTGTTTCGCGGCGGCCTCGTTCCATTCGCGGTCGCGGCGGAACAGCTCCAGAAGCTGGTCCACGGCCTCCTCGGTGCGCCCGCCCGCGAAAAGCGCCTGGGCGAGGTCGAAACGCGCCTGCGGGTCGGCGGGGTCGGCGGCCACCTTGGCCTCCAGGTCGGCGATGGGGCCGGCCTTCTCGGCCTGCCGCGCGAGGGCGATCTGGGCGCGCGCGGCCTCGAGCTCGGGCGCGTCGGAAATCTCGGCGGGCGCGCCGTTCAGCACCGCCTCGGCCTGGTCCACGTCGCCCGTGGCGAGCGTCGCGCGCACCAGCCCGCCATAGGCGCCGGCATGCGCGGGTTCCTCGCCGAGGATGGCCTGGAAGATCTGCGCGGCATCCTCGGGCTGTCCGGCCTCGAGCATCTCTTCCGCCGCGGCCACGGCGTCATCGAGGCCGCCCGACGTGTCGCCGCCGCCCATCTTGGCCAGCTGCTCGACGAATTGCTTCACCTGGCTTTCGGGCACCGCGCCCTGGAAGCCATCGACGGGCTGGCCCTTGTGAAAGGCATAGACCGTCGGAATGGACTGTATGCGAAGCTGGCCCGCGATGGCCTGCGCCTCGTCGACATTGACCTTGGCCATCTTCACCGCGCCCTTCTGGGCGCGGACCGCCGCCTCGAGCTGCGGACCCAGGGTCTTGCAGGGCCCGCACCAGGGCGCCCAGAAATCCACGATCACCGGGACCTCCTGGCTGGCCTCGATCACGTCCTTCATGAAGTCCTGTTCGGCGACATCCTTGATGATGTCGGCGTCGTTCGGGGTGGCTTGTCCAAGCTCGATCATGGCGGGCTCCGTCTGCAAATGTCCGGGTCGGTCTGCATCGCTGTGCAGTTTGGAGGTTAGATGGCGCGCACGAACCCGTGATGCAAGGGCGCAGGGCGCGCCGTCGGGGCATGTTCGCGGAGGAATGGGGCGATCCGAGGCCCGTGACCGGCGCGGGGAGCCGGGCGGGACCGAGACCCGCGACGGCCGACATCCACGTGTCCCACGCGGATGCGCATGCGCCACGCCGCCCCTCACGATCGGACCGAAAATACCTCCAGAGAGCGCGAGAGACAGCGTCTCTCGCAGGCCGCGGGACGCGGCCTTGCCCGCTCAGAGATCGAAGGTCGCGAAGACCGGGGCGTGATCGGAGGGCTGCTCCCAGCCGCGGACATGGCGCAGCACCCGGCTGCCATGGGCGGCATTGGCGATATCGGGCGTCGCCCAGACGTGATCGAGCCGTCGGCCCTTGTCGGCGGCGTCCCAGTCGGGCGAGCGGTAGGACCACCAGGAATAAAGCGGCCCGTCGGGGATATCGGCGCGGGTGACATCGACCCAGCCGCCGGCGTCCTGCGCGGCGCCCAGATGCTCCACCTCGACCGGGGTATGCGAGACGACCTTCAGGAGCTGCTTGTGCGACCAGACGTCGTCTTCGCGCGGGGCGATGTTCAGGTCGCCCACCAGCACCGATTTTTCGGGCCGCTCCGCATGGAACCAGTCGCGCATTTCCGTGAGGTAATCGAGCTTCTGGCCGAATTTCTCGTTCACCTCCCGGTCGGGCTTGTCGCCGCCCGCGGGCACGTAGAAATTGTGGATGGTCACGCCGTTCTCGAGCCGCCCGGCGACATGCCGCGCATGGCCGAGGGCGGCGAAATCCTTGTCGCCCGCATCCTCGATGGGCAGCTTCGACAGGATCGCGACGCCGTTATAGCCCTTCTGGCCGCGGGCGATCATGTGGGGATATCCGAGATCCGCGAAGGTCTCGGTGGGGATCTTCTCCACCGGGCTCTTGCATTCCTGCAGGCAGAGGATGTCGGGGCCCTCCTCGGACAGGAGGCGCGCCACGAGGCCTTCGCGCAGGCGCACGGAGTTGATGTTCCAGGTGGCGAGCGTGAAGGACATGGCTTGTCTCCGGCTGGGCATGGGAATCGGCATTCCTGTCGCGCATCGGCGGCGGAGGCGCAAGGGTGCGGCGCGGGCCGGTTTGGGCGGGCGCACCTGCCGGGGGGGGGGGCGAAACGCCGCGGGCGCGCCGGGGCGGCCGCGCTGCGGCCGGCGAGGGCGCTGCCCTCGCGCTCCCGGAGTATTTCCGGTCCGATCGTGACAGGAACGGAGCGCCCGGCCCGGCGGACCGGGTATTAGCGGTAAGCGGTAGCGGCCGACCCGGGCGCGTTCGGCGTTGACAGGGCGGCCCGGAGACGCGCTACTGCGCGGCATGATCTCGATCCAGTTCCTCGTCACCGCCTTCGTCGTCGTCATCGCCCCGGGCACCGGCGTTCTCTACACGCTTGCGATCTCGCTCGGACAGGGACGGCGCGCGGCGCTCTGGGCGGCGCTGGGCTGCACCTTCGGCATCGTGCCGCATCTGGCCGCGGCGACGCTGGGCCTGGCCGCGGTGCTGCATACAAGCGCGGTCCTGTTCACCTTGGTGAAATGGGCGGGCGTCGCCTACCTGCTCTGGCTCGCCTGGCAATCGCTGGGCGCGGGCGGCGCGCTTTCCGTCAGCGCCGAGAAGCGGGCCGAGCCCGGAGCGCGCATCGCCCGGCGCGGGGCGCTGATCAACATCCTGAACCCGAAGCTGTCGGTGTTCTTCCTGGCGCTGCTGCCGCCCTTCCTGTCGGGCAATCCGGCGACCGCGACGCTGGAGATGACGTTCCTGGGCGCGATCTTCATGGGGCTGACCTTCGTCGTCTTCGTGGGCTACGGGCTGATGGCCGCGGCGGCGCGGGACCGGCTTCTGGGCAGTGCGGCGGTCATGCGCTGGCTCAACCGCTCCTTCGCGGCGCTCTTTGCCGCGCTTGCGGGACGTCTGGCGCTGGAACGGGCCGGGTGACTTCCGGCGCGGCAAGCGCTACCTGAGCCAGGCACGAGACCGCCACGACGGAGCCCGCCCCATGACCGACATCCCCCGCGCCGCCCTGATCCTCGGCCTTGCCGGCGTCCTTCCGTTTCTCTGGGGCGCCATGACGCTGCTGTCGCCGGGCCTCGCGGAATGGGGTCTGGCCAATCTCGGGCCGCGCTTCATCGGGCCTTACGTGCAGCTTTATTACGGCGCGGTGATCCTGAGCTTCATGTCGGGCGTGCTCTGGGGGTTCGCCACCAAGGCCGAGGATGCCCGCGCCGCCACCGGATACGCGCTGTCGGTGATCCCTGCGCTCTGGGCGTTCTTCATGGCGGGGGGCGGGCCGGTTTCGGCGGGCATGAACCTGATCTTCGGCTATCTCGGTCTGTTGGTGCTGGATTTCGCCTTCTGGCGCTGGGGGCTCGCGCCACGCTGGTGGATGCAGCTTCGGGTGCTGCTGACCGCGCTGGTGGTCATCTGCCTGTCGGTCGGGGTCTTCTACTGAGCGCAGGCCGCGCGGATCACGCCGAGGCCGCGGCGGTGGCCCAGGCCAGCACCGCGTAGCGGCCCGTCTTGGCGATGCTCACCAGCGCGAGGAAGACCCAGAGCCGGACCCTGGCGATGCCCGCGAGCACCGTGAAGGCATCCCCGAGCGGCGCCCAGGACAGCAAGAGCGTCCAGACGCCGTAGCGCTGCCACCAATCCTGCGCGCGGTCCATCTGCTTGTCGGAGGCGGGAAACCAGCGCGTGTCGCGCAGCCGTTCGGCCCAGAGGCCGAGCACGTAATTGACCACCGCGCCGAGGATATTGCCGATGCTGGCCACCAAAACGAGAAGCCAGATCGCCGCCGCGCCGCTCAGCTGCAGGCCGACGAAGACCACTTCGGACTGGAACGGCAGGATGGTCGCGGCCCCGAAGGCCGCGGCAAAAAGACCGCCGAGCGCGGCAAGGCTGACCTCCACCGGGCGTGGTCCGGATCAGGCGACGTTGCTCGTCCGGTCCTGGGCCTCGGCGCCGACATCGCGCGGGGGCCGCCCGATCACGTCGCGCAGCTCGTCGAGCTCGATGAAATTGTCGGCCTGGCGGCGCAGTTCGTCGGCGATCATCGGCGGCTGCGAGCGGATCGTCGAGACGACCGAAACGCGCACGCCCTGGCGCTGCAGGCTTTCGACCAGAGGCTTGAAATCGCCATCCCCCGAGAACAAGACGATGTGATCGACGCGCGGGGCAAGCTCCATGGCATCGACGGCAAGTTCGATATCCATGTTGCCCTTCACCTTCCGGCGGCCCTGGCTGTCGGTGTATTCCTTGGCGGGCTTCGTCACCATGGTGAAGCCGTTATAGTGCAGCCAATCCACCAGCGGGCGGATCGGCGAATAATCGTCATTCTCGAGCAGTGCGGTGTAATAGAAGGCCCGGATCATGCGTCCCCGGCGCACGAATTCCTGCCTCAGGAGCTTGTAGTCGATGTCGAACCCAAGCGCCTTTGCCGCGGCGTAGAGGTTGGAACCATCGATGAACAGCGCCAACCGTTCGTCCTTGTAAAACATAAAATGGCCTCTTCAATGCTTTTGATGCCGTCGATGACCGGACGGCCGTGAATCGGAAGGTCTTCGCTTGGTGCTCTAAATAGAGAGCGTAGGCGTAGCGGCAAGTCGATGTCGCGGGTTCAAAAGAATGGCCACCTACTCGAAAGGATATGCCTCTCATGCAGGTCAGGCAAGATGCAGTGATCGCGTTAGGAGGGAATCTGCCGCTCGGCGATCATCCCCCGGCAGAAACCCTCTTATCGGCATTGAAAAAAATCGGCCAGACGGCGCTGCAAATCAGGGCGATCAGCCGATTCTACGCGACGCCGTGTTTCCCGGCCAATGCGGGTCCGGACTACGTCAATGCCGCGGCACTGCTGAGCCTTCCGGCGGGCATGACGCCCGAGGCGGCGCTGGCGGAATTGCACGCGGTGGAGGCGGTTTTCGGGCGCGCCCGCGCCCAGCGCTGGGGCATGCGCACGCTGGATCTCGACCTGATCGCGCTGGGAGATCTGGTGCGCCCGGACGCCGAAACCCAGACACGCTGGCGGAAGCTCGCGCCCGATGCGCAGCGGCAGGAGGCGCCGGAGACGCTGATCCTGCCGCATCCGCGCCTGCAGGATCGCGGGTTCGTGCTGGTCCCGATGGCCGATATCGCGCCCCACTGGACCCATCCGCTGACCGGGCAGAGCGTGCGCGAGATGCGGGATGCGCTGCCGCCCGGGGCGCGTGCGGAAATCACGCCGCTGTAAGAGGAAACGCGTCTTGTCAAGCCTCTTGTGGCACGTTAGGTACGACTCTTCTGACGTCAGACCCAGACTGGAGATACCAATGGCCCGCGTGACGGTTGAAGATTGCGTCGACAAGGTTCCGAACCGCTTCGAGCTGGTTCTGTTGTCGGCCCATCGCGCTCGTGAAATTTCCGCCGGCAGCCCGATCACCGTGGACCGCGACAACGACAAGAACCCCGTTGTCGCCCTGCGCGAGATCGCCGAGGAGACCCAGTCCGCCGACGAGCTGCGCGAGCGCATCATCGAGGCGAACCAGACCCAGATCGAGGTCGATGAGCCCGAAGAGGACGCCATGGCGCTGCTGATGGGGGCCGAGCCCGACAAGCCGCAGGAAGACGACATGTCCGAAGAGAAACTGCTGCGCGCGCTGATGGAGGCCCAGGGCGAGCGCTAAGCCGCCCCGGAATGCGGGCGCGCGCGGGGAGGATGGGCGCATGATCGCCGCCGAAGACCTGATTGCGCTCGTCCGCAATTACAACCCGAAGACCAACGAGGCGCTGATTCGCGCGGCCTATGCCTATGGCCGCGAGATGCATGAGGGCCAGACCCGGCAATCGGGCGAGCCCTATTTCACCCATCCCGTCGCGGTCGCGGCGCTGCTGACCGAGCAGCAGCTCGACGACGCGACCATCGTCACGGCCCTGCTGCACGACACGATCGAGGACACCAAGTCGACCTATTCCGAGGTGCAGAAGCGCTTCGGCGACGAGATCGCCATGCTGGTCGACGGAGTCACCAAGCTGACCAACCTGCAGCTGTCCTCGAACGAGACCAAGCAGGCCGAGAATTTCCGCAAGCTCTTCATGGCGATGTCGAAGGATCTGCGGGTGATCCTCGTGAAGCTCGCCGACCGGCTGCACAACATGCGCACCATCCGCGCCATGCGCGAGGACAAGCAGCTGCAGAAGGCGCGCGAGACCATGGACATCTACGCGCCGCTGGCGGGCCGGATGGGCATGCAATGGATGCGCGAGGAGCTGGAAGACCTGGCCTTCCGCGTCATCAACCCCGAGGCGCGCAATTCGATCATCCGCCGCTTCATCACGCTGCAGCGCGAAACCGGCGACGTGATCCCGCGCATCACCGCCGACATGCGCCACGAGCTGGACGCCGCGGGCATCGAGGCCGAGGTCTTCGGGCGCGCCAAGAAACCCTATTCGATCTGGCGCAAGATGCAGGAGAAGGACCTGTCCTTCTCGCGGCTGTCGGACATCTACGGCTTCCGCATCATCACCCGCTCGGAGATGGATTGCTACCTCGCCCTGGGCGCCATCCATCACCGCTGGCGCGCCGTGCCGGGGCGGTTCAAGGATTACGTGAGCCAGCCCAAGACCAACGGCTACCGCTCGATCCACACCACCGTCTCGGGGCGTGACGGCAAGCGCGTGGAGGTGCAGATCCGCACCCGCCAGATGCACGAGGTGGCCGAAACCGGCGTGGCCGCGCATTGGTCCTACCGCGACGGCGTGCGCGCGCAGAACCCCTTCGCGGTCGATCCCGCGAAATGGATCGCGTCGCTGACCGAGCAGTTCACCGCCGAGGAGGACCACGACGAATTTCTCGAGGCGGTCAAGCTCGAGATGTATTCCGACCAGGTCTTCTGCTTCACGCCCAAGGGCGAGGTGGTGAAGCTGCCGAAGGGCGCGACGCCCCTGGATTTCGGCTATGCGATCCACACGCGGATCGGCTCGGCCTGCGTCGGCGCCAAGGTGGACGGGCTGCGCGTGCCGCTCTGGACGCGGCTGAAGAACGGCCAGTCGGTCGAGATCATCACCGCGCAGGGGCAGGCCCCGCAGGCCACCTGGCTCGACATCGCCAAGACCGGCAAGGCCAAGTCCGCGATCCGGCGCGCGCTGCGCGAGGCCCGCAAGGAGCGTTTCGTCAAGCTCGGCCGCGAGATCGCCCGCTCGGCCTTCGAGCATGTGGGCAAGAAGGCCTCCGACAAGGTGCTGGAGAAGGCCGCCCGGACCCTGCGCATTTCCGATGCGGAGGCGATGCTGGCGCGACTGGGATCGGCCGAGCTTTCGGCGCGCGAGGTGGTCTCGGCGGTCTATCCCGACCTCACGCCCCGGCCCAGCGACGAGGTCGACACCGCCCGCGCGGTCATCGGTCTCGAACACGGGCAGGCCTTCCATCGCGCGGGCTGCTGCCAGCCCCTGCCCGGCGAGCGGATCGTGGGCATCGCCCGGCGCGGACACGGCGTCGTGGTCCATGCCATCGACTGCCCGCGCCTTGCGGATGTGGAGGACGAGCCCGACCGCTGGCTCGACCTGCAATGGGCCGAGGGGCACCACCCGCCGGTCTACGCGATCACGCTCGATCTCACGATCGGGAACGATGCGGGTGTGCTCGGGCGGATTTGCACATTGATCGGAGAGCGTAAGGCCAATATCTCGGACCTGCACTTCAAGGACCGCAAGCCGGACTTCTACAGGCTGAAAGTCGACCTGGAACTGAGCGATGCGGAACAATTGCATTCGGTCATGTCGGCCCTTGAGGCGGAAAGCGACGTCGCGCAGGTCATCCGCTGGCGCGACGACGGCAGCGATGACACGACGGCGACGTCCCGCGCGGCGGCCGAGTAGCGATGAAATGAGGTGAGGCGCGGGTGGTCTTCAGGCGTCGCGATCAACAACCGCTGTGGAAACGGCTCCTGCGCGCGCTCTGGCCCAAAGGCGGCTGGGCGCGGGCGGCGCGCTACGTGCGCCACCGGCTCCAGCGGCTGCCCGACCCGCCCGACAAGATCGCGCGGGGCCTCTTCGCGGGCGTCTTCATGACCTTCACGCCGCTTTACGGCTTCCATTTCTTCCTCGCGGCGCTGCTTGCATGGATCCTGCGCGGCAACATCGTGGCGAGCCTGCTCGGCACCTTCTTCGGCAATCCCCTGACCTACGTGCCCATCGCGGTGATCTCGCTGCAGACCGGCAACTGGCTTCTGGGCATCGAGAGCGATCCCGAGGATCACCGCTGGGTCGGGCAGAAATTCACCGCCGCGGGGCGCGACCTGTGGGACAATTTCCTGGCGATCTTCACCCCCGCCGAAGCCGATTGGCAGAACCTGTCGCAATTCTTCGACGAGGTGTTCTATCCCTATCTCGTGGGCGGGATCATCCCCGGCATCATCACCGGGCTCATCTGCTACTACATCTCGCTGCCGCTGATCCGCGCCTACCAGAACCGCCGCAAGGGGCGGCTCGCGGCGAAGCTCGCCTCGCTCAAGGCCAAGAAGAAGGCCAAGGCCGCGGGCCGGGGCGCCTCGGCGGATTGAGCGGGTCGCGCGCCGCTTGGCGTCCGCGCAAGGCCGCGGCTTTTGAGGTTTCCCGCACCGGCCCGCGGCCCTAGTTTGCAGGCAAGGCATCACGGACGGACACAGTCGGAGTACGAGACAATGGCAGATCACAAGGGCGCGGTAACCGGCGGCGCGGAGACCGGCGGACACCTGCGCCTCGGCGTGAACATCGACCACGTGGCCACCGTGCGGAACGCGCGCGGCAGCGCCTATCCCGACCCGCTGCGCGCGGCGAAGCTCGCCGAGGAGGCCGGGGCCGACGGCATCACCGCGCATCTGCGCGAAGACCGCCGCCATATCCGCGACGCCGATATCGAGGCGCTGATGGACGGGCTGTCGGTGCCGCTCAATTTCGAGATGGCGGCGACCGGGGAAATGCAGGAAATCGCGCTGCGCTACCGCCCGCGCGCGGTCTGCATCGTGCCCGAGAAGCGCGAGGAACGCACCACCGAGGGCGGGCTCGAAGTGGCGGGCGACGCGCAGAGGCTCGCCGCCTATATCGCGCCGCTGCGCGAGGCCGGCTGCCGCGTATCGCTCTTCGTCGCCGCCGACCCGGCGCAGATCAAGGCCTCCGCAGAGGTCGGCGCCGAGGTGATCGAGCTGCATACCGGCGCCTATTGCGACCATCATTACGAGGGCGACCATGCCGCGCGGGATACGGAGCTGGCGCGGCTGCGCGAGATGGCAACCTATGCCCACAGCCTCGCCCTCGAAGTGCATGCGGGCCACGGCCTGACCTACGAGATCGTCGGGCCGATCGCCGCCCTGCCCGAGGTGCGGGAGCTGAATATCGGTCACTTCCTGATCGGCGAGGCGATCTTCCGCGGGCTCGGCGGCGCCATCGCCGAGATGCGCCGCGCGATGGACGCGGCGCGGCCATGAGCCGCTTCTCCGCCCGTGCGGGCGTCGTCGCGGGCGCGGCGGCCCGGCCATGAGCTTCGCGCTGACCGAGACCGAGGAGGAGGCGCTCGACCAGGTGATCGCGCGGGCGCGGGCGCTGCATGACGGGACCGGCCCGGTCTTCACCGCCGCGATCGTGCAGGACACGCGGATCGTGGCGGTGGAAGCCAACGAGGTGGCGGAAACGACGGACCCCACGCGCCACGCCGAAGTGGTGGCCATCGCCCGCGCGGCCCGGGCGCTGGGCTCGACAGACCTGTCGGGCAGCACGCTCATCGCCTCGATGCAGCCCTGCGAGATGTGCCTCGCGGCCATGCGCTGGGCCGGGATCGACCGGCTGGTCTTCGCCATGACCCAGGACGAGGCGCCCGACTTCTTCCAGTTCCCGCAACTCCGGCTCGAGGATTACGCCCGCGCCACGCAGGACGCTTTCGCCTGGCGCGGCGGCGTGCGGATCGCGGAGGTGCGGCATATCTACGGGGGATCGGAATGATTCTCGGCATCGGCACCGATCTGGCCAACATAGAGCGCATCGAGCGCACCCTGCAGCGCTTCGGCGACCGTTTCCGCAACCGGGTCTTCACCGAGACCGAGCAGCGCAAGGCCGAGCGGCGCGCGGACACGCCCGGCACCTATGCCAAGCGCTGGGCAGCCAAGGAGGCCTGTTCCAAGGCGCTGGGCACCGGGCTGCGCATGGGCATCGCCTGGAAGGACATGGCGGTGTCGAACCTGCATACCGGCCAGCCGGTGATGGAGGTGACGGGCTGGGCCAAGGACCGGCTCGAGGCGATGACGCCGCCGGGTTTCGAGGCGATCATCCACGTCACGCTGACCGACGATCACCCCTGGGCGCAGGCTTTCGTGCTGATCGAGGCGCGGCCCCGGGCGTGAGGCGCGGCGCTGCGGTTGGATGAGGTGTTCGGGCGGGGCTGCCCGAATGTCGGAAGGCCGCGCTCAGGAGCGGATCGGATTGCCGCCTGTCGTTTGGTGTCGCGACGTGGGGGCGCTGCGGCCTCGGAGCCGGCGGTCCTGCGCCGCCCGGTTCGGCGCGGATGAACGCGCCTTGTGTGGTCGACGGCGCGCAGCGGCGCAGGCTTCTTGCGCGGCATCCGACGGAACCGCTTGTGCAACGGCACGTTGGGACCGCAAAATGCCCCGCAACGCCGGGACAGACACGAGGACAGCCAAGACATGCTGACACGACGCCATTTCGTCATGACAACCGCCGCGCTTTTCTCCGCCCCGATCGCGGGCGCGGTCCATGCCAGTACCTGGCCGACCGAGGCCCAGAAGGACACCTGGGACGCGCAGGTGACGCCTGCGGAATATGACCCGGCCACGTCGAATCCCTGGGGTCTGCATCCGCGCTTCCTGCCGGTCCGGGTGGAGGCCAATCCCGGCCTCGTGCCGGGCGACATCCATGTCGATGCGGTCGCGCGCTATCTCTACCATATCGAGGAAGGCGGGACCGCCATGCGCTACGGTGCGGCGATCGGGCGGGGCAACCTTTACGAGCCCGGAACCTACACCATCCGGCGCAAGGTGGCCTGGCCGCACTGGACCCCGACCCAGGCGATGATCGCGCGGGAACCCGAGAAATACGGCCGCTACGCCGATGGCGGCATGGAGCCGGGTCCGGGCAATGCCCTCGGGTCGCGCGCGCTCTATCTCTATGTCGGGAACCGCGACACCTATCTGCGGATCCACGGCACGCCCGCGCCGCGCTCGATCGGCACGCGCGCCAGTTCGGGCTGCGTGCGCATGGTGATGGCGCATATCAACGGGCTTTACGATCAGGTCGACACCGGGGTCATGGCGCGTCTCTATCCGGCCGAGGATTCGGTCACCGCCAGCAGCTGACCGGCCGCGTGCCGCCGCGACGGACGCCGCGTTGGCTCAGGTGGATTCGGCGGCCGAGCTGCAGATCGGGTTGCCCGCGGCGGTGCGCAGGGGGATCAGCGTCGTCTCGACCGGGCCCGCATGGGAATACCAGTAGCAGCCGTCTTCCGAGCGCAGCCGCGCGGTGGTGAGGTCCTGATAGGGTGCGGCGATGGCGACCACGGCCTCGGGCAAGGGCGTGACCGGCGCGCCATCGGACATCTCGGCGCAGGCGCCCAGCAGCAGCGCCGCGGAGAGCGCGGCCAGACATTTCGTTTTCATTTCATATCTCTCTGACGGGAAAGCGGCCTCGTTTCGCCGGGAAGTATCGATGATCGCCGCTGCCGGGACAAGCGTATCGAACATGGCGGCGGGCCATCCTTTCTCAGGTGTGGCAGATGGTACGACACCGGGCCACGGGCTGCGACGCGCTGCAGGAGAGGCCTTTCTGCGACGACGCGTGGCTGCTGCCCCGAACGCGGCGCCTTCCTTCGCCATCGCGCCGCAGCATACCATTCATTTTCCACTCATATTATGCCACACTCCCCTCTCAGCAACGGAGGAGAAGACGATGGATCGCGACGCATATGTCGAGAAGATGAAGGCGAAGCTGGACGAGTGGAACGCCGAGATCGACAAGCTCCAGGCCAAGGCGAAGGCCGCCGAAGCGGAGAACACGGCGAGATACGAAAAGCAGCTCGGCGAAATGCGCAAGCAGCGCGACGAGGCCCACGCCAAGATGAAGGAGGCGCAGGCCGCCAGCGATGCTGCCTGGGACGACATGCGCAAGGGCATGGAAAGCGCCTGGGAGAACATCTCGAGCTCGTTCCAGAAGGCCTGGAGCCGCTTCCACTAGGAACGTCACTCGCCCTGCCCCCGGATGCCTTATCCAGGCGCGGGGCGAACAAGTCCGTTGTCGGGCGGGAACGCATTTGGCGGCGCGGACATGCGTGCGGCGGGCTTGGCGCGCTGTTCGAGACTGTCCGGCGCGGGCAACGGGGTCAGGCCGACGCGCGCGCCCTCAGGTCATCAGCCGTTTGCGCAGCCGCGCGTCCGGGAGCGCGCACATGTCGGTCCGCCCGAAGCGGTAGCGGTTGCGCGCGATACGCCGGTAAAGCCATTCCCGCGCAGGCCGCGGCAGCACGCGCATCGCGGCCGCCACGCGCGCCAGCCCGCCCAGGCGTTCGCCGATGCGGATGATCGCCTCCATCCCGGACCAAGCCTGCCCGTTATCGAGAAAGAGCCAGGTTTCGGGATCGTCGGGGGCCAGCCCGAAATGCCGCGCAAGCGCCGTGCCGGTGGGAGACTGGACCGTGCAGATGCGGAACTGCTCGCGCCGGTCGAGCCGCGCGATGGTGCGCGCGCCCGTCGCGCAGAGGGCGCAATCGCCGTCCATCACGGCAATCGGGCCGGCATCGTCGAACTCCGGAACGTCCGGGTCCTTGCGCCAGGAATACGCGTCGCGCTCGATCGGCCGGGCCATTGCCATCCCTCCAGAAGATGCCCTGCAATCTGCGCCGGAACGCCCCCGGTTCGCAATGCCCGTCGGTTCGCCGTCACGGCGGCTTGCGATGCTCGGGCGCGCGCGGCCAAGCGGACATGCCGCCCGAATCGCCGCCCAGACGCATGCGGGGGCCTGCCTGCGCCGCCCCGGCCCTTCCCCGGCTTGACTTGCCCGCACCCGGTCGGCACTTACCGGGCACCAGGCAAAGAGGCAGGACATGGCAGACAAGGCCCGCTCGGGCGGCATACTCGACACGATCAAGACCGTCATCTACGCGCTGCTGATCGCGGGTATCTTCCGCACGCTCTTCTTCCAGCCGTTCTGGATCCCGTCGGGCTCGATGAAGGACACGCTGCTGATCGGCGATTTCCTGTTCGTCAACAAGATGGCCTACGGCTATTCCTACGCCTCCTGCCCCTCGGTGCGCATCCCGGCCATCGGCATCAATATCGACGCGAAGGACATCTGCGGCTGGGCCGATGGCGACAATACCCGCTTTCTGGGCGCCGAGCCCGCGCGCGGCGACATCGCGGTCTTCCGCCATCCCGTCAACGGCACCGATTTCATCAAGCGCGTGATCGGCCTGCCGGGCGATAGGGTGCAGGTCCGCGACGGGCGCGTCATCATCAACGACACCCCCGTCGAGGTCGCGCCCGACGGCCAGTTCGAGGAAGTGGCCGAACCGCAGGGCCCGCACGGCATCCGCCCGCGCTGCGCCAATGGCCCGGTCGGCGATGGCGGCACCTGTCTCAAGGAGAAGTTCGTCGAGACGCTGCCCGGCGGCACCAGCCATTCGATCCTGAACATCGGCAATCAGGGCGCCGACAACACGCCGGTCTACACCGTGCCCGAGGGGCATTACTTCTTCATGGGCGACAACCGCGACAATTCCTCGGACAGCCGCGTGCCGAGCGTCGCGGGCGGGGTGGGCTTCGTGCCCTACGAGAACCTCGTGGGGCGCGCGGACCGGGTGATCTTCTCCTCGGCGGGCAGCTCCATGCTGTTCTTCTGGACCTGGCGGGGGGATCGGTTCTTCGAGGCGCTGGAGTGAAACGGTCGGCCGAACTGGCCGAGCTCGAGACGCGGCTCGGCGTGCGGTTCCGGAACGTGGCGCTGTTGCGCGAGGCGCTGACCCATGCCTCGATGTCGGGGCCCAATCGCAGCGACAACCAGCGGCTTGAGTTTCTGGGCGACCGGGTTCTGGGTCTGGTGATGTCCGAGGCGCTGCTGGAGCGCGACCGCGCCGCCTCCGAAGGGCAGCTCGCCCCCCGCTACAACGCCCTGGTGCGCAAGGAGACCTGCGCGGACGTGGCGCGCGAGGCGGGCATCGGCGACGCGCTGAAGCTCGGCCGGTCGGAGCGGCTGTCGGGCGGGCGGCGCAAGATGGCGCTCTTGGGCGACGCGATGGAGGCGGTGATTGCGGCGGTCTATGTCGATCAGGGCTTCGAGATCGCCAAGGCCATGGTGCTGCGGCTCTGGGGCGCGCGGATCGACGGGGTGGAGAAGGACGCCCGCGACGCCAAGACCGCGCTGCAGGAATGGGCGCAGGCGCGCGGATTACCGCCCCCGGCCTATATCGAGACGGCCCGGTCCGGCCCGGATCACGCGCCGGTCTTCACCATCGAGGCGCGGCTGGAAAGCGGCGAGACGGCGGCCGCCGCGGCGGGCTCCAAGCGGCAGGCGGAGCAGAAGGCGGCGGAGGCGCTTTTGGCGGCGGTGGACCGGGCGCCGTCATGACCCGTCGAGGCCCCGGAGCAAGTCCGGGGCGCGGTGCGCGTTTGGCCAGACCTGCGTCAGTGCCGGACCGGGCTTGCCGTGCCCCGCACCCGATGCGGAGCCTCTGCAGCCCCCACGCGGACGGGATATCCAAGGCATGACCGACAACCTCCGCGGCGCTCTGTTCATGATCGCGGCCATGCTCGGCTTCGCCATCGAGGATGCGCTCTTCAAGACCGCGACGGCCACTGTCTCTCCCGGCCTCGGCACGCTGATCTTCGGTCTTACCGGGCTTGCGGCCTTCCTGATCTATACGCGCTGGACCGGGACGCCGCTTTGGTCGCCCACCTATCTGCAGCCGCGCCTCGCGATCCGGTCGGGCTTCGAAGTGATGGGACGGCTCTTTTTCGCGCTGAGCCTTGCCTACACGCCGCTGTCCACCACCTCGGCCATCCTGCAGGCGGCGCCGCTCGTGGTCACGCTCGGTGCGGCGCTGGTCCTCAAGGAGAGTGTCGGTCCGCGACGCTGGACGGCACTTCTTCTGGGGTTTGTCGGCGTGCTGATCATCCTGCGCCCCTCGGGCGCGGCCTTCGGGCCGGAGGCCGTGTTTCCGATCCTCGGCATGATCGGCTTTGCCTGCCGCGACCTTGCCACGCGCACGAGCCCGCCCGAAGTGACCGCCGGGCAGCTCGGTATTCTGGGCTTTGCCACCATCGTGATCGCGGGCCTCGTCATTCTCGCCTTCGAGCCGGGCCTGCCCGCCCCGCCCACAGCCACCGCCTGGGCCTGCCTCATGGGCACGGCCATCGCGGGCGTTGCGGGCTACGCCGCGCTGACGCAGGCGATGCGCACGGGGGAAGTGTCGGTCGTGGCGCCCTTCCGCTATTCCCGCCTTATCGTCGCGCTGATCTTCGCCTATGCCATCTTCGGCGAACGGCCAGATGCCGTCACGCTCGCGGGCGCGGCATTGATCGTCGCCACGGGCAGCTACACGCTCTGGCGCAGCGGAAAGGCTGGCTCTGGCCGGGAAACCGCGTTAAAGCCCCGATCTTGATCCCGCAAGGACACGACACATGACCACACGCGCAGGCTTCATCGCGCTGATCGGCGAACCCAATGCCGGCAAATCGACCCTCCTGAACCGCATGGTCGGGGCCAAGGTGTCGATCGTGACGCACAAGGTGCAGACCACCCGCGCGCGCATCCGCGGCGTGGCGATGGCGGGCGACGCGCAGCTTGTCTTCGTGGACACGCCGGGGCTCTTCAAGCCGCGCCGCAGGCTCGACCGTGCGATGGTCGCCGCCGCCTGGGGCGGGGCGGCCGATGCCGATATCGTCGTGCTGCTGATCGAGGCGCATCGCGGCATGACCGAGGGTGTGAAAGCCATCCTCGACCAGCTCGACACGGTGGGCCATGGCCGCCCGGTGGCGCTGGCCATCAACAAGATCGACCGGGTGAAGGCCGAGACGCTGCTGAAGCTCAGCGAGGAGACGAACGCACGCTTCTCCTTCGCCGAGACCTTCATGATCTCCGCCGAAAAGGGCTACGGCGTGGACGACCTGCGCGACTGGCTGGCCAAGACCCTGCCCGAGGGCCCGTGGCTCTATCCCGAGGACCAGATCGCCGATCTGCCCATGCGCATGATCGCCGCCGAGATGACCCGCGAGAAGCTGACCCTGCGCCTGCACCAGGAACTGCCCTACCAGCTCACCGTCGAGACCGAGAACTGGGAAGAGCGCAAGGACGGCTCCGCCCGCATCGATCAGGTCGTCTATGTCGCCCGCGACGGGCACAAGGGCATTCTGCTCGGCCACAAGGGCGAGACGATCAAGGCCGTCTCCAAGGCCGCGCGCGAGGAGCTGTCGGAATTCCTTGGCCGCAAGGTGCACCTGTTCCTGCAGGTGAAGGTGCGCGAGAAATGGCTCGAGGAGGCCGAGCGCTATTCCGAGATGGGCCTCGATTTCCGCGACGGCGATGGCTGAACCGCGTCTCACCGCGCGCTTCTGGGTCGATGCCTACCGGCGCCGGCTGGCGCTCCATGACATCCCCTGCTTCGTGGTGGCCCATGGCGACGACACGGCGGGGGCGGTCCTGGTGAAATGCGCCACGCTCGACGGGCGGGCCCGGGCCTTCACCCGGTCATTCGACCTGATGACCGGCGACCGGGTCTGGCAGGAGCTGGCGGCGGGCGACGAGCCCGAGGTGGACGCCTCGATCGCCAAGCAGCGCAGCTTCGACCCGGATCTCTGGGTCATCGAGGTCGAGGATCGGCAGGGGCGGCATTGTCTGGATGAGGACGGTCTCGGCTGAGCCAACCGCCGAGCGCCACGAGCCCGCGCCCGGCGACCCAGAATACCACGCCCAGCCCCAGAAGCCACAGCGCCACGCCGTCCCAGCCCTGCCGCGTCGGATCTACGAAGAAATAGGGATAGCGGTCCACGAAGGTCCCGCGCCAGAGCGCATAGGCCGCGTAGATCGCGGGCCAGAGCAGCCACCACGTCGCATGGGCGGGCCGCAAGGCCGCCTTGGGCGCGAAGGCCAGCCACCACAGCCCCACGAAAAGCGGCACGGCGGAATGCAGCATCTGGTCCGCCACCATGCGCAGGCCGGTCAGATCGCGCGCCAGAAGCCCGTGATAGACCGCGCCCACGATCAGCGCCCAGAGCGTGATCGCGCCGGTCCACGCGGCACTCGCCCGGCCCAGGGCCGCGACCCGCGTGTAGCGCAGAACCACCAGCAGCGTCGTCAGGATGGTGAAATAGCGCGCCATGCGCCACATCTCCTCGAGCGCGGTGCGGTCGGGCCGCCGTTCCAGCCCCACGTAAAGCTGCAGCAGGACCGCCAGCAGGGCGGTGGCGGCGATCAGGGCGGCGGTGATCCGGGCAAGACGTGTCATATGCGCCAATGTGCCAGCCTTGCGGCCAGCTTCAAGCGTCCCGATAGTCACGATATGGAATGGCGCGACACCGGAATCCTGCTGTCCACGCGGCGGCACGGCGAGACCTCGGCGATCCTCGAGGTCTTCACCGAAAGCCATGGCCGCCATGCGGGCGTGCTGCGCGGGGCGACGTCGCGCAAGATGGCGCCGCTCCTGCAGCCCGGGGCGGAACTGGACGTGGCTTGGCGCGCGCGGCTCGAGGATCATATCGGCACCTACAATGTGGAGCTGAAGCGCAGCCGCGCGGCGCAGGCCATGGCCGACCGGGTGACGCTGGCGGGGCTCAATGCGCTGGTGGCGATCCTCGGCTTCACCCTGCCCGAACGCGAGGCCCATCCCGACCTCTACACCCGCACCACGACCCTGCTCGAACTTCTGCGCGCCCCCGATCTCTGGCCGCTGGCCTATCTGCGCTGGGAGATGGCGCTTCTGGACGAGATGGGATTCGGCCTCGATCTGACGACCTGCGCGGCGACCGGCCGGGCCAATGACCTGAGCTATGTCTCGCCGCGGACGGGTCGGGCGGTGTCGCGCGCCGGCGCCGGCGACTGGGCGCCGCGGCTCCTGCCCCTGCCCCCGGTGATGCTGGGCGCGGGCGAGGGCGGCGATGCGGAGGTGCTGGAGGCGCTCGGCACGACCGGGCATTTCCTGTCTTCGCATCTTGCCGCATCGCTGGGCGACAAGCCCGTCCCGCCCGCCCGCGCGCTGTTCCTCGACCGGCTCGCCCGGCGTGCCCGTGCCGGGAACTGAAATCAAGCTTTCCGCCGCCTTCGGGCCGCGATAGGACTAGGTCCATGCGCTGGACCCTGCCCAATATCCTGACCCTGATCCGTCTTCTGGCGGCGCCCGGCGTTGCGGTCATGTTCCTCTATTTCTCCCGCCCCTTCGCGGATTGGTGCGCGCTGATCCTGTTTCTCGGGGCGGCCATCACCGACTGGTTCGACGGCTATCTCGCCCGCGCCTGGGGCGAGGAGACGAAGATGGGCGCGATGCTCGATCCCATTGCCGACAAGGCGATGGTGGTGATCGCGCTGATGGTGATCGTGGGCTATTCCTCGATGTCGCCCTGGCTCGTGCTGCCCGCGACGCTCATCCTCTTCCGCGAGGTCTTCGTCTCGGGCTTGCGGGAATATCTGGGGCATCTCTCGGGCACGCTGAAGGTCACGCGGCTTGCCAAGTGGAAGACGACGCTGCAGATGGTGGCCATCGCGGTGCTCTTCGCGCAAGGCATCTTCGAGCATTTCCTCGTGGTCTCGACCATCGGGATGGATGCGGCCATCATCGGCGATATCATGGCGGGCGAGATCGATGACGATCTGGGCCTCGGCTGGAAACGCATCGGCATGGTCTGGACCGGCAATGCGGGCATCATGCTCTTGTGGGTCGCGGCGCTGCTGACCGCGATCACCGGCTGGGACTATTTCGCCAAGGCCCGCCCCTACCTGACGGAGGATCGCTGATGGATGTGCTGTATTTCGCCTGGGTCCGGGAACGGATCGGCCACCCGAAGGACCGGATCGAGACCGAGGCCGCGACGGTGAACGAGCTTGTCGCGGAACTCCGCGCGCGCGAGGACCGCTATGCCGCGGCCTTCGCCGACCTCTCGGCGCTGCGCGTCGCGGTGGACCAGGAACTGACCGATTTCGACGCGCCGCTTGCGGGCGCGCGCGAAGTGGCGTTCTTCCCGCCGATGACGGGCGGCTGATGCGCGTCGTCGTCCAAGAAGCCCCCTTCGATTTCGGCGCCGAGGCCGAGGCCTTCGCGTCGGGCCGCAGCGATCTCGGCGCGGTCGTGACCTTCACCGGCGTGGTGCGCGATACCGGCGATGCGGCGCGCGACCGCATGGAGATCGAGCATTACCCCGGCATGACCGAAAAGGCGCTCGCAAAGATCGCCGAGGAGGCGCGGACGCGCTGGTCGCTGGGCGACGTGCTGGTGATCCACCGTTACGGCGCGCTCACGCCCGGCGAGAAGATCATGATGGTCGCCACCGCCGCCCGGCACCGCAAGGATGCGTTTGAGGCCGCCGAATACCTGATGGATTACCTCAAGTCCCGCGCGCCCTTCTGGAAGAAGGAATTCAGCGGCACGGACACCCAATGGGTTGCCGCCCGCGACGAGGACGAGGACGCGCTGAAGCGCTGGTAAGAGCCTCGGGCAAACCGCGCGGCCCGCTGCGCCTCACCAATCGCCGCCCCCCGCCATCACAGGCACGCCAGAAACGGCGCGCCGTCGTTTCGACCCGGGGGGTCCCGTAAGCGCCGCCCGCGCGAGCGGTCAGGCAAGGCGCATCCGCCCCTTGCCCTTCACCTTTCCGAAAAAACGCGAAAAATCCGGATATGGCGGCCAAAGGCCGCCAGTGACAAGACATGCCGCGCAAGGCTGCAAGCCTTGCGCGACCGCCGGATGGGACTCTCAGGCAGCAACGAACAGCCCTTCGGATTTCGCCTGCGCCATCGCCTCGTCGAGGCTCTTCCAGGCCCGCGCGATCAGCACGTCGACCTCGTCCTTCGAGATCACCAGCGGCGGCGAGATGATCATCCGGTCGCCCACATGCCGCATCACGAGGTTGTTGGCGAAGCACCGCTCGCGCGTCATCAGGCCGATCTGGCCCTCCTCGCCGCGGAAGGCCGCGCGGCGTGCCTTGTCCGGCGTCAGCGCGATGGAGCCCATCATGCCGACGATGCTGGCCTCGCCCACCATCGGATGCTCGGTCAGGCTCTCGAACTTCTCCTTGAGGTAGGGCCCGATCTCCTCGCGCACGCGGGTGATGATGCCCTCCTCGTCGAGGATGCGCAGGTTCTCGAGCGCGACCGCCGCCGCCACCGGATGGCCGGAATAGGTGTAGCCGTGATTGAATTCGGCATCGCCGATGACCCGCGCGATCTCGGAGGACACGATGGAGCCGCCGATCGGCAGATAGCCCGAGGACAGGCCCTTCGCGATGGTCATGATGTCGGGCTGGATCCCGAGGGTCTGGGAGCCGAACCAGTTGCCGGTGCGCCCGAAACCGCAGATCACCTCGTCGGCGATCAGCAGGATGCCGTATTCGCGCACGATGCGCATGACCTCGGGCCAGTAGCTTTCGGGCGGGACGATCACGCCGCCGGCCCCCTGCAGGGGTTCGGCGATGAAGGCCGCGACATTCTCGGGGCCCAGTTCCTGGATCTTCGCCTCGAGCTGTTTTGCCCGCTCGAGACCGAATTCCTCGGGCGAGAGATCGCCGCCCTCGGCCCACCAGTTGGGCTGGTCGATATGGTGGATGTCGGGGATCGGCATGCCGCCCTGGGCGTGCATGCCCTTCATGCCGCCGAGGCTGCCCGACCCCACCGAGGAGCCGTGATAGGCGTTCCAGCGCGAGATCACCGCCTTGCGCGCGGGCTGGCCCTTCAACTCCCAATAGGTGCGGACCATGCGCAGGTTGGTGTCGTTGGCCTCGGATCCCGAGCCGGCGAAGAAGACATGGTTGAGATCGCCCGGCGCCAGCTCCGCCAGCCGTGCGGCCAGCTGGATCGCGGGGGCGTGGCTGGTCTGGAAGAAGGTGTTGTAGAAGGGCAGCTCCGACATCTGGCGGGTGGCCGCGTCGACAAGCTCCTGCCGCCCGTAGCCGAGGTTCACGCACCAGAGCCCGGCCATGCCGTCGAGGATGCGGTTGCCCTCCGAATCGGTGAGCCAGCAACCCTCGGCGCGGGTGATGATCCGCGCGCCCTTGGCGCCGAGCGCAGCGCCGTGGGTGAAGGGGTGCATGTGATGCGCGGCGTCCAGCGCCTGCAGATCGGCCGTGGGCAGCGGGTTGGAAATCTGGGCCATGAAAGGACCTTTCGAGATGTGCGGATGAGGATCGGGCGCTTGGCTCAGAAATATGATCAAATTATGCGCAGGTCAATGCGCGGCCTTGTCGAGCGGCTGCCTGCGACTGCGCTTCGGCCCGTCATGAGGACCGCGTCGTGGGCGCCTCACAAGGAGCGTGCCGCCGGCACATCACGAGGACCGCGCCGCTGGCGCATCAGGAGGACCTCGCCGCTGGCGCGAGGCCCAGCGCGATCTGCTCCATCCCCTGCCGCACATCCTCGGCCATGGCATCGGCCGCCGCCTCTGCCGCCCCCTCCCCGAGCGCGGCCAGCAAGTCCTTGTGACGATCCGGAAGCCCCTGTGTGCCGAGCCGCCCGCAGACCACCCGCAGCGACGGGCCGAAGCGCAGCCAGAGCCCGTCGACGAGCCCGGTCAGGATCGGCGCATCCGCATGGCCGTTCAGCAGGGCATGGAAATGATGATTGCCGGTCAGGTAGCCGGTGATATCGCCCGCCGCGATCGCCGCATCGAGGGCCGAATCGGCCTCCGCCAGCGTGGCGATCCCGTCCGCGTCGATGCGCAGCGCGGCGCGGCGCGCCAGTTCCGGCTCGAGCGCGAGCCGCGCGAGTGTCAGCTCCTCCACCGCGCGCGCGTCGAGGACCGGCACCGCGATCCGCCGGTTACCCTGGAAATCGAGCGCGCCTTCGGCCGTCAGCCGCCGCAGCGCCTCGCGCACGGGCGTCATGCCCGCCTCCAGCGTCTCGGTCAGCCCCTGGATCGTCACCGGCTGCCCCGGCGCCAGCGCGCCGAAGAGAATCATGTCGCGCAATTGCCGGTAGACCCGCTCATGGGCCGGCAATCCCGCCGCCTCGGGCTCCGCATCGCGCGACAATTGCGCAGTAAATCGGCTCATGCCGCTTCCTCCTCACCGCCATTCACGACCCGTCTTGCACCTGCCCCGGAGCCGTGGAAGCATCGCGATATTGCCAGCATCGGCAATTTTTGATCAAATTCAAGGATCGGGGAGCAACGACTCCCAGGAACCTTCAGGGAGTTGACAGAATGACAAGCAAGACACTCGGCAGCGTCGCGGTCCTCGCGCTCATTGCCGGCGCGGCCAGCGCGCAGGAAGTGCGCGTCTACAACTGGTCCGACTATATCGACGAAGCGCTGCTGACCCAGTTCGAGGAAGAGACCGGGATCGACCTGATCTACGATGTCTTCGATTCGAACGAGGTGCTCGAGACGAAGATGCTCGCGGGCTCGTCGGGCTATGATGTGGTGGTGCCCACCGGCACCTTCCTGCAGCGGCAGATCGAGGCGGGCGCGTTCCGGAAGCTCGACAAGTCGCAGCTGCCCAATCTCGACAACATGTGGGACGTGGTCTCCAGCCGGACAGCGCAATACGACCCGGACAATGCCTATTCGATCAACTACATGTGGGGCACGACCGGTATCGGCGTGAACGTCGGCAAGGTCACCGAGATCCTCGGCGAGGACGCGCCGATCTCGTCCTGGGACCTCGTCTTCGATCCGGCGAACATGGAAAAGCTCGCCGAATGCGGCGTGCATTTCCTCGATGCGCCCGCCGAGATGATCCCCGCCGCGCTGAACTATATCGGCGAGGACCCCGACAGCCACGATCCGGACGTGATCGCCAAGGCCGGCGAGGTGTTCGAGCCGATCCGCCCCTACATCCAGAAGTTCCATTCCTCGGAATACATCAACGCGCTGGCCAATGGCGACATCTGCGTGGCGGTCGGCTGGTCCGGCGACATCCTGCAGGCGCGCGACCGGGCGGCGGAGGCCGATAACGGCGTCGTGATCGCCTATAACGCCCCCGACGAGGGCGCGCAGATGTGGTTCGACCAGATGGCCATCCCAGTGGACGCGCCGAATCCCGAGGCCGCGCATACCTTCCTGAACTTCATCATGGATGCCGAGAACATGGCGGCGGCGTCGAACTACGTCTATTACGCCAATGGCAACGAGGCCTCGCAGGAGTTCCTGGTCGAGGACGTGATCGGCGATCCGGCGATCTATCCGACGCCCGCGGCGCTCGAGAACCTCTTCACCACGACGCCCTATCCGCCGCGCGTGCAGCGGACGGTGACGCGGCTCTGGACCGAGATCAAATCGGGCGTCTGACGCCCTGACCTTCGGCCCGCGCCCCGGCGCGGGCCGATTTCATCCGCCCTTCCCCGACTGGATGCGACCATGAGCCAGACCGTCTTCGCCCCCTGGAACGACCCGGACGAGACCCCGCTGATCCGGTTCAAGGGGGTCACCAAGCGTTTCGGCGGTTTCACCGCGATCGACGACCTGACGCTCGACATCTATGCCCGGGAATTCTTCGCCCTGCTGGGGCCCTCGGGCTGCGGCAAGACCACGCTGATGCGGATGCTGGCGGGGTTCGAGAACGCCACCGAAGGCACGATCGAGCTTTCGGGCCAGAACATCGCGCCCATTCCGCCCAACAAGCGCGCGGTGAACATGATGTTCCAAAGCTACGCGCTGTTCCCGCACCTGTCGGTCTGGGAAAACATCGCCTTCGGGCTGAAGCGCGAGAGCACCGACAAGGAGGCCATCTCGGCCAGGGTCGAGGAAATGCTGCGCCTCACGCGGCTCACGAAATTCGCCAAGCGCAAACCGCACCAGATCTCGGGCGGCCAGCGGCAGCGCGTGGCGCTCGCGCGCAGCCTCGCCAAGGCGCCGAAGCTGCTGCTGCTCGACGAACCGCTCGGCGCGCTCGACAAGAAGCTGCGCGAGGAGACCCAGTTCGAGCTGATGGATATCCAGGAAAAGACCGGCACCACCTTCGTGATCGTCACCCACGACCAGGAAGAAGCGATGACCGTCGCCTCCCGCGTGGCGGTGATGGACGAGGGGCGCCTCGTGCAGGTCGACACGCCGGACGTGATCTACGAGGCGCCGAATTCGGTCTACGTGGCCGATTTCATCGGCGACGTGAACATCATCGAGGGCCATGCCACACCCGAGGGCGAGCGCGCGCGCATCGACTGGGCCGAGGGCCAGCCGCCGATCTGGGGCACGCCCCGGGGCGCTGCGGGCACCGGCAGTGGCGCGGGCAAGGTCGCCTTCGCCATCCGTCCCGAAAAGGTCGCCATCGCCAAGGAGAAACCCGAGGGCCGGCGCAACCTGCTGGAAGGCCAGGTGATCGACATCGCCTATCTGGGCAATTCCTCGACCTATCACGTGAAGATCGCCGATGGCCGCATCTTCAAGGCGCAGACCGCCAACACCCGGCGCCTGGTCAATCGCGACATCACCTGGGAAGATCGCGTCTGGCTGTCCTTCACCGAAACCGCCGGCGTGATCCTGGAGGGCTGAGGCATGCGCAAGGCCTTCCTCATCGCGGTGCCTTACCTGTGGCTTCTGCTGCTGTTCCTGGTGCCGTTCCTGATCGTGCTGAAGATCTCGCTGTCGGATATCGCGCTGGCGATCCCACCCTACACGCCGACGCTCGATGTGTCGGCGGGCTGGCAGGGTATCCGGGAATTCTTCGCGGCGCTCGATTTCGAGAATTACGTCTTCCTGACCACCGACGATCTTTACTGGAAGGCCTATCTGTCCTCGCTGCAGATCGCCGGCGTCTCGACACTGATCACCCTCGCGGTGGGCTATCCCATCGCCTATGCGATGGCGCGCGCGGCGCCCGAATGGCGGCCCACGCTCCTGATGCTGGTGATCCTGCCGTTCTGGACCTCGTTCCTGATCCGGGTCTATTCGTGGATGGGGATCCTGTCTTCCGAGGGCGTGCTGAACCAGCTGCTGATGGGGCTCGGGCTGATCTCGGAACCCCTGCAGATCCTGTCGACGAACATCGCGGTCTATATCGGCATCGTCTATACCTACCTGCCCTTCATGATCCTGCCGATCTACGCGGCGCTGGAGAAGATGGACGAATCGCTGCTCGAGGCGGCGGAGGATCTCGGTTGCTCGCGCCTCTCGGCCTTCTGGCTGGTGACCGTGCCGCTGTCGAAAAGCGGCATCATCGCGGGCTGTTTCCTGGTCTTCATCCCGGCCATCGGCGAGTTTGTGATCCCGTCGCTTCTGGGCGGATCGAACACGCTGATGATCGGCAAGGTGCTGTGGGAGGAGTTCTTCTCCAATCGCGACTGGCCGGTGGCCTCGGCGGTGGCGATCATCCTGCTCCTGATCCTGATCGTGCCGATCGTGCTGTTCCAGCGCAACGAGCAGAAGGCACGGGAGGCGGAAGGATGAGGGGGGCGAAATCACACGGTGATTTCGGGGGCGATTTCGACGCGAAATCGCGGCCCGTCCGGACCGCAGCGCGCGCGTCGACCATTGCGCCGCGGAGCGCTCGGCCGGGGCGGGCATCCGCGCCGTGCGCGCCCCAAAGCGTCGCGCCGGGCCGCAAATCCGCGTCGGATTTGGCGGCGAAATCCTCGCGGGATTTCGCGGAGGCGGCCCGATGAAGCGCTTCTCCTGGTTCAACGCGACATCGCTCACCTTGGGCTTTGCCTTCCTCTACCTGCCGATGATCATCCTTGTGATCTACAGCTTCAACGAATCGAAACTGGTGACCGTCTGGGCCGGTTTCTCGACCAAGTGGTATGGTGAGCTCTTCCGCGATCAGGAATTCCTCGATGCCGCCTGGGTCACGCTGCAGGTGGCGGTGTTCTCGTCGACCATCGCGACGGTGCTCGGCACCATGGCCGCGACGGTCCTCGTCCGCGCGGGCCGCTTTGCCGGGCGCACGCTCTTCTCCGGCATGATCTACGCGCCGCTCGTCATGCCCGAGGTCATCACCGGCCTGTCGCTGCTGCTTCTCTTCATCGGCATCGGGCTCGACCGCGGCATCTTCACCATCGTGCTGGCGCATACGACCTTCGCGATGTGCTACGTCTCGGTGGTGGTCTCTTCGCGGCTCACGAGCTTCGATCAGGCGCTCGAGGAAGCAGCACTCGACCTCGGCTGCACGCCCTTCCAGGCCTTTCGCCTCGTGACCCTGCCGATCATCGCGCCCGCCGTGATCTCGGGCTGGCTTCTGGCCTTCACGCTGTCGCTCGACGACCTCGTGATCGCGAGCTTCACCACCGGCCCCTCGGCCACGACGCTGCCGATCAAGATCTTCTCCGCCGTGCGCCTCGGCGTCAGCCCCGAGATCAACGCGCTTTCGACCCTGATGATCGGCATCGTCACGATCGGGGTCATCACCGCCTCGCTGATCTCCAAACGCGCCGCGGTCGCGCAGGCCCGGGACGAACGCGCCGCGGCGCGCACCGCCTGATGCACCGCCTCTACGAGGCGGCGGCCTATGCCACGCCCGAACGCTGCTACTGGAACGAGGGCGCCCCGCCGCCGGACTGGCCCCGGCTCACCGGGGCGCAGCGCGCGGATGTGGCGATCATCGGCGGCGGCTATACCGGCCTCGCCGCCGCGCTGGAACTTGCCGAAGCGGGCGCGCGCGTGACTCTTCTGGAGGCGGAGGCGCCCGGCTGGGGCGCGTCGGGGCGCAATGGCGGCTTCTGCTGCCTCGGCGGCGCCAAGGCGAGCGCGGGTCAACTGCGCCGCCGCTTCGGCGCCGAGGGCCTCGCCGAATGGCGCGCCACCGAAATCGCCGCGATCGACACCGTGGCCCGCCGCCTGGCCCGGCACGGTATCGACGCGGAGACCCATTCGGAGGGCGAGACCCTTCTGGCCCACACGCCGCGCATCGCGCGGGGTTTCGAGGCCGCCGCGCGCGACATCGAGGACGCCTACGGGGTCACGCCCCGGCTCACCCCCGCCCATGCGCTGCGGCAGGAGGGGTTCGGCGGCACCTTCCACGGCGCGCTCACCACACCCTTGGGGTTCGCGCTGCATCCGAGGCGCTACCATGACGGCCTCGCCCGCGCCGCGATGACCGCCGGTGTGCGCTGCCATGCGCGAAGCCCGGTCACCGCGCTGCGCCGCGCTGCGGGCGGCTGGCAGCTGACGACACCGGAGGGCACGGTCGCGGCGCCCGAGGTGCTGATCGCCACCAACGGCTACAGCAGCGAGGACCTGCCCGACTGGCTGCGCGCGCGCACGCTGCCGGTGCAATCCTCGATCATCGTGACCCGGCCCCTCAGCGACGAAGAGGCCGCGCGGCAGGGCTGGACCACCCGCCAGATGGCCTATGACAGCCGCCTGCTGCTGCATTATTTCCGGCGCTTGCCCGATAACCGCTTTCTCTTCGGCATGCGTGGCGGGCTGACCGCGCGGCCCCGGGCGCAAGCGGCGATCTCGAAACGCATACGGCGCGACTTCGCGGCCATGTTTCCGGAATGGCGCGGGGTGGAGATCACCCATGAATGGTCGGGGCTCGTCTGCCTCCTGCGCGGGCTCACGCCCTTCGTGGGCGCCGTGCCCGATCAGCCGGGCCTCTTCGCCGCCCTGGGCTATCACGGCAACGGCGTGGCGATGGCGAGCCATGCGGGCACGCTTGCCGCCGGGCTCATCCTGAACCGGGGGCCCGATATTCCCGCCGCGATGCGCAGGCCCCCGGGGCGGTTCCCGTTCGGCCGCTTTCGCAGGCTCGCATTGGCGCCCGCCTATCTCACCGCCGAGGCGCTCGATCTTTAGGTGCCGGAGGTCGGCCAGGGGCGGGTCCCGCAGGCGCCGCCCACGCGGCCGCGGCTCATACGCCCACCTCCCGTCTTCACGTTTCCAGGTCTCGCCCGGGGGTCCCGGGGGCAGCGCCCCCGCCGCCGGCGGGCGCCACAGGCGACCGGCGGCCAGACCGGCGCGCGCGGCACGCGCGCTCCGCGAGGATCGCGGCCGGACGGCTCAGCGCGTCTCGATGCAATGGCGCCGGAAGGCCCGCTTCAGCATGTCGAGCTCGGCGCGCAGAAGCTCCATCTCGGCGCGGATATCCTCGGCCAGCGCGTCGCCCGCGATCATCGTGAAGGCGCCGAGCGTCGCATCGGCATTGGCATCCGTCACGAGGATCGTCTGAACCCCGTCGCCGATCGCCTCGACGGGCACCGGGATCTCCAGAAGCCATTGCCCGGTCCCGCCAAGCGCGCTGACCCGCACCGCGCCGACCGGCTTGCCGTCGAGCGACACCGCGATCTCGGGCGTCGGCGCATCGGCGCGTTCGGCGGTCAGCAGACCCTCCCAGGTGCCTTCCCTGAACCGCGTCTTGGTCAGCGTGTAGCCACTCATCGCGCGCCCCTCACAACTCGGCCCGGGGGCGGCGGCTGAAGGTCAGATCGCGCAGCGTCACCTGGTTCATCTGCGGCCCCTCGAAGATGATGTCGAGCCAGAGCTTCTCGACGCGTTTCTCGTTCAGCTTGGTATAGGCGAGGTCGAACTCGATCATCACGTCATCCTGGTGCAGCGGCATCTCGCGCACCAGTTGTTCCGTGTTGGGCCCGTGCCGGATGTTGAGCCGGGCGAAGATCTCGATCGGCTTTTCCATCTCGACGATGGTCTCGAGCCGGACGAGATGCCGCCGCTTCAGGCCGCGCGCGGCCTCTTCGGGCAGGTCGATGGCCAGCGACAGGTAGGAGCCGGTGAAGCGGAAGACGTCGAGACGCAGCCCGAACGGCGCGAGATCGGCCTCGCGCGTGTTGCGCAGCTGGCGCAGCGTCAGCTCGGACTGGGCGCAATCGTGAAACAGCGTGGCCTCCCGGCCCAGCATGGATTTCGACTGCACCGAGGAGATGCCCTTGACCGGCAGCGGCCCGGTCCAGAGTTCGGGGCGCCAGGCCCAGTCCGCGTCATGCGGGCGCGGAAAGCTCTGGTTGCCGATGAGCGGCAGCGCGAGGCGATTGTCGGCCACATGCAGCAACTCGTCGATCTGCTGCTTGAGCTGGCGGGCCTGGGCCCGCTGGCGCCGCAGCGCGCGCAGGTCGGCCTCGGGCGCCGATTGCGCCGCCCGTTTCAGCCGCCGCAAGGCCGCGCGCTGAATGAGTCCGTCCAAGAAGCTTTGCCGCTCTGCCATCTGTCCCGTCGCCATGATCCGCACCGCACGGGTGCGGTCATGTTTCTTGTTTTATGACAAACTGTTTCGATTCCATAAACAGTCTTTTCAGCCGCGCGACCCGTCGCCCCCGCCCGCCGAGACCGGCTGGCCCAGCGCGGGGCTGGCCGCGCGGATGCGCTCGTAGGTTTCCTGCAGCAAGCGCGCGCCGTCGCGATCCTCGATGCCGCTGTCGGCGGGCGCGTAGATCGCAAGGCCGATCAGGCGTTTGCCCAAGAGGAACGCGCCGCGCCAATATTGCGGATCGCCGCCCTCGAAAAGCGTGTCGCCGCCCTGCCCTAGATAGGCGAGCGTCAGCCCCTCCGCCGAGCGCGCCTCGAGAAGCGGCGCCTTGGCGAGCCGCGCCAGCGTCTCGGCATCGGGTTCGGCGACGCGGCGTTCCTCGGGGCCGACGGTCACGGTGATCAGCGCGGGCGGCACCGCGGCGCCCGACGCGCCGTCGGACAGGATGTTGCAGCTTGCCAGCACCACGAAGCCGCGGGTGCGGCCGCTTTCGACCGTGGTCGGATCGACGCAATAGCCGAAGGGGCCCGCGACGATCACGTCGCCATCCGCGATCTCGACTGCCTCGATCAGCGCCCGCGCCGCATCGGGCTGCGCCAGCGCCGCATTGCCGCCCTCGGATCCCGGGGAGCTGAACCCGGTGAGAAAGCCGCGCGACGGGGCGAGCGTGCCGTCGGGCGCCACCTCGCAGCCTGCAAGCGCGAGCAGCGCCGTGGCGCCCAGAAGGCCGGATATGCAGCGGGACAGGGGCATCAGAGGTCCATATAGACGTGCTTTTCAGCCGCCCCGCCGGGATGCGTCACCGCCCCCTTGTAGGTGGCGCCGACAAGCTGGGCGAATTTCCAGATCGCGCCGGTCGCGTAGATCGTCTCGCGCGGGCCGGTCCAGGCCTTGCGGCGCTCTTCCATCTCGGCGTCGGAGATATCCACGGTCAGCGCGCCGGAGACGGCGTCGATGGTGATCATGTCGCCGTTCTTCAGAAGCGCGATGGGGCCGCCCTGCGCCGCTTCGGGGCCGACATGGCCGACGCAGAAGCCGCGCGTCGCGCCCGAGAAGCGCCCGTCGGTGATGAGCGCGACCTTCTTGCCCATGCCCTGACCGGACAGCGCCGCCGTGGTCGACAGCATCTCGCGCATGCCGGGGCCGCCCGCGGGACCCTCGTTGCGGATCACGATCACCTCGCCCTCGCGGTATTCGCGGTTCTTCACGCCTTCGAAGGCGTCTTCCTCGCATTCATAGACCCGCGCGGGGCCGGTGAAGACCTGGTCTTCGGCGGCGATGCCCGCGACCTTCACGATGGCGCCTTCGGGCGCGAGGTTGCCTTTCAGGCCCACCACGCCGCCGGTCTTGGTGATCGGGTTCGCGATGGTGTGGATGACTTTCCCGTCGGCTTCGCGCGTGGTGCGGTCCAGCTCCTCGCCGATACTGCGGCCCGAGGCGGTCATGCAATCCTCGTGAATGAGGCCCGCCTTGCGCAGCTCCTTCATCACGACCGGCAGGCCGCCCGCCTCGTAGAGGTCCTTGGCGACGAATTGCCCGCCGGGCTTCAGGTCGACGAAATAGGGCGTGTCGCGGAAGATCTCGCAGACATCGTCGAGGTAGAACTCGATCCCCGCCTCATGGGCGATGGCGGGCAGGTGCAGGCCCGCATTGGTCGAGCCGCCGGTCGCGGCCACGACGCGCGCGGCATTCTCCAGCGCCTTGCGGGTGACGACGTCGCGCGCGCGGATGTTCTTCTCGATCAGGTCCATGACCGCCTGCCCCGACGCCTCGCCGTACTGGTCGCGGCTTTCATAGGGCGCAGGCATGCCCGAGGAGTTGAAGAGCGCCAGGCCGATCGCCTCGGAGACGCAGGCCATGGTATTGGCGGTGAACTGCCCGCCGCAGGCCCCCGCCGAGGGGCAGGCCACCCGTTCGAGGATGTCGAGCGCCGCATCGGAAAGCTCGCCGTTCTGGTGCCGGCCCACCGCCTCGAACATGTCCTGCACGGTCAGGTCGCGGCTGGCGAAATCGGCGGGCACGTCGGCCCCGGCGGGCGCCTTGCCCGGCAGGATCGAGCCGCCATAGATGAATACCGACGGCACGTTGAGCCGCACCATGGCCATCATCATCCCCGGCAGCGACTTGTCGCAGCCCGCGAGCCCGACGAGCGCGTCGTAGCAATGCCCGCGCATCGTCAGCTCGACCGTGTCCGCGATCGCCTCGCGCGAGGCAAGCGAGGAGCGCATGCCCTCGTGGCCCATGGCGATTCCGTCGGTCACGGTGATGGTGGTGAACTCGCGCGGGCTGCCCGCCGCCGCCTTCACGCCGAGCTTCACCGCCTGCGCCTGCCGCGACAGCGCGATGTTGCAGGGCGCCGCTTCGTTCCAGCAGGTGGCGACACCGACGAGGGGCTGGTGGATCTCCTCTTCGGACATGCCCATGGCGTAGTAGTAGGACCGGTGCGGCGCGCGCTCGGGGCCTTCGGTCACATGGCGGCTGGGCAGTTTGGTCTTGTCGAAGGGGCGCTTGAGCATGGTGTCCTCCCGGGCGGATTATGCGGCTCTTTCGACGGGCATACAAAAGCGCCCGGGGCTTCACAAGAAGCAAGGCTTGGGGATGGCAGGCGGAGGTCTGCTTGTCAGGAGCAGGTCCGGTCCCGGCCAACGCGACCTCTGGGGGACCGACGCAAGACGCGCGGATGGCATGGTGTCGCGCGTCAGGCGCGCTATTGTGGCCCCAAAGCGCGCGGCCGGTCGCCCTGCGCAATCAGCATCAAGGGGAATGTCAGGATGAAATGGGCACGGGGCAAAACCGGGGACGGGACGGAAGTAACCGGCGTGATCGCGGACGACATGCTGCACCCTAGGGCGCATCTCGGGTCCGACGCGCCCGCGGGCGACCCCATCCCGCTCGGCGATGTGACATTGCTGGCGCCCGTCACGCCGGGCAAATTCATCGGGCTTTGGAACAACTTCAAGGAAGCCGCCGAAAAGGGCGGGCACGCGCATCCCGAGCATCCCCTGTATTTCTTCAAGGCCGACACATCGCTTTGCGGGCCCGGCGCCAGCGTCGAGCTGCCCGCCTCCGCAGGCCGCGTCGTGTTCGAGGGCGAGCTTGGGATCGTGATCGGCAAGACCTGCAAGAATATCAGCCTTGACGAGGCCCGATCCGCGATCTTCGGCTATACCTGCATCAACGACTTCACGTCGCTCGATATTCTGAACGGCGATCCGTCCTTTCCGCAATGGACTAGGTCCAAGAGCTTTGACGGGTTCGGCGTCGCGGGCCCGGTGATCGAGACCGAGGTCGATTGGCGCGATCTGACGATCAGGGTTCTGGTCAACGACCGCGAGCGTCAATCCTACCCGGCCTCGGACATGATTCTGAGCCCGGAGCAGATCGTGAGCTGCCTGTCGCGGGACATGACGCTTAACCCCGGCGATCTCATCGCCTGCGGCACCTCCATCGGCGCGCGCCCGGTCAAGGCCGGCATGGCGGTCGAGGTCGTGATCGACGGCATCGGACGTGTCGGCGTGACCATGAGCGCCCCGCCGGACTGAGTCTCGGGACCGGCTCGGGATACGGGATAGAGGCTGCGGCCGAGCGCGGATGCACCCCGGCCCGCCCAAGGCCGGGATGGGCGGCGTCGGCAGGCGGCGCGGACCGCCTGCCGACGGAGGGAGCTTACAGCGCCCGCGCCTGGCGGAAGGATACCAGGCGCCGCGACCCCTCGTCCCAGAGGTGCAGGCGGACGCTGTGCAGGCTCTGCCGGATGGTCATCCGGTTGGTGTCGGTCAGTTCGCGGTGATCGCGCAGGACCTCCGGCAGCCGGTAGAACGGGATTCGGCTGTAGAGATGGTGCACGTGGTGGATGCCGATATTGGCGGTCAGCCATTGCAGCACCGACGGCAGCACGTAGTGCGAGCTGCCGTGCAGGGCCGCGTCGTGCAGCTGCCAGTCGGCGTCTTCGTCCCAATGCGTCGTCTCGAACTGGTGCTGGACATAGAACAGCCAGACCCCCGCCGTGGCCGCCAGCAGTGTCGAGGGCAGGAAGATCAGCAGGATGGGCGCGAGGCCGCCGAAATAGAGGATACCCGCGACCCAGAGCAGAAGCGCGGCATTGGTGCACATCGCGCTGACCCAGTAGCGGACCTGCCCCATCAGCCCCAGCGGGATGCGGTTCTCGATCAGGAACAGGTAGCCGGGGCCGAGGCCGAACATCACGACGGGATTGCGATAGAGCCGGTAGATCAGCCGGTTGAGCGGCTTCATCTCGCGGTATTCGGCCACCGTCACGGTGGTGATGTCGCCGATTCCGCGCCTTCCGAGGTTGCCCGAGGCGCTGTGATGGATCGAGTGCGATCGCCGCCAAACGTCGTAGGGCGTCAGCGTCAGAACCCCCAGCACGCGCCCGAGCCAGTCACTGACCGTGCGGTTCTGGAAGAACGCCCCGTGCCCGCAATCGTGTTGGATCGCGAACAAGCGCAACAGGAAGGCCGCGTTGACCAGCGACAGCGTGAAGGCCAGCCAGTAGCTGACCGACATGGACCACCAGGCCAGTGCCCAGAGCGTCAGGAAAGGGCCCAGCGTGACCGCGAGCTCGAACGAGCTGCGTTTCGCGTCGGGTTCGCGGTATTCGGAAAGGATCCGCACCCAGTCTTTAGATGAACGTGTCTCGCTGCACGGACGGACTGCTTCAGATTGATCGAGCATTGCCTGCTTTCTTTTGGTTAGTGCCCACGTGGTAGTGGATCGCGGGCACTTCGCAAAGGTCCATTCTTTGACGCAGGGTAAAATCCCCGCGACATTTTCGCTTGCCGCTGCGCGCCCGGACCGGGTTTCGCGCGCCCCTCGCGGCGAAAACGGCCCGCGCGGCAGCGCCTACCACATCCGCGGCTTGGCGCGTTCCTCGTAGCCGTCATCATGCGAGGCACCCCCCATCTCGCCATCCGAGGCCTCGGCGATCAGCGTGCCCATGGAGGGCACCGCGTCGCCATCGTCGCGCGACCAGAGGCCAGAGCGCATGATGGATTTGGGGCATTGGCCGTAAGCCTCGGTGGCGTGGATCACGATCACCGTCTTGGGGTGCTTGCCGCGCTGCTCGAACCGGGCGAGCGCCTCGGGCGCATCGGTCAGGAAGGCGGTGCCGTTCACGCGCAGGATGGTCTTGCAGCCGGGCACCATGAACATCAGCGCCACGCGCGGGTCGCGGACGATGTTGCGCAGGCTGTCGAGCCGGTTGTTGCCCTGCCAGTCGGGCATCGTGAGCGTGCGCTCGTCCAGGATCTGCACCACCGGGCCGTCGTCGCCGCGCGGGCTGCCATCGGTGCCTTCGGGGCCGACGGTGGACAGGATGCAGAAGCGCGCGGCCTCGATCCACTGGCGATGCGCGGGGCCGAGTCGGGCCGTCACCTTGCCGAGCGAGGCCGGCACCGGCGCCTCGTAAAGCGCCTCCAGCGCCGCGATGCTGTCAATCTTCCGCATGCCGGAACCCCGCTTCGTCGAGCAGCTTGTCCGAGGCGGTTTCCACCTCGGCCTCGAGCGTCCTCAGGAATTCGTCCTTGGGCATGCCCGCCTTGATCCGCGGCAGGAATTCGACCACCGCGACGCCCGGCTTGCGGTAGATGCCCTTGCGCTGCCAGTAGACGCCCGCATTGGTGGCGACGGGCACGCAATCATGGCCGATCTCGCTGAACAGGACCGCGGTGCCGATCTTGTAGGGCACCTTCACGCCCGGATTCACCCGCGTGCCCTGGGAATAGATGATGAGCTGACCGGGCCGCGCGCGGCCCTTTTCCACATCGGCGACCATCTTCTTGATCGCCTGGCCGCGCTTGCCGCGATCGACCGGAACGCAGCCGATGCGCAGGCCGTACTGGCCGATGATCGGCGCGTACATCAGCTCGCGCTTCATGATGAACTTGCCCGCGGGCACGGCGTAGAAGATCAGGATGATGTCCAGAAAGCTCTGGTGCTTGGCGGCGATCATCACCTCGTCCTCGGGGGGGGTGCCGCGGATCTCGTAGCGCAGGCCGATCATCCAGCGCGCGGTCCACAGCACGAGGCGGCACCACATCTTGCAGCCCGACCGCGCGCCGCGTTCGGAAAACACCGCCCACGGGAACCACAGAAGGCCGATCACGGCCATGCCGATATAGATGACGATGATATGCGCGAGCGAGCGCAGCCACTGGATCGCATACGCCATCAGGCAAGCTCCTCGAGGACACGTTTGGCAGAGGCACGGGTCGCCAGAAGCGCGACCAGCGCGGCGAGGGGCGGCACCAGAAGCGGCCAGACCCAGTCCAGCCCGCGAAAGCCGAGCCCGGTCAGAACGCCCGCGGCATCGCCGGTATCGGGCATCAGAGTGACCGCGACCATGCCCAGAAGGACACCCGCCGCAGCCCCGCCCAGCGCCCGCAGCGTGAAGCGGCGCACGAAGGCGCCGGCGATATAGGCATCGGTCGCGCCCACCAGCCGCAGCACCGCGATCACCTGCGCATTGGCCGCCAGCGCCGCGTTGGCCGCCAGCGTCACCATCGCCGCGAGCGCGCCGAAGATCAGCACGAGCGCGGTCCAGCCCAGCGCCCGCAGGCCGCCCGCCGCCGCCAGAAGCGGCTCGCGCCAGCGCGCGTGATCGTCCAGCACCGCGCCCGGCACCTCGGCCTGCAGCCGCAGCCGCAGGCCCGCCGGATCGAGGCCCTCCTCGGTCTCGATCACTTCGATGAGCTGCGGCACCGGCAGGTCGTCGAGCGGCAGGTCCGGGCCGAACCACGGCTCCAGCAGCGCGCGCTGTTCGGCATCGTCGAGCGCCCGGGCCGAGGCCACGCCCGGCGTCGTCTCGAGCACGGCGAGCGCGGCGGCGGTCTGGCGGGACATCTCCTCGGCCGGCGCCGAGATGCGGATCGTGGCTGAGCGCGCCAGCTCGTCGCCCCAGCGCTCGGCCAGACGGCCCGCGGCCAGCGACAGGGCCAGCGCGAAGACCGCGAGAAAGGCCATGGAGGCGGCGGAAAACAGCGTGAGCTGCACGGTGAAGCCCGCCGGCGGCACAACCCGGTCGGCGCCGGAATCGCGCGTCAGGACCGTGCGCAGATCAGCCAGAAGCGCCTTCACAGATCCGCCCCCGCCGAAATCAGCCGCCGGTTCGAGATGCGCAGCACCCGCGCCTGCACATGCGCCTTGGCGGCGCGGATGAGGCTCAGGTCATGCGTGGCGATCATCACCGCCTTGCCCATGCGGTTGAGCTCGATGAGCAGGCGCAGCAGGCGCTGCGACATCTCCCAGTCGACATTGCCCGTGGGCTCGTCCGCGAGGATCACATCGGGCGACATGATGACCGCGCGGGCCAGCGCGGCGCGCTGCCGCTCGCCGCCCGACAATTCGGGCGGCAGCGCATGGGCGCGGTCGGTCAGCCCGACCCAGGTCATCAATTCCGCCAGATCGCCCTGATGCGTGCCTGCCTCGTCCCCCGAGACGGCCAGCGGCAGGGCCACGTTCTCGGCCACCGGCAGGTGATCGAGGAAGCGGCAATCCTGGTGCACCACGCCGATGCGGCGCCGCGCGAGGGCCACGCCGTCCCGGCCGATCTGGGTCACATCACGGTCGAACAGGCGCACATGGCCCGCCGTGGGCATCAACGCGCCGTAGCACAGCTTCATCAGCGTGGTCTTGCCGGAGCCGGACGGGCCGGTGAGGAAATGGAAGGACCCGGGCGGCAGCACCAGCGAGATGTCGGACAGAAGCTCTCCGCCGCCATAGCTATACGCTACCTTGTCGAACTCGATCACGCGGGGTCCCCTTCGGATTGCGCGATGTTGTGCCCGAGCATCGGCACGGTTTCAATCCATGGCTTTGACGAAAACGTCTTTTAACGTCCGAGACAGACGCTTATTGTTGCCAAAACAAGGGGTTTTCGGGTGGCACAAGACAAGCGGAGCAAGCGATGCGGCTGACCTGCCCAAATTGCAACGCGCAATACGAAGTTCCGGTGGACGTCATCCCCGAAGCAGGCCGCGACGTGCAATGCTCCAATTGCGGGCATACCTGGTTCCAGCATCACCCCGATTTCGCGCCCGATCCCGAGGATGCGGACGACCTTCTGGAAGCGCCAACCGAAGACGCGCCCGACGCCGAACCGGACCCCGAGGACGGGCTGTCGCCACAGCAAAGCGGCCCCGAAACGCCGGCCGGGGCCAAGCGGCGCGGGCTCGACCCGTCGGTCGCCGAGGTGCTGCGCGAAGAGGCCCAGCGCGAGGCCGAGGCGCGGCGCGCAGATAGCGGCGGCCTCGAAAGCCAGCCCGAGCTGGGGCTCGACAGCGCCAGCGAGACCGAGGAGGAACGCCGCACCCGGCAGGCCCGGGAACGCATGGCCAAGATGCGCGGCCCCGCGGGCGACGGCGCCACCACCGCCGCGGACCGGCCCACCGCCGAATATGCCGAGGCCGCGCCTGCCCCGCCGCCCCCGCGCGCGGAACGCGCCGCCGGATCGTCGCGCAGCGAAATGCTGCCCGATATCGACGAGATCAACCAGACGCTGCGCGCCGCCACCGACCGGCGCCCGACCGAGACCCCCGAGGGTCGGGCCCCCGAGGCCACCGATGACGGGCGATCAGGCTTTTCGCGCGGGATGGCGATCGGCATCCTGATCGCGGTGCTGGCGCTGGCGCTCTACATCTTCGCGGCCCCCATCGCCGAGGCGGTGCCGGCGCTGGCGCCGTTCCTCGACGCCTATGTCGCGCAGGCCAACGATCTGCGGGTCTGGCTGCAAGCCACCCTCGAGGGGCTGGCGGGGATGATCGGCGGGGCTGCCGAGGCGCCCCGGCCGGATACCTGAGGATGGCCCGGCGCCGCGCGCGCGCGGCACGGTGCATCGAATTGTCGGCATTTTCCGCCCGAAACCGGGTGCTGCATACCGATTGGTAAAGGTTTGACCCTAGCCTGATCTTCGAAACGCCAATTTCGGGGGTCGTCACGATGCAGCTCAACGCCAGCGATGCGGGACCGGTCCGCGTCATCTCGGTCCAGGCGGACCGGATCGACGCGGCGGTCGCGCTCGAATTCAAGGACGGCATGCGCGATGCCAGTATCGGGGCGCAGGATCGGATCCTGCTCGACCTGGGGCAGGTCAGTTTCATCGATTCAAGCGGGCTCGGCGCGATCGTCGCGGCCATGAAACAGCTGGAGGATGCGCAGAAGCTCGAATTGGCGGCCCTCAACCCGCTTGTGGAAACCGTGTTCCGGCTGACGCGCATGGATACGATCTTCCGCATCCATGCGACGCTTGACGATGCGCTGTCGCAAAATGCCGCTTAGCGCGATGGTCCTCCCCCCCGGAGAGGGCCCGCCGCCGCCCCGAACGCAGCCGGACGCCGACCGCGCCTGGCACTACGAGATCGGCCCGCGCCCCCGGCAGGTCAGCCTCATCTGCGTGCGCGTGGATGCCGACCTGCGGATAGCGGGCTATGCGCCCGATATCGCGGCCAGCATGGCCCTCGTCTGCGCCGAGGCGCTGAACAACATCGTCGAACATGCGCTGCCCGGCCGAAGCGATGGGTGGATCACGCTGGAGATCGACCCCGCCCCGCCCTGCCGCCTGACCTTTCGGGACAACGGCGCGCCCTTGCCGGACGGTCTGCTGCTGGCCGGTCCCGGCCCCGACCTCAGCGGAGAGCGCCGCGATCTCGCCGAGGGCGGCTATGGCTGGCTGCTCATCCGCAGCTTTGCCGAGAGCGTGGCGTATACCCGGCTTGAGGAAGAGAACGTTCTGCAGGTCACGCTGCGCATGTCCGGCTGAAGGGGGGGCTGCACTGCCGCCCGCCCCGAAGGAGCCTTTGGGCGCGGTGAGCACGGAACTGCGACCGGTCGCCGGCCTCTGCAGGGCGCACAAGCTTGGTCGCCGGGCGCGGGGCTCCGTGCCTTGTCAGAACCGACCGGCGCGTTATGGGCTCCAGCCGGTGTTCACCTGCAGCCCCATTGGATCTTCGATGTAGATTGGCGCGGCCAGATCTCCCGGACCGCAAGAGGTTTCACCGCCGCAATATCTGCGCGCATTGCCGATCTTGGGCGACGTGCCAGCGCTGGCCGTCCTGCCAGCCCTGCCATTCTTGCGCAGCGCGCAAGCGCCGCCGATCCTGCCAGCTCTGTCGAATCAACGCGCCGCGCCAGCGCCGCCGATCCTGACGGAAGCGTCAGAGCGGCAGGCCCCGGCCCGTTCTTCGGCCCCGGGATTCTCGGCGAGATCCGCCCTCCCACATCGGAAAAATTCCTCGGCATTTCGCAGACGAACACGTCCGCCAACTCAAAGCCGCGCCGCCCGGTCCCGCCAGGGTTGTGCCCCCGGCTGCGCCGCGTCGGTCGCGCCCCAAAAAGACCCGATTCCGTTCGTACTCAAGACACACTGGACGGTCAGAATCGCGGTTGTAGCTGCAATAAGCTTCCCTCGGCGCCACGCAGTTTTTAGCCCCCACCCAGTGTGTGGCGTCGAGGCCTTATCTCCCTTCCCCACGTTCCCCCTAGCCCCCATTGTCGTCCCGCCGCGGACACGCCATAACGGCCCCTCATTCCCATCAAGGACCTGAGGGCCATGCGCGATTTTCACCTGCCCGGACGCTCCTCCGTTCACGCCAGCAACGGTATGGTCGCGACCTCGCACCCGCTGGCCTCCGCGGTTGCCATCGATATCCTGAAATTCGGCGGCAACGCCGTCGATGCCGCGATCGCGGGCGGTGTGCTGCTCGGGCTCTGCGAGCCGCAGATGACCGGCATCGGCGGCGATTGCTTTGCCCTGATCTCCCGGCCCGGCGAAGACGTCGTCGCGGTGAACGGCTCGGGCCGTGCCCCGGCGGGCGCGCGGGCCGCGACGCTGCGCGCCGCGGGTCACGAGACGGTGCCGGAGCACAGCGCCCATGCGGTCACCATCCCCGGCGCCATCGACGCCTTCGCGCGCATGTCCGAGCGCTGGGGCAAGCTCGGCCTCGCCGACAGCCTCGCCCCCTCGATCCGCTACATGGAGGAGGGCGTGCCCGTCGCGCCCCGCGTGGCCTTCGACTGGGCGGCGCAGGCCGGCACGTTGCAGGGCGCGGCCCGCGATCACTACCTGAAGGACGGCGCACCCTATCGCACCGGCGACGTCTTCGCCCTGCCCGGCCAGGCCGAGGTGCTGCGCCGCATCGCCCGCGACGGCCCGCAGGCCTTCTATGACGGCGAGGTCGCCGAGGACATGCTGCGCACCCTGAGCGCCGCTGGCGGCGCGCACAAGGCGGAGGATTTCGCCGAGGTCGCGGCCACGCTCGGCGCGCCCATCGAGGGACATTACAAGGGCCGCGACCTCCTGGAGCATCCGCCCAACGGCCAGTCCGCGACGGCGATCCTGCTGCTGAACATCCTCAAGCGCTTCGATCTGGCGGCGATGGATCCCTGGGGCACGGAGCGGGCGCATATCGAGGCCGAAGCGACCAAGCTGGCCTATGACGCGCGCAACCGCTTCCTCTCCGATCCCGATTACATGACCCGGCTCGACCACATGCTGAGCGACGCGACCGCCGAGGCGCTTGCGGCGCTGATCGACCCCAAACGCGCCCAGCGCGCGGTGACCGAGATCACCGAAGCGGTGCACAAGGACACGATCTACATCACCGTCGTGGATCGCGACCGGATGGCGGTCTCGCTGATCTACTCGATCTTCCATGGCTTCGGATCGGGGCTCGCCTCGGAGAAGTTCGGCATCCTGCTGCAGAACCGGGGCGCGGGCTTCTCGCTGGCCGAGGGCCATCCGAACGAGATGGCGCCGGGCAAGCGGCCGATGCACACGATCATCCCGGCCATGCTGCGCGAGGGGGGCCGCGTGACCATGCCCTTCGGCGTGATGGGCGGGCAGTACCAATCGGCGGGCCATGCGCGGTTCCTGACCAATATCGCCGATTTCGGTCTCGATCCGCAGGCGGCCATCGACGGGCCGCGCTGTTTCGCCGAAGGCACGCAATTGTCGGTGGAGCGCGGCTACGCGCCCGAGGTCCGGCAGGCGCTGGCCGAGATGGGGCATGACGTGGTGGTGCCCGACGGGCCGATCGGCGGCGCGCAGGCGATCGTGATCCACGAGAACGGCACGCTCGAAGGGGCGTCCGACGCCCGCAAGGACGGCGCGGCGCTCGGCTATTGACGGGCCCCGCCGCGGGCTGACCGCGGGGGCGCAGCCCCCGCGCGGATCGGCCCGGCGCAGCCGGGGCGAAACCCGATCAGCGCCGGGGACGGCCGCTTGCGGTCAGTAGGAATAATCCGCGAAGACGCGGGTCACATCGCCGTTCCAGTCGGTCTCGAAGCGCCGGATCAACTCGTCCGCGGGGGTCTCCCCGCTTTCGAGGCTGTCCTTGAGCGCGTTCAGGAAATGCGTCTCGTCGGGCAGCATTCCGCCGGCGCCGGGGCGCGCGCGGGCCTTCAGCCCGCCCTCGGCGAGCGCCACCACCTCGCGCGCGAGGTCGTGCATCTTCACGCCGCCCACCTCCGCCGACAGCCCGTCGACCGAGGCCGCCACGCGCCAGGCCTCGCGGGTCTCCGCATCCCAGGCCTGGGCAATGTCCCAGGCCGCATCGAGCGCGCCCTGGTCGTACATCAGCCCGACCCAGAACGCGGGCAGCGCGCAGAGCCTGCGCCAGGGGCCGCCATCGGCGCCGCGCATCTCGATGAATTTCTTCACCCGGGCCTCCGGAAAGATCGTCGTCAGGTGATCGGCCCAGTCCGACAGCGTCGGCTTTTCACCCGGCAGGGCGGGCAGTTCGCCCTTCAGGAAATCGCGGAAGGACTGGCCCAGCGCGTCCACATAGGTGCCGTCGCGGTAGACGAAATACATCGGCACATCGAGCGCGTATTCGACCCAGGCGTCGAAGCCGAAGCCCGCGTCGAAGACGAAGGGCAGCGTGCCGGTGCGCGCGGGATCGAGGTCGCGCCAAATGCGCGAGCGCCAGGATTTGTGGCCGTTGAGCTTGCCCTCGAAGAAGGGCGAATTGGCGAAGAGCGCGGTCGCGACCGGCTGCAGCGCGAGCGCCACGCGCATCTTCTGCACCATGTCCGCCTCGGAGGAGAAATCGAGGTTCACCTGCACGGTGCAGGTCCGGTACATCATGGATTTGCCCATGGTGCCGACCTCGTCCATGTAGCGCGTCATCAGCCGGTAACGGCCCTTGGGCATCATCGGCATCTCGTCATGGGTCCAGTGCGGCGCGGCGCCGAGCCCGATGAACCCCACATCGAGCGCCTCGGCCACGTCGCGCACCTCCGCGAGATGCTGGTTCACCTCGTCGCAGGTCTGGTGGATCGTCTCGAGCGGCGCGCCCGACAGCTCCAGCTGACCGCCCGGTTCGAGCGAGATATTGGCGCCGTCCTTTTCCAGCCCGATCAGGTGGCCCGCCTCCGCGACGGGCGCCCAGCCATGGCGGTCGCGCAGGCCCTCGAGCACCGCGCGCACCGATTGGCGGCCCTCGTAGGGCAAGGGGTCGAGCGATCCCTTGAGATAGCCGAACTTCTCGTGCTCGGTGCCGATGCGCCAGTCCGCCTTGGGCTTGCAGCCCGCTTCGAGGTATTCCGCCAGTTGCGACTGATCCTCGATCAGCCCGCCGCCGCTTTGGGGGATGGACATGGGGGCGCTCCGTCTTTTGGGCTCGGGTTCGCCTCAGATGGTCGGCCCGATCGTCGGGTCAAGCCATGGTCAGGATTGCGGCAGGTGTCAATGCAGCCGCGGGCGCGCGGGTGTCCGGCCCGGCCGCTGCCAGACCCGCAACCGCCCCGTGCCCGGCGCGCGCAGGGCGCGCAGCATCGCCTCGGTGTCGAAGCCGGGCAGCCCCGCGAACGCGTCGAACAACCCGTCCGTTCCGGTCGCGGTCACCGGGATATGGAGTGGCGGGCCGCTCTGATGGGCAATCTGCCAATGTCCGGGCCGGCCATCGCGGTCGAGCGTCACCTCGGTGACGTCGTCGAGATCGGCAACCCCGCCCGAAAGCGGCCCGAAATACATCAGCCGGCCCTCGGTGACGGTGACGATCCCCGGCCCGTCCTCGCCGCTGCGGAAGCGCCCGCGCTGCAGGCCGAGGAGCAGCAGCCCAACACCGCCCAAGGCCACGATCGCGCCGAATCCCGCCACCACCCAACCGAGCGCCACGACCCAGATCAGCGCACCCAGCGCCACGATCCCGGCGCCCGCCAGCGCCTCGCGCCATCGGCGCAGCAGCGCGCACGCCTCGGGCCGGATGAAGCCGCTCATCGCCAATCCCCGAAGCGCATCTGCCACAGGGTCAGCGCGGCCACGGCGGCGGTGTCGGCGCGCAAAATGCGCGGGCCGAGGCTGGCCACATGCGCAGCGGCCATGCCGTAGAGCCGGGCGCGTTCGCCTTCCGAGAACCCGCCTTCGGGGCCGATCAGCACGGCCCAGGGCCCCGTGCCGCCCGCCTCTGCGAAAAGGCCCGCCCGGGCCGATGAGCCCTCCCCCGCGCGCGCCGTCGCCTCGTCGCAGAATATCAACCGCCGCGCGTCATCCCAGTCATCGAGCACCCGCGACAGCTTCTGCAGCTCGGCCACTTCGGGCACGAAGACGGCGCCGCATTGTTCGGCCGCTTCCTTGGCATGGGCCTGCAGCCGGTCCTGCCGCAGTCGTTCGGAATTGGTGAACTCGGTCGCCACCGGTACCAGCCGCCGCACGCCCATCTCCACCGCCTTCTCGACGATGAAATCGGTGCGCGCCTTCTTCACCGGCGCAAAGAGCAGCCACAGGTCGGGCGGGTCCCATTGCGGCGCGGTCTGCGCGCGGCAGGTCAGCACGCCGCCGCGCTTGCCCGCCTGCGTGATCTCGGCCTCCCAGGCGCCGTCGCGGCCATTGAACAGCGTCACGCGACCGCCCGCGCCCTGCCGCATCACCCCGAAGAGGTAATGCGCGTCATCGCGTCCGATCTCGACCGGTTGCCCCTCGGACAGGGGCGCTGATACAAACAGGCGAATTCCTGACATGGGCGGACCCTATGACCGACCGACACGAAGCGCCAGAGGGCCAGATCGCCGATGCGGTGAGCGGGAACTGGGTGGACCGACGCGCCCCGGAGCGGCTGAAGCCCTATCTGCGGCTGTCGCGGCTGGACCGGCCGATCGGCACCTGGCTTCTGCTGCTGCCCTGCTGGTGGGGTCTGACGCTGGCGTCGGTCTCCTCGGGCTGGTTCGGCCCCTACGATCTGTGGATCGCGGTCAGCTGCGGCATCGGCGCAATCCTGATGCGCGGCGCGGGCTGCACCTGGAACGACATCACCGACCGCGACATCGACGGATCGGTGGCGCGCACCGCGCGCCGCCCCATCCCCGCGGGCGACGTGACCGCGCGGCAGGCGCTGGCCTGGGCGGTCCTGCAATGCCTGATCGCCTTCGGCATCCTCATCACCTACACCTCCACCGCGGTCTGGCTCGGCATCCTCGCGCTGGCGCCGGTGGCGATCTATCCCTTTGCCAAGCGCTTCACCTGGTGGCCGCAGATCTTCTTGGGCCTCGCCTTCAACTGGGGCGCGCTGCTGGCCTGGGCCGCGCATACCGGCACGCTGGGCCTGCCGGCGCTGCTGCTCTATGCAGGCGGCATGGCCTGGACGCTGTTCTACGACACGATCTATGCCCACCAGGACAAGGAGGACGACGCGCTGATCGGGGTGAAGTCCACCGCGCGGCTCTTCGGGGACGCGACGCCGCGCTATCTCGCGGTCTTCCTCGGCCTGACGGTCGCGCTGATGGCGGCGGCGGTGCTGCTGGCGGTGCCGGGCGATGCGACGCTCGCGCGGCTCTTCTGCCTTGCGGGTGTGCTGGCGATGGGCGGGCACCTTCTGCGGCAGCTTCTGAGGCTCGATCTGCACGACAATGACGGGCTCCTGCAGCTCTTCCGGTCGAACCGGAATGCGGGCCTGCTGCCTGTGCTGTTTTTCGCCGCCGCCCTGCTGGTCTGATTGCGCCCCTGCCGGCCCCGCCCTATGACAGGGGCACGCCTGACATCACGGAATACATCCATGCGCCTGTCCACCGTCGCCACCCTCGCCGGGACCTTTGCCGCCGCCGCCCTCCTGTCCGTCGCCGCGGCAAGCCTGTCGGCCCGCGTGATGGAGGACAGCTCGATCACCGGCGTCGCCCGCGCGCTCGAGGAAAACGGCATCGACTGGGCCGAGGTCGACGCGAACGGCCTGCAGGTCTTCGTATACGGCGCCGCGCCCTCCGAGGCCGACCGCTTCCGCGCGCTGTCGGTGGCGGGGAAGGTCGTGGATGCCGCCCGGGTCATCGACGAGCTGATCGTCGAGGACGACGCCCGCATCGAGGCGCCGCGCTTTTCCGTCGAAATCCTGCGCAACGACGACCGCCTCTCGCTGATCGGCCTCGTGCCCGCGGCTTATGACCGGGATCGCCTGATCGCCGATCTGCAGGCGCTGGTCGGCGAGGACACGGCGATCTCGGACCTGCTCGAGACCGCGGATTATCCCGCCCCCGAGGGCTGGGCGCCGGCCATGCGCTTCGCCACGCGCGCGCTGGCGGACCTGCCGCGCGCGAAGATCTCCGTCGATGCGGAGGAAGTGGCGATCGAGGCGATGACCGAAAGCCGTGCCCGCAGCCGCGAGATCACCGCGAAATTCGACCGGATCGCGCCCGAGGGCATCACGCTGGCCCTCGCGCTCGAGGCGCCGCGCCCCGTGGTCTCGCCTTTCGCGCTGCGTTTCGTGATCGACGCTGAGGGCGCGCGCTTCGACACCTGCGCCGCCGATACCGAGGCCGCCCAGCAGGCCATCCTGTCGGCGGCCCGCGGCGCCGGTGCCCCTGCCGATGCGGAATGCCGACTGGCCCTCGGCGTGCCCTCGCCGGCCTGGGGCGAGGTGGCCGCGGACGCGATCCGCGCGCTGGGCGAGATCGGCGCGGGCTCGGTGACCTTCTCCAACACCGATATCGCGCTGCTCGCCGCCGAGGGCAGCGACCCCGCGCGCTTCGACGCCGCGATCGGCCGGCTGGAAAACAGCCTGCCCGACGCCTTCGTGCTCGACGCGATCCTGCCCGCCCCGCCGGAGGATGCCGAGGATCGCGGCCCGGTGGAATTCGTGGCCACCGTCAGCCCCGAGGGACAGGTCGCCCTGCGCGGCCTGATCGACGACGACGTCACCCGCGTGGCCGCCGAAAGCTTCGCCCGCGCGGCCTTCGGCTCCGGCGCGGTCCGGATCGGCACCCGGTTCGACGACCGCCTGCCGCGGGGCTGGCGCGCCCGGGTGCTGGCCGCGCTCGAGGCGCTGTCCCGGCTCGAGAACGGCGCCGCCCGGGTCACCGCCGAGACGATCTTCGTGAGCGGCGATACCGGCAATCCCGAAGCCTCCGCGGAGATCGCGGCCCTGCTCGCCGACAAGCTCGGCAGCGAGGAATTCTCGCTCGACATCACCTATCGCGAGCGCCTCGATCCGACCCTCGGCATCCCCACGCCGGAGGAATGCGTCGATCAGATCAGCGTCATCATCGGCACGCGGAAGATCACCTTCGAGCCCGGCGCGGCCACGCTCGACGCCTCCGCGAAGGACATCCTCGACGAGGTGGCGGAACTGCTGCAGCTCTGCGGCGACATCCCGCTGGAAATCCAGGGCCATACCGACAGCCAGGGCCGCGAGGTGATGAACGAACAGCTGAGTCAGGAACGCGCCCAGGCGGTGCTCTTCGCCCTGACCGAGCGCCGCGTGCTGACCTCCTCCTACCGCGCGGTGGGCTATGGCGAGGCGCAGCCCATCGCCGACAACGACACCGCGGAGGGCCGCGAGGCCAATCGCCGGATCGAATTCACCCTGATCCCGCGAGAAACGCCCGCGGATGAAGAAACCACGCTCGAAAGCGTTGAAGCCCCCGGCCAAGATGGGGCACAAGAAGAGACCGGCGCTGACACGGAAGAGACAGGCGAGTGAACCGCATCGAGTTTATCATCACCACGGCGATCATCCTGTTCGTGGCCTTCTGCCTCGGCTGGTTCGCTAACTGGCTGGTGCACCGCTTCACCCGCGTGAGCCAGAGCGATCTGTCCGAGCTCGAGCGGATGAGCCAGGAGTTGCACGAGGCCGAAGAGACGCGCGACCAGGCGATCACCTACCTGCAGCAGCGCGAGGCGGAGCTGACCAACCAGCTCGCCCAGACCGAGGCGGAATTGTCGGCGGCCATGGAAGGCCTGCGCGAAGCCCGCCACGAGGCCGAGGAACTGCGCGCCTATCTCGAACGCAGCCAGGCGGCGGGCTGAGCCCCGCATCCCGCCCGCGCCGCGCACGCCCCCGCCCGACCGGCGCGCCCCTCTTTGCCGCATCGGCTCCCGCCGCAGGGCAGCCGGGCGCGACACGAAACACCCCCGCGCTCCGGGATAAGACCGGCTCCATCTTTCCCGAAAACGTCGGGGTGTGAATTGGCGGCAAGGCCGCCAAGAGAGGGGCAGCGCCCCTCTTGCCGCCCGGTGATCGGCACGATCAGCGGGCCAGACCTGCGCGCGGCACGCGCCCATCCGGATCACGCGGCCCGTGCATTAGCGCTTGCGCCGCCCACCCGAAGACCGGCTGTGAAAAGTCGGCGGGCGCTTCGCGACCCAGGCGAGGAAGGCCGCCATGCGCGGATGCGCCCGCAGCGCCTCGGGCGTGTTGTAGGCCCGCGCCAGCTCCGCCTCGGTGAAGGTGCTGTGGATCTCGTTGTGGCAGATCTGGTGCAGGCGCACGACGGGCCCGCCCTTGCCGCCTTTCAGCTTGGGCACGAGGTGGTGCAGGCTCTGCTTCGCCGCGGGCGGGATCGGGCGCAGACAAAGCGGGCAGATCGGATCGGACATGGTGCTTGTACCTCGGCCAAGGCTCGGCCAAGAGGATGGGACGCGCGCGCGGGGGATCAAGGATGGACGATTGCGACGCATTGGTCGTGGGCGGCGGCCCGGCGGGCCTGATGGCGGCCGAGGCGCTGCTCGATGCCGGGCGCGGCGTGCTCTTGGTCGATCACAAGCCGAGCCTCGCACGCAAGTTCCTGATGGCGGGCAAATCCGGCCTCAACCTCACCAAGCGCGAAGAGCTTCCTGACTTCCGCGCCGCCTATGGCGACGCCGCGGCCTGGCTCGCGCCGATGCTCGACGCCCTGCCGCCGGACGGGATCGAGGCATGGGCCGAAGGCCTCGGCCAGGAGGTCTTCGCGGGCTCCACCGGCCGGGTCTTCCCGCGCGCGATGAAGGCCTCGCCGCTCTTGCGCGCCTGGCTCGCCCGCCTGACCGACAAGGGCCTCGAGACCCGCACGCGCTGGCGCTGGACCGGCGGCATGGCGCCCTTCCGCTTCGACACGCCCGAGGGCGCGCGGGACATCGCCCCGCGCGTCGCGGTGCTGGCGCTGGGCGGGGCGTCCTGGCGGCGGCTCGGCTCCGATGGCGCCTGGGCGGACTGGCTGGGCCGGGACGGCGTGGCGCTGGCGCCCTTCGCGCCCGCCAATGTGGGCGTCGGCGTCCATTGGTCCGCGCATATGACGCGGCATTTCGGAGCGCCCCTGAAGAACATCGCGCTCAGCGCGGGTGCATTGCGCTCGCGCGGCGAAGCGGTGATCTCGAAAACCGGGCTGGAGGGCGGCGGGCTCTACCCGCTCTCGCCCGCGCTTCGGGAGGGCGCGGCGCTGCGCATCGACCTCATGCCGGATCTGGACGTGGCGACGCTGGCCCGGCGGCTGGCGCGCATGCGGGGCAAGGACAGCCAGTCGAACCGGCTGCGCAAGGCGCTGAAACTGCCCCCCGCCGCGCAGGCGCTCTTGATGGAATGCGCCCGCCCGCTGCCCGACGCGCCCGAGGCGCTGGCCCGGCTCGTCAAGGCGCTGACGATCCCCCATGACGGGCTGCGCCCGATGGATGAGGCGATCTCGACCGCGGGCGGGATCCGCCAGGGGGCGCTCGATGCGGGCCTGATGCTGCGCGCGCATCCGGGCGTGTTCGCGGCGGGCGAAATGCTCGACTGGGAGGCGCCGACGGGGGGGTACCTGCTGACCGCCTGCCTCGCCACCGGGCTATGGGCCGGGCGGCACGCGGCGGGCTGGGCACCTCCGGATCAGGACAGGGCCGCGGCGCGCTGATAGGCCGGGCGCTCGCGCAGGCGCTTCGAATAGGCCTTGAACGCCTCGGGCGCGTCGGGAAATTTCGCGACCCGCGCCCAGCCGCCGCAATGACACAGCAGGATATCCGGAACGGTCGGCGTCTCGCCCATGAGATACGGGCCCTCCATCTCGTCGGTGATCCGGGTGAGATTGTTGGCAAACTCGGTGCGCAGGCTCTCCTTCACCTGCGGCACGCGGTGTTCCTCGGGCAGGATGAAACTGTGCCGCGCCGCGGTCCAGAGCAGCGCGTCGAGCTCGTCGAGGATGCGGAAGGTCCAGGCGTCCTGCCGCGCGCGTTCGAGGCTGCCGGCGGGGTGGGTCCAATCGCCATGGCGATCCGCGAGGTAATGCAGGATCGCGCCCGAATCGGGGATCGTCGTCCCGTCGGCAACGAGAACCGGCACCTTGCCCAGCGGGCTGACGCGGCGCACCTCGTCCGAACGGGGCCCGACGGGCCGGTGGTCGTAATCGAGCCCGAGCTCCTCGAGCAGCCAGAGCGGGCGGAAGGCGCGGGTCTTGGCCGATCCGATGATGGTGTAGGGCATGATGGTCCTCCTCTGCCTTGAGCGAAGATGACCCGGCGCGGGCGGCGCCACAAGCCGATGCCCGCATCGGCCCGGCCCGGCGGCGCGCGCTAGCGGCGCGCCAGCATCGCGAGCCGGATCAGCGCGCGTTCGACAAGCGCCATCTGCGGCGCCTTCTGCCCCGCCGAGCGCAGGGACAGGTCGGTATCGGTCAGCACGGTCAGCGCCGTCTCGAGCTTGCGCGCACCCCAGCCCTGCGCCTGCCGCAGCATCCGGTCGCGGCGCGGCCCGAAGATCGGCGGACGTGCCCGGGCGATGCCCGCCGCCGCCCCGCCTGGATCGGAGGCCGCCGCATGCAGGGCGCGGAAATGCCGGGTCGCCATGATGACGAGCGTCACCGGGTTCGTGCCCTGCGCCGTGAGCCGCTGCATCACCGGGCCGATCTGGTCCACCTGCCCTTCGGCCACCACGTGCAGGATATCGTCCACATCCGCCTCGGTGGAGGTGGGCGCCATCAGCGCGACCTCCTCGGCGGTCAGCGGGGCCGCGTCGCCGATCTTGTAGAGCGCGACCTTCTCGACGGTCTGGCGGAAATCGCCGGGATCGAGGCTGCGCGCCAGCGCGTGCAGCGCCTCGGCGGCGTTGCGATCGACGCCCGACAGCCCCGCCCGTTCAAGATCGGCCTCGATCTCCGCGCGGCTCGGCGGATCGTTGTAGATGCCCGCCGCATAGGCGCGGGGATGGGCCTCGAAGAGCTTGCGCAGCCGCGACGTGGCCTTGAGCGCGCCCGCGGTCACGACGATCTGCGCATCGCCCGGCTGCCAGTCCGTGAGCGCGTTGGTCACCGCCTCGGCCACATTGTCGTTGGCATCCTCGACGAAGGCGACGCGCGGGCCCGGAAAGAAGCCCTGCGCCTTGACCGCATCCAGGAGCGCCGCGGGATCCTTGCGCAGATCGCCGCCCGAAAGGCGCGTCAGGCGCATCTCCTCCTCGCCCTGCGGGCCGACGAGCGCCGCGATCACCTCCTGCCGCCTGAGCGCCACGCGCATCGCGTCCTCGCCGAAGATCAGCAGACCCGTGGCATCGGGGTCGGGCTTGCGGAAATAGGCGGGCGCGTCGCGGACCGAGAGCTTCATGCGGGGGGCAGCAGATCGGCGGCGAAGATCAGTTCCTCGACCATGCGATCGGCGAGGATGGTGGCCAGCCGCACCTCGGCATCGGCGCGCGCGGCGGGTGTCGAGACGATGGAGCCGGTGGCCGAGAAGCCGACGAATTCCTCCACCGTGCCGCGGGTGATGAGGCGGCCGGAGGCCTCTTTCAGCTCGTAGGTGATGGTGCCGACGAGCCGGTAGCGGGTGGTGAAGCCCGCCGAGGTGGTGCCGAAATCCTGCTCGTCGATGCGGTATTCATAGTCCAGCTGCATCGGCCCCGAGGCCCGGCCGAGCCGCTCTTCGAGACGGCGCACCAGAAGGTAGCCGTTGCGATTCGACGGCTCCGCGACGGCGATGGTGCCGAGGATGTCCGAGGCGCCGCCCGCCGGGCCATAGGCCGGGGTGAAGCCGCAGGCGGCGAGGCCCGCAAGCCCGGCGAGGCCCGCGAGCAGCTGGCGGCGGTCAGATGACGACATTCACGATCCGTCCGGGCACGACGATCACCTTCTTGGGCGCGGCGCCCTCGAGCGCCTTGACCACAGCATGATGAGCGAGCGCGGTCTTTTCAACCTCGGCCTTGTCCATGTCCTTGGGCACGGCGATCTCCGCCTTGCGCTTGCCGTTGATCTGGATGGGCAGCGTCACGGTGTCCTCGACCATCATCGCCGCGTCCGCCTCGGGCCAGGGCGCATTGGCGATGAGCCCGTCGCCGCCGAGGGTTTGCCAGAGTTCCTCGGCCAGATGCGGGGTCATGGGCGACATGAGCTGCGCGAGGGTTTTCGCCGCCTCGCGCTTGGCCGCGCCACCGGCCTTGGCCTTCGACAGCGTGTTGGTGAAGGCGTAAAGCCGCGCGATGGCGGCGTTGAAGCCGAAGCTTTCGACGCCCTTCGTGACCTCGTCGATGGTCTTGTGCATCTCGCGGAGCAGGCCCTCATCGCCCTCTTGCGAGGGCTCTTCGGAGGCGGCGGCCTCGGTCGCGATGCGGAAGACGCGCGCCAGATGCTTGTTCGCGGCCTCGGCCCCGGCGGCGGTCCATTCCACGTCCCGCTCGGGCGGGCTGTCCGAGAGGACGAACCAGCGCGCGGTATCGGCGCCGTATTGCTCGATGATGGCGACGGGATCGACCACGTTGTTCTTGGATTTCGACATTTTGGCCGAGGGAATGATGTCGACTGCCCTTTCTATATCGTTTTTTACAGCCCCATAATTCTCTTCGAAAGACAATGCTGGATCGAAGTCCTTTTTCAGGACACCGACGCGCTTACCATCAAATTGACCAACTACGACTTCATCCGGGTAATGAAATACAGCTTTGGTCACTCCAATTTTCTGTGACTTGCCGTCAATAATTTCGGTCCTTTGGAACCTGCTACGCGTGTAGTAAATTTCGTGCGTGACCATGCCTTGCGTAAACAGCGCATCGAAGGGCTCTTTCGCGGTCTCCGGCAGATGGCCCGTCAGGTGCATCGCGCGGGCGAAGAAGCGCGAATACAAAAGGTGCAGGATCGCATGCTCGATCCCGCCGATATACTGGTCGACGTTCATCCAGTAGGACGCCTCGTCCATGTCCGTGGGCGTCTCGGCGCGGGGTGCCGTGAACCGCGCGAAGTACCACGACGAATCGACGAAGGTGTCCATCGTGTCGGTCTCGCGCGTCGCGGGCGCACCGCAGGACGGGCAGGCACAGTCGCGCCAGGACGGGTGCCGGTCCAGCGGGTTGCCGGGGATCGAGAAGTCGATCGCCGTGCCGTCCTCGTCGTAAGGCAGCTCGATCGGCAGGTTTTCCTTCTTCTCGGGCACCACGCCACAGCTCTCGCAGTGCACCACGGGGATCGGGCAGCCCCAGTAGCGCTGGCGCGAGAGACCCCAGTCCCGCAGGCGGAACTTCGTGACGCCCTGGCCGACGCCGTTGTCTTCGCAGAAGCCGATGGCGGCATCCACGGCCTGATCGCCGGTCTGCGCTTCCTCGCCGGCGAAGCCCTTGATGTAGCGCACGGTCTCGGATTTCGGCGGCACATAGGCCGGACCGCCATCCTCGGGCAGGATGAAGGTGCCCTCCTCGCCCATGGCGGGGGCATAGACCGTGGTGACGGGCAGTTCGTACTTGCGCGCGAAATCGAGGTCGCGCTGGTCGTGCGCGGGGCAGCCGAAGATCGCGCCGGTGCCGTAATCCATCAGGATGAAATTGGCGATGTAGACCGGCAATTCCCAAGACGTATCAAAGGGATGGCGCACGGTGATGCCGGTGTCGAAGCCCCGCTTCTCGGCCTTCTCCATGTCCTCCTCGGAAGTGCCCATGCGGCGGCATTCGGCGCAGAACTCGGCGATCCGCGCGTTGTCGCGCTCAAGGTGACGGGCCAGCGGATGATCGGGCGAGATGCCCACGAAGGAGGCACCCAGCAGCGTGTCGGGCCGCGTCGTGTAGACCTCGATCCGGTCATGGCCATCCGGCGCATCCACGGTCGAGAAGGCAAACTGCAGACCGCGCGACCGCCCGATCCAGTTGGCCTGCATCAGCTTCACCTTGGCGGGCCAGTCGTCGAGCGTGTCGAGCGCGTCGAGCAATTCCTCGGAGTAATCCGAGATGCGGAAGAACCATTGCGTCAGCGCGCGGCGTTCCACATCCGCGCCCGAGCGCCAGCCCTTGCCGTCGATCACCTGCTCGTTGGCGAGCACGGTCATGTCCACCGGATCCCAGTTCACCACCGCTTCCTTGCGGTAGACGAGGCCCTTTTCGAGGAAATCCAGAAACAGCGCCTGTTGCTGGCCGTAATATTCCGGGTCGCAGGTGGCGAACATGCGGCTCCAGTCGAGGCCGAAGCCCAGCGGCTTCATCTGGTCGACCATCGTGTCGATGTTGGAATAGGTCCAGTCCTTGGGGTGGCCTCCGCTGGCCATCGCGGCGTTCTCGGCGGGCATGCCGAAGGCGTCGAAGCCCATCGGGTGCAGCACGTTATGGCCGGTGGCGAGCTTGTAGCGCGCGATCACGTCGCCCATCGTGTAGTTGCGCACATGCCCGATATGGATGCGGCCCGAGGGATAGGGGAACATCTCGAGCACGTAATATTTGGGCTTGTCGCCGGTGCGCGCGGCCCGGAAGGTCTGGGCCTCGTCCCAGGCGGCCTGCCATTTCGGCTCGATCTCGGCGGGTGCGTAGCGCGACATGGAAGCTCCCCTCTCGCGGGCATGATCTGTAACTCACCGGGCGTGATAGGGCGGCAGCGCATTGGCGTCCACCCATAAGGGCGGCAGGATGGGCACAGGGGCGGCGCGTCGGCTGCGGGGGCGCTAGGCGAAGCCGGGCTCTCCGTGCCACAGAAGGGCAGCACCGACACCACCGGGACGGCCGATGAACATCCTCTGCATCCACCAGAACTTCCCCGGACAATACAAGCACCTCGCCCCGGAACTGGTGCGCCAGGGCCATCAGGTCACGGCCCTGACCCCCAAGGTGAAAAAGCCCACCATGTGGCAGGGAGTGCGCATCCTGCCCTACGAGATCACCGGCAAGTCCACCAAGGACATCTTCCCGCTGCTCGCGGATTTCGAGACCAAGCTCCTGCGCGCGACGGCGTGTTATCGCGCCGCTCTGGGGCTGCGGCAGCAGGGCTATCTGCCCGACGTGATCCTCGCCCATCACGGCTGGGGCGAGCCCCTGTTCCTGAAGGATATCTGGCCCGAGGCGCGGATGGGTCTCTATTGCGAGCTCTACCACCTGTCGGATCCACTCTTTTCCGCCTTCGATCCGGAATTTCCGCCGAAGGTCGCGGCGGACGTGCCGCTCAAGCTGCGGATGAAGAACATCAACAACCGCCTGCACGAAGAGATCATGGATGCGGGCCTCAGCCCCACGCGTTTCCAGGCGGACACCTTCCCGGAGCGGTTCCAGGACCGGCTGCGGGTGATCCACGACGGCGTCGATACCGACCTCGTGCGCCCGAACCCCGATGCGGCGCTGACGCTGGAGGACGGAACCATGCTGACGCGGGACGACGAGGTAATTTCCTTCATCAACCGCAATCTCGAGCCGTTCCGGGGCTATCACGTCTTCATGCGCGCGCTGCCGCGCCTTCTGCGCGAACGGCCCAAGGCGCGGGTCGTGCTGCTGGGCGGCGACGAGGTCAGCTACGGCGCCCGGGCGCCCGGCGGGCAAAGCTGGAAGCAGATCTTCATCGACGAGGTGCGCGGCGAGATCCCCGATGCCGACTGGGCGCGCGTGCATTTTCTCGGGCGGGTGCCGTATGCCCGCTACCTTGCGCTGATCCAGGTGGCGCGGGTGCATGTCTACCTGACCTATCCCTTCGTGCTGAGTTGGTCGCTGCTGGAAGCGATGAGCGTGGGCGCCGCCATCGTGGCGAGCGACACGCCGCCGGTGCGCGAAGTGCTGGAGGACGGCGTTCAGGGCTGGCTCACGGATTTCTTCGACGGTCCGGCGCTGGTCGAGAAGGTGTCGCGCCTTGCCGAGGATGCGGCGGCGCGCAAGGCGCTGGGTGCGCGGGCGCGGGCGCATGTGGTGGAGAATTACGACCTGCGCACGCGCTGCCTGCCGCAACTGGTCAAATGGGTCGAGGACCTGTCGGCGCGGTCTTCGCGTCCGCCGATGGATTGAGGCGCGGGGCGGCACACGCCCCGCGGATCATGCGCTCGGGCCACACCGTCAGTAACGGGAATCCCGCTGCCGCAGCTGCCGGGCGCGGGTCAGGATCGCATCCTCGACCGCGAGCACCGTCGCGGCGCTGGCGGGGCCGGAGCGGGTCATCAGCGCGACGTTCAGCGACCGCGCATCGAGCGCAGGATCGGAGACATAGACCGTCGCGCGATAGGCGCGCCCGCCCCCCGGCGGCGTCCCGTAGCCGGTGGAGATGACCCCGGTGAACGGATCGACATTGTCGAGCGGCAGGAAGCTCAGCGTCTCGAGCGCGGCATTCCAGATGTAGCGGTTGACCGAGCCCACATTCTCGGCGTCCTGGCTGCCGCGGAAGAAATCCCAGATCGTCGACGAGGGCGGACCTTCGTCGCCGTAGATTTCCTGGTCGAGGATCTCCTGCGCCGGACGGGTTTCAACCGGCGGGGCGGCGGGGTCGCGCTGGAACATGCCGCAGCCTACGAGAAGCGCCGAAAGGCCGATCAGACCGAACGCGTTTGCGATCCGCTTGGCTGTCATGTCTGGTCCCTTCCACCTATGCGTCGCAATATTCCTTACTAGCCGCGCCCTGCCGGAACAAGTCGTCAATGGTTTCCGCCGTTTCGGGCATTTGTCCGGCCGCCCCGGAACCGCGCGGGCGACACGGTCCGCAGGCCCGCGGCGCCGTCCGGCCCGTCCCCGCAGGGCCTTGTGGCGGGGGTGTGAAATCCTTGTGGCAAATGTGCATCACGGACATGAATGTTCCGAAGGCCCCGGCGGGTCCGCTTGCAACCCCCGCCCCCCTCGGCGCATAGAAACCGCATCAAGGCCGGATATCCGGATTGGTACGTGCCTTACGAACACATGAGGGAAACAATGAAAAAGCTTCTTCTTGCATCGACCGCGCTCGTTGCAACTGCAGGCGTCGCATCGGCTCAGGACATCGCACTGTCCGGCTTTGCAGAAATGGGTATCTTCGGCGGCGAAGACATCGACACCCAGTTCTTCACCGACATCGACGTCACCTTCACCATGTCCGGTGAAGCAGACAACGGCCTGACCTTCGGCGCCAACGTCGATCTCGACGAGTCCGATGGCGGCACCGACAGCTGCACGCTGACCGACGCACCGGGCCTGGCCGACAACTTTGCCGGCGGCACCGAGGTTTGCACCATCGATGCTTCGTCGGGCTCGTTCGCTGCGGCCCGTCAGGGCGGTGAGTCGATCTTCGTCTCCTTCGGCGGCGTGACCCTGACCATGGGCGACACCGACGGCGCACTCGACGCACGCGTTCCCGAGATGGCCCTCGCAGGCGGCTCGCTCGCAGACGACGAGACCATCCACGGCGGCTACGACGCTGGCGAAGCCTTCGAAGGCGGCCTGCTGAACTCCGGCGACGGCCAGATCGCACGTCTCGACTACGCGATCGGCGCCATCACGGCATCGCTCTCGGCTGAGCAGGAAGCAAACGGCGCAGACGACAGCGACGACATCTTCGCAGTCGGCTTCAGCTACGCGGCCAACGTCGGCGGCGTCGACCTGAACGCAGGCATCGGCTACCAGGCGCAGGAAGACAACGCAGAGATCGTCTCCGTTGCTCTGACCGGCGGTCTGGCCAACGGCCTGTCGCTCGGCGTGACCTACAGCGCGTGGGACATCGACGACGACAACACCGGCGCTCTCGCAGGCGCAGATGATGCAAACCACGTCGGCGTCGGCATCGGCTACACCATGAATGCCCTGGCCATCGGCCTGAACTACGGCATCTACACCATCGACGAGGACGACACCTCCGAAGGTTACGGCCTGGCCGCAACCTACGACCTCGGCGGCGGCTTCCAGCTGCGCGCTGGCTACGGCTACACCGAGACGGACATCGGCGGCGTCGAGGACGACTCCGACACCTTCTCGCTGGGTGCACGCATGAACTTCTAATCTCCCCCGGAGATTGGATGAGAGAGCGGGTCTTCGGGCCCGCTCTTTTCTTTTGCGCGGATGCCACCTAGACCGAAGGCATGGCCCGCAACCCGAACCAGACCGCCCGAACCGGAGAGCTGACGGCCCGCTACCAGGCGGGTCTTGCGGCATTGCAGGCCGGACGGCTGGGCGAGGCGCGCACGACCTTCGAGGCGCTGGACAAGGCGCGCCCGGATCAGCCGGAAATCCAGTTCCAGCTGTCGCGCGTGGCGCATCTTTCGGGCGACCATGCCGCGCGCGCCGCCTATCTGACCCGCGCATTGGCGCTGAAACCCGACGAGCCCGCGCTGCTGGACGCCGCCACCGACGCCTACGCGGCCGCGGGCGATGCCGACGCCGCGCTGGCCGCCCATGACGGGCGCATCAGGGCTGCGCCGTCGAAGATCGGACCGCGCGCGGACAAGGCGCTTTATCTCCAGCGGATCGGGCGGTTCGACGAGGCCGAGGCGATCTTCCGCCACCTCCTGCGGCGTCATCCGCGCGAGGGATCGCTGTACCGGATGTTCTTCGCGGGCCAGAAGATCGGCGCGGACGACCCGCTCCTGCATGCCTTGCGCAAGACGCTGAACAACCCGAAAACCACCGACGAGGCCCGCGCGCAGGCGTATTTCGCCATGGCCAAGGCGCTGTTCGATCAGGACCGGGGCGCCGAGGCCTTCGCCGCGCTGCACAAGGCCAACGGGCTGCAGCGCCGGATGGCGCCTTATGACGACGCCGCACGCCGGGCCGAGCAACTGGCGATCCGCGCAGCACAGGAGGGCGCGGACCTCGCGCCTGTCGGCGATCCCGAGGCGCCGCATCCCGTCTTCGTCACCGGCATGCCCCGGTCGGGCACCACGCTGGCCGAACAGATCATCGCCGCGCACAGCGAGGCGACCGCCGGGGGCGAGCTCGCCCATGCGCTGAAACTGGTCTGGTCGGACTTCGTGAAGAACGGGCAGATGGCGCCCCTGCGCGCCATCCCCGAGGCGCAGATCGCGGAGTTTGCCCGCGCCTACCGCGCCCTTGCGCGGCGCGATACCGGCGCGCGGGCGGGCGTCTTCACCGACAAGTCGATCCAGAACCACCTGATCTACGGCTACCTGTCACGGGCCCTGCCGGGCGCGCGGTTCATCGTGATCCACCGCGATCCGCGCGACATCGCGCTCTCGATCTACCGCAATCACTTTACCACGGGCAGCCATCGCTACGGCAACGACCTGCGCGATATCGCAAGCGCGATCAAGGACTTCCGCGCCAGCATCACCTATTGGAAAGGCCGCCTCGGCGATCGGCTGGTCGAGGTGCGCTACGAGGACCTGGTGCATTCGCCGGAGCCCGAGGCGCGCCGGCTGATCGCGGCGGCAGGGCTTGAATGGGAAGAGGCCTGCCTCAGCTTTCACAAGTCGAAAGCGGCGGTGAAGACGCTCAGTATCGCGCAGGTGCGCCAGCCGATCCATGCCGGGCGCGCGGCGGCCTGGACCAAATTCGAGACAGAACTGGCCCCGTTCATCGCGGCCTGGGGAGACACGCCATGGGACTGAAAGAGATCAACGACCGCATCGCCAAGGCCGCCGCGGAAGCGGGCCGGGACGCCGGCGACATCCACCTGATCGCCGTATCGAAAGTGCAGCCCAATGAGCGGGTCGAGGCCGTTCTGAAGGAAGGTCACCGGCTCTTCGGCGAGAACAAGGTGCAGGAGGCCGAGGGCAAGTGGCCCGCCTTCCAGGAGACCTATCCGGACGCGAAGGTGCATCTGATCGGCCCGCTGCAATCCAACAAGACCCGCCGGGCGATGGAGCTCTTCTCGGCCATCCATTCCGTCGACCGTCCGAAACTCGCCAAGAGCATCGCGCGCATCGCGCAGGAACTGGGTGCCTGCCCGGATATCTTCCTGCAGGTCAATACCGGCGAGGAAGACCAGAAGGCCGGGATCGGCCCGGACCGGATCGACGGCTTCGTGCAGGAATGCCGGGACCTCGATCTGCCGGTCGTCGGGCTGATGTGCATTCCGCCGGTGGAGGAGACGCCGAGCCTGCATTTCGCGCTGCTGAAGAAGCTCGCGGAGCGAAACGGCTTGGACGGCCTCTCGATGGGCATGTCCGGCGATTTCGAGGAGGCCATCGGGCTCGGGGCGACACACATCCGCGTGGGCTCCGCGATCTTCGGCGAACGGGTCTACGACTAGCGCCACGCCCGACGCCTTCCGCGGATGGGTGACATCGCCGGGAGGCGCTTCTATAAGGCGCGCAAATTCATGTACGAGACGAGGAGACACCCATGACGATCCAGGTTTTCGGCCACAAATCGCCCGATACCGATTCCACCGGCAGCCCGATCATCTGGGCGTGGTACCTGAACGAGATCAAGGGCCAGAAGGCCGAGCCGGTGCTGCTGGGCCAGCCCAACACCGAGGCCGCCTTCATGCTGGAGCGCTGGGGCCTGACCATGCCGCGCGTTCTCGGCAAGCTCGATGACGGCGCGCCGGTCGTCATCGTCGACACCAACAATCCCGCCGAACTGCCCGAGAACATCAACAGCGCCGATATCCAGGGCATCATCGACCACCACAAGCTGGTGGGCGGGCTCGAGACCAAGGGTCCGATCGAGATCCGGGTCGAGCCGCTGGCCTGCACCGCCACGATCATGTGGAAGATGATCGGCAAGGACATGGCACAGGCGCCGAAAGAGATCAAAGGCGCGATGCTGACCTGCATCCTGTCCGACACGCTCGAATTCCGCTCGCCCACCACGACGCAGGAAGACAAGGCCATCGCGCATGCGCTGGCCGAGGATCTGGGGCTCGATATCTCCGCCTATGCCGCCGAGATGTTCGCGGCCAAGTCCGACGTGTCGGAATTCTCCGATGCCGAGCTGATCCGGATGGATTCCAAGGAATACACCGTGGACGGTGTGAAACTGCGCGTCTCGGTGCTGGAAACCACCGCGCCCGAGCAGGTGCTGTCGCGCAAGGACAGCCTGATGGCCTCGATGAAAGAGGTCTGCGCCGAGGACGGTGTCGACGAGGTGACGCTGTTCATCGTCGATATCCTGAACGAAGAGGCGACGATGCTGATCCCGAACGACCGGGTGAAGACCATCGCCGAGAAGAGCTTCGACGCGACAGTCTCGGGCGACACGGTGGTCCTGCCCGGCGTCATGAGCCGCAAGAAGCAGATCATCCCGAACCTGAAGGCGTAAGCGCCAGGCGAAACGGTATCTGGAAACGCCGGTCTTCAGGGACCGGCGTTTTTCGTGCCCGGATCCGGCGCTCCAGCGCCGGTCCGGCGGAGCGGCGCAGCGACGGCTGGCCAGTGCGCTTTATCTCGTCACGTCATCGCATCGGTCGCGCGATGCGCTGGCGGGACCAAAGCGCCGATCCGGTGGGGCCGGACCGGCGCTGGAGCGCGGCGGCTGCCAAGGCAGCCTTGTTCCGCACTCCCCGGCGCGCCGAACAACCGGCAATCCGCAAATCGCGGGAGTGGGAAGCGCTGCGCGGCCCTTTTCGGCTCTTCCAAGCGCCGTCCTTCCCATTCCCCGATCACCGGCCTAGGAAGACACCAACCCACAAGGAGCCGCCCCCATGTCCCAGATCGTCCGTTCGCTGTCCGATATCGCCGCGCCCTATGATGCGCTTTTCGTCGACCTCTGGGGCTGCGTGCATAACGGCGTGCGGGCCTATGACGACGCGATCACGGCGCTGCAGGCCTTCCGCGCCACCGGCGGCAAGGTCGTGCTGCTCACGAATGCGCCGCGCCCGCGCGACAGCGTCGCCCGCCAGATCGCCAAGCTCGGCGTGCCCGAGGACGCCTGGGACACCATCGCGACCTCGGGCGACTCGGCGCGCGCGGCGATGTTCCGCGGGGCGGTGGGCCAGAAGGTCTGGTTCATGGGCGAGGCGCATGACGAATCGTTCTTTTCGCCGCTGCATCTGGTCGCAGACCCGGTCGAGATCACCCGCGTCGATCTGGAAGACGCCGAGGGCATCGTCTGCTGCGGGCCCTTCGATCCGCATGCGGACCCGTCCACGCTGCGCCCGCAGCTTCTCTATGCCAAGCAGAAGCGGCTGAAACTGCTCTGCGCCAACCCCGATATCGTCGTCGATCGAGGCGAGACGCGGGAATGGTGCGCGGGGGCGGTCGCCCGGCTCTATACCGAGATGGGCGGCGAGAGCCTCTATTTCGGCAAGCCCCATCCGCCGATCTACGACCTGGCGCGGAACCGGCTGGCCGAGCTGGGCGTCGCGCCGTCCGACGCCAATATCCTCGCCATCGGGGACGGGCCGCAGACCGATATCGCGGGCGCAATCGGCGAGGATATCGATTCGCTCTTCATCACCGGGGGCCTCGCCGCGGCGGATACCAGGACCGAGGCGCAGCCCGATCCGGACGCGCTGGCGGCCTATCTGGCGAAGGAAGGCATCTCGCCGACCTATTCCATCGGCTTCCTGCGCTAGGCGCGGGCCGCCCGGCCACTGCGCCCCGGGCGCCACAGACCTTCTGACTAAGACCAAAGCCGCCTTGCTTTACGCGCTTGCCAAGCAATATTATTGCGGGTAAGGCGGCGTTGCCGCGCATTTTGTTACCCAGCGATCCCGCAGCGGCGCTCAGGAGGCCAGCCCATGTTCGACAATCAGCCGCGCGGCACGATCCCGATCGAGGATATCGAGATGGGCATGACCCGGTATCTCCAGAAGGAGATCACCGATCAGGACATCGAGATGTTCGCCGATGTCTCGACCGACCGGAACCCGGTGCATCTGGACGAGGGCTATGCCCGGGACACGATCTTCGGCGGGCGCATTGCCCATGGCATGCTGACGGCGGGCCTCGTCTCGGCGGTGATCGGCGAGCAGCTGCCCGGCCACGGCACCGTCTATCTGAGCCAGACGCTGAAGTTCCTCGCCCCGGTGCGCCCGGGCGACATGGTCCATGCGGAGGTGACGGTGACCGGCATCGAGATGGGCAAGCGTCGGGTGACCATGTCGTGCCATTGCGCCGTCGACGGCAAGAAGGTCCTCGTGGGCGAGGCGACGGTCCTCGCGCCGACCCGCAAGCTCGACTGATCCGCCACGGCCCGGAGGCGGCACGCCGCTGCTTGCACAGGCCCCGCCGCGCCGCTACTTCCCGGGCATGCGCATTCTCCGCGATCACCGTTCCATCCCCCCCGAGGCCCGCGGCGCCAGCGCGGCCATCGGGAATTTCGACGGCGTGCATCTGGGCCATCGCTCGGTGCTCGACCTCGCGCGGGAGGCTGCGCCCCACGCGCCCCTCGGCGTGCTGACCTTCGAGCCGCATCCGCGCGAATTCTTCGCCCCCGACGCCCCGCCCTTCCGGCTGACCTCGGCGGCGGCGCGGGCGTCGCGGCTGGCAAAGCTCGGCGTCGAGACGCTGTTCGAACTGCCCTTCGACAGGGCCCTGTCGCAGCTTTCGCCCGAAGACTTCGCGCGCGATGTGCTGGCCGAGGGCCTCGGACTGTCGCACGCGGTCGTCGGCGCGGATTTCTGCTTCGGCAAGGGCCGCGCGGGCACCGCGCAGGACCTCGTCGCCTTCGGGCAGGCCATGGGGTTCGGCGTCACCATCGCGACGCTGATGACGAACGGCACGGGGCAGATTTCCTCGACCGCGATCCGCGAGGCGCTGAGCGCGGGCCGCCCGCGCGATGCCGCCGACCTTCTGGGCCACTGGCACCGCATCGAGGGTCCGGTTCTGCATGGCGAGAAGCGCGGACGCGATCTGGGCTATCCCACCGCCAACATGTCCATCGACGGGCTGCACCCGCCACGCTTCGGGGTCTACGCGGTGCTGGTCGATATCCTCGACGGGCCGCATGCGGGCACCTATCACGGCGCGGCCTCGGTGGGCGTGCGGCCGATGTTCGGCGAGAACCGCGCGAATATCGAGACCTACCTCTTCGACTTCAAGGGCGACCTCTACGGCGCGCACCTCTCGGTGGGTCTCGTGGAGTTCCTGCGGCCCGAGGAAAACTTTGACAGCGTCGAGACCCTCATCACCCAGATGGAACGCGATTGCGCCGAGGCGCGCGCGATCCTGTCCAGCCTGTGATCCGGCCATGAGCGACGACCCGATCGACCGCGACGGCCTGTCCCCCCGCTTCTGGGAGCGCAAGCCGCTTTCCAAGATGAACGCGGCGGAATGGGAGGCGCTGTGCGACGGCTGCGGGAAATGCTGCCTCAACAAGCTCGAGGACGAAGAGACCGGCCAGGTCGACCTGACCCGCGTCGCCTGCCGCCTGTTCGACGATGCGACCTGCCGCTGCGCGCAATACGACACCCGCCACAGCTTCGTGCCGGAATGCATCGTGCTGAGCCCCGAGACCCTCGAGCAGCACGCCTACTGGCTGCCGCGCACCTGCGCCTACCGCCTGCTGCATCTCGGTCGGCCACTCTACGATTGGCACCCGCTGATCTCGGGCCGGGCCGAGAGCGTGCACGAGGCCGGCGTATCGGTGCGCGGCATGACGGTGCCCGAGTTTGAAGTCGACGACGATGCGTGGGAAGACCACATCATCGACGAACCCCATTGATTGCGAGCCCTCCCCGATGTTCTTTGCCTCCGACAATTCCGGCCCCGTGCCGCAGCAGATCCTCGATGCGCTGACCCAGGCCAATCACGGCTTCACGCCGGGTTACGGCAATGACGATCTGAGCCGCGAGGTCGCAGGGCAGCTGCGCGATCTCTTCGAGGCGCCGGAGGCGGCGGTGTCGCTCGTGGCGACGGGCAGCGCCGCCAATTGCCTCGCGCTGGCGAGCTTCGTGCAGCCCTGGGACGCGATCTTCTGCACGCCGCCCGCGCATATCGAGGAAGACGAGTGCAACGGGCCGGAATTCTACACCGGCGGCGCCAAGCTGCGCCTCGTGGGTGAGAGCGACAAGTTCGACCCCGCCGAGCTGGAGGCCGCGATAAAGGGCACCGGCGGATCGGTGCACAACGCCCAGCGCGGCGCGGTGTCGATCACCCAGGCCACCGAAAAGGGCCATATCTACAGCCTGGAGGAGCTGCGCGCGCTCTGCGACCTCGCGCATGCGCACAAGCTGCCGGTGCATCTGGACGGGGCGCGCTTTGCCAATGCCTGCGTCGCGCTGGATTGCACGCCCGCCGAGATGACGTGGAAGGCCGGTGTCGACGTGGCGGTCTTCGGCGGCACCAAGAACGGGCTGATGGGGGTCGAGGCGGTGATCTTCTTTGATCCCGGGAAGGCCTGGGAATTCGAGCTGCGCCGCAAGCGCGGCGGGCACCTGTTCTCCAAGCACCGTTACCTGGCCGCGCAGATGCATGGCTACCTCAGGGAAGGGCTGTGGCGTGATCTGGCGGAGAAGGCCAATGCCAAGGGCGCGCGCCTTGCCGAGGGGCTGCGCGGGATCGAGGCCGTGCGGCTGAAGAACGACCCGCAGGTCAACATGATCTTTCTCGAGATGCCGCGCCGCCTGCATGCCCGCGCCTTCGAGGCCGGGGCCTATTACTACACCCATGCGGATGTGACCGAGGGCGATCCGGACGAAATGGTGGGCGCGCGGCTGGTCACCGACTGGTCCGTCGCTGATGCGGAGATCGACCGTTACGTGGATATCCTGAAGCGCGCGTAAGGCGCCTGCGGGGCGGGTTGCGGCCCGCCTTGCGCGCTGGTCTCGTCCGGCAAAGTGAACACGTGTGCCGGCCGCCCCGTGACGGGGCAGCCCGAATGGCTGGCTGACCGCCCCGTGGCGTCAGCCGCCCCGCGGGCCCATCAGTTCATCTGAAAATGCGGCTCGTAGCTGCCATCGTTGAACTGGCCGAAGAGGTCCGGAATATCGGGATGGTCCACCGGTTCACCGGAATAATCCGCGACGAGGTTCTGTTCCGAGACGTAAGCCACGTAGAAGCTCTGGTCGTTCTCCGCGAGCAGATGGTAGAACGGTTGCTCCTTCGCGGGACGGCTCTCCTCGGGGATGGACTCGTACCATTCGTCGGTGTTGGAAAACTCCGGGTCCACGTCGAAAACGACCCCCCGGAACGGGTGGCGGCGATGGCGGACCACTTGGCCCAGCTTGTATTTCGCGCGTTGTGTATGCATGGGCATGATCCTCTATCGTCCAAACTTAGCGCTTTCAACGCCGCTTTGTCCATTTTTCCGCCCTAGTTTTGCCGGAAACACATTGTGCAGCCGTTCCGGACAAAGATTCGTCGCCCCGCACCGGCCGGGCTGTCGGGCGAAGATCAGCCAGTCGCCTGTGCCGCAGCCCGCCCTGCCCGGTTTGTGATTTCCCCCCGGGACGTTTTTCGCTAAACTCGCATCTAAGAGCCGTAAACGGCCGATAAAGAGCGAGAGGCAGATGAGCAGTTTCTTTCGCGCACTCGTGATCGTGTTGCTGGCGGCATCCTGTGGCGGCGGCGGCGGACCGAAATCCGCGCCTTCCGACCTGGACAATGCCTGCTCGATCCTGAGAGAGCGCCCCCAATATTACCGTGCATTCCGCGCCGCCGAACGCAAATGGCGCGTGCCCGTCCATGTGCAGATGGCCACCATCTACCAGGAAAGCAAGTTCATCGGCGATGCGCGCACCCCGTTCCGCTACCGGCTGGGCGTGATCCCGGTCGGGCGTCAAAGCTCGGCCTTCGGCTACAGCCAGGCGCTGGACGGGACCTGGAAGGAATACCAGGACCAGCATGGCGGGCGCCGGACCCAGCGTGACGACATCAGCGACGCCACCGATTTCATGGGCTGGTACATGGCGCAGACGACCGAGCAGCTGGGCATTTCGCCCTATGACGCGCGCAACCAGTACCTCGCCTATCACGAGGGCCGCACCGGCTTCCGCCGGGGCAGTTACAACTCGAAAAGCTGGCTGCTGCGGGTGGCCGACGAGGTCGGGCAGCGCTCGCTGGTCTACCAGGCGCAGCTTCAGGGCTGCCGCTACGCGCGCTGAAGCGCCGCACCCCGCCCGCCCTGCGCGACGGCGCGGGACGGGCGCTTGGCCGGGCCGCTGAGCGCTAGTTCGCCGCGGCGATCGCCTGGTCGATGTTGAAGAGCGCGTTGGGCAGCGATTTCTTCTGCAGCGCGCCGAGGATCACGGTCGTCGTCTGGCCGTTCTGATCGGTCACGATCCACTGGCGCAGCTCGACCGGATCATCGGTGAACTTCATCTCGATCGTGCCGTATTCGGGACGCCGGGGATCGCGCGCGGTCACCGTGGTCGCCGTGCCGTCATAGCTGTGGCCGACCACCACGCCCGGTTCGCCGAGATTGACGTTCGGCGCGAGGATGATCGACAGCGGCGTCTGGCCCAGCGGATAGGTCTCGGTGCTGCCGACGCGGCGGTCGATGACGACCACCGTGCCCCGCCCGGCCATCACCAGCGCCTGTTCGGGCGGGTTGTAGTCGAAGCGCATCTTGCCCGGCCGCGACAGCGACACCTCGCCCGTGGAAATCGTGCCGTCCGCGTTGACCTGCGTGAAATCGCTCTGCGCGGTGCGGATGGAATTGAGGTAGCTGGAGATCTGACCGAGGCCCAACTTCTCGGCGGAGGCGGGCGCGGCGAGCCCGAGACTCAGCGCGAGCGCGGCAATGAACCCTGTGAAACGCATGAATGGTCGTCCTTTGGTTGCGTGTCTTGCCATCGATATGGGGCACAACCCGCCGATATGCGATAGCGACGCCCGGCCATGTGATGAAAGCGGCATGGGATTGCCGGGGGTGCGTCCGGATCGGTGAGCGCTCCGGCCCGACGGCGTCACAAGGCGCGCGTGGCCGCGGCGCCTGCCCGCGGGGTGGCGCCGCGGCCAGTGAAGGTCAGAGTATTATCTCACTAAGTCAATACCTTGAATGAGCGGCGGTTTGCCCCACCAAAGCGCCAGCCCGCCATTCCAGAGGCGTGAACCACCGAGTGGCGCACCCAAGCTGCGAGGACGGGCAGGCGCGGGAGCACTGCGGCTGCCAAAGCCGCCTTGCGCCCGCGCCCGGGGTTCCGAGCCCGAACCACGCCCGACCCGATCCGCGCCTTCGCGTGACAGTTCACAGCGGGGGGCGCGTGAAAGCCCCGGGAACGACCCGGCGATCAGACCGGCTCGGGGATCAGGATCTCGCGCTTCCCCACGTGGTTCGCGGCGGAGACGACTCCGTTCTCCTCCATCTGCTCCACCAGCCGCGCGGCCTTGTTGTAGCCGATGCCGAGCTTGCGCTGGATGTAGGAGGTCGAACATTTGCGATCCCGCGCGACGATCTCGACGGCCTCGTCGTATTGCGCGTCCTCGCTGCCGGTATTCCCGCCCGTGGAGAGGCCCAGCACGGCGTCGATATTCTCGGCCTTCTCCTCGGCGGGGCCCTCCACCACGCCGCCGACATAGGAGGGCGGACCGAAGGCCTTGAGGTGGTTCACCACCTCCTCGACCTCTTCGTCCGACACGAAGGGGCCATGACAGCGGGTGATCTTCGCGCCACCCGCCATGTAGAGCATGTCGCCCTGGCCCAGAAGCTGCTCTGCGCCCATCTCGCCCAGAATGGTCCGCGAATCAATCTTGGACGTCACCTGGAAGGAGATACGCGTCGGGAAGTTCGCCTTGATCGTGCCGGTGATGACGTCGACCGACGGGCGCTGCGTGGCCATGATGAGGTGGATACCACTCGCCCGCGCCATTTGCGCGAGGCGCTGGATGCAGGCCTCGATCTCCTTGCCCGCGACCATCATCAGGTCCGCCATCTCGTCGACGATGACGACGATATAGGGCATCTTGCGGGGCTCGAATTCCTCGGTCTCGAAGACGGGCTCTCCGGTCTCGTCGTCGAAGCCCGTCTGGACGGTGCGCGAGAACATCTCGCCCTTCTTCAGCGCATCCTCGACCCGGCCATTGTAGCCGTCGATGTTGCGCACGCCCATCTTGGACATCTTGCGATAGCGGTCCTCCATCTCGCCCACGACCCATTTCAGCGCCACGACGGCCTTCTTGGGATCGGTGACGACGGGCGACAACAGATGCGGGATGCCGTCATAGACGCTGAGTTCCAGCATCTTCGGGTCGATCATCACCATGCGCAGGTCGTCGGGCGTCAGCTTGTACAGCAGCGACAGGATCATCGTGTTGATCGCCACGGACTTGCCCGAACCGGTGGTGCCCGCGATCAGGAGGTGGGGCATCTTGGCGAGGTTCGCGACCATCGGATCGCCGCCGATATCCTTGCCGAGCGCGAGCGGCAGGCGCTGGGTGCCGTCGCCATAGGAGCGCGACGAGAGGATCTCGCGGAACGACACCATCTCGCGATTGTCGTTGGGCAGTTCGATGCCGATCACCGACCGCCCCGGCACGGTCGAGACCCGCGCCGAGAGCGCCGACATCGACCGCGCGATGTCGTCCGCAAGCCCGATCACGCGGGATGCCTTGAGGCCCGGCGCGGGCTCCAGCTCGTACATGGTGACGACGGGGCCGGGGCGGACGGAGACGATCTCTCCCTTCACGCCGTAATCGTCGAGCACGACCTCGAGCATGCGGGCGTTCTCCTCGAGCGCCTCGTCGGAGAGATGATGCCGCTCGATCCGGTCGGGATTGGCCAGAAGCGACAGCGGCGGCAGTTCGAAATCGTCGGAATTGTCCTCGAAGGCGAGGCTCGGCTGCGCTTCGGCGCGGGCGCGCCGGGAGGGCTGCACCGGCTTGCGCGCGGCGGGCTGGACGACCTTTTTCGGCTGCGCCACCGGCACGACCGGGCGCTCCACCGCCGGTTGCGGGGCGTAATCGCCGAAATCGGGCGCGATGTAGTCGTCCTCTTCGAACCACGGATCCTCGACATCGATGAAGCGGTCGGATTCGGGGGCGGGCGGCACGGCGGCGGGCTGCCGCGCAAGGACGCGCTGAGCGGCGGGATCGGGCACGTTGCTCCCCGCGGCCAACGTCCCGGCGGCAGAGGCCGCCGTCGCGACAGCGGGCGCGACCGGCACGGCGCCGGAGGTGAGCGGCGGCTCGGGGCGCAGACCCACGGGCGCGGGGCTGTAGATCAGCGGATCGGGACGGCGGCCCCGGCCCTTGGTCAGCGGCGCCTCGGTGACGATGCGCGCCTCGGGGGTGCGGCGCAGCTTGGCCTTCACCGCGTCGGCGATCTTGGCCGAGACGCGGGCATCCTCGGGCATGTCCATGTCGGGCGCGAGATCGGGCTCGATCAGCTCGGGCTCGGGGTCGACGGGGACACTGCGCGGCATCAGCCGCGACAGGAAGGAGCCGCGTTCGGGCTGTGCCGACACCGGATCCTGCGGCGCGAACTGCGCCGCATCGGCGCGGGATGCGGCCATGGACGGCGCGGCGGGCAGCGCGGAGGGCGCGGCGGGCGCCGTGGCGCGCAGCGTGGGTTCGCGGCGCGCGGTCAGCTGCGGCTCCGCCCGGATCACCCGGTCCGAGGGGCCCGTGGCGGCGCGGGCCTGCGTGTAGGGCACATGGGATTGCGCGGCGGCGAATGCCTGGGCCTGCGCGTTCTCTTCGGCGCGGGCCTGCCGGCGCGCCTCATGGGCCGATTGCACCGCCTGCGCGCCGCGCATCGCGCCGTGGGCGCCCTGCCCCAGCACGCGCAGAACCGTCGCATAGGCCATCACGAGGCCGATCATCGCCACCCGCGCGGCATGCGACAATTCCCGTTTGGTGAAGCCCAGCACGAAGGTGCCGAAGACCAGCACGAAGCCTCCGAAGACGAGCATGGCAAGCTTCAGCGACGCCCCGGCCCCGAGCGGCAGGAAGGTCAGCACCGACCCCATCGCCATGTCGCCGAAAAGACCGCCCATGCCGAAGCTGTGGGTCCAGTCCGGCCCCGGCATCTGGCCCGCCGCGAAGACCGACAGAAGGGCGATCCAGATCGGCGCGAAGATGACCCGGCCCATGGCGCGCTCTTCCCCGCGATGCAGGATGAGGCGCAGGCCCCAGACCACGAGCACGGCGGCAATCGCCCAGGAGCCGCGCCCGACGATCATGTAGAGCGGTGCGGCGACCGCCGCGCCGAGCTTGCCCATCCAGTTCTGCACCGGCGCATCCGTGGCGGCGATCCAGGACGGATCGGACGGCGCGTAGGAGCCGACCATCGCCGCCGCCATCAGCCCGATGGCGACGAGCAGGATGCCCAGAAGTTCCTTGCCGCGCTTTTCGATCGCCGCCTGCATCTCGCTGTCAAACAGCGGTTCGCGTCCCCGTGCCGGATAAGCCATTCATCGCCTCGTCTTGGTCTTTTGTTCTTGTCGTCGTTCAGTCGTAGAGACAGGCACGCAGCCGCGTCAGCCCGTCCAAGGTCTCGTCGCGGGGGGCCACCATCGCCACGCGGATGAAGCCCGCGCCGGGATTGCCGACCGCATTGTGCCCCGCCATGCCGCCCCCTGCCGAAGGCGCGGTGTCGCGCGACAGATAGGCGCCCGGCAGGACCCGCACGCCGGTCTCCTGCCAGAGCTTCAGCGCGGCTGCCTCGCCGTCCTCGACCGGCAGCCACAGGAAAAAGCCCGCCTCGGGGGCCGAAGCCCCGGGCACATCGCGGAAAATCTCGTCCGCGATATCATATTTCTCGACATAAAGCGCGCGGTTCTCGGCCACATGCGCCTCGTCGGACCAGAGCCGTTCTGCCACTGCCTGCAAAGGCATCGGTAGCGGCGCACCGGCATAGGCGCGCAACTGCTTGACGCGCCGGATCGTCTCGGGCCCGCCCGCCACGAAGCCCGACCGCAGCCCCGGCACGTTCGAGCGCTTGGAGAGCGAATGGAACGCCACCACGCGCTCCGGCGACACGCCCATGTCGCGCGCCACTTCCAGCGCGCCGGTGGGGGGTGCGTCGCGGTAGATCTCCGAATAGCATTCATCGGCGAGAATCTGGAAATCGTATTCCTCGGCGAGCCCGATCAGGGTTTCCCAATAGCCGCGCGTCGCCACCGCGCCCTGCGGATTGGCGGGCGAACAGAGATAGGCCAGCGCCACACGGCGCAGCGTCTCGGGCGGCAGGGACGCGTAATCGGGCAGGTGCCCGGTTTCGGCGGTGGCGGGCACGAATACGGGCTCCGCGCCCACCGACAGCGCCGCGACCGCGTAGACCTGGTAGAACGGGTTCGGCGTCAGCACGATGGGCCGTTTTCCGTCCTTCGTCTCGGGGCAGAGCGCCATCGCGGCGTTGTAAAGCCCTTCGCGCGTGCCATTGAGCGCCATGACCCGGCTTTCCGGATCGAGATCGACACCGTAGCGGCGCCCCAGCCAGTCGGTGATCGCGCGGCGCAGCCCGTCCGAGCCCTCGTTGACGGGATAGCGCGCGAATCCCTCGACATGGGAGGCCAGCACCTCGCCGACCCAGTCCGGAAACGGGTGGCGCGGCTCTCCGATCGTCATGTGCACGACCTCTCCGCCCGGGCTATGGGCGTCAAGAAGCGCCCGCAAACGCGGGAACGCATAGGCCGGAAGGTCCGAAAACCGTTCGGGAAACATGCTCGACTGCCTCATGAATGCGGGATCATGCGCGCCCCGCTTTGCACGAAGGATACGTCAGCTGCCGGGTCTGCGTCCAGAATTTCCCAGAAGGTTCAGGCACCTGTGGCAGGAAAATCGCAGGACGCCCGGGCGGATCGGGGCCCGCGCCTAGCCGAGAACCGCCTCGACCGCCGCGGCCACGCGCAAAAGCCGGGCCTCGCCCAGGGGCGCCCCCATCAGGGACAGCCCCACAGAGGGCGCACCGGTGGGCAGCGTGACCGCCGAGACGCCCATCAGGTTGCCGATCCGCGTATTGCGCAGGGTGAGCAGGTTCTCGGTGACGTAGTAGTCGTTATCTTCCATCAGGCGGGTTGCGTCAGGCGCGATATTGGGAGTCGTGGGCAGGATCACCGCGTCGAAGGCCGCGGCCATCCGGTGCCAATCCGCGCGCACCGCCTCGAGCCGTTCCCAGGCGCGCACATACTGGCCCGCGCTCACATCGCGCCCGCCTTCGAACCGCGCCCGGATCGGCGCGAACATCTTGTCGCCCGCGACCTCGATCGTGTCGCCCCAGAGGCCCCAGGCCTCGCCGGTATAGAGAATGGCCGCGTCGCCCATCGGGCCTGCGAGATCTTGAAAGGCCAGATCGACGATCTCGGCGCCCGCCGCGCGCAGACGGCCCAGCGCATCGGCGTAGCCCGCGGCGACCTCGGGGCGCAGATCGTCCTGCGCGATGGTGGTGAGCTGCGCGAAGCGGCGCCCGGCAAGGTTGCCCGGCCCGCGCAGGTCGGGCCCGTCCGCCCGGCCCTCCAACACGCCCAGAAGGGCCGCCGCATCTGCCACGCTGCGCGCAAGCGGGCCGACCGTGTCGAAGCGCTTGGCCAGAGGCACGGAGCCTGCAAGCGACAGGCGCCCCGCGGTGGTCTTGAGCCCGACGAGGTCGTTCCAGGCCGACGGCACCCGCACCGAGCCGCCGGTATCGGTGCCGATGCCCGCCGCCGCCAGACCTAAGGCGACCGAGGCCGCCGCACCCGAGGACGAGCCGCCCGCCACGGCCTCCGCGTCGTTCACGCAGGGCGGGGTTTCCGTCACCGGATTGAGGCCGAGACCGGAGAAGGCCAGCTCCGACAGGTGGGTCTTGCCGAGGCAGACGAGGCCCATCGCCGTGGCCGCCTGCAGGACCTCCGCGTCGCGCGCGGGCACGCGACCCTCGAGCATGGCCGAGCCCGCCTCGGTGACGATGCATGCCGTGTCGAAAAGGTCCTTCCAGCTCACCGGCACGCCGTCGAGGACCGACCGCCGCAGGCCGAGCCGCGCGCGTTCTGCGGCCGCGCGGGCCTCCGCCCGGGCGCGGTCGGGGGTGAGCCGGGCATAGATGCGGTCGCGCAGCGGATGGGCCGCGATCTTGTCGAGATAGGCCTCGGTCAGCGCGACCGGATCGATCTCGCCCGCCGCGATGCCGCGGCCCAGCGCCACGGCCTCCATCCCTGTCCAGTCGGTCATGCGCATACCCTTTCCGTGTCGCGGCCACGCTAGCGGCGCTGCGCCTCATGGACAATGGCGCCGGGCGGGGCATATTCGGGCGCATGAGCAATGACACCAATATCGCCATCGTCGGCGGCGGACTTGCCGGCGGGGCCACGGCCCTCGCGCTGGCGCGGGCGGGCCTGTCGGTCACCCTTCTCGATGCCGCGCCGCGCGCGGTTCTGGACGATCCGGCCTTCGACGGGCGCAGCTACGCGATGGCGCTGGCCTCCACGCGCCTTCTGCGCAATCTCGGTTTGTGGGACGCGCTCGAGGCGCACGCACAGCCGATGCAGGAGATCAAGGTCACCGACGGGCGCGTGGGCGACGCGGCGGTGGCCCTGGGCCTGCATTTCGACGCGGCCGAGCTCGAGGAAGGCCCGATGGGCTACATGATCGAGGACCGGCATCTGCGCCGCGCCATGCTCGACAGGCTCGACGCGACGCCCGGGATCACCATCCGCAACGAGACGCGCGTGACCGGCCAATCGGTGGGCGACAGCGGCGCGACCCTGACCCTGGCCGATGGCACCACGCTGAGCGCCGATCTGGTCGTCGGCGCCGATGGCCGGCAAAGCGGCACCGCGCAGCGCGCGGGCATCGGCCGGACGGGCTGGGACTATCCGCAGACCGCACTGGTCTGTGCCATCGCCCATGAGCGGCCCCATCACGGCGTCGCGCACCAGCTCTTCCTGCCCTCCGGTCCGCTCGCGATCCTGCCGCTGACCGGCAACCGCTCCTCCATCGTGTGGAGCGAACGGCGCGGCCTCGCCGAGGAGATCGACCGGCTGTCCGACGCCGAGTATCTCAGCGTCCTGCGCCCGCGCTTCGGCGATTTCCTGGGCGAAATTTCCCTCGCCGGGGCGCGCTACACCTATCCGCTGAACCTGACGCTGGCACAAAGCTTCACCGCGCCGCGGGTAGCGCTGGTGGGCGATGCCGCGCATGGCATCCATCCCATCGCGGGACAGGGACTGAATGCAGGGCTGCGCGATGTGGCGGCGCTGGCGCATGTGCTGACGGCTGCCAGACGGCGCGGCGAGGCGATCGGCAGCGACGCGGTGCTCGACCGCTATGCGCGCTGGCGGCGTTTCGACACCGCCGCGCTGGGGATGGCCACGGACCTCTTCAACCGGCTCTTCTCGAACGATTCCGCGCTGCTGCGCACCGCCCGTGATCTGGGCATGATGGCAGTGAACCGCCTGCCCAGCCTGCGCCGCGGCTTCATGCGCGAAGCGGCGGGCCTGAACGGCGATCTGCCCGACCTCATGGCAAGGGACATGACATGACCGACGCCCGCCCCATCGCCAATATCGAGCATTGGGAGATGCGCTGCGATCTCGCCGCCGCCTTCCGCTGGGCCGTCCGCGAATCGCTCCACGAGGGCGTCGCGAACCACTTCTCCGTCGCGGTGAACGACAGCGGCACGCGCTTCCTGATGAACCCCAACCAGCGGCACTTCGCGCGCATCCGTGCCTCGGACCTGATCCTCGTCGATGCGGAGGACCCGGCCACCATGGAGGGCCCGGACGCGCCCGATCCCACCGCCTGGGGCCTTCATGGCGGCATGCATCGCCATGTGGGCTGGGCGCGCTGCGTCATGCACGTGCATTCGCCCTATGCCACCGCGCTGGCCTCGCTGGAGGACCCGTCTCTGCCGCCCGTCGATCAGAACGCGGCGATGTTCTACGACCGCGTGGTGATCGACCGCGATTACGGCGGGCTGGCCTTCGCCGATGAGGGCGCGCGCTGCGCGGCGCAATTCACCGACCCCAAGGCACGCGTCATGGTGATGGGCAATCACGGCGTCCTGGTGATCGGCGGCACCGTCGCCGAGACCTGGAACCGGCTTTATTATTTCGAGCGCGCGGCGCGGAACTACATGCTCGCGCTGCAGACCGGCCGTCCGCTCAAGGTGCTGAGCGCCGACGTGGCGGAAAAGACCGCGCGGGAACTCGAAGCCTATCCCGAGCAGGACGTGCGGCACCTCGCCGAGCTGCGCGCGATCCTCGATGCCGAAGGCTCCGATTACGCGAGCTGATCCTCAGCTGGGCCGGAGGCCCGTCTCGACCAGCATGCCCTGGCGCTTGGCCTCGTAGTAATAGCCCCGCGAATACCACTTGACCGCCGTGTCGTAGGACCCGTCCGACAGAAGCCACGCCCCGCGCAGGTATTTCACCGCGTATTTCAGGTTGGTCTCGGCATCCAAGAGGTCGGACGGCGCGCCGCGGAACCCCATCGTTCGCGCGGTCTCGGGCAGGATCTGCATCAGCCCGTAATAGGGTCCGTTCCGCGCAGAGGGCCGGTGCGTGCTTTCGCGGATCACCACGCGGTGGACCAGCGGACGCGGCACACCGTAGAGATCCGCATATTCGTTGATGAGCGCGCGAAGCTCCGGTGTTTCGTTGGGATGAAGCGGGATCGTGTCCGCGCGCGCCACCTGTGGTTCGTCGACCACCATCAGGAAGGCGCGGCTGGTCGCGCCTGACACGGACGCAACGGAAGACACGGACACCGGTGCGCAGGCGGACAGCACAAGCGCGGCTAGGCAAAACGGGACAGCAAGGCGCATTTGCGCGCTCCGATTGATGACAACCGGGGCAGGTTTGCCCGTGCCGTGCCGACTTGGGAAGCGCCTTGCGAAGGCCTCGGCGATCCGCCGCCCAAGTGCTTGCCAAGCGGCGCCGATCCGCGCAGGGTCGCGCCCATGACACAGACGCTCCTTTCCCTCGGCCACGGCTATTCCGCCCGTGCGCTGACCCGCCGCCTTTTGCCGCAAGGCTGGGAGGTGATCGGCACCACCCGCGATCCCGCGAAACTGGAAAGCCTGCGCGCCACCGGCATCACCCCGATCCTGTGGGACAAGGACGCCATCGAAGACGCGCTGCCCCGCGCCACGCATGTGCTGATCTCGGCCTCCCCGGACGATGACGGCGATCCGGCCCTGCGCCTTGCCCGCGACGCCATCGCCACGCGCGCCCCGCATCTCGACTGGGCGGGGTACCTCTCGACCACTGGCGTCTACGGCGATGCGGATGGCGCCTGGATCGACGAGACGGCGCCCCTCGCGCCATCCGGCGCACGCGGCGCGGCCCGCGTCGACGCCGAGGCCGCCTGGGCCGATATTCCGGGCCTCCCGCTGCACATCTTCCGGCTCGCCGGCATCTACGGGCCCGGCCGCGGCCCCTTCGCCAAGGTCCGCGCGGGACGCGCCCAGCGCATCGTGAAGCCCGGCCAGGTCTTCAGCCGCATTCATGTGGAGGATATCGCCCGCGCGCTTCACGCCTCGATCGAGAGCCCCGATCCAGGGGCGGTCTACAATCTCTGCGACGACGAACCGGCCCCGCCGCAGGACGTGATCGCCCATGCAGCCGAACTTCTGGGCCTGCCGGTGCCCCCTGAAGTGCCCTTCGACGAGGCCGAGATGTCGGACATGGCACGCAGCTTCTACGCCGACAACAAGCGCGTCTCCAACGCGAAGATCAAGGCGGATCTGGGGCTGACCCTGGCCTATCCGAGCTATCGCGAAGGCCTCGCCGCCCTCCTTGAAGACGGCGCCTAGGCGGCGGCCATTGCCGCATCGGCTCCCGCGATCCGGGAACCGGGTGCGACGGCCCCGGCCATGAGCGCCCCGGAAAGCCCCTTCATCTTTCTCGGAAAACGCGCGGGGCGTGAATTGGCGGCCTGCCGCCAAGAGAGGGGCAAGGCCCCTCTGACCGCCCGATGATCGGCACGATCAGCGGGCCAGGGATGCGCGCGGCACGCGCCCATCCGGATCGGGGTCAGGCGCGCCGGCCCATCTGCGCGACGCCCAGCGTGTCCAGCACCTTGGCCTCGATATCGGAGGCGTTCAGCCCCGCCACCGCGTACATGTCCGCCGGGCTCGCCTGGTCGATGAAGGTATCCGGCAGCACCATGGAACGGAACTTCAATCCGTTGTCGAAGACGCCCTCTTCCGCCAGAAGCTGCGCCACGTGGCTGCCGAAACCGCCCACAGCCCCCTCCTCGATGCTGATCAGCGCCTCGTGCTCCCGCGCCAGTGTCAGGATCAGGTCGCGGTCGAGCGGCTTGGCGAAGCGCGCATCGGCCACGCTCGGCGAGATACCCCGCGCCTCGAGCGCCTCGGCGGCTTCGACGACCTCCTTCAGCCGGGCGCCGAAGGACAAAAGCGCCACCCGCGCGCCTTGACGGATCATCCGCCCGCGGCCGATCTCGAGCACCTCTCCGCGTTCGGGCATCTCGACGCCGACGCCTTCGCCGCGCGGATAGCGGAAGGCGATGGGGCCCGCGTCATGCGCCGCCGCGGTCGCCACCATGTGGCGCAGTTCCGCCTCGTCGGCGGCGGCCATCACCACGAATCCCGGAAGATTGGCCAGGAAGGCGGTGTCGAAACTGCCCGCATGGGTCGCGCCGTCGGCCCCCACCAGCCCCGCGCGGTCGATGGCGAAACGCACCGGCAGGCGCTGGATCGCCACGTCATGCACGACCTGGTCGTATCCGCGCTGCAGGAAGGTCGAATAGATCGCCGCGAAGGGCCGCATGCCGCCCGCCGCCAGCCCCGCCGCGAAGGTCACGCCATGCTGCTCGGCGATGCCCACATCGAAGGTGCGCGAGGGATAGCGCTCCGCCATCAGGTTGAGCCCGGTCCCGTCCGGCATGGCGGCGGTCACGGCGCAGATGCGGCTGTCCTCGGCGGCCAGCTGCACCAGCGTCTCGCCGAAGACCTTGGTGTAGGAGGGCGCGTTCGACGGCGCCTTCTTCTGCTCGCCCGAGACCACGTCGAACTTCGCGGTGGCATGGCCGCGATCCGGCCGGCCCTCCGCGGGCGCGTAACCCTTGCCCTTCTTGGTGATGACATGGATCAGGATCGGGCCGTGCGCCCGCGCCTTCACGGTGCGCAGCACCGGCAGGAGGCTGTCCATGTCATGCCCGTCGATGGGGCCGAGATAGGAAAAGCCCAGCGCCTCGAAGAGCGTGCCGCCCACCGCCATGCCCTTGATCATGTCCTTGGCGCGCTTGGCGCCTTCGCGGAAGGGTTCGGGCAGGAAGGACACCGCCCCCTTGGCCACGTCCTTCAGCGACTGGAACGGGGCCTCGGCATAAAGCTGCGACAGGTAGGAGGACATCGCCCCCACCGGCGGCGCGATGGACATCTCGTTGTCGTTGAGGATGACGATCAGCCGCTTGCCCAGGTGACCCGCATGGTTCATCGCCTCGTAGGCCATGCCCGCCGACATGGCGCCGTCGCCGATCACCGCGATGGCGTCGCCATGCCCGGTCTCGGACGCGCCGCCCAGATCGCGCGCCGCGGCAAAGCCCAGCGCCGCCGAGATGGAGGTGGAGCTGTGCGCCGCGCCGAACGGGTCGTAAGGGCTCTCGGAGCGCTTGGTGAAGCCCGACAGCCCGTCCTTCTGGCGGATCGTGCGGATGCGGTCGCGGCGCCCGGTGAGGATCTTGTGCGGATAGCTCTGGTGCGACACGTCCCAGATGATCTTGTCGCGGGGCGCGTCCCAGACCGCGTGCAGCGCGACGGTCAGCTCCACGACGCCCAGCCCCGCGCCGAGATGGCCGCCGGTCTCCGACACCGCCGCGATGGTCTCGCTGCGCAGCTCGTCGGCCACCTGGCGCAATTCGCGGTCGGAGAGGCCCTTGAGATCGGCAGGCACCTGCACCCGGTCGAGAAGCGGAGTTTGCGGACGGTCGGACATGGACGCGATGCGCCTCCTTGACGCTCAGAATGGGAACCCGCGCGGTGCTCAGGTCTCGCGGGCGATAACGAAGCGGGCCGCGTCAATCAAGCCGCGGGCGTCCTCGCCATAGGGAGATAGGGCGTCACAGGCGCTGTCCACCAGCTCCGCCGCGCGCAGTTTTGCGCCGTCCAGCCCAAGATGCGACACGAAGGTCGCCTTGCCCCGCGCGGCATCCTTGCCCGCGGCCTTGCCCATGGCCGCCGCGTCGCCTTCCACGTCGAGGATGTCGTCGGCGATCTGGAAGGCGAGGCCCAGGGCCGCGGCATAGGCGCGCATCGGCGCGGGATCGGCCCCGGCGAGCCGCGCGCCGGCCTCCGCGGGCCAGACGATCAGCGCGCCGGTCTTGCCCGCCTGCAGCGCGGTGATCTCCTCGAGCGTCAGGGGCGCCGCCGCGCTTTCCGCCGCGATATCGAGCGCCTGGCCCAGCACCATCCCCTCGGCGCCCGCGGCCCGGGCGAGGCTCAGCGCGAGATCCGCGCGCACCCCCGCATCTTCGTGGGTCGCGGGCGTGAGGCACAGCTCGAAACCCAAAGCCTGCAGCGCGTCGCCGACGAGCACGGCGGTCGCCTCGTCCCACTGGCGGTGCACGGTCGGCTGACCGCGCCTGAGATCGTCGTCGTCCATGCAGGGCAGGTCGTCATGAACGAGGCTGTAGGCATGGATCGCTTCGATCGCGAGCGCGGGATTGAGCGCGTCGTCGATCCCGTGCAGCCGCGCGGATTCAAGCGCGAGATACCCGCGCAGCCGTTTGCCGCCCCGCACGGCATAGCGCATCGCCTCGGTCACCGGCAGGTGAGGCGCGCGCGCGTGCCAGGCGTCGAACCCGGCCTCGATCCGCGCCTGCGCCTGCCTCAGCCCGGCCTCGAACACCGGGGCCTCTATGTCGGATCGACGGGTTTCAGGCCCGCGGGCTGCCCCTCGGCATCGAGGGTAATGGCCGCGACCTTCTCCTCGGCCTCCTTGAGCTTCTGCTCGCATCGCTTCTTCAGCGCGGCCCCCCGCTCATAAAGCTTGATCGAATCCTCGAGCGGCACATCCCCGCGTTCCAGCTGGCCCACCACCTGTTCGAGCGCGCGCATCGCGGCCTCGAAGCTCATCTCCTCGACGGGGGTGTCTGTCTCACTCATCGGCCTGCCTCCATCAATGCGGTCACATGCGCGGCGCCTGCCTCGCTGAGCGCCTGAAGATCATAGCCGCCCTCCAGTGTCGAGACCACGCGCCCCCCGCAGACCTCAGCGGCGATGGCGCAGAGCTGCTCGGTCACCCAGGCGAAATCCTCGGTCTCCCAGTCGAGGTTTGCGAGCGGATCGGCGCGATGCGCATCGAAGCCCGCAGAGAGGATGACCAGCTCGGGCTCGAAGGCCCGCAGACGCGGGAAGACGCGATCCTCGTAGACCGCGCGCATCCGTGCCCCGTCCGATCCCGGCGGCAGCGGCACGTTCAGCACGTTGTCATGCGCGCCGGTCTCGTGCGGCTCGCCGCTGCCGGGCCAGAGCGGCGATTGATGCGACGAGACGAACAGCGTGCGCTTCTCGTGCCACAGTAGATCCTGCGTGCCATTGCCGTGATGCACGTCGAAATCGACCACCGCGACGCGGGACAATCCCAGCACGTCGAGCGCGTACTTCGCCCCGATCGCCGCGTTGCCGAAGAAACAGAACCCCATGGCGGTCTGCCGCTCCGCATGGTGGCCGGGCGGGCGCATGGCGACGAAGGCGTTGCCCACCTTGCCGCCCACCACCATGTCCACGGCCTCGACCACGCCGCCCACGCCGCGCCGCGCCGCCTCGAGGCTGCCGGGCGAGAGGAAGGTGTCGCCATCGACCTGGTGAAACCCGCGCGAGGGCGCGTGGCGCTCGAGCGAGCCGATATAGCTGGCCGGATGGCACCGCTCGATCTCCTCGTCGCCCGCGATCTGCGCCGCGACGCGCACGAGGTCGAAGCCGGCCAGCGCATGCAGCAAATGTTCGATCCGCGCCACCCGTTCCGGGTGCCCGTCGGGCGTGACGTGCCGCAGGGCCGCGTCGTGGGTGATGAGTGCCGTTGCCATGATTGCCTCCGTCGGTCGCGCCGCAGGAAACCGCGAATGGCCGCCGGGAACAACCGCGAAACGCAAACGCCTCTGCCCGCCCGCGTGTCCCAGCCCGGGACCGGAGCGCTCCGCCCCAGTCACGGCCGGACCGGAAATACCTCCAGAGAGCGCGAGAGACAGCGTCTCTCGCAGGCGCCGTCCCGGCTCGATGCCGGGGCGGCGCCTCCCCCGCTCAATCCGGCGACAGCATGTAGCCAGCCCCGCGCACGGTCTGCAGGTAGCGCGGCTCCTTCGGGTTGACCTCGAGCTTGCGGCGCAACCGGGTGATTTGCACGTCGACCGCGCGTTCCTGGGCCTGGCCCTTGTCGCGGCCCAGCTCCTCCACCAGCTGGTTGCGCGACAGCGCCGTGCCCGGCGTCTTGCAGAAGATCCGCATGAGCTGCGCCTCGGTCGCGGTCAGCCGCACCGGGTCCTCGCCGCGCCACATCTCGCCGCGCTCCACGTCGTAGCGGATGGGCCCCAGCGAGATCACCTTGGGCTGCGCGGTTTCGGGCTCCACCTCGGGCATGCGCCGCAGGATCGCGTTGATCCTCAGCAGCAGCTCCTTCGGCTCGAAGGGCTTGGCGAGGTAATCGTCCGCCCCGGCCTCGAGCCCGGCGATGCGGTCCTCGGTCTCGGCCCGCGCGGTCAGCAGAAGGATCGGCGTCGCGGATTTTTCCCGGATGAACCGCGTCAGGCTCACCCCGTCCTCGCCCGGCATCATCACGTCGAGCACGATGAGGTCGAAATCGAGCCCCGCGAGGATCCGCCGGGCATGGCCCGCATCGCGCGCCGCCGATACGAGGAACCCGTGCCGCATCAGGAATTTCTGCAAGAGCCCGCGAATCCGTTCGTCGTCGTCGACGATCAAGAGATGTGCATCGGGATCGCTCATCCCCGTCCCTCCCTCAGCGCGGAATATTGCCGCTTCATCTCGGGGTCCATCATCGCCTCGAGCACGCGCTTGAACCCGCTGACCGCCTCGGGTCCCGCATCGCGGTAGGCCCGGCGCATCCGCGCGCGCTGCGCGTCCGACAGGGCGCGTTCCAGCTCCGCCCCCTTCTCGGTCAGGGTGAGGTGCCGTTCGCGCTTGTCCGAGCGTCCCACCCGGCTTTCCACCAGACCGTCCCCGATCAGCGTGCGCAAGACACGGTTCAGCGATTGCTTCGTGACACCGAGGATCGACATCAGGTTGTTGACCGTCGTGCCCGGCGCGCCGTTGATGAAATGCAGCGCCCGGTGATGCGCCCGGCCATAGGAATATTCCGCGAGGATCCGATCGGGATCGGCGGTGAAGCCGCGATAGGCGAAGAACATCGCCTCGATGCCCTGCCGGAGTTGTTCGTCCGTCAGGAAAAGCAGGGTCTCGCCCCCGATGGGTGCATTGCGGTCCGCGTCGGCCATGCCGGTCCCTCGTATTTTCGGCACAGGTTAAGTCAGTCTTGTTGACATTCCAAGGTGCCAATGATAGCGAATCTCAGTTTTTGTGAAATTTTATGTCCGCATCGGACGTATCTCACGCAACTTATGGAAATGCGCCGCATGCGCAGAGGGAGTAGACCAATGGCCGGAGCTTATGACGACCGCGACGGGAAAATCTGGATGGACGGCCAGCTGGTCGACTGGCGCGCGGCCAACGTGCATGTGCTGACCCACGCGCTGCATTACGCCAGCTCCGTCTTCGAGGGCGAGCGCGCCTATAACGGCAAGATCTTCCTGTCGCGCAAGCATTCCGAACGGCTGCACTTTTCCGCCGGAGAGCTCGACTTCCAGATCCCCTACACCGTCGACGAGATCGAGGCCGCCAAGATGGACGTGCTGGCGGCCAACGGCCTGACCGACGCCTATGTGCGCGCGGTGGCGTGGCGCGGCGCGGGCGAGGACATGGGCGTCGCCTCGGCGCGGAACCCCGTGCGGGTGGCGATTGCGGCCTGGGAATGGGGCAGCTATTACGGCGACGCCAAGATGAAGGGCGCCAAGCTCGACATCTCCAAGTGGAAGCGTCCCTCGCCCGAGACGATCCCGGTCCACGCCAAGGCGGCGGGCCTCTACATGATCTGCACCACCTCGAAACATGCCGCCGAGGCGAAGGGCTGCTCGGACGCGCTCTTCATGGATTACCGCGGCTACGTGGCCGAGGCGACCGGCGCCAACATCTTCTTCGTGAAGGACGGCGAAGTGCATACGCCGAAACCCGATTGCTTCCTCAACGGGCTGACGCGCCAGACCGTGATCGGCATGCTCGAGGAAAAGCAGGTCAAGGTGCATGAGCGGGTCATCATGCCCGAGGAGCTCGAGGGCTTCGAGCAGTGCTGGCTGACCGGCACCGCCGCCGAGGTCACCCCGGTGGGCCAGATCGGCGATTACAATTTCGAGGTCGGCGCAATGACCCGCGACATTGCCCAGAGCTACGAGGACCTCGTCCGGGCCTGATCCCGCCGCATCCTCCGCCGCTTGGCAGGAACGCACGCCCGGTTTGCAAGGACCGGGCGTTTTCTTTCGGCGCGCCCTGGGCTATCTCAGCGCACATCTGCATACAAAAATGACGAAGGAGGACCCCATGGAGGGCCTCGATACATCGACGCTTCTGACATTGGCCGCGGTCGCGGCGGGATCCGGCATCGTCGGCGGCACGCTGGCGGGGCTTCTGGGGGTGGGCGGCGGCATCGTCATCGTCCCGGGCCTCTACCTCGCCCTGTCGCTGACCGACATGGACCCCGCGCTCATCATGCAGGTCGCGGTGGGCACGTCGCTGTCGACCATCGTCTTCACCTCGATCTCGTCGAGCTGGGGTCACTACAAGAAGGGCTCCATCGATTTCGCGGTGCTGAAGCTCTGGGCCCCGGCGATCCTCGTGGGCGTCGTGCTGGGATCGGTTCTGGGCGGGCTCGTGTCGGGCTACGTGCTGATCGCGGTCTTCACGGCGGTGGCCCTGTTCGTCGCGGGCAACATGATCCTGCGCAATCCCGACCCCGAGATCGCGCCGCGCAGCTTCTCGAAGCCGGTCTGGGCCGGGTTCGGCGTCTTCGCGGGCGGCGTGTCGGCGATGATGGGGATCGGCGGCGGCACGGTCTGCGTGCCGCTTCTGAACTTCCTCGGCTACGACATCCGCAAGGCGGTAGGCACCTCCGCGGCCATCGGCTTCCTGATCGGCCTGCCCGCCTCGGTGATCTACGTCATCACCGGATGGGGCGCGGAGGGGCTGCCGCCCTTCTCGCTGGGCTACGTGAACGTGCTTCTGGCCGTGGTCATCATTCCGCTCTCGACGCTGTTCGCCCGCGTGGGCGTCGCCATCGCCCATGCCATCCCGCCGCGCGCGCTGCGGCTGGCCTTCGGGTTCTTCCTGCTGGTCACCGCCGTGCGGATGGGCATGGACCTGATCTCGGGCGTCGGCTGAGCTTAGAGACCTGAAGTGGTGAGCCGGAACAGCACCCAAGGTGCCCAGAAAGCGGTCATGCGGAACGCATGCCTCCGGCATGAGCCGGCCCCACCGGTCTGACGTTTTGTATCCGAATGGCGCCCAGACCGAGCGGCGCAATGACGCGACACTCTAAAGCACAGAGCGCCGCGCCAGCCCGCCGGTCCGGCGCTGGCCCCCGTCGCGCCTACACGTCTATCGCCGAGTAATCCCGCCCGCTCTCGACCCTCACCTCCAGCGCCCGCAGCGCCTCCATCGCGGCGGCATCCTTGGCATAGGCACCCTTGCCGGGCTCGCGGAAGATGGCGCGGACGATGCGCCCCGGGTGCCGCTGAGCGGCTGCCAGATAGACCGGCGGATCGTGCTGGCCGGTATCGCCCACCAGCACGAAGGGCAGGCCGGGATGCGCCGCGAGGATCGCATCCACCGCGCTGCCCTTGTGATCGCCATGCGTTCCCGAGATGAACTGCGTCCGCGACAGCCCCAGGTCGCGCAGGAAGATCGGCGCTTTCGGCATGTCGTGGCGGCGGAAGATCTCGCGCAGGAAATGGTGCAGGTTCCACGGCGAGGAGGAGACGAAGAAGACCGGCGCACCGGCGGCCCGGAACCCCTTCATCAGCGCCACGGCATCGGGAAAGACGTGCCGCGTCGCGGTGCTACCGGTGAGCGAGGTCCATAGGTTGCGCGCCAGCGAATAGGCCCCGGTCTCCAGCAACGTGTCGTCGATATCCGAGATCACGCCGAAGGGGGCATCGGGCCCGACGACCAGCGCCTCGAGCCGGCGGCCTTCCCCGTCGAGCGTCACGTCGAACCCCACCCAGCCCGGTGCCGCATCGCCGCGCGGCAGGTGCAGGTCGAAATAGCCTTCCTCGTCGGTGATGGCGGTCACATCGCCGCAGCGCACCGGCACCTCCGCCACCTCGGAGGTCAGGAACAGCGACACCATCTGCCGCAGGTTTGTCCACCACGACCCGTCGGGATCGGGGGCGGTGCGGCGCAGCGCGGTCAGCACACGCCCCCGGAGAATGATCTCCGAGGGCGTGGCGTAGCCGAGATAGGGGTCGATGACGAGGTCCTCGCGGCGACGCGCGGGCCTCAGGCGGTCGAGCGCGCGCTCGACGGGATGCAGGACCCGTGCGAGCCGCGCCTTGACCATGTCAGCTCGGGCTCAGGCCGCGCAGGCGTTCGGAGCGGCGGCGCAGCACCTCGACCGTGGCCAGAAGGCAGATCGAGATACAGACGAGGATCGTCGCCGCCGCCAGAATGGTCGGCGAGATCTGCTCGCGCAGGCCGGTGAACATCTGCCAGGGCAGCGTCTGCAGCTCGGCAGAGCCGATGAAGATCACCACGACCACCTCGTCGAACGAGGTGATGAAGGCGAAGAGGCCGCCCGAGATCACGCCAGGCAGGATGAGCGGCATCTGCACCTTGAAGAAGGTCCGCACCGGGTTCGCGCCCAGATTGGCCGAGGCCCGCACGAGGCTCTTGTCGAAGCCCACCAGCGTCGCCGTCACGGTGATGATGACGAAGGGAATGCCCAACACCGCGTGGGCCAGAACAACGCCCCAATAGGTGCCGACGATGCCGATCTTCGAGTAGAAGAAGTACATGCCGGTGGCCGAGATGATGAGCGGCACGATCATCGGCGAGATCAGGATCGCCATGATCGCCTGACGTCCGGGGACGTGGCTTTGCGACAGACCGATCGCCGCGAGCGTGCCCAGCGTCACCGAGATCAGCGTCGCCACCGGGGCCACGCGCACCGAGTTCCAGACGGCACTCGTCCATTCGGAATTGGTCAGGAAGTCGCGGTAATGCTTGAGGCTGTAGCCCTCGGGATCGAGGCGCAGCATCTCGGGCGTGAAGGTGAAGAAGTCCTCGGCGTTGAACGACAGCGGCATCACCACGAGGATCGGTGTGATCAGGAACACCAGGATCGCGCCGCAGAGAACGCGGAATGTGTAATGCCACAGCACCTGCCCGCCGGTCAGGTAGGGCACCAGCTTCTCACGGTAGCGGCGGCGGCCGATCCAGTAGATGAACCAGCCGAGGAACCAGCCGAAGAGGCCCAGCACGATCAGTCCCGGCAATTGCCCGAAGAGGAAGCCCGCCACGGCGAAGACCGCGATCAGGGCGTATTTGAACGTCTTCTCCATCTCGGTGCCGAGGATCTGGACCGCCAGCACCGCGAGCGCGCCGCAGATGACCGCCCCGAGCACGATCCCGAGAAGGCCCGAGCCTTGCGCGGTGCCGACGAAGAGGCCGAAGAAAGCGCCCGCCGCCCCGACCACGCCGGCGGTGAAGCCGATGGGCTGGGTCTTCGCTTCGGTAAGAACGACATCACTCATGGTTCAGCCTCCCAGCTTGACGTTGTCGATGCCGACGATGCGGTCATAGGCCCAGTAGAGCACGAGGACGACCACCAGCAGGATCGAGCCGAGCGCGGCCGCGAGGCCCCAGTTCAGCGATGACGAGATGTGATAGGCGATCCGGTTCGAGATGAAGGTACCGGTGGTGCCGCCGACGATCTCGGGCGTGATGTAGTAGCCGATCGACAGGATGAAGACGAGGATCGAGCCCGCGCCGATGCCCGGCACCGATTGCGGGAAATAGACCCGCCAGAAGGCCGTCCAGTTGGTCGCGCCCAGCGATTTCGCGGCGCGCACATAGGAGGGCGGGATCGTCGACATCACCGAATACATCGGCAGGATCATGAAGGGCAGCAGGATATGCGTCATGGCGACGATCGTGCCGAACTGGTTGTTGATCATCACCAATCGACTGTCATCGGCGACGATGCCCAGCCAGACGAGGACATCGTTGATCACCCCCTGTTGCTGCAACATCACCTTCCACGCCGAGGTCCGCACCAGAAGCGAGGTCCAGAACGGCAAGAGCACGAGGATCATCAGAAGGTTCGCCGTGCGCGCGGGAAGGTTCGACAAGAGGTAGGCGACCGGATAGGCCAGCGCGATGCAGCTGAAGGTGATGACCAGCGACATGAAGAGCGTGCGCTTGAAGAGCAGCCCGTAGATGCGTTCATCGGCGTCCCGCAGGGCCGGGCCGTCCGCGGTCTTCTGCATGTCGACCGCGTTCAGGAAGTAACCCGAAGTGTAATCGGGCGAATACATCTGCAGCGTGGTCCAGGTCTCGACCGAGCCCCAGTCCTTGTCGATGGCGAGCATGCCTTCCTTGAAATTCACCGTCTCGAATTCGGCGACGGCCGCGTCGGCCTCTTTCAGAAGCGCCGCCTGCGGACCGTTATAGCCCGAGACATCCGCCTCCATCAGGTCGTAATAAAGCGCCGTGTGCACGAGGCCCCAGGGCTCTTCCTCGAGCGGGCTGTCCTCGTCCTCGGTCTGGGCGAAGCGCGCGAAGGTCTCGTAGGTGGCGGCGGCGCGGGGCAGAAGCTCCAGCATCTCGTCGCGCACCCGGAAGGCGGGCATGCGGCCCTCGGCCTCGGCAGCGTCGAATTCTTCCTGATCGGCGATCCAGTCGGGCTCGCCCATCAGCTCGGCCCAGGGGCGGCCTTCGTCCCAGGCCTCGTTCAGGTCCTCGAACTGGTCGAGATAGACGTCCGAAATGTCGTCGAGCGACCGGCCCGAGCGGCGGAACAGCGACGACATGCCGGTCTGTTCGTAGTTCAGACGCGTGCCAAGGCGGGTATGCTCCTTGCGGGCCTCGGCGATGAAGAGGTCGTAGAACAGCGCCTCGAACATCTGCTCGTCCGGCGCATCGCCGGAAGTGGCGTCCCACTGGTCGATCCGCGCGGTGGTGCGCGGCAGGGTTTCCGAGACGATCTGGTTCTCGACGGAGCGGAACAGCATGTCGCCGATGGGCGCGATGAAGGTCACCAGCACGAAGATCAGAAGCGGCGCGACCAGCATCAGTGCGCGGGCCTTCTGGATCCGCAGGGACCGGGCGAGCGATTTCTTCAGCGGCGTGCCGTCGGCGGCCAGCATCGGTGCGCCGGCTGCGCGGTCGGCGGCATCGGCGCGCCGGGCCTGATCGGGTGTCGGCCCTGCGGTCGCGGCGGGATCGTTGGTTGCGTCAGTCATGGCTCAGGCCCCCTCTGCGAGGATGATCGTGCTTGTTGCAGTCCGACGCCGGATCTCGGCGACCTCCTGATAGGCGGGATCGTTGTAGGCGGTCCGGGCCGCCTCATAGCTTGGGAATTCGATGACGACATGCCGGGATTCGGAGCGTACCTCGACCACCTCGGCCTCGCCGCCCCGGACGATGAAGCGTCCGCCATGGCTTTCGAGGATCGGTGTGTCGCGCTCGACGTATTCCCGGTAGGCGTCGGGGTCGTTCACCGTGATATGCGCGATGATGTAACCTTTGGGCATCCGGCCCTATCCCATCCCTGTTATGTCCGCAGCATCTCTGGCCGCTTGTTCTTCGGGTTCGAGACCGGGCGACACGCCGCCCGGCCCCATGTTCGGATGCGGCGGGACGATGCCCCGCCGCAGATGCAGATTACTGCGCCAGCCAGGACTGGAACTTCGCGTCGATGTCGTCGCGGTAGTCAGCCCAGAACTCGTAGTTGTAGAGGAACGTGTTCTGCGCGTTCGCCGGATCGGTCGGCATGTGCTGCTTCATGTTCTCCGGCACGAGCGGTGCGGAGGATGCACGCGCGGGACCGTAGGAGATGTACTTGGCCTGGTCCGCGAGACGCTGCGTGTCGGTCGCGAACTTCACGAAGTCCAGCACGCGGGCAAGACGATCCTCGGGCAGATCGGCGGGGATGATCCAGCCGTCGAGGTCGAAGACCTGCGCGTCCCACATCATGCCCACGGGCTGGCCCTGCTCCTCGATAACCGAGAAGAGACGACCGTTATAGGTCGAGCCCATGAAGATCTCGCCGTCTGCGAGCAGCTGGGGCGTGTCCGCGCCGGCCGACCACCAGATCACTTCGTCCTTGATGGTGTCGAGCTTGGCGAGCGCCTGGTCCTGACCTTCTTCGGTGGCCAGCACGTCATAGACGTCTTCCTTGGCGACGCCGTCACAGAGCAGCGCCCACTCGACGTTGTTGATCGGACGCTTTTCCAGCGCGCGCTTGCCCGGGTACGTCTCCAGGTCGAACACGTCGCAGATGTCGTTCGGCGCCTCGACGCCTTCCGGCACCATGTCCGTGCGGTAGCCGAAGGTCGTCGAGTAGACGATCTGCGGGATGTAGCAGTCGGACACGATCAGGTCGCCGAAATCGTCGGACGCATCGGTGCCGTCGGGCGCCGCTGCGAGGATCTCGTCGTGATCGACCTCCATGGCGAGGCCTTCGTCGCAGAGACGGATGGCGTCCGCGGCCACGACGTCGACCAGATCCCAGGTCACGTTGCCGGCTTCGTTCATGGCGCGCAGCTTGGCCACGGCCTCGGCCGAGCTTTCATCCCAGCTGACGGACACGTCCGGGTTCATTTCCTGGTAGGGCTCGACATAAGCCTGCTGCTGGCTGGACTGGTAGGCACCCCCCCAGCTGACCAGCGTCATGCTGTCAGCCATGTTCCCGTGACCGGCGGCGAACGCGGCTGCGCCCCCCACGGTCAGGGCCGTCGTCGTGAGAAGTGTTTTCGAAAACTTCATCAATAGTCTCCCTAGGTTTCCCGTTTTTTGCTTTGAAGGGGTCCGCTGGTCACGGGGTCGACCTTCGAACCCTCATGGCACCCCTGGCCCGCGCCGAAGCGCGTCCAGGGTGTTCCGGTCTCACGCGTCGAGCGCGCGGCAATCTTCCTGCAACCAGCCGATTTCCAGCTCTTCGCCGGGGCGAAGCCTGCGCTGGTCCGGCGCGTTGCGCGTCTTGATGACGAAATCGTCGTTGCCCGCCACGGAAAGGCGGGTGCGGAAGATGTCGCCCATATAGACGAATTCCTTGACCGTGGCCTTCAGCAGGTGCGCGTCCTCCTTCAGACGCTCCTTGTTGAATTCCACGCGCTCGGGGCGGATCGACACCTTGGTGCGCTCGCCCTTCTTGGACACGTTCACGGGCACCGCGTCGATGATGTCGCCCGAATCGAGCTTCACCACACAGCTGTTGCCGTTGATCTCCTCGACCACGCCCTGCAGCGTGTTGTTCTCGCCGATGAACTGCGCGACGAAGCTGTTCTGTGGCTTCTCGTAAAGCTCATCGGGCGGGGCCAGCTGCTGGATGCGGCCATCGTCGAAGACGGCAACGCGGTCCGACATGGTCAGCGCCTCGGTCTGGTCGTGGGTCACGTAGACCACCGTGATGCCCAGATCGTGGGCAAGCTTGGTGATCTCGAATTGCAGGGTTTCCCGCAGCTGCTTGTCGAGAGCGCCCAGCGGTTCGTCCATCAGAACCAGTTCCGGTTCGAACACCAGCGCCCGGGCCAGTGCCACGCGCTGCTGCTGACCGCCCGAAAGCTGTGCCGGGCGGCGGCCACCGAAGGCGCCCATCTGCACCATGTCGAGCGCGCGCTTGATCTTCTTTTCCCGGTCCGACTTGGACATGCCACGCACCTCCAGCGGGAAGGACAGGTTCTCGGCGATCGACATGTGCGGGAACAGGGCGTAATTCTGGAACACCATCCCGATGCCGCGCTTGTGCGGCGGGATGTTGTTGATCGACGTCCCATCGAGCTTGATCTCGCCGTAAGTGGCGGTCTCGAAGCCTGCCAGCATCATCAGGCACGTGGTCTTGCCCGACCCCGAGGGCCCGAGCATCGTCAGGAACTCGCCCTTCGGCATCGAGAGGTTGAGGTCTTTCACGACAAGCGTTTCGCCGTCGTAGCTTTTCTGCACCCGTTCGAACGCGACGAACGCATCGGTACTAGCCGCTTGCGCCAAAACTCGGCTCCCTGTGTTGTTTCCCGCGGTGTGTTCCCGCTTTTTGATTAAGCAAACTAAATAGCCTGCGCGCCCATGTTGCAACTGCCTTGACCGCCCGACGCTACAAACAGCCGCGATCAAGGTGAATTGGATCGTAAAATATATGCAAGTCGGGTCAATCGGCTGAATTTTTCCCCTTTTCAGGAATATTTCCCGCCGACGCTTCGCTACGCGCAGGGAATGGGCGATTCTTTTCCGCCACTCCCGGACGAGACAGGTTGTACACAACCCGCATGTTCTGCTGGGTTCCCCCAGTCACACATGCCAAGATTTTCAGCGCAATCCCGGGATTTCGACGCGTGATGTCGTTTTTGATTGGCCAGGGATGTACACAATCAGACAGGACGGAAGGGCAAGACACACGACTCTCGCGAAAGGCGCTTATATGGTTTTTCACCGGTTCACCAAGGATCTGCCCTTTTCGGAAACCGAATATACACGGCGGCTGGCAAAGACCCGGCAGGCCATGGAACGGGCCGGCGTCGACCTGCTCTTCGTGACCGATCCCTCGAACATGGCGTGGCTGTCGGCCTATGACGGCTGGTCCTTCTACGTGCACCAGGGGCTCCTGGTCTTTCCGGATGCAGACCCGATCTGGTGGGGCCGCAACCAGGATTCGAACGGCGCCGTGCGCACGGTCTGGATGGGGGACGACCGGGTGATCGGCTATGCCGACAATTACGTGCAATCGACCGACCGCCACCCGATGCAGGACCTCGCCCAGCGCATCATCGGCATGGGGCAGGAAAAGGCGCGCATCGGCGTCGAGATGGACAATTACTACTTCTCCGCCAAGGCCTTCCAGACGCTGCAGGAAGACCTTCCGAACGCCACCTTCATCGACGCCACGGCGCTGGTGAACTGGCAGCGCGGCGTGAAGTCCGAGGAGGAACTGGTCTTCATGCGCCGGGCCGCGAAGATCTCCGAAAAGATCATCGACGGGCTGGTGGAGCGGGTCGAGCCGGGCGTACCCAAGAACGAGGTGGTAGCCGAGGTCTACCGCGACGCGCTGAACGGGGCGGACGGGCATTGGGGCGATTACGCCGCCATCGTGCCGCTGCTGCCCTCGGGCTCGAACGCCGCGGCGCCGCACTTGACCTGGGACGGTCAGCCCTTCAACGAAGGCGAGGCCACGTTCTTCGAGATCTCGGGCTGCTATCGCCGCTACCACGCGCCGCTCTCGCGCACGATCTTTTTGGGCGAGCCGTCGGACATCTTCAAACGCGCCGAGGCCGCGCTGGTCGAGGGGCTGGAAGCCGGGCTCGACGCCGCCCGCGCCGGCAACCGCGCCTGCGACATCGCCAATGCGCTCGCAGCGCCGCTCGAAAGCGCAGGCATCGAGCGCGGCGCGCGCTGCGGCTACCCGATCGGCCTGTCCTATCCGCCCGATTGGGGCGAACGGACGGTCTCGCTCCGCTCCGAAGACGAAACCATCCTCGAACCCGGCATGACCTTCCACTTCATGCCCGGCCTGTGGATGTCCGATTGGGGCCTCGAGATCACCGAATCGATCCTCATCACCGAGGACGGCCCGGCCGAGACCTTCTGCAACCGCCCGCGCAAGATGTACGTGAAGACATGATCGACCTCTGGACGACCGAGACGATCCTCGCGGGGCTGATCGCGCATCCCACCGTGTCGGCCGAGCCCAACCGCGCGCTCATTGATCACATGGCAACGCTGCTGGAGGATTCGGGCGCCCGCGTGGACGTCTATTCGGATGCCACCGGCGGCAAGGCGAACCTCTTCGCCACGATCGGGCCCGAACGTTCGGGCGGGGTCGTGCTGTCGGGCCATTCGGACGTGGTGCCGGTCACCGACCAGAACTGGACCACCGATCCCTTCCGCATGTCGGCCTGGAACGATGCGCTTTACGGGCGCGGCGCCTGCGACATGAAGGGTTTCATCGCGGCGGCGATCTCCATGGCGCCGGTCTTTGCCGCGGCGAAGCTGAAGCGGCCCGTGCATTTCTGCTTCACCCATGACGAGGAGACGGGCTGCCTCGGCGCGCAGGCGCTGGTGCCCGAGCTGAAAAAGCGCGAGGCGCGCCCCGCCATCGCCATCGTGGGCGAGCCCACCGAGATGCGCATCATCGAAGGTCACAAGGGCTGCTGCGAATACACCACCACCTTCAGCGGGCTCGAGGGGCACGGATCGTCGCCCGATCTTGGCGTCAACGCGGTCTCCTACGCGGTTCTCTACGTCACGCGGCTGCTGCTGCTGGCCGATCAACTGAAGACCATGGCGCCCGAGACGTCGCGCTTCGATCCGCCCTGGACGACGGTCAATATCGGCAAGCTCGCGGGCGGGCACGCGCATAACGTCATCCCGGGCCACGCGACGGTCGAATGGGAAATGCGCCCCGTCCAGCCCTTCGACGCCAGCTTCGTGAAGGACGAGATCCGGAGATACGTCGACACCGAGCTGCTGCCCGCCATGCGCAGCGTCCATCCCGACGCCGAAGTGGTGACCGAGGTGATCGGCGAGGTGGCGGGGCTGGAGCCGATGGCCGAAAATGCCGCCCGCGACCTCGTAGCCAAGCTGACCGGCACCAACGCGGTCGATCTCGTGCCCTTCGGCACCGAGGCGGGGCTGTTCCAGGAAATGGGCATGTCGGTCGTGGTCTGCGGCCCCGGCTCCATCGCGCAGGCGCACAAGCCCGACGAATTCGTCAGCCGGGCGCAGCTGGCCAAATGTCTCGACATGCTGCGGGGATTGAGCGCGCAGCTGGCGGCATGAGCGACGCCGATCTCCGCCATGCGCGGCTTTACGAGACCCTGCGCACGCGCATCTGCCTGCTGGATTACCCGCCCGGCACCAAGCTCGGCGAAGAGGCGCTGGCGGCGGAATTCGGCGTCTCGCGCACACCCCTGCGCCGGGTGCTCGCGCGGCTTGCCGACGAGGGCCTGCTGGAGACGCGCCACGGCGTCGGCACGCTGGTCACCGACGTGGAGCCGTCCGAACTGGCCCATATCTACGCGCTGCGGATGGAACTGGCCGAGCTTTCGGGCCGCCTGTCCCCGCGCGAGATCACGCCGGAGGTCCTCGACCGCGCCCGCGCCTTTGTCGAGGAGGCCCGCGCGCTGCAGGCCGCGCCCGACCCGCGCGCCTTTGCGGAGCTGAACCTCGCCTTCTTCACCTTCGGCCTGACGCTGACCGCGAACACCCCCCTCGCCGAGATCGCGGAGCGGCTCTATCTGCGCACCGCGCGCATCTGGCTGGCGCGCATCCCGTCACTCGACCTCGCGCGGGAATGCGAGATCTTCGCCGCCGAGGTCCGCGAGACCCTCGCGGCGCTGGAGGCCGGCGACGCCCAGGCCGCGGGACTGGTCCGCCGCGCGCATGTCTCGATGTCCTACGGTCGGCTGGTGGGGTGAGAGCTGTGTTGGAACGGGCACGGGCGCTCTCGCGCTGAAAGACCGGTTCCGGACACCGCCTCTGACGCCTTGGCCCGCTGCCCATCCGATCGCCCAAGAAACGCTGTCCATTGTCGCTTTGCCGCATCGCAGCACCGCAAAACGGCCGGATTTACAGCGGAACTGTCACATGAGCTTGATATCTGGCGGGAAAAATTGCTCCAACTCAAAAGCCCTTGCCGCCGAATCGGTCAGACTTCGCGAAGTCTGCCCAAGGAAAGGAAACGATGTCCGGACATCCCTGCAACTTTCAGCAGAAGGTGACCCGCAGCGTCTATGAAGAGGCGTTGAGGGAAGGTGCGTGCCGGGAATGCCGTGTGACCCAGGCCGAGCTTCTGACGAAAGGGCGCCGGCTGGAAGTCTGTGGCGAGGAATTCGCCTACGATCTGGAAACCGGGGAGCGCGTCCTCGTCCCCGTGCCGCTCTGTCCCGCATGTCATGCCAAGGCCCATCTCGACGGGCGCGGCCATCACCTGCCCTGCCAGATCAGCGCGCGGTTCAACCGCGAGACGGGGCTCCTCCTCGATCCGTGATCCGCACCCGCGGACCCCAAGCGAAAAAGACCCCGGCCACCGGCCGGGGTCTTTCCTGTCGTCACCGCATAAGGGCGATCAGCCGAGGCCGTTCGGATACCATTCGCCGAGCTTGACCTCGGAGCCTTCGACCATCGACGCGAATGCCTCGGGATCCTGCGTGCCGCCATCGCGGCCGCGGTAATGGTAGGGATAGACCACCGCGGGCTGGAACGCGTTCACGCCTTCGGCCGCGGCATCGGCGGTCATCGTGAAGGGCATGTTCATGCAGACGAAGGCCAGGTCGATATTCTCGAGCGCGCGCATCTCGTCGGTGACCTCGGTATCGCCGGAGATGTAGATGCGGAAACCGTCGAAATCGAGGACATAGCCGTTGTCGCGCCCCTCGGGATGGAAGTTCGCGCGGTCCTCGGTGGTGTTGTAGGCGGGGATCGCGGTGATGCCGACGCCCATCGCCTCGCCCGCATCGCCATTGGCCATTGCGGTCGCCTTGGCCTTCATGCCTTCGGACAGCATGTCGTAGACGGCGGGGTTGGTGACCAGCACCGTCTCCTCGCCCACAACCGCGTCAAGCGTTTCGGCATTGTAGTGATCGCCGTGCTCGTGGGTGATCAGCACCATGTCGGCCGCGGGCATGTCGGCGTATTTGTCGGCCCCGCCCACCGTGTCGACATAGATGACGCCCGCGGGCGTTTCGAGCACGAAGGAGGCATGCTCCACCGGATGGACGGTGATCGCACCGGCGCCCGTTTCGAAGGTGTTCGAGGCATGCGCGGCGGCCATCGCGGCAAAGGGCATGATCGTCGTGCCCGCGGCGGTCGCGGCGGCGCTGACGAGGAAGGTGCGGCGTGTCTGGGTCATCGGAATCTCCGTTCGATGCGTTCAGTTGGACCCTAGGTAGCGTTGCCCGAGCGCGCTTCAAATCGCGGCCCCGGGGCGCAGCATTGATCCATCGCGTTGAACGCCCGGCAATTGTCTTTTGTTTCCGGATCGGGTCATAATCTGACCAAATTTACTGCTTATGTCTCCGGCAACAGGGGTCAATCCCGCCCGAGCAGGACCGCAGCCGCCCATGATCGAGTTCGAGAACGTCAGCAAGTCCTTCTGGACCGGATCGCACCACAAGGTGATCCTGAACCAGGCTTCGTTCCGGGTGGAGCGCGGGGAGAATATCGGCATCCTCGCGCCCAACGGAACCGGCAAGACGACGCTGGTCAACATGATGGCGGGGCTCGAGAAACCCGACGAGGGCACCATCCGCCGCGAGGGCGGCATCTCGTTCCCCTTGGGCTATATGGGCGGGGTCGTGAACCGCATCTCGGCGCGCGAGAACGCGCGGTTCATCGCCAAGATCTACGGGCTCGATCCCGATTACGTCGAGGCGTTCTGCCGCTGGATGTGCAATCTGGGCGAATATTTCGACCAGCCGCTCGGGACCTATTCGGCGGGTATGAAGGGGCGGTTCAGCTTCGCGCTCCTGCTCGCGCTCGATTTCGACATGTACCTGATCGACGAAGGCATGCCCAATTCGACCGACGTGGAATTCAACAAGCGGGCCGGCGACCTGCTGGCCGAGCGGCTGCAGCGCGCGACGCTGGTGATCGTGTCGCACGCCCCGGAACTGCTGCAGAAATTCGCCAAGAAGGCGGGCGTCCTGATGGACGGCAATCTGCACATGTTCGACACTCTGGAAGAGGCCAAGGCGCTTTATGACTACGAAACCCAAAGCTAAGAAGTTTCGCATCCGCCGGAGTGAAAGCGCAGCCCGCCTCGAGGCGGGCGCAACCGCGGGCACGGACACTTCCGAAGTCGAGGCGCGCGCGCAGCCGCCCCGGCCCGAGGCCCCGCAGACACCCCAAGCCCCGCAGGAGCGCCCCTTGCGCGCGGCGGCATCCTCGGCGAGCGGATCGTCGGACAGCCGGCAGCCGGGCGCGGCCTCCGCGCCGCGCCATGACCCGGCCCATCAATCCGCCGCCCCCGAGGCTGGTGCACCCGACCCCGGCGCCACCGAAGCCCCCGCCGCGCGGTCGGGCGAGGTGGCGAGCCCCGCCCAGATCGCGGGCGAGACCGACATCCAGAAGATCCGCCAGGAGGGCCTGACCGGCCGCCAGCTGCGCATGGCCCGCCGCATGGCGCAGAAACACGGGCTCGCCCCCACCTCCGATTTCGACGCGGTACGGCTTTTGCGCAAGAAGGGCATCGATCCGTTCCAGCGCGCCAACATGCTGGAACTCGTGGTCGGCACCAACGGCGAGGCAGCCCGCAAGAACGCCGGCGACGACCAGCCGGCGCAGGTGCCCGCCCGCACCCGGACCACCGATCCGGTGCCCGCGGGCGACGGCGTCAAGCTGCCCCAGACCGTCGCGCTGAAGAAGGCCCCGGTGCCCTCGACCGAGACGATGAACCCCTCCGAACGGCGCGCCCTCGAGGTCGAGCGCGTGCAGCGCGAGCTGGGCAAGCGCCGCCGCCGCCGCTTCGCGCTGCTGATGGCGCGGCTGGCGTTCTTCGTGATGCTGCCGACCTTCATCGCGGGCTATTATTTCTACGCCGTGGCGACGCCGATGTATGCCACGAAGTCCGAATTCCTGATCCTGAAGAACGATGGCGGGGGCGGGGGCGCCGGCATGGGCGGCCTGCTGTCGGGCACCCAGTTCGCCACCAACCAGGACGCCATCGCGGTGCAATCCTACCTGTCCTCGAAGGACGCGATGCTGCGGCTCAACGAGGATGCGGGCTTCAAGGCGCATTTCTCGCAGCCGCAGATCGACCCGATCCAGAAGCTCGACCCCGAGGGCTCGATCGAGGATGCCTACAAGGTCTACAAGCGCAATGTCGAGATCGGCTACGACCCGACCGAAGGCGTGATCCGCATGGAGGTGCGCGCCGCCGATCCCGGCTCGGCCACGGCCTTCTCCGAGGCGTTGATCGACTATGCCGAGGAACGGGTCGACAACCTGACCCAGCGCAAGCGCGAGAACGCGGTCACCGATGCCGAGCAGGGTCTCATCGAGGCCGAGGAAAAGCGCATCGCGGCGCAGGAACGCCTGGTGCGGCTGCAGCAGGAGAACGCGCTTCTCGACCCCGAGGCCAAGATCGGCGCGCTGCGTGGGCAGATGAACACGATCGAGATGCAGATCCAGGAAAAGGAACTGCAATTGCAGGCGCTTCTCGACAATGCCCGCCCGAACCAGAGCCGCGTCGATGGCGTCCGGGGCGATATCCGGCGGCTGAACAACATGCTGGGCACGCTGAACACCCGGATGACCACCGCCACCCAGGGCGAGGAATCGCTGGCCGAGATCGCGATCCAGGTGCAGCTGGCGCAAGCCGATCTGGCCACGCGCGACATGATGCTGCAATCGGCGCTGGAGCGGCTGGAAAGCGCCCGCCGCGAAGCCGACAGCCAGGCGCGTTACCTGACCACGTCGGTGGTGCCGGTGCCGTCGGAGGATCCGAGCTATCCGCGCAGCTTCGAGAACACCATCCTGTCCTTCCTGATCTTCGCGGGCATCTATCTGATGATCTCGCTGACCGCATCGATCCTGCGCGAGCAGGTCTCGAGCTGACGGGCGGGCCGTCGCGGCCACCACGGGTCGCGCCGCGTATTTGAACAAGAGGCAAGCCAGGGGGCGGGCGCCTGGCTGTCCTGCCTCTTCGTCAAATACGCAAAGACGTCGTTCAGGGGCCGTGCCGCCGGCGCGGCGATGCGACCGGCACGACCCTCTCGCGGAGCCGGTTACAGATTGTCCTCGACCCGGAACCCGTCCGGGATGGCATCGCGTCCCTCGAGCACCAGATCGGCCATCACGACGCCCGCCTTGGGCGCCATCCCGAAACCGATCTTGAAACCGCCATTGGCGATGAAATGCCCGGGTCGGCCGGGCCACGCCCCCAGCATCGGCGCCCGGGTCTTCGCGCGGGGGCGCACGCCTGCCCAAGTGCCCAGAACCGGCCGGTCCGACAAGGCAGGGACCGCAGCGCGGGCCCGTGCGAGGAGGTCCTCGACCTGCCGATCCGTCCGGTCCGGCGCGTCGAAGTCCCGCTCGGTGGTGGAGCCGATCGCCGTCGTGCCATCCGCATGGGGAACGACGTGCAACCCGTCCGCGAAAAGCTGCGGCGCCGCGCGCGCGTCGTGATCCAAGAGCACCGCCTGCCCCTTGATGCCGGTGCCCACCGACTTGCCCAGCGCCTGCGACAGCGCCGCGAGCCCCTGCCAGCCCGTGGCCCAGATCACCGCGCCCGAGGGACTGCCCTCCGCCTCGATGGTGCCGCCCCGCGCCTTGATGGCGGCCGCCAGTTCCGCGCAGGCCCGGGCCGGATGCAGCCGCGCGGTCAGCGTGTCGTGGATCAGGAACCCGCTCGGGCTGTGGGGGCGGAACGGGCCCGCATCGGCCGCCGCGATCACCCGCCACTCCGCGCGATCCTGCCAGAGCGCGGCGGCGCTTTCCTCGCGGCTGCGGGCCAATGCCAGCGCGGCCGCGTCGGCGATGGGTTGCAGGCGGCCCGCGCGGGCATAGCCCGGGCTGACGCCGCCGGCCTCGGCGATCCCGGCCCACCAGCTTTCGGCCATCAGCAGGCTCTCGAGTTGAAAGGCCTTCTTGGCGTTCCAGTTCTCGGGCACATGCGGGGCCAGCGCGCCGACGATGCCGCCCGAGGAGCCGGCGCCCGGCCCGCCCGGATCGATCACCCGCACCGACGCGCCGCGCTGCAGGCAGGCCCAGGCCACCGAGAGGCCGAATATGCCCGCACCCATGATGGTGACGTCTCTTGCCATCGCCCCGCCTTTGCCGCACATCTCGGCGCATGCAGTAACCGAGGCCCGGGCCGATGCACAAGAACGCGTCCCTTGACTGGCGCGACGGGCAGGTGCCCGTCTCGACGCGGTTCGACGATCCCTATTACTCGCTCGAGGACGGGCTGGCGGAGACGCGGCACGTGTTCCTCGCGGGCAACGACCTGCCGGCGCGCCTCGGCGACGGCTTCCACGTGGCCGAGCTTGGCTTCGGCACCGGGCTGAACCTTCTGGCGACGCTGGCGGCCTGGCGCGAGAGCGGCCTTGCGGGGCGGCTGCGCTATACCAGCTTCGAGGCCTTCCCGATCCCCGCGGAGGACATGATCCGCGCGCAATCGGCCTTTGCGGATCTCGCCGCGGTCGCGGCGGACCTGGCGCCGTTCTGGCGCGCGGGCGCAGAGCGCATCGCCCTGCCCGACCTCGACTTCACGCTGGTGAGCGGCGACGCGCGCGTCACCCTGCCCGGCTGGGACGGCATGGCGGATGCCTGGTATCTCGACGGCTTCTCGCCCGCCAAGAACCCCGAATTGTGGGAACCCGCGCTCTTGTCAGAGGTCGCGGCCCACACCGCGCCGGGCGGCACCGCGGCGAGCTATTCCGCCGCCGGTCACGTGCGCCGCAGCCTCGCCGAGGCGGGCTTTGCCGTGACGCGCGCCCCGGGCTACGGGCGCAAGCGCCACATGACCGTCGCACGAAAGGCCGCGCCATGACCGGCAACGACACCACGCGCGGCATCTGGCTGATGGTCGTGACGACCTTCGTCTTCGCGATGCAGGACGGCATCTCGCGGCACCTCGCGGAGACCTACAACACCTACATGGTCGTGATGATCCGCTACTGGTTCTTCGCGGCCTTCGTGATCGCGACGGCCCGGCTGCAAGCGGGCTCGATACGGGCGGCGGCGCGCACCGAACAGCCCTGGCTGCAGATGTTCCGCGCCGCGCTTCTGGCCGCCGAGGTGCTCGTGATGGTGCAGGGCTTCGTCTATCTGGGCCTCGTCGAGAGCCACGCGGTCTTCGCCTGCTATCCGCTGCTGATCGCGGTCCTGTCGGGGCCGGTCCTCGGCGAATATGTGGGCTGGCGCCGGGCGCTGGCCATCGTGGTGGGCTTCGTCGGCGTGCTCATCATCCTGCAGCCCTCGGGCGGGGTGTTCTCGCCCTATGCGGCGATCCCGCTTCTGGCGGCGTTCATGTTCGCCCTTTACGGCCTGCTCAATCGCTACGTGGCGCGGCGCGACAGCGCGGCCACCACGTTCTTCTGGACCGGCGTCGTCGGCGCGGCGGTCACCACCGCGCTCGGCATCTGGCGGTGGGAGCCGATGAGCGGCGCCGATTGGGGCTGGATGGGGCTGTTGTGCCTGACCGCCTCCTTCGCGCATTGGACGCTGATCAAGGCCTACGAGGCCGCCGAGGCGAGCGCCGTGCAGCCCTTCGCCTATCTGCAACTGCCCTTCGCCTCGGCGCTCGGCATCTTCGTCTTTGGCGAGACGCTGCGGCTGAACGTGGCGCTCGGTGCCGCGATCATCGTCGGCGCGGGGCTTTTTACCCTATGGCGAGCGCGCCGACAGGGTTGAGCCCACCAGCTCTTGCGAGAACGGCACGGGATGCGGATCGAGGCCGAGCCGCGCGCGGTAGATCGGCAGGCTTTCGGCCACCCGCATGACGTAGTTGCGCGTCTCCGAGAAGGGGATGAACTCGATCCAGTCGATCACGTCCATGTCGCCGCGCCGCGGATCGCCCCGCTCCTGCATCCAGCGGATGGGCCGCGACGGCCCGGCATTGTAGCCCGCCGAGACCATCACGACATTGCCGTCGAAGGTCTTCACCAGATCGGCGAGGTAGGCCGCGCCAAGGGTCGCGTTGAACTCGGGATCGGCGGTCAGTTTCTCGAGCCCGTATTGCAGGCCGAGCCAGCCCGACACTTCCTGCGCCGTGCCGGGCATCAGCTGCATCAGCCCGCGCGCGCCGGCGCCCGAAACCACGACCGGATCGAATTCCGATTCGCGACGCGAAATGGCCAGGACCATCTCGGTGGGCACGGGAAAGTCGCGCTCCACCAGCGGGTGCAGCGGGTAATAGGGCGCGTGAAGCTCGAAGCCCGCCTGCGCGGCACGCTTGCCCAGCATCACCTGCATGTGCGGCTTTTCCATCTCGACCAGCATCGCGCCGATCTGACCCATGCCGATCCGGTCGAGCCGTTCGGCCAGATGGGTGAGGAACCGCTCGGCCAGCCAATCCTCGCCCGCCGCCATCAGCAGCATCGCGGCGCGGTATACCGAGGTCCCGGTCCATTCCGCGCCTCGCCAATCGGGGAAGGCTTCCTTGCCATCGAGGCGCGGCTCGGACGGAAGCCCGGCGCGTTCGGCGGCCAGAAGGCCGTAGAAGGAGGTCTGGTATTGCGCGCCGAAGGCATAGGCCCCGTCGGCGCCGGTCACGTCGCCCTGCGCCTCGAGCGCACGGCCCAGCCAGTAGCCCGCCCGCCCGAGCGAGATGGGCGTATCGACGGCGCCGCGGAAATCGGTGAAATGCTGCACCGCGCGCGCCGGATCATCGAGAAAGCGCAGCGCGAGGTAGCCCGACAGCCACTCCAGAGAAGCGAAGTCGCTGCCCCCCAGCAGGTAATGCGAGGAGGCGATCTGGTAGGCCTCGGCGTGGCGTCCGTCATACATCGCGGTGCGGGCGAGGTTCTGGCGTTCTCGGGCCCAGGCGGCGGGTTCACCCAGCGCGATGGCCGAAGTGGAGCGTTCCAGCAGCAACTCGGTCGCATCGGCATCCCGGCCCTTGCGCGCGCGCCAGATAAACCGGGCATGCGCGAGGCCCGGATCGTCCGCGAGTTCCTCGGGCACCGCCGCGATCAGCGTGTCGACACCCGCAACCTGATCGGCCAGGCCGAGCCGCGCCTCGGCCAGCGCGCGACGCCCTTCGGACACGAGCGGCAGCATGCGGCGGGCATTGACCTCCCAGCCCTGCCAGAGCGCCATGTCGAGCCGTGCTGCGTGATGCGAGCGCAAAAGCTCCGCGTGATCCGCAATAAATGCCGCCTGTTCCTCGGCGGACAGGGCCAGCGTACGCCAGGCCAGCACCAGCTCGGCGTCGGCCGCGCCGGTTTCGCCGAAATGCCGGAAGGCCCGCGCGAGCGACAGCGCCCCGGTGCCGGTCTGCGGGCGATGGCCGTCGAAGAAGGCGCGCACGTCCTCGTGGCTCGCCTCGACGATGGCTTTCTCGCTCTTTTCGCGCAGATAGGGCATGCCGGGCCAGTCGGCGTTGCGGGCCACGAAATCCTTCACCTGCCGCGCATCGCCCTGCCCGTCGCGCAGGTAGTGCCACAGGATGATGTCGAGCGCCTCCTGCCCGTCGCCGCGGGCCTCGATCATCGCGGCGGCCCAGTTGCCGTCCCGCATGTCGGCAAGGGCGCGCACCAGCGCCCGGCCCTCCTGCGCCATGGACATGGTCGCCGTCAGGCAAAGGCATAACGCCCACGAGATCGCACGCATCGGGCTGAGCATCGTCTTGCAATTTCCGCGCTGAGAATGGATAGACACCTCGCCGAGGATATGGCTTGTCGCAGCCCCCGCAACTCACTTTCGCGGGAAAATTCACAGCCTCGGATCATCCGCCCGTATACCGGGCGCAATCGAAATGAAAGGAGCGTGTCATGTTCAAAGGGTCGATGGTTGCCCTGGTCACGCCGTTCAAGGACGGCGCGGTGGATTTCGATACGCTGAAACGCCTCGTGGACTGGCATGTCGAACAAGGCACGCATGGCCTGGTGCCGGTGGGCACCACGGGCGAAAGCCCGACGCTCAGCCATGAGGAACACGAAGCGGTGGTCGAAACGGTCGTCGCCCAGGCAGCGGGCCGCATTCCGGTGATCGCGGGCGCGGGATCGAACAACACGATCGAGGCGCTGCGCTTCATCCGGCACGCGGAAAGCGTGGGCGCCGATGCCGCGCTGGTGGTGACCCCCTATTACAACAAGCCGACCCAGGCCGGGCTCTACGCGCATTTCAAGATGCTGCATGACGAGACCAACCTGCCGATCATCATCTACAACATCCCCGGCCGGTCCGCCGTGGACATGTCGCCGGTGACGATGGGCGAGCTGGCGAAGCTGCCACGCATCATCGGCGTGAAGGATGCGACCGCCGATCTCGCACGGGTCTGCGCCCAGCGCATCACCTGCGGGCCGGATTTCATCCAGGTCTCGGGCGAGGATGCCACGGCGCACGGGTTCAACGCGCAGGGCGGCGTCGGCTGCATCTCGGTCACCGCGAACGTTGCGCCGAAGCTGTGTTCCGAGCTGCAGGAGGCCTGCCTTGCGGGCGATTACGGCCGCGCACTGAGCCTGCAGGACCGGCTGATGCCGCTGCACCACGCGATCTTCACCGAACCGGGGCTCTGCGGTGCGAAATACGCTATGCACCGGCTGGGTCTCTGCGGCGAAGAGGTTCGCCCGCCGCTGGTGCCGCTGACCGCGGAGACGCGGCTGAAGGTCGATGACGGGCTGCGCAGCGCGGGGCTTCTGAACTGAGGTCTTTGGACGCGATCCCGTCTTATCGTGACTGACAAAACGCAAAAAGGCCCCGGAGACGATCCGGGGCCTTTCGCATTCGGCATCATCGCGGGACTTACTGCGTCACCACCGGCGCCACCACGCGGGCGTCCTCCAGCCCCTCGGGCTGGCCCACCACGACGAACAGAAGCTCCTCCGGCAGCATCACCCGCGCGGCCACGCGGCGCACATCCGCGACCGTCACCGCCTCGACGCGGTCGTTGCGCGTCGCGATGTAATCGGGCGTCAGGTCCTGCATCTGCATCCCCACGAGGATGTTGGCGATGGCCCCGTTGCCGTCGAAGCGCAGGGGATAGGCGCCTGTCAGGAAGGTCTTGGCCGCTTCCAGCTCTTCCTCGGTGACGCCCTCCTCGGCCATCCGCCGCCACTCGTCGCGAATGACCGCGATGGCCTCGGCGATGCGGTCATTGGCCGATGCGACGCGCCCCATCATCATGTCGGAATAATCCCGGTTGGCGATGTAGGAATAGACGCCGTAGGTCAGGCCGCGCTTGTCGCGCACCTCCTCCATGAGACGCGATTCGAAGCCGCCCGCGCCCAGCACCTGGTTCATCACGAAGGCCGCGAAGAAATCCGGATCGTCGCGCGGGATGGCCCGATGCCCGAACAGCGCCACCGATTGCGGCGTCTCGAAAGGCACAACCACGGTCTCGGCCGCGGTGGAGACCTCGACGGCGTCGGGCAGCGCCGGGCCCACTTTCGGCAGACCGGCGAGCAGCGTGTCGACAAGCGCGGAAAGCTCCTCGGCGGAGATGTCGCCCGCCGCGGCGATATAGACCCGGTCGGTCGCCAGAGCGGCCTGCCAGGCGGCGACGATATCGTCACGGGTCAGCGCCGCGACGCTGTCCGTCGTGCCCTTCTTGGCGCTGCCATAGGGATGATCGCCGTAGAGGATGCGCATCGCCTCCTTGCCGACGATGGCGTCGGGGTCGGTCTGGTCGGACTGGATGGAGGACATCACCTGCGCCTTCACCCGCTCGATCGCATCCGCGTCGAAGCGCGGCTCCAGCAGGCTTTCGCGCAGCAGGGCCATGGCCGCGTCGCGATTCTCGGTCAGCACCTGCGCGGTGATCGCCAGCGCGTCGTCGCCCGCGTCGTAGTGGAAGGTCGCGGCCAGCGCCTCCTTCGCCTGCGCGAAGGCCCGCGCATCGAGGTCGCCCGCACCCTCTTCCAGAAGGCCGGTCATCAGGTTGGTGACCCCACGCTTGCCCTCGGGATCGAGCGACGCGCCACCCTTGAAGCGCAGCTCAAGCGAGACGAAGGGAATGGACGGCTCTTCCACCAGCCAGGCCTCGAAGCCCGCCTCGGTCGTCACTTCCTGCACCTCGACGGCGGCACTCGCCGCGGCGGCCCAGAGGCAGGCGGCGGCGGTCAGCACGATACGGATCATTGCGTCACCTCTTGACTGGCGGAGATGGGCGCGATGGCGCCGCCATCCGTATCGGGCGCCATCAGCCACCCGGTCACGGATTTGTTGCGGTCGAAGACACGGGACGCCGCTTCGAGGATATCCTCTTCGGTCACGGCCTGCAGGATGCCCGGCCAGGCCTGCACATCCTCGACCGTCAGACCCGAGGTCAGCGCCGCGCCATAGCGCCGGCCCAGCGACGACGAGCTGTCGAGCGCGAAGACCTGCTCCGCCCGCAGCTGGAACTTGATCCGCTCCAGCTGTTCGGCATCGACGCCCTCTTCCATCAAGCGCGCGACCGAGGCGTCCATCGCCGCTTCAGCCTCGGCCAGCGACACGCCCTCCTGCGGCACCACGATCAGCCCGAAGGAGGTGTCGTCATAGGCGGTGCCGGAATAGAAGGCGCCGGAATAGACCGCGATCTGGCTTTCGAATTGCAGATCGCGCGTCAGCACCGAGGTCTGCCCACCCCCGAGGATCTGCGCAAGCAGCGTCAGCGCGGCGGCCTCTTCCTGCGCGCCGGGATCGCGTTCGGGCGCGAGATAGGTTCGGATCACGTAGGGCTGCGACACGCGCGGGTCGCGGTAGGTCAGCCGGCGGGGCGCGCCCTGCGGCGGCTCCTGCGGCCGGACCCGCGGGCCGAGCTCGGGATTGGCGGGCAGCGGGCCGTAATGCTCCTCGGCCAGCGCGCGCACCTCGTCCGGGTAGACGTCGCCCGCCACGATCAGGATCGCGTTGTTGGGCGCGTAGAAGCGTTCGTAATAGGCCAGCGCATCCTCGAGCGTCAGCGCCTCGGCCTCGTGCTTCCAGCCGATGATCGGGGTGCCGTAGGGGTGGTTGAGATAAAGCGCGGCGTTGCGTTCCTCGCCGAACAGCGCGCCGGGGCTGTTCTCGACCCGCTGGTTGCGCTCTTCGATGATGACGTCGCGCTCGGTCAGGATATCCTCGCCGTCGAGCTGAAGGTTGACCATGCGGTCCGCCTCCATCTGCATCATCATGCCCAACCGGTCCGTGGCGATGCGCTGGAAATACCCCGTGTAATCGTAGCTCGTGAAGGCGTTGTCGCTGCCGCCATTGGCCGCCACCACCTCGGAGAATTCGCCCGGCTCCATCGTCTCGGTGCCCTTGAAGAGCAGATGTTCGAGGAAATGCGCGACACCCGAGACGCCCGGCGCCTCGTCGGCGGCCCCGGCCTTGTACCAGACCATATGCGTGACCACCGGCGCGCGGTGATCCTCGATCACGACCACCTCCATGCCGTTGTCGAGCGTGAAGGTCGTGACGGCGTCGTCGATGGATTGCGCCAGGGCCGGAAGCGCCCAGAACAAGATGGCCGCTGATGCAGCCGCGATGCGTCTCATGAATGAGCCTCCTCGGGAAGTGGCAGCCGACAAATTACGGCGGAAGGGCGGCAGATCAACGAAGCTTGCGGAAATGTAATGCGACCGTGATCCGGCGCGGCCGTCTCAGCCGCCCGGGGGCGGCGCCGAGGGCGTCGCGATGTTGCCGCCGGGCTGGCGCACCCGCTCGAGCCAGAGATAGGGATCGAGGCTCTGGGCGCGGTAGGCGCGTTCGTATTCGTTGTCGGGCACGAGGCGCCAGTTGAAAAGCCGCGCGCGGGCCCGGAATGCCTCGTCCTCCTCGGCGATCACGGCGCGGATATTGCCGTTGGTGCCGAAGCGGCCCACGGCGGATAACAGCGCGCCATCGGCGGCAGGCACAGCGCCCGCGTTCAGCGCCGCCGGGTTGCCGCCAAGGGCCGCGACCGCATCACCCAGGGGCTGCTGGTCGGCGCGGTTCGTGCCGCCCGGCCGCGGCGGCGGCAATTCGGCGAAGGAGGGCGGCTGCTCGAGCGGCTGGTTCGGCACGATGCCAAATTCCTCGGGCGTGCCGTCGGTCCGGCTGAGCGTGCGCAGCGTGTCGTTGCTGCACGCGGCAAGCGTCACAGCCGACAGCAATATTGCGAAATGCACGCGGCGCATGGCCAATCTCCGTCTCATATGCCCCTGATTAGCCCAACTTCCCGGCAAGGTCACGGGGCCTTTTTCGGCGCCTCGGCACCCGGGAACAGCACCAGCCCGATGGCGCCCGCGAAGATCGCGATATCGGCCACGTTGAAGGCGTAGGGGTTGTCGATCCCGCAGCAGGACATGTTCAGGAAATCGGCCACCGCCCCGTAGAGCAGCCGGTCGATGACATTGCCGACGGCCCCGCCGATCAGCAGCCCCGCCGCGACCATCCCCAGCCGGCCCGGCGGGTCGCGCCGTAGCCAGACCAGCACGAAGAGCACGATGCCCGTGGCCACGGCGATCAGGACCCAGCGCGTGGTGTCCTGCTGGCCCGAGAAGAGGCCGAAATTGATGCCGTAATTCCACGCCATGCGGAACTGGATGAAGGGCGGCCAGACATCGATCTGACCCTTGCCGGCCAACCCCATCACGTGCACCACCCACCACTTTGTGAGCTGGTCGAACACAAGCGTCACCGCCGCCACGGACCACAAAAGCCGCATCAGAGCTGCCCTTTCCTGTCGCGCATCCTGCCCCGCCCTGCCTCTTTCCAAATACGCTCGAGCCGGGCCGCGCTCCGCGGCCCGATCCCCGCTCAGTGCCGGAAATGCCGCATCCCGGTGAAGACCATGGCCAGGCCCGCCGCGTCGGCGGCCTCGATCACCTTGTCGTCGCGCATCGATCCGCCGGGCTGGATCACCGCCGTCGCACCCGCCTCGGCCGCGGTCAGCAGCCCGTCGGGGAAGGGAAAGAAGGCGTCCGACGCCACAACGGCGCCCTGCGTCAGCGGCGCGGGCAGCCCCAGCACCTCGGCCATATCCTGCGACTTGCGCGCGGCGATGCGGGTCGAATCGACCCGGCTCATCTGCCCGGCGCCCACGCCCACCGTCGCGCCGTCCTTGACGTAGACGATGGCGTTCGACTTCACGTGCTTGGCCACGGTCCAGGCAAACAGCAGATCGCGCAGCTCGTCCTTCGTGGGCTCGCGCTTGGTCACGGTCTTCAGCTCCCATTCGCCGACCCGCCCGTTGTCGCGGTCCTGCACGAGAAAGCCGCCCGACACCTGGCGCAGCGTCAGCCCGCCCGCCGCCGGATCCGAGAGCCCGTCCGTGGTCAGGAGCCGCAGGTTCTTCTTCGCGGCGAAGACCTGCCGGGCCGCCTCGTCGGCGCCCGGCGCGATCACCACCTCGGTGAAGATCTCCGCGATGGCCTCGGCGGTGGGGCCGTCCAGCGGCTGGTTCAGCGCGATGATCCCGCCGAAGGCGGAGGTGCGGTCGCAATCGAAGGCCCGGCGATAGGCCTCCTCGAGGGTCGCACCGCGGGCCACACCGCAGGGATTGGCATGTTTAATGATCGCGCAGGCCGCACCGTCGCCCGGGGCAAACTCGCTGACCAGCTCGAAGGCGGCGTCGGTGTCGTTGATGTTGTTGTAGGACAATTCCTTGCCCTGGTGCTGTTCCGCGGTGGCGACGCCCGACCGCGATGTGCCGTCGGTATAAAAGGCCGCCGCCTGGTGCGGGTTCTCGCCGTAGCGCAGCGTCTGGGCGAGTGTGCCCGCGACCACCCGGCGGCGCGGCGCGGGCTCATTCAGGGCCTTGGCCATCCAGGACGAGACCGCCGCATCGTAGGCCCCGGTGCGCGCATAGGCATTGAGCGCGAGCCGCTGGCGGAAGGCATAGGAGGTGGCCCCGTCATGGGCGGCAAGCTCATCGAGAAGCGGCTGGTAATCCTCGGTGTCGACGACGACGTTGACAAAACCATGGTTCTTTGCCGCCGCGCGGATCATCGCGGGCCCGCCGATATCGATATTCTCGATGGCCTCGGAGTAGTCCGCCCCCTTCGCGACGGTCGCTTCGAACGGGTAGAGGTTCACCACCAGCAGGTCGATTTCGGCGATGCCGTGCTCGGCCATTGCGCCGGTGTGCTCGGCATTGTCGCGCAGCGCCAGCAGGCCACCGTGCACCGCCGGATGCAGCGTCTTCACGCGGCCGTCCATCATCTCGGGAAAGCCCGTGAGTTCCGCGACATCGCGCACCGTGAGCCCCGCCTCGCGCATGGCCTTGGCCGTGCCGCCGGTTGAGACAAGCTCGATCCCGCGCGCGGCGAGCGCTTTGGCGAGGTCGATCAGGCCGGTCTTGTCTGAGACGGACAAGAGGGCGCGGCGGACGGGGTGAAGATCGGTCATGTCAGGTCCTGCTATGGCTCGGTCGGCGCGTCGTCCGGCTCGTCCCGCGCGAGGTCGCGGATGGCAATCGCCGTCTCCTGCGCCTTGGCGAGGGACCAGCGGACGCGGGTCGCATACTCCATCGCGCGGCCGGATAAAACGACCTGCAGCGTCCCGCGCGGCCGCAATCGCCCTTTTTCGAGGTAAACCGACGGCTCAAGCGTCAGTTCGGCGTCCGAATCGTGCCGGAACACCCAGATCTCGCCCGAGCGCAGCGCCATCGACACCGCGGCGCCGCCCAGATCGACCTCGGCATCGACCTCCGGATGCAGGTGAAAGCGGACCTGGAACGGCAGGCCCGACAGCGACACCGCATCCATGCGCCGGTCGAAGCGCGTCTTCTCGGCTTTTTCGACCGCGAGCAGCAGGTCCTCGCCCACCACGCCACGCCCGTCGAAGGTCATCTCCAGCGTGCGGGCATGGGTCAGCCCGTGGGTCGAGACGTAGCCGTCATGGGCCCCCTGGAAGGTCAGCCCGTCGCTTGCGCGGCTGATCTCGACCGGCACCTTGGTCGGCACGTCGACCAGCATCTCGCGCTTGGCCGCGCCGACGAAGCCCGCGGGCCCCAGCCGCGCCGAGGAATAGCCGTCGAGGCACAGCGTGGAATGCGAGGGCGTCGCCCGCCCCGCCTGACGCCAGGCTTCGCCGAAGACAGCGCCCGAGCCGCAATTCACGATGAGCGGGCGGCGGCCCGAGGTCAGCTCGAACGCGAGCGTCGAGGCATGGGCGTTGAACGACGCCGCGCCGGTGGGCGGAGGGGCGGCATCGACGATGAGGCTGGTGCGCCCCGCCGAGAGCCGCGCGAACCCCATGGCGAGGCCCGAGGCCTGCCGCTTGCGGATGCGCGATTCGGCCAGCGCCTGGTCGAGCCGCCCGTCGATCCCGCGCCCGCCGCCGTGAAACCGCGCCAGCCCGCCATCGGAATGGCGCAGCGCGCGCAGCGTCGGCGCGATTCGGGCGATGGCGGCCTCGTGGGCCTCGGCGGGGCGCTGATCGGCTTCCTCGAGCGCGCTTTGCGCCCAGGTCAGCAGCGTGAAGATCTCCAGAAGTTCGGCGGGATTGCGGGTGGCCACGCCGCCCTGCGCGTCGATCCGCGTCTCGCATTCGCGCCCCAGCGCGGCGCGGGCGGGCTGCGCCTCGACCTCCATGCCCTTGAGCGCGAGGCCGGCGTAAAGCAGCCCCGTCAGCGCCTCGAACCGGCCGAGGCCCGGCGCGCTGGCGGTCCAGCGGCGCGACAGGAAGATCGCGTGCGCTCCGAGCGCGGAAAAGAAGATCGCGCTTTGCTCTGAGGTCCGGCCCGAGAGCAGGAACAGCGCGTGATGAATGAGCCGGATCAGCCGCCGCCCCGCGAGCTCCGGCGTCCATCCCGGCCCGGTCCCACGCCCGTAGCGCGCGATCCAGTCCCAGACCCAGGCCTGCGCGGTGCGCCGGCTTTTCGGCTCGCCCACGGCCGCGAGATCGTCGAGCCAGTGAAAGCCGTGCAATTCCTCCTCGAAGGCGGCATCGGGCGCGTCGAGGGTCCAGGGCGAATGCCCCGGCGCCTGCACGAGATGCCCCGCGAACAGCAGGTTGCCCGCCGACAATTGCCGCCCGCGGGCGAAGGAGCCGACGCTGCGCGGTTCGGGGCGCGACACGAACCCGGTCGCGGCGCGCGTCCGGGCCGCACGCCTTGCATGATATCGGTTCAGCAGGCGGCTCGATTCGGCCTGCCAGCGCTCCAGAATGGACATGCCCTGCCTCTTGCGGCCCCTGCGGCCCGTCATTGGCCCCTGTGATACATTCTGACGCGGCGCAAGTCACCCGAGATTCAGGGCAGGCCGCGACCACTGGCGGGCCACCGCACGAAAAAGCGCCCGGGCCTTGGACCCGGGCGCCTCGCTGCGACCTTGAGAGTGGGAGAGTTACTCTGCTGCGGCCAGCTCTTTCGGCAGGCGGAAGGTCCAGAGCATGCCGCCCTGGTTGAGGTAGTTGACCTTCTTGGCCACCTCACCGCCCCAGAGCGGAACGGCGCCGCCCCAGCCGGAAATGATCGACACGTATTGCTCGCCGTCCTGTTCCCAGGTGATCGGCTGACCGACGATGCCGGAGCCGGTCTGGAACGACCAGACCTCTTCACCGGTGGCATCGTTGAGCGCGATGAACTTGCCCTCGGGCGTGCCGAAGAACACGAGGCCACCGGCGGTGGTCATGACACCCGACCAGAGCGGCGCGTCGTTCTTGTATTCCCAGACCACTTCACCCGCATCGGGGTCGATGGCCTTCAGGCTGCCGATATGGTCCTCGTAATTGGGCTTGATGGTGAAACCCGCGCCGAGATAGGCCGCGCCCTTCTTGTAGGTGATGGGCTCGTTCCAGATATCCATGCCCCATTCGTTCGAGGGCACGTAGAAGTTGCCGGTGTTCTGCGAGAAGGCCATCGGCATCCAGTTCTTGCCGCCGAGGAACGAGGGCGATGCGAAGATCACCTCGCCCTTCTGGCCGTCCGCCGCGGCGGCCGGATCGCCTGGGCGGTTGTCCTCGACGAAGATCGGGCGGCCGTTCTCGTCGATGCCTTCGGCCCAGGAGATGTCCTTGACGAAGGGCGTGGCCGAGACGAAGGCGCCGTCTTCGCGGTTCAGCACGTAGAAATAGCCGTTCCGGTCGGCGGTGGCGTAGCGCATGTTGCCGTCGCGGTCGGTATAGGCCACGACCTCGTTCACGCCGTCATAATCCCAGCCTTCGCGCGGCGTGGTCTGGAAGTGCCACTTGATCTCGCCGGTCGCGGGATCGATGCCGAGCCGCGAGGCGGCGTAGAGGTTGTCGCCGGCATTGCCGTCGGTGGGCGTGCCCGCATTGCGCAGGTGGCTGTTCCAGGGCGCCGGGTTGCCGGTGCCGAAGACCAGCGTGTCGGTATCGGCGTCATAGGAGCCGCCGAGCCAGGTCGCGCCGCCGCCGGTTTTCCACATGTCGCCCGGCCAGGTCGCGTTCAGCTCGCCGGTCATGGTCGATTCCTCGCCGTTGAGCGTGCCCATGTGGCCTTCGATCACCGGACGGGTCCAGACGAGCTCCCCGGTTTCGGCATCGCGCGCCTGCACTTCACCGACGATGCCGAACTCGCCGCCGGAATTGCCGGTGATGATCAGCCCGTTCACGATGAGCGGGGCCGCGGTGTAGGAATAGCCTGCCTTGTAATCGGCGATCTGGTCGCGCCAGACCACGTCGCCGGTCTTGAGATCGAGCGCCACGATGCGCGCATCGAGCGTGCCGAAATAGATCTTGTCGCCGTAGATCGCAGCACCGCGGTTCACCACGTCGCAGCAGGGCAGGATGCCTTCGGGCAGACGCGCGTCGTATTGCCAGAGCTCCTGGCCGGTCTTCACGTCGATCGCGTACATCCGCGAATAGGAGCCGGTGATATACATCACGCCGTCATAGATCAGCGGCTGGGTTTCCTGCCCGCGCTGCTTCTCGCCGCCGAGCGAGAAGGCCCAGGCCGGCACGAGGTTCTTGACGTTCTCGGTGTTGATCGTGTCGAGCGGCGAGTAGCGCTGCAGATGCCGGCCCATGCCGTTCGTGACGACCTGCGTCACGTTGTTCTGATCGTCGGCCAGCATGGCCTCGGTCACTTGCGCCTGCGCCGCCCCGGCGGCGGCCATGACGCTGAGCGTGACGGCTGCGATGAACTTGTTCATTCGGTCCTCCCTTGGATCCCTTCGGAAAGTCGGTCTCCCCCATCGCGCCTGAGCCATGCGGGCCGGTCTCCTCCGCTACCGAGTATGGGCAAAGGGGCGCGTTCGACATACGCCGCTTTGGTCGTAAGACTTCAATCCGCTTGACAGGCCGGGCGTCGCGATTCGGCGAAAGCCGGACACGCGGAACGCGCCGGGATCCCGGCGGCTTTCGGCTTTTGGGTCTGCGGGGTGGTCTTGTGGATCGGCGCCGCACCTCGTCAGGGTGTCGCGCGGGCCCCGGCGGCAGCGCGGGGCGATCCCTTCCTCGGATGCGCCAAAAGCGCCGCGAGGCGCTTGGCTTGAGCGGGGAAAGGTGGCGTCAGAAAAGCGGCGCGTATTTCCAGTTGTCGGCATCGGGCGTGACCTCGTCGAGGTCGTAATCCGCGCCCTGCAGACGTTGCGCGACCTTCAGCCCCTCGGCCGCGGCCTCGTCCACCAGCGCGCGGCCGCGGTCCACGTCCTGCGCCACCCCGTGGCCGCGGATGAGCGCGAGGCCGTAATTGAACTTGCCCACCGGATCGCCCAGATCCGCCGCCCGCCGGTCCCACTCCGCCGCGGCATCGGGATCGTAGGCACCGCCGAGCCCGTTATTGTCGAGCTGGCCCATCCAGGTCATCGCGCCGGTATAGCCCGCATTGGCGCAATTCTCGAAAAGCGCGCGCGCCGCGCCGTGCTTTCCGGACTTGGTCAGCATGTAGCCGGTGGAGCAGAGCACCATGCCGGTCTCGCCCTTCTCGGCGCGGTCGAGCATGGATTCCCATGTCATCTCGTCGGGATTGAGCGTGCCGTATTCATCGGCCGCCTCGCCCTCGGCCTGGGCCGGGGCTGCGAGCGCGACGAGCGCCAGCATCGCGGAAAGCATCGGGATCGGTCGCATGGGCGTCTCCTTTGACCAGATAACCTAGCCCAAAGATGCCGCCAGGTCAGCGCCGCCATGGTCGTAGTCCGGGGCAAGCCCCTGACATCCCACGCAAGAAAGCCGCGCGGACGGGGCCTCAGTCGGTCGGACGGAAGGCCGCGCCCCAGGGAAAGCGGCCGACCTTGATGGTCTTTTCCGCCTTGCGCGAGGCCACGTCGACCATGGTCACATCGCCCGAGACGCCGTTGGTGGTGAAGAGCTTCGAGCGGTCGGCATTGAAGGCCATGTGCCAGACCCGGCGGCCCACGAGGATGTACTCCTCGACCTCGTAGGTCTCGGCATTGACCACGGCCACGTGATTCGAGGGGCCGAGCGCCACGAAGGCGTGGCTATCGCCCTCGGTGAACTCGAAGCCCACGGGCTGGACGCGGTCGGGGTTGATCGAGGGGATCTCGAAGTCGATCTTGGCGATCTCGGCCTGGGTCGCGACGTCGAAGACCGAAATCGTGCCGCCGATCTCGGCCGAGACCCACAGCTCGGTGCCGTCCTTGATGAATTCCGCGTGGCGCGGACGCGAATCGACGAGCGTATTGGCCATCAGGGTCTGGCTTTCGGTGTCGATCCAATGGGCCATGTTGGTCGTCTCGGAGGTGGTGATGACGATGCGCCCGTCGGGCGAGACGGCCATGCCCTCGGGTTCGATCCCCACGTCGATCTGGGCGATCACGCGGCGCGTTTCGGTATCGACCACGGTGGTAATCGCGTCGTCCTCGTTGGCGATGTAGAGGCGGCGATTGTCCGGATGGAGCACGAATTGCTCGGGGTCTTCGCCCGAAGGCAGGTCGTGCAGGATCTCGCCCGTTTCGGGGTCCATGACCTGCACCGCGTCCGAATCGGAGGCGCAGATATAGAGCACGGAATAATCCTGCGCGAAGGTGATGCCGCGCGGACGCTCGCCGGTGGGGATGGTGCGGACCACCTCCAGCGTCTCGATGTCGATGACGCTGAGGGTGTTGTCCTTCTCGTTCGAGACCCAGATCTCGTCGGCAAGCGCGGGGGTGGCGATCAGGCAGGCGGCAAGGGGGGCGGCTAGTTTCATGGTGTCTCTCTGGCGATGAGGGCGGGAGCGAGGGGCCGGCCCCTCGCGCTCCCCGGAGGTATTTCCGGTCCGGCCGTGACAGGGCGCGGCTCTGCTGCACGGGGCGGATGGACGCCCGGGATCCGAACCCTGCGCGATGGGTCGAGTGGGGCGCGCATTGAGCAGGTCATTCGAAGGCCGTGCAGCCGGCTTCGCCGCGATCGAGGCCCAGCGTGTCAAGCTCGTTCACCTGGTGCAGGAAGCCCTCGAGCGGGGCCTGCGCCACCAGCGCGCGGGGATGCACGATGGGGATGGGCTGGCGCAGCTGACCGTTCCAGGGCCGGAAGGTCAGCGGGCGGCCGAGAAAGCCCGCCAGTTCGAAATCGGGGCCAAGCATGTAGTCGCGCAGCGTCGCGGGATCGGCGCTGCCGGTGCGGGTCACCGCCTCGCCGAGGCTGCGCATCGCGGCCCAGGCGGCATAGTCGCGGGGCAGCATCTGGCGGCCCGACGCTTCCTGGAAGCGCGATTGCAATTGCGCGGCGCCCCATTGTTCGACGACCGGCGCCCAGCCCTCCGCGGTCAGGCCCTCGGAGCCCGCGACGGGCCGGGGCGCCCAGGTGTTGTAGAGGATGTAGCGGCCGAAATCGTGCACCTCGTCGGCCACGAGCAGCACGTCGTAATCGCCGAGCGGCTGGGTCAGAAGCGGCACCTCGGCGGCGGCGGAGCGGCGCATATCCGCGTCGAAGGTCCAGTCGGTCTCGGCCTCGAGCCCCAACCCGAACTTCGCCAGCGACGCCCGGAGCGCCGCCGCATAGGCCTGGTCGGAAGTGTTCTGACCGGCGATGAGTGCGATCTCCTCCCAGCGCTTCTTCACGAACATCTGCGCCAGCGCATCGGCGCGCATGGCAAGGGACGGCACCGTGTGCAGCAGGTTCGCCCGGCAGGACCCGGCGCGCAGGTCGGTGGCTTCCGCCGAGACGTTGATCAGAAGCGCGGCACTGCCGGCGGCCTGCGCCGCATCGGCGGCGGCGAGGATCTGCTCGGCGGGCGCGTCGAGCAGCACGAACGCGTCCGTTGCAAGCCGGTCCGCGACCGCCGCCGCCCAATCCGCGCCGGGGGCGACGTCGACCAGTTCGAGCGACCAGTCCTGACCGAGAAAGCGGCCGGTCGTCGCGTTGTCGGACAATCCGAGGGCCGCGCCCGCGGGGCCGCGATCCTCGGGCCGGGGGTCGAGATTGGACAGGGTCGGCGGCGGCGGCACCACCTGGCGCAGATAGGTGACCTCGACCGCGACCGGGGTCTGCGCCGCCGCGGCGGAGACGAAGAGCCCGAACGCAACCACGAGGCCGCGCAGAATGCCGTGCATGTGAAATCCTCCCGCAGGTCAGGCTACCGGAGCGCGCGGGACGGAAAATACGACCAATGTCGCGCCCCGGAGGCCGCCGAAAAGGACCAAAGTCCAATAGGGCGCAGGGCGGGCCGTGCCGTAGACCTGAGGGCGAGCAAATCCAATCCGACAGGCTCAACGGGAGGACCCCAATGACCACGATGATCCGTTCGACATTCGCAGCCACCCTGGCGCTGACCGCCGGCGTCACGCTGGCCTTCGCCCATGGCGACGTGGCCCCGCAGCCGGTGGACACGGGCACCCTGCCGACCCTGGGCGAGGAGTGGCTGACCGAGAACCCCTATCGCTCGGAAGCCGCCGGCGAAGAGGTCTGGGCAGAAGCCGTGCGCATCGGCGCCTCGGGCTACAACCAGAACTGCGCGCGCTGTCACGGGCTCGAGGTGATCTCGGGCGGGCTGGCGCCCGATCTGCGCTTCCTCGAGGCCGAGGAATACGGCGACGAATGGTATGTCGAGCGGTTCCGCGACGGCTACACGCAGAACGGCATCACCAAGATGCCGGCCTTCGGCGAGCTTCTGGGCCAGGAGGCCGCCTGGGCCATCCGCACTTATGTCGAAACCCGGCCCGATGGCGACAGTCTCGATGCCTTCGCGGACGAGCTGGCCGAGATGCGCGACACGCTGGAGGCGGGCAGCGCCGACGTGAGCGCCGCGCAGGCGCGGCTTGCCGAGATCGCGGGCGAGATCGAGACCCTGTCGGGCGCGCCGGTCGCCGACAGCATCGCCTACCGCGCCGCCGTGCAGCTGGCCGCGGGCGCGCCTCAGGACAAGGCGGCCGAAACGCTGACCATCGGCCTGTCGGCGGCGAACTGACCATGCGCCAGGTCCTTCGGGGTCTGATCATCGGCGCGGCGGCGGCCATCGGGCTGACCGCCGCGCCCGTGCATGCGGCCGACCCCTGCGCCGATTACGTGCCGCAGCCCAAGCCACAGAACACCGCGCGCGATTACGTCGGCCAGAGCATCGACGACATCCGCGAGCGCGGCTTCATGACCTTCGCGCTCTACGAGGATTATCCGCCCTATTCCTGGGAGGAGGCGGGCGCGCCGCGCGGCATCGACGTCGATCTCGCCCGTCTCATCGCGGAATTCGCAGGCGTCGAGGCGCGCTTCACCTTCATCACCGCCGGGGAGAACCTCGAGGCCGATCTGCGCAACCACATCTGGAAGGGCCCCGTGATCGGCGGCGCGGTGTCGAACGTGATGATGCGCGTGCCCTACGATTCGGCCTTCACCTGCCGGGTGGAGCAGGTGAGCTTCGGCGGCGTCTATGCCGAGGAAAGCATCGCCATCGCCTATGACAAGGACAGCTATCCCGAGGAAAAGCCGGTGCCGGCCTATTTCCGCTTCGACAGCGTCGCGGTGGAAAACGACGCCATCGCGGATTTCTACCTGTCGAATTTCGCCGGCGGGCAATTGCAGCCGGGCATCCGGCGCTACCCCACCATGGAGGGCGCGATGGCGGCCCTGCGCGCGGGCGAAACCATGGCCGCGATGGGCCCGCGCGGGCAGCTCGAATTCGGCGCCGATGCGGGCGTGGGCATCCACGAGCCGCCGCTTGCCGGTTTCGCGAAATCCCGCTGGAAGCTGGGCGTCGCGGTGCATTTCTCGTGGAAGCCGCTTTACTACGAGGTCACGGACGCGCTGTCGGCGGCGCTGGCCGATGGCCGCATCGCCGCGATCTACGAATCCTACGGGCTGACGCATCAGCCGCCCGAATGGTGACCCGGCGCGGATCGCAGCGCGCGGGCCGGGATCGCCCCGGCCCCGCGGGTGCTACTGCAGGTCGCTGAACGCCGCCTTCAGACGCTCCGCCGCCTCGATCACCCGGGCGCGCTGCGTCGCAATGTTGAAGCGCAGGAACGTCTCGCCGCCGGTGCCGAAGGTCGGGCCGTGATTGACGGCGATCTTCGCCTGCCGCTCCACCCGCTCCAGCACCTCCGCATGGCTCATGCCGGTGCCGTCGAAATCGACCCAGCTGAGATACGTGGCCTCGAGCGGCATGGAGTGCACGCCCGGAATTTCGTCGACCGCGGCATCGAGGATGCGGCGGTTCCCGTCGAGATACGCGCAGAGCTGATCGACCCATTCCGCGCCTTCCGGGGAATAGGCCGCCGTCACCATGCGCAGACCGAAAAGCCCCGGCGACATGCCGAGGCCCGCCATCCGCCGCGCGAAGGCCTTGCGCAGATCCGCATCGGGAATGATGACGTTGCCGATATGCGCGCCCGCGATGTTGAAGGTCTTGGTGGCCGCGGTCATCATCACAAGCCGGTCGCGGATGCCGTGATCCAGCGTGTCGAAGGCGATGTGGCGCTGGCCGGGCATCACCAGATCGGCGTGGATCTCGTCGGAGACGAGGATCAGATCGTGCCGCTCGGCGAAAGCGGCAACACCCTTCAGCTCCGCCTCGGTCCAGCAGCGCCCGCCGGGATTGTGCGGCGAGCAGAGGATGACCATCTTCTCGCGCCCGGTCATCAGCGCGTCATAGGCGTCGAAATCCATCTCGTAGCGGTCATGCGCGCGCACCAGCGGGCATTCCACCACCTCGCGGCCCGCGGACCGGATCACCCGCGCGAAGGCGTGGTAGACCGGCGTGAACAGCACCACGCCGTCGCCGGGCTCGGTCCAGGTATCGACGCACATGGCCGTGCCGTTGACGAGGCCATGGGTCGTGAAAATCCATGACGGATCGACCTTCCAGCCGTGCCGCTCCTGCATCCACCACGTGATCGCCGCGCGGTGCGCGTCATCCGGCCCGGGATAGCCGTAGACCCCGTGATCGAGCAGCGCATGCAGGCTGTCCTGCACCACCCGGGGCGGGCGAAAATCCATGTCCGCGACCCACATCGCGATCCCGTCCTCGGGCGAGACGCCATAGGCCTTCTCCATCGCGTCCCACTTGCTGCAGCCGGTGCCGCGGCGGTCGATGATCTCGTCGAAATTCACGGAAGGTCTCCTGCCAGCTTCGGGATGCACGCTAATGCGTGACGCGCCGGCGGCAAGCCTTGGCGCCGCGATATTGCACGGGCGCGCGCCATCGCCTACATCGCTTGCATGAAACGGCCAATCCTGATCCACCCCGATCCGCGCCTGAAAAAGGTCTGCCCGCCGGTCGACGACCTGTCGGACGAATTGCGTGCGCTTGCCGACGACATGCTCGAGACGATGTATGACGCGCCCGGGATCGGGCTTGCCGCGCCGCAGGTGGGTGTGTTGTCGCGGCTGATCGTTCTGGATTGCGAAAAGGGCGAGGATTCGGTGCCGAAGCCCACGGTGATGTTCAACCCCGAGATCAAGGCCGTCTCGGACGAGATGAGCGTCTACGAGGAGGGCTGCCTGTCGATCCCCGACCAATATGCCGATGTCGAGCGCCCGCGCGAGGTCACGGTCGCGTGGCTCGACCGCGACGGGAAGCTGCGGGAAGACACGTTCGACGGGCTTTGGGCGACCTGCGTGCAGCACGAGATCGACCACCTCGACGGCAAGCTCTTCATCGATTACCTGAAGCCGCTGAAGCGGCAGCTCATCACGCGCAAGATGCAGAAGCTCAAGCGCGAGATGGCCCGCGCGTGAGCAAGCGCGCGATCCTGACCTGGCCGGATGACCGGCTGTCGACGGTCTGCGCGCCGGTCTCGGCGGAGGATGACCTGGAAACGCTGGTCACCGATCTTTTCGAGACGATGTACGCCGCGCCGGGCCGCGGTCTTGCCGCGCCGCAGATCGGGCTTCTGCGCCGCGTCTTCGTCATGGATGCAGGCTGGAAGGACGGCGACATGTCGCCGCGCGCCTGCATCGATCCCGAGATCACCTGGTCCTCGGAGGAGACCGCGCGCAACGGCGAAGGCTGCCTGTCGATCCCCGGCATCACCGTGACGCTGGAGCGTCCCGCGCGCGTGCGGCTGGCCTACACGACGCCTGCCGGCGAACGGATCGAGACCGAGCTTGCGGGCGCCGAGGCGCTGATCGCCCAGCACGAACTCGACCATCTGGACGGGCACGTGACTTTCGACCGGCTGTCCCCCGAGGCGCGCGCCGCGGCGCTTGCGGACTACGCGGCGGCATGAGCCCGCGGCCGATCCTGCGCTGGCCCGACAAGCGTCTGCGGATGCAGGCCGCGCCCGTGGAAGCGATCACCGACGAGGTCCGCAGGATCTGGGACGACATGATCGACACGATGGAGGCGATGCCGGGTGTCGGCCTTGCGGCGCCGCAGCTGGGCGAGATGCTGCGCCTCGCGGTCGTCGACGCCTCCGAGACGCGCGGTCAGGCCGTGCGTCTGGCCAATCCCGAAGTGCTGCATGCCAGCGTCAAGCTGCGCGATCACGAGGAAGCCAGCCCATGCCTGCCGGGCGTCTCGGCCAAGCTGTCGCGTCCGCGCGCCGTGACCGTGCGGTTCATGGACGAGACCGGCGCGACGCGCGAGCAGGATTTCGTCGGGCTCTGGGCCACCTCGGTACAGCACCAGATCGACCATCTGGACGGCAAGCTCTTCGTGCACCGCCTGTCCAAGACCAAGCGCGACATGTTGATCCGCAAGGCGCTGAAGCATGGCTGAGAGGGCAGGCTCGGTCGCCATTCTCGGGGTCAAGGGCGGCCCCGCGATCCGGCCCGGATCGTCGATGCCGACCTCGCTGCTGGTCCGGATGGGCGGCGCGACGCTGCTCATCGATGCGGGTCTCGGCGCAGCGCGGGGCGTTTGCGATCAGGGCGTGGCACTGACCGCGCTCGACGGAATCGTCGTCACGCATCTGCATTCCGATCATTACCTCGAACTGGGCCCGCTTTTGCACACCGCCTGGACCGCCGGGCTGAAGCATCCTGTGCCGGTCTGGGGACCGCGCGGGCTGGCCGGTTACTGGCAGCATTTCCTCGCCGCGATGGCCTTCGATATCGACCTCAGGATCGCCGATGAGGGGCGCCGCCCGCTGGCCGATCTGGTGAACATCCACGAGATGCCCGAGACCATCGCGCTGGCCGGGCTGGAGGTGACGGCGGTTCCGAACCACCACCCGCCGCTCGGGGAAAGCTACGCGCTCAGCCTTGCCGCGGACGGCAAGCGCGCGGTCTTCTCGGGCGATACCGCGCCGTTTGCCGGGTGGGAAGACACCTGCCGGGGGGCCGACCTGCTGATCCACGAGGCGATGCTGACGGCCGGGGTCGAGGCCACGCTGGCCAGCCTGCCGCATTACGACGCGAAACTGCGAACGCATATCTTGCGCTCGCACAGCGAGGCGTCCGAGATTGGCCGGCTCGCCGCGGCGGCGGGGGTCGGGCATCTGGCCCTGATGCATTTCGTGCCCGAGGGCCTTGCCGGATTCGGACCGGAGGTCTGGGAGGCCGAGGTCCGGCGCTATTACGCGGGGCCGTTGACGCTGGCCCGCGACGGCCTGCGCCTGACGCTCTGATCCGCGCTCAGAGCGTCGCGGCCAGACGCACCCCCTGGTCGATCGCGCGCTTGGCGTCGAGCTCCGCCGCCACGTCCGCGCCGCCGATCACGTGGCAGGCCACGCCCTTGGCCTCGAGCGCATCGGCAAGGCTGCGCTCGCTCAGCTGGCCCGCGCAGAGGACGACCGTATCGCAGGCGATCACCTCGGGCCGCTCCCGCGCCTCGCCGTAGGAAATGTGCAGCCCCTCGGCGTCGATGCCCTCATAATTGACGCCCGCCTTCATCTCGACGGCCTTCATCTGCAGGCCCGCGCGGTGAATCCAGCCCGTGGTCTTGCCGAGCCGCTTGCCGGGCTTTTCCGCCTTGCGCTGCAGAAGCATGACCTGCCGCGCGGCGCGATCCGGTTGCGGCCCTTCGGGTGCCAGGCCGGAGCGTGCGACCTCGGTATCGGTCACGCCCCATTCCCGCATCCAGTCCGGCAGGCTTTCGGTGGGGCTGTCCTCGGTCACCAGGAACTCGGAGACATCGAAACCGATGCCCCCCGCGCCGATCACCGCGACGCGCGGGCCGACCTCGGCGCCGCCGCGCAGCACGTCGATATAGCTCAGCACATGAGGCGCGTCCTGGCCGGGGATCTGCGGATCGCGCGGGATGACGCCGGTGGCCACAATCACCTCGTCGAAGTCCTGAAGATCGTCGGCACGCGCCTCGGTACCGAGCCGCAGCGTCACACCGCGCACTTCGACCATATGGGCGAACCAGTCGACGAGGCCGCGGAATTCCTCCTTGCCGGGAACGACCTTGGCCATGTTGAGCTGGCCGCCAATCTCTTTCGCCTTGTCGAAGATCGTCACCGCATGCCCCCGCTCCGCCGCGGTCAGCGCCGCGGACAGACCCGCAGGCCCCGCGCCCACGACGGCCACGCGCTTCGGGCTGGCGGCCTTCTCGATCACGATCTCGGTCTCGAAGGCCGCGCGCGGGTTCACGAGGCAGGACGAGACCTTGCCCTGGAAGGTGTGGTCGAGGCAGGCCTGGTTGCAGGCGATGCAGGGTGCGATCTCGGCCGCGCGGCCCGAGGCCGCCTTGGTCACGAATTCCGCATCGGCGAGCCACGGACGCGCCATCGACACCATGTCGGCGCAGCCAGTCGCCAGCACCTCTTCGGCCACGCCGGGCGTGTTGATCCGGTTCGAGGTGATGAGCGGGATGCCAACCTTGCCCATCAGCTTCTTGGTGACCCAGGCGAAGGCGGCTCGGGGCACCGAAGTGGCGATGGTGGGGATACGGGCCTCGTGCCAGCCGATCCCGGTATTGATGATCGTGGCCCCCGCCTCCTCGACCGCCTGGGCCAGTTGCACGACCTCCTCGAAGGTGGAGCCGTTCGGGACGAGGTCGATCATCGAGAGCCGGTAGATCAGGATGAAGTCGGGCCCGACGGCCTCGCGGACGCGGCGCACCACCTCGATCGGCAGGCGGATGCGGTTCTCGTAAGAGCCGCCCCAGCGGTCGGTGCGCTTGTTGGTGTGGGTGACGATGAACTGGTTGAGGAAATAGCCCTCGGAGCCCATCACCTCGACGCCGTCATAGCCCGCCTCGCGCGCCCGCGCCGCGGCGGTGGCGATATCGGCGATCTGCTTTTCGATCCCGGCCTCGTCGAGCTGCTTCGGCGCGAAGGGCGAGATCGGCGACTTGATCGCCGACGGGGCCACGCATTCGGGCCCGTAGGCGTAGCGGCCCGCATGCAGGATCTGCATCGCGATCTTGCCGCCGCCCTCGTGCACGCGGTCGGTGACCATGCGGTGATTGGCGAGGTCCTGATCGGTGAAGAGGCCCGCCGCACCGGGGAAGACGCCGCCTTCGCGGTTGGGCGCCATGCCGCCCGTCACCATCAGCGCCGCGCCACCATGGGCGCGGGCCGCGTAAAACTCGGCCACGCGGTTCCAGTCGCCCACCTCTTCGAGATTGGTGTGCATCGAGCCCATCAGGACGCGGTTCTTCAGCGTCGTGAAGCCCAGATCGAGCGGCGCGAGGAGATGGGGATAGTCGGTCATGTGAAGCCTCCCTGGTTGCGGGCGACTTCACATGAGCATGGGGCGGGTGTCAGCCGCAACGTCGCGTCAAAGGCGAGGAGAGCCCGCCCGGGCTCGAGGAGCGGCTCCTCCGCCCGTGCGGGCGTCCTCGCCTCAGCTTTTCATGCTGTCCCAGAAGCTCTTCACCGATTTGAAGAAGGACTTCGATTCGGGATTGTTGTCCTCGCTCATCGCCTCGAACTCGCGCAGCAGGTCTTTCTGCTTCGAGGTCAGGTTCACCGGCGTCTCCACCGCCAGCTCGATGAACATGTCGCCCGGCGCGCCGCCGCGCAGCGACGGCATGCCCTTGCCGCGCAGCCGCATCTGGCGGCCGGATTGCGATCCTGCGGGGATCTTCACCCGGCTGCGCCCGCCGTCGATCGTGGGCACCTCAATATCGCCGCCCAGCGCCGCGGAGGCCATGGAGACGGGCACCCGGCAATGCAGGTTCACGTTGTCCCGCTCGAAGATCGGGTGATCGGCGACGTCGATGAAGATGTAGAGATCGCCCGGAGGTCCGCCGCGGAGGCCCGCCTCACCCTCGCCCGCGAGCCGGATCCGCGTGCCGGTCTCGACCCCCTTGGGGATGTTCACCGACAGCGCGCGCTCCTTCTCGACGCGGCCCGCGCCGTGGCATTCCTTGCACGGGTTCTTGACGATCTGGCCGAGCCCCGAACAGGTCGGGCAGGTCCGTTCGACCGTGAAGAAGCCCTGCGTCGCGCGCACCTTGCCCATGCCGGAACAGGTCGGGCAGGTCGTGGGCTCCACGCCGCCTTCGGCGCCCGAGCCCTTGCAGGAGCCGCAGGCCACCGAGGTCGGCACGTTGATCGTCTTCTGCAGGCCCTCGAAGGCCTCCTCGAGAGTCACGCGCAGATTGTAGCGCAGATCGGCCCCGCGGGCCGCCCGCTGGCGCGCGCCACCGCCGCCGCCGCGGCCGCCCATGAAATCGCCGAAGAGGTCGTCGAAGACGTCCGAGAAGGCCGAGGCGAAATCGCCCTGACCGCCGCCGAAGCCGCCGCCGGGACGGCCGCCACCGCCGCCCATGCCGCCGTCGAAGGCCGCGTGGCCGAAGCGGTCATAGGCCGCCTTCTTCTCGGCATCCTTCAGGACGTCATAGGCCTCGTTGGCTTCCTTGAACTGCGCCTCGGCATTGGGGTTGTCGGAATTGCGGTCGGGATGCAGCTCTTTCGCCTTCTGGCGGTAGGCTTTCTTGATCTCCTCCGCCGATGCACCCTTGGACACGCCCAGCACGTCGTAATAGTCGCGTTTGGACATTCATGTCCTCCTGACTTTGTCGGAACATGAGAGGGCCGGCCCGGCATCCGGACCGGCCCCAAACTCGGGTTCCGGGCGGGTCTCAGCCCTGCTTGCGGTCTTCGCCCAGATCCTCGAAATCGGCATCGACGATGTCCTCGTCGGACCCACGCTCGCCCTGGTCGGCCTCGGGCTGGGTGTCGCCTTCGTCGGCCTGGGCCTTGTAGATCGCCTCGCCCAGCTTCATCGACGCCTCGGTGACGTTCTGGATGCCCGACTTGATCTTCTCGGCATCCTCGCCCTCGAGGTCGTCCTTCAGCGCGGCGACGGCCAGTTCGATGGCTTCGACCGTGGTCGGATCGACCTTGTCGCCGTGATCCTCGACCGATTTCTCGGTGGCGTGGATCAGGCTCTCGGCCTGGTTCCGGGCCTCGACGAGTTCGCGGCGCTTCTTGTCGGCATCCGCGTTCTCCTCGGCATCCCGCACCATCTTCTCGATGTCCTCGTCGGACAGACCGCCCGAGGCCTGGATGGTGATCTTCTGCTCCTTGTTGGTGCCCTTGTCCTTGGCCCCGACGGAGACGATGCCGTTGGCGTCGATGTCGAAGGTCACCTCGATCTGGGGCATGCCGCGCGGTGCCGGCGGGATGTCCTCGAGGTTGAACTGACCGAGCATCTTGTTGTCGGCCGCCATCTCGCGCTCACCCTGGAAGACCCGGATGGTCACGGCGTTCTGGTTGTCCTCGGCGGTGGAGAAGATCTGGCTCTTCTTGGTCGGGATCGTGGTGTTGCGGTCGATAAGACGGGTGAACACGCCACCCAGCGTCTCGATGCCGAGCGACAGGGGCGTGACGTCGAGAAGGACCACGTCCTTCACGTCACCCTGCAGCACGCCGGCCTGGATCGCAGCACCCATGGCCACGACCTCGTCCGGGTTCACACCCTTGTGCGGCTCCTTGCCGAAGAACTTCGTCACTTCCTCGACGACCTTGGGCATCCGGGTCTGACCGCCGACGAGCACGATCTCGTCGATATCAGAGGTCGAGAGACCCGCATCCTTCAGCGCGGCCTGGCACGGCTTGATCGACGCCTTGATGAGATCGCCCACGAGGCTTTCGAGCTTCGCGCGGGTCAGCTTCATCACCATGTGCAGCGGCTGGCCGTTGGCGCCCATCGAGATGAACGGCTGGTTGATCTCGGTCTGGGACGCCGAGCTGAGCTCGATCTTGGCCTTCTCGGCAGCCTCTTTCAGGCGCTGCAGGGCCATCTTGTCCTTGGTCAGGTCGACATTGTTCTCTTTCTTGAACTCGTCGGCCAGGTAATTGACGATCCGCATGTCGAAGTCTTCACCGCCGAGGAACGTGTCGCCGTTGGTGGACTTCACCTCGAAGAGGCCGTCGTCGATTTCGAGGATGGTGACGTCGAAGGTGCCGCCGCCGAGGTCGTAGACCGCGATCGTCTTGCTGTCCTTCTTGTCGAGGCCGTAGGCGAGCGCCGCCGCCGTGGGCTCGTTGATGATGCGCAGCACCTCGAGGCCCGCGATCTTGCCCGCGTCCTTGGTGGCCTGACGCTGCTGGTCGTTGAAATAGGCCGGAACGGTGATGACCGCCTGGGTCACCTCTTCGCCGAGATAGCTCTCGGCGGTCTCTTTCATCTTCTGCAGGATGAAGGCCGAAATCTGGGAGGGCGAATACTTCTCGCCGCGCGCCTGAACCCATGCGTCGCCGTTGCCGCCGTCGATGATCTCGTACGGCATGTTCTTCTTGTCCTTGTTCAGATCGGAATCGTCGAACCGACGGCCGATCAGACGCTTGACGCCGAACACGGTGTTTTCGGGGTTGGTCACGGCCTGCCGCTTGGCGGGCTGGCCGACGAGGCGCTCTTCTTCGGCGAAGGCCACGATGGACGGGGTCGTCCGCGCGCCTTCGGAATTCTCGATCACGCGCGCCTGGCTGCCGTCCATGATGGCGACGCAGCTGTTGGTGGTGCCGAGGTCGATACCGATCACTTTACCCATGATTTCGATCCCTTCTTGATTCAAGGCGATGTCCCGAGAGGAAGACCCGTTCCGGCATTCTCCCCCCGATTTTCGATGCGTGACCCGGGCGGGCGCCCTGATCACGCGGTCGTGGGGTATATAAGAAGCGGGTTTTGGGGCTGCAAGCGCCGCGACGGGAAAGAATGCGCGGATTGTCGAGATCGTCTCGGGGGGTTTTCCTCGGCGCTGGCCTGACGCAGCATGCGGGCATGACCGCCCCCGTCCTTCTGCGCGATGTCGCGATCCACCCCGAATTCCTCAGCCGCGCGGAGCAGGAACGGCTGGTGGCGGACCTGCGCGACTGCCTGCGAGTGGCGCCGCTGGTCACGCCGGTGACGCCGCGCGGGCAGAAGATGTCGGTGGCGATGTCGGCGGCTGGCCGCTTTGGCTGGGTCACCGACCGCAAGGGCTACCGCTACGAGGAGCGGCATCCCTCGGGCGCGCCCTGGCCGCCGATTCCCGACCGGGTGCTGGCGATCTGGGAGGCGGTCTCGGGCAGCGCGCAGCGCCCGGAATGCTGTCTCATCAACTGGTATGGCGAAGGCGCGCGGATGGGCCTGCACCAGGACCGCGACGAGGCCGATTTCAGCCATCCCGTGGTGTCGATCTCGCTCGGGGACGACGCGCTTTTCCGGATCGGCAACGACAGGCGCGGCGGCAAGACCGAATCGATCTGGCTGAAATCCGGGGATGTGGCGGTGATGGGCGGCGCGGCGCGGCTGCGCTTTCACGGGGTGGATCGCATCCGCTTCGGATCCTCGACGCTTCTGCCGAAAGGCGGGCGCATCAACCTGACCCTGCGGGTCGTGCGCTAGTTCGGCGCCACCGAGCAGCAGCCGGAATAAAGCGTGTCGCCCAGCAGGAAATCCGCCGTCAGCCCGTAGAGCCGGTCCGACATGCCGTCGCTGCATTCCGCCCGGCCCATGACGAGGATGGCGCGGTCGCCGCCTGCCTCGCCCGCGAAGGCGTAGCGGTCTGGACGCCCCGACGCGCGCGTGCGCAGCGTGATCGGCCCCGAGACGAGGCCCTTGTCGAAGAGCTGGAAGTCGAAGACGTCGGCGGCGAGGTCGAGCGACCAGAACGGCTCCGTTCCGAAGCAGGTGCGCGGCGCCGGCAGGCCGTCCGCCCATTGCCCGCCCTGGCGCGCGAGAAAGGACAGCGACGCCCAGCCGGACCGTTCGTCGGTGTTCACGCGGCCCCAGCCGTTCTCGATCGCGGTCACCTCGATATCGGTGGCGGCGGGGCCCAGGGCGCCGATCTGCGCCGCGGAGGCCGCGGGCCCTTCGCGCACGTTCAGCACATCGTCCGAGGCGACACCGGTCACGTCGTAAAGCGCGGGCAGGTCCTGCGCGTGCAGCGGCGCCGCGAGCCCCGGGGCCAGACCCAGGACAAGCCCGAGGACCAGACCCGTCGCGGGCATCGCTGCGGCCCGCCTGGTCACCGGCGCGCGCCCCAGGAAACGGAGATGTTTCGGCGTGTGTAGAATTCGAGCATGAGACCCACCATGACCAAGGTCACCATAACCCAAAGCACGTATTCGAGCGAGGAATTCCTCGGCCAGTAGTTCAGGAAGGCGTAGCCGCGCGCCTGATCGATGGCGTGAAAGAGCGGGTTCCAGTCGAACATCGCCAGCATCTTCGGCGGCAGCATGTTGGCCGCGAACATCTTGCCCGAGGCGATCATGTTGGCGCGGGCATAGATCGTCGTCACCATGCCCACCGGGACCGGCGCCCAGGGGGCCGCGGCCATGAAGACCATCCCCACCGCGGCACCCGATCCCCAGGCCACGAGCAGCATGCCATAGGCCTTGGCCGGCTCGTGGATCGAGGCGATGGCACCGGGCGCGAAGACCGTGTCGTAGATGAATAGGATCAGCACCATCGTGATGGTCTGGGTATAGAGCGTCGACAGCATCGCCGAGAGGATCGTGACGAAGGTGTTCATCGGCGCGTGCAGCATCATCGGACCAAGCGCGTTGCCCGCCGCGCGCACCGCCCCCATCGTCTTGATATGGCTCATGTAGAGGAACACGCCGGACATGATGAAAACCATGTAATCGCCGCGGATGGGCGCCGAACGCATGCCCAGAAGCTGGAACATCGCGTAGAAGGCTAGGGTGAAGATGACCGTCTGCGCCATGTTCATCACGATCGCCATGAGCGCGTTGTTGTGGCCCTGCCGGACCGAACGGGCGGCATTGTGGTAGATCAGCTCGGCGATCTGCAGCGCGCCCGCCGCCTTGTTGCGTGGTTTGTTGGCTTCGAACATGGGGCCTGCACTGCTTCCGGTCGGGATGGCCATCATTGCTTGCGGCCATCTGTTTCGCGCAGCATAAGTTCTGGGCGATTTCAAATCAATGAACGCGACGATTGTGCCGCGGGGAAGGCGAGAGTTTGAATTATTCCGAGTTGACGAAAATCATGCGCAAGCTGGCACTGGAGGCCGGCGACCGGATCATGGAAATCTACAATGCCGACGATTTCGACGTGAAGACGAAGTCCGACGCCTCCCCCGTGACTGAGGCCGACGAGGCCGCCGACGCGCTGATCTCGGCGGGGCTGCGCGAGGCGTTTCCCGATGTCGCGCTCGTCACCGAGGAACAGGCCGACAGCCACGGCCAGGATGTCTCGACCTTCCTGATCGTCGATCCGCTCGACGGGACCAAGGAATTCATCAACCGGCGCGGGGATTTCACCGTCAACATCGCGCTGGTCGAAGACGGTCTGCCGACGCGGGGCGTGGTCTACGCGCCCGCCAAGGGACGGATGTTCTACACCGACAGCGTGGGATCCTCGGTCGAGGAGGAAGGCCCGTTCGATCATGACAGCCCCGGCGAAACCAAGCCGCTCAAGGTCACCGATCCGAACAATTCCGCGCTGATGGTCGTCGCCTCGAAGTCGCATCGCGACCAGGCCACCGACGATTACATCGGCCGGTACGAGGTGAAGGACATGACCTCGGCGGGCTCGTCTCTGAAATTCTGCCTCGTGGCCACCGGCGAGGCGGATCTCTATCCCCGGCTCGGACGGACGATGGAATGGGACACCGCCGCGGGTCACGCGGTGCTCGCCGGTGCGGGCGGGCGCGTCGTGCGCTTCGACGATCACGGCACGCTGACCTATGGCAAGCCCGGTTTCTCCAACCCGTTCTTCATCGCCTACGCCCCGGGTGTCGAGCTGAAGAAGGGCTGAGCCCGCCATGCCGACCGGACCGGTCAGCGTCGTCGTGGTCAGCCGGGACCGGCCCGAGGCCCTGGCACGCTGCATCACGGGTCTGGCCCAGCTTGATCATGCGCCTTTCGAGGTGGTGGTGGTCGCCTGCCCGGCGGGCCTTTCGGCCATCGCCGCGCATCCCAAGGCGGACGAGATCAAGACCGTCGCCTACGACCTGCCCAACATCTCGGCGGCGCGCAATCGCGGGATCGCGGCGGCGGCGGGCGACGTGGTGGCCTTCATCGACGACGACGCGGTTCCGGAGCCGTCCTGGCTGACGCGGCTGACAGCCCCCTTCGAGGCGCCCGAGGTTGCCGCCTCGGGCGGCTTCGTCATCGGCCGGAACGGATTTTCGCTGCAATGGGGCGCGGGCACGGTCGATGCGACGGGCACGCGCCACCCGCTGCAGCTTGAGGGCGAGGCGCCGGCGATCCTGCATCCCGCCGAAGGCCGCGCGATCAAGACCGAGGGCACCAACATGGCCGTCCGACGCGATGTGCTGGCAGCACTTGGCGGGTTCGATCCGGCCTATCGCTTCTATCTCGACGAAACCGACCTGAACATGCGCCTCGCGAGCGCGGGCGTCGCCACCGCGCTGGTGCCGCTGGCCCGCGTGCATCACGGCATGGAGGCCAGCGCGCGCCGCTTTGCCGACCGCACGCCGCGCGACCTCACCGAGATCGGCGCCTCGAAGGCGGTGTTCCTGCGCCGTCATGCCCCGCCCGAGACGCATGCGGCCGCGCTCACCGCCTTTCGCGCCGCCCAGTGCCGGCGGCTGCTGAGCGCGATGCAGCGCGGCCCCCTCGATCCCGGCGACGTGGCGCGGCTGATGCGCGGGCTGGGCCGGGGCATCAAGGCCGGTCTGGCGCGCGAGCTCTCGACGCTGGGCCCGCTGCCCCGCGCGGCCTCGGGGTTCCTGCCCTTCAGCGCGGCGCCGGGCGCGCCGCACCGGCTGATCGCCGGACGGCCCTGGACCCGCGCGGCCTGCGAGGCCGAGGCGCGGGCCGCCCGCGAGGCGGGCGACACGGTGACCCGGATCACCCTGTGGCCCACCGCGCATTATCACCGCCTGCGCTTTCGCGCCGATGGCATCTGGGCGCAGGAAGGCGGGCTGTTCGGGCGCTCGGATCGCGACGCGCCGCTCTTCCGGCTCTGGACGTTCGGCGCGCGCATTGACCACGAGGCCACCCGATTGCGCCGCTTTCGCGCCCTCGAGTGATTGTCTAGGATGATTTCAACCACGGGCCCGCATCGGCGGGTGTATTCCTTCGAGCCACAAGATACGGTGGGCCGAAAGTTCAGGAGCACGTCATGAAGAACAAGGTATCCAAGGCCATCTTTCCGGTTGCGGGTCTGGGCACGCGGTTTCTGCCCGCAACGAAATCTGTGCCGAAGGAGATCATGACCCTCGTGGACCGGCCGCTCGTGCAATACGCCATCGACGAGGCGCGCGCGGCGGGGATCAAGGAATTCATCTTCGTGACCTCCCGCGGCAAGGGCGCGCTCGAGGATTACTTCGACATCTCGCCGCAGCTCGAGCAGGAGCTGAAGAAGAAGGGCAAGGACGAGCTTCTCGAGATCCTGAAATCAACCAACATGGAATCGGGCGAGGTCGCCTATACCCGCCAGCACAAGGCGCTGGGTCTGGGCCACGCGGTCTGGTGCGCCCGCCGCCTGATCGGCAACGAGCCCTTCGCGGTCATGCTGCCCGATGACGTGATCGCCGCCGAGAAGCCCTGCCTGCAGCAGATGGTCGAGGCCTATGCCGAAACCGGCGGCAACATGGTCGCCGCGATGGAAGTCCCGCAGGAGAAGACCTCGGCCTACGGCATCCTCGATGCGACGCGCGAGGGCGAGGCGCTGGTGAAGGTCCGCGGCATGGTCGAGAAGCCCCCCGCGGGCGAAGCGCCCTCGAACCTCGCGGTGATCGGGCGCTACATCCTGACCCCGCAGATCCTGCGCAACCTCAACAAGATGAAGTCCGGCGCGGGCGGCGAGATCCAGTTGACCGACGCCATCGCGCAGGAGATCGACGGCGAGGGCGTGCACGGGCTCTGCTTCGAGGGCGAGCGCTTCGATTGCGGCTCCAAGGCGGGCTTCCTGCAGGCGACCGTGGCCTTCGGCCTGCGCCGCCCGGATCTGCGCGACGACCTGCGCGCCTTCCTTTACGAAACGGTCGCGGCGGAAAAGGCCGCGGAGTAATCCGGTGGCCGACAGCGTTCTGGTCACTGGCGGCGCGGCCTCTATCGGCCGCCATGCCCGCAAGGCGCTGGCCGCAGCGGGCGACATCCCGATCACTTTCAGCATGTTCCTGAGCGACTGGCGCGACGCGGTGCGGTTCGGCTCGCTGGCCAAGGGCGACCTTCTCGACCGCGCCGCCATCGACCGGGCCTTCGCGGAGCCTGCGCCTGTCGCCGTCCTGCATTACGCGGCGCTGAGCCGCGCGGGCGCGGCGACGAAGCTCGTCACGGGCTCCAGCCGCGCTGCGGAGGAACTGGGCGGGGCGCCCCGCCGCCCCACCATTCCAAGGATGATCGAAGATGCCCGGGCCTGGCAGCAGCACGGCCATAACGCGCGCTGAGCCCCGGGCCCGGTGCCTCGACCTGACGCGGCTCGTCAGCCGCGCGGGGCGCCAGATGACCGGTGTCGACCGGGTGGAGCGGGCGTATCTCGCGCACCTCATCGCGGCGCAGGCGCCGCTTTTCGGCCTCGTGCGCACCGCGCTTGGATACCTGCTGCTCGACGAGGCCGGTTGCGCGGCCTTCGCCGCCCGGCTAGATCGCGGCGAGATCGGGCGGCCCACGCTTTTCTCGCGGCTGGCGCGGCGCGGCGATCCGGCCCGGGCGGGGACCGAAAGCGACCTGCGCCGCGACGCCGTGGCGCGTGCCCGCCCGCGCGGTCTGGGCCGCATGCTCGCCCGGCACCTGCCGCCCGGCACCAGCTACGTGAATGTCGGCCATACGAACCTGACGCCGTCCACCTTCCGGGGCCTGCGCGCGGTGCCCGGCCTGAGCATCGCGGTGATGATCCACGACACCATCCCGCTCGACCTGCCGGAGATGCAGCGGGCGGGCAGCGTGGCGCGGTTCCACGCCCTTTTCGACCGGGTCATGGCCGAGGCCGACCTCGTGATCGCCAATTCGCAGGCCACGGCGGCGGATATCGCGCGCCATTGCCCCGCCCCGCCGGAGATCGCCGTGGCGCATCTGGGCGTGGCACCGCCCGCCGCCACGACGCCCGCCGACGCGCCCCGCGGTCACTGGACCGACGCGCCCTATTTCGTGGCCCTGGGCACGATCGAGCCGCGCAAGAACCACGCCTTCCTTCTGGACCTCTGGGCGCGGCTGGTCGCGGAGCTGGGCGCCGAGGCGCCACATCTGCTGATCCTCGGCGCGCGCGGCTGGAACAATGCCGATGTCTTCGCCCGGCTCGATGCCCGCCCGCCCCATGTGCACGAGCTGGCCGGGCTGGACGATGCGGCGGTCACGGCGCTGCTGCGCGGCAGCCGGGGGCTGCTGTTCCCGAGCCTGGCCGAAGGCTTCGGCCTGCCGCCCGTCGAGGCACTGCAGCTCGGTGTGCCGGTCCTGTGCAACCCGCTTCCCGTGCTCCGTGAGGTGCTCGGCGATCAGGCCATTTACGCGGATTCGCGCGACGGCTATCCTTGGGAACAGACGGTTATCCGTTTGGCGCGGGAGACACCCGCGCCGCGGGATGGCAATATGGGCCAGTCGGCGGCATTTGAGCCGCCCGATTGGCAATGCCATTTCAAGGGGTTGTTAAGCCGGATCTGATATCCGGCGGGAAAGGTTCGGGCGCTGAGGCGCCCCTTGGTAGCGACGGGACAGGAACGGGATTGGGCGTCTGGCAATCATACAGGCTTCGCTTGCAGCGCCGTCGATGGCGAATCCGGGCCTTCCGCAAGCGTCGTGATCTGCGGGCGATCGCCAATCGGACCGACCAGATCAAGCCCTCCGATATCCTCGTGGTCTCCACGGCGCGGAACGAGGGTGTCCGCCTGCCCTACTTCCTCAATTACTACCGCGAGATGGGAGTCGATCATTTCCTGATCGTTGATAACGACAGCACCGACGGTTCGCTTGACTACCTTGCCAAGCAGCCAGATGTCTCGGTCTGGACGACGCGCGCAAGCTACAAGCGCGCGCGCTTCGGCGTCGACTGGATGAACTGGCTGCAGATGAAATACGGCCACGATCACTGGTGCCTCGTCGTCGATCCCGACGAATTGTTCCTCTATCCGTTCTGCGACACGCGGCCCATCCGCGCCTTGACCGACTGGCTCGATGCCTCCTCGATCAAGTCCTTCGGGGCGATGCTGCTCGACATGTATCCCAAGGGGCGGATCGACAGCGAACCCTATCTGCCCGGGCGCAATCCGCTGGATATCGCCGCGTGGTTCGACGCGGGCAATTACACGATCTCGAAGAACCCCAAATACGGCAACCTGTGGATCCAGGGCGGGCCGCGCGCGCGCATGTTCTTCACCGACGAGCCCGAGCGCGCGCCCGCGCTCAACAAGATCCCGCTGGTGAAATGGAACCGGCGCTATGCCTATCACAGCTCCACCCACACGCTGCTGCCGCGCGGTCTGAACCTCGTCTACGACGAATGGGGCGGCGAGAAAGCCTCGGGCGTGCTGCTGCACACCAAATTCCTCGATACCTTCTCGCACAAGGCGCAGGAGGAGCTGGAGCGGCGCCAGCATTACGGCGGATCGAAGGAATACCTCGCCTATGCGTCGGGCCTGAAGGAAAACCCCGACCTCTGGTGCAAGTGGAGCGAGAAATACATCAACTGGCGCCAGCTCGAGATCCTCGGGCTCATGTCGAAGGGCAACTGGGCGTGAGCGTCGGCATCGTCATGCTGGTCCATACCGCGCTGGGACGGGCCGTGCAGGTCGCGCGCCACTGGGCGCGGGCGGGCTGCCCGATCGTGATCCATGTGGATAAGAAGGTGCCCACACAGGCCTTCGAGGCGTTCCGCGAGCAGTTGATCGACGACCCGCTGATCCGGTTTTCGAAGCGGCATCGCTGCGAATGGGGCAGCTGGGGGCTGGTGGCCGCCACGCAGGATGCCTGCGAGCTGATGCTGGCGGCGAACAAGGACGTGCGGCATGTCTACCTCGCCTCGGGATCCTGCCTGCCGCTGCGCCCGGTGGAGGAGCTGAAGGATTACCTCGCCTCTCGCTCCAACGTGGATTTCATCGAAAGTGCCACGACGGCGGACGTGCCCTGGACGGTGGGCGGGCTCGACGAGGAACGCTTCACCATGTGGTTCCCGTTCTCCTGGCGGAACCAGCGATACCTCTTCGACAAGTTCGTGGAATTCCAGCGCCGCCTCGGCCTTGAACGGCGCATCCCCGACGGCATCACGCCGCATATGGGCAGCCAATGGTGGTGCCTGACGCGGCAGACCCTGTCGGCGATCCTGCAGGATCCGCGGCGTCCGAAATACGACCGCTATTTCAAATCCGTCTGGATCCCGGACGAATCGTATTTCCAGACCCTCGCGCGGCTTTACTCGACCAATATCGAAAGCCGGTCGCTGACCCTGTCGAAATTCGATTTCCAGGGCAAACCGCATATTTTCTACGACGACCACCTGAAGCTTCTGCGCCGGTCGGATTGTTTCGTCGCGCGCAAGATCTGGCCCCATGCCGAACGTCTCTACGATGCGTTCCTCGGCGATCGCACCGGCGAGGCCAACCGGATGGAGCCCAATCCCGGCAAGATCGACCGCATCTTCGCCAAGGCGGTGGAGCGGCGGACGCGCGGGCGCGCGGGCCTCTACATGCAGTCGCGCTGGCCGAATTACGGCTGGGAAAACGGCGTCAGCGCCGGGAAATATTCCGTCTTCCAGGGCTTTGCGGAGCTTTTCACCGAGTTCGAACCGTGGTTGTCCCGCGCCACCGGCGTGCAGGTCCACGGGCATATCTTCGCGCCGGACCGGGCACATTTCGCCGGGGGCCAGCGGGTGCTGAACGGCGCGCTGTCGGACAATGCCGCGCTGCGCGACTACAACCCGCGCTCCTTCCTGACCAACCTGATCTGGAACACCCGCGGCGAGCGGCAATGCTTCCAGTACGGCCCGCACGACAATCCCAAGATCAACTGGCATTTCGCCCGCGATCCGAACGCGCAGATCTCGGTGATTTCGGGCGCCTGGGCCGTGCCTTTGTTCAAGTCGAACCGGGATTTCGCCGACCTTCGGACCGAGGCCGCGGCACTGCAAAAGATCGAGGCGCGCATGCTCGATGAGCTGCGCCATCCCGATGCCAAGGCCCAGACCCGGATCTGGACCATGGCGGAGTTCATCGAGGCGCCGATGGAGCCGCTGCAGCTTCTGATCGACGAGATCGGCCAGAAGCCCAGCCGCCGCCTTGCCGAGGCGCCGCGCCTTGAAGATCTGACCGGATTCGGTCAGTTTCTTCAGAACCTGAAGAACCAGGGCATGCATCCGCACTTGATGGGCGATTTCCCCGTCGAACCCGCGCCGCGCCATGGCCAGCGTCCCGCGCGCAAACCTTATCTGGTCAAGAAATAAGGTCCTTTATGTCAGGACGATTCGACTATTTCGTGGTGTTCGCAGAGATGCGGACCGGTTCCAATTTCCTTGAAACCAATCTCAACGCTCTGCCCCCGGTCACCTGCCATGGCGAGGCGTTCAACCCGCATTTCATCGGCTATCCGAATTCCGAGGACATCCTCGGCATCACCAAGGACGAACGCGACCTGAAGCCCGAGCGGCTGCTGCAGCAGATCAAGCACGCAACCCCGGGCCTCGGCGGGTTCCGCTATTTCCACGACCACGACCCGCGGGTGCTGGAGACGATCCTCGACGACCCGCGCTGCGCCAAGATCGTGCTGACGCGCAATCCCGTGGAAAGCTACGTGAGCTGGAAGATCGCGCAGGCGACCGGGCAGTGGAAGCTGACCAATGTGCGCAAGCGCCGCGAGGTGCAGGCCACCTTCGACAGCACCGAGTTCAACCAGCACCTTGCGGCCCTGCAGGAGTTCCAGGTCACCATCCTCAACCGCATGCAGCGCAGCGGGCAGACGGCCTTTTACGTCGCCTACGAGGACCTGCAGGATCTCGACGTGATGAACGGCCTCGCCATGTGGCTCGGCCTGCCGGACCGGCTCGAGGCGCTGGACAAGTCGCTCAAGGTGCAGAACCCCAAGGCGGTGGGCGAAAAGGTGGCCAATGTCCGGGAGATGGCCGATGCGCTGGCGCGGCTCGATCGGTTCAACCTGTCGCGCACGCCGAATTTCGAACCGCGCCGCGGCCCGCTGGTGCCGACCTACGTGGCCGGCGCGAAGACGCCGCTGCTTTACATGCCGGTCCGCTCAGGCCCCGAGGCGGCGGTGCTGCGCTGGATGGCCGCGCTCGACGCGGTCGGCGAGGACGACCTCGGCACCGGGTTCAGCCAGAATACTCTGCGACAGTGGAAGCGGGAGCATCCCGGCCACCGCAGCTTTACCGTGCTGCGCCATCCCGTTGCCCGGGCCCATGACGCGTTCTGCGCCAAGATCGTGTCGACCGGGCCGGGCAGTTTCGGCAAGATCCGCAGCCATCTGGCCAAGGCCTACGACTTGCCGCTGAACACGCCGGGCGCGGCCTATTCGCCCGACGATCACCGGCGCGCCTTCACCGGGTTCCTGCGCTTCTGCCGGGCCAACCTGGCCGGGCAGACGCCGATCCGCACCGATGGTCACTGGGCCAGCCAGTCGCAGACGCTTCTGGGGATGGCGGAATTCACCTTCCCCGACATGGTCATCCGCGAAGACGAGATGGCGGCCTACCTGCCCGCGCTCGCCATGCAGGTCGGCCATCCCGACCCGCAGGAACCCACGCCCGTGGCGACCGAGGCCCCTTACGGCCTCGCGCAGATCTACGACGACGAGATCGAGACGCTGGCGCAGGAAGCCTATCTGCGCGACTACACGATGTTCGGCTTTTCCGAATGGGGCTGAGCCCGGGCCACGAAAAAACGCCCCGGCGCGGCGGCCGGGGCGTTCCAATTCGAACCAGACGCGATCAGGCGGCCTGAACCGACTGCGATTCCGTCAGGATGGTATAAAGCTTCGACGGGTCCGGATTGGCCCGCAGCTTGGCGCAGAAAGCGGGATCGCGCAGCGTGCGGCTGACCAGCGCCAGCGCCTTCAGATGCTCCACCCCCGCCTCTTCCGGGGCGAACAGGCCGAAGACCACATCCACCGGCTGACGGTCCACCGAATCGAAGTCCATCGGTTTTTCCAGCAGCAGGAAGACACCCTTCACCTCGTCGATGCCCGACAGGCGCGCATGCGGCAGCGCCACGCCGTGGCCGACGCCGGTACAGCCGAGGCTTTCCCGCTCCATCAAGGCCTCGACGACGCGGGGCGCATCGATGCCGTAGACGCTGTCGACGATCTCGGCGAGGTCGTGCATCAGGCGTTTCTTGCTGGAAACGCTGGACATGACCTTCACCGCGTTCGGCTCAAGGAGGGAGACAAATTTCATCTGGAAATGCTTTTCTGCTCTGGCGTCAGCGCATGTTGATCACGAAGAGAGATATCGTGGTTTACGGGTCGATCCAGCCGATATTTCCATCGTCTCGCCGGTAAACAACGTTGACGCCGTCCTTCTTTTCGTTGCGGAAGACCAGAACCGGTGCCCCCGCAAGCTCCATCTGCATCACAGCCTCACCAACGGACAGGGATGGGATCTTGGTCTCCATCTCGGCCACGATAATGGGCTGCAGGGTGTCGGGCTCCGTCGCCTCGTCCCCCTCTTGTCCGGCGAGGATATACGAGGACGCGCCGATGAGTTCAACCGGCGAGGTGCGTTCCTTGTGGTGATCTTTCAACCGTCGCTTGTAGCGGCGCAACTGCTTGTCCATCTTCTCGCTGCAGGCGTCGAAGGCAGCGTAGATCTCGGGCGCGCGGCCCTTCGCCGTCGCGGTCAGGCCGGTCGACAGGTGGACCGTCGCCTCGCAGACAAACTCATGGCCGGACTTGGAAAAGACGATCGTCGCATCGGTCGGGCGTCCGGAATACTTTTCCAGCACGACGTTCAACTCCGTCTCGACATGGGTCTGAAGTGCCGCGCCGATATCGATCTGCTTTCCCGTGATCTGGTAACGCATGAATGGTGTCCTTCTTCTTATTGTGGGCCGAAGCGCATCCGTCGCGACGGGACCAGAAATCCCTGTCGCACGTATCCGTGGCCGAAAGATGACGTCCGCCGTTTCGCGCGCCGTGGCTTGTAGAAGGCCGCCCCCGAACGAAGGCAATGTCGGATGCGGACTGCAAAATCGCGCGGCGTCATATCATCATTTGAGGACATGCCGCGCCCGTCTGTCAAACAAAACCGGACGGGACGATGAAAGCGGCGGATCAGCCGATCCGGAAGCTGTCGCCCAGATAGACGCGGCGCACGTTTTCGTTGCGGACCACCTCGTCCGGGGAGCCGGACATCAGCACCTGCCCGTCATGCAGGATATAGGCGCGGTCGACGATCTCGAGCGTCGCGCGCACGTTATGGTCCGTGATGAGCACGCCGATTCCCCGGGTCTTCAGATCGGCGACGAGGCTGCGGATATCGCCCACGCTGATCGGATCGACCCCGGCGAAGGGCTCGTCCAGCAGGAGGTACTTGGGATCGGCGGCAAGGCAGCGGGCGATCTCCACCCGCCGGCGTTCACCGCCCGAGAGCGCCAGCGCCGGGGCGCGGCGCAGGTGTTCGATGGAAAACTCGCCCAGCAGCTCCTCAAGCCGCTCGCGGCGCCGGGACCGGTCGCTGAGCGAGATCTCGAGGATGGCCGAGATGTTGTCCTCGACCGTGAGCCCACGGAAGATCGACATCTCCTGCGGAAGATACCCGATCCCCAACTGCGCGCGGCGGTACATCGGCAGATAGGTCGCGTCCTGCCCGTCGATCAGCACCTGTCCGCCCTCGGGATTCACCAGCCCGGCGATGGCGTAGAAGGTCGTCGTCTTGCCGGACCCGTTGGGCCCGAGCAGCGCCACCACCTCGCCGCGATTGAGCGTCATCGACACGTCGCGGATCACCACGCGCTTCTTGTAGCTCTTGCGCAGATGCTTGACGTTCAGACCGGCCGCGCCGTCGGTCACGCTCAACGAAGGGCGTGCCATCTTTATTGACCCGTGCCGGAGGCGCTGCCGTCCCCGTCCTCTTGCGGCTGGAAGACCGACCGCACGCGCCCGTCCATCTGCGCCGTGCCGTCCTCGAGATTGACCACCATGCGGTCGGCGGTCAGCGCGTTGGCGCCCTGGGTCAGCAGCACGTTGCCGGTCATGACCACGGTGCCGGCGGCGACGTTGTAATCCGCGCGCTCCGCCTCGGCGGCCTCTTCCCCCGATACCAGCGTGACGCCGCCGGTCGCCTCCAGACGTTCGATCTGGCCCGCGCCCTCGATATAGACCACGCGCACCTGCGCGGCCGCGAGACGCATGTCGCCTTGGCCCACGACCACGTCACCGGAATAGATCGCCGTGCCCGAGGATTGATCGACCGACAGTTGATCCGCGCTCACCTCCACCGGAAGCGAGCTGTCCTGCTGCATGGTACCGAAGGTCACCTCGGCCCCCTGCGCCAGAAGGGCCGCGGGAACGAGGCCCGCCAGAAGGGCCAGGATTCGGGCTTTCACCATGGACACGCACTCACTGTTGTTGGCGCTCGTATATCATCCGAACGCCGTCGGTGAAAAGCAGTTGCACATCGCCCTCCTCGGCATCGGGGCTGTCATCGGCGATGATGCGTAACTTGCCCGCATCGAGCGTGCCCGAAGGCCCGGTCGCCGACACCGCCCCGTCGCTTTCGATCTCGACCCGCGTCATCGCGGAGGTCAGCGCCTCGGTCCGGATGCTGTAGCCGGTGGAGCTGTCGATCTCGACCCCGCCGGTCAGCCGGGCGGTGGCGCCGGCATTGTCCATCTCCGCGGACGGCGCCGAGATCTGCACGCGGCTGCCATCCTCGAAATCGATGGTCGCATCGAAGGTCTCGGCAATCAGGCGATCCACCGCTTCGGGATCGGGGCGGGCCATCTGCGCGCGCATCGTGACCTGGGCGCCGGTATCGGTCATGCCCGAATAGGTGGCGCCCGTGGCCGTTTCGGAAGAGCGCCCTTTCAGGCTTTCGACCGTGGCGAGCGGCAGGTTCCGCGTCGGATCGGTATCGCGGGAGAACAGGAACAGCGTCGACAGCAGGCCCAGCGCGATCACCGGCAGCAGGACCTTCAGCCCTGCCACGACCTGTGAATAGATGCCCGTGCCGCGTGCCATCCGGGATCAGGAATGCGCAAAGATGTCGATTTCGGGCCAGCCCGCAAGGTCGAGCCGCGCGCGCATCGGCAGGAAGGCGAAACAGGCCTCGGCCATCTCGGTGCGGCCCTCGCGGGCCAGCATCTCGTCCATCTTCTCCCGCAGGCGGTGCAAGTGCAGCACGTCGGACGCCGCGTAATCCTGCTGCGCCACGCTGAGCGCGTCGGCGCCCCAATCGGAGCTTTGCTGCTGTTTCGAGATGTCGACGCCCAGATGCTCCTGCAGCAGGTTCTTCAGCCCGTGCCGGTCCGTGTAGGTCCGCACGAGGCGGCTGGCGATCTTGGTGCAATAGACCGGCGCGGCGAGCGCACCGAAGGTGTGATACATCACCGCGATGTCGAAGCGCCCGAAATGGAAGAGCTTCAGGACCTGCGGATCGGTCAGCAACCGTTCGAGATTGGGCGCGCTGGTCTGGCCCTTGGCGATCTGCACCAGATGCGCGTCGCCATCGCCCGAAGACAGCTGCACGACGCAAAGCCGGTCGCGATGCGGATTGAGGCCCATCGTTTCGCAATCGATCGCGACCACCGGCCCGAGATCGAGCGTGTCGGGAAGATCGCCTTGATAGAGATGGTTCGTCATGAAGCCTCCGTCGCGCCGCGGGATATCCGGGCGACATAGAGGTCCGGCGCGCGCTCTGCAACGGGCGCGGCGTCGCTGCGCCGGGCAATCCGGGCCGCGAATCAGTGCAAGTGTGACGGAAATATGGCGGCAATCGGACCAAATTGGACGGCACCTTGGCGCAACGGGGGCACGGACGACCCGGGTTGTAACATTTCGTGAGCACCCTGCGGGAGAAAAAGATCAGCCGCGCGTCGCGGCGTGGCCTCGGGTCGCCGCCGATGGCGAAATCGGCGCCAGAACGGGCTTTGCGCGCGACGAGCCCGGGTCAGGATTGTCCACCGGCCCTGGCGCGGCAGACCGCCGTCTGAGGCGAAATCCCAACACAATCTGCAACTTCCCGCAGATTGTCGCAGAAAGCGAAACAATCGCCGCCCCGGGAGCGGGACATTGTCGATGACGGCCGATCAATCCAGAGCCTGATCCGCCCGCCCTGCGCGACGATACGCCGAGCGGATCGGTCGCGAATCAAACAACCCAAGGTATATTCAACGGGGTCAACTGATCTCGTAAAAAGTGAGTTATTTTGCCACATCCACGCCGTCCTCCTCACGAAGCGCAGCGTCACAATTGACTTAAATTTGCCGTAATAGCATATGCTGAGCGTCGGAAGGCGAACACATTTACGCCGTGTTTGCGGGACGTGCACCTGGGGGCTGGTGTTTCAAAGTTGTTAAGGCGGCCGTAGCCGCAGTTTCGCCGGGTACAGTGTTGTATCCGAACGGTGGACTGTTGCCTCACGTGCCGTGGTGTTCGGGGGTTACCAGTGACCATACATGTCGGTGATGAGTTAATTCGGTCTGATGTCAGCCTAGTCGGCGATCTGCACGCCACCAGCGCGGATCTTCCTGCGGCCTACCGGCTCTACGTGAAGCGCGCCCTCGACGTCGCGCTCGTGCTGATCGCCGCGCTGCCGGCCCTCCTGATGATCCTGCCCATCGCGCTAGTGATCGCCGCAGAGGGCGCCGCGCCCTTCTACGGGCAAAAGCGCGTGGGGCGGAATGGACGCGTCTTCCGGATGTGGAAGCTGCGCTCAATGGTGCCCAATGCCGACGAGATGCTGCATGCCCATCTGGAGCAGAACCCGCAGGCCGCCGCAGAGTGGCGCATGCACCAGAAGCTGCGTGACGATCCGCGGATCACGCCGTTGGGGCGGATCATCCGCAAGACCTCCCTCGACGAGCTGCCGCAGCTATGGAACGTGCTGAAGGGCGACATGTCGCTCGTCGGACCGCGCCCGATGATGCTCGAGCAGCGTGCGATCTACCCGGGCGCGGCCTATTACGCCATGCGTCCCGGCATCACCGGCTTCTGGCAGACCTCCGAGCGCAATGAATCGAGCTTCGTCGAGCGCGCCGCCTATGACGCCGACTACCTGCGCAAGCTGTCGTTCGCGACCGATATCAAGGTGCTTCTGCGCACGGTCCGCGTCGTGATGGTCGGCACCGGCTGCTGAGCCGGACCGACCCCGGCGCGGGGCTTAGCCGCGCCGCGCCTCGGCGGCGGCGCGCAGGCCTTCCATCAATTCCGTCAGCAGCTTGATCGCGAATTCGTCCGTCAGGCGGTCGTTGTCGTCCCAGTGCTTCGAGGTGTTGCCGATGAACACCTCGGGCCCGGGCAGCAGGTGCGGACGGAACGGGTTGAGGCAGAGCCGCGCCATGTTCTGCGACCGCTCACCGCCCGCACGGCCCGCCGCGGCGGACATCAGCGCCACGGGCTTGTCGCGCCAGGGATTGCCCTCGGTCCGGCTGACCCAGTCGAGCGCGTTCTTGAGCGCGCCGGAGATCCCCTTGTTGTATTCGGGGGTGGAGATCACCACCGCATCCGCTGCGGCGATCTGGTCGGAGAGGCGCTGGACCTCCGCCGGGATGCCCTGCCCTTCCTCGATATCGCCGTCATAGACCGGGAAGGCGATGTCGGCGACGGTCTTCTCCGCCGGGCCGAAACGATGCGCGGCTTCGGCGGCGAGCTTTCGGTTGGTGGAGGCCTTGCGCAGGGAGCCGGAGATGGTGAGAAGCTTCAGATCGGACATGGACACACTTTCGTTCGGGCAATTGCGGTTTCCTTTGACCTACAACGCAAACGCGCCGCGGCAAGCCACCGCGGCGCGTTCTGGTCTTGAAGAGGCGCGACCGATCAGGCGGTCGGCAGGATCACGATCTCGACCCGGCGGTTCTGCGCCTTGCCCTCGGGCGTGAGGTTCGACGCCACCGGCTGATCCTCGCCGCGGCCGATGGACTGGACGCGGAAGCTCGGCACGCCGTTGGAGGTCAGGATCGACGCCACCGCCTGCGCGCGGCGCTGCGACAGGTCGAGGTTGTAACCGGCATCGCCGTCGGAATCGGTGTGGCCGATGACCTGCACGGTGGTGTCGGGATATTGCTGCAGGTTCCGGGCCACGGCGATCAGGTCGCCCTGGATGCCCGGGCTGACGGCGGTCGAATCCACCGCGAACAGGATATCCTGCGGCAGCGTCACGATCAGCCGGTCACCGGTGTTCTGGATGTCGATGTTCTGGTTGCCCACCTGCTGGCGCAGCGCGGCTTCCTGCCGGTCGAGCTGGTTGCCGATCACGGCACCGCCCGCAGCACCCAGCGCCGCACCGGTCAGAACCGCCTGCCGCTTCTCGACGGGATCGTCGCCCGCGGTCAGCGCGCCGGCCAGCGCACCGACGCCTGCGCCGACCAATGCGCCGGTCTGCGCCTGGCGGTTGGGGTTGTTCGGGTCGCTCAGCGGCGCGCAGGCGGTCAGCGCGACCAGGCCGGCGGCCGACAGAACGGAAAGGGATTTTGCTCGGATCATTCTTACCTCATCGGTGTTGTCGCGTCCGTAAAGACATGGCGCGTCTTACCCTCTGACACCACTGTTATCCAAAAACATGGGCATTTTTGTCGGCGATCCTCCGCTCATGCCTCGGCGCGGGCGGCCTCCCAGGCCAGGATCGCGCGCTTGACCGGCAGTCCCCAGTGATAGCCGCCGAGCCCGCCGGACTTGCGCAGCGCCCGGTGGCACGGGATCAGGAGCGAGACCGGATTGCGCCCCACGGCGGTGCCCACGGCGCGCACCGCCTTCGGGTGCCCGATGGCGCCGGCGATCTCGGAATAGGTGGTCACATGGCCCGAGGGGACCTGCATCAGCGCCTCCCAGACCTTGATCTGGAACGGCCCGCCGATCAGGTGCAGCGTCACCTCGCCGCCCGTGCCGAAAGCGGCCTCGGCCCAGCGCCGCAGCTTCTCCGGAGCCTCGACGTAACGGGCCCCTGGCCAGCGCGCGGTCATGTCGGCCATGGCGGCATCCTCGCCCGCCTCCGCGGTGAAGGCGATGCCGCAGATGCCCTTGTCGGTGCCCATGACCAGCGCCGGGCCGAACGGGCTGTCGAACAGGCCCCAATGGATGGTCAGGCCCGCGCCGCCCTTGGCGTAGTCGCCCGGGCTCATCGCCTCCCAGCGCAGGAAGAGATCGTGCAGCCGCCCCGAGCCCGACAGCCCCGCGGCCTGCGCCGTCTCGAGCGTCGTGAACCGCTCGCGCAGCAGCGCCTTGGCATGGCCGAGCGTCAGGTATTGCTGGTACCGCTTCGGGCTGACCCCGGCCCAGTCCGAGAAGATGCGCTGGAAATGCGCGGGGCTCATGTTCATCTCGCGCGCCAGATCGTCCAGCCGCGCCTGCGGGCCGAGCGCATCCACCGTCTCGATGGCGCGGCGCATGACCTCGTAATGATAGGCGCTGCGGCCGGGCGGGGGGGACGGTTCGCTCATGGCGGGGCTCCTGTTCTGGCCCGGCCTTGATAGCCGCGCGGCGGGGCCCGGCGCGACCCGATTGTTGCGCATATGGCGCTTGGTGCGATCATGGCCTTCGTGCCATCCTGCGGCATGACATTGCACGAAACACTGGATGAACCGGAATTCTTCGGCACCCCCGAACAGCAGGCCATGGCGCAACGGGCCTGGTCGCTCTGGGCCTTGCTGAAGGACGATCCGCGCTATTCGTCCTATGGCCGGGGCGTGGCGCTCGCCGCAGCCGCGGCCGACAACATCCCTGCCCAGATCGCCTTGGCGCGGATCACCGGCGCGGGTGCATGCGAGCATATCCCGGGCCGCGACCTGCCCGGGCGCCGCGCGGCGCTCGAGGCCGCGGGACTTGCCACCGATGGCTATGTGAGCTGGACCAACACCCCGGCGACCTTCGACCGGGCCCGGCAGCGCCTGACCGCCCGCCCGTTGCCAGCCGACCTGTCGCTCGTTGTCGTGGATGCCGATACGCCGGCGGCGGTCCTGGCCCAGATCGACGCCGTCACCCAGGCCTGCGAGGTGTTCCTGCCCAACGGGGCCTATATGCGCGGCCGGATGGGCCCGGCTATATGCGTGGCGGCCCTCGACGGCGCGGGCCGGGCGGTCGGGGCGGCGGCCTCGGCGGACCCGTTCCACCCGGCATCGGACCATTCCGGCACCTGCTGGTGGGGCATGCTCTCGACCCATCCCGAGCGGCGCGGGGAAGGCATTGCCAGCTATCTCGGCGCCATGGCCCTGATCGAGATGCAGGACCGTTTCGGAATGCGCCGGTTCTTCACCGGGATCCGCCAGGACAATGCCGCTTCGGAGGCGCTGTGCACCGGGTTCGGCTTTGCCGCGCAGGACGAGCATATCCTCGTCGCCATCGATCCGCGGCATTTCGCAGGTGGCCGCGTCTCCAAATAGGTGACTTTCGCGTTGAGCCTGCATCGACCGCTCGCCATAACAGGCCAATGGCCAAGCAGCTCGACTACCACACGATCCGAGAGATCTTCACGCGCTTCCGCGACGCCGAGGCGGAGCCCTTGGGCGAGCTCAACCACGTCAACGCCTATACGCTCGTCGTGGCGGTCGCGCTGTCGGCGCAGGCCACCGATGCGGGCGTGAACAAGGCGACCGCGTCGCTCTTCGAGGTGGCCGACACGCCGCAGAAGATGCTCGATCTCGGCGAGGACGCGTTGATCGAGCATATCAGGACGATCGGGCTTTACCGCAACAAGGCCAAGAACGTCATGAAACTGAGCCGCATCCTCGTCGAGGAATATGGCGGCACCGTGCCCTGTTCCCGCGCCGCGCTGGAAAGCCTGCCCGGGGTGGGCCGCAAGACCGCGAATGTCGTGCTCAACATGTGGTGGCGGCATCCCGCGCAGGCGGTCGACACGCATATCTTCCGGCTGGGCAACCGGTCCGGTATCGCGCCGGGCAAGGATGTCGTCGCCGTGGAACGCGCCATCGAGGACCACATCCCCGTCGACTTCCAACTGCACGCGCATCACTGGATGATCCTGCACGGGCGCTACGTCTGCGTGGCGCGCAAGCCAAAATGCGGCAATTGCCTGATCCGCGATCTCTGCCAATACGAGGACAAGACCGAATGAAGAAGTATCAGGTTGTCGGGATCGGCAACGCCATCGTCGACGTGCTGACCCGCGCGGAAGATGCCTTTCTCGACAATATGGGGATCGAGAAGGGGATCATGCAGCTCGTGGAACGCGAACGGGCCGAAACGCTTTACGGCGCGATGGAAGGCCGCGTTCAGGCCCCCGGGGGCTCGGTCGCGAACACGCTGGCGGGCTTGGGCAATCTGGGTCTGCGCACGGCCTTCATCGGGCGCGTGAAGGATGACGGGCTCGGCCGCTTCTACGCGGGCGAGATGGAGAAGATCGGCACCGATTTCGTGAACGCGCCGGCACCCGACGGCGAATTGCCGACCTCGCGCTCGATGATCTTCGTCTCGCCCGACGGCGAGCGGTCGATGAACACCTATCTTGGCATCTCGGCGGAGCTTGGCCCCGACGACGTGGACGAGGCCGTCGCGGCGGAGGCCGAGGTGGTCTTCCTCGAGGGCTATCTCTTCGACAAGGACAAGGGCAAGGACGCGTTCATCAAGACCGCGCGGGCCTGCCGCGCCGCAGGCGGCCGGGCGGGCATCGCCATTTCCGACCCGTTCTGCGTCGAGCGGCACCGCGACGACTTCCTGTCGCTGATCGAGAACGAGCTGGATTACGTCATCGGCAACGAGGCCGAGATCCGCGCGCTTTACCAGAACGACGATCTGGAGGAGGACCTGAAGGCGGTCTCGGCGATCTGCCCGCTCGTGGTCTGCACCCGCTCGGGTCATGGCTGCTCGATCATGCGCGAGGGTGTGCGCACCGACGTGCCGGTGGAGCATATCACGCCGGTCGATGCCACCGGCGCGGGCGACCAGTTCGCGGCGGGCTTTCTTTACGGCCTGGTGACCGGCACCGACATGCATGTCGCGGGCCGGATGGGCCATACCAGCGCGCGCGAGGTGATCAGCCATATGGGACCGCGCCCGGAAAGGTCGCTGCGGGAATTGTTCAAGGAACACGGCCTGATCTGAACGGGAATTTCGACGCGAAATTCCGCGAAAAATCCTGACGAGGATTTTTCGGCAGGCGCGGCGCATCGGGGCCCGCGCCTGCCGAAACTTCGCAAGTTTCGGCCCTGAAATCCGCGTCGGATTTCAGGGGTCGGTCAATGCGCCTCGGCCCAGTTCGCGCCCTGCCCCGCATCGACCACGAGCGGCACGTCGAGCGTCAGAACCGGATGGGGCGCGGCCTCCATGACCTCGCGGGCCGTGGCGATCAGCTCGTCCACCGCGTCCTCGGCCACCTCGAAGATCAATTCGTCATGCACCTGCAACAGCATCTGCGCGGGCAGGTCCGCGATGGCCGCCGGCATCCGCACCATGGCGCGGCGGATGATGTCGGCGGCGGTGCCCTGGATCGGCGCGTTGATCGCGGCGCGGCGGGCGAAGCCTGCGCGCGGGCCCGAGGCGGAGATCTCGGGCGTGTGGATCACCCGGCCGAACAGCGTCTCCACGCGCTTGTGCTCCTTGGCGAAAGCGGTGGTGTCGTTCATGTAATCCCTGATGCCGGGGAAGCGTTCGAAATAGCGGTCGATGAAGCCCTGCGCCTCGGCCCGCGGGATGCGCAGATTGCGCGCGAGACCAAAGCCGGAGATACCATAGATCACCCCGAAATTGATCGCCTTGGCCTGGCGGCGCACCTCGGGCGTCATCTCGTCGAGCGGCACGTTGAACATCTCGGACGCGGTCGCGGCGTGAATGTCCTGACCGTCGCGGAACGCCTCCTTCAGCGCGTCGATCCCGGCGATATGGGCGAGGATGCGCAGCTCGATCTGTGAATAATCGAGCGACACCAGCACCTTGCCCTCTTCCGCGACGAAAGCCTCGCGGATGCGGCGGCCTTCTTCCGACCGCACGGGGATGTTCTGGAGGTTCGGATCGGTCGAGGCGAGCCGTCCGGTATTGGCCCCCGCGATAGAATAGGAGGTGTGCACGCGGCCCGTCTCGGGGTTGATGTGCTCCTGCAGCGCGTCCGTATAGGTCGATTTCAGCTTCGAGAGCTGCCGCCAGTCGAGCACCCGCGCGGGCAGGTCATGCTCGGTCGCCAGATCCTCGAGCACATCCGCGCCGGTGGCATAGGCCCCGGTCTTGCCCTTCTTGCCGCCTTCGAGCCCCATCTTGTCGAACAGGATCTCGCCGAGCTGCTTGGGCGAGCCCACGTTGAACTTCTCGCCCGCGAGCTCGTGAATCTCTTCCTCCAGCGCGGCCATCTTCTGCGCGAAGGCCCCCGACATCCGCGACAGCGTGTTGCGGTCGACCTTGATGCCTGCGCGTTCCATGTCCGCGAGCACCGGCACCAGCGGGCGCTCGAGCCGTTCATAGACGCGCGTGACGTGATGGCGGTGCAGCTGCGGCTTCAGGAGTTTCCACAGGCGCAGGGTAATGTCCGCATCCTCGGCGGCATATCGCACGGCCTTGTCGATCTCGACCCGGTCGAAGGTGATCTGGCTCTTGCCGGAGCCGATCAGCTCCTTGATCGGGATGGGTTTGTGTCCGAGATAGCGCTCGGACAGCATGTCCATGCCGTGCCCGTGCAGGCCCCCGTGCAGCGCGTAGGACAGCAGCATCGTGTCGTCGATCGGCGCGATGTCGATGCCGTTCCGCGCGAGGATCTTGGCGTCGTATTTCATGTTCTGGCCGATCTTCATCACGGAAGGGTCTTCCAGAAGCGGCTTGAGCAGGGCGAGCGCTTCGCCCGCGTCCATCTGCCCCTCGGTCAGCTCGTCGGAATTGAACAGATCGCCATCCGCGGCACCCCGATGCGCGAGCGGCAGGTAGGCGGCCTCCCCAGCCTCGATGCAGAGCGACACGCCGACGAGATCCGCCGTCATCTCGTTGAGCCCGGTCGTCTCGGTGTCGATGGCCAGATAGCCGCGCTCCCGGGCGCGGTCGATCCAGACCTGCAGCGTGTCGGCGTCGCGGATCGCGGTATAGGTGGCGTCGGCGAAATCGGGCTGATCCTCGGCCTCGGCCTCGCCATCGGCGGCTTGCGGCGCGGTCTCGGGAATGACCGGGGCCTCCTCGCCCAGCGCCTCGGCGATGCGCTTGGACAGCGACCGGAACTCCATCTCGGCGAGAAAGCCCAGAAGGGTGTCGGGATCGGGATCCCGCGCCTCCAGATCCTCGAGCGTGAAGGGCAGGTCCATGTCGCAATCGAGCTGCACGAGCTTCTTCGACAGCTCGATCTGGTCGCGCTTTTCGATCAGCGTCTCGCGGCGCTTGGGCTGCTTGACCTCCTCGGCGCGGTCCAGAAGCTCCTCGAGCGAGCCGAACTCGTTGATCAGAAGGGCGGCGGTCTTGATGCCGATGCCGGGCGCGCCCGGCACGTTGTCGACCGAATCGCCCGCCAGCGCCTGCACGTCCACGACGCGCTCGGGCCCCACGCCGAATTTCTCGACCACGCCCTCGGCGTCGATCACGCGGTTCTTCATGGCGTCGAACATCTCGACCCCGCCGCCCACGAGCTGCATCAGGTCCTTGTCCGAACTGACGATGGTCACCCGCCCGCCCGCGTCGCGCGCCTGCACGGCGAGGGTCGCGATGATGTCATCCGCCTCGAAGCCCTCGATCTCCTTGCAGGCGATGTTGAAGGCCTCGGTGGCGCGGCGCGTGAGCGGGATCTGCGGGCGCAGGTCCTCGGGCATCTCGTCGCGATTGGCCTTGTATTGATCGTACAGCTCGTTGCGGAAAGTGTGGCTGCCCTTGTCGAATATCACCGCGATATGCGTCGGGAAATCGCGCCCGTGATCCTTGGCGATGTAGCGCCGCAGCATGTCGCAGAAGCCCTGCACCGCACCCACCGGCAGGCCGTCCGACTTGCGCGTCAGGGGCGGCAGCGCGTGGAAGGCGCGAAAGATGAAGGCCGATCCGTCGATCAGGTGCAGGTGAGAGCCCTTGCCGAAACTCATGTCACGCATCTCCTTGGCTGGCGCGCGCCCGAAGGGGCCGCGGGGCCTGAGGCGCGTCTTGGCCCGTATCTAGGGCTCAGGTCTTGTCGGTCTCGGCAAAATCGCGATGGATGAACCGGGCGTCGCAATAGCCGCATTCGACCCAGCCGCGATCCTCGGGGATCTGGTACCAGACCCGCGGATGTCCGAGCGCGCCTTCGCCGCCGTCGCAGGCCACGCGGTAGCTGTCCACGATCTTGGTTTCAGGCGCGTCTTGGGGCATCGGGTGATTTCCCATCCGGTTGTCTTTGCACTAGGTGCCTTATGTCGGATGTGAGGATAAGGAGCAAGACGCGCATGGCCGAGGACGCGATCCGAATCGAAGGCTTGAAGAAGACCTATGGCGGTCAGGGCAAGGCGCCCGCGAAAGAGGCGCTGAAGGGCATCGATCTCGACGTGCCGCAGGGCTCGGTCTTCGGGCTTCTGGGGCCGAACGGCGCGGGCAAGTCGACGCTGATCAACATCCTTGCCGGGCTCGTGGTGAAGACCGAGGGCCGCGTCAGCATCTGGGGCTTCGACCAGGACAAGAACCCGCGCCAGTCCCGCGCCTCCATCGGGGTCATGCCGCAGGAGCTGAACCTCGATCCGTTCTTCACCCCGCGCGGCGCGCTCGAGGTTCAGGCGGGGCTTTACGGCGTACCCAAGGGCCAGCGCCGCTCGGATGAAATCCTTGAGATGATCGGGCTTTCGGACAAGGCCGAGGCCTATGCGCGGACATTGTCGGGCGGCATGCGCCGGCGGCTTCTGCTGGGCAAGGCGCTGGTGCATCGCCCGCATATCCTCGTGCTCGACGAGCCTACCGCGGGCGTCGATATCGAGCTGCGCCAGATGCTTTGGGAGAACGTGCGCCGCCTCAACCGCGAAGAGGGCATGACGATCATCCTGACCACCCATTACCTCGAAGAGGCCGAGGAAATGTGCGACGAGATCGCCATCATCAACCAGGGCGAACTGGTCGCGCGGGACACGACGCGGAACCTGCTGGGCGAGCTTGACGCGCGGACCATGGTGATCGAACCCGAGGAGACCCCGGAGCGGCTGCCGGACATGGCCGGGATCGAGGTCGAGACGCGCGAGGGCGGCGTGCTGGCCCTGACCTATCACGCCCGCGAGACGCGCGCCGAAGAGGTGCTGGACGCGGTGCGGCAGGCGGGCATCCGCATCTCGGACGTGCGGACCGAGCAGCCCGATCTGGAGGACGTGTTCCTCGCGCTGACGAAAGGCGCGCATGGATGAGTTGGCCGTGGCGCCGAACGGCGCAGCGCTTGCCCGCGTGATGGTGCAGCGCCCGTCGAACGTGGGCGTTTTATGCATGCCACACGCTTCTACGGATCGAAGGGCAGCGCACACGGCGCCAAAGCGCCAGCCCGTGCGGGCCGCCAGGCGCTGGAGCGCGGCGGCTACCATAGGCCGCTATGACCCTGCGCTCCGAAGCGTCGCTCGAAGGCCGTAAAAACACGCGGCGTATCGGAAAAACGCCGCCGCCCGGCTTTATCCCTTCGCCAGCATCCGCCCCAGCGGTCGGCCCGCGATGATATGCACGTGCAGATGCGGCACTTCCTGCACCCCGTCGCGCCCGGCATTGGAGATCAGGCGGAAGCCGTCTTCCGACACGCCTTCGAGTTCGCAGACCTTGCCCACGGCGCGGATGTAATCGACGATCTCCATCTCCGAGGCCTCTTGCGCGAAGTGATCGAAGGACACGTACTTGCCCTTCGGGATCACCAGGACATGGCAGGGTGCCTGCGGCTGGATATCCCGAAAGGCCAGCGAATGCGCCGTCTCCAGCACGGTGTCGTTGGGGATCTCGCCGCGCAGGATCTTGGCGAAGATGTTTGCGTCGTCATAGGTGAATGCCATGGGGGCTCCTCAATCGGCAAAGAGATGGTCGGTCCGCGCGATCTCCTGCGCCTTGTGCTCGCCGACGCTGAGAAATTGCGCGATGGCCTGCGCGTTCACCTCCGGGCTGTCGATCTCGCGGATGCGCAGGTGGTTGTCGAACTCGGCATCGCGGATGCGGTCGCTTTCATGCAGCATGTCGTTGCGGATCGTCGGCAGCAGCCGGGCCAGCGTGTCGGACGGCGTGCGATCACCCGCGAGGCCGACGCGCATGGCATGGCCGGTGAGATAGGCGTCGGAGAACTGGCACTCGATCTCGAGGATGCGGGTCACCGCGCGGTCCCGGCAGAAGTCTTCCAGAAGGTCGAGGTTGACCGGATCGAGACAGACCAGAAGCCGCTCCGTCTCGAAATAGTCGAAGAGCATCCGCATCAGCGCCCGCCGATGCCGGTGGCGTTTCGACATGGTGGCCTGGATGCCACCCAGATCGGGCAGCGCGGTCGCTTCCTCGTTGAAGAGATACTCGATGCAGGGCACGTTCGTCTGCTGCCGGATCCGTTCGAGCAGACGCTTGGCGACGTGCCATTTCTTGCACACGACGATCAGCAATTCCCGTTCGCGGCCAAGCGAGCTTTCGGTCTCCCAGAAGCGCGGGGCGAAGCGGCGCCCGATCCGGCCCTTGCCCGACAGAAACTTGAACAGCTCCCGCCCCTCGTTCGAGACTTGGAATTTCACCCGCTCCGCGGAATAGAGCACGCCCAGCCGCCGCTTGAGGTCATGCGCCTCGGGGCTGATCTTGCGGGCGAAGAGATAGTCCTGGCTGAGCAGCACGTCGTAGTGATCGTTGTAGAAGACGACCGGCATGCCGTAATCGGTGAACAGCAGGAAGGTCAGCGTGCGGCTGTCGATTTCACGCTCGGGCACGAGGTGGCGCACCAGCGTCTGGAAGAAGGTCTCGTCGGGGATCCAGGTGGTGCGGAAGAACCGCACCACGTCCGGGCGCTTGCGCACGAAATCGAGCACCCATTCGACCGTGCGCCGGCGCAGGCACCACCATTGGCTGCCGATCATCATGTCGATATCCGCGGGCACCTTGCGCGTCAAGCCGAGCCGCTTCTGCGCCTCGAACATGGCGTAGAACAGCTTCTTGTTGGTGCGCTCGTTGACCCAGTGGCGATAGATCAGCCGCTCTTCCTTCCAGCCGGTCTTGATCCAGTCGGATTTGAAGTAATCGAAGCTCTCGATGTAATCGACTTCGCGTCGGTCCAGAAAATCATGCGCGTATTCGGCCGACTTGATCGCCATGCAATCGCCCGACAGCATGTAGAAATGCGTCGCGCGCGGAAAATCCTCGACCGCCGCCGTCAGCGCCTCGAGCGTGGCCGCGACGAGGCTCCATTCCCCCCAGCCGCATTTGACCCGCCGCCGGGCGAAGGTGACGTTTGGATTGTCCGCAAGGGCCGTGCGGATCTTGGCATAGGCCGCCGCCGGGGCGGATTTGTCGAAATGAATGGACATGTAATCGCCGACCGCCGTCAGGGATTGCGCCTGGCGGATGATCGCTTCCGGGTCCTTGTGACACAGAAGAATGAAGGCGATTTTTGCCATTTCTTGAAACGAGATGCCTTTTCTTCGCCCAATTGATTAGCGTGATACCTTAAACGGGCGTTGAATGAACACGGTTTCTTTGCTTTTTTGTCGCAAACGCCGTGACAGAAGCAAGCGCGTATTGAAGAGGCAGCAGTCAAGATGGGGTTTCCCGGAACCTGGATGACCGAGAGCGAGAGCGTCGTCTATCGCGTGGTCCCGAAATGCGCCTGCTCGACCATCGGGCAGATCATGTATTATTCCGACCACGGCACATTCTTCGAGGGTGACATCCACGACGCCACCCAGGGCCTGCACAAATGGGCCCGCGAGGAAAGCCAGGCGGCGATCAAGGCCAATGTGAAGACGCATTCGTCCTATGCCTTCACCTGCGTGCGCAATCCGTACACCCGCATCCTGTCGTCGTTCTTCGACAAGATCTGCGGCATCCAGCGCAACGGCAAACGCTATCGCGGCAATCTCGTGCCGCTGCTGATCCAGAAATACGGGATCGAGGTCGGCGGCGAGGACGGCACCGAGGAGTTCGACCAGGTCAAGAGCTTCCGCCGCTTCCTGCTTTTCGCCCGCGACACCATCCGCTGGCGGCGTCCGATGGATCCCGACATCCATTGGTCGGCCATGTCGGGCCATGTCTCCACCTTCATCGTGAATGGCGGGCGCTACGACCGCATCTTCTGGACCGAACAGTTCAACGAGGGCATGCAGCAGGTTCTCGACGCGATCGAGACGCCGAAGGACGTGGTGCTGAAAGAGGTGCCCCGCTTCAACGAAAGCGAGGGCCACGGACCCAAGCGCCTGCACCCGGTCGAGGATTACTTCGACGACCTGTCGATGCATCTGGTCTACGAGATCTACAAACGCGATTTCGAGCTGTTCAAGTACGATTTCGAGAACCCGGGCAACAAGATGCCCATCGGCGAGATCGACCTCGACGAAGTGCATGCCAAGCTCGGCGACTAGAGCTCAGGCCTGCGCGTGCGCCCCGCGCAGCCGGGCCCGCAACCGTCCGAGCCAGTCGTAGCCCGCACCCGCATCGTGGTACTCGGCGCTGATCCAGCCATCGTAGCCGCTGTCGCCCAGCGCGTCGAAAAAGGCGGCCTCGTCGGGTGCGTCCGGTTCCGGCGCGCCGCGCGCGGCGAAGCCGCCGATCTGCACGTGCCGGGTGATCGCCGCGTGCCGCTTCCAGGTGGCGGTCACATCGCCATGGATGCGCCTGGCGTGCCAGGCGTCGAATTGCAGCCCCAGATTGGGCAGGCCCACGCGCTCGATGATCCCGGCGGCCATGTCGAAATCGTTGAGGAAATAGCCCGGCACGTCGAAGGGGTTGAGCGGCTCGATCAGGATGGTGAGGTCCGGCGCGGCAAGGCAGGCCGCGCGCAGATTGGCCTTGAAGCGCGCCATGGCCTCGGCGCCCTGCGCCTTGCCCGCCATCGCGTGGATACGGCCCGTGCCGGTGGCCCGCGCGAAGTCGATCGCGCTCTGCATGTCCTGGGCAAAGCGCGCCATCTCGCCCGGAACCGCGGCGCGGCCCCGCGCGCCATCCTCCCAGTCGGCGACCGGCGTGTTGATCAGCACGAGCGGCAGGCCGTTCAGCGCGGACCGCATCTCCTGCGCCGAGATCATGTAGGGAAACAGGCACTCCACCCCGTCGAAGCCCACAGCCCGCGCCGCATCGGGCCGCGCCACGAGGGGCACCCCGAAAGACAGAAGCGTGATGTTGGCGGCGATCTTCATGGGACAAGCCTAGCATGTCCGGCAAAGACCGGGAGAAAATTCAGCCAAGCTCGGCGGCGGGAATGATCGGAAAGAACGCCCCGCCCGAGACGATGCCGAACCAGCGCGCGCCGTCATGCTCCGCTTCGGTGCCGATCTCGACGAGCCGGTAGAAGCTCTTGCGGTCGATCAGCGCCTCGAGGTTGCGGCGGATCAGGATGTAGGGCGACGGCTCGCCGGTCTCGGCGTCGCGCTCGACGCGGATCGGATGGTCGGGCCCGGCCACCGCCTGGTCGCCCACATGGGTCGTGAAGGTCAGCGTCTGGTCCGGCCCCGCATCCGCGACGTCGAAATCGACGGCGACGAAAGGCGCGTCCTCGACGGTGATTCCCACCTTTTCGACCGGAGTGACCAGAAAATAGGCATCGCCTTCCTTCTTCAGGATCGAGGAAAAGAGTTTCACCAACCCCTTTCGCCCGATGGGCGAGCCCAGGTAGTACCAGGTGCCGTCCCGGGCGATGCGCATGTCCAGATCCCCGCAAAAGGGCGGGTTCCACTGCTCCACCGGGGGCAGCCCACGGCCTTTCTTGGCCGCCTTGGCCGAGGCGGCAATGCCGTCCGCCGAAGGAGCCACGCGATTTTGTGACGTCATTGCTTTTGCCATTTCCGTATCGAGGGATACTCTCCTCACAACAGATAGCCGCAAATAGGATGATTGCCATGGCCCAAGCAGAAGACCTGGTCGCCGAAATCGAGGCGCTCGAGGGCAAGCTGGCGGAGGCGAAGACCGCGATCACGCGGCGCTTCATCGGCCAGGAACGGGTCGTGGACCTGACCCTGTCCGCGCTTCTCTGCGGCGGTCATGCGCTGCTGATCGGCCTGCCGGGCCTCGGCAAGACGCGGCTCGTCGAGACGCTGTCGACGGTGATGGGCCTCGATGGCAACCGGGTGCAGTTCACGCCCGACCTGATGCCCGCCGACATCCTGGGCTCCGAAGTGCTGGAAACCGGCGCCGATGGCAGCCGGGCCTTCAAGTTCATCCCCGGCCCGATCTTCTGCCAGCTTCTCATGGCCGACGAGATCAACCGCGCCAGCCCGCGGACGCAATCGGCCCTTCTGCAGGCGATGCAGGAAAAGGTGGTGACCGTGGCAGGCGAGACCCGGCCGCTCGAGGCACCGTTCCATGTGCTCGCGACGCAGAACCCGATCGAGCAGGAGGGCACCTATCCGCTGCCCGAGGCGCAGCTCGACCGGTTCCTCGTGCAGATCGACGTGGCCTATCCCGACCGCGACACCGAGCGCGACATCCTGCTGGCCACGACCGGCGCCGAGGAAGCCGAATCCTACCAGGTCTTCGATGGCCCCTCGCTGATCGCCGCGCAGAAACTGCTGCGCCGGATGCCCGTGGGCGACACCGTGGTCGAGACGATCCTCGATCTGGTGCGCGCCTTCCGGCCCGGCGATCCCTCCGCGCCCGAGCGGGTGCGCGACGTGGTGGCCTGGGGCCCCGGCCCGCGCGCCGCGCAGGCGCTGATGCTGACCGTGCGCGCCCGCGCGCTGCTGCAGGGGCGCCTCGCGCCCTCGATGGAAGACGTGATCGCCATGGCGCGGCCCGTCCTCGTGCACCGGATGGCGCTCAGCTTCTCGGCCCGCGCGCGGGGCGAGGATCTCGGCACGCTGATCGAGGATGTCGCAGGCGCCGCGCTGCGGAGCGAGGCGGCCGCTTGACACCCGAACTGGCCCTGCAGGCGCGCGCCCGCGCAGAGGAAGAGGCCGGCCGCCTGCCCGCGCTTCTGGCGCGGGCCGAGCAACTCGCCGGAACCGTGCTTCTGGGCGAGCATGGCCGCAGGCGCGCGGGGCTCGGCGACGATTTCTGGCAATACCGGCCGATGATGCCGGGCGACACCTACCGCGCCATCGACTGGCGCCGCTCGGGCCGGGGCGATGCGCAATTCGTGCGCGACCGGGAATGGCAGATCGCGCAAAGCGTGATGCTCTGGGTCGACCGGGCCGCCTCGATGCGCTTTGCCTCGACGCCCGATCTGCCCGAGAAGGCGGACCGCGCGCGGCTTCTGGGCCTTGCGGTCGCGATCCTGCTCAACCGTGGTGGCGAACGCGTCGGCCTGACCGGCTTCGACCTGCCGCCGCGCCGGGGCAATGCGCAGATCATGCGGTTGGCGCAGGCCTTCGCCGACGCCGATACCGCCGATTACGCCGCCCCCGAGGCGCGCGGCATGATCCCGCATTCCCGCGCGGTCTTCATCTCCGATTTCCTCGGCGATTTCGACGCGGTTTCGGCAGCGCTGACCAAGGCCGCCGATCGCGGCGTGCGGGGTGTTCTGGTTCAGGTGCTCGACCCCTCGGAGGAAACCTTCCCCTTCCGCGGACGCACCATCTTCGAATCGGTGGGCAGGCAGGTCGCGCACGAAACGCTGAAGGCCAACGATCTGCGCGCGCGCTACCTCGAACGGCTGGCCGCGCGGAAGGACGAATTGACCGCCATCGCCCGGGCGACCGGTTGGCTCTACACCTGCCACCACACGTCGGAGCCCGCGCAATCCGCGCTCCTGTGGCTCTGGCGCGCGCTTGACGGGAGCCACGGATGACGCTCTTCGGAACCATCGGCTTCGCAACGCCGTGGCTGCTTCTGGCGCTTCTGGCGCTGCCGATCCTGTGGCTCATCCTGCGCGCGGTCCCGCCCGCCCCGATCCGGCGGCTGTTTCCCGGCGTCGTGCTGCTGCTGGGGCTGAAGGAAGACGAACAGGTCAGCGACCGCACGCCCTGGTGGCTGTTGCTGATGCGGATGCTGGCGGTCGCGGCGATCATCATCGGGCTCGCCGGGCCGGTGCTGAACCCCGAAGAGGACCGCGCCGGTGCGGGCAACGCGCCGCTTCTGGTGGTTATGGACGGCAGCTGGGCGTCCGCCGGGAGCTGGCGCGCCAAGATGCAGACTCTGGACGGTATCCTCGCGCAGGCGGGCCGGGACGACCGGGCCGTCGCCACGCTCATGCTGACACGACCGGAGCCTGCCGTCTTCCAGGCCGCGGGCACGGTGCAGAACCGGGTCACGGGGCTGATCCCGGCGCCCTGGGCGCCCGATGCCGTCCGCACCGAGACCGCGCTGACCGCCCTGCCCGAGGGCGATTTCGAGACCCTGTGGTTCTCGGACGGACTGGCGCGCGACAGCCGCGCGACGATGCTCGAGGCGCTCGAGGCGCGCGGCCCGGTGACCGTCTATGAAAGCCCGGCGCCGCTTTACGCGCTGGAGCCTGCGACCTTCGCGGACGGCGCGGTGCAGATCGCCGCGTCGCGCCTGCGTCCGGCGGGCACGCGCGACATCCGCATCCTCGCGCAGGGCCGCGACCCGGCGGGCAACCCCGCGCTTCTGGCCGAGACGACGCTGTCCTTCGAGGCGGACGCCACGCGCGCCGAGGGCGCCCTGTCGCTGCCTGCGGAGCTGCGCGCACGGATCGACCGGTTCGAGGTCGCCGCCTCCACCTCGGCAGGGGCCGTGACGTTGCCCGATGACAGCCTGCGCCGCCGCGAAGTGGCGCTGATCGCGGGCTCGGAGAACCGCGAAGGGCTCGAACTGCTCTCGCCCTTGCATTACCTCACGCGGGCGCTGGCCCCAACCGCCGACCTGATCGACGGCGCGCTTCTGGATATCCTGCCCGCCAATCCCGACGTGATCGTGCTGGCCGACGTCGCGACCGTCAGCCCCGCCGAAGCCGAGGCGCTGCTGGACTGGATCGAAAAGGGCGGCATGCTGCTGCGCTTCGCCGGTCAACGCCTCGCCGCCAGCGAGGTCAGCCGCGCCGAGGAAGACCCGCTGATGCCGGTGCGCCTGCGCGCGGGCGGACGCACCGTCGGCGGCGCGATGAGCTGGGGCGAGCCCAAGACGCTGGCCGCCTTCGACGACGAAAGCCCGTTCTTCGGCCTCGCCATTCCGGACGACGTGACGGTCACGGCGCAGGTCATGGCGCAGCCCGACCCGACGCTCGCGTCTCGCGTGATCGCGCAGCTGACCGATGGCACGCCGCTCGTCACCCGCAAGCGCGAGGGGCAGGGCCAGATCGTGCTGTTCCATGTCACCGCGAACGCCGAATGGTCGAGCCTGCCGCTCTCGGGGCTCTTCGTGCAGATGCTTGAACGGCTCGCGGTCTCGTCGATGGCCGCCCAGCCCGACGCCGCCGACCTGGAGGGCACGACCTGGACGCCGCTCCGGGTGCTCGACGCCTTCGGCGGGCTCGGCGTGGCCGAGAACCTGCCCGGCGTCGCGGGCGAGGCGCTGGTGAGCGCGGCGCTGGGCCCGGAACTGCGCCCCGGCCTCTACCAGGCCGAGGATCGCAGCCTGGCGCGGAACGTCATCGGCGCCGAGACCACGCTGACCCCGGCAACCTGGCCCGACCGCATCCCGGTCGAAGGCCTCGAACGGGCCGAGGAGACGCCGCTCTCGGGCTACCTCCTGGCGTTTGCCACGCTTCTCCTCGTGGCCGACGTGATCGCGGCGCTGGCGCTGTCGGGCCGCCTGTTCGGGGTCCGCGCGGGCGCCGCCGCGATCCTCGCCGCGCTGCTGATCGCACCGCCCGACGGGGCGCGTGCCCAGAGCGAAGGCGGCGAGACGAATTTCGCCACCGGGGCCACCGCCGAGGTGACGCTGGCCCATGTCCTGACCGGGGACCGGGAGATTGACCAGATCGCCCAGGCCGGTCTGCGGGGCCTGTCGGACACGCTGTATTTCCGCACCTCGGTGGAGCCCGGCGCGCCGGTGGGCGTCAACCTCGAAGAGGACGAGCTGGCCTTCTTTCCCTTCCTCTACTGGCCGGTCACCCCGGATCAGGCGACGCCCTCGCCCGCGGCCTATGCCAAGCTGAACGAGTATCTGCGCGCGGGCGGGATGATCCTGTTCGACACGCGCGATTCCGATATCGCCCGGTTCGGCGCGGGCGCGCCCAACGGGCGCAAGCTGCAGGCGCTGGCCGCCCCCCTCGATATTCCACCGCTGGAGCCGGTGCCCGACGATCACGTCCTGACCCGCACCTTCTACCTGCTGCAGGACTTCCCCGGGCGCTACGCCAGCCGCGACGTCTGGGTCGAAGCGGCCCCACCCGATGCCGAGCAGATCGAGGGCATGCCGTTCCGCAATCTCAACGACAACGTCACGCCCGTGGTGATCGGCGGCAACGACTGGGCCTCCGCCTGGGCCACCGATGAGCGCGGCCAGCCGCTGCGGCCCGTGGGCTCCGGCTTCACCGGCGAGCGGCAGCGCGAGGTGGCCTTCCGCTTCGGCGTCAATCTCGTGATGCATGTGCTGACCGGAAACTACAAATCCGACCAGGTGCATGTCCCCGCCCTTCTCGACAGGCTTGGCCAATGACCGGAAGCATCGTCTTCGACCCGCTCCTGCCCTGGATATTCATCGGCGCACTGGCCGCGATCGCGGCGGCGGGCATCCTCGTCGCCCTGCTGCGCGGTTTGCGCGGCTGGGGCCTGCGCGGGCTGGCCGCACTGGTGCTGATCGCGGCCCTCGCCCAGCCCTCCCTGCAGGACGAGGATCGCGCGCCGCTCTCCGATATCGTGCTGCTTCTGGAGGATCGGAGCGCCTCGCAGCAACTGGCGGACCGCGCCGACGTCACATCGGACGCGATTGACGCGCTGGCCGCGGAGCTGGCCGCGCGGCCCAATACCGAGATCCGGCGCATCCGCGTGGGCGACGGCGCGGGCGACCAGGGCACGCAGCTCATGACCGCGCTCAACGAGGCGCTGGCGGAAGAGCCGTCGGGCCGGGTCGCCGGGATCATCGCCGCCTCGGACGGGCGGCTCCATGACATCGAGCGCGCGCCCGACCTGCCCGCGCCGCTGCACCTTCTGATGACCGGACGCGAGGAAGACTGGGACCGCCGCCTGATCGTGCGCAACGCGCCGGCCTTCGCGATTCTCGACGAAAGCTTCACCCTGACGCTGCGGATCGAGGATACGGGTGCGGCGCCCGGCACGCGGAACGTGCCGCTCGACATCTCGGTGGACGGCCAGCCGCCGCAGACCTTCACCCTGCCCGTGGGCGAGGATATCGACCTGCCGATCACCCTGCCCCATGGCGGGCTGAACGTCATCCAGTTCACCACCCCCGAAGCCGAGGGCGAGCTGACCGACCGGAACAATTCGGCGCTGGTGCAGGTCAACGGCGTGCGCGACCGCCTGCGCGTCCTGCTGGTGTCGGGCGAGCCGCATGCGGGCGGGCGCACCTGGCGCAACCTGCTGAAATCGGACAGTTCGGTGGATCTCGTGCATTTCACCATCCTGCGCCCGCCCGAGAAACAGGACGGCGTGCCGGTGAACGAGCTGTCGCTCATCGCCTTCCCGACCCGCGAGCTGTTTCTCGAGAAGATCGAGGATTTCGATCTCATCATCTTCGACCGCTACAAGCGCCGGGGCATCCTGCCCGCGATCTATCTCGACAACGTGCGCAACTATGTCGAGGAGGGCGGCGCGGTGCTGATCTCGGCCGGGCCGGATTTCGCCTCGGCCGACAGTCTCTACCGTTCGCCCCTGGGCGAGATCGTGCCCGGCGCCCCCACCGCGCGGGTACTGGAAGAGCCCTATCGCCCGGTGGTCACCGATCTGGGTGACCGTCACCCGGTCACCGCCGGGCTAACCGGCGAGGAGACATGGGGCCGCTGGCTGCGCCAGATCGAGGTGGAGGCCGAGGCCTCGGGTAAGGTGCTGATGGAAGGTGTGGGCGACCGCCCGCTGCTCGTGCTCGACCGGGTCGGCGAGGGCCGCGTCGCGCTGATGGCCTCCGATCAGGCCTGGCTCTGGTCGCGCGGCTACGAGGGCGGCGGGCCGCAGCTGGAGCTGCTGCGCCGGCTGGCGCATTGGATGATGAAGGAGCCGGAGCTCGAGGAAGAGACGCTTTTCGCGGAAGCCTCCGGCCAGACCATGCGGATCATCCGCCGCACGCTGGAGGACGGCGTCGGGCCGGTCACCGTCACGCGGCCCGATGGCACGACCGAGGACATCGCCCTCGAGGAGATCGCGCCGGGTCGTTTCGAGGCACTGTACGACGGGCCGGAGATCGGGCTCTACCGGCTGGCCGAGGGCGAACAGGAGGCGGTGATCGGGCTCGGCCCCGCGGCCCCGCGCGAATTCGAGGAGACGATCGCCACGGCCGCGCTGATGGCGCCGGTCATCGACGCGATGCGCGGCGGCGCGCTGCGTCTGGCCGACGGTCTGCCGCGCATCCGCGAGGTCGGGTCGGGCCGTCCCGCGGCGGGGCGCGGCTGGATCGGCATCACCCCGCGCGATGCCTACGAGACGCTGAGCGTGCGCAACGTGCCGTTGCTGCCCGCCTGGCTAACGCTGCTTCTGGCCTCGGGGCTGATCCTGGGTGCATGGCTCCGCGAGGGGCGGCGCTAGATTATGCCTGCGGCGCGGGGGGCGCGTCCGCAAAGCGGCCGCGTTGGAGGCTCTGCCTCCAAACCTCCGGAGGTATTTCCGGTCCGGCCGTGACAGGGCGCGGCGCCTTTTCCCGGGCGTGGGCCACGTGAATGGCGCGTAGCGCGGGACAGGTCAGAGGCCGGGGCGGACCTTCACGGCCGTGCGGGCCGCGTCCCAGCCATCGACCGAGCAGCGCGCGCGGATATAGACCGTCCAGACCCCGTCGGGCACCATCACCGAGGACAGCGAGCGCGTGAAGGGCTGTTCCTGCACATGCGGATGATGCAGCACCCGCATCCCGATGACCGCGCCGTCCTCGGCCTCGATCCGCCAGCCATCGGCGTAATGATCCCAGCCGGTATCGGGATGGGCGAGCGTCACCGAGACGCGCCAGTCCATCCCGGTCTTCTCGATCGTCACGTCGCGGATATCGGACGGATCGGCGGCGGCGGGCGCGGCGAGCAGCGCAAGCGCGGCGAGAGGCGGGGTCAGGCGTCTGGTCATCGTCAACAGGTAGCACCCGGGCTCTGAAACCGGGGTCATTTTTCCGTGTCCACGGGGCGCGCGCTCAGCAGCACGTTGCGGCTGACCGCGAAGAATTCGCGCCGCAGGATCACCGCGAGCGTCAGGAGCGTGGCGAGGCACAGCGCCACCGGACCGATCAGCCAGGCGGCGCTGGCGATGCCGAAATACACCGATCGCAGGCCGCGATTGTAGCTGCGCGCGGCGGCGGAATTGATCTCGCCGGCCTGCCGGGCGCGGACCAGCGCCACCGGGTCCTCCGGGTCGTTGGGCACCGCCGCCATCAGCACCGCGCAATATCCGAAGAGCCGGTGCGACCAGACGAATTTCAGGAAGGCGTTGACCGCGAAGACCAGCATCAGCGCGATCTTCATCTCCCAGACGATGGTGGGATCGGCGGGCAGCGTCAGGTCCTGCGCGACGCCGCGCAGCTGGTCGGCATTGCCGATCAGCGCGAGCCCGCCGCCGATGGAAATCATCGAGGCCGAGGCGAAGAAGGTGGCGCCCTGCCGCAGGATGCCGACGATCTGGCTGTCGAAGATGCGCGGATCGCGGTGCAGGAAATGCAGCATCCAGGCGCCGCGATATTCCGACATCAGCGCCGAGGTGGAGGGCCGCGCGGCGGGCGGATGCTCGATCGCCTGGGTGACGCCGAGCCAGCACAGCACCAGGAGGCCGAGCGCGGCCCAGTCGGAGGGCGCCATGAATTGCAGCACCTCGGGCAGCATCATGCGGGCTGGGCCACGACGACCCAGAGGACGGCAATGACGCCGAGGACGCTGACCTCGTTGAAGATGCGCAGGAAGCGATCGCTTTCGGTGAAGACCCCGCGGCGGGCGCGCAGCACCATCCGGCCGGTCCAGCCGTAATGCACCGCCAGCGCCGCCACCAGCGCCACCTTCCACCAGACCCAGCCCGGCATCGCCAGCATGCCCGCGAGCCAGAAGCCGGTGATGATGGCGATCACGCCGAGGCCCAGCGAAAAGCGGTAGAGCCGGATCGTCAGATCGCCGAGCGGCCCGAAGGCATCGAGGGTGGCATGTTCGCGTTTCCAGTAGATCAGCGCGCGCGGCACCGCGAAGATGGACGTCACCCAGCCCATCACGCAGAGAATGTGAATGACCTTGACCCAAATCATGCCGCTGTTCCTTGTACGTTCCGCCCCCGGACAATCGGCCCTGCGCCCCGTCCGGGTCGCCTGCGTCGATGCACCGCCGGTTTCTTGGCTATGGCTTTGCGTCGGGGAATGCTAGATATAGCCTCGAAGTTGCAAGGGAGTTTTCGCGATGCAAATGCCAACCCCCGACGCCCGTGTCCTCAGCCGCAAGGCCGAAATCGTGGACAGGCTGCGCGGCGTCCTGCCCGCCGATGCGGTGATCGACGACGTGGCCGAGACGCGGGCCTATGAATGCGACGCGCTGACCGCTTACAAGTGCCCGCCGCTGGCCGCCGTGCTGCCCGCCAGCACCGAAGAGGTCGCGGCGGTCTTGAAGATCTGCCACGAGATGGACGTGCCGGTGGTGCCGCGCGGGTCGGGCACCTCGCTTGCCGGTGGCGCGCTGCCCACCGCCGATTGCGTGATCCTCGGGGTCTCGAAGCTGAACGAGGTGCTCGAGACCGATTACGACAACCGTTTCATCCGCGTGCAGACGGGCCGGACCAACCTCTCGGTGACCGGTGCCGTCGAGGAGCAGGATTTCTTCTACGCGCCCGATCCCTCGTCGCAGCTGGCCTGCGCCATCTCGGGCAATATCGCGATGAATTCCGGGGGCGCCCATTGCCTGAAATACGGCGTGACCACGAACAACCTTCTGGGCGTCACCATGGTGATGATGGATGGCACGGTGGTGGAGCTGGGCGGCGCCCATCTCGATGCGGCGGGGCTCGACCTTCTGGGTGTGATCTGCGGCTCCGAAGGGCAGCTCGGCGTCGTGACCGAGGCCACCTTGCGCATCCTCAGAAAGCCCGAAGGCGCGCGGCCCGTGCTGATGGGCTTCGACGCCAATGAAGTGGCCGGCGCCTGCGTGTCGGACATCATCAAGGCGGGCGTCCTGCCCGTGGCGATCGAGTTCATGGACCGCCCCTGCATCCGTGCCTGCGAGGCCTTCGCCAAAGCGGGCTATCCCGACTGCGAGGCGCTGCTGATCGTCGAGGTCGAAGGCTCGGACGAAGAGATCGACCATCAGCTCAAGCTGATCATGGACATCGCCCGCCGCCACAACCCGGTGGAGCTGCGCGAGGCCAAGGATGCCGACGAGGCGGGCCGCATCTGGCTGGGCCGGAAATCGGCCTTCGGCGCGATGGGCCAGATCAACGACTACATGTGCCTCGACGGCACGATCCCGGTCTCGGAGCTGCCCCGCGTGCTGACCCGCATCGGCGAGATGTCGAAGGAATACGGGCTCGACGTCGCCAACGTGTTCCATGCGGGCGACGGCAACATGCACCCGCTCATCCTGTTCGACGCCAACAAGCCCGGCGATCTGGAGAAGTGCGAAGAACTGGGCGCGGATATCCTCAAGCTCTGCGTCGAGGTAGGCGGCTGCCTGACCGGCGAACATGGCGTCGGCATCGAGAAGCGCGACCTGATGCATGTGCAATATGCGCCCGCCGACCTCGAGGCGCAGATGGCGGTGAAGGACGTGTTCGATCCGAACTGGCTCCTGAACTCCGCGAAGGTCTTCCCGCTCGACGCCTCCGATGCGCGCCGCGCGCTGGACGTCGCCGCGGAATAAGCCGCCCCATCGCCCCCGGCCCGCGCGCCGGGGCCTTCCGACCGCTGCGAGATGAGACCATGACACCGAAGACCGAAGACGAGCTGAGCGAGATCATCAAGGCGGCCCGGGACCCGCTGCAGATCCGCGGCGGCGGCACGCGCGGCGGGGCGGGCACTGGCGCGCTCCTGGAGACGGGCGGGCTCTCGGGCATATCGCTTTACGAGCCGGGCGCGCTGACGCTGGTTGCCGGGGCTGGCACGCCGCTCGCCGAGATCGATACCGCGCTGGCCCGCGAAAACCAGCGCCTCGCCTTCGAACCGCTCGATCACCGCACGCTACTGGGCTCAAGCGGCGAACCGACGCTGGGCGGGGTCGCTGCGACCAACGCCTCGGGGCCGCGCCGCATCCAGGTGGGTGCTGCCCGCGATTTCATGCTCGGTGTGCGCTTCGTCGACGGGGCGGGCAACATCGTCAAGAATGGCGGCCGGGTTATGAAGAACGTCACGGGCTACGACCTGGTCAAACTGATGGCGGGCAGTTGGGGCCAGCTTGGCGTGATGACGGAGGTGTCGCTGAAGGTGCTGCCGGTGCCCGAGATGATCGCGACGCTGCTCATCAACGGGCTCAACGAGACCCGCGCGGTCGCCGCGATGAGCCGCGCGCTTGGCTCCCCGTTCGAGATCACGGGGGCCGCCCATGCGCCGCGGGGCGTCGACGGCCATCCGGTCACGATGCTGCGGATCGAAGGGTTCGAGACCCAGATCACCTATCGCGCGGGTGAGCTGAAAAAACTGCTCGCCGAGTTCGGCGACATCGCGGTCGAGACCGATCAGGACCGCGTGGCGGCCGGTTGGGCCTGGGTGCGGGACGTGGCGCTGATGAAGGATAAGCCCGGCGATGTCTGGCGTTTCTCGGTCAAGCCCTCGGACGGGCCGAAGCTCGCCGCGGCGCTGGGGGCCGAGGATATCCTTCTGGATTGGGGCGGCGGGCTGGTCTGGGCGCGGATGCCGGAAGGCACCGACGCACGGACGAAGATGGGCGATATCGCCGGGCACGGCACGCTGGTGCGGATGAGCGATGGCAGCCGCGGGCGCATTCCGCGGCTGCATCCCGAACCTGCGCCGGTGGCGAAACTCACCGACGGTCTGCGCGCGCGCTTCGATCCTCGCGGTCTGTTCAACCTGGCGCCCGTGCCGGCATGACCCCACAACTCGCGATCGCCTTCGTGCTGTCCTTCGCGGTCGGCCCGGTTCTGTTCCTGCTGCTCATCCAGCCCGATCCGACGAAGCCGCTTCTGGCCGCGCTGGCCATCGGCGCGCTGGGGGCCGCGATTGTCGGCCTGCGGCTGTCGGACACCGCGCCGCTGACGGGTCTGGCGGCGATCTGGCTCGGCTGGATCGGCGCGGTCGCCTTCATCGCCCATACCGCCCGGCGCCTGACAAACCGTCCGAAAACCGACCGCGCCACGCGGGTCGCGGGGTGCCTTGCCACAACGATCCCGTGGTTCGGCCTCGCCACCGCGCAGATGCTCTCTATCTGAGGATTTCTCCCAATGCAGACGACCTTCACACCCGAACAGCTCAAGGATGCCGATGTCGCGCGCTCGAACGAGATCCTGCGCAATTGCGTGCATTGCGGCTTCTGCACGGCGACCTGTCCGACCTACCAGGTGCTGGGGGACGAATTGGACAGCCCGCGCGGGCGCATCTACCTCATCAAGGACATGCTCGAGAACGAGCGTGTGCCGGACGAGAAGACCGTCAGGCATATCGACCGCTGCCTGAGCTGCCTTGCCTGCATGACGACCTGTCCCTCGGGCGTGCATTACATGCATCTCGTCGACCATGCCCGCGCCTATATCGAGGAAAAGTACGAACGGCCCTGGCAGGATCGCGCGCTGCGCTGGGTGCTGGCGCGCATCCTGCCCTATCCCGGCCGCTTCCGGCTGGCGCTGCTGGGCGCCAAGATCGGGCGGCCCTTCGCCAGGCTGATGCCCGACGTGCGGCTTCAGGCAATGCTCGAAATGGCGCCGAAGACCATCCCGCCAGTGTCGCGCAACGACGATCCGCAGACCTTCCCCGCCGAGGGCGAGACGAAGATGCGCGTCGCGCTGATGACCGGCTGCGCGCAGCGCGCGCTCAACACCGACATCAACGACGCCACGATCCGGCTGCTGACCCGGCTCGGCGCCGAGGTGGTGATCGCCGAGGGCATCGGCTGCTGCGGTGCGCTGACCCATCACATGGGCAAGATCGACGAAAGCCACGGCACGGCGGCCAAGAACATCCGCGCCTGGGCGCGCGAGATGGACGGCAAGGGCCTCGATGCGGTGGTCATCAACACCAGCGGCTGCGGCACCACCGTGAAGGATTACGGCCACATGTTCCGCACCACCGACATGGCCGAGGATGCCGCGCGCGTCTCGGCCATCACCCGCGACGTGTCGGAGGTGCTGAACACGCTGATGGCCAGCGCCGATGTCGACACGGCGCAGGAAGCGCGCGAGGGCATCGCCGGCACCGATGCGGCACCCGGCCACGGCATCTTTTCGCCGCCCAAGGGCGCGGCGGGCGGCGCGATGCGGGTGGCCTATCACGCGGCCTGCTCGCTGCAGCACGGCCAGCAGATCAAGACCTACCCGAAGGCGCTTCTGAAAAAGGCCGGCTTCGAGGTGGTGGAACCCGCCGACAGCCATCTGTGCTGCGGCTCCGCGGGCACCTACAACCTGATGCAGCCGGTGATCTCGAAGCAGCTGAAGGAGCGCAAGGTCCGCACCCTGGAGGCCAAGGCGCCCGAAGTGATCGCGGCGGGCAATATCGGCTGCATGATGCAGATCGGCGGCGGCACCGACATTCCCGTCGTGCACACGGTGGAATTGCTGGATTGGGCCACCGGCGGGCCGAAGCCGCCGAAGCTGATGGAAACGGATTGATGCCGTATTCCCAACAAAACCGAGGCTGACAGACACAGTTCTGCCACGCATTTATTGAAAAATGTAGGCGTTCAACCGAAGGAAAGTTTGTGTCCTTTCGCCAGTGTCTCTGGGCCGTTTGTGTTTGTCTGCCCATGCTATCCGGCCCTGCCTCCGCGCAGGGCTTTTTCCAGTTGTTCGGCGCCGACGCCGACGATTGGGGCGCGGTCGGGCGGCTCGAATTCGACGGCAAGGCCTTCTGCACCGGCGCCTTGATCGCCGAGGATCTGGTGCTGACGGCGGCACATTGCCTTTACGATCGCGAAAACGGTGAAACCGTCCCGGTCGAGGAGATGGAATTCCTCGCCGGATGGCGCGAGGGACGGGCCGAGTCCTATCGCCGGGTCCGCCGCGCCGTCGCGCATCCCGATTTCGTCTTCGACGCGGCCTCGGACGCCCGGCGCGTGCGCTTCGACATCGCACTCCTGGAATTGCAGCACCCGATCCGCAACACCACGATCACGCCCTTCGAGACCGGTCGCGACCCGGATCCCGGCGACCGGGTGGGCGTCGTCTCCTATGCGCGCGACGGGCGAGACGCCCCGGGCCTGCAGGACAGCTGCACCGTGCTGTCGCGGCAGGAGGGGATCTTCGTGCTGTCATGCGAGGTCGATTTCGGCGCTTCGGGCGCGCCGGTCTTTTCGCTCGACACGGGGACGCCGCGAATCGTTTCGGTCGTCTCGGCCAAGGCCCAGGCGGGCGGTGACGCGGTTTCGCTCGGCGTGGTGCTGGACGGGACGGTCGACACGGTGCGCGATCTTCTCGAGGCGGAAATCGGTGGCGCGCGTCCGCCCGGCGTGCGGACCATCCGCGGCCCCGAGGATATGGACGAAGGCGCGAAATTCATCCGTCCGGCGCCCAGCGAGCCCGAGCCGGAAGACTAGACGGCTGGGCTTTCCCGCCTCTATCCCGTAAAAACGCGCATTCTCAGCGGCTTGCACCGATCACGTCCGCATGTCGAAGGGTCTTGAAACGGGCAATTCCGCTTCCCAGATATCTCTCACCGGGTCGCCAGACAGGGGCCCGGCATCACGGAGCCGCCTGTCCCCATCGGGAAGGCGCAACACAGATATGGTATCGCTCAAAGGAGGATAACCCATGCGTAGCTTTGATTTCGCACCACTTTATCGTGCAACCGTCGGCTTCGACCAGATCGCCGACATGATGGACCGGGTCCTGACATCCGAAGGCGCCCAGCCCACCTATCCGCCCTACAACATCGAGAAGACGGCCGACGACGCCTATCGCATCTCGATCGCCGTGGCGGGCTTTTCCGAAAATGACCTCTCGGTCGAGGTGAAGGACCACGCGCTGGTCGTCTCCGCGCGCAAGGCCGACGAAGAGGAAGGCCGCACCTACCTGCATCGCGGCATCGCCACCCGCGCCTTCGAGCGCCGGTTCCAGCTCGCGGACCATGTGCGCGTGATCGGCGCGTCGCATACCGACGGCATGCTGCATATCGACCTCGAGCGCGAGATCCCCGAGGCGCTGAAGCCGCGCCGCATCGCGATTCAGAAGGTCGATACGGTCGAGACCCGCAAGGACGTGCTCGAGGCCGACAAGGTCAACTGATCGGGCCCGAGCCCATTGAACACCCGTTGAAGCACGAACGCCCCGGCCATGGCCGGGGCGTTTTGCGTTGATGCGTGAGATACGTTTTGGCGGTTCAGGCAGTGCCCGGCGCGAAGGCGCCGTCATGCCCGGACCGCCCTGTCGCCTGCAGCATGCGAGGGCGCGGGGACGGGCGCGTGGCCCGCCCCCGCCAAGCATCCTCAGACGGTCAGGCAGACGTATTTCATCTCCATGTATTCCTCGATCCCGTGGTGGCTGCCTTCGCGGCCCAAGCCCGATTGCTTGACGCCGCCGAAGGGGGCGACCTCGGTCGAGATGAGGCCCGTATTGACGCCGACGATGCCGTATTCCAGCTCTTCGGCGACCTTCCAGACGCGGGACAGGTCCTTGGCGTAGAAATACGAGGCGAGGCCGAAGATCGTGTCGTTCGCCATGGCGATCACGTCATCCACGTCGTCGAACTTGAAGAGCGGCGCGAGCGGGCCGAAGGTTTCTTCCTTGGCGAAGGCCATCTCCTGCGTGGCGCCGGTGACGATGGCGGGATGGAAGAAGTTTCCGTCCGCGTCGTCCTTGTCGGAGCCGAGGATCAGCGTCGCACCCTTCGAGGTGGCGTCGCGGATATGCTCCTGCACCTTGTCGATGGCATCGCGGGTGATCAGCGGGCCGAGATCGACGCCGTCCTCGGACAGGCCGTCGCCGACCTTCAGCTTCTCGACCGCCGCCTTCAGCTTCTGCGCGAATTCGTCATAGACGCCCGATTGCACGTAAAGCCGGTTCGCGCAGACGCAGGTCTGGCCGTTGTTGCGGAATTTGCAGGCGATGGCGCCCTCGACCGCGGCGTCGATATCGGCGTCGTCGAAGACGATGAAGGGCGCATTGCCGCCAAGCTCCATGGAGCATTTCATCACCTGGTCGGCGGCCTGGCGCAGCAGGATGCGGCCCACCTCGGTGGAGCCCGTGAAGGTCAGCTTGCGCACCTTCTCGTTCTCGCAGAATTCCTTGCCGACCTCGGAGGACGAGGACGAGGGCACCACGTTGAACACGCCCGCGGGAATGCCCGCGCGTTCGGCCAGAACGCCCAGTGCAATTGCCGAGAGCGGCGTCTCTGCGGCGGGGCGGGCGACGAAGGAACAGCCCGCGGCGAGGGCCGGGGCGGCCTTGCGGGTGATCATCGCGTTGGGGAAGTTCCACGGCGTGATCGAGGCGGCCACACCAATGGGCTGCTTCATCACCAGGATGCGCTTGTCCCGGCCATGGCCGGGGATCTGCTCACCCAGAACGCGCTTGGCCTCTTCGGCGAAGAACTCCACGAAAGAGGCGCCGTAGGCGATCTCGCCCTTGGCCTCGGCCAGCGGCTTGCCCTGCTCGGCGGTCATGATCTTGCCGAGGTCCTCCTGGTTTTCCATCATCAGGTCGAACCATTTGCGCAGCACGTTCGCGCGCTCCTTCCCGGTCCAGCGGGCCCAGTCCTTCTGCGCGGCATAGGCGGCGTCGATGGCCTTGCCGACCTGCGCGCGCGAGAGATCGGCGACATTGGCGATGACATCGCCGCGGGCGGGATTGGTCACCTCGAAGGTGCCATCGTCACCGTCGATCCACTGGCCGCCCACATAGGCACGGCTTTCCAGAAGGCTCGGATCCTTGAGCAGTCCCGGCAGGTTTGTGGTTTGGTCGAGCATGACGCTCTCCTTTCGGTTTAATGCGGGGATGGACCCCAAAATTCAGCGCGGTATGGTCGCAGCACGGCGACCGGAGGCAGGTATGGAACTCGACGACGCTTACGCAAATGCACCCTATATTCCCGAGGCCGACTCCTACCCGCCGCGTTGGGCCGAAAAGGCCCGTGCGATGCGCGGCAAGCTCGGTGCGGCAAACCGCGCCCGGCTTGGCCTCATGTACGGTCACGGAACGCGGAATGCCAGTGACCTGTTCCTTCCGCTGCGCCGTCCCGAGGGCCTGCTGATCTTCGTTCATGGCGGGTATTGGCTGCGCTTCGACCGCGAGGACTGGTCGCACCTCGCAGAGGGCGCGCTGCAGAACCGCTGGGCGGTGGCGATGCCCTCCTACGATCTCTGCCCGCGCGTGCGGATCGCCGATATCACCCGCCAGATCGCCGACGCCGTCACCGTCGCCGCGCGGGAAGTGCCGGACGTGCCGATCCGGCTGGCCGGTCATTCGGCGGGCGGGCATCTGGTGGCCCGGATGCTGGCGCCGGACATGCTGCCCGAGGATGTCGCGGCGCGGATCGCGCGGGTCATGCCGATCTCGCCGCTGTCGGATCTGGAGCCGCTGCTGCGCACCTCGATGAATGCCGATCTCGGCCTCGATGCGGAGACCGCGCGCAGCGAAAGCCCCCGGCACCAGCCCAAACCCGGGGTGCCGGTGACCATCTGGGTCGGCGCGGAAGAGCGGCCGGTCTTCCTCGATCAGGCGCGGTGGCTGGCCGAGGCCTGGGACGCGGAGCTGGTGGAGGAGGACGGCAAGCACCATTTCGACGTGGTCGAGGGGCTTGAGACGCCGGACAGCCGGATGTTGCAGGCTTTGCTCGACCTCTGAGCGGTTATTCTACGGAGCTTTGCGGGCGCGGGGGCGGTTCCGCCGTCGATGCCCATGGGCCATCGGCACGCGAAAAAGGCGAGGGGCCAGCCGCTGCCGTCGATGCCCTTGGACCATCGGCGCACTCCGAGAAGCGAGGGGCCAGCCCCTCGCGCTCCCCGGAGGTATTTCCGGTCCGGCCGTGACAGGGGCGGCGCGCCGATTGCCCGGCGAGGGACGCGCGGGCGGTGACGGGAGCGGGACATGAGCGGGCACCCGATGCCTGCGGGCGCAGAAAGCGCGCGGCACCCCCTTGGACAGCGGCCGGGAAAGCGCCAAGTTAGGCAGGTGGCGCGCCGCGCTCGCCTGCCCCATCGAAGGACCCTCGTCATGGCTTACGTGAAATGGACGCTGATCGCGCTTTGGTGGATCGTGGTGCTGAGCTTTCTGCATTACACCCTGCCGCAGAACGATATCGCGCGCATCACCGACACCTATGAAAAGCGCGAGGATATCGGCGCCAACGCCCTGTTCTGGACCCGCGGCGATGCGGGCGCCGCGCAGGCCGACAGCCGCGACGTCTTCTTCATCCAGACCCGGCGCGCGGGCGACGACATCATGGTCTACCGCAACGAAGATACCGGCTGGGGCTGGCCGCCCTTCTTCAAGTTCGACAGCTCCAACCTGCAGGCGGAGGCGGCGGATCTGCGCTCCACCGCCGAGGCGCCGCGCTGGGTGGCGATCCGGCATTACGGCTGGCGGCTGGAATTCCTGTCGGTCTTCCCGAACGCGCTGTCGATCAAGCCCGTGGCCGGGCCCGACGTGACCATCATCCCGTGGCGCGCGATCTTCACGCTGATCTTGATGGTCGCGGTCTTCTGGGCGATCTGGGTGCGCTGGCGGCGTTTCCGGCAGGCGCGGATCGATCCGGTGCTCGACCAGGTCGAGGACAGTTTCGACGACGCGACCGATGGGCTGCGCAGCCGCCGCAAGCGCCTCACCGACTGGTTCCGCGGCCGGTGAGGCACGGAGCCCTGCCGCGATTGTTTCCAATCTCGCCATAATCCCGCCGGGATCGCGGCGTAGCCTGCCCGCCGATCCCCCATATGCGGGGCCATTGGAACGAGGCAGGCGCGATGTTGGAGGCATTGACGGCGATCGGCGTGACGCTTCTGGGCGGAACGCTGGGCGGGCTGGCCGCGACGGCGGAGACGGAGGCGGCCGGGGGCGACGCGGAGGCCGACGCGCTTGCCGAGACCGAGGCCCGCACCGCGCTGCCCCTGCCCCTACCCGAGGCGGGTCCGGGCGTGGCCGGTGGCGGCGTGACCCTGCCAGACATGGTGGCGCAGGAAGCCCGGTTCGATCGCTTCGATCCCGAAATCGACCAGGTCGTGGTGGTCTATCCCGATGCGATGGGAGCGGCCGGGATCGCGGATCTGTCCTTCGATTACGACGAGGCGCGCGACGAGACCCGCGTGACGCTGCACACGCCCGACGGCCCGAAACCGGTCTGCTGCCTGAGCGAGGTGGCGCCGGGCGAGATGGATGCGGGCAATTTCGGCTTCATGTCCGCCGCGGAGGCGGCGGCCACGCTCGGCCCCCTGTCGCAACCCGCAACGGACGGGATAGCATAGACCGACCGGCGGTCCGCGCGCCCCGCGCCGCCGCCTGACGAAACCTCGAGGGCCGAAGGAAACCATGCCCAACGCGTTCGCCTTGTTGATCCTCGCGGCCTGGCCGGTCGTGACGGTGATCCTGTTCCGGGAGATGTCCCAGAGGCGGGCGCTGCTGGCGACGCTGATCGCGGGTTTCCTGCTGCTGCCCGGACCCGCGGCGGCGTTCGACCTGCCGCTGATCCCGCCGCTCAACAAGACCAACCTGCCGGCGCTGATCAGCCTCGTCTGCCTGCTCTACCTCAATCCCGAGGACAACCGCCGCCTGCTGCCCGATGGCCGCATCGCGAAGGCGCTGGTGCTGGTCTACATCTTCGTGCCCTTCGCCACCGCCGCGACCAACAACGCGCCGGTCTTCTGGGGGCGGCTCGAGCTGCCGCCGGTCAGCTACAAGGACGCGCTGGGCCTGTCGATGCAGCAGTTCTTCTCGATCCTGCCGTTCCTTCTGGCGCGGCTGCATCTCGCCTCGGGCGGGGCGATGCGCGAGCTGATGGTGGCGCTGGTGATCGCGGCGATGGCCTATGTGCCGCTGATGCTGGTCGAGGTGCCGTTCGGACCGGTCCTGCATTCGGCGATCTACGGCTTCCAGCAATCGCTGCCCTTCCAGGCCATCCGGGGCGACACGTTCCGCCCGGTCGTGTTCCTCGAACACGGGCTGTGGGTGGCCTTCTTCCTGCTGACCGCCACCTGCCTCGCTTGGAGCCTGTGGCGCGCCACCGGGACGGGCCGGACCCGGTACCTCTTCGCCGCGGCGGTTCTCAGCGTCATGATGGTTCTGATCAAGTCCTTCGGGGCGCTTCTGATGCTGGTGCTCCTGCTGCCGGTCCTGCTGATCCGCGGACGGCGGCTGCAGGTCTATGCGGCGCTGCTGATCGGGCTCTTCTGCATCCTCTACCCGGCGCTGAAAAGCGCGGGCTACATCCCCCAGGACCGGATCCTCGGCCAGATCGCCAAGCTGAGCGAGGAGCGGGCCTTCTCGCTCGAATTCCGGCTCGACAACGAATCCATGCTGCTGGAACGCGCGCTGGAAAAGCCGGTTTTCGGCTGGGGCAGCTGGGCGCGCAACCACATCATCGACCCGGTCAGCGGCAACCTTCTGACGGTGACCGACGGTCGCTGGGTGATCGCGCTCGGGGTGTTCGGACTGGTCGGCTTCCTTGCGGAATTCGGGCTCCTGATGCTGCCCATCGTGCTCTTGATCCGCGCGGGCATTACCCGCAGGCCGGATGCCTTCGATCCCATGGCGGTCACGCTGGCGCTCTTGCTTGCGGTGAACATCTTCGATCTGATCCCGAACGCCACGCTGACGCCGGTCACCTGGATGATCGCGGGCGCGCTTCTGGGCTATGCCGAGGGCGTCCAGACCCGCGATGTCGATTGGCGCAACCGGCCCCTGCGCTGGAAGCCCGTCCTGTGACCGCGGCCGCGCCTCGCAGGCCCCGCATCCTCGCCATCGCCGAGGCTGCCAATCCCGACTGGGTCTCGGTCCCGCTGGTGGGCTGGTCGCTGGCCCATTCCCTGCGCGCGGTGGCCGAGGTGCATCTGGTTACGCAGGTACGCAACCGCGCGGCCATCCTGGCGGCAGGTTATGTCGAGGGGCGCGATTTCACCGCCATCGATTCCGAGGCCCTCGCCCGCCCGGCCTACAGGCTCGCCGACAGGCTGCGCGGTGATGCGGGCAAGGGCTGGACCATCCTGCAGGCGGCCAATGCGCTGAGTTATCCCTATTTCGAACATCTGGTCTGGCGGCGGTTCGGGGATGCCCTCAGGGCGGGCGAATACGACATCGTGCACCGGATCACGCCGCTCTCGCCGACGGTGCAATCGCCCCTCGCGCCGCGTCTGGCGAAGATCGGCGTACCCTTCGTGCTCGGTCCGCTCAATGGCGGGGTGCCCTGGCCCGAAGGCTACGAGGCGGCCCGCCGCGCGGAGCGGGAATGGCTGGCGCCCCTGCGCGCCGCCTACAAGCTTCTGCCCGGACGGCGCGCCACCCTCACCCATGCCAGCGCGATCCTTGCGGGTTCGCGCCACACCGCCTCGGAAATGCCCGCGCGCTGCGCGGACAAGGTCCTCTGGCTGCCCGAAAACGGCATCGCGCCGGAGCGGTTTTCCCGCCGCGCGCAACCCGGTCAGGGCCGGCCGCTGCGGGTCGCCTTCGTCGGTCGGCTGGTGCCCTACAAGGGCTGCGACATGCTGATCGACGCCGCGCGCCCCCTGATCGAGGCCGGGCAGGTGGCGCTCGATATCGTCGGGGACGGACCGGAGATGGACCGGCTGCGCGGGATGGCCGGGGAGCTTGGTTCCGGCGTGCTGTTCCATGGCTGGCAACCCCATGCGCGGGTGCAGGACATTCTTGCGGGCGCCGACCTTCTGGGTTTCCCGTCGATCCGCGAATTCGGCGGCGGCGTGGTGCTTGAGGCGATGGCCCTCGGCCTGCCGCCGCTTGTCGTGGATTACGCGGGCCCGGGCGAGCTGGTGGATGACGCCGTCGGGTTCACCATCCCCTGCCTGCCGCCCGACGCGCTGGTGCCTGCGCTGCGCGCCGCGCTTGGCGAGATCGTGGCGCAGCCCTTCAGCCTGCGCGCCAAGGGGGCCGCCGCGGCGGCACGGGTCGAGGCGCATTTCACATGGCAGGCCAAGGCCGCGCAGGTCGCGCGGGTCTATGAATGGGTGCTGCAGGGCGCCCCCCGCCCCGCGCCCGACCTCTTCGCCGACGACCCGGTTGCCGGAGCACGCCCCGCATGAGCCATCCCGCATTCCGCGAAGACTGGGACGTCGTGATCGTCGGCACGGGCATCGGCGGCGGCACGGCGGGCCGTGCCCTCGCCGAAGGCGGCCTCAGGGTGCTCTTTCTCGAACAGGGCGCGGCGGGGTTCCGTCGCGAGGAGACCCATCTCGACATGACCACGCCGCACCGCGCCGCCCGGCTGGCGCGCGGCGCCTATCCCGACCCGATGCGCCTGACCCTCGACGGGCGGCGGGAACAGCGCTTTCCCTATGCGGGCGCGGGGATCGGCGGCTCGTCGCTATACTATGCCGCGGCGCTTGAACGGCCCGCGCCGCATGATCTCGATGACAGCGCGGCGCGGCCCCATCCGACCGGCGGCTGGCCCGTGCCTTACGCGGAGTTCGAGCCGTATTTCGCCCGCGCCGCCACACTCTACCGGCTGAGCGGCACGGCGGATCCGCTGTCGGAGACCGCGCCGCTTCCGCTGCGTTCACCCCCGGAAATGAGCCGCGGCGAGGCGTCGCTGCTGGCCGATCTGGAGCGCGCGGGGCTGCATCCCTACCGGCTCAATACCGCGATCGAGGGCGGGCCCGATTGCCGCTTCTGCATCGGCCACAAATGCCCGCGCCCCTGCAAGATGGACGGCCGCTCCGCCGGGGTGGAGCCCGCGCTGGCCACCGGCCGCGCGGTCTGCATCACCGGGGCCGAGGTCACCCGGCTCGACACCGACGGCGCGCGGATCACCGGCCTCACCCTGCGCCACGCGGGCGCGACGCATCGCCTGACGCCCCGGCGCGTGATCCTGGCGGGCGGCGCGTTCGGATCGCCGCGCCTGCTGCTGGCGTCCCGCGCCGAAGCCGCCCCCGAGGGGATCGGCAATGCGGAAGGTCAGGTCGGACGCCACCTGATGTTTCATCTCAACGAGCTTGTGGCGCTCTGGCCGCGGGCGCAGCGCGACGGGGACGGGCCCGCCCGGTCGTTAGCCTTCCGCGACCTCTACCACGATCCGGCGGATCGCTTCGGCCTCGTGCAATCCATGGGCCTGCGCGCAGGTTTCGGCCAGATCGCGCAGTTTCTCGATCAGGCCCTGACGCGGCAGGGGCTTGGCCGGCTGCGCCGCCTGACCCGGCCCGTCGCGGCGCTGGGTACCAAGGCGCTGGGACGCGGCTACATCTTCGTCGGGCTTCTGGAGGATCCGGGCCTGCCGGAGAACCGCGTGCGCTTCGATCCCGAAGACCCCGGCGCGCTGGTCGTCGACTACACGATCCCCGAGGCGCTGCATGCCCGGCGCCGGGCCTTCCGGCGCGCTTTGCGCAGGCGGCTCAAGGGCACGCGGCACCTGCTGCTGACCCATTGGCCGGAGCTGAATTTCGGCCATGCCTGCGGCACGATGCGCTTCGGCACCGACCCGCGCAGCTCGGCTTTGACCCCGGAATGCCGGGTCCACGGCATCGCCAATCTGTGGGTCGCGGACGCGTCCTTCATGCCCTCGGCCATGGGGGTCAATCCCAGCCTGACCATCGCGGCCAACGCGCTCAGGGTCGCGGAACATGTGATGGAGGACCGCGGATGAGCCGCATCACCCCCGACGAGGGCCGCATCGTCGTGACCGGCGGCGGCTCGGGCCTCGGTCGCGCGCTGGCCCGGCGCTTTGCGGAACAGGGCTTCGCCGTGACCGTGATCGGGCGCCGCCTCGATGCGCTGGAAGACAGCGCGGCGGGGCATCCCGGGATCGCGCCCCTGCCCCTCGATATCGCCGACGCGGAGGCGGTGGCCGAGGCCTTCGCCGCGCTGGCCGCCGAGGGTCCCATCGCCGCATTGGTGAACAACGCCGCGATCTATCCCGTCGCGGATTTCCTGACCGGGTCTCCCCGCACGCTGATGGGCGCGGTCGCGGTCAATCTGGGAGGCACAGTCGCCTGCAGCCACGCTGCGCTGCAGGACATGGCGCTGCGCGGGCGCGGCCGGATCGTGAACGTCGCGACCTTCGCCGACCGCGCACCGCTGCCGGGATCGGCGGCCTATTCGGTGTCGAAGGGCGCGCAGCGCATCTTCACCCGCGCGCTGATCGTCGAGACCGGAGACCGCTTGCCGGGTATCGTCATCTCGGACTGGATCCCGGGCGCGCTGCGTACCGACATGGGTCTGCCCGATGGCATACCGCCCGAAACCGCGGCCCGATGGGGGGCTGCCCTGACGCTTTCGGCGGATCGAAGCCTGATGGGCGTAACCTTCGAGCGGGACCGCGAGGTGCCGGAGCCCGTCAGCCTGAAACGGCGGTTGTGGAACGTCGTCACGCGGCGCACGCCCCGCACCCGGAGGATCACCGATGACGGCGTTGTCTGAGCGCGGAGAAGACCTCACGCGGGAGGATCGCGGCGCAGTCGGTGTATCGCAAAGCCAGCCGGCGCGGGTCGCTCAGCATCCGCCACACCCATTCCAATGCGAACCGCCGCATCCAGGCCGGGGCGCGCCGCTGCGTGCCCGAGAAGAAATCCAGCCCCGCGCCGATGGAGGCGAACCCCATCTCCGGCTGCAGGCGCCGCCCGAGCGCCGCGAAGCGTTCCTGCTTGGGCGCACCCAGGGCGAGAAACAGCAACCCCGCCCCCGCCGCCGCCGCACGGTCGAGGATGTCCGCGGCGTCCGGCCCATCGGGATCGAATCCCATCGGCGGCGCCTCGGCAAAGGCGATCTCGAGGTTCGGCACCTCGCCCCTGAGATAGGCGCGGGCCGCCTGCAACACCGCATCGGTGCTGCCCACGAAACCGACCTTCACCCCCAGCTGCGCCGCCGTTCGGCACATCGGCACGATGGCGTCCGACCCGGTCACCAGCGACAGGTCGTGCCCGGCGAGGCGGCCCAGCCAGACGATCGGGTTGCCGTCCGCGGTCACCAGATCATGCGCCGCATAGGCCGCGCGGAAGGCCGGATCCCGGCGCAGTTTCACCAGATGATCGAGGTTGATCGTCGCCAGCGCGTAGCCTTCGCCGCGCCGCATCCGTTCGCGCAACTGCGCATCGAGCGCGGCGCGGTCCCGGACCGTCACCGCGATCCGGGTCTCGCCTGTCTCGAAAGTCATCGCGCGTCGCGTGTTCATGGACCCGCTCCTAGCAGGCCGGATCGGCGTCGGGGAGACCTGCCTGCGCGCGGCACGCAAAGTGCGACCCAGTTGCGTCAGCCGGGCACCGATCCGGCCCCGGCGCTTGCCAAACCGGGCCTGTCCCGGCCCATCTGGCAGGACCCGCGCGCGTTCCTGGGGCGCGGCGCGGCAACAAGAGGGCGGACATGAAACGCGTGGCCTATCTGACCGGGAATTACCCGCGCGCCTCCCATACGTTCATCGAGCGGGAGGTCGCAGCCTTGCGCGCCTTGGGGCACACGGTCGAGACCTGCTCGATCCGCCGCACGCCGGCCTCGGACCTTTCGGGCCCCGACCAGAAGGTCGAGCAGGACCGCACCTGGCACGTGGTCGAGGCCGCCTCGTCGCCCGCCCGGCTGATGGGCGCGCACTGGCATTATCTGCGCAGGCATCCCCGGCGCTGGGCCCGCGCGCTGCGCCTGGCGGTGTCGACCTCGGCCGACGGGCCCCGCGCGATGCTGTGGCAGATCTTCTACTTCCTCGAGGCCGCCGTGCTGGCGCGCCATCTGGAACAATCGGGCATAGAGCACCTGCACAACCACCTCGCCTCGCAATCGTGCAACGTGGCGCTGCTGACTTCGGCGCTCTCGGGCATTCCCTATTCCTTCACCATCCACGGCCCCGACACCTTCTTCGAGGCGCCGCGCTGGCATCTGGGGACCAAGGTCCGCCACGCGGCCTTCGTCGCTTGCATCTCGCATTTCGCGCGGTCGCAGCTGATGTGTTTCGCGGCGCCCGAGGATTGGGACAAGCTGCACATCGTGCATTGCGGCATCACGCCCGAGGCCTATCGCGGCGGCGAATTTCGCGGAACGCGGCTTTTGTTCGTGGGGCGGCTCGTGGGGGTGAAGGGGCCGCGCCTGCTGCTCGAGGCCCTCGCGCGGCTGTCCGCCGATCATCCCGAGGCGACGCTGACCTATCTGGGTGACGGTCCCGACCGCGCGGAGCTCGAGGCCAAGGCGCGGGCCGACGGGCTTGCGGACCGCGTGCGGTTCCTGGGATTCCAGCCGCCCGCCGCCGTGGCCGATGCGCTGGCCGAGGCGGATGTTTTCTGCCTGCCGAGCTTCGCCGAGGGCGTGCCGGTCGTCCTGATGGAGGCGATGGCCGCCGAGCGCGCGGTCGTGACCAGCCGGATCGCGGGCATTCCCGAGCTGATCGAGGACGGCGTGACGGGCCGGCTCGTGCCGCCGGGCGACCTCGCGGCATTGACCGACGCGCTGTCGCGCTGTCTCGGCGATCAGGACGGCGCCCGGGCCATGGGCGCGGCGGCTCGTCGGAAGGTGGCCGCGGAGTTCAACGTGGCAACCGAGGCCGCGAAACTCTCCCGCCTGATCGAAGCGGCGCGATGACTTCGCACCCCTCCCCCGCCAGCGCCGAGGCCACGGCCATGGACATCGTCCTGATCGGCCGCAACGAGGCCGCGCGCCTGCCCGCGGTCCTGTCCGCCTTGGCCGGAACCGGTGCCCGCACAGTCTATGTCGATTCGGGCTCCACCGATGACAGCCGCGAGATCGTGGCGACAGCAGGCGTCCCCGTGGTCCCGCTCGACCTTGCCGTGCCTTTCACCGCGGCCCGGGCGCGCAATGCGGGCGCTGCGGAATTCGACGACCCCGCCCCTTACCTGCATTTCTTTGATGGCGATTGCGTGGCGGCGCCGGGCTGGCTGGCCGAGGCGCGCGCCTTCCTCGACGCCCATCCGGATCACGCGATGGTCACCGGCTGGGCCGCGGAAGAGCATCCCGGCCGCTCCGTCTACAACCGGCTGATCGACTGGGAATGGAAAGCGCCCGCGGGTCCGGTCAATTCGGCCACCGGAAACATGCTGCTGCGCCGCGCCGCCTTCGACGCCGTGGGCGGCTTCGACCCCGCCTTCATCGCGTCTGAGGAGGAAGACCTGTGCCTGCGCCTGATCGCGGCGGGCTGGCGTCTGGAGCGGTTGCCGCGCCTCATGGTGCACCACGACGCGGCGATGACCACGCTTAGCGCTTGGTGGCGACGGACCGAACGGGCGGGTCACGGCCTCGCGCAACTCGCGGCGAAACACGGCCATGCGCGCCTTCGCGAACGCCGCCGCGCCTGGCTGTTGGGCGGCGCCTTGCCGCTGGCCTTTCTGCTGATGCTGCCTTGGGTGCCGGGCCTCGCCCTGGCCCTGCTGCTGCTCTATCCGCTGAGCGGCGCGCGCGGCTACCGGGCGCTGCGGAAAGACCAAGTCCCGCCCCGCGACGCGCTGGCTTTCGCCGCGCTTTTCACGCTTGCGAAACTGCCGACGCTGCAGGGCATGCTGCGCTATCATCTGCGCCGCGCAACCGGCCGCGACCTCGCCCTGATCGAGTATCGCCGCCCGTCCTGAGCACCGACGATTGCCGCGCGATGCGTCAACAATACCCTCGATTTGACCTAATTTTGAACAGATTTGCCTGTTTCAAAGGGCATTAAGCATTCATGCATCCACTTAGGGCAGAAAGCTCAGACATGATCGTTCGGGAATTCATTTGTCGAGCACCGCAGATCGCCCGGATACGGGAGGGGTCCCGATGACTGCTGAACGGGTCTTTCGGCGCAAGAACCGCCCCCATGCGCGGTCCGAACCCGAGGCGCAGGCGCAGCCTGCGGCTTCGCGTGACGATTCGGCGGACGCACACGATAGCCCGTCGCCGAAGGTCTTTCGGCGGCAGAAACGCAGTGTCGCACCAGGCGAGACCCAAGCGGAGCCGACACCGGAGCCGCAACAGCCCGCGCCCAAACCGCAACTGGTCCATAACGAGCGGCCCCGCCGGTCGGCGGAGCAGGCTTTCCCGCCGCTCGCGTCGGACGAGCCGGCCCCGCATCCCGAGACCTCACGTGAGGCGTTGCTGGCCTTCGCCGAGGATCTCGCGTTTCCGGACCTGACCGTCGAGGACGACGCGCCGCCCGCGCGGTCTGAGAAGCCCACGCCCGAGGCGGCACCTGCGGCTTGGGACGACACGAAGATGGAAGGGCATGCGGAGGCGGATGAAGAGAAGCCGAGCGTGCCTCCGACCGCTTCGGAACCGGACGCGCCGAATTCCAGCGGCCCGGGCGCCGACACACGCAGCGACGCAGCGACCGCACCCGACGCGCCGCTCGTCCTGCAGGACACCCAGCGCGCGGACGCCCCCGAACCCGCGCCGAAGGAGGCGGACCCGGTGACCCCGCCCGTCGCACAAAAGCCCGACCAGACACCCGAGACACATCCGCTGCCGCCGCAGGCCATAGCGCCGACGCGCGAACCGGAGAAACCGCTGCCGACAGCGATGCCGCCTGCGGATACGACGCGCGATGCGCAGGAGCTGGACGAAGCCGACGAAATCGCGGCCATCGAAGCGACCCCGTCGATCTCCGCCCGCGCGCCCGAAGACGCGGGCGACAGGGCGCGCACCGAACCCGATCCGCTCATGGCACAACACCCGGAGCCGGAGACCAGCCCCGAGGCCGAACGGATCGCGGTGGAAGCCGAACCGTCGCCCCATGTCGGCGGGGAGGAGTCGTCCGATATCGAGAACCTCTTCGCGGATGAGCCCACAACCGAATCGGTGGAGCCCGATCACCATCTGGGCGACCGCATCGAGGACGGCCCTGTTGCTCCACGCACCGATCCGGTCGACGCTGGCGCCAGAGAAGGCGGTGCGGAGATGATGAACGGTGGCGGGGCAAAGGCTTCAGAGACGGCGGACGAGCCGGATTCCGTCGAGACCGATGTCGACCGGGACGAGCCGGAGGCCGGGAACCAGGTATCCGAGGCCGAGGACACAGAGCCGAAGGCGGGACAGGCGCAGGTGACGGACCCCGGTGCGCCGGACCCCGACCCCGCCATCGCGAAACCGCCCACGGACGCCGCCAGCCCGGAGACCGACGGCGCGCTTTGGGCGCGCCTCGCCCCGGTCATCGTCGATGAGCGCGTGCTCGACCGGCACCGCGTCATCACCGCCACGCGCTACGATCCCGCCCATGCGGCCTTCGACGTACTGCGCACGCGGCTCCTGCAGGCCGTGGCCGAGCGGGGCTGGTCGCGGATCGCGATCACCTCGCCCACCAAGGGCTGCGGCAAGACCTTCACCGCAGCCAACCTCGCCATCAGCCTCGCGCGGCAGGAAAACTGCCCGACGATCCTGTTCGACACCGATCTGCGCGACCCGATGCTGGCGCGCACCTTCGGCGCCACCGCGACGGGCGCCATCGGCGACATGCTGCGCGGCAAGACCGCGCCCGAGGATCACCTGCAACGGCTGGGCCCCAACAGCATCCATGCCGGGCCCAACCTCGCCTTCGCCTTCAACGATGCGCGCGAGGCCTATGCGTCGGAGTTGCTGCAGGACCCCCGCACCGCCGACACGCTGCGCCGGATCGAGGAACGGTTCGCCCCGAAACTCATGCTGTTCGACACGCCGCCCGCGCTTTACGGCGACGACGTTCTGGCGATGCGCCCGCTCATCGACGCGGTGATCCTCGTCGTCGGGGGCGGCCTGACCACCGCAAACGAAATCCGCGAGGTCGAGAACCGCCTCGGCACCGAGACGCCGCTTCTGGGTGTGGTGCTGAACCGCGCCGAGGGATCGAAGACGCGGCAATACGGGTACTGAACCCGGGCGACCCGCCAATCCCGATGATCCGGGGCGGCAGTGCGCCCCCGCGCGGCGCGCGTCAGGACCCCGCGCGCCGGGGCAGGAACCGCGACCAGAGGTTCGGATCGACGAACCGCCCGAGACCCGCCGCCAGCAGTGCGAGACCGCCGAGGATCAGCGCCAGAAGCCCGCCACGGCGACCCCAGCGGTCGAAGGGCGTCCGGCGCGGCTGCACCACCGGCACGGAGATCACCGGCTTGATGCCCAATTGCCGTTCCAGCTGGGCGGCGCTGCGGATGGCCGGGTTGAACAGCTCCAGCAGGTAGCCGGCGCCGAGTGCCACGATCACGCTGAAAAGCGCGCCCAGCATCGCGATGGATTTGCGGCTGCGCGAGAAGGAATATTCCGGCGGCACCGCCTGTTCGAGGATCTCGAGCCGTTCGGACTGGTCCTGCACCTCCATCACCTGCTCGAACTCGGCATCGCCGCGCTGTTGCACGACGATGCTGTATTGCTCCTGCAAAGCGGCGAGCTGGCGTTCGAGAACGCCGAGATCGCGCGCGACCTCGGGCGCGCGGGCGATGGCGGCCTCGATCTCGGTCTCGCGCGCCACGATGAGGCGTTTCTGGTCCTCCAGAAGCTCGGTGCGGCGGGCGAGGTCGGCCTCGCGCAGACGATCCGAATTGACCTGCAGCTCGGCCAGCTGGCGGTCGATCTCGAACTCCGACACCTCGAGCGCGGCGAGCTGCGACCGCAGGGCGGCGATGGAGCCCGGCAGCGCCTCGTCATTGGCGCGGCGGAACTCGGCGATCTCGGCCTCGACGGCGATGATGCGCGAGTCGATCTCGGCGGCTTCCTCGTCGAAGAAGGTCAGCGCGTCCTGCGCCCGCTGCAGGTTGCGCGCGCGCGATTCCGCGATGGCCGCGGTCATGATCCCGTTGGCCAGCGCCGCGGCGGCCTCGGGCTCTTCCCAGACCACTTCGATGATGATCGCGAAGGGGGCGACGGTGGGCGAGAAGGCGAAATTGCCGCTTTCCGCCCGCACGGAGACCGCGTTGCGCAGCACGATCAGCCGCTCGTCGCGGCTGGGCATGCGGCCGCCCGGTTCGCGCGGCTGGAACAGGCCGATCTCCTCGGAGACCTGCAACAGCGACATGGTCGAGGTCATGCGCTGGCGGATCAGCTCGATCCGGCGCACCGATTCCTCGCTCATGCGCCGCCCGCTATCGGCGTCGGGGATGCGCGGGCTTTCGATCTGGACCGCTGCCGTGGCGCGGTAGAGCTTGGTCTTGTTCATCGCGACATAGACCGCGGCGATGCAGCCGATCAGAACGATCAGGAGCATGATCGGCAAGCGCCGCCGGATCGCGGCGAACAGCTCTTCGCGGCTTTGAAATTGAACCATGGCTTATCTCCCGGCCCTGGGCAGCAGGGCGTGGTGCCCAGGCGGGAAGATCCCGGCCTGAGCGGGTGGGCGCCCGCGGAACTGTATCGTAGAGCGGCGCGCGGCGCGAACGGCGTGGCCCGTATCGGCGGAAACGGTCTGTTGCGCGGACGTGGACGATCGCCGGGGCCGGATCATGACGTGCCCCCCGGTCCCGTGTGGAGCACCGAGAGCGACAGGCACAGCCCGTCGCCGGTCCATTGGCTGACCGGGATCGGATCGCCCTTGGCGAAGGGCGGCACCGGCCGGGCGAACCGCAGCGTGCGCCGGACCTGATCGTAGCGCAGCCCCTCGAAGCCGAAGAGTGTGCGTGTCAGCGGGTATTGCGCCTTGTAGGCCGCTTCCTTGGCGGAAAAGAGCTGCCGGGCCGCAAGGCGGCGGTCCGGGCCGATACCCGCGATCTCGTCCTCCCGGCCGATCTCGTGCACGATGTCCTCGGGCAGGGGATCGAAGGGCTCGATATCGACGCCGAGGCTGGCGATGCGGCTCGCATCCGCCACCACGGCGATGCAGACCGCCGGGCAATGCGACAGCGACCCGACGATGCCCTGGGGCCAGACGGGCGCGCGATCCTCGGCCATGGGGATGGCGATCGGCGGATAGCCCAGCATCGCCAGCGCCTGCCGCGCGGCCTGCCGGCCCGCGGTGAATTCCGCCCGCCGCCCGGCCACCGCCCGGCGCACCGCCGCCTCCTCGATGGGGAAAAGCGGTTCCGTCGCCTCTTCGGGATCGACCACGGCGACGGCCACGCCGTCGGGCCAGGCATCGCCCAGGCCGCGGATCATTCTCTGAAGCTGGCTGGAGGACATGCGGTCAGACCTGTGCGCGGGCGCGCATCTCGCGCCGTTTGGCCATGGCGGCGCGGCGGGCATCGGCCCGCGGGTTGCGGATCGGCGCGGCCTCGGCCATCGGCGCCGGGGGGGCGTCGGGCGGCGGGGATGCGGCGGGTTTCGCACGGACTTGCGCGGCGCGCACGGGCGCATCGCCCCGCAACTCCGCCACGCGCTGCGCCATCGCGCCAAGCGTCGGGAAGCGGAAGACATCGGTGATCGAGAAGCCTTTCGCGCGTATACCGTCGCGGATCGCGCGGTGCAGTTCCACCGCCAGCAGGGAATGGCCGCCGAGGGCGAAGAAATTATCCGCCGCCGCGACCTGCCCCACCCCCAGCGTTACCGCCCAGAGGTCCGCCAGTTCGGCCTGCAGCGCGGGCGACGCGCCGGGCTGGCCTTGCCGGGTCACCTCGGGGGCCGGCGCTGCGCTGACCGCCGGTGCGGCGGGCACCGCGCTCTGCGGGGCCGGGGCCGCCGGGTCGGGCAAGGCGGTGCGGTCGACCTTCTTGTTGGGCGTCAGCGGCAGCGTATCGAGCGTCACGATCCGCGCGGGCACCATGTGGGCAGGCAGACGCGCCGCAAGCGCCGCCTTCATCGCGGCCTCGTCGCCGGGCGTGCCGGTGACATAGGCCAGAAGCCGGTCCGCGCGCACCAATGCCGCCGCCTGGGTCACACCGTCGAGCGCCTCGATCCGGGCCTCCACCTCGCCCAGCTCGATCCGCATGCCGCGCAACTTGACCTGCCCGTCCGTGCGCCCGAGGAACTCGAGCCTCCCATCCGCGCGCCGCATCACGCTGTCGCCGGTGCAATACATGCGCGCGGGGCCGGCGCCCGAGCCCGAACCGGCGAAGGGATCGGGGCGGAACCGGTCCGCGGTCAGCGCGTCGCGCTGCCAGTAGCCGCGCGCGACGCCCTTCCCGCCGATCCAGAGCGCGCCCGGTTGCCCGATGGCGCAGGGCGCCCCCGCCTCGTCCAGAACGTAGAGCGCCGTATTGGCGATGGGCGCGCCGATGGGCACGATCCCCGGCACGGATTGCGCGGGGCCCACCGCCGACCAGATCGTCGTCTCGGTCGGCCCGTACATGTTCTGCACCTTGGCCCGCGTGACCGCGCCCAGCGCATCGACCAGCGGTCCGGGCAGCGCCTCGCCACCGAGGAAGATGTGATCGAGCTGCCGCAACGCGGCGCGCGCGCCGTCATCGGCCAGCATCAGCCGCATCAGCGACGGCGTGCATTGCAGATGTGTGGCGCCGTGGCGCCGGATCTGCGCCGCGACCGAGAAGTCGCGCTCATCCGGCACGTCCTCGCCGGAGACCTGTGCCACGACCTCGGCCAGGGGCTTCAGCCCGTCCAGCACCACGTCCGGTGCGATGCCGTAATCGATGAGGCAGGCCACTTCCTTCACGCCGATGGCCTTCAGATCCGCGATGCGCGCCACGGCGTCCTCGATCGTTCCGAAAAGGCCCGAATCGTTGAAATACCGCTCGAAGGCGAAATCGAGGATCCCTTCCAGTTCCTCCGCCTCGAGACTGCCGAGGTCGATCTGGTGCGGGTTGTCGACGCCCTTGGGTTTCTTGAAGGCCGGGAAGGCCCAGGCATATTGCTTGATCAGCCCCGCTGCCGAGCGCAGGTAATCCTTCATCGGCTCCCGCGCGGTCTCGCGGGCGGCATCGCGGGTCTCGGCCAGGTAGGTGTGCAGCATCAGGCAGACCTCGCCCGCCTCGGGATCGAGCCCGGCCTCGGCCCTGGCCGCGCGGTAGATCGCGATCTTCTCGCCGACCTCCTCGATGCTCTGGCCCAGAAGATGGGTCAGCACGTTGGCGCCCAGCCGCCCCGCTTCGCGCCAGGTCTCGGGATTGCCCGCCGTGGTGACCCAGAGCGGCAGTTCCGGCGAGACCGGGCGCGGCTGCGTCACCACCTCGTGCAGGCTGCCATCGGCACGCGGGAATCCCACCGCCTCGCCGCGCCAGAGACGCCTTATCTGGTCGATGGCGGTCAGCATCGCGGCCTTGTTGTCGGGTGGCGCATTCTCGGGGCGCAGCACGAAATCGTCGGGCTGCCAACCGCTGGCGATGGCGAGGCCCGCGCGCCCCTCGGTCAGGTTGTCGATCACCGCCCATTCCTCGGCCACGCGGGCGGGATGGTGCAGGGGCGCCACGCAGGACCCCGCCCGCACGCCGATGCGGCTGGTCACACCCGCGACCGCGGCGCCGGTGACCGACGGGTTCGGATAGGGTCCGCCGAAGGCATGGAAATGCCGCTCGGGCGTCCAGACCGCGCAGAATCCATGCGCATCGGCGAATTTCGCGCCTTCCAGCAACGTGCGGTACTTGTCGCGCCCGGTGCCGTCATCGTTGCCCCAGTAATACAGCGACAGGTTCATCCCCGAGGTGCGGCGCGGCCCGGAGGAGACCGTCGAGGCCACGTTCTCGGACGCCATGACCACCTTGAAGCCGCGCGAGACCGCGTAGAAGAGCTCGAGCACCGAGATATCGAAATTGAGCGAGGTGACCGCGAGCCATGTGCCGCCCGGGTCCGGCACGACCGCGTCCATCGCGGTGAAGAAATTGGCGACCTGGGCGTGTTCGATCATCACGCCCTTGGGCTTGCCGGTCGAACCGGAGGTGTAGATCAGGTAGGCCAGATGCCCCGGGTCGGGTGCGATGCCGGGCCGCGCCGGCGAGGCCGAGAAGAGCCGCGTGTCGCTGTCGAGCCACAGCTCCGCCGCCTTGTGCCGCGGCAGCGTCCGGGCGATGGTGCTTTCGGTGACGATGATCGCGGCACCGCTATCGGCGAGGTAATGCGCCTGCCGATCCGCCGGATAGGCCGGATCGAGCGGCAGATAGGCGGCCCCCGCCTTCAGCACACCGAAGGCCGCCGCCATCAGCCGGGGTCCGCGGGCAAGATGGAGTGCGACGACGCTGTCCGGACCCGCGCCCATGTCGCACAGAAGATGCGCGATGCGGTTGGCGTAGTCGTCGAGGTCGCGAAAACTCATCGCATGGTCTTCGAAGACGAGCGCGGTCGCGTCCGGCGTCGCATCCACCTGCGCCTCGAAGCGGTCGATCATCGTGGTATCGGTCAGCGGCCTGTCGGTCGCGTTCCACGTCTCGAGCGTCAGGCGGCGCTCCGCCGCGTCCATGAGCGGCGCCTGCGCGGCGGGGCCGTCATGGGCGTCGAGCGCGCGCAGACGGTCGGCCAGAAGTGCCGCCATATCCGCTGGGATCGCGCCGGTGTCGTAGTGGAGCCGCGCCTCCGGACCGATCTCCAGCGTCAGGAGCGCCCCGGGCACCGGCCCCGCGCCATCGCTGATCGCCAGGGCGGGTGTCTCGAAACCCGCAAGCTCGGGCATCCGGGCAGGCAGGTCGCGGGCGAACGGCCCGGCTGCGCGGGCCGCGGCAAGGCGGTCATGGAATGCCGCGCGGGCCTCGGACGCGCGGCCCCCGGTTCCTGCCGCGACCGGCAGCCACGGCAGCGACAGGCCGGTCTTCGCGCGGGCCGTTACCTCGGGCGTGGCGCAGGCGATATGGGCCGCGCCGTCGGGGGCGAGCCGCCCAGCCAGAAGCGCCATTGCGCCAGCCGGATCGGCCAGATCGCTCAGGGGAAGTGCGTCCATGTCGCCCGAGGGCGGCCCGAAACCCGGCAGATTTGCCGGGGAATAGGCCTCCAGCCGATCCCGCCAGCCCCGTTCGGCGCGCGCCAGATCGGAGAGGTCGTCCGCGGGCGGTGGCGGCAGGATGTCCCCGGCCCGCGGCAGCACAGGCGCCGTTCCCGGAAGCGGCGTCAGCCCAGACAGGCGCAATGCGCCCTCCGCGCAGGCCAGGGTCAGGCTGTCGCCCTCGCCGGCAAGGACCGTGCCTGGCGCCCCCGTCCCGTCGGCAGGCTCCGCACGTCCGACCGCGAACAGCCCGGCCCCGGTCATGATCTTGGGCAGCGCCAGCGGGTTCCAGTAGCCGCCATGATCGAGCGCGCGCACCAAGCGCGCCAGCGTCGCCGCGGGCTGGCCAAAGTCCAGAACGCCGTGATGGGCCGGGCGCGCGACAAGGCCGAAATAGCTGCGCGCCTCGTCGGGCTGGGCGAAACGGTCGGGCGCGCCCGCCGAAAGCGCCTCGATCACCGCGTCGAAGGAATCGAGCGCCGCGGCGAAGCACTTCATGTTGAGCGTGAGCGCGGTATCCTCCGGCCCGATCTCGACCGACCGGGCGACGAGGATGTCGCCGCGATCCACCCCTTCCTCCATCATGTGCCAGGTGATGCCGTGCCGCGTCTCGCCCGCCATAAGCGCCCAGACCGGCGCGTTGAGCCCGGCATAGCGCGGCAGCGGACCGTCGTGGAAATTCACCCCGCCCCGCGCGCCCAGCGCCAGCACCTCGGACGGCAAGAGGTCGAGATTGGCCACGCTCAGCACCCAGTCCGCGGCATGACCCGCAAGCCGGTCGGCCAGTCCCGCGCCGGGCGCGATCACCGGCAGGCCCGCCGCCTCGGCCCAGCCACGGATATCGGCGTCGCGGCTGACGCAGGCGGTGATCCGGTGGCCCGCGCGCAACAGCTTGTCGCCCGCTTCACGCGTCAAGCGGTCATTGCCGATCAGGATCGCTGAAAACATCGCGTCTTACTCCGCAGGGGACGATCTGGGCCGGCTGACGCGCGTGTCGCGCCGCCGGGTGGTCTGGAAGAGGGCGCGCAGATCGTGCCGCAGGAGCCGGCGCAACGTACCCGGCGGATCGAGCCGGGGCGCGCCCATGAGACGCCGCAGCTTCCAGAGCGACAGCCCGGCCACCCGTGCCAGCGTCGCGCATGCCGCATAGGCGCGGCCATGGGACAGGGTGAAGTACCGCCAGCGGCTGTCGAACCAGTAATCCGGCACCTCTGTCCATTGCTTCATGCCGGTCGAGACCGACCCCAGATGCTCCACCCGGCTTTCGACGAGGTAGGTCGCGGTCCAGCCCTTGCGGCGGGCGCGGAAGAAATGCTCCGTCTCCTCGAAATAGAGGAAGAAGCCATCGTCCAGCAGCCCGACCTGATCCAGCATGTCCTGCCGCATGAGCATCGACGCCCCGGCAAGCCAGTCGACGGGCCGCGTCCGCGTGAGGTCCATGAAGGGCACCCGGTACCGGTGCAGTGCGCGGGTGATGATCCCCGTCCGCGCGGTGCCCTCGAATTCCGAGGCGATGGTGGGAAACCGGAAGGCCGAGATGTGGATCGGCATGTCCTCGGACCAGAGCTGCGATCCGGCGAAGCCGTCGCGGGGATGCGCCTCGAGATGGTCGATCAGCACGCGCACGGCATCGGCGGCGGGAAAGGCGTCGGAGTTGAGGACGTAGACGTAGTCGGGCCGCGCCCCGTCGCTGCGGCCCGCCCGGATGCCCGCATTGTTGCCGAAGGCGAAGCCGCCGTTCTGCCCCGATTGCAGGACGCGCGCGGGCACCGGCCAGTCCGACGCGGCGACATGGGCGCGCAGGGCGGCTTCGGACCCGTCGCCGCTGTCATTGTCGACGATCACGATCTCCGCATCGAGACCGTCGAGCGCGCGCGCCAGCGCCTCCGCCGCCCGGATCGTCATCGCCGGGGTGCGCCAGTTCAGAAGAACCGCGAGGAGCCTGACATCGCGCCCGCTCATTCCGCCGCCTCCGTGCGCACGAAGGGCACCACCGCGCCGCCTTCGCCGGGCGGCAGGCCGGCATCCCGCATGGCCTGTTTCAGCGCTGCCGCGAGCACGCGCACATTGGGCTCCAGCACCATCGAATCGTGATCGCCCGGCACCTCGATCACGGTCAGGTCCGTCAGGTGCCCGCCCCAATCGTTGTCGTCGCTGAGATAAGCGCGTTCGTCGTTCACCAGCCGTCCGCCCGCGACGCGCCATTTCTCGCGCAGGGGCGGGCGGAAGAGGACCACGCGCCCGTCATAGGAGGCCACCTCGTAAGCGGCGATGGCGCCGAGGAAGGCCGCCTCGATCTCGGTGTTGTGGAAGCTTTCCGGGGCCCCCGTCGCCGCTTTCGCGCGCCGCTTCTCGATCTCCCAGCGGAGGCGATTGCGCGCCCAGATGAACGGGTAGCCCACGCCTTTGCGGCGCAGCTCCTGCAGCTGGATCACCGCGCGGTCGACGGGCAGGAGCGGACGCTTCTGCGGCAAGGGCGTGTCGAGCAGCGCCACCAGCGCGACCGTGTCGCCCAGCGCGGTGAGCTGCCGCGCCATCTCGAAGGCGATGATGCCGCCGCCCGAAAACCCGCCCAGGTGATAGGGCCCGTCGGGCTGCACCTGCTTCAGCTCGGCGATGTAGTCGCGCGCGGCCTCGCCGATGCTGCGATGCGGCTCTTCGTCCCCGTAAAGGCCCTTGGCCTGCAGCCCGTAGAAGGGCCGGTCGCGGCCCATCAGAAGCGCGAGGTGACGCAGGTTCAGAACGTTGCCGAACATGCCCGCGACGAGGAAGAACGGCGCCTTCCGCCCCGGTTCGCCCTCGTGCATCGGCACGAGATGCGAGAAGCGCCGCTCGGGCCGGGCCGGTGCGGGCGCCTCGCCGGTGCCGGAGGCGGTGTCGGAAATCCCCGCCTTTTCGGCGATCAGCGCGGCGCAGGCGCGGATCGTCGGCGCTTCGAACAGCACCGAGATCGGGAAATCCACGCGGTAGGTCTTCTTGACCATCGAGAAGAGCCGCACCGCGATCAGCGAATGCCCACCCAGATCGAAGAAGCTGTCATCGACGCCCACGTTGCGCACGCCGAGAAGGTCCTCCCAGAACCCCGCGAGCCGCTTTTCGATATCGGTCTCCGGCGCGGCGAAATCCTCGTCCATCACGGGCCGTTCGAAGGCCTGCATCTGGGTCGCGGGCCGCGCCGCAATTTCGGCCTGCGCCCGCAGCGCGGCGATGGCAACGGGGCTGACCGCGACGACGGGCCGGGCTTGCGCCATGGCACGCGCAAAGGCCTCGGCGCCTTCCTCGGGCCGGATGCCCTGGCTCAGGTTGTGCTGCAGCATCTCCTCGCCCGGGGATAGCGGCGCACCGGCGCCGGCCTGATCGGTTTCGATCTCCGCAGCGCTCAGCCGCGCCGGGCGGCGCAATTGCGCGGCATCGCCCAGCCGCCGGATGGCAAAGCCCGCGATCTCCATCACCACGGTGCCGTCCGGCGTGGCGAGCGTGACATCGAAACTCGCGCTTTCGGTGGTGGCATGGCCGTCCTGCGCGGGCCGGACCCAGCTGACGATACGCTCCGGAAGCGGCCCCCAGACCGTCACGCGCACATAGGACAGAGGCACCCACAGGTGATCGGGCGCGTAGCCGGGAATAAGCTCCATCGCCCAGCCGGTCGCGATATCGAGAAGCGCGGGATGCACGAGACACGCGTCCCCGACAGCCGCATCCGCCAGCGTCAGATCGGCCAGCCCCTCATCGGCGGACAGCGCCCGGGCGGTCAGCACCCGCCAGCGCGGGCCGAACGCGAGATGCGCCTCCTGCCCGGTGGTCAGGGTCTGGCCCGTGGGCGCGGTCTCGGGCGCGCCGAGACGGGCGCGGATCGCGGGCAGGTCGATGCGCGGGGCAGGCCCCCGGGCGCGCAGGTCGATCTGCGCCTCGGCAAAGCGCGTGCGGCCCGTGCGCCCCTCGGCGCGGGCCTCGCAGAGAAGTTCGAACGTGTAGCCCGCATCGCTGCGCTCGAGCCGGGTGGTCAGGCGGCGGCTGCCCTCTTCGGGCACGGTGAAGGGCCGCAGGAAGGCGAGATCGCGGATCACGAAGGCGCCGGCCTCGCCCGCCTCGGACAGCGCATGCGCGGCAAGCGTCACCGACGCGGTCCCCGGCAGCAGCGCGAGGCCGTCGCGCGTGCGGTGCTCGTCGATCACCCAATCGGCGGTCGACAGCTGCGTCTCGAAGACCCGCCGCCCCTCGGCATCGAAGCGCATCGTGTCGAGCAGCGGATGCGATGCGGGCTCTTCGGGGGAATGCTCGAGCGTGCCGGTGCGCGCCGCCAGCGCATCGGCGGCCATGCCGGCCTCGGCCCAGATGCCCCAGTTGATCGCGACCGTCCGGGTGGCATCGTCCGCCCGCGCCTCGGCCAGCGCGTTGAGGTATTCGTTGGCCGCCACGTAATCGAGCTGCCCCGCCGCTGCCGCCATCGTGGAGACCGACGAGAAATGCGCGATCCATTGCGCGCGACCTCCGGAAAAGAGCCGGTCGATCACGTCGGTGCCGTGCAGTTTCGGGGTGAAGATTTCCTCCACATCCGCCGGGCTCAGCGCGAGGAAGGGCTGATCCGACAGACGGCCCGCCGCGTGGATCACGCCGGTGATCGGCCCGAAGCAGTCCTCGGCGGCGTCCCGGATGCGCCGCATGGCGTCCTCGTTGCAGACATCGGCGGTGGCGACCATCACCTCCGCACCCGCCGCCTCCAGTGCCGCGACATGCGCGATGGCCCGGCAGACCGGGTCCTGCGGCGCGTGGCGCCGGCTGTATTCGGCCCAGTCGGCGCGGGGTGGAAGCTCGGTCCGCGACACGAGGATCAGCTTCGCGCCATGCGCGGCGGCAGCGAGGCCGAACGTGCGGCAGATGCCGCCGAAACCGCCCGTCATCAGGATCGTGCCCGAAAGCGGCGTCTCCGCCTGCGGCGGCAGCGGCGCCTCGATAAGCCCGCGCGCGTATCGCCGACCGTCGCGGATCGCGGCTTCGCGCCCCCCGGGTGGCGAGATCAATTCGTCGGTGACCTGCCGGGCGAGCGCCGCGAAGGCCTCCTGCCGGGTGTGCCGGGCCTTGCCCGGGCGCCAGAACGGCGCGTCGTCCGGCACGGGCAGCACGATATCGAGCGTGGCCATGCTCAGCCCCTCGGCCTCGCGCGGAATCACCCGGACGGGCCCGGCGATGGTGGCCTTCACCGGATGCGGCAGCGCCTCGTCCCGCACCCGCGCAGCGCCATTGGTGATGACGTCGACATGAACGTGGGTCAGCCCCTCATCGACCAGCGCCTGGGCGAGAAACAGCAGCGAATAGAAGCCCTGTTCCTGCAGTCGATGGAAAAAGCTCGACCCCGGCCGATGGCTTTCATCCGCCGTCACCCCCCAGAAATGCGCGATGCGGCTGGGCAGAAGACCGCGCGCTGCGAGATCGGCCAGAAGCAGGTCGTAGCCTTCCCGCCCGCGCTCCGGCGCGATGCGGTAGGCGGTCTCCGACGCCCGCGCGAAGATGTCGCCCGGGCGGACCTCGACGACCCGGTGTCCGGCACGTCTCAGCGGCGCGAGCGCCTGCTCCGACAGGCCGGCATCGTCGGCGAAGACGAGCCAGGTCTCGGTGGGCAGCGCCGCGGGATCGTGGTCGATATCCACCGCCGGCTCGGAGGCGCGCGGACGCCAGACCGGAACGGTGCCCCAGGCGCGCATGTCGTCGCGCCGCGCGGGGTAGCGCGCCGAGGTATCAGCCCTGCCGGTCGCCGGTTCGATGAAATAGGGCGCGTGCTGGAAGGCGTAGGTCGGCAGCGGCACGCGGTTGCGGCGCGCCTCGCCCCAGACCTGGTCCCAGTCGACCGCGACGCCCAGCGCCCAGAGACGGCCCAGCGCCTCGTGGAAATAGCGGTCGTCGGCGATGGCATCGTTCGGGTGGCGCAGGGCGGTCAGCACGCGGTTCGCTCCGATCTGCGGCTGCTGGCGTGCCAGCGTCGAAAGGGCATGGCCCGGCCCGACCTCGAGCAGAACGCGGTTTTCCGGCGCGCCGAGCGTGGCGATCCCGTCGGCAAAGCGCACCGTGTTGCGCAGGTGATCGGCCCAGTAATCGGGGCTCGTCGCCTCCGCGTCGGTCAGCCAGTCGCCCGAGCGGTTGGAGACGATGGGAATCTGCGGCGGCTTCAGGTCGAGACCCGCGAGATATGCTCGGAAGGCCGGCAGGATCGGCTCCAGCATCCGGGAATGGGCGGCCACATTGATGCCGATGCGCTGGCATTCGACGCCTTGCGCCTTCAGCCGGGTCTCCAGCGCGTCGAGCGCGTCATCGGGGCCGGTCGCGACGGACAATTGCGCCGCATTGACCGCGGCGAGATCCAGCCCCTCGCCCAGATGCGGCAGGAGCGCGGCCTCGGACATGGCGACCGACAACATGCCGCCGCGGGGAACGGAATCGAACAGCGTGCCGCGCAGATGCACCAGACCTATGGCGTCTTCTAAGCCGAGGACCCCCGCGATGCAGGCCGCGGTGTTCTCGCCCATGGAATGCCCCATGAGCGCGGCCGGGGTCACGCCCCAGCTCTCCCAGAGCCGCGCCAGCGCCACCTCGGTGATCAGAATGAGCGGCAGCTGCACGGAGGGCTGGCGCAGGCGCTGCTCGGCCTCGGGACCGGAGGCGAGCCACGCCGCGCGCGGATCCTCCGCCGTCAGGGTCGCGAGGTGATCGAGGCCGCGATCCATCCAGTCGGCGAAGACCGGCTCGGTCTCGTAGAGACCGCGCGCCATCTGCGGATATTGCGCGCCGCCGCCGGGAAAGAGAAAGGCCACGTCCGGAGCGGTCAGCGCCTTGTGGCTGTGCACGCGGTAGCGGTCGCCCTTCTCCAGTAGAGCCGCGGCCTCCGCATGGGTTTCGGCCACGACGATGCGGCGCTCGGCGAATTCCGCGCGGCCCGTCCGCAGCGTATAGGCCGCGTCGGCCAGCGGCTGGTCGGGATGACTGCGCAGATGCGCCGCGAGCCGGGCCGTATTGCCGTCGAGCGCGGCCTTGCACCGCGCCGAGAGCGTCAGGATCTGGAACGGAAATTCCGGTGTCTCGGAGGCGGCACGTTCCGGCGCCTCCTGCAGCACCACATGCGCGTTGGTGCCGCCCACACCCAGCGAATTGACCCCGGCCCGGCGCGGATGATCGCGGCGCGGCCAGTCGCGCAGCCTGTCGTTCACGCGAAACGGCGAGGTCTCGAAATCGATGGCGGGGTTGGGCGCCTCATAGCCGAGGCTGGGCGGCATCTGCCCGTGTTTGAGCGCGAGCGCGGTCTTGATGAGGCTCGCCGCGCCCGCCGCCGTGTCGAGATGGCCGATATTCGTCTTTACCGACCCGATGCGGCAGAAGCCTTCGGCCTCCGTGGTCTCGCGGAAAGCCGCGGTCAGGGCGGAGACCTCGATCGGATCGCCCAGATAGGTGCCGGTGCCGTGGCATTCGACGTAATCGATCGTGTCCGCGGGCGTGTTCGCGATGGCCTGCGCCTCGGCCACGGCGGCGGCCTGTCCGCCCACGGACGGCGCGAGGTAGCCCGCCTTGTCGGCGCCGTCGTTGTTGACCGCGCTGCCCTTGATGACCGCCCAGATATGATCGCCATCCGCGATGGCATCGGCGAGGCGCCGCAGCACCACGACGCCCGCGCCGGAGCCAAAGACCGTGCCCTGCGCGCGATGATCGAAGGCATGGCATGCGCCGTCGGGCGACAGGATCTCGTTCTCCTTGAAGACATAGCCCTGGCCCTGCGGCAGCTCGATCGTCACGCCGCCCGCCAGCGCCATGTCGCATTCGCCGTTCAGCAGCGACTGCGCCGCGTAATGCACCGCCACGAGCGAGGTGGAGCAGGCCGTCTGCAGCGACAGCGACGGGCCCTTGAGGTCGAAAATGTGGCTCGCCCGCGTGGTCAGGAAATCCTTGTCGTTGCCGGTATGGCGCAGCAGGAACATGCCCGTGCTGTCCACGAGGTCGCTGTTGGAGCAGAGATTGAAATAGAAATAGCTGCCCATGCCGCAGCCCGCGAAAACGCCCACCGCGCCCGGGAAGGTCTGCGGGACGTGGCCGGCATTCTCCATCGCCTCCCACGCCACCTCGAGGAAGCGGCGGTGTTGCGGGTCGAGGATCGCCGCCTCTTTCGGGGAGAAGCCGAAGAACTCCGCATCGAACATCTCGAACCCGTCGAGACGCGCGGCATAGGGCACGTAATCCTTGCGGCGCAAGAGCCCCGGCGGCACGCCTGCCTCCAGAAGCTCCGCTTCGCTCAGCCGCGCGATGGAGGATACACCCCGGCGCAGATTGTCCCAATATTGGGCAATCGTCTCTGCGCCCGGCAAATGCGCGGCCATCCCGACAATGGCAATGTCGGAATAGGACGAATCCGGACCCTGGTCAGGTCGTGTCATGCCTGTTGTCCTGCTGCTCCTGCCCGAAACGGATATACCGCAAATGCGGGGGAAATTTGACGGCCTTGCGGTAACATATGCGATAAAGCGCCCTTTTTCAGCGCCGAGATGTCACAGGGCGCCCGCCGCGAGCGCCACGATATCGGCGCGGTGCGCCGTGAACAGCACGGCAGTGACGGCGAGGCCCAGCATCGCGAAAAGCGCATCGTGCAGAGGATCCCAGGCGCCCGATTTCCGCGACAGCCAGACCACCACGGGATAGGACAGAAGCCCCGCCATGCCCTGCCCGATGATCGCCCCCAGGAGCCCCGCCATCTCGAGCCCGAGATAGACGCAGCCCAGAAGCGTCACTGCACGAAACAGCGCCAGCACGAAGAAGTTGCGGCTGTCGCCCACCGCAAGGGCCGCCTGATCGTAGGTCAGCGCGATGATCTGCGGGATCCACATCACCGCCAGAAGCACGATCACCGGACCCGCATCGCGGTAGCGTTCGTCGTAAAGCAGCTCAACAAGCCACAAACCCGCCATCCCCAGCACGGCGATGATCGCCAGAAGCGTCGCGGTCACCACCATCCGCATGCGCCGCAGCTTCAGGAAATTCGCCCGGCTTTCGCCCGGGGGCGCCTCGCGGTAGATCGGGATCAGCACCTTGCCCGCCACCATGCGGCCCAGCATGTTGGGGAAGGAGGCGAGGAAATAGCCGATATTGTAGACGCCGAACGCCCCGAGGCTCAGGAAGCGGCCGATCAGGATGCGGTCGCCCTGGCTGACGAAGAAGCCCGCGATGGTCGACAGGAAGATCCACTTGCCGAAGGATGTCAGCTCGCGCGCCGCCGCGCGGTCCCATTGCAGCCGGTCGGGATGGCCGGGCAGGAACGCCCAGTTGAAGGCCACGTTGATGATTGCGGCCAGCACCCCCGAAATCACCAGCGCCCAGACCGATTGCATCCACCATGCAAGCGCGATGGCAATGAGGACGCCCAGCGTCTGCGACAGGATATCCAGCAGCGACACCCGACCGAGCAGCAGATGCCGATGCGCCGTCGCGACCCGCATCGGGTTGACGCCCATCACGATCAGGCTGAGCGCCGCGGCGGGCAGGATCTGGATCAGCTGCGGGGCGTTGTAGAATAGCGACAGCGGCCAGGCGAGCAGGCAGGCGAAGACCCAGAGCAGCACGCCCCGGATCGCCTGAATGGTGAAGGCGGTGTTCAGAAAGCGCGGGTCCTCGCCGCGCTTGTGGCTCATCACCGCCTGCATGACGCCGGTATCGGAGAAATTCGTGAGGCCCTGGATGATGACCGCGACAAGCGCCATCAGGCCGAAGGCCTCGGGGAACAGAAGCCGTGTCAGGATGAGGTTCGAGCCGAGGCGGAGCAGCTGGCTCGCGGCGAAGGCCCCGGTCGACCAGAGCGACGAACGGACCGCCCGCGCGCCCAGCGAGGCGCCGCGGAACCGCGTGAGGCCGAAGACGCTCATCGTCCCCGGCTCCAGCCATCGGCGGCGGGCCGCAGACGCGCGGCCAGCGCCACGCCCGAATAGACCGCGAAGCCAAGGGGATCGCGGGCGGCCAGGCCGAGCTTCCGCGACAGCGGGAAGGGCCGGCCTTCATCGTTGCGCGCAAGGTCGGGATGCACCTGCCTGATCTCGGTCACGCCACGGTCCTGCCGCGCGCGTACCTTCACGAGGTTGCCGAAGCCCGCGACCACCGGCCAGTCATAGCGGGCAGGCACGGCGTGCCGTTCATGTGGCGCGAAATGCAGCCGCACGAAGGTATCGTCGGAAATGAGCTGCGGAAAGGCGTTCCACCGCAGGCGGCCGACGGCATTGACCGCAAACAGCCCGCAGCCGGGCACGCAATCGGCCATGAACGGGACCTGCGCCCAGACCCGCGCATAGGCGCGGCTGACCGCGCTGTGCGGGGCGGTGATCGCCAGCGTTCCGGTGACGAAGCGCGGCTCGGGCGCGGCGAGCGCCGCTGTCACCTGCGCCAAAAGGGCGGGCGAGACGGTCACGTCCGCATCGAGATACATCCGCGCCAGCCCCCGCGCCGCCGCATCGCCCGCATTGAGCGCAGACGGCTTGCCGGCTTTGGGCGCGGTGATGACCCGCAGATTCCAGCCGCGCGCCGCGAACGCCGCCTCGAAGCTTCGGGCGACCCCTGCCGTGTCATCCTGCGAGCCGTTGTCGACGACGATGATCTCGGGCGCGGCCTCGGCGGTCCAGTCCGACACCGACAGGGCGGTCAGGCACGCGCCGATCTGCCCGGCCTCGTTCGAGGCGGGTACGATCACGCTGATCTGCGGCGCCTGTTCGATCATCTCGCCCCGTGCCCTGCGCCCCTGCCCCGTGCCCGGACCTCGGCCCGGGTGTCCTTCGGGGCGGACCTTATCCAATCCACGCGCGCCTGACAGTCAAAGATGGCATTAGAATGGAGCCGGTTCAGGGGATTGGACGGATATCGCCGGGTGTGGCGTCGAAACCCAGCGCCTCCACCTCGGTCAGCCGGACGACGCGCCAGCCCGCCCGCAGCAGCGTCCGGCCCTCCGCATCCTCGGACATCACGTAATCCTGCCGCGCACCGGGCAGGATCACCGTGTCGTTGCCCGCGCCGCCATGGATCATGTCGGCCCCGCCGCCCGAGCGGATCAGGTCATCGCCCGGACCGGCGAGGATCACGTCCTCCTCGGGCGAGCCCGCGATCTCGTCGTCGTCCTCCGTTCCCGCCGCAAGCGCGCCGTTCGCGAAGACCGCGACGGGCCGCGTGTCGGGCCTGGGCGCGGTGTCGTTGTAACGCAGGAGCGCGTCCCAGCGCGGGGTCTCGGCGCTCAGATGTGGCAGCGCGCCCCAGATGCCGAATTTCGACGGCACGGCGACATCCACGAAGGCATTGAAGAGCCGCCCTCCGGCCGCCGTCCAGCCCGACAGGAGCCGGTCGTAAAGCTCGCCCATCTGCGGCGAGTCGCCGAACGCGGTCAGAAACTCCGTCAGCCGCTCCTCGTCCATGTCGGAGGCCACCGCCGTCAGATGCGCGCCGCCTTCGTACATGATGAGGTCGAGCCCGTATTTCGCCGCGGCCTCCGCGTGATAGGGGAAGATCTCCGAGGTCAGCCGCGCGATCGAGGTCTCGGCGATGTCTTCGGCCAGCGGCGCGAAGGCGGCCTCGAACCGCGCCTCGCGCACATATTCGCGCAAGGCCACGCGCTGCAGCCCGGCCTCGCGTCCCGCATCTTCGGCGGCCACTTCGGCATCGTCCAGCAAAGCGCGCAGCGTCTCTGCGTTATCTCCCTTGAAGTCGTTGAAGAAATACCCCGTCACCGCGTAGGCGTCGAAGCTTTCGACCGGCATGCGACCGAGCCCGAGAAAGGCCAGCGGCGCGTTCAGCGACTGCTCCTCGAGGCCCAGCCAGCCGGTATGGGTCGCGAAGACGCGCACCAGCCGGTCTTCCGCCGCGTCGCCGAAGATCTCGGTGAACATGTCCATCACCTGCGCCGCGCGGTAGCCGTAATATTGATGCCGCCCCTCGCCCGTCTCGCCCCAGAGGGCCGTGGCCTGCTCATGCGCCCAGAGGCCCTGCTGGAAGACGCCGTTCCAGACCTCGTTGGAATATTCCACGTAAGCCTTCAGCCGCGGGTCGAGCGTGTCGCGCACGGTCTCGGCAAAGCGGCGCACGAAGGTGTCGTCGGCCTGGTGCGGCAGAGTGAACCACGGGTCGGCACCGATCTCGTTGGCGAGGCGGATCATCACCGGCAGCGGAACGCCCCATTCGGCATAGGTCGCGTCGGTGAGGCGCGGACGGTCCTCCCAGTCGGACAGGGTCGAGTTGTTGGTCTGCATCCAGTCCATGAACCGGACCGCGCGCACATCCGCGATCCGCCGCAGCCAGTCGGGATTGAAGAGCGCGCCCGCGGCGTGCAGTGCCGCGTGATCCTCGCGCATGACGCGGATGTTGCGAATGGGATCGTCGGGGTCGATTTCCTCGATGGAGACGCCGACCGCCCCCGGCCCCGGCGTATAGAAGAAGCGCAGCCGCCCGGGCTGGGTCGCGACGCGGCGCGCGTTCCCCGCCAGCGACAGTCGGCCCTGCCCCTCGTAGGTCAGCACGTAATAGCCGCGCAGATGGGTCGCGTCCTCCTGCTGGCCCGTCAGCATCAGCGCCTCGATCCGCTCCGCCTCGGGCGGGATGGACAGCGGCCAGCCATCGGCATCCACATGCCCCGCCGCGCGCAGCTCATCCGCCGAAATGCCGCCCCAGCGCCCCGGCAGATGCCCGATCCAGGGCCGCGAGGTCTTGAAGAGGTCGATGAAGGGGTGCTGCGTCGTCCAGTCGGTGATGCCGTTCAGCCCGATGGCGAGCGCGGGCGCCGCGCCCGGGGGAACGCCTGCATCGACGTCACCCTCGGGGCTCGTCGCGGCCCAAAGCGGCGCGGCCGAGAACAGGATCGACAGGGCAAGGCAGCGCAGGATGCCGGTCAAGGCTGTGGCTCCGGATGGCGGCGGGATCGGGCGAAGCCTTATCCGTTTTGGGCCCGAGAACAACCGCGCCCGGACCTTCGGGACGCGCGAAGAGGCGCGGGGCGCCGGGTGGAGGGGAAAAATCCGCGTTCTAGGAAAATTGTCTAGGCTTTCTTTGCCACTTCGAAACTCTTCCGCGCCAAGGTCTGCGCCGGACCGGATATCCCGGTGGCGCCCCGGGCGCCTTTTATCGAGTGAGGATCCCAGATGGCGGCCGCGCTTCAGAGTGTGAATATCGACGAGTACGACAATCCGCTGGATCATCTGGAGAAGCTCAAGGCGGCCAATCGGCGGCTCGAAAGCTTCGCCCAGATCGCCAGTCACGACCTGCGCTCGCCGCTGCGTGCCATGATGTCGATCGCCGAATGGGTGCGCGAGGATATCGAGACGACCTTCGGCAAGGTGCCCGAGCAGATCAACAGCGACCTGCTGGAGCTGCAGGAGCAGGGCCTTCGCATGGGCAAGCTCCTGCAGGACCTGCTGCATTATTCGCAGGTGGGCTTCGCGGGGAACGCCCCCCATGCCTTCGAGGCGCGCTCCGTCATCCAGGACTGCGTCGATATCTGCGCGGTTCCCGAGGGCATGCATGTGCGGGTGGGCCAGGAGATGCCGAATGTCGCCTGCAGCCCGGTCGAATTCGGCCTCGTCGTCCGCAATCTGATCTCCAACGCGGTGAAATACCACGACCGGAGCGATGGCGAGATCGCCATCGACGGCTGGTCCGAGGGCGGTCAGGCGTGGTTTCGCGTCCGCGATGACGGTCCGGGCATCGCCCCGGAACTGGCGGAAGAGGTCTTCGGGATGTTCCGCACCCTCGATTCGCGCCGCGGCAACGGGATCGGGCTCGGCCTCGTGAGGCGAATCACCGATGAATATGGCGGCTCCTCCAAGGTACTGCCCAATCCGGGCGGGCGCGGCAGCGATTTCGTCGTCTCCCTGCCCCTGGCTGCCGGGGCCGACGACAGGAACGCCCAAGGCGGCTCAGCGACGGGTACGTCCAGGCCGGAAGACGGCGCGGACGACACGAAAGGAGCTTCCCGATGAACCAGACCAATCCGATTTCGCTGCCCGACGGCGTCGCCCCCCCGCGCGACGCGATCCGGGCCCTGATCGTCGATGACAACAAGATCGACCGCCGGCGCCTCAAGGCCATGTGCGATCGCGCCCTTCTCAACATCTCGTTCCAAGAGGCGCGGTCGCTCGCGGAGATGAAAGAGGCCCTGAACGAGCAGCGTTTCGACCTCATCTTCATCGATTACCGGCTCGACGACGGCGATGGGCTGACCGCGCTCTACCATATCAAGCGCCACGCCAACCATGCCAACGCGGCGACGATCATGGTTGCCGGGATCGGCCAGGCGGAGATCGCGGTCAGCGCGCTCAAGTCCGGGTGCAGCGATTATGTGCTGAAAGACGCGCTCGACCCGAATTGGCTCAAACGATCCGTCACCACCGCAGTCGAGAATGCGCGGCTGAGATCCCAGATCAACACGTCTGAGGAGATGCGAACGTCGCTTCTGTCGACGCTCCAGGACTTCGCCACGGACTGCAAGGAGGAGATGAAGCCGATGCTGTCGCAGATGCTGCGCCATATTCGCAATCGCCGCAGTGCCGAGTCGGACAGCGAGGCCGATGCGGCGCTGGCTCAATCCTGCCATCAGATGTGGCTGTTCGTTGACGGGCTCGAACGCTCCGCGGCGGAGATGTGCCGGGCCCAGACCGAGACGGGCTCCACCGCAGAAACCGGCTATGGCGACCACGCGCGTCCGGCCTGACCCGCAGCCCCCCTCCCGCGCGACACCCCACCCCACGGCGATCCAGCCGAACCCGGAACATGTCACAGGACGATCCGATGTCAGTACGTTTCGATCTTCCCGGAACCGGCGGCACGAACCGCGGCTCGAGCGAACCGCTCAAGAGCCTGCACTATTACCACTACCTCGTCCTCGTGGGCTCGCTGATCCTGACGCTCGTCGTGTGGACTTACGCAACGCGGACCGCGGAACGCCAGTCCGCCGCGGCTTTCGACAACGCGGTGGCGCAAATGCTGGAACTCATCACCGAACGCATGAAGAGCTACGAAGACGGGCTGCGTGCAGGCGTCGGCCTGTTCGCCACCAAGGCCGGCGCGATCAGCCATGCAAGCTGGCGCAGTTTCGCGCAAACCCTCCGGATCGATCAGCAATATCCCGGCATCAACGGGATCGGCGTCATCTTCCACGTGCCCGAGGACGAGATGGAGGCCTTCCTTGCAGCGCAGCGCGAGACGCGCCCGAACTTCGCTCTGCATCCCGATCACGACCGTGGCGTCAACATGCCGATCACCTTCATCGAACCCGAAGCGCCGAATGCCCAGGCGATCGGTCTCGACATGGCCTTCGAGGACAACCGCTTCGAGGCGCTGATCGCGGCCCGCGATACCGGACAGCCGCGAATCACCGGCCCGATCACCCTCGTCCAGGACGCCGAAGCGACGCCGGGCTTCCTGTTCTACTCCCCGTTCTACAGCGTGACCGACACTGACAGCCTCTCCGCGCGACAGTCGAGCTTCGGCGGCGCGGTCTACGCGCCTTTCGTGATGAAGAAGCTCATGCAGGGGGTTCTCGACCGCACCAAGCGGCAGGTCTGGGTGAGCATCTCGGACGGCTCCACCCTGCTTTACGACGAACACCTGACCGAAGACGAGGGACATGACCCCGATCCCCTGTTCACCCGCACTATCGACATGGACATGTACGGGCGCGCATGGACCGTCGATCTGCGCACGAACGTGGCCTTCCGGGAGGCGAACGTCTCCGTTCAGCCGACGATCATCCTGATCTGCGGCCTGATGATCGATGCGCTGCTGCTCGGCCTCTTCACCTCGATGGCCCGCAGCAATCACCGCGCGATCGCCTATGCGGACCAGGTGACCAGCGAACTCCAGAAAGAGAAACGCGATCTCATGACGATCAACGAGGCGCTCGAGCAGTTCTCCTACGTGGCGTCCCACGACCTCAAGACACCGATCCGCAGCATGCGCGATGCCACGGATTACCTCATGGAGGATCTCGGCGACCGTCACCCCGAGGCGATGCACGACACGGAAATCCTGCGCCAGTTCGGCGAATTGAAGAAGCTGAACCGCCGCATGGACGCGCTGGTCAAGGGTGTCCTCGAATGCGCGCAGATCCCGGTGCATGCCGAACCGGCGCATCCGACCAGTCCCTACGACCTGATCCGGGATCTCGGCGATGACTTGCGACTGAGCGGGGATCAGCTGCGTATCGAGGGCACCTTCCCCGACCTGCATGTCAGCGCCACGGCGATGAAGCAGATATTCGGCAACCTGCTGTCCAATGCGGTGACCCATGCCACCGGGCCGGGCCCGCTGCGGATCGTCGTGACGGGCGAGCATACCGAAGACGGTGCAATCTTCACGGTGGCCGACAACGGTCCCGGGATCGATCCGCAATACCACGAGAAAATCTTCGAGATGTTCCAATCACTCGACCCGGGCAAGGCGGAGCAGTCGACGGGGATCGGCCTCGCCATCGTGCGCAAGGCGGTCGACAGCGTGGACGGAACCGTCGCCGTCCGGTCACAGCCGGGCGAGGGTACACGATTTATTGTCACTTTCCCGGCTAGGCTCGTGGCCAGCCTGTCCGAAATCGCGGCGGAGTGAATCATGACAGCGCGACGCAAGAACGTCCTCCTCGTCGAGGACAACGATTACGATGTGAAGCGTGTCACCCGCGGCTTCGCAAAGCTGGAGGATTGCCGGCAGATCGTGCGTGCCCAGGACGGGGTCGAGGCCCTCGAGATCCTGCGCGGTGAGTCGAAGGTCCGTCCGCCGGAAAGCCCTTTCGTGATTCTGCTCGACCTCAACATGCCGCGCATGGGCGGGCTCGAATTCCTCGACGAGTTGCGGGCCGCCGGGCGATGCTCCTACCCGCAGGTCTTCGTCGTGACGACCTCGGATTACCATGTCGACATTTCGGAAGCCTATGACCGCGGAATAGCGGGCTATTTCGTCAAGCCCGAGACCGCCGAGCAGATGGTGGCGATCCTGCAGCGGATCACGCAGTTCTGGGATCTCTGCGAAACGCCCGCCTGATCCGGTCGATCACGGGCCCCGCGCCCTGACGGGCTTGGCGCGGATCGGTTGCGAAAGGCCGCGGCGCGACCGAGGCGGGCGCCGCGGCGCAACGCGAAACGTTCAAGCGCGGCCCGCGGGGCCAAGGCGCTGCCGCATCCCACCCTGACCGCCACGCAGACCACAAGCAGGGCGGAAAAGGTCAGGATTGCCACCGTTGCGAGCCGCGGGATTTCGTCTAGGCTTCGCGCGGGATCGGGGAAGAGCGGATACCATGAAGAGCGCAAGACGGGCGCCGGGCGCGGTCCGGACACATGAGGGGCGGCCGCGATGCGCGCGCTGACCCGCCGGGCGATCCTGCTGGGCTCCGGCGCGGCAATCGGCGCCGGCGCGGTCGGGCTCACGATGTCGGACCTGCCGCGCATCCCGCGCAAGGGCGTCCCGCCCGCCCCATCGAACGATCTGATCCTGAATGATGCGAGCGAGCTCAGCCCGACGCCGGTCCACCGCCACATCATCCTGACCGAGGACGCCGATGCCGCGCTGGTCACCCGTATCCGCGAGGAAATGCGCGCGGCGGCGCAGGAGGGCCGCCCGGTCAATATCGGCGCCGCGCGGCATTCCATGGGCGGTCAGGCGATCCCGCGCCATGGGCATGCCATCACCTTCGACAATCCGCGGCTGGACCTCGACCGGGCGCAGAGGCGCTACCGCGTGCATGCCGGTGCGCGCTGGTCGGATGTGATCGCAGCCCTCGATCCGCAAGGCTTTTCGCCGCAGGTGATGCAGTCCAACAACGACTTCGGCGTCGCCGCGACCTTCTGCGTCAACGCCCATGGCTGGGCCGTGCCGTTCGGACCGATGGGTGCGACCGTGGAGGCGATCGAGATCGTCACCCCGGATGGCAGCCTGGTGCGGTGCAGCCGCACGGAGGAGCCCGCGCTCTTCGCGATGACGATGGGCGGATACGGTCTGACCGGGGCGATCGTCGCGCTGGAGGTGGCGGCCGCGGACAACCTTCGCCTCCAGCCGCGCTTCGCGGCGATGCCGGCGCAGGACTTCGCGGAGGCCTTTCTCGCCGCCGTACGGGACCCGGGCGTCAACATGGCCTACGGGCGCCTGAACGTGGATCATGCGCGGTTCTTCGAGGAGGCGTTCCTGGTCAGCTATCGCCCCGATGACGACCAGAGCGACCTGCCGCAAGCCGCCGGGTCTGGCTGGACCGCGCATGCGGCCAGCCGCGTCTACCGGGCCCAGCTCGGGCGCGAATGGGGCCGGAAACTGCGCTGGTGGTTCGAGACCGGGCTCGGTCCGCTTGTGGGCGGCGGCGCCGTCACCCGAAATTCGCTGGTCAACGAGCCGGTCGCCACGCTCGACGACCGCGACCCTGCCCGCACCGACATCCTGCACGAATATTTCGTCCCGCCGGAGCGCTTCGAGGAGTTCCTCGCGCTCTGCCGCGCGGTGATCCCGGCCTCATACCAGCAGTTCCTGAACGTGACCCTGCGGTTCGTGGACAGCGATGCGGAGAGCTGGCTGACCTATGCGCCCGGCCCGCGGATCGCCGCCGTCATGTCCTTCAGCCAGGAGAAGACCGCGCGCGCCGAAGCCGACATGGCCCGCATGACGCGCGCGCTGATCGACGGGATGATCGGGCTGGGCGGCACCTATTATCTGCCCTATCGTCCGCATGCGACCGGGGCGCAACTGACCGCCGCCTATCCCCGCGCCGCGGAATTCGCTGCGGCCAAGCGCGCGCTCGATCCGCGCCTGCTCTTCCGCAACAACCTGTGGGATCGGTATCTGGAGCCGCTATGACCCGTCTGCGCAAATTGTGCCTCGGCTATTTCGCCGTCCTGATGGCGGCGGCCTCGCTGAACTACATCCCCGGCCTCACCGACGCGGAGGGGCTGGCCTTCGGCATCTTCGCGCTCGACATCTTCGATGACGCGCTCCACGTGGCCTCGGCGCTCTGGGCGTTGGCGGCGGCGCTGATCTCGCAGCGCGCGGCGCGGACATTCCTGATCCTCTTCGGTGCGCTTTATCTCGGCGACGGTATCTTCGGGCTCTTCACCGGCTACGGTTATCTCGATCTGGGCATCTTCACCGACGCGTCCCTCGGCCCCTCTTTCACGCTGTTCCGGTTTCTGGCCAACGCGCCGCATCTTCTTCTGGGCGGCGTAGCGCTCTGGGCCGGCCTGCGGGTCGAACGGGCGTGATCGTCCGGCTGCTGCGCGCGCTGGGCGCCCTCGTTGCGGCGCTTCTCGGGCTGGCCTTCCTGTTGGCGCTGCCGGTGCTTTACGTGGAAACCGCCTGCCGGCCCACCGCGCCGGAGACCGCCTACGACCCGATCCTGCCCGAGGCGCATCACCGCCCCGAAAGCCGCACGCTGCTGACCTATCCCGAATGGCATATCGTGCACGCCTACGAGGAATATGCCGAGGTTCTGCGCAGAGGCGACCCGCACGATTACGGCTTTGTGCCCGCGATCGCGGGCTTCTGGACGACGCTGTGCGCGCTGTCGAAGGCCTCGGGCGTCCATGGGCCCGTGTCGGGCGAGACCAAGATGATGGTCTACGTGGTCGGGGTCAGCTTCACGGCCGAGTTGCTGGCCAAGGCCACCTATGAGGAAACGCTGGGACGCGCGGCCACCTGGTGGCGGGGTCCGGAGGCGGCCCCCCTCGATACGCTGTCGGCCCGGCAGGCGCGTGAATACGCGGTCTTTCTGCGCCAGGTGCCGTGGTATCGCTATGACTTCGCCGCCGATGCGCAAGCCCTTGCGGCGGCCTCGACCGGCAGCCTGCGCGACCGGGAGCGGCGCGTTGCCCTCGGCCTCGAATACCGGGCCAAGGCGCTTTATGCCGAAGCCATCGCGGCGGCCGTCGCCGCCACCGGCCAAGACGACCTGACCTTGCGCATGGTCGTGGATGAGGCACCGGCACCGCGCGACGGGGTCACGGTGATCGGGCCGAACGGGCCGGGCGTGGAGATCGAGACGCCCAGGTATCGTGCGCTGACCGGACTTCTGGCCGAGCTGGCAGCGGAAGGGATCGAGATCGTCGAGATCGCGGGCAACGACGACATCATGCTGACCGTGCTCGGCGGCGCGGAGATCGGATCGGATACCCTGATCTCGATACCGCGGCAGGGCTTCGGCGATCACCGCCATCTTCTGCGCGTGAAGGTCGCGGACCTGTCCGAAACCCTGCGCGGGCTGGACGAAGCCGGGCTGCGGCTCGAGCATATCCATGATTACTAGGCGCGCCCTCGGTCTCGCCGGCCTCGTCGCGGCGTGGATCGGCGTGCTCGCCGGGGTCATGGCCGTCTCCGACGCGGCGCCCGCCGCGCTGGTTCCGCTGCCGTCCGACGCGTTCCTGGCGGCCCTGCCCGATCACGTCGCGATTTCCGACCGCTTCGCCCATGCCATCGTGCTGGTCAGCCCGGAGCCCGGATTTGTCGCCACGCTCTACGCGGCAGGGGCGTGGCTGGTTCTGCCTGCGGGGCTTGCGGGATGCGGCGGCGCGTCCTGAGCGGCGCGAAAGGTCAGCTTGCCAGCGCCATGGACCAGGAGGCCGGGCGCGCCGCCTCCTCCGCCTCGACAAGAAGCCGCCCTTCCGAGACTTTCAGCAGCGGCCGCGCCGGCTTCATCGACAGCGTGCCGAAGGCGGCATCCTCGGCCATGGCCCGGTCCCACGCATTGGCGCCATCCCGCAGCGCCGCGCGGGAGCGGTCCGCCATCAGGAGCGATTCCGCGGGACAGCCCTGCGCGTTTAGGACCGCATGCTCATCGAGCAGGACATGCACGTATTCCACCGCTTCGCCGGAGGCGTCCGGATAGATCGTCCGGCCATTGACCAGCGCCTTGACGGGAACGAAGGCCTCGTCCAGCCCGAACAGCATCTCCAGCCGCGCGCCGCGCATTAGCACGCGATGCTGGGGCGACAGGCGCAGCCTGCGGCGGGGCATGTTCGGACCAAGCGCGCCCTTCTCGACGATGACGGGCCTCTGATCGGGATGGCTTGCGAGGTCCTGCGCCGAAAGCCGCTTGCGACCGACCCAGCGCACCGGCTGGAACCCGGCATCCGCCGTTTCGAGGCAGTCCCAGGGCTTGATCTGGTCCGCCCGCTTCCAGCCAAGCGTCGTCTTCAACTCCGTCTCGCCCGCGAAACAGATGATGATCGGCGCCGGATCCTGGGTGAAATCCCGCTCGTCCTTGTCCTTGGCGCGCACGTAGCCGGTATAGGTCACTCCGTCGTCACCGGTATAGGAGAACTGGTATTCGTCGACATTGTTGGGTTCGACGAAGGTATCGAACGCGCCCAGAAGCGAGATCTGGTCGCTGGGATCGTAATCCTTGATGTCGATATGCAGGCCATCGCCGCTGAAGGTGGACAGGTCGATGGCGACGGAGTCGGACTGCCCGTCATCGACGAACTCGATCCGGAAGGTCTGGACATCCGATCCCGGCGCCGCGACGAGCGTGACATCGCCGCCGCCGGGAATGTCGATGATGACGGTATCGCCATTGGACACCTCGACGGTGCCACTTTCGGTGACCACGATCTGGGCCATGTCTGCTCTGCCTCATGTGCCCGTCTGAGCGCGGGCCTTTCGGCAAATGTGTCATAAAAGCGGCCCAAACGGACGGCGTTGAGAAAGAATTAACCAAGGTGGTGCGCGAAATCCGCATCACGCGGCGGCGGGGCGCGGGACGGCAGCGCAGGGCGGAGGCGCAGGCGGCGGCGCGGCCACGAAAAAAGGCGCCCGAAGGCGCCTTGATTACTTGGTCGGAGTGGCAGGATTCGAACCTACGACCCCTGCCTCCCGAAGACAGTGCTCTACCAGGCTGAGCTACACTCCGACCGTGCTGCGCCGGATATCCAAAGCGCCTCCCTTTGGCAAGGGGTCAAGCGCGCCGGCGCGTGCGGAAATCGGCACCGGCAATTCGGCCGGGACCGCAGCCCACATCGGGTCAGAGCGACGCGTCGAGCTCTGCGATCACCGCATCGCCCATCTCGGCGGTGGAGACCGGCGAGACACCCTCCTCGCCCAGAAGATCGGCGGTGCGCAGACCCTTGGCCAGAACCGCCTCGACCGCGCCTTCGACGCGGGCGGCCTCCTCGCCCAGATCGAAGGAATAGCGCAGCGCCATCGCGAAGCTCAGGATACAAGCGATGGGGTTGGCCTTGCCTTGCCCCGCGATGTCCGGCGCGGAGCCGTGCACCGGCTCGTAGAGCGCCTTGGGGCGGCCATTCTCCATCGGCGCCCCCAGCGAGGCCGAGGGCAACATGCCGAGCGAGCCCGTGAGCATCGCCGCGAGATCGGAGAGAAGATCGCCGAACAGGTTGTCGGTGACGATCACGTCGAACTGCTTGGGCCAGCGGGTCAGCTGCATCGCGCCCGCATCGGCGTACATGTGGCTCAGTTCGACCTCGGGGTAATCGGCGCCGACGCGGGTCACCACCTCGCGCCAGAGGATCCCCGATTCCATCACGTTGGCCTTCTCCATGGAGCAGAGCTTCTTGCCCCGCTTCATCGCCAGATCGAAGGCGGCCCGCGCGACGCGGTCGATCTCGCTCTCGGTGTAGCGCTGGGTGTTGATGCCGACGCGCTCGTTGCCTTCCTCGAAGATGCCGCGAGGCTCGCCGAAATAGACGCCCGAGGTGAGTTCGCGGACGATCATGATATCGAGGCCGGAGACCACGTCGCGCTTCAGCGAGGAGAAATCCGCAAGCGCGTCGAAGCATTGCGCGGGGCGAAGGTTGGCGAAGAGGTCCATCTCCTTGCGCAGGCGCAGAAGTCCGCGTTCAGGCTTCACCGAGAAGTCCAGGTCGTCATATTTCGGACCGCCCACGGCACCGAGCAGAACGGCGTCCACCTCCTGCGCCTTGGCCATGGTGTCGTCGTGCAGCGGCGTGCCGTGCTTGTCGTAGGCGCAGCCGCCGACGAGGTCCTCGCTGACCTCGAAGGCGAGGTCGCGCTTGGCGCCCAGCCAGTCGATCACCTTGCGCACCTCCGCCATGACTTCCGGGCCGATCCCGTCACCGGGCAGAATGAGAAGCGAGCGGGTGGTCATGGTATGCGTCCTTTGCAGATCCGAGGTTTCGGATCGCCTAAGCAATGCCGCGGGTGGCGTCAAGAATCCGGCCCGCGCGATCAGCCGGGCGGGTCGGGCGGCGCGACGTCGATCCAGACCGCGCCATGGGGCCCGGTCGCCTCGGCCGGCGGCCGGAGACCCGCGCCCTGCAGCACGAGGTCGCGCGAGGGCAGCACGTAGCTCAGCCGCAGCGCGCCCAGCGTCTCGGGCCAGAGCGACGTGGGCGCGCCGGGATGCGGATCGCGCAGACGCGGGTCATCGAGCAGCGCCGAGATCGCCTGCCTTCGACCCGCCCCCCGGACCGGATCGAGATTGGCATGGCCCAGCACGACGAAGCGACCCTCCGGCGGCGCGACCGGGAGGCGCCCGTCGAGAAGGTGCCGCCAGAGCATGATCTCGTCGTGATTGCGCGCGCCGTTGCGATCCTCGGGCCCGTCGAAGACCGGGGGCGTTGCGTGGAACATCATCAGGGTGAGCGCCTCGGCCCCGTCTCCGGCGCGCAGCATCCAATGGGCGGCGGTCGACAGGCGCTGGATGCCGCGGCCCGGATCGTCGGGGGGCATCCGCGTGTCGGGCACATCCTGCCAGAGCATCGCGCTTCCCTCCCAGATCAGGGACAGCGGCAGGCGCGACAGCACCGCCATCCCGCCTTCGCCGCCATACCAGCCATAACCCTGCGCATCCCTCGGTTCCGCCAGGGCGCCATTGCCGTCGAGGTCCCGCCCGGTCGGCATCCCGGTGTTGGGCAGCCGCGCGAACAGATGCGGGTACGGTTCAGCGAGCCGGTCGTTCAGGGCCGAAAGCGCCGCGAGGCCGTGATCGTAATCGATATCGGTCAGCAGCAGGATATCGGCGTCGAGCGCTTCGATGCCGGCCAGGGCGGCGGCAAGATCGGCATCCTCCGCACGCATCAGATCGCGCAGCAGCAGGCCCGGCCCCTTGCGGGTCAGCGGGACATGCCAGCTGGCCAGGCGCAGCGGGTCCGCCGCCAGCGGGCCTGTCAGGAGCAGGAGAAGGGAGAGGAGCAGGAAGGCCAGCGATGTCGCGGCCCGCGGGATCAGACGGGCTGCAGCACGTCCGATTGCGCATAGGCGCGGCGGCGCTTTTCCTCGATCAGGTCGCAGACGCGCCAGAGGGCGACGCCGCGCATGATCAGAGAGGTCGGCAAGAATGCCCATGCGGCCATGGTCCAGATCAGGGTCTGCGGATCGCCCAGCGGCAGCACGATCCCGACATTGGCGGCGCCTTTCATCAGCGCCGGGATAAGGAATGGCAGCAGGAACCCTAATGCGACGTTAACATTTGCGTCGCGCTTGAGGCGATAGATGACGTCTCCGCCGGCGGTCGGGTCGAACAGCGGCAGGTTGATCCAGACGTTGAAGGCGCCCTTGCGGATCGGCCAGCGCATGATGCGGATGAGCGGCACGAAGACCACCAGCGCCACGAGCGCGATGCTGAGGCTGAGCCCGGCCAGCGCGCGGATATCGCTCGCCTCCACCCCGGTCTGGATGGCCGCGCCCGAGAGCGCCACCAGCCGCACCGGCGAGAAGGGCAGATCGAGCGCCTGCCCGATCTGGTGGCCGAATGCCGCGACGGCGCCCATGGACGGGCCGGGCATGACCGCGTCGCGCATGTAGAGCGACAGGCTCAGGAGCATCGCGAACAGCACCAGGACCCGGATGCGGTTGAACGGCGGGGCCGAGCGGAACTCGATCAGGCTGGGCGTGGAGCTGGCATATTCGGTCATCGTGAGCATCGCCGCCAGAAGCGCGGCCAGCATCAGCATAACGGAGGTGTCGGGACTGCCCTGCGGAAGAATCAACGCCGGCAGGGCAACCATCAGGCCCATCACAAGGGCACGAAGCCCCGCGCTGAAGACGCGTTTGATCACGAACCTGCCCTCATGGCCAAGCGGGCGCGATTCATTGCCGCGTCCTCGTCTCGGCGCTTTGTTGCCGCTTCCGGCCCTTGCCTCGATTTTGCCCCATTTTTGCCGCCTTTCGGTCGATCCCTCAAGAACGTTGACTGGCTTGGCAGCGAATTGCGGCACATTTCAGGTAAGGTTGGTGCGAAATTGCATCGACCGCCGGGCCTTCCCATGGCGCCCTTGGGTGCAGCCGCAAGATGTTGGGGTTGAACGAAAAACGGCCGCTAGGCAGAAGCCGCGGCCGTTAAGAGCGGGTTAACGCCGACGCGCGGCGCACGGCTCAGATCCAGGGGCGGGACTGCGCCATGCCCTCTTCGAACCTGTCGATCGCCGCCGCCTTTTCCAGCGTCAGGGCGATGTCGTCGAGCCCCTCCAGCAGGCAGTGCTTCTTGAACTGGTCGATCTCGAAGCTGAAGCTTTCGCCGTCCGAGGTGGTGATGGTCTGCGCCTCGAGATCGACGATCATGCGCGCATTCGCACCCTTCTCGGCGTCCTTCATCAGCACGTCCACCTGCTCCTGCGGCAGGGTGATCGGCAGGATGCCGTTCTTGAAGCAGTTGTTGTAGAAAATGTCGGCGAAGCTGGGGGCCACGACGCAGCGTATGCCGAAATCCTTGATCGCCCATGGCGCGTGCTCACGCGAGGAGCCGCAGCCGAAATTCTCACCGGCGATGAGCACCTCGGTGTCGCGGTATTGCGGCTTGTTGAGCACGAAGTCGGGGATCTCGTTGCCGTCCTGGTCGTAGCGCATCTCGTCGAAGAGATTCACGCCGAGACCGGTGCGCTTGATCGTCTTCAGGAACTGCTTGGGGATGATCATGTCGGTGTCGACATTCACGAGCGGCAGGGGCGCCGCGATCCCGGTGATCTTTTCGAATTTTTCCATATCGGTTCTCCTGCGGAGCAGCTCCTCGAGCCCTGGCGGCCTCTCATCGCGAGGACGCCCGCCAGGGCGGAGGAGCGGGGTCCGGTCACATCAAGTCGCGCACATCCGTCAGACGGCCCGTCACCGCCGCCGCCGCGGCCATGCCCGGCGACATCAGGTGCGTGCGTCCGCCGCGTCCCTGCCGGCCTTCGAAATTGCGGTTCGAGGTCGACGCGCAGCGCTCGCCCGGCTTCAGCTGGTCGGGATTCATGCCGAGGCACATGGAGCAGCCCGCAAGGCGCCATTCGAATCCCGCATCGATGAGCTGCTGCGCGATGCCTTCTTCCTCGGCCTGCGCCCGCACGAGGCCCGAGCCCGGCACGATCATCGCCCGCAGACCTTCCTTGACCTTGCGGCCCGCCATGATCTTGGCGACCTCGCGCAGGTCCTCGATCCGCCCGTTGGTGCAGGAGCCGATGAAGACGGTATCGATCTCCACATCCTTGAGCTTGGTGCCAGGCTTCAGCCCCATATAGTCGAGCGAGCGCTTCGCCGCCTCCACCTTGCCGCCGGTGAAGGTCTCAGGCGCGGGCACTTCGGCGTCGATGGGCAGCGTGTCCTCGGGCGAAGTGCCCCAGGTCACGGTCGGCGCGATCTCTTCGGCTTTCAGCGTCAGCACCTTGTCCCAATGCGCGTCGTCGTCCGAATAAAGCGTCTTCCACCAGTTGAGCGCCGCTTCCCACTGCGCGCCCTTCGGCGCGTGCGGACGGCCCTTCACATAGGCGAAGGTGGTCTCGTCGGGTGCGATCAGGCCCGCGCGCGCGCCGCCCTCAATCGCCATGTTGCAGATCGTCATGCGGCCTTCCATCGAGAGGTCGCGGATCGCCTCGCCGCAATATTCGATGACGTAGCCGGTGCCGCCCGCGGTCCCGGTCTTGCCGATGATCGACAGCACGATGTCCTTGGCGGTGACGCCCGGCGCGAGTTTGCCGGTCACCTCCACCTTCATGTTCTTCGACTTGGTCTGGATCAGCGTCTGGGTGGCGAGCACGTGCTCGACCTCCGAAGTGCCGATGCCATGCGCCAGCGCCCCGAAGGCGCCATGGGTCGCGGTGTGGCTGTCGCCGCAGACGATGGTCATGCCGGGCTGGGTCCAGCCCTGCTCGGGCCCGATAATGTGCACGATGCCCTGCCGCACGTCCGAGACCGGGTAGTAATGCACGCCGAACTCGCGCGCGTTCTTGTCGAGCGCCTCGACCTGGATGCGGCTTTCCTCGTTCTCGATCCTGGCGTCGCGGCCCTCGGTCGTCGGCACGTTGTGATCGGGCACCGCGATGGTCTTCTCCGGCGCGCGCACCGTGCGGCCCGCCATGCGCAGGCCCTCGAAGGCCTGCGGGCTGGTCACTTCGTGCACGAGGTGACGGTCGATATAGAGATGCGTGGTGCCGTCATCGGCGGCATGGACGACATGGGCGTCCCAGATTTTGTCGTAGAGCGTTTTTCCGGCCATGGGGGATCCCCAGATAGGTGAGAAATGTGAAACGGTTCATCGAGGCGCGCAGGCAAAGACCGGAAGAGATGTCCGGACCGGACCCGCGGCGGGCGCAGGCTTATAGTCGGGCCAGGACCGTGTGGCGGCTGGCGCCGAAGAAGCGCTCGTTCAACCGCACCCGGTCGTCAAGGTCGATCACGCGTGTCATGGCCACGGCCATAGCCTGTCGGAGCCTGCCTCGCAAGGCCGCAGGCGGGGCGAGGCCGGGGGGCGCAGGCGAGGGGCACGCGGCGCGGATGCCCGCCACCCACCGGCATGGGCGACATGTGCAATGTGGTCGCACCCGGTCCGCCGGGCATTGGATCGGCGCGGCCCGATGGATAGGTAAGCGGTTTAACAACGTTCGGAGCGCATGTGTTCAGTCCTCTCAACCTCGTCAACGGCGCCTTGATCCTCGTGATCCTCGTCTCGCTGGCCTTCGTGGTCTCGAGCGGTCGTGTCGATGCGCCGCAACCGTTGGAAATCGGGCAGGTTCTGTCGGACGCCTGATGCCTTCTGCCTTGCCGCGGCGCGGGATCGGTGCATCCTTGACCCCATGACCGCAGCGCGAGCCCTTCCATGACCTCAGATGACGCCTTCGCCGAGATCCTGGCGGTGCTCACGTCGCTTCTGGGCGACCTGACGCTGTTCCTGCAGGGCCTGCTGCGCCCCTGGAACGCCTACCAGATCGCCATCGTCGCCGGTGTCTTCCTGCTGGCCCATATCCTGACCCGGATCATCGCGCCGCGGGTGCATACCTGGATGCGCAGCCGCGAAGGCTGGGCGAAATGGCGCATGCGGCTCTTCGTGATCCTGCATCGCCGGATCCGGATGATCCTCTTCGTCGCCCTGATCTGGACGATCGTCTGGGTGATGCGCGAGGTAACCTGGCCGTCGCGTTCCTACCTTCTGGGGATCGTCGCGGAACTCACCACGGCCTGGCTCTTCATCGTGGTGGCGACGCGGTTGATCGGCAACCCGGTGATGCGCGCCGCGGTGCGCTACGGCGCCTGGACCTGGGTCACGCTGTCGATCCTCGGTCTGACCGAGGAGGCCCGCCGCGCGCTCGATTCGGTCGGGGTGACGCTGGGCGAAAGCCGGCTGACGCTATGGCTTGCCCTGCAGGCGCTGATCCTTCTGGTGCTGATGTTCGTGGCCGCGCGCTTCCTGTCGACCACCTCCGCCGCGCGGATCCGGAGCAACGAGGATATCTCGCCCTCGATGCAGGTGCTGGCGATCAAGTTCCTGCAGGTCGTGCTCTATGGCGCGGCGTTCTTCATTTCGCTGCGCCTTGTCGGGGTCGACCTGACCGGGCTTGCCGTGCTGTCGGGCGCGATCGGCGTGGGCCTCGGCTTCGGCCTGCAGAAGGTGGTGTCGAACCTCGTCTCGGGCGTCATCCTGCTGCTCGATCGCTCGATCAAGCCGGGCGACGTCATCTCGCTGGGCGAGACCTTCGGCTGGATCAATTCGCTGGGCGCGCGCTACGTCTCGATCACCACCCGGGATGGCAAGGAATACCTTATCCCGAACGAGGACCTGATCACCGGACAGGTGGTGAACTGGTCGCATTCGAACGATTTCGTGCGGCTCGACATCTATTTCGGCACCGCCTACGGCGACGATCCGCATCTGGTGCGCCGGATCGCCGTGGAGGCCGCGTCGAAGACCAAGCGCGTGCTGTCGGAGCGTCCGGCGGTCTGTCACATCGTCGGCTTCGGCGACAGCTCCGTCGATTACATCCTGCGGTTCTGGATCAGGGACCCGACGGGGGGCCTCACGAATATCCGCGGCAACGTCTACCTGGCGCTCTGGGATGCGTTCCAGGAGAACGGCATCTCGATCCCGTTCCCGCAGCGTGAGGTGAAGGTGCTGGAAGGTTCGGTGCTGGGGCGGTCTGAGGGGTAAGAGCCCGTCGTCAGACGAGAAGACGCTTGGAGCGCCGGTCCGGCGGCTTGGCGCTCCGATGTCGGGGGTCTGCGTTTTATCTCGCCACATCATCGCTCGGAATGATCGGTTCACGCGCGGTGCCAAAGCGCCAATCCGGTCGGGCCGGACCGGCGCTGGAGCGCGGCGGCTGCCAAGGCAGCCTTGATTCCGCGCTCTGAGGCGCTCCTGACGAGCCTACTCTGGAATACGCAAGGCCAGGCCGTCACCCAGAGGCCCCGTTGGCGGGCTTGGACGAGAGCGACTCACTCCGGATCGACCTTCCCCCTCAGCGCCTTCTTCTCGCCGGCGATCTTCTTGGCCTTCAGCCGCCGCTTCTTCGCCCCGAGGGTGGGCCGCGTCGGGATACGTTTCTTCGGCTTCTCGAAGGCCTGCGCGATCAGCGCGGCCAGCCGGTCGCGGGCGATGTCGCGGTTGCGCGCCTGCGAGCGTGTCTCGTCGACCTGCAGGACGAGCGCGCCCTCCTTGGTCCAGCGCCGCCCGGCAAGCCGCCTCAGCCGCGCCTTTACCGGGCCGGGCAGGTTCGGCGAGCGCTCCGCCTCGAAGCGCAGTTCCACCGCCGAGGAGACCTTGTTGACGTTCTGCCCGCCGGGCCCCGACGCGCGGATGAACTGTTCGGTCAGTTCCCAATCCTCGATCGACACCTTGTCGTTGATCTTCAGCATGGCCCTACCGCTACGTTGCCCGCTTACAATATTAAAGGGCCGCCCCTGAGGGCGACCCTTCGAGAATGTGGAGGCGATACCGGTTAGGCATTCACCAATCCGGACGGTCATCCGCCTGTAGGGGCTGCCCTAGAGCCGGGCCCTCCGAACTGTTCCGACACCTCTCTCCAATGCTTCTCTAGACACTGGATCACCTCCTTTCTCAATGTTGCTCACACCCCGAGTCTGGCACGGTTTTTCTCGGACGCAAAACAAAATCTTGTGGTCAGGCCATGCGCGGCGACGATAGAGCCCAAGAAACGATCAAACGGAACGGGATCAGCGCCACCAGCGCGAGGCACAGCTTCACCATCCAGTCCGCCACGGCGAGCGACACCCAGAGCGGCACAACCGGGCCCGCGCCCAGAAGCGGCAGCGCCTCGCCGGCCCAGCTCACGTCATTGCCGGGCTCGATGAAGCTCAGCGCGCCCGAGAAGGCGATGGTGAAGAAAAGCGCGGTATCGACCGACGAGCCGACCAGCGTCGAGGCGAGCGGCGCGCGCCACCAGCGGCCCTCGCGCAGCCGGTCGAAGATCGCGACGTCCAGAAGCTGCGCGGTCAGGAAGGCAAGGCCCGACCCGATGGCGATGCGCCAGGTCACGAGCGGACCGAACTCGCCCATGATCTGGGTGCCGACGAAGGAACAGGCCACGCCCACGATGAAGCCCGCGAAGACGACGCGGCGCGCGGCCGCCTTGCCGTAAAGGCGGTTCATCAGGTCGGTGACCAGGAAGGCGATGGGATAGGTGAAGGCGCCCCAGGTCAGCCATTGGCCGAACAGGAACTGCACCAGGATGTTGGAGGCCACGACGACGGCCGCCATGGCCAGGATGCCGGGGATATGTGTGCGGGTCATGAAAACGTTTCCCGTTTTTGCAAGGTTGCGGGGACTTGGCCCCGGACGATCCCGGGACAGAGGCGGCGCATAGACCGATCGGAGCGCGCGCGCAAGTTATTCCGTGACGCGGAATTCCACGAACTCGGTGCGCTGGATGAACTGGAAATTGTCGTCAGAGATCATCGTGAGCCGGATCGTGCCAGACGCGTCGCGCCAGGCGGCGATGCCTTCGAGGTTGTCGAAGGTGCCGAAATCGCTTTCCAGCAGGATCCGTTCAGAGACGACCATATCCTCCACCAGCCGCAATTGCCGCACCCGCGACCGGAAGCCGAAGCCGTTGAATTCGCGCTCCAGCAGGTAAAGCGCGCCATCGGGGCCGAAATCCGCCCCCACGGGCAGAAATCCGCCATGGCGCGCGATGTCGAAGGGCTGGGTCCAGCGGCCCTTGTGCAGCTTCCAGACCGGGAAGGGCTGGGTCAGACCGCCCGAACGTTCGGGCAGGGTGTAGAGCGCGCCCTCGGCGTCGATGGCCAGCGCCTCCAGCCCGGCATTGTCACCAAGGCTTGCAAAGGCAGGCGGCACCGGCAGCGCGGTGACGCCTTTGTCCCCATAAGCCCAGAGGCGCGGAAACTCCCCTTCATAGCTGATGACCCGGGTACCGGAGGGGCTGATCGCCAGACCTTCGGCATCGCGATCCTCGACGGACAGGGCATCGCCGGTAGGCGTGGTCAGGGGCTCGATCGTCCCTGCGGTGATGCCGATAATCGCCGCGCCCTCCCGCTCGATCCGCCCGGCAACGATGCCGCCCCGGTCGCTGATCGCGATGAAGGCCGCCCCATCGGCGGACATTTCCAGACCCGAGAAGCCGCCGAAGGTCTCTCCGGCCATGCGCCAGGTGTAGCGCGACAGGAAGCCGTCCGCGTCGGGCTCTGCCGCGCAGGCGGGCAGCACCGCGAGAAGAAGGGCGCTCAGCGCGCCGAAAGAACGGAGGTGCATTGCGCAGGCAGGTCGGCGAGGGTCAGTTCACGCTTGGGCTTGGGCGGCGGTGCGTTGGGATCGGGCGGCGGCGGGTTCAGGATGTTGTTCACCCAGGCCTGCGCATCGGCGCAGCCATCGCCCGGCGGCGGCGGGGCCTGGTCGACGCAGCCCGAGGCCCCCGGCGGACAGGCGAGCCGGACGTGGAAATGGTAGTGATGCCCGTACCAGGGCCGGATCTTGCGCAGCCAGTCGCGGTTGCCCGTCTCCTCGTTGCACATGCGCACCTTGGCGCCCGGAAAGACGAAGATGCGGGCCACGCGCGGATCGGAGGCCGCGGCCTTCATGATCTCATGATGCGCGCGGCTCCAGTTGTCGTTCGTATAGGCGCCGTTCGCGCGGCGCAGCGAGACCGAGGAAATGCTTTCCCGCTCGGAGGCGGACAGGTTCAGCCGGTCGGTGGGCCGCATCCAGACATCCGCATCGAGGCCGATCTGGTGGCTTGCATGGCCGGTCAGCATGGGCCCGCCCTTGGGCTGGCTGATATCGCCGATATAAAGCCCGTTCCAGCCCGGCTGGCGGGCCGCGACGCGCGACAGGTCCTCGAGGAAGTCGATCATCACCGGCTGGCCCCAGTTGCGGTTCCGCGACAGGCGCATCGCCTGCCAGGTGGGGCCGGTTTCGGGCAGCTGCACATTGCCCGCGGCACAGCCCTTCGCATAGGAGCCGTAAGGCCGGGAGGCCTGCGAAGAGGCGCGGGCTTCGGTGCCGAAAAGCTGCTTGGCGCTGCGGGTGGACAGAACCGCCGGGATGGCGGCGGGCGCCGCCGCTTCGGGCGCGCCGGGATTGGCGTTGCGCGCGCCCGGCGCGTCGCTGCCGCCGCATCCCGTCAACAGGGCCGCGGCTAGGGCAAGGGTGGCTATGGGTCGGATCATGCTGCTCGATCTCCGTCGGGTTTCACCCAGCGTAACAACAGAAGGCCGATCGCGAAAAGCAGAATGAGCGGGCTGACGCCAACTTGTTGTGAGCCGCTGGCCCAGGTCGCGAAACCGATCAGCATCGGCGCGAGAAACGAGGTCGCCTTGCCGGCCAGCGCGTAGAGTCCGAAGCCTTCGGTCATGCGGGTTTCATGCGCCTGCCGGACCATCATCGTGCGCGAGGCGGCCTGCAGCACGCCGCCCGCAGCACCGATCACCACGCCGAAGACGTAAAAGGCGATGTCGGGCAGGTTCGAGCCTTCGGCGACGGGCAGCAGGAAGACCCGCTCCCGGCTGACGAGCACGATGGAGATGGCCACCGCCGTCAGCGCGAGGATGCAGACCGTGATGACCGGCTTCGGCCCGTGCCGCATGTCGGCCTTGCCGCCGAGCCAGGCAAACAGCGCGCCCGAGATGATGGCGAGGATGCCGAAGATGCCCACATCGACGACGCTCCATCCCAGGACGCCCGCGGCGTAGATGCCGCCGAAGGCATACATGCCGTTCAGCGCGTCGCGGTAGAACATCGACGCGCCGAGATAGGAGAAAAGCGAGGGATATCGCGGCAGCGTGCGGATCGTGCGCCCTAGATCGCCCAAGGCCTTGCGCACCGCGCCGGGCGGGGCGGGCTTGGCCCGCGGGTCGCGGACCCAGGCGAAGAAGGGGATCATGAAGATCGCGAACCAGATCGCGGTCAGCGGCCCGACGAAGCGCGTGCCCTCCCGCGCCTCCGCATCGAGACCGAGTGGCGGCGTCAGCCCCACGAAGGTGCGGCCCGTCGTGGCGCTTTCGGCGAAGAACACCAGCATAATGACCAGTGTCAGAAGCCCGCCGACATAGCCGAAGGCCCAGCCATTGCCCGAGAGCCGCCCGATCTCCTCCCGCGGGCCCAGATCGGGCAGCATCGCATTGGTGAAGATCGTCGCGAATTCCATGCCGACGAGGCCCAGCGCGAAGAAGAAAAGCGTGGCATAGAGGTTGAAATCGTCCGGGGCGGCGAACCACAGCATGCCCGATCCGATCACGTAGAGCGCCGAGAAGCCCCAGATCCAGCGGATGCGGTTGCCGCCGGTATCGGCGATGGCGCCCAGCACCGGCGCCAGCAGCGCGATGGCGATCCCGGCAAAGCCGATGCCGAAGGCCCAGGCGGTCTGCGCCGCCGCGCCGTCGACCATCAGCTCCTTCACGTAGGGCGCGAAGATGAAGGTGATGAGAAGCGTGTTGTAGGGCTGGCTGGCCCAGTCGAAGAAGAACCAACCCCAAATGCGTTTGCGCGTCTCGGTCATGCCTGCCCCGTTGCCATCCCGTGGGCGATCAAACGCCGCGCGGGCCGACAAGGCAAGCGGAGTTACGCTCCGGACGCGCCGCGCGGGCCGATCCGGTCAGGACATGGGCGGCCAGGGGCGCAGCGCTTCGGCGTCTGACCAGGCCCGCACCCAGTCCGGCAGATCGGGCGAGACCGGATCGTGGCCCAGCGCCTCGGCCACGGTCGCCGAGGGCACGATGCCGTTCCGGTCGGTTACCGCGGCACGATAAAGCGCATGGCTCGCGCAGTCGCCGTTGGTCTTCCACATGGATTGCTCGAGATACATGAAGCGCGCATCCCAACCCACGATCCGGGAGCGCATCTCAATCCGGTCGAACATCCGCACCCGGCGGCGATAGCGCACCGAAGAACCGGCGATGGTCAGCCCCCAGGATCGCGCCCGCATCGCCGCGATCAGCCCGCCGCGCGCCGCCATCGGGATGCGGCCGAGGTCATAGAGCGTCAGCGTCCGGCCGTTGTTCAGTTCCCACCACATATCGAGGTCCCAGGGCCAGCAGAGGTGATGCGACACGTGCTCCTCGCCCAGCGCGATCGGCTCCGCATTGCGGAACCGCAACATTTCCTTGGCGAGACGGACGAAGGGATACATGGGCGCGCTCCTTTTGCGCGCGACGTCGCAAGGCCCGCACGGAAGGTCAACCATGAACGCCGCGGCACTTGCCCTTGTCGATCCCGGCGCTTACCTCTGGCCGGATATTCGGACGCTGACCCTGAAGGACACTGCCCATGCAATCGCTGTTCCAGATCCTGATGCTGCTCCTGGACGTGGTGTGGTTCTTCATAATCGCGCATGTGATCATGAGCTGGCTGATCAACTTCCAGGTGCTGAACCTGCGCCAGCCGCTGGTCGCGCAGATCTGGGACGGGCTCAACCGCCTGCTGGAGCCGGCCTATGCGCGCATCCGCCGCTTCCTGCCGCAGATGGGCGGGCTCGACCTCGCGCCGCTGGTTGCGCTGATCGGCATCTATGCGCTGCGCATCATCCTCGCCAACAATGCGGCGCTGTTCTACAGCTACTGACCCGGCCCGGGCCGCGCCCCGGGTGGCATGGCGATGCCGGACACGGTTAAGCCTTGTTCACCGATTCTTAGTATGAGACTCTGCACCAAAGAGCAGATATAGAAGAAACAGGGTCTCCCCATGCCTCGCGACCTCTCCGGCGCAGATGCGCTGCTGCGTGACGTCTTCGGCTATGATGCGTTCCGTCCCGGGCAGGGCGAAATCGTCGACGCGGTCGCCAATGGCGCGGATGTGCTGGCGATCATGCCCACAGGGGGCGGCAAATCCCTGTGTTTCCAGCTTCCCGCGCTGATGCGCCCCGGACTGACGGTCGTGATCTCTCCGCTCATAGCCCTCATGCGCGACCAGGTCCGCGGCCTGCGCGAGGCGGGCGTGGCAGCGGGTGCGCTCACCTCCGGCAACACGCCCGAGGAGAACGACGCGGTCTTCGACGCGCTCCATGCGGGCGATCTGAAGCTGCTCTATCTCGCGCCCGAACGGCTGGCCTCCGGCGGCACCGCGCGGCTTCTGGCGCAATCGGACGTCCATCTCATCGCCGTGGACGAGGCGCATTGCGTCAGCCAGTGGGGCCACGATTTCCGCCCCGATTACCTGCGCATCGGCGCGCTGCGCCGCGAGCTCGATGTGCCGGTCGCGGCCTTCACCGCCACCGCCGACGAGGAAACCCGCGCCGAGATCATCGAGCGGCTGTTCCCCGGCACCGCACCGCAGGTCTTCCTGCGCGGCTTCGACCGGCCCAATATCCATTTGGCCTTCGCCCCGAAGGACAGCCCGCGCAAGCAGATCCTGACCTATGCCGCCGCGCGCAAGGGCCAGTCGGGCATCGTCTATTGCGGCACCCGCGCCAAGACCGAGACGCTGGCGCAGGCGCTGCGGGCCGAGGGACACGCCGCGCGCGCCTATCACGGTGGCATGGAAGCCGAGGACCGCCGCGCGGTCGAGACCGCCTTCGCCCAGGAGGACGGGTTGATCGTCGTGGCGACGGTCGCCTTCGGCATGGGCGTCGACAAGCCCGATATCCGCTGGGTCGCCCATGCGGACCTGCCGAAATCCATCGAGGCCTATTACCAGGAAATCGGCCGCGCCGGCCGGGATGGCGGGCCCGCCGAGACGCTGACGCTTTATGGCGCGGACGATATCCGGCTGCGACGCGCGCAGATCGACGAGGGTCTCGCCTCGGCGGAGCGTCGCGGCGCCGATCACGGGCGGCTCAACGCGCTTCTGGGTCTGGCAGAGGCGCAATCCTGCCGGCGCGCGACGCTGCTGGGCTATTTCGGCGAAACGCTGGAGGCGCCTTGCGGCCATTGCGACCTCTGCGACCGCCCGCCCGAGACCTTCGACGGCACCGAGGCGGTGCGCAAGGCGCTGTCGGCAGCGCTGCGCACGGGCGAGCATTTCGGCGCGGGCCACCTGATCGACATCCTGCGCGGCAACGACACGGACAAGGTGCGCCAGCGCCGCCACGACCAGTTGCCGACCTTCGGTGTCGGCAAGGATCTGAGCCAGAGCCAGTGGCAGGGGGTCTTCCGCCAGATCATGGGCTTCGATCTGATGCGCCCCGATCCCGAACGCCACGGCGCGCTGGTGATGACCGACCGGGCGCTGCCGATCCTGAAGGGCCAGGAGGCGATCCGCCTGCGCCGCGACGTGGTCGACCGCCGCGCCGTGCGCGCCCAGCCCAAGGCGCTGGTCAGCGAAGAGGACGCGCCGCTCCTGTCCGCGCTCAAGGCCAAGCGCCGCGCGCTGGCCGAGGCCGCATCGGTCCCGGCCTATGTCATCTTCAACGATCGCACGCTGATCGAGATGGCCGAGACAAGGCCCCAGAGCCTCGACGACATGGCGGGCATCTCGGGCGTCGGCGCCAAGAAGCTCGACCGCTACGGCGCCGATTTCCTGGCGGTGATCGCGGGGGAGGCCGAGGCGCTGCACCCGGCCCGCCGCAAGCTTGCCGGGCGCGCGGCGGGCTCGCTTTACGACCGGCTGCTCGAGGCGCAGGCGGCGCTGGTGCGCGGCCCGGACGGCACCGACAAGCCCTTGTCCTGCTCCGCCTCGCAGCTCGCCAAGATCGCCGAGGCCCGGCCCGGCAGCGACGATGCCCTCGCGCGCTATCTCGACGACAAACGGCACGAACGCTTCGCCGCGGCCTTCCTGGACGTGCTCACCGACGCGGCCTGAACGCGCGCGGGACTTTCCCCGCCCGGTCCGCTGCCCTACATGCACGGCCAAGCCCGATGCCCGTCCGATACCCAAAGGAGCCGCCCGATGCTGATCGCCATTTCCCCGGCCAAGCGCCTCGATTGGTCCGCGCGCGAGACCGAGATGACGACGCCCCTCTTCGAGGAGGACGCCCAGCGCCTCGCCAAGACGATGCGCAATCTCAGCCTGAAGGACCTCAAGGCGTTGATGGACCTCTCGGACGATCTCGCCAAGCTCAACCGCGACCGCTTCCGCGACTTCTCGGACGCGCCCGATGGCGATGCCGTCCGCCCCGCCGCGCTGGCCTTTGCGGGCGACACCTACCAGGGCCTCGAGGCCGCCTCGCTCGACCCCGAGGAAATGGACTGGGCGCAGGATCACCTGCGCATCCTGTCGGGGCTTTACGGCGTGTTGCGCCCGCGCGACGCGATGCAGGCCTACCGGCTCGAGATGGGGTCGAAGCTGAAAACCCGGCGCGGCGGCACGCTTTACGCCTATTGGGGCGACCGGATCGCCAAGGCGCTCAAGGCGCAGGCCGATGCCATCGGCACCGCGACGCTGGTCAATTGCGCAAGCCAGGAATATTTCGGCGCCGTGCCGGAGAATGCGCTGGAGCTGCGCGTCATCACTCCGCAATTCATGGAAGAGAAGAACGGCACGCCCAAGATCGTGAGTTTCTACGCCAAGAAGGCGCGCGGCGCGATGGCGCGATTCATCGTGCAGAACCGCCTGACCGATCCCGAGGCGCTGCGCGACTTCGACCTCGGCGGATATCGCTACGAGGCCGACCTGTCAGAACCGGGAAAGCCGGTCTTCCTGCGGTCCGAAGCGGCGTCGCAGGCGGCCTGACCGGGCGCTAATCCTCGGGTAAACGGCCGGGCAGGGCTGCGGCGATGGCCGCGCGGATGGCGGCCTTGCGCACCGGCTTGGTGACGTAATCGTCGAGACCCGCCGCGATCAGCGCCTCGCGGTCGCCGGGCATGGCATGGGCGGTCACCGCGATGATCGGCAGCCGCGCGGCGCCGCTGCGCGCTTCCTCGGCGCGCAGGCGGCGGGTCGCCTCCTTGCCGTCCATGCCAGGCATCGAGATATCCATGAACACCGCGTCCGGCCGGGCCTCCGCGATCTGGTCGAGCGCCTCCTGCCCGTTTCCGGCGATCCGCAGGCGCACCGGCAGGTCGGCCACCATCTTGGTGAAGACGAGCTGGTTCGTCTTGTTGTCCTCCGCCAGCAGCAGATCGATGGTCCGGGTGGGCGCGGCGGGCGGTGCGATGCGCCGCGACGGGGGTGCGGGGGCCATGTCGGGCGACGCGTCGGGTTCGGGCACGTCCGTCTGTTGCGCCAGCCGGCCAAGCGCGGCGTAGAGATTGGCGCGCGGCGTCGGGCGCGTCAGCACCGCCTGCACGATATCCTGTTCCAGCGCGCTGCGTTCCTGATCGGGCAGCGTGACGGTCAGGATGATGCCGCGCGTCTCGCCGTCGCGGCGCCAGCGGCTGGCAAGCTTCTTGCCCGGTACCCCGCCCAGATCGTCGGCCAGAACCGCCACCTGCCAATCGGCGTCCCGCGCCGCATCCGCCTCCTCGGCGCTGGCGGCCACGATCGCGGCGATGCCCGATTGCCCGAGCTGCCGGGCGATGATCGCCCGCGAACCCGCATGGGGGTCGGCGACCAGCACCCGCGTTATGGTATCGAACGACACGGGCTCGCCGCCATCGGGTTGCGGCGCCTTGCCGAGGCTCAGCCGGAAGCCGAAACACGCCCCCTCGCCCGGCGTCGATTCCACCCAGATCTCGCCGCCCATCAGCTCCACCAGCCGCTTGCAGATCGACAGCCCGAGGCCCGTCCCCTCGAAGGCGCGGTCGCGATCCTCCTCGACCTGATTGAAGACGCCGAAGATATGCTCGGTCTTGTCGGGCGGGATGCCGATGCCGGTATCCTCCACGGTGATGTTCAGCGTGGTGCGCCCGTCCTCTTCCCCGAGGCCGAAGATGCGGACGAGGACCTGCCCCTGATCGGTGAACTTGATGGCGTTGCCGATGAGGTTGGTCAGCACCTGCCGCAGCCTGTGCACGTCGCCGGTGAAGCGGCTGGGCAGGAAGATGTCGTAATCCACCAGCAGCACCAGCCCCTTGTCCCGGGCGGAGCCCTGCACCAGCGTCACCAGGTCGTGGATCATGCATTCCAGATCGAAAGGCTCGTCGGCGATGACCACGCGATCCGCCTCGATCTTCGAGAAATCCAGCAGGTCGTTGATGATCATCAGAAGAGCTTCGCCGGATTTCTGGATGGTCTCGGAATAGAGGCGCTGTTCGTCGTCGAGCGGCGTGCTCATCAGCAGTTCGGACATGCTGACGACGCCGTTCATCGGGGTGCGGATCTCGTGGCTCATATTGGCGAGGAAGGCCGATTTGGCGCGGTTCGCGGCCTCGGCGCGGCGGATCGCATCTTCGAGATTGGCCTGCGTCTCCTTCAGGTCGGTGATATCGACGCGCAGACCGACGCGGCTGCCATCGGTGATCCGACGTTCGAATATGCGCAGCCAGCGCCCGTCCTCGAGCGGCTGTTCGATGATCAAATCCGCCTGGCGGTGATGCGCAAGGCGTTCGGCGAGCCACTCCTCCTCGCGCCCGATCGCCTCGAGATACTGGCGGTTCTTCAGCCCGTAGCGCAGGATATCCTCGAAGGTGGCGCCGGGCACCATCGCCGGCGCGGACTTGGCGTAGAAGCTGCGATACTTGTCGTTGCACATCACCAGCCGGTCTTCGGCATCGTAAAGCACGAAGCCGTCGGGCAATTGCTGCACCGCCTGCCACATGCGCATCAGCTCCGTCGTGTCGGTGACGAGGCAGACGACCGCATCGTCGCCCGTGCGGCGGTTCTGCATCTTCACGAAGCGGCCGTCGAAAAGCTTCAACGCCTGGGGCTTGGCATTGGGCGTCTCGAAGCTGGCCTCCATCCGGGCGACCCAATCGGCGGAGGGCTCATCGCCCAGATCGACGAGCCCCTCCTCGGCGGTGATCGCGATGATGTGGCGATAATGGGTGCCCGGTCCCACATCGCTCAACCCGTCGAAAAGCGACAGGAAGGCGGTGTTCGCGATCTCCAGCGTGCCGTCGCTGTTGAACAGCGCGAACCCGTCATGGATCGCCTCGAGCGCCTGCCAGAGATGCGATTCGACCATCTCGATGCGCTGGACGGCGCGGTCCAGCTCGGTCGAGACGCGCTCGTTCTCGCTGCGCATGGAAGCCATCTGCGCGCGCGCCTCGTAGACTTCCTGCGCCAGTTCGCGCGTATGAAGACCCAGCTTGCGGTTGGCCGCCATCAATTCGCGGTGCTTCTGCGCCAGCAATTGTTCGGCGGCCAGGCGTGCGCGTCGCTCCGCCGTCAGGGCCTGGCTCAACGTCATCTGCGCCCTTTCTGCGAACCCCCGCCCATCTGGACGTGAAGCTCTGAAAAAGTGTTTAACGCGGGCCGGACTGGATCGAATCCTTGCCCGGTTCGGACCCGCCATGCGACGCTTGGCCCATGCCGGACACAGGAGCGATGCCATGCGGACCATACTTGTCGCGGGGCTTGCCGCCCTTCTGAGCCTCCCCCTTGCCGCAATCGCCGAGGTCCCGGAGCGCCGCAGCATCGTCTCGAACGACGTCGATTTCCCCGGCAACGACCTGCAGCCGCTTTTCGACACCACGCTCGAGGCTTGCGAACGGGTCTGCCTGAACGACCGGGCCTGCACGGCCTTCACCTTCAACGCCCGCGCCGGGGCCTGCTTTCCCAAGGCCGTCGCTTCGACACCCCTGCCCTTCGATGGCGCCATCTCGGCGCGATTGGTGGAGACCTCTGCCGAGACGCAGGCCCGTGCCGCGCGCCGCGCCGCCGATCTGTCCTTTCTGACGGAGGGCGATCTGGATGCCGCCCGCGACCAGGCGTCGGGGCTTGGCCTGCGCTATCGCGGCGGGCGGTATTCCGTCGACGCGCTGCTGCAGGCCGCCGATGAGGCCGAGGCGCGCGGCAACCGGCAGGCCGCGCTCGATTGGACGGCGGCCGCCGTGGCGCAGGACGATGGCGCGATCCTCTGGCTCGAGATGGCGGATCGCGCGCGCCGTCTCGCCGATGGCGACCGGCGCAATGCAGGCATCAACCGCCGGATCGCGCGACACGCGGCGATCAACGCCTATCTGCGCGCCGGGCCCGACCCGCTGGCCGCGACGAGCCTTCTGACCCTGGCGCGCAGCCTCGAGGAAACGGGCGACGGACGGCGGGCCATTTCGGCGCTGCGTCTCGCGGAAAGCCTGTCCCCGAGCGCGGAGACCGTCGCGCTGCTGGACGAGATGATCGGCAAATACGGCTTCCGCATCACCGATACGCGCGTGGAAAGCGACAGCGCGGCGCCGCGGATCTGCGCGGAATTCTCCGAACCGCTGAGTCTGGCGGGGCAGGATTACGCGCCCTTCGTGCAGCTTCCCGATCCGCGCCTCGCGGTCGAGACCGGGGAGCGGGACCTCTGCATCTCGGGGCTGACGCATGGCGAACGCTACCGGCTCGTCTTCCGCGAGGGCCTGCCCGCCGCCTCGGGCGAGACGCTGATCCGCGACGTGGCCGTGACCCTTTACGTGCGCGACCGCGCCCCCAGCGCGCGGTTCCCCGGACGGGCCTACGTGCTGCCGCGCACCGAGGACGCGGGCCTGCCTGTCGAGACGGTGAATGCCGAAAGGCTCGACCTGATCCTGCGGCAGGTCAGCGATTCCGCGCTTCTCCGGGTCGTGCAGCAGGACCTGTTTTCCCGCCCGCTCTCCGCCTGGGACGAGGAAGAGCTGGCCGCGACTCTGTCCGAGACGGTCTGGCAGGGTCAGCTCGAGATCGACAGCACGCTCAATACCGAGGTCACGACGCGCATCCCGATGGAGGGCCCGCTGGGCGCGCTCGCGCCGGGCATCTACGCGCTGGCGGCCCGCATCCCCGGATCGGATCCCTATGAGAACCCGACCGCGATGCAATGGTTCGTCGTCTCGGATATCGGTCTGACCTCGCTCTGGGGATCGGACGGGCTGACGGTGGTTGCGCGACGGTTCTCCGATGCGACCCCGCTCGCGGGCCTCGATCTGCGGCTGATGGCGACCTCGATGCGCAACCTCGGGATGGTCGAGACCGATGCGGGCGGCGTCGCGCTGTTTCCCGCCGGGATGACACGCGGGACGGGCGCCGGCGCGCCCGCGCTCCTGATTGCCGAGACCGAGGGCGACATGACATTCCTGTCGCTCGACGGGCCGGCCTTCGATCTGTCGGATCGCGGCGTGGCCGGGCGCGAGGCACCGGGCCCGATGGATGTCTTCCTGACCACGGATCGCGGCGCCTACCGCGCGGGCGAGACGGTGCACATGACGGCCCTTCTGCGCGACGGACGGGCCGCCGCCATCCCGGGCGTCGCCCTGACCGCCATCCTGACCCGGCCCGATGGGGTCGAGCACGCGCGGCAGGTCTCGTCGCAGGATCGCGCGGGCGGGCATGTCCTCGCCTTCCCGCTATCGGCGGCCGTGCCACGCGGCACCTGGCAGCTGGCGGTGCATGCCGATCCGGAGGCGCCCGCGCTCGCGAGCCAGGCGTTGCTGGTCGAGGATTTCGTGCCGGAACGGGTGGACATGGTCCTCGATCTGCCCGCGGGCGCGATCGATCCCGCAGCGCCGCCCCGGCTGGGCGTGCAGGTCGATTACCTGTTCGGCGCGCCCGGCGCCGATCTGCCGCTCGAGGGCGAGATACGCCTGTCGGCCCAGCGCGAGATCGCGGCGCTGCCGGGCTACCTTTTCGGACGGCACGATGCGGCCACCGCCACCGCCACGCAAAGCCTGCCGGGCGACCTGCGCACCGATGCAGGCGGCGCGGCGCGGCTGCCGCTGGTGCTGCCCGAGGCCGATCTGACCGGCCAGCCCTTAGAGGCCGAGGTGATCCTGCGGGTCCTCGACGGGGCCGCGCGCCCGGTCGAACGGCGCATCGCCCGCCCGGTGACGCCGCAAGGCCCGATCATCGGCATCCGGCCTCTGACCGATGCCACGGTCCCCGAAGGCACCGAGGCGCGGTTCCGCGTCCAGGGCTTCGGCCCCGACCTCGCACCGGCCGCGATGCAGGCGGAATGGACGCTGAACCGGGTCGAGACGCGCTACCAATGGTATTCGCTCTACGGCAACTGGAACTGGGAGCCGATCACGACGCGCAGCCGGGTGGCGGGCGGCACGCTCACGCTCGGCGCCGATCCCGCCGAGATCGCAGCCCCGCTCGACTGGGGGCGCTACGAGCTGGTCGTGGAACGCACTGACGGCGCCTATGTCGCGGCCTCCGCGACGGTGGATGCGGGCTGGTACGCGCCGGCGGGCGCGGCCGAGACGCCGGACATGCTAGAATTGTCCCTCGACCGGGAAAGCTACCGTCCGGGCGAGACCGCGGAGCTCAGGCTGATGCCGCGCCGCGCGGGCCGGGTGCTGGTCTCCGTGCTGACCGACCGGGTCGTGGCGCTGTCGGCGCATGAGGTTCCGGCGGGCAGCAGCGTGATCGCGCTGCCGGTGACCGAGGAATGGGGCACCGGCGCCTATGTCACCGCGGAACTGCTGAGCCCGCTCGACACCGCCGAGGGCCGCAACCCGACCCGGGCGCTAGGTCTGGCCCATGCCGCCGTGGCACCGGGCGACAGGCAGCTCGATGTAGGCATCGAGGCCCCCGCCGAGGCAAGGCCGCGCGGGCCGCTCGATATCACGATCTCGGTGCCCGGCGCGGGTGCGGGCGACGCCTATGTCACGCTGGCCGCCGTCGATCAGGGCATCCTCAACCTGATCGGGTTCGAAAGCCCCAACCCCGCGGGGCACTACTTCGGCCAAAGGCGGCTGGGCGTCGAGATTCGCGACCTCTACGGGCGGCTCATCGACGGGCAGACCGGAGCTTCGGGGCGGCTGCGCTCGGGCGGCGATGCGATGGGCCGCATGGAAGCGCAAAGCCCGCCGCCCACCGAGGCGCTGCTGGCCTTCTTCGAGGGGCCGCTCGCGCTGGACGAGGCGGGCGCGGCATCGGTCACGCTCGACCTGCCGGCCTTCAACGGCGAGGTGCGGCTGATGGCCGTGGCCTGGACAGCCACGGCGGTGGGTGCCGCCGACAGCACCGTTCTGGTGCGCGATCCGGTGGTTCTGCAGGCCGCGATGCCGCGCTTTCTTGCGCCCGGCGACCGCACGCGCCTGTCGCTCGATCTGACCCATGCAAAAGGGCCTGCGGGCGACGTCGCGCTGTCGGTCACCGCGCCGGGCCTCGGGCTCGAGACCGCGACGCTGCCCGCCGCGCTGCGCCTCGACGACGGCCAGACCGCGCGGGTCACCCTGCCGCTGACCGCACGGGAGCCCGGCGATCACGCGATCACCGTCACGATGACGACGCCCGATGGCACGCGGCTGGTCAAAGCCCTCACGCTCGGCGTGCGCCGCAACGATCCGGTCACCGCCGAGACGCGGCGCATCCTCCTGGGCGCTGCGGACAGCTTCACGCTCGACGATGCGCTCTTTGCGGGCTATGCGGGCGCGCCCGAACTGCTGGTCTCCGCCGGGGCCTTCGCGCGGTTCGACGTGCCGGGCCTTCTGCGCGGGCTCGACCGCTATCCCTATGGCTGCACCGAACAAGTGACCTCGCAGGCGATGCCGCTCCTGTCGCTGGGGCCGGTGGCGGGCAGTCTCGGCCTCGTGCCGCCCGACGGGCTTGAGGCGAAGATCGACGCGGCGGTCGAGACGATCCTCGCGCGGCAGGCCCCGAACGGCGCCTTCGGCCTCTGGCGCGCGGGATCGGGGGATGGCTGGCTCGATGCCTATGTCACCGAATTCCTGTCGCGCGCCCGCCGCGCCGGTCACGACGTGCCGGAGCGGGCCTTCGAGGCCGCGCTCGACAACCTCGCGAACCGGATCGCCTATGCGCCCGATTTCGACGAGGGCGGCACGGATATCGCCTATGCGCTCTACGTCCTCGCGCAGGAGGGACGGGCGGCGATGGGCGATCTGCGCTATTACGCCGACGAGAAGGGCGCGGCCTTCGCCACGGCCACGGCGCAGGCGCAGCTGGGCGCGGCCCTTGCGGCCTATGGCGATCAGCGCCGGGCGGGCCGGCTGTTCGGCCTCGCCGCGGCGCGCCTTGCCGCCGCGGCGACCGGGGATCGCGCGGACCGGCGCGACGATTACGGCTCGACCTTGCGCGATGCCGCAGCACTCGTGACGCTGGCGCGCGCCGCGGGCAGCACGGCGCTCGACACCGAGCCGCTGGCCGCCCGGCTGGCAGCCCCGGGCCGGCGGCTTTCGACGCAGGAAAGCGCCTGGACCCTCGCTGCCGCCGAGGCGCTGGTGGCCGATCCCGCCGCATCGGGGCTGATGGCCGATGGCGCGCCGGTGGACGGGCCCTATCTGCGGCGCCGCGCGCCGGGCCTTCCGCCGCAGGTTCTGACCGCCGAACGCGACACGCTTCTGACCCTGACGACGGTGGGCGTGCCCGAGATCGCGCCGCCGGCGGGCGGTTACGGCTACGCGCTGACGCGGGACTATTACCGCCTCGACGGCACGCCGCTTGCCGGGCCGGTGGCGCAGGGCGACAGGCTGGTGACCGTGCTGACCGTGCGCCCCGCCGAGGAAACGCCTGCGCGGCTCATCCTCGACGACCCGCTGCCCGCGGGCTTCGAGATCGACAACCCGTCGCTTCTGCGCGCGGGCGATATCGCCGCGCTGGACTGGCTCGAAACCGCCGAGACCGAAACCGCCGAATTCCGCACCGACCGGTTCGTCGCGGCCATCGACTGGGAAGGCACCGCGCCATTCCGGCTGGCCTATATCGTGCGTGCGGTCTCGCCCGGCGCGTTCCATCATCCCGCGGCCCTGGTGGAGGACATGTACCGCCCCGAATACCGCGCCGTGACCGCGACGGGCCGCATGGACGTGACGGAGTAGCGCGATGCGCGCGCTTCTCCTTATGGCGATGACGCTGTGGTCGCTGGCCTTCGCGCGCGACCGGGCGGAGGACTGGATCGCGGCCACCGCCCTGCCGCCGCTGGTGCCCGAGACCGGCGCGGAGGTCCGCGACCGCCACGATGCGCTGCTGCGCGCCTTCACCGTCGGCGACGGGCGCTGGCGGCTGGCCACCTCGCTCGACGCGGTCGATCCGCAGGTGATCGCCATGCTGATCGCCTACGAGGATCGGCGCTTTCGCCGCCATGCCGGGGTCGATCCGCTGGCGCTTCTGCGCGCGGCGGGGCAGGCGTTGCGGCACGGGCGGGTGGTCTCGGGCGGCTCCACGCTGACCATGCAGGTGGCGCGGCTGCTGGAAGACAGCGGCACGGGCGCCTGGTCGGGCAAGCTGCGCCAGATGCGCCTCGCGCTCGCGCTGGAACGCCACCTGTCGAAGGACGAGATCCTGTCGCTCTACCTGCACCTTGCGCCCTATGGCGGCAATATCGAGGGGCTGCGTGCCGCATCGCTGGCCTGGCTCGGCAAGGAGCCGCGCCGCCTTACCTCGGCGGAGGCCGCGCTTCTGGTGGCGCTGCCGCAGGCCCCCGAGGCGCGCCGCCCCGACCGCCATCCGGACGCGGCCCGCACCGCCCGCGACCGTGTGCTCGACCGGATGCAGTCGGCGGGGCTTTTGACGCCCGAGGCCACCCGGGCCGCCCGCCGCGACCCCGCGCCCACGGCGCGCCATCCGATGCCGGCGCTGGCCCCGCACCTGACCGCGCAACACCGTGCCGGGACGGGCCGCATCTCCCTCAGTCTCGATGCCGGGCTTCAGCGCCGCCTCGAGGCGCTTGTCGCGCGCTACATGGCGCCGCGCGATCCGCGCTTGTCGGCGGCGCTGATCGCCGCGGATCACCGCAGCGGCGCGATCCTCGGCTATGTCGGCGCGCCCGGATACACTGACGGCCCGGGGCGTCATTACGTCGACATGGCCAGCGCCCTGCGGTCCCCCGGCTCGACGCTGAAGCCACTGATCTACGCGCTCGCCTTCGACCGGGGGCTCGCCCATCCCGAGACGCTGCTGTCGGATCGCCCGGTGCGCTTCGGCAGCTACGCGCCAGAGAATTTCGACGGGCTCTATCGCGGCGATGTCTCGGCGCGGGAGGCGCTGCAATTGTCGCTGAACATCCCCGTTCTGCACCTGACCGAGGCGCTGGGCCTGGCGCATCTGATGGCGGCGCTGCGGCAGGCCGGTCTGCGCCCCGCGCTGGCCTCGGAGCCCGGCCTCGCCACCGCGCTGGGCGGACTGGGGCTCAGCCTGCGCGATCTCACGCAGCTCTACGCCATGCTGGCCGCAGGTGGGCAGGCGCGCCCGCTGACCACCGCACCGGCAGAGACCCAAGCCGGCCCGCGCATCCTGTCGCCCCGTGCAGCCTGGCAGGTCGGGCACATCCTGTCCGACATTCCGCCGCCCCGGGCCACGGGCCAGCGCGGCGCAGTCGCCTACAAGACCGGCACCTCCTACGGGCACCGGGACGCTTGGGCGCTCGGGTATGACGGCGGGTTCGTGGTGGGAGTCTGGATCGGCCGCGCCGATGGCACACCCGTGCCCGGCGCCTTCGGAGGCGACACCGCAGCCCCCCTGCTGTTCGAGGCCATGGGCCATCTGCGCGGCGATGCGGTGCCGATGCCGCCGCCCCCCGCCGATACGCTGCTGCTGTCCAACGCCGAGCTGCCGCGCCCTCTGCAGCGCTTCGCGGATCGGGGTCAGGCGCGCGCCGGGCTGGCCATCACCTTTCCGCCCGATGGCGCGATCCTGGAAGGGACCGGCACGCTGCCCGTCAAGCTCGAAGGCGCGCGGCCGCCCTACACGCTGCTTCTGAACGGCGCGCCCGTTGCCACCGGGCTCAGGACGCCGCAGACGATCCTCGACGCGGCGCCCCCGGGCTATTCGGTGCTGTCGGTGATCGACGCGGGCGGCCGGGCCGCGCGCGCGTCGATCCTGATCCGGGACTAGAGCCGCTCGATCGCGATGGCGATGCCCTGCCCGCCGCCGATGCACATGGTGATGAGGCCGATCTTTCCGCCCGTGCGCTCCAGCTCATAGAGCGCCTTCACGGTCAGGATGGCGCCCGTGGCTCCCACCGGGTGGCCCAGCGCGATGGCTCCGCCATTGGGGTTCACCCGCGCGGGATCGAGGCCCAGACCCTTGTTCACCGCCAGCGCCTGCGCGGCGAAGGCCTCGTTGGATTCGATCACGTCGAAATCGCCCACCGAAAGCCCGGTGCGCGCCATTAGCGCCTCGACCGCGGGGATCGGGCCGATCCCCATCACCTCGGGACGCACACCCGCATGGGCATAGCCCAGAACCCGCGCCAGCGGTTTGGCGCCCTTGGCCTGCGCGGCCTCGGCGGTGGCGAGCACAAGCGCCGCCGCGCCGTCATTGATGCCCGAGGCATTGCCCGCGGTGACGCTGCCGTCCTTCTTGAAGACGGGCTTCAGGCTGCCGAGCTTCTCGAGCGAGGTCTGCTTGGGATGCTCATCGGTGTCGAACGCCACCATGTCGCGCTTCACGCGCACCTCGACCGGCACGATCTGATCCTTGAAGCGCCCCTCGGCGATGGCCTTGGCCGCGCGTTCCTGGCTTTCCATCGCGAAGGCATCCTGCGCCTCGCGGGAGATGTCATGCTCGCCCGACACGTTCTCGGCGGTCACGCCCATATGGCCGGTGCCGAAGGGGCAGTTCAGCGCGCCCAGCATCATGTCGAGCGTGCGGATATCGCCCATCTTGGCGCCCCAGCGCTGGTCCGGCACGATATAGGGCGAGCGCGACATGCATTCCGCGCCGCCCACCAGCGCCACCTCGCAATCGCCCATGCCCAGGGCCTGCACGCCCGAGACGATAGCCTGCGCGCCGGAGCCGCAGAGCCGGTTGACGTTGAGCGCGGGCGCGGTGTCGGGCACGCCCGCCTCCATCGCCGCGACGCGGCTGAGATACATGTCGCGCGGCTCGGTGTTGATGACATGCCCGAAAAAGACCTGCCCCACATCGCCGCCCTCGAGACCGGCGCGCTCCAGCGCGGCCTTCGAGGCGGCGGCGGCGAGGTCGATGGGCGGCGTCCCGGCGAGGCTGCCCCCGAAGGTGCCGATGGCGGTGCGCGCGCCCGACAGAATGACGATGTCCTTGTCCATGATGCTCTCCCTTTTCCCTGCTCCGGACTATGACCTGCACGGACGCTCGCGCAAGGCGCAACGTGCCGTCACGGGGCGCGCGGCCCCCCTGTCTTGCCTCTTTCCAAATACGCGGCGCCGCGCCGGTCGCCCCAAACGGCGCCCGGATATCAGCGCATCGGCAGACGCACCGCCGCGTCGAGGCGGATCGTCTCGGCGTTCAGATAGGGGTTTTCGACGATCTGGGTGGCAAGAAGCGCGTATTCCGCGGGCAGGCCCAGCCGCGCGGGGAAGGGGATGTTGCGCGTGATGGTCTCCGACACCTCGTCGGGCAGGCCCTCCATCATCGGTGTGTAAAAGAGACCCGGCGCGATGGTCATCACCCGGATGCCAAGCTTGGCGAGATCGCGCGCGGCGGGCAGCGCCATCGCCGCGACACCGCCCTTCGAGGCAGCATAGGCCGACTGGCCCATCTGCCCGTCCTGGTAAGCGATGGAGGCGGTGTTGATGACGACGCCCCGCTCGCCGCTGTCCAAGGGGTCGAGCGTGGCCATCGCGCCCGCGGCGTGGCTCATTACGTTGTAGGTGCCGATCAGGTTCACGCGAATGACCTTTTCGAACATCTCGGTCGCAAGCTTGCCCTCGCGTCCCACGACCTTGGCGGCGGGCGCGATGCCCGCGCAGTTGACCGCGATGCGCGGCGCCTGGCCCAGCGCCGCGATCGCCCCGGCCACCGCATCCGCGACCGCGGCGCTGTCCGAGACATCGACCGCGAAACCCGCGCCGCCGATTTCCGCCGCCACCGCCTCGGCCGCCTCCGCGTTCAGATCGAAGATCGCGACCCGCGCGCCCTTGTCGGCCAGCGCCCGTGCCGTCGCGGCACCGAGGCCGCTGCCGCCGCCCGATATGATCGCGACATGTCCGGATATCTGCATGTTCAGTCTCCCAGCAGGAACAGGGTGATGGACGGAAACGCCACCAGAAGCGCGACGCGGATCAGGTCCGAGGAGACGAACCACATCACCGCGCGATAGGTGGCCGACATCGGCGTCTCGCGATCCATCGAATTGATGATGAAGAGGTTCATGCCCACCGGTGGCGTGATCAGCCCGACCTCCACCACGATCAGCACGAGGATGCCGAACCAGATCGCCATATGCTCCGCCGACATGCCGAAATCGAGGATCGAGATCACCGGAAAGAAGATCGGGATGGTCAGCAGGATCATCGAAAGGCTGTCCATCAGGCAGCCGAAGACGAGGTAGAACAGCAGGATCATCAGAAGCACGGTCATCGGCGCGAAGCCCTGCCCCACGACCCAGTTCGACAGCTCCTGCGGCACCTGGCTGAGCGCCAGGAACGAATTGTAGAAGCCCGCGCCCAGCACGATGAAGAAGATCATCGCGGTGGCGGTGGCGGTCTGGATGATGCTTTCGCGGAACACCCCCCAGCTGAGATTGCCCGAGATCAGCGCCGCGATGCCGGTGCCCGCCGCGCCCACGGCGGCGCCTTCGGTGGGGGTGAACCAGCCCAGGTAGATGCCGCCCACGACCAGCATGAAGACCAGGAGCACCGGCCAGACCTGCGCCAGCGCGCGCATCCGCTCGGCCATGGGCACCGGGTCGCGCGAGCCCGCCGCATCGGGATGGACCCGCACATAGACCGAGATCGTCAGGATATAGCCGATGGCGGCGAGGATGCCGGGGATGAAGGCCGCGAGGAACAGCTTGGCGATGTTCTGCTCGGTCAGGATGGCGTAGATCACCAGGATCACCGAGGGCGGGATCAGGATGCCGAGCGTGCCGCCCGCCGCCAGCGTCGCCGTCGAAAAGCCCCCCGAATAGCCGTAGCGCTTGAGTTCCGGCAGGGCGACGCGGCTCATCGTGGCCGCGGTGGCGAGCGAGGATCCGCAGATCGCCCCGAAACCCGCGCAGGCCCCGACTGAGGCCATCGCAACCCCACCCCTGCGATGGCCGAGCCAGGATTCCGCGGCCCGGAACAGCGATTGCGACATGCCCGACAGCGTCGCGAACTGCCCCATCAGCAGAAACATCGGGATGATCGTCAGCGAATAGCTGGAGAAGGTCGAATAGGTCTCGGATTTGAGCTTCGACAGGAACATGTTGGGCGTGCCGATCACCAGCCACAGCCCGCCCATCCCGCACAGCAGCATGGCAAGCCCGATGGGCGCGCGCAGGAAGATCATCAGCAGAAGGACGGGAAAGCTCAGAAAGCCCAGTTCGAGGTTGCTCAATGATCCGCCCTCTGTTCCTCGGGCATGAAGCGGCCGCCGGTGATCAGCCCGGCCACGCGCGCGCCTGCGCAATAGGCCGCGACGATGGAGGCCACGACCGCGCCGGCGAGGCTGAGCGCATAGGCCCACCAAATCGGGAATTGCAGCAGGAAGGTCGTCTCGCCGTAGCGCATCTTGTCGAACATGCCCTGGGCGAGGCGCCAGGTGACGAGGAAGATCGTCAGCGTCAGCACGACCTCCCAGAAGGTGCGCAGGACGCGGTTCGCCCGCCCGGGCATCATCTGGGTGAAGACATCGACCGTGGCATGGGCGGAATAGAGCTGGCAGACCGGCAGAAAGGCGAAGATCGCGAAGGCGACGCCCGCCTCGACCAGTTCGAAATCGCCGGTGATCGGCCCCACGCCCGCCGCGATCAGCGCCTCCGCGAGGCCCGGCGCCAGACCGGTCAGAAAGGCCGAGTGCCCCAGCGTGTTGAGGCCGCGCCCCAGGACCGAGGCACAGGTCAGGATCACCAGCGCCACCAGCACGACACCGCCGATCAGCGCCATGAATCGGGCCAGACGGTCGATCAGCGCGAGCATGTCCTCTCCCCCGGGATCAGAAAGACCAGAGGGGCGCGACCGACGCCGCGCCCCCCGTACCGCTCAGGCGGCGTCTCAGTTGGTGTTGGCCTCGATCAGCTCGAGCGAGCGGGCGCGCAGGGCGGTGCCGTCCATGCCGCGCTCGTCCATCTCGGCGATCCAGCGGTCGATGGTGGGCTGCGCCGCCGCTCGCCATTTCGCGGCCTCTTCCTCGCCGATCTCGATGATGTTGTTGCCCGCATCGACGGCCATCTGCCGCGAAGGGCCATCATCGGCCTGCATGGTCCGGCCCGCGAGGCCCGAGAATTCGAGACCCGATTCCGCGTCGATCACAGCCTTCAGATCGTCGGGCAGCGCCTCGTAGCGATCCTTGTTCATCGCGAAGATGAAGGCGGTGGTGTAAAGTGCGGGACTAGCCAGCTCGGTGTGGTTCTGCACCAGCTCCGGCACCTTCAGGGCGGCGGTGACCTCCCACGGGATGACCGCACCGTTGACCACGCCCTTGGACAGCGCCTCGGGGATGGCCGGGACCGGCATGCCGACCGCGGTTGCGCCGAGATCCTCGAACATCTGCGTGGTGATGCGGGTCGGGCCGCGCAGCTTCATGCCGTTGAGGTCAGCAAGCTCTTCGACGGGCTCATCGGTATGGATCACGCCGGGGCCGTGGACCCAGACACCAAGGACTTTGAAGTCGGCGAAATCCTGATCCATCATCGTCTCTTCGGCGAGCTGCCAATAGGCGCGGCTCGACGCTTCGGCATCGGTCATGGAGAAGGGCAGCTCGAACACCTCGGCGCGCGGGAAGCGGCCCGGCGTATAGCCCGCCACGGTCCAGACGATATCGGCCACGCCGTCGATCACCTGGTCGATCAGCTGCGGCGGCGTGCCACCGAGTTGCATCGCGGGATAATGCTGGATTTCGATCCGCCCCTCCGACGCCTCCATCACGCGATCCGCCCAGGGGATCAGGATGTTCTTCGGGACATTGGCCTGCGCGGGCAGGAACTGGTGCATGCGCAGGGTAACGTCCTGTGCAAGCGCGGCGCTGCCTGCCCCGAGGCTGAGAGCCAGCGCGGCGGCGCCCGCGAAAAGTCGGCGCGTGATGGTCATGATATCCTCCCTTGGATGGCCCTGGTTCCCCCGCGCGCGGCGCGGTGCAGGCCTGCATGACGCATTGATGCCGCAGGTCCACGTGAAGTGCAATTGCCGCCGCGACCTGCAGAGAGGCGCACCCGCGATCCCGGCCGCGGCGATGCCGCAGCGCCGCCGGACGTGATGCAATCCGTGTTGCATGTCCGCGGCACAGAGCGTTTGACGCCCGCGTGTCAGAACCGTTCGAGCAGCCGCTCGAGGTAATCCAGCTCTTCTTCCGGGCGCTCACCCTCGCCCGAGCGGCGGCGGATCTCGTCCAGAAGTTCCCGGGCGCGGCGATAGACATCCTCGCCGCCCAGCATCTGTTCGTCCGATCCGATCTGGCCATTGGTGCCCGCCGAGCGGCCCAGCGGATCGCGCTGCTGGCCGGGATCGGAGCCTTCGGCCTGCCCCTGCTGGCCCTGCTGCCCTTGCTGGCCCTGTTGTTCGGCCAGCGCCTCGCCCAGGTTGCGCATGCCTTCCCGCAGCGCTTCCATCGCCTCGGATTGCCGGTCGATGGCCCCGGCGAAATCATCCTGCCGCAGCGCCTCCTCGGCGCCTTCCATCGCGCCTTCGGCCCGGTCCAGCGCTTCGCCCGCCGCGCGACCGCCCTCGGTGCCCTGTCCGGGCAGGTTCTGGCGCTGGCGATTGAGTTCGTTGCGCAAGGCGCGCTGCCGGTCGGCGAGGCTTTCTTCCAGCGATTGCTGGTCGCCGCCCTGACCCTGCTGGCCCTGCTGCTGGCCCTGACCGTCGCCCTGACCCTCGCCGGGCTGGCCTTCGCCGCGCCCGTCCTGCTGCTGGCCCTGACCCTGCTGCTGGCCCTGTTGACCTTGCTGGCCCTGCTGACCCTCGCGGTTCTGACCGGGATTGAACTGCTCCTGCAGGTCGCGGAACGCCTGGTCGGACAGGTCCTGCTGTTCGCGCAGCGTCTCGCCCAGCCCTTCCAGCGCCTGCTGACCGGGGCTGGGCTGGCCCTGCCCCTGGCCCTCGGTGATGCGCATGTTCTCCATCATCTCCTGCAATTCCTGCAGCGCCTGCATGGCCTCGGCCATGCGGCCTTCCTCCATCAGCTCCTGGATGCGGTCCATCATCTCCTGCAGGTCGTTCTGCGTCATCTGCATGCCGTCCTGCGGGCCATTCTGCGCGTTCTGATCGCCGTTCTGGTCGTTCTGGCGGCGCTGTTCCTGCGCGAGCTGGCGCATGAAATCGTCCGTGGCGCGGCGCAGCTCCTGCATCAGTTCGGCGATCTCGTCCTCGGACGCGCCGTTGCGCATGGCCTCTTCCAGCCGCTCCTGCGCCCGGCGCAACCGTTCCCGCGCATCGTCGAGGTCGCCCTCCTCGAGAACCAGCGCCAGGTCCCACATGGCCTGCGCCAGCTCGTCGCGGGTCGTGTCGTCGAGCCCGGTCTCGAGATTGGCCTCGAGCCTGCGCAGGATCGTGCGGAAGCGCAGGTAATGGGAGGATTGCCGGAACAGCCCCTCGGGCTCGTAGCTGATCGCGCGCAGGATCAGCGCGATGTCGCGGGCATTCTCGCGGTTCCACAGAAGCGCTTGGCGTTCCTCGATCAGCGCCGCGGCCATCGGTTCGAAGAACCGCCGCCCGGGCAGGGTCAGCACGTCGGGCGCCGCCGCTCCGGTCTGGCCCGCGGCATCGCTGACCGACAGCGTGATCTCCACCGGCAGGTTGGCCCAGGGATGTTCCGAGAAATTGCCGATCAGCGCTTCCTCGAAATTCGCGCGGTCGCCCGCGACCGGCAGGGGCAGCGTGACCTCGATCGCGGGCCGCGCCTCGGGCTCCATGCGGCGCCCGTAGCGGCGGTCGACCTCCGCCAGCGCGAGATCGATCCGCGCTTCGCCGCCGGTCACGGCATAATCGTCGGTCGCCACGAAGGGCAGCGAGGCCGCGCCGTCGTATTTCACGTCGAACGGCCCCGCACGGGTCACATCCGGCGCGCGGTCCGGCGTGACCGAGAAATTCCAGGCGCGCCCGCCCAGCCCGTCGATCGCCACGCGGCCCGATTGCGCCACGACGAAGTCCTGCGCCGTGGCGGTGGCGCCCTCGCCCGCGCCATCGGATTGCGTCTCGGGGGTCAGCGGATTGCCCGACACGGTCTCGCTCACCGACAGATCGCCGGGCGTGCCGTAGAGCCTGAGCGTGACCGTCGCGCCCGCGGGCACCGAGAGGTCCGCCGCGGTGATGTCGTTGAGATAGACCGCGGGCAGCCTCGTATAGGAGGGCGGCTCCATCCAGCCTTCCCAGCTTGGCCCCGAGGCCACGTCGCCCGCGCCGCCCGGTCCCATGCCGGTGACCGAGGAGACCCGCATCACCGACCCGAAGAGAAGCGCCACGGAGAGCGCAAGAAGGGCGGCATAGCGCAGCGCATAGGGATCCTGTTCAGAGGTCTTGAGGTCCGGCTCCACCGCGCGGGCCTCGGCCAGCCGCGCCCGCATCCGCGCCTGGTGCGCGTGCCAGACCGCCTGGCTCGCCGCATCGCCGGACCCGATCGCCTGATGGTCGAGCGCGGTCGAGATGGGCCGCCCGGGCATGGTCGCATCGAGCCGCATGATCGCGGCCTCGCGCGTCGGCCAGCGGAACCGCGACGCGCCCCACCATCCGGCCCAGATCAGCGCCGCCAGCGCCAGAACGCCCGCCGTCCACACCGCCTCGACCGGAACGAGGTCCTGCAGACCCAGCATCAGCGCGGCGATCACCGTAATCAGCACCGACCAGAGCGGCCAGAACGCCCGCACCAGCCGCTCGGCCAGAAGGCCCAGGCGCGTCAACGCCGCCGGACGCCGGACCTGCGCCAGCACCTCTGTCGGATCGCTCATGTGATCGGCCATCACGGCTCCAATATTCGGGGGGCCGCGAGACGGATCAGCCTACAGCCATTCCGGAATGCTATCGCGCGAAATGATTTCGTCAAAGTTTGGCCGCGCCCGGATGACGGCATGGTGATCGCCCTTCACCAGAATCTCCGGGATCAGCGGCCGCGTGTTGTACTCGCTCGACATCACCGCGCCATAGGCCCCGGCGGAGCGGAAGGCGACGAGGTCGCCCGCCTGCAGCTCCGGCATCGCGCGTCCCTTGGCGAAGGTGTCGCCCGATTCGCAGACCGGGCCGACCACGTCGTATTCGGTCCGCTCATGCCCCGCCGCCGGTTCGATCACCGGCACGATGTCGTGCCAGGCGTCGTACATGGCCGGACGGATCAGGTCGTTCATCGCGGCGTCGAGGATGAGAAAGCGCCGCCCCTCACCCTCCTTCACGTAGATCACGCGGCTCAGAAGGATGCCCGCATTGCCCGCGATGAGCCGCCCGGGCTCGATCTCGATCTCGCAGCCCAGATGGCCCACCGTCTCCTTGATCAGGGCGCCGTATTCCGTGGGCAGGGGCGGCGCGCTGTTGGACCGCGCATAGGGAATGCCGAGCCCGCCGCCGAGATCCAGCCGCTGGATGTCGTGCCCGTCGCCGCGCAGCGTCTCGGTCAGCTCGGCGACCTTGCGGTAGGCCGCCTCGAAGGGCGCAAGCTCGGTCAGCTGCGAGCCGATATGCACGTCGATGCCGACGACCTCGATGCCGGGCAGCGCGGCGGCCTCGGCATAGACGGCCCGGGCCTTCGAGATCGGGATGCCGAACTTGTTCTCGGACTTCCCGGTGGCGATCTTGGCATGGGTCTTGGCGTCCACGTCCGGGTTCACCCGGATGGTGACCGGCGCGGAGACCCCCATTTCAGCGGCAATCCGGCTGATGAGTTGCAGCTCGGGCTCGCTTTCCACGTTGAACTGCCGCAGGCCGCCCGTGAGCGCCTGACGGATTTCCGCTTCGGTCTTGCCGACGCCCGCGAAGACGATCTTGTCGGGCGCGACGCCTGCGGCCACCGCCCGCGCATATTCCCCGCCCGAGACCACGTCCATGCCCGCGCCAAGCGCCGCCAGCGTCTTCAGGATGGCCTGGTTCGATGCGGCCTTCATCGCGTAGCAGACCAGGTGCGGCAGGCCGTCGAGCGCCTCGTCGAACAGCCGGTAATGCCGCTCCAGCGTGGCGGTGGAATAGACATAGGCGGGTGTGCCCACCTCCGCCGCGATCTCCGGCAGGGGCACGTCCTCGGCGCAGAGCACGCCGTTCTTGTAGTCGAAATGGTCCATATCCGGGTCCCGCTGTCAGCTTGCCGCCCCTCTACCCGAGCGCGGCGGCAATCAGAAGCCCCCAATCTGCGGGGCGGCACCGCGTCGCAACGCCCGGGATCGGCGCGATGCCAAAGGCTTCATCTTTCCGGACTGTCGCCCGGGGTTCGGGGCAGCGCCCCGACCGCCCGATGATCGGAACGATCATTCGGGCCAGAGCTGCGCGCGCGCAGCGCGCCCCGTCAGGTGACCGGCCGCGACCGGAGATAGAGATAAAGCGGCAGACCGCAGCTCACGCCGATGCAATAGGTCGCCGGGATCGCCCAGAGCCCCGACCAGTTCCGACGCACCGCCACTTCCGCGATCACCCAGATCGTCAGCGTGATCGCCGCGATGGTCAGGTCCCAGGTCAGCCCGGTGGTGGACTCGTTCACGTACCACGCGTCGATCAGCCGCCCGAGCGACCATTCGTTGGCCGCCATGTAGGACAGGAAGTAATACATCGGATGGATGGCGCCCCAAAGCGCCAGCGCCAGCCACAGAAATCTCAGACCTTGCATCAGAACCCGATCCCGACAGTGACGTTGCCGCGCGTCTGGGTGATCGCGCCGCCCACCCGGACGCCGTCCGATCCCGCCGACACGCTTACCGAGGTTGTAGTCTGCGGCGGCGGCGGGCCAAGCGCCTCTTCGAACGGATTGGGTTCGGGCTGAGTGCAGCCGGCCAGCGCGAGGGCCACGACGAAAGCCCCCGCACGGCTCACCGCGACGCCACCCCGATCGAGGCGCTGCCGCTCACCGAAAGGCCGATGGGCGGCTCTTCCTGCGCCGGGTCGGGCCGTTCGGGCGGACCATCGGCACCGCAGGCCGCAAGGGCGAGGCAGGCCAGGAGGGCAAGGCGTCTCATCCGAGGATCTCCTTCCAGCGGGCGATCTGCGTCCGCACCTGATCGGGCGCGGTGCCGCCGTAAGACGTGCGGCTCGCCACCGAATTATGCACGCCGAGCACGTCGAAGACAGCCCCGGTGATGCCATCGTGAACGGAGGTCATGTCCGAAAGGCTCAGATCCGGCAGGTCGCAGCCCTTCTTCTCCGCAAGCGCGACCAGAGCGCCGGTGACGTGATGGGCCTCGCGGAAGGGCAGGTTCAGCTCCCGCACCAGCCAGTCGGCGAGATCCGTCGCGGTCGAGAAGCCCGAGGCCGCCGCCGCCTCCAGCGCGGGCACGTTGGCGCTCATGTCGCGCACCATGCCCTCCATCGCAGCCAGCGCCAGCAACCAGTTGTCGGCGGCGTCGAAGACCTGCTCCTTGTCCTCCTGCATGTCCTTGGAATAGGCCAAGGGCAGCCCCTTCATCACCAGCGTCAGCGCCACGTTCGCCCCGAAGATCCGCCCGATCTTGGCGCGGATCAGCTCCGCCGCATCGGGGTTCTTCTTCTGCGGCATGATCGACGAGCCGGTCGAGAACCGGTCGGACAGGGTCACGAAGCGGAACTGCGCCGAGGACCAGATCACCAGCTCCTCGGCCATGCGCGACAGGTGCACTGCGCTGATCGACGCTACCGACAGGAACTCGAGCGCGAAGTCCCGGTCCGAGACCGCATCGAGCGAATTGGCCGCGGGCCGGTCGAAGCCCAGCGCCGCCGCCGTCATGTGCCGGTCGATCGGAAAACCCGTGCCCGCCAGCGCCGCCGCCCCGAGCGGGCTTTCGTTCATCCGCACGCGCGCATCGCGCACGCGGGAAAGATCGCGCCCGAACATCTCCACATAGGCCATCATGTGATGGCCCCAGGTCACCGGCTGCGCGGTCTGCAGATGGGTGAAGCCCGGCATGACCCAATCGGCCCCCGCCTCGGCCTGGGCGAGGAGCGCGCGCAAGAGCGCGAGGAGCTGCGCCTCCGCCGCATCGAGCTGGTCGCGCACCCAGAGCTTGAAGTCGGTCGCCACCTGGTCGTTGCGCGACCGGCCCGTATGCAGCCGCCCGGCAGGCTCGCCGATCAGCGTCTTCAGCCGCGCCTCCACGTTCATGTGGATGTCCTCGAGCGCGGTCGAGAATTCGAACGTCCCGCCCTCGATCTCTGACAAGACGGTGAGCAAGCCTTCCCTCATCGCCTCGGCGTCGCTAGGTTCCACGATGCCCGTGGCAGCCAGCATGGCGGCATGGGCCCTCGATCCGGCGATGTCCTGCGCCGCCAGCCGCTTGTCGAACCCGATCGAGGCATTGATCGCCTCCATGATCGCGTCCGGCCCTGCGGCGAAGCGGCCACCCCACATCTGGTTCGAGGTCGTATCTGACATTTCCTGGCCTTCCCTGGAGGAGACATGATCAAAGCTCTTGGCGCGCTCGTCTATACCGCGGCACTGGTACTGGCAATTCCGGCCGCCGCGGAGATCACCGCGCTGTCGGACATGCGCGACGGCGACATGAAGAAGCTGAACCTGCATTCGGAGGCCAAACCCGTCGGCACCGCCGATTTCCAGACATTCGACGGCGATCCCCTGAACCTCTCGGACTACCAGGGCAAATGGGCGCTGGTGAATTTCTGGGCCACCTGGTGCGCGCCCTGCCGCAAGGAGATGCCGCAATTGTCCGAGCTGCAGACCGAACTCGGCGGCGCGGATTTCGAGGTCGTGACCATCGCCACGGGCCGCAACCCGCCGCCCGCGATGGAGGCCTTCTTCGACGAGATCGGCGTTGACAACCTGCCGCTGCACCGCGACCCGGGATCGACGCTGGCGCGGCAGATGGCCGTGCTGGGCCTGCCCATTACCGTGCTGATCGACCCCGAGGGGCGCGAGGTCGCGCGGCTGACCGGCGACGCGAACTGGGCGTCCGACCCGGCCAAGGCGCTGCTGCGCGCGGCTATCGACAGCCAGTAGCGCGCGGCGGGAAGCCGCCGTCCGTCCGGGGCGAGCCGCGCGATTTGTTGACGCTGGGGAACGCTGCTGGCATCATTTTCTGCATAAAAACAAAAAACTCGCAGTCAGACCCATCAGCAGTCCCGGAGTAAGACATGGCCAAATTCCTGCTCGTCGCGGCGCTTGCCGCGCCCTTTATCCTGTCCGACACCCTCGCCGCCTCCGCGCAAGGCAATGAACGCTGGATCCCCATCACCTCGAAGAACGAATTCCTGATGTCCGTCGCCGGAAAGCAGCTCGAGGACCCGCGTGGCAACACGCTCTTTCTCGGCAGGAACGGCCGGTACAAGGCGGTGCTGAACGGAAAGGCGGCCGCGGGCACCTGGGATTGGGAAAACGGCGTGCTCTGCCGGCAAAGCGCGGACGATTCGAACAGCGGCTGCACCACGTGGGAGGTCGCGGGCGACTGGGTTCGCCTGAACCGCGTCTCCGGCAATGCCGACCGCGTGCACCGCTACCGGTTCAAGTGACGCCACGCCCGGATTGACAGATCGTCCCGCCGCCCGGCTATCTCGGCGGCGGGAGGACGGAGCATGCCGCTTGGCATTCTGATCGCGCTGGTCGTGGGCGGCATCATCGGGATCGCCCTTCTGACGCGCGCGCTGGGCTTCGGCGACGAATGCCGCCTCACATCCGAAAGCGCCGCCCGCGCAGCCTTTCTGCGCGAATTTCCAGAGGTCGAGATACACGCCGTCACCCGCTGCGCCGATTGCCGCGCCGCCCTCATGGAGACCTCCCGCGGCCCCGCGATCGTCTGGGCCATGGGCGCCGACACAACCGCCCGCTTGCTCGGGCAGGCCCGGCTGACCGAGACGGAAACCGGGCTCGACATCCACCTTCCGGACATCACCGCCCCGCGCATCCGCCTGCGCCTCTCACCCGAGGAGCGCCGGGCCTGGACACAGCTGATCGGATTCAGAGCATGATCGCCGACCCGACCTATCCCGACGTCGTTCAACTGGCCGTCCCGGCCTTCATCGCGCTCATCCTGATCGAGCTATTCTGGATCGCGCTCAGACATCGCGGCGGCCGCTACGAGACGCGCGACGCGGTCACTTCGCTTCTGATGGGGGCGGGCAACGTGGCGTCGGGCATTGCGCTGGGCTTCGTCGCCTGGGGCTTCTTCATGCTCCTGTGGACGATCACGCCCTTCGATCTCGGCACCGCGTGGTGGGTGGTCGCGCTGTGCTTCGTGCTCGACGATCTGCGCTATTACTGGGTGCACCGCTTCGGCCACCGCATCCGCTGGGTCTGGGCCAGCCACGTCAATCACCATTCGAGCCAGCACTACAACCTCACCACCGCCTTGCGGCAGACCTGGACCGGCGCCTTCACCTTCATGATGATCGTGCGCGCGCCCCTGATCCTTATGGGGTTTCATCCGGCGATGGTGCTCTTCGTGGGCGGTCTGAACCTGATCTACCAGTTCTGGATCCACACCGAGGCCATCGGGCGCCTGCCCCGCTGGTTCGAGGCGGTGATGAACACGCCCTCGCATCACCGCGTCCATCACGGGCGCAACCCGCGCTATCTCGATGCGAATTACGCCGGGGTCTTCATCGTCTGGGACAAGATGTTCGGCACCTACGTGCCGGAACTGGACGAAGAACGGGTCGATTACGGGCTGGTGCACAACCTCGGCACGTTCAACCCGCTGCGTGTGGCGTTCCACGAATGGATCGGGCTCTTGCGCGACGTGTTTCAGCCCGGGCTGACGCTGCGCCAGCGGCTGGCCTACGCCTTCGCGCCCCCGGGTTGGAGCCATGACGACAGCCGCGACACATCGGCGGCGATCAAGGAAAAGCACCTCGCGCGCCACCCCGAAGATCGCGGCACTCCGGGCTTTTCGTGAGCCGGGGTGACAGGGCCGGGGCGCACGCCTAGCCTGACCCCATCAACAGGAGGGGTCCCATGTCCGTCGACCAACCCATCGGCATCATCGGCGCGGGTGCGCTTGGCGGGGCCATCGCCACGGCGCTTCTCGACCGCGGCGGATGCGCTCCGGAGGCGTTGACACTGGTCACGCGCTCGGGCCGCGCTGACGCCTTCGCCGACCGTGGCTGTCATGTGACGGCCCGGGCGTCGGGCGCCGCGCGGGACTGCCCGACGATCTTGCTTTGCGTGCCGCCTGCATCCCTGTCCGCGCTGGACCTCCACGCGCCCGACGCGCTGGTCCTGTCGGTCGTGGCGGGCCTCGGCCTCGCGCGCATCCAGGCCATCACTGGCTGCCGCGCCGCGATCCGGGCCATGTCGAGCCCCGCCGCGGCGCGCGGTCTGGCCTATTCGCCCTTCGTCATGGGTCCCGGCGCGACCGAAGCCGACCGGGCCAGTGCAGCGGCCTTTTTCGGAGCTTGCGGCGACACCGACGAGATCGCGGACGAGGCGCAGATCGATTTCTTCACGGCCCTGACCGGCCCGGTGCCGGGCTTTGTCGCCTTCTGGGCCGAATGCCTGACCGATTGGGCCACCGCGCGGGGCATTCCCGAGGACGTGGCCCTGAAGGCGGTGCGCCAGCTCTTCCGCGCTTCGGGCACGATTCTCGCGGAAGAGGCCGCGACCCCCGCCGCGCAGGTCGACGCCATGATCGACTATGCGGGCACCACCGCCGCCGGGATGGAGGTCTTGCGGGCCTCACCCGTGGCACGGGAGGCCGCCCGCGCCCTCGATGCCTCCGCGGCGCGGGCGCGCTCCATTTCGGACGATTAGCCGGTCACGGCCCGCAATAGGATCCGCTGCGGTACTGCGCGGTGTCGAAGTGGAAATGGTCCTGGTGAAACCGGTCCGAATCGGGGCCGAGCGTCGTGCCGAAGATGCCGCAGGCGCCCTTGTACATGCGCCGCAGGATCGGCCCCTGATTGGCGCTGCGATAGCCGCCCAGCACCACCATCTGCGAGCCGTCGCGCAGCTGGATCGCGGAGATGTCGATGGCCCGGCCCTTGCCGTGTTCCGAGATCTTCGCGCCGGGCTGGTTGTTGCGCGTCCGGCAGGCGTAATGCGCCGCGACCCGCAGGCCCGAGATGCCGCCGCCGACATTGCCCACGGCAGGCCGCGCCGCGCGGTTCAGCCAGGCCTTCGTCGCCCGCGCGGTGGAGCAATGAAGCAGCGCGGGCTGGCTCAGCCGCACGCCGTCGATCGCGCGCACCTCGACCGCGTCCTCGATCCCGCAGCCGCGGATGCGACCGGGCACGTAACCCACGTATTCGCCCTGGATATCCGGATCGCCGCAGAGCGCGCCCCGGTCCCGTTCGCGCTGCCGCGCCATGGCCTTCTGCACGAGGCTCTGGGTCCGCTGCGCCGGGCGCAGCGTCGTGGCCACGGCCAGACGGCTGGCCTGCGCGAAGGCCCGGATGTTCCGGCCCTCGTAGCCCGGGAATTCCGCCAGCGGCTCCGCCCGCGGGATCGGCTCCAGCCGGGCGAAACGGTCCCGCAATTCCGAGGCGATGATCGCTTCGGCGGCATCGGTCCCGACCGCCGGGCGCGCTTCGGGCCGCGTCTCGGGGCGGGATGTGCCGGGCGTGGCGAGCGGCGGTGCGGGCAGGGAGGCTTCTGCGGCCGCACGCGCAACCGGGCGCAAGGATGCGTCGGGAGCCGCAAGCACCGGAAGCGCCAGAATCCACGCCAGAAGTATCGCCGCGACCTGCCTCATCGTTCCACCTTCACGCGCCCGAAATCCGGCGCCTCCGTGTCCTGCCCGGCCTCGATGATACCCCGGCGGATGGCCCGGGTGCGGGTGAAATAGTCGTGAAGATGCGCGCCGTCGCCTTTGCGGATCGCGCGCTGCAGGGCGAACAATTCCTCGGTGAAGCGCCCGAGGATCTCCAGCGTCGCCTCCTTGTTGGTCAGGAAGACGTCGCGCCACATGGTCGGGTCCGACGCGGCGATGCGGGTGAAGTCGCGAAAGCCGGTGGCGGAATACTTGATCACCTCGTTCTCGGTCACCCGCCGCAGATCGTCGGCCACGCCCACCATCGTATAGGCGATGAGATGCGGCGTGTGGCTGACGACGGCGAGGACGAGATCGTGGTGGTCTGCATCCATCTCGTCCACATGCGCGCCGAGGCCTTCCCAGAAGCGGCGCAATTGCTCCAACGCCTCGGGGTCCGAGCCCTCGAGCGGCACCAGCAGACACCAGCGGTTGTCGAAAAGCGTGGCAAAGCCCGATTCGGGACCGGAATGCTCGGTCCCGGCCATCGGGTGGCCGGGGATAAAATGCACGTTGTCCGGGATGTGCGGCGCGACTTTGGCGATCACGTCCTTCTTGACCGACCCCACATCGGTCACGGTCGCGCCGGACTTCAGGTAGGGTGCGATGGCCTCGGCGACCGGACCCATCGCGCCCACCGGCACGGCGAGCACGATGAGGTCGGCCCCCGTCACCGCATCTTCGAGGCTGTCGCAGACCGTGTCGCACAGACCGATCCGTCGCGCGGTCTCGCGCGTCTCATCGGAGCGGGCATAGCCGGAGACGTGACCCACAAGACCGCGCCGCTTCATCGCCCAGAACATCGAGGATGCGATATGGCCAAGCCCGATCAGCGCGACCCGGTCGTAGATCGGCCCGCCGATCATCGTTCGCCCGCTTTGAACAGCCCGATGCAATGCGCGACGCGCCGGCAGGCGGGCTCGTCGCCCACGGAGATGCGCAGCGCCGAGGGCAGCCCATAGCCCGACACCCGGCGCACGATCAGACCCTGTTTCTGCAGGTAGGCATCGCAGGCCTCGGCTTCTTCGGGCGAGGACAGCCGCGCCAGCACGAAATTCGCGGTCGAGGTGTCCGACGGCACGCCATGCTCCATCAGCGCCTCGGCGAGCCAGGTCCGCAGGCGGGTATTCTCGGCGCGCGACTTCTCGACATATTCCCGGTCGCGGATGGCCGCCTCGGCGGCGGCGAGCGCCACGTTGGACAGGTTGAACGGTCCGCGCACGCGGTTCAGCACGTCGATGATGGGCTTCGGCGCATAGGCCCAGCCCACCCGCAGACCGCCCAAACCGTGGATCTTCGAGAAGGTGCGCGTCATCACGACGTTCTCGCGCATCTCCACGAGCTTCGCCCCGCCATCGTAGCCTTCCACGTATTCCGCATAGGCGCCGTCGAGGACGAGGATCGCCTGCGGCGGCAGCCCCTCGGCCAGACGCTCGATCTCGGCGAGGCCGACCATGGTGCCGGTGGGGTTGTTCGGGTTGGCCAGGAAAACGAGCTTGGTCTTCTTGGTGCAGGCCGCGAGGATCGCGTCCACATCCGTGACGCGCTCCTTCTCGGGCACCTGCACGGGCTTTGCGCCCGCGACCTTCGCGCTGATGCGGTACATCGCGAAGCCGTGCTCGGTATGGATGACCTCATCGTTCTTCTGGGTATAGGCCTGGCAGAGAAAGTGGATGATCTCGTCCGAGCCGACACCGCAGATGATGCGGTCCGCATCGAGGTTGTGCACCTCGGCGATGGCCGCGCGCAGGGCGGCATGGTCGGTCGAGGGGTAGCGGTGCAATTCGTGCGAGGCCCGGCGGATCGCCTCGCGGGCGACCTCCGGCGGCCCGAACGGATTCTCGTTCGAGCTGAGCTTGACCACGTTCGCCACACCGTCGATGGCGGATTTGCCGCCCTCGTACAGGGCGATGTCCATGATACCGGGTTTCGGCGCGATCTTCGTCATCTCTGGGACTCCCCTTCGGGAGGGCTATAGCGGCCCCTCCGCCCCGTGAAAAGCACCAAGGACAGGGCCGGATCGCCGCAGTCACGAAGCGGATGCGGGGATGCCTCAAAACTGCCCGATTGTTTCGCTAGCCGGGACAAAAGGGAACGGCGCCCTCGCGCGCCGGAGAGACGCAGAGGAGCCTTGGCGATGCCCGATATCTTCGCCTTCGTGGAAGCCGTGATCGGCGGCATGTCGGCCCGGATCTGGCCGCTTTATCTACCGGGCATGATCCTCCTGGCCTATTGGGTCTATCGCCGGCAGGCCCGGACGGGCGGCTTCTGGCGCTGGCTTTTCCCGCGCGAGGTTTATTTCCATGCCTCCCACTGGGTCGATATCCAGCTCTTCATCGTGGGCCGCCTGCTGGCGCTGCTGGGTGCGTTCCAGACGGTCGCCGTGTCGGTCTTCTTCGCCGCCGCCGCGATCGGCGTGCTGGGCGGGCATATCGCGCAGGCCGAAACCCTGTCGCCGGTCATCGTGACGCTGCTTCTGGTCATCGCCAGCGATTTCGCCACCTACTGGGTACACCGGGTGCATCACGAGCATCCGACGCTCTGGCCCTTCCACGCGGTGCATCACAGCGCCGAGGTCATGACCCCGATCACCGTCTACCGCAAACACCCGGTCTACGACCTGATTTCCTCGGCGGTCAAAGGCGCGATCCTGGGCCTCGCGCAGGGCGTGCTGCTGTCCTTCTTCGTCAGCGAGATCAGCCTATCGCTGATCCTCGGCGCCAACGCGTTCTACTTCGTCTTCAACGCGCTGACCGCGAACCTGCGGCATTCCCATGTGTGGCTGAGCTTCGGCCCGGTGATGGAGCACATCTTCATCTCGCCCGCCCAGCACCAGGTGCACCATTCCTCGGAACTGCGTCATTACAACAAGAATTACGGCGAGGTGCTGGCGATCTGGGACTGGATGTTCGGCACGCTCTACATTCCCGAGACGCAGGAGACCCTCCGCTTCGGCATCGGCGATGAGAACGGCGTCAAGATCGACCAGCCGCATCCGAGCCTCGTGGCCGCGCTGGTGGTGCCGCTGAAGGAGGCCGCGGCCACGCTCCGCCGGCGCAAGGATGCCGAGCCGCCGGTCACGCCTGCGGAATGAGCCGGGGCTTTTCCCTTTATCTCGATGCCCTGCGCTTCGGCGCGGCGTGCCTCGTGCTGCTGTCGCACTGGGCCTATCCGCGTTTCACCGAAGGCCGGCATCTGTGGCTGCGCGAGCTGAACCTCGGGTCGGACGCGGTGGTGGTGTTCTTCGTGCTGTCGGGACTCGTCGTCGCCTATGCCGCGACCGAAAAGGACCGCGCGTCCGGGCGCTTCGCCTTCCAGCGGCTGACGCGTCTGTGGTCCGTCGCCCTGCCCGCGCTGGTGCTGGGGCTGGCCCTCGACCGGACGGGGGCCACGCTCTGGCCTGCGGCCTATGACGGGTGGTGGTACACGCCTGCGGGTCTTGGCGAGACGCTCATTCGCGGTCTCTCTTTCACCAGCCAATGGGGCGGCGACATGCTGCGCCTCGGCACGAACGGGCCCTATTGGTCGCTCTCCTACGAGGCGGCCTTCTACCTGCTCTTCGCCCTCTGGCTCTGGACCTCGGGTATGCGGCGGCTCGTTCTGATCGCCTGCGCCATGGTCCTGATCGGCCCGCGCATTCTGCTGTTGATGCCCGCCTGGCTCATGGGCGTCTGGCTCTGGCACCGGATCGCGGCGGGGAACCTGCCGGCGCGGACCGCGAGCCTTGCCCTCGCGGCGGGGGCACCTGTGCTCTACGCCGCGGCCCTTGCCCTTGGCGCCCCGGATGCGTTGAGCGCGCAATCGGCGGCGCTCCTGGGCCTGCCGCATATGGGCAGCTTCGGATTCTCCGACGAGTTCGCCTGGAACGCGCTGCTGGGCCTCCTGGTCGGCGCCCATCTGCTGGGTGTCGCGGGCTTGGCGCGCGGCCGGTCCCCCGGCGAGGGACGCGCGATCCGCTGGCTCGCGGGCGGCAGCTTCTCGCTCTATCTCGTGCATTACCCGGTGCTGCAGTTTCTCAGCCCGGCCATGGGCGCGCGGCCCGGAGGGCTCCTCGGTGATCTCACGCTTCTGGCGGTGACCTTGGCGGTCTGCTTCGTCTTTGCCGCAGCGTTCGAGCGGACCTTGTCCGCGCAACGCCGCCTTCTTCGGGACGTGATGCCCACCTCTCGCAAGCCCGGCCTGACATCCGGCTCGACGCGCTGAGCCATGCCACCAACGGCCCGGCGCCTGAGAGTGCCGGGGTCAACGCATGTCAAACTCCGGCAATCACAAGGCGCTCAGACCACGACCTCCAGCCGGTCCTGCGCACCCACGTCGAACACGCGCTTGTAGCGCTCGATCTGCGCCTTCGGTCCCATTGCCTTGTTGGGATTGTCCGACAGCTTCACCGTCGGCCGCCCCTCGGCCTTCACCGCCTTGCAGACAAGGCTGAAGGGGGCCAGCCGGTCATCCGGCGTCAGCCCCCGGAAATCGTTGGTCAGCAGCGTGCCCCAACCGAAGGACACCCGCACCCGGCCCTTGAACTGGCGATAGAGCTCCTCGATCTTGTCCACGTCGAGCCCGTCCGAGAAGATGATGAGCTTGCCGGTCGGGTCCTCGCCGCGCGCCTTCCACCAGCGGATCGCCGTTTCGGCCCCCGCCGCGGGGTCGCCCGAATCGATGCGGATGCCGGTCCAGCCCGCCAGCCAGTCCGGCGCACGGTCGAGAAAGCCTTGCGTGCCGTAGGTATCGGGCAGGATGATGCGCAGATTGCCCTCATGCTCTTCCTGCCAATCGGCAAGCACGTCGTATGGCGCCCGGGCAAGCGCATCGTCGCCTTCGGCCAGCGCCGCATAGACCATGGGCAGCTCATGCGCGTTGGTGCCGATCGCCTCGAGGTCGCGGCTTTTCGCGATGGCGCAGTTCGAGGTGCCGGTGAACCTATCGCCCAGCCCCTCGTACATCGCCTGCACGCACCAATCCTGCCACAGGAAGGAATGCCGCCGCCTTGTGCCGAAATCGGCGATCCTGAGATCGGGGATTTCGCGCAGACGCTCGATCTTTTCCCAGATCTTCGTCATGGCGCGGGCATAGAGCACCTGCAGCTCGAACCGTCCCATATCGTTCAGCACCGCGCGCCCGCGCAGTTCCATCAGCACCGCCAGCGCCGGGATCTCCCAGAGCATGACCTCGGGCCACGCCCCCTCGAAGGTCAGCTCGTACTGATCGCCCACCCGCTCGAGGTGATAGGGCGGCAGGCGCAGGTTCTCGAACCAGTCCATGAAATCGGGCCGGAACATCTGCCGCTTGCCGTAGAAGGTGTTGCCGCGCATCCAGGTCGACTCGCCCCGGCGCAGCGACAGCGACCGGATGTGGTCGAGCTGTTCGCGCAGCTCGCCCTCGTCGATGAGCTTGGCCAGCGGCACATGGGCCGAGCGGTTGATGAGGCTGAAGGTGACCTGCGTGTCGCGCTTGTTGCGAAACACCGACTGGCACATCAGGAGCTTGTAGAAATCGGTATCGATGAGCGAGCGGACGATCGGATCGATCTTCCACTTGTGGTTCCAGACGCGTGTCGCGATATCGACCAAGGCCGCTCTCCTTCAGGTGCCGATCCGGTGTAGCGGCCCCGAGGGCGGTTGCGCAAGCTCAGCCCGACCCGGCCACACCCGCCTGCGCCATCTCCGTCATCGCGGCGGCAAGCGATCCGTGAAGGTCGATCCCCCGGCAGAGATCGGCCCGCAGCGCCACTTCGAAACCCAGCTTGCGCGCATCGAGCGCTGAGAACTTCACGCAGAAATCCGTGGCGAGGCCCACCAGCGTCAGCCGGTCGATCCCGCGCGTGCGCAGATACCCCTCCAGCCCGGTGGGCGTGGCGTGATCGTTCTCGAAGAAGGCCGAATAGCTGTCGATTGAGCGGTTGTAGCCCTTGCGGATGATGAGATCGGCGCGATCCGTCTCGAGCGCGGGATGGAACGCCGCACCTTCTGTACCCTGCACGCAATGATCGGGCCAGAGGACCTGCGGGCCATAGGGCATCTGCACCATCTCCATCGGCGCTTTGCCGGGATGTTCGGAGGCGAAGGACGAATGCCCCGGCGGATGCCAGTCCTGCGTCAGGATCACGGCGTCGAAATCCGGCATCAAGGCGTTGATGGGCGCCACGATCTCGTCGCCGCCCGCCACGGCCAGCGCGCCGCCCGGGCAGAAATCGTTCTGAACATCGATGACGAGCAACGCATGCATGGCGGTCTCCCTCGCAGATCGCCGTGACGGTGGCGCAGGCGGCGGCCGAGGACAAGCCCCACCCCTTGCGCGCCCGGGCTCTGCTGCAGTAATCCGCCACCATGTTCAAAGTCGCGGCCCTCTACCACTTCACGCCTTTCGCGGATCCCGACGCCCTGCGCCCGGGCCTGAGCGCGCTCGGCGAAGAGGCGGGGATCACCGGCACGCTTCTCGTCGCCTCCGAAGGCATCAACGGCACCGTCGCGGGCCCCGCCGCGGGGATCGACCGGATGATCGCGCATATCCGTGCGCTGCCGGGGTGCGACGGGATGGAGGTGAAGTATTCCACCGCCGAGGCGCGGCCCTTCGCCCGGCTCAAGGTCCGGCTGAAGAAAGAGATCGTGACCATGGGCCAGCCCGGCGTCGATCCCCGCGCGCGATCGGGGCATTACGTCGATCCCGCCGACTGGAATGCGCTGATCCGGAGCCCCGACGTGGCCGTGATCGACACCCGCAACGATTTCGAGGTCGCCATCGGCACCTTCGAGGGCGCCGTGAACCCGCAGACGCAGAGCTTCCGCGACTTCCCGGCCTGGTGGCAGGAAAACCGCCACCGCTTCCACAACAGGCGCATCGCGATGTTCTGCACCGGCGGCATCCGCTGCGAGAAATCGACGAACTGGCTGCTGGAACAGGGCGAGGCGGAGGTCTACCACCTTCGCGGCGGAATCCTGAAATATCTCGAAGAGGTGTCCGAAGCGGAGAGCACCTGGCGCGGCGAGTGCTTCGTCTTCGATGAACGCGTCTCGGTGGGCCACGGCCTGACCGAGGGGCCGCACATTCTCTGCCGCGCCTGCCGCCGGCCGATCCTGCCCGAGGATCACGACCGCCCGGAATACGAACAGGGCGTGTCGTGCCATCTCTGCGCGCATGAAACGAGCGCGGCCGACAAGACCCGCTTCCGCGAGCGCCAGAAGCAGATCGCCCTCGCCCGCGCCCGCGGCGAACGCCATCTCGCAGGCCAGGACGAATAACGCGGCTTCAGGGATTGGCGGACGGAAAGGTCGCGCACCCGCGCCCTGCCGAACTGTCGTTAGAAGCGCGATGTCGGCAACGCGCGCTACCCGCGCGTCCCACGTCGCAGGCGATGCGCCACGCCCCTGTCACGATCGGACCGGAAATACCTCCGGAGGTTCGGAGGCGGCGCCTCCGATGCGCCGGGACGGGCCTCGATGGCCCGGCGCGGCGCAACCCGCCTAGCGCGGCGACCGCTTGGCGAGGATGCGCTGCAGCGTCCGGCGATGCATGTTCAGCCGCCGCGCGGTTTCAGAGACGTTGCGGTCGCACAATTCGTAGATCCGCTGGATATGTTCCCAGCGCACCCGGTCGGCGGACATCGGGTTCTCCGGCGGCGGCGGCAATTCCTCTTCGCTCGCCAAGAGCGCGTTGATGATATCCGTGGCGTCGGCGGGCTTGGACAGATAATCGGTGGCGCCGATCTTCACCGCGGCGACGGCGGTGGCGATGGCGCCGTATCCGGTCAGCACGACGATCCGTGCATCGGGCCGCCGCTCGCGCAGCGTCTCCACCACATCGAGGCCGTTGCCGTCCTCCAGCCGCAGATCGATCACCGCATGGGCCGGGGGCCGCGCCGTCGCGATGGCCGATCCGGCCGCGACGCTGCCCGCGGTTTCCACCTCGAAGCCGCGCTTTTCCATGGCCTTGGCCAACCGCTTCAGAAACGGCTCGTCGTCATCGACCAGCAACAGCGATCTGTCTTCGCCCAGCTCCCGCATTTTCCGCAACCTCGTTTGCTCTCACGTCGTCCGTCAGGTTGAGTGGAGTTAGCGCAGGCGCGGGGCGGGTCAAACCGCCCGCGGGGCCGGTCAGGCCGCGTTGGCGAAACAGGCGACGCGGTCGGCCATCTCCGCCGGGGAAAGGTCGCGGCGGAAATACTCGACGAAGCCCGCACCCGGCATCAGCAGGTAGGTGAAGGTGGTGTGGTCGACGATGTAGAACTCGTCCTCGGGGTCTTCCGGCACGCGGTAGAAGACCCGGAAGGCATCTGCCGCGGCCTTCACCTGTTCGGGCGTGCCGGTGAGCCCGATCATCTCGGGATGCATCGCCGCGGCATAGGCGCCGACCTGCTCGGGCGTGTCCCGCGCGGGATCGACCGACACGAAGACCGGGGTCACGTCGATGCCGCGCTCGGCGAGCATGTCCACGGCCTCGGCATTGCGGGCCACGTCGAAGGGGCAGATGTCGGGGCAGAAGGAATAGCCGAAATACAAGAGCACCGGCTCGGTCACGATATCGGCATCGGTCACCGTCCGGCCCGCGCTGTTCACCAGCGTGAACGGGCCGCCGATATCGCCCGCCACCGCACCGGCGCGGCAGGCGGCGAAGCTTTCCGGATCGCCCCGCAGCATCGACCAGAACGCCGTTCCTGCGATCAGGGCCAAAAGCCCCAGTCCTGTCACGATCACCATCGCCCAGCGCATGCGGTGGTCCCTCCTTCGATTGCCAGTGTCGATATCGGGTCGTATCACTTGCCACCGGACCCGCAAGAGACAGGTTGGCGCATATGGCACAGACCGACATCTGGACGTTCGACGAACGCCGCCGCTCCAACTGGATCCGCCTGCGCACGATGATCCTGTTGCGCTGGTTCGCCGCGGCGGGCCAGCTGGCCGCGATCATCGTCGCCGATACGCGCTACAATCTCGATATGCCGACAGGGCTGTGCTTTCTCGCGGTCGGCGTGGCGGTGATCGGCAACCTGATCGCGATGTTCATCTTCCCCGAGAACAAGCGCCTGTCGGAGACCGAGAACCTGTTCATGGTGCTCTTCGACATCCTGCAGCTCGGCTTTCTGCTGTTTCTCACCGGGGGGCTCAACAATCCCTTCTCGCTGCTGCTGCTGGGGCCGGTGACGGTATCGGCGGCGGTGCTGCCGCTGGGCCGGACGGTGTTCCTGAACGCGCTCGCGGTGCTGCTCGCGACCGGGCTCGTCTTCTTCCACCTGCCGCTGCGGACGGAGGACGGGCAGGTGCTGCGGATTCCCGATCTCTTCATCTTCGGGCAATGGGCGGCGCTGACCATCGCCATCGTCTTCATCTCGCTCTATGCGCGCCGGATCACGCAGGAAATGCACGGCATGGGCGATGCGCTCGCGGCGACCCAGATGGCGCTCGCCCGGGCGCAGAAACTGAACGATCTGGGGGGCGTCGTGGCGGCCACCGCGCATGAGCTCGGCACGCCGCTCGCCACGATCAAGCTGACCGCGTCCGAACTGGTGGCGGACCTCGCGGACCGGCCCGATCTGCGCGACGACGCGGCGCTGATCGGCGAACAGGCGGACCGCTGCCGCGACATCCTCCGCTCCATGGGCCGTGCCGGCAAGGACGACCCGCAGATGCGCCAGGCGCCGCTGACCGAGGTGATCCGCGAAGCCGCCGAACCGCACGAGAACCGCGGCAAGATCATCCATATCGAGGAACGGCCCGGCCCCGAGGAAGGCGCCGAACCGCCACAGATCCTGCGCCGCCCCGAGATCATCCACGGGCTGCGCAACCTCGTCCAGAACGCGGTGGATTTCGCCCGCGCCACGGTCTGGATCGAGGCCAGCTGGGACGGCGAGCTGATCTCGGTGCGGATCATCGACGACGGAAGGGGCTTTCCGCCCCACCTGATCGGACGGATCGGCGATCCCTTCATGCGCCGCAGGCGCAGCGACCGGGACCGGGACCTGCGCCCGGCCTATGAGGGGATGGGCCTCGGCCTGTTCATCGCCAAGACGCTCCTGGAACGCAGCGGCGCCGAGCTGAGCTTCGCCAACGGCACCGACCCCTCGATGCCCGTGCCCGCCGGCAACGCGCGCCGCGGGGCCATCGTCGAGGTGGTCTGGCGCAGCAATGCGATCGCGGTTTCCACCGCGGATGCGCGCGGACCTCTGGGCCCGAACCCGCTGTTCAAAAGCTGAGGCCGGGACCTGCGATCCGGAAACGGCCGCCCTTAACGCTTTCTTAACCATCGCTCCGCCAGAGTGCTCTCGCGCCTGCCGCATTTCGGCGGGCAGCACGAAAGGAGCGTCATGGCGATCGAGACATGGCTTGCAATCCTCTTCGGCACCGGAATTGGCTTGGTGCTGATCCTTGCGTGGCCGCATATTCGTCCCGAAGGGGTTGCCCGCCTGCGCGCCGCCGCGCGTGACAGCGACCTCTTGGAGCCCCTCTTTCTCGTGCGCGAGGCGCGCATCGTCGATGCCACACCGGCAGGCAAGCGGCTTTTGGGCGATAGTCTCGGGGATGGCTGGGACGACCTGCGCACGGCCCTTTCTCCGATCTTTCCCGATCTGCCCGACGCCCCGCCGGACCGGCCGCTCCGCGTGCTGTCCAGCGCCGCCGAAGCGCCCGCCCTCGACCTGCGCCCCGAAGGCGCGCGCCTGCATGTGGGTCTGACCGGCCCGCGGCCCCGTCTCAGCGTGGGGCTTGCCGCGATGAGCGCCGTGGCGCAGGCATTGCGGCTGCGCCGGGCGACAGGCCTTGCGCCCTACCCGATCTGGCAAAGCGACAGCGCGGGCGCGATCACATGGTCCAACGAGCGCTTCGCGAAATTCGCGGCACTCGCCGAAAGCGACCAGCTCTTCGCGATGTCCCCGCCCGAGGCCAAGCCGGTCCTGCGCGAACGGGTGAAGATCGCGGCAAGCCATCCCGACCTGCCCGAATGGTTCGAGGTCACCAGCGTGCGGGCCGGCGACGGCTGGTTTCACTACGCCGTCGATATCGACGCGGTGGTCGAGGCCGAAACCGCCCGACGGAACTTCGTCCAGACGCTCGCCAAGACCTTCGCGCACCTGCCCATCGGGCTTGCGATCTTCGACCGAAACCGCCAGCTCGTCCTGTTCAACCCGGCGCTTCTCGACCTGACGCAATTGTCGGTGGAGTTCCTGTCGGGGCGTCCCAACCTCATGACCTTCTTCGACCAGCTGCGGGAAAACCGCATCATGCCGGAGCCGAAAAGCTACGATGGCTGGCGCCAGCAATTGGCGGAGCTTGTCGCCGCCGCCACCGACGACCGGTATTGCGAAACCTGGAGCCTGCCGAACGGCCTGACCTACCGGATCGCCGGGCGCCCGCATCCCGATGGCGCGGTGGCGTTCCTGATCGAGGATATCAGCTCCGAGATCGCGCTGACCCGCCGCTTCCGCGCCGAGCTGGAACTGTGCCAATCGGTGGTGGACACGATGGGCGAGGCTGTCGCGGCCTTCAGCCCGTCGGGCGTGCTGACCTTCTGCAATGCAGGCTATCGCAGGCTCTGGCGCTCCGATCCGGACAGCACCTTCGCCGATGTCACCGTGGTCGACGCGACCCGGCTCTGGCAGGAGCAATGCGAGCCCTGCCCGGTCTGGAACGAAATCCGCAGCTTCGTGACGACCTTCGGCGCCCGCACGCCTTGGGGGCGCGATGTCCGTCTCACCGATGGCCGCACGCTCCGGGTGCAATGCGACCCGCTGCCGGGCGGCGCCACACTGGTTCGCTTCGCGGCGGATCCCGGCGGCAGTCGCGATCCCGTGGCGCCGGTGGCCGCGCTGGCGGGCTGACCGGCACGGGACCCCCGACGCGCGGTGACGCCACGCCGCGCCGTTCCCCGCTTGCAGATGCCGCCCCGGCGATTACTCTGGCCCCATGCAGCCCCGCCGCGTCTCGATCGAGCTTCCCGATCCCACAGCCACCTCGGACCTCGCCCGCCGGATCGGTGCCGATCTCGGCCCCGGCGACGTCGTGCTTCTCGAAGGCGGTATCGGCGCGGGCAAGACGCATTTCGCCAGGTCGCTGATCCAGTCCCGACTGACCGCGCCCGAAGACGTGCCCTCGCCCACCTTCACGCTCGTGCAGATCTACGACAGCCCGGCGGGCGAGATCTGGCACAGCGATCTCTACCGTCTCGATCATGTCGACAGCGTCGTGGAACTCGGCCTGCTGGAGGCCTTCGAGACCGCGATCTGCCTCGTGGAATGGCCCGACCGGCTGGGCGATCTGGCCCCGATGGGCGCGCTGCGGCTGGCCTTTTCGGATGGCCCCGACGACGACGCCCGCCAACTCGTGGCCACCTGGACCGCGCCGCGCTGGGACACGCTCCTGACAGACGAGGCCGCATGACCCCCGACGCCTTCCTTGCCGGGGCCGGGTGGCAGCATGCCGCGCGGGAACCGATCACCGGCGACGCCTCGACGCGACGCTACACGCGGCTGATCCGGGACGACGGCGCGCGCCGGATCCTGATGGAGGACCCGGACGGCGATGTCGCTCTTTTCTCCCGCCTCGCCCGCTACCTGACCGGCCTCGGGCTGAGCGCGCCCGAGATCCACGCCGAGGCGCCGGGCCTTTTGCTGCTCGAGGATCTGGGCGATGCGCTTTTCGCGCGGCGGGCGGCGGACGCGCCGGACCAGGAGACGCGCCTTTACGAGACGGCCATCGACGCGCTCGCGCTCCTGCACCGGGCGCCGCCACCGGACGGGCTCGACCACGCGACGCCCGCGCGGCTTGCGCAGATGACCGACCTCGCCTTCACGCATTACCTGCCGGGCGTCACCGGCCAGACCGATCCGGTCGCAGAGCAGGACACGGTCGCGGCCCTGAGCGATGCGCTGATGCAGGTGAACCCTGAGACCCGCGTCACCATCCTGCGCGATTTTCATGCCGAGAACCTGATCTGGCTGCCGGAGCGTGACGGGGCACGGCGCGCCGGGCTTCTCGATTTTCAGGACGCCATGGTCGGACACCCGGCCTACGACGTGGTCTCGCTGATCGAGGATGCCCGCCGTGACGTTTCCGAAGAGACCCGGCGCGCCACAATCCGGCGCTACCTCGACCGGACCGGAACCGGGGCCGCCCCGTTCGAGGCGGCGCTTGCGGCCCAGGGCGCCGCGCGCAACCTGCGAATCCTCGGTGTCTTCGCCCGTCTGGCCGCCACCCGGGGCAAGCCGCATTACGTCGACCTGATCCCGCGGGTCTGGCGGCACCTGATGCGCGACCTCGATCATCCCGCCTTGTCGGCAGTGAAGCCCCATGTCATCCGCGCACTGCCCGAACCGACGATGCCGGTTCTCAAGAGATTGAAAGACCGATGCCCGACGCCGTGATGATCTTTGCCGCAGGCTTCGGCACCCGCATGGGCGCGCTGACCGCCACGCGCCCCAAACCGCTGATCGAGGTCGGCGGGCGGACGCTGCTCGACCGCACGCTGGACCTGGCGGCGCACGTTCCGACCCGGGTGGTGAACGCGCATTACCTTGGAGACCAAATCGCCCGCCATCTCGACGGACGCGATATCCGCGTGGTGCAGGAAGAGACCCTGCTCGACACTGGCGGCGGGCTGAAGAACGCCGCGCCCCTTCTCGGTCCGGGTCCGGTCTTTACCATGAATGCCGATGCGGTCTTCGCCGGGCCGAACCCGCTGCACGTGCTCGCCGATGCGTGGCAGCCCGACGAGATGGATGCGCTTTTGCTCTGCGTGCCGCCGGAGCGGGCGGTCGGGCGCGCGGGCGGAGGCGACTTCACACTTGCCGGGGATGGCCGCCTGAGCCGGGGCGGGCCGCATGTCTATACCGGCGTGCAGATCGTGAAGACGGACGGGCTGACCGGGATCGACGCGGAGGTCTTTTCGCTCAATGTCCTGTGGGACCGGATCGCTGCGAGGGACCGCTTGTTCGGGCTCACCTATCCCGGGCGCTGGGCGGATGTCGGTCATCCCGAGGGGATCGCGCAGGCCGAAGCGATGCTGCGGCCATGATCTTCGACGGACACCCCACCCCCCGGCTTTTTGCGCTACCGCCCGGCACGGATTTTCCCGCGGCGCTGATGGCGGGCCTGCGCGCGCGCTTTGCAAGATTGCCGCCCGAGGCCATCGCGCGGGCGGAGCTGATGGTCAACACGCAGCGCATGAAGCGGCGGCTGGAGCAGCTCTTCACCGCATCGGGCCCCGGCTTCCTGCCCCGGATCACGCTGGTCACCGATCCGACCGACCCGGCCCTTCGCGCCACCCTGCCGCCCGCGGTTCCGGCCCTGCGGCGGCGGCTTGAGCTGACAGGGCTGATCTCCGGCCTTCTGGACCAGGCGCAGGATCTCGCCCCCCGGGCGGCGCTCTTCGATCTGGCCGACAGCCTCGCCGCGCTGATGGACGAAATGCAGATCGAGGGCGTGCCGCCCGACAAAATCGCCGGGCTCGATGTCTCGGACCAGTCCGGCCATTGGGAGCGCGCGCTGCAATTCGTCCGGATCGTGCAGCGCTATTTCGATGCCGCGGACCCGGCGCCCGACATGGCTGCGCTGCAACGGCGCGCCGTCGAGATGCGCATCGCCCGGTGGCAGGCTGCCCCTCCCGATCATCCGGTTATCCTCGCCGGCTCGACCGGGTCGCGCGGCACCACCCATGCCCTGATGCAGGCGGTCGCGCGGCTGCCGCAGGGCGCGGTCGTGCTGCCGGGCTTCGACACCGACATGCCGCGGCACGTCTGGGACCAGCTGACCGACGATCTGCCGCGCGCCGATCACACCCAGCCCGGCGAGGATCATCCGCAATACCGCTTCGCGCGCCTGTTGCGCGATCTGGGCGCAAGCCCGCCCGACGTTGCCGATTGGGGCCATGGCGCGCCGCCGGTGCCCGCGCGGAACGCGCTCGTGTCGCTGGCGCTGCGGCCCGCACCCGTCACCGATCAGTGGCTGACCGAAGGGCCGGGCCTGCCCGATCTCATGCAGGCGACGGCGGATGTGACCCTGCTCGAGGCCCCCGATCCCCGGCGCGAGGCCGTGGCCATCGCCATGCGTCTGCGCGAGGCCGCCGAGACCGGGCAAAGCGCCGCGCTGATCACGCCCGACCGGAACCTGTCGCGGCAGGTCTCCGCCGCGCTCGACCGCTGGGGCATCGTGGCCGACGATTCCGCCGGTCTGCCCGCGCAGGTGACCCCGCCGGGACGGCTTCTGCGGCAGGTGGCGCAGCTACTGCATGACGGCGTCACGGCCGAAAGCCTGCTGGCGCTGCTCAAACATCCGCTCTGCCATGCGGGCGACGATCCCGGTGAGGCCCGCAGCATTCATACCCGCGCCGTGCCCGAACTCGAGGCGCATATCCGGCGCAACGGCATGCCCTATCCCGACCGCGCGCGGATCGAGGCCTGGCCGGGCCGGGCCGATCATCCGGGCTGGACCGCCTGGCTCGCTGATGTCTTCTGCCGCCCGGTCGAGACCGGCATCCAGCCGCTGTCGCACTGGGTCGCGACGCATATCGCCCTGGCCGAGGTGGTCGTCGCGGGCAGCGCAGGCGGGGGTCACGGCGCGCTCTGGGACAAGGAGGCGGGCCGCGCGCTGCGCAGCATCATGGACGAGTTGCAGGCCGAGGCGGCCCACGGCACTGCCCTGTCGGCGCGCGACTACGCCGATCTCTTCGGCGCGATCCTCGCCCGGGGCGAGGTGCGCAACCCCGACGCGGTCCATCCCCATATCCGCATCTGGGGCACCATCGAGGCGCGGGTGATGGGCGCCGATCTGATGATCCTCGGCGGGCTGAACGAGGGCAGCTGGCCCGAGATGCCGAAGGCCGATCCCTGGCTCAACCGGCGGATGCGGGCGGATGCGGGGCTCACCCTGCCGGAACGCCGCATCGGCCTGTCGGCGCATGATTTCCAGCAGGCCGTCGCCGCCCGCGAGGTCTGGCTGACCCGCGCAGTCAAATCCGCCGATGCCGACACGGTGCCGTCGCGCTGGCTCAACCGGATCGTGAACCTGATGAAAGGCCTGCCGGAGCGCGGCGGACCCGACGCGCTGGACGGCATGAAGCGGCGCGGGAAGGACTGGCTCGCCCGGGCCGCGCTGCTGGAGACACCGCTGCCCTCTCCGCCCGCGCGCCGTCCCTCGCCGAAGCCGCCCGAAACGGCGCGTCCGCGGTCGCTGCGGCTGACGCAGGTCAAGACGCTGATCCGCGATCCCTTCACGATCTATGCCCGCGCGGTGCTGCGGCTGGAGCCGCTCAATCCGCTGATGCAGGCGCCCGACGCGCTCTTGCGGGGCATCGTCGTGCATGACGCGATGAAGGCGTTCGGCCTTGCGATGCGGGATCACGGCGTCGCGCCGACGCCCGCCACCTTCCTTACGGCGATCGAGGACGAGCTTGCCCGCGCGGTGCCGTTCCCCCTGGCCCGGCAGCTCTGGCAGGCCCGCTTCGCCCGGGTCGCCGAGGGCTTCGCGCGGGACGAAAAGGCGCGTCAGGCCCGCGCGGCGCTGTCCGAATTCGAGATCGACGGCAGCGCCACGCTGCCCGCCCTTGGCTTCACGCTGACCACGCGGGCCGACCGGATCGACCTCGACGCGCGGGGCGGAGCGCATCTTTACGACTACAAGACCGGCAAGCCGCCCGGCGAGAAGGAGCAGCTGCATTTCGACAAGCAGCTGCTGCTGACCGCCGCGATGGTCGAGAAGGGCGCGTTCCGGGAATTCGCGCCCCGCCACATCGCCGATGCGCGGTTCATCGGCCTCGGCGCCTCGGGCAGCGAGGTGGCGGCGCCGCTCGACAAGGCCCCGCCGGGCGAGGTCTGGGCTGGGCTGGAGCGGCTGATCGCGCGATATCTCGACGCGGGCCAGGGCTTCACCGCCCGGCGCGCCATGTTCAGCGATAAAGACCGCAGCGATTTCGACCATCTGTCGCGGCTGGGCGAATGGGATCTCGCCGACGATCCGCTTGCGGAGGTACTGGAATGACCCGCGACGACGCCACCCTCGCGCAGGTGCGCGCGGCCCGGCCCGATGCCTCGACCTGGCTGTCGGCCAATGCGGGTTCCGGCAAGACCCGGGTGCTGACGGATCGCGTGGCGCGGCTCCTGCTGTCGGGCGTCGCGCCCGAGAACATCCTCTGCCTGACCTACACCAAGGCCGCAGCGAGCGAGATGCAGAACCGGCTGTTCCGGCGCCTGGGCGAATGGGCGATGCTGGGTGACGACGCGCTGCGGGGCCAGCTGGCCGATCTGGGCGAGGACGGCCCCTTCCGTCCGGACTTTCTGCAGCGCGCCCGCACGCTTTTCGCGCGTGCCATCGAGACGCCGGGCGGCCTGCGGATCCAGACGATCCATTCCTTCTGCGCCTCGCTGTTGCGGCGTTTCCCGCTCGAGGCGCAGGTCAGCCCGGATTTCCACGAGGTCGAGGACCGCGCGGCGGAGCTTTTGCGCGCCGATATCCTCGACCGGATGTCGGAAGGGCCCGAGGGCGCTCGCATCGCCGAGCTTGCCCGGCATTTCACCGACAGCGACGACAGGATCGACGCGCTGCTGAAGGCGGTCCTGTCGCGCAAATCCGCCTTCCTGCCGCCGCGCAGCCCCGAGGATATCCGCGCGCTCTACGATCTGCCGCCGGATTTCGGTCGCGCGGAACTTCTGGCGGAGGTGTTTCTCGGGGATGAAAGGCGTGTCCTGTCCGACGTGATCCGCGCGATGCAGGACAGCGCGAAGACCACCGATCACGGCCATGCCACGCTTCTCGACACCGTCGATCCGTCGTCGGTATCGGCCCTCGAGACCCTTGAGAAGGTCTTGCTGAGCGGTCCCGGCGCCAAGGAGCCTTTCGTCGCGAAGATCGGGAAAGTCCCGACCAAGGAGGCGCGTGGCACGCTGGCGCCGGACATCGCCGACGCGCTCGACGATCTCATGCGGCGGGTGGAAAGCGCGCGGCCCGCCCGCATCGCCCTTGCCGCCGCCGAGCGCGACATCGCGCTGCACCGGTTCGCGCAGGTCTTCCTGCCGGCCTACGAGTCCGCGAAAACCGCGCGCGGCTGGCTCGATTTCGACGACCTGATCGAGAAGGCGCACGGGCTTCTGTCCGACCCGGTGGTCGCGGGATGGGTGCTCTACCGGCTCGATGGCGGGATCGATCACATCCTCGTCGACGAGGCGCAGGACACCAACCCGCTGCAATGGGAGGTGATCGCGCTTCTGGCGCAGGAACTGACCGCCGGGGAAGGGGCGCGGCCCGACACCGCGCGCACGATCTTCGTCGTCGGCGACACCAAGCAGTCGATCTATTCCTTCCAAGGCGCCGATCCCGAGGCCTTCGACCGGATGCGGGCCAGCTTCGCGGCGCGGCTCGAGGCGGCGGAGACGCCGCTGCAGGTGCGCTCGCTCGATTATTCCTTCCGTTCGGCGGCGGCGATCCTCGCGGCGGTCGACGCGACCTTCGAGGGCGCGGCGGGATCGGGTTTCGCGCCCGAGGGCCATCACATCGCCTTTCATGGCGAGATGCCCGGCCAGGTCGATCTCTGGCCCGTGGTGCCGAAGCCCGAAAGCGAGGAGCCGGACGACTGGACCGACCCCGTGGACCGTCGCGGCGCGCGCCATGAAAGCGTCGTTCTGGCCGAGCGGATCGCGGATTTCATCCGCGACGCGGTGGATCGCGGCCAGCCGCTGCACCTGGGCGACAAGGCGCCCCGCGCCATGCATGCGGGCGACGTGCTGATCCTGGTGCGTGGTCGGCAGCGGCTGTTCCACGAGATCATCCGCGCCTGCAAGAACCGCGGCCTGCCGGTCGCCGGCGCCGACCGGATGAAGGTCATGGCTGAACTGGCGGTCAAGGATATCGGCGCGCTTCTCGCGTTCCTCGCCACGCAGGAAGACAACCTGTCGCTGGCCACCGCGCTGCGCTCGCCGCTCTTCGGGCTGAGCGAGCAGGCGCTGTTCACCCTCGCCCATCACCGCAAGGGGCCGAGCCTCTGGGAGGCGCTGCGCGCACAGGAAGCGGCCTTCCCCGAGACCGTCGCGATGCTCAACGATCTGCGCAGCAAGGCCGATTTCCTGCGCCCCTACGATCTGATCGAACGCATCCTGACCCGCCACAAGGGCCGGGCGCGGCTGCTCGGGCGGCTGGGGCACGAGGCCGAGGACGGCATCGACGCGCTCCTTTCGCAGGCGCTGGCCTATGAGGAGGGCAACGTGCCCTCGCTGACCGGGTTCCTGAGCTGGATGCAGACCGACGATCTGGAGATCAAGCGCAGCCCCGAGGCCGCGGGCGCCGCGATCCGGGTGATGACGGTGCATGGCGCCAAGGGCCTAGAAGCGCCGGTGGTGATCCTGCCCGATTGCGGCGCGAGGCCCGACCGGATCAAGGACGCGCTGCTGCCCGCCGGCCCGGATGCGGTCTGGAAGGCCCGCGCCGAGGATCAGCCCGCCCTGCAGGCCGATGCGGTCGCGCATGCCAAGGCCCGCGCGAAGGCCGAGGCCGACCGGCTGCTCTACGTCGCCATGACGCGGGCCGAGGCGTGGTTGGTGGTCGCGGCGGCGGGCGATGTCGGCAAGACCCCTGATGCCTCCTGGTACGGGCAGGTGGCACGCGGGCTGGAACGGGCGGGGGCGGCACCGCTGCCGACGCCGAACGGCGAGATGCTGCGCCTCGGCGCCCTGCCCGAGGGCACCGCCGCGCCTACCGACCCGTCCGCGACCGGCACGGTCACCCTGCCCTGTTACTTCACCGAACCCGCAGAGGTGCCCCGCCCCACGGAGACGCGCAGCCCATCCGATCTGGGCGGCGCAAAGGCCTTGCCCGGCGCGGGCGACGAGACCGAGACAGCGAAGGCGCGGGGCACGCTCATCCATCTTCTGCTCGAACTGCTGCCCGCCCTGCCCGCGGCGGAACAGGCTGAGGCCGCCCGGCGCCTTCTCAAGGCCCATGGCGCGCCACCCGAGGACGCTCCCGAAATGGCCGCCGAGGCCCTGCGCGTTCTGAACGACGCGGCCCTCGCCCCGGTCTTTGCGCCGGGAACGCTGGCGGAGGTCACGCTTTGCGGTGACATCGCGGGGCTCGGGCCCCTTCTGGGCGTGATCGACAGGCTGATCGTCACCGAAGACCGCGTGATCGCCATCGACTTCAAGACGAACCGGCAGGTGCCCGACACGGCCGATGCGGTGCCCGAAGGGCTGCTGCGCCAGATGGGCGCCTACCGGGCGATGCTGCAGGCGCTCTATCCCGGGCGCGTCATCGAGACAGCGATCCTCTGGACCTCTCCGGGCGTGCTGATGCCGCTGCCCGCCGCACTGACCGAGGCGGCGCTCGCGCGCGCGGCACAGCTTGATTCTCAGCCCGCGGCTTCATAGGTTCTGAGGCGAGCTACCGCAATTCCACAGCATGTTGGAGACAGACCATGGCCACCGTCGCCGTAACCGATGCCACTTTCGATCAGGAAGTGAAGAATTCCGACGTCCCCGTCGTGGTGGACTTCTGGGCCGAATGGTGCGGCCCGTGCAAGCAGATCGGCCCCGCGCTCGAAGAGCTGTCGGCCGAGTATGGCGGCAAGGTGAAGGTTGCCAAGGTCGATGTCGACCAGAACCCCAACACCGCCGCCGCCATGGGCGTGCGCGGCATCCCGGCGCTCTTCATCTTCAAGGATGGCGAGGTCGTGTCGAACCGCGCAGGCGCAGCGCCCAAAGCCGCGCTGAAGGGCTGGATCGACGAATCGATCTGATCCGCGTCTTCGGACGGAACGCAAAAGCCCCGCCATCGCGCGGGGCTTTTTCGTGGGGCGCGGCCTCACGTCGCGGCGAAGACCCTGGCGGCAAGCGGCATCAGCCGGCGGTAGCGGCGGTCCTGCGCCGCGCTGCGGCTGCCGCTATGAGCGGGCAGGCCCCACCAATCCGCCAGCACCCGGTGGCGCAGCAGAAGCCGGACCGACGGATCGTCCGCGCCCACCAGGTCGTAGCCCGCAAAGAACGCGGCCTGCGCCTCCGCAGGCAGCACCGCGCCGGGCGCGATCCGGTCGAGCGGCGCGTAAAGCGTCGCATAATCGACCAGCAACCGGGCGATATCATGCCCGACCGGCGCCTGGTTGCCACCGGCGAAGTCGATGCCCCAGACGGTCTGCGGCCCGACGATGAGGTTGCGCAGATGCAGATCGCCATGGGTGCGGGCGGAGACGGTCTGCTGCCCCTCGAACGCGGCCTGCCGCGCCATCAGCGCCCGGGCGGCGTCGAGGAAGGCCGCGCGATCGGCCACCTGGCGCGCATGGGCTTCCACCTCCGACACGATCTGGCCCAGGTAGCGCAGGGTGAATTTCGGCTGGAAGATACGCCGCTCGCCGAAGCCGCCGCGATGAAAGCCCGAAACCCAGGCGCCTGCCCGGACCAGAAGCGAGGCGTGATCGGCCCGCCCGTCCCGCAGCGCAACCGACAGGTTCGGCCCCGGCGCATGGGCCATCAGGCAGACCTGCGCCTCCGGATCGGCGGCAAGAAGCGCGGGCACGCCTTCCGGCAGCGCCTCCATCGCGGCGAGGTGCATCTCCATCGCATGGGCGAAATCCGCGGGCCGTCGCGGGCGTGCCTCGTGTTTCAGAACCATCGGGTCTGCCCCGTCCCGCGACAGGCGCAGCAGGATGCGGGCGACGCGGGCATCCTCGCGCCGGGCCAGTTCGGAGACCTGCCACGCCTCCGGCCTCTCACCGATCTCCGCGGCAAGACCGGGCCAGAGCGCCAGCGCGGCGCGGGTCAATTCATCCTGCGGCATTCCCTTTCCCCGCGCGGTCCACTAGGCCCGGGATCCATGCAGCCGCCTTGCTGGGACGATGTCCAGCCCCCATATGGCGGCGAGGCACAAAGGAGAGCGACATGGCCGAAGACACCTTTCCCGGCTGGCACGGCACCACGATCATCGGCGTCCGCAAGGGTGGACACGTCGTGGTCGCGGGCGACGGGCAGGTCAGCCTCGGGCAGACCGTGATCAAGGGCAGCGCCCGCAAGGTGCGGCGGCTGTCGCCCGGCGGCTACGACGTCGTCGCGGGCTTTGCCGGATCGACGGCGGATGCCTTCACGCTTCTGGAACGGCTCGAGGCCAAGCTCGAGGCGACCCCGGGCCAGCTGCAGCGCGCGAGCGTGGAGCTCGCCAAGGACTGGCGCACCGACAAGTACCTGCAGAAGCTCGAGGCTATGCTGATCGTCACGGACGGGCGCGACCTTTACGTCATCACCGGCGCGGGCGATGTGCTCGAACCCGAACACGACGTGGCGGCCATCGGATCGGGCGGCAATTTCGCGCTCGCCGCGGCGCGCGGGCTGATGGAGACCGACCGGACCGCCGAGGAGGTCGCCCGCCGCGCGATGGAGATCGCCAGCGATATCTGCGTCTACACCAATGGCAACCTGACCATTGAAAAGATCGGCGGCTGAGGCGCGCACACACATCTCCAAATGTGCGCCGCCCGGTCCCACGGTCGCGAAAGGACAATCCATGACAGACCTCACCCCCCGCGAAATCGTTTCGGAACTCGACCGGTTCATCATCGGTCAGAAGGACGCCAAGCGCGCCGTGGCGGTGGCGCTGCGCAATCGCTGGCGGCGCAAGCAGCTGCCCGACGACCTGCGCGAGGAAGTGTATCCCAAGAACATCCTGATGATCGGCCCCACCGGCGTCGGCAAGACCGAGATCTCGCGCCGGCTGGCGAAGCTCGCGCGCGCGCCTTTCGTGAAGGTCGAGGCCACCAAGTTCACCGAGGTTGGCTATGTCGGCCGCGATGTGGAGCAGATCGTGCGCGATCTCGTGGATGCGTCCATCGCCCAGACCCGCGAGTTCATGCGCGAGGACGTGAAGGCCGCCGCGCACAAATCCGCCGAGGATCGCGTGATCGCCGCCATCGCCGGGCAGGATGCCCGGGAAGGCACGCGCGAGCGCTTCCGCGAGAAGCTGCGAGCCGGTGAAATGGACGATGTCGAGATCGAGATCGACGTGGCCGAGACCGCCTCGCCCTTCCCGATGATGGAAATTCCCGGCCAGCCGGGGATGGGCATGGGCGGCGGCATGAACCTGGGCGACATCTTCGGCAAGGCCTTCGGCGGGCGCACCACGCGCAAGAAGATGCGCGTCGCCGACAGCTACGAAGTGCTGATTTCCGAAGAGGCCGACAAGCTTCTGGATGACGAACAGGTCAAGCGCGAGGCAATCCACTCGGTCGAGCAGAATGGCATCGTCTTCCTCGACGAGATCGACAAGGTCTGCGCCCGTTCGGATGCCAAGGGCGGCGATGTGAGCCGCGAGGGCGTGCAGCGCGACCTTCTGCCGCTGATCGAGGGCACGACCGTGTCCACCAAGCACGGCCCGGTGAAGACCGACCACATCCTCTTCATCGCTTCGGGCGCCTTCCACATCGCCAAGCCGTCGGACCTCTTGCCGGAATTGCAGGGCCGCCTGCCCATCCGCGTGAACCTGCGTCCGCTGACCGAAGAGGATTTCGTGCGCATCCTGACCGAGACGGACAACGCGCTGACGCGGCAATATACCGGGCTTCTGGGCACCGAGGACGTGACCGTCAGCTTCACCGAGAACGGCATCGCGGCGCTCGCCCGGATCGCGGCGGAGGTGAACACCTCGGTCGAGAATATCGGCGCGCGGCGGCTCTACACGGTGATGGAGCGGGTCTTCGAGGAGCTGTCCTTCACCGCGCCCGACAAGGCCGGGGAGAGCGTGGTGGTGGACGCGGATTTCGTGGAGCGGCATCTGGGCGATCTGAGCCGCTCGACGGATCTGAGCCGGTACGTGTTGTAAGCGCAGGAGGGGATTTCCTCAGCTTCCGGGCTGACCATTGAGGCGGGCCCGCATCTTTGCAGGGAACGCAAAAGTCCGGATCGCAGTAAAAAAAACGCCCCGCCAATCCGGCGGGGCGTTTCTGATTTCAGCCAGTTGCAGCGATCAGGTGGTGTCCCACCACCGCTCCGCCATCCGGGCATTGTCCATCTGCCAGAGGTTGCCGATCGTCTCGGGCGTCCCGACCGTGGTCTTCAGCGCCTGCACGTAGTTGGCGAACATCGGGATGATGACGCCGCCGTCGTTGCGCAGGATGCGCTGCATCTCGCCGTATTGCTCGCGGCGCTTGTCGCTGTCGAGTTCGGCGCGCGCGGTGATCAGAAGCTCCTGGAAGCGGGCGCTGTCCTTGCTGTCCCACTGGGTGTCGTTCCACGGCACGCCTTCCTCGTAGGCCGACGAGAACATCCAGTCCTCGGTCGCGCGGCCCGACCAGTAGCAGGCGCACCACGGCTTCTTGATCCAGACGTTCGACCAGTAGCCGTCCGCCGGCTCCTGCACGACGTTGATGTTGATGCCGCCCGCCGCCGCCGAGGCCTGGTAGAGCTGGGCCGCGTCGACCGCGCCTTCGAAGGCCGCGTTGGAGGCCGACAGATCGACGTTGAGCTCGGTCAGACCCGCCTGCTTGAGGTAGTATTTGGACTGATCGGGATCGTAGGGGATCGGGTCGAGATCGGCCACGTACTGGCTTGCCGGTCCGATCGGGCTGTCATGGCCGACGATGCCGTGACCCAGCAGGATCTTGTCGACCAGTTCCTGACGGTTGACGCCATGCTTCAGCGCGCGGCGCACGTTCACGTCGTCGAAGGGCGCCACATTGGTCAGCATCGGGAAGGTGTAGTGCTGATTGCCCGACACTTCCTGGATGGCGACCTGCGGGTTGGCTTTCAGCAGCGCCTCGGTCTTGAAGTCGATGCGGTTGATCGCGTCGACCTGCCCGGTCAGCAGCGCGTTCATCCGGGCGGTGTTGTCGTTGATCGCGATGTATTCGATCTCGTCGAACCAGCCCGCTTCACCGTCCTTGTAATGGCTGTCGACCCGGCGGCCGACGAAGCGCACGCCCGGCTCGAGGCTGACCGCGCGGTAAAGACCGGTGCCGATGCCGTTGGCGATGGCCTCGTCGATCTGGCCCGCGGGATAGATCAGCAGGTGATAATCCGACAGCAGGTAGGGGAAATCGGCATTGCCCGATTCCAGCGTGAACTGCACCTGGTGCTCGGTCGTCTTGCGCATCTCCGAGATCGCCGAGACGATGGGCGCCGCGGCCGATTTCGAGCCTTCCGCCACGTGCAGTTGCAGCGACTCGATTACGTCATCCGCGCCGAAGGGCTTGCCGTTGTGGAAGGTCACGCCCTGGCGCAGGTTGAAGGTCCAGACCTTCGCATCCGGCGAGGCTTCCCAGTCGGTGGCGAGCTCGCCCTTGAGGCTGCCATCCGCGGCCACTTCCGTCAGCGCGTCGAACACCGCGCCATGGGCCGCGGCGGACATGAAGATGTCCGAATGGGTCCGGCCGTCCCAGCTGTCCGAGGAGTTCGCCCCCGAAAGGCCCGCCACGAGGCGCCCGCCGCGCTTGGCTTCCTGCGCGCGCAGCGGCAGGCCGGTCGCGGCCAGAACGCCGGCGGCGGCACCGCTGCGCAGCAATCCGCGTCTTGAGATACGTGTCATGTTGGTCTCCCTATCGTGTCCGGGCTTTTGCCCCGTGGTTACGCCCCGCGCGAGGGCGATGTCAGTCGTCCATTCGTCCAACGGCGGCATCGCCGATATTCTCGCGCCCGCGGGCCTCGAGAAGGTTTGTCAGCCAGTCGGGATCCATCTCCGGCACCGAACTCAGCAGCAAGTCGGTGTAGGGATGATGCGGCGGCTTGAACATGTCGGCCTTCGGGCCCTGTTCCACCACCTCGCCGTCTTTCATGACGACCACCTCATCCGCAATGGCGCGCACCGTCGCCAGATCGTGGGTAATGAACATGTATGACAGTTTGAGGTCATCCTGCAATCTTGCCAAGAGTTTCAGAATGCCTTCCGCGACAAGTTGATCGAGCGCGGAGGTCACCTCGTCGCAGATGATGAACTTGGGCTCGGCGGCCAGCGCCCGGGCGATCCCGACGCGCTGCTTCTGCCCGCCCGAAAGCTCGGAGGGCAGCCGGTCGATATATTGCTCGGGCGGCATCTCGATCTCGTTCAGGAGTTCGGCCACCCGGTCGCGCCGCGCCTTGCCGCGCAGACCCATGTAGAACTCGACCGGGCGCCCGATGATCTCGCCGATGGTCTTCTGCGGATTGAGCGCGGTGTCGGCCATCTGGTAGATCATCTGGACCTGCCGCAGCTGGTCCTTCGAGCGTTTGCGGTAATCGAGCGGCAGGTCCTCTCCGTCGAGCTGGATCACGCCGGATGTGGGCGGCAGCAGCCCGGTGATGCAGCGCGCCGTCGTGGACTTGCCGGAGCCCGATTCGCCCACGACCGCGACGGTTCGGCCCTGATGGATGTCGAAGCTGACATCGAACAGGACCTGCGTGACGCCGTAGGAGGCATCCACATTCTGCACCGACAGGACCGGCGTCGCATCCCCGGCGGGCACGGGTTTCGCCGGCCGCTTGAAGCTGCGCACCGCCCAGAGCGAGCGTGTATATTCCTCCTGCGGATGGTCGAGCATCTCCCGCGTCGGGGCCTCTTCGACCTCGTCGCCCTTGAGCAGCACCTTGATGCGGTCGGCCATCTGCGCGACCACGGCAAGATCGTGGGTGATGTAGATCGCCGCGGTGCCGAACTGGTCGACGATATCGCGGATCGCCGCCAGCACCTCGATCTGCGTGGTCACGTCGAGCGCGGTCGTCGGCTCGTCGAAGATGATGAGGTCCGGGCGGCAGGACATGGCCATCGCCGTCATCGCCCGCTGCAGCTGCCCGCCCGAGACCTGGTGCGGATAGCGGAAGCCGATCTCTTCGGGGTTGGGCAGGCGCAGACGTTCGTAGAGATCCATCGCGTCGCGCGCGCTTTCGCCCTCGCTCATCACGCCGTGGCGCACCGGCCCCTCAGTGTGCTGGTCGATGATCTTGTGCGCGGGGTTGAAGCTCGCCGCGGCGGATTGCGCGACATAAGCGATGCGCTTGCCCAGCAGCGCGCGCTTTTTCATCAAGGGCGCGTTGACCAGATCGACGCCGTCGAATTCGACCGACCCGCCCGAGATGCGCACGCCGTCGCGGGTATAGCCCATCGCCGCAAGCCCGACGGTGGACTTGCCCGCCCCGGACTCGCCGATCAGCCCGAGGACCTCGCCCTTGTGCAGCGTGAGGTCGATGCCGTTGATGATCGGCATCCATTCCTCGTCGGAGCGGCCTTCGATCTTCAGGTCGCGAATGGTCAGAAGCACATCGCTCATCGGCTCAATCCTTCAGGCCCGAGGACCGGTGCAGCATCCAGTCCACCACGAAGTTCACCGCCACGGTCAGCAGCGCGATGGCCCCCGCGGCCATCAGCGGCAGGGCGGCGGCCAGCGGCGAGAATTGCGCGAAGTTGATGAACTGCGCGAGGTCGCGGACCATCGTGCCCCAATCGGCCAGCGGCGGCTGGATGCCCACGCCGAGGAAGGACAGCGCCGCGATGGTCAGGAAGACGAAGCAGAAGCGCAGGCCAAACTCCGCCAGCAGCGGCGCGGTGGCGTTCGGCAGCACCTCCTTGAAGATCAGGTAGGACATGCCCTCGCCGCGCAGCTTCGCGGCCTCGATATAATCCATCACGACGATGTTCTGCCCGACGGCCCGCGCCAGCCGGAAGACGCGCGTCGAGTCGATCACCGCGATGATGAGGATCATGTAGATGGTCAGCAGCCATTGCTGCGAACCGGCCCAGGCCGAGGCGATGGTCATCAGCAAGAGCGCGAAGATCAGCGACGGGATCGCCATCAGGACATCGACCATGCGACTCAGCACGTTGTCGAGCCAGCCGCCGATCACCGCGGCGAGAAAGCCGAAGGTGCCGCCCAGAAGAAAGGCGAGGCAGGTCGTGACGAAGGCGATGCCCACAGTGTTCTGCGCGCCGTAGATGAGCCGGGTCAGCAGGTCGCGGCCGATCTGATCGGTGCCGAGCGGATGCGCCGGATCGCCGCCGGTCGCGGGATCGCCCCCGGGCAGGATGTTGACCCCGGTGAAGACCTGCGCCTGTTCGTAGGGTGCGATCACGCCCGCGAAGATCGCAAGCACGGCGTAGATCAGGATGACGAGGATGCCGAAGGCCGCGGTCAGTGGCATCTGCCGGAACATCTTGCGCGTGCCCTCGGTTCCCACATGGCGACCGGCAAGCCGGAAGATGAAGGCCGCGATGGCGGAGATGACGAAGCCCTGCACCGCCCAGCGGAAGAACACCGCGCCGGGCTGGAACCAGAGCCAGAGCCCGCCCAGGATCGCCGCCGCGGCAGCGACGTACCCGAAGGCCACGGCAAAGGGCATGTCGCGGAAATAGGGCTTGTTGCCCGTCGCGGTCTGGCCGGCGAAGCGGAAGGCCCATCCCCCGGCGAGAAGCGCGGCCAGGATGGCGGCGATCCAGACAAGCACGCTCATTTCGGATGCCTCAGTCGCGGATTGGAGAGGATCGACAGGATATCCGCCATCAGGTTCAGCAGGATATAGGCGGCGGCGAAGATCAGGCAGCAGGCCTGCACCACGGGGATGTCGCGGATCTTCACGCTGTCGACAAAAAGCTGACCGATGCCGGGATAGACGAAGACCACCTCGACCACCACGACGCCGGTGATGAGATAGGCGAGGTTCAGCGCCACCACGTTGATGATCGGCGCCAGCGCGTTGGGCAGGGCGTGATGCACGATGACCCGCATCGGCTTCATGCCCTTGAGGCGCGCCATCTCGATATAGGGGCTGGCCAGCAGGCTGATGATCGCCGCGCGCGTCATCCGCATCATGTGCGCCGTGACCACGAGCGTCAGGGTCAGCGCGGGCAGCAGCGTTTTCTGCAGTCGTTCACCGAAGCCCATGCCCTCGTAGATGTTCGAGAGGGATGGCAGGATCGGGTTCAGAACCGCGAGAAACAGGATCAGGATATAGGCGACGAAGAATTCCGGGCTCGAGATCGATGTAAGCGCGAACATGTTCGAGCCCTTGTCGAAGGCCGAGTTGCGGAACAGCGCGGCGAGGATGCCGAGGCCCACCGCGAAGGGCACGGCGATCAGCGCGGTGACGCCCGCCAGGAACAGCGTGTTCTCGAAGCGCGGAGCGATCTGCGCCATGACGGTGGTGCCGCCGCCGGTCTCGGATCCGGTGAAGCTGGCGAAATTGGCCTGCGCGAAGGACGTCCCGAGATCGCCGCTCAGCGTATCGGTCAGCCACACCCAGTAGCGCGTGATCGGCGGCTGATCGAGCCCGAGGTCCCGGCGGATCGCGGCCACAGCTTCGTCCGTCGCGCTTTGTCCGAGGATCGCCTGCGCGAAGTCACCGGGCAGCATGTTCACGGCGGTGAAGATGATGATCGAGACGATGAAGAGCGTCAGCACGCCCAGAAGAAGGCGCTGTGCGATTATTCTTAGAAGACTTGACACGAATCCGGGCAATTTCCTGTCGCGGCGGGAGCCCCGAAGGTAACGTCCTTGCCGGGCTTGTAAACCCTTGTGATGGATCGGTGTCGCCCAGACCCCTTAGCGGGCCAGATCGTCCATCGCCCGCACCAGCTCGGCGCTGATGCCCGGCTCGGACAGGGCGTGGCCCGCATTGCGGATCATCCGAAGGTCGGCGCCGCGCCAGTGACGCGCCAGCTGCCAGGCCCGCACCGGCGGGCAGATCATGTCGTAGCGGCCCTGCACGATGATGCCGGGGATGTCCTGGATGCGGTCGATATTCTTCAGGATCCAGCCATCCTCGGACAGGAAGCCGCGATTGGTGAAATAGTGATTCTCGAGCCGGGCGAAGGCGCGCGCATATTCGCCCGGCGCCTCGCCGCCCGCCCCGTTCGAATGGATCGAGGCCAGCGCGTTTTCCCACGACGACCAGGCGCGCGCGAATTGCGTCTCGATCCGGAGATCGCCGGAAAAGAGCCTGCGGTGATAGGCGCCGATCAGGTCGTGCTGTTCATCGGGCGGCACGAGGTCGCGGAACCGCGCCCAGGTCTCGGGCCAGAATTGCCCTGCCCCGCCGCCATAGAACCAGTCAAGCTCGGCCTGCGTCATCAGAAAGACGCCGCGCAGGACGAGGTGGCGCACCGCCTCGGGATGCGAGATGGCGTAGATCAGCGCCAGCGTCGCGCCCCAGGACCCGCCGAAGACGATGAACTTGGCGATGCCGAGTTCGGCCCGGATCGCCTCGATGTCGTGGACCAGATCCCAGGTGGTGTTGTCGTTCACGCTGGCATGGGGCCGCGACCGCCCGCAGCCGCGCTGGTCGAACAGCACCACGCGGTAGACCTCGGGATCGAAATAGCGCCGCATCGCCGGGCTGCAGCCGCCGCCCGGCCCGCCATGCAGCACGATGACGGGGATGCCGTCGGGGTTGCCGCATTGCTCCACGTAGATCGTGTGACCGCCCGACACGCCCATCATCCGCTGGTCGAACGCATCGATCGGCGGGTAGAGATATTGAACGGCGCGCTTTTGACCCAGTTCTTTGTCCATACCCCACCTATATGAGAGAAGAGCGCGAAAAGACCATGAGATTTTGCCCATGACCCTGCCCCGAGACCAAGCCAGCGTGGATCCCGCCGAAGTGGCCAAATTCGAGGCGATGGCCGCCGAATGGTGGGACCCGAACGGCAAGTTCAAGCCGCTGCACGAGATGAATCCCTGCCGGCTCGATTACCTGACGGCACAGATCGCGGGCGAGTTCGATCGCGACCTGTCCAAACCGCAGCCCTTCGCCGGGCTCAGGGTGCTTGATATCGGCTGCGGCGGCGGGCTTCTGTCCGAGCCGATGGCGCGGCTCGGCGCGGAGGTGACCGGAATCGATGCCGGCGGCGAGAACATCCCCGTGGCCCGCGCCCATGCCGAAGCGCAGGGTCTCGAGATCGATTATCGCCACACGAGCGCCGAGGCGCTGGTGAATGAGGGCGCGGTCTTCGACGTGGTCATGTCGCTCGAGGTGATCGAACACGTGTCCGATCCGGCGGCCTTCCTGCAGGTCTGCGCCGCTCTCGTCCGGCCCGGCGGATTGTTCCTGTGCTCCACGCTGAACCGGACGCCGAAATCCTTCGCGGCGGCCATCGTCGGGGCGGAATGGGTGATGCGCTGGCTGCCCAAGGGCACCCATGACTGGTCGAAATTCCGCACGCCCGAGGAACTCGCGGCGATGATCGACGCGACCGGCCTCGAGACGGTGGATCGCAAGGGCATGGTCTTCGACCCGATCCGCTGGAACTGGTCGCTGTCGGATCGCGACCTGTCGGTCAACTACGCGATGGCGGCGGTCAGGCCGGCCTGACCTCAGGGCCCGGAAAACGCCCGGTCATGGGTCAGCGCGGGCACCTTGCGGCGCGCATCCTCCACGGCGGCGCGGTCGATCTCGACCTGGAACACGCCCTCATCGGTGCCGGCATCGAGCAGCACCTCGCCCCAGGGCGACACGACCATGGAATGCCCATAGGTCTGCCGGCCCTTGCCGCGCCGGGCCCTGTGCGTGCCCACCTGCGCGGCGGCGATCACGAAGGCACCCGTCTCGATGGCCCGTGCGCGCAGCAGCGGCTCCCAATGCGCGGGGCCGGTCGCGGTGGAAAAGGCGGAGGGCACCGTCAGGATCTCCGCCCCGGCCTGCGCGAGCGCACGGTACAGGTAGGCGAAGCGCAAATCGTAGCAGATCGTCAGGCCCAGCGTGCCGAAAGGCGTCTCGGCCAGCACGGCGCGATCCCCCGGCGCGTAGCCCGCGCTTTCGCGATAGGTTTCGTTTTCCGAGACCTGCACGTCGAACATGTGCATCTTGTCGTAGCGGGCATGGATCGCGCCGTCCGGCCCGATCAGGAACCCGCGATTGGTGAACCGCGTCTCGGGCGGGTCGGATTTCAGCGCGAGCGATCCCGCCTGAAGCCAGAGCCGATGCTCGGCCGCTGCCGCCCGGAGGCCTGCAAGCGTCGCATCCTCGGCTTCGGTCCGAAGCACCTCGGACTGATGCGTGCGGCTCGCGGAGACGCAATTCGTCACCTCGGGGGTGAAGACCATCTCCGCGCCCTTCCCCGCCGCCTCGGCGATCATCGCGGCGACGGTCACAAGGTTCTCCGCCGGATCGTCCGACGCACAGAATTGCAGAAGCGCCGCCTTCACTGCGCCAGCATCGGATCGAGCTTTCCGGCGCGATCGAGCGCGTAAAGCTCGTCGCAACCGCCCACATGGCTGTCGCCGATGAAGATCTGCGGCACGGTGCGTCCGCCATTGGCGCGCTGGATCATCTCGGGCTTGCGGTCGGGATTGGCCAGAACGTCGATTTCGGTGAAGCTGGCGTTCTTCTGCGACAGCAGCCGCTTGGCGGCATGGCAGAACCCGCATAGCGGAGAGGTGTAGATTTCGATCTTGGGCATGGATTCTCTCTATCTGAGTTCGAGAGGAACCTAAGCATCCTTGGCCACACGTGCCAGCGCGACAACGCAGACGTCCTGTGCACCCGCCGCATAGGCGGCCTCGGTCGCAGCGGCGCAGGTCGCGCCCGAGGTCATCACGTCATCGACGATCAGCACCGAGGCCCCGGCGAGACGCGGGGCGCGTTTGGGATTGGCCGCGATGGCCCCCGACAGCGCGTCGAAGCGCGCCTCGCGCCGGGCACCGTCGAGGCTGGGCGTGCGGCGGATGCGGGTCAGCGCGTCGTGGCAGACCGGGCGCTCCACCTTGCGCGACAGCGCATCCGCGAGAAGGCCCGCCTGGTTGTAGCGGCGCTTCAACCGGCGCGACCAATGCAGCGGGATCGGAACGATCAGCGTTCCGGGCGCGATCAGATCGCGCGCCGCACGCGCAAGCCATCCCGCCGCCGGGGCAGCGATATCGTGCCGGTCGGCATGTTTGAGCTTCAGGACGAGGTCGCGCGCCTTGCCGGAATAGACCAGCGCCGCCCGTCCCCGCGTCCAGGGCCGCGCGATGCTCAGGCAGGTGTCGCAGAGCGCGGGGCCCGTTCCGACCTCGGCCGCCCCCGCCAGCGGCGTGCCGCAGGCATCGCAGGCCGCGCCCATGATGAAGGGCGTCTCGCGCCAGCAGGGGCCGCACAGCGCCCCGTTCTCCGCCGTCAGCCCGCCGCAGGTCAGGCAGGAGGGCGGGTAGACCGCGTTCAGCAGCGTTTGCATCAGGCCTGCCTGCACCCTATCTGCCCTTCATGTCCGAAACACCCACCCTGACCGACCGTGCAGCCCTCGAGGCCCATCGCTCCCGGGCGCGCCGCACCCCCGCACTGTTCCTGCACGAAACCGCCGCCGACGATATCGAGGATCGCCTCGCAGTGGTTAACAGGACGTTTACCGCGCCCGCCGTCGTGAGTTCCGAACCGGGCCTCTGGCAGGCGCGGCTGCCCGGTGCGCGCGTGGTGCCGGATGCGGCGGTTCTCGATCTTGCGGAAGGGGCTCATGACCTCGTGATCCACGCGCTGGCGCTGCACTGGGCCGACGACCCCGTGGGCCAGCTGATCCAGTGCCGCCGCGCGCTGAAGCCCGACGGGCTGTTTCTTGGCGTGGCCTTCGGCGGTCAGACCCTGACCGAGCTGCGCGCGGCAATCGGGCAGGCGGAGATCGAGGTGACCGGCGGGCTCAGCCCCCGCGTCGCGCCCATGGCCGATATCCGCGATCTGGGCGCGTTGCTGCAACGGGCGGGCCTTGCCCTGCCGGTGGCGGATGCCGCCCCCCTGCGCATCAGCTACGAAAGCGCGCTGCACCTGATGCGCGATCTGCGCGCCATGGGCGAGACAAACGCGCTCAGCGCCCGGGTCCGGCATTTCAGCCGCCGCGCGATCCTGTTGCGCGCCGCCGAGCTCTATGCCGAGACCCACGGCACGGAGGACGGACGCATCCTCGCCACCTTCGAGCTGGTGACCCTGACCGGTTGGGCGCCGGATGAAAGCCAGCCGAAACCCCTGAGGCCCGGATCGGCGACGACGCGGCTGGCCGATGCGCTCGGGACGTCGGAAACCAAGCTGAAAGATTGACCCCCGCGTCCGAGGGGTTACTTAGGCGGGAAATTACATGAATTCTAAATCACAGGGGCCGTTCATGCTCGACGCGACGAAATCCGCGGTGCGCCCGCCGCATTCGCCGACGGACCATCCGAAGGTGCCCGCCGCCAAGATCGGCATTCTGGTGGCCAATCTCGGCACGCCCGACAATTACGATTATTGGTCGATGCGCCGGTATCTCAACGAGTTCCTGTCGGATCGCCGGGTGATCGACTATTCGCCCTGGCTCTGGCAGCCGCTTCTGCAGCTCATCATCCTGACCAAGCGGCCCTTCTCGTCGGGCGAGGCCTATAAGTCGATCTGGAACGAGGAGGCAGGCGAAAGCCCCCTGATGACGATCACCAAGGCGCAGACCGCCAAGATCAAGGCGCAGATGCAGGCGCAATACGGCGACCGCGTCATGGTCGATTTCTGCATGCGCTACGGCAATCCCTCGACCAAGTCCAAGGTCCGCGAGATGGTCGAGGCAGGCTGCCGGCAGATCCTCTTCTTCCCGCTCTATCCGCATTACGCGGGCGCGACCTCGGCCACGGCGAACGACCAGTTCTTCCGCGCGCTGATGGAGGAAAAGTGGCAGCCCACGGTGCGCACCGTCGATCCCTATTTCGAACATCCGAAATATATCGAGGCGCTCGCCCAGTCGATCGAGCAGGCCTATGCCAAGATGGAGACGCGGCCCGACATCCTCGTCTGTTCCTATCACGGCGTGCCCAAGCGCTACCTGATGGAGGGCGATCCCTACCATTGCCAATGCGCCAAGACCACGCGGCTGCTGAAGGAACGGCTGGGCTGGGACGACACCGAGATCACCACCACCTTCCAGTCGCGCTTCGGCCCCGAGGAATGGCTGAAGCCCTACACGGTGGAAGAGGTGGCGCGTCTCGCCGAAGAGGACGGCAAGAAGAACATCGCCGTCTGCGCGCCCGCCTTCTCGGCCGATTGCATCGAGACGCTCGAAGAGATCAACGAGGAGATCAAGGAGAGCTTCGAAGAGGCCGGCGGCGAGCATTTCACCTACATTCCCTGCCTCAACGACGATGATGCGCATATCGACGCGCTCTGCACCGTGATCAACGAGAACCTCGCGGCCTGGGTCACGGAGCCCGTTTCCGCGAAAGTCGCCACCGGCTGACACGGGCTCGGCGGGCCCCGGGCGTTCCGGAGGCCGCCCGCGCGGAGAACCCGATCAAGTTTCGGTCAATCGACTTGGTGGTCGGGTCGCCTGATCTTTACCTCTCTGGGGTAAGGAGAAGCGCATGGACAAATTCCTGTCGAGTATCGGGGCGCGCATGGCGCGGTGGCTCGCCGAACGGCGGCGGGATACCGATTGGTCCGTGCCCTCGGATTTCGATCGGTTGCGGCGCACGCTCCGCCCCGGCGATGTGCTGCTGGTCGAGGGACAGGCGCATGTGTCGGTGGCGATCAAGTATCTCACGCAGTCCACTTGGTCGCATGCCGCGCTTTACACCGGGCCGATTCCGGGGCGCACGGAGCCGGACGGCACGCCGCACGAATTGGTGGAAGCGGTGGTCGAGGCGGGCTGCATCTCGGTCCCTCTGTCGAAATACGCCGATTACCACACGCGTATCTGCCGACCGGTGGGTCTGAGCCGACGGGACCGGCAGAGGGTCGTCGATTTCATGATCGGCAAGATCGGCTTGTCCTACGACCTGCGCAACATCTTCGATCTCTTGCGGTATTTCATCCCGACGCCGCCCTTCCCGGTGCCTTGGCGGCGGCGCATGCTGTCGCTCGGGTCAGGCGATCCGACGCGGGCGATCTGTTCGTCGCTCATCGCGCAGGCGTTTCAGTCGGTGCAATACCCGATCCTGCCGCGGATCGAGACCCTGGCGGGCACCCATGCGGCCCGCGAGATCCTGCATATCCGCCATCACAGCCTGTTCGCGCCGCGCGATTTCGACATTTCGCCGTTCTTCGAGATCGTGAAACCGCATCTGGCGCAGGGATTCGATCCCGGGCTGGTGGAATGGGCCACGACGCCCGCCGAGGGTGCGGCGCGGATGCAATAGCGCCGCGCGGGCTGTGTTTCAGCAGTCGCCAAAAGAAAAGGCGGCGCCGAAGCGCCGCCCCTCAATCCTGGCGGATTGCTTCGATTAGTCGGAATCGGAAGCAATTGCTGCTGCGACGAGCGCGAGCAGGATCAGCGGAACGATGATCGCGGCCGAGGAGGACTGCTGCTCAGTCTCTTCGACGATCACGACGGGCTCCATGACCACGTCGTCTTTTGCGTAGGAACCGGCCATTGCGGACGTGCCAGCAGCGGCGATGGCGGCGGCGAGTGCGAGTTTCTTCATAATTATCCTCCAGATAACGCCCGCACGAAAGATCACGGGCGGGCACCCAAGACTAAACCTCGTGAGTCGTTCTAAGCAGCTTCACCATGGGAATGCAAATGCAACCTAAACGCCGCAAAAGGCCGATCGCCCACTTGTGGTCAAATAAGCAACACTTGTGTGCCGACTTTCGCCATCTCGTACAGCTCTTCGATATGTTGGTTGTAAAGCCCGATGCAGCCATTCGAGGAACGCCGCCCGATCTTGCGCGTGTCATGCGTGCCGTGGATGCGGTAATAGGTCCAGCTCAGGTGCAGCGCGCGCGTGCCCAGCGGGTTGTCCGGCCCGGGGGGCACGTAGTCCGGCCATTCGGGATTGCGCTCTTTCATCGACGGCGTGGGCCGCCAATCCGGCTCGGGATCCTTCAGCGTCACGCGGGTGCGACCGCGGCGGGTCAGGTCCTCGGTCAGCGGCACGGACGTCGGGTAGAGCTTGTAGACCGCCTGGTCCTCGGACCAGTAATGCAGGGCGCGGCTCTGGATATCGACCAGGATGGCGCCGCCCTGCAGGTTCGAGAAATAGGGCTGCCAGTCGAGCGTCCGGAAGCTCGAGATGTTGCGGCGCACCACGCTGGAGAGGTCACGCTCGACCTCGGTGGTGCCGGCACCGTTCACGCTTTGCGCAAGCGCGGGGGCTGCCAACGTCGTCGCGACACCGCCGAGCACGACGGCACGGCGGGACGGAAGATGTTTGGTCTTGGCTGTCATGGTTCTGAACTCCATCAGCGAAAATTCGTTATGTTTCAAGTATGGCACGCATGTCGCAGTTACAAATCAAACCCGCGTGGGACGGCAAACACACGCCGATGTGGGTTTGATAAGCCACGTGGCTTAATTTAAGCGTTTTCAGGCTGAATTTGAAAGTTAGGGATACATCATGATCCGCGTTACGCACCTGATGGCCGTTGTGGCGCTTGCCGCGCTGGGCGCTTGCGGCGCGCCGCCCCCGCCCGCGGAGCCGCAGCTGGGTCCCGACGGCCTGCCGTTGCCGACGCTCTACCGAATCGGTGCGGGCGACCAGAACCGCATCGAGATCCGCATGCTCGATTCGGTCAACGCGCTGCGCGCGGAATCCGGAGCGCCGCAATTGCGCTACAACGCGGCCCTGAACGCCGCCGCCGCCACCCATTCGCGCGACATGGCAGTGCAGAACCGTCCCTGGCATTTCGGCTCGGACGGGTCTTCTCCGGTCGATCGCGTCCGGCGTGTGGGCTACGCGGGCGAGCTGAAGGGCGAGGCGATCTCGGAAACCTACGAGACCGAATTGCAGACCCTCGCCGCATGGATGGAAGAGCCCGCCACGCGCGGCGTGATCCTGTCGCCCGAAGCCCGCGACATGGGCTTCGCCTGGTTCCAGGAAGACAACGGCAAGATCTGGTGGACGCTGATCACCGGCGGGCCTGAAAGCGCCACGTCGGCCGGTCCCGTGCTGTCCTCCTCCGGCACGCTGGTGCGCACGGCCTATTGAAAGGCCGTGCCCGGGCGTGATCAGGGCTGGATCAGGATGGGCGTGCCGTTCTTGACCATGGCATAGATGTCTTCCATCTCGCGGTCCGTCACCGCGATGCAGCCCCATGTCCAGTCGGAGCGCGGGTCGGCCGTGCTGCCCTTGGGCGGACCGCCATGGATGAAGATATCGCCGCCCGGGCTCAGCCCCGCCTCCTGCGCCACCAGCTCGTCGCTGGGCTGCGGATAGGAGATGCCGAGGCTGAGATGGTAGTCGCTGTTGGGGTTGCGCCGGTCGATGAAATACACCCCTTCCGGCGTGCGGCCATCGCCTTCGAACTGCTTGTGCCCTTCGGGATTGAACCCGAGGCCGATCTGGTAGGCCTCCAGCAACTCGGTGTGATGCAGGAGGTACATCCGCCGGTCGCCCTTATCGACGATGACCTGCGTGACCTCCGGGCCGTTATACGTCTTGAATTTGCTGCTGCCGCAAGCTGACAGCCCGAGGGCCAGCAGACAGAGGCAAAGCGCTTTGAACCTTTTCATTGTCCTGCTCGTTCTTTTTTTCGAACGATACCCGAAATCGGGCTTTCCGCACAGTGGGCTTTCACGGCCGATCACGCCCCGGTGACTATTTTTCGCCGAGTCGCCGCTCGATCGCCTCGAGGCGCTGCAGGACCTGGTCGCGGTAGCTGTCGGTGGCGGCGTTGGCCTCCTCTGCATGGGCGTCCTGCATCGAGTTCACGATGAGACCGACGACGAGGTTCACCACCGCGAAGGTCGTGACCAGGATGAACGGCACGAAGAAGGCCCAGGCATAGGGATAGACCTCCATCACCGGCCGCACGATGCCCATCGACCAGGATTCGAGCGTCATGATCTGGAACAGCGAATAGGCCGACCGGCCCAGCGTACCGAACCATTCCTCGAACAGCGCGGCCTGTTCCGGGGTGCAGGCGGGACAGCCCATGCCGAAGAGCTTCGTCGCCATCACCGCGCCGATATAGAAGATCAGCGTCATCAGCAGGAAGACCGAGGCCATGCCCGGCAGCGCGGTCAGGAAGCCCTCGACCACCCGGCGCAGGCGCGGCATCACCGACACCACGCGCAGCACCCGCAGGATACGCAGCGCCCGCAGCACCGAGAGCGTCTGCGACCCGGGCACCAGCGACAGCCCAACGATGACGAAGTCGAAGATGTTCCAGCCGCTGCGGAAGAACCGCCCGCCATGGGCGATCAGCTTCGCGAGGATCTCGATCACGAAGACCGACAGGCAGGCGATGTCGAGCGCGCGGATCAGCGTCCCCGCCTCGGCCATGATGGTCTCGGACGTCTCCAGCCCGAGGACGAAGGCGTTGAACAGGATCACGCCGGTGATCGCGTTGCGCGTCGATGCACGGTCGAGGAACTCGGACAGGCGGGAACGGAAGGACATGACGGGACTCACCGAAGGGAAAAGGAGGCAACGAGTTCGATATGCGTGGACCAGCGGAACTGGTCCACCACCTGCAGCCAATCGAGGTCATACCCTGCCGCCGTGAGCGTGGCCGCGTCGCGGGCGAAGGTCACCGGGTTGCAGGAGACATGCGCGATCCGCCCGGGCCGGGCCTTGGCCAATTCCGCGACCTGCGCCTCGGCGCCCGCGCGGGGCGGGTCGATCGCCACCGCGTCGAGCTTGGCCATGTCCTCGGCCAGCAGCGGGTTGCGGAACAGGTCGCGGGTCTGGGTCGTCACCGACTTCAGCCCGCTCGACATGCGCCAGCCGTGATCGAGCGCGTCGGTCGTGGCCCGGGCGCCCTCGATGGCGAGGACCTCGGAATATTGCGCCATGGGCAGCGCGAAGGTGCCGCAGCCCGCGAAGAGATCGGCGCTGCGCTTCGCGCCCCGGGTGATTTCGAGAACGGCATCGCGCAGGGCCGCCTCACCCTCGGGCGTGGCCTGCAGGAAGGCGCCGGGCGGCGGGGTCACCGCGGCGGGGCCGAAATGCAGCACCGGCGCGCGGCGTTGCAGCGTCTCCTCGTCGGCCCAGGCGATGCGCGCGAGGTCGTGATCCCGCGCGATATCCGCAAGCGCCGCGCGCAGCGCGGTGTCGAGGGGCTTGCCGCCGGTGACCGCCACGTCGAGCCCGGTCTCGGTGCGGGTGACCAGCACCGACAGCTCGCCCTTGCGGCTGCCGCCCAGCACCGCCAGCGCCTCGACCAGGGGCAAGGCGGCGGCGAGGTCGGGATGGACCAGCAGGCAATCCGGCACCGGCACGATCACATCGGAGCGTTTCTTGTGAAACCCCGCCAGCGCGCCTTTCTTGGTGCGCCGGGCCGAAAAGGTGGCGCGGCGGCGGGTCTGCGGCGGCGAGGTCACGATGGGCCGGAATTCCGTCTCGAGCCCCTGGGCGGCCAGCGCCACGCGCACGATCTCGGTCTTCCAGGTCGCGGTAAAGGCCTCGGAGGCGTGCTGCAGCTGGCAGCCGCCGCAGCTCTTGCCGTGCTTGCAGGGCGGTGCGACGCGGTCGGGCGACGGCGTGACGATGCGGGGATTGGGCATGTAGCCGTTGTCGACATCGCCATCCAGAACCTCGCCCGGCAGCGTGCCCGGCGCATAGACCGGGCCTGGCGCGATGCCGTCGCCGAGATGGCCCAGACGCTCTATGATAACAGGTTGCATGGGCGCTCTCATGCCCGGAAATGCGGCCCGGGTCGAGAGGGCGCTTTCGCGTATTTGGAAAGAGGCAAGCGCAGGGCGGATGCGCGCCGACCGTTCCGGTGCGGCGGGCGGATGCCGTCCCTCGATGCGCAGGGTTCGACCCCTCGGGGAGTGTCGGCCTACTCGGCTGCCGCGCGCGGCTCGAACCCGCCCGATTGCCGTTCCCAGTAGCGCGCGTAGAGCCCGCCCTTGGCCAGAAGCGCCTCGTGCGTGCCTTCCTCGGCGATGCGGCCTTCGTCCAGCACCACGATCCGGTCCATGTCCGAGATGGTGGAGAGCCGGTGCGCGATGGCGAGCACGGTCTTGCCCTCCATCACCCGCGTGAGCGCGTCCTGGATCGAGGCCTCGACCTCGCTGTCGAGCGCCGAGGTGGCCTCGTCGAGGATGAGAATCGGGGCATCCTTCAGGATCGCGCGGGCCAGCGCGATGCGCTGGCGCTGTCCGCCCGAGAGCTTCACGCCGCGCTCGCCCAGATGGGCGTCGTAGCCGCGGCGTCCGTTATGGTCCTGCATGCCGATGATGAAGTCATGCGCCTCGGCCTTCCTGGCCGCGGCGACCACGTCGTCGAACGTCGCGTCGGGTTTGCCGTAGCGGATATTGTCCAGCGCCGAGCGGTTGAACATCGCGGTTTCCTGCGTGACCGTGCCGATCTTGCGGCGCAGGCTTTCCTGCGTCACGCCCGCGATGCTTTGACCGTCGATGCGGATCTCGCCTTCCTCGGCGTCGTAGAGCCGCAGGAGCAGCGCCACCAGCGTCGACTTGCCCGCGCCCGACGCGCCGACGATGCCCAGCTTTTCGCCGGGTGCGACCTTCAGGTCGATATGGTCGATCCCGCCAGTTTCCCGCCCATAGCGGAAGGTCAGGTTGTCGAGCGTTACGCGGCCTTCATGCACCGCAAGCTCGGTCGCGCCGGGCTTGTCCCGCAGCGTGTGCGGCGGCGTCAGGGTGCGCATGCCGTCCTCGACCTCACCCAGGTTGGAGTAGAGCGACATCAGCGTGAAGCTGACCCAGCCGGTCATCTGCGCGAGCCGCAGCGCCACGGCCCCCGTCGCGGCGATATCGCCCGCCGAGACGAGACCGAGGCTCCAGTACCAGAGCGATCCGCCCACGAGGAGCACGGGCAGCAGCCCCGCCAGCGCCATCAGCCAGAAGCGGAAGGTGACCGACACCCAGCCAAACTCCAACGCGCGTTCGCGATAGGCGCTCATGGCGTTCAGCGCCGCGCGATCCTCGTGATCGGCATGGGCGAAGAGCTTCACCGTCTTGATGTTGGTGATCGTGTCGACGACCTGCCCCGTCACCGTGGCCCGCGCCGCGGCCCGCGCCTTGGAGCGCTTGCGGATGCGCGGCATGTAGGCGCGGATGAAGATGGCATAGACGGCGATCCACAGCATCAGCCCCATCGCGATGCGCGCATCGACCGTGCCGAGCAGCAGCACCGCCCCGATCACCGAGGCGAGCGCGAAGAGCACCGTATGGATCGATTCGATAACCACATCCGTCAGCGCGCGGGAGGTCTGCATCTCCTTCTGCGAAATGCGCCCCGCGAAATCGTTGTCGAAGAAGGTCACGGACTGGCCAAGCGTATACCGGTGCAGCCGCGACAGGACGAGGTTCAGCAGGTTCGGCTGCACCACGATCGACTGGAAGAAGGTGTTGATGCCGAGGATCACCGGACGCGCCAGCACGAAGAAAATGAGCGCGCCGATCAGCACGCCGGACTGCGCGGTGAAGACCGATTCGGCGTCGGAGGCGAGGGCGGCATCGACCACCTGGCCGAGGATCAGCGCCGCGAAGACCTCGATCACGCCGGCGAGGATCGACAAGGCCGCGGCCGCGCCCAGGACGGGCCAGGCGCCCTCAAGCGTCCAGCGGAAGAAGGCCATGATCCGGCGCGGCGGCGGTCCCGCGGCGGGCCGGAACGCGTCGATCCATTCGGTGGGCCTGCGCCACGGGAAGCGCCGCCGATACGTCTCGCTCATTCCGCCGCCTCCTCATCATCCGGATCGAAACTCAGGAAGCCGCCCGACTGGCGCCTCCAGAACCCGGCATATAGCCCGCCCGCGACCAAAAGCGCGGAATGGCTGCCATGTTCCACGATGCGACCCTGATCGAGCACGAGAATGCGGTCCATATGGGCGATGGTGCTGAGCCGGTGCGCGATGGCGATCACCGTCTTGCCCTCCATCATGCCGTAAAGCGTGTCCTGGATCGCGGCCTCGACCTCGCTGTCGAGGGCCGAGGTCGCTTCGTCCAAAACGAGGATCGGCGCGTCCTTCAGGATCACCCGTGCCAGCGCGATCCGTTGCCGTTGCCCGCCCGAGAGCTTCACGCCTCGTTCGCCGACATGGGCGTCATAGCCCTGCCGGCCCTCGGAATCCTCGAGATCAAGAATGAAGTCATGGGCCTGCGCCTGCTGCGCCGCGGCCATCATCGCCGCCTCGCCCGAATCGGGACGGCCATAAAGGATGTTGTCGCGGATCGAACGGTGCAGAAGCGCGCTGTCCTGCTGGACCATGCCGATCCGGGCCCGCAGGCTCGCCTGCGTGACGCCCGCGATATCCTGGCCGTCGATCAGCACGCGGCCGCCCTCGGCGTCGTAGAACCGCAAGAGCAGCTTCACCAGCGTCGACTTGCCCGCGCCGGAACGTCCCACGAGGCCGATCTTCTCGCCCGGCGCGATGGTCAGGTCGATCCGGTCGAGCCCGCCCTGCCCGCGGCCGTAATGGTGCGTGAGCCCGTCGAGTTCGATCTCGCCCGCGGTCAGCTGCAGAGGCTTGGCGCGCGGGTGATCGAGCAGGGTTACGGGCTGGGCGATGGTCTCCATCCCCTCCTGCACGATGCCGAGCTGCTGGAAGAAATTCGTCAGCGCCCACATGATCCAGCCGGTCATGGCATTGATCCGGAGCGTCAGCGCGATCGCCGCGGCGACGGTGCCCACGGTGGCGATCCCGATGCCCCAGAACCACAGGGCAAGCCCCGTGACACCCACGATCAGAAGCCCGTTCAGCACCGCGAGCGACACGTCCATGATGGTGTAGATCCGCATCTCGGCCTGGAAGGTCTCGCGCGTGTGCTCGATCGCCTCGCGGGCATATTCAAGCTCCCGGTCGTGATGCGCGAACATCTTGATGGCGTGGATATTGGTGTAGCTGTCGACCACCCGGCCCGTCAGTTGCGAGCGGGCATTGGACGCGTTGCGCGACGCGACCCGGATGCGCAGGACGACCCAGCGCATCAGCGTGAGATAGAGCGCGAGCCAGATCAGAAGCGGCAGCATCAGCCAGGGATCGGCGAGCCCCAGAAGCGCCAGCGAGCCCACGATATAGGCGCTCGAATAGGTCAGCGCATCGAAGATCTGGAACATCGCCTCGTTCACCGCCGAGGGCGTCTGCATGATGCGGTTGGCGATGCGGCCCGCGAAATCGTTCTCGAACCAGCCGACGGATTGGCGCAGCACGTGCTTGTGCGCGCGCCAGCGCACCACGGTGCCGAGCTGCGGCATCATCGTGTTGTTCAGCAACAGCACGTCGAGCGCCTGCAGGAGCGGCCGCAGGATCAGGATGAAAAGCCCAAGCGCGATCAGCGCCAGCCCGTGTTCCTGCCAGACCTGTTCGGGCCCCTTGGCGAGGATGTCGACCACCCAGCCCATCGCCCAGATGAGCACGATCTCGACCCCGGCCACGAGGATCGACAGAAGCGTGGCCGCCACGAAGACCCCGTGGAAGGGCCGCGTGTAATCCCACAGGAACGGCCAGAGCCGATGCGGCGGATGATCCCTGTCGGGATGCGGCGCAAAGGGATCAACGAGATTTTCGAAGAAACGGAACATGGGCGGAGCGGCCTTGAGGCATCGGAATGGAAATGGCGGCGCCCGAAGGCCGGTCCGCACGCGCGAGAAGGCCTGTCAGACGGGGCTGGCGGGGGACTTGTCGCGATCCATATAGCATGCTCCTGGCGTGTGTCCGATGTGGTTAGCCCGATTTCGGGCGCGAGTCACGCCTTTGGTGCACGGGCGAGCAGATCGGCACGGTTCAGCGCAAAGCCCGACGCGATCCAGTCGGCCTCGAGGCTGTCGAGCGCCCGGCCCAGTGCCGGTCCGGACAGCGCCGGCATCAGGTCTTTCGCGGTCAGAGGGAAGGTCCGTGCCGCGCCATCGGTCGCGGCGTCGAATGCCGCGGGCGCAAGCGGCTGCTCCAAGAGTGCCGCGCGCAAGAGGAGGATATCGCGCGCAGCCTCCGCCCCGTGGCGGTATCCCAGCACCGCGGGATCGTCGGCGGAGGCGACGCCGCCGCGCAGCATCTCCAGCCTGCGGCTCTGCGCCTTTGACAGGCGCAGCCCCTTGCCGTCGATATCGCCCAGCGCGGCGAGACGGCGCAGCGGCTCCGGCGAAACAGCGCGTTCCCCTTCGAGATGCACGAGCGGCGCCAGCGCGCGCGGATCAGACCCGGGCAGAAGGGGGCCCAGCGCGCCGGTGGCCTGCATCGCGGACATGGCCGGGGCCGGATCCGGCGCGCCCAGCAATTTCAGAAGCTCGGCGCCGACCCGCTCTCGGGACAGGCCTTCGAGGCCCTCGAGATTGCGCGCGATGGCATCGAGCGCGTCGGGATCGAAGCCCTGTGCCGGATCGCCATACCATGCCGAGAAACGGAAGAAGCGCAGGGTGCGCAGGTAATCCTCGCGGATGCGCGCCCCGGCATCCCCGACGAAGCGCACGCGCCGCGCCTCGAGATCCGCCAGACCGCCCAAGGGGTCGATGACCGTGCCGTGCCGGTCCGCATAAAGCGCGTTCATGGTGAAATCCCGGCGCTCGGCATCCTCCGTCATGTCGGTGGAAAAGCGCACCACCGCGCGGCGCCCATCGGTTTCGAGATCGGCGCGGAACGTCGTGACTTCGAAGCCCTGACCTTCGGAGACGACGGTGATAGTGCCGTGATCGGCCCCGGTCGGCACGGCCCGCAGGCCCGCCGCGGTCACCGCTGCCGTGGTCTCGTCCGGTGTCGCATCGGTGGCGATATCGAGATCGCTGACCGGCGCCCCGAAGAACGCGTTCCGCACGCAGCCACCCACGGCATAGGCGTGAAAACCGCCCCTTTCCAGCGCGTCGAAGACCGCCTGCGCCGCCGGATCGCGCAGCCAGGCGCCGCTGACCCGGGTCACGCCGACACCATCCGGTCGGCCAGCCCGCGCAGCACCCGCGCCGTGGCCCCCCAGATGTAATAGGGCCCGAACGGCACCGCGTAGTAATGACGCCGGGTGCCGCGCCAGCGTCGGTATTGCACGGAAAAACGCGCGGGATCGGCCACGTGGCACAGCGGAACGGCGAAGATCTCCGCCACCTCGCCCGGTTCCGCGCGGGGCGTGAACGGCGCGGTCACGAGCCCCACGAAGGGCTGCATGGTGAAACCGGTCACCGTTTCATGCGGGGGAAGCGCGCCGAGGATGTCCACGCTTTCGGATGGCAGGCCGATTTCCTCATGCGCCTCGCGCAGGGCGGCAGCCTCGGCATCGGCATCGCCCGCATCGACCTTGCCGCCCGGAAAGGCGATCTGGCCCGGGTGATGTTTCAGCCGCGAGGACCGCTTGGTCAGGATGACCTGCAGCCTGCCGCCCGCCTCGATCACCGGCACCAGGACCCCGGCGGGCCGCAGGAGCCGATTGTCGGGCAGCTCGACCTCGGGGTTGAGATCGTAATCGGAGGAGGCAGGCGTCTCCGCCGCAAGCGCGCGGCGGAGGGCCGTCAGTTCATCACTCGCCCGCATCCTCGGCCTCGAAACCGACAGTGGCGGGGTCCAGTTCGTAATGCGCGCTGCAGAACTGGCAATCCGCGGTCACGATCCCCTCGTCGGTGGTCATCTTCTCGATGTCCTTGGCCGAGTAGATCGACAGCGACTGGCGCACACGATCCTCTGAACAGGTGCAGCCGAAACGCACCGACTGGCTGTCGAAGACGCGCGGCGTCTCCTCGTGGAAGAGCCGCACCAGCAGGTCCGTGGGCGGCAGGCTCGGGCCGATCAGCTCCAACTCCTCGACCGTGTCGAGGTGGAAATTGGCCCGGCGCCAGGCCTCGCCCTCGTCGTCGGACAAGAGATCGTTCGCATGCAGCAGACCGCCTTCGCCCGACCCGCCTTCGCCGGTGGCGAATGGCGAGGCTTTCGGCATGTGCTGCAGCATCACGCCGCCCGCGCGCCAATGCTCCGCCCCACCCTTTTCGGTAGAGCGGCCGAAGGACAACTGGAAGCGCGTCGGCAGCTGTTCGGACTGCGCGAAATACGCCTCCGCCGCATCGGAGAGCGAGGTGCGCGACAGCGGCGTGATGCCCTGATAGGGCTGCATGCCCTCGCCTTGGTCGATCAGGATCGCGAAGTACCCCTCTCCGAGCTGTTCCATCGGTGCGCCCTTGGTGATCCGCTCCGCATCGTAGCTGGCATAGGCGCGGATGCGGCCGGCCTCGCCCTCGCGTTCAGGCGCGTAGAAATCCGTGGCGATCATCCGCACCGGTCCCTTGGACTGGACCTGCAGCGAGAGCTTCCAGCGCAGCTTGATGGTCTGCCCGATCAGCGCCGTCAGCAGCGCCATCTCGGCCACCAGCGCCTCAACAGCGGGCGGGTAATCGTGCTGCTTCAGGATCCCGTCCAGAACGCCGTCGAGACGTGCGACCCGGCCGCGGATATCCGAGCGGTCGAGTTGAAACGGTAGGACGGTGTCGTCCCAGGCGATCTTGGGTCCGAGTGTCATCGTGCTTCCTAACTGGACGGGATGTGACTTGAGCGCTCTATATATGAGGCGATGCCGCGCGTCCAAGGGTGTGCGGAATGCAGTGCGCGCAGAAGAGGTATGCAGATGATTCGACGCGTCGACAGGCCCCCCCGGCGCGACAGGAGCTATCGGTTGCGGCGCGGCGCCTATGCAATCCTGCATCGGGAGGGCGACGTGCTTCTGACCCAACAATCCGCGCCACAGCCCGAATTCCAGTTGCCGGGCGGCGGGATCGATCCGGGCGAATCGCCGCTCCAGGCCCTGCATCGCGAGGTCTTCGAGGAGACCGGCTGGCGGATCGGGCGGGTGCGGCGGCTGGGGGCGTTCCGGCGCTTCACCTACATGCCGGAATACGATCTCTGGGCGGAAAAGCTCTGCCTCGTTTACGCCGCGCGGCCGATCCTCTGTCTCGACCAGCCGACCGAACAGGATCACAGCGCGGTCTGGATGGCGGCGCGCGAAGCGGCGGGCGCGCTGGGAAATCCCGGAGACCGGATGTTCCTGCGGCGTCACCTGCTCTAGCGGCGCTCAGCCGCGATATTCCACCAGCGCGGCGGAGACATCGTCGGACAGGCTCGCGCCCTCGGGCATCGCCCGGACGAGGCCCGCATGCAGATCGTCGAGAAAGTCCACGCCGCGGCGCGCGGGCGCAATGCCGCGCACGATCTCGGCGAGGCCCGCCTCGCCCAGAGTCCTCGTGGCGGACATCGCCGCCTCGACGAAGCCGTCGGAATAGACCAGAAGCCGGTCGCCGGGCGCGAGGCGCAGATCGATCCGCTCATGGGTGACGTGATCGATGAGGCCGATCGGCAGGCCGCCCGTGCCGACGAAGTCGAGGCTGCCATCGCGGCGGATCAGCAGCGGGTTCGGATGACCCGCCTGCACCATCTGCATGTCGCCGGACGCCGTGTCGATCATGGCGTAGAGCATGGTGAAATACTCCTCCACACCGGGATCGGCGGTCAGCTTGTCGTTCAGCCGCTGCGCCACCGCTTGCGGCGTGTGCAAAGCGCCGTCCCGGTCCCGGTCGCAGGCCGGCGCGGAATGGTGATCGCTGAGATAGCCCGCGATCCGCGCCGCGACCATCGACGAGGCGATGCCGTGGCCGGAGACGTCGATGCCGAACAGCGCGACCTGGGCGGGCCCTGCGCGAAACGCGCCCACGAGGTCGCCGCCGACGTGACCGCAGGGCTGCAGCAGGAGGCTGATCTCGACGGGTCCGAAGCGGCAGCGCCGTTCGGGCACCAGCGAGGCCTGGATGCGCCGGGCATGCCGCAGGTCCCGGTCGATCGCCGCATATGCGCCCTGCAGATCGTCCAGCGTATCCGAGATCACCGCATTCTTAGCGCTGAGTTCGCGCTGCATGCGCACGATCCGGTCGGCGGCATGGATCCGCGCCCGCAATTCCTGTGCATGAACCGGTTTCGACAGGTAATCGTCCGCCCCCGCATCGAGACCGCGCGCGATCTCGGACTTCTCGCTGCGCGAGCTGAGCAGGATAAAATAGGAGAAATGATCCCCCGACGCCTCGCGAAATCTGCGGCAGAAGGCGATGCCGTCCATCCCCGGCATGATCCAGTCCGACAGCACGAGATCGGGCCGGCAGAGCGCGGCCTTTTTCAGCGCCTCGACGCCGGTCCGGGCCTGTACCACCTCGTAGCCCCAGCGCGACAGAAGCCGCGCGAGCACGGCCAGATGCGCCGCGCTGTCGTCGACAATGAGAACCCGGTGCACGCCCTGGGCACCATCGCCCGGCATGCGGTACCGTTCGGCCGGAGCAGGTGGCGGCACTGCCGTCTCTAGGTTCATAACTGCACTTTCGGCACTCACTCGGGACGCTGTTTTCCCGATGTCGATACGCCTGCTTGCTTAAAACTTCCTGAACCACCGCAGAGATCGCCAAGACCGTCCGGCGTTCATCATTTCTTATCCCCCGCCCGGCCAGGATGGGGCGGCAGGGAGGCGGCATGATCGACTGGGGCAGGATCGACGAACTGGCGGACGAACTCGGGGCCGATGATTTCGCCGAGGTGGCGGAGCTTTTTCTTGCCGAGATGGATGCCGAGATGGCGGCCTTGCCGCAGGCGGAAGGCGATGCGCGGGCCATGCGCGACCGGCTGCACAGCATCAAGGGCAGCGCGCTGAACCTGGGCTTTGCGCGGCTCGCGCAGCTTTGTGCCGAGGGCGAAGCCCGGGCAGAAGCCGGCGATGGCGCGCCCGTCGATTTTCCCGCGGTGCAGGCCGCGCTCGACGCATCGAAAAGGCTGTTCGCCGCCGGCCCGGCGGCCGTCACCGCGACGGCGGCGCCCGCTCAGATGCGACGATGAAGGCTGGGCAGATCGTGCGGGCCCTCGCGCATCACCCTGTCGCGCAGGCGCTGCATGCCGGAAATCCACGCCTCCGGCGCCTCCGCACGCATCCGTGCGTATTCTGCGGCTTCGGGATGGGGCAGGATCAGGAACCGGTCTTCCCGCAACCCGTCGAGGATACGCGCCGCCACGATGTCGGCGGTCAATACGCCGGGATGGGCGGGGGCCTCCGCTTCGGCATAGCCCAGAAGCGGCGTCGCCACGTAAAGCGGGCAGACCACCGCGGCGCGGATGCCCTGGTGCCCGTGCTCAATGGCCAGCGACTGGGCGAGGCTGACCGCGGCGTGTTTCGTCGCCGAATAGGCCGCATCGCCGATCTGCGACAAGAGACCGGCGGCGGAGGCCACGTTGACCAGCGCTCCCTCGCCCCGCGCGATCATTTCCGGCAGGAGAAGCCGCGCGAGACGCAGATGCGCCATCACATGCAGCTCGAACATCTGTTGCCAGACGTCATCGGGGGCCGAGGTCGGGCCATCCGGCTCCCCGCGCGCGATCCCGGCATTGGAGATCGCCATGTCGATCCGGCCCGCCCATCCGCGCGCGGCCTCCACCATCCGCGCCAGTGCGGCGGGGTCGGTCACGTCGCAGCCCAGACCGAGACCGCCGCATTCCCGCGCGACCGCCTCGGCGCCGGGCGCGTCGCGGTCGACGGCGATGACCCGGGAACCGGCATCGGCAAGGGCGAGGGCCAGCGCGCGCCCGATGCCCCGCGCTGCGCCGGTAATCAGGACGCTGCGGCCCGCGACCTCCATCAGATCAGGAATTCCGCCAGGACCTCGTCCTCGGTGATGTCCTGATAGGTGAAGCCCTGCTCGTCGAGATCCGCAAAGAGCCGGTCGAAATTCCGCGCATGGGTGGTCTCGATCCCGATCAGGACCGAGCCGAAATTCCGCGCGGATTTCTTCAGGTATTCGAACCGAGCGATGTCGTCCTCGGGGCCCAGCGTCTCGAGGAAGTCGCGCAGCGCACCCGGCCGCTGCGGAAGGCGCAGGATGAAGTACTTCTTCACGCCGGAATAGCGCTGCGCGCGTTCCTTCACCTCGGGCAGGCGTTCGAAATCGAAATTGCCGCCGGTGGTCACGCAAACCACGCGCTTGCCGCGGATCGACTGGCCCAGATCCTTGAGCGCGTCGACCGACAGCGCGCCCGCGGGCTCAAGCACGATCCCCTCGACGTTCAGCATCTCGAGGATGGTGGTGCAGAGCCGGTCTTCGGGGATGGTCAAGGTGTTGGCGAGCCCGACGCCCTTCAGCCGCGCGAAGGTCCGCTCTCCGATCCGGGCGACGGCCGCGCCATCGGTGAAGGTGTTGATCTTGTTCAGGGTCACCGGCTCCCCGGCGCGGAGCGCGGCGTGCAGGCAGGCGCCGCCCGCGGGTTCCACGAAGGTCCAGTTCGGACCGTTGCCGAAATAGCTGAGCATGCCGGCCGACAGCCCGCCGCCGCCCACCGGCAGGATGATGTGGTCGGGCGGGCTGCCCATTTCTTCCTCGATCTCGAAGGCGACGGTGCCCTGCCCCTCGATCACGTCGTCATCGTCGAAGGGCGACAGGAAATGCCCCCCCGCCTCGGCGCAGAAGGCCTGAGCGGCGCGCAGGCAATCGTCGAAGTAATCCCCGACCATGCGCAGCTCGACCGCGTCGCCGCCGAACATCCGCGTCTTCTGGATCTTCTGCTGCGGGGTCGTGACCGGCATGAAGATCACGCCCTTCTTGCCGAAATGGCGGCACATGAAGGCAACGCCCTGCGCGTGGTTGCCCGCCGAGGCCGCGACGAAGAGATCCTGGTCGGGCCGCTTGCGCATCGCGTTGAAGGCGCCGCGCAACTTGTAGGAGCGCACCGGGCTCAGGTCTTCCCGCTTGAGCCAGATATCGGCGCCGTATTGATCCGACAGATGGGCGTTGCGCAGAAGCGGCGTGGCCGGAAAGACCTCGCGCATGGCGTCGGCCGCGGCGCGGACGGTATCGGTGAATTCGCTCATGCCCCTTGGTGGCCGATGGGCCGCGCCAAGGCAAGCCGTCACTCGATTGGTCGGCCCTGCACGTAATGGCCGTAAAGCGTGGTCAGGACGGAGGCCGACACGAGAGTGACGAACCAGTTCACCACGATGAAGGCAATGTTCCCCAGCCCCTCGGACAAGGCCGCGATCACGAAGATCGGCATCTGGATCAGGATCGCCGCGAAGACACCGATGAAGGCCAGCGCGATGGCGGTGCCGGTTTCGCCGCGCGTGGCGTCCCAAGCCTCCTTGAAGCCGACCTGCGTGCCCATGGCGGCGGCCGGCAGGGCCGGTGCCAGCCGAAAGCCGAAGACGATGGCAAAGAACAGGCCCGCCAGGATCGCGAAGACCGACAGGACCGGGGCGATGGTCGCAACCAGCGTCGCGGGCAACACGATCACCAGCGCGATTGCGAAGCCGATCACGATCGAGCGCCAGAGATAGGACAGGATCGCGCCGCCGTGGAAGCGCGGCAGCCATCCTCCGGGGTATTCCTCGAGCAGGACGAAACGGTGCCAGGCGACCGCGATCCAGAGGGTGATGGCGAATTGCAACAGGATCGCGACGACCATGCCGCTGGCCTCGGACGGATCGATATCGGTCATGTCGCCACCGGCTGTCGGCCCGGCATCGAACGAGCCCAGAAACAGCACCTGCACCACCGCGTAGGCCGCGTAAAGCGCGCCCGAAATGCGCAAGGCATCCCAGCGATTGCGCCAGACCAGACGGACGGAATGCGAAAAGATATCCCAGGCTTTCATGGGTGAACGTCCTTCGGTCGACATCGCGCCTTGGCTAGCACGCCGCCCCGGCCCCGCCTAGGGTCCACCGCTTGCCCGTAGGTCGGAAACCGGCTAAGCGCCGCGCAAACGCAACGTGATCGGGGATTTCATCCATGTCTCAGCCGAAGAAAGTCGTTCTGGCCTATTCCGGAGGCCTCGATACGTCGATCATCCTGAAGTGGCTGCAGACCGAATATGGCTGCGAGGTCGTGACCTTCACCGCCGATCTGGGCCAGGGCGAAGAGCTCGAGCCCGCGCGCGAGAAGGCCGAGATGCTGGGCATCAAGCCCGAGAACATCTTCATCGAGGACGTGCGCGAGGAATTCGTGCGCGATTTCGTCTTCCCGATGTTCCGCGCCAATGCGCTCTATGAGGGGCTCTATCTCTTGGGCACGTCGATCGCTCGGCCGCTGATTTCCAAGCGGCTGATCGAGATCGCCGCCGAGACCGGCGCGGATGCCGTGGCCCATGGCGCCACGGGTAAGGGCAACGACCAGGTGCGCTTCGAGCTGGCGGCCTACGCGCTCAACCCCGATATCAAGGTCATCGCGCCCTGGCGGCTCTGGGACCTGACCTCGCGCACGAAGCTTCTGGATTTCGCCGAGAAGAACCAGATCCCCATCGCCAAGGACAAGCGCGGCGAGGCGCCCTTCTCGGTCGATGCGAACCTGTTGCACACCTCTTCCGAGGGCAAGGTGCTGGAAGATCCGGCCGAGGACGCGCCGGATTACGTCTACCAGCGCACGGTGAACCCCGAGGACGCGCCGGACCAGCCCGAATATATCGAGGTAACCTTCGAACAGGGCGACGCGGTCGCGATCAACGGCGAGGCGATGTCGCCCGCGACGATCCTGACCCGGCTCAACGAATACGGGCGGGTGCACGGGATCGGACGGCTGGACCTCGTGGAGGGCCGCTTCGTCGGCATGAAGTCGCGCGGCATCTACGAGACCCCGGGCGGCACCATCCTGCTTGAGGCGCATCGCGGGATCGAGCAGATCACCCTCGATCGCGGCGCGGCGCATCTCAAGGACGAGCTCATGCCGCGCTACGCCGAGTTGATCTATAACGGCTTCTGGTTCTCGCCCGAGCGCGAGATGCTGCAGGCTGCCATCGACCGCAGCCAGGAGCATGTGACCGGCACCGTCCGGCTGAAGCTCTACAAGGGTCTCGCGCGCACGGTCGGCCGCTGGTCGGAGCATTCGCTTTATTCCGAGGCCCACGTGACCTTCGAGGACGATGCCGGCGCCTACGACCAGAAGGACGCGGCGGGCTTCATCCAGCTCAACGCGCTGCGCCTGAAACTGCTGGCGGCGCGGAAAAAGCGTCTCGGCGGCTGATCCCGCCGCAGCGTCACGGATTGCGGGCGCGGGGCCGTCGGCCTAGCCCGCTAGCACGTCGCCAGGGGAAAGGTCCGACCATGACACTCGAAGAGCTTGCCGACATGCTGCGGCCGGGACTGACCCGCCATCCGCTGTCCGAGTCGCTGAAATTCGATTGCGGCGAGGCCGGGGCGATCACGCTTGACGGGGCGGAGGCACGCGTCGCCGACGATCCCGCCGATTGCACGATCCGCATCAGCGACGCCAATCTGGAGAAGCTCCTGAAGGGCAAGCTGAACCCGATGACCGCCTTCGCCATGGGCAAGATCAAGGTGTCGGGCGACGTGAGCGTCGCCATGAAGCTCAGCAAGCTGCTGGGCTGAGCCCGGCTTCCTTCTCCTTCCACCAAGCGCCTCGGCCGGGGCGTCATCGCGCCTCGGGCGTGCTTTCGGGTGTTGCGCGCGGGCCGGTGGCTTCGCGGGGCACATCGGAGTTCCGCGCCGCGAGGATGGCCGAAATCGCATAGGCTCGGTCCGGTGGCAGCCCTGCCATGATCGCTGCGGCCACATCGGGCTTCATCCGGGCGAGGAACCCGGCCGCGAATTCCGGCGCCATTTCGCGGAAGAGAAGCGCCGCATTCTTCGGCTTCATCCGCGAATAGACCTCCGTCAGTCCCGCCACATCGGCCTCCGCCGCGCCACGGGCCAGCGAGATGGTCTGCCGCAGCCGCGCCTCGGCATCGACCAGCGCCGTCATCTTCTCGGTGATTTCCGCCTCCGCGACCTTCAGCGCCTTCTCGCGCAGCCGGATCTCCTGCTCGCGCGCTTCGAGCCGGGCCTTCTGCACCCGGAGCGCGGCCAGAAGCGTGTCGGGCTCCGCCTCCATCATCTCGGACGCATCGCCCTCGGCGGTCATGGCCACGGGAACGGCATCCGCCGTATCGCCCGCGGCGCGCGCGATCAGCGTGTCGGCGCCCGACACGACTCGCAGCGCAGCCGAGGCAATCATCAGCCCGGCCAGCACCGCCAGCGTCCCGGTGCGGGAGCCCCGCCGCCGGATCATTCCGCCGCCTCGCGACGCGGGTGACGGGCGAAAACCGGTCTCGCATCGTCACGCGGAGCGGGCGCCGGACCGGATGGTGCAGGCGTGCCGTCCTGCAGATCGTGCAGCGAGGCGACCAGCAATTCGAGGCGCCGCGCCGCATCCTCCGCGCGATCCGTCACCTGTGTCAGCGAGGCGCTGGAGGCCCCGGCACTCGTCTGCGCGGCGCCCAGCGCCTTGCGCATGTCGTCCACCTGCGCCGACAGCACCGCGACAGCACTTCCCATGCCGCCTTCGAGATCGTTGAAGGCCCGCAGCCTCTTGGACAGCACGTAACAATAGAAAGCCGCGCCCAAGGCACCGGCAGCCAGCAAGATATCGGCGATGATCTGCATGAGAGACCCCCCTCAGTCCAAAACGAATTCCATGACAAGAAGATCGCGCATCCGGTCCTCACCGAGGACCAGCTGCAAGCGGCGCGTCAGCTGGCCGCGAATCACGAACAGCGCGTCCTGCGCCTCGATATCGGCGGGTTCGAGCGCTCGCAGATAGCCGTTCATGACGTCGAGGATGCGCGGCTCCAGCGCGGCGACATCGCCCTCGGCGCCCGCCACCGTCTCGATCGCGGCCTTGAACCGCAGATGCCGCGCGCCCGCATCGGGCCCGAGCGACACCAGAATCGGCGACAATTGCACGAACCGCACATCGGCGATGTTTTCGCCGTCATACATCGCCGGAAGCATCGCGGGCTTGGCGGTTTCGGCGTCGCCCGCCGGATCGCCCGACGCGCCGAAAAGCAGACCCTGGCTGACCGCGACGTAGCCGCCCGCCCCGCCGAGAACGGCCAGAACCGCCCCGAAGATCAGGGGCTTCTTGCCGGTTTTTCGGGTCTCGGGGCCCGGTTCGCCCTCGGTCTCGCCGGGTTCGACGCTGGTATCGGTCATCGGCACTCCTTTCGAGTCGCGAGACCAGATAAACGTGAATGAGCTAACCGCCTGTTAACGGGGATCGGCGAATTCTGGGCGAGGTCGAAGAAATTGACCGGGAATCAGGAGGTCGGACTTGCCCCAGCTTTTGGCGCTCTGGAACGGATTGTCGCTTGGCCGGAAGCTGGCGGTGGCCTTGTCCACCGCAGCGATGTTCGCGGCTGTTCTGGGATTGGCGCGGATGGCGTCGCAACCCGATATGGCGCTGCTTTATGCAGGGCTCGAACCGCAGGCCGCGGCGGACGTGGTCGCGGCGATCGAAAGCAGCGGCATCCCGTTCGAGGTGCAGGGCGGTGCCATCATGGTTCCCCGCGCGGAACGCGACGCGCTGCGGCTGACGCTGGCGGGCGAAGGCCTGCCCGCGAACAATGCCCAGGGGTACGAGCTTCTCGATTCGCTGACCGGCTTCGGCACCACGTCGCAGATGTTCGACGCCGCCTATTGGCGCGCCAAGGAAGGTGAGTTGGCGCGAACGATCCTCGCCACGCCGCAGGTATCCGCGGCACGCGTTCACATCGCGATGTCCGCCGCCAATCCCTTTCAGCGCGAGGTGACGCCGTCCGCCTCGGTGTCGGTCACCGGCGCGAACGGCGTGGTGGACGCGGAACGGGCGCGGGCGATCCGGTATCTCGTGGCTTCGGCCGTGCCCGGGCTCGTGCCCGACGATGTCTCCGTGATCGACAGCCGTGGCGGCCTGATCGGAGCGGAGGACGCGCAGGGCCTGGCCTCGTCCGAGGATCGCGCGGAGGCCTTGCGCAACCGTGTCCAGCGCATCGTCGAGGCGCGTGTCGGCGCGGGCAACGCCGTCGTCGCGGTCAGCGTCGATACCGTGACCGAAAGCGAACAGATCCGCGAGCGCAGGCTCGATCCGGATGGCCGCGTCGCGATCTCCTCCGATACCGAGGAACGGTCGGAACAGTCGAACAACCAGGGCAACGGCGACGTGACCGTGGCCTCGAACCTGCCCGACGGCGAGGCCGGGGGCGGCGACAGCTCCTCGGCGCAGCAAAGCGAAACCCGCGAGCGGGTGAATTACGAAGTCTCCGAGACCACGCGCGAGATCCTGCGCGCGCCGGGTGCGATCAGCCGCCTGACCGTGGCGGTTCTCGTCAATGGCGAGCTCGCAGATGGCCCCGACGGGCCGGTCTTCACGCCCCTCGCAGACGAAGAACAGGCCGCCCTGCGCGACCTCGTGGCCTCCGCCGTGGGCTTCAATGCCGAGCGTGGCGACGAGATCACCATCCGCTCGATGCCGTTCAACGCCCCCGAAGGCCTGGGGACCGAGGCCATCGCGCCAGGGATGTTCGACACGATGGCGCTCAATCCGCTGCGGCTGATCCAGATCGCGGTGCTGGCGCTCGTGGCGCTTGTCCTCGGCTTGTTCGTGATCCGCCCGATCCTGTCCCGCGCCACGACCGAGCCCGCCGCCCTGCCCGCACCGCAGGGCCTGGGCGCGCCGGAACTGGCCACGTCCGCGCCGAAAGCGTCACCGCTGGACGAGGCCGATACACCGCTGACTGGCGAGATCGACATGGGCGACGGCTTCCGGCCCATGGGCGATTCGCTGCCGCTCGGCAACGGTTTCGCCCCGCTCGAGGACCTCTCCTCGGAAGATCCCGTGGACCGGCTGCGCACGCTCATCGGCGAGCGCAAGGAAGAGACCGTCGAGATCCTGCGCAGCTGGCTCGAGGACCGCCCGGAGGAGTCACGCTGATGCAACTCACCGAACTGCTCACGGATTTCGCCCGTTCCGATGGCAGCGGGCCGGCCTCCGGCACGGCCGATACCGGGCCCGATGCGCAGGAGCAGCGCGATCTCGCGAGCTTCGACAAGGGCTATCGCGACGGCTGGGAAGACGCGATGGCCGCCGTCGAGAAGGAAGGCGGCCGCCTGCACAGCGACCTGTCGCAGAACCTGCGCGATCTTTCGTTCACCTACCACGAAGCCTACACCCACATCCTCGCCGCCATGGAGCCGTTGCTGACCCAGATCGCCACGGCGATCCTGCCCGCGGCCTTCGACGACAGCCTCCCGCGGCACCTCCTGGACCGGCTGATGGAACATGCCCGCACCTCCGGCGAGACGCTCGTCGAGATCGCGGTCAGCCCGCGCGAGTTGGCGCTGGTGGAACCGCTGGTCGACAGTGATCTGGGCTTTCCCGTCACCGTCGTCGCCGACGGCACGCTTGCGCCGGGACAGGCGGATATCCGCTTCAGCGAAGACCGCGAAGAACGCATCGACCTGACCGAAATGGCATCCGAGATCCGCGACGCGATCACGGGTTTCAGCACCGAAACACGGAGAACCGCCAATGGATGAGACCGCCGCCGCCCCGCGCCCCAAGACCGACACGCCGCTCACGCAGGTCCCGATCGAGATCACCGTCTCGGTTGGGCGCGCGCGGCCACTCGTCCGGGACCTCCTGAAACTCGATGAAGGCTCCGTGCTGACGCTCGACAAGTCACTGGACGACCCGGTGGAGCTGTTCGTGGGTGACCGGCTGATCGGCATCGGCGTTCTGGAAGTCGTGGAGGAAGGCGAGGCCGCCCGCCTCGCGGTGCGGCTGACCGAAGTCGCGGATATGAGCGGACGCAGTTGAGCCCGGCAAACGCCCCCCAGCATGCGGCGTCTGGCCGACCCGGGACCGCGAAAGACGGCGGGCGGTCGCGATGCGCCTCGTTCGGGCAGCGGCCCGGCCGGGCATCGCCGTCGCCCGGTCTCTTTCTTCTCGCTTCGCTTCTCGCCCTCCTCGCGGGCCCGGTTGCCGCGCAAGGGATCAGCATCGATCTTGGCGAGGGCGGCGGGCTGACGGCGACCAGCCTGCAACTCATCGCCCTCATCACGCTTCTGAGCCTCGCACCCGGCATCGCGATCATGATCACCTGCTTTCCGTTCATGGTGACCGTCTTCGCGATCCTCCGGCAGGCAATCGGCCTGCAGCAATCCCCGCCCAACATGCTGATCGTCAGCCTCGCGCTGTTCCTGACCTACTTCGTCATGGAGCCGGTCTTCACCGAGGCCTACAATGCGGGCGTCGTCCCGCTTCTCGACGAGGAGCTCGAGCTGGTGCCCGCCGTCACCGCCGCACTGGCGCCGTTCCGCGACTTCATGGCCGGCCGCGTCGATCCCGACACGTTCCGCGCCATGGCCGACCTGCGCCCCGACGCGGTGGGCACCGAGCGCAGCCCGGATGCGCCGCTTTCGGTTCTCGTCCCCAGTTTCCTGCTCTCCGAGATCGCGCGCGCCTTCCAGATCGGCTTCCTGATCTTCCTGCCGTTTCTCATCATCGACCTCGTGGTCGCCGCGATCCTGATGTCGATGGGCATGATGATGGTTCCCCCAGCCATCGTGTCGCTGCCCTTCAAGCTGGCGTTCTTCGTCGTGGCGGACGGCTGGTCACTCTTGGCCGGATCGCTTGTCCGATCCTATTTCTGAGACAGCCTTGAGCGGCCCCGCTGATCCGGGACGACACGCCGCGAAATTGGTCATTCAGGTCCCGCGACGGGTGGCGATATGACGCGCATCGGGGCTTTGACCTTTAGACTCGCGGCCGCACGTCGTAGTAACATGCCTTTACGGATCAGACCGGGGGACCCATGCAAGACCGGACGGAACCGACCACGGACTACGACCTTTTCGTCATTGGCGGCGGCATCAACGGATGCGGCATTGCCCGTGACGCCAGCGGACGCGGCCTGAAGACTGCGCTTGCGGAGATGAACGACCTCGCCTCGGCGACCTCGTCGGCCTCGACGAAGCTGTTTCACGGCGGCCTGCGCTACCTCGAATATTTCGAGGTCCGGCTGGTCCGCGAAAGCCTGATCGAGCGGGAAACGCTCTTGCGCGCCATGCCGCACATTTCCTGGCCGATGCGCTTCGTTCTGCCCTTCCACAAGGACATGCGCTTCGACAATGCGACGCCGACATCCCGGCTGCTGAAAACGGTCATGCCCTGGATGAAGGGGCGGCGCCCCGGATGGCTGATCCGGCTGGGCCTGTTCATGTACGACAACCTCGGCGGACGGGAAATCCTGCCCGGCACCAAGACGCTCGATCTGTCGAAATCGATCGAAGGCGGCCCGCTGAAAGACAAGTTCAAGCATGCCTACGAATATTCCGACGCCTGGGTGCAGGATTCGCGGCTCGTCGTTCTGAATGCCCGCGACGCCGAAGCTCGCGGCGCCGAGATCATGACGCGCACGAAGGTCATCTCGGCCGATCGCGTGGACGACCACTGGGAAGTAGTGCTCGAGGATCGGCGCGACGGACAGCAACGCCGCATCACCGCCAAGATGCTGGTCAATGCGGGCGGCCCCTGGGTCGGCGACATCATCCGCACCAAGGTGCGCTCGAACGCCAAGGAAGGCGTCCGCCTCGTGCGCGGCAGCCATATCGTGACCCGCAAGCTCTACGATCACGACAAGTGCTACTTCTTCCAGGGCACCGACGGGCGGATCATCTTCGCCATCCCCTACGAGCAGGATTTCACACTGATCGGCACCACCGACAGCGAACAGGACAACCCCGACAAGAAGCCCGAATGCACCGACGAGGAGATGGATTACCTCCTAAACTTCGCCTCGAACTATTTCGAGAACCCGGTGACGCGCGACGACGTGGTCTGGACCTATTCCGGCGTGCGCCCGCTTTACGACGACGGCAACAAGAGCGCGACGGCGGCCACACGGGATTACACGCTGAAGGTTGACGACACCGGCGGCGCGCCGGTCCTGAACATCTTCGGCGGAAAGATCACCACCTATCGGCGCCTCGCCGAACACGCGCTCGAGAAGATCGTGCCGTTCTTCCCCGGGACCAAGGGCGCCTGGACCGCGGGCGTCACCCTGCCGGGCGGCGATTTCAAGGTCGCCGAGACGCGCGGCCGGATCACGATGCTGGCGGAGGAATATCCCTTCCTCGGCGACAAGTGGGCCGAGCGGATGATCCGCCATTACGGCACCGAGGCCTGGGACATCTTGGGCGAGGCCAAGTCCGTCGAGGATCTGGGCGAGAATTTCGGGGGCACCCTGACCGAGGCCGAGGTGATGTGGCTGATCGACAAGGAATATGCCGAGACCGCGGAGGACGTGATCTGGCGCCGCACGAAGCTCGGTCTGCGTCTCGACGAGCCCGAGATCGACGCGCTCGAGACCTTCATGCAGGATGCGCTTCTGATGAAACGCACGGAGGCGGCGGAATAGTCCCGCCGCCCCCTGGCTTTCCCGCGATGATGCGGATGCGGACCCGGCCTTGCGCCGGGTCCTGTCGTTTCCGGCTCAGCCCAAAACGGTCTTGATCGCCGTCGCGGTCTTGTCCGCGATCTCGTCCGCCTCGGCTTCGGTCAGGCAGAAGGGCGGCGCGTAGCCCAGGATATCGCCCTGCGGCATGGCCCGCGCGATGACGCCCTGCTCCAACAGCGCCGCGGCGACGCTGGGACCGACCTTCTTCGAGGCCTCGAAGAAGGTCCGGTTGTCGCGATCCTCGACAAGTTCGACCGCGCAGAGCATGCCGTCGCCGCGCACCTCGCCCACATGGGCATGCGCGCCCACCGCTTCGGCCATCACCTTGTTCAGGTAGGCGCCGACCCGGCCCGCATTGCCGACGAGGTCCAGCTCTTCGATCAGCTTGAGGTTGGCGACACCCGCCGCCGCACCGATCGGATGCGCCGAATAGGTCCAGCCATGGCCGATCGGGCCGTTCTCGTCCGTGCCCTGCTCCAGCACCTTCCACATCTTGTCCGAGACGATCGACCCCGACAGCGGCGCATAGGCCGAGGTCAGGCCCTTCGCGATGGTCATCAGGTCGGGCTTCAGCCCGTAATGGGTCGAGCCGAACATGGTTCCGAGGCGCCCAAACCCGGTCACGACCTCGTCCGCGATGAGCAGGATGTCGTTCTTGTCCAGAACCGCCTGGATCGCCTCCCAATAACCTGCGGGCGGGGGCACAATGCCGCCGGTGCCGAGGATCGGCTCGCCGATGAAGGCCGCGATGGTGTCTGCGCCTTCCTGTTCGATCAGCGCCTCAAGCTCGGCCGCGCAATGGGCGGTGAAATCCGCCTCGGTCATGGCGGTGTCCGGGCGGCGGTAATAATACGGCGCCTCGGTGTGGATCACCTGTCCGAAGGGCAGGTCGAACTTCTTGTGGAAAAGCTCGAGCCCGGTGAGCGAGCCGGTCATCAGCCCCGAGCCGTGATAGCCGCGCCAGCGCGAGATGATCTTCTTCTTCTCGGGGCGGCCCAGCACGTTGTTGTAATACCAGACGAGCTTGATGTTGGTCTCGTTCGCATCGGAACCCGACAGCCCGAAATAGACCTTCGACATGTGCTCGGGCGCGCGGTCGAGGACCATCTTCGACAGCGTGATCGAGGCCTCCGTGCCGTGGCCCACATAGGCGTGGTAATAGGCAAGCTCCTTGGCCTGCGCGGCGATGGCCTCGGCGATGTCCTGACGCCCGTAGCCCACGTTGACGCAATAGAGCCCGGCGAAGGCATCCAGCATCCGGTTGCCGTCACGGTCCTCGATATGGCAGCCCTGACCGCCGGTGATGACCCTGTGCGGCACGTTCCCGCGGGCGAATTCCGCCAGATGGGTCGAGGGGTGGAAGAAGTTCTCGCGGTCCCACTTCTCCAGCATGTCGTTCTTGAGCATGATGCTTCCTTTCTGTCTCAACGGGCGAAGCCGCCGGGCGCGGCCGCCGAACCTTTACTCAGCCCCAGTCACGGCAGACGTACTTGATTTCGGTGAAGGCCTCCAAGCCCTGTCTTGCACCTTCGCGCCCAAGGCCCGATTGCTTCATGCCGCCGAAGGGAATGGGCGCACCGGTGACCTTGGTGCGGTTCACCGCGACCATGCCGAATTGCAGCTTGCGGCTGACCCGGTAGATGCGGCGCGGATCCTGGCTGTGTACGTAGGCGACAAGCCCGTATTCGGTGGCGTTCGCCTTGGCGACGACCTCTTCCTCCGTGTCGAAAGGCAGGATCGCGGCGACCGGCCCGAAGGTCTCCTCGTGCAGAATATCGGCATTGTCGGGCACATCGGCCAGCACGGTCGGCGCATAGAAAAGCGGGCCCAGATCGTCGCGCCGCCTGCCGCCGCATTTCAGCACGGCACCCTTGGCCAGCGCATCGGCGACATGCGCCTCCTGCTTCTGCACCGCCTTTTCGTTCATCAGCGGTCCCAGATCGGCATCGTCGAGCCCCTTGGCCATGCTCAGGGCCTGCGTCGCGGCGGTGAACTTCTCGACGAAGGCGTCGTATATCGCGCGCTCCACGAAAATGCGGTTGGCGCCGAGGCAATCCTGCCCGGTCGTGGCGAACTTAGCCTTGATCGTCTCTGTTACGGCCTGATCGAGGTCCGCGCCCTTGAACACGATAACCGGCGCGTGGCCGCCCAGCTCCATGATCAGCGACTTCACGCTGCCCGCGCATTGGCGATAGAGAAGCCGCCCGACCTCGGTCGAACCGGTGAAGGAGAGAACGCGCACGCGGGGATCCTGCGTCCAGGGCTCCACAATGGTCGGCGCGGCGCCGGTCACGACGTTGAACACGCCCGGCGGGAAGCCCGCGCGCTCGGCCAGCTCCGCGAGGGCCAGGGCCGAGAACGGCGTCTCGGCCGAAGGATGCGCCAAGATGGTGCAGCCTGCCGCCAGCGCCGCCGCGGCCTTGCGCGTCAGCATCGCCGAGGGGAAGTTCCACGGCGTGATGAGCGCGGCGACGCCCATGGGCTCGCGCCACAGCTCGACCTCCGCATCGGGCAGATGCGAGGTGACGCCCTCGATATTCGGGCGGCGGGTCTCTTCGGCGTAGAACTCGATGAAATCGGCCGCATAGGCGATCTCGCCCCGCGCCTCGGACAGGGGCTTGCCCTGCTCCAGCGTCATCAGAAGCGCCAGGTCCTCCTGGTGTTCCAGCATCAGCGCTTGCCAGCGGCGCAGAAGCCGCGCGCGTTCCTGCGGCAGAGTCTCGGACCAGGTGGCGAAAGCGCGGTCCGCAGCGTCGACCGCTTCGGTCGCATCCGCGGCGGACAATGCCGCGACCTCACCCAGCCATTCGCCATCGGCGGGGTTGGTGACGGCAATCGCCGCGCCATCCGGGGCACCGCGCCACTTGCCGTCGATATAGGAGAAGGGCCGCACGAGCCGCGCATCGGTCAGCGCGGCAAGCGGCGATTTCGGAAAGGTGCGATGGACGGTCATCGAAGAATCCCCTCGGGTTGGCGAATGCGATGCGGTCAGGTTAGGGTGCGCAGTCCGGAAGAGGGGACTGAAGATCGCCGCCCCGGCAGAGGAAACCTCCATGATCGGGGCCCGCGCCAGAGGATTCCTCTGACGCGCCGCGTTGCTGGTCTTGCCTCTTGGAAAAATGCGCGGAGCAGCGTTCAGTCATCCATGTCCAGAAGGCCGAGTGGCAGACCGTAGCTCGATTTCACCGGCTTCGTGACGATGTAGGTGTAATAGCGCGCGAGCCCGATCTCGGCATCGAGCAGCCGGTCGATGAGCCGCTGATACGCGTCGATATCCTGCGTCACCACCTGGATCAGGTAATCGAAGCCGCCGCCCAGCGCCCACGCCCAGGTGACCTCGTCATGGCGCCGGATCGCATCCTCGAAGGATTGGAAATCGCGCGCCCGGTGACCATCAAGTTCGCAGGCGACGAAGACCGTCACATGGGGTCCGAACGCCTTGTAGGCGATCCGCGCGCCGTAGCCTTCGATCACCCCGGCTTTCTCGAGCTTCTTCAGCCGCTCCCAGGCGGGTGTGGGTGACAGGCCCACGCGGTCGGCCAGCTCCGCCTTGGTGATCCGGCCCTCCGCGGACAGCACCCGCAGGATCTCGATATCGCGCGCGTCGAGACGGACCATGGCTCAGGTCCGCCGAATGTTTCGGGAGAAGGCAATCGCATCGCGGCGCATGCGGCGAACATGGCGCGACCGCAGCGGAATGAAAAGACATCCGCGCCGCTTTCAGACTGTCACGCATCCGGAGCCCGGTCTATCGTCGCGCCATGAACACCCATGCCGATCTCGATACCCGCCGCTCCTGGATCCGTCTGGGGCTCACGCTGATCGTGGCCACCACCGGCAATATCGGCATGTGGGCGGTGATCTCCGTCCTGCCCGAAGTGGCGGCAGAATTCGAGGTCTCGCGCGGCGCGGCCTCCCTGCCCTATTCGGCGACCATGCTGGGCTTTGCGTTGGGCAACCTCGTGATCGGGCGCGTCGTCGACCGCTACGGCATGGCCCTGACGCTGGCCTTGATGGGGCTGGGCCTCGCCTGCGCCTACAGCGCCGCGGCGCTGGCGGGCTCGATCATCGTTCTGGCGATGGTGCAATTCGTGATCGGCTTCCTGACGGCAGGCTCGTTCGGCCCGCTCATCGCCGATGTCTCGCAATGGTTCCTCAAGCGACGCGGCATCGCGGTCGGGGTGGCGGCCTCGGGCAATTACCTTTCGGGCGCGTTCTGGCCGCTGGCGCTGGGTTGGCTGGGCGGGGATGCGGGCTGGCGTTGGGATTACGGGGCGCTGGCCGTGGCGTCGCTGGTGATCCTCGTCCCGATGAGCGCGCTTTTCCGCACCCGCGTGGATGCCGGCGCGCTGGCGGTGTCCGAAGCGCAGGCCAGCGCCCGCGCCGGCCGGACCGGGCTCTCGCCGCGCCAGCTACAATGGGCGCTCGGGATTGCCGGGATCGGGTGCTGCGTCGCGATGTCGATGCCGCAGGTGCATATCGTGGCATTGTCGGTCGATCTCGGTTTCGGCGCGGCGGTGGGCAAGGAATTGCTGTCGCTCATGCTTCTGGGCGGCGTGGTCTCGCGGCTGGCCTCGGGCTTTCTGGCCGACCGTCTGGGCGGTATCCCGACGCTGCTGATCGGGTCGGTCCTGCAATGCATCGCGCTCATTCTGTACCTGCCCGCGGGCGGATTGACGTCGCTTTACATCGTCAGCCTGATCTTCGGGCTGAGCCAGGGCGGTATCATCCCGTCCTACGCGGTCATCGTCCGCGAATACCTTCCGGCCCGCGAAGCCGGGGCGCGCGTGGGCTTCGTCATCATGATGACGATCCTCGGCATGGCCTTCGGCGGCTGGCTCTCGGGCGCGATCTACGACGCGACGGGATCCTACGCTCTGGCGTTCTGGAACGGCATTCTGTGGAACTGTCTGAACATCGCCATCGTCCTCGCGATCCTGTTCCGCTCCCGCGCGCGCCGGATGCCGTTGCCCGCCGAGAGGTCGTAGCGCATACGCCGCTTGCCCGCGACCTCGTTCTGCCCGGCGACGCGGCCATGGGCCTCGAACCCCCGGCTTTGGTAATAGATCAGCCCGCCGTGATTGTCGGCCCGGATATCGGCACCGATCCAGCGATAGCCCAGCGCCCGGGCCGCCTTTGTCGACGCCTCGAACAGTGCCGATCCGATGTCGAGCCCGCTGCGGCCGGGCCGCACGAAGGTCGCGATGTTGCAAGCCTCGGGCGGCAGGTCGCCTTGCGGCTCGATATATTGAAAGCCGAGGATCGTGCCGCACTCATCCTCCGCCACATGCCAGGCGCCGGTATCGCGATGCCGGCGCATCGAGCCGTAGAGCTCGTCCGCCGTGACCGCGCGGGGTACCACGGCGGTCCCGCCCGCGCCGGCGATCTCGTTCAGCAACTCGGCCATCTGCCGGACATCGAGCCGCCCGGCCCGGCGCACCATCACCTTCACGACGCGGCCAGAAGCTCCGCATGGCGGGCGGTGAAATCAGCGCGCACTTCCACCGGCGGACGCAGCGTGATCTTCAGATCCGCGATCATGTCCGCGGGGGGCCGCCCGAAAAAGCGATCCGCCTCGCTCTCGGCAAATCCCGCGATCTCGGTCGCCTCCATCCAGGCCGAGACCTTGTCGGCGCGCTTGATCCGACGCTTCAGCGTCTTCGACGTGATCGCGGGCAGTCCGAACCGGATGTGGATCGCCGCGGACAGCCGGTCGTCGAGCGTGCCGTATTCCGGCCCGACCGCCGCCTTCACCGGCGAGATCATGTCCCCGATCACGTATTCCGGCGCGTCGTGCAGAAGCGCCGTCAGCCGGTCCGCAGCACTCGCCTTCGGGCACATGCGGGAAAAGATCGTCTCCACCAGCAGGGAATGCTCGGCCACGGAATAGGGGAAATCGCCCCGGGTCTGCCCGTTCCAGCGCGCCACGAAGGCCAGCCCGTGGGCGATATCCTCGATCTCGATATCGACGGGCGTCGGATCGAGAAGGTCGAGCCTGCGGCCCGACAGCATGCGTTGCCAGGCGCGGGGCGGTCTCGAAGCCATGGCTGTGTCCTTTTTTGCCTTGGATGCGATCAGGGTCGTCGCTTTTGAAGCCAAGGGCGGGAGGTGTGGCAAGGTGGCAAGCCACTGTCAATTGTCCTGAAACGGTCTTGATGCTATGGCCGATGCAACAGCATTTTTCAGGACTTCGCACATGGCCAAAGACTACATCGTAAAGGACATCTCGCTTGCCGGTTACGGCCGCAAGGAGCTGGACATCGCCGAGACGGAAATGCCGGGCCTGATGGCCTGCCGCGAGGAGTTCGGCGAAAGCCAGCCGCTCAAGGGCGCGCGCATCGTGGGCTCGCTGCATATGACCATCCAGACCGCCGTTCTGATCGAGACGCTGACGGCACTCGGCGCCGATGTCCGCTGGGCGTCGTGCAACATCTTCTCGACGCAGGACCACGCCGCCGCCGCCATCGCCGAGGCGGGCGTGCCGGTCTTCGCCATCAAGGGCCAGACGCTGGAAGAGCATTGGGATTACCTCGACAAGTCGTTCCAGTTCGAGGACGGGCCCAACATGATCCTCGACGATGGCGGCGACGCCACACTCTACGTGCTGCTCGGTGCCCGCGCCGAGGCCGGCGAGGACATCCTTCCCGTGCCCGCCTCCGAGGAGGAAGAGGTCGTCAAGGCGCAGATCAAGAAGCGCATGGCGCAGAGCCCGGGCTGGTTCACCAAGGTCCGCGACCAGATCAAGGGCGTCTCCGAAGAGACGACGACCGGTGTCAACCGGCTCTATCAACTGGTCAAGGAAGGCCAGCTGCCCTTCCCGGCGATCAACGTGAACGACAGCGTCACCAAGTCGAAATTCGACAACAAGTACGGCTGCAAGGAAAGCCTCGTCGACGGCATCCGCCGCGCAACCGACACGATGATGGCCGGCAAGGTCGCCGTGGTGCTGGGCTACGGCGATGTGGGCAAGGGCTCCGCGGCCAGCTTGCGCGGCGCGGGCGCGCGCGTGAAGGTGACCGAGGTCGACCCGATCTGCGCCCTGCAGGCGGCGATGGACGGCTTCGAGGTCGTGCTGCTGGAGGACGTGATCGACAGTGCCGACATCTTCATCACCACGACCGGCAACAAGGACGTGATCCGCATCGAGCACATGCGCGAGATGAAGGACATGGCGATCGTCGGCAATATCGGCCATTTCGACAATGAAATCCAGGTGGCGAGCCTGAAGAACCACAAGTGGACGAACATCAAGGAACAGGTGGACATGATCGAGATGCCCTCGGGCAACCGCATCATCCTGCTGTCCGAGGGCCGTCTTCTGAACCTCGGCAACGCCACCGGCCACCCGTCCTTCGTGATGTCGGCGTCCTTCACCAACCAGGTGCTGGCGCAGATCGAGCTGTGGAAGAACGGCGGCGAGTACGAGAACAAGGTCTACATCCTGCCCAAGCATCTCGACGAGAAGGTCGCGCGGCTGCATCTCGACCGGATCGGCGTGAAGCTGACGCCGCTCGCCCCGGACCAGGCCGCCTATATCGGCGTGTCGCCCGAAGGCCCATTCAAGCCCGAGCATTACCGCTACTGATCGGACGGTCCCGACGGACCAGGTAAAACGGCCCCGGCGCTTCGTCGCCGGGGTCTCTTCGTGTCAAACGTGCGAAAAAGGGCGCGGAAGACACGAAAAAACCGGCTCTCCCCCGCCGCAAGCGTGCAGTTTCGATTTTTTGCTTGAGCGGTCCGGTCCCGCCTGCATACCTTTCGCCCGGGAGCCTCGCCGCGACGTCCGAGGCCGGGTAGAGAGGGATACAAGACATGGGAAAGCGTGACGAACTCATCGCAAAATATGCCGATGATCTGCGCAATAAGTGTGGCATGCAGCCCGACATGGACCTGCTGACCAAGGTCACGATCGGCTGCGGACCGGCGATCTACAACGACGACGCCTCGACGGTCGCAGGCTCCGACAAGGCCGAGCTGGAGACGATCAAGAAGAATTTCCTGATGAAGAAGCTGGGCCTGCCCGACAGTCCGGACCTGATGGCCGGCATCGACGCCGTGATCGAGACCTATGGCCGTTCGGAGCGCAACAAGTACCGCGCCGTCGTCTATTACATGCTCACGAAGCACTTCAACAAGGACGCGGCCTACGCCTGATCCGCGGCGTATCCTGAAATCGGAAACGCCCCGCGCCACGCAGGCCGGGGCGTTTTTCGCTTAAACAGAGCCTGTTTTCAGGCCTCGACGCCACCCAGCGCGCAGACCACGCGCCATTCCGCCTCGGTCACGGGCTGAACCGACAGCCGCGCCTGCTTTACCAGCGCCATCTCCGACAGCCGGTCATCCGCCTTCACCTGGTCGAGCGTCACCGGCCTCTCGAACGGCCGCAGCGCCTTGATGTCCACACAATCCCAGCGGTCATCGTCGGTCCTGCTGTCGGGATGCGCCTCCGCGATGATCTCGACGATGCCGACGACGGCCTTCTCCTTCTGGGAATGGTAGAAGAAGCCGCGATCGCCCACGGACATCTCGCGCATAAAGTTCCGCGCCTGATAGTTGCGCACGCCGTCCCATTCCTCTCCTGCATCGCCCTTGGCGACCTGGTCGTCCCACGACCATTCCGACGGTTCGGATTTGAAAAGCCAGTAGCGCATCAGCCGATCACCCGGTTCCATTCCGATAGCTCGACCGAGGCGAAGAGCCCCGCCTTGCCATAGGGATCGCCCGCGGCCCAGGCCTCCGCGGCGGCCATGTCGGGCACGTCGAGCACGATGATCGACCCGGCCATCGCACCGTCTTCCATCACCGGACCCGCCTGCTGCACGCAACCGGTCTCTTTCAGATAGGCGAGATGCGCATCGCGGTTGGCTTTGCGTATCTCGAGGGCGCCGGGCTTGTCCCGTGCGATCAGAACCACAAGCATCGTCTTGTCCTTTCGGTTGATATCAGGCCTTGGCCCCCTTCTTGCCCGACCCCACGAGCGGCTGCGCCCCAGGATCGAGCGGCCAGCGCGGCCGGGCCTTGAGCGTCATGTCGGAGCGGTGGCCCGCCGCGAACAATTCGGAACCCGCATAGGCGATCATGGCCGCGTTGTCGGTACAAAGCGACAGTGGCGGCGCGGTGAAGCGAAGACCGCTTCGGGCGCAAAGCGTCTCTGACTCGGCCCGGATCGCGCGGTTCGCGGCAACACCACCGGCGATGGCGAAGGCCGGTTGAGCCGGCGCGTCCTCGAGGTAAAGCGCAATCGCTCGGCGGGTCTTTTCGGTCAGAACATCGCGGATCGCGGCCTGAAACCCGGCGCAGAGATCCGCGCGGTCGGTTTCCGTCAGCCCGCCTTTTTCGGCCACGATCCGGTCCCGCTCGCGCAGCAGCGCGGTCTTCAGACCGGAAAAGCTCATGTCGCAACCGGGCCGGTCCAGAAGTGGGCGCGGGAACCGGAACCGCGTGGAATTGCCGCGGCGCGCGGCGTCTTCGACCGCGGGCCCGCCCGGCTGCGGAAGACCCAGCAGGCGCGCGGTCTTGTCGAAGGCCTCACCCGGCGCGTCGTCAATGGTCCCGCCCAGGCGCTGAAACCTGTCCGCTCCGCGCACGATCAGGAACTGGCAATGCCCGCCCGAAATCAGCAGCATGAGGTAGGGATAGGCCAGATCGTCCGTCAGCCGCGGCGTCAGGGCGTGCCCGGCGAGGTGGTTCACCCCGATCAGCGGTTTACCGGCGCCCGCCGCCAGACCCTTGGCGCACATGACCCCGGACAGCACGCCGCCGATCAGACCCGGGCCCGCCGTCACCGCGATGGCATCGACCGCTGCCAGCCTCAGGCCGGATCGCGACAGCGCCTCGGCGACGGCGAGGTCCAATTTCTCGGCATGGGCGCGGGCGGCGATCTCGGGCACGACGCCGCCGAAAGCCGCGTGCAGCTCGGTCTGGCCCATGACCACATTCGACAGGATCTCCCGGCCGCGCAGGATTGCCGCCGACGTGTCGTCGCAGCTGCTTTCCAGTCCAAGCGTGATCAGCGGGGCGGTCATGTTGCATATCCGTTGCGCGCGAGCAGCCCACGGGGTAGCACCGATTATGGCCCAGCCACAATATCGGCGGTATGCATGCCCGCTCCGATCCTTCTTCTTACCCGACCCGAAGCGGCCGCGCAGGCCTTCGCCGAAGAGCTGACCTCCGAGGGGATTCGGCCCGAGACCTGTATCGTCAGCCCGCTAATCGAGATTTCGTTCCTGCCGCATGTGCCGCGCATGGACCGGTATCAGGGTCTGATCTTCACCTCGGCGAACGGCGTGGCCGCCTATCGCGCGGCGGGTGGCCCTTTCCGCGAGACCTGCTTCACCGTGGGCGACGCCACCGCTGCCGCGGCGCGCGACGCGGGCCTGCACCCGATTTCGGCGGATGGGGCGGCGTCGGACCTGATCGCGCTGATCGCGGAGGCGAAACCCGCCGCGCCGCTTCTGCACCTGCGTGGAGAGCACAGCCGCGGTGCTGTCGCGGAAACGCTGAGTTCCGCGGGAATAGAGACGGATTCCGCCGTGCTCTACACCCAGAATCTCGTGCCGCTGTCGGCGGAAGCGCGCGGCTTTCTCGCTGGCGCAGTACCGGTCGTGGCGCCCTTCTTCTCGCCGCGCACGGCACGGGCCTTCGCGGAACATGGTCCTTTCGATGCGCCGCTTTATCTTGCAGCCATGAGCGAGGCGGTCGCGGACCCGCTTGCGGGCCTCGGCGCGCGCGCACTCGAACGGGCCGCCCACCCAAACGGCACGGCGCTGCGTCGCACCGTCAAGGGATTGTGGCGCAAGGCGCAATCGCTTGAGGGCCGGGATACAGGCCAGTAAGGTCGTGGAAATACCGGCGCACCGGTTGCCGGAACAGATTCGAAAGGGAAGGACAGTTGGCGAGATCGAAAAAGCCCAGGGGGGCCAGGAACGCAAACGTCCAGACCGAGGGTCAGGACAACGCCGAGACCACCGCCGGGACCGAGGATATCGTGAGGACGGACAGCCCGGAGGAAAGCTCGGGCACGGATGCCGATACCGTCACAGCCGCGGACGACACGTCCACGACGGCGCCGGACGCCGAAACGTCGGATGCGCCCGGGGACGTGCCTGACGCCGCACCCGATACCAAGGCCTTCAAACCCGACACCGAGACGCCGGAGCAATCGGACGCCGCGACATCCGACAGCGCCGCGACCGAAGAGAGCCTGATCGAAACCCCGGATGTCACCGAGGCCGAGGCGATGAGCCCCGCCGATCCGGACACGTCGCTGGCCGAGGATGCGGCCGCCAAGGATGACGACGCGACCCGCCCCATGGATGAAAGCGATGGTGAAAAGGTCGACCCCGACATCGCCATGGCCGCGACCGGGGCCGACCCCGAGGGTACCGGCCCCGCGGAGAGCAGCGCGGACCAGCCCGCGGCGGATGCCCCCTCCTCGGGGCCCGTCATTCACGAGAAGGTCGTGGAGCGCAAAGGCGGATTCTTCCCGATGCTTCTGGGCGGCGTCGCCGCGGCGGCCATCGGGTTTGGCCTGTCGCAATACCTGGGCGGTGATCTTTTCGGCGACAACGATGCCTTCGCGGATGAAACCCGCGCCGCCCTGTCGGCCCAGACCAATAGCCTCGATGCGCTGAATGGCCGGATCGACGGGCTGGAGGCGTCGATCCCGCAGGTCGATCTGACCTCGGTGGAAAGCGCCATCGCGACGCTGAGCGCGCGCGGCGAGGAGCTGGGCGCCCAGATCGGCAATCTCTCCGGCCAGATCGCCACGCTCGAGACCAGCGCGGAGGAACTAGTCGCCCGGGTGACCGAGCTGGAGAAGGCTCCGGTCGAAGCGTCGGTCTCACCCGCAGCGATCGAGGCCTACGAACAGGAAATCGCGCGGCTGCGCGACGAGGTTCAGGCGACGCTCGACGACGTCGAAACGCAGCGACAGGAAATCGCGACCATTGCGGAGACCGCCGTTGCGGCAGAACGCAGCGCCGAGACCCGTGCGATGCGGGCGGACCTGCGCGCGGCATTGGCCACGCTGACCGCCGAGGTCGATGCGGGCCGTCCCTTCGCCGACGCGCTGGCACCGCTTGAGGCCTCGGACGTGGTGTCGGTGCCGGCGGTTCTGTCCGAAAACGCCGCCGACGGCATCGCCACGCAGGCGGAGCTGATCGCCGATTTCCCCGATGCCGCGCGATCGGCCCTCGCGGCATCGCGCGAGGCTGCCGCGTCCGAAGGGGGCAACCCGCTGGCGGGCTTCTTTGCCGAACAGCTTGGTGCGCGGTCGGTCACGCCGCGCGACGGCAACAGCCCCGATGCCATCCTCTCGCGCGCGGAGGCCGCAGTGAAGGGCGGCGATCTGGCGACAGCGCTCAACGAAATCTCCGCCCTGCCCGAAGCCGCCAGCGTGGCGCTTCAGGGTTGGGTCACACGCGCTGAGACGCGGGCCGCGGCACTTGCCGCGACCGAGACGCTCTCGGCCGAACTGGATACGGAATAAGGGTCGGTTCATGCTCTGGTCACTCATCAAGATCGTTCTTTTCGTCGCGATCGTCGCGGCCCTGACCCTCGGTGCCAGCTACCTTCTGGAAGCGGAAGGCGGCATCCAGATCACCGTTGCGGGGATGGAATTCACCTTCGGACCGCTGCAATCGGTCATCGCGGCCATCGTCCTTTTCGTGGCCGTCTGGCTGCTGTTGAAGATCGTGTCGCTGCTGATCGCGGTGCTGAAATTCATCAACGGCGACGAAACGGCGATCACCCGCTATTTCGACCGCAACCGCGAACGCAAGGGGTACCAGGCGCTCGGCGACGGTCTGACCGCGCTGGCCTCCGGCGAAGGCCGGGTCGCGCTGGCCAAGGCACAGAAGGCCGAACGCTACCTGCACAAGCCCGAGGTGACCGACATCCTCGCGGCGCAGGCCGCCGAACAGATCGGCGATACCCGCAAGGCCGAAGATATCTACAAGCGGCTTCTGAAGAACGACGCCACCCGCTTCGTCGGCGTGCGCGGGATCATGAAGCAGCGCATGGCGCAGGGCGACACCGACACCGCGCTGCAACTGGCCAAGCGCGCCTTCGCCCTGAAGCCCAAGCACGAGGAGATGCAGGACACGCTGCTGCAGCTTCAGGCCAAGAAGGCCGATTGGTCCGGCGCCCGAAAGACGCTGCAGGCCAAGCTGAAGCACGGCAACATGCCGCGCGACCTGCACAAGCGGCGCGACGCGGTTCTAGCCCTGTCCGAGGCCAAGGATATCCTCGACGAGGGCAAGGATGTCGAAGCGCGCGAAGCGGCGATCAGCGCCAACAAGACCTCGCCCGATCTGGTGCCCGCCGCCGCGATGGCAGCGCGGGGCTATATCGGCGACGGCCGCAAGAAGAACGCCGCGCGGCTGCTGAAAAAGGCCTGGCAGGCGCAACCGCATCCCGACCTCGCCGCCGCCTTCGCCGAGATCGAGCCCGCCGAAAGCCCTGCCGAGCGGCTGAAGCGGTTCCGCACCCTGATCGCAATCCATCCCGATCACCGCGAATCGAAGCTGCTTTCGGCTGAACTGCATCTCGCCGCCGAGGATTTCCCCGGTGCCCGCCGCGCCATCGGCGACCTGTGGGAAACCGAACCGGATGCCCGCGTGCTGACGATCATGGCGGCCATCGAGCGCGGTGAAGGCGCCGAGGACGCGATCGTGCGCGGCTGGCTCGCCAAGGCGCTGACCGCGCCGCGCGGCCCGCAATGGGTCTGCGAGAACTGCAACAACATCCAGACCGACTGGTCGCCCGTCTGCAACAATTGCGATGCCTTCGACACGCTCAGCTGGAAGACGCCGCCGCGCACCGATGTGAGCCTGCCGGGCGGCGCCGAGATGCTGCCCCTGCTCGTCGGTCCGTCCACCATGCCGAAGGACGAGCGGCACATGCCCGACCCGTTGGACGAGGTCGTGTCGGACACCGCGCCGGATGTTCCCGAAGCCGAACCGGCGGACGAAGCAGGCGCGGGCAAGGACGCCGCGTCCGGGGAGACACAAAAGGCCTCCTGACCCTCTTCCCATCCCCCGTGCGCGATGCTATGTGCCCGCGCACGGAAATTGGGCCGCTGTAGCTCAGCTGGTAGAGCACGTCATTCGTAATGATGGGGTCGGGGGTTCGAGTCCCTTCAGCGGCACCACTTTTCCCGGTCTCCGAAAAGTCGCGTAGTGCAGGGCGCTTGAGCAGGCGTTCAGTCCACGACCGCGCATCGCTTTGGCTATCGCGCCCGTCGGAGATATCCTGCAAGCGTGGCCGCCACCGGGCCCGTGATCGCTCGGCCCACCGCGGATTGAGGGCCCGGATCAGAGACAAGTCGGCCTTGTTAGGCCCGGATCACTTCCCGGAATACTCGCGGTACCAGCGCACGAACTCGCGGATACCCTCGCGGAAATCGGTCTTCGGGCGGTAGCCCGTCAGCGCGTGCAGCAGCGACGCATCGGCCCAGGTCGCGGGCACGTCGCCCGGCTGCATGTCCATGAAGTTCTTCTGTGCCTTCATGCCGAGCGCCTCCTCGATCCCTTCGATGAAATCCAGCAGCCGCACCTTGTCGGAATTGCCGATATTCACCACGCGCCAAGGCGCGACCGGGCTCAGGCTGTCGCCCTCCACACGGGTCTCCTCGCCGCCCGGGACAGCGTCCATGAGAAGGCGGATGCCGCGCACGAGATCGTCGATATAGGTGAAGTCGCGATACATGTCGCCGTGATTGTAGACGTCGATTTCCCGTCCATCGAGCATGGCATCGACGAACTTGTAGAGCGCGAGGTCGGGTCGGCCCCACGGCCCGTAGACGGTGAAGAAGCGGAACATAGTGATCGGTACACCATGGATATGCGCCCAGCTGTGCCCCATGCTCTCGTTGGCCTTCTTCGAGGCGGAATACATGGTCAGCTGAAAATCGGCCTTGTCGGTCTCGCGGAAGGGCATGTCCTCGTTCGCGCCATAGACCGACGAGGTCGAGGCCATGAGCAGATGGCGCACCTCGTGCCGCCGCGCGGCCTCCATCACCGAAAAGGTGCCCATCACGTTCGAGGTCAGGTAAGCCTTGGGGTTCTCCAGCGAATAGCGCACGCCCGCCTGCGCCGCGAGATGCACGATGATCTCGGGCTCGAAGGCATCGGCGGCGTCATCGAAATCCTCCTGGTCCTCGAGCTGCGCCTCGGTCGCGGTGAAACCCGGTTTCTGTAGAAGGATACCGTGACGGCGCTGCTTCAGGCGCACGTCGTAATAATCGTTCATGCCGTCATAGCCGTGCACCACGTGGCCCTCGTCCAGAAGAAGGCGGGCCAGGTGAAACCCGATGAACCCGGCGGATCCGGTGATGAGAACGCGTGCCATGATACCCCTTCCTGTCTGTCCTCTCCGTTCCTAAGGTCCCGGCCCGCACAAAGAAAGCATGAAGCGCTTGGAACACGCCCGCCTCCGCCCCGTTCAGTTTGTCGTGAGAGGCGGCTTTCCCTTTTGCCGACAAGCCCGTCGTCAGGGACACTGGCCGCAGCAATCCGGAGGAGCCCCATGAAACACGTCATCCAGACCGCACTTGTCGCCCTGAGCCTGACCTTCCCCGCCTCCCTTGCCAAAGCCGCCGAGATCACCGTCGCGGGCGGCTGTTTCTGGTGCGTTGAGGCCGATTTCGAGAAGGTCAAAGGCGTGTCCGAAGCCGTGTCGGGCTATACCGGCGGCACCACGCGCAATCCGACCTACAAACAGGTCACGGGCGGCAATACCGGGCATTACGAGGTGGTGGAGATCACCTACGATCCCGATACCGTCTCCCGCGGGCGGCTCTACGACCTGTTCTTCCGGTCGATCGACCCGTTCGACGATGGCGGGCAGTTCTGCGATCGCGGCGCGTCCTATCGCCCGGCGATCTTCGTGGACGGGGCCGCCGAACGCGCCGATGCCGAAGCCGCCAAGGCGCGCGCGGAAAAGGCCCTCGGTCGGGCCGTGGCAGTGCCGATTCTCGACGCCAAACGCTTCTACGAGGCGGAAGATTTCCATCAGGATTACTACAAGAGCACCGAGAAGACGCTGACCCGCTTCGGCTATATCGACCGCGCCGATGCATATGCACGCTACCGGGAAGGCTGCCGCCGCGATCAGCGCGTGCGACAAATCTGGGGAGACGACGCGCCCTTCGTCGGCGGCTAGGCCTTCGGGCCGAACCGCTCCTCGACATCTTTCAGATCGGGGATGACATCCGCCGTTCCGACCCGCGTGACCATGATCGCCGCGGCCTTGGCCGCCAGATCGAGCGATTGGCGCAGGGTGAACCCCCGGTCGAGCCCCGCGACGAGATAGCCGGTGAAGGTGTCGCCCGCACCGGTCGTATCCACGGGATCGGACGGAACCGCCGGAATGTCGGTCGCGTCGCCGCTGTCGGTCTCGAACCAGGTGGCGCCTTCCGCGCCTTTTGTCACGATGACGTCGCGGACCGGCAGCGCACCGGGTGCGAGCCCGGTCGCCGCCTGCAATTGCTGCGCCTCGACCGCGTTCAGGATCAGAAGGTCGAGAAGCGGCAGAACCGCCGACACCGCATCCGCATCGAAGGGCGCCGCGGCATAGACCACCCGCAAACCCTGCGCCGAGGCCAGTGCGGCGCCCCTCGCCTGCGCATTGGTCTCGTTCTGGAACAGGAACAGGTCGGAAGCCCCGGCCTCGGCCAACCGATCCGCGAGCCGCGTCTCGGAAATCGCGTGATTTGCGCCGGGATATAGCAGGATCTGGTTCTCGCCATCCTCGGCGACGGCGATGATCGCATGGCCCGATGCCTCCCCGACCCGGTCGATGGCACGGGTGTCGACACCGTATTCCATCAACCGTTCGATCATCCAGCCGCCGTCATGCCCGACGGCCCCCAGATGCGCGACCCGCGCGCCTGCCCGCGCCGCCGCGACGGACATGTTCGCGCCCTTCCCGCCCAGACCGCGGCTATAGGCGCTTGCGGGCAGCGTCTCGCCCGGGCGCGGCAGATGCGGCACGCGATAGACGTAATCGGCATTGATAGAGCCGAGATTCCAGATCGTCATCGCCGCCCGCTCCTGTCCCGGCGCCTTTCGAATTCACGAAAGACGCCCACGTGCCTCAGCCCACCTTGCAGGCCGCAAGCACCGCCATGTTCATGATATCGTTCGCCGTAGAGGCTGACGAGCAGATCTGGATCGACTTGTCGACACCCGCAAGGATCGGACCGATCACCGTCGCACCCGCCATTTCCTGCATCAGCTTCGTGGAGATCGAGGCCGAATGCCGCGCAGGCACGATCAGGATGTTCGCGGGACCGGTCAGCCGCTGGAACGGATAGGTGTCCTGCGCCCGCGGGTTGAGCGCGACATCGACGGTCATCTCGCCTTCGTACTCGAAATTCACGCCCCGCGCGTCCAGCACGTCGGGCGCGAGATGCATCTTCTCCGCCCGCTCCGACACCGGGTAGCCGAAGGTCGAGAAGGAGACGAAGGCGACCCGCGGCTCGAGGCCCAGATGCCGGGCCACGCCCGCTGCACGCTCCGCGATATCGGCAAGGTCATGCTCGTCGGGCCATTCATGCACCAGCGTGTCGCCAATGAGCACGATCCGCCCCTTGTGCAAGAGCGCCGTGACCCCGGCCGCCCCCTGCTTGGCCTGGGCATCGAAGACAGTGTTGATCCGCTCCATCACATGCGCCGATTTGCGGGTCGCGCCGGTCACCAGCCCGTCGCCATGGCCATGCGCCAGCATGAGCGCCGCAAAGACGTGCCGGTCGCGCGCCGCAAGCCGATGCACATCCTGCCGGTCCATGCCCTTGCGCTGGTTCCGGGCGTAGAGGAACTGCTTGTAGGTTTCGAGATGCTGGGTGTTGGCCGCGTTCACCACCTCGATCTCGCGTACCGCATCGGCCATGCCGGCGGCTTCGAGCTTGGCTTTGACATCCGGTTCCCGTCCCACGACCAGCGCCTTGCCGAAGCCCGAACGCTGATAGCTGACGGCGGCCCGCAACACGCGAGGGTCGTCCCCTTCGGCGAAGATCATGCGGGCCTGCGCGGCCCGGGCCCGCGCATTGATCCCCTGCAGGATCGACGCGGTCGGATCGAGCCGGGTCTTCAGCGAGACCTCGTAGGCCTCCATGTCGACGATGGGCCGCCGCGCCGCGCCGGTATCCATCCCGGCCTTCGCGACCGCCGGGGGAATGCGGTAGATCAGCCGCGGATCGAACGGCGTCGGGATGATGTAGTCGCGTCCGAAGCGCAGCGTCTTGCCATAGGCGACCGCGACCTCGTCCGGCACGTCCTCGCGCGCCAGTGCCGCCAGCGCCTCGGCGCAGGCGATCTTCATCTCGTCGTTGATCGCGCGCGCATTGATGTCGAGCGCGCCGCGGAAGAGATAGGGAAAACCCAGCACGTTGTTGACCTGGTTGGGATAATCCGAACGCCCCGTGGCGACGATGGCATCCATGCGCACCTCGTGCGCGGCTTCCGGCGTGATCTCGGGATCGGGGTTGGCCATGGCGAAGATCACCGGGTTGTCTGCCATGGACTGGACCATCTCCTCCGTCACGGCGCCCTTGACGGAGACGCCGAGGAAGACATCGGCATCCACCATCGCCTCCTCCAGCGACCGCGCCTCGGTCTGGATCGCGTGGGCCGATTTCCACTGGTTCATGCCCTCGGTCCGGCCCTGGTAGATCACCCCCTTGGTGTCGCAGACGACGCAATTGTCGTGCCGCGCACCCATGCTTTTCAGAAGCTCGATACAGGCGATGCCGGCCGCGCCCGCCCCGTTCAGGACGATCTTCACATCCTCGATCTTCTTGCCCGAGATATGCAGCGCGTTGATCAGCCCCGCGGCACAGATCACCGCCGTGCCGTGCTGATCGTCATGGAAGACCGGGATGTCCATCTCTTCCTTGAGACGCTGCTCGATCATGAAACATTCCGGCGCCTTGATGTCCTCGAGGTTGATGCCGCCAAAGGTCGGCCCCATCAGCTTGACCGCCTGGCAGAAGGCGTCCGGATCCTCGGTATCGAGCTCGATATCGATGGAGTTCACGTCGGCGAAGCGCTTGAACAGCACCGACTTGCCCTCCATCACTGGCTTCGAGCCGAGCGCGCCGAGATTGCCGAGGCCCAGAACCGCGGTGCCGTTCGAGATCACCGCAACGAGGTTGCCCTTGTTCGTGTAATCGTAGGCCAGTTCGGGGTTCTGCGCGATTTCCTCGCAGGGCACGGCGACGCCGGGCGAATAGGCCAGCGACAGATCCCTCTGGGTGGTCATCGGCACGGTGGCCTGCACTTCCCACTTGCCGGGCGTCGGTTCCAGATGGAAGGCAAGCGCCTCTTCGCGGGTATATTTCTGCCGTGCCATGCGATCCTCCCAGATATGCCGAACCGGCTTAGCGGAGGGTCCGGCGCTCCTCAACCGCGATAGCGCTATCAGGCGGGGTTACGCCCCGTGCGCGGTTTTCCGGGTTTCGGAGCGCGTCGGGCATTTGTAGGGTCGCGCAGGACACGAGCCGATGGGGGTCGCATGAATGCCGTGACGCCGATGATGGCGCAATATCTCGAGATCAAGGCCGGTCATCCGGAGGCCCTTCTGTTCTACCGGATGGGCGATTTCTACGAGCTCTTCTTCGACGATGCCGCGGCGGCCGCCGAGGCGCTGGATATCGCGCTGACGAAGCGTGGCAAGCATGACGGCGATGACATTCCCATGTGCGGCGTGCCGGTGCATGCCGCCGAAGGGTATCTTCTGACGCTCATACGCAAGGGGTTTCGCGTCGCGGTCTGCGAGCAGATGGAAAGCCCCGCCGAGGCCAAGAAACGCGGGTCGAAATCGGTCGTGAAGCGCGAGGTTGTGCGCCTCGTGACGCCCGGCACCTTGACCGAGGAAAGCCTGCTGGAAGCCCGGCGGCACAATTACCTGGCCGCTTTGGGCCAGGTCAGAGACACATATGCGCTGGCCTGGGCCGATATCTCCACGGGCGCGTTTCACGTGATGCCCCTGCCTGCGTCGCGTATCGGGGCGGAGCTTGCGCGGCTGGCGCCGGCAGAGGTTCTGATCTCCGAGGCCAGCGATGCGGCGATGCGGCCGGTGCTTGCGGATCTGGGGATCGAGCCGACGATTCTGTCCCGCGGCTCCTTCGCCTCCGATGCGGCGGAGGCGCGGCTGACCACGTTGTTCAAGACCGCCTCGCTGGAGCCGTTCGGCGATTTCAGCCGCGCCGAACGGTCGGCCATGGGCGCGCTGGTCGATTACCTGGAGATCACGCAGAAGGGAAAACTCCCCCTGCTCAGACCGCCGCGACAGGATAACGTGTCGCGGCTGCTGCAGATCGATGCGGCGACGCGCACCAACTTGGAGCTGACGCGCGGCGCGGATGGCACCCGCGCGGGCTCTCTGCTGTCGGTCATCGACCGGACGGCAACGGCGGCCGGGGCGCGGCTCCTGGAGCGGCGGCTATCCTCGCCCAGCCGGGACCTCGGCGATATCGCCGCTCGTCACGACGCGGTGGAATGGTGCATCGAGGCGCAGAATGCCGCTCTGTCCCTGCGCGAAAGCCTGCGCAAGGTGCCGGATATCGACCGCGCGCTGTCGCGTCTGGCGCTGGATCGGGGCGGACCGCGGGACCTTGCGGCGGTGCGCAATGCGCTGACACAGGCCGAGGCACTGTCGGACGTGCTGGAAGGCACCACCCTGCCCGACCTCCTGGCCGAGGCTCGGGCGGCGCTGACCGGGCAATCGGAGCTTCTCGGCCTTCTCGACGAGGCGCTGGTCGCCGAGCCGCCGCTTCTGGCGCGGGATGGCGGGTTCATCGCAGAAGGCTTCAATCCCGATCTCGACGAGGCCCGCATCCTGCGCGACGAGGGTCGCGGCGTGATCGCGGGTCTGCAGGCGGACTACGCCCAGCGCACGGGCATCACCTCGCTGAAGATCAAGCACAACAACGTGCTGGGCTATTTCATCGAGACGACCGCCACTCACGCCGCCAAGATGATGGCGCCGCCGCATTCCGAGACCTTCATCCACCGCCAGACGACCGCGAACCAGGTGCGGTTCACCACGGTCGATCTGTCCGATCTCGAAACCCGCATCCTGAATGCGGGCGGGCGCGCGCTGGAGATCGAAAAGCGGCTCTATGACACCCTGAAAGCGGCGATTCTCGCGGAAGCGCCGGCGTTGTCCGCGCTGGCGCTCGGGCTTGCGGAGTTCGATCTGGCGCAAGGCATGGCCGTGCTGGCGCGGGAGGAAGACTGGGTCCGCCCCCGCGTCGACGACAGCCGCGCCTTCGAGATCGCGGGCGGGCGGCATCCGGTGGTGGAGCGCGCCCTGCGGAGCCAAGGCGGCGCGCCGTTCATCGCCAATGATTGCAGCCTGTCGCCCGAGGGCGATGGGCCGGCGCTGGAGCTTCTGACCGGCCCGAACATGGCCGGTAAATCGACCTATCTGCGCCAGAACGCGCTGATCGCCATCCTCGCGCAGATGGGGGCCTTCGTGCCTGCCACTCGGGCCCATATCGGCTGCGTGAGCCAAATCTTCAGCCGCGTCGGGGCCTCGGACGACCTGGCGCGCGGGCGGTCCACTTTCATGGTCGAGATGGTTGAGACGGCGGCGATCCTGAACCAGGCCGATGCGCAGGCGCTCGTCATCCTCGACGAGATCGGGCGCGGCACAGCCACCTATGACGGTCTGTCGATCGCCTGGGCGACGCTGGAACATCTGGCCGAGGTGAACCGCGTGCGGGGGCTTTTCGCGACCCATTACCACGAGATGACGGCCTTGGCGGGCAAACTGCCGGGGGTCGCCAATGCCACCGTCGCGGTGAAGGAATGGGACGGCGAGGTCATTTTCCTGCACGAGGTGCGCCCCGGCGCCGCGGACCGGTCCTACGGTGTGCAGGTTGCGCAGCTGGCCGGGTTGCCGTCTGCGGTGATCGCGCGGGCGAAATCGGTGCTCGAGGCGCTGGAAAAGGGCGAACGCGAGAAAGCGTCACCCAAGGCGCTGATCGACGATCTGCCGCTCTTCTCGGTGGCGGCGCAGGCGCCGGCGCGAAAGGAAAAAGCCGCGCCCTCCGAGGTGGAGGCGCGGCTTCGCGCGTTGTCGCCGGACGATCTGAGCCCCCGGGAGGCGCTCGATGCGCTTTATGAATTGCGCCGCCTTCTGCCGGAATAGTCTCTAGCTGGCGGGCGTCGAGCTGACCCCGACCTGCGCGGGCCGCAACAGACGGTCGTAGAGCATGAAGCCCTCGGCCGAGACCTGGATGATGTCGCCCGCCTTGGTGTTCGGAACGGGTGCTTCGAACATCGCCTCGTGAATCTGCGGATCGAACCGGTCGCCGACCTCGGGTTTGATGACGTCGATGCCGTGCTTCCTGAACACCGATTGCAATTCGCGCAGCGTCAGCTCCACCCCTTCGAGGAGGGCCACGGAAATCTGCTTCTGCTCCTCGTTGGCGGCGGTCAGGGCGCGCTGCAGGTTGTCATAGACCGGCAGGAGATCGCGGGCGAGACGGGTGGAGCCGTAATTCTCCGCCTCCTTGCGGTCGCGATCGGCGCGCTTGCGGGCGTTTTCCGCATCGGCCAGCGCGCGCATGAACCGGTCCTTGTACTGGTCCCGCTCCGCCTCGAGCTCTGCGATCATGTCGGCCTCGCTGGGCTCTTCCAGCTCCTCTGCCTCTTCGCGGGCGTCTTCCTCGGCGGCCAGCGCCTCGAGGTCGTCGAGGAAATCGTCGTTCTTCGGGTCTGCCATATCTTCCCTCTATTTCCGGTCGGACAGCAATTTCCCGACCAGCTGTGCGGTGTAGTCCACGATCGGAACGATCCGACCGTAATTGAGACGCGTGGGTCCGATGACCCCGACCGCGCCAACGATCTTTCGGTCAGCGTTCATATATGGAGAGACCACCAGAGAGGAACCCGAAAGCGAGAAAAGTTTGTTCTCGGAGCCGATGAAGATGCGCACGCCCTCGCCATCTTCGGTCAGTTCGAGGAATTCCGCGATGTCGCGCTTGCGTTCCAGGTCATCGAAAAGCGTGCGAATCCGGTCGATATCCGCAGGATCGGCCTCTTCACCCAGAAGATTGGCGCGGCCGCGGACGATGAGACGCTCCGCGCGGTCGCCCTCCTCATCCCAGACGGCGATGCCGGACTTCACAAGCTCATGGGCCAGCGAATCGATCTCGCGGCGGCGCGTTTCGATGTCGTGGGTCATCTCGCGGCGCATCTCGGACAGGGTGCGGCCCTCCGCCAGCGCGTTGAGGAAATTCGCGGCCTCGCGCATCGCCGAGGGCGTGAGGCCCGGGGGCGGCGTGAAGACCCGGTTTTCCACGTGCCCGTCGGCAAAGACCAGCACCACGAGGGCCCGGTTTTGCGCGAGCGAGACGAACTCGATATGCCGGATCGGCGCTTCGTGTTTCGGGGTCAGCACCAGCGAGGCGCCATGGGTCACCCCGGACAGGGCCGCGCCGACCCGGTCGAGAAGCGTGCCGGTATCGTCACTGTTGCTGCCCAGGGTGGCGTCGATCTTGCTGCGATCGGCGGAATCGAGATCGCGCACCTCCAAGAGGCCGTCGACGAACAGCCGCAACCCGGTTTCGGTGGGCACGCGGCCCGCAGAGGCGTGCGGCGCGTTCAGCAGCCCGAGATATTCCAGATCCTGCATCACGTTGCGCACCGTCGCGGCGGACACTTTTTCCGACAGCGTCCGGGTCAGGGTACGGGAGCCTATCGGCTCTCCGCTTTCGAGATATCCCTCGACCACGCGCTGGAACACCTCGCGCGAGCGGGCGTTCATCTGGTCGAAGAGTTTCGGACTATCCTGCATGCATCCCTTCCCCGTTTCGGGGTCATTAAAAAGGGCAAAGGGCCGGGGTCAATCGGGGTTGCCGGGGCCATACCCCTATCTGTATGCCCTGCGGCAAAGAAGGAGAATATTTATGCGCCCGTCCGGACGTGATTTAAGCGAAATGCGCGCGGTTTCAATCGAGACCGACGTGACGAAACACGCCGAAGGCTCCTGCCTGATCCGCATGGGAGACACCCATGTGCTGTGCACGGCAAGCGTCGAGGAGCGCGTGCCGCCCTTCATCAAGGGATCCGGCCTGGGCTGGGTGACGGCGGAATACGGCATGCTGCCGCGATCCACCTCGTCGCGGATGCGGCGCGAGGCGACCTCGGGCAAACAGGGTGGCCGCACGGTGGAAATCCAGCGTCTGATCGGTCGCTCGCTGCGGGCCGGCGTCGATCGCGTGGCCATGGGCGAGCGCCAGATCACCGTGGATTGCGACGTGATCCAGGCCGATGGCGGCACCCGCTGTGCTGCCATCACCGGTGGCTGGGTCGCGCTGAAGCTGGCGGTGGACAAGCTCATCAAGGCCGGTGACCTGACCTCCGATCCGCTGATTTCGCCGGTGGCGGCGGTGAGTTGCGGGATTTACGCGGGTCAACCCGTTCTGGACCTCGACTATCCCGAAGACAGCGAGGCCGGTGTCGACGGCAACTTCATCCTGCGCGGCGACGGTCAGTTGATCGAAGTGCAGATGTCGGCGGAAGGCTCGGTCTTTTCGCGCGACCAGATGAGCACGCTGATGGATCTCGCCGAACAGGGCGTCTCGGCGCTCGTGACGGCCCAGAAGGCAGCGGTGGCGTGACCCGGCGGTTCGATGCGCCGCGGCTTTTGGTCGCGACGCATAATTCGGGCAAGCTGGAAGAGATCGCAGACCTGCTGCAGCCTTTCGGCGTGACCTGTCTGGGCGCGGCGGAAATGGACCTTCCGGAGCCAGATGAAACCGGGACCACCTTCGTGGAAAACGCGCGGATCAAGGCCCACGCGGCGGCGAAGGCGACCGGCCTGCCGGCCCTGTCGGACGATTCCGGTATCGAGATCGACGCGCTGGACGGGGCGCCCGGCGTCTATACCGCGGATTGGGCCGAGACCGGGAATGGCCGGGATTTCGAGATGGCCATGACCAAGGCGCATGATCGCCTCGTGGCATCCGGTGCCCCGCAGCCCTGGACCGCGCGCTTTTGCTGCACGCTTGTCCTGGCCTGGCCCGACGGACATGACGAGGTGTTTCCCGGCGTGATGGAAGGCCAGGTGGTCTGGCCCATGCGCGGCGATCAGGGCCACGGCTACGATCCGATCTTCCAGCCCGACGGGTACGAGATCACCTTTGGCGAGATGGATCGCTGGGAGAAGAACAAGATCAGCCATCGGGGCCGGGCCACCGAATTACTGGTGAAGGGCTGCTTTGGCTGAGAACTGGCAGACCGGAGGCTTCGGCCTCTATGTGCATTGGCCGTTCTGCGAGGCCAAATGCCCCTATTGCGACTTCAATTCGCATGTCACGCGAAAGGTGGATCATGCCCGGTGGCGGCGTGCATTCCTGAGCGAGATCGCGCGCGTCTCGGCGGAAACCGGCCCTCGGGTCCTGTCGTCCATCTTCTTCGGGGGCGGCACGCCGAGCCTGATGCCGCCGGACCTCGTGGGTGATATCGTAACGGCGGCCTGCGCGGCCTGGACGCCGGCGAACGATCTGGAAGTCACGCTGGAAGCCAATCCCCGCTCGGTCGAGGCGAACCGGTTCGAGGGCTTTCGGGATGGCGGGGTCAACCGCATTTCCATGGGACTTCAGGCGCTGAACGACCACGACCTGAGGCAGCTCGGGCGCTTGCATTCGGTCGCCGAGGCGAAGGCGGCGTTCGACGTGGCGCGGTCTGTCTTCCATCGGATCAGTTTCGATTTGATCTATGCGCGCCAATCGCAGAGCGAGGAGGACTGGCGCCGCGAATTGTCCGAAGCCCTCGAAATGGCCGCGGATCACCTTTCGCTCTACCAGTTGACCATCGAGCCCGGCACGGCGTTCTGGGAACGCGACCGACGGGGCGCCCTGCCCGGCCTTCCCGACGAAGATCGCGCAGCGGACATGTACGAGATCACGCAGGAGCTGTGCGACGCCGCCGGTTTGCCGGCCTATGAAGTCTCTAACCATGCCCAACCCGGGTCGGAATCGCGGCACAACCTGATTTATTGGCGTTATGGCGACTATGTCGGGATCGGTCCCGGTGCCCATGGGCGCCTGGGCTCGGGCGATGGACGGATCGCGACCGAGGCCTGGCGCAATCCCGGTGCGTGGCTGGATGCGGCCGAGGCGGGTGACGGCACGCGGATCACGAACCCGGTTCCGAGGGACGAGCAAGCCACCGAATGCCTGATGATGGGGCTGCGATTGCGGGAAGGCCTGTTGCTCCAGCGGTTGCAGGCGCTCGATCCGCGTGTGGCATCCGCGAGGGCGCGGGCTGCATTGCAGGAGGACGGGTTGATCTGGGAACGGGATGGCCAGGTCGGCGCGACGGATCGCGGCCGGCTCCTGCTCAATTCGGTGGTTGGCGCGCTACTGCCCGACCAGCCCTAACGCTGGGCGCTGAGGATTCCGCAGAGCGCGTCCAGCTGATCGAGCGTATCGTAGGAAATCGTGAGGCGCCCGGATTCCGCGCCGGGCTTGTGATCGATCGTGATCTTCATGCCAAGCGCGGCCGACAGATCGTTTTCCAATGCGCGTGTATCGGCATCCTTCTCGATGCCCATGCCGTCCGTGCGCTGCGGTCGCTTCTCGACCCGAGCGCTGTCGCCCTTGGCGAGCTTTTCGGTATCGCGCACAGAGAGGTTCCGGGATATCACCGTTCGTGCAAGCGCAGACGGATCGGGCGCGGTGATCAGGGCTCGGGCGTGCCCGGCACTCAGACGCCCTTCGGACACATGAGCCTGGACGTCGTCCGGTAGGTTTAGCAACCGCATAAGGTTGGCGATATGTGACCGGCTCTTGCCCAAGGCCTCCGCAAGTTTTTCCTGCGTATGACCGAACTTGAACATCAGCTGCCGGAAACCTGCCGCCTCTTCGATGGCATTCAGATCGGCGCGCTGGATGTTCTCGATGATCGCGACCTCGAGAACCTCGGTGTCGGTGAAGCTCCGGACCAGCACCGGAATATCGTGAAGCTGCGCCTTTTGTGCGGCACGCCAGCGGCGTTCACCCGCGACGATCTCAAAGTGATCCGGCATGTCCGGTTTTTCACGGACGATAATCGGCTGAATGATACCCTTGGCGCGGATCGAGTCCGTCAACTCTTCGAGCTGTTCTTCGGAAAACCGCCGGCGCGGCTGATCCGGATTGGGGTGGATGCGGTCAATCGGCACGAGACGGTCCGCGCGCGGCGCGGGGCTGTCCGTGGCGCTGGTCTGGACCGCAGGTTCGACATCGGCCATGAGCGCCGACAATCCGCGCCCGAGCCCGCGCCGTTCCCGTTTCTCGACCATGGCTCTCGCCTCCTTCAAGCCGCTGTTTTCGTGTAGGTGGACAGCAATTCCTGCGCGAGCGCCCGGTACGCGGCAGCGCCCTTCGACGCGCTGTCATATTTCAGCACGGGCAGCGCGTAGGACGGTGCCTCGCTGACCCGGACATTGCGCGGGATGACGGTGCGATAGACGAGCTCGCCGAGATTGGAGCGCGCGTCGTCTTCGACCTGCTGCGACAGGTTGTTTCGCGCATCGTACATGGTCAGCACCACGCCTTCGATCCGGAGGTTGGGATTGGCGCTTTGCCGGACTTCACGGATGGTCATCATCAGTTGCGACAGCCCCTCCAGCGCAAAGAACTCGCTTTGCAGGGGAACCAGGACGGAATGCGCCGCCACCATCGCGTTCACCGTCAGCAGGTTCAACGAGGGCGGACAATCGATCAGCACGATGTCGAACCCGTATTCGTCGATTGCGGGCTGACGCAGCGCATCGTGCAAGAGGTAGCTGCGCTTTTCATTGGCGATCAGCTCTATATCCGCGGAGCTGAGATCAACCGTGGCGGGGATAAGCGAGAGGTTTTCGGTATCCGTTTTCTGGATCACCTCCGGCAACGGAATGTCGTCGAGAAGAAGCTCGTAAGTGGTGTATTCGCGATCCGTCGGCTCGATGCCGAGGCCGGTCGAAGCGTTTCCCTGCGGATCGAGATCGACGACCAGGACATTCAGGCCCTGCTCGGCCAGAGCGGCGCCGAGGTTGATGGTTGTCGTGGTCTTCCCGACCCCACCCTTCTGGTTTGCGACGGCGATGATCCGGGGGGCCCGAGGACGTGTGGGATCAGACATGCACGAGGTTTCCGATGCTAAGAATGACAGCGCTGGGGTCGGTTTCACTTGTAGTTATCTCGTGGGAAAATGACCATTCCCGCTGCGCATCCGCGAGCTCTTTTTTCCAGGTTGTGCCTTTGAGGAACACCGCTTTTCCACCCGGTCCAAGATGCGGTTGCGCGTAGCCCAGCAAGGTGGAAAGCGATGCGAGGGCGCGGGCGCTCACGATGTCAGATGGGATTTGCGGCAGGGTTTCGATCCTGCATGACCTGACCTTAGCGTTGAGGCCGAACTCGCGGATCGCGGTCCGCAGGAAGACCGATTTCCGGGTATCGCTTTCCACGAGGGTCATCGCCATTTCGGGCTGCATCGTTTTCGCGGCAATCGACAGGACGATGCCCGGAAAACCGCCTCCGGAACCGAGGTCGAGCCAATGGCCTTCTCCTTCCGGAAGGAACGGGATCAGTTGCAGGCTATCGAGGATGTGCCGCGTCCAGAGGCCTTCGAGGGAGGCCTTGGACACAAGGTTGATGCGTTGCGTCCAATGGCGAACCAGCGCTTCGAATGCTTCGAGCGCGTCCAATGTTTCACGTGAAACATTCGGCAGTCGGTGTTCCGCACTCACGCCGATTTTGTCCGCTTGGCCTGACGCAGCTTCGCAAGAATGAGCGTCAACGCAGCCGGGGTCATCCCGTCGATGCGCGACGCCTGGCCCAGGTTTTCGGGACGCGCGGCCTTCAACTTCGACTTCAACTCGTTAGAGAGCGAGTCGAGAGCGTCGTAATCGAAAGCCGCCGGAATGATGGCATTCTCGTCTTTACGAAGCGCGTCCACATCCTGTTTCTGTCGTGCGATGTAATTCGCGTAAAGCGCGTCTTTTTCCAGCTGGCTGGCGATCTTGGGATCGATATCCCCCAGCGCCGGCGCCATCTCTGCAACTTTTGCAAAGCTCATATCCGGATGCGACAGAAACGCATAGGCGCTCTTCTTGTGCCCATCGGACCGCGCGGCGTGGCCAGCAGATTGCAGGTCCGACGGCAGGAACATGTGCGCTTTGAGGCGCGCTTCTGCGTCGCCCAGATGTCGATTCTTCTCCTCAAACCGGGCTTGCCGCTCTTCACCGACGCAGCCCGCCTCGACCCCCAATGGCGTCAATCGCTGGTCAGCATTGTCTGCGCGCAAGGACAGACGGAATTCGGCGCGTGACGTGAACATCCGGTAAGGTTCGGAGACACCGCGCGTCGTCAGATCATCGACCATCACGCCGATATAGGAATCCGACCTGCGGAACCGGATCGGGTCCCGGCCCAGCGCCTCCGCCGCCGCGTTCAACCCGGCCACAAGACCTTGCGCCGCTGCTTCCTCATAGCCGGTGGTCCCGTTGATCTGGCCTGCGAGGTAGAGGCTCGGCACATCCCTCACCGCAAGCGACAAATCGAGCGACCGCGGATCGACGTAATCGTATTCGATCGCGTAACCCGGCTGAAGGATCACCGCGTCTTCGAGGCCCGCAATGGACTGCACGTAATCGCGCTGGACCTCTTCCGGCAATGAGGTCGAGATGCCATTCGGATAGACCACGTCATCCTCGAGGCTTTCTGGCTCCAGGAAGATCTGATGCGAGGTCTTCTCCGCAAATCGGACAACCTTGTCCTCGATTGACGGGCAATACCGCGGCCCCACCCCGGCGATCATCCCTCCGTAAATGGCGGACCGCGCGAGGTTCTTCTGGATGATCTCGTGTGTCCGGGTGTTGGTGTGGGTGATGGCGCAACTGACCTGACGGGCGGTCGGCCGGTCCGACAGGAAGGAAAACATCGTCGGATCGTCATCTCCCGGCTGCTCTTCGAGGCGCGAAAAATCGATGCTCCGTCCATCAAGCCGTGGGGGCGTTCCGGTTTTCAGCCGGCCAAGACGAAGGCCGAACCGATCGATCCTCTGGGCGAGGCGCGTACTGGCCTTGTCCCCCATGCGCCCGCCGGAATAGGAAACATCGCCGATATGAATCTGGCCCCTCAGGAAGGTGCCTGATGTCAGGATCACACGATCCGCAGACAGGCTTGTTCCATCCGCAAGTTGCGCGCCCGAGACCGTCCCATCCTCGACGAGAAGATCGACAACCTCGCCCTCGACAATCCGCAATCCGTTCCGATTCTCGGTCTCGCGCAGCATTTCACGCTGATAGATCTTGCGATCCGCCTGGGCCCTGGGACCTTGAACCGCGGGTCCCTTGCGCCGGTTGAGAAGACGGAACTGGATACCGGCGTCATCGGCGACGCGCCCCATCACGCCATCAAGCGCATCGATCTCGCGGACAAGATGCCCCTTGCCGAGACCTCCAATCGCCGGATTGCAGGACATCACGCCGATATCCGCTTTCCGCATCGTGACGAGAATCGTGTCCGCCCCCATGCGCGCACTGGCATGCGCCGCCTCGACCCCGGCATGGCCCCCGCCGATGACCAGAACGTTGGTGTCGCGATGTTTCACGTGAAACACTCCTTACTTCCCGAGGCAAAAATTGGCGAATATCTCGTCGAGAACATTCTCGACATCGATATGTCCGATCAATGCTTCCAGCCGCCGAATGGCGATCCTGATTTCCTCTGCCGCCAGATCATAGGTCTCGGCACCCTGCCCCGCGATCTCAAAAGCGACCTGCAGATGCTCCATCGCCAGACGCATCGCCGACCGGTGCCGTTCCCGCGTCGCAAGTCCCGCGGTCCCGGCCCGGCTGCGGAGAACTTCGGTGACCTCGGTGACAACCCGGTCAAGACCAACCCCCGAAAGCGCCGAGATCGCGTTGGCCCGACCACTCACATCCGCCTTCGTCCAATAGACAAGATCGTCGGCGCGCGGGTCCAGTTCAAGCGGGTCATCATCAAAGCGCAGAAAAATCCGCAGATCGGCCTGCTCCGCCCGTTCCCGCGCCCTCGCGATCCCAAGTGATTCGACGTGATCTTCCGTTTCCCGCAGCCCCGCCGTGTCGATCAAGGTAACCGCGAGGCCGGCAAGATCCATCCGCACCTCGATCACATCCCGCGTGGTGCCCGCCACTTCCGACGTGATCGCCGCATCCCGGCCCGCCAGCGCGTTGAGCAAGGTCGACTTGCCGACGTTCGGCGCGCCGACGATCGCAACCTCGAAGCCGAGCCGCACGCGCTCCGCCGCTGCAATCCCCGCCACCTCCGCATCGATCCCGCGGCGCACCTCGCCCAAGAGCGCCGAAACTTCTTCGGATACGTCTTCGGGCACCTCTTCATCGGCGAAATCGATCACGGCCTCGAGCAGAGACGCCGCCCGGATCAGCGCCGTCCGCCAGGTCGCCACCTTCTTACCAAGCGCCCCGGAAAAGACCCGCAGCGCCTGCTGCCGCTGCCCTTCCGTCTCCGCATCGATGAGGTCCGACAAGGCCTCCACCTGCGCGAGGTCGAGCCGGCCGTTCTCCAGCGCGCGCCGCGTGAACTCGCCCGGCTCCGCAAGGCGCAATCCGGGCATGTCGCCCAAGGCATCGAGAACTGCGCGCACGACGGAAATGGATCCGTGCAGGTGCAGCTCCACCACCGCCTCACCGGTGAAGCTTCGGCCCTCGGGAAACACCAGAACCAGCGCCTCGTCCAGATGCCCGCCCTGTGCATCGTGCAACCGGCGCAGACCGGCCACGCGCGGCTCCGGCAAGGTCCCGGCCAGGCGCCGGCCTGCGTCGAACGCCGCGGGCCCCGAGATCCGGATCACCGAAACGCCAGCCTTTCCCTCAGCCGTGGCCAGGGCGAAAATCGTCTCCATCGCCGTCTCCCGGAAACCGGATCAGGTGTTCATGGAGTCGAAGAACTCGGCATTGGTCTTGGTCTGCTTCAGCTTCGAGATCAGGAACTCGATCGCATCCGTCGTCCCCATCGGATTCAGGATCCGACGCAGCACGAAGGTCTTCTGCAGATCGCCCTTGTCGACCAGAAGCTCCTCTTTCCGCGTCCCGGACTTGAGGATGTCCATCGCCGGGAAGACCCGCTTGTCGGCCACCTTCCGGTCGAGCACGATCTCGGAGTTGCCGGTGCCTTTGAACTCTTCGAAGATCACCTCGTCCATGCGGCTGCCCGTATCGATCAGCGCGGTCGAGATGATGGTCAGCGATCCGCCTTCCTCGATATTCCGCGCAGCCCCGAAGAAGCGCTTCGGGCGCTGCAGGGCGTTGGCGTCCACACCACCGGTCAGCACCTTGCCCGATGACGGCACCACGGTATTGAAGGCACGACCAAGTCTTGTGATCGAATCCAGAAGGATAACTACATCTCGTTTATGTTCGACAAGGCGCTTGGCCTTCTCGATCACCATCTCGCTCACGGCCACGTGCCGCGTCGCCGGTTCGTCGAAGGTCGAGGATATCACCTCCCCCTTCACCGACCGCTGCATGTCGGTCACCTCTTCGGGGCGCTCGTCGATCAGCAGAACGATCAGGTAGCATTCGGGATGGTTCTTCTCGATGGAGCTCGCAATGTTCTGCAGAAGAACCGTCTTACCGGTCCGCGGCGGCGCGACGATGAGCGACCGCTGCCCCTTCCCGATCGGCGCCACCAGGTCGATGATCCGGGCCGAGCGATCCTTGACGGTCGGATCCTCGACCTCCATCTTCAGGCGTTCATCGGGGTAAAGCGGCGTGAGGTTGTCGAAGGCGATCTTGTGACGCGCCTTCTCCGGCGCCTCAAAATTGATCTGGCTGACATCCATCAGCGCGAAGTAGCGCTCGTTATCCTCGGGCGCCTTGATGGGCCCCTCGATCGTGTCCCCGGTCCGGAGCGAGAATTTCCGGATCATGTCCGGCGAGACGTAGATATCGTCCGGGCCCGGCAGGTAATTCGCCTCGGGCGAGCGCAGGAACCCGAACCCGTCCTGCAACACCTCCAGGACACCGTCGCCATAGATGTCCCAGCCTTCATCCGCGCGTTCGCGCAGGATCTGGAACATCATCTCGCCCTTACGCATGGTCGAGGCGTTCTCGATCTCCAGTTCTTCGGCCAGCGCCAGAAGGTCCTTGGGAGATTGGGCTTTCAGATCGAAAAGATTCAGTTTCTCGAGATTCATGACGACACCAGCACACAACACGGCGTGCTTCTTTCTTTGAACAGCAATGGGAAGGTCGTGATCCCGGACGGGATACCAGACGTCGCTAAGCCTTCAAATCATCGAAGTCAATCTTTCACGCAGGAGAGGTCGAGCGCGCCCGATCCGGTCCCTCTCGAATAATAAAAGACTCTTTTAAGAAAGGTTGATGATTGATTAAGGGAGCGGCCGTTCCTGTGGATTATGGATTTCTCCCGCTCTTGCCCACATCCCCAAGGCCTGTGGACGGCTTCGGGGACATTTCGCGACCTGTTTTCCGGGAACACGATTAAATACATCGAAATCAATATCTTGTCATGTATTTCTGTCGCAGACCTGGCTAGGAACAATCGCACGGACAGGACGGGTACAAGCCTGCCTCTCCCGAAATCCGATCTATCCCCTCCACAACCCGAACAATTGGCGCGGCAGCGGGGAAGAACCGCGCCTTCCATCCTCAGCTTGCAAGAGCGGGCGATATTTCACAGAACCGTCACGCACCCTCTACCGATCTTGTCCGCTGGATTGTCCACATGAAAAAACCTCTCGTCCTCGCGTCGGGGTCGCAGATCCGGGCCGATCTTCTGGCCCGCGCCGGCGTACCGTTTCGAATCGATCCCGCCCGGATCGACGAGGATGCGGTCCGCGAAAGCCTCGCCGCCGAGGAGGCGCATCCCCGCGACGTGGCCGACACGCTGGCCGAGATGAAGGCGCGGCGGATCGCCGACAGGTCGGGGGACGCGCTTGTTCTCGGTTGCGACCAGGTGCTGTCGCTGGGCCGCGAGGTCTTCGCCAAGCCCCCGGACCGCGATGCCGCGCGCGCTCAGTTGCTCCGGTTCAGCGGACAGACCCATCACCTCCATTCGGCGGCCGTTCTCTACGAGGATGCCCGACCTGTCTGGCGCCATGTGGGACAGGTGCGGCTGACGATGCGGACCCTGTCCGAAGACTATATCGACGCCTATCTCGATCGGAACTGGGCGTCGGCGCAGCACTCTGTCGGCGCCTACAAGATCGAGGAGGAAGGCGTCCGCCTGTTTTCCCAGATCCACGGCGATCACTTCGCCATTCTCGGTCTGCCGCTTCTGGAGCTTCTCAACCATCTCGTCATCCGTGGAGACCTGCCCACATGAGCACCACGCGTATCCCGTTGGCCGGCGTGATCGGTGCGCCCATCGCCCATTCCCGCTCTCCCCGCCTGCACGGCTACTGGCTGCGGAAATACGGGCTTCCGGGGCATTACATCCCGATGGAGGTGCCGGAGGACCGGCTCGAGGAGACCTTGCGTCTGCTTCCGCATCTGGGTTTCGTGGGCCTCAACGTGACCATTCCCTACAAGGAAAAGGTGCTGGACATCGCTGATCTGGTGACCGATCGCGCGACCCTGATCGGGGCGGCCAACACGCTGATCTTCCGCAGTGACGGCAAGATCCACGCCGATAATACCGATGGCTACGGGTTTCTGGAGAACCTGCGCCAATCCGCACCCGACTGGTCGCCGAAAGCGGGTCCCGCGGTGGTCTTCGGCGCCGGCGGTGCCGCGCGGGCCGTGCTCGCCACGCTTCTCGAAGTAGGCGTGCCGCGGATCATCCTGACGAACCGCACCCGCCACCGGGCCGAACTTCTGGCGCGCGAGCTTGGCACGCGGGTCTCGGTGGTCGATTGGGTGCAGGCGGGCAACGTGCTCGAGGACGCCGCGACACTGGTGAACACGACGTCGCTCGGCATGGTCGGAAAGCCCGAACTGCGCGTGCCGCTCGACGGTTTGCGCCCCGGCACATTGGTGACGGACCTCGTCTATACCCCTCTCGAGACTCGGTTGTTGCGGGTCGCGGCGGCGCAGGGTTGCGTCACGGTCGATGGCCTCGGCATGCTGCTGCACCAGGCGGTCCCGGGTTTCGAGCGCTGGTTCGGCCTGCGCCCCGAGGTCGACGAGGCCACGCGGGCCGCGGTGCTGACATGAGCTTCAAGCTCGGTCTCACCGGATCCATCGGCATGGGCAAGTCCACGACCGCAGGGCTTTTTGCCGAGGAAGGTGCGGAAATCTGGGACGCGGATGCCGCCGTGCATCGTCTCTATGCCGCCGGAGGTGCGGCCGTCGCGCCCATTGCCGAGGCATTTCCCGAGGCGCTGGCCGATGGCGCGGTCTCGCGCGATGCCCTGCGCCGGATCATCGCGACTCGACCCGAGGCGCTGAAGATCATCGAGGGGATCGTGCATCCGCTTGTGCGCGCGGATCGCGACGCCTTCGCTGATAAAAGCCGCGCAGAGATCACCGTCTACGACATCCCGCTCCTCTTCGAGACCGGCGCGCAATCCGAGATGGATATGACCGCCTGCGTCTACGTCCCCTACGAGGAGCAGCGCCGCCGCGTGCTGGAACGCGGCACCATGAGCGCCGCCGATTTCGAGCATATCCTCGACAAGCAGATGCCCATTCAGGACAAGCTCGACCGCGCGGATTTCACCATTCGCACCACGGACCTTGAGACTGCCCGCGCCGACGTGCACACTGTCCTCGAAGAGATCAGAAAGCGGCTCTGACCATGCGCGAAATCGTCCTCGACACCGAAACCACGGGCTTCGATCCGGAAAGCGGCGACCGCATCGTCGAGATCGGCGCGGTCGAGCTGTGGAACCATGTCGCCACCGGACGCACCTATCACCAATACATCAATCCCGAACGCGGCATGCCGCAGGAGGCCTTCGCGGTGCACGGGCTCGGCGACGACTTTCTGCGCGACAAGCCGGTCTTCGCGAAGATCGTCGACGATTTCCTGGCTTTCGTGGGCGATGCGAAGATGGTGATCCACAACGCGGCCTTCGACATGAAATTCCTCAACGCCGAGCTGCGTTGGGTCAAACGCCCCGCCCTGCCCTGGGATCAGGCCATCGACACGCTCGAGATCGCGCGGCGCAGATTTCCGGGCTCACCGGCCTCGCTCGATGCGTTGTGCCGGCGCTTCAACATCGACAATTCCTCGCGTACCCTGCATGGCGCGCTTCTGGACAGCGAGATCCTGGCGGAAGTCTATCTTGAGCTGATCGGCGGCAAGCAGCCCGATTTCGGGCTGAGCACTGCCCAGTCCGGGGCACGTTCCGCAGGAACAGAGACGGATTGGCGCCCGAAACGGCGCGACACCCCCCTGCCCCCGCGGATCACGGACAGCGAAAAGGCGGCTCACGCCGCCTTTGTCGAGAAACTCGGAGAAGACGCACTCTGGCGAAAGCTGTGACTTACGCCTGACCCGTTGCGGGTGCGGCAGCCTGCGCCTGCTGGCGGCGCTGCAATTCGGCCCGGTACAGCGCGATGAAGTCGATCGTCTCGAGGTTCAGGGGCGGGAAGCCGCCATCGCGGGTCACATCGGCGACGATCCGGCGCGCGAACGGGAACAACATCCGCGGACATTCGATCAGCAGGAAGGGATGCAGCTGCTCGTCGGGAATGTTCTCGACCTGGAAGATGCCCGCGTAATCGAGCTCGAGCAGGAACAGCGTGTCGCCCGAGTCCTTCGACTTGTTGGTGATGTGCAGTTTCATCACCACCTCGTACTGCCCCTCGGTCTGCCGCTTGCGCGCGTCGAGGTTCACCTGCACCTGGATGTCGGGCTTCGTCTCGCCCTTGGCGCCCTTCTGGGCCAGCACGTTCTCGAAGGACATGTCGCGGATGAATTGCGCGAGGATGTTCATCTTGGGCTGGACGGGGGTCTGGGCTGCGCCGTTTCCGGCACCGGCATTTGTGGAAGCATCGCTCATGGACGCGGTCCTTTCAGGAATGGATCAGATCTGTTGCGTTTCGCTTACCAACTGCGCGGCATGACCTCAATGCTTGGTCCATCCGGAGTTGCCGGGATGGGTCGGGCGCTTCGACGGGTCCACCTCGACATACTCGCCCTCGATCACGTCGCCGTCCCGCGGCGGGGATTTGTGCGGCCCGGGCCCCTGCCCCGCGCGCGGATCGTGTCCCGGGCCCCGGCGGGCCTGTCCGCCCATCTCGAACCGCTCGACCTTCACGTGCTTCCGCGCATAGGCGATGGCGGCGCGCCGGAACGGCGGCGTCAGCAGCGCGAAGCCCACCGCATCGGTGAAGAATCCCGGCGTCAGCAGAAGCGCCCCCGCGATCAGAATCATCGCGCCATGCGCCAGGGGCTCGGTCGGATCGCGCAGATCGTTGAAGGACGATCTCAGCTCGGACAGCGCCAGCGCACCCTGCGACCGGACGAGATACGTGCCCAGCATGGCCGTCAGCACGACGATCAGAAGCGTCGGCCAGAGGCCGATCAGCCCGCCCACCTGGATGAACAGAGCGATTTCGATCAGCGGCACGCCGATAAACGCCACGAGAAGCCACATCGGTAATTCCTTTCCCGGGTTTCCCCGCATCAGTGGACTTGGGCACCTGCCATGCCTACATAGGAACCCAAAGAGACAGGTTCTACAGGCTCACCCGAGAGGTCCCATGAATTCGCCCATTCTACAGCTACTTGTGCTCGCAGGAATTGCGGTTTTCCTGATCCTGCGATTGAAAAACGTGCTGGGAACGCGCGAGGGCTTCGAAAAGCCTCCCTCACAACCGGACGGCGTCCCTGCGCCCGATCGCCGCGGCTTCGAGGTGATCGAGGGTGGTCCGGACCCCGATATCGTGGACCATGTGCCCGAGGATTCCGACGCGGCGAAGGCCCTGGCCGAGATGAAGCGGATCGAGCCGTCCTTCTCGGTCGGTGAATTCCTGGGTGGCGCACGCGGCGCCTACGAGATGATCCTGATGGGATACGAGAAGGGCGAGATCGAGGATCTGCGGCCCTTCCTGGATGAGGAAGTATTCGAATCCTTCGCCGCCGGCATCGCCCAGCGCGAGGAGCAGGGCCTGACCGTCGAGGCCGAATTCGTTGGTGTGCGCGAGACGACGCTCCAGGAAGCCACGCTCGATCCCGAGACCAACGAGGCCGAACTCACGGTGCGCTACATGGGTGAGCTGACCTTCGCGGTCTACGATCAGGAAGGCACGCTGGTCGAGGGCAGCCCGACGAAGATCAAGCGCCAGCGCGACGTCTGGACCTATGCGCGCCGCATGGGCAGCGACGACCCGAACTGGCAGCTTATCGCCACGAGCGAATGATCCGGCGCCTTCTGGCGATAATATTGGGGGTGACGCTGATGGCACCCGATCCGACCCGCGCTTCGGACGACGGACCCGTCTACGAAATCCTCGATTTCGACGCGCTGGAAGGCTGGGCGGACGACGATCACGGCGCCGCCCTGACCGCGTTCCTCGAAACCTGCCGCGACCTGAAGGACCCCGATTGGCGCGCCCTCTGCCGCGCCGCCCGGGACGATCCCGAACCGCGCGCCTTCTTCGAGCTGTTCTTCCGTCCGGTGCGCATCACCCATGGCGCGCCGGGCGCGCTGTTCACCGGCTATTTCGAGCCTGAACTGGACGGCGCCCGCCATCCCGGCGGCAAGTACCGCTGGCCGGTCTACAAGATGCCGCCCGAGGCGCGCGAAGCCGGCCAATGGCTGTCACGAAGCGAAATCCTGACATCGGACGTCATGCAGGGTCGCGGGCTCGAGATCGCCTGGGTCGATGATCCGGTCGAGCTGTTCTTCCTGCAGATCCAGGGGTCGGGTCGCATCCGGCTGCCCGATAGCGATGTGATCCGGGTGGGCTATGGCGGCTCGAACGGTCACGAATACCGCTCCATCGGCGTCGAGATGATCCGCCGCGAAATCCTGCCCTCGCATCGGGTTTCGGCCGAGGTCATCAAGAACTGGGTGCGCCGGAACGGCGCCGCGGGCGAAGAGTTGCTGCTGCACAATCCGTCCTACGTGTTCTTTCGCGAGGTGAGCGAGGTTCCGGCGGATAAAGGCCCGCTCGGGGCGATGAACCGCTCGATCACCGCGATGCGGACGATTGCCGTCGATCCCGCCTATACGCCGCTGGGTGCGCCGGTCTGGATCGAAAAGGACGGGCGCGACGCGATGCGGCGGCTGATGATCGCGCAGGATACCGGATCGGCGATCAAGGGTGCGCAGCGGGCCGATATCTTTGCCGGTACCGGTGCTGATGCGGGCAAATGGGCGGGAACGCTCAAGGATCCGGGCCAGATGTTCGTGCTGCTTCCGATCCAGCGGGCCTACGCGCTTCTGCCCGACCCGACGCTATGAGCCGGCGGAAACTGCGCCCCGAGGAGCTTGAGCTTTGGGGCCGGGTTGCGGGCAGTGCGCGCAAGCTCGAGACGCAAGGCAAGCTCGCGAAACCCGCCGGTGCCACCTACCCGATTTCGGCGCCGCAGACCGGGCCCAGAACGGAACGCGCGACGCCCGCGCCGGTCGAGCGCTTCGATATGGGGCAGGGCGCGGCACAACGGCCCTCGACCTGGTCCGCGCCGGAAACCACCTCCGCGCGTCTGTCGCGGGACTCAGTGGCGATGGATGCCAAGGCCTTCACACGCATGAAGCGGGGCAAGCTGAAGCCCGAGGCCCGGATCGACCTGCATGGCATGACGCTCGACCGGGCGCATCCGGCGCTCATCGGCTTCATCCATTCCGCGCAATCGCGGGGTCTGCGCCTCGTCCTCGTCATCACCGGCAAGGGCCAGCGCGAGGATCCCTATGACGCCGCGCCGCGCCGCCGGGGTGTGCTGAAATCGCAGGTGCCGCAATGGCTGCGCATGCCGCCCCTGTCGGCCAGTGTGTTGCAGATCAGCGAAGCGCATCTGCGTCACGGCGGCAGCGGCGCCTATTACGTCTATCTACGCCGCTTCCGACGCTGAGACGAGCGCGCCGCGATACCGCGCGAGGCCCAAGATCATCAGGACCGAAGCGGCAAGGAAGTAGAGCGCGATCCCGATATATTGCTTCTCGATCCCGAAACCCGCATCAATCAGGTAGCCCGTCACACCCGGCCCGATCGCCGTGCCCGTGACCATGACCGCAGCTCCCATCGCCTTGACCGCGCCGATATGGCGGGTGCCGTAGAACTCGGCCCAGAATGCCGAGGGCAGGGTGGCTTGCGCGCCCTGCGTCACAGCGAAGACCATCAAGCCGATCCCCGCCTGCATCGGCGTCGCGGCGATGGCGAAGATCGCAAAGGACGCGGCGGCCGGCAGCAGCCACATCGGGAACACCCGGGCGACGCCGAACCGGTCGATGGCCCATCCCGAAAGCAGCATCGCCCCCACCGTCACCGCGGTGAAGAGCGGCAGCCACGCCACCAGCTCGATCAGTGCCCAGCCCTTCACCTCGACGAAATGGACCTGCTGGAAGAAGAACGCCGTGCCCCAGGCGGGCGGACCGACCAGCGCCGGGATCATCATCCAGAACAGCGGGTGACGCAGCACGTCGACGCGGGTCCAGTGGCGGCCCGACATGCCCAGCGCGGCCACGTTGTCCGCCGACATGCTTTGCGGCGTGCGCTCCCGGCGCAGAAGCAGCACCAGCACGGGAATCCCCGCCAGCGCGATGAATGCGGCCAGCACCCACAGCGTGCGCCAATCGTAGATCGCCATGAGCGCCACGAAGACAACCGGCACCAGCGCGTTGCCGACCGTGACGCCGAGGCTCGCGATGCTGAGCGCGCGCCCGCGCGTGGCGAGGAACCAGCGCGACATGGAGGCAAGGGCGATATGGCTGGTCATGCCCTGCCCGAACAGCCTGAGAAAAAAGATCGACAGCGGCAGGAGAAGCGCGATCTTGTTCCACGCCATCATCAGGCAGGCCAGCGCCAGCGCCACCAGGACCGCGGTGCCGAGTGCGCGGCTGCGAAACCGATCGGTCAGCGCGCCCGCCCAGATCATCGTCACCGCCGACAGCATGGTGCCCATGGCATAGACCGCGCCCCAATCGCCATGGCTGAGCGAGAAGGCGGCGCGTATCTCGCCCGCGAAGATCGAGATGAAGAAGGTCTGGCCGAAACTCGACAGGAACGTCAGAAGCATTCCCGCCGCTAGCCATGGCGCGTTTTCCTTGAGAAAGCTCACACGGGGCCTCACAGGGTTCGGGGTGTCGGCGGCAGGTAGGCTCAGGCTCGGCGCTTCACGATCCCGAGGCGAAGAACCGCGCGATACGGGCGGCGATTCGATCCGGTTCCTCCTCATGCGCCAGATGCCCGAGGCCGTCCAGCCATTCGACTTCCGCATGTGCCATGCGCCGGGCTGCGGTGCTCGCAGTTTCCGGCGGAACCGTCTTGTCCTGTCGGGCGGCGAGGAACAGCGCCCGGGTGTCGAGCTTTGGCAGATCCGCCGTGAGGCCGGTCAGCGTCCATTGCGCCATCATCAGAAGCGCGCCCTCGATATGCGCGCGGCGGGACATCAGCCGGGCATAAAGCGCCGCGCCCGTCTCGTCGATTTTCGACCCTGTTCCAGCCAGAAGCTGTCGGGTGCGGCTGGGTGCGACGAGCGTCTTGTGAATGAGGTCGACAGCGAAGGGCAGCGATGCGATGGCGCGCGCCGCGACGGGAAAGACAACGCCGGCGAGGCCTTCGAAGGGTTGCAGCGCGGGATTGATCGCAAGAACCGGCGGATGGTCCGGCAGCATCTGCGACAGGCGCAAGGCGATGGCCCCCCCGGCGGAATGACCGACGATGCCGACGATCTGCCAGCCCTCCTGCTCGGCCAGCGCGCGAATGTCCTGCGCCATGCATTCGAGCGAAGATCGCTGCCGCGACCCCAGCCGGGTATAGCCATGTCCCGGCAGATCGACCGCGATGCAGGTGAAGCCCGGAACGCGCGGCAGGACATCGCGCCAGCTATGGGTGCTGCCCCCGGCGCCATGCAGGAACAGCAGCACCGGACCGTCGCCCAGGGTCTGAACATGCCAGTGATGGGGCCGCGACAGGACCATCCGGGACGCCTCGGACAACGGCCAATCGGCGGGCGGCCCGGTGACCGTCATCTCACTTGCGCAAAGCATCGTGGACCGACCGGGAAATCGCCTGCGCATCGGCCCGGGGCAGGGGCAGGTACGTCGCGCCCATGATCCCCGCAAGCGCGGACAGATCGTCCTTCGGGCGCCGATTGGTGTCGAGCACCAGCGCGGGCAGCCGCATCGCCGCGATCAGGGCCGCGTAGCGTTCCGCATCCGCCTGCGCGGCCTCGCGTCCCGGCGCGGTCAGTCCGATATTCGCCCGACCGTCGGTCAGCAGCGCCAGCGCGGGCGACATGCCCTGGCCCTGCGCGCGGCGCGCCATGTCGGCCGCGGCGCGCAATCCCGCGGCGAGGGGCGTTCCGCCACCGCCGGGCAGAGCGCCCAGCGCGCGTTTGGCCTGCACGAGCGACCGCGTGGGCGGCAGCAACGCCTCGGCGCCGTCCCCGCGAAAGGCGATCAGCGCGACGTGGTCCCGGCTGGCATAGGCGTCGGCCAGCACCGTCTCCACCGCGCCCTTGGCCTCTGCGAGTCGGGTCACCGCGGCCGAGCCGGAGGCATCGACCACGAAGATGATCAGCCGGTCGGAACGTTCCTCGTAGACCTTCACGCGGAAATCGCTGGATTTCAGGATCAACCCCGTTCGGTCCGGCTGCGCCGCGCGGCGCATCTGCTGCCAGGGCGCCGCCGCGCGCAGCGTTGCGAAGAGATCGAGCCGCGCATCGCTGCCCGGTTTGCCGGGCTTCGCGGGCAGGGGCCGTCCGCGCCGGTTGCTGCGCCGACGGCGACCGGCGCCGGTGCCTTGCGCGGGCGCGCGCGATTTCGCGGCGTCGCTCAGGGCGAAAAGCGCCCCATCCGGCAGGACCGCGCGCACCGCATCGACCAGAAGTTCATCGGGGATGTCGAAGCTTTGATCCTTGCCCTCGGGCTCCGTCTCGGTGTCGGGCTCGGTATCGGGGGGCTCGGTATCCGGGGACGGGGGGCCGGCGTCTTCGGGAAGCTGTGTCGCGCGGTGGGCGAAGACCAGCTCGACAGCGAGGTTCAGATCCTCCTCGGTGACGGTGTTCCGCCGGTGCAGAGCCGCATTGGCGCGCGCGGCGGCCAGCGCCAGAACCGGCGCCCGCATCGAGCCGATGCCAAGCCGGGCCGCCGCCACCGTCAGCGCGGCGATGGCCGCATCGGGGATCGTCACCCGGTCGAGATGGGCGCGCGCGTCGGCCACGTCCTCGGGGCTGAGCGCGAGTTCGGAGAGCTCGAACGCCCGGACACCGTCGAGGTCGATCATGAAAGCCAGCCGTTCGGTCAGGACCCGCGGCGCGGCCTCGTCGTCGATGCCTTCATCGAGCAGGATCATCGGCCCGCTTTCCGCGGTGTCGAGATGCTGGGACAACCGCGCGGCCCGGCCCGGACGCAAGCGTTCCGCCATCGTCAGAAGCAGGGTGCCGGCGCGCGAAATCAGACCCTGTTTCCGCACAAGACGCCCGTGTCGAAGGCTTTCCGCGATATCGGTGCCCCCGAACACGGCGTCGTCGTCGAGCGTCGGTGCGATGCGCACCATGGGTAAAAGCGCGTCCGGCGCGCTGTTCAGGAACGCGTCGCGCACCGGACAGGCGCGTGCGCGCAGATGCAGGCCACCCAGACCCGCGGGATCGACCGCGATCAGGAGGAGTGCGAGATGCCCCGCAACCCAGGTCTCGGGCCGGCTCTGCTTCATACGAGGATATCTGCCATCAGTCGCGAGACCCGGGCGCTGCTGCCCGCCTCGTCCAGCGGATCGCGGCGCAGCCGGTGTGACAGGGCCATCGCGGCGACGCTGCGGATATGGGTGCGGGTGATGCTCGGCGCGCCTTCATAGGCAGCTTGCGCCCGCGCGGCGCGCAACAGCGTCAGCTCGCCCCGGAGCCCGTCCGATCCGAGCGCGAGGCACAGCTCGGCACAATCGCGCAGGGCGGCATCTTTCGTCTCTATGTTGGGCAGGGCCGCGCGGGCGGCGAGGATCGAGTTGCGGATATTGAGGTCTTCGCCGCGCCATTTCTGCAGGAAGGCCTCGGGGTTCACGTCATAGGCGGCGCGGCGCCGGATGACGTCGATCCGTTCCTCGACATCCTGAGGCGAGCGCACCTCGACCGACAGGCCGAACCGGTCCAGAAGCTGCGGGCGCAACTCCCCTTCTTCGGGATTGCCCGATCCGACGAGCACGAAGCGCGCATCGTGCCGGATGGACAGGCCTTCCCGCTCGATCACGTTCTCGCCCGAGGCGGCCACGTCGAGCAGCAGATCGACGATGTGATCCTCCAGGAGGTTGACCTCGTCGATATAGAGATATCCCCGGTTGGCCCGCGCGAGGAGGCCCGGTTCGAACGCCTTCTCGCCATGCGTGATCGCCCGTTCGATATCGAGCGCGCCGACGACGCGATCCTCCGTTGCCCCGAGCGGCAGGTCGATCACCGGCGTCGGGACATCGACGATCTCGTCGCCCGCGCCGCGATCCCAGTCGGGCACATCGTCCAGCGCCGCGGCGTTGGTGGCGCTGCCCCGCACCACCGAAACGGGCGGTAACAGAGCCGCAAGCGCGCGCACGGCGGTGGATTTCCCGGTGCCCCGGTCGCCGAAAACCAGCACGCCGCCGATGCCCGGATCGATCGCCGTCAGGATCATCGCCGATTTCATCTCGGACTGGCCGACGATGGCCGAAAATGGGAATGCGTGTTTCATCTCTATCCCTCCTGGGAACCGATTTGTGTGCCCAGGCGCGGGCTCTGCCCATCCCAGGTGCCCTGCTCTCCGGTGACGCGGAAGCGGGCATAGAGTTCTTCCTTGAACCACCGCCCGGACCGGACGGCGTCAATGGCGGCCGCATGGGGGCCGCTTTTCCGGGCGAAGGCGCCCATGCTCTTGGCATCGGGCCAGATCGAGAAGGTGATCTGGTGCAGAAGCGGCACCTCTCCGATCCCGATCTTGAACATCACGTTCGGGTCGGACCCGATGGAGCGGCTGACATCCGGGACGCGCTTCCAGAACCGGGCCGCGATGGCGGGCTTCACGGTCGCCCGGGTCAGCGCGACGAGCGGGCCGTCATGGGTATCGCGCTGCACTTCGAACGGGGCGACCCCGGACCAGGCGCCGCGGCTCGAGATCGGCGACAGGAACACGGTCCAGGCCTCGCGCGCGCGGTTGCGATAGAGGGACCAGGGCCGGGCGGCCGTGATGGCGGCACGGGCCTGATCCTCGTCCTCGAAGACCGACAGGATGGCATAGACGGCCGTGTTCGGAAGCGGTGTGAAGCCTTCGCCTGTGCCCGATCCGCAGAGTTTCCAGAAGCTCAGCCCGGGAACCCGGCGCATCATCGGTCGGGCGAATCCCATCATGGCAAAGGCCCAAGTCCGGGCAGCGAGTCCGTCGAAACGGAACAGGGTAAGGCTCACGCTTTGCATTAAGGATTCCAAAACTGTCAACCAAGACTGACATATATATAGCTTCGAGAAAAGCGTCTCGGCGCCACAGGGGCGAACAACTGCGAGATTGTAAGAAAAAGTTGACAGTGCTACGGTCATACCATGACACGAATTGACACAACGCTGATCGAAGCGGCGCGCATGAAATCCGGTCCGCATGCGGTGGTGATCGGCGCGGGTCTGGGCGGGCTGGCCTCCGCGATGCGCCTCGGGGCGCTGGGCTACCGGGTGACGGTGATCGACCGGCTCGACGTTCCGGGCGGGCGCGGCTCCGCCATCTGGAAGGACGGGCATCGATTCGACCTGGGCCCGACCATCGTGACCGTGCCGCAGGTCTTTCGGGAATTGTGGGCGGCCTGCGGGCGCAGGCTGGAGGACGATATCGATCTCCGCGCGCTCGATCCCTTCTACGAGATCCGCTGGCCGGACGGGTCCCGGTTCGAGGCGTCTGGCGACACCGACCGCATGATCGAGGAAGTGCGCCGTCTCTCGCCGGGCGATGTGGATGGATACAAGAAGTTTCTCGTCGACTCAGAAGCGCGGTACTGGTTCGGGTTCGAAGATCTGGGCCGCCGGTCCATGCACCGCCTGCGCGACCTGATCGCGGTGCTTCCGACCTTCGCGCGGATGCGGGCCGACCGGTCGGTTTATGCCCACGCGGCGCGCCGGGTGAAGGACGAACGGCTGCGCATGGCGCTGTCGTTTCATCCGCTCTTCATCGGCGGCGACCCGTTCAACGTGACCTCCATGTATATCCTCGTCAGCCATCTCGAGAAGGAATTCGGGGTGCATTACGCGATGGGCGGCGTGGCCGAGATCGCCCGCGTCATGGCGCGCATCGTCGGCGAACAGGGCGGCGCCGTGCGGATGGAGACCGACGTCGACGAGATACTCTTCGACGGCGATCGCGCGGCGGGCGTGCGGCTTGCGGGGGGCGAAGAGATCGCCGCCGATCTCGTCGTGTCGAACGCCGATGCGGGCTGGACCTATTCGCACCTCATGCGCAACCGCCCGCGCAAGCGCTGGACCGAGCGCAAGCTCGACCGGTCCCGCTGGTCGATGGGTCTTTTCGTCTGGTATTTCGGCACCAAGGGTACGCGCGACATGTGGCCCGATGTGGGGCACCACACGATCCTGAACGGCCCGCGCTACAAGGGGCTCGTGCAGGACATCTTCCTGAATGGAAAGCTGTCCGACGACATGTCGCTCTATGTGCATCGCCCGAGCGTGACCGACCCGAGCGTCGCCCCCGACGGCGACGATACCTTCTACGTGCTGTCCCCGGTGCCCCATCTGGGCCATGACAACGGCGTCGACTGGACGAATGAGCGCGAGGCCTATCGCAAGAAGGTCGCGCACATCCTCGAGACGCAACTCCTGCCCGGCTTCGCCGAGCATCTCGGTCCCGAGGAGATCCTGACGCCGCTCGAGTTCAAGTCGCGCTACAACGCGCCGTTCGGCACCGGTTTCTCGATCGAGCCGCGCATCCTGCAAAGCGCGTGGTTCCGGCCGCACAATGTCAGCGAAGAGGCCGAGGGACTGTTCCTGGCCGGGGCGGGCACGCATCCGGGGGCGGGGCTGCCCGGCGTCATCTCCTCCGCCGAGGTGCTTGCCCAGCTCGTGCCGGTGCCGAGCGAGGTCGCGAGATGATCGCGCCCGCCGACATGGATGCCTGCCGGGAAGCGATCCGGCACGGGTCGCTGTCGTTTCACGCCGCCTCCAAGCTTCTGCCGTCGCGGGTCCGCGACCCGGCGCTGGCGCTTTACGCCTTCTGCCGTCTGGCGGATGACGCGGTCGATCTGAACGCCCACAAGGCCGAGGCGGTGCTGCGCCTGCGCGACCGGCTCGATCGGGTCTACGAGGGTCGTCCCGAAAATGCCGCGCCGGATCGCGCCTTCGCAGCCGTGGTCGAGGATTTCGACATGCCGCGCGCGATCCCCGAAGCGCTGCTCGAGGGGCTGGGCTGGGATGCCTCGGGCCGCCGCTATCAGACCCTGTCGGAGCTGCGCGATTATTCCGCGCGCGTGGCCTCAACGGTGGGCGTAATGATGTGCGTCCTGATGCGCGTCCGCGAACCCGACGCGCTGGCCCGTGCGGCCGATCTGGGTGTTGCGATGCAGCTGACCAACATCGCCCGGGACGTGGGTGAGGATGCCCGCGAAGGGCGCCTCTACCTGCCGCTCGATTGGCTCGATCAGGCAAGAATAGAGCCGCAATCCTTCCTCGATCATCCGGAACCGAGCGCCGCGATCCGGCGCATCGTGCGCCGTCTTCTGGCCGAAGCCACGCGGCTATACCTCAGGGCCGAGGCCGGTCTGTCGGCGCTGCCGGTGGATTGCCGCCCGGGCATCTACGCCGCGCGGCACATCTATGACGGCATCGGCGGCAACCTCGCGCGGGCCGGTCATGACAGCATCACCCGGCGGGCCCGCACGACCAAGGCGCAGAAGATCGGCTGGCTCGCCCTGTCGACCATGCGCACCGGGCTCAGTACGGTGACGCCGCACTCGGCGGTGCTTTATGCGCGACCCTTGGCCGAAACCGCGTTCCTCGTGGATGCGGCGACCATCGGGGCGCCGGAAAGCTGGACCCGGCAGGACACGCTGTTTTCGGTGCTTGCCCAACTCGCCGAACGCGACCGGAGGAGCGGCATGACCTTGATGGAGGACGGTGTCCGCTCTACTTGACTCCAATGTTCTGGGTCCTTTTCCTGATTTTCCTCGCGGCGTGCTTCGCCGCCGGCACGACCGGTGCGATCTTTCCGCCGGGCCCGTGGTATCGTGACCTCGACAAACCTTCCTGGACGCCGCCCGACTGGGCCTTTCCCGTCACCTGGACCACGCTCTATCTGTGCATGGCGGTGGCCGGTGCGCGACTGGCGCTGAGCGAGGACAACCAGATCGCGATGGCGCTCTGGGCGCTGCAGATCGCGCTCAACGCGCTGTGGACGCCGGTTTTCTTCGGGCTGAAACGCATCCGCAGCGGCATGCTGGTGCTGTCGCTGCTCTGGCTTTCGGTCGCGGCCTGCACGGTGGTCTTCTGGGGCGTCGACCGGCTCGCGGGGTTCCTGTTCCTGCCCTATCTCGTGTGGGTCAGCATCGCCGGGGCGCTGAACGCCGCTGTCTGGCGCCTCAATCCCGAAGTCGCCAGGAACCCGCCGGAACAGGCGCGCTGACCGGGCGCATTCGGGGCCTGCTCAATCGTCGAAGCGCCACCGCGTGCGACGCGGCACGCGCACCGCGATCATCGGCTTCAACCAGGGCTTGGCGAACCGGGTGAGGTCGAGCGCCTCGTGCACGCCGACAGCCGGCTCGCCCTGAAGCTCGGTCTTCACCATGGAGCGGGAATAGAACGGCGCATCGAGCATGTTCATCACCTGCGTCGGCTCCGCGCCCTCGTCGCCCCGGGTCGCCCGCTTCACCTGCCAAAGGCTGCGCTGCATCGGGCGTGTCTCGGGCAGTTCGGTATTGTGGACATTGCCGCCCTCATCGAAGGTCGCGGCCTGCGCCAGATGCGTGCCGTCTTGGCGCTGCGCGTCGTAGAAACAGGTTGCGCCGGCCCGCGTGGGATAGCGCCCCCAGGTCCAGTAGGCGAAGTCGTCCTCAAGCGCGCGGGTGCCGAAATTGGCGTCGAAATAGCCATGCCCCTGCCATTGCCAGCCCTGCGCCTCCATATCGACCTCGATCCGGGAGACCGGCGCGAAAGGCCGCCAGACATGCGCCCCGTCCTGCGTCAGCGGCAATTCCTGGTCGGTGATCGCGCTGGGCGTCACGCGGATCATGCCGCGCACCCGCGACAGCTGCGGCGGGGCCGTGACCTCGTTCACCTCGATCACCAGCTGATTGCCGTTCCAGCCCATGGACGAGGGGCCGATCTGTATGCGCTGCGCGCTTTGGCGCAGAGCGGAGCGGCCCCGGTCGGTCATGGTGAAGCGCCCCTTCGGTCCGTAGGTCGCGACGTTCATGCAGATGTGGTTTTCCGGGTCCTTGCGGCCCGACCAGCGGTACCAGGGCGAAAAGACCGATCCTATGAAGGCGATGATCGAGATGGCCCGGCTGCCGTCGTCGCTGATGCCGTCGACATACCACCACGCGTAGCCATTGGGCGGGACCGCGAGGTTGAAGCACGGTCCGTCATGATCGCCGCGGCCGCGTGCCGTCCGGAAAGCGCCGCCATCGGGACGCCCGGCCCCGGATGCGTCCCGCCCCCGCAGAGATACAGCCCCGGAATGCGCGTTCTCGCGCGGGGCCGAGACAATGCCGCCGTCAGACCATGCGGGCTCTGCCCGTAAAGGGAACCGCGGCTCTCCGGGAACAGTGTTGCGAAATCCTGTGGCGTGGCCAGATTCTCTGGCCCGGGCATCGGATCGACGGTCAATCGGTGACGGGCGAGTGCCGCAAAGGTTCTGGTCTGACATGCTGCGAAATCCTCCGGAGCAGAAGGGCTACGTCCAAGCGGGGCCGCGTTGACGATCAACTCGATACGTTCGGCCTCCGGTACGGGATGGCCGATCCCGCGATCCTCGGCGCATAGGTAGACGGTGGGGTCGGGCGCGTTTGCACCCTTCGACAAGGCGTCGAATTCAGGTCGCGGATCGTCTCGGAAGAAGACGTTGTGATGCACGAGGTCGGGGCCCGAGATCCGCGCCCGGAAGCTCCAGACATTGGCGGAGAGGGCCCGCGGCGCGTCGGTGAGATCGGGGATCGCCCGGCGCATGTCGTCGCCGAGCGCACCGGTCGACAGCGCGCGCGGATCGCCGTTGAAGAGAATCTGCGCGGCCCGGACATATCGGCCGTCCCGCGTTTCGACCCCGGTGACGCCGTCGCCATCGGTCACGATGCGGGCCACATGGGTGTCGCAGCTGATCTCGGCTCCGAACCCCTCCAGAAGCCGGGCCAACGTGGCGGCGAGGGCGGTCATCCCGCCATCCACCGCCCAGACACCGGAGGCTTCCGCGTCCCAGATCAGCGCCAGAAGCGCGGGGACACGGGCCGGATCGCCGCCGATATAGGTGGCGTAGCGCCCGAAAAGCTGCCGCAGGCGGTGATCGGTGAATCCCTGCCGCAACAGCCCGTCGAGACTGCGCCACGGCGCCATGTCCAGAAGCAGGCGCGGATCGGTCGCCACCCGGCGGGTCAGCGCCAAGGGATCGGGATCGGCGGCCAGCATCATGGGATCGCGGAACGCCGCGAAAAGCCGCCGCGCCCGGGCCGAGAAGGCGTCGAATTCGGCGGCGCCCTTGGGGCCGGACATGGCCCGGATCGCCTCGACGCTCCGGTCATGGTCGGCGAACAGGTCGAGCACGCTGCCATCCTGCCAGAAATGCCGGGCCAGAACGTCCTGCCGCACCAGCGTCAAGTGATCGGCGATGCGCGTGCCCGCCGCCTCGAACAGCGCATCGAAAACCCAGCGCATCGTCAGGACGGTGGGGCCCGCATCGACACCGTCGATCTGGCGCATCTTTCCGCCGGGCATCGCGGCGCGTTCGAGCACATGCACGGCATGCCCGGCCGCGGCCAGGCTTAGCGCGGCCGCAAGTCCGCCGATCCCGGCGCCGATGACGATGATCGGATCATGGCGCGTCGTCGGAAAGAAGGGAGTCTCTGAATTCACCTCTGAATTGTTGACTCGACATACCAATGTGTCCAGTGTGATTTACACATTAATGTAAATCGTGATCGACACCGGTCGCGGGAAAGAGGGCCGCATCATGGGCGTATCCCAGCGTATCGACACCGCCATCACGCGTGCCATCCGCCTCGGACAGGACGGACAGGCCGCGCCGAAGCAGCTTGCCGACGCGCTGATGTATGCCTGCACACCCGGCGGCGCCCGCATCCGTCCGACGATCCTCGTCTCGGTCGCGATGGCCTGCGGCGATGACCGGCCGGAAATGACCGATGCCGCCGCCACCGCGCTTGAACTGATCCATTGCGCGAGCCTCGTGCATGACGATCTGCCCTGTTTCGACGATGCTGATCTGCGGCGCGGAAAGCCCTCCGTACACCGCGCCTTTTCGCAGCCGCTTGCCGTGCTGACGGGCGACTCGCTGATCGTCATGGCGTTCGAGGTTCTGGCCCGCGCCTCCGCGGTTGCCCCCGATCGGCTTGCGCCCCTTGTGTCGCTTCTGGCGCGCCAGACCGGCATGCCGCACGGTATCTGCGCAGGGCAGGGATGGGAGAGCGAGGACAAGATCGACCTCTCGGCCTATCACCGCTCGAAGACCGGTGCGCTGTTCATCGCTGCCACCCAGATGGGTGCCGTTGCCGCCGGTCAGGATTCCGAGCCGTGGTACGAGCTGGGCGCGCGCATCGGTGAGGCCTTCCAGGTCGCCGACGATCTGCGTGACGCGCTGGGCTGCGAGGAAAGCCTCGGAAAGCCCGCCCATCAGGACGAGGTGCACAACCGGCCCAACGCCGTCGCCGCACTGGGCGTCGAGGGCGCGGTCACCCGGCTGACCGATATCCTGTCGGGCGCGATCGCCTCGATCCCGTCCTGCCCCGGCGAGGCGATGCTGGCCAAGATGGTGCGGCTGCAGGCCGAACGCCTGACCCCGGGCCTGACCCCGGTCCGGGTCTGAGCCATGGCCTGGGTCGCGGGCGACATGCCTCCGACGGTCGCCCGTCCCTCCTGGCGCATGCGGCTGGCGAAACTGGCCGCAAAGCCTTCATTTCAACGCTGGTCCGCCCGCTTTCCGCTGACCCGGACCCATGTCCGCAAGGAAGGTGAGGCGCTGTTCGACCTCGTGCAGGGCTTCGTCGCAAGCCAGGTCCTGCGCGCGCTGATCGAGCTGCGCCTGCTGCACCGCGCGATGGACGGCCCGCTTGATCCGCGCGCGCTGTCCGGACCGCTGGAGATCCGGGCCGACCGGCTGGCGCAGCTGCTTCAGGCGGGCGCCGCGCTGGGCCTTTTGCGCAGAAACAGGGACAGATTCGAGATCACGACGCGCGGCGCCGCCCTCTTGGGGGTGCCCGGCCTCGAGGGCATGATTCGGCACCATGACGTGCTCTATCGCGACCTCGCCGACCCGGTCGCGCTGCTGCGCGGGCAGGTCGATACCGAGATGGTCGGATTCTGGCCCTATGTCTTCGGCGGCGCCGCCGGCGATCCGGACACGGCCAGGCTCTATTCCGGCCTGATGAGCGATACGCAGGGCCTCGTGGCCGAGGATACGCTGGATGCGGTTTCGCTGTCCGACGTGACCCATCTGATGGATGTGGGCGGCGGGCACGGCACCTTCGCCAAGGCGGTCGCGGCCCGGTATCCCCGCCTTGCGCTGACGGTGCTGGATCTGCCGGTGGTCGTCGATGGCGCGCCCGATCTGCCCGGGATCACGTTCCGGTCCGGCTCGTTCCGCGACGCGGCCCTGCCCGCGGATAGTGGCGCCGATGCGATCAGCCTGATCCGGGTGCTCTACGACCACGACGACGACACCGTACGCGACCTTCTGCGGAAGGCCCGCGCGGCGCTGCCCGCGGGCGGGCGGATCATCATTTCCGAACCGATGTCGGGCGGTGCTGAGCCCGATCGCGCCTGCGACGTCTACTTCGCGTTCTACACGATGGCGATGCGCACGGGCACGGTGCGGTCCGCCGCCCGAATCTCGGAATTGCTGGACGCCGCCGGTTTCGCGGCCACGCGCCGCCATGCGTCCCGCCGCCCCTTCGTGACGCAGCTCGTGGAAGCGCGCAGAGCCTAGGCTTCCGGGAAAACTGTCTATTCTGATTGACACATCTGTATGTCATAGTAATCTTACAACAAGAACTGTAAGAGTCGTCTGACAGAAGGATGCGCTGACGCATCCGATCCGGCGCCGTGTTCGAGGGAGTGATCGATGTTCGCAGAGGCCGTCTTGCTGCAAAGCCCCAAAGAGCTTTCGCTCGACGCTTTGCCGTTGATCGCGCCCGGGGCGGACGACCTCGTCGTCGACATCGCCTATTCTGGCATCTCCACGGGCACCGAAAAGCTTTTCTATACCGGCGAAATGCCGCCCTTCCCGGGCATGGGCTATCCGCTGGTCCCCGGCTACGAGGCCGCGGGCGAGGTGGTGGAAGCCGGACCCGGCAGCGGCTTCAAGCCCGGCGATCATGTCTTTGTGCCCGGTGCCGCCTGTTTCGAAGGCGCGCATGGCCTCTTCGGCGGTGCCGCGACGCGACTTGTGACCAGCGCCGACCGGATCAGCCGAATCGATCCCGCGATGGGTGAAACCGGCGCGCTTCTGGCATTGGCCGCGACCGCGCGTCACGCGCTTGCGGGCTACCGCGCCGACCTGCCCGACCTGATCGTGGGACATGGCGTTCTGGGCCGCTTGCTGGCGCGCCTGACCCTTGTCGCCGGAGGTGCCGCGCCGACGGTCTGGGAAATCGATCCGCAGCGCATGTCTGGCGGTCATGATTACCAGGTGCTGCGCCCCGAAGACGATCCGCGCCGCGACTATCGCAGCGTCTACGATGCCTCGGGCAACGGCGCGATCCTGAACGAACTCGTGGGGCGGCTTGCCCGCGGGGGCGAGATCGTGCTGGCGGGCTTCTACGCCGCGCCGCTGTCTTTCGCCTTTCCGCCCGCCTTCATGAAGGAGGCGCGCTTTCGCGTCGCCGCCGAATGGGCGCGCGAAGACCTCGTCGCCACACGGACGCTGATCGAGACGGGCGCGCTGTCGCTCTCCGATCTGGTGACCCACCGCACCGACAGAGGCGGCATCGCCGCGGCCTACGAGACCGCGTTCAGCGATCCGGCCTGCCTCAAAATGATCATCGACTGGAAGGACGCCGCATGAAGGACGAAGTGCAGAAGCACGCAGGGTCGGACGAGGTGCCGAATCTGAAGGACTTCGATCAGCGCCTGCGCGACGAAGCGGGCGAGGACCTCGCAGATATCGTCACGGACGAACCCAAGAGCAAGACGCAGATCATCGCGATCTACGGCAAGGGCGGTATCGGCAAGTCCTTCACGCTGGCCAATCTCAGCCACATGATGGCCGAGCAGGGCAAGCGCGTGCTGCTGATCGGCTGCGACCCGAAATCCGACACCACCTCGCTCTTGTTCGGCGGCAAGGCCTGCCCCACGATCATCGAGACCTCGACCCGCAAGAAGCTCGCCGGCGAAGAGGTGCAGATCGGCGATGTGTGCTTCAAGTCCGGCGGCGTCTTCGCGATGGAGCTGGGCGGGCCCGAAGTGGGTCGCGGCTGCGGCGGGCGCGGGATCATCCACGGCTTCGAACTGCTCGAGAAGCTCGGCTTCCATGACTGGGATTTCGACTACGTTCTGCTCGATTTCCTGGGCGACGTGGTCTGCGGCGGTTTCGGCCTGCCCATCGCGCGGGACATGGCGCAGAAGGTCATTCTGGTCGCTTCGAACGACCTGCAATCGCTGTACGTGGCCAACAACGTCTGCTCGGCGGTGGAATATTTCCGCAAGCTCGGTGGCAATGTCGGCGTCGCGGGCCTCGTGGTGAACAAGGACGACCATTCGGGCGAGGCGCAGGCTTTTGCGGAAGCCGCGGGTATCCCGGTTCTGGCCGCCATCCCGCAGGATGACGACCTGCGCAAGAAATCCGCCAATTACCAGATCGTCGGCACCTCGAAATCGCCATGGGGCGACCTTTTCGCAGGGCTCGCCGCCGAGGTCGCGGAGGCGCCGCCGATCCGGCCCACCCCGCTCGATCAGGACGGGCTTCTGGCGCTGTTCGATGCGTCCGAAGTGGGGGGCGGCGTCGTGCTGGAGCCCGCGACCGACGCGGATATGCGCGGCAAGCACGCGGCCACCAGGACCAGCCTGGAAGTGATCTACGACGACGCTTGAGCGACCTGCCGGACCGGGGGTCAGCCCCCGGACCCCCGGCAGTATTTGACAAGAGGCAAGACAGGAAGAGACGTGAAAGACGAGACGCATCATACCGCGAAAGACGCATCCGAGACTGCCGCACCCCGGGAAGGGATGGGCTGTCATTCGGGCGCGGAGCTCGAGCGGGCCGCGCGCGAAGCCGGGGCGTCCGATATCCTGGACCGTTACGCCGAGGACTATCCCAAGGGCCCGCACGACAAGCCGCAAAGCATGTGCCCGGCCTTCGGGTCGCTGCGCGTCGGCCTGCGGATGAAGCGGGTCGCCACGGTCCTGTCCGGGTCCGCCTGCTGCGTCTACGGCCTGACCTTCGTGTCGCATTTCTACGGGGCGCGGCGGTCGGTGGGCTACGTGCCCTTCAGCTCCGAGACACTGGTCACCGGCAAGCTTTTCGAGGACATCCGCGAGTCGGTGCATGAAATGGCCGATCCGGATGCCTATGACGCCATCGTCGTGACCAATCTCTGCGTGCCCACCGCGTCGGGTGTGCCGCTGCGGCTGCTGCCGCGGGAAATCAACGGCGTACGCATCGTGGGCATCGACGTGCCGGGCTTCGGCATCCCGACCCATGCGGAAGCCAAGGACGTGCTGGCCGGTGCGATGCTGGCCTATGCCCGCGAGGAGATCGCGGCAGGCCCGGTGCCCGCACCCGAGACGCGCGTGACCGACCGCCCGACGCTGACCCTGCTGGGCGAGATGTTCCCCGCCGATCCGATGATGATCGGCGCGCTCTTGGCCCCCATGGGCATCGCGGTCGGTCCGACCGTGCCCTGCCGCGAATGGCGCGAGCTTTACGCCGCGCTCGATTGCGGCGCGGTCGCGGCGATCCATCCATTCTACACCGCTGCCGTACGCGAGTTCGAGGCCGCGGGGCGTCCCGTCATCGGCTCAGCCCCTGTGGGCCATGACGGGACCGAAGCTTGGCTCGAGGAGATCGGCGCGGCTTTCGCCGTCGAACGCGAGAAGATCGACGCGGCCAAGGCGGCGATGCTGCCTACGATCAAGGCGGCGCTCGCCGCCAATCCCGTCGAGGGCAAGATCACCCTGTCGGGCTACGAGGGCTCGGAGCTTCTGGTGGCGCGCCTGCTGATCGAAAGCGGCGCGGATGTGCCCTATGTCGGCACCGCCTGCCCGAAGACGCGGTTCTCCAAGGCCGATGCGGATTGGCTCGCGGCGCATGGTTGCCGCGTGCAGTACCGCGCCTCGCTCGAGGACGATCTCGCGGCGATGAATTTCCACAAGCCCGACCTCGCCATCGGCACGACGCCCATCGTGCAGAAGGCGAAGGAGCTGGGTGTTCCGGGACTTTACTACACCAACCTCATTTCCGCGCGTCCGCTGATGGGGATCGCCGGGGCCGGATCGCTGGCCGAGGTCGTGAACGCGGCCATCGGGGGCAAGGCCCGGATGGACAAGATGCGGGACTTCTTCGAAGGCGTCGGCAGCTCGGACACGGCGGGCGTCTGGGAAGGCGCGCCGAATCTGCGGCCCGATTTCCGCGCGCAGCATCAGAAAAAGCTCGACAAGGCGGCGAAGAAAGCCGCGGCGGAGCGGATGATATGACCGCAGTTTGTTTCCATGAAACGCGCCGCACGCGGGTTAACGTCTGGCGCAGCCAAATGTGGCCGCGCACCTCCGAATGGGGGATGGGCACATGCTGATCCAGGATCACGACCGCGCCGGCGGCTATTGGGGGGCGGTCTACGCCTTCTGCGCCGTGAAGGGCCTGCAGGTCGTCATCGACGGACCGGTGGGCTGTGAGAACCTGCCCGTCACGTCGGTTCTGCATTACACCGACGCGCTTCCGCCGCATGAGCTGCCCATCGTGGTGACCGGCCTCGGCGAGGAAGAGCTTGGCCGCGACGGCACCGAGGGCGCCATGCGCCGGGCCTGGGAAGTGCTCGACCCGGCGCTGCCCGCCGTGGTCGTCACGGGCTCCATCGCCGAGATGATCGGCGGCGGCGTCACGCCGCAGGGCACCAACATCCAGCGCTTCCTGCCGCGGACCATCGACGAGGACCAGTGGCAGGCGGCCGACCGCGCCATGACCTGGATCTTCACCGAGTTCGGCATGACCAAGGGCCGGATGCCGCCCGAGAGGAAGCGCGCGGACGGCGAGAAGCCGCGGGTCAACATCCTCGGGCCGATGTACGGCACCTTCAACATGCCTTCCGATCTGGCCGAGATCCGGCGCATGGTCGAGGGCATCGGGGCCGAGGTGAACATGGTGATGCCGCTCGGTGCGCATCTCGCCGAGATGCGGAACCTCGTGAATGCCGACGTGAATATCGTGATGTATCGCGAGTTCGGGCGCGGCCTCGCCGAGGTGCTGGACAAGCCTTACCTGCAGGCGCCCATCGGGATGGAATCTTCGACCCTGTTCCTGCGCAAACTGGGCGAACAGCTCGGTCTCGACCCAGAGCCCTTCATCGAGCAGGAAAAGCATTCGACGCTGAAGCCCGTCTGGGATCTCTGGCGCTCGGTCACGCAGGATTTCTTCGCGACCGCGAATTTCGCCATCGTCGCGAACGAGACCTATACCCGCGGGATCCGCAAGTATCTCGAGGACGATCTGGGATTGCCCTGCGCGCTTGCGGTCGAACGCAAGGCCGGCGCCAAGACCGACAACGATCACGTGCGTGCGACGCTGCATTCGGCGCGGCCCATCATCGTGATGGGCTCGATCAACGAGAAGATGTACCTCGCGGAGATGAGCGGCGGCCACGGGCCGAAACCGGCCTTCATCCCGGCCTCGTTCCCGGGCGCCGCGATTCGGCGCCATACGGGCACGCCCTTCATGGGCTATGCGGGGGCCGCGTATCTTCTGCAGGAAATCTGCAACGGACTGTTCGACGCGCTGTTCCACATCCTGCCGCTCGGCTCGGCGATGGATGCGGGCGATGCGACGCCCACGCCGCTGCGCCGCGACTTTCCCTGGGATGCCGATGCGCAGGCCGAGCTTGACCGCATCGTCGCCTCCCATCCCGTTCTCACCCGCATTTCCGCGGCCAAAACGTTGCGCGACGCCGCAGAGGCAGAAGCGCTCCGCCAGGGGGCCGAACGCGTCGTTCTCGAAACCGTCGCGGCCCTCGATCCATCCACGAAAGGACAGACCCCATGACCGATATCAGCTCGAACGCGCCTCAGCGGACCCGCTCGGCCAAACGCGGCACGGAGTTTCTTCTCTATTTCAGCCTGATCTTCGTGCTGGCGATCCCCTTCGCCACCGTCTTCTGGCTGCTCGAGGTGTTCCAGAAGCAGACGCTCAACCTGCACGGGCCGCTGGCCCGCGCCTGGGCCGAAGCGGATCGGATCACCCCGCTCATTTTCTCGGCTTAAGACAGCCGAGTCCCGAGACTGACCGCTTCGATCCGGAGTGGGCAGGCCTGGAGGGGGAGACCCCGAAAGGACCCGGCCGTGGGGGTGCCACGGCGTCAGCGTAACGTTCCGGAGGAAAGTTAATGGCTGATAATACCGACCTGTCGTTCACGGGTCTTACCGACGAGCAGGCGCAAGAACTGCACTCCGTCTACATGAGCGGCCTCTGGCTGTTCTCGGCGGTTGCGGTGGTCGCACACCTGGCGACCTTCATCTGGCGTCCTTGGTTCTGAGGAGGGAAGAGGCATGGCAAAGTTCTACAAGATCTGGCTCATCTTCGACCCCCGCCGCGTTTTCGTGGCGCAGGGCGTTTTCCTCTTCCTGCTCGCGGCGATGATCCACTTGGTCGTTCTTTCGAACGGCATCAACTGGTTCGAGACCGCAGCAGCAGCTGGCATGGCCAACTGAGAGGGACGGTGCGCCATCCGTGCGTGCCGGTCCAAGGTGAACACGACAAAGCTGTGGGCGGATGAGGCAGAGGTCGCAACCGCCCACGGCAAACCACCAACAACAAGAATACGACGAATCGACGGCACACGGTCGCTGACCGCACGACGCCGCCACAAGCGGAGACAAAGACGATGGCTATGCTCAGCTTCGAAAAGAAGTATCGCGTCCGCGGAGGGACGCTGATCGGCGGCGATCTGTTCGACTTCTGGGTGGGCCCGTTTTACGTGGGCTTCTTCGGAGTCACGACCGCCTTTTTCGCGCTCCTGGGGACAATCCTCATATTCTGGGGCGCGGCACATCAGGGCACGTTCAATCCCTGGCTCATCAACATTCCGCCGCCCGACCTGTCCTACGGTCTGGGGGCAGCCCCGCTCATGGAGGGCGGGCTCTGGCAGATCATCACCATCTGCGCGATCGGGGCGTTTTCGTCCTGGGCCCTGCGCGAGGTGGAAATCTGCCGCAAGCTCGGCATCGGCTACCACGTGCCCTTCGCCTTTTCCGTGGCGATCTTCGCCTACGTGACGCTCGAGGTTTTCCGCCCGCTTCTGCTGGGCGCCTGGGGACATGCCTTCCCGTATGGCATCTTCAGCCATCTCGATTGGGTGTCGAACACCGGCTACGCCTACCTGCACTTCCATTACAACCCGGCGCACATGCTGGCGGTGACGCTGTTCTTCACCACCACGCTCGCGCTTGCGTTGCATGGCGGTCTGATCCTCTCGGCGGCGAACCCCGAGAAGGACGAGATCATGAAGACCCCCGATCACGAGGACACCTTCTTCCGGGACTTCATCGGCTATTCGGTCGGCACGCTCGGCATTCACCGCGTCGGTTACCTTCTGGCCATCAATGCAGGCTTCTGGTCGGCCGTCTGCATCATCATCTCCGGTCCCGTCTGGACCAAGGGCTGGCCGGAATGGTGGAACTGGTGGCTCGAAATGCCCATCTGGGGCCATCTGTGAGGAGGATGTGAACAATGCCTATGGTTGAATATCAGAACATCTTCACGCAGGTCCAAGTCCAGGGCACGCCTGAGATGGGGATGAACGACAACGGCCGGATGATGGAGGAGCGGACCAAGAATCCTTTCTTCTCCACCCTCGCCGGCTTCTTCGGAAACGCCCAGATCGGGCCGATCTACCTGGGCTGGACGGGTCTCGTCTCGCTCGTGACCGGCATCCTTGCGCTGAACATCATCGGTCTGAACATGCTGGCGCAGGTCGGCTGGTCGATCCCGGAGTTCATCCGCCAGGGCTTCTGGCTGGCGCTCGAACCGCCGAGCCCGGAATACGGCCTCAAGATCCCGCCCTTGCAGGATGGCGGCTGGTACATCATCGCGAGCTTCTTCCTGCTCATTTCGGTGATGACCTGGTGGGCGCGCTCCTACCTGCTCGCGAAAGAGCAGAAGATGGGCAAGCACATCTTCTGGGCCTTCGGCTCGGCGATCTGGCTGTTCCTGGTCCTGGGCCTCTTCCGCCCGGTGCTGATGGGCTCCTGGTCCGAGGCGGTGCCCTACGGCATCTTCCCGCATCTCGATTGGACCACGGCCTTCTCGATCCGCTACGGGAACCTCTACTACAACCCGTTCCACGCGCTTTCGATCGTGTTCCTCTACGGCTCGGTCCTGTTGTTCGCCATGCATGGCGGCACGATCCTCGCGGTGACCCGCTACGGCGGCGACCGGGAGCTCGAGCAGATCGTCGATCGGGGCACGGCCACCGAACGCGCCGCGCTCTTCTGGCGCTGGACCATGGGCTTCAACGCCACGATGGAAGGTATCCACCGCTGGGCCTGGTGGTTCGCGGTCCTCACGCCGATCACCGGCGGGATCGGGATCCTGCTGACCGGCACGGTCGTGGACAACTGGTTCATCTGGGCACAAGAGCATCACTTCGCTCCGGCCTATGACGGCAGCTACGGCTACCAGTCCTACGGGACGACCTATCAGTCCTTTATCGGCGGAGGTGAGTGACATGCTACCCTGGTTCAAGAAGTGGAATGAGGATCGTCCCACCGATATCTACGGCCCGGCCATTCTGGTCGGAGCCGTGGGGGCCGCCGTCATCGTCGCAGCCTTCCTCGTGGTGGTGGGCCAGCCCTTCGCCACGAAGTCGATGCAGACCGGTCCGGCGGGCACGGGCATGGTGGTCACCGAGTTCGTGAACGAAATCGAAGCCGCCGATCCGACCATCGCCGACTATTACACCGAAGCGGCCTACGTGCCCGAGGAGGGCGATCCGCTCGCCTCCGAGGTCTACGAGAACGTGCAGGTGCTGGGCGGCGTGACCGAAGGCAACTTCCTGCGGCTCATGAACGCAATGACCCAGTGGGTCGCACCCGAACAGGGCTGCGTCTACTGCCATGCGGGCGCCAATGACGGCAACTATGCCGGTGACGATCTTTACACCAAAATCGTCTCGCGCCGGATGATCCAGATGACCCAGAACATCAACGAGTACTGGGCGGGCCACGTGAATGCCAACGAGGAGGTGGGTGTGAACTGCTATTCCTGCCACCGCGGGCAGAACGTGCCGTCCGAGATCTGGTTCAAGATCGCGCCCGTGAACGAGGCGGCGGCAGGCTGGGCGGCGGTGCAGAACCGCGTCACCGTGCAGAGCCAGTTCACCTCGCTGCCTTCGGACGCGCTCGAGAAGTACCTCCTCGATGGCGAGCAGATCAACGTGCACAACCTCGAAGCGCATGTGGCCGAACTGCCCAGCCAGGAAGGCGTGCGGAACTGGCAGCAGACCGAGCGGACCTTCAGCCTGATGAACTACGTCTCGAACTCGCTCGGGGTGAATTGCAACTTCTGCCACAACAGCCGGGCCTTCTACGACGGCGGGCAGATCACGCCGCAATGGGCGACCGAGAGCCTGGGGATCCAGATGGTGCTCGAGATGAACAACGATTATCTCGTGCCGCTCGAGGACCAGTATCCGCCCGAGCGCCTCGGCCCGGTCTACGCGGATGCACCGAAGGCCGCCTGCAAGACCTGCCACAAGGGCTATCAGCAGCCGCTGCAGGGCATGAACGTGATCGCGGACTGGCCGGAACTGGCCACCACATCGGGCGATTACGTCTACGAATGATGCGATCCGGGCGGCGGCCTCCCCGTCGCCCGGAAGCGTCGCCGGATCCGGTCATTTTCCTTTCCCAGGATGACCGGATGTCGGGGGGAGACCCCCGGTTCCCTTCCTGTTGGCTACAGGAGCTGGCGCCGCGTCGCGTAGAACGAGAGTTTTGCATGACGCGGCGCCGTTTTCAATTCTGGAGACCGCGCCATGACCCGTCCCGACACTCCGATCCTCGACCGCGTCGCAGGACCCGCCGATCTGAAGCGGATGGACGACCGGACGCTTGCCAAATTGTCGGACGAGCTGCGCGCCGAGGTGATCTCGGCAGTGTCGGAGACCGGCGGGCATCTCGGCTCCTCGCTCGGGGTGGTGGAACTGACCGTCGCGATCCACGCGGTCTTCAACACGCCGATGGACAAGCTGATCTTCGACGTCGGCCACCAATGTTACCCGCACAAGGTCCTGACCGGGCGGCGCGACCGCATCCGGACGCTGCGCCAGAAGGGTGGGCTGTCGGGGTTCACCAAGCGCTCGGAAAGCGAATATGACCCGTTCGGGGCCGCGCATTCCTCGACCTCGATCTCGGCCGCTTTGGGCTTCGCGGTGGGCCGCGACATGGGCAAACCCACGGGCGACGCGATCGCGGTGATCGGCGACGGATCGATCTCGGCGGGCATGGCCTACGAGGCGATGAACAACGCGGGCGCCGAGGGGCGGCGCCTTTTCGTGATCCTGAACGACAACGAGATGTCCATCGCGCCGCCTGTCGGCGCCATGTCGACTTACCTGTCGTCGCTCTACGGCCAGGAGCCGTTCCAGAAGATGAAATCGCTGGCCGAGGGCTTCGAATCCGCGCTGCCCGGGCCGATGCGCGACGGTGCGCGGCGCGCGCGCGAGCTCGTGACGGGGCAGGGGGGCGAAAGCGGCTCGCTCTTCACCGCACTCGGATTCGACTATCTCGGGCCCATCGACGGGCATGACATGGGCCAGCTTCTGAGCGTGCTGCGCTCCGCCCGCGCGCGGGCCACGGGCCCGGTTCTGATCCATTGCTGCACGGTGAAGGGCAAGGGCTACGCGCCTGCCGAAAAAGCCGCGGATTGCGGGCATGGCGTGTCGAAATTCGACCCTATTACGGGCGTACAGGCGAAATCCAAACCCAATGCGCCAGCCTATACCAAGGTCTTCGGGCAGGCGCTTTGCGATGCCGCCGCGCGCGATCCCGACGTCGTGGCGGTGACCGCGGCGATGCCCTCGGGCACCGGGGTGAACATCATGGCCGAACGCTTCCCGGCGCGGGTCTTCGACGTGGGTATCGCCGAACAGCACGGGGTGACCTTCGCTGCGGCGCTCGCGGCCTCGGGGCTGAAGCCTTTCGCCGCGATCTATTCGACCTTCCTGCAGCGCGGCTACGACCAGGTCGTGCATGACGTGGCGTTGCAGAACCTGCCGGTGCGCTTCGCCATCGACCGCGCGGGGCTCGTCGGCGCCGACGGGGCGACCCATGCCGGGGCTTTCGACATCGGCTATCTGGCCTCCCTGCCCAACATGACGGTGATGGCGGCTGCCGACGAGGCGGAGCTGGCGCGCATGGTCGAGACCGCGCGCGGCCATGATACGGGCCCAATTGCCTTCCGTTACCCGCGCGGCAACGGCACCGGGGTCGCGATCCCGGACGTGCCGCAGGCGCTCGAGATCGGGAAGGGGCGCATCGTGTCGGAAGGAGCCGATGTGGCGTTCCTGTCCTTCGGCGCGCATCTGGGCGAGGTCGAGACGGCCGCGTCGATGCTGGCCCTGCAGGGGGTCACCGCGACCGTGGCCGATGCCCGCTTCGCCAAGCCTCTGGACATGGACCTGATCCGTCAGCTCGCGCGCCATCACAAGGCGGTGCTGACCGTCGAGCAGGGAGCCCAGGGCGGGTTCGGCGCACAGGTGCTGCACGCGCTGGCCGCCGAAGGGGCCTTCGACAAGGGCCTCGCGATCCGAACGCTGACCTTGCCCGACCGCTTCATCGATCAGGCCAGCCCGGCGGACATGTATGCGGATGCGCAGCTCTCGGCGAACGACCTGGTGCTGGCGGCCATGCGGGCGCTAGGACGGGACGCCAAGGTGGTGCCGCTGCGCGCCTGAATACGGCCCGGACCGCGCATCGAGCGCGGCCCGGCCCGACGAGAGGCCAGCCTCTCGCGCTCTCCGACGTTTCTTGGAAAGATGAAGGATAAGGGCGGTCAGCGCATGCTGAGCGTCGGCGCGGATATGCGATGCCGGAGCCGAGGGTGGCCAAACGGGTCGCGGTTATTCGGCCGCCTGGTGCATCCGGTCCGGGAAAATCCGCGCCGCATGGTCGGTCAGGTAGATCCGAAGCCAGGGCGTGTAGGCTTGCGGCGCTTCCTGGATGCGTGCGCGCAGCGCTTCGAGCGGCACCCATTCGGTCGCCATGACCTCGTCGGGATCGGGCGCGATGCGCAGGTCCGAAGGCGCTTCGGCGGTGTAGAGATCGACCACCTCGTGCTCGATCAGGCCGCCGCCCACATCGGCGCGGTACTCGATCCGGTCGCGGTATTCGAGGTCGAGGCCGCGAATGCCCAGCTCCTCTTCGAGACGGCGGCGCGCGCAATCGCCCGGTTCCTCGTCCCAATGCGGATGGGTGCAGCAGGTATTGGCCCAAAGCCCGGGCGTGTGGTACTTGCCCAGCGCCCGGCGTTGCAGCAGCACCGCGTCATCCCGCATCACGAAGACCGAGATCGCCTTGTGGCGCAGGCCGCGGCGATGCACCTCCAGTTTCTCGATGGCGCGCAGGGCGCCGTCTTCCCATGCGGGAATGAGCGTCGTCATACATGCGTCTCCGGCACCAGGCCCGCGAGGTGGCGCAGGTTCTTGAAGCCGATCTTCAGATGCGCCATGGGCCTCGCCTTGACCAGCTTCTTGTTCATGTAGGCCTCGAAGGTCAACCGCTGCACGTCGATGTCGTGGCAGAGCGAGACGAAGCGTTCGCGCCGCTCGTCGGAGCGGTAATAGGCGCTTTGCATCGAGGCGAGGACCCGGAAGACCGTCTTGTGCTCGCGCATGAACAGCTTCCGCGCGAGCTTCAGCGCACGCGGATTCGCCGTGGCGAGATAGGCCTCGGCGGCGGCGGCAGCGACGCGGCCGCCGGTCATGGCGTAGTAGATGCCTTCGCCCGAAGACGGCGCCACGACGCCCGCCGCGTCGCCCGCGAGGATCAGGTCGCGGCCATTGTCCCAGCGATCCAGCGGCTTGAGCGGGATGGGCGCGCCTTCGCGGCGCAGCGTTTCGCAATCGGCAAGACCGGACGCGACCCGCAGATCGGCGGTGGCCTGTTTCAGATTCACCTCGGCGCGTTCGGTGCCCATGCCGACCGAGACAGTGTTGCCGTGCGGAAAGACCCAGCCGTAGAAATCGGGCGAGATACGCCCGTCATAGATCACGTCGCAGCGCTGCGGATCGTAATGCGCCGACGGCTCTGGGGCGGCGATGATCTCGTGATAGGCGAAGACCAGCGGGATACGGTCGGCGCCGGGGATCTCGCCGCGGGCGACGCGGCTTTTCGCACCGTCGGCGGCGATGATGAGGCGGGTGCAGAGCTGTTTCTCGTCGCCGCTGGCCTTGTCGCGGTAGATCACCCGGGGCCAGCCGCGGGAACGGTCGATCCGCAGGAAGGTCCCCACCACCCGCTCGGCACCGGCCGCCACCGCGCGGTCGCGCAGCCAAGGGTCGAAATCCTTGCGGTCGACCATGCCGACGAAGCCGTTCTCGACCGGGATATCCACATGCCGCCCGCGCGGCGAAATCATGCGCGCGGTCGAGATCTTGGTCAGCAGCTGGTCTTCGGGGATATCGAAATCCTGCATCAGCCGGGGCGGGATCGCGCCGCCGCAGGGCTTGATCCGGCCTTCGCGGTCCAGAAGCGCCACGCGTTGGCCGTTCGTGGCCAGATCATGCGCGGCAGTGGCCCCGGCGGGCCCGCCTCCGACAACAACGACATCATAGACCATGGTTATTCTCCGGGTTGCAGGACGGGTGCGGCGGACGGGGCCGCCATGACATGGCGCGCCAGCCAGGCGGCGGCGACGAAGAGAGCGGCCTCGATCAGGAAGACCGAGCCGAAGGCGGTGGCATCGGGTGCGAATTGCCGCGCGAGATCGGCAAGACCGGCCCCGGCCAGCCCGCCGAAGCCCGCGGCAATGGCCTGCGCCGCGCCCCAGAGGCCCATGCGCGTGCCCTCGCGGGCGGCGCGGCCTTCCCCGGCCAGCGCCATCATCGAACCGATGGCGGCGACCGCGAACATGCCGTTGAAGAAGCCGAGCGTGACCGTGGCCGGGATCAGCGGCGCATTCGGACCGGCCTGACCCAGCAGCGCGATGGCGACCAGCGCCGCGGCAGAGCCCAGACACCCGGCGATCACCCAGTGCCGCAGCGCGCCGATGCGCAAACCGGTGGCCATGATGCCGACCGTCAGCATGCCGAGGAACACCCCGCCATTCTGCGCGCCGGAAAGCTGCGTGGATTGGCCCGGCGTGAAGGCGAAGACCAGACCGGCATAGGGTTCGAGGATCAGCTCCTGCATGAAATAGGCGGTCATCGACAGGAACACGAAGATGGTGAAGGCGCGGGCATGCGGCTCGGCCCAGATCTCGGCCATGCCCTCGCGGAAGCGCATCGGCGCGGGACCGGGTTCGCTCCGGGCGACGAGACCCGTTTCGATGCGCCAGGTGGCGAGCAATGTCAGGACAAAGGAGAGCGCGGCGACGCTCGCGACGATGGTCAGCAGCCGCGCCGGCGAATAGGGATCGAGCAGCCCGCCCACGACGCCGGCCGTCATCGCGATGCCGAAGATCATCATCAGCCAGGTGATCGTGGCAGCCGCGGCCCGGCGGTGCGGTGCCGTGGCGGTGGCCAGCAGCGCCAGAAGCGACGTGCCCGCGGCACCGACGCCGAGGCCGATCAGCGCATAGGCCAGGATCGACAGGGCGAGACCCGCGGCGAAATGCGTCTCCAGCAATACCACGCCGCCGGCGGCACCGACCCCGCCCGCGCCCAGCGCCAGCATGCCGCGCAGGATCCACGCGGTGCGGTTGCCGCCGGTATCGGACAGAAAGCCCCAATTGGGCCGGGTGATCTGGATGCCGTAATGCAGCGCCACGAGGAGGCCGGGCAGCACCGCGGGCAGCGCGAGTTCCACCACCATCAGCCGGTTCAGCGTCGAGGTGGTCAGGACCACGACAGCGCCCAGACACATCTGCACGAGACCGAGCCGCACGATCGAGGTCCAGGACAGGGTCATGGCGCCACTCCCAGCGAGCGCAGCGCGAAGGCCGCCACCATCATGCCGGACACGTAAAGCAGGACCCCGGTTCCGTTGTACCAGGGCGCCTTCGCCTTGGGGTCGCGCAGCATGACGCGCATCGCGAGCAGCTGCAGGCCGACAAGCGCGCCGATGGCCAGCGCATGGACCGGGCGGTCCAGCGAGACGAGCAGACCGATCACGCCGAGCTGCGGCAGGATCATCCCCCAGCAGGCCACGCGCGCGGCGCGGTCGGGGCCGAGCGTCACCGGCAGGGAGGCGACGCCGGTCTGGCGGTCACCCTCCAGCGCCTTGAAATCGTTCAGCGTCATGATGCCATGCGCGCCGAGGCCGTAGAGAAGCGCGGTCAGGATGACCGGGCCGGAGGGCAGGCTTTGCGCGAGGATCGCGGCGCCGGTGAACCAGGGCAGGGTCTCGTAGGAGAGGCCCACGAGGCCCGGACCCCACCAGCCCGACTTCTTCAGGCGCAGCGGTTCGGCGGAATAGGCCCAGGCGGCGGCGACGCCCGCCATCGTGGCGATGAAACCCCAAAGGCCCAGGAGCGATCCGACCGCCAGGGACAGCACCGACATCGCCAGCGCGATCCAGAGGCCCCAGCGTCCGGGCACGCGGCCCGAGGGAATGGGGCGGTCCGGCTCGTTGATCGCGTCGACGTGGCGGTCGCACCAATCGTTGGCGGCCTGGCTCATGCCGCAGACGATGGGACCGGCCAGCAGGATGCCCAGAACGACGAGACCCGGCTGGCTGCCGAGCGGCACGCCGGAGGAGACCGCGCCGCAGAGATAGGCCCACATCGGCGGGAACCAGGTCACGGGCTTGATCAGCCGCAGCATGGCCGCCGGTTCGGGATATCGCCGTGTGTGTAAACTTAAGCTGACACTCATACGTCAGTTAGACACGACAGATTGAGTCGGCGCAAGTATTTCGCGCCGTCCGCATCGTCGCGTCGGTGGAGCTTCGGCCAATTGTGGGACAGGTCAGTCCTGATCGCCGCTTTCGCGGTTCAGCAGCCCGTATTTGCGCAGCTTCACATAGAGCGATTGCCGCGACAGGCCCAGCATCTCGGCGGCGGCGACGCGATTGTTCCGGGTCAGGTTCACCGCGGTCTCGATGCACATCTTCTCGACCACGTCGGTCGTCTCGGCCACGATTTCCTTCAGCGTGGCGGAGCCCACGAGCTCCATCACGTTGCGGCTCGATTCCTCGGAGGCATGCATCTGCGACCGGCGCATCGTCTCGGTGCGGGACGTGTCGCGGATGATGAAGCCGAGCATCGGTTCGGAGCGGGTGGCGATCATCGTCGCCGACATCTCGATGGAGGTCTCCGCGCCGAATTCGTTCACCACCTTGGTGGCGTAGAAGCGCATCTTGCCGGTGCGGCGCGCATTCTCGATCACCACATTCATGTCGATCTGACCCCGGCTCAGGAAATCGGCGAGCTTGCGGCCCTTCACGTCGACGAAATGCGCCGCGTCGATCATCTCGAGGAAGCTGTCATTGGCGCTTTGGATGAGCCCCGAGGCGGAGGTCAGGACGATGGCGTCCGGACCCTGTTCGAACAGCGCGGCGAATTCGTCCTGCCCGCCGGTGCTGCGCTGGTCCCGCGTTCCCGATGCGTCGAGGCGCAGGATCAGCACCCGCTCGCCGGCGGCGCGGAACACATGCGGCACGAAGGCCACTTCGCCCTGGCCGCGGCGCGTGCGCGCGGTGACCGGCTGCGAGCCTTCCGAGATCGCGGCGTTGACGAGGCTCTCGATGAATTCCTCGCGGCCGCGATCCACGAATTCATTCGCGAAGATGGCGCCGATGAAGTCTTCCCGCGACGATCCGAGCAGGGCCGCCGCCGGATCGTTGAGGTCCTTGATGCGGCCACCCGAGACCGAGACGAAGACGATGGGATCCTCGACGGTGCGCAGCAACAGGCGGTAGCGGGCATCGAATTCGCGCCGCGCCTCGTAGCCCTGTTCCAGCGACATCTGCGCCTGGACGAGCTGCGCCTGCGTCTCGGCGACGATGCTCAGATCGCGCCCCAGTAGGATCACCCCGCGTCCGGCCGGATCGGCGAAGAAGTTGTAACGGATGGGAAATTCCCAGCTGCGCCCGTCTTCGTGATTGAGTTCGACGGGACGCGCGACCGTTCCGGTCTCGAGGAAGGTCCGGTAGGCGCTTTCGAATTTCGGCTGGCTTTCGATGGTCAGCACGTCCGTGATGGACTTGCCGATCCAGGTCTCGACCTTGGCGGGCGCATGTTCGCCCAGCACCTCGTGGATGCGGGCCTCGTTGTCGAGGATCAGCGCGATATCGCATGCGGAAGCAAGAAGACCGTTCAGCACGTCCCGATCTTCGGCCAATCCCGACCACGGGGTCTGATCATGTGCTTCGGTCTGTGACATTACCTCACCTTGGGTGGGTCTGTTTTCATGCGGCGCCGACAGAATTCGAATGCAGCGAGGGCGTTGTCCGTCACCAGGTCGGCACGGGACGCTTTGGCTTCTTTTTCCGCAGAAGTCAAAGCGAGGCCACCGAGGATAAGCGCTGGAGGCCGCGTGAAAGAGGATTTAATGCGCGTCATCATTTCTGCAATGGCGGGCAGCTTCGATTTCCGCGTGCAGCTAAAGAACACGCCGTCGAAGGGATCATTGCGCAGAATTCGCAGAAGCGTCGCGGTGGTCGGCCCGAACAGGAGCCGGACGGAGGCGTTCTTCCGGCGCAGCTGCGCGGTGATCACGTGCACTCCAAGCGTATGGGTTTCGCCATCCGGCAACACGATGGCGATGGCGGGTTCGCTGTCGCCGTCGCTGGGAACGCTCCAGGGCGGGGCGAGCAGGCTCAGCAGGCCCTGAAGACGGGCGCTGCCGATGGTGACCTCGGCGAAGTTCAACTGGTCCTCGCACCACATCGCACCTAGGACCCGGGCGGCGGCAGGAATGCAGACATCGATGAGGTCATCGGCATGCAGCCCGTCCGACAGCAATTCGGAAACCAGCTTGTCGGCGGCGAACGGACCCGGGGCGCGCACGCGCAGCACCAGATGATCGGTCATCGCTTGGAGGTGGCGTTCGACCTTGCGCTTGGTGTTGTCCTGCATGAGGGACACGACCGTATGCGCCAGCGCCGAGATCTCGGGGCGATCTTCCTGCACATTGGCTGGGTTCGAGAGAAAATCCGACATGGGTATGGGGCTCCAGATGCCCTGTCCCCATCGGAACGATTCCCGCGGGACATGAAGGAACCGTGCCGCGTTCGCCAAAAAATGTCAAATCAAACTGACAATCCGCGATTTTCGACGGCGTCAACGACAGGAAATCGCGGGATATTCCAACCTTTCACAGCGGAACTGTCTGCCTTGTTTTACAGATTATCCGGAACAATCGCCGAATACACCGGAGCACTGTAAGTTTGAATTGACACTTTTCGGCTTGGGCAGCTACCTTGAGCCCATGACCCACGCGGAATCGCCCCTGAATTACCCCGAGCGCCAAGCGGGCCGCGCGCCTCGTGCCGTGCCGCTTTACACCCCGGAGGAACGTGCCCGGCGTGATGCCACGCGCTGGACGCTGGTGCAGGGCATCCTGGCGCCGCTGCAATTTCTCGTCTTCCTCGTGTCGCTGGTCCTGGTGGTCCGCTACCTCGTCTCCGGCGACGGCTATGCCGCCGCGACCTGGTCGATCATCGCCAAGACCGGCATCCTCTACCTCATCATGGTGACCGGCGCGATCTGGGAGAAGGTCGTCTTCGGCCAGTACCTCTTCGCGCCCGCCTTCTTCTGGGAGGATGTGGTCAGCTTCGCGGTGATCGCGCTGCACAGCTATTACCTCTGGGCCCTGCTCACCGGCAGCCTTGGCCCCGTGGCGCTGATGCTCGTCGCGCTGACCGCCTATGCGATCTACGTGGTCAACGCCGCGCAATTCGTCCTCAAGCTGCGCCGCGCGCGCCTCGACGGGGGTGCGGCATGAACGATCATTCCCCCCCGACGCCGTCGCGCGGCTGCCTTGACACCCCGGTCCTGAAGGAGCGGGGCCAGCACGAGGTGTTCTGCGGGCTGACCAGCATCGTCTGGCTGCACCGCAAGATGCAGGACGCTTTCTTCCTCGTGGTGGGCTCGCGCACCTGCGCGCATCTGCTGCAATCGGCCGCCGGCGTGATGATCTTCGCGGAGCCGCGCTTTGCCACGGCGATCCTCGAGGAAACCGATCTGGCCGGCATGGCCGACGCGCAGGAAGAACTCGACCGCGTGGTGCACGAACTGCTCGCGCGGCGTCCCGATATCCGGCAGCTCTTCCTTGTGGGCTCCTGCCCGTCCGAGGTCATCAAGCTCGATCTCGCCAAGGCGGCGGAACGTCTGACCGTGGCCCATGCGCCCAATGTGCGCGTGCTGAACTATTCGGGCAGCGGGATCGAGACGACCTTCACCCAGGGCGAGGATGCCTGCCTTGCCGCCATGGTCCCGGTCCTGCCCGAGACGCAGGCGCGCGAACTTCTGCTGGTGGGCGCATTGCCCGACGTGGTCGAGGAACAGGCGCTGGGCCTTCTCGAGGCCATCGGCGTCGGGCCCGTGCGCGTGCTGCCCGCCCATACCAAGGCCGAGGAATACGGCGTCGGGCCCAACACGGTCTTCGCGCTGACGCAGCCTTTCCTGGGCGAGACCCATGCGGCTCTGATCCGGCGCGGCGCGCAGCATATCCCCGCGCCCATGCCCTTCGGCGAGGAAGGCACGACGCGCTTTCTCGAAGCCATCGCCGCCGAGTTCGGCATCGGCGCCGACGTGGTCGCTCGCGTCACCGAAGGCCCCCGCGCCCGCGCCCGGGCCGCCATCGCCAAGGTGTCCGAACCCCTGCGCGGTAAGCGCATCTTCTTCTTCCCCGACAGCCAGCTGGAGATCCCGCTGGCGCGTTTCCTGACCCGCGAATGCGGCATGGACGCGGTCGAGGTCGGCACCCCCTACCTGACCCGCGACATCCTCGGGCCGGACCTCGCACTCCTCCCCGCAGGTCCGCGCATATCCGAAGGACAGGACGTGGACCGTCAGCTTGCGCGCGTCCGTGCGGACAAGCCCGATCTGACGGTCTGCGGACTTGGTCTCGCGAACCCGCTCGAAGCCGAGGGGCTCGCCACGAAATGGGCCATCGAGCTCGTCTTCACGCCAGTGCATTTCTACGAACAGGCCGCCGATCTGGCGTCGCTCTTCGCCCGGCCCCTCCGCCGCCGCGCGGCGCTTCGGGTGGAGGCGACCTGATGGCTTGCCTCTTTACAAATACGCAGCCCGGAGGTCGCAAGTGAAGCTGACCGTCTGGACATATGAAGGCCCGCCGCATGTCGGCGCGATGCGCGTGGCCACGGCGATGAAGGGTCTGCACTACGTGCTGCATGCCCCCCAGGGCGACACCTACGCCGACCTGCTTTTCACCATGATCGAGCGGCGCAACCACCGCCCGCCGGTGACTTACACGACCTTCCAGGCCCGCGATCTGGGCTCCGACACGGCGAACCTCTTCAAGACCGCCTGTCTCGAGGCTTATGACCGGTTCAGGCCGCAGGCGATGATCGTCGGGGCCTCCTGCACCGCCGAACTCATTCAGGACGATCCCGGCGGCATGGCGGAGACCATCGGCCTGCCGATCCCGGTCATTCCGCTGGAATTGCCGTCCTACCAGCGCAAGGAAAACTTCGGCGCGGACGAGACCTTCCTGCAGATCTGCCGCCACCTCGCGCGGCCCGTCGAGAAGACCGCGCATCCGAGCGCGAACCTGATCGGCCCGACGGCGCTGGGCTTCCGGCACCGCGACGACATCACCGAGGTGACGGCGCTGCTGGAGGACATGGGCATCAGCGTGAATGTCTGCGCGCCCTATGACGCGACACCCGAGGACATCACCCGGCTCGGGGCTGCGCAGTTCAACGTGCTGATGTATCCCGAAACCGGCGAAAGCGCCTGCCGCTGGATGGAACGCGAGCTGGGCCTGCCCTACACAAAGGTGGTGCCCATCGGTGTCGGCGCGACCCGCGATTTCGTGGCCGAAGTGGCTGCTTTGGCCGGAACAGAGCCGAAATTCGACGAAAGCCGCCTGCGTCTGCCCTGGTATTCGGCCTCGGTCGACAGCACCTACCTGACCGGCAAGCGCGTCTTTCTGTTCGGTGACGGCACCCATGTCGCCGCCGCCGCGCGCATCGCCCGCGACGAGATGGGCTTCGAGGTCGCGGGCATGGGCTGCTACAACCGCGAGATGGCGCGGCCCATCCGGGCGTTGGCCCGGGAATACGGCGTCGAGGCGCTTATCACCGACGATTACCTCGAGGTTGAGGCGACGATTGAGGCGCTGGCCCCCGAGATGATCCTCGGCACCCAGATGGAGCGCCATATCGGCAAGCGGCTGGGCATTCCCTGCGCGGTGATCTCGGCCCCCGTCCACGTCCAGGACTTCCCCGCGCGCTACTCGCCCCAGATGGGGATCGAGGGCGCGAACGTCATCTTCGACACCTGGGTGCATCCGCTGGTCATGGGGCTGGAGGAACACCTGCTGACGATGTTCCGCGAGGATTTCGAGTTCCACGATGCGGCCGGGCCTTCGCATCACGGCGGCCATGCCCCGCGCGTCCTGGGCGAGACCGAGGCGGCGCACCGTGCCGAAAAGGCACCGGAAGCCGCCGCACCGGCCTCGAGCGTCGAGGTGGTCTGGCTGCCCGCCGCCGAGAAGGAGCTGAAGAAGATCCCCTTCTTCGTGCGCGGCAAGGCCAAGCGCAACACCGAGACCTTCGCCTCCGAGCGGGGCCAGTCCGAGATCAGCGTCGAGACGCTTTACGAGGCAAAGGCCCATTATGCGCGATGAGCTGGCACATATGGGCGGGTATCACATCGCCATCGTCACGCTCGACGCCCATAGCGCCGGGCCCGTGGCCCGTGCGAAAGCCCGGCTGGCCGAGGATTTCCCCGGCCTCGAAATCAGCGTGCATGCCGCGGCCGAATGGGGCGAGAGCCCGCAAAGCCTGACCGACGCCAAGCGCGCGGTTGCGCGGGCCGACATGATCGTCGCGAACCTTCTGTTTCTCGAAGAGCACGTCAAACATATCCTGCCCGACCTGCGCGCCGCGCGCGAGCGCGTCGATGCCTTCGTGGGCGTCATCGCCGATGCGGAGATCGTCAAGCTCACCAAGCTCGGCAAGCTCGACATGTCCGCTCCGCAAAGCGGCATGATGAAGCTGATGAAGAAGCTGCGCGGCTCGTCCAAGCCCTCCTCCGAGGATGGCGCGAAGAAGATGCGCATGCTGCGCCGCCTGCCGAAGATCCTCAGGCTCGTTCCCGGCAAGGCGCAGGACCTGCGGTCGTGGTTCCTGATGATGCAGTATTGGCTCGGCGGGTCGGACGACAATTTCGAGGCGATGATCCGCTACCTGATGTCGCGCTATGCGGGCCCGGAATCGCTGCGGGGCGGCGAAGCGCCCGAGCCGCTGGAATACCCCGAGGTCGGGCTGTATCACCCGGATCTCGACAGCCGCATCACCACCGATCCTGCCGACATCCCGGGCCCCGCGAACCCCGTCGCCACCATCGGCATGCTGATGATGCGCTCCTACATCCTCGCGGGCGACACGGCGCATTACGACGCCACGATCCGCACCTTCGAGGAGAAGGGCATCCGCGTTCTGCCCGCCTTCGCGGGCGGCCTCGACGGACGGCCCGCGATCGAGGCGTATTTCCAGGATCAGACCGGCACGAAGATCGATGCGCTGGTGTCCCTGACCGGGTTCAGCCTCGTGGGCGGGCCCGCCTATAACGACAGCGACGCCGCGGTCTCGGTTCTGAAGGCGCTCGATGTTCCTTATGTGGCCGCGCATCCGCTGGAGTTCCAGACGCTCGGCCAATGGGCCGAGGCGAATCAGGGGCTGGGTCCCATCGAGACGACGATGCTGATCGCGCTGCCCGAGCTTGACGGCGCGGTCTGCCCCACCGTTTTCGGGGGCCGTCACGGCGAGGCAGGCTGCGATGGCTGCACCCATCGCTGCCGTCCGCAAAGCAGCGTGAAGGCCATGGCGCCCTGCCCGGAACGGATCGAAAGCCTGTCCGAAAAGGTGCTGCGCCTTGCGCGGCTCCGTCGCAAGACGCGCGCCGAGACGAAGATCGGCATCGTGCTCTTCGGCTTCCCGCCCAATGCCGGGGCCGCCGGAAGTGCCGCCTATCTCGACGTGTTCGAGAGCCTCTTCAACGTGATGCACGCGATGAAGCAGCGCGGCTACACAATTGTGCCGCCCGCCTCCGTGGCAGAGCTGCGCGCTGCCGTGCTCGAGGGCAATGCCACGCAATACGGTCAGGACGCCAATGTCATCGACCATGTCAGCGCCGACACGATCGTGCGCACCACGCCGCCCCTGAAGGCCATCGAGGCGGTCTGGGGACCGGCTCCGGGCCGCATTCAGTCCGACGGGCGCGGCGTCTTCGTGCTGGGGCAGCATTTCGGCAATGTCTTCGTCGGTCTGCAGCCCGCCTTTGGCTGGGAAGGTGACCCGATGCGGCTGCTGTTCGAGGGCGGTTTCGCCCCGACCCATGCCTTCACCACCTTCTACCTGTGGCTGCGCAACACCTATCAGGCCGATGCGCTGCTGCATTTCGGCATGCATGGCGCGCTGGAATTCATGCCCGGCAAGCAGGCGGGCCTGGGCGCGCGCGACTGGCCCGACCGGCTGATCGGCGAGATGCCGAACGTCTATCTCTATGCGGCGAACAACCCCTCCGAAGCGACGCTGGCAAAGCGCCGTTCGGGCGCCGTGACCGTCACCCATCTGACGCCGCCGCTGGCGCAATCGGGGCTCTACAAAGGGCTGCAGGCGCTCAAGGAAAGCCTGACGCGCTGGCGGTCGATGAATGCCGACGATCCCCGCCGGGACGAATTGCGCGCGCTCATCGCCGAGGAGGCCGAGGCCGTCGACATGGCGGGCCGCGATCCCGAAGCCCTGTGGCTCGCGCTTCTGGAGACCGAGGACGCGCTCATTCCCGAGGGCCTCCATGTTCTGGGCCGCACGATCACGCCGGAGATGCGGGCCGATTATCTCGCATTGATGGCCGATCAGGACGACGCGGCGCAGGCCCATGCGGCGGAGATGCTGGACAATGGCAGCGAGATGGCCGGCCTGATGGCCGCGCTCGAGGCGCGCTTCGTGGCCCCGGTGCCCGGCGGCGACTTGATCCGCAGCGCCGACATCCTGCCCACGGGCCGCAACATCCATGCCTTCGACCCGTTCCGCATGCCGACGGCCTTTGCCTGCCGGGACGGAGCGCGCCAGGCGCAGATGCTGCTCGATACCCATGCCAGCCTGCCGCGGTCCGTCGCGCTGGTCTTGTGGGGATCGGACAACATCAAGTCGGACGGCGCACCGCTGGCGCAGGCGCTAGCGCTGATGGGCGCGGTGCCGCGGATGGACAGCTTCGGGCGCATTTCAGGGGCCGATCTCGTTCCGCTGGAAGCGCTGGGCCGCCCGCGCATCGACGTGGTGATGACCCTGTCGGGCATCTTCCGCGATCTTCTGCCGCTGCAGACCCGCATGCTGGCGGAGGCGGCGCTGAAGGCCGCCGAAGCGGATGAACCCCTGGAGATGAACTTCATCCGCGCCCATGCGCTGGCCTACCAGGACGAGCATGGCTGCGATCTGGAGACCGCGGCACTGCGCGTCTTCTCGAATGCCGAAGGCGCATACGGCTCGAACGTGAACCAGCTCGTCGAAAGCTCCGCCTTCGGCGACGAGGACGAGCTCGCCGACGCCTACCAGTCGCGCAAGAGCTTCGCCTACGGGGCCAATGGCAAGGCCGCCGCCAACCCTGCGCTACTGCAGGCCACGCTTGCGCGGGTCGAAGTGGCCTATCAGAACCTTGAATCCGTGGAGCTGGGTGTGACCACGGTCGATCACTATTTCGACACGCTGGGCGGCATTTCCCGCGCGGTGAAGCGCGCCCGCGGCGAAGAGGCGGCGGTCTATATCTCGGACCAGACGCGCGGGGCTGGCAAGGTGCGCACACTCGCCGATCAGGTCGCGCTCGAGACGCGCTCGCGCTCGCTCAACCCGAAATGGTTCGAGGGCATGCTGAAGCATGGCGCGCAGGGCGTGAAGCAGATCGAGGCGCAGGTCACGAACACGATGGGCTGGTCGGCCACCACCGGGAAGGTGGAGCCGTGGATCTACCAGCGCCTGTCCGAGACCTTCGTTCTCGACCCGGAGATGCGCGCGCGGCTCGCGGCGCTCAACCCGACCGCGTCGAGCCGGATGGCGAACCGCCTCCTCGAGGCCCATGACCGCGCCTATTGGCAGCCCGATGCGGAAACGCTCGCGGCGCTCGAGGCGGCGGCGGACCAGCTGGAAGACCGGATGGAAGGGGTGGCCGCGGAATGACCATGCGCGCGCATATCCCCGGCTGCGGCCAGCCCTGCGGGGCGGGTGCGTATTTTGAAAGAGGCAAAGCAGGGGTCTGCGCCCCTGCCGGAAGGAGTGCTCCATGAGCCCGCTCGACAAACAACCGCCGAGCCACCGCGCCGCGATGCGCGAAGCCGCCGGGCTGAAAGAACGCTGGGTGCAATCGCCCCCCGTTCTGAAAGGCCAGGACGGCGAGGGATCGGTGCAGGTGCATCAGGACGATTCCATGAAGATCGAGGGCGCGAAGGTGTTCTCGGTCTACGGCAAGGGCGGGATCGGCAAGTCGACGACATCCTCGAACCTCTCGGCCGCGTTCTCCAAGCTCGGCAAGCGGGTGCTGCAGATCGGCTGCGACCCGAAGCACGATTCGACCTTCACCCTGACGGGGCAGTTGCAGCCCACGGTGATCGACATCCTGAAGGAGGTCGATTTCCACGCCGAGGAATTGCGGCCCGAGGATTTCGTGACCGAAGGCTTCAACGGCGTGAAATGCGTGGAAGCCGGCGGGCCGCCCGCGGGCACCGGCTGCGGCGGCTACGTGGTCGGCCAGACCGTGAAACTGCTCAAGCAGCATCACATGCTGGACGACACCGACGTGGTGATCTTCGACGTGCTGGGCGACGTGGTCTGCGGGGGCTTCGCGGCCCCGCTGCAGCATGCCGACCGGGCGGTGATCGTCACCGCCAACGATTTCGACTCGATCTACGCAATGAACCGCATCATCGCGGCGGTGCAGGCCAAGTCCAAGAATTACAAGGTGCGGCTCGCGGGATGCATCGCCAACCGGTCGAAGGACACCGACGAGGTGGACCGCTATTGCGACGTGGTCGGCTTCAACCGGATCGCGCACATGCCCGATATCGATGCCATTCGCCGGTCGCGTCTGAAGAAGAAGACCCTCTTCGACATGCCCGACGAGGAGGACATCGTGATGGCGCGCAAGGAATACATCCGCCTTGCCGAAGCGCTGTTCAACGGCACCGAGGCGCTGGCGCCCGCGCCGCTGCCCGACCGCGACATCTTCGAGCTTCTGGGATTCGACTGATGAGCTACGAGCTGACCCGCGCCCGCGTCGAGACCTATTTCGACCGCACCGCCACCCGCACCTGGGAGGCGCTGACCTCGGACGCGCCGGTCAGCCGGATCCGCGAGACCGTTCGCAAGGGCCGCGACGAGATGCGGGCCCGGATGCTGTCGGCGCTGCCTGCCGATCTGCGGGGCGCGCGGGTGCTCGATGCCGGATGCGGGGCGGGACAGATGACGGCAGAGCTGGCCGAGCGTGGCGCGGAGGTTGTCGCCGTCGACATCTCGCCCGAGCTTCTCAAGGTCGCGGCGCGCCGCTTGCCGGACCACCTGCAGGGCCGCGTCACCTTCCGGGCGGGCGACATGCTCGATCCCGGGCACGGGACCTTCGACGCGGTCTTCGCGATGGACAGCCTGATCTATTACAGCCCCGCCGATATCGACGCGGCGCTGTCGTGCCTGTCGTCGCGGTCCGAGAAGACGATCTTCACCGTGGCGCCCCGGACCCTGCCGCTGATGGCGATGTGGTATACCGGCAAGCTCTTTCCGCGCTCGGATCGTTCGCCGGTGATGGTGCCCCATGCGCCGGAGCGCCTGATCGCGCGCCATAACGGGCGGGACCTCGGGCGCGTCTCCTCGGGCTTCTACATCTCCCACGCGATGGAGGTCCGCGCATGAGCCAGCCGCGCCTCATCCACCTGACGAAGCGCTTCCTGCCCTTCGCCGATGCGGCCTCCACGGAGCTGCCGCTGGCGCAGCTTCTGCGGCTGTCGCTCTTTCAGGTGTCGGTGGGGATGGCGACGGTGATGCTTCTGGGCACGCTCAACCGCGTGATGATCGTCGAGCTGTCGCTCGCGGCGACCATCGTCGCAGTTATGATCGCGCTGCCGGTTCTCATCGCGCCGTTCCGCGCGCTTATGGGCTTCCGGTCGGACACGCATCGGTCGGCCATCGGCTGGAAGCGGGTGCCCTATCTCTGGTTCGGCTCGCTCTGGCAGATGGGCGGCCTCGCGGTCATGCCCTTCGCGCTGCTGGTGCTGGGCGGCGACGTGGTCCACCAGGTGCCCTTCGCGGGCGAGGTGCTGGCCGCGTTGGCCTTCCTGATGACGGGCCTCGGCCTGCACATGACGCAGACGGCGGGCCTCGCGCTGGCCTCGGACCGCGCCACGGACGAGACCCGCCCGCGGGTCGTGGCGCTGCTTTACGTGATGTTCCTTCTGGGCATGGGTGTCTCGGCGCTGATCATCGGCTGGCTCTTGACCGATTACACGCCGCTCCGGCTCATTCGCGTGGTGCAGGGGGCCGCGGTGGCGGGTCTGGTCCTGAACCTCATCGCGCTCTGGAAGCAGGAGCAGGTGCGCCCGATGTCGGCCGCCGAGCGCGCCGAGCCGCGCCCGAGCTTCCGCGACGCCTGGGCGGATTTCGCCAAGGGCGGCATTGCCGGGCGGCTTCTGGTCGTCGTCTTCCTCGGGACCATGGCCTTCAACATGCAGGACGTGCTGCTCGAGCCCTATGGCGGCGAGATCCTCGGTCTTTCCATCTCCTCGACCACGCTGCTGACGGCGATGTGGGCGGCGGGCGCGCTTCTGGGCTTCGGGCTCGCGGCACGGGTTCTGGCGCGCGGCGGCAATCCCTACCGGATGTCGGCAGCGGGCGTGCTGGTGGGGGTCGCGGCCTTTTCGACCGTGATCTTCGCGGCCCCGATGAATTCCGCAGCGCTGTTCTTCGCCGGGGCCGGGCTGATCGGGCTGGGCGGCGGCTACTTCGCGGTCTCAACCCTCATGGCGGCGATGACGATGCCGGCCGAGGGCCTTGCCGGACGCGGACTCGCGCTAGGGGCCTGGGGCGCGGCGCAGGCCACGGCCGCGGGCCTGTCGACGGCCTTCGGCGGCGCGATCCGCGACTGGGTGAATATGCATGCCATGGCGGGCGATCTCGGCACCGCCCTGGCTACGAAAGCGACGGGCTATTCCGTCGTCTACCATATCGAAATCGGACTTCTGTTCCTGACGCTGGCGGTTCTCGGGCCGCTCGTGACCCGGATGCGGAAGCCCATCGGGGGTCCGGCGAAGTTCGGCCTCGCCGACTTCCCGACCTGACGCAACCATGATGGAGGACCCTAACAATGGTTGAAGACTACATTTTCGGAAATCTGGACCTCGCGAGCATCTCGCTGTGGCTGTTCTTCATCTTCTTCGTGGGGCTGGTCATCTGGATCCAGCGCGAGAACCAGCGCGAGGGCTATCCGCTCGTCAATGACGACGGCAGCCAGGCCGATGCGGGCGGGGTATTTCCGAACCCAAAGGACAAGACCTTCCACCTGCCCCATGGCCGCGGCACCTATACCGTGCCCTCGCAGCAGCCGCCCGATCGCGACGATCACCACGCCAACATGACCCGCGAATTCGATTCGGGCGGTTTCCCCTGGGATCCGGTCGGCGATCCGCTGGCCAACGGCATCGGCCCCGCGGCCTGGGCCAATCGCCGCGACGAGCCCGAGCTCGACGGTCACGGAAAGCCCAAGATCATCCCGATGGGTGGCGAGGGGCATTTCCACGTCGCCGCGGGACGCGATCCGCGCGGATTGCCGGTGCAGTCGGGTGACATGAAGGTGGTCGGCATGGTCTCCGACATGTGGGTCGACGAGCCCGAGCAACTGGTCCGCTACCTCGAGATCGAGCTGGAAGGCGGCGCGGGCAAGCGCCTGGTCCCGCTGACCCTGGCGCGGATCTGGGGCAACCGGGTCGATGTGAAGACGCTCTACGCCGATCAGTTCGCCGGCGTGCCGCAGATCAAGACACCGGGACAGGTGACGAAGCTCGAAGAGGACAAGATCAGCGCCTATTACGGCGGTGGCGTCCTCTACGCGGACAAGTCGCGTCTCGAACCGCAGCTTTAAGCCGAAGCTGTTCGCCGCATAGGAGGGAAAGCCATGCACCACGATGATTTCGCAACCGAGCCCGTCCGCGGGCTGCCGGAAACCCCGCCGGAGGGAGAATGCATCCTCTGGCAGGGGCGTCCGAACAGCTGGGCGCTCGCCCGCGAGGCGCTGAACCTCAAATGGGTGGCGGGATATTTCGTGGTGCTGGTCCTGTGGCGGTTCCTCGCCGTGGTCGACCTGATGCCGCTGGGCCAGGCGATCGGCGCGGCGGTGCCGATCATGATCCTCGGCGCGATCGCGCTGGGGCTTCTCTATCTCATCGCCTACGTTCAGGCGCGCGCCACGGTCTACACGATCACCAATCGCCGCGTGGCGATGCGGATCGGCGCGGCGCTGACGATGACGCTGAACCTGCCCTACAGCCAGATCGCTTCGGCGGATCTGGCGCGGCGGCGGGACGGCACTGGCACGATCTCGTTCCAGACGCTGGGCAAGACGCGGCTGTCCTACCTCGTCTGCTGGCCGCATGTGCGGCCCTGGAAGATGAACCCGACGCAGCCCGCCTTGCGCTGCATTCCCGAGGCCGACCGGATTGCCACGCTTCTGGGCGAGGCCGCGATGACGCGCATCACCGACCCGCGGGTCGAGCGCCGCGCGCAGACCGACACGCCCGCACGCGGGGCCGATGCCGGCGCCGCCGTGGCCGCGGAATAGGGAGGGTCAGCCATGTCCACGAACACACAGCCGAGCCTGCGCCACGAAGACCGCGACCTGGTGCCGCTGGTCCTGGTGCGGGCGATGACCGCGCTCGTCCTGGTGATCCTCGCGCTCACCAGCTTCTGGGTCTGGACCGACCGTCCGCTGGAGGCGCTGCCGCCGGAAAGCCCGGTCGCGCAGGAACGCATAATCTTCCTTGCCGGCGAGATGTCCGGCGCGGCGCGGGTCCTCGACCAGAACGGCACCGTGATCGTCGATTTCGGGCCCAAGGAAGGCGGGTTCATCGCCGGTGTCGCACGCGTTCTGGAACGCGAGCGGACCAATGCCCGCCAGCCGCTCGACGGGCCGGTGCGGCTCGTCGCCTACGAGAACGGCCGGATGGGGATCTTCGATCCCTCGACCGGATGGCGCGCCGACCTCATGGGGTTCGGCGCAGACAACGCAGCGGCCTTCGCCAGGCTTCTGCGGGACTAAGCAAAGGGAACAAGACCATGGGAATACTGACACGCGAGATCGAGAGGGCGCCCTGCACCGTCGAGATCTCACATAAATTCGAAAGCCTGCACGCGCATGTGCGCTTCAACAACGGCGCCGTGATCTATCCGGGCGACGAAGTCACCGTCCAGGGGCCCGAGATCATGGCCCCCTTCGGCGAGATCGTCTCAGAGGACCGCGAGGCGATCATCGTCCGCGCCTCCAAGCTCGAACAGCTCTGGACCCGCATGACCGGCGATCTCGAGGTGATGGAGCTGTGTGAATTCTCGTTCTCCGAGGAGGTGCGGCTATGAATGTCCAGAACACATCCGACATGAAAGGCGCCAAGCCGACGCATACCGCCGACATCACCAATGTCGAGGACAGCCTCGCGCTGCAGCAGGAGCAGGCCAAGTACGACGACGATTTCGCCACCAACACGGCGATGTCCAACACCCTTCTGACGCCGCGCTTCTACACCACCGATTTCGACGAGCTCGACGCGATCGACGTCTCCCCGGTGCGCGAGGACTGGGACAAGCTGATCGCCCAGATGGTGAGCGACCCCAACAAGGGCCACTTCAAGAAGAACGAAGACTGGGATCACGTCGACTGGGAGAACATGGAGCCGCAGCTAAAGAAGGAATTCATCGACTTCCTGATCTCGTCCTGCACCGCCGAGTTCTCGGGCTGCGTGCTTTACAAGGAGATGAAGCGGCGCGGCAACAACGACGATATCGTGCAGCTCTTCCAGCTCATGGCGCGGGACGAAGCGCGGCATGCGGGGTTCATCAACGACGCGCTGCGTGAGGCGGGCCTGCGGGTGAACCTGGGCTTTCTGACACAGTCGAAGAAATACACCTATTTCCGCCCGAAGTTCATCTATTACGCGACCTACCTCTCCGAGAAGATCGGCTATGCCCGCTACATCACCATCTTCCGGCATCTCGAGGCGCATCCCGAGCACCGCTTCCACCCGATCTTCAAGTGGTTCCAGGAATGGTGCAACGACGAGTTCAGCCATGGCGAGGCCTTCGCGCTTCTCATGAAGACCGACCCCAAGCTGACCTCGGGGCGCAATGTCCTGTGGATCAAGTTCTTCCTCACGGCGGTCTATGCGACGATGTATGTCCGCGACCACCAGCGTCCGGCCTTCCATGAAGCACTGGGCGTCGATCCGGACTGGTACGCGCATGAGGTCTTCACCAAGACCTCGAAGCTGTCGGAGCAGATCTTCCCGATCACGCTCGATATCGAGCATCCGCGCTGGCAGCCGACGCTGGAGCGTCTGCAACGCGCCAACGTGGCGATCGCGGAGGGCAAGGAAGCCGGCGGGCTGGGCGGCAAGCTGAAGGCCTGGGCGAACTCGGCCAAGGCGGCTTTGTGTTTCGCGCAGCTCTACACGATCCCTGCCCACAAGCACCGGGTGCCCGAGAGCACGCGTCTGGAGCCGGTCTATTGAGCCCCGCGTCGCACCGGCCGCGTTTTCCCGCACGGAAAACGCTCCGAATTCCCGCGCGGAATTCGGGGCGGCCGGGCGACACCGGTGCGACCCTTGCGCATGCCGCGGACATCCGTGCCCGCGTTTTCGCGTCGAAAACGCACCGCGCTCTTCGCAAGAGCGCGTTAGGCGAGGCTTGGCCATGCTGACCGACCCCTGGATCGCGGCGCTTCTGGCGCTCTTTGCCTGGTGGTTCTCCACCGGGCTGATCCTTCTGGTCGTGCGCGGTGCGGATCGCGGCAACCGCTCCCTCGCCGTCACGCTTCTGTCCCTGCCGGTGCTCTGTCTCGGTGCGTGGGGTCTCTGGACGTCCGGATCGCAGGCCAGTGTGGACGGCGTCTATATCGCCTTCCTGTCGGCCCTGGCGATCTGGGGCTGGATCGAGCTTGCGTTCCTTGCCGGTGTCGTCACCGGTCCCAACACCCATCCCTGTCCCGAGGGACGCCCGGGCTGGGAGCGCTTCCTGCGCGCCTGGGGCACCATCGCCTATCACGAGATGGCGCTGGTCTTCTCGCTCATCGCCATGTGGGGCGCGCTGCACGGCTCGGCCAACATGTTCGGCGTCTGGACCTTCGCGGTGCTCTTCGTGGCGCGCGTCTCGGCCAAACTGAACCTTTTCCTGGGCGTGCCCAAGATCAACACCGAGTTCCTGCCCTCGGCCTTGTCGCACCTGCCCAGCCATTTCCGGATCGCGCCGATGAACGTGCTCTTTCCGGTCTCGATCACCGCGCTCAGCTTCGCCACCGCCTGCTGGCTCGAGCGTATCTATTCCGCGACCTCGCCTGCCGAGGTTGCCGGATTCGCGCTTCTTTCTGCGCTGACCGCCCTCGCTCTGCTCGAGCATTGGTTCATGGTTCTGCCGCTGCCCGACGAGAAGCTTTGGCGCTGGATGTTGCCCGCGCCCAAACAAAACCAGAAGACCCGGGAGGACGCCCATGGACTTTGACGCCCTTTTCAACGCCGAGCTCGACAGCCTGCGCGAGGATGGAAACTACAGGATCTTCGCCGAGCTGGAGCGCAAGTGCGGCGCGTTCCCGAAGGCGAAAAGCCATGACACGGATGCGCCCGACGAGGTGACGGTCTGGTGCTCGAACGATTATCTCGGCATGGGCCAGCACCCCGAGGTGATCGCCTCCATGCAGAACGCCGTGGCCAGGCATGGCTGCGGGGCAGGGGGCACGCGCAACATCTCCGGCAACACCCACCAGCACGCGCTGCTGGAGGCGGAGCTCGCGGACCTGCACGGCAAGGAAGCGGCCCTTCTCTTCACCAGCGGATACGTTTCCAACTGGGCGGCCCTGTCGACCCTGGGCGCAATGCTGCCCGACGCGGTGATCCTGTCGGACGAGAAGAACCACGCCTCGATGATCGAAGGCATCCGCCATTCGCGGGCCAAGAAGGTCATCTGGAAGCACAACGATCCCGCGGATCTCGATCGCAAGCTGGCGGCCCTGCCGTCGAACGCGACCAAGATCGTCGCCTTCGAATCGGTCTATTCCATGGATGGCGATATCAGCCCGATGGAGGCGATCCTCGATGTCGCCGAAAAGCACGGCGCGATGACCTATCTCGACGAGGTGCACGCGGTGGGCATGTACGGCCCGCGCGGCGGTGGCCTTTCCGAAGAGCTGGGCCTGCGCGACCGGATCACCCTGATCGAGGGCACGCTCGGCAAGGCCTACGGCGTCGTCGGCGGCTACATCACCGGTTCCGTGGCGCTGTGCGACTTCATCCGGTCCTTCGCTTCGGGCTTCATCTTCACCACCGCGCTGCCGCCCGCCGTGGCCGCGGCCGCGCGCACCTCGATCCGGCACCTGAAGCACAGCAGCGCCGAGCGCGACCGCCAGAAGGCGCAGGTCGCCAAGTTGCGGATGCGTCTCGACGCGCTGGGCATCCCGCATCTCGACAATCCGAGCCATATCATCCCGGTGATGATCAAGGACCCGGTCAAGTGCCGCCAGCTCGCGGACATCCTGATGCAGGATTTCGGCATCTACGTGCAGCCCATCAACTACCCCACCGTGCCCAAGGGCACGGAGCGGTTGCGCTTCACGCCGGGGCCGCTGCACAGCGATGCGGATATCGAACACCTCGTTCAGGCGCTTGCAACGCTCTGGAAACGCTGCGCGATTGCCCACGCGGTCGCGTGATCGTGTGATCGGAGACCGTGCAAGAGCAGGCGCGGCGCGCTAGGATCACAGGCCATTGAGGCCGAAAAGTGATTTGTATGCCGCGCCTGTTCCTTGTCTGTCTTCTGCTCCTGCCCCTGCCCGTATCCGCCCAGGACGGCGCACGGCTTTTCGAACGCTGTGCGGCCTGCCACTCGGTGACCGCCCCGGATGGCACGAAACTGGTCGTGGGCGGTCGCATCGGCCCCGATCTCTACGGCATCGCCGGGCAATCCGCGGCGGCCAAGCCCGGCTTCAACTATTCCCGTTCCCTGCGGAAGGCGGCCGCGCAGGGGCTCGTCTGGTCCGAAGACGCCTTCGTGAGCTACCTGCGCAATCCGACGGAATTCCTCAAAGCCTATCTCGACGATCCATCCGCCCGGGCCCGCATGGCGTTCCGGCTCGAACGCGGCGGTGACGCGATCTATCGCTATCTCGCCGATCTTTCGCGCTGAACCGCGCGACCCGCGTCCAATCCCCGAAAATTCGCACTATTCGCCAGAATCCTGCCGCAGTGGCGCCCGGAGATCGGAAGGGGTGCCGTTCTATACCGAGGGCAAGGTGAAAAAGGAGTGGGTGAGTTGTCGAATGGCATGTCCCGCAGCAACGCTGCGCCGATCATTATCAAGCGGAAGAAAATCGTCAAAGGCGGAGGCCATCACGGCGGCGCCTGGAAAGTGGCTTACGCCGATTTCGTGACCGCCATGATGGCGTTCTTCATGCTCATGTGGCTTTTGAACGCGACGACCGAGAAACAGCGCAAGGGCCTTGCGGATTACTTCGCGCCCACCGTCTCGATCAGCAAGATCTCGGGCGGCGGCTCGGAATCCTTGCAGGGCAATTCGGTCTTCGCCGAGGAAACCCTGCCGCAGAACGGCACCGGCGCGTCGAGCTTCCAGCCGGTCGTGCAGGGCGGCAATCGTGAGGATTCCGGGGAAGACGGCGTTCAGAGCAGCATGGATTCCGAGCTGGCCGACATCGAACAGACCTTCCGCGAGCAGGTCGTCGAAAGCGCCAGCGGCAATGCGCTGATGGCGCATATCGCGACGCGCATCACGGATGAGGGGCTGGTCATCACCATGTCGGACCTGCCCGATGCGCCCCTCTTCACCGGAGAGGCCGAGGTGACGCCCGTTCTGGAAGAGCTGCTTTGGCTGGTTTTGGAAATGGGCATGCTGGTGGAGAACGAGATCGCCATCGGAACCCATGTGCAGCGGTTCCCGGTCGTGCTGGAAGAGGACCCGGCATGGCAATTGTCCCGCGCGCGCGCCGATGTCGTGCTCGACCGGATGATCGCAAGCAACCTGCCGGAGCGGCAGATCCGGCGCGTCACCGCCCATGGCGACCGCGATGCGGATCGCCGGGCCGAGACCCATGCGCGCAACAACCGCGTCGAGGTCGTCTTCCTGCGCTGAGCGGATACCGGCGGTCCTCGCGGGCCGCCGGAAAACGATACGGAGAATTTTACGCGTTAGTGAGACCTTAAAGGTCCGCACGATACCAAGGCCCGGACGCGACAGAGCAGAAAGGCCAGTCATGACGATCTCCTCCTCCATGAATGCCGGCGTGTCCGGGTTGGCCGCGAATGCGAACCAGCTCGGCACCATCGCCGACAACATCGCGAATTCCGAAACCTACGGGTACAAGCAGGCGGAGACGGATTTCCATTCCGTGGTCCTGGCAAGCTCGGGGGGCAAATATACCGCGGGCGGCGTTCGGACCTCGACGAGTTACGAGATCGATCAGAAAGGCGCCTTGGTCTCGACCTCGAACGCCACGGACCTCGCCGTGAGCGGTCCGGGCTTCCTTCCCGTCGCCCAGGCGTCCGAGGTTCAGGCCGGAAGCACCGATCCGCAGATGTTCCTGACCACGACCGGCTCATTCTCGACGGACGAGAACGGCTACCTCGTGTCGCCGGATGGGCTGATGCTCCTGGGCTGGCCGGCCGAACCGGACGGCACCATCGGCACCTATCCGCGCGACACGTCGGACGGTCTCGAACCGGTGCGGATTGACGCGAACCAGCTGTCGGGCGAGCCGACGACAATGGTGACGCTCGGTCTCAATCTGCCCGCGACCGAAACCGATGCCTCGGCCAGCGGCGACCCTCTCGTTCTGTCGGTGGAATATTACGACAACCTCGGCGTCTCCGAGACGCTGAACATCACCTACACGCCGACGATCCCGGCCACGGGCACTTCGAACACCTGGACGATGGTGATCGAAGACAGCGCCACGCCCGGCGTCGTGATCGGGGAATACCAGGTTGTGTTCGACGATTCCCGCACCGCGGGCGGCACCATTGCCAGTGTGACCACCGTATCGGGCGGCGCCTACGATCCCGCCACGGGCTCGGTCATCGTGAACGTCGCCGGCGGACCGATGGAGCTGACCATCGGTCAGATCGGGGCCAGCGACGGGATCACCCAGCTGTCCGATACCTTCGCACCGTTGAACATCTCGAAAGACGGCTCGCCCGTCGGTAGCATGACCTCGGTCGAGGTCGATGCGAACGGTATGGTCATCGCGACCTTCGATACAGGCGCCACTCGGGTGATCTACCAGGTCCCGCTGGTGAACGTGCCGAACCCGAACGGCCTCATTCCGCTGCCCGGCCAAATCTACGCTACCTCGATGAACAGCGGCAGCTACTTCCTCTGGGACGCGGCGACCGGCCCCACCGGGGAAATCCTGGGCTTTGCGCTCGAGGAATCCACGACCGACGTGGCGTCCGAACTCACGCAGCTCATCCAGACCCAGCGCGCCTATTCGTCCAACGCCAAGGTCATCCAGACCGTGGACGAGATGCTGCAGGAAACCACCAACATCAAGCGCTGAGGCCATGCCTAGGCGCCGAACCGGAGCTTGCCCATGTCGATGAGCATCGCAGTCAACAAGGCTCTGCTGGGGCTTGCGCGCAATGCGCAGGCGACCAGCGTCGTGTCGAGCAATCTCTCCAACGCGTCGGAGCCGGGTTACGCGCGGCGCGTCATCGTGGGCGACCAGATCCTGCGCGTGGTCGATCCGGCTCTCCTCTCGGACCGCCGCCTGTCGGATGCCGAGATGGCGGCGGCGCAGACGATGCAGGATTATGCGCAGCGTCTCGACGCGCTGGCCGGATCGGCCGAGGATCCGGGATCGCTGCAGAACCTGATGTCGATCTTCGATTCCGCATTGCTGTCCGCCGCGGCCGACCCTGCCTCCGAGCAGCGATTGAACGCCGTAGCCGTCGCGGGCTCGGATCTCGCGCAGGCGATCGGCTCCGCATCGGGCGAGATCCAGGCCGCCCGGGCCGATGCCGATACGGCCATCGCGAAGGATTTGGCGCAACTCAATGCCCTTCTCGAGGAGGCGGCCTCTCTCAACCAGGCGCTGGCCCGCGCACAGCCCGGTACCGCATCGACCGCGTCGCTCTTCGACCAGCGGCAGAAGGTCATCGATGCGGTGGCTGAGATCGTTCCGATCCGCACCGCGCCGCGCGATCAGAACGGTATCGCGCTCTACACCACCAACGGTGCGATCCTTCTCGACGGGCAGCCCGCGACCGTGGGCTTCACTCCGACCCCGGTCATCGCTGCCCAGATGACCGAGGCGAACGGTCTGCTGGGCGGGCTTACCATCAATGGGCGTGCCGTCTCGTCGGGCCCGAAGGGACCGCTCTCGGGCGGGCGGCTGGGCGCAGCCTTCGAGGCCAGAGACGTCATGTTGCCCGAAGCGCAAGCGCGGCTCGACGGGATCGCCTACGATCTGATCGAGCGCTTCGGCGCCGGGGGCCCCGATGCGACCATTGCGCCCGGCCAGATCGGCCTCTTCTCCGAATTGGGCGCGCCGCCCGGACCACCGCCCGTCCCGGGCCTTTCCGAACGTCTCATCTGGAATCCGGCCGTCGCGCCGGGATCGACCGATCTGTGGAAATTGCGGGATGGTCTCGGCGCGACCGCGCCCGGCGAGGTCGGTGACGCGGCTCTGCTGAATGCCCTGTCCGACAGCTTAAATGCGCTGCGCGCCCCCACGGATCCCGCTCTGGGCGGATCGGTGCGCTCGGCGCGCGGTCAATTCGCGGCATTTGGTGCTTCCATCGAAGCCACACGCATCCTTTCGGAAGACGCCCTGACCCGGTTCTCCGCGCGCAACACCGCGCTGAGAGAAATCGAATTCTCGCAAGGTGTCGACTCAGACGTTGAACTACAGCGCCTTCTGGAAATCGAACAGAACTACGCCGCGAATGCGCAGGTTCTGCGCAGCGTCGACGAAATGCTGAATCAGCTGTTGAGTATCTGAGGAGATGTCCATGCTATCCATTGGTGATCTTGCACAATCCCTCGTGCAAAAATCTCGACAAGGTTTCCTGAAAGCCCAGATCGACCGCTTCGGACAACAATTGACCACCGGTCTTGCCGCGGATCCGGCACGCCGGCTCGGCGGTGACACATCCCGGTTGAACGGCATCGTCGGCGATATCGCGCGCCTGACACTCGCGCGTGACCTGGTGAACGAGGTCGGCATCCGCGCCACCTCGCAACAAACGAGTTTGGAGACCTTGGATACCACCTGGTCTGCGCGCAGCGCGGACATGCTGCGGGCGGACCTCATGGTTCTTCCAAGCGAGCGGGCATTGGTATCCGCACGTGCCCGGGATGCCTTCGATGCAAGCATCGCCACGCTCAACACGCAAAGCGCCGGGCGATCGATCTTCGGTGGCACGGCGACCGACCGGGCGCCCCTGGCCGACCCCGAGACCATTCTGGCATCAATCAACGCGGCGCTCGCGGGAGCGAGCGATGCCGCGGATGTGACCGCGCGGCTCGACAATTGGTTCGATGGACCGACCGGCTTCGCAACTGACGCCTATCTCGGCAGTACCACGTCGCTTGCGCCCCAGAAACTGGGCAATGGCGCTGAGGTGTCGCTCGGTATTCGCGCCGATAATGCGGCGATCCGGGCGGGATTGAAGGGTCTCGTGACCGCCATGGTTGCCACCGATCCTGTCCTGGGATTGGCTGAGACGGACCAGACAAGACTTCTGGAAAGCGCGGGATTGCGGATGATTGAGGCGCAAGGCCAGCTTTCCGTCCTGCGATCCGACCTCGGTGCGACGGAAGCCCGTATCGAGACATCCGCGACCCGTATTTCGGTCGAGCTCTCTGCGGTTCAGTCGCTGCGCCTTTCCCTCGTGGGAACCGATCCTTTCGACGATGCCGCCAAACTGGAAGCGGCGCAGTTCCAGTTGGAGAGCTTGTATACGGTCACGCTCACCGCGAGGCGCATGTCCTTCCTGGAGGCCATGAGATGATCCGCCGCGCGCTGAGCCTCCTATTGATCGCGATTCCCGCCTTGGCCATTTCGGGTCTCGCCGAGGCGCAACAGGTCCGGATCAAAGACCTTGTGGAGTTTGAGGGCGTTCGGGGAAATGATCTTGTCGGCTACGGTCTGGTGGTCGGATTGAACGGAACCGGAGATGGTCTGCGAAACGCGCCTTTCACCGAAGATCTGATGGCCAATATCCTGGAAAGGCTGGGCGTCAACGTTACCGGTGAGCAGTTCCGCCCGAAGAACGTGGCTGCCGTCATGATCACATCGGTTCTCCCGCCCTTTGCGCGGTCCGGCAGTCAGATCGATGTGACGGTCTCGGCCATCGGCGATGCGACCAGCCTGCTGGGCGGCACCCTGATCATGACACCGATGAACGCGGCCGATGGGAAAATCTACGCCGTGGCCCAAGGCACGATCATTGCTGGGGGAGTCACCGCGGAAGGCGAAGGGGCCGTGGTCACGAAAGGTGTGCCCACATCCGGTGCCATTCCCGCAGGCGCGCGCGTGGAGCGGGAGGTGGGGTTCGATTTCGCTGGATTGCGCGACATGACACTGGCCTTGCGCGAGGCCGACTTCACCACCGCGATACGCATAGAATCAGCAATCAACGCGGCGTTCGGGCGCGATGCGGCGCTGATGCTCGATTCAGGAACGGTCCGGATCGATCTGACGCGCGTCAGCAGTCGATCCACGGCGCACGCTGTGCAGCGCATCGAGAACATCCCTGTTGCACCGGAAAGCCGCGCACGGGTCGTCGTCGATCAACGCTCCGGCACAATCGTGATGGGCCAGGATGTTCGCATTTCTCGCGTCGCGGTCAGTCAAGGCAATCTCACGCTGCGTATCCAGGAGGCACCCATCGTGGCGCAGCCCAATCCTTTCGCGGAGGGTGAAACGGTCGTCGTGCCCAGGACCGAAGCCGCGATTGAGGAAGAACTCGGTCCGGGCCTCGCGGAAGTGCAGGCTGGCACCTCCCTGTCGGAAGTGATCGCGGGCCTCAATGCGCTCGGCGTCCCGCCACGCGACATGATCGACATCCTCAAGACGATCAAGGCAGTCGGTGCGCTGCATGCGGAACTGGTAGTGCTGTAGCCGGACTCCGGCCCTTTTTCGACCAAAACGGAGCGAGCAAAATGTTCGGTATACTCGGCATCGTCGTGATTTTCGTCATGGTGTTCGGCGGTTATCTTCTCGCGGGCGGCAAGATGGGGATCATCCTGGCGTCCCTGCCTTTCGAGATGATGATCATCGGCGGCGCCGCGGTTGGCGCCTTCCTCATCGCAAATGACATATCCGCAATCAAACATGCCGCAAAGGATATCGGCAAGGTCTTCAAGGGCCCGAAGTGGAAGCAATCGGACTATCGTGACCTCTTGTGCCTGTTGTTCGAACTGATCCGATTGGCGCGCCAGAGCCCGGTCGCTGTCGAACCACATGTCGAAAACCCTGAAGAGTCAGAGATTTTCGGCAGGTATCCCAAAATTCAGAAAGACCGGGAAGCCGTCGATCTGATCTGCGACACGCTGCGATCCATGTCGATGAACTACGATGATCCACATCAGGTCGAGGAGGTGCTGGACAAACGGATGGAGGCTACGCTGCATCATGCGATGCATTCCAGCCATGCACTTCAGACGGTCGCGGATGGTTTGCCAGCGCTCGGCATCGTGGCTGCGGTTCTCGGCGTGATCAAGACGATGGGCTCGATCGATCAGCCTCCGGAAGTTCTTGGAAAACTGATCGGCGGGGCCTTGGTCGGAACCTTTCTCGGAGTGTTTCTGGCCTACGGCCTCGTCGGGCCAATGGCTGGGAAGGTCGGCGCCGTCGTTGAGGAAGATCGCCACTTCTACCAACTGATCCGCGAGGTCCTCGTTGCCAACTTGCACAATCATCCCGCCAATATCTGCATCGAGGTCGGCCGCCAGAACACGCCCGACCACATGCGTCCCAGCTTTTCCGATGTGGAAGAAGCCTTGCGCAATGCGAAGAGCCAAGCGGCATGAAATATGCGCTCGTCTTTGTCGCGCTTATCCTGCCTGGCGTTGTCTTTGCCCAGAATCTCGATGTTTTCACCGGTGACCATGGACGTTTCACCCGCATTGTCGTCCAGCAGCCCACGCCAGGTCAGTGGTCGCTCGAGACGGATGGCCCGCGCCAGCTCGTCTTGACACGAAGTCCGAATGCGAATGATCGACGGCCCGATCTTACAACCTTCTACGACCGCATTGACCGAGCCCGGGTTGCATCGGTCATGGCTGAGGATTCCGGTGATTTGTCTCTGGGACTGAATTGTGAATGCCAAGTGACGTCCTTCACCCTGCCGCGTGGATATCTCGTTCTGGACATTTCCGACCCGACCGAAGGTTCGGTGGAGATCGTGACAGAAAGTGCAGCCCGGGGGGACGTCCCGTCCGACTTTGCAGACTTCCTCACGAACAACGCAACACGCTTGAGCGCGAGCTTCCCGGATCCGCAGACACAGACAATTGCACCGCTGCTTTCGGAGCTGGAGCAAGCAATGCCTCCCACATTCGACATAGAGACTGGCGCAGTCAATGTGTCCACCACGGCGAAACGTCTGTTGCAGGAATTCGAAGGCGCCCTCCACCTTGGCGCTTTGACTCCGCGGGATGGCGATACTCCGCGCGGCTTGTCCGACCTCATCGCGGGCACTCAAGAGCATGATCAGGCAGGTATCCGTCCTGGCCAACCGTCACCGGATATGTGCCGGAAGATCAGCGATCTCACCGACTTCAGTGAGCTGAAGGGTGATTATCTGGATCTCCGCCGGACGAAGGTCTCACTGGTGGGTCTTGACGGCGAGATCTCGGAATCCGCTTTGACCGGATTCGCGAAATCCTATCTCGCACTTGGTTGGGGCCAAGAGGTAATGGCGCTGGCACCAGAGCGCGATGATCCGGAATGGGCCGTCCTTGCTGCACTCGCAAGCAGCGTCGAGACCGGTGACGATCCGACCAATTTTTTCGCGCGTCATTTGGGATGTGGGGGCGCAGCCAATCTTTGGGCGCTCCTGTCGCGGAACGTGCCTGCCGATTTTCTCGATGAGAGTATCGCGCGTCGGGCATATCAGACATTGCCCGAAGCTCTCCAGCTTCGACTTGCACCACACCTCGCGAAGGCCGCCAAGGCGCATGGGATCAATCGGATCATCGAGGGTGTGACGACGGACCTCGCTTATATCGGGGACGAGCCTCCCGATGCCTATACCCTGGCGACACACGAGGGCTCTGCTGCCTCCAGTCGGGAGGTCCTGAAAAACCTGACCCGATCGCGGGACGACGAGGTGGCCGCTGCGGCACTCCTCGACTTGGCCGAAACGACCGAAGACGCAGATGAAGCAGCCCTGCTCGCACCGCTCGCGGCCGCGATCGGGTCGGAACTGGCCGGAACGGACGCGGCTGGAGAGGCCCGCGCTGCGGAATTGTCTGCGCTCATAGGATCGGGGGAGTATCGATCGGCATTCAAGAGGATCCTCGAGGACAGCACGCTTTCCTCTGAACGGGCGGGTGAGCTTGCCAAAATGGCGTTGCGGGCGGGTCTTTCAGATGCTGACGATGCCCGCTTTCTGGAATTCATCTTTGACATTCGCGACGCGCTGGCACGGGATGCGAAGCTGCCGGAAGGCGATCTGCTCGATCTCTCGGAACGCGCGATCGATTTGGGGATCGACCGACCGCTCGACCAGCTCCTTGAAAAGGTCTCCGATCCGGGCCTGCTGCGACGCCGAACGCTTCTCGAGGCGCGGATCGCCCTATCTGTGGGTGATTTTGCAGAGGCGGAGCTTCTGACCATCGCGCTCGATGGGCCCGATGCGCGGGAAATCCGCCGCGCGGCCCGCACCGGGATGGAGGATTTCGCCTTCCTGACCTCCGGAGAACCAGCAGATGACACGTCCGGTCTCGCCGATGAAGCCGCTATTCTGGCAGAGGCCTGGGACCGGGTGAGCGAAGATGCCGGTGCCTGGGCACCGGTATCGCGTCTTGCGACGAGCAATCCGGGTCCGCTTGATCCCGCGACCCTCGACGATTTCGAGTCACTTCTGGAAGAGAGCGAGGCAGCGCGGTCATCGCTGGGCGCTCTGTTGACCGAGACCTCGGTCTCACCCTGAGGGCCGAACTTATAAGCGCGCGTGTTAACACCGTGCTCACCAATATCTGCAACAGATTGACCTGACTTAGCCCGCAATCCATGCGTCGGAGAAACCAACGTGAGCGACCTGCGCCTGTCCTGCTGTTCGGAGCTACTGGCACCGATCTGTCCTCGATCCCTGGCACCTACTCACGACCGCAAGGATCGTGACGACACTCCATGCGCGGGCAATTGCCGATGATTGCCGGACGCGCCAAGGGCATTTTCCAGCCTACCGTCCTTCTCGCCGTCGCGCTGATGGCGGTGATCGTGATGATGATTCTGCCGATGCCCGCCGTGGTCCTGGACATCGGCCTCGCGGCATCTTTTGCTTTGGCAATCCTGATCTTCACCGTCACCCTCTTCGTCGAACGGCCTCTCGATTTCTCGGCCTTTCCCACGGTTCTGCTCGCGGCGATGATGCTGCGACTGTCGCTGAACGTGGCTTCGACGAAACTCATCATCGGCAATGGTCATGAAGGCCCCCACGCCGCGGGTCACGTCATCGAGGGATTCGCATCTTTCGTCATGTCCGGCAGCATCTTTCTGGGATTGGTGGTCTTTGGCGTGCTGCTGATCGTCAATTTCACCGTCATCACCAAAGGCGCGGCCCGCATGGCCGAGGTCGGTGCGCGCTTTGCCCTCGACGGCATGCCGGGCAAGCAACTCGCCATCGACAGCGACATGTCGGCCGGCGCCATCGATCATGCCGAAGCCAAGGCGCGCCGCGAACGGGAATTGCAGGAAACGACGTTTTTCGGGTCGCTCGATGGCGCATCGAAATTCGTGAAGGGGGATGCCGTCGCCGGCCTCCTGATCACGCTCCTGAACCTCGTCATGGGTCTTGCCATGGGCGTCTTCGTGCACGACATGGCAGTCGGCGACGCGTTCTCCACCTATGCCATCCTGACCGTCGGCGACGGGCTCGTCTCCCAGATACCGGCCGTCATCATTTCCATCGCGTCGGCGCTCCTGCTGGCCCGTGGTGGCGCGATCGGCGCGACGGATGTCGCATTGGTCGGTCAATTGGGTCGCCACCCGGCCGCTCTCGGAACCGTCGCGGTCCTGATGAGCCTCTTCGCCTTCGTGCCCGGCCTGCCCTTTCTGCCGTTCATCCTCGGCGGCGCGGCCCTCGGCGCTGCCGCCTTCTTCGTGGCGCGCCGCAACGCTGCGGCACAATCGGAACCGGCACCCGAACTGGAGGCGCCGCCGAGAAAATCCATCGGTGACGTGCTCGATCTCGAAGATATCCACCTCGAATTCGCGCCGGATCTGGTCAACATGGTTCTCGATCCCGCAACGGGCCTCGATGTCCGGATCGAAAACATGCGCACGCATATTGCGCAGAATTTCGGCCTCATCATGCCCGAGATCAGGCTGACCGATGCCGCGGCGCTGGACCCCGGCACCTACACGATTCGTCTGCACGGGGTCGAGGTGGCGCGCGGGGTTCTGCACCCCGACCTGATGCTGGCGCTCTTGCCCGATGGTCAGCACGGTCTGCCGGGCGGCGAAGACGTTCAGGAGCCGGTCTATGGCGCGCCGGCGCGTTGGATCCGCATGGCCGATCAGGAGGAGGCCGCCATGGCCGGCGCCACAATCGTAAACCCGGCGGAAGTCTTGGCGACGCATCTGCTCGAGACAATCAAGCGCAATTTCGGCCGGCTGATGACGCTCAAATCGTTGCGCCGCATCCTCGACGAACTGGTCCGCCTGTCCAATGACGGCCGGGCCAATGCGAACAAGCGCCTCTTGGATGAAATGGTGCCCGACAAGGTGCAGATCGACACGCTGCTCGCGGTGATGCGGCTTCTCCTGGAAGAGCAGGTCTCGGTGCGCAACCTGCCGCTGATACTCGAGGCGATCGCGGAGTTGCGGCATACCAAGATGCCGCCCGAAGCGGTTTGCGAACATGTTCGACAGAAGCTCGGTTTCCAGATCGTTTCCGGCTTGAAACGCGGGGATGGTACGATCCCGCTCATCCAGCTCGCCCCCGATTGGGAGGAGACCTTCCGGACCTACCAGATCGACGGCGATGGTGCAGGCCTCGACGTGGCGCTTCCCCCCGAAGCCTTCGAGCGGTTGACGAGAAGCGTCGCTTCGGAAGTGAACGCCGCCCAAAGCCGGGGCGTCTATCCCGCCCTCGTGACCTCTTCGCGCCGCCGCCGCTTCCTGCGAACGATCCTCTCGGCCAAAGGCGTGCAAAGCCCGGTTCTGTCCTTCGAGGAGATCGGCGTCGAGGCGCGGCCCTCGCTCGTCGGTACAGTCGCGGCTTGACGGGCCTCGAGGCACTGACCGGTCTGCCCGCAGCCATGCTCTGGGCGGGCGCGGTCGTGTTCTTCCGGGTGGGGGCCGTCCTCGCGGTTCTGCCGGGGCTCGGGGAGCAGAGTATTCCCGTCCGCGTCCGCCTCGTGCTCGCCCTTGCCCTGACCGTGATCGCCGCACCGGCGGTCACCGCGGCGCACACCTTTCCCGAGCCTGGCCTCGGCACCGTCGCCCGACTTGTCCTGACCGAGGTCGTCGCGGGACTGGCCCTTGGCCTCGCGCTGCGCCTCATGGTCATGGCGCTGCAGATCGCGGGCTCCATCGCGGCGCAAGCCACCTCCTTGTCCCAGCTTCTGGGCGGCGCCGCCGGAGAGCCGCTGCCGACGATCGGGCACATTCTGACGGTTGCCGGTCTCGCCCTTCTCATGCTGACCGGGTTGCACGTGAAGGCCGCGGCGCTTCTGATCCTGTCCTATGACCTGCTTCCGATCGGGCTTTTTCCGGATCCGGCCTCGGTGGGCCAATGGGGACGGGCCGCGGCGTCGCAGGCGTTCATCCTGGGCTTCACCCTAGCCGCGCCCTTCGTCCTGATCTCGGTTCTGTACAATCTGACGCTGGGCGTGATCAATCGCGCGATGCCGCAATTGATGGTCGCGCTTGTCGGGGCGCCCCTCATCACCTTCGGCGCGATTGCCCTCCTCGCGATCACCGCGCCGTACCTTCTTCAGGTCTGGCTTGACGCCGTCGACCGCGTCATCGCCAATCCCTTCGCCGTGGTGCGCTGATGGCAGAAGAGGCGGAGAGCGGCGAGAAACCACACGAACCCTCGGCCCGGCGGCTGGAACAGGCGCGGAAGAAGGGCGAGATCGCGCGGTCGCCCGACCTTCTGACCGCCGCCGTCTACGCGGGCGTGCTGCTGACCGCGCTCGTCGCCGGCGCGGATCTGGCGCGGATCAGTGCCGAACGGTTCCTTCCGTTCATCGAACAGCCCGACCGACTGATATCGCTCTTCTTCGGCGACGCGGCCACGGCGCCGACCGGCGGACTTCTCCAGCGGAGCCTCGTGCCGGGCCTGCCCTTCATTCTGGTGCCTGCAACATTGGTCTTCGCGGCTCTCGTCGCGCAACGGGGCTTGGTCTTCACCCCGTCCAAGCTCGCGCCGAAGCTGAACCGGATCTCGTTGATCGCGAATGCAAAGAACAAATACGGTCGCCGCGGCTTTTTCGAGTTTGCCAAGAGTGCGACCAAACTGACGATCTACTCCGCTTGCCTCGGACTTGTCGTCTGGTCCGAACATGTCGCGATCCTCGAAAGCCTGCAATCTTCGCCCGGGGAAATCGCGCGCCGCCTGGGAACGCTGATGGTCAGGTTTCTCTCTTATGTTCTCGTGATCTCGCTGGCGATCGGGATCGTCGACGCGCTTTGGCAGGACGCGGAGCATCGCCGCAAGAACCGCATGAGTCACAAGGATCTGCGCGATGAATTCAAGGAGATGGAGGGCGATCCCGCGATGAAGCAGGAGCGTCGGCAAAGGGCGCATGACATCGCCATGAACCAGATGATGGCCGATGTGCCGAAGGCGGACGTGGTCGTCGTGAACCCGACCCATTATGCGGTGGCGCTGAAATGGTCGCGCCAGCCGGGAACGGCGCCGGTCTGCGTGGCCAAGGGCGTCGATGAAGTTGCGCACCGAATTCGGCAGGTGGCGGAAGAAGCGGGCGTGCCGATCAAGTCCGATCCGCCGACCGCCCGGGCCCTGTACGCCACGGTCGATATCGGCGCACAGATCGAGCCTGATCTCTACAAGGCGGTGGCAGCGGCCATCCGCTTTTCCGAGGAGATGCGGGCCAAGGCGAGGGCGCGCGGATGAGCAATATCGACGATCTCGTGCAGCTCGCGCGGTTGGTGGAACTCGACGCGCTGGCCCGCCTGCGCGAAGCGCGCGATGCCGAGATGGCCGCGCGGTCAGAGGCTGGACGCATCTCCGATCTGCAACGTCGCGCCATCGCGGAAGAAGGCCAGGACACCGCGCGGCGCGTCAGCCAGTCGGATCCGGCCTGGTCGATCTGGCTCGGTCAACGGCGCGGCACGCTCAACACCGAAATCGCACAGGCGCGGGTCAGGCAGGATTACCTTTCGCGGGAGACCGCGTATCATGTGGCTCGGCACGCCGCACTTGCGGGCATTCAAGCCCGTGTCGAGGTCGAAGGTCGCGCGGAACTCAGGAAGGCACAAGACGCGGAATTGCAGGCCCTGCTTCCCCTGCGTCCGAAGCGCTGAGGCCGACCGGGATCTTTCACGCGCCCTGACGCGCGATTTCCGTGATCAGGACACGCCTGATCGTCTGGCCGCCGATCCCCTGGGCAACCGAAAGCAGGTTGCGGCGCAGAAGATCGAGGGAGGCGTTTTCCGTATAGCCCACACCGAAATTCCCGGCATTGGCGTGATCGAAGAGCACCCGCAGGAACGCGTCGCGCAGGCGCGGGATCATCGTGAAGATCGGATCGCTTGTGCCCGGCGCCACTTCGAGGTCGAGGGAAAGGATAACGGTGGCGACGACGCGCTCGTTGTCGACCACCGGGACGAAGAACTGGTTGTTGATCTTGACGTATTCCGAGTCTGTCTCGGACGCAGCGATATCCGCGGTGTTCGGTGGCGCCGCGCTTGGTTCGGCCGCGCCGGCACCCTCCGGCTCCGGACAGGTTTCAGCCACATCCGTTTTCGTTTCCTTGGGCCCGCCAAGGACCATTGCCGCACCGATCCCGGCGCCGGTGCCCACAAGGGCCAGCAGAACAGGCAGAATGATCGCTTTCATCGCGGACCTCAGAATGGGGTGATGATGTCGAGGACTTGTTGACCGTAGCGCGGCTGCTGCATGTCGCTGATCTGACCGCGGCCGCCGTAGGAAATGCGGGCCGAGGCGATCTTGTCGTAAGTGATTTCGTTCTGGCGCGTGATGTCGGCGGGCCGCACATATCCGGTCACCAGCAATTCCCGTATCTCGAAATTCACCCGGACTTCCTGCGAGCCGGAAATCTGCAGGATGCCGTTCGGCAGAACCTGAAGCACGGTCGCTGCGACCCGGAGCGTCAGTTTCTCGTTCCGGCGCACCGATCCCTGACCGCCGGAGGCACTGTTCGAGTCGATGGAGATCGCGGGATCGATCGTCGCGCCAAGGGGCAGGTCTTCGGAGATGATTTGCGGCACACCGAACAATTGCGGAATGCCCAGGCTCTCCGATCCGCTGCGCGAGCGATTGGTCGAATTGGAGATTTCCGCTTTCTCGTCGATCTCGATGACGACGGTCATGATGTCGCCCTTGGCCCCGGCGCGGCGGTCGCCCAGAAGCGAATGGCGCCCGGAATCCCACAGCGAGGCGACGTCGGGCCGCCCGGTTCCGGGCAGCGGTTCGCCGACCATGGAATAGACCATCGCCTTGTGTTCGTCGCCGAGGCCGGGATTGGTGAAATCGGGCGCCTCGCCGACATGGCCGACCCGGTTGCATCCGGCCAACAGCAGCGCGAGGAGAAGCGTCCGTAGGAAAAGCGTCTTCATGGCGAAACCAGGATGCTGCCATCGGCCTGGATCGTGCCGAACAGCGTCGACCGGGAGGCGATATTCATCACCCGGATGCGATCTCCGGCGCCACCGCGGCCGAGCGCGCGGCCCTCGGTCTCGATGCGCAGCCCGGCGCTGTCGAAGATGACGGCAACCGATGCGTTGCGCTCGATGATCGCGGGCGCCGCGAGGTGGCGGGCAAGAATGGGCTGGCCCGGGAAAAGCGCCACACGGGCCTCTCGGCCGAGGGCGGCGGCGAGGTCGGAGACCGCACCCGGAATCGTGCCCTCCTGCAAGGCGACGACAGACGGGGAGATCACTTCCATGGCCGAGATCGGACGGGTTGCGACCACCACATCGGCGGAGACCGGCGCGGCGGCGCCGAGGCTGGCCAAGAGAAACAAGAGGGCGCGCATCACCGCACCTGCGTGGTGGCGCCGAGCATCTGATCGGCGGCGGACAGGACCTTGGCGTTCAACTCGTAGCCGCGCTGGGCCTCGATCAGATCGGTGATCTCGCGCACCGGATCGACGGAGCTGTCCTCGAGGTAGCCTTGTCGCAACGTTCCCAACCCCTCGGTGCCGGGCTGGGCGACGAGCGGCGGTCCCGAGGCTCCGGTCTCCACGAAGAGGTTGCCGCCGATTGCCTCGAGCCCCTTCACGTTCGCGAAGCCCGACAGGGTGAACTCGCCCAGAACCTGCAGTTCGCCGCCGAGGTCGAAATAGCCCCAGACCTCCCCGTTGGCATTGATCGAGACGGAGCGGACCTCGGGCGGAATGACGATGTCATTGGCGACCTCGAGCCCGTCCGACGTGACGATCAGCCCGTCGGCGTCGCGTTTCAGCGCGCCGTCGCGCGTATAGGCGGATTGCCCGGAGGGCAGGATCACCTCGAGATAGCCATCGCCGTCGATGGCGAGGTCAAGATCGCCGCCGGTGCCGGAGAGCGAGCCCTGCGCCGGCTCGAAGGTGACCGAGGACGGCCGCACACCGAGACCGAGCTGAATGCCGGTGGGCAGGACGGTGCCGTTCGAGGCGTTGACCGTGCCGGGGCGGGCCACCTGATCGTAATGCAGGTCCGCGAATTCGGCCCGCCGGGCGTTGTAGCCGGTGGTCGACATGTTGGAGAGGTTCTGGGAGATCACCTCGACCCGCATCTGCTGCGCGGACATGCCGGTTGCGGCGATTTTCAGGGCTCGCATGGAGGTTTCCTTTCGAGGTTAACGGGACATGGACTTGATGGCGTCGCGCAGGCGGTCGTTTTCGCTTTCCAGAAAGCTCTGGCCGAGTTCGTAGGCACGGCTGACCTCGATCATCCGGGCAAGTTCGTTCACCGGATCGACATTGGACGCCTCCAGAAAGCCCTGCCGGATGCGGGTATCGACCACCGGCTCGACCTCTCCATCGGGGTCGAAAAGCTGGCTGCCCTCACGGACCAGGCGGTTCGGGTCCACCGGCCGCACGAGCCCAAGTTCGGCGAAGGCGCGACCACCCAGCGTCATGGTTCCATCGGGTGCGACGCGGACGTCTCCGCCGGGGGGTACGAAGATCGGTGCGCCGCCGGCATCGAGGACCGCATTGCCGTCCATCGTCACCAGCGCCCCCTCGGGCGTCTTGGTGAAGGCCCCGCCGCGGGTGAGCCGGGGGCCGTCGTCGGTCTGGACCTGGAAGAAGCCGTCACCCTCGATCGCGAAGTCGAACTGCCCGCCGGTCTGACCGAGCGTGCCCTGGGCGAGGTTCGTGTGACCGATTCGGGCGCTGGCCATGGACAGGCTCGTATCGTCCACGCGACGGATATATTCGGAGAACAGGGCCTGTTCGGCGCGATAGCCGGTCGTGCTGGCATTGGCGATATTGTTCGCGACGACGCGCATCTCGCGTGCGAGACCCGACATCCGCGTGATCGTGGTATAGGACGATGCGGACATGGTTCAGCCTCCGACGATAATGGGCAAGATCTGGCCCTGGAAAAACGCGACCAGCGTGGAGGTCATGAAGCTCATCGACATCCAGAACACGACGATGATCGCGCCGAGCTTCGGCACGAAAGTCAACGTCATCTCCTGGATGGAGGTGAGCGCCTGGAACAGGCCGACGACGACGCCCGCGAGAAGTGCGACGCCGAGAATCGGGACGGAGATGATCGTCGCGATCCAGAGGCCCTGGCGCAGGGTGTCGAAGAAAATGATCTCGGTGAGCATGGATCAGACAGGCATCCGGAGGATTTCCTGATACGCCTCGACGACGCGGTCGCGCACGGTGACCACCGTCTCCACCGCCAGTTCCGATTGGGCAAGGGCCGTGACCAATGCGTGGGGGTCTGCATCGCCGGCCATCGTGTTCTGCGCGGCGGTCTCCGCCTCGGCGAGCGTGGCGGCGAAATCCTCGACGCCCGCACGGATCATGCCGTCCATGCCGGCCTTGGGTTGGGCTTCGGTCGCGGGACGGCTTGCCGCGTAACTCTGCGCGGCGAAAAGGGATCGGATATCCATTCTGGGTTCCTGTCCTGTTGGGAGGGAGACGTTAACGGCGGAGAAGATCGAAGAGGCCGCGGCGCATCTCCCGGGTCTGTTCGAACATCTTGAGATTGGCCTCGTAACTGCGCTGGGCTTCGCGGGCGTCGGCGATTTCGATCAGCAGATCGACATTGGAGCTTTCATAGAACCCGTCCGGTCCGGCCAGGGGGTGGCCCGGATCGTGCACGCGGGCAAGGTCGGAGCGATCAAGCTTCGTGCGGCCCAGCGTGACGCTGGGCAGGTCCTGCCCGCCGGCCGCGGCACTTTCGAACGGCGCGGTCTTGCGGCGGTAGCCCGGAGTGTCCGCATTGGCGATGTTTTCCGACAAGAGCCGCAGGCGTCCGGCCTGGGCCTGCAACGCGCTGGCGGTCACCTTTGTGGCATCTGAAAAATCGGACATGGCGGCCTCCGTCACCGGCGCCCGAGCGAGGCGCGCAGGATGGACAGGCCGGATCGGTAGATCGCGAGTGCGCGGTCATGCGCCCCTTTCGCGCTGGCGGCGGCGACCATCTCCGTTTCGATGGAAACAGAATTGCCATTGGGATCGACCGCCGTGTCCCGAACGAGGTAATCCGCCGGCCTTCCGGGGCTTTGCCCGAAAAGATGTGCCGGCCGGGTCGCGCGCAACTCGAATCCGCGTGCACCCGCAAGCGCGGCCTCGAAATCGGGCATCGCGATGGCGCGGTAACCCGGCGTGTCGGCATTGGCGAGGTTCTGCGCGGTGGCGGCCTGCGCGCGCCCGGCATGTTCCGCCATGGCCCGCGCATTCTGGAATATGGTCAGCGATTGGTACACGACGCCAAAGCTCCTTCTCGGTTTCAACCAAGACTTAACTGCGATTCGTTTAGAAAGAGTTTGCAGGTCAAAAACGGAGCGAACGCCATGCAGACACTGGCCCTGGACAACCTCGCCGCCCGAATCGGGCGCGTCGACCGGCAGGCCCCCATGGGCCGCGTTTTGCGGGTCGACGGCACGCTCGTGCATGTCAGCGGCCTGGGTCACGCGGTCTCGGTCGGGGACCGCTTGCGGCTCGCGGCCAGCGACGGTCCTCGAGAGGGATCGGTGCTCCGGATCGACGCGGAGAGCGTGGCGATGATGCCGGAAAGCGGGTGCGACGGGATCCGGCGCGGCGATCGCGTGCTGCGTCTCGGCCGCGTATGCCTGTCGCCCAGCGCCTCCTGGATCGGGCGCATTCTCGATCCGTTCGGACGGCCGCTTGACGGGGGGCCCGTGCCCGCGGCCGGTCCCCCGCGCCCTTTCCACGCCGATCCGCCGCCGGCCGCCGCGCGTCGCGGCTTTGGGCCCCGGCTCGCCACCGGGCTGGCGGTTTTCGACACCATCCTTCCTCTGGTCAGCGGCCAGCGGATCGGCGTCTTCGCGGGATCGGGCGTGGGGAAATCGCGACTTCTCGCGCGGCTCGCGCAACGGCTTGAAAGCGACGTCGTGGTGTTGGCGCTGATCGGTGAGAGGGGCCGCGAATTGCGCGATTTCGTCGAGGACGTTCTGGGCCCCGAGGGCATGGCGCGGTCGGTGGTGATCACCGCGACCTCAGACCGATCCGCGCTGGAGCGGCGGCGCTGCGCCTATGCGGCCATGACGGTTGCCGAGCATTTTCGCGATGCGGGCGTCCGCGTGTTGCTTCTGGCCGATTCGATCACGCGTTTCGCCGATGCCCACCGCGAAGTGGCCTTTGCAGCCGGGGAATTGCCGACCTTGCGCGGCCATCCCGCCTCCACCGCGCAGAAGGTCATGTCGCTGTGCGAACGGGCTGGTCCCGGGGGGCCGGGGCAGGGTGACATCACGGCCGTGTTCACCGTGCTGGTCGCGGGCTCCGATATGGAAGAGCCGATCGCGGACATACTGCGCGGCACCCTCGATGGTCACGTGGTACTGTCGCGGGAGATCGCGGAACGGGGCCGTTTCCCGGCGGTGGACGTTCTGCGGTCGGTATCGCGCGCCTTGCCCGGTGCGGCAAGTGCTGCGGAATCCGCGGCCATACTGGATGCCCGCCGTCTCATCGGAGCTCATGCGGGGGCCGAAACCATGATCCGGGCCGGGCTTTACAAAGAGGGCGGCGATCCTCTGCTCGACCGCGCGGTTCGGGCCTGGGACGACCTCGATCAGTTCGTCGGCTCCGATGGTGGCGCGCGCGTTTCGGATTCCTTCGATCGGCTGAATCTCATCTTGCGACGTAGCCAGTCGCAAAGGAGCAGCGTCCAACAGGGGTGAGGGGTGTCGATCCGCGCCAGTCAGGAAATGGCGAAATCGGGCGCGTGATCCAACTCTGCTTTGTGCGGGTCCGGGTCCGATGCGGGCCGGGATCTCGTCACGCGGTCACCGTCGAGACGTGCGGGGGCGTTTTCGGCTTTGCGACCGGCGGGCGAACCTCTCGCTAGAGGCCCTGCAAAAGAACCAGCGCGGTTTGTGCGCCGCTGGTGGTCGCACCCGTATTGACCTGTTCGCGGAGCAGGAAAGTCTGGATGATCTGTTCCTGGATCTCGGGATTGGCCAGGTCCGCCACGCTGTGGGTGCCGAAACGTTGGTGCGCCTTGTCCTTGAATGCCTCCAGCTGGAAATCGATATCGAGCTGACCGAAGCTCTTGGGCAGGCCAAGTGCGGTTTCGAGGACCTGTCGCATGGGCGGTGTGCCCATGATCTCGAACCATGCCGTGTCGTTCGCGCTGCCCTTCGCAACCAGATCCGGCAGGCTGCGCTCGAAGAAAAGCCCCAATCTCAGCGCTTCGTTCTGGCTGCCGATCGCCAGCTCGAAGGATTGGGCGCGGAAGCGATCCACGATATTGCGGGCCAGCGACGGATTGGCTGTTCGGGGCGGCAATGGCTCGCCGAAACCGAAGGCGGCCGAAAACGCGCGATATCGATCGTCGGCGAGGCGGTTCGCGAGGGCGTCGGGCTCGGAGGTCCCCCCGTCGAGGATCCGTTGCACGAAGAATACATTGTCCACGTCGTCTTGAAGCCCGAACGCCTGCAGCGCGACGAGTCGCAATTCGCGATCGGCGACGAGGTCCGCGGCGGTCGTGATGCCCGCGATCTTCTCCGCGAAATTCGCGGTCGCACGCGCGATCTGAGGTGAGGCCTCGAAAGCCGCTTCCTGCGTGGCACGCGTGGCCTTGAGGAATGACCATGCCGCAAGGCCCGTACCGATGACGACCGGCTGGAAACTCATGACTGGGCCGCGGCGAGCAGGCGGTCCTCGCGCGGAATGAGCGCGCGCAAGCCCTTGAGGCACTGATAAAACCGCTCCTGCAGCAGCGCATCGGATGCCTGGTCGAGAAGGCGTCGGCTGTCATTGTCGACGAGGATGCGGCTGAGTTCCTCGATCCGGGTCAATGTATCCTTGCGCACGGCTTCGGGATCGATGTCGCCCGTCAGCACGAGCTGGACCTGATAGGCGGCGCGCCGCACCGGCGTCGAGGCCTCGTCGGGATGGATGGCGTCCCTGAGGCGCAGGATATGCGCATTGGGCGTCATGATGGAAAATCGCGTGCGCTTGTCGCCGTTCTCGATGACGGCGCCGTTGACGAGGATACGCTCCTTCGGGGCGAGTTTCAGGACGAGACCGCTCATGGTTTCCTTCCGTTCTGACCGAGACCGCGCAGGATCGCGGTGTTGATTTCCAGAAGCGGAGCGACGCTGGCTCCGTGGCGGAGAACCTTGCGGCTTTGCGCCTCCGTGAATTCCGCGAGAAAGAAGATGCGTGCGCGCAGATCCTCGGGCAGCGCGTTTCCTCCGGCGCTGACATCGGCGGCGAGCGCGGTCCAGAGGCGCCGGTTGTCGGACAGGGCCTGGACGAAACCGGGATAGTCAGAGCGCGCCGTCCGGGCGGTATCCCTGAGGCGCCTCGTGACATCGGCGATCACCGAATATTCGTTGCTGCGGGACGTTCGCGTGGGCATCGAGGAAGCAGAGTAGGCGCGTTGCGCCAGGGATTGCGCATTCACGACGCAGCCCTCCTTTACGGGATTACTTGTCAGGATCCGGTGATGGGAAGGGCCCGAGGGCCCTTCCCGTTGGTTTTACCGGAACAGCGACAGAAGCGACTGCGGCGCCTGGTTGGCGATCGACAGAGCCTGAACGCCCAGCTGCTGTTGCACCTGGAGCGCCTGCAGACGCGCCGAAGCTTCTTCCATATCGGCGTCGACGAGAGTGCCGATGCCGGACTTGAGCGAATCGCTCAAGCTCTGGATGAAGGTCGCTTGGGTCTCGATCCGGCCCTGGACGGAACCGAAGGCTGCGGCCGAGTCGATCGACGTCTGGATCAGACTTTCGATCGAGCTCAGCGCGCTGGTCACGCCAGCGTCGGTCGTCACGTCGATGCCGGACACGTCTTCGAGCCCGCCACCGATCGTATTGCCCGCTGCCCCATAGCCGCTCACCTGGATACCGAAGTTGTCCCCGGTCTCGGTCGATCCCGTGAAGGTGATCGTCGTGCCGGACACGGTGGCCCGCACGCCGTCGAGACCGGCAACGCCCGGATTGGCCGCTTCGAAGGCTTCCGCGTACTTGTTGAACGAATCGGCGAGACCCTGCGCCACATCGGCGGTGGTGTCCCCGTCGCGCGCAACGTAGCGGATGCCGTCGGCAGCGGTACCGGTCACGTTCCATCCCGTGGCGAAGGCGCCGGCACCGCCGGTCAGGGCCGCAGAATACCCGAAGCCCGCTTCGACCGATGAGATCGTAATGGAGGTCGTCGGCGCAGTTGCGGCACCCGTGAGAGTGGTCGCAGCCAATGCCGTTCCGGTCATGCGGCTGTTGGTGGCCGTTGCCGTTTCCGCGGTCGTGATCGCGGTCCCGGACACTGCGGACGCCCCGGTGCCCAGATCCTGCTTGTTCACCGCGATGTTGCTGGCCGTGACGCCGGTCGACGAACGGTCGAGGGACGACAGCACGTTGACCAGGCCGGAGCCCGCTTCCTTCTCGGTGTTGGACAGCAGGTTCAGACCGTTGAACTGCGCGGCGTTGGTCACGGACGTGATCTGGTCGCGCAGCGCAGCGATGTCGGTCTGAATTTTCGCGCGGTCGACGTTTTCTTCCTGTGCCGCGACGATCTTGCCCTTCATCTGTGTCAGAAGATCGGCCACCGTTTCCGACGCTTGGCGCGCTACGGCGACGGTGGATTCACCCAGATTGAGGCTGTCCGAGATTCCCTTGAATCCCTGAACGTCCGATTCCATCACCTTCGAGATGGCCCAGACGGCGGCATTGTCCTTGGCGTTTGCCACGGATTTGCCGGTCGAAATCTGCGACTGCGTTTCAGCGAGGTTCCGGTTGATCGATTTGAGGGTTTGCAGCGCGACCATCGCGCCATTGTTGGTCAGAATGCTGGACATTATCAGCGTTTCCCTTTTCGAAGATGCTTTTGCACCGGTTGTGCCCAAGTCGGGCTTCGATCGTCATTCTGACACTTGCGTGGCCGGGCCATGCGCCGTTCTCGATGGAACGCGTTCGCACCTTCGATCCAAATCTCCTAACGCCTTCCTAATCCTCCCTCAGTCTTTTCCCTTCGATTTTCGTCAAATGCGCTAGGCCCGCTTCTCGAGGCCCTTCGGCGTCTGCACCGTCAGCGAGGTCGTATCCCCGTCCTGCCGGTAGAATCGCAATTCCGATCGCGGCTGTGCTGTTGCGCCAATGCGTTCCGCAACCGCGCGCAGACCTGCGAGAGCCTCGTCGTAAAGTGTCAGATTCCGGCGCAGTTTTGCCATGACCGGCGCATCGACGTCGCGCGCGGAGCCCTCTGCCGAGATTGCCTCCAGCAGCGCCTCCTTCTCTTTCAGGAGTGTGCTGATCTTTTCGAAATCTCCGTGGAGGAGCGCGGTGCGCTCTTTGTCGAGAAGTCTGTTCAACTGGTCAAAAATCGGCTGTTTCATGATGTGTCTCCATCAAAGATTGGAGAATCCGTTCGCTCAGCCCGAATCCGCCACGCCGAGCGATTGCTCCGGCATATTCATCGTTCAGCATCGACGCGAATTGCGCCTCTCCGGCACCGCCGCCAAAGGCTTCGCGGGCCTCGGAAAACCCTGCCGCCTTCAGCATTTCTGCAATGAATTGCGCCTCGAGGGCGACTGCAGCCGCCCGCAATTTCGATCCGTCATGGGCGGCGCCGGCACTGACCAATAGCGTTTGCATGGTCGATCTCCAAATACCTCAAACTTTTTCGACTATCTGCGCCACCAGTAAATTTTTGGTAAGGGGATGCCTGTTTAAGTGGGACGATATATTCGGAGAAGCCGATGCCGTCCGTAAATTCGTCCTCGTTCAGATTTCTGGGCTCTCAAACTGCCGATCAGCATGCGCCGCAACGCGTGGCGGAGGTACTTTCCGACGCGGAAAAGATTGGATTTTCGGATCTCTATGCGGCGGCAAGATCGCTGCGAACAAACGATAACGCGACCGATCAAGGTGCGGCGGACCAGGATACCGGGTCCAATCCCGATGGTGAGCTTCAAGCGTCCAGTGAAGAGGTGACGGCGACCTCTCCGCCCTCTCTGGATAATGCGATGCCTTCGAATGCCGTCGAGGCGATACGACCGCGCTCGCATCTTTCCGCCGATCCGCGGCCGGAGACGGTGCCCTCGTCCGGAGCCGTTGGAGACGCGGATGTCTCGCTCAAGGAATCGGGCTTTGTCGACGTGACGGCTGGTGCCATTGAAGAGGCTCAGGCGTCCGATTCAGGGGCAGTGCAAGACCGTGAAGCTTTTCTGGAGACGGGTCCAAATATCGATAAGCAGATTTCCGCGATAGAGAACATGCAATCGAGCGACCTGGAAAAGGCATCAAGATCGGAAAGAGAGTGGTTTGAACCGCTTACGGCCGCGACCACTTCCGCGTCATTTGCCGATGCTGGACGGGCATTGGTTACGAGGCAGCGTCAATCTTCATCAGCAAAGACCTATGCTGGGTCGATCTCGCAAACTGAGCGCATTTCGGTCGGTCATGATTCCCGAACCGATCCCGCAACCCTCACCTCATTCAAGCATGATGCCGGAGTATTGGGTTTCTCAGGGCGCTTGGAGCCGCCTGTTCCGAACGGATCTGGCCAATCCGTTTCGACCTCTTCGACGCTCACTCCGTCCTTGTCTCCGACAGCGCCCTCGCCACAGGTCGGGGCAAATCCCCCAAATATTCAAATCGTGACGGATCTGGCGGCAAACGCCGCGGCGAAGACCGAGACAAGGATGGCGGCAGAGGGTTTGGCCGAACGCCTCGTCACTCAGGAGACCCAGTCGCTCCGGGCCGCGACTCCAACGCTGGGTATCGACAGCAAAGACAGGGCGGGTACGCTCACGGCAACCGTAGAGAGTTCCGAAAAGGGGCGGATGGCCTTGGCTGATGGCACCTTCGTGGGCAGGAGCAACGAGAGAACCGAGACAGGCGATCATCAATTGCCGTCGTCTTTGTACGCTGGATCAAACGAAAAGATCGCGGTGCCACTGAATTCGGGCAAAGCCTCGACCCATGCGGCCAACGCTTCCCCTATGGCGAAGGGGGCATCGCCAATTCGCCAAGCTGCGGGCACCGACATGGCGGCCAAGTTGCCAGAACCTGCGGATGTCGAAGTCACGAACGTTGGATCCACAGATACCGCACTTGATCCCTCGCTGCGGAGAAACCCGGTCTCTGCGACGGCGATTGCCGCGATACCGGTCTCGATCCAGCCGGCGCGCGCCGTTTCGCATTGGGGTCTCGGCGAAGGCGATTCGGACGAGGCGAAATGGGCGGATATGTCCGAGCGGGTTCGGAGTATCGAACTCGTAGGGCAGCCATACGCGCTTTCCGAAACCGTGCAGGGGCGTGCCGTCGCCGGAGCGGCCTTCCCGGCCGGGTCCAGCCCGGTCGCACCAATATTCCAGCAAATAATGGACAGGCTCCGCGTCGATGCGTCGGGCATGATCGATCTGCGGCTCGATCCGGAAGAGCTCGGTCGGCTTCGGATCGCAATTTCCTCCGGCGAAACCGGCATCCATGTTCAGATCTTCGGTGATCGCGTCGAGACGGTCGACCTTCTGCGACGCAACGCGGCGGCACTCGAACGCGCCTTTGCCGATGCGGGCCTTGACCTGGAAAGCTTTGCCTTCGGTTCGGGCGAAAGATCGGACCACGAGGCCCAGCTACCTGCCGCCGAGCCGGAGCCGAATGTACCCGACACCGCCGCGGCCCGCGCCGCCACGCCCAGCGCCATGCCCGGAAACGGTTCCGGTCATGAAGGATTAGACCTCAGATTGTGAGCCAGCCATGCAGATCGATACCAGTATTTCACCGGCCTTCAGCGCGGGAGCAGGGGCGACGCCCGAACAGCGGGAGACGACACTCTCTTCTGATTTCGAAACCTTCCTGCAAATGCTCGTGACCCAAGCGGAAAACCAGGACCCGCTGAACCCGATCGAATCCTCGGATTATGCGGCGCAACTGGCCACTTTCGCCGCGGTGGAGCAGCAGGTTCTGACCAATGACCTTCTCCAGCAGATGCAGGTACAGCTTTCGGGGTCGGCGATGTCCGAACTGTCAGGCTGGGTGGGCGCGGACGTGCTCGTTCAAGCGCCGGTCATGTTCGACGGCACGCCGATCCAATTGGTCCCGCAAACGGCCGTCGGGGCGACGTCTGCACAGCTGATCGTGAAGAACAGCGCGGGCACCGTCGTGAGCCGGCAAGCACTGAGCGTTCCCGCGGGAGAAGTCGTCTGGACAGGGACCGACCCGAGCGGCGCGCCCCTGCCGAACGGCGTCTATACCTTCGAGGTCGAGAGCGCGCAGGACGGGCGCGTCATCGCGACCACGACCGCCCATGCCTACGGCGAGGTGGCGCAGGCAACCGCCGATGAAACGGGTGTCTCGCTGACATTGCAGAGCGGTTCGACGGTTTCGATGTCCGAGGTGAACGCGGTCAGATTGGCGGAAGGAGCCTGATTCTTTGGCCGGAGCGGCGCGGATGGCGGATCTTGGCTGCGGAAAAATGACATGCCGTCATCGGAGCCCAAAATCGCCTCAGCCCGTGCGGGCTTGGCGTAAACCGGACGAGAGGTATGCGCGATGCGCTCTTGGGCTGATCCGAACGCGTCGTGGTCTTCGCAGCCGCGGGGGCGGCGATGGCCGCCGTCTTTGCGTCGTCCTCCGGGGCAAAGCTTCAGAGGAGAAGGACCACTAGCGCGACACTGCCCGCACCACCGGCCACACCGAGGGCGCCCCAGATCAGCCGTACCGGCCAAAGCGACGGCTTCGCGACCTGACCGGATTGGGTCTGCTGTACGAGCAAGCCCTCCACGAGGCCGGGCAGGCGGGGGCCAAAGCGCGCGATGACCTTCGCGGTTTCCTGCAGATCGTGAACCACGGCACGGGGCCCGATGGAGTTCTTGATGTAGTCTTCCACCACGGGCTTCGCCGCATGCCAGATATTCATCCGAGGATTGAGCGACCGCGCCACGCCCTCGACCACGACCATGGTCCGTTGCAGGAGGATCAGCTCGGTCCGGGTTTCCATCCCGAAGCGTTCCGTCACCTCGAACAGATAGGCCAGCAGGCGCGCCATGGAGATGCGCGTCGCATCCATGCCGAAAATCGGCTCACCCACGGCACGCAAGGCGCGGGCGAATTCGTCCACGTCCCGATCCGCCGGCACGTAGCCCGCTTCGAAATGCACTTCCGCGACCCGCTTGTAGTCGCGCCGGATGAAACCGTAGAGGATCTCGGCGTAGACCCGGCGGGTATAGGCATCGATATGGCCCATGATGCCGAAATCGTAGGCCAGGATCGCGCCGTCCGCGGCGACCTTCAGATTGCCCTGGTGCATGTCGCCATGGAAGAAACCGTCGCGCAGGGCATGGTTGAGAAAGAGTTGCAGCACCCGTTCGGACAACTCGACCCGGTCGATCCCCGCGGCGTCGATTGCGGCATTGTCGCCCATCGCGGCCCCTTCGACCCAGTCGAGAGTCATGACCCGTCGACCGGACAGGAACCATTTGACCTGCGGCACGCGGAAACCGTCATCCGCCTCGGTATTGGCCGCGAATTCGGAGGCCGAGGCCGCTTCGAGCCGCAGGTCCAGCTCTCCCGACACCACGCCTTCGAAATGCGCGATCACGTCGACGGGCCGCAACCGGCGCGAGGCGGGCGAGACGAACTCGATGAAGCGCGCGGCGAAGTAGAAGGCGTCGATATCGCGGCGGAAGGCGCGTTCGATCCCGGGGCGCAGCACCTTCACCGCCACGACCTCGCCCGTATCGGCGAGTGCGGCCTTGTGCACCTGCGCGATGGAAGCCGCGGCGACCGGTTCGCTGAAAGTGGCGAACAGGCCGTCGGGATCGACGCCGAGCTCGTCCTCTATGGCCTTGCGGGCGGCCTCGCGGGGGAAGGGCGGCAGCTTGTCCTGCAGGACCCGAAGCTGGGCGGCGAGTTCCTCGCCCACCACGTCGGGACGGGTCGACAGGATCTGGCCGAACTTGATGTAGGCCGGCCCAAGCGCGGTCAGCGCCCGGGTCACCGGCGGCATCTTGGCGTCGCCTTCATATCCCAGGAAGGAAAACGGCCGCCCGATGATGCGCGCGGCGATGCGCACGGGACGCGGCGCGTCGACCGCATCGAGCACCACGCTCATCGCACCCGAGCGTTCAAACGTGGCACCAGTGCGGATCAGCCGCCAGAGATTGATCGGTCCGCGCATCCGGTCAGAACTTCCAGCCCGAATGCAGGCAGGCCACGCCCATGGTCAGATTGCGGTATTTGGCCTGTTCGAACCCGGCGTCACGGACCATCGCCAGAAACGTCTCCTGGTCCGGAAAGCGCCGGATCGATTCCACCAGATATTGGTAGCTGTCCCGGTCGCCCGCGATCATCTGGCCCATCGCCGGAATCGCATTGAAGGAATAGACATCGTAGAGCTTCTGCAGACCGGGCTGCGGGATCTGCGAGAACTCCAGCACCATCAGCCGCCCGCCGGGTTTCAGCACGCGGTAGGCCTCGGCGAGGGCCACCTCGGGCCGGGTCACGTTCCGGATGCCGAAGCTGATCGTGTAGACATCGAAGCTGTTGTCGGGGAAGGGCAGCGCCATCGCATCGCCGACCACCCAGTCGAGGCTGTCCTGCATCGCGGCGGCCTCGGCGCGCTTGCGGCCCTCGACGAGCATCGGTTCGGTCAGGTCGAGCACGGTGGCATGCCCCGCGCCCGCGCGCTTGAGAAAGCGGAAGGCGATATCGCCGGTGCCGCCGGCCACGTCCAGAAGCCGCTGACCGCGGCGCGGCGCCAGCCAATCCATCATCGCGTCTTTCCACAGACGGTGGATGCCGAGGCTCATCGCGTCGTTCATCACGTCGTATTTGGAGGCGACGGATTGGAACACGCCCTGCACGCGACCGGCCTTCTGGGTTTCCGGGATATCCTCGAACCCGAAATGGGTGGTCTTGCGGTCGTCGTCGTTCATGAAAGCGTCCCGGGCTTCTGGCAGCGTTGCCAACGTCCTACAGAGATGGCGCGCGGGCCACAAACAGTCAAATGAGCGCGGGGCTTTTCGCCGGGGGGAAGGCGCCTTATCTAGGCGCGGTCGAACAGGAGCCGTCCATGCCCGAATTGCCCGAGGTCGAAACCGTCCGCCGCGGCCTCGTGCCCGCGATGGAGGGCGTGCGGATCGTGCAGGCGGAGGTGAACCGGCCCGATCTGCGCTGGCCTTTCCCCGACAGGATGGCCGAGCGTCTGACCGGGGCGCGGGTCGACCGGCTCAGGCGGCGGTCGAAATACATCCTTGCGGATCTGTCGACGGGCGAGACGCTCCTGATGCATCTCGGCATGTCGGGCCGGGTGCTGATCTCGGGCGATCCGCTGGGGCAGTTCGTGCACGACCATCCCGCGCCCGAGAAACACGACCACGTCGTCTTTCACATGGAAAACGGCGCACGGGTGACCTTCAACGACCCGCGCCGCTTCGGCGCCATGGACCTGATGCCGACAAACGGCGCGGAGGCGCATCCGCTGATCGCCGCGCTGGGCCCCGAGCCCTTGGGCAACAGCTTTCACGAGGCGCATCTGGTGGGGGCCTTCAAGGGGCGCAACATGCCGGTGAAGGCGGCGCTTCTCGACCAGAAGATCGTCGCGGGCCTCGGGAATATCTATGTCTGCGAGGCGCTCTTTCGGGCCGGCATCCATCCCGCGCGGAAGGCGGGCCGGATCGGTGCGGGCCGGGTCGCCAGCCTCGTGCCGATCATCCGCGCGACCCTGCAGGATGCGATCGCGGCGGGCGGATCGTCCTTGCGGGACTACCGGCAGGCCGATGGAGAGCTGGGCTATTTCCAGCACAGCTTCGATGTCTATGGCCGCGAAGGTGCCGCCTGCCGCCGCGACGGCTGCGGCGGGTCGGTCCGCCGGATCGTGCAGTCGGGCCGGTCGTCCTTCTACTGCGCGCAATGTCAAAGATAGCTTGAACGAATAGCGCGACGTGATAACCACGAGGGCCTGACAAGAGCGAACGGAGCGCCGTTTCATGGCCTACGAGACGATCATCGTCGATATCGAAGACCGCGTCTGCACCATCAAACTCAACCGGCCCGATGCCCTGAATGCGCTGAACAGCCAGCTTCTGGGCGAGTTGGCGACGGCGCTGGGCGAGGCCGATGCGAACGACAAGGTCCGCGCGATCATCCTGACCGGATCGCAGAAAGCCTTCGCGGCGGGTGCCGACATCAAGGAGATGTCCGAGAAGAGCTTCGTCGAGGTCTTCTTGCAGGACTTCTTCGGACGCGAGCATGACGCGCTGACCAAGGTGCGCAAGCCGGTGATCGCCGCGGTGGCGGGCTATGCGCTGGGCGGCGGATGCGAATTGGCGATGATGTGCGATTTCATCATCGCCGCCGACAACGCAAAGTTCGGCCAGCCCGAGATTAACCTCGGCGTGATCGCCGGGATCGGCGGCACCCAGCGCCTGACCCGCTTCGTCGGCAAGTCGAAGTCGATGGACATGCACCTGACCGGCCGCTTCATGGATGCCGAGGAGGCCGAGCGGTCGGGGCTCGTCAGCCGCGTCGTTCCGGTCAAGTCGCTCATGGAAGAAGCCCAGGGCGCGGCCGAGAAGATCGCGGAGAAATCCATGCTGTCGGCCATGGCCGCGAAAGAGGCGGTCAACCGCGCCTACGAGACCACGCTCGCCGAGGGCATCCTTTTCGAGAAGCGGCTCTTTCATTCACTGTTCTCGACCGAGGACCAGAAAGAGGGCATGGCGGCCTTCCAGGAAAAGCGCACGCCTCAGTTCCGCGACAAGTAAGCGCCCGGCGACCCGGCGATTCCCGGCTTGCCATGCCGGGGCATTTGCCCTATCGGTCGCGGCGAAATGCGCGTGATGCCCGCTCAGGCAAGAATCGATCCGGTCGTGCGTCCGGGTGTGGTGTCGTTGCCGCGCAGACATTTGGAACACGAAGACAAGGTCGATCATCATGGCAAATACGCCCCAGTCGAAGAAGCGCGCCCGTCAGAACGAGCGCCGCAACGCGGTCAACAAGGCACGCCGTTCGCGCATCCGTACCTATCTGCGCAAGGTCGAGGAAGCGATCGCCTCCGGCGACAAGGACGCGGCCCAGACGGCACTAAAAAACGCCCAGCCCGAGCTCATGCGCGGCGTCACGAAAGGCGTGTTCCACAAGAATACCGCATCGCGGAAAGTCTCCCGCCTGTCGGCACGGGTCAAGGCATTGTCCTAAAACATGTTTTCGGGCTCGGCCCGGTAACGGCATGAAAAGGCGCCATTTTCCGGCGCCTTTTTTTGTGCCGCAAGGATCTCTGTGGCTTTTCGGAACGGCGGGGAGATTCTTTTTCCCTAAACTGCGAGTCAATAGAAGAGAGCAGTTGCCGGGTCGCGTAGAGGTCCTCTAGTTTCCACTTAGCGAGTCACGATCGCTTGGGGGGACAGGTCAAAGCGCCGGTGCGAAACGTTGGTTTGGTTTCGCGGTCCGGATGCTTTAGGGGTCGATTTGCGCTCGACCCTGTCTGCGGCGAAAGCCGTGCTTATCGGCTCTGTCCATTGCATGCCTGTGACGTTTCGCATTCGCGAGAGGGGTTTGGGCCCTTTTGCGCATGCCAAATGTCGCATCGTCTTCAACCGGCCCTCTCGGGGCCGGGCGGAGAGGCTGTGCCTGATCGTCGTGTCCGCGGTGCAGTTGGGGCTGCGTCTGGTGATAACGATCGAAGCTTGGGGACTGATCGAGCATGACTTTGGAGCAATGGGACACGGTTCAGGACAATCTGGCGCGTACGCTTGGCGAGAATAATTTCGCCACCTGGATCAAGCCTCTCAAGTTTGACGAGTGCAAAGACGGGGTGGCCGTTCTTCGGGCACCCACACATTTTGTGGGGAACTACGTCTCGCAGAATTTCGGAGATGCGATTCTGGCAGGCATTTCTCACGTTCAACCCGATGTGCGGCGGATTCAGTTCCGCGTGGCCATGGACCGCAAGATCCAGGGCCAGGCGCCCGTGCGCCCGGCGAAGCCTGCCGCGACACCGACTGACAATGTGGCGCGCGACGCATCGGATCTGTTGCCGAGCGCCCCGCTTGAGCCGCGCCTGAACTTCGACAATTTCGTCGTGGGCAAGCCTAACGAGCTGGCCAATGCGGCGGCCCGCCGCGTCGCCGAGGGCGGCCCCGTCACCTTCAACCCGCTGTTCCTGCATGGCGGTGTGGGTCTCGGCAAGACGCACCTGATGCACGCCATCGCGCTCGAGTTGCGCGCGCGCAACCCCGAGCTGAACGTGCTCTACCTTTCGGCGGAGCAGTTCATGTACCGCTTCGTGCAGGCTTTGCGCGATCGCCGGATGATGGATTTCAAGTCGCTCTTCCGGTCGGTCGACGTGCTGATGGTCGACGACGTGCAGTTCATCGCGGGCAAGGATTCCACGCAGGAGGAATTCTTCCACACCTTCAACACGCTGGTGGACCAGAACAAGCAGATCGTCATCTCCGCCGACCGCGCGCCGGACGAGATCAAGGACATGGAGAACCGCATCCGCTCTCGCCTGCAATCGGGCCTCGTCGTGGACCTGCACCCGACCGATTACGAGCTGCGCCTCGGCATCTTGCAATCCAAGTGCGAAAGCCACGGCGTGCATTATCCCGATGTCATCATCGAGGATGGCGTTCTGGCTTTCCTTGCGCATCGCATCTCCTCGAACGTGCGTGTGCTCGAAGGGGCGCTGAACCGGCTTTACGCCTTCGCCTCGCTGGTGGGCAAACCGGTCACGCTGGAACTCGCGCAGGATTGCCTGTCGGACGTGATCCGCGCCTCCGAGCGCAAGATCTCTGTCGAGGAAATCCAGCGCAAGGTGGCCGAGCATTACCATATCCGCCTGTCGGACCTGATCGGGCCCAAGCGCGTGCGCAATTTCGCCCGCCCGCGGCAGGTGGCCATGTATCTGTGCAAGCAGATGACCGCCCGGTCGCTGCCCGATATCGGGCGCCGCTTCGGCGGACGCGATCACACCACGGTCATGCATGGCGTGAAGCGGATCGAGGACCTGATGCGGTCGGATGCCCAGATCGCCGAAGACGTGGAATTGCTGCGCCGCGCCCTCGAGGAATGAGTCTCCGTCACAACACATGACACCGGGCGCCGCCGCGGCGGGCCAGCGGCCTTGACGGCCCTGCGCAGACGTCGGACAAAACGGGAAACTTGTCGGCGCGAGGACTTCCTCGCGCCGCTCAGGTGTCTCTGGAGGGATAGATCATGAAAGTCAGCATGGAGCGGGCGGCTCTGCTCAAAGCGGTGAGCCAGGCGCAGTCCGTGGTCGAGCGCCGCAACACCATTCCGATCCTCGCCAACGTGCTGATCGAGGCCGAGGGCGATACCGGCCAGTTCCGCGCCACCGATCTGGATATCGAGGTGGTGGACAAGGCCCCGGCCCAGGTCGAGCGCGCGGGCGCCACGACCGTGTCGGCGGTGACGCTGCACGAGATCGTCCGCAAGCTGCCCGATGGCGCCCTCGTCACCCTGACCGACGACAGCGCGACCGGGCGCCTGACGGTCGAGGCGGGCCGCTCCAACTTCTCGCTCGCCACGCTGCCCAAGGAAGACTTCCCGGTCATGGCGTCGTCCGAATACGCCTCCAACTTCTCGATCAAGGCGGCGGCGTTGCGGCGCCTCTTCGACAAGTCGAAATTCGCCATCTCCACCGAGGAGACGCGCTATTACCTGAACGGCGTCTACATGCACGTCTCCGAGGCCGCCGATGGCCGGGTGCTGCGCTGCGTCGCGACCGACGGTCACCGGCTCGCGCGGATCGACACCGACCTGCCCGCGGGCGCCGAGGACATGCCGGGCGTGATCGTGCCGCGCAAGACCGTGGGCGAGCTGCGCAAGCTGCTGGACGACGACGACATGGATATCGCTGTCTCGGTGTCGGAAACCAAGGTGCGGTTCGCCACGCCCGACATCACCCTGACCTCCAAGGTGATCGACGGCACCTTCCCCGATTACACCCGCGTCATCCCGCAGGCGAACACCAAGCGGCTGGAAGTGGATGCGTCCGAATTCGCCAAGGCCGTCGACCGTGTCTCGACCGTGTCCTCCGAGCGTTCCCGCGCGGTGAAGCTGCAGCTTGATGAGGATCGCCTGATCCTGTCGGTGAACGCCCCCGACAGCGGCGCCGCCGAGGAAGAGCTGGCCGTGGCCTATGGCGACGAGCGGCTGGAGATCGGCTTCAACGCCAAGTACCTTCTCGAAATCGCGAGCCAGGTCGACCGCGAGAACGCCGTCTTCATGTTCAACTCCGCCGGCGATCCGACTCTGATGCGGGAAGGCAGCGACGAAAGCGCCGTCTACGTGGTCATGCCGATGCGCGTCTGACCCGAACCGGGCAGCCCGCCTGCGGCGGTTTTCGCGTATTTGAAAAGAGGCAAGACCGACGGGCGACCGGCCGCCTTGCCTTTGCCGTTCCGGGGGGTCTACATCCGGTCGATGAGCCTGTCCCTCGACACCCTGACCCTGTCGCATTTCCGATCGCACCGGCGGGCGGAGATCGCCGTGGATGCGCGCCCGGTGGCGATCTTCGGGCCGAACGGGGCAGGCAAGACCAATCTGCTTGAGGCGGTTTCGCTGTTCTCGCCGGGCCGGGGGATGCGGCGCGGCTCGGCGCAGGAGATGACGCGGCGGCCCGAGGCGCTGGGCTGGAAGGTCTCGGGCATCGTGGCGGGGCCGCAGGGCCGGTCGGAAGTGGCGTTCCTGTCCGAGGCGGGCCAGCCCCGGCAGGTGCGCATCGACGAGAAGCCGCAGCCGCAGACCACGCTTGGCCGCATCGCCCGGGTCCTGTGGCTGGTGCCGTCGATGGACCGGCTCTGGATCGAGGGCGCCGAGGGGCGCCGGCGCTTTCTCGACCGCATGACGCTGTCGTTCTTTCCGGATCATGCGGAGGCGAGCCTCGATTACGAAAAGGCCATGCGCGACCGCAATCGCCTGCTGAAGGACCAGATCCGCGATGCCCATTGGTACCGCGCGCTCGAGGCGCAGATGGCGCGGACGGGTGCGGTGATCGACGCGAACCGGCGCGCCGCGCTGACGCGGCTTGCCGCTGCGCAGGACGGGGCCGAGACGGCCTTTCCCACGGCAAACCTCGAATTGCTGCACGCGGACGCCGACATGCCCGAAGGCGAGGCGCCTTTCGCCGAGGCGCTCGCCGCCTCGCGCCCGCGCGACCTGATGGCGGGGCGCACGCTGGTCGGTCCGCACCGCGCCGACCTTTTGGGAACCTATGTGGCCAAGGATGTGCCGGCGTCGGACTGCTCCACCGGAGAGCAGAAGGCGCTCCTGATTTCGCTGATCCTCGCCAATGCGCGCGCCATCGCCGCGGATTTCGGGGCGCCGCCGCTTTTGTTGCTGGACGAGGTCGCGGCGCATCTCGATGCGGATCGCCGGGCCGCGCTTTACGCCGAGGTCACGGCACTGGGTGCGCAGGCCTGGATGACCGGGACCGGACCGGAGCTCTTCGCCGAGCTGGGCGACCGCGCGCAATATGTCAAGGTCACCGAGGCCGCGGGCGAAAGCCGCGTGACGCAGAGGGACCGGCCATGACGCTGGGTCTGGCGGATCTCACGCTTTATGCCGGGGCGCTTCTGATCCTGTTCCTGACGCCGGGGCCCGTCTGGGTGGCGCTGGTCGCCCGCGCGCTTTCGGGCGGGTTTCACGCGGCCTGGCCGCTCGCGCTGGGCGTGGTGATCGGCGACATGCTCTGGCCGTTTCTCGCCATTCTGGGGGTCAGCTGGATCCTGTCGGTCTATGGCGGCTTCATCGAGGCGCTGCGCTGGGTCGCGGCGCTGACCTTTCTCGTCATGGGCGCGCTCATTCTGCGCAATGCCGATGCCGATCTCTCCGGCGACAGCCGCCTGACGCGACCCGGCATGTGGGCGGGCTTCGGCGCGGGGCTTGCCGTCATCATCGGCAATCCCAAGGCGATCCTGTTCTACATGGGCATGCTGCCGGGCTTCTTCGACATCACCCGGGTGACATGGGCCGACATGGCCGTCATCTCGCTCATATCGGCGATCGTGCCGCTGGTCGGAAACCTGATGCTGGCGGTCTCCATCGACCGGGTGAAGCGGCTTCTGTCGAGCCCGCGGGCGGTGCGCCGGACCAACATCGTGGCCGGGTGCCTCCTAATGGCGGTGGGATGCGTCATCCCCTTCACCTGAGACGCAAAATCTGGGGCAATGGCGTGACATTCCCCACCAGAATTCGTATATAGTGCGGGACAAGAACAAGGAAAAAATCCATGGCAGAGAGCACCGATGTGCCCGAGGAATACGGCGCAGGATCCATCAAGGTTCTCAAGGGCTTGGAGGCCGTGCGCAAACGGCCGGGCATGTATATCGGTGACACCGACGATGGCTCGGGCCTGCACCACATGGTCTACGAGGTTGTCGATAACGGCATCGACGAGGCGCTGGCCGGTCACGCCACCCGCGTGAACGTCAAGCTGCATGCCGACAACAGCGTGTCGGTCTCCGATAACGGGCGCGGCATTCCGGTCGATATTCACGAGGAAGAGGGCGTCTCGGCGGCCGAGGTCATCATGACCCAGCTGCATGCGGGCGGGAAGTTCGACCAGAATTCCTACAAGGTCTCGGGCGGTCTGCACGGCGTCGGCGTCTCGGTGGTGAACGCGCTGTCGGACTGGCTGGAGCTGCGCATCTGGCGCAACGGGCGCGAGCATGTCGCGCGCTTCGAGCGCGGCGAGACGGTCGAGCATCTGAAGGATGTGGGTGACGCCAACGGCCAGCAGGGCACCGAGGTCCGCTTTCTGGCCTCGCTGACGACCTTCTCGAACCTCGATTACGATTTCCACATCCTCGAGAAGCGGCTGCGCGAACTGGCCTTCCTGAATTCCGGTGTGCGCATCCTGCTCGAGGATGAACGCCCGGCGGAGCCCTTGCGCTCGGAGCTGTTCTACGAAGGCGGCGTGAAGGAATTCGTCAAGTATCTCGACCGTTCCAAGTCGCCGATGATCGACGAGCCGATCTACATGACCGGCGAGCGCGACGGGATCGGCGTCGAGGTGGCGATGTGGTGGAACGACAGCTACCACGAGAACGTGCTGCCCTTCACCAACAACATCCCGCAGCGCGACGGCGGCACGCATATGGCGGGCTTCCGCGGCGCGCTCACCCGGACGCTGACCAAATACGCGCAGGAATCCGGGATCGCCAAGCGCGAGAAGATCAGCTTCACCGGCGACGATGCACGCGAGGGTCTGACCTGCGTGCTGTCGGTCAAGGTGCCCGATCCGAAATTCTCGTCCCAGACCAAGGACAAGCTGGTGTCGTCCGAAGTGCGCCCGGCGGTCGAGGGGCTGATGAACGAGAAGCTGTCGGAATGGATGGAGGAGAACCCCAACGAGGCCAAGATGATCGTCGGCAAGATCGTCGAGGCCGCGATGGCGCGCGAGGCGGCGCGGAAGGCGCGGGAGCTGACCCGCCGCAAGACCGCGATGGACGTGAACTTCCTGGCCGGCAAGCTCAAGGATTGCTCCGAGAAGGATCCGGCCAAGACCGAGCTTTTCATCGTCGAGGGTGACAGCGCCGGCGGCTCCGCGCAGACCGGGCGCGACCGGGGCACGCAGGCGATCCTGCCGCTCAAGGGCAAGATCCTGAACGTCGAGCGCGCGCGCTTCGACCGCATGCTGTCGAGCCAGGAAATCGGCAACCTCGTCATGGCGCTGGGCACCGGCATCGGGCGCGACGAGTTCGACATCAAGAAGCTGCGTTACCACAAGATCGTGCTGATGACCGACGCGGATGTCGACGGCGCGCATATCCGCACGCTGCTGCTGACCTTCTTCTACCGGCAGATGCCGGAACTGATCGAGGGCGGGTATCTCTACATCGCGCAGCCGCCGCTCTACAAAGTCTCGCGCGGCAAGTCCGAAGTGTATCTCAAGGACACGCCCGCGCTCGAGGATTACCTGATCCAGCAGGGCACCGACGGGGCGATCCTGCAGCAGGGCAACGGCGAGGAAGTCACCGGCACCGATCTGGTCCGCGTGGTCGAGGAAGCGCGGCAATTGAAGCGCGTGCTCGACGCGTTCCCGACGCATTATCCCCGTCGCATCCTGGAACAGTCCGCCATCGCCGGGGCCTTCGTGCCGGGGGCGGTCGATGCCGACCTGCAGGGCGTGGCCGACCGAGTGGCGGAACGTCTGGACCTGATCGCGGTCGAGTACGAGAAGGGCTGGCACGGTCGGATCACCCAGGATCGCGGCATCCGCCTGGCGCGTATCCTGCGCGGTGTCGAAGAGGTGCGCACGCTCGACGGCACCATGCTGCGCTCGGGCGAGGCGCGGCGCACCGGCAGTTTCACCCAGGCGCTGCAGGCCGTCTATGGCAGCCCGGCCTTCCTGCAACGCAAGGACCGGCGGCAGGTGATCCACGGCCCGCTCGACCTCCTGGAGGCGATCCTCGAGGAAGGCGAAAAGGGCAACCAGCTGCAGCGCTACAAGGGTCTGGGCGAGATGAACCCGAGCCAGCTCTGGGAGACCACGCTCGACCCCGATGCGCGGACGCTTCTGCGGGTGGAGGTGGACGACACGGCCGAGGCCGACGACCTCTTCACCAAGCTTATGGGCGACGTGGTCGAGCCGCGCCGCGAATTCATCCAGCAGAACGCCCTGAGCGTGGAGAATCTCGATTTCTGAAGTGATGCCGCGCACCGACCTTGCCCGCGCGATGACAGCGCCGGGCAAGGTCCGGGCAGCTTGTCATTGGGAGGACCGCCGGACATGAGATGCACGGCCCTGCTCTTCGCCTGCGCGGCCACGGCCGTCGAGGCGGATCACCGCTTTGCGGATCGCGACCTGCAGGCCGGTGCGGCGCTTTATGCCGAGAACTGCGCGTCGTGCCACGGGGCGGACCTCGAAGGCCAGTCGGATTGGCGCAGCCCGGGCACGGACGGGATTCTGCCCGCACCGCCCCATGACGTGACCGGTCATACCTGGCACCACGACACGGACCTTCTGGTGGATTACACCCTGAAGGGCGGCGCGGCGGCGCTGGCGGCGCGCGGAGTGACGGATTTTCGCAGCGGCATGCCCGCATTCGAGACGGTTCTGAGCGAGGACGAGGTTCTCGACATCCTTGCCTTCATCCGGGCCGCCTGGCCCGATGAGGCGCGGGAGATTCAGCGCCAGCGCAGCCATGGTGGAAACTGAAACCGGCCCTCGGCAGGGTGGCGGCCTTCAGGCCTGGAAGTGGCGCGTTCGAGCCGATCCAACGACCCAGACCCTTCTTGAACGCATAGATGCCGGAAACCTGCGGCAGAATTCGGAAAAGCTGTGCCAATTCCTCGGGACCCGACCCCCGGGGCGGTCCCGAACCGCGACAATAGCGGTCGCACAGGCTCACGCGGTGTCCTACACTCGCCTTCGCCCGGGTCGTCATCCGGGCCATTTCATGTCCCGAGGATGGTGTCGCCATGGTCCCCGCAACCCTGATCGTGCTGTGTCTTCTGCTGCTGCTCTGCCTCAGCCAGCTGTCCAGCGCCTCCGCTGAGGCGGACCTGCCGGCCCATGGCCGCTTCACCAAGGTGTCGGGCGGGCGCATCCACTGGGTCGAGGAAGGATCGGGGCCGCCCATCGTGATGATCCACGGGCTCGGCGGCAATCTCTACAACTTCACCCATTCGCTGAGCGGCCTTCTGGCGGCTGACGCGCGGGTGATCTCGATCGATCGGCCCGGTTGCGGCTGGTCCGAACGGGACGATCCGGCGCTGGGCGATCTGGCGGAGCAGGCGCGGATGATCGCGGAATTCATCGCGGCGGAAGGCCTGGAAAAGCCCCTGATCGTCGGACATTCGCTGGGCGGCAGCCTGGCGCTGGCGCTGGCGCTCGATCATTCCGAACAGATAAGCGGGCTCGTGCTTCTCTGTCCCGCCACGCAGCCGGTGGAAAAGACCCCGCGCCCCTTCAAGGGTATCGACATCCCGATCCGCGCGCTGGTGCCGCCTTTGGGGCATGGCGTTGCGGGGGCCATGGCGCCTGCGATGGAGCGGCAGGTCCTGCGCGACGTCTTCGCGCCCGATCCCGTGCCCGAGGATTTCGGGCTGCGCGGCGGTGCGCGGCTGGCGCGGCGCTGCGCGGCCTTCATCTCGGCGGCGGGCGATCTGGCGCTCAGCCGCGGCGGGCTGGAGCGGATCGCGGCCCGGGAGGCCGAGCTGAGCGTGCCGATCGCGGTGCTCTTCGGCGGATCGGATGCGATCCTGAAGCCGGAAAAGCACGGCCGTGCCTTTGCGGAGCGGACCGGCGCCACATATGGCGAATTGGACGGCCGCGGTCACATGATCCCGGTGACCGCCGCCGCCGAATGCGCGGATTTCATTCGGGCGCAGATGGCGCAGCGCTGAGCGCAGGAGGCGCGGTTGGCCCGGCTCTCATGGGGCCGGCCGCGCGGTGAATTGTCGACCGGAGGCCTTGCATGGCGAATTTGTCCCTGCGCAGGAACGCGCCCTTCGAAGTGGTCACGCTGGGCGAGATGATCCCGGATGCGGAGGAGATGGCGCTGGTCAATCCGAACGCGAAATTTCCGCTCGATCCGCTGGAATGGCAGGAAAAGTGGCTGAACGAGCTTGACGACGCGTCCTTCTACCTCGTGGACGAGGCGGGCCGCGACGTGGGCTTCTTCGCGCTGCGAGTGGGGATCGGGCCCGAGGTTCGGCATCTGACCTATGCCTTCGTGGCACCGGCGGCGCGCGGTGGCGCGGGCGGGCAGCTCGCCGCGCTGGTGATCGACGCCGCGCGGCAGCTCGAAGCGCTGGTCGTGACCCTGAAATGCGAGACGGAGAATGGGCCCGCGATGAACGCCTATCTGTCCGCTGGCTTCGAGGTGCTGTCGGAGCGCGGCGGCATGGCCACGATGCGACTCGACCTCGGCTAGGAAAGGCGCGGCCCCGGCATCGAGCCGGGCCCGCGCCTGCGAGAGACGCTGTCTCTCGCGCTCTCCGGAGCTATCTTCGGTCCGATCGTGAGGGGCGTCAGGCGGTCAGGCCTTCGGGTTCCGCAAGGCCGTGGGCGCGGCAGCAGGCGGTGACCGTATTGGCCAGAAGGCAGGCGATGGTCATCGGGCCGACGCCGCCGGGCACCGGCGTGATCGCACCTGCGACCTCGCGGACCGCCTCGAAATCCACATCGCCCAGAAGCTTGGTCTTGCCGGGTTTGTCGGGATGCGGAATGCGCGTTATGCCCACATCGATCACCGTGGCACCGGGCTTGACCCAATCGGCCTTCACCATCTCGGCGCGGCCCACGGCGGCCACGACGATATCGGCGCGGCGCACGGTGCCGGGCAGGTCGCGGGTGCGGGAATGGGCGATGGTGACGGTGCAATTCTCCCGCAGGAGAAGCTGCGCCATGGGTTTGCCGAACAGGTTCGAGCGGCCGATAACGACCGCTTCGAGCCCGGTCATGTCGGGCAGCTCATCGCGCAGCAGCATGAGGCAGCCGAGCGGCGTGCAGGAGACGAGCCCCTTCTCGCCGGCGGCGAGCAGCCCCGCATTGGTCACGCTGAGGCCGTCCACGTCCTTCGCCGGGTCGATCCGGGCCACGATGGCGCGCTCGTCGAGATGATCGGGCACCGGGAACTGGCAGAGGATGCCGTGCACCTCCGGGTCGGCATTGAGCCGGTCGATCAGCGCGAAGAGATCGGCCTCGGAGGTGTCGGCGGGCAGCTTGTGCTCGAAGGAGCGCATGCCCGCCTCGACGGTCTGCTTGTGTTTGCTGGCCACGTAGACCTCGCTCGCGGGGTCCTCGCCCACGAGCACGACCGCAAGGCCCGGCGTGATGCCATGCGCGTCGCTCAGGCGGGCGACATGCTGCGCGACCTTCTCGCGGATGGTGGCGGCGAAGGCCTTGCCGTCGATGATCCTGGCGCTCATGCGTTTCGTCCTTTGTCGGGGCCCATCACGTCTTCTTCCTGCGCGATGGCGGCTTCGATGAGCTGGTGCCAGATCCGCTCGGCGAGATCGGGATCGACGCCGTGCTCGGCGGCATTCGCGCGGGCATTGGCCAAAACCTGCGCGACGCGGTCGGTGGTGCGGGCGGGCAGGCCTTCGGCCGGCTTCAGCTCCGCCGCGCGGTCGATGAGCCGCGCGCGCTGGCCCAGAAGCGTCATCAACTGCCGGTCGAGCGCGTCGATCTCGACACGCAGGTCGGCCATGGAGGTAATGTCCCGGGGCGGCTTCATGTCATGCCTTCCATGTCGTTTCGCGCCCCGCAATGCCGGGCGGGGCGCGGGATGACAAGTCTTTAGAACAGGCCTTCGATCTCGCCGTCCGCGTTCAACCGGATCGATTGCGCCGCGGGGGCCGAGGGCAGGCCCGGCATGGTCATGATCTCGCCGCAGATCGCCACGACGAAGCCCGCGCCCGCCGAGAGCCGCACCTCGCGCACCGGGATCGAGAAGCCGGTGGGTGCGCCGCGCAGGTTCGGATCGGTGGAGAAGGAATATTGCGTCTTGGCCATGCAGACCGGCAATGCACCGTAGCCCTGGTCTTCCCATTCCTTGAGCTGGGCGCGGATCTTCTGATCCATCTCGACGCCGTCGGCGCGATAGATCCTCTTGGCCACGGTTTCGATCTTCTCGGAGAGCGACATGGCGTCGGGATAGAGCGGGGCGAAAGCCGCGCTGCCGCCATCGGCCAGCGCCGCGACCTTGGTGGCCAGTTCGGTCACGCCCGCCGAGCCATCCGCCCAATGCTTGGCCAGCACCGCCTCGGAGCCTTGCGCCGCGACGAAATCCTTCACCGCCTGCACCTCGGCCGCGCTGTCGCCCGCGAAGTGGTTGATCGCCACCACGACCGGCACGCCGAAACCTTGCACGTTCTCGATGTGACGGCCGAGGTTCGCGCAGCCCTTTTTCACGGCATCGACGTTTTCCGCGCCGAGATCGGCCTTGGCGACGCCGCCGTTCATCTTCATCGCGCGCACCGTCGCCACCAGCACCACCGCGGCGGGGCTCAGGCCCGCCTTGCGGCACTTGATGTCGAAGAACTTCTCGGCCCCGAGATCGGCCCCGAAGCCCGCCTCGGTCACCACGTAATCGGCGAGCTTCAGCGCGGTCTTGGTGGCGATGACCGAGTTGCAGCCATGGGCGATGTTCGCAAACGGCCCACCATGCACGAAGGCCGGGTTGTTTTCCAGCGTCTGCACGAGGTTCGGCTGCATCGCGTCTTTCAGCAGCACCGTCATCGCCCCGTCCGCGCCGATATCGCGGCAATAGACCGGGGACTTGTCGCGCCGGTAGGCCACGATCATGTCGCCGAGGCGCTTTTCCAGGTCCTTGAGGTCGGTCGCGAGGCAGAGGATCGCCATGACCTCGGAGGCCACGGTGATGTCGAAGCCGGTCTCGCGCGGAAAGCCGTTGGCGACACCGCCGAGCGAGGCGGTGATCTGGCGCAGCGCGCGGTCGTTCATGTCGAGCACGCGCCGCCAGGTGACGCGGCGGATGTCGATCTCGAGCGCATTGCCCCAGTAGATGTGGTTGTCGATCATCGCCGCAAGGAGGTTATGCGCCGAGGTGATGGCGTGGAAATCGCCGGTAAAGTGGAGGTTCATGTCCTCCATCGGGACGACCTGGGCGTAACCGCCGCCCGCGGCCCCGCCCTTCATCCCGAAATTGGGCCCGAGCGAGGCCTCGCGGATGCAGATCGCGGCGCGTCTGCCGATCGCATTGAGCCCGTCGCCCAGACCGACCGTGGTCGTGGTCTTGCCTTCGCCCGCGGGCGTCGGGTTGATCGCGGTCACGAGAATGAGCTTGCCATCCGGGCGATCCGCCAGCGAATTGATGAAGTCCTGACCGACCTTGGCCTTGTCGTGGCCGTAAGGCAGCAGCGCGTCCGAGGGGATGCCGAGCTTGTCGCCGATCTCCTGAATGGGCTTCTTGTTCGCCGCACGGGCGATCTCGATATCGGTTTTGGGTGCCATGATCCGCGTACTCCCGCCGGTGTGTCCCTTGCGCGGACGATGTGCCCTGTCCGCTCGTGCTGAACAATGCGGATTTTTGAGATTTCATGCGTCTGGAAGCGACGATGGGGTTCGCTTTCGCGGCAAGCCCGCAGGAAAGGGGTGGTGCATTGGGCCCTCGCGGCTTTACCTCGGGGGAAATGCACGGAGGAAGACATGGCCAAACCGAAGATCCTGATCACCCGGGGCTGGCCCGCGGAATGCGAGGCACGGGCCGCGCGCGACTACGATGCGACGCTGAATGCCGACGACGCGCCCCTCGACACAGATCAGATGCGCGCGGCGCTTGCGGATTACGACGCGGTTTGTCCGACGGTGACGGATGCGCTGCCGGCCGATCTCTTCGAGGGCAGTCCGCGCGCGTGGATCATCGGGAATTTCGGGGTCGGGTATAACCATATCGACGTGGCCGCCGCGAAGGCTGCGGGCATCGCGGTGTCGAACACGCCGGGCGTGCTGACCGATTGCACGGCCGATATCGCGCTGACGCTCATGCTGATGATCGCGCGCCGCGCGGGCGAGGGGGAGCGAATGGTGCGCGCGGGGGCGTGGCACGGCTGGACGCCGACGCAGCTCATCGGAACCAAGCTCTCGGGCAAGACGCTCGGCATTGTCGGGATGGGCCGGATCGGCATCGCCACGGCACGACGGGCGCAGCACGGCTTCGGCATGAAGGTGGTCTATTACAACCGCTCGGAGGTCGCGGCGGAGCGGCTTCAGGGGCTGGATGCAACCCGCCTGCCGTCGATCGACGCGGTCTGCGAGGCCGCCGACATGGTGTCGCTGCACCTGCCGGGCGGCGGCGAGAACAGCGGCATGATCGATGCCGCGCGGCTCGACCTCATTGGGCCCGAGGGGTTCCTGATCAACACCGCGCGCGGTGACGTGGTGGACGAAGCCGCGCTGACAGCGGCGCTCGAGGCCGGGCGCATCCGCGGCGCGGGCCTCGATGTCTTCGCGAAGGAGCCGCATGTGCCGGACGCGCTGCGCCACCTCGACAACGTGGTGCTGCTGCCGCATCTGGGCTCCGCCACCGCCGAGACGCGCGCGGCGATGGGGCATATGGTGCTCGACAATCTCGACGCGTTCTTCGCCGGAAAGCCGCTGCCGAACCCGGTGGGCTGAGCCTCAGCCGCCCATCCGTTTCGGCGCGCCCGAGGCCATGTCGGTGCCGATATAGGCCAGCTTGGCCTGCTTCCACGCACCGAAGCCGCCTTCGAGATGGGCGATCACGTCGAACCCCGCCTCGGCGGCGAGCTTTGCCATCTTCGCCGAGCGGATGCCCGAGCCGCAATGCAGCACGATCCGCTTGTCGCTCTGCCCGGGCAGGGCCTTGGGGTCGAAGAAGACCATCGGGAAGTTCATCGCGCCCTCGATATGCTCGAAGGCAAATTCCTGCGGCGTGCGCACGTCGATAATGACGATCTCGCCCGCGTCACGCGCGGCCTTCACCTCTTCGGGGCTCCAGCGTTCGAAGGTCGCCGTGCCGAGTTGTTCACTGTCCATGATCTTCGCTCCTTCAGAACTTGTTGGCGGGAATCTTGAAATAGCTGTGCCCATCCGCCTCCTGCGGAGGCAGCCTTCCACCGCGCAGGTTCATCTGCAAGGCATAGAGCATCTGCGACGGCAGACTGAGCGTCGCGTCGCGGGCATCGCGAAGCGCGCGGAATTCGGCCTCGGACACGCCGCCGCCGATATGCGTGTTGCGGGCGCGGTGCTCGGCCACGCTGGCCTCCCATGCGGGGTCTTCGCGGTCGCCGACGGGCGGGTAATCGTGGCCCACGAACAGGCGCGTTTGGTCCGGAAGATCGAGAATTGCCATCAGCGAGGCGTATAGCTCGGCCGAGGAGCCGCCGGGGAAATCGGCGCGCGTTGTGCCCGAATCGACATGCATGAATGTGTCGTGCACGAAGGCCGCATCGCCCACCAGATAGGTGATCGAGCCCAGCGTGTGGCCCGGCGACAGCATCACCCGCACATCGAGATTGCCGACCCTGAAGCTGTCGCCATCGGCGAAGAGGTGATCGAAGTCCCGGTCCGGATCGAGGGCATCGGGCAGGTGATAGATGCCGCGCCAGAGCGCCGCGATCTCGCGGACCTTCGCGCCGATGCCCGTGCGCGCGCCCAGCTTCTCCTTCAGGTAGGCCTGCGCCATGACGTGATCCGCATGCGGGTGGGTATCGAGGATCCACGCGACCTCGAAGCCTTCGCGGGCGACGAAATCGAGGACCTCGTCCGCGCTTTCGGAGGACAGCCGCGCGGCGTTGGTGTCGAAGTCGCGAACCACGTCGATCAGCGCGGCCTGGCCCGTTTCGGGGTCGCTGACCACGTACATGATGGAGCCTGTGGCTTGGTCGTGGAACCCGTCGACGCGCGGGCTGCCGGGACCATTGGAGGGCGATGTGCGTGTGAACATGGTGGGCCTCTTTTCCATTTCGCATTCACATAATGGAATATGATTGCGGGACAAGGGCCGGGCGCGAGATAGCCGGAAAACTTGGCGGCGGCCTGCGAAACCCCGTTTCAGAATCGGCGCCGGCCATGCTAGATATCGCGGTATGAATACGTACAGCCCCAATATCCGCCCACAAATCCGACAGCTGGATGATGCGGCCATCAACCGGATCGCGGCGGGCGAGGTGGTGGAACGACCCGCCTCGGCGGTGAAGGAGCTGGTGGAGAACGCCATTGATGCCGGTGCGCGGCGCATCTCGGTCGACGTGGCCGATGGCGGCAAGACGCTGATCCGGGTGACCGACGACGGCTGCGGCATGACGCCCGAGGACCTGCCGCTGGCGCTGTCGCGGCATGCCACCTCGAAGATCGACGGCAGCGATCTTCTGGATATCCAGTCCTTCGGGTTCCGCGGCGAGGCGCTGCCGTCCCTCGGTGCGGTGGGGCGGCTGACGATCCAGAGCCGTGCCGAGGGTCACGACGGCGCGGAGATCGCCGTGGCGGGCGGTGCCGCCGCGCCGGTCCGGCCCGCGGCGCTCCAGCGCGGCACCGTCATCACCCTGCGCGACCTGTTCTTCGCGACACCCGCGCGGCTCAAGTTCCTGCGCAGCGATCGGGCCGAGATGCAGGCCGTGTCCGAGGTTCTGCGCCGCCTGGCCATGGCCGAGCCGTCCATCGGCTTCACCCTGCGCGATGTCACCGGCGGTGGCGAGGGGCGCGTGACCTTCCGCGCCGATCCCGAAACGGGCGATCTGTTCGAGGCGCTGACCGGGCGACTCACCCAGATCATGGGCCGCGACTTCACCGACAACGCGATCCGCATCGAGGCGGAGCGCGAGGGCATCGTCATGACCGGCCTCGCCGCCCTGCCGACCTATTCCCGCGGCGCGGCGGTGGCGCAGCATTTCTTCGTCAATGGCCGTCCGGTGAAGGACCGGCTGCTGATCGGTGCGCTGCGCGGGGCCTATGCGGATTTCCTGAGCCGCGACCGGCATCCCGCGGTGGCGCTGTTCATCGATTGCGACCCGCGCAAGGTCGATGTGAACGTGCATCCCGCGAAATCCGAGGTCCGGTTCCGCGATCCGGGCCTCGTCCGCAGCCTTGTCGTCTCGGGGCTGAAACATGCGCTGGCCGAGGCCGGGCATCGCGCCTCCTCGACCGTGGCGGAGGCGACGCTCGGAGCGATGCGTCCCGAACCCACGGGGTCGCCGCGTATCTACCAGATGGACCGACCGGGCCCGCGCGCGCTGCGGGCCGCCCATGCGGCGCAGGCGCCCGGCTTCGCCGAGATGGAGACGGTCTGGTCGGGCCGCGTCGAAGAGGTCTCGCCCGAGACCGAGGAGATGCATGGCCCTCCCGAGGCCCTGCCGCTCGGCGCCGCACGCGGCCAGGTGCACGAGAATTACATCATCGCCCAGACCGCCGACGGCATGGTCATCGTCGATCAGCACGCTGCGCATGAGCGACTGGTCTACGAGACGCTGAAGCGCCAGATGGCCGAGCGGGGCGTCGCCGCGCAGTCCTTGCTGATCCCCGAAGTGGTCGACCTCTCGGCCTCGGATTGCGCGCTTCTGCTGGAGGCCGCGGAGGATCTGTCGCGCATCGGCCTGACGGTCGAGCCCTTCGGCGGTTCGGCCATCGCCGTGCGCGAAACCCCCGCCATCCTGGGCGAGGTCAATGCCCAGGCCCTGATCCGCGACGTGCTGGACGAATTGTCCGACGGCGGCGGGGTCGCCCGCGTGCAGGAGAAGATCGAGGCGATCCTCAGCCGCGTGGCCTGTCACGGCTCGATCCGGTCGGGCCGCCGGATGCGCGCCGAGGAGATGAACGCCCTGCTGCGCGAGATGGAGGCGACGCCGCATTCGGGCCAGTGCAACCACGGGCGGCCCACCTATGTGGAACTCAAGCTCTCCGACATCGAACGATTGTTTGGCCGCACATGATCGAGATTTCCGGAACCGCCTATGCCCTCGATGATCCGCGCCTGATCGCCGCTCTGGTGGCGGTGCTCCTCGTGCTGGCGATCCTCGCCCTTCTCGTCGCGGCAGTGCGGGCCGCGGGGCGCACCGCGCGGTCGGTGGAGCCCCTGGCGCGCGATCTGGGCCACGTGGCTGCGCGGGTGCAATCGCTCTCGGACGGACAGGAGCGGCTGGCGGGCGGTCTGCACCACGTCTCCGAGGCGCAGGCCAAGAGCCAGACCGCCATGCTGGAGCTGATGGAAAAGCGGCTCGCCGAGGTGCAGGGCAAGATGGGCGAGAGCCTGTCGGGCACCGCGACGCGGACCGCGCGGTCGCTGGGCGAATTGCAGGAACGGCTGGCCGCCATCGACAAGGCGCAGGCCAATATCACCAAGCTTTCGGGCGATGTGCTGTCGCTGCAGGACATCCTGTCGAACAAGCAGACCCGCGGCGCCTTCGGAGAGATCCAGCTCACCGACATCGTCTCCAAGGCGCTGCCGAGCGACAGTTACACGCTGCAGGCGACGCTTTCGAACGGCAAACGCGCCGACTGTCTCGTGCACCTGCCGAACCCGCCGGGCCCCATCGCGATCGACTCGAAGTTCCCGCTCGAGGCCTACGAGGCGCTGCGCCGCGCCGAGACGCAGGATCAGCTCAACCGCGCGGCCCAGGCGCTGCGGCTGGCGGTGCGCAAGCATATCCGCGACATCTCGGACCGCTACATCCTTGAGGGCGAGACCGCCGACGGCGCGATCCTGTTCCTGCCCTCCGAGGCGGTCTATGCGGAACTGCACGCCAATTTCCCCGAAGTGGTGCGCGAAGGCTTCGCGGCGCGGGTCTGGATCGTCTCGCCCACGACCTGCATGGCCACGCTGAACACCATGCGCGCGATCCTGAAGGACGCCCGGATGCGCGAACAGGCCGGCGCCATCCGGCGCGAATTGTCGCTGCTTTATGCCGATGTCGACCGCCTGGGCAGCCGGGTCGAGAACCTCGACCGGCATTTCGGGCAGGCCTCGAAGGACATCGCCGAGATCAAGATCAGCGCCGACAAGGCCGGGCGCCGGGCGCAGCGCCTCGACAATTTCGACTTCGAGGAACTGCAGGAAGCGCCCGCCGCCTCGGGCCTCGCGCTGGAAACGTCGAAATAAGCCGCTAAATGTCGCTTTCTGCGGAAGTGGTTGCACTCGGGTCCGCCTCTGTGCTGCCTTAACGCACTGGAAGCGACTCGGCGTGACAGACGGAAAAGCCCGCGACCGCCAAGTTGCCCATTCGGGACGCATTCATGTGTCCCGCAAAAAAGGGGGTTGGATGAGGCACAAACACGACCGGAACGCCACGCGCCGCGCTACCCGTCGCGGCTGCCCTGACCGCCACAGCCATGACATTTCACGCCCCAGCCATGCACTTTGCGCATACCAAGACTGCATGCCCGAGGGTAAACATGACGCTCCTGCGATGGTACCGCAGGGGGGACATTTCACGTCAGCAGCGCTGACATAGCGCGTCGCGGCCGGAAACGGCCGCACCAGAATGACGCGGCGCCGCGCCGCGAAGAGCCAAGGGAGAGGCCCAATGAAAGACACTCCGAACGACATCGATCCAGTCGAATCGCAGGAATGGCAGGAAGCCATAGAAGACGTCATTCTGCGCGACGGCCCGGACCGGGCGCATTACCTCCTCGACAAGGCGGTGCAGCAGGCCCGCGCCGCCGGCGCGCAATTGCCGTTTTCGTCGACGACGCCCTACCAGAACACCATCCAGCCCGATGACGAGATCGACCTGCCGGGCGACATGGAGATGGAATGGCGCATCCGCACGATCAACCGCTGGAACGCGATGGCGACGGTGGTGCGCGCCAACAAGTCGACCGACGGCATCGGCGGGCATATCGCGTCCTTCGCCTCTTCGGCGGCGCTCTACGACGTGGGTCTGAACCATTTCTGGCGCTCGAAATCGACCATGCATGGCGGCGACCTGGTCTTCTTCCAGGGCCACGTGGTGCCCGGCATCTATGCCCGCTCCTTCATGGAGGGGCGGCTGTCCGAAGAGGACCTCGCCACCTTCCGCCACGAGGTCGACGGCAAGGGCCTGTCCTCCTACCCGCATCCCTGGCTGATGCCGGAATACTGGCAGTTCCCCACCGTCTCGATGGGCCTTGGCCCGATGATGGCGATCTACCAGGCGCGCTTCATGAAATACATGGAGAACCGCGGCCTGATCGAGAAGTCGGACCGCAAGGTCTGGGCCTTCCTCGGCGACGGCGAGATGGACGAGCCCGAAAGCCTCGGCGCAATCAACCTTGCCGCGCGCGAAGGCCTCGACAACCTGATCTTCGTGGTGAACTGCAACCTGCAGCGCCTCGATGGCCCGGTGCGCGGCAACGCCAAGATCGTCCAGGAGCTTGAAGGCGCCTTCCGTGGCTCCGGCTGGGACGTGATCAAGCTGCTCTGGGGCCGCGGCTGGGACGAGCTTCTGGAGCGTGACACCTCCGGCAAGCTGCGCCAGCTGATGGACGAGACCATCGACGGCGACTACCAGACCTTCAAGTCGAAGAACGGCGCCTATATCCGCGAGCATTTCTTCGGCAAGTATCCCGAAACCGCGGAGCTGGTGAAGGACTGGACCGACGACGAGATCTGGGCCCTGCGCCGCGGCGGCCACGACATCAAGAAGGTCTACAACGCCTATCACCGCGCCAGCCACACCGAGGGTCAGCCGACCTGTATCCTGGTGAAGACCGTGAAGGGCTACGGCATGGGTTCGGCGGGCGAAGGCCTCAACATCGCCCACCAGTCCAAGAAGATGCAGGTCGACCAGCTCAAGCAGATGCGCGACCGGTTCCAGATCCCGGTGGACGACAAGGACCTCGAGAAGGTGCCCTTCGTCACCCTGAACAACGCGCAGAAGGCCTATCTCTCCGAACGCCGGCAGGAACTGGGCGGCGAGTTCCCCAAGCGCAACACCCAGGCGCCGAAGCTCGAGATTCCGTCGCTCGAGAAGTTCAAGGGCCAGCTCGAATCGACCGGGGACCGCGAGATTTCCTCGACCATGGCCTTCGTGCGGATCCTGACGACGCTGCTGCGCGACAAGCAGATCGGCAAGCACGTCGTGCCCATCGTGCCGGACGAAAGCCGCACCTTCGGCATGGAGGGCCTGTTCCGGTCGGTGGGGATCTACAACCCGCTCGGTCAGAACTACATGCCCGAGGACCGCGAGCAGATGATGTACTACAAAGAGGCCATCGACGGTCAGGTCCTCCAGGAAGGCATCAACGAAGCGGGCTCCATGTGCGACTGGATCGCGGCGGCCACGTCCTATTCGACGCACGGCGTGCCGATGATCCCGTTCTACATCTTCTACTCGATGTTCGGCTTCCAGCGGATCGGAGACTTCGCCTGGGCCGCGGGCGACAGCCGCGCGCGGGGCTTCATGCTGGGCGGCACCGCGGGCCGCACGACGCTGAACGGCGAAGGTCTGCAGCACGAGGACGGGCACAGCCACATCCTCGCCGGGACCATCCCGAACTGCATCAGCTACGACCCGACCTTCAGCTACGAAGTGGCGGTGATCGTGCAGCACGGCCTGCAGCGGATGTTCGTCGATCAGGATGACGTCTATTTCTACATCACCCTGATGAACGAGAACTACACCCATCCCGAGATGCCCACCGGTGCCGAGGACGGCATCATCAGGGGCCTCTACCGGATGAAGAAGACCGCCAAGCCCGGCAAGAAGCACGTCAACCTGATGGGCTCCGGCACGATCCTCGTTCAGGCGATCCAGGCGGCCGAGATGCTCAAGGACGATTTCGGCGTGACCTCGGATATCTGGTCGGCCACCTCGTTCAACGAGCTGGCGCGCGACGGGCAGGATTGCCTGCGCCACAACCGCCTGAACCCGCTGACCGAGCAGAAGGTGCCCTACGCGACCCAGCTGCTCGAGAACGCGAAGGGTCCGGTGATCGCGGCCACCGACTACATGAAGAACTACGCCGAACAGATCCGGGCCTTCGTGCCGCAGCGCTACACGGTTCTGGGCACGGACGGTTTCGGCCGGTCCGACAGCCGCGAGAATCTGCGCCGCTTCTTCGAAGTGGATGCGAACCACATCGCCGCGGCGGCCATGACCGATCTCTATCGTGAAGGCGCGGTCACCGAGAAGGACCTGCAAAAAGCCCTGGACAAGTACAAAATCGACGGCGGCAAGCCGAACCCGCGCCTGAGCTGAACCGCGGATTTGAGGAGACAGACGATATGACAACCGAAGTAAAAGTTCCCGATATCGGCGATTTCACCGATGTGCCCGTGGTCAGCGTTCTCGTGAGTGTCGGCGACACCATCGCCGAGGAAGACCCGCTGATCGAACTGGAGAGCGACAAGGCGACGATGGAGGTCCCCTCGTCGCATGCGGGCACCGTCAAGGAGATCAAGGTCTCCGAAGGCGATACCGTGTCCGAAGGCGATCTGATCCTGATCATCGAGGAAAGCGGCGCGTCGGGCGGCGACAGCGGCGGTGGCAGCGACGATGCGGGCTCGAAAGAGACCAAGGAGGAGGCCCCGAAGGAAGCGCCGAAATCCGAACCCGCGCAGGCGTCGCAGCCCGCCCAGACCGGTCAGAGCTCGGGCGCGGTGACGGATGCGGGCTTCGGCAAGGTCCATGCCTCGCCGTCGGTCCGGGCCTATGCGCGCCGGGTCGATGTGGATCTCAACAAGGTGAACGGCACGGGCCGCAAGGGCCGTATCCTGCGCGAGGACGTGGAAAAGGCGCTCAAGGGTCAGTCCGCAGGCGCCGCGGCGGCCACCGGTGGCGCGCAGGGCGGCATGGGCATCCCGCCGATCCCGACGGTGGACTTCTCCAAGTTCGGCCCCGTCGAGAATGTCGAGATGAGCCGCATCAAGAAGCTCAGCGGCCCCGCGCTGCACCGCTCCTGGCTCAACATCCCGCATGTCACCCATAACGAGGACGCGGATATCACCGACCTCGACAAGTACCGCAAGGAACTCGACACCCAGGCCAAGGAAGAGGGCTACCGCGTCACGCTGCTGTCCTTCCTGGTCAAGGCGTCGGTCTCGGCGCTCAAGAAGCACTGGGAGTTCAACTCGTCGATCCATCCCGATGGCGACAAGCTGATCAAGAAGGACTTCTACAATATCGGCTTTGCCGCGGACACGCCGAACGGCCTGATGGTGCCGGTCATCAAGGAGGCTGACCGCAAGGGGATCGTCGATATCTCCAAGGACCTGATGGAGCTCAGCGCCGCCGCCCGCGACGGCAAGCTGAAGGGCGACCAGATGCAGGGCGCGACCTTCACCATCTCCTCGCTCGGCGGCATCGGCGGAACCTCGTTCACGCCCATCGTCAACGCGCCGGAAGTGGCCATCCTGGGCCTCACCCGCTCGGCCATGAAACCCGTCTGGAACGGCGAGGAATTCGTACCGCGCAACATCCTGCCGATGAGCCTCAGCTACGATCACCGGGCCATCGACGGCGCGCTCGCTGCGCGGTTCGCGGCGCATCTGAAGTATCTTCTGGCCGATCCGCGCCGGATCATGCTGTAACGGAAAGGGACGGAAGACATGGAAATCAAAGTCCCCGATATTGGTGATTTTACTGACGTGCCCGTCGTCAGCGTTCTGGTGAGCGTGGGCGACACGGTGGCCGAGGAAGACCCGCTGATCGAGCTGGAGAGCGACAAGGCCACCATGGAAGTGCCCTCATCGGGTGCGGGCAAGGTGACCGAGATCAGAGTCTCCGAAGGCGACAAGGTCTCCGAGGGCGACGTGATCGTCATCCTTGAGGCCGCGGAAGGCGCGTCCGAGGCCCCGAAAAAGGAAGAGGCCCCGAAAGCCGACGACACGCCCGCGCCCAAGGCGGCGGCGGGCACCGCGTCGGGCTCGGGCGACTTTCACGGCGAGGTGGTCGTGCTGGGCTCCGGCCCCGGCGGCTACACGGCGGCGTTCCGCGCCGCCGATCTCGGCAAGAAGGTGATCCTGATCGAGAAATACGACACGCTGGGCGGCGTCTGCCTCAACGTGGGCTGTATCCCCTCGAAGGCGCTTCTGCATGCCTCGAAGGTCATCACCGAGACCGAGGAGATGTCGGAGCACGGCATCACCTTCGGCAAGCCCAAGGTGAACGCGGACGATCTGCGCGAATGGAAGAACGGCGTCGTGGGCAAGCTCACGGGCGGTCTCGCCGGTATGGCCAAACAGCGCAAGGTCACCGTGGTCAACGGCTACGGCACCTTCACCGGTGCCAATTCCATCGCGGTGGAGACCGAGGAGGGCAAGAAGACCGTCACCTTCGATCAATGCATCATCGCGGCGGGATCCGAGCCGGTGAAGCTGCCCTTCATTCCGCATGACGACGAGCGGGTGGTGGACAGCACCGGCGCGCTGGAACTCAATCCGATCCCGAAGAAGATGATCGTCCTTGGTGGCGGTATCATCGGCTTCGAGATGGCCACGGTCTACGACGCGCTGGGCGCGGACGTGACGGTGGTCGAGATGATGGACCAGATCCTGCCCGGCGCCGACAAGGACATCGTGAAGCCCTTGCACAAGCGGATGGAGGGGCGTCTCGCGGCGATCAAGCTCAAGACCAAGGTGACCGCGGTCGAGGCGCAGAAGCAGGGTCTGAAAGTGACCTTCGAGGACGAGAAGGGCGAGACCTCGACGGAGGTCTTCGACAAGATGCTCGTCTCCGTGGGTCGGACGCCGAACGGGGCCAAGATCGCCGCCCACCAGGCCGGCGTGAAGGTCACCGATCGCGGCTTCATCGAGGTCGATCACCAGCAGCGCACCAATGTGCCGCATATCTTCGCCATCGGCGATGTGGTGGGCCAGCCCATGCTGGCGCACAAGGCGGTGCATGAGGGCAAGGTCGCGGCAGAGGTGGCCTCGGGAGAGAAGCGGGCCTTCGACGCGCGTGTCATCCCGTCGGTGGCCTATACCGATCCGGAAGTGGCCTGGTGCGGCGTGACCGAGAACGAGGCCAAGGCGCGTGGCATGAAGATCGAGAAGGGGGTCTTCCCCTGGGCCGCATCCGGGCGCGCGCTGTCGAACGGACGTTCCGAGGGCATAACCAAGCTGATCTTCGATCCCGAGGACGACCGGGTGATCGGCGGGGCCATCGTCGGCACCAATGCGGGCGATCTGATCTCGGAAGTGGCGCTGGCCATCGAGATGGGCGCGGATGCGGTGGATCTCGGTCACACCATCCACCCGCACCCGACCCTGTCGGAGACGGTGAACTTCGCCGCCGAGATGTTCGAGGGCACGATCACCGACCTGATCCCGCCCAAGAAGAAAAAGAAGTGATCCGGATGTCGCGGCGCCAAGGCGCCGCGGCAGGATGACCAAAAGCGCGCCTTCGGGCGCGCTTTTGCCGTTTCAGGGGGCGCTGCCCCCTCTGCGCGGGTGCCCCGCGCATTCACCCCCGGCGGTATTTTTGAAAGAGGCAAGCGCAAGGGGGGTGGCGCTACGTGTCGTGTGGTTCCTTCAAGGCCCGCCAGCGCGCCTTGTCGATCCGGCAGAGCACCATCGGGTTCAGTTCCGAATCCCGCGCGATGTCGGGGTGGAGGAAGTCCTCGTCGGGATCGTGCCGCATGCCGATCCGCGCCATGACCCGCCGGGAGGGCACGTTGATCTTCGGGGCGAAGGCGACGATCTCGGGCAGGCCCAAGGCGTCGAAGCCATGGGCGAGCCAGGCGCGCGCGGCCTCGGTCGCGTAGCCATGGCCCCAAGCCTCGGGCCGGAGGCGCCAGCCGATTTCGGTGGCCGGAGCGCAGGGCAGCCCGGCATCGACGCGGGACAGGCCGCACATGCCGATGACCCGGTGATCGGACCGCCGCTCCACCGCCGAGAAGGCGTATCCTCGGCGGGCCTGCGCCTGGGCGAAATCCGACAGCTGCGCCAAGGATTCCTGCGCGCTGTAGGGGCGCCCGAAGAAATGCATGACCTGCGGATCGCTGTTCAGCGCGACGAAGGCGTCGCGGTCGCGCGGCTCGAAGGCGCGCAGGATAAGCCGATCGGTGACGAGCATTCCGGACCCCCTTGGTGAACGGGGGAGCCTGCCGCATCCGCCTCATTGCGGCAAGGGGACGGTCAGATCCGCAGGAAGGGTTGGGCGATCCGGGGCAGCCATCCCTTGAACCGCAAGGGTGCATCGGTGACGGCGAGGCAGATGCAATCCTGCGAGATATCCGCCACCGGGCGGTGGTCGGTCTCGTCGGTCGCCACCTCCACGTCACCGCGGGCGAAGGTGCCGTCCGCATCGGTGAAGGACCCCTGCAGGACAAGCGTCACCTCGGTGCCGTGATGGGAGTGATCGGGCACGGCGGTTCCGGCCGGAATGTAGAGAAGCCGCGCGGTGGCGGAGCGGTCGGTCATCGGCAGGATCGCCTGCCTGACCCCGAACCCGACGCTGCGCCATTTCACATCCGCAAGCCGCCCGCCCACATAATCCTGCAGTGGGCGCGGCAGGACCGGATCGGGTGCGGGCCTGTCTGCGGATGGTTCGGACTGCGCATCGAGGCCCGCAACGGTCCGCGCGAGAAGGTCGTCGGAGACCGCGACGGCCTCGCTGTCCTCGAGAAGCGCCCCGCCCAGGGCATCGTAGCTCTCCGCCGTGGCGCGGCAGCGGTCGCAGAGCGACAGGTGCACCGCGACGGCGAGCGAAAAGGCCTCGGGCAGCTGTCCCGCCGCATAGGCCATCAGCGTGTCATCGGGGAAATGGTGGCGGATCATCGTCGGTCTTTCTCAATCCAGGGCGCGGCGGAGCCGCTCGAACGCGAGGCGGATGCGGGACTTGATCGTGCCGAGCGGCAGGCCGGTCTCGGCGGCGATCTCGGAATGGCTGAGATCGCCGAAATAGGCCTTCTCCACCAGAACGCGTTGCTTGTCGGGCAGGGTCTTCAGCGCGGCGCGCAAGGTCTCGCTTTCCTGTTGCAGGCCGATCACCTCGGCCTGGTCGGGTTCTTCCGCCGGGCCCCAGGGCAAATCCTCGGGCTCCGGCCTGGCATGGCGGCGCAGCACGTCGATGCGCCGGTTGCGGGCGATGGTGTAGATCCAGGTCGACACGCTGGCCCGCGTCGGGTCGAACTGGTCGGCCTTGCGCCACACCGTCTGCATCACGTCCTGCACGACCTCTTCGGAGAGCGCGGGATCGAGCCCCGAGCGCATCAGGAAGGCCTTGAGACGTGGGGCGAAGTGCCGAAAGAGCGCCGCGAAGGAGGCCTCGCAGCGGTCGCGCCGGATCAGCACCATCTCGGCCACCCAGTCGGCCACCGGCCCGTCCCCGCCGGAGCGCGCGGCGCGGCTCATCGCGGCACCCGGCCGGCGACCGGCGCGGAGGCCGGGCAGAGTGTCCAAAGCGGTGTCGGGGACCGCAGGCTCGACGTTTGCATCATGCAACATACTTCTCTTACGCGCCGGGGTCTCTGGCGGATCAGTCTTGTCCGTGATCTGGGACTTTTTCATCCGTCTGCGCCCCTCCCGCGTATCAGTACGAAGACGTCAATAACCGGAGAAGTTCCGTATGCCATTCGAATCGCGCCCATCCGCGCCCAAACGCGTCGCCGTCATCGGCGCCGGAATCTCCGGTCTTGGCGCCGCGCATGCCCTGGCGGATGTGCACCGCGTCACCCTGATCGAGGCGGAGCCGCGTCTCGGCGGACATGCGCGGACCAAGATGGGCGGCAAGCGGGGCGACCAGCCCGTGGATACCGGTTTCATCGTGTTCAACTACGCCAATTACCCAAATCTGGCCCGCGTGTTCGACCGGCTCGACGTGCCGGTGGTGAAATCCGACATGAGCTTCGGCGCCTCGCTGTCGGGCGGGCGGCTGGAATATGGGCTGGCCTCGCTGGGGGCGCTCTTCGCGCAGCGGCGCAACGTCGCCAATCCGCGCTTTCTGCGCATGGTGCGCGACATCTTCCGCTTCAACGCGAAGGCGCTGTCCTCGGCGCAGGACCGCACGCAGAGCCTCGGGGATTTCCTGCAGGATCTGGGTGTCGGGCCGTGGTTCCGCGATTACTACCTCCTGCCCCTGTCGGGAGCGATCTGGTCCACGCCGACGGACAAGATCCTCGATTTTCCAGCCCATGCGCTGGTGCAGTTCTTCGAGAACCACGCACTGCTGAACGCCTATGGCCAGCACCAATGGTACACGGTCGATGGTGGCTCCATCGAATATGTGCGCCGGTTCGAGGCGGCTCTGCGGGTGCAGGGCGTCGAGATGCGCCTCGGCACACCGGTGGACGCCGTGCGCCGGACCGAAAGGGGCGCCGAGGTCAAGCTGCACGGCGCCGAGTGGGAAAGCTTCGACGAGGTCGTCTTCGCCACGCATTCCGACGACACGCTGCGGCTTCTGGCCGATCCGACGCCGGCGGAGCAATCGGCGCTGGGCGCCATCGGCTATCAGCCGAACACGGTCGTGCTGCATGGCGATACCGGGATCATGCCGAAATCGCGCAAGGTCTGGTCGTCGTGGAACTACATCGAGGACACGCCGCGCGCCTTCAACACTATCGACCTGACCTATTGGATGAACTCGCTTCAGCCCATTCCCATGGACGATCTGTGCTTCGTCACGCTCAACTCGACGCGCCCCATCCGCGAGGAGCTGATCTGGGACGAGACGGTCCTGCGCCACCCGGTCTACGACCTGGCAGCACTCGAGGCCCAGGGCCGGGTCGCGGCGATGAACGGAGACAATGCCACCTGGTTCTGCGGCGCATGGATGAAGAACGGCTTCCACGAGGACGGCCTGTCGTCGGGACTCGACGTGGCCGAGGGCATCCTCGGCAAGACCGCGGTGCCGAGCGCCGCGTGACCCACGTCGTCGATCATATCGAGGGCCATACCTGGCACGGGCGGAAGGGCGCGGTGAAGAACGACTTCCGCTACTCTATCGACTATGTCTGCCTCGATGCGGAGGCGCCGGTGCGCGGACCGCGGCTCTTCTCGCGCAATCGCGGCAATGTCCTGTCGGTGCAGGACCGCGATCATGGCGGGCCACCGGGCGCCGGGCGCGGCGCGCTATGGGCCCGCGAGGTGCTCGATCAATACCAGGTCCGGGCAGAAGGGCGGCTCGAGCTCTTGGCGCAGCCGCGCATCCTCGGGCATGTCTTCAACCCGGTGAGTTTCTGGCTCGCCCATGACAAGGACGGCGCCCTCGTCGCGGTGATCGCCGAGGTCACGAACACCTTCGGTGACCGGCATTCCTACCTCGCGGCGCGGTCCGACGGCGGGCCGATCGGTCCGTCCGACCGGCTGACCGCCACGAAAATCTTCCACGTCTCGCCGTTCCAGCCCATCGGTGGCGGCTATGTCTTCCGCTTCGATATCCGCGACGACCGCATCGGCATCTGGATCGATTTCGACATGGATGGCGGCGAAAACGGGGTGATCGCGACGCTGACCGGACCGCGCAAGCCGATGACCACGGGCTCGGCGCTGTGCGCGCTGGCGCGGCGGCCCTTCGGGTCGCGCCGGGTGCTGGCGCTGATCCACTGGCAGGCGCTGAAGCTCTGGTGGAAGGGCGCGCGCTATCGTCCGCGGCCCGAGCCGCCCACGTCCGAGGTGTCCCGTTGAGCGGGTCCCGGGCGCTCAACCTTCCGGGCTATGCGGTCTTTGCGGGCATTCTTTCGGCGGCGGGTCTGCCGATCTACATCCACGCGCCCAAGTTCTACGCCGACAATTACGCCGTGAGCCTCGGGGCGCTGGGCACGATCCTCTTCGCGCTGCGGCTGCTCGACCTGGTGCAGGACCCGACCTTTGGCTGGCTCACGGAAAAGCTGCGGGATGTGCGCGGTCTCGCGGTGGCGACGGCGGCGGTGGTGATGGGGTCGGGCATGATCGGCCTCTTCGCCGTGGCACCGCCCGTCGCACCGGGGCTGTGGTTCGCGATCACGCTGACGATGGTCTTCTCGGCCTTTTCGTTCCTAACCATCACCTTCTATGCGCGCGGGGTCGCCAAGGCCGGCGATCTGGGCGAGCGGGGGCATCTGCGCCTCGCCCGATGGCGCGAGACCGGTGGGCTGCTGGGCATCTGCGTGGCCTCGGTGCTGCCCACCGCCTTCGCGGCGCTGGGCCTGCCGGAATTTGCCGCCTTCTCGCTCGTCTTCGCGGCGCTCTGCCTCGTCGCGGTCTTCCTCATGCGGCAGGAATGGCGCGGCGGCATCGCGGTGCAGAGCCAGGGCTTCGGCGTCATTCTGCGCGACAGCATCACCCGGAAACTGCTGCTCGTGGCGCTCGCCAATGCCGCGCCGGTCGCGGTCACCTCGACGCTGTTCCTGTTCTTCGTGGAAAGCCGGTTGCAGGCGCCGGGCTGGGAAGGGCCGCTCTTGCTGCTGTTCTTCCTCGCCGCTGCCGGGTCCGCACCGTTCTGGTCGCGACTGGCCGAACGGGTCGGGCCGAAACGCACGCTGATGGGCGCGATGGTCGCCGCGATCATCGCCTTTTCCTTCGCGCTGACGCTGCGCGAGGGCGACACGTTTGCCTTCGCAATGATCTGTCTCGCGTCCGGCGCCACGCTCGGGGCGGACCTCACCTTGCTGCCCGCGATCTTCTCGCAGCGGATGGAGCGGATCGCGCCCAACGCCTCCGAAGGCTTCTCTCTCTGGTCCTTCGCGCAGAAATTCACGCTGGCTTTTGCGGCGGTCGCCCTACTTCCCCTGTTGGGAGCCGTTGGCTTCGAGACTGGGAAAGAAAATTCTGCACAAGCGCTTTGGACCCTGAGCCTGCTCTATGCGTTGGTGCCGTGTATCCTGAAACTGATCGCCCTGGCACTGCTCTGGGCGACCCGATTGGAAGAGTGAGGACATGTCGTTTCTGTCCTTCTTTGGCGGTGTTGTCGTATCCCTCGCGGTCGTATGGCTTGTGCGGCGCCGATACGCGTTCGTCGGCCAGAAGCCGGAAGATTACGACAGCAAGAGCCCGGTTTTCGATCTGAAGACGCATCTCAACGGACCCATGGTCTGCGAAGGGATCATCTATGGGCCGCTCGGGCGCGTCGTGTCCCGGTTCGTGGCCGATTTCAGCACCGACTGGGACGGCGATCAGGGAGTGATGAGCGAATCCTTCGTCTATGACAGCGGCGAGACGCAGGAACGGGCCTGGCATCTGACGCTGAACGACGATGGCAGCGTCATCGCCCGCGCCGACGACATCGTCGGGGATGGCCGCGGCCAGCAGACCGGCGCGTCGATGCGGCTGAGTTACCGCATCCGGCTGGCCGAGGATGCCGGGGGTCATGTCCTCGATGTCGTCGACTGGATGTACCTCACGCCGAACGGCACCATCATCAATCGCAGTCAATTCCGCAAATACGGCATCAAGGTCGCCGAGCTTGTCGCGACCATGCGCCGAAAGGAGGCCTCGTGAAGGAATGGAGCGGCAAGCGCTACTGGATCGTCGGCGCAAGCGCGGGCCTCGGGTCTGCGCTCGCGCATCAACTGAGCCGGGTGGGCGCCAAGCTTGTTCTGTCCGCCCGCGACGGTGACGCGCTGCGGGAACTGGCGGATGAATTGCCCGGCCATGCGGAGGTGGTCACCCTCGACATCACCAAGGAGGAGTCCTGCGCCGACGCGGTCGCCACCGTCGGCGACGTCGACGGCATCGTCTTCTGCGCCGGCGTCTACTGGCCCTTCGGCGCCAAGGAATGGGACACCGAAAAGGCCGTCGCGATGGGCGAGGTCAACTATATCGGCGCGATGCGCTTCCTCGGGCATGTCGTGCCGCGCATGGTCGAACGCGATCACGGGCATATCGTGCTGGTCGGCTCGCTCACGGGCTATCGCGGCTTGCCGGGCTCCTTCGCCTATACCTCCTCGAAATCCGCGGTCATGTCGCTGGCCGAGTGCCTGCATGCCGACCTGCGCAAGACCGGGGTGCAGGTGCAGCTTCTGTCGCCCGGCTTCGTGAAGACGCGGCTGACCGAGAAGAACGACTTCAACATGCCGCAGATCATGGAGCCCGAGAAGGCCGCGCGGATCATGTTCGACCACATGAATTCCGACGGCTTCTCGCGCGCCTTCCCGAACCCCTTCGCCTGGGTGTTCAAGATCGGTCAGGTTCTTCCCGACGGGCTCTACTACCGCATCTTCTCGTAACCCGCGCCGCGTCAGCGCAGCGCGCGTCCTTTCAGGATCGCATCCGGCCCAAACCGCGCGCGGATGCGGTCCGTGGCGCGTTCGGCTTCGCTGCGACGCGCGGCATCGGGATCGAGAAGATCGGGCGCGCGGTCGGCCTCATCCGCGGAACAGAGATCCGACAGACCGACGCCCAGCAGGCGATACGCCTCTCTCTGGTCGAGCTGGTCGAAAAGCGCGCGGGCCTCGCGATAGATGCGGTCGGCGATCTGGGTCGGGTCGCGCAGGGCATGCCGCCGCGTGATCAGCGAAAACTTCGCCGTCTTCAGCTTCAGCACGACGACCCGACCGGCAAGATCCTTGGCCTTGGCGCGGTCGGCGACCTTCTCGGCCATGCGCCAGAGATGCCCGTCGAGGATGTCGGGATCGGCAGTGTCCTCGTGAAACGTGGTCTCGTTCGAGATCGACTTCACCGGGTTGCGGGAGGAGACGCGGCGGGCATCCTCGCCCCGGGCGAGATGGTAGAGCCGCGTGCCCATCGACCCGAAGCGCGCGGTCAGGTCGCGCAACTCCCAGCGCAGCAGGTCGTCGAAGGTCCGGATGCCCGCGCGGTCGAGCGCGCTTTGCGTCGCGGCCCCCACGCCCCAGATCATGCGCACGGGCTTTTCGCGCAGGAACGCCTGCGTTTCGCCCTTGCCGATCACTGCAAAGCCGAAGGGCTTGTCGAGATCGGAGGCGACCTTGGCGAGGAACTTGTTATGCGACAGCCCGATGGAGCCGGTGATCCCCAGCTCGTCGCGCATCCGCTTGACCAGCCCCGACAGCATGACTGCGGGCGGATGGCCATGGAGTTTCGCGGTGCCCGACAAATCGAGGAAGGCCTCGTCCAGCGATAATGGCTCCACCGCGGGGGTCAGCGCCTCCATCATGTCGCGGATCGCGCGGCTGATCTCCGCGTAGAGCTGCATGCGCGGCTTGATGATGACCGCGTCGGGGCAGAGCTTCAGCGCCTGGAACATCGGCATGGCCGAGCGCACGCCCTTGATCCGCGCCACGTAACACGCGGTCGACACCACCCCGCGCCGCCCGCCGCCGATGATGACGGGCTTGTCGCCAAGCGCGGGATTGTCGCGCTTTTCGACGGAGGCGTAGAAGGCGTCGCAATCCATATGCGCGATGGACAGATCCCACAGCTCGTCATGCCGCACGACGCGCCGCGACCGACAGGACGGGCAGCGCGGTTCGGTGTCGAACGGGGTGAGGCAATCGCGGCAGAGGGCGGGCATGGTCGATCCACGGACGAATGGATGTATGCTGGTGAACATGTGCAGCGCGGCGCGGGGGATCAACATGGAAGATGCGTTTCATGGCGCAAAGCTGGTCCTGACCCTCGGGGCGGACCTCGTGGTGTTGCGCCGCGATGCGACGCCGGGGCTCGAATTTGCCGGCATGCTCGACCTGCCCGGCGGCGCGCGGCAGGGCAGCGAGACGCCGCGCGCCTGTGCGCTGCGCGAAACCGCGGAGGAAACGGGGCTGTCGCTGCAGGATGACGAGATCAGCGGGGCCATGGCGCGGCAGGACGGGCGCGGCGTCGCGTGGTTCTTCCGGGTGGCCCTGCCCGCTGAGCGCCGGGCGGATCTGCGCAAGGGGCTTGAAGGTCAGGCGCTGATGCTGATGGCACCGGAGACCTTCGTGACCTCGGACGAGGCCATCCCGCATTTCCGGCAGGTGGTCGCGCGGATGCTGGGGCTGCCCAGCGAAAAGAAGGTGTGAGTGGAAAGCCCCGGGCCGCCAGAGGCGGACATGAAAATGCCGGGACCGAGGGGAAGGCTCGGTCCCGGCGGGAGGAGGTCGAGGGACAGGGAAGTGACCTCCAAGGGAACATGGACGTAACGCCGATCAGGCGGCCTTGTTCCGCACGAATGCAAAAAAGTCCTTCGTTTTTTCGAATAGGTCCGTCGCCGGTCCGGCGCGCGTCGCGGAGGCCGGACCGGCCGCCTCAAGCAGGACCGATTTCAGCCCGTTATCCCCGGCATCGGCCAGTGCGGCATTGGCCAGAAGGCCGCGACGGACCAGCGCTTCAGGCGCGGTAAGGGGCGCGGGATAATGCGCCGGACGACGGATTTCGCCATGTTCGGTGTTGAAGATCACGACCGCTTCGAAGGCTTCTTCGGCGGCGTTGTAGCGGACCGGTCCGAGTTCGGTTCGAGTCGACTGCATTTCTGCCTCGCTTTGTTGCTTGCACAAACAACGCGGGGCTTGTGGATAAGTTTCGCCGTGATTCAAAAGGTCGCAGGTCAGGGCAGCTCGGCGAGGATTTCCCGGGCCGCGCCGCGCGGATCGCTCGCCTGCCAGACGGGGCGGCCGACGACGATATGATCGGCGCCGCTTTCGATGGCATGCGCGGGCGTCGCCACCCGTTTCTGATCGCCAAGCGCGGCCCCGGCGGGACGCACGCCCGGGGTCACGATCAGGCGGTCAAGGGCACCGGGCAGCGCGCGGATGCGGGCGGCTTCCTGCGGCGAGGCGATGACGCCGTCCGCCCCGGCCTCGAGCGCGCGGCCCGCCCGTTCCTCGACCATGTCTGCCAGCGTGCCGGCCTGCATCATGCAATCGTCGAGATCGGCGCGGTCGAGCGAGGTGAGGATCGTCACCGCAAGGATCTTCGTGTCGGTCCCGGACGCGCCCTCCATCGCGGCGCGCACCACATGCGGGTCGCCATGCACGGTCAGGAAGTCGATATCGAACTGCGCGAGCCCGCGCACCGCGTTCTCCACCGTCTGGCCGATATCGAAGAGCTTCATGTCGAGGAAGATGCGCTTGCCGTGCTCCTGCTTCAGCTCGTTGGCGAGCGCCAGCCCGCCGCCGGTGAGCATGCCGAGCCCGATCTTGTAGAAACCGACCTGCGGGCCGATGGCCTCGGCCAGTTTCAGACCCGTCAGGGCATCGGCGACGTCGAGGGCGACGATCAGGCGGTCATCGGACATGGGGCGCACACTCCTCTGGGCGTTTCAGACGGGCCTACCCCCAGTCCGGGCCAAGATCCACCGCCGCGCGCGACGGGCGGTGAAAAAACGGATGTTGCATTCTTGCATCACGAAAATGTGCCCCCATTTCTTGACCAGAGGCTCCGCGAAAAGGTGTGCCGCCTGTCGGGCACCGCATTGGATGGGGCGCTTGCAAAAAGGAGAGATCCCATGAACTTGGAGAAGTTCACGGAACGCGCACGAGGGTTCATTCAAGCTGCGCAGACCATCGCGATGCGCGAAAGCCATCAGCGCATTACCCCCGAACATTTGCTGAAAGCCCTGCTGGATGACGACCAGGGCCTCGCATCCAACCTGATCACCCGTGCCGGGGGCGCGCCGGAGCGCGTGCGCCAGGCGCTCGATCTGGCCATGGGCAAATTGCCCAAGGTGTCGGGCGATGCCGGGCAGGTCTTTCTCGATTCCGCCACGGGCCGGGTTCTGGACGAGGCCGAGAAGCTCGCCACCAAGGCCGGCGACAGCTTCGTGCCGGTCGAGCGCATGCTGACCGCGCTCGCCATGGTGAAAAGCCCTGCCAAGGACGCGCTCGATGCGGGCGCAGTGTCGGCGCAATCGCTCAACGCGGCGATCAACGACATCCGCAAGGGCCGGACAGCCGACAGCGCCAACGCCGAGGAAGGCTACGACGCGCTGAAGAAATACGCGCTCGATCTGACCGAACGCGCCGAGCAGGGCAAGATCGACCCGATCATCGGCCGCGACGAGGAGATTCGCCGCGCCATGCAGATCCTGTCGCGCCGCACCAAGAACAACCCGGTCCTGATCGGTGAGCCGGGCGTCGGCAAGACGGCCATCGCCGAGGGCTTGGCCCTGCGCATCGTCGATGGCGACGTGCCGGAATCCTTGCGCAACAAGCGGCTGATGGCGCTCGACATGGGCGCGCTCATCGCCGGTGCGAAATATCGCGGCGAGTTCGAGGAGCGGCTGAAAGCCATCCTCAAGGAGATCGAGGCTGCGGCCGGTGAAATCATCCTCTTCATCGACGAGATGCACACGCTTGTGGGTGCCGGGAAGGCGGACGGCGCGATGGATGCGTCGAACCTCTTGAAACCGGCGCTGGCCCGGGGTGAGTTGCACTGTATCGGTGCCACCACGCTCGACGAATACCGCAAGCACGTGGAAAAGGATGCGGCCCTTGCCCGCCGGTTCCAGCCGCTCATGGTGCAGGAGCCGACCGAGGAAGACACCGTATCGATCCTGCGGGGCATCAAGGAAAAGTACGAACTGCATCACGGCGTCCGGATCACCGATTCCGCGCTGGTTGCCGCCGCGCAGCTGTCGCATCGCTACATCACCGACCGGTTCCTGCCCGACAAGGCCATCGACCTGATGGACGAGGCGGCGTCGCGTCTGCGCATGGCGGTGGACAGCAAGCCCGAAGAGCTCGACCAGCTCGACCGGCAGATCCTGCAGCTTCAGATCGAGCAGGAAGCGCTGAAGAAAGAGGACGACGCGGCCTCCAAGGATCGGCTGGCCAAGCTCGAGAAGGACCTCGCCGACCTGCAGGAGCGTTCCTCTGAATTGACCGCCAAATGGCAGTCCGAGCGCGACAAGCTGTCGAAATCCCGCGAGCTGAAAGAGCAGCTGGACCGCGCCCGCGCGGATCTGGAGATCGCCAAGCGGAACGGTGATCTGGCAAAGGCCGGAGAGCTGTCCTACGGGGTGATCCCCGGGCTCGAGAAGGAACTCGCCGAGGCCGAGGGCGCGGAAGAGGACGTCATGGTCGAAGAGGCCGTGCGGCCTGAGCAGATCGCCCAGGTGGTCGAGCGCTGGACCGGCATCCCGACCTCTAAGATGCTGGAAGGCGAGCGCGAGAAGCTCCTGCGCATGGAAGACGGCCTGCACAAGCGGGTCATCGGCCAGAACCAGGCGGTGCATGCCGTGGCCAACGCGGTACGCCGGGCGCGCGCAGGGCTCAACGACGAGAACCGTCCGCTCGGATCGTTCCTGTTCCTCGGCCCCACCGGCGTCGGCAAGACCGAGCTCACGAAGGCTGTCGCGGAGTTCCTCTTCGACGACGACAACGCGATGGTGCGCATCGACATGTCGGAGTTCATGGAGAAGCACGCGGTCGCCCGTCTGATCGGCGCGCCTCCGGGCTATGTGGGCTACGACGAGGGCGGCGTTCTGACCGAAGCCGTGCGGCGGCGCCCCTACCAGGTGGTGCTGTTCGACGAGGTCGAGAAGGCCCATCCGGACGTGTTCAACGTGCTCTTGCAGGTGCTCGATGACGGCGTTCTGACCGACGGTCAGGGCCGCACCGTGGACTTCAAGCAGACGCTGATCGTGCTGACCTCGAACCTCGGCAGCCAGGCGTTGAGCCAGATGCCCGACGGTGCCGATAGCGGCAAGGCCAAGCAGGACGTGATGGATGCGGTCCGGGCGCATTTCCGGCCGGAATTCCTGAACCGCCTCGACGAGACGATCATCTTCGACCGTCTCAAGCGCGAGGACATGGCCGGGATCGTCGAGATCCAGCTGTCGCGGCTGATGAAGCGGCTCGCGAGCCGGAAGATCGGGCTCGAGCTGGACGATGCGGCCAAGACCTGGCTCGCCGAAGAGGGTTACGATCCGGTCTTCGGGGCCCGTCCGCTTAAGCGTGTGATCCAGCGCACCTTGCAGGACCCGCTCGCGGAGATGCTGCTTGCGGGGGATATCCCCGACGGGACCACGATCCCGGTCAGCGCCGGGGTCGACGGTCTGATCATCGGGGACAAGGTCGCCGCGTCGAACCGGCCCCGTCCGGACGACGCCGTGGTCCACTAAGCCCGGCAAGACGGACAGAGAACGCGCCCCGTGGGACATTTTCCCGCGGGGCGTTTTGATTCCGCTGCCGGATTAAGCGTTTCGGCACGGCGTGGCGGAAAGAGTCGTAAATAGCGTCGGAGTGGCACAGGAATGGAGTCAGCGGTTCCACGAGAATCGGCTAGGCTCGGACGCATAGTCCCGAGTGCACGACCATTTCATTTCAGCCATTCCGAGAATTGTCTCATGTCCCGAAGATACTTCCGCTGTTCGACATGCGAACACCGTCTGCGCTTCAACACGAGCCATTGCAGCATCTGCGCGTCACCGACACCCTGGATGAATCGGCTGCCGGTGATCCTTCTGTGCGTGGCCGCCTGCGCGACGCTCGTCTTCGGCGTATCGCGCGCGATCATCTGAGCCGCGGGGCGGAACCTGCAAGGCGGGGCGCCTGCGTTCAGGGCATCAGGACGGAGTCGATGCGGTGGATCACGCCGTTCGACGCCATGATATCGGCCTGCGTGACCGTGGCTCCGTCGACCCGGACGCCATGGGTGCCGTCGATATCGACATTGCTGCCTTCCACGGTCGCGACCGACAGGGTCTGACCGGCCAGCTGATCCGAGGTCACCGCGCCCGGCACCACGTGATAGGTCAGGATCGACACGAGCGTGTCGCGGTTCTCCGGCAGCAGAAGCGTCTCGACGGTGCCTGCGGGCAGCTTGGCGAAGGCGGTGTCGGTGGGGGCGAAGACGGTGAACGGACCGTCGCCCTGCAACGTCTCCACGAGGTCCGCGGCCGTCACGGCGGCGACAAGCGTGGAGAACTGGTCGTTCGTGGACAGCACGCCGACGATATCGGGCTGGCTCGTCGTGGCCATGGGTGAACAGGCGGCCAATGCGGTCAATCCGGTGGCGGCGGCGAGGGTCATCAAGCTACGGCGGTTCATCGAGTTTCTCCCTTCAGGTCAGATACAAAAGAATGGGGCGCGGACATCCCGCGCCCCGCTCCGGCTTACATGTCGGGCATGATCACCTGGTCGATGACATGGATGACGCCGTTCGACGCCTCGATGTCCGCGGTGGTGACGGTCGCGCCGTCGACCATGACGGTGCCGCCATCGATCGAGATCTCGACGGTGCCGCCCTGGACGGTCTCGGCTTCCATGCCGTCGGACAGATCGCCCGACATCACGGCGCCCGGGACCACGTGGTAGGTCAGGATCGCGGTCAGCTGATCGAGGTTCTCCTCCATCAGCAGGGTTTCGACCGTGCCCTCGGGCAGCGCCGCGAAGGCGTCGTCGGTGGGCGCGAAGACGGTGAACGGACCTTCGCCTTCCAGCGTCTCGGTCAGGCCGGCCGCGTCGATGGCAGCGGCGAGCGTTGTGAAGCTGCCTGCCTCGGTCGCGGTCTCGAGGATGGTCATCTTCTCGGCATGCTCGGCAGCGAAGGCGGTCGTCGCGCTGGCTGCGGCGGCAAGGGTCAGGGCAAGATAGGTTCTGCGAAGCATCAAGCTCTCCTAGGGTTCGATTTCGGATGCACATTCTGCGCACCTGACCGAGATAAGAGGGCGCGCGCGGCGCAATTCACCTAACGTTAACGCGAACAGGCGAAAACCCGCGCTTGACCGGAACGCAGCGCGGCCTAAGCGCGAAGAGCTTGATTTTCCGACTGATAATTTCGTTATCGGCGGAAAGGCGCGCGGCCGTCAGTCCAAGCCGATGGCGGTGCGCGCGATGTAATCCAGAAGGTCCTCGACCTCCTTCATCGGCCCCTCGGGGAAGCGCTGAAACCCGATCGTGGTCACGTCCGAGCGGTCATCGGTCACCATGACGAAGATGTCGTAGGGACAATAGGCGATATTGAGGGGGTCGGCCTCCATCATCTTGCGCGACACGATGGCCGAGCAGAACGAGAAGACCTGCGCATTGCGGTAGATGACCACGTCGGAGCCGACATCCGTGCGGGTCCGTTCCAGCATGTCGCCGACCGAATGGACGCTGTCGACCACAAGCCCCTGTCCGAGGATCGCGTTTTCCAGCCCGAACACCACATCGTCGAAGCTTTGCGCCGTCTCGTAGGAGATGATGTCGTTCGCCTGGGCCATTCCACCCAGCACCGTGAACGCGATGGTCGTCAGCCGCATGGGCATGCTCCTGCTGCGCGGTCATCCCGCTGCATCTTCTTTATGCACCCGCCGCGGCGCCGCGGCAATCTTTGATGAATCGCCGCGGCATGGATCGCGGTTCGTTACAAAAAGCCACGGACATTTGACGCGCCTTCATTTGGTCCTGCCCGGCGATGCGCCTACCTAGGAAGCAACGCAGACAAGGAGAGCGGAAACGCCATGGCCCATCGCTGGACAAATGACATGACACGGGCGGACGCGACGCCCGAGCGGATGTTCCTCAACCGCCGCCAGATCATCGCCGGCCTTGCCGCGGGCACCATGTTGGGGGGCCTTCCGGGAAACGCGCGCGCGCAGGATGCGCTCGAGCCCAATTCCTGGGAAGAGATCACCAGCTACAACAACTATTATGAGTTCGGCACCGGCAAGGACGATCCGGCACGCTACGCGGATCAGCTGACGACCGAGCCCTGGTCGGTGACCATCGACGGTCTCGTGGACCGCCCGGGCGAGTACGCGTTTCAGGACATCATGTCGGAGATGACCATCGAAGAGCGCATCTACCGCTTCCGCTGCGTCGAGGCGTGGTCGATGGTCGTGCCGTGGAACGGGTTCGAGCTGGCCGATCTTCTGGACATGGCCGGGGTGCAGGACGGCGCGCGCTACGTGGCCTTCGAAACCCTGTTGCGTCCCTCCGAAATGCCGGGTGTCGCGCGGTCGGTCCTGGACTGGCCCTATGTGGAAGGCCTGCGCCTCGACGAGGCGCGGCATCCGCTGACGCTGATGGCCACCGGCATCTATGGCCGGCCGATCCCCAACCAGAACGGCGCGCCGCTGCGCCTGGTGGTGCCGTGGAAGTACGGCTTCAAGTCGATCAAGTCGATCGTGCGCATCACGCTCACCGAAGACGAGCCGCCCACGAGCTGGAACAAGGCCAATCCGCGTGAATACGGGTTCTATTCCAACGTGAATCCCGACGTGGATCATCCCCGCTGGAGCCAAGCGACCGAACGCGAGATCGGGGGCGGTCTGTTTTCGAAGCGCAAGCCCACGCTCATGTTCAACGGCTACGAAGACGAGGTCGCCGCGCTCTACGAGGGCATGGACCTGTCGGTGAACTTCTGATGAATCCGGTGGACCGCCTGAACGGATGGGCGCGACGGCTGCCGGTCTGGGCGGTCTACCTGATCTGCGCGCTGCCCGCGCCCTATCTCTTCTATCTCGGCCTCACGGGCGGCCTCGGCGTCGAACCGATCGAGGCGCTGGAACACGAATACGGCGAGATCGCCCTGCAATTCCTCATCGCCGGGCTCTGCATCACGCCGCTGCGGCGGCGTCTCGGGGTGAACCTGATGCGGTTCCGCCGGGCGATCGGGCTTCTCGCCTTCTTCTACCTCACGCTGCACCTTCTGGTCTGGTTGGTGCTCGACGTGCAGATCCTGAGCCAGATCTGGGCCGATATCCTGAAGCGGCCCTACATCACCGTGGGCATGGCGGGGTTCCTCATGCTGGTGCCGCTGGCGCTGACCTCGAACAATTGGTCGGTGCGCAAGCTGGGGCCGCGCTGGCGGCAATTGCACAAGCTGGTCTATGCCGCCGCACTTCTTGGCGGGCTTCACTTCGTGATGCTGCGCAAGGGATTCCAGCTCGAACCGCTGATCTATCTCGCGGTGATCGCCGTTCTGCTGCTGATGCGACTCGATTGGCGGGCGATTCCGCGGCTGAATCGGGCCTGATCGCACCGTCCTGGTACGATCCTCGCAGACCTTCTCCGGGACGGCGGGCAAAGGGCGCATTCTCGGGGAATAAGATTGCGTATTGACGCGGGGTCGGCGAAAGAATTTTGCCCCAACCGGCTGAAAATACAGAAAAATCGGGGATTCTGGAAAAAATGCGATTTTCTTCGATTTTCCGCTTGCGGGTTTTGATTGGTAGCCGTAGAAGCCCCTTCACCGGCGGCGCTGAGGCGCGGTTGGGACGCCAGACGGGGCGGCGCTGAGG
>NZ_FTOQ01000030.1 GCF_900156805.1 Roseivivax lentus | reverse complement strand
GCCCATCTCCAACCCCCATATCTGCCATGCAGATAGGGAATCACAAATCAAGCCTCATGGGAATCCTGAATCAGAAAGCTCGCAACCCGCTCTAGGAAACCTCGCCATTAGCGCAAGATCGTGTAGGTGATAGGGGGCGTGATAATGAAAACGGAGTTTCAGGCTTAGCGCAGCAAATGCCGCTTCGTCCGCACACGGGACACAAACCCCCTGATAGAACCCATGCGCCAAAAACGGTCGTTTCTGTCACGGCCAAACCCCCCGGCGAAAACCTAAGAGATTTCGCGGGATGATTTTTGCCTCACGCTGGCGCCCCAATAGAAGGTACTCTTGCTGATGTTCACACTGCGATAGAGGGTACTTGAGCGATGCCAATCGACTGGGCACAACTGGGAAAAGACACTGACAGAAAGATCTTGGAGAGAGGGGTTTCATCGGAATGGGTAGCCAACAAGGCTGGGGTTGATCGAAAAACGGTAGATAGGTTGCGTAAAGGAATGGTGGTCAGGCCCGTGTCGCTGAAGTCCATAGCTGACGTTCTCAGCTTGCGTATCAGCGATCAGTTCGAGGGCAACCGGGCTTCGAGAGCAACTCCCGTTGACGCGTTTGCGCCGATCCATCTTGGCGGCTACGGCAAAGCTCACTTCGAGCCTTACATCGGTCACTACTACCTGTTTAGGAACTCATATGACTACGATGACCGAGTTATCTGCAGCGCATTCGAAATCTTCTGGGATGACTCGGCAAGTCACCTAAAGTGGCGCGACAAGCAGGTCAACAAGAGGGATGATGGGAAAACCTTCAGCTACGAGTTTGAAGGGAGCGTTTCTATTCCGCCGGGAACATCAGTCACGCAATTCATCGGAGATACGGGCAAAGGTTTCACACGGCTGATCACTGCCACAGCGCTCCGCGGCGGACCGCCACCTCATTTCAAGGGAATCCTGCTAGGTATCAATGAAGACTCCAGGTTTGGCTACTACCCTGTGACATCTCCGGTTTACGTAGAAAGGTGCAAAGGCCAGCCGGATATGCGCGAGCTGGCGCGCTGTGTTGGATCACACCCAAAAGATCGTGTCTGGCACGAAGGCGCTCGTGATGAGTTGCGCCTTATCTCAAAAAGCTACGGCTCATTTTCCAAGCGTGCATTTGATCCTAGCTAGGCAGCTAGAATGCTTGGTACGTGACAGTTCCAAAAGTTCTCAAACTCAAGTCTTGACCCATCATGAGCCGCTTCCAAGCGCGCCTGAACACCCAGTGGGATGGTCATCTGTCGTTGTGTGTGTCCGCACGGGGCGTCGAATATTATTGGGCCTGAAAAATCGCCGAAGTGGATCTCGAGTAACTCCTCGAGCAAAAAGCCGATCGAGTTGTCTCGATCACTGGCATCTTTCAGCTGTAGGTCCGCAAAAATAATCGCACTGGCTTTCTCAAACACACCACTTCTCTGAAGATGCACCAGAGAACGATCCAGCGAATACATGAACTCGTTAGTATCTTCTAGGAATAGGATTGCCCCCTCTGGCATTGACCAGCTTTCAGTGCCTATGAGCGTTTCTAAGGTTGAGATATTCCCACCGAATACCATGCCGGAAGCTTCACCAGATCTAAAAACACGATGATCCTTCGTGCTCAAATCGTAGGCCAAACGCTTGCCCTCAAGGAACGAGAATAGCCAGCGCATGGTATCTGGGTCATTCTTGCCGGCCAGATCTGCGGCCATAGGGCCGTGAAACGTCGTGATCCGACACATCGTATTGAGGTGGACGAGCAAGTTGGTAATATCGCTATAGCCTACGAAAATCTTGTTCTTAACTCGACTGGGATCGAGGTGAGACAGCAACCTTCCGCTGCCATATCCACCGCGTGCGCAGATGACAGCAGTAACTTCATCGTCTTCGAATGCGGCGATGAGACTGTTTGCTCGATTTCTGTCGCTTCCTGTCATACGTCCAAAGGTCGGTTCGGTTTCTCCGAACACCTTCACTGAGTATCCGCGGCTTTCGGCAATCCGCGAGAAGTCTTCATACACCGTTCCCTGAGCCGCAGAGGCTGGGCTAACGATGCCGATAGTGTCACCTGGGGCTAGAGGACGCATTACAGCTCCTTACTTTGGAAACTTCTGCCTATGTTCCACCTCTTCTCTGGAGGCAGCTCATACATACTAGGAAATCAGTGTGGGAAGTGTGAGGGATATGTTTGTCCATGTTGGGGAAATTTCGGACAGTTTGCCCCTAGGTGGCTGGTCAAGTTCCCTAAGATAAAGACCTGTATTTTAACTGCCGTCTTCAAGGTCTTTTGTGGGCAGCTTTGCCACTTTTAGACGCCTAGCTTTCTCGATTTCCTGCCCTTGCTTTCCAAGTTGGCCGAACAGGGATGATTTTACACGGATGTGGTCGGAACCTCCCGGTCGATGCGCTGCACTGTCCATGCGGTGATGTCAGGTTTTGATCAGACGGCGCGGCTGAGCCTCGTCGCTGAAACCACTTTGGGTCCCTTTTGCCCAAGCCGCCCTCGACAAGGAGAAATCGCATGCTGAGCATTAGTGCCAAGAAACAGACCCTGCTGGTCTTTGCCATGGGCTTGGTGTCCTGGTGGGGAACCAAGGATGGCTTCGCCCAATTCGTCACCCAGGGAACGGAAGAGGGTTACTCAATCGTTGCCGTCCTTCTCGCGGTGACTGCCTCTGCCCTCGTGCAGGCGCTCATGGCTGTCTTCCTGACCATCTCGCTGAGCATCTACATCGTGCATCTTCGTACGCGGCTCCTATACCTGATGGGTTATGCGATCATGACTGCAGTTTCAGTTGTGCTCGCCATCGCCTTCTGGGCGAACTTCATGAATCTGCCCCAAGATCAGGCCGACTCTGTTTTTGTCGCGAACCGTAACAGTGCCATTGAAGTCGCACTTGAAAACGCCAATCAGCTCACGAGCATGCGTGAAGTCGTCGTCGACATGCGGACCGACGCGCGCGCGAATATCGAGGCCGAAGCGGCAATCCCTCGCGCACGTTATGAGTTTTGGGTCTGGATGGAAGCTTGGCTTGCAGCGATGCAGACCGAACTGGTCTCGCTGGAAACAGAACTGGCGACAGCACTTGCGGTCGCCGAAGAGGCACCAACGCTCGAGTCGCTCCAGAACAGTCTGCGCGCTCCGATGATTGCGGTCGCCGAAAGCTCCCTGGCCACCAGGTCGAGTGACTGGATTGAAACTGCGACTGACCGTGAAGCAACGCTGAGTGACGGTGGCGGTCATCGTGGTCGCTGGGCGGGCTTCGAGGCCAAGCTGCAGGCACTTGCGGGACAGGTTGATGCATTTTCACCCGACCCCCTTCCGAATGCGCAGGACAACCCCATGGCCGGCGAGAATGGCGCGAAAGTCTATGCCATGGTTCTGGTCGAGAAATTCCTGACCGGCGCTCCACTCACCGCGGAAGAGCGTCTTGCATTGGGTCTGGCGATCACGGTCGATCTGATCTTCGCAATCCTCCTGATCCTGCGCGTCGAAAGTCGTCGTCCGGACCAGGACCCCGACCTGATCTATCATTACACTCCGATGGTCGAGGCTTTGAAAGCGCGTCTCAAGCGCAACGGGTTCGAGAAAGGTATCTCTGGTGTGGTCGAAACTTTGCAGGGCAATGGCAAGGGGCTCCTGGGCTTCGACCGTCTCCTTGGGCTCGTGGTCTCCCTGCCCGAGGGTGCCAGCAAATCGCAGCTTGGCCAGACCACTGCCTTCCTCACGTCCGACGGTATGGCGCTCAATGTCAGCGGCCTGGCGGTGCTGCTTTCCCCCAATGGCCCTGGTCGCTCGGCGCGCGCTCGCGAAGCGGCACTAGCCCAGAAACGCCGTGCAGTGACCGTCTGGATCCCGCCCGCCCAATGGCGCTTGATCAACCGGCTCAAGCACGTCGCGGATATGATGCCCGAGCCCGAGGACAAAGGCACGCTCGCCAGCTTTCTGCAGCAGCAGCGTCGCAAGAAGCCCCGCGTCTGGACCACGCAAAAGCTGAATACGCTCAGCAAGTACTTCGGTAGCGCCATGGAAGCCTCGCTTGATGAGCTGGTGCCCGCACGGATCGAGCGCATCGTGGACGCCTATAAGTCCGACCCGCGTGCCCGTCGCCTGACTCGCAACACTCGTGAAAAGCACGAGGCGATCTTCCGTGAGGCCATCGATACCGTGCGCAACGAAGGCCTCCTGCCGAACGCAAAAATACGCGTCGCGGCATAATCCATCGGACAGGCCGCTGGCGCGGCCTGTCCTTCCCAATGGCAGAAAGAGGACCCGAGCCATGATCGCACGTTTCGCATTTTGCACCGTAGCAGCAGGGCTCTACGCCTATCGCATCGTCGATCCGTCCGGCGCCTTCGACACCTTCTTTTCCACCTCTGAATGGCTGACCGGCGTCGTGCTCGAGCCGCTTGGTGCCTCGGTCTACATGCGCAACTTCATAAACCTGCTGCTCGTAGACCAGTTCGAATGGTTCCTACTGGGCGTGATCTTTGCACTCGTGGTCTCGTTGCTTCTGTCCGCGTTAGTGATCTTGGGATGTGCCTTCGCGCGTGGACTGCGCTGTCTGCTCGCACCGTTGTGGGGCGGCGCCCAGCCCCGTCCTCGATCTCCCTCTCCCTCGCACGCACTGTAATCCAAGAGGAGATTCCAATGTCTGCTTCAACTACGAACCACCCCCAGGGCATAGCCTTTGGTGTCACGTCAAAACAGCCGCTTGTGAAAGCACTCTGGCTGCTCGTCTTCTTCTCGTGGATCCCGATCCTGGGCGCCACGACCCTCAACCCATGGACCGTGATCCAGGGCACGGGCTGCTTCCTGCTGCCCACAGCCACCGGCGATCTGTTCGCAAGCCTTGGGTTGCCCTTACCGGCACTCAGCCACCTTGGTGCACTCCTGGCCCTGGGCAGTCTCGTGGCCTTCGTCCTGCGCGATCGGGCGCTGGCGTTGGCCCTCGCCTTGGGCCTGTCGCTCCAATTAGTGCCTCTGATCACTGGTTGCAGCGCGCGTCCGAGTGATCCGCAGGCCTCCATGGCGTTCTGGGCTGCAGCGAGCGGGCTGGGCTTTGCCCTTATCACCTCTATGGGAATTTTTCTTGTTCGAGGCCACATCTTCGGCGCCGGCTTTGCCAGCTTCCTGGCGGTGCTTTTCTACGAAACCATCGGTATTGCGCTGCTCTCAAACGCCAGTGATAGCTGGCGCGCGCCGTCGCTGGTCGGGCAGCTCTACACAGACTTCGCACCGAACCCTGCAATTCTCATCGGTGTGATCCTCACGCTTTTAGCTGCGCGGGTTGTGGTGAAGGCTTACGCTGACAACCACGCCATTCTAATGCACCTGCGGGTGGATGGCCTCCTGGGCAAAGGGCTGATCAAGGCCTTCCGCCTATGGCTTCCGATGCTGGCGATCTTTACAGTACTGACTGCAGGCTATTCGGTGATGTGGCGCTTTGCCGATCAGGCGGCCGCGGACTTCATAATTGCCCAAACGGCGGTGCCTGCGCCGGCCGAGCCGATCGGTCTGAAAGCCACACTGGTGCACATTCAGACCGAACAAGTCCGCGCCTGGCGGGCAGAGTTGGAGGCTCGCTCGCTTGCCACCCAAACCCAAGTCAATCAGCTTGTCCGCAACTCCGCCCAGGAGACATATGATTTCGTACGTGACCAGCTGCCCATCCGGGCGCCAGGCACGCAAACGAAAAACTGTCGCTGGTATGACATCGGCTGCCACGTGATGAACCTCGCCAAATCAATGGCCAACTCGATCTATCAAGGTATGCGAGAGGGCGCGCTGAACAAACTCAAGGCCAAACTCGACCGTGCCGAAGCCGAGGCGGGCCGTGGCACCGACGCCTTCCGTACCCGCGCTGTTGCGGAGATCGATACCATGCTCGTGGCTTACCGCGAGCGCTCGATCGCAGGCATCGGTCATACCTTTGCCACCCTTCAGATTCTCAGTACACTGCTCTTTCTCTACACGCTGCTTGTGCTCCTCAAGACCTACCTGATTGTCCTGGGGCGTGTGGTCTTGCATCCGACATGGGGCATCGTGGCCAAGCTCGAAGACGGTGCAGTGCCGCACAGCCATGGCGACACACGGCTCTCTGCACGGGGTGCTCTCACTTTCGGGCGCAACCGGCGCGACGTACTCTTCGTGACACGGGACACAGTTGTTTCCAACTCGCCCGGCAGCGGGCGTATCCCGATGCCGCTCACCGCAATCCTGTCGCGGATAACGAACAGGGCATGGCGCATGCAGCGCATCGACCTATCCAACTGCAGCGATACGGTCAGCCTGGATCTGCCGCCGCCCGCCAGCCTTGTGGAGTGGACTCTGCGCACTGACGAACGCGTGATATTCGAATTCTCGCACTTCGTAGGCATGAGCGACAAGACCCGCATCAAACCGCTGCTGAACTTCAACCTCGTCAGTCTGATCTTCGGACGTGCACTCGTCTATTACGCAGAGGGTCCAGGCACGCTGTTGCTCAGGACCAACGCGACCGCCATCACCACACGCACCGCTAACGGACGCACCTCGATCAAGGCGGGGCGGAGCTATGCGCCTAACTGCTTTGTGGCGCGTGACACCCGTGCGGGCTTTGCCGTGCATTCGGAACATCACGAGGTGATGCGTGGCAACATCGTGGTACGCAAATCACCAAAGGACACCGTTGTGGTGGACACTCAGGCTGACAATGGCGCACGTTCGGCCTTTGGCATCTTGCGTTACGCGCGCACCTTTCTCGTGCCAATCTGAGCTGTGCTGTTCCCTGATGAACAGCTTAGCAATCGATGACTCGATTGCAGAGTTCGAAGTTGTACGCGACAGATGCATCATCGCTGACAGCGACTGCAGTCTCTCTGGCGAAGCTTCCAGCACGCAGTTCGCCGTAAATGAGCGGCAGAAAGGCTTTCACCTCAGTTTGATTGCAGACCTCCCAAGAGTCGGAGTTTACACCCATCGTGATCCACCAAAGCTTGATACAATCGTCGCCAGAACCCCCATCGATTTTCAGAAAGATTGTCGCCGTGACGTTCCAGCCATCCCAGACGGTAATGTTCTGGCCAGCCTGAGCAATCTTGATCTGTGGTTCCTGCCCTAATGCAACAGCAGGGATCGCGGCCATCATTGCGGAAACGATGACAGATAAAGTAGTGCGATTTGCAGTATGATCACGATGAAACACAGTGACTAGAATACTAGATGCCTGTCTGCATATCGCAAAGAACTTCTTCGGTGTCATCGTGTACTCATAATGCTTGGCCCAAGATTGCGTACAATGATACCTGAATGGGCGAAAACGGTGGTTTCTGTCCGGCCCTACAGGCCTCAGCATTTTCATGAGGTTAGCCGCGACAGAACCGTGAGGCAAAACTTATGTGGTTTTGGCACGGTTGTGCCTGACAGCGGAAGCGGCCGTTCGACGCACGCGGCCAAACTGGTAGAGAGGGCTCGGAGCGGTCATCTGATATTTTTTTCAGGGATGTCGAGCGATTGCTAGACACGATGCTCCCACAAAGATTCTTATGTCAGGTGTAGAACACTAGTGCCCCATTCCCCGAAGACCCCCCAGAAACTCCAGCATCCCCGGCATCGGCATCCGTTCCGGCTTCACCTGCGCCGCTGTCACCGGAAACACCCCCTGCGGCAGAAGCGCCCCCGGCAGGTTGCTGGTCTCCCGTGCCTGCTCCATCATCGCGCTGGCCGTCTCCGCTGGCTCCGCTCCGCGTTCCGCCAGATAGTCCGCCAGTGCCTCCGTCGCCAGATCGTCCGCTTCCCGCGCCATCCGGTTGAGCTTCTGTTCCAGCTTGTCCAGATACTCCCGTGCCGTCAGCGGAACCGCTTTGTCCATCAGGACCGACTGCACTATTGGGTCCGCGCCCGGTGGTGTCCACATCAGGGGCATCGTTCAGCTTCCTTCCATTCTTCGCTCTACGTATACAGAGCGCTAGCGCAACGTAAGGTGCTGAGCCGGCAACTGTCGAGCACGATGCAATCCGACTTTTGTGTCTAAGCGTTAAAAGAAGCCATTGCCGAGTTTGGACTGCCCGAGATCATGAACACTGACAGTCATACGATTGGTGTTAGTTCACGGCTGGTTTGACCCAATACCGATTGGCCCCGTAACACCGTTGAGCCGCGAATGCCAAGGGCGGCGTGCTAGACCGTTCGAGATCGGAAATTGGCGGCATGAAACCGTACCCGGATACACCTTAGATCAGCCGCCGCAATGTCCGGAAAACCCGGACCGCTCCACAGGCCATGTCGTGCGGATCGCTTTTCGACGTTTCTGCATCCAGCAGCTGTGGCTGTGAGCCTGCTACTTCCGCTACATGTGCTACAGTCAGCGAGGTGCTGGGCGTTTCTGGTTGAGGTTCGCAGACCCGCGAGAGGCTGCTACATTCGCTACGAGGCCGAGCGGTGTATCAGAAGTACTGGGGCGCAAAAGTCGGGAGCGGGCTTGTGCCCGCCCTCAGTTTCCTTGAACAAATTAGTCATATCGAACCACATTGCCTACGCCGTTTCGATTGCCCATGCTTCCTTGCGAGCGGCGCCGCGCACTACGGTTCCACGGTCGAGCGGGGTAATCCAACCGTGGTCTTCCAGCAGCCGCAGCGCTTCACGGGCCTCTTTGGTAACGCGAAGGCATGAGGGTCCGTATTGCGCCACGTCACGTGCCATCACGTTGGGATGCGGCCAGCCTTCCAGCAACCATTGCCGCAAGGTTTCGGCACGCTCGATTTCCTTTGACACAGTTGCGGCGTCGGCCAACCGCACCGCTTCACCTAGATAGAATTGCGCAAGGGTAATGCCGTCGCACATGTCCTGCGCGGTGACGTCGGGGGCATCGATGTCGCGCCACAGCGTCAATACGCCCGCGATGCGCGCGGCTTGTTCTGCGGCTTTCGAAGCATACCCGGTCATATGCGCGAGGGCGGCGCCAGGGGCCTGTTTCGCTTCGATTGTATCAGCGAATTGCACCAGCAACTTGCGAGCGTCGGGGGTAAGCGGCAGCAGGCGGGGCTCAAGCGTCTGCCCGTCCTGCGCGGTCGGCATGTTGTGGGCCAATCTCCGCTTTAATTTCGCTTCGAATGCCTCAAGCGCGCCGGTATCCTGCCGAGTGTTGGCGTGGAAGCGAACTCCAATGGTCGAAGTCGGTTCGCAAATCAGGCAGCGAGGTAAGAAGCCCAGCCCACCTGCCATCCGATCGGACAGAAAGTCGCGCATGACGACAGGCTGCGACATCAGGTTGAGTGCCATGCGCCGACCGCGAAGCGTGAAAACGCCATCTCCTGCGCGAGTGCGTTGGATTTCAGCTCCGTCCCACAGCTTGTTGAGCCCTGCCAGTGTTTTCACACGGTGGTCGGCAGACATGGCAAAGCCTCCAAGGAATTGCCCGGCCTCATCCGAGAAAAGGCCAAGGGAAGGCTGTCCATTCAGAAAGGCTCGAAAGATACCTTCCAGAGTCGGTTCGGAACATGTCCGGTCAGCCAGCAAAGGCGGCTTGGGCTCTTCACCCAAGACTTCGAGGTCCGCACGAGCCGCCGTTGCCTTTTCAGACTTTTGGCTTCCCATATCTCTCAGGATCGCCTTTTTTTGGACGTCGAATACCTCTGTTTCTCGACGCCACGTCTTAAGCGCAGCGGTATGTTTCTCGCCCTGTTCGGCCTCGAAGACGCGGAGCCCTCGCATTACGCGTTTGTCGCAGGCGGTCTTTCGCTCGCCGCTGGCGGCAACCGTCAACAAGAACAGCGACAAAGGGGTTTGTCCGCCCAAGGCCTCAACATCCGCGTGCCCTTGCACCGCCAGTGAAGCCACCGCCAGAGCAGAGGCCGCAGCCAACGCCACAGGAGCTTGCGTCTCCCCCTGAACGGCTTCTACAGCCGCACGTAGCGGCCCCAGATGGCCAACAGGATAGGCTTCGCCGGGAGCAGGTTCCCGCAGTAACGGTTGAGGGCTCTCGGGTGCAAAACCGATTTCGTTCAATTTGGCTTGCGTTTTCATACCCGCACCGCCTTTCCGGTCGAAAGGATGTCGTTGAAGTCGGCTCCATCACCAGGGTCGAGGATACCAACGCGCCAGCCCGCGACATAAGCACGCTGCGCCAGCGCGTGTGCACCTTCGCGCCCAGCCGCATCGCCATCTTGCGCGATGGTCAGTCTCCCCGGAGCAGTCGGGAGTCGCAGCCCACGCAGGCCGGATGTCGAGAGCGCAGCCCATACCGTCGCAGAGCCTTCCAGAAACCCGCACAGCAGCGACAACGTGCTTTCGATGCCCTCTCCAACCACAAGCCGCGGAGCCGCCTTGGAAAGCGTCACAGCGCCGCCAGAGACCGCGCCTAGCATCGCCTTTGACGGAGTGAGACGCGCCTTACCGCCGCCATCTGCGCTAAGGTACGTGCGATGTACCGCGAAGCCATCGCCGCCCTCCACCAACGCTACGAGCGCGGGGTGTTTCGACGCTGTCGCTCCATGCCAGCATTCCGGATGAAAACGCAGCGATGTCGGTAAACAGCAGCTGATCCCGCGCGCCTTCCTGAGGTACGTTTCCGCAATGGTGCCGACGATCGGCTGCGCTTCTTTCCAGCACCGCTCGGCCTGGACGGCCCGTTTTGTTGCATTGGCCAAGCGCTCCGTCTCTCGGCGGGCAGCTATCTCCGGATCAGGCGGCCTGTAGTCTCCGCCGTTCACGCCAGCGGCCGCAAGAACATCACGAAAGCCGCAATGCATCCGCTTGCAATGGAGCAGTAGCTTGGCATCACCATCGGCCAACGTGAGGGCATTCTGTCCTTTACGGCGCTCCGGCTGACAGAGAGGGCATGACGCAACTCCGTAGGTGCCGTACCAAATCCCACCAAGCTCTTGGGTCAGGTTTTTTGCATTAATCTGCATCGGACCCTCCAAGCCAAAGCGCTTCATCCAGAACGTCGGTGAGCTCCGGAAACAAAATTGCGCGAATAGCGATTCCTTCTTCACAGGGGAGCATTTCGTCATTGCCGGGGTCGATAAATGCGCGGACGCCAACGACATCGTGGCCCTTGAAAAGCTCGCGAATCACGACGAGTTTTCCGCGACTGTTCTTTTTCATTTCAGCGATAACCATCGCGAGCATCTCCATAAAATGGAGGCGCTTGAGAAGCGTCCCGATGAGGGGTATTGTACGAGTGCGAGCAAGTACTTTACGCCCCGGTCGCCCTCAAAGCGCCGGGGTTTTTACTAGGCTGCACCGCTTCCGCGCTGCTCGCGGAGGTGCGCTTCGAGCTCATCCTCGGGCCAGTAGATCCGCGCACCAAGCTTCATCGGCTTGGGCAAGCGACCGGCCTCAATATCTTTATAGATCGAGGACCGTGACCGGTTCCCGAGCTTGATGCTGACGTCTTCAAGGGTGAGGTATGTCTGCATTGCTGTCGTCCTTATGCTGATCGAGGACGACAAACGCGCATGACGTCGTTCGCCCCCGAAGGGAACGCCCCAACTTGGGGCTGCGAACGCACGTCATGCGCGTTAGACGGGCAATAGCACGCGCCGAAGCATAACGCAACATATGTGCGTGACTTTTGAAGCCACTACCACATATTGCTGCTTGCAATATTTTGGATCGGTAAAGTTACTTTAATGTAGCGATTGTAGCGGATGTAGCAGCACATTGCAGCGTCAGTCGATCAGTCTGACCCAACGAGCGATCTCGCCTCCGACCTTTCCAGAAAATCACATGCTGCCAGCTTGTGGCACCGCAATCCCACCAGGGCCTATTTACAGGCTGAAGGAGCTTTTTTGCCTGTTGATAAATGTTGACATTGAAAGAGAGATTTTGATCCGGTTACCCCTCTGATGTTGTTCATCTCCAAATGATCGACCGAAACTCAACCGTGATCTGGCACTCGAAGGTTTCGCATGTTTATCATCGAGTTGGATGACATGCCTTGAAGGACCGGCAAGATGGTGAACAGCGACGTCGAAAAGCGCCTGTGGTCGGCGGCAGACCAGCTCTGGGCAAATACCGGTCTCAAGCCCAGCCAATTCTCGACGCCGGTACTGGGCTTGATCTTCCTGCGTTATGCGGAAAAGCGGTTTGCCGAAGCCGAGGGGCGGATCGGGCCGGTTGGGTCGGGCAACCGGCGCAAGATCAGCAAGGCCGACTACGACGCCGAGGGCGTGATCTTCCTGCGCCCCGAGGCTCGCTTCAGCCACCTTCAATCGCTGACCGAGAGCGACGACATCGGCAAGGCGATCAATGAGGCCATGAAGGCCATAGAGGAGGACAACCCCGACTTATCCGGCGCTCTACCCCAGACCTATACCGACCTCGGAAACGACGTGCTGGTCGAACTTATCCGCCTCCTCGCGCCAATCGACCTCTCCGGGGACGCCTTCGGCAAGGTTTACGAGTACTTCCTCGGCAACTTCGCCATGAAGGAGGGCCAGAAGGGCGGCGTTTTCTACACGCCGGAAAGCATCGTAAAGCTGATCGTCGAGATCATCGAGCCCTATCACGGGCGCATCCTCGATCCGGCTTGCGGCTCGGGGGGCATGTTCGTGATGTCTGCCGACTTCGTGGAGCGACACGGCAAGACCCCGAGTAGCGAGATCAGCATCTACGGGGTCGAGAAGGACCGCGTCACGGTCAACCTCAACAAGATGAACCTTGCCGTCCACGGCCTGTCTGGTGATGTGCGCGAGGCGAACACCTACGCCACGGACATCAAGCAGCTCTTCCCGAGGGTCTTCGAGGAGCGCGACGGCTTCGATTTCGTCATGGCCAACCCGCCCTTCAACGTCTCGGGCGTCCGGAAGGAAGACCTTGAGGGTGACTGGCGCTTCCCCTTCGGTATCCCCAAGCCCGACAACGCCAACTACCTCTGGATACAGATGTTCCATGCGGCGCTGAACGATCAGGGACGCGCGGGCTTCGTCATGGCGAACTCGGCGGGCGATGCGCGGGGCAGCGAGCAGCTGATCCGGCAAAGGCTGATCGAGGATGGCAGCACCGATGTCATCGTCTCGGTCGGGCCGAACATGTTCTACACGGTCACGCTGCCCTGCACCCTGTGGTTCTTCGACAAGGGCAAGCGCGGGACGGAGCGGGAGGACACTGTTCTGTTCCTCGACGCCCGGTCCCTCTACCGCCAGATCGACCGCGCCCACCGGGACTTCCTTCCCGAACAGATCGAGTTCCTATCGAACGTCGTGCGCCTCTACCGGGGCGAGGCGGTGGAGCTTGAGGTCGGCAGCGCGGACCTGCTGGCCGAGCATGTGTTGGATGTCACCGAGAACTGACCCGGCAGCAGTCGGAATTGTCACTGAGATTTGACCCATGTGGAACCTTGCCTCTGACGGAGTTCGTCGGGG
>NZ_FTOQ01000044.1 GCF_900156805.1 Roseivivax lentus | reverse complement strand
ACCTCGCGTATCGCTGGTTCTGTCGGCTCGATCTGAGCGACCGCGTCCCTGATCATTCGACGTTTTCGAAAAACAGGCACGGCCGGTTCCGTGACAGCAAGCTTCTACGCCAACTGTTCGAGGCGACCGTCGCGCGGTGCATCGAGGAGGGCTTGGTCAGCGGCCAGCGAATGGCGGTGGATGCCAGCCTGATCGAGGCAGACGCGAACAAGCAGAACTCGACACCGAAGGAGGACTGGGACGCGAAGCAGATCGACCCTGCCGATGCGCCCCGGGCCGTTCGCGAGTATCTCGACACCCTTGACGAGGCCGCCTTCGGTGCCGCCAGCGCAGTGCAGCCTAAGTTCACGTCGCATTCCGATCCGGCCAGCCAGTGGACGGCAGCGCGCAAGGGCCCGGCATTCTTCAGCTATTCCGACAACTACTTGATCGACACTGATCACGGCGTGATCGTCGATGTCGAGGCGACGCGGTCGATACGGCAGGCCGAGGTCGGATCGACCAAGACCATGCTGGATCGCGTGAAGGCCAGGTTCGACCTGCACCCTGAACGGCTGATCGCGGACACGGCCTACGGCACCGGGCCGATGCTGGGCTGGCTGGTCGACCGGAAGATCGCGCCGCACATTCCGGTTTTGGACAAGTCCGAGCGCACCGACGGCACCTGGAGCCGGGCGGACTTCGAGTGGGACGCCGAGAACGATCAATACATCTGCCCCGAGGGGCAGGCATTGAAACAGTTCCGTCGGAACTACTCCGACCCGAACCGGGGGCCAACGAGTGAGGGTCGGGCCAAATACCGCGCGCTGAAACTGACCTGCCAGGCTTGCCCGTCGAAACAGCATTGCTGCCCGAACACCGATGCAAGAGCCATCACCCGAGAGCAGCACGAAGACGCCCGCCAGGTCGCCCGCGACATCGCCAAGACAAAGCAATACGCGGTCTCAATGAAGCTCCGGAAGAAGGTCGAGATGCTGTTTGCGCACCTCAAGCGCATCCTCGGCCTCGGAAGGCTCCGCCTACGCGGACCATGCGGCGCAAATGACGAATTCCTGCTCGCCGCCACCGCCCAGAACCTCCGGAAGCTGG
>NZ_FTOQ01000019.1 GCF_900156805.1 Roseivivax lentus | reverse complement strand
CGTTGGCAATGTCTGCGATCTCTTCACTGAGGAAGAGTGCTACAACTTCTTCAAGGCCGCAGGCTATGAAACTGATTGAACGCAACTCGCTCTAAGCGCCCACGCGGTAGGCGCGGAAATAAAGCTGTCAGAGCTCGTCGCAGCCCTTGCCTTGAGTCAACAATACCGAAGACGCATAGCCCCCAATTGCTCGCTTCGAGCCACATCATCAAAATGTTGATGTCACGAAAGGGTTCGCCGCCCGCGACGCGGGAAAGCTGGCGGTCAAGATCTTGCAGTTGAATACGGGCCGTCGGTCTCATTCCCCGTCCGACGGGCCGACCAGTCGCACGAGGTCGTCGCGCGCCGCTGAAAAGGTCGGATTGATCCCCAACGCTTCGCGGTAGCGGGCTTCTGCCAGATGGGCCTGGCCGGCCTCCTCCAGCGCCTCGCCAAGACTGTGGCGGGCATTGGCGGAATCGGGAAAATTCGCGACAACGACGCGGAAGATGCCGATTGCCCCGTTGGTATGGCCGCGATCGAGGAAGAGATAGCCGAGCCGGGTGAGGGCATGTTCCTGTTCCTGCCGGTTCAGCGCGACGAGCGCCGCGCGGGTCGACCCGTCGGTCGAGCTGGGCCGCTGGTCCGGGCGCAGGGGATCGAGAACGATCCGCTCGGCAACGGCCGGATCGCAATCGGCGGGGCAGGCGAGCACCTCCTCGACGCGCTTGATACAAGCGTCATGCTTCGGTATTTCCTCGAACGAGCAACGCGCCTTGGCTAGGTCGCCAGCTGGTTCGGCCCCGCTTCCACCACCGCCGCCGACACCGAATAGACTGAAGCTGCCGCTAGAGCCCGAATTGGCATCGTGCAACCAGGCATCCATGCACTGTTCGTGGACATCTGCGACCCTCTGGCATTGGCTGTCCCACGAATTGAAACGCCAGTGATCATAGTCGTTGGGATCGTCGTCCGGGTTCGGGCACCACCAGCCGCCCACTCGGTGCCAGTTTGCGAAGCGGGAATTGTTGGGCCAAATATTGCCGTCGCAGCTCGTCTGTGCCGTTCGCAGCTTGCGGCTTTGGCAAACTTGCATGTTTGTGCGGAAATCAGCGCGGCAGGCATCGAATTCCTCCGCGCAGGTAAAGCCGTTGCGGGCGTCGCAAATTTCCATCTCGGGCTCCGTCGGCGCGCCGCTGCCCGATCCGCAGCCAAAATAGCCGCAGACCGTTCCCCAGGGGTCGTCGAAGAAATCCGCAAGATCCTGCGACACGCAGAAGTCGCCCACCTCCGAGGTGCCCTGCGGACAGAAGCAGGTCGTTTCGCCTTCGGCGTCTGTGACCGAAAACTTGTCGCCCGGGCAGCCGTCGATGATGCTCGTCTCTCCGGGTTGAGTCCGTTCAGCCCCTGCCGGATCGGCGCCGAGAAAGCTCGCGAGAACCAGTAGGGCCGGACCCAATGCCGTGATGTTCCGAAATACCTTCATGGCAAATCTCCCGTTCGCGACACCGTGACCAAGCCTCGCAGTTCGGCCGACCCGCTCGCGACCGCGGTCTCCGGGCAACCGGGAGGCCGACGAGATCGCCTCTCCAGCACGTAGACGAGTATACCACAGACGCCCTCCGCAACATAGGATGCGATTCGGACGCCACGGGAGCGTCTTTCAAAGATAGCTCGGAGCTTTCCTTCTCCGAACCGCAGGAAGCACCAAAACTCAAACTTTTCTGTCACCGGCGGAAACGACCGTTATTGACACCCTAAAATTTGGATAAAGAAAAAGGCTCACCCAAAAGGATGAGCCTTTCTTCAAATAGGCGGGGGGTCCGTCACCACTCTCGTGGCGCTGCCGACCTTATCCCCAGCCTTTCAACTCTCGACATAGCGATCCTTAACGCCGTATGCAAGGGGTGAAACGATAGGTGTTGCATTGGACGTAGTAAAATTCATCTCGGCTGAACGCCTTAAAACGTATGAAAATCATACGGATAGACAAAAGAAGGCTATTGCTCTGCACAACCACACGCTTCAGCTTGGATCGTCGTTGATGTCTGTGATCGCACTGTTGGAGTTATCGCTTCGTAACAGTACCAACCAGTGTTTAATCGATGATTTTGGAGATGACGAATGGCTGCTACCAGGCCATACGACTCTACCGCTTAAGCCATTCGAGCAAAAGGCAATCAGCTCGGCCACAAGTCATGCACAGAAAGCGGCCTATTCGAAACTGAGCTACAAAGAGAAAGCCTTCCTCGACGCTTTCGCGTTTCCTGGTGGCGTGCCTGCAGGTACGTTACACAAGAACATAGTCAAGGGACGGCAGGCTCTGTTTGTGGTGACACATGGCCAGATCGTTTCGCAGACAACTTTCTCATTTTGGAAGCGCTTGTACTCCAGTGACTATGAAGCTGACTTGTGGAAACCATCTTTGAAAAAGGTCTTTCCTGACAAGTCTCGCAAAAGGGGCGACATAGCGACGTCACTTGAAGCAATTTATGCGACTAGAAACCGGGTGGCACACCACGAACCTGTGTACGGGCAGCGATTAGAAGATGCTATGAACGCACTCGACTTCATAAGAGACAGCCTCGGGGCTAAAAAACGTGAAGAACAAACTGCTTTTAAAAAGTTCTCAAGGGTTCAATATCTTCGGTTGCGAATGGACTATGAAAGTTTCACGGAGGCTTGGCATACTTTGACATAGCCAATTTTTATCAACACAAAACGAACCATAAGTCATAAATACTGACCTAAGTCAGCAACCCTCCTCTCGGCTTCGCATTGTCGATGATAGGTTCTGCCGAAGGTTTGTGGCCCTGCCACAAACCGCCGCTTTTGTCCCGCTCCATAAGCGGGCCTCGGGCGAAGGTCGGCTTTGTCCGCAAAGCGGTCCTTCAAGGTTTTCTATTAAGTGCTCGCGCAAGCGTCAGGCTTCGTACGCTCACTGAACTCGGTTTTGCCTATAGCGACAGTTCGTTGAGGCTGGAACGTGTGATTAGCCAGCCTCCGTCTGATTGTCTCGCCAGTATGTTCAAGGAGATGCCCTCGCCAGTTGTGCCTTCGCCGAATTTTGCGAGGCACCAGCCAAGATCGCCGCTGCGTTCCGCGATCACTACTTCAATCGTTTTGTTTTCGGCACCCTCTGCGACCCACTCTGCATGTGTATCTTCGATAGCTTGACGCCCGACGGCCGGAGGGCCGAAGGGCGAATACATTTCTGCATGCTGCGCATAGATGGCGGCGCACCCTTTGGCGTCACCTTCGCGGTAGGAAGAAACATAACGGTCGAGCGGCTTTTGGCATTCTTCCCGAAAGGTCACGTTGCGTTTCCTTGTTAAGTCGCTGGATCATTCGTGCTCATGAATGCTTTTGTCAAAGAGTGGAGTTCTCGACGGAGGGCTGCTTCGTCCGCATAGCTAACCTGGGAGCTATATCCAGGTAACGGCCGCGCAACACAGGCAGGCCAGGAATCTTATGTCAGACGGGGAACACTAGACCCGCGCGACCGGACGCCGGGCGAGGCGTTCAACAGCGGCGTCGGCAAGACCGGAGATGCGGTCAAGGACCAGGGCGCCGCGATGCAGGAGGTACATTTCCTGGATGTCTCCGACGCGTTATTATTAAGGAATATTAGCTTTTATTCGCGTGTCGGATCAGTCCATCGGCAATGCGTATGGCGTGTGCGGGACCGCAAAGATTGCTAAGTTGTATGCTAAGACAAGCTAAGGCTTGCCTTCGATGGCGACGAGCATGATGCGAAATGCTACCGGTCTGCCCCTTAGGTAGCTGTATAATATCCAAGCGTTCACGGAAGTATTCGCAGCCTTAGGGTGGGTATATAGGTGGATAGGTTTTAGCTAAAATCTAAATTTTCTATATTTTTCAATAATTAAAGCTTATGAAATGGTGCCCCCACACGGACTCGAACCGCGGACCTACTGATTACAAATCAGTTGCTCTACCAGCTGAGCTATAGGGGCACTCCGGCGCGGTGTACTGCGACCGGCCGAACGGTGCAATATCTGCCGATGCGAAAATCGCCGACTATTCGGCGAGGTGGCAGGCGACGCGCGTCTTGCCCACCTCGCGCAGCCGGGGACGTTCCTTGCGGCAGCGGTCGACGGCGATGGGGCAGCGGGGATGGAAGGCGCAGCCCGGCGGCGGGTTGATCGCGTCGGGGATCTCGCCCTTGGGCGGGTCGATGTCGCGCCCGAAAGCGTCCATGCGCGGCGCGGCCTCGAAGAGCATCTGCGTATAGGGATGCTTGGGATCGGCATAGAGCGTGTCGCGCGGGGCCTCCTCTACGAGCGTGCCGAGATAGAGCACGCCCACCTTGTCGGCCATGTGCCGCACCACCGTCAGGTCATGCGAGATGAAGAGATAGGTCAGGCCCAGCTCCTCGCGCAGATCGCTCATCAGGTTCAGGACCTGGCTTTGGACCGACACGTCGAGCGCCGAGGTGGGCTCGTCGCAGACGATGATCCGCGGGTTGGACGCCAGCGCCCGGGCGATGCAGATGCGCTGGCGCTGCCCGCCGGAAAACTCGTGCGGATACTTGCCCGCATCCTGTGCCGACAGGCCCACCTGCTCCAGGAGCCGCTCGGCCAGCCCCTCGGTATCGCCGCCGCGCGCGGAGACCGGCTCGGCGATGATATCGCGCACCTTCCAGCGCGGATTGAGCGAGGCATAGGGGTCCTGGAAGATCATCTGCACGTTCTCGCGCACCGCCGCGCGGCGCGCGCCCTCGGGTTCGGTGGCGAGATCCACGCCGTCGATCTCGACCTTGCCCGAGGAGGGCGGCACGAGACCCACGATGATCTTGCCGATGGTGGACTTGCCCGAACCGCTCTCGCCCACCAGCGCGTAGACGGAATTTTCCTCGATCCCGAAGGAGACGTCGGAGACCGCCGTCAGCAGCGCCTTCGGCAGCCGTTCGATCACCCGGTTCAGCCAGGGCTTGGAGACGTCGAAGACGCGGGTCAGGTTCTCGACCTCGATGAGCGCGCTCATGCGGAGACCTCTTCTTTCTCGGATTGGGCAGGCAGCGGGAACCAGCAGGCCGCGCGGCCCTCGCAGGCGGTCAGGTCCGGCGCGGGGTTCTGGCGGCACCTGGCCTCGGCGCGGTCGCAGCGGGGATGGAAGGCGCAGCCGTCGGGCAGATGTTCGAGCCGGGGCATGGCACCGGGGATCTGGCGCAGGCGCTTCTGGCCCTGGGAGGCCAGCGGCGTGGAGCCCATCAGGCCCGCCGTATAGGGATGGCGGGCGCGGGTCAGCACCTCGCGCACCGGGCCCAGCTCGGCCATGCGGCCGGCATACATCACCGCGACGCGGTCGGCGGCTTCGGCGATCACGCCCATGTCATGGGTCACCAGCATCACCGCGACCCCCTTGTCCCGGCAGAGCCGCTTCAGAAGCGCGATGATCTGCGCCTGCACCGACACGTCGAGCGCGGTGGTGGGCTCGTCCGCGATCACGAGGTCGGGCTCGGCGCAGAGCGCGAGCGCGATCACCACGCGCTGGCGCATGCCGCCCGAAAACTCGTGCGGATAGCTGTCGATGCGCTGCGCGGCCGCCGGGATGCCGACCTCGTCCAGCGCGGCGATGGCGCGTTTCTCCGCCTCGGACTGGCTGACCGGCAGGTGTTCGAGGATGGTCTCGCTCAGCTGCTCGCCCACGGTCAGAAGCGGGTTCAGCGAGGTCAGCGGGTCCTGGAAGATCATGCCCATGCGCTTGCCGCGGATGCGGCGCAGCTTCTCGCCCTTGGCGGTGTGCACGGCCTCGCCTTTCAGCAGTACCTCGCCCGAGACGATGCGCGCGGGCGGGTCGAGCAGGCCGATCACGGCGTTGCCGGTCATGGACTTGCCCGCGCCGCTCTCGCCCACGACGCCGAGGATCTCGCCCTCGGCGATGTCGAAGCTGACATTGTCCACCGGGCGCAGCACGCCGCGCCGCGTGGGGATTTCCACGGTCATGCCGCGGACGGAAAGGACGGGGGTGGTCATGGGATCACCTCAGTTTCGGATTGAGCGCGTCGCGCAGCCAGTCGCCCAGAAGATTGATCGACAGGGCCAGCGCAAGGAGCGTCAGGGCGGGGAAGAACAGGATCCACCATTCGCCCGAGAACATGAATTCCTGCCCGATCCGGATGAGCGTGCCGAGCGACGGCTTGGTGGGCGGGGCCCCGACGCCGAGGAAGGACAGCGTCGCCTCGGCGATGATCGCGAGCGCCAGAGAGATGGTGGCGATCACCAGCACCGGGTTCAGCACGTTGGGCAGGATGTGGCGGATCATGATCGAGAAGGGCGATCGGCCGATGAGGCGCGCGGCCTGCACGTATTCGCGGCTTTTCTCCACCAGCGTGGCGCCGCGCACGACGCGGGCGAACTGCACCCAGTCCGAGAGGCCAATGGCGAGGATCAGCACCCAGATCGCCATCTGGTCGCGGTATTCGGGTGGCGTAATGCCCTTGGCGATGCCGAAGATCAGCATGGCGACGAGGATCGCCGGGAAGGTGAGCTGCACGTCGGCGACGCGCATGATGATGGTCTCGGTCCAGCCGCCGAGATAGCCCGCGAGCAGCCCCAGGACCACGCCGATCACCAGCGCCAGCAGCACCGCCGAGAAGCCCACGAAGAGCGAGATGCGCATGCCGTAGAGAATGGTCGAGAAGACGTCGCGGCCCTGATCGTCGGTGCCCATCAGGAAGCTGTCTCCGGTGAAGGCATTGGCCTCGCCCGGCGGGGTGAAGCCGTTCATCAGGTTCAGCGTCGCGGGATCGAACGGGTTGTGCGGCGCGATCAGCGGCGCCAGCAGCGCCGCGAGGACCAGCAGCGTCACGACGAAGGCCGAGATCATCGCCACGGGGGTGTGGCGGAAGGACCAGGCCAGATCGCTCTCCCAAGCGCGCTTGATGCGCGAGGGCGGGCGGATCGGCGCGTCCGATGGCATGTCGGTTTCGGCCATGTCAGTGCCCTCCGGCTGTGCGGTCGACGCGCAGGCGCGGGTCGATCGCGAAGTAAAGCATGTCGACGATCAGGTTGATGCCCACGAACATCACCGAAATCATCATGAGATACGCGGCCATGACCGGAATATCGACGAACTGGATCGCGTTGATGAAGAGAAGCCCGACGCCCGGCCACTGGAACACCGTCTCAGTGATGATGGCGAAGGCGATGATCGAGCCGAGCTGCAGGCCGGTGATGGTGATGACCGGCACCAGCGTGTTCTTCAGCGCGTGGCGGAAGTTGATCGCCCGTTCGCGGATGCCGCGGGCGCGGGCGAAGCGGATGTAATCCATGCGCAGCACCTCCAGCATCTCGGTGCGCACGAGCCGCATGATCAGCGTCATCTGGTAAAGCCCCAGCGTGATCGCGGGCAGGATGAGCGCCTTCAGCCCGCTCGCGGTCAGAAAACCGGTGGACCAGCCGCCGATCTGCGTCACCTCTCCGCGCCCGAAGGACGGCAGCCAGCCCAGCTCGACGGAGAAGAGGTAGATCAGCAGAATTCCGATCAGGAACGTGGGCAGCGACACCCCGATCAGCGACACGGTCATGATGACGTTCGCGGCCCAGCCTTGCCTTCGGATCGCGGTGAAGATTCCGAGGCCGATCCCGCCCACCAGCGCCAGAAGCCCCGACACGAAGGCCAGTTCCAGTGTCGCCGGCGCGCGTTCGAGAAGGATCTCGCCCACCGGGCGGCCCTGCCGGTAGCTCAGCCCGAAATTGCCCTGCACGGCCTGTTCGAGGAACTTGTAATACTGCACCACGAAGGGCCGGTCGAGGCCAAGCTCGGTGCGCAGCCGTTCCACGTCGGCCTGCGTGCGCTCCTGCCCCAGCATGTTGTCGATGGGATCGCCCACGAAGCTGAACATGGAAAAGGCCACGAGGCCAGTGAACAGCAGCACAAGGATCGACTGGCCGACCCGGCGGATGATGTAGGCGAGCATCGGCGCTTACCGTACGTCGACCCAGCGCAGGATGAAGAAGTTATCCTCGCGCTGTGTCAGATCGATATTCGTGGCCGTCCCCCAGAGAAGCGGCTGCACGTAAAGCGGCACGTAGACCATGTCCTCCTGCACGATGCCCGCGACCTCGTCGAGCATGGCCTGACGCGCCTCGGGGTCGATCTCGGACTGGATGGCCGGGATCAGCTCGTCGACGCGGGGATTGGAATAGCCGCCGAAATTCCAGGTGCCGATATTCTCCTGCGGGGTGTGCACGAGGAAGCGGAACGGGTGCTCGGCATCGAAGGTGCCGGGCGACCAGCCCAGGAGGTACATGTCGTATTCGTCCGCGCGCAGTTCCGGCCAGTAGTTGCGCACCGGAATGGCGTCGAGCTGCGCCTCGAGCCCGATCTGCGCCAGCATCGCGACGGTGGCCTGGCAGACCGAATCGTCGTTGATGTAGCGGTCATTGGGGCATTTCAGGAGGAAGCGGAAACCGTCGGGATAGCCCGCCTCGGCCAGAAGCGCGCGGGCGGCCTCGACGTCGAGCGCCGGGCGTTCGGACAGGCTCTCGGAATAGCCCGACATCGCGGGGCTCACGAGTTGCGCCGCAGGCTCGGCGGAGCCGCGCATGATGGTCTGCAGGATGGCCGGAACGTTGATCGCATGGGCCACGGCGCGGCGCACGCGCGGGTCCTTGAACGGGTTGCCCTCGACCGATCCGTCACCGCCGACCAGCGTGTCCTTGTCCTGGGAAAAGCCGAACATCATCACCCGCGCCTCGACGCCGCGCTTCAGCTCCACGCCCTCGGCCTGATCGAGCCGGTCGGCATCCTGCACCGGCACCGGGTTGATCATGTCGACCTCGCCCGACAGGAGTGCTGCAACCGCGGTGGCGGAATTGTCGATGGGGGTGAAGATCGCCTCGGTGACGTTGCCGCGATCCTCGCCCCACCAGTTCTCGAAGGGCACAAGCACGGTCTTCAGCGCCGGGTCGCGTTCGGCCACGCGGTAGGCCCCGGTGCCGTTGGTGTTGAGCGTGGCGTAATTGCCCTGCTCGATATTGGGGCGGGTGACGTCGTTCGCCTCGGCCCAGCCCTTGTCCATGATCATCCAGTTGGCGATGGAATCCGGAAAGATCGGGTTCGGCGCGGAGGTGCGCATCTCGACGGTGTAATCGTCCGGTGCCATGACCTCGGTCACCGAAGAGAACCAGCTTGCGGTATCGGCCTCGGGCGAAGAGGCGCGTTCGTAGGAAAAGACCACGTCCTCGGCGGTGAAATCCGCGCCATCGTGGAAGGTCACGCCTTCGCGCAGGGTGAAGCGCCAGCCTTCGCCGTCGCCGATGGGTTCCCAGGAAGTGGCGAGCGCCGGTTCGATCTGCATATCGCGATCGCGCCGCACGAGACCTTCATAGACGTTGTTCAGAAAGCCCAGAACGGGGGCGGAATTGCCGGCATGGGGGTCCATGGTGTTGGGGTCGGTCTGGCTGGCCCAGCGGAAGGTTTCGGCATTCGCGGGCACGGCCAGCGCGCAGAGCGCGGCGAGGGTCCAGGCGGTCTTCATGGCAGCATTCCTTGTAAAAGGGATGATCCGGGCGCGCCGTGACACGCCCGGACCAATGTAGCAAGGCCCCGGGATACATCCCCCGGGGAGGCGGTGGATCAGTTCATTTCCATGAACTTGAACTTCGGATCGTCCTCGGGCGAGACCTCGATGCCGATCTTGTCGGTCATGCCCCAGTTCAGCACCTGATGGTGGATCGGGATGTAGAGCTGTTCGTCCTGAACCACTTCCCAGATATCCGCGATGGTGGCGTTGCGCGCCTCGAGATCGGTCTCGGAGGCGAGGCTCACGATCTGCGCATCCACATCGGCGTTCGAGTAGCCGGTGTTGTTCCACGATCCGCGCTCTTCGCCGCGCGTGTGCACGAGGAAGTTGAAGATGTACTCGGAATCGTAGGTCGGCACGCCCCAGCCCAGCATGTAGAAATCCGTCTCGCCATTGGTGATGAGCGGGAAGTGCTGCGCCTTGGGCTTGGCGTCGAGGTTCACCGTCACGCCGATCTGGGCGAGCATGCCCACCGCGGCCTGGCAGATCGCCTCGTCGTTGATGTAGCGGTCGTTCGGGCAATCGAGCTGGATCGAGAAGCCGTCGGCATAGCCCGCCTCTTCCATCAGCGCCTTCGCGGCCTCGACATCGGTGGCCGAAGAGGCGTCCATCTCCTCGGTCCAGCCGTTGACGAAGGGCGGTGCGATCATGCCCGCGGGCTCGGACTGGCCGCGCATCACGACCTGCTGGATGGCGTCGCGGTTGATCGCCATGGACATGGCCTTGCGCACGCGCGCGTCGGCCAGCGGGTTGGCGCCCTCGACGTCGTCATTGGCGAGATCCTCGGCGCCCATGTTCATGCCGAAGAAGATCACCCGGTTCTGCGGCGCGGTCTTCACCAGGAGGCCCTCGGTGTCGCCGACGCGGCCCAGATCCTGCACCGGCACGTCCTGGATGAAGTCGACCTCGCCCGAGAGCAGGGCCGCGACGCGGGTCGCGGCGTTCTGGATGGGCGTGTATTCGATGCGGGTCACGTCCATCGGGAACATGTCCATGCCCCAGTAATCGGGGTTCTGTTCGAGCACGGTGCGCACGTCGGGCTCGCGGCTCACGAGCGTGAAGGCGCCGGTGCCGTTGGCGTTCTGCGAGGCGAAGGTCGACTCGCCGCCCTCGACGTCCTGCACGGCGACGGAATCGTTCGCCTCGGTCCAGCCCTTGTCCATCATGAAGAGGTTGGTGAGGTTCGAGGGCAGGATCGGGTTCGGACCGTCGGTGACGAACTCGACGGTGTGGTCATCGACCGCGCGGACCTCGACGATGGAGTTCAGAAGCTCCTTCATGTTCGAATTGTCGGACTTCGCGCGATTGATCGAGAAGACCACGTCCTCGGCGGTGAAATCCGCGCCGTCATGGTACTTCACGCCCTGGCGCAGGTTGAACACCCAGACATTCGGGTCGTCCGCGGAGGGCGCCCAATCGGTCGCGAGGGCGGCCTGAAACTCGCCCGACATGTCGCGGATGATGAGCGGCTCGTAGATCTGGTGGGCGAGCGTGTGGGTCGGGCCTTCGTTCTGCGCATGCGGGTCGAGGGTGAGCGAATCGCCCGCCCGCGCCCAGCGCAGGGTTTCTGCGGACGCCGCCAGCGATGTGCTGGCCAGAAGCGCCGCGGCAAGGATGCCGGTGGTTTTCATGGGTATCTCCCTGGATGTTCTGCCGGGCTTCGATGCCCGAACGAATGGGGGGATCGTACCCATCCTCCCTGCGGCTTCAAGCGGTGACGCGGCTGCCGCCACAAAATCGGGCGGGCAGGTCGGGAAGTGCATGCCCGGCACGCGGGTTGCAGAGCGCGCGGGATCAGGGCGCGGCGCGCACCAACCGGTAGGTGTCGAGCCCCGGCTCGGACGCTGCGGGATCGTGCAGGAAGCCCGCCTTTTCCAGCACACGGGAAGACGCGCGATTGTCCGTCTCGACCGCCGCGAAGAGGCATAGCGTTCCGCTCTCGCCCAGCACGGCGCAGGCGGCCCGCACCAGTTTGCTCGCAAAACCCTTTCCCCAGGCGGCCTCGGCCAGAAGATAGCCCAGCGCCCGTTCGGGCCTGTCGGGCGCCGCGCCGGGGTCCGGGCGCGACACGAACAGCAACCCGATCAGGGTGTCTTCGGCCCGGGTGGTGACGGTGAAGACGCAGCCCGCCTCGGCCCGGTCCGTCATCCACCGATCGAGCGCCGGATCGGCGGCGTCGCGCTGCACGCGGTCCGGCAGATGGCGCATCACCGGCGGAGTAAGCAGCGCCGCCAGCGACCGGCCCAGCGCGGCGCGGGCCGGGGGATCGGCGAGGATCGGCGTCCAGTCGCGGACGCTCAGGCGGTCGGTGGTGAAGTCGCGCATGGCAGGGCTTTCAGAGGCGTCCGACCGGTGTAGGCCGGATCGGACGTGTTCGGAAGACACCAACCGCTGCAGCGCGCGCGGAACGCAAAAGGCCCCGGCGCGAACCGAGGCCTTTCGGGAAATGCCCGGAGGCCTGGCGCCTGCCCGCGTCAAAGCATGACGGTCTGCGCCATGCCCCGTTCGCGGGCGAGCTTCGCGGCCACCGAGGCCACGGCGAGGTCCTGCAGGCCGACGCCGGTGCCGTCGAACAACGTGATCTCGTCCTCGCTGGTGCGGCCCTTGTGATCGCCGTTGATGACCGCGCCGATGGGCGTGATGTCGCCCTCGGCGATGAGCCCCTGCCCCACCGCGTGCTGCGCCTCGCCGATGGAGATCGACTGCGCGATCTCGTCGGTGAAGACGGTCGCCCGGGCCAGCAGCGCCGCGTCGACCTCCTGCTTGCCCTTGGTATCGGTGCCCATGCAGGCGATATGCGTGCCGGGCTTGATCCAGTCGGCCATTAGCAGGGGCTCGAAGGCGGAGGTGATGGTGATGATGACATCCGCCTGCGCACCCAGCTCTTCCTGGCTGACCGCCTCGAAATCGAGCCCGAGATCCTTCGCGACCTCACCGAGCTTCGGCAGCATGTCGGGATGCGGGTTCCAGGCGACGACGCGCTCGAAGTCGCGCTGTTCGGCGGCGGCGCGCAGCTGGAAGGCCGATTGGTGGCCGGCGCCGACCATGCCCAGCACCTTCGCGTCCTTGCGCGCCAGATGCGCGATGGACACCGACGACGACGCGGCGGTGCGCACCGCGGTCAGGTAATTGCCGCCCACCAGTGCCTGCAGCCGCCCGGTATCGGGATCGAACAGGAAGACGGTGGACTGGTGATTGGTCAGCCCCTTCTCGGCATTGCCCGGCCAGTAGCCGCCGGATTTCAGGCCCAGCGACCCGCCGACGCGGTCGAAGCCCGATTTGAACCCGTAAAGCGCATCCGCATAGCCGATCGCCTCGCGGATCACCGGGAAATTGTAGGCGTCGCCCTTGGCCATGGCGCCGAAGACCTGCTCCACCGCGGTGAAGGCGGAGGCGCGGTCGACGACCTTCTGGCAGATTTCCTCGGTGACGATGACGACGCTGCCATCTTTTTCGTTGCTCATGTTCTGTCCTTCTCGTCCCGTCTTGTCGGTCGAACGCGCGCCCCGGAGACCGGAGCGCGCGTCCTTGTCACTGCCCGAAAATCAGTACGCCTTGCCGCGCGCGGAGACGGGCCAGAGCGTTTCGACCTTGCCGTTGCGCAGACCCACATACCAGTCGTGGACGTTGCAGGTCGGGTCGCAATGGCCCGGCACGAGCTTCAGCTTTTCGTTCACCGCGAGCACACCCTTGGGGTCGGCCACGACGCCATGCTCGTCCGAGCACTTGACGTATTCCACGTCATCGCGCCCGAAGATGAACGGCAGGCCGCTATCCACCGATTGCGCCTTGAGGCCGGCATCGACGATGGCCTTCTCGGCCTTGGCGTGGCTCATGACCGAGGTCAGGATGAACAGCGCGTTCTCCCATTCGCCCTTGTCGATGCGCTTGCCGTCCTTGTCGAGGATACGGCCGTAATCGGCATCCATGAAGGCGTAGGAGCCGCACTGCAGCTCGTTGTAGACGCCCGAATTCGACTCGAAATAGTAAGAGCCGGTGCCGCCGCCGCCGACGATGTCGCATTCCAGCCCTTCGGCCTTCAGCGTGTCCACCGCGTCGCGCACCATGGCGATGGCGATATCGGTCTTTTCCTTGCGCTCCTCGTAGCTGTCGAGGTGCTGCATCGCGCCCTGGTAAGCCTGGATGCCCGAGAATTTCAGACCCGGCGCGGCGTCGATGGCCTTGGCGATCTCGACCACGGCGGGGATGGTGGTCACGCCGCAGCGGCCCGCGCCGCAATCGATCTCCACGAGGCACTCGATCTCCGTGCCGTGCTTCTGTGCGGCGGCCGAGAGGTCGGCCACGTTCTCGATCTGGTCGACGCAGCAGATGGTGCGCGCGCCGAGCTTCGGCATGCGGGCCAGACGGTCGATCTTGGCGGGCTCGCGGACCTGGTTCGACACCAGCACGTCCTTGATGCCCCCGCGTGCGAAGACCTCGGCCTCCGACACCTTCTGGCAGCAGACGCCGACGGCGCCGCCCAGTTCGATCTGCAGCTTGGCCACGTCCACCGACTTGTGCATCTTGCCGTGCACGCGGTGGCGCATGCCATGGGCCTTGGCGTAGTCGCCCATCTTCTTGATGTTGCGCTCGAGCGCGTCGAGATCGAGCACGAGGCAGGGCGTCTGCACCTCGCTCTCGTCCATGTCGATGGCGGCGGGGATGTCGTAGCCGACTTCGAATTCGTCGAGGTTCACGGTATCTTTCATGATGTCTCTCCCTGTTGGGGTGGCGGCGGGGTTTCCCCCGCCCTTCGGTATGATCGGAGCGGCGATCAGGCGCCGGTCATCCAGGGCAGCTTGTCCAGATCGACATTGCCGCCGGTGACGATGACGCCGACGCGGCGACCGCGATAGACGTCGGGATTCTTCAGGATGACTGCAAGGGGCACGGCGCAGCTCGGCTCCATCACGATCTTCATGCGCTGCCAGGTGAGCTTCATCGCGTCGATGATCTCCTGCTCGGAGGCGGTCTGCACGTCGGTCACGAAGTTCGACACGAAATGCCAGGTGTTCTCCTTCAGCGGCACCTTGAGGCCGTCCGCGATGGTGACCGGCGCATCGTCGGCGATGATGTGGCCCGCCTTGAAGGAGCGCATCGCGTCGTCGGCCTGTTCGGGCTCGGCTGCGTAGATTTTCACGTCGGGGGCGAGGTTCGACAGCGTCAGGCAGGTGCCAGAGATCATGCCGCCGCCGCCGATGGGCGCCACCATGGTGTCGAGGCCCGCGACCTGCTCCATCAGTTCCGCCGAACAGGTGGCCTGGCCCGCGATCACGCGCGGGTCGTTGTAGGGATGCACGAATTCCGCACCGGTCGCGGCCTGCACCTCGGCGAAGACCGCTTCGCGGCTGGTGGTCGAGGGCTCGCATTCGGTGATCTGCCCGCCATAGCCCCGCACGGCAGCCTTCTTGGCCTCGGGCGCGGTCTTGGGCATGACGACGTAGCAGGGAATGCCCCGGCGGCCCGCCGCGTAGGACAGCGACAGTGCGTGGTTGCCGGACGAATGCGTGCAGACGCCCTTCTCGGCCTGCGCATCCGTCAGCCCGAAGACCGCGTTGCAGGCGCCGCGCACCTTGAAGGCGCCGGCCTTCTGGAAGTTCTCGCACTTGAAGAACAGCTCAGCCCCGGTCAGCTCGTTCAGATAGGACGAGGTCAGCACCGGCGTGTTGTGGATATAGGGTTTGATCCGTTCATGCGCCGCGCGCATGTCGTCGATCGTCAGTTCCGCGGCTGTGGTCGTTGCGTCGAGCATCACGTCTCCTCCTTTCAGGCGGCCGACCGCACGGCGGGCGCGTGGGTGCTGCGGTAATATTCCTGCGCAGCCGCCACGCCGGAGCCCAGCGTGATCGGGTAGTTCAGATCCGCCATCGCCATCTCGATGGCGCCGAGGCCCGACAGAACCATGACATCCGTCAGGCTGCCCAGGTGGCCGATGCGGAAGGCTTTTCCGTTCATCTCGCCAAGGCCGATGCCGAAGGACACGCCATATGCATCGAAGGCATGCTGGGTCAGCGCGTTGCTGTCAAAGCCCTTCGGAACATAGATGGCGCTAACCGTGTCGGAGTAAAGATCGGGCGATTGCGCCACGAGGTCGAGGCCCCAGGCCTTGGTGGCCCGGCGCACGCCTTCGGCAAGGCGGAAATGGCGGTCATAGACGTTCTCGAGGCCTTCCTCGAAAAGCATCTTCAGGCTTTCGCGCAGCCCGTAGATCAGCTGCAGCGGGGGCGTGTAGGGAAACCCGCCCGAGGCATTGGCCTTGGTCATGTCGCGGAAATCGAAGAAGGTGCGCGGCAGCTTGGCCGCCTCCATCGCATCCAGCGCCTTGGGGCTGACCCCGAGGATCGCCATGCCGGTGGCCAGCATGAAGCCCTTCTGCGAGCCCGAGACCGCGATGTCGACGCCCCAGGCGTCCATCTCGAAGGGCATCGAGGCCAGCGAGGAGACGCAATCGACGAACAGCATCGCGGGGTGGCTGGCCGCGTCCATCGCGCCGCGCACCGCGGCGATGTCGGATTTCACGCCGGTCGCGGTCTCGTTGTGGGTGACGAGCACGGCCTTGATCTCATGGCCCTTGTCCTCGGACAGGACCGACTCGAACTTGTCGGCGGGGGCACCTGCGCCCCAGGGGCATTCGATGATCTGCACGTCGAGCCCGTGGCGCTGGCAGAGGTCGATCCAGCGGTGGCTGAACATGCCGTAGCGCGCAACAAGCACCTTGTCGCCGGGGCTGAGCGTGTTGGTGACCGCCGCCTCCCAGCCGCCGGTGCCCGAGGCCGGGAAGGTGATGACCGTGCCATCCTTGGTGCCGAAGACGCGCTTGGTGTCGTTGAGGACCGGCGCGAAGGTTTCGACGAAGTCCGGCGCGCGGTGATCGCGGGTCTGGACATGCATGGCCGACAACAGCCGCTCGGGGATGTTGGTGGGGCCGGGAATGAAGACGGGGTTCTGGGTGCTCATCGGTCGATTCTCCGCTTGGGTGGCCAACAAATAGACTTTCGGAAATATTTTTCAATTTTCTCGATAACGCGTGCTTCCCCGGCGTCTGCCCGCATAACACGCTGATTTAAGTCAACTTCCCGTTTCCATTTCTGCGGCGCAGAATTATATTGAAAAATATTTCCAAAATAATAAGACCAAGGATAACGCTCCTCAGGACACCCGTTTTGCCATGCAAGCCCCCAAACGTCAGCGCGGCCGCCCGAAGTCGCAATTCACCGAAAGCTCCGCCGGGACGCTGCAATCGCTCGACCGGGCGCTGTCGGTGCTGGTGGCGCTGTCGCGTGCCGGGCGCATGACGCTGAGCGATCTGGCGCTGGCCGTGGGCGTGCCGACGGCCACCACGCATCGCATCCTGATGACCCTGCAGAAGCACGATTTCGTCGCCTTCGACGAGGACCGGCAGGACTGGCTGATCGGGATCGAGGCGTTCCGCACCGGCGCGGCCTTCCTCAAGCGCTCCAACCTCGTCGAGATCGGGCGCCCGGTCATGCAGCTGCTGATGGAGGAGACCGGCGAGACCGCGAACCTTGCGGTGCCGCAGAAGGCCGAGGTGGTGTTCGTGGGCCAGATCGAAACGCTGAACCCGATCCGCGCCTTCTTTCCGCCCGGCACGCGCACCGCGATGCATGCCTCGGGCACCGGCAAGGCCATCCTCGCCGACCTGCCGGAGGACAAGGTGAAGCGGCTTCTCTCGGCCGCGGGGCTGGAGCGGTTCACCGCGAATACCCGCACCACGCCGGCCGATCTGTTCGCCGATCTGGCGCGCACGCGCGCCCGCGGCTGGTCCTTCGACCGCGAGGAACGCTACGAAAGCATGTCCTGCATTGGCGCCACGATCTTCGACGAGATGGGCAATCCCTGCGCGGGGGTGTCGATCTCGGGTCCGAGCATCCGCTTCGACGAGGATCGCATCGCGGCCTTCGGCACCGCGGTCAAGAACGCCGCGGACGAGATCACCCGCAGGCTGGGCGGCCTGCCCCCGGAACGCGCGCGCTGATCAGCGGGCCGCATCGGCGCGGGTCTGCGCGCCGAGCCGGACCAGAAGCGCCAGCAGCAGCACCGATACCGCCGTGACCGACAGAAGCGGCAGCGCGAAACCGCCCGATCCATGCGCGAGCGCCCCCAGCGTGACCGGCCCCAGCACGCCGCCCATCTCGGCGGCGGTGAAGAACATGCCGCCCGCGAGGCCGAGGCGCTCTTCGGGCACGCCCGGCGTCTCCATCAGCAGCATAATCGCCACCGTCATCATCGACCCGCGCGCGATGCCTTGCAGCATGAGACCCGGCGCGAGCAGCGCGGGATGCGCGCTTTGCAGCATCAGGCTGGCGACGAGGACGGCCGCGAACAGCCCCGCCATGACCAGCAGCCGCCGCTCCGGCGTGGCGAGCCGCGGGATGACCAGCACGCCGAGGATCCCGATGGCCGAGGGCAGCGCCGCCCAATATCCCGCCGCCACCGCCGAGAAGCCGTAGCTGCGCAGGATCTCGGGCATCCAGTTGTTGAGCCCGTGATTGACGAAGAACACCCCGACCGACATCACGAGGATGAGCTGCACCTGCCGCAAGCCGACGATCTCGGCGAAGGCCGAGAGGTTGTATTTGCTGGCACCGGTCCCCGGCCCGATATCGGCGGCGCGCGGGCGCGACACCGCCCACCAGATCACGGCCGAGAACAGCACCAGCCCGGCATAGACCAGCATCGCGCCGCGCCAGTTCTGCCCCACCAGCGGCATGATCGCGGAATTGGTGATCGCCAGCGCCACGAGCCCGCCGAGATAGGGGCCGGTCACGTAGAGCCCCATCGCGCTGGCCCGCGCCTTGCCCTGGTAGAGCTTGGCGATCACCACCGGCGCACCGACAGAGATCATCGGCCCCCCTGCCCCGAACAGCGCCACCGCGAGAAACAGCTGCAGCGGCGTCTCGGCCAGTCCGCGCAGGCCCGCGGAGGCTGCCATGAGCAGGCAGGCGATGACCAGCATGCGCCGCGCGCCGATCCGGTCGAGGGCCATGCCGCAGGGCACCGAACACAGGATATAGGTCAGCGGCCAGGCGCCAAGGATCAGCCCCATGCCCGCATTGGTGACCGCGATGTCTTCGCGGATCTCGGTGATCAGCGGCGCGGTCGAGGCGATGATGACGCCGAAGCTGAAATAGACGCCCCAGACGCCCGCCAGCACCGGCCAACGCGAGCGCGGTCCCGCCGGGGCGTCAATCTCTTCGGCGATGGGCACCCGCGTCAGTAGCTGCGCGGCAGGCCGAGCACGTGCTGGCCCAAGAAGCCGTAGATCATGTTCTTGGAGATCGGTGCGGTCTGGTAGAGCCGCGCCTCGCGCCATTTCCGTTCGATCCCGTATTCGCGGGCGAAGGCGAAGCCGCCATAGGTCTGCATGCAGACCTCGGCGCAGGCCCAGGAGGCATCCGCCGCCAGAAGCTTGGCCATGTTGGCCTCGGCCCCGGCCTTCTCGCCCGCGTCGAACATCGCGGCGGCCTTGGTGACCATCAACTCGGCCGCCTGGGCCTTGGCGTAGGCGTCGGCGATGGGGAACTGGATGCCCTGGTTCGCGCCGATGGGCCGGCCGAAGACGCTGCGGTCATTGGCGTAATCGCAGGCCTTCTCGATGAAGTATTTCGCGTCGCCGATGCATTCATAGGCAATGAGGATGCGCTCGGCATTCATGCTGTCGACGATGTACTTGAAGCCCTTGCCCTCTTCGCCCACCAGCGTGTCGGCGGGAATCTCCACGTTGTCGAAGAACACCTCGCAGGTGTTGTGGTTGATCATCGCGTCGATCTTCGACAGCGACAGGCCGTTCTTCTTGGCCTCGTTCATGTCGATGAGAAAGACCGACATCCCGTCCGAGCGCTTCTTGCACTCCACGGCGGGCGTGGTGCGGGCCAGCAGCAGCATGAGGTCCGACTCGAACGCGCGGCTCGTCCAGACCTTCTGGCCGTTCACGATATAGGTGCCCTTGTCGGTCTTCTCCGCCTTGGTTTTGAGCTGCGTCGTGTCGCTGCCAGTCGTGGGCTCGGTCACGCCGAAGGCCTGCAGGCGCAGCTCGCCCGTGGCGATCTTGGGCAGGTATTTCTGCTTCTGCGCCTCCGAGCCGTGCTTCAGCACCGTGCCCATCGTGTACATCTGCGCGTGGCAGGCCGCCGCGTTACAGCCTTTGGCGTGGATCGTCTCGAGCACCGCGCCCGCAGCCGACAGGGGCAGGCCCGAGCCGCCATATTCCTCGGGGATGAGCGCGCCGAGGAAACCCGACTCGGTCAGCGCGTTCACGAAGTCGTGCGGATAGGCGTCTTCCTTGTCGAGCTTCAGCCAGTATTCATTGGGGAAATCGTCGCAGAGCCGGCCCACCGCGTCGCGGATATCCTCCCAGGCGGGCTTCACGGGCATGGAGATCATGTCGGGGTCATATTGGTTCATCTCTGCCATCCTTCAGATGATGTTCTGCGCACGCAGCGCGGCGATCTCGTCCGGGGTCACACCGACCTCCGCAAGGATCGCGTCGGAATGTTCGCCCGCGTCGGGGGCCGAGACATAAACCGAAGCGGGCGTGCGCGACAGTTTCACGGGTTGCGCGACAAGACGGGTCTCGCCGCGGGCGGGGTGATGCACGGGTGCTGCCATGCCGAGATGCTGCACCTGCGGGTCGGCGAAGACCTCGTCCATCATGTAGATCGGACCGGCGGGCACGCCCACCTCTTCGAGCGCCGCGACCCATTGGGCGGTCGTGCGCTCCGCGAAGATCGGCTTCAGCAGGTCCCAGAGTTCCGGGCGGCGTTCGAACCGCGCAGGGTTGGTGGCGTATTTCTCGTCCGTCGCCCAGTCGGGCTGTCCGACGAGTTCGCAGAAGGCCTGCCATTGCGGGTCGCTGCCGACGCCGAGGTTTAGATAGCCGTCCTTCGTTGCCACCACGCCCATCGGCGTGACGTAAGGGTGATCGTTGCCGGAGCTTTTCGGCACCTCGCCCTCAACGAGATAGCGCGCGGCCTGGAAGTCCATCATGGCGATTTGCGCCTCGAGGAGCGAGGATTGCACCCATTGACCCATGCCCGATTGGCTGCGTTCCTGGAGTGCCACGAGGATGCCGATCGCCGCATAAAGTCCCGAGGAGCTGTCCGCGACCGCCGCGCCCGCGCGCATCGGGCCCTCGTCGGGATTGCCCGTGACGCCCATGAGCCCGCCCATGCCCTGCGCGATCTGGTCGAAGCCCGCGCGTTTCGCATAGGGCCCGTCCTGCCCGAAGCCCGAGATCGAGGCGAGGATGATGCGCGGGTTCACCTTGGCCAGATCGTCATAGGCGATGCCGAGGCGGTCCTTCACGTCGGGGCGGAAGTTCTCGACCACCACATCGGCGCTTTCGACCATGCGCAGGAACAGCGCGCGGCCCTCGGGGGCCTTGAGATTCAGCGTGAGCGAGCGCTTGTTGCGGTGCAGGTTCAGCATGTCGTAGCCGTGCCGCGCGCCCGAGACGCCCGCCGAGGGGTCGGCCCCCACGGGCGCTTCGATCTTGACGACGTCCGCGCCGAAATCCGCGAGCACGCGGCAGCAGGTCGGGCCAGCGCGCACGCGGGTCAGGTCGAGCACCTTGAGACTCTGCAGGGCGGTGGAACGCTCGGCCATCACGCGCCCTCCATCACGCGGGCCGCACCGTCGGGATCGGCCTCGGCGTACCAGTCGCCGATCCCGCTGGAGGTCAGGAAGACGGTGTCGTCGCGGGCCGTCAGCAATTCGAGCGCAGCCTCGAAGTAATGCGCGATATGCGGCACGCCGATGATGTGGGGATGCAGCGCCAGCGTCATCACACGCGGCTGCGATTTGAGCTCGCGCTCGAAGACCGCGAGCGTCGCCTCGACACGCTTGAGGTATTCGTCGGTGGAGCCCTGCTGGATCGCGTAGACCGGCACATCGTTCAGCTCGAACGAATAGGGCAGCGCCATCAGCGGCCCGTGCTTGGTTTTCATCCAGGTGGGCAGGTCGTCGAGCACCCAGTCGTGCAGGAACTCGATGCCTTCGGATTTGAGGATGTCGGGCGTATGCTCGGTCTCTCCAAGGCCCGGCCCCAGCCATGCGCGGGGGCGCGCACCGCCCGCCTGCTCCAGGCGGTCGAGGCAGCGTCGGATGACGTCGGCCTCGTCCTCGGCCTGTTTCAGCGATTGCTGGAAGAAGCCGTGCCCGACCAGTTCCCAGCCTGCGCCCATCACCGCGTCCATCAGCGTCGGGTAGACGTCCGCCACCTGCGCGTTGAGGAAGGCCGAACAGGGCAGCCCCTTGCGGTCCAGCATGTCGAGGATGCGCGGCATCCCGCAGCGCAGCCCGTATTCCACCCAGGAGAAATTCGGCACGTCCGGCGGCGCGGGCGTGGCCCCGTGCGGTGCGGGGATGATGCCGCGCGGCATGGCGCGCTCGATCGGCCAATATTCGATGTTCATCACGATATGGACGATGAGGTTCTTGCCCCCGGGCCCGGTCAGGGGCGCGCGGTCGGAGGAGAGTTGGAACGGGATGCGCGGGTTCGATTGCATGCCTTCACTCCACGTGCAGGCGGATATCGCCCGGCTTCCAGGACAGGCGCACCGGCGCGTTGGCCTCGGGCAGCGTGTCGTCGGTGTCGGAAATGACCCGGCTGACCATCTCCGTGCCGTCCGGCAGCCGCGCCATGTGCGACGTGGTGAGGCCCAGATAGACCGATTCGTCATAGGTGCCCAGGATCGACAGCCCGTCCGCGGGGGCGTTGGTGCCGTTCACCCGGTCGAGCGCCACACATTCCGAACGGATCGAGAGGTTGACCTCCTGCCCGTCCGTGACGTTCAGGCCGCGCTTGTCGACGGTGAGCTTGGAGCCCGCCACATCGACGGTGACGGAACTGCCGTTGGCCTCGGCCACCCTGCCCTTCAGCATGTTGTTCTCGCCCACGAAGCTTGCCGTGAAGGACTTCTCGGGCGCGCGGTAGATGTCGCGCGCCTTGCCGAATTCCACCAGATCGCCATTGGCGATCAGCGCGATGCGGTCGGCCACGGTCATCGCCTCTTCCTGGTTGTGGGTGACGTGGATGAAGGTGATGCCCACCTTTTCCTGCAGATGCTTCAATTCGAGGCACATGTCCTTGCGGAGCTGCGCATCGAGCGCGGCGAGCGGCTCGTCGAGCAGAAGAATGTCGCGGTCGAGCACGATGGCGCGGGCAAGCTGCACGCGCTGCTGCTGGCCGCCCGACAGCTCGTGCGGCTTTCGGTGGGTGAATTGCGACAGCCCCACCTGTTCCAGCGCGTAATCCACCTTCTCGACGATCTGGTCCTTGGGAAGCCCCGCGACCTTCAGCCCGTAGCCCACGTTCTGCGTCACGGTCATATGCGGGAAGAGCGCGTAGGCCTGGAAGACCATCGTGGTCGGGCGCTTGTCGGGCGGCAGGTGGCCCACGGATTTGCCATGCAGCAGGATCTCGCCCTTCGTGGGTTTGTGAAACCCGCCGATGGTGCGCAGAAGCGTGGTCTTGCCGCCGCCCGAGGGGCCGAGCAGCACGAAATACTCTCCCGCCGCGATGGTGACGTTCACGTTCTTCAACGCGACGAAATCGCCGTAATGCTTTGAGAGGTTGCGCACCTCGACGGCAGGAGCTGTCTGGTCGGTCATGGGTTGGGTCCCGTTGGTCATGACATCACCGGCTCGGCCTTGGCACGGGCGGTCCGCGACAGGCTTTCGGCCCGGATCATGGTGAAAAGGATGATGGAGCCGATCACGGCGATGGCGACGAAGCTGACCATGGCGGACATGGCGTAGCTCTGCGGCGACATGCCGGTGTTCAGCATCTGGGAGATGAGCACCGTGGTGAAGGTGTCGAACCCGCCCTTGAGAAGGCTCGTGCGGGTGTATTCGTTGAAGACGAGGATCACCGTGAAGGCGCAGGCGGAAAAGACGCCCGCGCGGATCTGGGGAAACTCGATGTCCCAGAAGGCGCGCCAGCCATTCGCCCCGCAGGCCCGCGCCGCCTCGGTCTGTTCCTTGCGGTAGCGGCCCATGGTGATCAGGATCACGACGAAGGAATAGGGGATCGTGTAGATGATGAGCCCGATCGTCGCCGTCAGGAACGAGAGGCGGAACCAGCTGTCGAAAAGCGACGTGCCGATCTGATCGCCCAGCCAGATCAGGGCGAAGTTGAGGTTCTTGAAGAACACCAGCAGCGCCGAGCCGAGGATGTCCGGCGGCACGAAGAGCGGGGCGAGAAGCAGGAAGACCGGGAAGAGCTTGTTGTCCGCCGCCTTGTAGTATTTCGCCGCCAGAAGCGCCATCGGCACGGTGATCACGGTGACCACCACGGCCAGCATCAGCGTCCAGCGCAAGGCCCCGATCAAGAGTTCGTCCGAGAAGATGAGCCCGTACCATTCCCAGGTGAAGACGTATTCGTTTGCGCCGAAGCCGTTCTGGTTGAAGGAGACGTACATCACGTACATCACCGGGGTCATGAGCGTCAGCACCACCAGAAGAAGATACGTCCATTTCAGCCGGTGCAGCCAGATATTGTCGTAATCGTTCATGGGTGCCTCAGCTCAGCGGGGTGAGGATCTTGGTCAGGTCGAAGAGCTTGTGACCGATCCAGAGAAGCGTCGTCAGCGTGGCCATCATGATGGCACTCACCGCCATGGCGAGCGGGAAATCGAGCGCGGTGATCGCCTGCGTGGCGATGAGCCCGGCATTCACCGCCCCTGCGCCCCCGAGGATATTGGGCAGGAGTGCCACGCCGAGACCGTTCACGAAGATGAAGACCGAGCCCGCGAAGATGCCAGGGGCCGCCAGCGGCAGGATCACATCGACGAAGCGCCGCCAGGGGCCAACGCCCAGATCGTCGCAGACCTCGAAGATGTATTTCGGGACCGCCTCCATCGCGAGGAAGCCCGAGAAAACGATGAAGGGCAGGAAGGACAGCACTTCGCCGATCACCACGCCCGTATGGGTGTAGAGAAGTGCCGTGATCGGCTCGTCGATGATGCCCAGATCCATCAGCGTGGTGTTCACCAGCCCGTTGCGTTGCAGCACGGGGCGCAGCGCGAAGACGCGGATGATCTCCGAGACCATGAAGGGCAGGATGAACAGCAGCACCACCCGATGCTGCGCCACCTCGGGGATCGACTTGCGCACGAAGACCGCGATGGGAAAGCCGAAGACGAAGCAGATCGCGACCGAGATCAGCGAATATTTCATCGAATTCAGGAAGTTCGTGAGCCGCGCGGAGAAGAAGAAGTTCTCGTAGGAAAAGAGCGTGAAGCCCGGCTCCATCCAGAACATTGTGCGCTCGAAGACCGAGAACACCACGGTCATGGCCATCGGGATGGCGAAGAAGGCGACCATGAAGATCAGTGGAGCGCGGAAGGCCCATGGCGCGAGCCTTTCGCGCCATGGGGTCTTGTCGGTGCCGGCGGGGACGGCCCCGCCAGCGCTGCTCGACAGATCGGCCATGCGGGATCAGGCCGCCTGCACCCGGGCCCACCAATCCTGATAGGCGCGGATATTCGTGGGGAAGACGTTCTGCCAGGAATTGCCCGCAACCGCCCGGCGCGCCTGCTTGCGCTCGAGCCGCTCGGCCATGATGGCCTTGGTGTCGGCATCGAACATGTCGGGATTGGCGTCCACGTATTCCTGCACGCCCTCCATCTGCGGCGTGAAGCCGAGACCGGCCAGCGTCTGCGCGCCGAACCAGGGGCTGAGATAGACATTGGCGAGGCTGTAGAAGGCATCCTCCATGCCGCGCTCCTGCCCGCCACGGGTCAGCATGACGACGTTGTTCCAGCTCTGGTGGCCTTCTTTCATGGTGCCGTAGCGGATGTCCTGGCCGTTCTTGCGCGCGGCGAAGATCTGGATGACCTCCCAGCAGGAGGAGACGAGCACTTCCTCGGAGGACAGAAGATCGGCCCCGTTCTGCACGCCGTCCCAGAAGGTGCGGAACTGGCCCTTCTTCTTCAGGTCAATCAGAAACTCGCAGGTCTGGCGCACCTCGTCCTCGGTCATGTCCGAGGGGTTGTCGATGGAGCCCTTGCCCGATTGCTTGAGATAGATCGCCGTATTGGTCAGGGTCGGGCCGAAATCGTTCTGCATGGCGGCGCGACCGCGGAACTGGCTGTCGAACAGCGCCTCCCACGAGGTCAGCTCCTCGCCGATCACGTCGTAGTTGAAGGCAAGGCTGTCGGCGTTCGAGATATAGGGCACGGCATAGACCCGGCCCTCGTAGCGGATCGTGTCGGCGGACATGCCGCCTTCCTGGTAGCTCGGCAGGATGCCCGACCAATTGGGGATCTTCGAGATATCGAGCTCGACGATGGCACCTTGCGAGGCCAGCGCATCCTCCATGCCGCCGCCATTGTCGGTCATGGCATCGTAAAGCGCGTTGCCGTCGCCCACGACCATCTTCTGGATCGACTCGTCGGCGCGGGCGGACTTGGCGATGGCATTGATGCCGATGCCGGACTGCGCCTCCATGTCTGACCAGTCCTGCGCGCCGACCTTGGCGATGCCCGGGGCCCAGAGCTTGAGCGCTTCCTGTGCGCGGGCCGGCATGCCGAAGCCGCCCGCCGCCGCTGCCGCACCCATCATCGCCATGACCTGACGCCGGTTGAAGTCTGTTTGGTTCATCTGTGTCTCTCCTGTTGGTTCAGCCGTCGCGCGGCAGGCAGAGCGGCCACCCGGTCTTGATGCCGGTCTGGCCTTGGGTCGCGGCTCCGGCACGCTGGACCCCGTCGGGACACAAGGCGACAGGCCGGAACACTAGCGCGATTATGTCGACAAAAATTTTTGAAAGCAAAAGAATTTTGTATACATGGCGCGATCCGGGAATTTTGAGAAATTTATGCTATTTGCACGGCATTCCGCATGCTACGCGAAGAAATCTCGCGCCAAATTTCGCTTGATCTGCAGACGAAACTGGCAGAACCTCACCCCAAAACCGCAATTTCTGTATGCGAAATGACCGAAACAGCGCCCTTGCCCGAATCAACCCTGATCCGGATATGCCGCCGTCCCGTCCCGGAGCGGCTGGTGCGGCGCGCGCGGTTGCATCTGCTCGACTGGCTGGGCTGCATCCTCGCGGCGCGGCATTGCGATGCCGCCCGGGCCATGGCGCGCGCGGTCGGGCCGGATGACGGGGATTTATTGCGCGCGGGGCTGGCGTCCACGCCGCACGACGCCCAGCGCGCGGCACTCTGTTTCGGCACCTTGGGGAACGTGCTGGAGATGGACGACCTCGATCGGGCCTCGATCCTGCATCCCGGCGACACGATCTGCGCGGCGGCACTCGCGGCGGCCCTCGAGCGTCCGGTGCCCGGGCCCGCGCTGCTGACGGCGCTCGTGCGCGGCTACGAGGCCGCGATCCGGATCGGGCGCGTCGCGGCATCCGGCGGCTACACACCCTTTTACAATTCCGGCACATGCGGCGTCTTCGGCGCGGCGCTGGCCGCCGCCGAGGTGAGGACCCTCGCGGAGGCGCAGATCGCCGATGTACTGGCGCAGGCCGGCATGCAGGCGGCGGGCATCTGGCAATGCCGCCTCGAGCCCGGCTTTTCCAAGCAGCTGGCAACCGCTCAAGCCGCCCGGGCGGGCGTCTTCGCCGCGGAGCTGGCCGCCGCGGGCTTCACCGGGCCGCGGGCGATCCTGACCGGCGAGATGGGCTTTTTCGCGAGCTATTATCCCGGCGCCGATCCGGCCCGGCTGACCGACGCGCCCGGCCCGCAGGATTGGGCCCTGTCCGAGATGAGCTTCAAGCCCTTCCCGGCCTGCCGCCACACCCACCCCGCGATCTCCGCCCTTGTGGAAATCCGCCCGAGCATCGCGCCCGCCGGGGTCCAACGCGTCGACATCCACACCTACCGGGCCGCGATCGAGTTCTGCGATGCGCCGCATCCCACGACCCCGGGCGCGGCGCGGTTCAGCCTGCAGCACGCCGCGGCAATCGCGCTGCTCAGGGGCGCGCCAAGTCTCGCGGACTTCGAAGGCGACGCGTTGTCCGATCCGACAATCGCCGCGCTGCGGGACAAGGTGCATCTGGCGACCGATCCCGGCATCGATGCGGCCTTCCCGCGCGGCTACGGCGCGCGCATCACGGTCACGGGCAGCGACGGCGCAACCGAAAGCGCCGCCTGCCCCGAGGCCTGGGGCGATCCCGAGAACCCGATGTCCGAGGCCGATCTCGTCGCGAAGTTCCTCGCCAATGCGCGCCACGGGGGCGTGGGCGCGGACGCGGCGGAGGCGCTTCGGGACGCGGTGCTTGCCCTGCCCGACGCGCCCGATACCTCACGGCTGCGCGACGCCTTCGCCGCGGCCCTGTCCCCTGTTCCGGAGTATGCCCGATGCCCTTGAAGCCCGCCGTTCCGTTCCATGTTCTCGACAACGATGCCGGATGGGAACCGGTGCCCGGCGGCGCGCCGGGCGTCGAGCAGAAGATGCTGTCGGGCGCGCTCGACGAGACCGCGAAGACCGGGGTGCGCACGCGGCTGATCCGGTTCCAGCCCGGCACGGTCGCCCCGAACGTCTTCCTGCACGATTACTGGGAAGAGGTGTATCTCGTCTCGGGCAAGCTTGTGAACGGCTGCGACGCGCAAGGGCAAGGCGGCACGGAATTTGCCGCGCCCGCCTATGCCTGCCGCCCGCCGGGGACCGAGCACGGGCCCTTCACCTCGGCCGAGGGCTGCGTCTTTTTCGAGATCCAGTATTATATCGGAGCCGATGATGGATCTTGATCTCGCAGGCAAGTCCGCCCTCATCACCGGCGGCTCGAAAGGCATCGGACGGGCCGTGGCGGCGGCACTTTTGGCCGAGGGCGCGCAGGTGACGCTGGCCGCGCGTGATGCCGATCAGCTGGCCACCACGCAGGCCGAGCTTGCCGCGGATGCGCCGGGCCGGGTGACGATCGTCCCGGCCGATCTCGGCACCGATGCCGGGCGGCAGGCCTTGGTCGAGGCGGCGGGCACGCCCGATATCCTGATAAATAATGCAGGTGCGATCCGGGCGGGAAAACTGGCCGATCTGTCCATCGCCGATTGGCGGCAGGATTGGGAGCTGAAGGTCTTCGGCTACATTCACCTCTGCCAGATGCTGATGCCGAAAATGGCCGCGCGCGGCAGCGGCACGATCCTGAACGTCATCGGCATGGCCGGGCGTGCCAACCGTCCCGCCTATATCTCGGGCTCGGCGGCGAATGCGGCGCTTATCGCCTTCACGCAGGCGCTGGGGGCCGAGGCACAGGCGTCGGGCCTGCGCGTCTTGGGGCTCAACCCCTCGCCCACGCTCACCGACCGGATGACCGATTTCATGAAGCGCAAGGCCGCCGCCGAGCTTGGAGACGAAAGCCGCTGGCGCGAGATGGTCGCGCCCGACCGCTTCCCCTATGGTCGCCCCGCCGAGCCCGAAGAGGTCGCGGCACTGGCCTGCATGCTGGTCTCACCGCGGGCGAGCTATCTCAACGGGACCGTCGTCGATCTGGATGGAGGCGGACAATGGACAGGCACATGAGCGACACCGAGGAATTGGCGGGCGGCAAGCTGCAGGTGACGCGGCGGGCGGGCGTCGTGCGGATCGTCTTCAACAACCCCGACAAGCGCAACGCGATGACGCTGGCCATGTGGCAGGGCCTCGGCGATCTCTGCGCCGCACTGGCCGAGGAGGACGGGCTGCGCGTCGTCACGCTGGAGGGTGCGGGGGAGCGTGCCTTCGTCGCGGGCGCCGATATCTCGGAATTCGCCCAGACGCGCGGCTCGTCCGAGGCCGCCGACGCCTATAACGCGGCGGTGGCGCGGGCGGAACGCCTGCTCGAGGCGGTGCCGGTGCCGACGCTGGCGCTGGTGCGCGGCTCGTGCGTGGGTGGCGGGCTCGGCATCGCCATGCGCTGCGATCTGCGGCTGGCACGGGCGGATGCGCGGTTCGGGATCACGCCGGCGAAGCTGGGCCTCGGCTACGGGTTCGAGGGGGTCGCCTCGCTCAATCGGCGGCTGGGCCACGCGGTCACCGCCGATCTGCTGTTCACCGGGCGGCTGTTGCCCGCCGAGGAGGCGCAGGCGCGCGGCATCTGCGATTTCGTCCATCCCGGCGAGACCTTCGAGGCCGAGTGCGCCGCCTATGTCGACACGATCTCGGCCAATGCACCGCTGACGATCCGGACCGCCAAGGCAGCGCTTCTTGAGCTTGCCAAGGCCGAGGCCGATCAGGATCCGGCACGCATCGCCCGGATGATCGAGACCTGCTACAACAGCGACGATTACCAGGAGGGCCAGCGCGCATTCGCGGAAAAACGCGCGCCGGTCTTCAAGGGCAGATGACCGCTACGGCCCCCAAGACCGCGCCGGGCATCGGGCGCAGCGAGACCGCGCATGACGTGTTGAGCCCGCGTCAGGCGCAGCTCATGCAGCTCACGCTCGATGCGCCCGCGACGGCGGCGGAGGGCGATGCCTTGCCGCCGTTCTGGCATTACCTCTATTTCAACCCGCAAATCCGCGCCTCGGATCTCGGCCCCGACGGGCACGAGACGCTGGGCCGCTTCGTCCCGGATTTCGGCCTGCCCCGGCGCATGTGGGCGGGCGGGCGCGTCACCATCGACGCACCGCTGCGGCTGGGCGAGCGGGCGCAGAAGGTCTCGTCCATCCGCGCCATCGAGGAAAAGACCGGCCGGTCGGGCAGGCTCTGCTTCGTGACGGTGGATCACGATTTCAGCGTCGCGGGTGTGCACCGGCTGCGGGAGACGCAGAACATCGTCTATCGCGACCCGCCCGCCCCCGGCAGCCCGACCCCGCCGGGAACACCGGCCCCGGACGACGCCGAGTTCCGGCAGGTGATCACGCCCGATCCGGTGCTGCTGTTTCGCTATTCGGCGCTGATCTTCTACGGCCACCGCATCCATTACGACGCCGATTACGCCCGCGATGTCGAAGGCTATCCCGGGCTCGTGGTCCATGGCCCCCTGACCGCGACGCTCCTGGTGCAGCTCGGCCTGAAACATATGGACGGCCGCCGCCTGACCGCGTTCGACATCCGCGCCATGGCGCCCTTGTTCGACACCGCGCCCTTCACGCTTGAGGGCCGCCGGACCGAGACCGGCGTCACCCTCTGGGCGCGCACGCCCGAGGATACCCTCGCCATGACCGTGACGCTGCACGGCGCGCAATGACACATCCAGGAGACGATCCGATGACCAACCCGCTCTATGACACGCTGCTGGGACATCGCGCGAAGAGCGCAGCGCCGCTTTTGCATCTCACCGATGGCCGGACGCTGAGCTATGCCGACATGGCCGGGATGGCCGCGCGCTTCGCAGGGCTGCTGGCGGCACAGGGGCTGGCGAAGGGCGACCGGCTCGCCATGCAATGCCCGAAATCGCCCGAAGCCTTCGCGCTCTACCTCGCCTGCCTGCAATCCGGCGTGATCTTCCTGCCGCTCAACACCGCCTATACCCCCGACGAGATCGCTTATTTCGTCGGCGATGCGACGCCGGGGATCGTGGTCGCGGACCCCGCATCCGAGGCCGCGCTGGCGCCCATCTGCACCGATGCGGGCGCGACCCTTCTGACGCTCGATGCGGATGGAGGGGGCAGTTTCGCCGAAGCCGCCGCGGACGTCCCGCCCCGGACTGAGGTCACAGTGTGCGGCACCGACGACCTCGCCTGTTTTCTCTACACCTCGGGCACGACGGGCCGTTCGAAGGGGGCGATGCTGACCCAGGGCAACCTTCTGTCGAACGCCGAGGTCCTGACCGAAACCTGGCGCTTCACCGAAGACGACGTGCTGCTGCACGCGCTGCCGATCTTCCACGCGCATGGCCTCTTCGTGGCCTGCAACGTCACGCTGGTCGCGGGCGGCTCGATGATCTGGCTGCCGGGCTTCTCGGTCGAGGCGGTGCTGGACGCGCTGCCGCGCGCGACCGCCATGATGGGCGTGCCGACCTTCTATACCCGCCTGCTCGACGCGCCGGGCTTCACCCGCGAGGTCGCGGGCCACATGCGTCTTTTCACCTCCGGAAGCGCGCCGCTTCTGGCCGAGACGCATGAACGGTTCAGCGCCCGGACCGGCCATGCCATCCTCGAACGCTACGGCATGACCGAGACCGGGATGAACACCTCGAACCCCTATGACGGCGACCGCCGCGCGGGCACCGTGGGCTTTCCGCTGACGGGCACCGAGCTGCGCATCATCGACGAGAAGACCGGCGAGGAAGTGCCGCGCGGCGAGACCGGCATGATTGAGGTGCGCGGCCCCAACGTCTTCAAGGGCTATTGGCAGATGCCCGAGAAGACCGCCGAGGAGCTGCGCGAGGACGGCTTCTTCATCACCGGCGATCTGGGTCGGATCGACGCCGACGGCTACGTCACCATCGTCGGGCGCGAGAAGGACCTGATCATCTCGGGCGGCTACAACATCTACCCCAAGGAGGTGGAGCAGCTGCTCGACGAACAGCCCGGCATCGTCGAGAGCGCGGTGATCGGCGCGCCGCATCCCGATTTCGGCGAGGGGGTCGTCGCAGTCCTCGTCGCCGCGGCGGATCCCGCCCCGGACCTCGAGACGATCCGCGCCGAGGTCGCGCTCAAGCTCGCGAATTACAAGCGGCCCAAGCAGTACGTGACGGTGGCGGAACTGCCGCGCAACACGATGGGCAAGGTCCAGAAGAATGTCCTGCGCGACACCTATGCCGATCTGTTCGCGCCGCAGGGTCAGACCGACCGGCGCGCGGGCGCCTGACGCGCGGGGCTTGCGGGGCTCAATCCTGCCCGTCGTCGCTTCCTGCCGTCTTGAGCCGCGCGGCGACGCGCGCGGCACCGGCCAGAAGATGCGCGGACATCACGCTCGCCGCCCAGTCCGGCGCGCGTGCCTCGATGGCGTCGATCAGCTCGGCATGGTGGTTGAGGCTGCGCCGCAGGTCCTTTTCGGAGAACATCGAATAGGTCCGCACCACCATGCTGACATCGAGCGCCGTGGTCATCAGCGCTGTCAGCCGCGGCGAGCGGGCGGCGGCGACGATCGTGCGGTGAAATTCCTCGTTGGCCTCGGTCAGCCGCTGATAGGCGGCCTGATCGCGCGGCGGGGTATCGGCCTGCATCGCGGCATGGATGCGCCGGAGTGCGGCGATATCCTCTTCGGTGGCAAGGCGCGCGGCGCGCTGGACCGAGTAGCATTCCACGAGGCGGCGGATCTCGTAGACCTGTTCGGCCTCGTCCTCGGGGAAATGGGCGACACGCGTGGTATAGCCGCTTTGCCGTTCGATGAACCCCTCGAGGATCAGCCGCCCGATGGCCTCGCGGATCGGGGTCCTGCTGAGGCCCAGATCGTCCGACAGCCGCGTCTCGGTCAGCCGTTCGCCTTCCTTCAGGCGGCCGGTGAGGATATCGTTGCGAATGCCGTGATAGGCTTGCTCGGTCGCGTTCATCTTGGGCGGGCTGGAATTCTGCATGGCGTCACGTTTCTGGGTCGACGCTGCATTTTGCATGCAGATCAGCGCGCAATCCAGCCATAATCGCCGAAATCGCGCTTATCTGCATACAAAGTCGCAGGTCCCGCCCGTTGAGGCAGGTCCCGTCACTCCGCCGCGACCGGGGTCGGACCGGCATCCGCCGCCGCCGGGCGGGCCGAGAGGACCAGCCGGAGAAGCGGCGGCACGGTCAGCAGCGTCAGGAAGGCCGACATCGACAGACCGCCGACCACGACGGCACCCAGCCCGCGATAGAGCTCGGACCCCGCGCCGGGAAACAGCACCAGGGGCAGCATCCCGAAGACCGAGGTCAGCGTCGACATGAAGATCGGGCGGATGCGGTTGCGCGTCGCCTCCTCGATCGCGTCGACCGGCGCCATGCCTTCTTCGCGCAGAAGATAAAGCGACTGGTGCACGATCAGGATTGCGTTGTTCACCACGATCCCCACGAGGATGACGAAGCCGAGAAGCGTCAGCATGTCGAGCGGTTGCGTGCCCACGAGATTGAGCACGACGAGACCCCCGACCCCGCCCGCGGCGGCCACCGGGACGGAGATCATCACCACGAGCGGCAGCACGAAGGATTCGAACAGGACCGCCATCACCAGGAAGACGATAACCATCGCCACGGCGAGGTTGATCTGGATCGCGTTCCAGGTCTGCGAGAGTTGGTCCGCCGTGCCCGAAACCGACAGGCGCACGCCGGGCGGCAGCCCCTGCGCCTCGAGCGCGCCCATCACGTCCGACTGCAACAGCTCCACCGCCGCCTCCAGCGGCAGCGCATCCGAGGGCCGCACCTCCAGCGTCACGGTGCGCAGCCGCTCCAGATGCCGGATCTCAGTGGGGCCCGCGGTGACGCGCACCTCGGCCAGCTCGGAAGCGGGCACGATCTGTCCCGAGGGCGTGACCACCGGGAAGGCGCCCACATCCTGCGTCCGGAGCCCGCTCAGCACCGTGTCGTCGCCCTTGAGCGTGAGGTCGAGCCGGCGGTTGCCGACATTGATCTCGGCCACGCGCAGCCCGTCATTATAGGCGTCGACCGTCGCGGCGAGGTCCTGCGTCGACAGGCCGGCATCGGCCAGCCGCACCCGGTCGGGGATCAGCCGCACCTCGGGCGCGCCGAGCTCAAGCCCCGGGATGGGCCGGAACTGATGCCCTTCTGAGCGCGGCAGCTTCTGGCTGATGATCCCCGCCGCACGCCCCGCCACCGACAGGATATCCTCGAGCTCGTCGCCCGAGACATTGACCTCGATCGTGCGCCCCCCGCCGACACCACGCCCGAAGAGCGAGGGCTGCGTCATGAAGCCGAAGGTGCCGGGCTCCGCGAAGATGGGACGCGACAGGATCGGGATGACCTCGGCCACGCGGGTGCCGTCGACCGCGGCGGCGCCGACGAAGCTGTTGCCCGGGGTGGCCACGAAGAAGAACGAGTCGAGCGCCGGGCGCCCATCCTCGGTCTCCGTCTGCGGACGCGCCTCCCACATCGGTTGCGCCACCTCCTCGATCCGCTGGGCGATGGTCTCGGTCGTGTCGAGATTGTAGCCGGGGGGCGGGATCAGCAGGCCGAAAACGAGATTGCGGTTGCCCTCGGGCAGGTATTCGAGCTTCGGCAGGAACGCGAAGGCCGCGACCGCCGCCCCGGTGGCGATGGCCGCGACCATGACGAGGCCCGCCGCGCGGAACCGCACCGTGAAACGCACATAAGCCATGATGAGCCAAGAGAAGCCGCGCCCGAAATGATCGATCCCGGGCAGCGGGAAGGTGGCGGTCTGGCCCTGTTTCAGAAGCCGGCTCGACAGCGCGGGAATGACCGTCACCGCCACGACGAGCGACAAGAGCACCGAGACCGAGATCGCCACGGCGATGTCGCGGAAAAGCTGGCCCGCCTCGAGCTGCATGACCAGGATCGGGATGAACACCATGACCGTGGTCAGCGCCGAGACGAGGATCGCGCCCCAGACCTGCTTGGCGCCGATATAGGCCGCCTCGCGCCGGGATTTGCCCTGTTCGCGCAGGCGGTAGATGTTCTCGAGCACGACGATGGCCGCGTCGACGATCATCCCGACGGCAAAGGCGATACCGGCCAGCGAGATCACGTTGAGCGTGCGGCCCGTCGCGGCCATGGCGACGAAGGTCGCGACGATGGAGACCGGGATCGCCATGGAGATGACCAGCGTGGCGCGGGGGCTGCGCAGGAACAGAAGCAGGATCGTCGCGGCGAGCAGTCCGCCGATCCAGATGTTTTGCGTCACGAGATCGATGGCGCCCTCGATATAGACCGTCTCGTCATAGACCTGTTCGAGCTGCAGGTTCTGCGCGGCGACGGGGCCGTCGGCAAGTTCGGCGAGGACGGTCTTGACCTCTTCCATGGTGGTGATGACGTTGGCGCCCTGTTCGCGCACGATGTTGAACGCGAGCGCCGGTTCGCCGCGAAAACGCAGCCGCGCGGTGCTGTCCTTGTAGGCGAAGGCGACCTCGGCCACGTCGGCGACCCGCACGCGGCCCAGCGCACCGGACCGGCCCTGGCTCTCGCTGCGCAGAACGACACTTTCGATGGCCGCGACGGTGTTGAGATTGCCATCCGCCCGGACCACGTAGCGCCGCTTGCCCTCGTCGACCTCGCCCGCCGAGAGGCTGACATTCTCGGCGCGCAGGCGCTGCACCACGGCGGGGATGGTCAGCCCGAAACGCGCCAGTTCGCCGGGCTGGATCACGATCTGCAATTCGCGCGCGACCCCGCCGAAGACGTTGACGGTCGACACCCCGTCGATCCGTTCGAGCCGCTCCTTGATGACGTCCTCGACGAAATCGCCGTATTGCGGCAGCGGCCGTTCGGTGGCCTCGGTACTGCGCACCATCACCCAGGCGATGGGGCTGTCGTCTGACCCCGAGGTATTGAGCGTGGGCTCGCCGGCCTCGGACGGATAGCCGCCGACGCGGTCGAGCCGGTTCGAGACCAGAAGCAGGATGTCGCCCATATCCGAGCCCACGGCGAACTCGAGCGTCACCGAGGCCTGCCCGGTACGGGCGCGGCTCGTCATGATCTCGAGCCCTTCGAGCCCGCGGAAGGCGTCTTCCTGCGGGTTGATGATCTCACGCTCCACCTCCGCGGGGGCGGCGCCGGGCCAGACCGTCTCGACCACCACGATGGGCTTGCGCACATCCGGGGCCAGCTGGACGGGAATGCGGGTCAGCGCGAGGGCACCGAAAAGGACCGCCATGATGACGACCGCCAGCACCGCGACGGGGCGTTCGATGGAAGCGCGGATCAGGTCCATGGATCAGCCCTGCTGTTCGGTGTCGGACGCGCTCTCTGCATCCTCCGGAGCGTCGGGCGTTTCGGGCTCCGGCGTCTCCTCGGCCTCGGCAGCCGCATTGCCGGGTTCCGAACCGCCGCCGCCGTCTCCGCGCGGCGCGCCGCCCGAAGGCGCGATATCCTGGCCCGGGCGCAGGCGTTCATTGCCGCGCACCACGACCTCGTCGCCCGGTTGCAGGCCCGAAAGCACCTCGAAACCGCCGCCCATCGCGGCACCGATCTCGACATTGCGCGGCTGCGCCTTGCCGTCGACGTTCAGGAACACGCTCCAGCCGTTCTGGCCCTGCACGAGCGCATCCTTGGGCACCACCACCAGATCGCGCGGGGCGCTGACCGGCACGTCGAGCGTGACCGACTGCCCGACCGCGAAATCGGCGCTGGTATCGGTGATCGCGAAACGGACGGGCCGGGTGCGGGTCGCGGCGAATTCCGTGGGCAGAATTGCCCGCAGCGCGAGGTTCAGGGCGCCCCCCGCATCGGTCCGCGCCGGCACGACCAGGTCGGGCCGCAGCGCCGAGACGAAGCGCGCGGGCACGTTGGCCTCGACTTCCGTCGCGCCGAGATCGAGCAGCGTCGCCACCTCCGCGCCCGCGGCGATGTATTCGCCCTTCTCGGCGCCGACCTGCAGGACGACCGCGTCGAAGGGGGCGCGGATGGTGGCGTTCTTCAGGCGGTATTCCATCTGCGCGAGCGCTGTTTCGGCGGCGAGGATACGCGCGCGCGCCTGCTGTTCGGCGCCGAGCGCGGAATTGTAATCGCCCGAGCGTTCGTCGAACTGCGCCTCGGCGATGGTCGAATTGGCCTTCAGCGCCTCGGCGCGCCGCAGCGCCTTCTCGGCCCGGTCCCGCTGCGCGGTGGCGACGGTGACACCGGCCTCGGCGATCTCGATCTCGGCCTGTGCGAGCGCGCGGTCGATCTCCAGCAATTCGGTGTCGAGCCGGGTCAGCACATCGCCTTCGGACACCCGGTCTCCGACGCTCAGCGGCATCTCGGTCACGATCCCCGCGACCCGCGCCGCAACCGCGCTCTGGCGTCCCGAGACGACCTCGCCGAAGACCGAGATGGTCTCGGACATGGTGCGCATCGCTACCCGCTCGGTCGCGACGGCGGCCGGTCCGCCCTGCGCGCGGGCGGGAAGCGGATGGGCCAGGACCAGGCAAAGCCCCAACAGGAAAGACAAACGGAAAAAGACATGCATGGTGAGGGATCCCGGGTGTGCAAGGCATGCTGCAAAGCAGAACATAGCACGTTTGCCGCCAAGACCAGCGGAGGATCGGCCCCGGGGAGTTCCTCCTGCCACGCTCCGGCAATGTCTGCCGGGCGCCCCATTGTGCCCCGACCGGCGCCCTGCCCGGCCCGGTGACCGATCAGTGGCTCATCAGCACCGGGATGCGCGCGCGCAGAGCGATATCGTGGGTCACACCGCCGATCAGACCCTCGCGGATCGGGGAATGCTCGTAAGCGCCCATCACCAGAAGGCCCGCCCCGGTCTTCTCGCAATGATCGACCAGCGTATCGGCGATGGATTGGCGGCCACGTGGCAATTCGGTGATCGTCACGTTCACGTTGTGCCGGTCGAGAACCATGGCGACGTCGATCCCCGGCAGGCTGTCCGCGAGCGGCGAGCGGCCCACCGAGACGATCTCGACCTCGGTTTCGGTCTCGAGGATCTGCATCGCATCCGCGAGCGCCCGCGCCGCCGCGCGTCCGCCATCCCAGGCCACGACCGCCCGCCCCCCGAAGACCGAGCCCTTGTGATTGGCCGGGAAGGTCATCACCGGGCGCCCGCTGTCATAGGCCACGCGGTCGGGATGGATCTCCACGTGCCGCATCGTGTTGTCGACGCTGGATTCGTGCATCCCGAGCACCGTCAGATCGAAAAGCCGCGCGTATCGCGCCACCGTGCGCTGCACCGAGCCGCCGGAATCGATCCAGTGCAGCTTGTCCTCGGGCACCTCGCGGCAGGTCTCGTAGAAGCGCCGTTCGATATCCGCCGTCGGGCCCTCGGCCACTTCGAGGATCGCCGCCTGCACCTTCGAGGGCATCCAGCTGTGCTGCATCTTCCGCGACAGGAACGGATTGCCATGGGCGAAGAGCCCGTTGAGATGCGCGTCGAAATATTGCTGCATCAGGACGGCGCCCGAAAGAGCCGCCTCCGAGCCCGGCAGGCCGTTATAGGCCACGAGGATGTTCTTGATGCTCATGCGCGTCGTCTCCGTCCCTCAGGCCCCGTAGAGCCCGGCGCTTTTCGCGCGCAGCTTCACCAATGCCAGCACCGTATCGATGGTGGGCGTGGGCGTGTTCGTCACGCGGCCCAGCTCCTGTACGGAGCCTACGAGCGCGTCGATTTCCATCGGGCGGCCCTGGTCGAGATCCTGCAGCATCGAGGTCCGGTGCGCGCCCACCGCCGCCCCGCCGTCGATCCGGCGGTCCACGTCGATGGGAAACTTCACGCCCAGCTTCTCGGCGATCTCCTGCGCCTCGAGCATCATGGCGCGCGCCACGGGCCGCGTGCCCTCGTCGGTGCAGAGCACGTCCAGCGTCGCGTGGGTCAGCGCCGAGATCGGATTGAACGACAGGTTGCCCCAAAGCTTCACCCAGATCTCGTCACGCAGCCGCGGCCGCACGGGCGCCTTGAGCCCCGCGGCACCGAGCGCCTTCGAGAGCGCCATGGCGCGCTCGGACTTGGAGCCGTCGGGCTCTCCGAGGCTGAAGCGGTTGCCCTCGATATGCTTGATCGTGCCGGGCTCGGAGACCTCCGCCGCCGGATAGACCACGCAGCCCAGAACCCGGTCGGGCCCGAAGCCGTCCCATTGCGCGTTGCCGGGATCGACGGTTTCGAGCCGGGTGCCCTCGAGCTCGCCGCCGATCTTGTGGAAATACCACCACGGCACGCCGTTCACGCCGCTCACGATGGTGGTGTTCTCGCCGATGAGCGGCTGCATCTTCGGCACCACGGGCGGCACCGAATGCGCCTTGAGCGTGACGATGACGTAATCCTGCGGCCCCAGATCGGCGGGATTGTCGCTGGCGGTCACTTGCACGGTGACGGGATCGGCGTCTTCCTCGATCAGGGTTAGCCCCTTCTCCTTCATCGCGGCCAGATGCGGGCCACGGGCGACAAGGCTCACATCCGCCCCGGCCTGGGCCAGTTTCACACCCATATAGCCGCCGATGGCCCCGGCGCCGAAAACACAGATTTTCATGGACTTACGCCTTTTCCACGAGGCCAAGCTTTTCGGCCAGGCCGATGCGCTGCATCTTGCCCGTGGCGCCTTTCGGGATCTCGTCCATGATTATGACCTTGCGCGGCACCTTGAAGTCGGCCATGCGCTCGGCCGCAAACGCCCGGATGCTCTTCTCGTCGGCCTCCGCGCCCTCTTTCAGCACGATGGCGGCCGCTACTTCCTCTCCGAGTTTCGGGTGCGGCAGGGCGAAGGTCACGACCTGCGCCACCTCCGGGTGGTCGAGCAGCACGCCATCCACCTCGAGCGGGCTGATCTTCTCGCCGCCGCGGTTTATGATCTCCTTGAGACGCCCCGTCAGGTGCAGGTAGCCGTCCTCGTCGAAGGCCCCCTGGTCGCCAGTGCGGAACCAGCGCGCGCCCTCGGCCTCGAAGAAGTTCTTCGCATTGGCCTCGGGATTGCCCTCGTAGCCCGGCGTTACATTCGGGCCGGAGATGACCACCTCGCCGGTGCCTTCGACCAGCCGGTTCTCGATCTCGTGCGCGATGCGGACCTTGGGGCCGGCCTCGACACCCACGGCACCGGGCTTCTGCGCGCGCGGCGGAAGCGGATTGGACGCCATCTGGTGCGCGGCCTCGGTCATGCCGTATCCCTCGATCACCGGCGCGCCGAAGGTCTCCTGCAGCTGCACCATGACCTGTGCGGGCAGCGAGGCCGAGGAGGAGCGCAGGAAGCGCAGACGCGCCTTCTCGATCACGTCCGCATTGCGGCCCGCACGGGTCAGGATGGCCTGGTGCATGGTCGGCACGGCGGTGTACCAGGTCGGATCGGCCTCTTTCATCCAGCCGAAGAACTTCATCGCGTCGAAGCCCGGCGCGCACCAGACCGAGCCGCCCGCCGACAGCGTCGCGGCGACGGCGGCGATGAGCCCGTGGATATGGAAAAGCGGCATGACGTTCATGCAGCGATCCTCGGGCGTGAGCGCGAGCGAGGTCGCGATGTGCTGGGCCGAAGCCGCGATGTTCGACTGCAGCAGCGGCACGATCTTGGGCCGCGAGGTGGTGCCCGAAGTGTGCAGGATCAGCGCCACGTCATCGGCGGCGGGTGCACGTTCGGCGCTGCCCGAAAGATCCGAGGCCAGCGTGAAATGGCCCGAAGCCGCGCCGTCGGGCACCGACAGGCGGATCACCCCCATGCCGAGCCTGTTCGCCGCAGCGAGCGCCGGGCCGTCATAACCCTCCTCGACCAGCAGCGCCTTGGCTTTCAGATCCTCGAGATAGAAGGCGTATTCGTCCTCGCGGTAGGCGGGGTTCAGCGGCGCGGTGGTCGCGGCCTGGGCCACGGTGATGAAAGCGGTGGCCATTTCCGGCCCGTTCGGCAGCACGATCGCCACGCGGTCCGACGCGTCGATCCCCATGCCGTGCAGGCTGGCCGCCACCTCCTCCGCGAGGCTGCGCAATCCGTCATAGCTCAGCCACTCCCGACCGGGCGCTCCGATGGCAGGCATCTCACCGGAATGCGGGGCGAGCAGCGCCTTCAGGGTCGTTTCCATGGGGTATGTCCTCGTTTCTTTTATTTTAGTCAGAGTGTTATTCGGCGGGCGACAGATCGCGCTTCAGCCAGCGCTTGACGTGCTTCAGAAGCGGCAGCGCGAAGAAGATCACGCTGATCGCGATGAAGGTGCCCGAAATCGGCCGCTCGATGAAGGCCAAAACGTTGCCCTGTTCGGAGATCAGCGTCTGGCGGAAGCTCTTTTCCATCAGCGGCCCGAGCACCAGCGCCAGCACCAGCGGCGCCATCGGGTAGTCGGCCTTGCGCAGAAGGTAGCCCGCGACGCCGAAGCCCACGATCAGCCAGACATCGTGCAGCTTCTGGCTCGGGGCATAGCCGCCCACGAGGCAGAGCACGAAGACCAGCGAGCAGAGCACAGTGAAGGGCATCCGGAGGGCCCAGACGAAAAGCGGGATGAGCGCGAGGTTGACCAGAACGGCAGCGAGGTTCGCGGTATAGAGCGACGAAATCAGGCCCCAGACGAAATCCGGCTGCTCGATAAAGAGCATCGGTCCGGGCACGAGGCCCCACATCACCATGCCGCCCAGCAGCAGCGCCGTGGTGGGCGACCCCGGAATGCCCAGCGTCAGCATCGGCAGAAGCGATCCGGTGGAGGCGGCATTGTTCGCGGTCTCGGGCGCGGCCACGCCCTCGATGGCGCCCTTGCCGAATTTCTCGGGCGTTTTCGAGGTCAGCTTCGCGATCCCGTAGGACATCAGCGCCGCGGGCGTGGCACCCGCCGCGGGCAGCATACCGACGAAGAAGCCGAGGAACGAACCGAGGCTCATGGTCTTCCAGAGCTTGTTGATCTCCTTGATGCCGTACCACAGCTCGGTGAAGGTCAGCTTGGCAGGGGTGACCTGCGGCGCGGTCTTCTGCGTCTCGATCGTGTAGAGGATCTCGCCGATGCCGTAGACGCCGATGGCGAGGACTAGGAAGGAAATGCCAGAATAGAAACCCGGCTCGTCGAAGAAGATGAGCCGCGGCTGACCCGAGATGAGGTCAAGGCCCACGGTCGAAAGCGCGAGGCCGAGGCAGATCATGATGATCGTCTTCAGGACGTCATCGCCGCCAAGGCCCACGAAGGTCGTGAAGGCCAGGAGCACCAGCGCGAATTCCTCCGCCGGTCCGAAGGCCAGCGCGATATCGGCCAGAGGTGCCGCGAAGAGCGTGAACAGTACGACCGAGATGGTGCCCCCCACGAAGGACGCGCAGGCCGCCGCGATGAGCGCGAGCCCCGCCTTGCCCTGCTGGGCCATGGGCCGCCCGTCGAAGGTCGTGGCCACCGCCGTCGAGGCGCCGGGTATCCCCAGCAGGATCGACGAGATCGCGCCGCCATACATCGCGCCGTAATAGATCGCGGCGAGCAGGATGATCGCCGAGGCGGGCGGCACGATGAAGGTAATGGGCAGCACGATCGCCACGCCATTGACCGAGCCGAGCCCGGGCATCGCGCCGATGAACAGCCCCGCTGTCACGCCGATGATGACGATGAACAGGTTGAGCGGCGAGAGCGAGGTCGCGAAGCCGTCGGCCAGATGTCCCAGCAGTTCCATGCGTGGCGTCCCTCAGAAGAAGCGCGCGTAAAGCGGAATGAAATACGGTTCGGTGAAGCCCTTGGGCAGCAGGATCTTCAGCGTCACCTCGAAGAAGAAGAACAGGAAGACCGGCGTGCCGAGGGTGATCGCGAGCGTCACGACCCAGCCATGCTTGCCGAAGATCTTCAGGTACCAGAACAGGAAGAGCGGCAGCGCGATATAGGCCCCCGCCCAGGGCATCAGCGCGACGGTGATTACCAGCGCGATGGTGACGATCACCACCGAGCGCAGCGTGTCGCTGTCGAAGAAGGGTTCCGTGTCCGAGGGTTTTTCGCGCAGCGACCGCAGGATGATCCCGCCCGCGCAGACGAACATGATCGCCGACAGCCAGAACGGGAAAGCTCCGCCCCCCGGCCCGCCGGTCTCGCCGTTCCAGCCGATGGGCAGCACCGTGGCGTGCCACATGAAATAGACCGACAGCGCCATGATGGCACCGGCGATGACGCGATCCGCAGTCAGCATTTGCTATCCCCCGAAATTGAAGGCGCGCACTCGCGGCGCGCGCCTTGGTCTTGTTGGGTCGGTGAGGCTGACCTCAGCCCTCGGCCATCGAACCCAGCAGCTCGTCGTGCTTGGCGCGCTCTTCGAGGAAGTAGTCCTGCAGCTCCTGACCGGTCAGGAAATCGGCCATCAGGGCCTTTTCCTGGGTGTAGGTCTGCCACTCCTCGGTGGCGTTCAGCTTCTCGAACATCTCGGTGTAGTAGGCGACCGCCGCCGGATCCATGCCCGCGGGCGCCACGAAGGAGCGCTGCATCCAGTAGACCAGATCATGGCCGAGTTCGGTCATGGTGGGGGTGTCCGGGAAGACCTCGATCCGATCGGGCGTGAAGGCCGCGATGGGGCGCAGCTTGCCCGCCTGGTAGAAACCCAGCGCTTCGGAGGGGTTGTTCACGGAGCTGTCGATATGCCCGCCGACGAGGTTCTTCGCGACGTCCCCGCCCCCCTTGAAGGGCACGTAGGTGATGTCGAGGCCGAACTCGTTCTGCAGCATCGCGGTCACGAGGCTGTCTTCCTGGCCGGTGCCGGTGCCGCCCATCTTCCACGACCCGCCCGCGGCCTTCACCGCGGCGACGTAATCGTCGAGGTTCTGGATGTCGCTGTCCGCGTTCACCCACAGGACGAAGGTGTCGAGCGCCATGCGCGCGATCGGGGTGAATTCCTCGATGTTGACGCCGATATCGGTGCGCAGCGGCGTCGTGTAATACGAGTTGAGCGTCGCCATGATGACGTGATTGTCGCCCGATTTGTCCTTGAGGTAGCGCAGCGCCTCGGCGCCCGAACCGCCGCCCTTGTTCACCGGCAGGATCGGCATCTTGGAGAGGCCTTCCTTCTGGATGATCGACTGGAACAGCCGCGCGAGACGGTCCGCGCCGCCACCTTGACCGGCCATGATGACCATCTCGACGGGCTTTTGCGGCGCCCATTCCTCGGCGGCCGCGGGGCCTGCCATCATCAATCCCGCCGAGGCGGCCAAGGCCATCGCCATCCGCCGTGTGAACCTGGTCTTCATCCTGAAACTCCCTTTGAGCAAGTTGCCTCCGCCACCTCTCCGCCTCCCGGGTGCGGTGACTTGACACAGGGGTAGATAGAAGCGCGAAAGATTATTCCAATTTTTTCGAGTGAGCGTGTTAATTATTGCCAACACAATCTATGATTTTGTAAACATGTAAACATGGCAAAGACATTGATCGGCCCGCAATTGCGGGCGCTGCGCACCGCGAAGAACCATACTCAGGCGGAAATGGCCCGGAATCTCGGGGTCAGCCCGGCCTATGTGAACCTTCTGGAAAATAACCAGCGTAGTGTATCCGTTAAAGTGTTAATGAGCCTCAGCGAGGCTTACGGCGTCGACGCGCGCCAGCTCGTGCAGGATGGCGCGGCGGCGAATCTCGCGGAACTGCGCGCCGCGGTGCGCGATCCGATCTTCTCCGAGGCGCCGCCCGACCTGATGGAACTCCGCGCCGCGCTCGATCACGCGCCGAAGCTCGTGCGCTTCTTTCTGCAGCTGCACGAGAATCACCACGGGCTTCTCGAGACAATGCGCAAGTTCAATGCGGGCGACGGGGCCACGGAACTGCACGCGGTCCGGCCCGAGACCGCGATCCACAACTACTTCCGCGAGCATCTCAATCATTTTCCCACGCTGGAGACCGCCGCCGAGGCCGCCCGCGCCGCGATCGGCGGCGACAACGACGACCTTTACGCCAATCTCAAGCGGCACCTGCGCCACGCCTACGGGCTGCGCGTCGAGGTGGCGGGAACGGACGCCATGCAGGGCACCCTGCGCGACTTCGACGAGGCGGCGGGCGTGGTGCTGCTGTGCGAGACGCTCGACCACATCAACCGCAACTTCCAGCTGGCGCATGTGCTGGCACTGGTGAGCTGCACGCATCTGCTGGACGAGTTGGTGGCGGCCTCCGGCATCGCCACGGAGCCCGGACGGGCGCGCTGCCGGGTGGAGCTGGCCAATTATGTGGCCGCGGCGATCCTGATGCCCTACGACGCCGTGCGCGCCCGCGCCGAGGAGACGCGCTACGACATCGACCGGATCGCGACGCGCTTCGCGGTGTCCTACGAACAGGTCGCGCAGCGCCTGACGACGCTGCAGCGCGCCGGCGCCAAGGGCGTGCCCTTCTTCTTCCTGCGCATCGACACGGCGGGCAACGTCACCAAACGGTTCAACGCTACGCCCTTCACGCTGGCGGAACAGGGCGGTTCCTGCACCGTGTGGAACATCCACCGCGCCTTCGCGAGCCCCGGCGAGATCATCCCGCAATTCGTGGAAATGCCCGATGCGGGCCAGTTCTTCACCTTCAGCCGCACCACCACCCGCCCGGTGGTCAGCCGGCACGAACCGGCCCGGCGGCTCGTGGTGACGCTGGGCTGCGAACGCGATCACGCGCACCGGATCGGCTATGCCACCCCCTTCGATCCCGATGCGGCGCAGATGGTCGCGAAGATCGGCATCAACTGCCATATCTGCCCGCGCCGCGACTGCGATCAGCGCGCGCATGAGCCGCTGCATGTCAGCCTGCCCATCGACGCCAATCGCCGCGGCTCCACCCGTTACCAGAGCTAGGGGCGCTTCGGGGGCAGAGCAGGCCGGGTCGCGCCGGGGGCTGCAAGTCCTGCTTCGGGCCGCACCGCGCATGCCTCGCAGCCCGGGACGGGGCTTTCCCCGGCGGACGCGATGATCCGGATAATCGCCGACATGCCGGCCCGCGGCTGATCCGCGACCGGTTCGGACGGGGGCGCCAAAGCCTTCCAGCCCTTGCATCTCCCGCGAAAAAGATTGCCAGATACAACCGCTGCGCGCAGAGTGACCGGCAGTTTCTGAAGGTTTTTCTGATCGGATATTGCATGAAACGGCTTTCTGTCGCCGGGCTTTTCCTCGCTCTCAGCCTGACCGGCCCGGCCGGGGCCGAGGCGCAGGGATCGGGCCTGCCCCTGCCCTCCGCGACGCCGCTTCTGGACTACCAGGCCCAGCTTTACCCCTACATCGCCGAGCGCCGCTTTGCCGATGCGGGCTGGATCAGGGACAAGAGCTGGCGCGATACCGGCCCCTTCGTCCTCGATACCTCCTACGGCGTGCATCCCGCCGTCCGCATCTACTACTCGCCCGAAATCATCACCTGGCTTGAGGGCAAGCGCGAACGCGGCATTCCCGACGGCGCGATGGTGGTCAAGGAGATGACCTCGCCCCCGGCGGCGCGATACGTCGAGTACCGCGAGATGCTGGAGTTCCTGCATCCCGACGCGCCCGAGACGGTCGAGACCGAGATGACCGCCTTTCTCAAGCGCGACGGCGCGCTCAACTGGACGGTGATGGTCAAGGACAGCGCGCTGTCCCATGGCGGCTGGTTCTTCGCCTTCGTCGGGCAAGCCGCCGAGGTCGACACGTTCGACGCGCCCTTCGTTCCGGCCACCGGTCAGGCCGCCGACGGCATGTGCATGCGCTGCCACGCCTCCGCCGCCGAGGAGCTGATCTTTTCCAGCCTCGAAAACGTCGCGGGCTACGAGGGCGAGCCGCTGATCTTCCGCGTCGACGAAAGCTGGCGCGACATGGCGGGCATGGCCCAGGGCCGCTTCAACCTGCCCGCGTCCCAGCGCCCGGCGATGGGCCAGAGCGAGGCCGCGCTGATCGCGGATTTCTTCCATGACGATGCGGCACTTCGGGCCTCCAACACGGCTGTCACGCCGGAGGCGCCGCGCAAGGTGAACCCGGCCTTCACCGCGATGTTCCCGCCCACGGGCGGCATCGCCATCCCGCCGGATCAGGTCGCGACCATGCCCAGCCAATGGCTCGACCATGTGCCCGCGCGCCCCGACGGGCCGCAGCATTTCCTGACTTCGGACAATTGCCTCGGCTGTCACGGGGGTCTCGGCGGTCCGCCCTCGGGCACAACGATGTTCCTGCAGACCGGGCCCGACTATGGCGACGGCTACAACATCTCGGAATACGGGGAATGGCGCTGGTCGCCGATGGGGCTGGCCGGGCGCGACCCGATCTTCTTTGCGCAGCTCGAAAGCGAGTTCGCCCTTCTCGAGGCCGCGGGCGCGGGCGATCTGACCAGCAATCTCGGCACCACCTGCCTGTCCTGTCACGGCGCGATGGGCCAGCGGCAGCTGCAGATCGACGCGCATGAGAACCCCGAGGCGGGGCTTGATCCGAACGATTTCAAGCTGTCCTACCTGGCGCTGCACGACCCGCTGACCGCCGCCGAGGAGGCCAAGCAGAAGGAAGACGGGACCTATCCCTATCATCAATACGGCGATCTCGCGCGGGAAGGCATCTCCTGCGCGGTCTGCCATCACATCGCCCCGCCCGAGCGCGCCGCGGGGCAGCCCGATTACAACACGCTCGACACCTACCTGATGAACGGCACCACCGGCGTCTTCCGCACCACCGAGGCCGACCGGCTGATCGGCCCCTTCGACGACGTGCGCCAGAAACCCATGCAGAACGCCATGGGGATCACGCCGATGGGCGACGATTACATCAAGGACAGCGAGCTTTGCGGCGCCTGCCACACGATCAACCTGCCCAACGTGGATGCCGACACCTCAGAGCCGCTGGAAGGCTATACCGAGGCCGACCAGGCGGTCTTCAACCAGGCCGCGCGCAATGGCGCCGATTTCCTGAAGGACCGCTACGGCGTGGACTTCCCCCAAGCGCTGACCGGGTTCCAGCACTCGGTCGAGCAGGCCACCTATATCGAATGGGTCAACTCGATCTACAGCGATCCCGGCACCGCGCGGTCCTGCCAGGATTGCCACATGAAGTCGGACTTCCGCAGCGCCGATGGCAGTCTTTCGGTGCCGGCGATCACCACGCAGATCGCCTCGATCCAGGACACCAACCTGCCCGCCGTCGCGAACCTTCTGCCGCAGGCGGAGGTCGACGTGCCCTTCCGCGACGGCTACCGGCGGCACAATTTCGTCGGGCTGAACGTCTTCATGGTCGAGATGATGCGCCAGTTCAGCGACGATATGGGCCTGAGCCTCACCGATCCGATGACCTATGCGACGAACGGCGCGCAGCTCTCGATCGACACGATGGCGCTGCAGGCAGCGCAGGAAACCGCGGATATCTCGCTGGCGCTGAGCCGGGGCTATGACGGACTGGTGGCGGAGGTCGGGGTGACCAACAAGACCGGGCACCGCCTGCCCTCGGGCGTGGGCTTCCGGCGCGCCTTTCTGGAAGTGCGCGCCGTGGCCGCGGATGGCACGACGCTTTGGTGTTCGGGCTGCACGAACGGCGCGGGGGTGATCGTGGACGGTGCGGGCACGCCCCTTGTGACCGAATTCCTCGACGTGGTGCCCGAGGGCGCGCAGACCGCGCTTTTCCAGCCGCATCACCGGGTCATCACCAACGAGACCGAGGTGCAGATCTACGAAGAGCTGACCCAGAACGCCGAACGCGCCTTCACCACGAGTTTCGTTCACCGGGTCTACCATCCGAAGGACAACCGGCTGACCCCGCATGGCACGCTCCTGCCCGGAACGGATGCCTTCAAGGCGAAGTTCGGCGACAGCGAGGTCACCTCGGCCTTCATGAAGGCGACGCTGCCCGAGGGACGCGCGGCCTCCGATCCGGATTTCGTCCCGGGCTCGGATCGCGTCGAATACCGCATTCCGCTGCCGGCGGGCACGGATCCGGCCAAGGTCACGGTGACCGCGACGCTCTATTCGCAGGCCATCCCGCCCTATTACCTCAAGCAGCGTTTCGAGACCGCGCCGACCGGCCCCGCGACGCAGCGGCTTTATTACCTCGCCAGCAGGCTCGAGACCGAAGGCACGCTGATCGAAGACTGGAAACTCGCGACCGTCTCGACCTCTGCCGCCTTGCAGTGATCCTGTCGGGGACCGGCCCACGCGGTGCCGGTATCGGCGCGACGGAACGGGCTTGCGCGCGCCACGCCCGGCGCGCGGGCATTTCCGCAAACCCGCCCCGATATCGGGCCACCTTGGGCGCGATCGTTCCGGGCCCGCTATGTCATATGACAAATTTCCGAAAATTTTTCTTGTATTGTGAAGATCTTCGGGCAAGGTTTACGCAGGGATAGTTTACTCGTTTAAATAGTAAAATCATGTAATAAATTCATTGGAGGGACCCGTGTCTGAACCGTTTCTCGCTGAAATTCGCATGTTCGGCTTCAGCTTTGCCCCCCGCGGCTGGGCGGGACTGGATGGCCAAATCCTTCCGATCAACCAGAACCAATCCCTCTACTCGCTCTTGGGGACGACCTATGGCGGCGACGGACGCACGACCTTCGCGCTTCCCGAACTGCGCGGACGAACCCCCATGCACCGCTCCGCGGCACATTCGCTCGGCCAGAAGGACGGACAGGAAAGCGTCGCCCTGATCGAGCCCGAGCTTCCGGCCCATGATCATCCGGCGAAAGCCTCGTCCGCCGCGGCGGATTCGCCGTCGCCGGGGGGCAACATCTTCGCCACCGAACTGGCGCCCGATGCGGCCTATCGCGCCCCGGAGGCCGCGACGATGACCTCGCTGCAACCCGGCACGGTGACGAACCAGGGGGGCGGTATGGCGCACAACAACATGCAACCGTTTCTGGCGGTGAATTTCTGCATCGCGCTGCAGGGTCTCTTCCCGTCGCGCAACTGATCAATCGGAGTACAGGTCATGTCGGAGCCCTTTGTTGGCCAGATCACGATGTTTGCGGGCAATTTCGCACCCCGGGGCTGGGCCTTCTGCGACGGCCAGCTCATTGCGGTGTCGCAGAACGACGCGCTTTTCTCGCTGCTCGGCACGATTTACGGCGGTGACGGCCGCACCACCTTCGCGCTGCCCGACATGCGCGGCCGGCTTCCCGTCCACCAGGGAACGGGTCCGGGCCTGAGCGATCGCAAGATCGGCGCGAAAGGCGGTCAGGAATACGAAACCCTGACGATCCAGGAAATGGCGACGCACAGCCACAGCTTTCACGCCAATACCGCAACCGCGACCAGCCCGAACCCGCAGGGCAACCTGCTGGCCGAGGGCGCCGGGGTCAATTTCTACAACACCGCCACGCCGGACCAGACGATGAACCCCGCCGCGATCGCCAGCGCCGGCGGATCGCAGTCCCATATCAACCTGATGCCCTCGCTCTGCGTGAATTTCATCATCGCGCTGTTCGGCATCTACCCATCCCGCAGCTAGGAGGCTACGCCGATGTCGGACCCCTTCATCGCAGAGATCCGCATCTTCGCGGGAAATTTCGCACCACGTAACTGGGCCTTCTGTGACGGTCAGCTTCTGCCCATCGCCAACAACACCGCGTTGTTTTCGCTCATCGGCACGACCTATGGCGGGGATGGGCGCACCACCACCGCCCTGCCGAACCTGCAGGGACGCGCGCCGATGCATCCCGGCCGCGGTCCCGGACTGACACCGCGGCAGCTTGGCGAGGTCGCCGGGGTCGAGACCGTGACCCTGACCGAAGGGCAAATCCCGGCGCACATTCATGAAGTGCGCGTGCAAAGCGGCGCCGCGAGCACCGCCACCCCCGGCGCCACGACCGCCGTCTCGCGGGTCGGCTTCGGGGATTCGCTTTACCGCTCTGACGCGCAGACCGACATCGTCGATCTTGCGACCGAAAGCATCGCGGTTGCCGGCAGCAGCCAGCCGCACAACAACATGCAGCCCTACCTGTCAATGAGCTTCATCATCGCGCTGTTCGGTCTCTACCCGTCGCGCAGCTAAGGCGCCGCCCTCGGAACATCCATCGAGCGACATGCAGATCAAGGATCATCCGATTGCCGATGAGGCCGCGGCTTTGGGCGTGCGGTATCGCGCCTGCACCGATGCGGATATGGACTTTCTGCAGCGGGTCTACCGCTCCACGCGGGAGGACGAGCTGGCCCTGACGGGCTGGAGCGAGGACGAAAAGGCGGCCTTCATCGCCATGCAGTTCAACGCCCAGCACAGCCATTACCGCGCGCATTATCCCGATGCGCTGTGGCTGGTGATCGAGCGGGAGGGCACGCCGATCGGCCGACTCTATCTCGAACGGTGGGACCGCGAACACCGGATCATCGACATCGCGCTCCTTCCCGATAGCCGCGGCCACGGGATCGGCGGCGCGATCCTCGTCGATCTGCAGCGCGAGGCGCGCGCGGCGGGCGGCAAGGCCCTCAGCATCCATGTCGAAAAGAACAACCCCGCCATGGCGCTCTATCACCGGCTGGGTTTTGTCCGGACCGAGGACAAGGGTGTCTACGACCTGATGCGGTGGCCCGCCGAGCGCACCGCCGCCTTGGCTCAGGTGAACACCGCCTCGTAGCAATATCCGTCATCGTTGCGCGCCACCGGCACGAGGAAGATGTCCAGAGGGCCGGTCGCCGCATGCGCGACCTCGTAGGTCGCCTGGACCAGCGCGGGCTCCGCCGGGCCCTGCCACAGCAACGAGAAGGCGCCGCCTTCCCTGAGGCCCGTCCCCATCGCCTTCGCCTCCACGAGCCGCGCCTCGAGCGTGGTCTCGCCGAAGCTGACCGTGAACGTGTCGTCCACGAGATCGGTGAAATCCTGCAGGCTCAGCGACTTTTGTCCGTCCATTCCCATATGTCCCTTCCTTGCCCCTGTTGCGGAGGCCCGTCTCTCCGGGCCGCGATGTTCCGGCCGTCGTCCGGGGCCGGACCGCATGGCCCTGCCCCAGCCCCATCGCTATCATCGCGCGGCTCAGAACGGCAACTCGTACGACATCGACAGGCCGAAGAGTTCGAAATCCTCTGCGCCGAGGCCGTCATAGAAGCCCGAAAGCCGGAAGTTCGACCCGTGCTTGCCGGTCCGCGAGACGCCGAGATCGATGCGCGCGTAGGCGCCTTCGTAATCCTCGATCACCGATCCCGGCACGTCCGTCCCGTTGATCTGCGTGTAGGATCCCTGGATGCCGCCATCCAGAATCCACAGGCTGGCGCCCATCGGCGTCATGAAATCGACCCCGAGCGCGACACGCCCCAGCTCGATCGACTGCGCCGAGATAGTGTTGCCGAGGCTGTCCTCGTAGGACAATTGCTCGTCCGAGGTATAGGCGGCGGACAGGCTGGGCGCGTAGGTGACCTCGCCCTGCGTGAGCTCCCCGCGCAGTTCCGCGTGGAAGAGCAGCCGTTCAGTCTCGAAATCGTCCGTATAGGTGCCGAACGGGGAAACCTCGTTTTGCGTCTGCCCGTAAAGCAGATGCGTCTGGAAATAGAGCGGATGGTCCGGGATCTTGCCCGCGAGATACGGCCCGGCCATCCAGCCGCGCCCCGTGGTCCGCGCATCGCCGTCGGTCTGGTCCACGTAATCGATCTGGATCATCCCTCCGATCACGGTGTTGGCGTTGGCCCAGACATGGCCCCCGACCGCGCCGAAGACGTAGTCCGACGTGCTGCCCGAGGAATTGGCCTGCGCCCCCGTCAGGGTGAACCAGATGGGCCCTTTGCCGCGGGAATCGAGGTTGAAGGTCATGTTGTCACCATTGGCCGCGAAGGACAGGCGCCCTTGGGTGCGGAAGTTCACGAAGCCCAGCACGTCGGGCTGGTTGGCAAGCAACAGGTTGGCCCGGTTCGCCATGAACCGCGCGATGACCTCCTTGGTCTCCTCCTCCGTCACGTTCGCGACGGAAATCGGCAGGGAGGCCTGGTTGAACGCCCCGCTGGCGGCGAAGGCGACCCCTTCGGGCACCGACACGGTCACATCCCCGGCACCCGACGGCGTGATGGTGATCGTGTAGACCGCACCCGACCCAGCCAGCCCGGTGGCATCGCCATTGCCCACCGCCACGTCCGACGCCGTGAAGCCGGTGACCGCCTCGCTGAAGGTCGCGGTCACGTTGAAGGGTGCCGCGGCGGCGAAGGTCTCCGGCGCACCGGACAGGACGACGGTGGGCCCGCCGATCGCGGTGCCGTTCGCGGCGATGTCGAAGGGCGCCTCGTCCGCGTCGTTGTTGTCGATCGAGAGGGCAAAGCCGAAGGCGCCCGCCGCGGTCACCGTGTAATCGACCCGTAGCGTGGTGTTGCCCCCGGGATCGACGGAGGTGGCGGCCAGCGACAGGCCCGTCACCGTCACGTTGGTCTGGCCCGAGATATTGCCCGCGACGCTGGGCGCGGTCAGGGTGAGCGCTCCGGTCCCGGAATTGCCGATCGTGTAGGTCACGCTGCTCGGCGCTCCGGCCGACGGGGTCGAGGTGAAGTCATCCGTCCCGCCATCGGTCAGCGCGCCGCTTTCGGAGGAACTCACCACGATCTCCGGCGCGCCGGTCGCGGTGCCCGAGACGGTATAGTTGAACGGATTTTCGTCGGCATCGTCATTGGTGAAGCTCAGCCCGAAGGAGAAGGCGCCGGCCAGGGTCGGCGTGTAATTCACCGTGAAGGTCGTCGTGCCGCCGCCCGGCGCGACCGTCAGGCTGCCCGGCGCCGAGATCGAATTGACCGTGACGTTGGCCGGGGCCGCACTCACCGCCTGCGCGATGGTCAAGGCCGCCGTGCCCGAGTTCGTGACCGTGTAGGTGACGGATTTCGCCACCCCCGCCGGCTCGCTGCCCTGGGCGTCCGTGCCGCCATCGGTGAGCGCGCCGCTTTCGGAGGAACTCACCACGATCTCCGGCGCGCCGGTCGCGGTGCCCGAGACGGTATAGTTGAACGGATTTTCGTCGGCATCGTCATTGGTGAAGCTCAGCCCGAAGGAGAAGGCGCCGGCCAGGGTCGGCGTGTAATTCACCGTGAAGGTCGTCGTCCCGCCGCCCGGCGCGACGGTCAGGCTGCCCGGCGCCGAGATCGAATTGACCGTGACGTTGGCCGGGGCCGCGCTCACCGCCTGCGCGATGGTCAAGGCCGCCGTGCCCGAGTTCGTGACCGTGTAGGTGACGG
>NZ_FTOQ01000005.1 GCF_900156805.1 Roseivivax lentus | reverse complement strand
CATCCTCGGCCTCGGAAGGCTCCGCCTACGCGGACCATGCGGCGCAAATGACGAATTCCTGCTCGCCGCCACCGCCCAGAACCTCCGGAAGCTGGGGAAGATCTTTCCCGCACCGCAGAAACCGCGAAACGCCTGAAGGGAAACGCGCTTGAGCCAATCACGAGCGCCAATATTCTGCGCTCGCGAGCAGGAGTTTTTCCACAGAATCGGCAGAGAGCCGCCTTTCGCTGCGAGCTTCACGAATGTCAGCCTCTCGGCCAACGGCCCAGCCGCGAAAGCCGAACCGCAAGCCCGTTCTCTTCGCGCGACTACTCGGAATTGAAGTTGAAGGCATCGCGGTAAATGCGCCACGAGCCGTCATCCTGCCGACGGAATATGGTCAGGAATTTCCCCTCGACCGCATTGTTCACGGTGAAATTCCCACGCGAAAACGCCCAGTCCCCCGTCACGACGACTTCCTCGGATACGATCTCCATGGCGGCAGGTGGCTTGGCGAAACGCTCGGGTGTCCCCGGCGCGAAGGTCGCGAAATCCACGGCCGGGGCGCCGGGCGGCAATCGAATGCCCTCTTCATCCCATAGGCCGAGCCAGGTCTCCGCGTCGCCGGCGACGCGCGCCTCGGTGTATGTCGACCAGATGTCGAGGATCGCTTGCTCGTCCGAGGCGGGGTCGGCGAAAGACGGCGCGGGCAAGGTGAAGGCGGCCACGGCGAGGGCGGCCAGGGTTGCTCTGGGGATTTCGATCACGGGTTTCCTCCCAACCAATGGTGTCGTGCCGAGAGGATTCCCCAATCTTCGCATCCCGATATTGACATGAGTCAGATCGGCCGGCGAAACGCGCGCCTTGCGCAAAGCTGCACGCGCGATCCGGTCGATTTCCGGGAAGGTTGACCGGCTGTCCGCAGCGGTCGCGATCCTGTTCTAGGGCCTGTGGCTCCCCGGCCTAAAAAGGACGCGACGCCGCACGCGAACCGACCCTGTCCCCAACCAAAGGCGGCCGGAACCTTTCAGCCGGTCCCGCCCATGCGGCGGGGTCACCTTCCCGGCAACCTCCGGACTAAAGCGCCTCCCAGAAGGCTTCCGCCGCGGGGCCCAGATGGCGGTCCTCGGACCGGACTTTCCGCAATTGGCGCCGGGTCGTCGGGTCCGTGGGCATCAGGAAGGCCAGCTCGTCGGGCTGGTGCTGCACGGCACCGCGCGGCAGCACCGTCGCCCCGAGACCGGCGCGCACGAAGGACAAGAGCGCGGTCGTGTTGCGGGCTTCCAGATTGCATGCCGCCAGCAGGCGCGGCACGCAATCATGCGCGACGAGGTGGCAGAGCGGGTTCGCGATGATCGGTTCGCGTTCGAGCAGGGCCCAGGACAGCGCGGCACTGTCCGCCGCCGCCCGCGAGATCGCGCCGTCCTTCCGGCAGACGATGCCAAGATCGTCCTCGAGGATCACGTTGCCGTCCGCCGGATCGTCCGAAGACGCCGACAGGATGCCGATATCGGCCGCGTCGAGCTTGACCCGCCGGCGCACCGCCGCGCTGTCCACGTCGCTGATTTCGAGCCGCACGTCCGGGCGGATGCGGCGGAACGCGGCGATGACCCCGGGCAGGACGGTGATGGCCGCTGACGGCACCGCGGCGATGCGCACCGTGCCCGCGGTCGAGATCGCGTGCCGTCCGATGGCCTCGACGCTGCGCGTGAAGGCGTCCGTGGCGCGGCTGCTTTCCTCGAGCACGCGCTGGCCGAGCGGCGTCAGCCGGTTCTTGCGGTCGGTCTCGAAGAGCGGGGCACCGATATGCGCCTCCAGTTGCGCAAGGGTCATGGACACCGCCGAGGGCGTCCGGGCAAGGAGCCCCGCCGCCGCGGTGAGCGATCCCTGCTCGGCGACGATCCGGAAGGTGCGCAGCATCTCGAGCTTGATGGCCATTACAGATTTCCTGAAATTACATTCAGATATTCAAGATAGCCTGAATTTCCTCTCCCCGTTAAGGACTGATGTCAAGCAAAACGAGGATGAGCGCGATGCAAACCGGACTCTATATCGACGGCCGCTGGGAAACCGGCGAGAGCGAGATCGAAAACCGCAACCCGTCGGATGTGTCGGACCTGATCGGCCATTACGCACAGGCCAGCGCGGAGCAGCTGGATGCGGCGCTCGACGCGGCCAGGCGCGCGCAGAAGGCCTGGTGGGCCGCGGGCATCCAGAAGCGCCACGACGTGCTGATGGCGATCGGCACCGAGCTCATGGCCCGCGCCGAGGAGATCGGGCGGATCGTGGCGCGCGAGGAAGGCAAGCCGCTGGCCGAGGGCAGGGGCGAGGTCTATCGCGCGGGGCAGTTCTTCACCTATTACGCCGGTGAATGCCTGCGCAATCAGGGCGATCTGGCCGAAAGCGTGCGTCCCGGGGTCGAGATCGACGTGCGCCGCGAGCCGGTGGGCGTGGTGGCGATCATCTCGCCCTGGAACTTCCCCGTGGCGACGCCCGCCTGGAAGATCGCCCCGGCGCTCGCCTTCGGCAATGCGGTGGTGTGGAAACCGGCGAACCTGACACCAGCCAGCGCGGTCGCCCTGACCGAGATCATCGCCCGGCAGGACATCCCGGCGGGCCTGTTCAACCTCGTCGCGGGGCCGGGCCGCGCTGTCGGGCAGCGCCTGGTGGAAAGCCGCGACGTGGCGGCGATCAGCTTTACCGGCTCCGTCCCCGTGGGCCGCGGCATCGCCGCCTCGGCCATCGCGAACATGACCAAGGTGCAGATGGAGATGGGGTCAAAGAACCCCATGGTCATCATGGAGGATGCCGATCTCGATCTCGCCGTGGCCTGCGCCTCCGGTGCGGCTTTCGGCGCGACGGGGCAGAAATGCACCGCCGCCTCGCGGCTGATCGTGCACGAGGCCGTGCATGACGCCTTCGTCGAGAAGCTGGTCGCGGCGGCAGAGGCGTTCAAGGTCGGTCACGCGCTGGAAGAGGGCACGCAGCTCGGCCCCGTGGTCAGCGCAAGCCAGCTCGCGCAGAACCTCGACTATGTGCGGATCGGCAAGGAAGAGGGCGCGGAGCTTTTGTGCGGCGGCGGCCGGCTCGACCGCCCGACCGAGGGTTATTACATGGCCCCGGCGGTCTTCGCGAGCACCCTCAACGACATGCGCATCAACCGCGAGGAGATGTTCGCGCCGATCACCTGCGTGATGAAGGCGGGCAGCTACGACGAGGCGCTCGCCATCGCCGATGACACCGATTTCGGCCTGACCGCCGGGATCATGACCCGCAGCCTCGCCCGCGCCAGCCATTTCCGCGCCAATATGCGCGCGGGCTGCGTCATGGTGAACCTGCCCACGGCGGGCACCGATTACCACGTGCCCTTTGGCGGCCGTGGCGCCTCGTCCTACGGCCCGCGCGAGCAGGGTAGCTACGCCGCCGAGTTCTACACCACCGTGAAGACCGCCTATGTCGCGGCGGGCGCGCCGGCATGAGCGTGCTGATCGACGGGCTGCAATATGCCAACTGGTCCGAGAAGATCTTCCGCCAGATGCGCGCGGGCGGCGTGGACGCGGTGCATGTCACCATCACCTATCACGAGACCTTCCGCGAGACCGTGCTGCAGATCGAACGCTGGAACCGCTGGTTCGAGCAATATCCCGACCTGATCTTCCAGGGCCGCACCGCCGCCGACGTGACGCGGGCGCAGGAGACCGGCCGCACCGCGATCTTCTTCGGAGCGCAGAACCCCTCCTGCATGGAGGACGATATCGGGCTTATCGAGATCCTGCACACGCTGGGCCTGCGCTTCATGCAGCTGACCTACAACAACCAATCGCTGCTGGCGACGGGCTGCTACGAGGACGACGATACCGGGCTGACCCGCATGGGCCGCGAGGTCGTGACCGAGATGAACCGCGTGGGCCTCGTGGTCGACATGAGCCATTCCGGCGAACGCTCGACACTGGAGGCGATCGAGCATTCGACCCGCCCCATCGCGATCACCCACGCCAATCCCGCGCGCTGGCACCCCGCGCTGCGCAACAAATCCGACACCGTGCTGAAGGCCCTGGGCGAGACCGGCGGGATGCTGGGCTTCTCGGTCTATCCGCATCACCTGAAGGGCGGCAGCGCCTGCAACCTGCAGGATTTCTGCGACATGGTCGCGCGCACCGCCGATCTGATGGGCAGCGGCCATGTGGGGATCGGCACCGATCTCTGCCAGGACCACCCCGACAGCATCGTGGAATGGATGCGGACGGGCCGCTGGACCAAGCGGATCGATTACGGCGAAGGCAGTGCCGCGGCCCCCGGCTTTCCGGAGATGCCCGGCTGGTTCGCCGACAATCGCGACTTCGGAACCATCCGCGCGGGTCTCTGCGCCGCCGGGATGAGCGATGCGGAGGCGGGCGCGGTCATGGGAGGAAACTGGCTGCGCTTTTTCGCGAAGAGCTTCGGCGCGGCGCAAGGGTCGGACGACACCGTCGCGCGCGCCGCGGAATAACCCCCGCACGGGAGGCGGGACTTACTTTTGGGGAGGAAAACCAATGACCGATACGACTGACACGGGCGGCCTTGCCGCGGGACTGGGACGGGTGGACAAACCCCTGTTCGCCATCACCGGGGGCTTCATCGCGCTCTTCTGCGCGCTGGCGCTCTTCGACATCGACCTGCTGTCCGGCATGGTCGACTGGGGCTTCAACTTCGCCGCCACCTATTTCGGCCTTTACTGGCAGGTGCTGCTGCTGGCCACCTTCCTGATCGGGCTGGTGCTCTGCATCCTGCCCGGCAGCAAGACGCGCATGGGCAACCTCGCCAAGCCGGAATTCACGATCTTCCAGTGGGGCTCGATGATCATGTGCACGCTGCTGGCGGGCGGCGGCGTGTTTTGGGCGGCGGGCGAGCCCATCGCGCATTACCTCTCGACCCCGCCGCTCTTCGGTGATCTGAGCGCCGATCCGCGGGCCCAGGCCCATGCCGCGCTGGCGCAAAGCTTCCTGCATTGGGGCTTTCTGGCCTGGGCGATCCTCGGCTCGCTGACCACCGTCATGCTGATGCATTACCATTACGACAAGGGCCTGCCGCTGGCACCGCGCACGCTGCTCTATCCGCTGTTCGGCGACCGGGCGATCAACGGGCCCATCGGCCTGATCGCCGATGCCTCCTGCATCATCGCCGTCGTCGCGGGCACCGTCGGACCGATCGGCTTTCTCGGCCTGCAGATGTCCTATGGCCTGAACGCGCTTTTCGGCATCCCCGACACCTTCGCCACCCAGACCGTGGTGATCCTCGCGCTGGCCAGCGTCTATACCGTCTCGGCGATCTCGGGCCTCTCGAGGGGCATCCAGCTTCTCTCCAAGGTCAACGTGATCCTCGCTTTCGTGCTGCTGGCCTTCATGCTCGTCGCCGGGCCGACCTTCTTCATCTTCGACGGCTTTGCCGGCGGCATGGGCGTCTACCTGTCGAACTTCTTCGACATGGCGATGTATCGCGGCGAGGCGGGCCTGTTCGGCGCGCCAGGCTGGCTGGGCTGGTGGACGGTGTTCTTCTGGGGCTGGTTCCTGGGCTACGGGCCGCTGATGGCGATCTTCATCGCCCGCGTCAGCCGTGGCCGATCGATCCGCTCGATCATCCTGATGCTGTCGATCCTCGCACCCGTCGTCACGAATTTCTGGTTCACCATCATCGGCGGCACCGGCATCGCGCTGGAGCAGATGACCCCCGGCGTGATCTCGGGGCCGTTCGAGGGCTTCAACCTGCCCGCGGGACTTCTGGCCACCACGCAGGCGCTGCCGATGGGCTTCCTGCTGTCGCTTCTGTTCCTCGTGCTGACGATGATCTTCGTCGCCACGACCAGCGACTCGATGAGCTACGTGATCGCCACGTCGATGTCCGACGACAACCCGTCGCCCATGCTGCGCGCCTTCTGGGGGCTGGCCATGGGGGTGATGGCGCTGATCCTGATCTCGACAGGATCGGGCGGCATCGGCAAACTGCAAAGCTTCATCGTGGTCACCGCGGTGCCCGTGTCGCTGGTGCTGCTGCCCTCGCTCTGGGACGCGCTGCGCATCACCCTGATGCTGGGCAGGAAAGCCTGAGCCGACCGCTTGGGGCGCGGGCGGGCCGAACCCGCCCGCGCCATGGACCGACCATTCGCGAGGATACCATGGATTGCGCTTCCCTGAACCCGATGCCCGAGGCCGCCGCCTTCCGCCGTCCGCCGTCGCAGGTGATGCGCCTGGCGCGGATGGGCAGCGCGCATCCGACACGCCTGTCGTTCCTCCGCAACCTTCTGCGCCGGGTGCGCCGCGACGGCTGGACCTTCGACCGGCCGGTCTGGGAGATCGACGAGACCGGCGTCGGACGCGCCGTCTATCGCGCGGCGGGGCCCGATCGCACCTATTCGCTGGTGGCCTTCGCTCATGACCTGCCCGACGAGATGCGCTCGGACCGGGTGATCGCCACGGCCTGGGACGCGACCTTCACGCTCTTCGACGGCGACCCCACCGCCGCCGATCTCGACCGGCTGCAGGCCAATGTGCCCTTGCAGGAAGCGGGCCGCGTCAGCCCGCGCGAGCTGTCGCTCAGCCGCGCCAACCGCTCGGTGCGGCTCTTCGCCCATGTCATCGACCGGCTGGCCCAGGGCCGGCAGCCCGATCCCGCCGAGGTCGACGCGGTCGGATACCTGATGCGGACCACCGCCGTCTACGGCTCGGGCAAGTTCGGGGCGGCCGACCGCGCGGACATCGCGGAAAGGCCGGAACTCAGCGCGCCGTTCCAGGCCGAAATGCTCTCGGTCTGGCTGACCCGGCAATTCACCGTGGACATCGCCGAACACCTGGCGGCCACGCGCGGCGGTGCGACAGCCGTGCGGCTCGATCCCGCCATCCGGCAGGGGCTGGGGGTCGGCAATTCCACCGGGCTCGGCATGGCGCCGTTCCTCGTCCGCCACCCGGTCCTGCTGAACAACTGGATGATGGCCCGCGAAGAGGCGCTGGCCCGTGTCCGGGCGCAACAGGCGGCGGAGCCCGACGCCGTGGCGGGGTTCCGCACGGCCCTCGTGGAGGCGCGGGAGAATGCCGCGCTCTGGCAGTCCACCTATCCGATCCAGATCGCCAAACTCGACGCGCTGCGCCGCGACCTGTCCCGCCTTGCCGAGCATGTCGCCGATTGGCCCGCGCCGGAGCTCGGCCATCCCTGGGACGCGCTTTGGCGCTGGGGCGAGGCGGCGCTGTCGCTGGAAGGGCAGGAGGCGCTGCTGGCGCTGCTGCTCGAGCCGCATGGCGCGCTTGTCGACGGGCTCGCCGATTGCATGACGGCGGATGAAGAGACCGCGTTCCGTCTCGATGGCGCGATGAGTGTCGGGACGCTGTCTGCCAGCCTCGCGATTCATTATGACTGGGCGCTGGCCACGGATTTCGACCGGCCGGAAAACGCCGCGCGCTTCTGGTATGTCTCCGAGGAAAAGCTGGAGCCGCGGCTGGGAAACCGCTTCGAGGAAGAGGGCGCGGCGCTGGAGCAGCCCCTGTGCATCGCGCGTCTGGCGCGGGATCTGCATGCGGCGCTGGCCGAGTGGCCGGAGGAGACGCCGCTGGCCGCCTTCCTGCTCGCCCATCCCGAGCATCGCTTCATGGCGCGGCGCGCGCAGATCGTCCGCCGGCATCCCTATGCCGAGGTGCAGGACAACCTGATCGCCGAAACCATGCTGCCCATCGACCTGATGCGCTGCAAGTTGGCCTTCTTCGGTGCCAGCCGCTTCGATCCCCGCTCCGACAAATGGGTGCGCATCAGCCTCTTTCAGGGGTTGCCCTATCCCTCCGACATGACCCCGGGAGGCTGGACATGACCGTGGCCCATCAGACCGATATCGAACCCAACGACCCGACGCGGTCCGGCCCGCCGGTGCAAGCGGGCACGGGCGCGCGCCTGTCGCAGAACGAGATCGCGCAGCTTTGCCTCAAGGCCGCCCGCGGCGCCGGCATGAGCTGGGGCCTCGCCGAGAAGGCGGGCTTTGCCGCGGCCTGGATGGCCGGGCGCGGGCTGGACGGGCCCGGCGCGCTTCTGGCGCAGCTCCGCGATGCGATGGGCCGCCCCTGGCACGAGATTTGCCCCGTCGTCGCGCCGGGGGCCTTTCGGGCGGAAGGCGGCGGCGGTCTCTGCCCCATCGCGCTTGGCGCGGCGCTTTGCGACCATGCCCGGCTGCCCGAAACCGCCATGGACGAAACCGCGCTGCGCGTGGGCCCGGTCGATCACCCGGTGCTGTTGCTGGCCTTCCTGTCGGATTTCGCCCGGACGCGCGGCGCTGCCGTGCGGCTGGTCTGGCCCCGCGGCACGGTGCTCCTGACCGCCGACGGCGCGATCTGCGGCGATGCGGAGGCCCTTGCGCGCGAGACCCGGCTGGACGCGGAGCTCTCCGTCGCGGCCGCAGCCCCCGAGGAGACGCCGCTGACCTGCGCGCCGCTTTACGTGCCGGCGGAGACCCTGAGCGGTCTCGACGCCTTCGCGCTGCGCACCACGGTACCGGCCTCCGAAGCCTCGCGCGCCGGTGCCGGTGCCGCCGCCGGCGACAATGATTGAAGAAAGGAAAGACCTCCGATGACCCTTGAGAGACTGAACCCCGGACCACGCATGAGCCAGGCCGTTCGCATCGGCGACATCGCCTTCCTCGCAGGCCAGGTGCCCTCGGACCTGACCGGCGACATCACCGCGCAGACCCGGGAGGTGCTCGACAAGGTCGATGCGGTGATGGCCGAGCTCGGCGGCGGCAAGGCCGATATCGCGTCGGTACAGGTCTGGCTCAGCGACATGGCCGATTTCCCGGGCATGAACGCGGTCTGGGACGCATGGGTCGACCCTGCCAACCCGCCGGCCCGTGCGACCTGCGGCGTCGCGCTGGCCCGCCCGGGCATGCGGGTGGAGATGATCGTCGTCGCGCGCGCGCCGGTCTGAGGCAGCCAAGATCGAAATACGGTGGCGGTGGATGGCGTGCACGGCACGGCGCGGAGGGCGTTATGCCGGGCGTCGAAGTCCTGCAGGAGCCGGGACCGCACCGAAGCGGAGCGGTTTTCGCCATCCGCCCGCAGCGCAACCCGAGGCCCTTGCGATACCAGCCGATCCCGATCTCAGTCGGGGTCGATCACATGAAACTTCACGACGAAGACGCCGTTCGGCATGACGGGCGCCAGCGACGCCGGAAGCTCTTCGGTGGCGAGGGTGATGACGCCCGCATCCCCGTCCTTCGCATCCGCCGCGAGCGCGAAATCGAACACGAAAATCGACTCCGTCCCGTCGATCCGGTTGGGCGAGTAGACCATCGTGCGTCCGCGCGGCTCCACAAGGACGCTTTGATCTTCCACGAAGGTCCAGACCGCCGGGTTTCCCGGAAGCTGGACCTGCAGCGGCCAGTCCAGGCGGATCTTCTGGATACGGCTCTCGGCATCCGGGCGACCGTCCACATTGTGCTGCTGGGTGAAGATGTAGGGCCGCTTCACCGCATCGTCCGGCCATGGCAAGGTCTCCGACCCCGCCGAGCCGGGGCTGCCGAGCGCCAATACGGCAAGGCCCGCCAGCGACACCGCGTTGAAGACGACACGGAAGGCGGAAAGGCTCATATCTCGCACTGATCGACCTCCTCGGACAGATTGTAAGGATCGCTGCCCGGCGGACAAATCCGCAGGTTCGCCATCATGCCGTTGTCCTCATGCGGGAGGATATGACAGTGATAGACGGTCTTGCCGGTGACATCGGGCCGGAAGAACATGCGCACCGTGATCTGCCCCTTCGAGGGCAGGGGGATCACGTCCCACCAGGTGTCGTCGTCCACTGGCTGGCCGTTGATCGCCACGACCTGGAACGGATTGACGTGGATGTGGAACGGGTGCTGGAAGACGTCCTCGTTCACCAGCGTCCAGTCTTCGACGGTTCCCGCCACGACATGCTGGTCGATGCGGTCCGCATTGAACACCTTCCCGTCGAGGTAGAATTGCACGGCGGGCAGGGTGGTGTCGTCATGACCCGCATGTTCCGTGGCCCCGATAAATTCGCCCTTCGGCACGCCCCCCGAGATTTCGCCCTTGAAGGTGATCGTGCGCGCGCGGGCCACCGGTTGATCGGGCATTCGCGGCGGGGTCACGAGCCGGGTCGGAAGCGCGTCGTCGCGCGCCTCTCCCGCGACCTCGAGCGTGCCGATGATCCAGCCGGGGCGCGCGCCGCCGGGATGGCCTTGCTCGTATTCCACCGCCCGAATGGCGTAGGTTCCGGCCCTGCCGCCCTTGATCAGGAACTCGGCGCGGTTCCCCGGGGCCATCAGAATGCGGTCGACCGGCCGAGGTTCTGCGAACGGCACGCCGTCCTGGCCGATCTGGAAAAGCGTGTGCCCCTCCACCTCCAGCCAGTAGAAGCGGTGCGGCGCGGCGGCCAGTATGCGCCAGCGCTGGACCTCGCCGGGCTGCAGCTCGACCACGGGCTGCAACTGGCCATTCATCGTCAGGAGGATATCGGTCGGCATCGCCGGGATCGAGGTGAAGGGCGAGAACCCGGCATTGGGTGCGATCCCCGCCCGGGGCACCTCTCCGGCCGGGTTCACCAGAAGGGCGTTCAGCACAATCACGCGTTCGCGGGCGGCCGCGATTTCCGGAACGGCGTCGATATCGCCCTCGACGACGATGGCGCCCGAGAGGCCCTGCCAGGCTTGCCGCGACGTGCTGCCGTGCTTGTGCGGGTGATACCAGTAAAGACCCGCCGGTTGCGGACGTCCGGTCTCCGGGCCGGGGACCTGGTAGGAATAGGGCTGCGGCGGATCGCCGGGCTTGAGCTCCTGGTAGACGTTGTCGCCCCCGGGTTCGGGCGAGACCTGCAGCCCGTGGGTGTGCACGTTGGTATATTCCAGCTGGCTCAGATCATCGATCTGCTTTTGGGTGGCGCCGTCCGGGATGCCGGTCGGGACCATCCGGTTGATCAGGTCCCATTCGAACTTGTCACCGGGTTTGATCCGCAGCGTCGGCCCCGGCAGCGACCCGGCATCCATGTGCTGGAACCGGTAGGCCGGAAGGTGGAGCATCCTGCCTCCCACCTGGAACCGGCCCATCTCGATGATGAGTTCCGTCTTCAGGTAGCCGTTTTCGGAGCGCAGCTCCGGAAGGTCCCGAAGCAGCTGCCCGGCTTGGGCGAGGGCTTGCGAGACGCCGAGGGCCTGCAGCGCGGGCGCCAGCCCGACCGCAGCGCCGGCTTGCCGAAGAAAGTCCCGTCTGCGCATCGGTATCCCCATGAGAGTGCGGCCATCCTGGCGGGAAGGATACCGCATCGCCCAATCCGTTCAATTAGCGATTGAGTGCGCCTGCGACCGGGCAGACGGATTGCTCAATGAGGTGGCCGCAAACCCTGTCGGTTCACACCACTTTGGACAGGGATGACGTCGACGCGCTTCCATGGATCAGTCCCGGGTGAACTCCATCCGGTAGATCACTTCCTCGCCTGTGGTGGGGTCGATGCCGGGAGCCCCGCTGATGACCAGGCGGTTGTTTTCCAGCGTGAATGGACGTTCGAGAGCACCCTGCCAGTTCGGGTTCCACGAACCATCAACCTCGTGGATCACTCGATTACCCTCGATGCGGTAGGAGGCGACATAGGCGAGCATTTCGTCGAATAGCTCCGCTTTCTCTTCCACACTCCATGCTTGGCCTTTCGGCGGAAACCGATCACGGCGGAAGACAGATGCCATCATCCGTCCGCAGCGATGATACGCGATGTAGCCAACGGGAGAGGCTCCCAAAGCATCAGTGGTTTCGCCTGTCTCCACCGATGTGCGCGTCCATGCGTCCATGCGCCAAGAACCGATCAACGCTTCGACATCCGCCATCTAAGTCCCCTCCCTGTCCATGCCGATCCAGATGATGAACGTGCTCTGCTTGTTTGCCCAGAGCGTTGGTCGACCGCTCAATCGGAGTTGGGCACCTCTGGACGCTTGGGTGAAGAGTTCGTTCTTGTTGGCCAACACGAAATGTGGACACCCTCTTGATCAATCGGTTGGCCGCGATGTCCCGAGACCGTCTTGCAGCGTCACTCGGCCCGGGGCGGACCACTTGGCCCGGCCGAATTGCAGTCCGATGGTCGTGAAGCCTCGGCAGGGAATAAGACCCGGCACGCCACGCGCGATGAAGGACCGCATCACGCTGATAGCATACGAAAACGCCCCCCATCCGGTTTCGGACAGGGGGCGCAAGGGATGGCTTATGGCGCGTGGTTCAAGTCAGCGCGGTTCGCTCCGCAGGCCCCTCACGATGGCCCAGCACAGGAACAGCAGGATCACCGTGAAGAACACGCCCGTCGCGTTCACCATCGCCTGCAGCGCCGTCAGGCCACCCCCGACGAGGAGCGTGATGGCCACCAGGCCTTCCGTCGTCGCCCAGAAGATGCGCTGACCCGTCGGGGCCTCGGTCTTGCCGCCCGCGGTGATCGTGTCGATCACGAGGCTGCCCGAGTCGGACGAGGTGACGAAGAACACGAGCACCAGGATGATCGCCAATGTCGAGGTGATGGACGTCAGCGGCATGTCCCCGAACATCGCGAACATCGCGATGGAGTCGTTATAGCTCGCGATCACGTTCTGATAGACGCCGGACTCGGTGCCCATCGCCACCGCCTGGCTGATCGCCGTGCCGCCGAAGGTCGCCATCCAGAGGACCGAGACCAGCGACGGGACGAGGATCACGCAGGTGATGAACTCGCGCACTGTGCGGCCCCGGCTCACCCGGGCGATGAACATGCCCACGAAGGGCGACCAGGAGATCCACCAGGCCCAGTAGAACGAGGTCCAGCCCTCGCGGAAGCTGTCGTCGTCGCGGTTGAACGGGTTCGACAGGCCCCAGACATCGGTGGCGTAAGCGCCCATGCCGGTGAAGACATCCGAGATGATCTGGAGTGTCGGACCGGCGAAGAACACGAAGACCAGCAACAGTGCGGCGAGCGCCATGTTGACGTTCGACAGCAGCTTCACGCCGCCATCGATGCCCCGCACGACCGAGACGAGCGCGACGGCGGTCACGCCGAGGATGATGATGACCTGCGTATTGATCGTGTCCGGCACGCCATAGACGAAGGACATGCCCGCCGCCGCTTGCTGCGCGCCGAGCCCGAGCGAGGTCGCAAGGCCGAAGAGCGTCGCGAAGACGGCGATGATGTCGATGACATGGCCGGGCCAGCCCCAGACGCGGTCCCCCATCAGCGGATAGAAGGCCGAGCGGATCGAGAGCGGCAGACCCTTGTTATAGGTGAACAGCGCAAGGCTCAGCGCGACGACCGCGTAGATGGCCCAGGGGTGCAATGCCCAGTGGAAGATCGTGGCCGCCAGACCGCCGGAGCGGGCCGCATCCACCTGTGCCGCGTTGAGCGTGCCGTCCTCGCTGAACGGCCCCTGAAGGCCCAGCGGGTTCGACGCCTGCATGTGATAGACGGGCTCGAGCACGCCGAAGAACATCAGGCCGATTCCCATGCCAGCCCCGAACAGCATCGAGAACCACGACAGGTAGCCGAAATCCGGCGTCGCATCCGTCCCGCCGAGGCGCACCTTGCCCAGAGGGCTGACGATCAGCGCGAGGCAGAAGATCACGAAGATATTCGCCGCGATGAGGAAGAACCAGTCGAACGTGGTCGTCACGAATGTAAAGAGCCAGTTGAAGGCCGCCGAAGCCTGTTCCTGGAAGATCAGCGTCAGAAAAATAAAGCCCAGTATGGTCAGCGAACTGATCATGAAGACCGGGTTGTGGATGTCGAAGGTCAGCGGCCCAAACCGCCTTTCGACATTGTCCTGACCGACCTGGTAGTCGGTTTCGATGGTATTCACGTCCCCAGAAGGCGCTGGGATATCAAGATCGGCGGATGATGCATCCGTCATACCGTAGAACCCTCCTGTTAATTTTCGTTCGTCCTTCTTTGCCGGTCCCCATGGGTATTGCCACGCGAAACGGCCGCTTTTTCCCGGGAGCAGTCCTTTTGCGTCGTTCGACGCAGAACCGCCCGGGCGCGCGGAATCCGCGCGTCAAGGATTGGAAAACCGGTCAGGATTCAATTTGTTCCCCGATAAAGCGGAAAAAGTTGCCATGGCAGATGGGGTGAAAGTCGGTCGATGAAAGCGCTACGCAGGGCAGTCCCACGAATAGCGCCCGCAATCAGTTCACCCTGACCTCAAACCTATTGGAGCATGAATGCCGCTTTCGGACGCCATTGCCCGAAACCAACCGAAACGCGGAATTGCCTTGAACAAGCGCCATTCGGCTTCGGCGAAATGGGCAGGCATTCAGCGCTTTCCGGAGAGGTGCCGCCTATTCTTGGTCAGCCCCTGCGCGGGGACCAGATCGTCTGCGGTCGCGCGGCCATGACGCGGGGCGCGCCGCGGCAGGTCACTTCGCCCAATTCTCCGACCCTTGTGCCTACGCATGTGCCGCATGAGGCCCGAATGCGTGGCCTCGTGACGCGGCTCCGCATGTCAGAACGAACATATGGCCACCGGGCGGCCAGCGCCGGAAAACACCGTCGAGATGGCTCAAACCCAGTCCGGCACCGGGCAAAAGCGCATCTCTCCGCTCAAAACGTCCCAACCGAAACCCGATGCCACCGAAACGCGCACCGACCCGTCAGAGGCGGCGATAGACCAGCAGGCGGTTATCGGAGGGCATCACGCGGCACGGCTCTCCGGCAAATCCCTGTGCCGCCGCCGCGGCATCCACCGCCTCGCGGTCCCGCAATCCCCATTGTGCATTTCGCAGGCGCAGATCGGCGTCGAAGGCGGCATTGCCGGGCCCGGTGAAGGCGCCGTCCTCGTTGAAGGGCCCGTAGATCAGCAGTTGCCCGCCGGTCTTGAGCCGCGCCCGCGCACCTTCGAGCAGGCCCAATGTCGTATCCCAGGGGGAAATATGCGTCATGTTCGCCACGAAGATCGCATCCACCTCGGGGCCCGGCCAGGGCGGACGCGCGGCGTCGATCAGAACGGGGGGCGGGACGCGGGCCGCGAGCTCTGGCAGAAGCGCGCGCCAGGCCTCGATGGCGGCAAGGCCGTCCTCCGTCGCCTCGCTGGTCATCCATGTCACATGGGGCAGGGCCCGCGCCATCCAGAGCCCATGCTCTCCCGACCCCGAAGCGATCTCCAGAACCGTCTGGGGCCGGTCCGGCAAGACGTCCGCGAGCGCGTGCCGGATCGGTTCGCGGTTGCGCGCCGTCGCGGGCGCGTGCCTGAGACCGGGATAGGCCGAGGCCGTGGCGGCAGGGTCGGCCAGCGGGTCCGCCGGTGCGGAATCGGTCATCGTGCATGCTCCTTCATCGCGCGGGTCTCAGGTCCTCGATGGCTCTGTCCTCGGCATGGATAAAGCTCAGCCCGAAAAGGTGCGGCCCGGTCGCCTCACACGCCCCCTTGCCGATAACGATTCCATGGCATGTCGCCGGTTGCGGCATCGCCCCGCAAGGGCCGTTCGCGCCACCTGCGACCGGACCAGACCGCCAGGCCTGCGCCACACCTCCCGCTCAGACCAGTTCGCCTTCGACCACCCACATGGTTTCGGGAAAGCCCCAGGGCAGAGTCAGGCCGTGGCGCATCAGGTAGCCGCCGCTGACGGTCATGCTCGCGGATTTCAGAAGCGGATCGCCGCGCGAGAGGGCAGGCGCGTCATCGCGGTTCTTCAACGTGACGCGGTACATGGCGTCCCGGCTCAGACGGGTGAGACACAGGGGCCGGGGGGCGATCTGCCGCGAGGTGTCCTGCTTGCCCGCGAAGACGACGAAGCGCCCGCCGCCTTGCGCCAGATGCTGCTCGGCGAGCACTGCCGGGTCCGGGCTGTCGAGGCGCAGGATATCGGCCTTGACCATCCAGTCGCGGTTGTCCTTCCACCATCGGGTGACCTCCTTCAGGATGCGCGCCTCATCCGCCGTCAATTCGCGCGGATCCATCTCGAAGCCCATATGCCGCTGCGCCGCGACCCAGGCGCGGAAGCGGATATCGATGGTGCGACCCGAGGTGTGACAGACGCGCGGGCCCACATGGGACCCGGTGACCGCCATCGGCAGGAAGATCGCGGCATTGTGCTGCATCCGGAGCCGTTCGATGGCGTCGTTGCTGTCGGACAGCCAGACCCGGTGGGTCCGTTTCAGGATGCCGAAATCGATCCGCGCGCCGCCCGAGGCGCAGCTTTCGATCTCGGTCGCGGGGAAGGCCGCGCGCAGCCGGTCGATCAATTCGTAGGAACCGCGGGTCTGGGCCGCGTCGGGCACGGGCAGCACGCGGTTGTGGTCCCACTTGACGTAGTCGATCTCGTATTCGCCGAGGATCCGGCCCACCCGGTCGAACAGGAAATCCCGCACCTCCGGCAGCGCCATGTTGAGCGCCTTCTGCTGGCGGCCGAGGATCTGGTCCTCGCTGCCGAAGGCCCATTCGGGGTGCTTGCGGTGAATGCCGCTGTCGGGGTTGATCATTTCCGGCTCGAACCAGAGGCCGAAACTCATGCCCAGCCCGTGCACGTGGTCGATCAGCGGCCCCAGCCCGTCGGGATATTTGCGCGGATCGACCTCCCAGTCCGACAGCGCCCGGGTGTCGTCGTCGCGGTTGCCGAACCAGCCGTCATCGAGCACGAAGCGCTCTGCGCCAAGTTCGGCGGCGATCCCAGCGATTTCCTTGAGTTCCGGCAGGTTGTGATCGAAATAGACCGCTTCCCAACAATTGTAGTGCACCGGGCGCGGCCTGCCGGGGAAGGGAAAATTGACGACCTCGTCGCGCAGATGACGCTGGAAGGCCACGGCGCAGCCATTGATCCCGTCATCGGAATAGACGGCGTAGAGAATGCCGGTCTCGAAGCGTTGCCTCGCGTTGTTCTCGACCCGCGCGGCATGGCCGAACTGAATTTGACGCCGGCCGTCGGGCAATTCCTCGGCGATCATGCGGTGACCGCCCGACCATCCGTAGTGGAAGGCGAAGACGTCGCCCGCCGCGTTGGTCGCGCCCCGGCACGGCAGCAGCAGGCCCGGGAAATGCTCGTGCCCGGTGCGCCCGGTGCGGTTCTCGCGATACCGCATGCCGGGCGACCAGGGGATGCGGTTCATCTGGAACTCGCCGCACCAGCGCCCCGAGAAGTCGATCATCTCGTCCGCCAGTTGCGGCCCGGGAAAGACCGGCGCGGCGAGCCAGTGCAGATGGACGGGGCTGTCGCAGTCCAGCGTGGCCCTGGCTTCGATCACGTGGGTGACGGGGTTGATCGTGAAGGCGGCGGTGTAGCTCAGCCCGTGCGCCGTATCGCGAAACGTTAATGCCAGCGCGGTGCCGTCCCGATCGGCGGCATCGAAGCGAAAGTCGGGCAGGAGCGGCTTGCCCGATCCGTCTCGCAGGATCAGCCCGGGCTGGCCCGGGAAGGTGCGCGTGGCTTCGGGGCAGACCGACAAAGCGGGGTTGGCATCGAGCATGCCGCCGGTGACGTCGATCTCATGCGCACGGTAGATCGTCTCGAGGTCTTCGCCGTCGGGCAGCCGTGGGCCCCAATAGACCACCTCGGCGAGGTGGCTGTTTCGGGAGCCGAGGACAAGCGACTGCCGGCTGTCATCGAGACGCCAGCATCGGATCATTTGACGGCCCCGAGGGTCAGACCGGCAATGAAGTGCTTCTGCATCAGGAAGAACATCGCCACCGGCGGCAGGGCGGCCACGATGGAGCCTGCGCTCATCAGGTGGTAGGCGGCGCGGAACTGGCTGTTGAACTCGGTGATGCCCGCCGTGACGGGTTGTGCGCCCGGTCCCTGGGTCAGCACCACGGCCCAGAAGTAATCGTTCCAGATGAAGGTGAAGATCAGCACAGCCAGGGCGGCCAGCGCGGGCTTCATCAAGGGCAACACCACGTACCAGAAGATCCTCCACTCCGCGACGCCCTCGACTCGTGCCGCTTCGATTAGCGGGAAGGGCAGGGCGCGGATGAAATTGCGCATGAAAAGCGTGCAGAACCCGGTCTGGAAGGCGATGTGAAACAGAATCAGCCCGGTCTTGGTGTCATAGAGGTTGAGGTCGATGGTCAGATCGCGCACCGGCACCATCAGGATCTGGAACGGTACGAAGTTGCCCGCGATGAACATGAAGAAGATGAACAGGTTCCCCTTGAACCGGTAGACCCCCAGCGCAAAGCCCGCCATCGCCGACAGGGCCACCGCGCCGATCACGGTGGGCACGGTGATGAACAGCGAATTGAGCAGATAGCGCGGCATGTTCGATTCGAAGAACACCCGGCCGTAATTCGAGAACATCTCGAAGGAGGACGGCATGCCCCAGTAATTGCCGTTCACGAAATCCGCCTCGGGCTTGATCGAGAAATTCGCGACCGCGATCAGCGGCAGAAGCCAGAGGATAAGAGCCAGCGGCAGGAACGCCTGGTAGCTGAGCTGCGCGGAGCGGGGACGCTTTTCGATCGGAGTCGGGAACATCTCAGCGCCCTCCTCTTTCGTCCTGGTACATCGACCAGAGGAAGTAGATGATGAAGGCCAGCATGATGAAGAACAGGATCACCGCGATGGCCGCGCCATAGCCCATGCGGAAGCCGAATTCCGACAGCGATTCCTCGAACATGTAGAAGCTCAGTACGCGGGTCGATCCGAAGGGGCCGCCATTGGTCATGACCGAGATGAGGTCGAAGGACCTGAGCGCGCCGATGATCGTCACGACGAAGGCGATGAAGGTCGCGGGCTTGAGCTGCGGCAAGATCACGTACCACAGCATCCGCCAGCCCTTGGCGCCGTCGAGGCGCGCGGCCTCGACCTGCTCGGGATCGACGGCGTTCAGGCCGGTCAGGTAGAGGATCATGCAATAGGCCGTCTGCGGCCACAGACCCGCCGCGATGATGCCGTAGGTGGCCAGCGACGGATCGCCGAGGATGTTCACCGGCCCGAAGCCGAAAAGGCCGATCAAGGCGTTCAGAAGCCCTTCGCGCGGCAGGTAGAACCACGAAAAGACAAGGCCCACGACCACCTGGCTGATGACGAAGGGAAAGAAGAACAGCGACTTGTAAACGCGGATGCCGCGTACCGTCTGATTGAGGAAGAGCGCGATGAACAACCCGGCGGGGATCGCCAACAGGTAGAGGATCAGCCACTTGATGTTGTTCCAGAACGAGGTCTCGAACTTGCGATCCATGTTCTGCTCGCCGATGCCCAGAAGGCGCTCGTAATTGGCGGTGCCGACCCATGTCGCCTCGCCCAGACCGTCCCATTCGTGCAGGCTGATCCAGAAGCTCTGGCCGATCGGGATGATGACGTAGACCGCGAAGAACAGGATCGCGGGTGCCAGGAACAGAAACGGCGTGACCGCGATCTGATTGCGTTTGTACCAGCCGCGCGGCGCGGGCGGATGGGTGTCTGGGACGGTGGCGTAGGTCATCGGCTCTCCCTCTTGGCAGATGCAACCCTCGTGACAGCCGCCGGACAGGGCAGGGTGGGGCGGCTGTCAGAAGGGCGGGCCCGGGGGCGGTCGCCGCCGCCCCCGGGCCTTGCTCAGATCACTCGTAGATGCGCGCGCGGGCGTCTTCGAGCCGCGCGAGGATGTCGTCGAGGTTGTCCGGGAAGACCATGAATTCCTGCAGGCCTTCCATGCCGACGCTGGCCATCTCGGCCGGGAAGTCGCGATCGAAGAACTGCATGATCCCGCCGGAGGCGTTGTTCGACAGCATGTCGAAACCTTCCTGCAGGAACTTGTCGTCACCGATCTCGGCATTGGCGTTCACGGGCAGCTGGCCCAGAGCGTCGCCGCCATTGATCTTGGTCTGGTTGTCGACCGACACGACGAAGCGCAGGAATTCCTTGGCCGCGTCCATGTTCTGCGCGCCCGACGCGATGTGGAACGTGTCCGTCGGCGCGTCCTCGGCATAATCGACATCCGCGATCTTCGGGAACTGGTAGAAGTCCAGCTGATCGTCCGTGAGGCCGCCGTCGCGGAAGGCCGCGACCGCGAAGTTGCCCATGAGGTAGGCGGCGGCCTCGCCGTTGATCATGAAGGGCAGCGCCTCCTGCCAGGAATAGGTCTGGTGGTCGTCGATGAAGGCGCCCATGTCGATCAGCTCGCGCCAATTGGCGAAGGTCTGGCGGACACGGTCGTCCGTCCAGGGGACCTCGCCCCGGGCCAGCGCCATGTGGAAGTCGTATCCGTGGGTGCGGCTGTTGAGGTAGTCGAACCAGCCGCCGGCGGTCCACAGGAACTTGGTGCCGATGGTGTAGCACTTGCGGCCCGAAGCGAGGATCGCCTCGCAATTGGCCTTCTCTTCGTCCCAGGTGGTGGGCTCGCTCAGGCCGAGCTCGTCGAAGATGTCCTTCCGGTAGTAAACGCCCCACTGGTAATAGGTGTAGGGCACGCCCCACTGGGCCCCGTCGATGGTCATCGCGCCCTTGGTGGAGGCCAGCGCCTCGAATTCGGGCTCCGCCCAGAGGTCGGAGACATCGGCGAAAAGACCGGCATTGACGTAAGGCAGCATCCGGTTGGCGGCGTACCAGTTCACCACGTCCGGCGGGTTCGCGCCGAGCGCGTTGCGGATCTGGGTCTTCCAGGCCTCGCGGTCGACGATCGTCAGCTCGATGTCGAGATCGGGGTGCATCTCCTGGAAGTCGGCGACCATGCCCTCCATGACCGCGCGCGGCGCCGGGTTCGACATGTCCGAGATGATCTTGAGATCTCCCGACAGCGCCGCCCCGTGCGAGCCGGCGAATGCCGCTCCGGCAAGCAGGCTGGAGACGCCGAGCGCCACCCAGGCAGGTTTTTTCTGAAGTGTCATGGTTTCCTCCCAGTCAGATTGCGAATTGGTCCGCATATTGAATTTGACATCTCAATATTTGAGACGTATGCCAGACGGCGAAACGAGTCAATCTCATCGATGACGCAAATTTCGGATGGCAAAATCACGATGAAGGCCGGGAATTTGGCTGACAAGAAGAATTCGCAGCGCGAAAACGACGGCTCCGGCACCGTCGGCAAGGCGCTTGGCGTTCTCGACGTGATCGCCCGTCTCGGCCGGCCGGTGCGCGCCTCCGAGATACAGGCGGCCAGCGACCTGCCGAAGGGGACGCTCTACCGCTTCCTGCAGACCCTGACAGACCAGAACATGCTCAGCTACGACCCCGACCGGCGGGTCTACTTCCTCGGTGTGCGGCTGGTGCGGCTGGCGCAGGTGGCGTGGCGCAACTTCCAGATCGCGCCGGTGGCGCGGCCGCATCTCGATGCGCTGGCCCGGAAGATCGAACTGGCCACCTACCTGTCCAAGCTCGACGGCGGGCAATGCGTCTCGCTCGAACGCGGCACGCCGGATGTCATCGCCGGGGTCTTTCACGATGTCGACCGGGTCTATCCCGCCTATTGCACCGCCGTCGGCAAGGCGATGCTCGCCAGCCTGCCGGACGATGCGCGCGAGAACGCGCTGACGATGCAGAGCTTTCATCCCCTGACCGACGCCACGATCACCGATCCGGACCGGCTGCGGGCCGAACTGGCGAAAATCCGCGAACGCGGCTACGCCATCGAGGACGGGGAGCATGTGCGCGGGATCATCGGGGTGGCGGTGCCCATCCTGTCGCCGGGCGGTGCGCTGCTCGGCGGCATCGGCGTTCATGCGGGCGACCGGCGGACCGACCTCGACACACTCAAGAGCCATATCCCGGATATGCAGAACACCGCCGCGATCATTGCCCGCGACGCGGCGGAATGGCGATTTCCGGATCGGAATGCAAACTGGGATGCAAGGGGGGACAGCTCGTGTCCGGAGTAACGCTCAACAAGGTCGTCAAACGCTACGGCAACGTGCAGGTGATCCACGGGGTCGACCTGAAGATCGAGGATGGCGAATTCTGCGTCTTCGTCGGCCCGTCGGGCTGCGGCAAGTCCACGCTGATGCGCATGGTCGCCGGGCTGGAAGAGACCACGGAGGGCCGCATCGAGATCGGCGATCGCGACGTGACCCGCATGGACCCGGCGGAACGCGGGGTGGCGATGGTGTTCCAGACCTACGCGCTCTACCCGCACATGACGGTCGAGGAGAACATGGGGTTCGGCCTGAAGATGACCGGCCATCCGAAGGCCGAGATCAAGTCCAAGGTGGCCGAGGCGAGCCGTATCCTGAAGCTCGATCCGTTCCTCGCGCGCAAACCCGCGGCATTGTCGGGCGGCCAGCGCCAGCGCGTCGCCATCGGGCGCGCCATCGTGCGCGGCCCGGAGGTGTTCCTCTTCGACGAGCCGCTCTCCAATCTCGATGCCGAGCTGCGCGTCGAAATGCGGGTCGAGATCGCGCGGCTGCACAACGATATCGGCGCGACGATGATCTACGTCACCCATGACCAGGTCGAGGCGATGACGCTGGCCGACAAGATCGTGGTTCTGCGGCTGGGCCGGATCGAACAGGTCGGCGCGCCGCTCGATCTCTACCGCGATCCGGACAACAAGTTCGTCGCGGGCTTCATCGGCTCGCCGGCGATGAACTTCCTCGACGCCGTGGTCACGGCCGATGGCAAGGTGGAGGTGCCCGCGCTCAAGACCTCGGTGGCGGTGCCGGTCACGCTGCCGGCGGCGGGCACCAAGGTGATCCTCGGCATCCGGCCGGAACATGTGGACGTGACCGAGGGCGACGCGTTGTCGATCGAGTTGACCGAAGCGCTGGGCGGCGTTTCCTACGATTACATCCAGGCCGATACCGGCGAGCGGCTGATCGTCGAGGAACGCGGCGATCACCGGGCGGCCCCCGGCACGCGGGTCTCGCTCAGTTTCGATCCCGGTCGCGCCTACCTCTTCGACGCGGACACCGAAGCCCGCATTCGCTGACGATATCCCGCGCCCGCACCGGGGGCGGATGCAAAGCCAGGGAGGCAGTCCTTTGAAAGCCAGGATTTTGGTCTGTGGCGGCGCCGGTTACATCGGCTCCCACATGGTGCGTCAGCTTTTGGCGAACGATTACGACGTGGTGGTCTACGACAACCTCTCGCAGGGCAATGCCGAAGCCGTCGGCGACGTGCCGTTGATCCGGGGCGACCTGCTCGACCGGGAGGCGCTGGCGGCGCTCTTTGCCGGGCACGAATTCGACGCGGTCTACCATTTCGCCGCGCTGATCGCGGTGGGGGAATCGGTCACGGCGCCCGACCTCTACTACCGCAACAACGTGACCGGCACGCTCAACCTGCTCGATGCCATGCGCGTGGCCGGCGTGGACCGGTTCGTCTTTTCCTCGACCGCCGCGATCTTCGGCAATCCGCAGACCGAGCTGATCTCCGAGGATCATCCCAAGGCGCCGCTCAATCCCTATGGCCGGTCCAAGCTGATGATCGAGCAGGTGCTCGAGGATTACGGGCACGCCTTCGGCATCCGCTCCGTCTGTTTTCGGTACTTCAACGCCGCAGGCGCACACCCGTCGGGCGACATCGGCGAGGCGCACGACCCCGAAACCCACCTTGTGCCCAACGTGCTTCTCGCAGCGCTGGGCGAACGCGACGGGCTCGAGATCTTCGGGGACGATTACGACACCCGCGACGGCACATGCATCCGCGACTACATCCATATCGACGACATCGCCTCGGCGCATCTGAAGGCGTTGGGCTACATGGACGCCCATCCCGGCGCGCATGTCTTCAACCTCGGCAACGGCAACGGCTTTTCCAACAAGGAGGTGCTGGACGCCGCCGCCCGGGTGATTGGCAAGAATCGCGAGATCCCCTACCGGATCGGTCCGCGCCGCGCGGGCGACGCGGCGGTTCTTGTGGCCGACAGCAGCCATGCGCGGGAGGCGCTGGGCTGGGCACCGGCTACCCCGGATATCGAGGACATCATCGAGACCGCCTGGAACTGGCATCGCGCCCCAAAATACGGCCCGTTCGCGAAATAGCCTGCAGAGAGGATGCAATGGCAGAGCCCGATTTCACCGAAGATCCGCACCGCCGCTACAATCCGCTGAAGGACGAGTGGGTGCTGGTCTCTCCGCACCGCAACAAGCGGCCGTGGCAGGGGCAGACCGAAGAGACGGCCTCGGACGAAAAGCCCGCGCATGACCCCGACTGCTTCCTGTGCTCCGGCAACACGCGGGTCAACGGCGTCGTCAACCCGACTTACGAAGGCCCCTTCGTCTTTCCCAACGATTTCCCCGCGCTGCTGAGCGACACCACCAAGGGCAAGACCGGTGACGACCCGCTGTTCCGGGCCGAGACGGCGCGCGGCACGGCGCGGGTGATCTGCTTTTCCGAACGCCACGACCTCACGCTGCCGGAATTGCCGCGCGAGAGCATCCGCCGGGTGATCGACCTCTGGGCCGAACAGTTGGAGGAGCTCGGCAAAAACCACGACTGGGTCGCGATCTTCGAGAACAAGGGCGCCGTGATGGGCTGTTCCAACCCGCATCCCCACGGCCAGATCTGGGCCAGCGATTTCATCCCCAACGAGGTGGCGCGCGAAGATCATTGCCAGCGCGCTTACCTGCAAGAAAACAACGCCAACCTGCTGGTCACCTATGCGGCGCGCGAAAGCGCCGATGGCGCGAGGACGGTGGTCGAGAACGATCACTGGATCGCCGTCGTGCCCTATTGGGCGATCTGGCCCTTCGAGACGATGGTGCTGCCCAAGCGTCACGTCCTGCGGCTGACCGATCTGACCGGCGCGGAGCGGGACGCGCTGGGCGATCTGCTCAAGCGCCTCTGCACCCGCTACGACAATCTCTTCAAGACGGAATTTCCCTACACGATGGGCTGGCACGGCGCGCCGATGAACGCGGGCGATCACGGCCACTGGCAATTGCACGCGCATTTCTACCCGCCGCTTCTGCGCTCGGCGACGGTGCGCAAGTTCATGGTGGGCTACGAGATGCTGTCGGAGGCGCAGCGCGACCTGACCGCCGAAACCGCGGCGGAGCGGCTGCGCGCGCAATCGGAAGTGCATTACAAGATGGGGCCGGAAGAATGAGCGACGACCCGGCGGGCGACCTGCTGAGCCAAGTGAGCGCGGCCTATGTGGCGCATTTCGGCATGCCTGCCGACGCCACGGCCTTCGCGCCGGGCCGCGTCAATCTTCTGGGCGAACATACCGACTATAACGGGGGCTTCGTCCTGCCCATGCCGCTCCGCCTCGGCACGGCGATGGCGGCGGGACGGGGCGGCCCGTCGGGCAGCTTGCGCGTGGCGAGCGCCAATTTCGACAGCGAGGCGCTGCGCGACCTGAGCGAGCGCGCAAACGACACCTGGTCGGATTACGTGCTCGGCAGTTTCCGCAACGCGCCGGGTCTCGGGGCAGGCGACGGCCTGACCGCGATGGTGGCCAGCAACCTGCCGATGGGGGCGGGGCTGTCGAGTTCCGCCGCGATCGAGGTCTGCACCCTGCGCATCGCCGACATCCTGTTCGGCACCGACACCGACCCGGTGGAGATGGCCCGGCTGGCGCGCAGGGTCGAAAACGAATTCGTCGGCATGCCCTGCGGCATCATGGACCAGTTCGCCGTGTCGGTGGGCGCGGTCGGCGAGGCGCTGTTTCTCGACACCCGGACCTTGCGGCACGAACCGGTGCCGCTGCCCCACGGGCACAGCTTCCTCGTCGTGCATTCCGGCGCGACGCACAAGCTCACCGATGGCGGCTACGCGACCCGCGTCGCCGAATGCCAGGCGGCCTGCGCGGCGCTGGGGGTCGCGGTGCTGAGCGATCTGTCGCTGAACGACCTGGACCGGATCGCGGCGCTGCCCGATCCGCTCGACCGTCGCGCCCGGCACATCGTGACCGAGAATGACCGCGTGCAGCGGGGTGCGGCAGCGCTGCAGGCCGGCGACGCCGCGGCATTTGCCGATCTGATGGTTTCCAGCCACCGCTCGCAAAGCGCCGACTACGCCGTCTCCTTGACCGAGATCGACCAATTGGTCGAGGGTGCGCTGACGGGCGGCGCGATCGGCGCGCGGCTGACCGGCGGCGGTTTCGGCGGCTCCATCGTGGCCCTCATCGCCGATGACAAGGTGACCGAGGTGGCCGACGTTCTGACCGCGGAATTCCCCAGGGCGCGGGTCCTGGCCGCGACCTGAGGCGGGACGAGACATGCAGGACCGGGAGCACACCACATGAAGCGCACCCTCGGCACATGCTACTACCCCGAGCACTGGCCGCGTGCCATCTGGGAGGACGACGCGCGCCGCATGGCCGGGGCCGGCCTCACCTGGGTCCGGATCGGGGAGTTCGCGTGGTCGCGGCTCGAACCCGAGCCCGGCCGCTACGCTTTCGACTGGCTCGACGAGGCCATCGCGGTCCTGGGGGCGGCGGGGCTGCGCGTGGTGCTGGGCACGCCCACCGCCACGCCGCCGCGCTGGATGATCGACCGGCATCCCGACATGCTGGCGGTGGATTCCGACGGGCGGCCGCGCAAGTTCGGCTCGCGCCGGCACTATTGCTTCAGCCATGAAGGCTACAAGGCCGAATGCGCCAAGATCGTCACGCAGCTGGCCGCGCGATACGGACAGAACCCGCATGTCGCCGCCTGGCAGACCGACAACGAATATGGCTGCCACGATACCACGATCTCCTACAGCGATGCCGCGCGGCGCGCGTTTCGCGGCTGGCTCCGGGCGCGCTATCCCGGGCCCTCCAATGACGGCGATATCCGCGCGTTGAACGACGCCTGGGGCAATGTCTTCTGGTCGATGGAATACGGGGATTTCGACGATATCGACTTGCCCAACCTGACCGTGACCGAACCGAACCCGAGCCATGTTCTCGATTTCCGGCGCTTCGCGTCGGATCAGGTCGTCGCGTTCAACCGCCTGCAGACCGAGATCATCCGCGCCCATTCCAGCACGCCCATCGCGCATAATTACATGGGGCGGGTCACCGACTTCGATCATTACAAGGTGGGTGCCGACCTCGATATCGCGTCCTGGGACAGCTATCCGCTGGGCTTTCTCGAAGACCGGGTGCCCGCGACTGTCGCGCAGCAGCGTCTCTATGCCCGCCAGGGCGATCCGGATTTCCAGGCCTTCCATCACGACCTCTACCGCGCCGTTGGGCGCGGCCGCCTCTGGGTGATGGAGCAGCAGCCCGGACCGGTGAACTGGGCGCCCTACAATCCCGCGCCCCTGCCGGGCATGGTGCGGCTCTGGTCCTGGGAGGCCTTCGCCCACGGGGCGGAGGCCGTGTGCTACTTCCGCTGGCGGCAGGCGCCCATGGCGCAGGAGCAGATGCATGCCGGGTTGTTGCGCCCCGACAGCGTTGAGGCGCAGGGCCTGGTGGAGGCGCGGCAGGTCGCGGCGGAACTGGCCGAGGCACCGGAGGTGAGCCATACGCGCGCGCCCGTTGCGCTGATCTTCGACTATGACGCCGAATGGGCCTGGGCGATCCAGCCGCATGGCGCGGGGCTCAGCTATTTCGAGCTGGTCTTCGACACCTACCGCGCACTGCGCCGGGCGGGGCATTCGGTGGATATCCTGCCGCCGGATTCCGACGCGCTGAGCGAGTACAAACTGATCGCCGCGCCCGGGCTGATGCATATGCCGGAGGCGCTGAAAACCGCGCTGGCGGCCAGCGGCGCGGTGCTGCTGCTCGGCCCGCGCAGCGCCGCGCGCGATGGCAGCATGCGCATCCCGGTGCCCTTGCCGCCGGCCTTGCCGGGGCTCGATGCCACCGTCTCCCACGTGGAAAGCCTGCGCCCCGACACGCCCGTCGCGCTGGAAAGCGGCGGCACGATCCGCAGCTACCGCGAGATCCTGGAAACCGACGCCGAGGTGCTGGAGACCACGACAGAGGGCGAGGCGGTCGTGGTCGCCCAAGGCCACCTGATCTACGTCGCAGGCTGGCTCGATCCCGACGCGATGCGGCGGCTCATCCATGTGGCGTCCGACCGCGCGGGTCTTGCATGTCTCGACCTGCACGAAAGCGTGCGTTGCCGCGACGCAGGCGCTCATCGGTTCTGGTTCAATTATGGAACAGAGGCTCATGACGTCGAGGGCAGGACCCTGCCGCCGCTTTCTGTGACGCGGGAAGCGCGGGACTAGGTACCGATGGCCCGCGGCTTTGGCACAGATCGGGAATGGTCGCCACGGTGACGGGCAAATGTCCAAACCCTCCCGCCAAAGAGAACGTGCATATCCTTCGGTATCTAAGCGCTCCCCAACAAGTCGCGCGCGATGCGCTCGAAGATCGCGCTGCCGATGGGGATCAGGTCATCGGGAAAGTCGTAATCCGGGTTGTGGAGTGCGGCATGGTCCTCGCCAGGCCCCAGACAGAGCATGGCTGCCTTGGCGTTCCTGCCGAACACTCCGAAGTCTTCGGAGGCGCGCATCGGGACCCCTACATCGCCAAAGGGAACACCGAGTGCCTCCATGGCGGTTTTCGCCACGTCGTAGGCGTCGGGATCGTTGACGGAAGCGGCGAAGTTGTCGCGGACGTCGAATGCCACGCCGAGCCCGGCATCCTGCGCCACCGAAATCGCAAGCTGCCGGGCCGAGGCCTCCAGTCCCTGCATTTGCGCATCGCTCGCGGTCCGGAGCGTCGCGTAGATCTCGGCCTCGCCGGGCGACACGCCGAAGGTGGGCTCGCCAATTCTCGCATGGGTGATCGTGACCAACCGGAAGTCGTCATCCAGCGGTCCGTCCTGCCCAAGCGCCTCCAAGGCGGGGATCAACTCGGCAACAGCCCGCGCCGGAGAGAGGCCATCGCCAGGATCTGCGGCATGGGCGGTCTTGCCGGAGAGGCCGATCCTCAACCCCATCGAGGCGCAGTTGATCAGCCCGGGGCGGGTCGCGACATATCCAAACGGACGGCCCGGCTCGACGTGAATGGCGAATGCCCAATCCGGCTGAATGCCCTGAAACGCAGGATCGGAAACCACCGCCCGGGCGCCGCTTCCGTCTTCCTCGGCGGGTTGGAACATGAGAACGACACGGCCGCGCGCGACCGGCTGACGAGATATCAAGCGCCCCAGGGCCAGCAACATCGTCATGTGGCCGTCATGGCCACAGACATGGCTCTTCCCGGGGTTCAGAGAACACCAGGAGATGTCATTGCGCTCCTCGATCGGCAATGCGTCGAGTTCAGCACGAAAGAGGACCGTCGGGCCGTCCATGCCGCTCTCGAAGACAGCCGCCACACCATGGCCGCCCAAACCCGTCACTATGCGGGATGGAGACAAGCCTTGCAGCGCGTCAGCGATTCTTCTGGCTGTTTCCACCTCTTCCCCGGATAATTCCGGATGGCGGTGAAGCTCGCGACGGAAGTCGACGAGTTCCGTCAGGTCCAGGTTTGTAAGCATGGTGTATCCTGCCTTCTCCGTCATTCCAGTCATTGATGTGACTGGTGAGCGTCAGCCTTCTTCAGCGCAACCAATGATCCGCTGGAAATGGCTTTTGGAAGGGACTTTATGGAAAAAGCTTTCGGAAAACCGTGAATCCCGTCGCACCGTTCTCGGGATGATTGTCCCGAGAAAAGCGCCGATGGACGGTCTGAAGGGCGACCATGCAGCATGCGGGCTAGCGCATCACTGCTAGCTATGGACTGCGCTTGCCGCTTAGCGCGGAGGTTCTTCCCGGAGGTCGGTCGTTCAACGTGGCAGTGTCGGTATTGCCGAGCCCATGCGCTCGGCCTCTGTGAGTTTGATCGCTTGGCGGACCCCCGGCTGCATTGCAGCTTCCCGACATTCGCAGCTCTATCAGCAATCATGCCGCGTTTTCGAGACGCGTTCCTGCCTTCGCAGCAACTCGCTCAGTGCCGTGCGCGTCGATCTGCGGCCCGCCGAGAGCTACGACCAACCCGCCCATTCCGGAGGCAAGACCAGCATCGCGCGGAAGTCGTTGACGTTGGTCAGGGTTGGTCCCGTCACGATCTGGCCGTCGATGGCCGCGAAAAACCCGTGGGCATCGTTGTTGTCGAGCGCCATTTGGGGATCGACAACAACGATGCCCGGGCCACGGCCAGGGAGTCGGGACCGGCATAGGCGCCCGCGACCTCGGCAGCGCCGTCGACGCCGTCGGTGTCGCAGGCCAACACGTCGATGTCCGGCGCGCCATTGAGCGCCAGCGCCGCCGCCAGCACGAACTTGGCGTTCGGCCCACCGACGCCGTCGCCGCGTCGGGTGACGGTGCATTCGCCGCCCGACAAAAGCAGGATCGGCGTTCCTCGGTCGCGGGCCTCCGCGCGCAGCGCCATCGCCATCTGCGCCTGCTCTGCGGCCACCGCGCGCGCCTCACCCTCGATCGCGTCACCGAGGATGCGCACATCGATCCCGTGGCGCCGGGCCTCATCCACCGCCGCGCCGAGCGATTGCGAGGGCGCCGCGACGATCCGGGTCTCCGCCCGGGCGAGCCTAGGATCCTCTGGTGCCACAAAGCCTGACCCCGCGCCGAGCACCCGGCAAACCGCCTCGGGCAAGTCGACGTCATGGCGCGCGAGGATCTCGAGCGCGTCCCGAGGTGTGGAGCGGTCGCCCATTGTGGGGCCCGAGGCGATTTCGGCCGGATCGTCGCCGGGCACGTCAGAAATCAGCAGCGAGACCAGCCGCGCGGGATAACACGCAGCGGCAAGCTGCCCGCCTTTCACGCGGCTCAGGTGCTTGCGAACCACGTTCATGGCACCGATCGGTGCGCCCGATGCCAGAAGTGCCGCGTTGACCGCGCGCTTGTCCTCAAGCGACAGGCCGTCCGCCGGCGCACACAGAAGCGCCGAGCCGCCACCCAAGATCAGCGCGAGCACCGTGTCGTCCGCCTCAAGTCCCGCCACGAGATCGAGCATCCGCGCGGTGGCCGCAACCCCCGCCTGATCGGGCACCGGATGGGCGGCCTCGACGATCTCGATGCCGCGCGTGGGCCGACCATAGCCGTAGCGCGTGATTACAAGACCCTCGCAGGGACCGAGCGCGGACTCGACGGCCTCGGCCATACGCGCGCTCGCCTTGCCCGCGCCGATCACCACAAGGCGCCCGGCGGGCCGGTCGGGCAGATGCGCCGGCACCACCTGCATCGGGTCCGCGACGGCGACGGCGCGCCGGAAAAGGCGCGTCAGCAGATCGCGCGGATCGAAAGGCCGGTCGGACATGGCTCAGGCAAGCCAGGTCGCGTAGTCGCTGACCAGAAGGTGCACAGGGTCTTTGTCCTCCTCGATCGTCGCGAACCGGCCGATGGGTTCGCGAAAGATGTTGTCGGTCTCATCGTCGTTGACGGTAGAGACCTCGCCCACCAGCACATCGCCGCCTTCACCCCAGAACGCATGCCAATCGCCGGGCATCAGCATGTATTCGATCAACGCGCGGGCCTCGTCCTTGTCAGGTGCCGTCTCGGGGATCGCCATGCCTGCAAGCACCGGCATGAAGCCGCGTCCGGCGGGTCCGGCGGGCGCCGGGAAGGCCACGAAGTCGTCGGGCCGCTCGTTGAATGCCTGCGCCAGGCGCGAAGTGTGGTCGAAGACGATCCAGGCGTCGCCGGACAAGAGCTGCTCTTGCATGAAGGCGAAGTTGGTCGAGGCCGGGTTGGTGTGCTGCCAAAGCTCGCGGAACTTCTCCCATGCGGTCACGGCCTCTGCCGAAGCGAAGGTGCGCACCACGCCATTGGTGTAGGAGGGATAGAGATAGCCTTGGAAGAAACGGTGCTTCAGACCCTTCGGCCCGGCCGGGAAGCCGAATTTCGGGGTGCCTTCGGCCTCATGGACGTTGGCCGCCCAAGCGATCAGCTGGTCATAGGTCAGCGCATCGATATCGGCCCCGTCCGGCAGGTATGCGAGCGCCTCTTTGTTGGCGGCCATGATGTAGCTGGCCTGCATCCACGGCATGTATTGCAGGGAATCCGTGCCGAGCTTGGCCAGCGAGGCGAAGGTCTCGCTCGAGATCGAGGCGTCGATGCCGTCAAGGTCGACAAGCGTGTCGGGATCGATGGCCGAAAAGTTGCCGTGCAGCGCGCCCAGCACACCGATGGAACCGGTGCCGGCCTGATCCTCCGCTTGCAGGCGCGTAAGCCAGGGGCCGTCCTCGTTCGGCTGGTAGTCGACGCCGGGGCCGAAGCCGCTCAGCACCTGCTGGCGCATGGCCTGCGCCTCTTCCGCGGGGCGCGCCTGCGTCGACCAGAACAGCACCTCTGCCTGGGCGGCGGTGACGCTGCACAGAAGGGCGATGCCGGATGCTGCGAAAGCGAGTTTTGATTTCAAGTTCATGATCTCCTCCCAGAGATATTGGCCGGCGCGTTCCGGCGCCCGAAAAACGGTATCCGCGTTGCCGTGTTGAGCAGCCGCGATCTCCCGGCACTCGGGCAGGTGCGAAGCGACGCGCTCGAGTGATACGCAGCATTGATATATCGTTATACCTTGCGTCAAGAGTATTTTTGTTCTGAAAACGCATCGCAACGGCAGTATTTGTTCAGGAAGGCTGATTTTCCCTTGAATTCCCCAAGGGATGAGGGGCTAAATTGAGATAACGATATATCGGATATGCTCCATGAAAACCAAACCGACCCTCGGAACCGTGGCGAAAGAGGCCGGTGTCTCGATCCCGACTGTCAGCCAGGTCATGCGCGGCACCGGACGGATCTCGGATGAAACCCGCGAACGGGTCATGCGCGCGGCGAAGAAGCTGCATTATGTGCCCGACTCACGCGCCGCGTCGATGCGCTCGGGCGAGCGCCGCGAGATCGGTTTCGTGCTGAACAATTTTGCCAACCCGTTCAACGCAGAGGTCGTGAGCGGTGCCGTCGATCTTCTGGAGAACGAGGGATACCTGGTCTCGCTGCTCGATGGCCGGGACGACCCGGAGCGGCAATTCCGCCATATCGAGGTGTTCATCCGGCATGGCCGCGGCGGGCTCATGTGGGTGCCGGCCTTCGGTACGCCGCCGGAAACCTCCGACCTGCTGGCGGCGCATGGCATTCCGACCGTCGCCTTCCTGCGCCCGGCGTCGAACCGCTTCGACTATGTCGGCATCCGCAACGCCGAGGCGACGACCGAGGCGACGCGCCACCTCGCCGAACTCGGTCATACCCGTATCGCGTATCTCGGCGGCACGGACATGTCCTTTGTCCGCGAGCGACGGATCGAGGGTTACAGATCCACCATGGCGCAGCTCGGCCTCGGCCCGCCGCTCGTCTGGCCCTCACCGGATGGCCGGCGCGAAGGTATGGAGGCGATGCAGTCGTTATGTCATGCCCACCCGGACGTCACCGCGGTGGTCTGCAACGGCGACATGGTTGCGCTCGGAGCTTGCATCGCGCTGATGAAGGCGGGGCAGACCCCTGGACGGGACGTCTCGGTCGTGGGTTTCGACGATATCGACGACGCGGCTCTCGCAATTCCCCCGCTCACGACCATGGCCGTCTGTCCCAAGCGTCTGGGCATGAAGCTGGCCAGCGTGCTTCTGGAGCGCATCCGCGATCCCAATGCACCTGCCAGCATCACCGAGGTTTCCGCGACGCTCACAGTCCGAGGAACGACTGGCGCGCCCGCCCGCTAGAGGCGGAGATCGCGCCCTTCGACTGCGGCACCGGAAGTCTTCGGCGGACGTGTGCCAGCGAGTAAGCACACGATTGCTTCTTCGGCTCAGCTTCACCCGGACGCGCTATGGCATGAGCGGTCGTTTTTGGCCGACGATTCCGCCCTTTTTCCAAGCCGCACGGCAGGCTCGAGTGGCAGGAAGGTTTGAGGAAGCCATGGCGCTTCCTCCGTTCTGCCGAACGCCACGCTATCGCCGACCCGGTGTCGGCATAGGAACACTCCATGCGGCCGTGCCGCTGGTAATCTTCAGTCCCGTTTTCGATACCGCCGTCGCTGCCTCTCGCCGGCGCAGCAAGTTCGCGAAAAGATGGTGATGCGCGATCCGGCCATTCCGGCCGACCATGGTGAAGGCGCGGAGTCACCACTCTCGTATTCAGAAACGCGCCCGGTCTCCTCGGGGCACGTAGCAAATAACCGCCGATGCTGCGCTCCTGGTCTGATATCCGCATGACCGGGACTGCTTCGTTCAATCGCCAGCGGCCGAGCGAATGCCAGCCCTGATCGCGTCCGCCAATGCGCCGACCCGACGAGGTTGGGCGCGTCCCGGAGGAAACATGATCTGTAAAGGGTTTGGCGCCGCGGCGAAGTCTTCCAGAAGGGCCACCAACCGGCCAGTTGCCAAGTCCTGCCGTACATCAAGCTCGGACTTCAGAATGATGCCGTGGCCGGCCAAAGCCCAGCGGCGCACCAGATAGCCATCATTGACCACCTTGTCCCCGCGGATCGTGACCTCCTGCGCCGATGCGCCGTTTCCGAAGCGCCAGACATTGTCCAGGTTTGCGCCGAATCTCATGATCAGGCAGTTGTGCTGCGCCAGCTCTTGCGGCGTTTGCGGGGTGCCGTGCTGCTCCAGATAGGATCGCGCGGCGCAAACGATCCGGCGATAAAGACCGATACTGCGGGTACGCAGAGAGCTGTCGGTGATTGCTCCGAACCGCAGGGCAAGATCAAAGCCCTGACCCACGACATTGACATAGCCGTCTGACAAGGACAGCTCGACCGAAATCGCGGGATGGTCTTGTTTAAATCGCTCGACGATGTCGGACACAATACTGCGTCCAAGATCGACGGGAGCACTGATGCGGATCGGCCCCGAAAGCGTATCCGCGCCATGCCTGATGCGCGTATCGAGATCTTCGATCTCGGCCAGCACCGACTTTGCCCCATCGAGGAGGGTCCGCCCTTCTTCGGTCAGGCTGAGCGAGCGTGTGGTCCGATTGAACAGCACAACGCCGTAATGCGCCTCCAGCGCTGCAAGGCGCTCCGAAACGGTGGTGGCCGACAGCCCGGTTTCGCGGGCAGCGGCAACAAGGGTGCCCTTCTCGGCGATGACCTGGAACAGGCGAATGTTGTCTATGAGCATTAAGCGGTTTTTCCGGATTATTTATCCGATAATGGATCGTTTATCCGGTCATGGCAAACAGCTAACTTCCAGTTCACAAAGTTCAAACCCCGAGAGGTGACACCATGACCAAGCTGACCATCGTCGCAAACATCCATGCGAATGCAGACAAGATCGACCTCGTGAAATCCGAGCTGTTGAAGCTGATCCCGATCACCCGCGCCGAAAAGGGCTGCATCAACTACGATCTGCACCAGGACAACGAGAACCCGGCCCATTCCACCTTCTATGAAAACTGGGAAAGCCGCGAATTGTGGCAGGAGCACATGAGCGCCCCGCACCTCGCGGCCTATATTGCGGCGACCGATGGCGCGGTCGCGGAATTCACCCTCAACGAAATGACCCAGATCGAATGATCCGGGCAATATCGCCTACAGGAGGGCGCAACATGTCCGAACTCCGCAATCCCGCAGCGCCCCTGCATCCGACCGGCCTGACCGCACTCCGGAATGCCGGGTCCGCACAGATGGCAATCGACCTGCGCGCGTGGCTGCGCCGCCTGTGGGGCAGATCACCCCGCGCCTGAACACGTTTGCCTGCGCGAAGCCAAAGGCCCGGCGCCTGGGCGCCGGGACCGTCCTCTTATTTCCTAAAGACAGAACTGGAATTGATCCATGAGCATTCACCTCATCGGCTTTTCTCGACAATGCCACGCCACCAAGGCTTTTGCGCCGCACCGCACCGCGGAAATGCTGCTGCTTGAGACGCACGTCGCAGAGTTAAACTCGGACCACGAGCAATCTGATCTGCGCGGCCTCGCGTCGAGACACCGACTTGGAGACGCGCTACCTACGCCGCCTCTTTGCGATCTGCCGGCAACAGGGTAGCTCTCATCTTCGAGTTTCAGCAATGCTTCCTTGCCAGTCGCGGAATTCGCCAGATGCAGTTCCGTTCCGCTTTGCCGAACTTCGCAAGGTTACCGGTGTTCCACGATGTCGCCAATCGCCGCTTTCGGGACGCTGCATCGCAGTGCCGGCAAGGAGCGTGAATGTCCGGTATTGACCTATTCCGTTGAAAAACTCCGCTCGGCAGACGAGTTGCCTTTCGTCCAAGATTTGCCGCACGTGTGCCTGATCTTCTTCAGCAGGCGGCTTCCGGGACGGGAAGGAGCTTTATCAGCTTTCGGAAGTGCTTCGTGATCTCGAAACGCACTGGCCTCTGTGTCTTGCTTTGGATGACCGAAATGCGCTGCTTGATTTGCCTGGACGCGAAGACGTCGGCCAGCTTGAACTTTGCCGGATCACACCCTCGCAGTTTGCTGTCGATGGTGACGTTGAAGAGAGCCAGATTCCCGGTGGTTCTCGTCGATCTCAAGACGAACGCGAATGGCCCAGACGTGCTTGGGCATCAAGGGTCGCTTCTGGCCGATGAACGGCCTTTGTTCCAAGCGGGTCTGCAGGCTCAAATGGCAGGTAAGGGCACAATTGTCATGGCGGCTACTCCGATCCGCCACTCCCTGCCTCAACGCCAACCCGACGTTGGCAAAAGAGCATAACACCGAAAGGTGCGCCCGAAGAGAAGGTCTGGAAGGAGCCCGAAGTCGCAGATGCTGAGCATGGCTCCGAAGTCAGTCAGGCAGCTGAAAGCGGCCTTGGAATAGTAAGGCTGGCTGAGCACAGGAGACGTCTGTCGCAGCTCTTGGCAGCAGGTGTTCCTTGAGCGTTATGATCATCCCGGGCAGATTTGATGGAAACTGGTTTTTTGATGAATTTCACGCTGGCTGATGTGCACCCATCACCCGAACCCTGATAAACGGACTAAGCGAAACCAAGATGATTCCGACCGAGAACAGACACCATATTGCGGGTTGTTCATTCGGATTGGTCGTCAGCGTAAAAGCAAGGAATGGTCCAATCAGCAAATGGAACAACACGAAGCGCCATGCGCCGTACCAGAGCGGTAAGGCAAAGACGGCAACAAAATACGCCGGGAACCAGATGTCGATACCAAAGGTCGAGCTGATACCTTCCAGAAAACCGTTGAGCGGTAAAATCCAGCCAATGTGCCAGTCGCCTGAGATCAGGCAAATCCGCGGTCCGCAAAGTGGCGACCCTGGTGTGCAAGTGCCGAGCGCCTGTAGCGGAACCAGTTTGAGCAGCATGACCCCTGTGGCGAGTGCGGCAAGGCCATATACCCAGCGTGACTGCCATTTCGGCACCGGGGATGGCGCAATTGCCATCGCAAATGCGTTGATGAACAGCGGCTGAAAGGCAATGTGCAAGTAGGACAGCAATGTAATTGATTGGTTTGCTGGATTCGAACATTCATCCACGACTGAATATCCAACGGCTTGCAAATCCTCCATTGCGGTAAAAAAACCCAGAGTGACCCAAATTGCTTTCGGCTCGCCACGCATCGCTGTCACCGCAAGCGCAGCGCCGCCCAGTGCAACCATTCCGACGGATGCCGTTGCGCTCCAGCACATGGCAAATACCTCTTTTTCATCCCACCGTGCCGCAAGGTTGGACAAGTTAGCAAGGTCATATGGCAGCAAGTCCGATTTCACTGAAAGGCCGCGCAGGCTGGCTTGTTCAAAAAGCTTTTCGGACCATCACCATCGTGCGGCCTACTGTACGAAAAGCCGGAAAAGTACTGGGACACGACATTCGTCGATCTGAAGCGGAGGCCATCAAAGTAGACGTTCCCGACCTCTAACTGGCCGATCACACCGCGCTTTGCGTGAATGGCCGCTTCCGTGATGCGGCGGAGCGGCGGCGTCAAAAGCGGTGAACGGCAGGACCGGGCGACATCGCGGCCAAGAGGAAGGCCGAGCGACAGTGAACTTTCTTCGACATCGCCGGCCAACAACCATGTACCGACACATCTTACTGCGTACGATCCGGCTCAAGAAAGGTGTTGCGGGCCGCAACGCCAGATCTGGATGATGACAAACCCCGCCAGACGCCAAGGTCAAATGCACCTTGGCTTCCCGAGATACTTCGCGATCGCTTGGCCGCGGGTTCAGATCGTCCTGAAGGCTACGCGCCCGCCGCCTCCGATGGCGCGCGTTTGCCGGGTGCATCGGGCCATGCGGAGGGATCCGTGTCCAAGTCCGGAAACTGCGCCGGGTCGAAGACGGGCCTTGCCACACCCGCCGCCAATTGCGCTCGAAAATCGTTAATGACGCGCATCGCGATCGGGAAAAGCATCATCAGGGCGAGCAGGTTCACCACAGCAAGAATACCCATCATCGGATCGGAGAAGGAGAAGACTGCCGTTGCGCCGGGTGCAACGGCGCCGAGAAAGACGATGCCCATGATCGCCAATCTCAACACCAATACGGCTGACGGGTTTTGCGTCATGAAGGTGAGCGCATTCTCGCCCAGATAGTAATTGTACATGATCGAAGAGAACGCAAAGAGCAGGATTGCAAAAGTCAGGAAGTATTGCGCCCAGCTGCCCACGTGTTCGACCATGCTCTGCTGGGTCAAAGCCACACCATCGATGCCTTCGGCGCCGGGTGTATAAACATCCGCCAGAAGGATCACGAAGGCCGTGCAGGAGCAGATCAAGATCGTATCGATGAAGACGGAAAAGCTCTGTGTTATTCCTTGGCTTACCGGGTGCTTGACGTATGCCGTGGCCGCGACATTCGGTGCGGATCCGAGCCCCGCCTCGTTGGAAAAGAGCCCGCGGCGCAGACCCTGTGCGATGGCTGCGCCCATGCCGCCGCCGACCGCCTCGCGCCAGCCGAATGCGTTGGCGACAATATCCCAAAGCACACGCGGCAGCTCGAAGATATTCAGCACGATCACGAGCAGCGCCATGCCGATATACCCGATGGCCATGATGGGGATGATGACGTCCGCGGTCTTCGCGATCCGGTGGATACCTCCAAAGACGATCAGTCCCGTCACGGCAGCCAGCGCGATCCCGGTCCAAAGCCGGGGGATCTGCATCGAGTCAAGCGCTGCACCCGCCACGGTGTTGCCCTGGAAAGCATTGAACCCGATCGCGAAGGACGCGATCAGACACACCGCGTAGATCGTGGCCAGCCAGCGATAGTTCTCGCCAAGCCCATGGATGATCGACCGCGCGGGTCCCCCCCGATAGTCACCGTTTTCATCGGTTCTCTTGTATAGCTGCGCCAGCGTCGCCTCGACCAGCGCGGTGCACATCCCGATGAGTGCAATGACCCACATCCAGAACACCGCGCCCGGGCCACCGGCAGTGATTGCCACGGCAACCCCAGCGATGTTCCCTCCACCAACGCGTCCGCCCACGGACACGAAAAGCGCTTCGCGGGCACTGATCTTGGTCGGATCATTGTCCTCGTCGCTGCCCCACAGAACGTTGAACATCCGTTTGAAGAAGCGAAATTGTACGAACCCACTGGCCGCCGTGAAGAAAACGCCAAGAACGACCAGAAACGGGATAAGAGCCCAGCCCCAGGTCAGATCGTTGATCGCCCCGAATATCGTGTCCAGAAAACCCATCTCAAAATCCTCAATAAAATCATGCTTCAACTTATGGTGGTATCGAACGAAGCTGCAAGTCAAAGAGCGGCGCCGGCAATGCTCGACCATTCATTGAACAACACTTGTGCACGAGATGTCACCAGCGTGTCTATTTTGGCCTCCGCCATGCTGCGTGCCGGCGGTTGTTTGAGCGCGGCACGAAGCAAGGTTCGACGGGCCGTGTTTTGAAATGTAGCAGACCACCGGCCTTCTAATGGGTGGAACGTGTGAGTACGCAGCATGTTCGAACCGCAGTGCGATCCGTCGCGCAAGCGGACCTCTTTAGATGACTTGGTAGACCGTTGATTCCCAATAAATACAAACCACCGCAGATTTGGTCGGCAGCCGCTTTTTTCGTTCTCGGTTTGAACGCTATCTGAGCTGCCGTCCCCGGCACTTACTGATGCTCACATTCGACCGAGGGCAGTCACGAACGAAGCCCGCATCACATGCAAGCAACTGCCGGTTCAAGCCGATCTTAACCCTTGTGGTGCAGCTTCTCGCGTGGCTCCAATCTGCTTAAGCTTACCCCGCTTTGCGGCCATGCCTGATCGACCTAAGACCGGGCCACGACCTCTTCCACGTCTTTCTTCATGCGTTCCACAGCGACCTTCAGGTCCTCGATGAAAGCGCGCGCCACGATGGATTGCGGGGCGTAGCCGGGTGTCAGGATGGAGACGCTGTTGGTGATCGTCGGACAGAACCGTCGGATGGCCAATCGTGGTTCGCCTTGCGACTGAAGAAGGTGGCTGTAGGCCGTGATCATGTCGCAGACCATGGTGCAGACGCCGGACGCCACGAATTGAAGACCAGGCAGAAAAGTTCGGAGTTCCAGCCGTCTGTTGAAGCGGCAGCCCGCGGCCCGGAAGGCGGCTTCGGTCTGCACCGCAGTTTGGTGTTCGTCGAACAGCACGGCCATCGGTCGACCGTCAAGATCGTGCGGCGTGATGGTCCGGGCCTTGGCGAGCGGATCATCAGGCGACAACACACAGACGCATTCCAGGTTGTAGTCGATCTGCCGGATGGAGGCGCGCGGTTCGGGCGTTTCCGAGAACCCGACGTCGAATTGCTGCGAGGCGATCTGATCCTCGATCACGTCCGAGGATCGCATGATCAGGGACACGTCCAGATCGTCCCGGCCTTCGAGAAACCGCGTCAGCAGACGCGGCAGGAACACGCTGGAGGCCGCCGGGTGACAGGCGATCTGTAACTTGCCGGATTGAAGCGTGCTGATGCTTTGCAAGGTGCGCTCGGTGCGTTCGACCCTGGTCAGGATCTCTTCGCATTCTTCCAGAAAGAACCGAGCCTCGGGCGTCGGAGTGAGCTTGCCCTGGGAGCGCAGGAAAAGCGCGAAACCAAGCTGTTCCTCAAGGGTCTGAACCATCGTGGAAACGGCCGGTTGGGTCCGCCCGACCGCGCGCGCGGCACTGCTCACGGAGCCGGACCGCATCACTTCTCGAAACGTCGCCAATTGCCGAAGGGTGAGGTGCATGGGGTATAAACTCAACTGATGGAGTTAAAGATATAATCAAATTGATTTTATGAGGCCTGTCCAGTTTCATGACGCTATCCCGGCATTTCGACGGGTCGGACCGGAGGGGCGATGGATCATTTCGCGAAATACCTGCTGACGGCGTTGATCTGCATCGTGGCGTTGGGCCAGTTCGTCCAAGTCATCACGCGCTACGTGCTTCAGGTGCCCGTGATGGGCCTTGAAGAGACGATGCTCTACCCGACGCTCTGGCTGTATATCCTGGGCTCGGTCAACGCGTCGCGCGAGAACACTCATATCCGCGCCAACGTTCTGGAAATCTTCATCAAGACCAATCGCGGGCACACGATCCTCGCCATCATCGGCGAGATCATCAGCCTGATCGTCGGATTGTGGCTGCTGACATGGGCATGGGACTACACCCGCTATGCCTGGCGCGTCTGGCGCGAAAGCCCGACGCTCTACATCCCGACCTTCTATTCGGACGTGGCGCTGGTCATCGGGCTTGGGCTGATGATGGTCTATACCGCATGGCATCTTTGGCGACACATCCGCGCTCTCGGCAAAGGAGAGCTGGCATGATCGAGATCGCGCTCATCGCCATCGCCCTTCTGGTCATCACGCTGACCCTGGGCGTGCCGCTTCCCTACTGCTTCGGCGCCGCGCTCATGGTGATGTATTTCATCGGCGACGTGACGATGAAGGGCATGATGCTCTGGGGTTTCCAGCAGCTTGGAAATCCGGTTCTGCTGGCCATTCCGCTCTTCGTTCTGGCCGGGACGATCATGTCGGAATCGGGGATCGCGGCATCTCTGCTGCGCTTCGTCAATGCGTTCATCGGGCATGTTCGTGGCGGTCTCGGCGTCGTGGCCGCGGTGTCCTGCGCGGTGATCGGGGCGATTTCCGGCTCGGGCCTGACCGGCATTGCCGCCATCGGCCCGCTGCTGATCCCCGAGATGGAGAAGCGCGGCTATCCGCGGGAATACGCCACCGCGCTGATCGCCAATTCGTCGATCCTGGGACTGCTCATTCCGCCATCGGTCACGATGATCGTCTATGGCTGGGTGACCGATACCTCGATCCTGGCCTGCTTCCTCGCAACGCTCGGGCCAGGCCTCTTGATCATGGTCGCCTTCTCGGTGATCAACCTCGTGATGTCCCGCAAGTTCAACCTCGTGCTGGACGACAAGCCGACCTTTTCCGAGCTGAGCGGCGAAGTCGCGCGCCGCGGCATCCACGCCTTTCCCGCGCTTCTGATGCCGGTGATCATCCTGGGCGGGATCTATGGCGGCGTAATGACCCCGACCGAGGCCGCGGCCGTCGCGGTCATCTACGCCGTGCCGGTGGGCTTTCTCATCTACAAGGGCCTCCGGCTCGAGAATTTCCTGTCCGCCGGCCGCGAGGCGGCCACCGCGGTCGGCGCGATCATGATGATGATACTGTTCTCCATGATCCTCAGCCAGATGTTCGTCTATGAAAGCATCCCGCAGCAGCTGGTACAGGGCATCTTCTCGATTACCGAGAACAAGGTCCTGCTGCTGATCATGATCAACATCCTGCTGTTTCTCGTGGGGATGGTCGTCAACGACGTGACCGCGATCATCCTGATCGCCCCGCTGCTTCTGCCGCTAATGAACGCGATCGGGGTCAGCCCGGTCCAGTTCGCGGCCATCATGGGCGTGAACACCGCGATGGGCGGCGTGACGCCGCCCTATGCCTCGATCCTCTATCTGGGCGCGCGGATTGGCAAGGTGAAGGTGACCAAGGTCATCCCGCCCGCGATGAAGCTCATCCTGTTCGGCTACGTGCCGGTGGTCTTCCTGACCTCGCTCTGGCCCGACCTGTCTCTCTTCCTGCCGCGTTTCTTTGGCTACGACGTGGCGCCCTGACCCCCTGACCAACTTCATTCAACAAGGAGGACTTACCATGAAACATGTATTCCTGACGACGGCTGCGGCAGCGCTGATGGCGCTTGGCAGCTACGCCGAGGCGCAAGACCTCAAGATGAGCCACGTGCGCCCGCAGGACGCCACCATCGACGTGGAACTGCGCGCCTTTTCCGAGGCCGTGTCCGAGGCAACCGGCGGCGAAGTGACCATCAACCTGTTCCCGGCCTCCGCGCTTGGCGATTATACCACCGTGCAGGAGCGTATCAGCGTGGGCGCCATCGACATGGCGACCCAGCCTGCCGCAACCGCCGCCGACCGGCGGATGCAGATCTCCTCCTTCCCCTATCTTGCGGGCAACTGGGACCAGGCCCGCGCGGTCTACGGCCCTGGCGGTGTCGTGCGCGAGGTGATGGCCGAGCTCTACGCCGAGCAGGACATCACCATGCTCGCGGCCTATCCGGTCTATTTCGGCGGCATCTCCCTGAACGTTGAGCACCCGAATCCGGGCTCGGTCGAGCCGAGCGGCATCAAGGTGCGGGTGCCCGGCATCAAGAGCTTCCAGCTGACCGGCGAGGCCTTGGGATACATCCCGTCGCCCATCCCCTTCTCCGAGGCCTTCACGGCCGTGCAGACCGGCGTGGTCGATGGGGTCATCGGGTCCGGCGCGGAGGGCTACTATGCCTCCTTCCGTGACGTGACGCGCACCTACATCCCGGCCAATACCCATTTCGAAGTCTGGTACATGATCATCTCGAACGAAAGCCTCGCGGGTCTGTCGGATGAGCAGCAAGCGGCACTGGTCGAGCAAGCCGCGGATTTCGAAGCCACCCGCTGGGAGGTTGCCGAAGCCGATCAGGGCCGAAACGAGCAGCGTCTCGTGGACGAGCTTGGCGCGACACTGGTCGAGCTGAGCGAGGAAGATCTGTCCGCGATGGCCGCCAAGGTGCGCGCGGATGTCTGGCCTGCGGTGCTGGAAGATGTCGGCGCTGAGTGGGGCCAGTCGATCCTCGACAGGGTGGCCGCCGGAGGCAGCTGATCCGCATCACGGGGCAGGGCGGCCTGGCCGCCCTGCCTTGACCCTTCAGCCACGGAAAGACGCAATGGAAACCGATTATGCCATCATCGGGGGCGGAGTTGTCGGCCTCTCGGTCGCCTGGGGCCTGCTGAAGCGCGGTCGCACGGTGACGGTTCTCGACGGTGACGATGGCGCGTTCCGTGCAAGCCGGGGCAATTTCGGACTGGTCTGGGTCCAGTCCAAGGGAATGGAACAGCCGCGCTACGCTCGGTGGTCCCAGCAATCCGCCGCGATCTGGGCCGAGTTCGCCGAGGAGCTGGGGCACAATACCGGGCAAGCCGTCCCGCTCGAACAGAAGGGCGGGTACGATCTGCACTTCTCCGAAGAGACGCTGCAGGCCACGGTCGAGAAATATGAAGATCTGAAAGCGAAGCTGGACGGCGACTACCCCTTCGAGGTGCTCGGCCACAACGCCCTGCGCAAGGAAGAGCCGCATATCGGCCCCAAGGTCGTCGGGGCTATTCTGCACCATCAGGATGGCCACGCGAATCCCCTACAGCTGCTGCGGGCGCTCGCGGCCGATGTGCGCCGGATGGGTGGGCGCGTATTGACAGGCAAGACCGTCACCGATGTCACCAAACCGGACGCGTTTCTTATTGCTTGCGCCGACGGCACCGAAACCCGTGCGGGCAAGGTCATCCTGTCCGCGGGCCTCGGCGCGACGGAGCTTGGTCCGAAGCTGGGCTTCAAGGCGCCCATCCGCCCGCAGCGTGGGCAGGTTCTGATCACCGAGAAGCTGCCCAAGCTCATCAACCGTCCCTCCCTGATCGCCCGTCAGGTCGACGAGGGCGGCATTCAGATCGGGGCGACGAACGAAGAGGTCGGCCTCGACGACCGCGTGACGCAGCCGGGCCTGTCCGGACTCGCCGCCGAAGCGATCGCCGCCTATCCCGCGTTGGCCAAGGCGCAGCTCGTGCGCTCCTGGGGCGCGCTGCGGGTGCTCTCGCCGGACGGGCTGCCGATCTACCAGGAAAGCCCGGAGATGCCGGGTGCCTATCTCGTCACCTGTCACAGCGGCATCACCCTTGCCGCCGCCCATGCACGCCTCTTGCCTGACTGGCTCGAAGGCACCGACGCCGCGCCCGATTTGGAGGTGTTCAGTGAAGCAAGATTTGCCGTTTCTTGAGATGGAAGGCACGCCGCGCGTCCCGGTCGTCCTTGATGGCACGCCCATTGACCTGCCCGATGGCGCCAACCTCGCCGCGGCCCTGCTGGCGGCGGGCGTGGATGTGTTCCGCCAGACGCCCGTGTCCGGCGCGCCGCGTGGCCCGTTTTGCATGATGGGTGCCTGTTTCGATTGTCTCGTGGAGATCGACGGGGTCGCGCGGCAAGCCTGCATGATGCAGGTCGCCCATGGCTTGCAGATCACCCGCCCCCAAGGCCGCACCGCCGCATATGGAGGCGATGATGAGCCCGCGTGATCTTGTCGTCATCGGCGCGGGCCCTGCCGGTATGGCGGCCGCGGCCAAGGCCGCGAAGTTGGGCCTCGGCGTCGCGATCCTCGATGAACAACCGCAGCCCGGCGGGCAGATCTACCGCGATGTGGACCGTGTCGCGCCTTTGCGCGGGGATATCCTCGGCGCGGACTACGCCCATGGCACGACGCTGACGGAAGGGCTGCGCGACGCGGGGGTCGATCACATCCCCGGCGCCGTCGTCTGGGCGATCGAGGACGGATTTCGCATCTCCTACACCAAGGAGGGACGCGGCGCCCAGATCGCCGCGGATCGCATCCTGCTGGCCACGGGCGCGTTGGAGCGACCCATGCCGGTACCCGGCTGGACCCTGCCGGGCGTCATGACCGCCGGAGCCGGGCAGATCCTGCTCAAGCAGTCGGGGGTTCTGGCCCGCGATGCGGTTCTCGTGGGCTCCGGTCCGCTTCTTTACCTGATCGCGGCCCAGATGGTGCGGGCCGGTACGCCGCCCCGCGCGATGGTCGAGACTCAAAGCGCGCATGACCTGATGCGCGCCGCCCGTCATATTGGCGGGGCGATGCGCGGCTGGCCCTACTTCGCCAAGGGCTTGCGCATGCTGGCCGAGATCACCCGTGCGCGCGTGCCGCGCTATACCGGCGCGACGGACATCGCCATCGAGGGCACCGACCGGGCCGATGCTGTTACCTTCACCCTGAAAGGGCGCGCACATCGGCTCTCCTGCCGGACGGTCTTTCTGCATCACGGCGTGGTGCCCAACACGCAGGCGGCCCGCTCCATCGGCGTCAGCCATGGATGGGACGCGGCGCAGGCCTGTTTCGTCCCGAAGGTGAACAGCTGGGGCGAAAGCGATGTCCCGGGTGTCTTCATCGCGGGGGACGGGACCGGGATCGGCGGAGCCAAAGCCGCCGAGATCGCCGGGGAAATCGCGGCGCTGAAAGTGGCGCAGGATGCGGGCCGCATCGCGATCGAGGCGCGGGACCGTCAGGCGGCACGGCTGCGCGCAGCGGCCGCGCGCGAGATGGCCGCGCGCCCGTTCCTCGACCGAGCCTATCCGCCCTTCGCCGAGGCCCTCGCGCCGGCCGATGCGACGGTCATTTGCCGCTGCGAAGAGGTGACGGCGGGCGATATCCGCGGATATGCCCGTCTGGGATGCCGCGGCCCCAATCAGGCCAAGGCCTTCGGTCGCTCCGGCATGGGGCCGTGCCAGGGCCGGTATTGCGGTCTGACGGTGACGGCACTTCTCGCGGAGGCGAATGGACAGAGCCCCGATGCGACAGGATATTTCCGCATTCGAGCGCCGCTCAAACCGGTGACGCTGGGCGAGCTTGCCGCCATGGACGAAATCGCGCAGGACGCCGCGGAATAGGAGAGGAACATGATTGAACGGATCGATACCGGCCAGCGGATGAGCAAGATCGTCAAGCATAACGGCGTGGCGTATCTCTGCGGCCAGGTCGGGGAGGGGGCCAATGTGGCCGACCAGACCCGCGATTGCTTGTCGCGGATGGATGCACTTCTGACCAAGGCCGGCTCATCGCGGAAACAGATGCTTCAAGCGGTGATCTGGCTCGCCGACATGGCTGATTTCGCTGAGATGAACGCTGTCTGGGACGCCTGGGTGCCCGAGGGCCACGCGCCGGCGCGGGCCTGCGGCGAAGCGGCTCTCGCCCGCCCCGAATTGAAGGTCGAGATCATTGTGACCGCCGCTTGCTGAGAATGTCACCGTGGATGGACGGCATGGTGAGGCCCGCGAATGGCGGTTCGCCGTCACCGAGGCGCATTTCCAGCAGATATCGCGCCACTTTGTCCCACCGCGCCCGGAGGATGGGTGCGACGTGCAAGTCCACCGCCCTGACACAGCGCACTGACCAGCGAGAAGTCGGTGACACTAACCGACCTTGGTTTGAAAGGCCGGTTCTCTACCCGCTGCCGCCACAGTTCATGACATCCGGCAATTCGCGGCGCAGAAAGGCGGCGAATGCGTCGACTTGAGGCGGGTTTCCTCGTCGCTCGTGCATCAAAAGGCTGATTTCCGGAAACCCAGCGGTCCAGTCCGGAAGCAGGCGGCTCAGCCGCCCTGCCGCGACATCCGCGGCGCAGACATAGGCGGGCAGGGCCACCACGCCGAGCCCCGCCGCGGCCGCCTCCTTCAAGGAAACCATATCATCGCAGCGCATGCGTACGGCGTATTGAACCGAGGCGGTGCTTCCACCAGCTCCCTGCAACGACCAGGTGCTGCTTCCGGGGCGCCAGCCAAGCGCAAGACCGGGCTGGCCATCGAGGTCGCTCGGTGATGCAGAGGCCCCGAGGTGTTTCGCGAGGCCGGGTGAACCAAACAGGTGCCGCGGGACATCCGTGATGCGCCGCTGGATCAGGCCGGAGTCGGGCAGCAACTTGGCATGGCCCCGGATGGCCAGGTCGATGCCATCGCCGATCATGTCGGAATAGTCGTTCGAGGCATGAAGGCGCAGGACGACGCGCGGGTTCCCGGCCAGGAATCGCGGCAGGATCCGGCTGAGCGCGAATTGCGCAACTCCGACCGAACAGGACAGGGTAACGGTGCCCTCCAGCGCGTGCTTGTCTTTGCGCACGGCCTTCTCGGCGGCCACCATACATTCCAGAGCCATCTTGGCGTGACGATAATAGGCCTCGCCCGCCTCCGTCAGCGACATGTGTCGTGAATCCCGGTTCAGGAGGCGGGTGCCAAGGGTCTCTTCGAGGGTCTTCACCTGCCGACTGATGCGCGATTTGGGAATGCCCAGCGTCCGAGCTGCCGCCGAGAACCCCTGCTTCTCAACGACATGCACGAGGTAGTAGGCGTGATTGAGGTCCATGGTACCGCCGATCTCGCTTGCTTCTGTCGTTCTAAATACAGAACGAAGGGTTCTGAAATCAACGTGTTCTCCGCACCTCGTCCCATCCGTAGGTTCATATTCAGCACAGGAGGCGAATATGACTATGCAACACAGACCTCGAACCCACGCGCCCCGCGCCGCGATCGCTGCGGTCCAACACGGGGAGACAATGACCCGCGGCACGGGCTTCGAGGCACTCAGCTTCGTCCACCGCCAGCTCGACGGTCTGATGGACCCGCTGATCATGGTCGATCACTTCACCATGACCGAGCCGACCTTTTCACCCCACGCGCATGCCGGGATCTCGGCGGTCAGCGTACTCTTCGCGGACAGCACCGGTAGCTTTCGGAACAGGGACTCGCTGGGGAACGACATCGAACTCGCCCCAGGCGATCTCTACTGGCTGACGACCGCCCGCGGCGCGGTGCATGACGAGGCGCCGACCCCCGGATCACAAACCCACGCCCTGCAGATCTTCGTGAACCTGCCGGCGGCCCAGTAGCTGGACGCACCCAGTGCGCGCCATGTCGCCGCCACCGAGACGCCGGTTATCCAAGGCCCGGGCCATCGGGTGCGGGTGATGACCGGCCGAAGCAACGGCGTCGTCGGTGCCACCCCGCCCGCCATGTCCTTCACCATTCTCGATATTGCGCTGCAGGCGGGAGGCCAGTTCACCCATCGTGCTGTGCCCTGAGACGCAACCTGGCTGCATCTCATCCGCGGTGAGGTCGAGGTCGAGCTCGACGGAACTCGCCACCGGCTGAGCCGCGAAGCAGCGCTGGCCACGCACGGTGCCGAGGAGATCCGCCTGATGAGCGACACATTCGGTCAGGCCGTCCTCTTGGGCGGCACGCCCTTTCGCGAACCCTTCGTGCAGAAGGGCCCGTTCGAGATGCATGACGCGGATCAATTGGAGGCCGTCATCGCCGCCCACGCTGCCGGCAAATTGGGCAGCATCGACTGAGCGCCCCTTTCACCCTGAACCGAAACTCCAACCAACCCACTCAAGAGAATCAGGAAATCAAGATGACCTATATCAATCCCGAATTCATGACCCAGGACAACACCGCGCTCGTCCTGGTCGACCACCAGGTCGGCCTGATGACCGGCGTGCGAGACTATCCGGTCGCTGAGCTCAAGCACAACGTCGTCGGGTTGGCCAAGGCCGCCAAGGCATTGGGTCTGCCGATCGTCACCACCACCACCTCGGCCGAGACGCTCTTGGGGCCCGCCTTTCCCGAGCTGGTCGAAGCGCTTCCCGACAACGCGTTTATCGACCGCACCTCGGTCAACGCGTGGGATGACCCGCGCGTGGCCGCGGCGATCGAGGCGACGGGCAAGCAGAACCTGATCTTCGCCGGCGTCTCGCTCGAGGTCTGCACCGCCTTCCCGGCGATGACCGCGCAACGCAAGGGCTACAACGCCTATGTGGCCATGGACGCATCGGGCACGTTCAACCAGACCAAGCGCGAAACCGGGCTGCTGCGCCTGTCGCAGGCCGGCGTGGTTGTCGCCGACGGTGCAAGTCTGATGGTCGAGATCCTGGCCGACAATGCCCGCGCGGTCGCCGGCGAGGTCTACGGCGCCCTCGACATGAACTGGGCGATGCTGGTCGGACAGGTCCGGGCCAGCGCGGTGCCCGCCGACAAGGCGGCCTGATCACGGTCAAGGCGGCGTCTCCTCATGTGGAACGCAGGGGCCTCCGCCTCGATCAGATCCAACCCTCGAAAGCCATTTCAAACAGACGGGAGAAACCCCATGAAAATCCTAAATTTGGAGCAAGCAACAGCAGGACATCCATCAACAAAGCCCTGGCGCGGTTTACCGCGACACTGGTCCCCAGGGCCGAGATCGAGGTCCTGGACCTGGGCGACTACGATTTGTCGATCTTCAGCGAAGATCTCGAGAAGGAGATTGGCCAACCGGCTGCGGCCAAGGCGTTCTTCAAGAAGATCGGTGCCGCCGACGCGGTGATTGTTTCCTTCGCGGAACACAACGGATCCTATTCCGCCGCCTACAAGAACCTCTTCGACTGGGCGAGCCGGATCAATCAGAAGGTGTTCCAGGACAAGCCGACTGTCTTCCTCGCGACCTCGCCGGGTCCCGGGGGCGCGGGCAGCGTGCTGGCATCCGCGAAAGGCTCGGCTCGCTTCTTCGGGGTGGACCTGAAGGCGGCCGTTTCCGTTGCCAACTTCTACGACGTGTTCGATGCCGAGACCGGGCGCATAACGGAAGCGAGCGCGCTGGCAGACCTGACCGCCGCCGCCAAGGCCCTGACCGTTCGAGAGGTGGCCTGACATGATAAATCGCAAGCATGTGCAGCGGCTTTCAAGCTCTTTGGTTATGTCGTCATTCATGTCGATGGCATTGTCAGACGTGTTCAGCTTCCTCGAGTTCGGGATCTCATGGACGTGGCTAGACGTCTGGGGACAGAGCATCCTGGTCGCCCTGCCGATCGCGTTCTCTCTGGACATGCTACTTGGGGGCAAGCTCCGCGCCTTCTCAGGCAAGCTGGCCGACAAGGCAGCAAGCGCCTGGCCATGATCGTTCAAGTTCGGAAAGGAGGCACAGCCTTTCCGGACTTGATGCGGTGCAAGCCGCCGGCCCAATCGGCCTGTCAATGGCCCAAAAAGGAAACCCGAACATGACGTATTCCACAGGATCCCCCGCCACCCTCCGCCTCGCCGGACTGCTCTACCTGGTGATTATCGCCTGCGGCATCAGTGCTGAAATCCTGCTCCGCGGCCCACTTGTCGAATGGGCGATCCAACCGCCACCGCGAGCGCCATTCGGAATGAACTTGGCACGTTCCGAATGGCCATCGCGGCGGATATCGTGATGGCGGCAGCGGATGCGGCGCTGGCCATCCTGCTTTACGTCATCTTCCGCCCGGTCGCGCCAGTCCTGGCGCTCGCTGCGATGGTGTTCAGGCTGATCCAGTCCGTGATGATCGCCATGAACCTAATGCACATGCAATCCGCGCTTCTCCTGATCACGGGCGCGCCCGGCCTTGCCACCCCGGGGGCAAATGCGATGGCCCTTCACGCGTTGAACCTGCATGCCCATGGCTACGACCTTGGACTCTTATTCTTCGCGATCAACAGCCTGCTGACCGGCGTCCTGATCTGGGTCTCGGGCCTGTTCCCACGCATTATTGGGGCCGGGATCGCTGCGACGGGGATCGTCTACCTCGTTGGCAGTTCGCTGCGGTTCTTCGCGCCTCTCCTGTTCGACGCCTTCACCCCGCCTATGGTGTGACCATCCTCGCCGAAGTCGCGTTCTGCCTTGTCCTGCTCTCAGGTTGGACGCGGCAAGGGCGGGTACGGGGCGCTTGACGCAGGCGGTCGGCCTGCAGATCGGCGCGGGGCTCCACACGCCGCAGGCTTTGATTCGAACAGAAGGGGTCAACCTAAGTCCGCCTTCGCCAAGCTCAATGACTTGTCTCCAAGGCAAGGCGTTACGTTGCCGGATCAACGTCGCTTAAAATATCGCGTTGCCTTGCAACATCCCTGCATTGCTTGCCCTTGAATGGGCTGCCTGCTGACATCGCCAATTTGATGGTGCCGCCGGCTGACCATGCCCTTTACGGAAAGAAACATCTTGCTCCGACTGAACACCAAGACCTGCATTATGGCCGGGGCAGGGCACGGCATCGGAGCCGCGATCATGCGGGCCTGCGCCCGGCAGGGCGCTGAACTGAGAAACTGGAACGGCACGAAAGCGTGACAGGTCCAACTGACAGCGAGCCGTAAAAGGGCCGCCTAGGCCCGCAAAAGCCAATGAATGCTGGTAGGCCCGGCAGCAGCAACAACCCATATAAAAATCAATGACTTAGGTGTCCTTAGGCAACGATTTTTGGGCACGCAAGCTGGGTCAGAATGTTACAGTATGGGACAAACTGCAAAGTCTACCCAAACGTCCAAGTTTGGAACGCAGTCTTCTGGGAGCCTGGGTTGAATCGCTCTTTGTGCGCTTAAATAAAAAGTGCAGTGACCGGTCGCGATGACTGCTGCGATCAGAAAGCTTCTTCCGAGGTAAAGAGGAAAATAAATTTAAAAACAATAACTTATGGCAGATATCGGCAAGCGAAATTCTGTGCTGCACTAGGATGTTCGGGGCCGGACAAGGCAGTATTTCCTGCGGATTTGAGGTGGTAGACAGTTCTTTCGAGCGGTGTTTTGAAGCGGTCGACCGATAATTTGTAAAAAAGTCAAAGGAGTAGCGCTTTGCGTGTGATTTTGCCTAGGCAGTTCCGTGCAGAAGAACTGTTTCAACAAGTTGAAGTTAGTTTCGGACGCTTTGAGTCAATTCCAGACGAAGTCGAGTTCGACTTTTCCGGGCTGAGGTTTGCGCGCCCGTCTGGAATTGTGTTTTTGAGCAATCTCACACGGTTCTTGGTTAGACATGGATGTACGGTTCGCTACATCGGAATGAACAAACGCAGTGATGCGATCAGGTTCTTGGATGACTCACAGTTCTTTCAGCAACATCTTGGGCGGACACTGAGAGATGACTGCGCGACACGGCAGACTACGCAGCCCCTCATGGAGGTTCGCCATCAAGATTCGCACGGATGGATCGGGTTTACCCTAGTACCATGGCTGTCCGCCTGCTCTGGGGTGCCAGTGGAGCAGATGGCTGAGTTTCGGACATGCATTTCAGAACTTTTTAACAACATCTCCGACCATACTGAACTCGATGTCGGGAGTATTTTTGCTCAATGGTACCCGCAGGAGCATAGGCTCGAAATGTGCTTAGCAGACTTCGGCTCTGGTATACCAGCGACGGTAGGCCGCGTCAGGGAAAACTTGACTGACGAGGAAGCGATATCACTCGCATTTGAAGATGGCTTTACCTCAAAAAGTTTAGAAACAAATCAAGGGGTTGGGTTGTACTACCTGCAGGTGCATGTGGTTCAAAATCTCGGGGGCGTACTGTCATGCCAGTCGTCTGGCGGGGGTGTTCGGATCGAAAAAAATGGAAATTCCGTCACGAAAGTGCCATACAGATACTCAGGGTACTGTCCTGGGACGCTGATCCAGATGAGCTTCAACACGGACAAATTTAGCGAGTTTGAGGACGAGGGAGGAGAGTTCGAATGGTGATTGTCGTCAAACAAATTGTTTCGAGCTGTGACACGTCCTCACAGGGAGCCGAGGTTTACTCGAAGCTTCGCGATAGCTTACGTATGAATGTAGCCTTTACGGTCGACTTTATCGACATCCCAAATGTAACTTCATCTTTTGTAAACACAGCTTTCGTGCCTTTGCTGACTGAGTTTTCCTTTTCGGAGGTCAAAGCTCGAATGAGTGTTATCAATGCAAATCGGCAGGTAGCTAGTATGCTTCGTGATCGGATGTTGAAGGAAAGCAAACGTATGAGGCTGGCGGCTTAGCAACATTATTCCTTCAATTTTAAGATTTACGCTTTGCTGAGGTTTTTTCTGTTGGCTTCCAATAAGTCGTTAGTCAAGAAGTCCGCCCGTTAGGTCCTCAAAATCAGAATCCAAAGTTTGATGGTTGCTCTCTAAGAGTAACTTGCCTTGATATTCGCACCGATCCAAGAAGTTTGAATACCAACTCATCATTTTTCGGCGTTCCGGAAGATACTCAGCGTGATTATACGCATTTCGCACTGTATTTTGACTAACATGAGCCAACTGTCGTTCGATTGCGTTAGGGCGCCATAGGCCTGACTCATTAAGAATTGTTGAGGCTGTCCCGCGGAAACCATGTACCGTAGCTCTTGAGTGGTAACCCATTCTGTAAAGGCTATAAATCATGGTGTTTGAGCTCATCGAGAAAAGCCGCCCACCATCGCTTCTATCTATTAGAATCTGAAACTGTGATGCGGTACTGTTTGTAAGTGGAACCAAATGGTCGCGCGCCATCTTCATCCGAGCAGCTGGTAACCTCAGCAAGCGATTTTCTAGGTCTATATCCTCTTTTTTTATGCCTAAAAGTTCACTAGTCCTCAGTATAGTGTGCATGATGAGTTTCAAAGCAATTCGGGTATCGCACTCTCCTTCGTATTCGTGGAGCCTAGAAAAGAACGTGGGCAGCTCGTCGGCTTTGAGCTTGGCATGATGTTTTACTGGAGGATTCTTTTTTAAACTCTTTTCTAGTCCAGATGCGGGATTCCCGTCGATTATTTCTTCATTCATCGCATACATAAAAATATTCTCTGCATATTGTTTGACGCGCTTTGCCATGTCGACTGCTCCGCGTTCTTCTATGGCGCGCAGTGCCTCAAGAACATCTTTGCGAGTTATCCCAACTATTGGCCGTGTGCCGAATTGGCTGTTTAAATCAGCGTCTATGCGAGACCAGACCCGCGTAGCGTAAGCTTGGCTCCACCCGTGCTTTTGATTGTCAAACCATGCCTTCGCTACAGTCTGGAAGTTGTCTGGTCCGAGTTCAGTGAGATCTACACTTGCGGGGTTGTGGTTCCCCTTAACGGCTAGTGCAGCTGCGTCTGCCAGCGCGCGCGCTTCCGTTAGTCCGACTGTCGGGAAGTCACCCAGCCAAAATCTCTTCTGCTGGCCCTGCAGCCGATAGCGATAACACCACCTTCTCTTACCGTTGGGCCATACCACGAAAGACAAGCCGTTTCGGTCGGCCCGTTCATATCGTTTCTTTGTAGGCTTAGCGTTTACGCATTCGAGCTGGGTAAGGGGCATGAGACGCACACGTTGATGGTGATCTCCCTTTATAGCCCAGGTGGCACAGTGCGCCAATAGGTGGCACAAAATGGTGGCATGGGTTTAGAGTTCTATAGATGCCCCGCGGAGTCGGCAATTGTAAGCAATTGAAATAACAGTAAAAATTATTATCGTAGAGCAGTTGGTGGCACAGCTGGTAGGCCCGGCAGGACTCGAACCCGCAACCAAAGCGTTATGAGCGCTCTGCTCTAACCAATTGAGCTACAGGCCCCAGCGGACCCCGGAGTAGCAGACCGTCCATCCGGGTCAAGCGCGTCGTTGCAGGGCGTGGTACGATGGGCTATCGCGTCCCCGGACCTGTCATGCCCAGCGGAGAGCCATCATGAGCCAAGGCAAACCCCCGATCACCTATGCCGATGCGGGCGTTGACATCGATGCGGGCAATGCGCTCGTGGAGCGGATCAAGCCCGCCGCGAAGCGCACCGATCGCGCGGGCACGATGTCCGGGCTCGGCGGCTTCGGGGCGCTCTTCGACCTCAAGGCGGCGGGCTACAGCGATCCGGTGCTGGTGGCCGCGACCGACGGGGTGGGCACCAAGCTGCGCATCGCCATCGATACCGGCCATTACGACAGCGTCGGCATCGACCTGGTCGCGATGTGCGTGAACGACCTCGTCTGCCAGGGGGCGGAACCCTTGTTCTTCCTCGACTATTTCGCGACCGGTAAGCTCGAGCTCGACGCCGCCGCGGCGGTGATCGAAGGCATTGCCGAGGGCTGCGAGGCCGCCAATACCGCGCTCATCGGCGGCGAGACCGCCGAGATGCCGGGCATGTATCCGCCGGGCGATTTCGACCTCGCGGGATTTGCCGTGGGTGCGATGGAACGCGGCGCGGCGCTGCCCGCGGATGTGGGCGAAGGCGATGTCTTGCTGGGCCTCGCCTCGAACGGCGTGCATTCCAACGGCTACAGCCTCGTGCGCAAGCTCGTGGAACGCTCGGGCCTCGGCTGGGACGCACGCTGCCCCTGGGGCGAGGGCACGCTCGGCGGCGCGCTCTTGTCGCCCACAAGGCTCTACGTGACGCCCTGCCTGGGCGCGATCCGCGCGGGCGGGGTGCATGCGCTGGCCCATATCACCGGCGGCGGGCTGACCGAGAACCTGCCGCGCGTGCTGCCGCCGAGCCTCGGCGCCGAGATCGACCTCGGGGCCTGGGACCTGCCGCCGGTCTTCGGCTGGCTGCAGGCGCAGGGCGCGCTCGAGGCGGCGGAGATGCTGAAGACCTTCAATTGCGGCATCGGCATGGTGCTCGTCGTGGCCGCCGACCGCGCGGACGCCATCGTCGACGGGCTCAGCGATGCGGGCGAACGGGTCACCGTGATCGGCCGCGTCGGCGGCGCGCCGGGCGTGCGCTATGCGGGCGATCTTGCATGAAGCGTGTCGCGGTGCTGATCTCCGGCGGCGGCTCGAACATGGTGGCGCTGGCTGAAAGCATGAAAGGCGATCATCCGGCCCGGCCAGTCCTGGTGCTGGCCAACAGCGCCGATGCGGGCGGGCTCGACAAGGCGCGCGGCCTCGGGATCGAGGCGGATCACGTCGATCACCGTCCGTTCAAGGGCGACCGCGCGGCTTTCGAGGACGTGCTGCACGACCGGCTGATGCAGGCCCGCCCCGACATCCTGTGCCTCGCGGGATTCATGCGGGTTCTCACCGAGGGCTTCGTGTCGCGCTGGCAGGGCCGGATGCTCAATATCCATCCCTCGCTGCTGCCGAAATATCGTGGGCTGCACACCCATGCCCGCGCCATCGAAGCGGGCGACAGGGAGCATGGCTGCACCGTGCACGAGGTCACACCCGCGCTTGATGACGGCCCGATCCTGGGACAGGCCCGCGTGCCCATCCAGCCCGGCGATACCGCCGAGACGCTGGCCGCGAAGGTGCTGGAGCAGGAGCACCGCCTCTATCCCGCCTGCCTGCGCCGCTTTGCCGCCGGCGACCGCAGCCGCGTCGATCTCTGACGCCCCGACCGCCCCCGGTCGCACGCCCCGGATCGCACCGCCGCACTCCATTGCATGCCCCGCGCGATCGGGTAGGGTGCCCGGACGACATATCCCTTGAAAGAGCCGTATGCAGACGATCACCCGGACCGAAGAGCTTGCCGCGTTTTGCGCCCGCGCCCATGAGGCGCCCTATGTGACGGTCGATACCGAATTCCTCCGCGAGCGGACCTATTATTCCAAACTCTGCCTCGTCCAGCTGGCCCTGCCGCCCGCGGATGACGCCGATGGCGATGCGGTACTCGTCGATCCGCTGTCGCCCGATCTGTCGCTCGACCCGCTGGTGGCGCTTTTTCGCGACACCTCGGTCGTGAAGGTGTTCCACGCCGCGCGGCAGGATCTGGAGATCTTCTCGATCGAGTTCGGCGTCATCCCCGAGCCCCTCTTCGACACGCAGGTGGCGGCGATGGTCTGCGGCTTCGGCGAACAGGTGGGCTACGAGACGCTGGTCAAGCGCATCGCGCGCGCGAGCCTCGACAAGTCCTCGCGCTTCACCGACTGGTCGCGCCGCCCGCTCACCGAGGCGCAGAAGGTCTATGCGCTGGCGGATGTGACCCATCTGCGCAAGATCTATGAGTTTCTCGAGAAGAAGCTGCGCGATACCGGGCGGCACCGCTGGGTTGCCGAGGAATTGGCGCTGCTGGGCGATCCCGCCACCTATGTCACCCATCCCGAAGATGCCTGGCGCCGGGTGAAGACCCGCAATGCCAGCCCGCGCTTCCTTGCCATCCTGCGCGAGCTCGCGGCCTTCCGCGAAACCTACGCCCAGGCGCGCAACGTGCCGCGCAACCGGGTGTTCAAGGACGACGCGCTGGTGGAACTGGCCTCGACCAAACCCGCAAGCGCCGAGGATCTGGGCCGGTCGCGCCTGTTGCTGCGCGAGGCGCGCAAGGGCGAAATCGCGCAAGGCATCCTCGATGCGGTGGCGCGCGGGCAGGCCATGGACAAGGACGATCTGCCGAAGATCGAGGGCGGGCCCGACAAGGGGCAGGTGAACCCGGCGCTGGCCGATCTCCTGCGCGTGCTGTTGAAGGCGCGGACCGAAAGCTCAGGCGTGGCGCCGAAGCTCATCGCACCCAGTGCCGACCTCGACGCGCTGGCCAGCGGGGACCGCGACGTGCCGGCGCTGAAGGGCTGGCGCCGCGAGGTCTTCGGCGAGGATGCGCTGCGGCTCTGCGAGGGGCGGATCGCGCTGGCCGCCGATGGCAGCAAGGTCGCGGTGATCGAGCTCTAGGAGATGCGCCAGACGGTCTGACTTTCGACGGGCGCCCCACAAGGGGCTTGCGGACATGGGACTCGAGGATCAAGCGCCGCGCAGGCAATGCGCCTCAGCGGCGGGAGACCAGCGCATTGCCCGCGCCGCGCACCTCGATCTCGCGGATGCCCGACAGTTCCTGATCGGTGAGATAGACCGCAACCGAAACGCTGCGCGCATCGGGGCCGGTGCCCGCGGGGCCGGGGGCCAGCCGGGCCTCCAACGTGTAGACCAGCCGCGCATTGTCGTCGATTTCCACCGGCGTCAGCCGCGCCTCGAAGCGTCCGGGCGTGGGCGCGAGGCCCACCGCGGTCACGATGGCCCCGCCGGGGCGGCGCAGGATGGCCAATTCGGCGATCTCGGCGATGGGACGGCCCTGGTAGACCTCCTCGTCGCTGTTGCGCAGGAAGCTTACGCCGCGCCGGCGTTCGGGGATCAGCGGGTTCACCTCCGCCGCGCTGCCCGCCTCTGCGGCGACCGGGGCGGGCTGCGAATTGCCGAACCAGTTGAACGGATTGAGCCGTGTCGCGCAGCCCGGCAATGCCAGCCCCGCGGCAAGACAGATCACGAGCGGTATTCTGATCGACATCCGGCCCCTCCCGCTTCCCCGCGAAGCGTTTCCCTTCAACTAGCCGATTGATCGGCCTCTGAAAAGCCCATCCGCCCGCCCTCGGGGACTGGACGCGGGGCCCGGGCGTCCTTACCTCAGGGACTGAGCAAATGACGGGGATCGTGTATGGCACAGCCGGAATTCGAAGAGGTGGTCGAGGATTTCGCCTTCCTCGACGATTGGGAAGACCGCTACCGACTGGTGATCGAGATGGGCCGGGACATGGAGCCGCTGGACGAGGCGCTGAAGGTGCCCGCGACCAAGGTCGATGGCTGCGCGAGCCAGGTCTGGCTGCATCCGCGCATCGAGGCGGGGCGCTTCCATTTCCGCGGCGACAGCGACGCGATGATCGTGCGCGGGTTGATCGCGGTGCTGCGCAAGCTCTATGACGGGCTGCCCCTGGGCGAGGTCGCCAAAGTCGATGCGCGGGCCGAGCTTGGCCGGCTGGGGCTCAACGATCACCTCTCGGCGCAGCGGTCGAACGGCTTGCGCGCGATGATCGAGCGGATTCGCACCCAGGCGGTCGAAGCGGCCTGATCGAGCGCCCGGACCGGCGATCCGGCGGGCTGCGCGGTGGCCCGCGCAGGCATGTCATGACCGGGGCTTTCCCTAGGGGAAAAGCCCCGGTCGGTTTTTCACGTTTTCCTCGAAAGAGGAAGATCGGGCGGCGTCGCGCGGTTTTTCCCGCGGGGTCACGATCCCGGGGGAACGCCGGACGGCAATGGGGTTAACCGCCCGGCGCATCCCGAGAGGCATCCCGAACCGATCAGTCCTGGATGCTCTCGAGATAATAGGCGAGCGAGAGGATCTTGCCGCGCGTTTCCAGCACGCTGCCGTAATCCATGTCGCCGCGGCCGTTCCGGCTGAAGACATCGCCATAGACCGGCATCGGCCCGCCATGGGCGCGCACGCCGGTCCGCCCGTCGATGATGTGGATCACCTCGAGCATCGGGAAGACGCCGTCATTGCGCGCCGACAGCCCGTGCAGATCGGGCACTTCGGTGGTCAGAAGATCGGTCAGGGGACCGTCGCCCATGGCTTCCGCCCCGTGGCAGGTGGCGCAGAACTGCGTATACAATGCCTCGCCGTGGTCGCTGTCCTGCGCCATGGCTTGCGTGGCCAGACAGAATGCGGCTGCGGCAAGCGCGGCACGTGTGAACTTCCTCGTCACGATGAACCTCCCTCGTTGAGAACGGGCGGCCCGATCCGGGGCACCCGGAAGGAAGTCTGGCATGCAAGGGCAGCTGCGCTCTTGAGCGAGATCAATCGCTTGCCCGGATGCACGCCGGTGCGGCGGCGCGCGGCCGATCGCCTGCGGTCCAAGGGGGGAGTGCTGCGACCCGAGGGCGTCCGCCCCGCGGCCTAGCCGTTGCCCTTGCCGGTAAAGCGCGCCGCATCCGCCGCGGCCCGGCGGATCGCGTTCGATTTGTGCACCGTCTCCTGGTACTCCGCTTCGGGGTCGCTGTCATAGACGACGCCGCCGCCCGCCTGGATATAGAGCTTCTCGTCCTTCACCACCGCGGTGCGCAGCGCGATGCACATGTCCATGTCGCCACCGGCCGAGAAATAGCCGACGCCGCCGCCATAGATGCCGCGCTTTTCGGGCTCGAGCTCGTCGATGATCTGCATCGCGCGGACCTTGGGCGCGCCCGACACGGTGCCCGCGGGCAGGCCCGCCAGAAGCGCCGAGAGCGCGTCGTGATCCTCGCTGAGCTCGCCCACCACGTTCGAGACGATATGCATGACGTGGCTGTAGCGCTCGATCACGAATTGCTCGGTGGGGTGCACCGTGCCGATCTTCGACACCCGCCCGGTATCGTTGCGCCCCAGATCCAGGAGCATCAGGTGCTCGGCCAGCTCCTTGGGATCGGCCAGCAGGTCGGCTTCGTTGGCGTCGTCCTCGGCGGGCGTCGCGCCGCGCGGGCGCGTGCCCGCGATGGGCCGGATCGTCACTTCGCGCCCGAAGACCCGCACGAGGATCTCGGGGCTGGCGCCGATCACCTGGAAGCCGCCGAAGTTGAAATAGAACATGAAGGGCGAGGGGTTCGTGCGCCGGAGCGAGCGGTAGAGCGCGAAGGGCGGCAGCGGGAAATCCTGCGTCCAGCGCTGCGACGGCACCACCTGGAAGATATCGCCCGCGCGGATATATTCCTTGGCCTGCTCGACCGCGGCCTTGTAGCCCTCATGGGTGAAGTTCGACACCGGCGCGCCCAGCTCCGCGGCCTCGCCCAGCATGCGGGCCTGCTGCGGCAGCGCGCGTTCGAGATCGCGGACCGCATCCATCACCCGTTCGGCGGCCTGCGCATAGGCCGCGCGCGCCGATTGCCCGGACGACACCCAGGCGGGCGAGACCACGATCACCTCGCCCTTCACACCGTCGAGCACCGCCACCACCGAGGGCCGGATCAGCGTCGCGTCGGGCAGGCCCAGCGGATCGGGATTGACGTCCGGCAGATGTTCCACGAGGCGGATCATGTCATAGCCGAGATAGCCGAAAAGCCCCGCCGAGGCCTGCGGCAGGCCCTCCGGCAGGTCGATGCGGCTTTCCTCGAGGATGGCGCGAAGCGCGGTCAGCGGGTCGGCATCCATCGGCTCGAAGGCCTGCGCGTCGAAGCGCGCCCGCCGGTTCACCCGCGCCGCGTCGCCGTGGCATTGCCAGACCACGTCGGGCTTCATGCCGATGATGGAATAGCGCCCGCGCACCTCGCCGCCGGTGACCGATTCCAGCATGAAGGCGTCGCTCGCGGCGCCCGTAAGCTTCAGCATCAGCGAGACCGGTGTATCGAGATCGGCGGCGAGCCGGGCGAAGACCACCTGGTTGCGGCCGGCATCGTAGGCGGCCTCGAAATCCGCGAAGGAAGGGGTCAGTTCGGCCATGCGCGGATCACTGGAGCGAGGAATTGACGGCGTTGAGCGCGTCCTGGTTCACCGTGACGCCCGCGCGGGTCTGGATATCGGCGGCCAGCGCCCGGAACAGATCGTCGGCCAGGGCCGCCTCGGCCTGTTGCGACAGCTGCTCGGCAAGCGACCTTGCGGCCTCGCTCTCGGTATCGGCGGGGGTTACCGCATCGACGCGGATCACCGCGACCCGGTCGCTGCCCGCGACGGCGATGGCCGTGCCGGCCTCGGCGTCGAAGGCGTCGGCGATGGCGCCGCGGGGCAGGCGGTCCTGCGGGGTGGTGCGCTCCACACCGGCGATGGTGGTGGCGGGCAGGTTGCGATCCGCAAAGCTCGCACCTTGGCTGAGCGCCTCGGCATGCGCTTCTGCCTGTACGAGCAGCGCCTCGGTGATGCGCGCCTCTTCCCAGGCGGCGGCGACCTCGGCCTCGACCGTCTCGAACGGGGCCGGGGCGGGCGGGTCGATGCCGTCGACGCGCAGGGCGAACATGCCGCCATCGCCCAGCTCGACGACCTCCGGGTAATCGCCTTCCTCGGCCGCGCGCACGGCGCGGTTGAAGGCGGGATAGGCGGCGATGCCGCTGTCGCTGTCGCGGGTCCAGGCGATCTCGCCCAGCGTCATGTCGGTTGTCTGCGCCAGTTCCTCGAGCGTCGCTCCGCCCGCAAGCTCGTTGTCGAAGCTTTCCGCCTGTGCCGCCAGCACCCGGCGCGCGCGGTCGAGGACGAGCGTGTCGCGCAGCATCGGCACCGCCTCTTCGAAGGAGGTCTCCACCGCCGAAAGCTCGGCATTGACGCGGAAGAGCGCGGGGCCGAGGCCGGTGGGGGCGGGGCCCGCCACGCTGCCCGTCTCGGCGGCGAAGACGGCCTCGGCCGCGTCACCCAGATCGTCGCGCGACACCGCGCCCAGATCGGTGTCGGACAGGGAGAGGCCGCGCTCGGCGACCAGCGCCTCGAAGCTGATCTCGCCCGAGGCGATCCGCGCCGCGGCCTCCTCGGCCGCCGCCGCGCCCGAGAAGACCAGCCGCTCGACCAGCCGCCGCTCGGGCATGTTGAACTGCGAGGATTGCTCCTCATAGGCCTCACGCAGGGTCTCTTCGGGCACCTCGAGGCTGTCGAGGATCATGTCCGGCGTGACCCAGGCATAGGTCACGCGCTTGGTCTCGGGGATGGTGTAGCGGTCGATATTCTCGTCGTAGAAGGCGCGCAGATCGTCCTCGGTGGGGCTGTCGATGCCGGCCTCCAGATCGGCGGCGGTCAGCACCGCATAGGTCAGGTCGCGCGTCTCGCCCGCATAGGCGATGATCGCGTCGGTGTAGGCGGCGGGCATGGTCAGGCCCGAGAAGACGCCGCCCTGAAAGACCGTGCGCGCGGTCTCGTCGCGCAGATCGGCCTCGAACTCGCCCTCGGTCATGCCCGCATTGTCGAGCGCGAAGGCATAGGCGTCCCGGCTGAACTGGCCGTTCGGTCCCTGGAACGCGCCGACCTGCGCAAGCTCCGCCGCGACCGCCGAATCCTCGACGGAGATGCCGAGCCGCGCCGCCTCGTAATCGAGCGCCCGGGTCAGCACGAGCTGCGAGAGCACCTGCGTGTCGAGCCCGGCCTGCCGCGCCTCCGAGAAGGAGACCGCCGCCCCGCGCTGCGCCTGCAGCGCGCGCAGCTCCTGCTGGACGGCGCGGGCATACGCGTCGACGCTGACCTCCTTGTCGCCCACCGCGGCCACACTGCGGGCGGTGCCCGACAGATTCACGGCGCCGAACCCGGCAAGACCGACGAGCAGCAGGCCCATCAGGATCCACAGGAAGAACTTCGAAATACGGCCAGCCTTGAGTGCCATGCGGGCTCCTCGATGGATGCGGAAAACAGGGTCGGACACACGTCTAGGCGAGAGGCCCCGACCCCGCAAGGGCAGGGCCGCGTTGCAGCCTCAGTCGTCGGCGCCGTGGAACGGTTTGACGTATTGCAGCGCCATGTCCCAGGGAAAGAAGATCCAGGTGTCCTGGCTCACTTCGGTGATGAAGGTGTCGACCATGGGCCGGCCCTTGGGCTTGGCATAGACCGTGGCCACATGCGCCTTCGGCATCGCGCGGCGCACCACTTCCAGCGTGCGGCCGGTATCCACGAGGTCGTCGACGATCAGGATGCCGCTGCCGTCGCCCACCACGTCCATGTCCGGGCTCTTGATGATGCGCGGTTCGGACTGGGTCTGGTGGTCGTAGCTTTTCACGCTGATCGTGTCGACGGTGCGGATGTCGAGCTCGCGCGCGACGATCATCGCCGGGGCCATGCCGCCTCGGGTGATCGCCACGACGGCGCGCCAGCCGCCTTCGGGCACGTTCGATTGCAGCCGCCAAGACAGCGCGCGCGCGTCGCGGTGCAGCTGGTCCCAGCTGACATGGAAGCCTTTTTCATGCGGCAGAAGATCGGTCATGACAGCGAATTCCTATCGGTCGAGCAGAAGGCGCAGGCCGAGCGCACCGAGCACCGCCGCGGCGATGCGGTCGATCGCGGCCTTCAGGCGCAGATAACCCGCGCGGGCGGGCGGCGTGGCGAGCAGGGCGGCGAAGAGGCCGTAGACCACGACCTCCACGGCAAAATGGTTGGCGAGGATCAGCGCTTTCTCGGTGACGCTGAGGCCCGCGGGAAAGATCACCACGAGGACCGAGGCGGCGAACAGCACCGATTTCGGATTGGAGAGGTTCACGAGCATGCCGCCCAGAAACGCGCGCCGGCCCGGATGGGCCGTCTCCGCAAGCGGCTTTTGCGCATCGCGCCAAAGCGTGTAGGCCACGTAAAGCAGGTAGAGCGCGCCGCCGATCTTCAGGACCAGATAGGCCGCGGGCACCACCACGAAGACCGCCTCGAGACCGGCTAGCGCGAGGGACGTCCAGAACACCGCCGCCACCGCAAGGCCCAACCCCGTGGCAAATCCCGCCCGGAATCCGCCCGCAATCGACTGGCGCAGCGCGAACAGAAGCGCCGGGCCCGGCGCGGCCATCGCCGCCAGAAGCGTCAGGTTGAAGGCGATGAGGTGGGCGACCTCCATCGGCTCAGCCCTTGGTGATATCGGGGGCGTCGACGGCCTTCATGCCGACGACATGGTAGCCCGCATCGACGTGATGCGTCTCGCCGGTCACGCCCGCGCCGAGATCGGACAAGAGGTAAAGCGCGGAATTGCCCACGTCCTGGATCGTGACATTGCGGCGCAGGGGCGAATTGTACTCGTTCCACTTCATGATGTAGCGGAAATCGCCGATCCCCGAGGCCGCGAGCGTCTTGATCGGACCCGCCGAGATCGCGTTCACGCGGATGCCGTCCTTGCCCAGATCCTCGGCGAGGTACCGCACGGAGGCCTCCAGCGCGGCTTTCGCGACACCCATCACGTTGTAATGCGGCATGATCCGTTCCGCTCCGTAATAGGTCAGCGTCACCGCGGATCCGCCCTCGGTCATCAACTTCTCGGCGCGCTGCATCACGCTGGTGAAGGAATAGACCGAGATATCCATCGTCATGGTGAAATTGTCGCGCGTTGTGTCCACGTAACGGCCGCGCAATTGCGTCTTGTCGGAATAGCCGATCGCATGGACGACGAAATCGAGGCGGTCCCACTTTTCCTTGAGCCCGTCGAAAAGCGCGTCGATCGAGGCCTCGTCGCCCACGTCGCAGGGCAGCACGATATCCGAGCCGAGACTTTCCGCCAGCGGCCCCACGCGCTTTTTCAGCGCGTCGCCCTGATAGGAGAAGGCCAGCTCCGCCCCCGCATCCGCGCAGGCCTTCGCGATGCCCCATGCGATCGACTTGTCGTTCGCGAGGCCCATGATCAGCCCGCGCTTGCCCGCCATAAGAGAGTTTGACATCGCCCGTCTCCACCCAACATCTGTCCTGATGTCCTTTAAGTGACCGGGCAGGGGCCATCAAGGGCACCTTCGGGTCGCGGGACAGGACAGGACAAAACCGGGGGATCCGAGCAGATGAGTGAACGTACGGGCATTTTTGCGGGCGACGACCCGTTCGAGATCGCGCGCAACTGGCTGGCCGAGGCCGAGAAGACGGAAGTGAACGATCCCAACGCCATCGCGCTGTCCACGGTCGATGCGGACGGGCTGCCCAATGCGCGTATGGTGCTGCTGAAGGATATCGAGGCGGATGCCTTCGTCTTCTACACGAATTACACCAGCCAGAAGGCCACCGAGATCGAGGCGGCGGGCAAGGCCGCCTTCGTGATGCACTGGAAGTCGCAGCGCCGTCAGATCCGGGTGCGCGGGCTCACCGAAAAGGAGGAAGGCCCGGCCGCCGATTCCTATTTCGAATCACGGTCGCTCAAGAGCCGACTCGGCGCCTGGGCGTCCGATCAGTCCTCTCCGCTCAATAGTAGGGCGGAATTGATGGCTAAAGTCGCACATATGACAACAAAATTCGGCACAAACCCGCCGAGACCCCCCTTCTGGGGAGGTATCCGTATTCGTCCGGTTGAGATAGAATTCTGGGCAGACGGAGCGTTCAGACTGCACGATCGTTTCGTTTGGCGCAGGAAATCGGCCGCGTCGGACTGGAATATCGAGCGTCTCTCACCCTGAGACCCGACATTTCATGTGACGTGAACGGTTGAACGCACGTTTTGATTGAATTAGGCCGTGTGTTCCGGCGGTGGTCCACCGGGCTTGGCGTTCACCGGCTTGCGGGTAGTATATGCAAACTGACCATGGAGAGACGCGCGTTCTGGGAACGGTGAAATGGTTCGACCCGGGTAAGGGCTTCGGATTTGTTGTTGCCGACCACGGGGGTCGTGACATCTTGCTCCACGCAAACGTGTTGCGGAATTTCGGACAATCCTCTGTGGCCGATGCGGCGCGGGTCGAGATCTCCGTGCAGGAGACGCCCCGCGGCTTCCAGGCGACCGCCGTGCACATGATCCTGCCGCCGGTCGAGGACACGACGCCGCCGCTTGCGGATTTCGAGGATATGAGCCCCGAAGTGCTCGCCGCCGCGAAGCGCGAACCAGCCCGGGTCAAGTGGTTCGACAAGTCCAAGGGCTTCGGCTTCGCCAATGTCTTCGGCAGTGACGAGGATGTGTTTATTCACATCGAGGTCTTGCGCCGCTCGGGACTTGCCGATTTGTTGCCCGGCGAGGCGATCGTCCTGCGCGTGGTGCAGGGCAAGCGCGGGCGCATGGCGACGGAGATCAGTTCTTGGGAAAGCGCGGTAGAGCGGTAAGAAACGGGCTGGCGGCGATCCTTCTGGGTCTCGCGGGGCTTGGCCTGAATGCGAACGCGGCGGCAGCGCAGGACTGCAGTGCGGACCGCATCACCCTGCGCGGCGATTTCGGCACGGCAAGTTTCCGCGTCGCGGTGGCCGATACGCCCGGAGCGCGCGCGCAAGGCCTGATGAACGTTCCCGAAATGGATCGATTCGCCGGCATGCTCTTCGTCTATGAAAAGCCGGGAAACGTGGCCTTCTGGATGCGCAACACGCTCATCCCGCTCGACATGATCTTCGCCGACGAGACCGGGGTGGTGCGCAAGGTGCATGCCAACGCGATCCCTGGCGACGAGACACCCATTCCCGGCGCCCCCGGCACGCAATACGTGCTCGAGATCAATGGCGGGCTCGCGGCGACGCTGGGCATAGCCCCCGGCACCGAGATGCGCCACCCGGCCATCGAAGAGGCCGCCTGGGCCTGCGCGGCGGAATAAAGCGGCTTTTCAAAGCCCGGTGCGGCGGCTAGACGGAGCGCGTCGGGGCGTGGCGCAGCCTGGTAGCGCGACGGTTTTGGGTACCGTAGGTCGTAGGTTCGAATCCTATCGCCCCGACCATCTCTCACCAACATCATGAAATCCCGGGGCGTTTTGCGATCCGCGGCGCCGCGCCGGCGCCAGCGATTCGCGAATTGCGGGGCGAAATCGCGCAGGTACGTCGCGGCCTGTGGCCTCGCGGCACCAATCGCACCCGCGCGGGTCTCTTTATTCGATACACAAGATATGGGGGATAACTCGTGGCATAAACCGCGGAAATGCCGATTTCCTTGGGCTTCGATATGTGGATGAATCGCAGGGGCCGGGGCAGGGGATGTGGCGCACCCATTGGTCAACACCAAATATAGCGTCGAATTTCAAAAAATGCCGTTGACGGAATCGCGAGGTAACGCGAATGTAGCGTCTACCGGGTCGGGGGACCGCTAGATTTAGTGGTGACGCCACGGGGGCACATCGAAGAACATCTGCAGGTTTATCTGCCATCCGGCCGTGTACGTGGCCGGACAGGAACGGTCTTCGCCTGGCGCCCACGACCCGGCTGAACATTTGAGTTTCACGCTAAATGGGGCAGCGTCACATGAAGATCGATCGTCACTACACCACAGCCGGACAGGACGCATACGAGGGCATCTCGTTCGTCACCACCGCCTCCGAGATCCGCAATCCGGACGGCACGATCGTCTTCCGCCTCGACGAGATCGAGGTGCCCGCGTCCTGGAGCCAGGTCGCTTCTGACGTGATCGCGCAGAAATATTTCCGCAAGGCGGGCGTGCCCACCGAGCTGACCCGTGTCGAGGAAAAGGACGTGCCGGAATTCCTGTGGCGCTCCGTGCCCGCCTCGAAGGACACGCCGCGCGTGGGCGAAACCTCCTCCAAGCAGGTCTTCGACCGGCTGGCGGGCGCCTGGGCCTATTGGGGCTGGAAGGGCGGCTATTTCACCACCGAAGCGGATGCCCGCGCCTATTACGACGAAATGCGCCACATGCTGGCCACCCAGACGGCGGCCCCGAACTCGCCGCAATGGTTCAACACCGGCCTGCACTGGGCCTATGGCATCGACGGCCCGGGCCAGGGCCACTATTACGTCGATTACAAGACCGGCAAGCTGACCAAGTCGAAGTCGGCCTACGAGCACCCGCAGCCCCATGCCTGCTTCATCCAGTCGGTGAAGGACGACCTGGTGAGCGAAGGCGGCATCATGGATCTCTGGGTCCGCGAGGCGCGTCTTTTCAAGTACGGCTCCGGCACCGGCACCAACTTCTCGAGCCTGCGCGCCGAGGGTGAGAAGCTCTCGGGCGGCGGCAAGTCCTCGGGCCTCATGGGCTTCCTCAAGATCGGCGACCGCGCCGCGGGTGCCATCAAGTCGGGCGGCACGACGCGCCGCGCGGCCAAGATGGTGATCTGCGACGCCGATCACCCCGATATCGAGGAATTCATCAACTGGAAGGTCAAGGAAGAGCAGAAGGTCGCGTCCATCGTCGCGGGCTCCAAGATGCACGAGCAGATGCTCAACGGCATCTTCGCCGCCATCGCCGCCTTCGACGGCTCGGCTGAGGGCGCCTATGACCCGAAGGCGAACCCGTCGCTGAAAGAGGCAATCCGCGCCGCCAAGAAGGTCCAGATCCCCGAAACCTACGTCAAGCGCGTGCTCGATTACGCCAAGCAAGGCTATACCTCGATCGAGTTCCCGACCTACGACACCGATTGGGACAGCGAAGCCTACGCCTCGGTCTCGGGCCAGAACTCCAACAACTCGATCCGCGTGACCGACGCCTTCCTCAAGGCCGTCAAGGACGACGCACCCTGGGAGCTTTACAACCGCACCGACGGCTCGGTCGCCAAGACCATCTCGGCGCGCGAGCTCTGGGATCAGGTGGGCCACGCCGCCTGGGCCTGCGCCGATCCCGGCATCCAGTTCCACGACACCGTCAATGCCTGGCACACCTGCCCCGAAGACGGCGAGATCCGCGGCTCGAACCCGTGCTCGGAATACATGTTCCTCGACGACACGGCCTGCAACCTCGCCTCCATGAACCTGCTGACCTTCCTCAAGGACGGCAAGTTCGACGCCGAGACTTACATGCACGCCACGCGCCTGTGGACCCTGACGCTCGAGATCTCGGTGACCATGGCGCAGTTCCCCTCAAAGGAGATCGCGCAGCTCAGCTACGATTTCCGCACGCTGGGCCTCGGCTACGCCAATATCGGCGGCCTGCTGATGAACATGGGCTACAGCTATGACAGCGACGAGGGCCGCGCGCTTTGCGGCGCGCTGACCGCGATCATGACCGGCGTGGCCTATGCCACCTCCGCCGAGATCGCCGGCGAGCTGGGCGCCTTCTCGGGCTACGAGCGCAACAAGGCGCACATGCTGCGGGTCATCCGCAACCACCGCAACGCCTCCTACGGCGCCACCACGGGCTACGAGGATCTGGCTGTGAAGCCGGTGCCGCTCGATCATGCGAACTGCCCCGACGCGACGCTCGTCGATCTGGCGATGTCGTCCTGGGACGAAGCGCTGAAGCTCGGTGAGGCGCATGGCTACCGCAACGCGCAGACCTCCGTCATCGCACCCACCGGCACGATCGGCCTCGTGATGGATTGCGACACGACCGGGATCGAGCCCGACTTCGCGCTGGTGAAGTTCAAGAAGCTCGCGGGCGGCGGCTATTTCAAGATCATCAACCGCTCGGTGCCCGCCGCGCTCGAGAAGCTCGGCTATGCCTCCGCGCAGATCGAGGAGATCGTCTCCTACGCGGTCGGTCACGGCTCCATCGGCAATGCGCCTGCGATCAACCACACCTCGCTGGTGGGCCACGGCTTCGGCCCCGCGCAGCTGGAAAAGGTGGATGGCGCGCTGGCCTCGGCCTTCGACATCCGCTTCGTCTTCAACCAGTGGACGCTGGGCGAGGAATTCTGCCGCGAGGTGCTGGGTATTCCGGCGGCCAAGCTCAACGACCCGTCCTTCGACCTGCTGCGGCACCTGGGCTATACCCGCGCCGAGATCGAGGCGGCCAACGACCATGTCTGCGGCACCATGACCCTCGAAGGCGCGCCGCATCTGCGCCAGGAGCATTACCCGATCTTCGATTGCGCCAATCCCTGCGGCAAGAAGGGCAAGCGCTTCCTCGGTGTCGACAGCCACATCAAGATGATGGCCGCCGCGCAGAGCTTCATCTCGGGCGCGATCTCCAAGACGATCAACATGCCCAACGATGCCACCATCGAGGATTGCCAGCGCGCCTACGAGCTTTCCTGGTCGCTTGGCACCAAGGCCAACGCGCTCTATCGCGACGGCTCCAAGCTCAGCCAGCCGCTGGCCTCCGCCCTCGTGGAGGATGACGACGAGGCCGCCGAGATCCTCGAAAGCGGCTCGGCGCAGGAAAAGGCCGCCGTGCTGGCCGAGAAGATCGTCGAGAAGATCGTCATCAAGGAGGTCGAGAAGGCCACCGCCCGCGAGAAGATGCCCGAGCGCCGCAAGGGCTACACCCAGAAGGCCATCGTGGGCGGGCACAAGGTCTACCTGCGCACCGGCGAATATGCCGACGGCTCCCTGGGCGAGATCTTCATCGACATGCACAAGGAAGGTGCCGGGTTCCGGGCGATGATGAACAACTTCGCCATCGCCGTCTCGGTCGGCCTTCAGTACGGCGTGCCGCTGGAGGAATTCGTCGACGCCTTCACCTTCACCAAGTTCGAACCCGCGGGCATGGTGCAGGGCAACGACTCGATCAAGAACGCGACCTCGATCCTCGACTACATCTTCCGCGAACTGGCCGTCTCCTATCTCGACCGCACCGATCTGGCGCATGTGAAGCCCGAAGGGGCCACCTTCGACGATATCGGCCGCGGCGAGGAAGAGGGCGTGTCCAACGTCCGGGAACTCTCCGAGAGCGCGGCGTCGAAGTCGCTGCAGGTGCTCAAGCAGATCAGCTCCTCGGGCTACCTGCGCAAGCGCGTGCCGCAGGAACTGGTGGTGCTGCAGGGCGGTCAGGCGACGGCCTATGCCGCGCCCGCCGATCCCTCCTCGGCGCTGGCGACGCTGATGCCCGAGACCACCACGACCACGACCCTCGCCATGAAGTCCGAAACGACGACCTCCGGCATGACCAGCATGGACGCCCCCACCAAGGCGCGCATGCAGGGCTACGAGGGCGAGGCCTGCGGCGAATGCGGCAACTACACGCTGGTGCGCAACGGCACCTGCATGAAGTGCAACACCTGCGGCGGAACCTCCGGCTGCAGCTGATGCGACGGGTCACGGGGCGGGTGCGCTCGCCCCGGCGCCGATCGGGCCGCAGGCAGAAAACAAACGGGCGGTAAACGATGAGCCGGGTCGGCAAGACTGGGGTCCCTTCGGGGGCCCCTTTTTCTTGGCGGGTCCCGGTCGCGTAAAGTTTTAGGGGAAGGACGGGCAGGGGGAGGCGGGGGATTCAGCAGATATTAAATTCCCGCGACCAGACAGGTCGCTGCACTTGCCGGCATGTCCGGCCTTCGAAATCGGGAAGATAGATCATGCTCAAGACCCCTACGCGCGCTCTGCGCATCGGCTTTCTCTCAGCCTTGGCGCTGTCCGCGGGCGCTGCGTCCGCCGCCAACCAGGCCAGCGACGCGGTGGCGGCCTATGTGGCTGAATTGCAGACCGAATTGGCGGCGCAGGCCGTCGTCTGGCGCACCTTGCGCATGTCCGGCAGCGCCCATGCGGCCCTGTCCGAGGACGAGATCGTCGCGCTGGACCAGCAATGGCGCGATCAGGTCGGCATGGCCGAGCGACCGATCGTCTCGGCGGTTCTCGACAACGACGCATCCGACGCCCTGCGCATGATGCAGGAGGCGTCAGGCGGGCGCGTGACCGAGATCATCGTGATGGACGCGAAAGGCCTGAATGCCGCCGTCAGCGCCGTGACCTCCGATTTCTGGCAGGGCGACGAGGCCAAGCATGCCGAGACCTTCGGCAAGCCCGCCGGCACCCTCCATGTGAGCGAGATCGAATTCGACGATTCGAGCCAGACCTACCAGATGCAGGTCTCCGCCCCCCTGATCGACCCGATGACCGATGCCGCCATCGGTGCCGTGACCTTCGGTCTGAACGCGGAAATGTTCTGATCCAACGCTGAGGAGCTGCTCATGGCCGCCCGTTCCGTCCTGAATATCCATTCGGTCTTCTTGAAACTGGCGGCCATGATCGTCCTGTCGATCCTGACCACGGTCGCGGTGATCACCTTCGTGTCCGCGCGCGGTTTCGACACCGTCATCGCAAGCTCGGTCGATTCGAAGGCACTGACCGAGACCCGCATGCTCGCAGGTCCCATCGCGGGCGCGGTGCGGTTCGGCAAGCTCGATACGCTCGGCGACCAGATCGAGACGTTTCTCGCCGATTCGAACGGCGCGGCCGTGGCCGTGGACATCTTCAACGCCGAGATGACGTCGATCCTGCATTCCGGCGACGCGCCGCCCGCGGCGGCCTTCGATCTGGCGCGCCGGGCGATGGAGGAACGCACGCTGCTGCAGGATAAGGCGGCCATGCTGACCGCCCAGCCGCTCTATTTCGGACAGGATCAGGCGCTGGTGGGCGTCGTCGTCACGTCCTGGTCGATTGCGCCCCTGCAGGCGATGACACGCGAAATCCTGAACCGCGCCCTGCTTGTCGCAGGGCTTGTCAGCATCGTCGCGGTCAGCCTCGCGGCCTTCGCCATCCATCGGCTTGCCGCGCGTCCCCTGAAGGCGGCGCAGCAGGATATCGCCCGCCTCCAGGCCAAGGATTTCGCCTTCGAGCCGGATGGCGCCGGGCGGCGCGACGAATTCGGACGCCTCGCCCACGCCATCGACGCGCTGCGCCACGCGCTGCAGGAAGGCGAGATCAACAACCGCCAGAGCGCCTTCAAGAGCGCCGCGCTCGAAAAGACCTCGGTCGCGCTGATGATTCTCGACGAGAATTTCAACATCACGCAGATCAGCGGTCAGCTCGCGGACCTGTTCGACAAGCATCACGACGGCCTGAAGAAACTCCGCCCGGTCTTCGACAGGCACAAGATCGTCGGCATGAACATCGACGATATTCATCCGCAAGGCGAGATGCGCAGCCGCATGCGCAACATGGGTGAAAGCTCGATCGGCTCGGTTGCGAAATTGGACGACAGCCGCATTTCCATCGTCGCCCGCGCGGTCTTCGACGAGGACGGAAACATCCCCGGCTACATCGTCGAATGGGAGGACGTGACCCCGATCTGGCGCAAGGAAGCGCTGATCAACACCATCGACGACATCCAGATGATGGCGGAATTCAACATGGAGGGCGTCTGCACCGTGATGAATGCCCGCTTCGGCGAATGCGTCGGTGCGACCGATCCCGCGACCCAGGGGCTGACCCGGCTTCTCGCCCCGATGGTGGCCGAGACCGGCCGCTCGGTCGATGCCATCGTGCAGGATCTGAAGGAGGGTCGCCCGCTGGTCGGCCATCTCAGGATCGCCGGAGCGGCGGATGACCGCATCGTCGACGGCTCGCTCTCCTGCATCCGCGACAAGGACGGCACTGGTCTGAGCTTCCTGCTGCTCGGCTCCGACATCACCGAACAGGAACGCGCCCTCGACGTGGCGCGCGAGGAACGCGAGGCCGCCGAGATCGAGAAGACCGAAGTGGTCGAGGCGCTGGGGGTCGGCCTGCGTACCCTGTCCGACGGCGACCTGACCGCGAAGATCGCGAAACCGTTCCCGGGCCGCTACGAACAATTGCGCTCGGATTTCAATCTCACCGCCGAGAAGCTCGCCGTGGCCCTGCGCGGGATCGCCGAGAACGCCGAGAACATCCGCAACGAATCTGGCGACATCACAAACACCGCCGATTCGCTCTCGCGTCGCACCGAAAGCACGGCGGCGACGCTGGAACAGACCGCCGCGGCGCTCGACGAGCTGACCAACGCGCTCAAATCCGCGGCCGAAGGCGCCGCGCAGGCCGACACGGTCGTCAAGGGCGCGCATCGCAAGGCCGAGGCCTCGGGCGAGGTGGTCATCCAGACGGTCTCGGCGATGGATGCGATCGCGCAATCCTCGGATCAGATCACCTCGATCATCCGCGTGATCGATGACATCGCCTTCCAGACCAACCTTCTCGCCCTGAACGCAGGTGTCGAGGCGGCCCGGGCGGGCGATGCCGGCCGCGGCTTCGCCGTGGTCGCCTCCGAGGTGCGCGCTCTCGCGCAGCGCTCTTCCGAGGCCGCGCGCGAGATCAACGGGCTGATCGCCGATTCCGGTGGCCAGGTGAAGAAGGGCGTGGAGCTCGTGGGCCAGACCGGCGAGGCGCTGCAGGACATCGTGGCATCGGTGACCGAGATCGCGGGCCTCGTCTCCGAGATCGCCGCCTCCGCCCAGTCCCAAAGCCTCAGCCTCGAGGAGATCAACGCCTCGGTGAACAAGCTCGACCAATCGACCCAGCAGAACGCCGCGCGGCTCGAGGAGACGACGGCGGCCAGCGAAGCCCTGCGCAACGACGCGGTCTCTCTGGTCCAGACGCTGTCGCATTTCCGCACCGGGGCCGGTCCCGATGGTGAGCGCGACAAGCGCCCGGCCCGGCCGCAGCCCTCGGCCCCCGCCGCGCCGATCGCGGCCGTGACACCGATGGCCGCGGCGGGCGGCGGCAGGTCCATGCCCGCGGCGCCGTCGCTGTCGGGAGACGCGGCGAAATGGGTGGATTTCTGATGGAAAGCAACGGAGACCGCGACGCGGGATTTCGGGGGCGTGGATGACATCGCTCGACCGATTGCACACGCCCGCGATCCGCAGCCTTCTGGTGGTCCAGGGCGAACACCGCGTGACCGGGGAAAGCAATGTCCTGCTGACGACGCTGCTCGGCTCCTGCGTGGCGACCTGTCTGCACGATCCCGTGGCCCGCGTCGGTGGCATGAACCACTTCCTCGTGGCCGATGGCGGGCCCGACAATGCCCGGGCGGAACGATACGGCCTTTACGCGATGGAGGTGCTGATCAACGGGCTTCTGAAGCTTGGCGGCGACAAGCGCAGGCTCCAGGCGAAGGTGTTCGGAGGCGCGGCGATGACCGGCTCGATGGGCCGCATCGGTGCCGCCAATATCGTCTTCGCACGCGAGTTCCTCGAGACCGAAAAGATCACCATCGTGGCCGAGGATCTCGGCGGCCACCTGGCCCGCCGCGTCCGGTATTGCCCCACCACGGGACGCGCGAGCCTCTTGCATATCGACAATTGCACCGATCCCGACCTGCCCAGGACGCCCCGGCGGCGCGCCCCGGACAGCGACGTGACACTGTTCTAGGAGACGCCATGCCAGAGGTAATCGATCTGCCCGACAGGCTGGACACGTCCATGGCCGATGGTCTGACGCAGCGGCTGGGCCGTGCCGCCGGTGGCGATCTGCTCATCGACGGCCAGCGGGTGCAATGCCTGGGTACGCTCTGCGCGCAGGCCCTGCTCGCGGCGCAGATCGCGGCCGCGCAGGCGAACCACGAATTCCGCCTCATCGCGTCGGAGGCCATGCGGGACGATCTGCGCCTGCTCGGCCTCGGCGCGCTCGCGGCGACCCACAACGCGAATTACAGCGGAGAAACGACATGACGATCAGGATCCTCGCGATCGACGATTCGCGCACCATCCGCGAGATGCTGCGCTACAGCCTGTGCCAGGAGGGTTTCGAGGTCACGGTCGCCGAAGACGGCGTGGCCGGGCTCGAACAGGTCTCCAAGATCAAGCCGGACGTGGTGATCACCGATATCAACATGCCGCGGCTCGATGGCTTCGGCGTGATCGACGGGATCCGGCAGGGCACCGACCATCCCAGCGTCCCGATCCTGGTCCTGACCACCGAAAGCGGCGCGGAACTCAAGGACCGCGCGCGCCGCTCCGGCGCCACCGGCTGGATCGTCAAGCCCTTCGATGACGGCAAGCTGATCTCCGCGATCCGGCGCATCGCTTCGGTTTCTCCGCAATGAGCAGCCTCGACGAACTGCGCTGGACCTTCTTTCTGGAATGCGCCGAATTGCTCGAGGCGCTGGATGACGGGTTCGACCAGCTCTCCGAGGCCGACCCCGGCGATCCGCTCGACCTGGAAGAGGTCAATGCCGTCTTCCGGTCGGTACATTCGATCAAGGGGGGCGCGGCGTCCTTCGGGCTCGAGGAGCTGGTGCGGTTCGCGCATGAATTCGAGACCGTGCTCGATGCGATGCGCGCCGGTCGGCTCACGCCCGACCGCGACGACTGGCGCGTGCTGCGCCAATCCGGCGATGTTCTGGCGGAGCTCGTGGCCGCGGCGCGGGACGGCGTGGGCCATGATGCCGCGCGTCAGGCCGAGATCGGCCGCGCACTGGGCGCGATGATCGGCGCGCATAGCGAAGCAACGCCCGCGCTCGAGGACGCGACCGACGCCCCGATATTTGCGCCCACTCCGATCGGGCTCGACGGGGCCGAGGCGGGCGAGGCCATCTTTGCACCGCTCGCGCTCGATCTCGACGACGCGCCCATGCCGTCGGAAACGGACATCTCCGATCCCGAAACGCCCGGTCTGCGCCTTTTCGAAATACGGTTCGCGCCGCAGCCTAGCCTCTTCGAGAACGGCCACGACCCGGTCCATCTCTTCCGCGAATTGTCCGACATGGGCCGCTTCGAGGTGACCGTCGACCATTCCGCCCTGCCGGACGCGCCGCAGCCGATGCGGTGCTATCTCAATTGGCGCATCGCGCTCGAAACCAGATGCGACGAGGAGGATATCCGCGAGATTTTCGAATTCGTCGACCCGCTGGCGGATATCGCCATCTCTCGAGTGAACGCCCCCGGTACGGATGCCGCCGGCCCGGGGGCGACATCGACGCGCGAGGAGCCGGGCACGCCTGATCCGCTCGACGCCTTATTGGTGGACCCATCCGCCATACCCGCCGCGCCCTCCACGCCCGCCGCGAAGGCCTCGCCGGGTCCGGCGCAGAAGCAGGCGTCGCGCCCGACGCATGCAGCGGGTTCGCCTGCGCCGCAGGAGCCGAAGGCCAGCCAGAAGACACCGTCCGTTCAGGCGCGGAAATCCACCGTGCGCGTCGATCTCGGTCTGGTCGACGACCTGATCAACATCGTCGGGGAGCTGGTCATCAACCAATCCTTCCTGAGCCAGAGCATCATCGATGCCGGGCTGTCCGGGCGGACCCAGGTGTCGGCCGGCCTCGACGAGTTCAAGAACCTCGCGCGTCAAATCCAGGAAGGCGTGATGTCGATCCGGGCGCAATCGGTCAAACCGCTCTTTCAGCGCATGGCCCGGATCGTTCGCGAGGCCTCCGCGGTGGCCGGCAAGCCCGTGCGCTTCGAGACCTCGGGCGAAACGACCGAGGTCGATACCACCGTGATCGAACGTCTGATCGACCCGCTGACGCATATCCTGCGCAATGCGGTCGATCACGGGCTCGAATCCGCAGAGGCGCGCAGCGCCGCCGGCAAACCCTCCGAAGGCGCCGTCAGGCTCAGCGCGGACCACCGGTCGGGCCGGGTGCTGATCGAGATCTCCGACGATGGCGGCGGCATCAACCGGCCCAAGGTGCTCGCCATCGCGAAGGAAAAGGGCCTCGTGGCGCCCGACGCGACCCCGCCGGACGAGGAGATCGACCGCCTGCTGTTCAAACCCGGTTTCTCGACCGCCGATGTGGTCACGGACCTCTCGGGGCGCGGGGTCGGGATGGATGTGGTGCGCAGCGCCATTCAGAAGCTCGGCGGAAGGATCAGCATCGCCTCCGAACCCGGCCGGGGGACGACGATCTCGATCTCGCTGCCGCTGACGCTTGCGGTGCTCGAGGGCATGGTGGTCAAGGTTGTGGGCCAGACGATGGTGGTGCCGATCAACGCCATCATCGAGACGCTCCGCCCCGGACCCGAGGATATCGAGCCGCTGACCGAAGGGGCCGAGGTGATCCGCGTGCGCGACCAACTGGTGCCCATCGTCGATCTCGGGCTCGTCTTCGGCTATCCGCGAACGCGCAAACCCGCCGAGGAGCGCGTCCTGCTGCTCGTCGAAACCGAGCAGGGACGCCGCTGGGCGCTCTCGGTCGACGAAATCCGCGACCAGCGGCAGGTCGTCATCAAGAGCCTCGAGGAAAATTACGGTCGCGTGCCGGGTGTGGCGGCGGCCACGATTCTCGGGGATGGCCGGATCGCCCTGATCATCGATCCGGAGGAGGCGATCCGAACGGCGACCGGGCTCGACCTGATCGCCAATTATCCGAACAGCGCCGCGACCAAGAAACCGGAGGCCCAGCATGTCGACGCCTGATCTGACCCACAGCCCGGACCACATCCCCGGGGCGCCCCCCGCGGACCAGCGCGAATTGGTGACCTTTCGCATCGGCGAGCAGGATTTCAGCATGGATATCATGCTGGTGCGGGAGATTCGCGGCTGGTCGGAGGCGACCGTGCTGCCCTATGCGCCGCGATACGTTCTGGGCGTCATCAACCTGCGCGGGGCGGTCGTGCCGATCATCGATCTTGCCGCACGGCTCGGTCTGGCGCCGACCGAACCGGGGCCGCGCCACGTCGTCATCATCGTGGCCGACGGCTCGCGGCTGACCGGCTTTCTCGTCTCGGCGGTGTCCGACATCCTCAGCGTCGGCACCGGCGAGGTGCAATCGGTGCCCTCGCTCAACGACATGAGCGCGTCCTTCCTCTCCGGCGTCATCACGTCGAAATCCCGCCTGTTGCGCATCCTCGATGTCGCCGCCGCCTTGCCCGGCCGCGAAGAGGAGGCGGACATGCAAGTGCAGGCCGAGGCCGAATGTCTGAACTGACACCGCAATTCGTCACCGATCTCGACCAGGCCACCTTCGGGCGCATCGCCGAAGTGCTGCACGAGGTCTCGGGCATCCGTCTCGAGGCGGCAAACCAGTCGCTGGTGGTATCGCGGCTGGCCAAACGGCTGCGCGCGCTCGGCATCGAGACGTTCCGCGACTACGCCGCACTCATCGCGGATCCCAAGGCGCGGTCCGAGCGCTACGAGATGGTGCTGGCGCTGACCACCAACACCACCCGGTTCTTCCGGGAGCCCGGCCATTTCCAGATCTTCGCGCGCGACCTGCTGCCGCGCCTCGTGCAGCGGGCCCGCGCGGGCGGCCGCGTGCGCCTGTGGTCCGCGGGCTGCTCCTCGGGGGAGGAAGCCTGGTGCCTCGCGGCGCTGACGCTGCGCGCGATCCCTGACGCCGCGCGCTTCGACCTGCGCATCCTCGCCACCGATATCGACCGCAACGTGCTGGCCCGGGCCGAGGCCGGGCTCTATCCCGCCCGCGCCGCCGAAACCGTGCCGCCCGACATGACCGAGCGCATGTTCGACCCCCGCCACGGCACCGCGGACCAGGTCTCGATCCGCAGCGAGCTGCGCCAGATTGTGACCTTCCGCTACCTCAATTTCGTGGAGCCCTGGCCGGTCCAGGGCCCGTTCGACGCGATCTTCTGCCGCAACGTGGCGATCTACATGGATGCACGCACACAGGCCGATCTCTGGCACGGGCTCGAATCGGTTCTCGATCGCGACGGCATGCTCTTTCTCGGCCATTCCGAACGATTGGGCCCGGGCTTCGACGACTGTCTCGAACTGTTCGACAAAACCTCCTTCCGCCGCCCCGCTGCCTTGCGGAGCCCGAACCAATCAGGAATGTAACCGATGGCCTTGCGTGACAAACTAAGCGTGCTCGTGGTCGACGACATGAGCACGAGCCGGGGGCTGATCCTCATGGCGCTCGACGAGATCGGCATCAAGAACGTGGATTTCTGCGGCGACGGACGGGCGGCGCTGGCCAAGCTCTCCGCGCAGCCGCGGCATCTGGTGATTTCGGATTACAACATGCCCGAGGTGAACGGCCTGCAATTGCTGCACGCGCTGCGCAGCGCCGAGCGCACGGCGAAGATCGGCTTCATCCTGATCTCGGGGCGCCTCGACAACGAGATCGTGACCAAGGGGCGCCAGCTGGGCCTCAACAACGTGCTGCAGAAACCTTTCGACACCGCGCAGATGAAAGCCTGCCTGCAATCCGTCGTCGGTCCGCTTTGATGGCCGGACGCTCCGACGAGGCAGAGACCGCAGGGCAAACCGATCGGGGCGACGGCGCCGACGCGGTCGTCGATCTCAACCAGTTGTTCCGGCGCCTGGCCGAACAGATGGCCTGCCTCGAGGCGCAAAGCCAATCCGCCGAGGCCTGCATGGCGGCGCTCCTGGCGCGCGCGGCGGGCGCGGAGAAGGCTGTGGCCGCGCCGGAGCTGCAGAACCTCGACCGGGTGACGCAGACGCTGGGTGAATTGCACGCATTCCTGCGCCGCGCGGCGGAGGCGGCGCCGCCGGGCATCGGCCTCGATCTGCGCTCGGCGACGGAGGCGGTCCGGCTCGGGGCGCTGTCGGAGAAACTGCGCGGCCAGACCGGACGCGCGGCCGCCACCAAGGGCAGCGTGGAGTTGTTCTGAGGCGCGCAGGCGGTGCTCGTCCGCTCAGATGGCCGCGCAGGCGATCCCGCGGGCCGCCCGCTCAACTCGCCATGCTGAACCGCCCGGTATCGCCCGCCATGCCGGGGTCGATCCGCGCGGCCATCAGGCGCGCATAGCGCATGTCGGCAAGCTGCAGCACCCCTGCGGCCAGCGTGCCCATGCCGGGCAATTCCGCAAGCGCAGTGGCGGCACGGGTCGTCAGCGCGGTGGTCGGCAGCCCGTGCGCGCGTCCGAGTGCGGTGAAATCGACCGTTCCGTCGCACATCACCCGCTCGATCGCGTCGGCGGCAAGCCGGTCCTGGGCGGTCAGCGCATAGCCCCGCGCGGTTGGCAGCACTCCGGCCTCCACGGTCGCGGTCCAGTCCCGCGTGGCGGAGGCGTTCTGCGCATAGCCCTGCGGCAGCCGCGAGATCGCCGAGGGGCCGAGCGCGACCAGCGTCGCCGCCCGGTCGGTCGTGTAGCCCTGGAAATTCCGCCGCAGCGTGCCTGATTGCGCCGCGCGAGCCATCTCGTCGCCGGGCAGGGCGTAATGGTCGATGCCGACCGGCACGTAGCCCGAGCCGATCAGCCGGGCGCGGGCGAGGTCGGCCAGCGCGATGCGCGCCTCGGGATCGGGCAGGGCGTCTTCCGGGATCAGCTTCTGGCGCCGGGCCATCCAGGGCACATGCGCATAGCCGTAAAGCGCGATCCGGTCGGGCCTGTGGGCGATCACCGCGTCGAGCGTCGCGGCCAGCCGCGCCTCGGTCTGGTACGGCAATCCGTAGAGCAGGTCGAAATTCACCGATCCGATGCCGCGCGCGCGCAGGCCCGCCACCGCCTCGGCGGTGATCTCGGCGCTCTGGTGGCGGCCGATCGCGTTCTGCACCACGGGATCGATGTCCTGCACCCCGATCGAGGCGCGGCTGAGCCCGAAGGCCACCAGCGCGTCGAGCCGCGCGGCATCGAGTTCGCAGGGGTCGATCTCCACCGAGATGTCGTCGCAGGCGGAGAGGTCGAAATTCTCCCGCAGAAGCTGCCCCATCCGGTCGATCTGCTCGGGGGTCAGCAGCGTCGGCGTGCCGCCGCCCAGATGCAGCGCCGCCACTTTCTGCGCGCGTCCGACGGCGCGGGCGACCAGCGCGGCCTCCGCCGCCAGCGTCTCGAGAAAGCGCGTCAGCGGCGCGGCATTGGCCGTTCCCTGCGTCCGGCAGGCGCAAAACCAGCAGAGCCGCCGGCAGAACGGCACATGCGCGTAAAGCGAAATACCCTCCTCCGGGGGCAGTGCAGCCAGCCAGCCCGCATGTATGTCGGGACCGATTGCGCCGGAAAACCGGGTGGCGGGCGGATATGATGTGTATCTGGGCACTTTCGCTTCGAGAAGCGCCGTGCGGAGGTGATCCTGTGTCATATCCGCCTTTTGCGCCCCGCCACGATGATCTTGCATTGATGCAGATCAACGCCCTTGATACCGTTTTTGCCATGGTACAACTGAAGCCCGTCATCGGATGCGGCAATTGCCCGATCCGCCACAACGCCGTCTGCGCCGAATGCGACGCGGACGAGCTGGCCATTCTCGAACGCGCCAAGTCCTACGTGACCTTCTCCGCCGGGGCGCGGCTGGCGGAGGCGGGCGAGCCGCTGGATCACCTGTCGTCGATCATCACCGGCTGCGCGACCATGTCCCGCACGCTGGAGGATGGCCGCCGCCAGACCGTGGGTCTGCTGCTGCCGTCGGATTTCATCGGACGGCCGGGCCGCGCCAATTCGGCCTATGACATCGAGGCGGTGAGCGAGGTCACCCTGTGCCGCTTCGAACGCCGCACCTTCGAGGATCTGGTGCGCAACACCCCGCATATCGCCACCCGGCTGATGACCATGGCACTCGACGAGCTCGACGCCTCGCGCGACTGGGCGGTGGTGCTGGGCCGGATGACCGCGCGCGAGAAAGTGGTCTCGCTTCTGGTCAATCTCGCCCGCCGCGCCGCGCGGCGGGAGGGCAAGACCGCGCCGGAGAAGTCCTTCACCCTGCATCTGCCGCTGTCGCGCGAGGGGCTGGCCGATTACCTCGGCCTCACCATCGAGACGACGAGCCGCCAGTTCACCGCGCTCCGCAAGGACGGTCTCTTCGAGATGCTCTCGAATCGCGAATTGCGGATCGTCGATTTCGACCGTCTCGTGATCGAGGCGGGCGAGGATGACGACGGCGGCGTGATCGTCTGAGGGCTGCTCAAGCGGCCTTACGTCTCGCCCGCTCGGGTTGCGCGGTAGGCCGCGATCATCGCCTCGAGGGGAATGCCGTCGATTGTCGCCCCGTCGAGACAGCAATCTTTCAGCACAGCCCCCGAAAGATCGGCATTGTCGATCCGCACCCCCGTCAGGGCTGTTTTCCGCATGGCGCTGCCCGACAGGTCGACATCGTCGAACAGCGCCTCCGACAGGTTCACATCCTTGAAGCGCGATCCCGAGAGGCCGGCATCCGACGCATCGAGCCGTTCGCGCACCTCGCGTAGCTTCATCGCCGGGCACCTTACCGTGGGCCGCGATCCGCGCCGGATCTTGGCGGAAGACGACGGAGCCTGGCACCCCGCGACCGGGGCCCATGTCAGCCAAAGCGTCGCACCCCCTGCGGCACTGCAGCATCGTTGATCCATGTCAAAGCGGATCGCGCGCCATCCGTGGCACCCCCTGACGCACAGGCCCGCCCGCAATCCGTGGGCAGGCTCAAGAAACGTCAAGGGAACGAAAGACATGGTTTATGCAAGGCTTGCCCTTCTGGGCCTTGTGGCGCTTGTCGCGGCGATTGCCGCGAATTGGGGCCGCGACCTCGCCTATTCCGTTCACGCGGCCATCGTCATGGTCATCGCGGGCGGACTTTTTCTTTGGGAATTACGCAATGTGGACGAGCCCCGGCTGCTGCCGGACCAGGGCGCCTACATGGACGGCCCCATTCGCGCGGGCGTCATCGCCACCGCCCTCTGGGGTGTGGTGGGCTTTCTCGTGGGGGTGTTCATCGCCGCGCAGCTGGCCTGGCCCGCGCTCAATTTCGACTGGTCCGAGGGTTATGCCAATTTCGGCCGCCTGCGCCCGCTGCACACCTCGGCGGTGATCTTCGCCTTCGGAGGCAACGCGCTCATCGCGACCTCGCTCTATGTCGTCCAGCGCACGAGCGCCGCGCGGCTCTGGGGCGGGAACCTCGCCTGGTTCGTCTTCTGGGGATATCAGTTGTTCATCGTGCTGGCGGCCACCGGCTATCTTCTGGGCGCGACCCAGTCCAAGGAATACGCCGAGCCTGAATGGTACGTCGATATCTGGCTCACCATCGTTTGGGTCTGCTATCTCGCCGTGTTCCTCGGCACGATCTTCAAGCGCCGCGAGCCGCATATCTACGTGGCCAACTGGTTCTTCCTCGCCTTCATCGTGACCGTCGCGATGCTGCACGTGGTCAACAACCTGTCGATCCCGGTCTCGATCTGGGGCTCGCGCTCGGTGCAGGTCTTCTCGGGCGTGCAGGATGCGATGACGCAATGGTGGTACGGCCACAACGCGGTGGGCTTCTTCCTGACCGCGGGCTTCCTCGGCATGATGTATTACTTCGTCCCGAAGCAGGCCGGCCGCCCGGTCTACAGCTACAAGCTGTCGATCATCCACTTCTGGGCGCTGATTTTCCTCTACATCTGGGCCGGTCCGCACCATCTGCACTACACGGCGCTGCCCGACTGGGCCTCGACGCTCGGCATGGTGTTCTCGATCATCCTGTGGATGCCCAGCTGGGGCGGCATGATCAACGGCCTGATGACGCTGGAAGGCGCCTGGGACAAGATCCGCACCGACCCGATCATCCGGATGTTCGTGGCGAGCCTTGCCTTCTACGGCATGTCGACCTTCGAGGGCCCGATGATGTCGATCCGCGCGGTCAACTCGCTGTCGCATTACACCGACTGGACCATCGGCCACGTGCATTCCGGTGCGCTCGGCTGGAACGGGCTCATCACCTTCGCCTGCCTCTATTACCTGACGCCGAAGCTGTGGGACCGGGCCGGTCTCTACTCGCTGCGCGCCGTCAACTGGCACTTCTGGCTCGCGACCATCGGCATCGTCCTCTACGCCGCGTCGATGTGGGTGACGGGGATCATGGAAGGCCTGATGTGGCGTGAAGTCGACGCGCAGGGCTTCCTCGTGAACTCCTTCGCCGACACCGTCTCGGCCAAGTTCCCGATGTACGTGGTGCGGATGACGGGCGGACTTCTGTTCCTCGCCGGCGCGCTGCTGATGTGCTGGAACCTCTTCATGACGGTCCGGGCCGTGCCGCAACGCGACGCCGCCCAGACCCAAGCCATGCCCGCGGAGTAAGGATCATGAGCGAAGACACCAAAAAGAAGAAAACCTTCCTCGACCGCCATGCGATCCTGGAAAAGAACGCGACGCTCCTCCTGGTCGGCTCCTTCGTGGTGGTGACCGTGGGGGGGATCGTGGAGATCGCGCCGCTCTTCTGGCTCGAGAACACGATCGAGGAAGTGGACGGCATGCGCCCCTATTCCCCGCTCGAGCTGACCGGCCGCGAGATCTACATTCGGGAGGGCTGCTATGTCTGCCATTCCCAGATGATCCGGCCCATGCGCGACGAGGTGGAGCGTTACGGCCATTACTCCCTCGCGGCGGAATCGATGTACGACCATCCGTTCCAGTGGGGCTCCAAACGCACCGGGCCTGATCTCGCGCGGGTGGGCGGGCGCTACTCGGATGCCTGGCACGTGGATCACTTCGCCAACCCGCAGGCGGTGGTGCCCGAAAGCGTCATGCCGAAATACGACTACCTCGCCCGGACGCCCATCGAGCCGGAATACATCCGCGATCTCATGGTCACCCACCGCATGGTCGGCGTGCCCTATACCGACGAGATGATCGACGCGGCGGTCACCGACTTCCGGGTGCAGGTCGATCCCTTCGGCGATTATGACGGCCTGCTCGAACGCTATCCCGGCGCGCAGGTGCGCAACTTCGACGGCCAGCCGGAGCTGACCGAGATGGATGCGATGATCGCCTATCTGCAGATGCTCGGCACGTTGGTCGATTTCTCGACCTTCACCGCCGATGCCAACCGGTAGGGGGAGGGCGAGATGGAGACCTATTCCTTCCTGCGCCAACTTGCAGACAGCTGGGTGCTGCTGGCGCTGTTCACGGTGTTCCTCGGGGTGATCGTCTGGGCCTTCCGGCCCGGATCCCGCCCGCTGCACGACGACGCGGCGCGCACCGTATTCCGCAACGACGACGCGCCGCGTGGCGCCGAGGGCCACAGCCCGACAGGAGAGCCGAAATGACCGACAAGAAACGCGACGACGTCACCGGCACCGAGACCACGGGGCATAGCTGGGACGGCATCGAGGAGCTCAACACGCCGTTGCCGCGCTGGTGGCTCTGGACATTCTACGCCACCATCGTCTGGGGGGTGATCTACACCATCCTCTATCCCGCATGGCCGCTCGTCTCGTCCGCCTCGGCGGGGGTTCTGGGCTGGTCGACCCGGGGCGAGGTCGCCGAACAGATCGCCGAGGCCGAGGCGGCCAATGCCGATCTGCGCGCGCAACTCATCGAGACCGAGCTCGCGGCGGTATCGGACGATCCGGCGCTGCAGAACTACGCGGTGCAGCACGGTGCGGCGGTCTTCCGCACCAATTGTTCGCAATGCCACGGGCAGGGCGCCGCCGGGGCCAAGGGCTATCCGAACCTGCTGGACGACGCCTGGCTCTGGGGCGGCCAGATCGAGGAGATCGCCTACACGGTGCGTCACGGCATCCGCAACGAGGACGACCCCGATGCGCGCTATTCCCAGATGCCCGCCTATGGCGAGATCTTCTCGGATGAGGAGATCGCGCTGATCGTGGCCCATGTGCAGACGCTCGATGACGGGGCCGACCCGATGGCGGGCGAGGCGGGCGAGCTCTGGGCCAATAACTGCGCCGCCTGTCATGGCGAGGACGGCAAGGGCAACCACGATCTCGGGGCGCCCAACCTCACCGACGCGATCTGGCTCTACGGCTCCAGCGAGGAAGACCTGACCTACACCATCGTCAATGCCCGCTTCGGGGTGATGCCCGCCTGGGGCGCCTTCCTGACCGAGGACGAGGTGCGCGCGGTCTCCGCCTATGTCCACCAGCTGGGCGGCGGCGAGGACGCACCGGCAGCCGAGTAACGGCACGCCGGAGCGTCGACAGAACACCCGGATCCGGCTGTGAAGGGCGGTCGGGTTCGGGTCCCGGGAGCTCCAGCAGGGAAGGTGGGGCTCGCGGGGTGGGGGGAGGCTCTGGCCGGGGCCTCCTCCTTTCGCGTGCCGCTTCCGGCGCGATGCGCAGAAGGCCCCGCATTCGCGCTGGCCCCGTCTCCCGCCGCGTGCCAGTGTCGCCGCAAAACCCCCTGTGCACAGGCCGCAGCATGACCGAGCCGCATCTGCTGATGATCGCCCCCGCCCCGGTGATCCGGACCGATACCGGCGTCACGCTCGACGGCAAGTTCGTCGAGGGGATGCGCCTGCAGGCGGCGCTCTGGCCCGGGACGATCCGGGTTCTGCTGCGCGAGGGCGCCCGCGACATCCCCTTCGGCGCCCGCGCCATCGACCCGGGCAGGGAGCCCTTCGAGCTGACCATCCGCCCCGCCGATGCCGCCATCCTGCCCGCCGATCTCGACGGCGTGGACATCCTGCTCTGCAGCGCCGATGACGACCGCAATTTCGGTCTGGCGGACATGGCGGTGGCCCGGGGCATTCCGCTGGTCGCGACGCTCGAATACACGCTCGAGACACGGCTGCGCATCGCGTGGCTCGACGAAAGCCGGCCCTGGCCGCGCCGCGCGATCTCGGCGCTTCGGATCGCCCTGCGCGAGCGAAACCGCCGGGGTCTTCTGGCGCGCGCCGCTGCCCTTCAGGCCAACGGCTACCCGGCCTATGCGGTTTGCCTGCGCCACGATCCCGAGGCGCTGCTCTATCTCGACAACCGCATGAGACCCGCGCTCTTTGCGACCGACGCGGAACAGGCGGCGCGCCATGCCCGGCTGAAGGCCGGCGCGCCGCTGCGGCTGGCCTATTCCGGGCGGCTCGACCCGATGAAGGGGGTGCAGGACCTCGTTCCGGTGGCCAGATCCCTTGCGTCGCGCAACGTACCGTTCACGCTCGATATTTTCGGAACCGGCAGCCTGCGGGACCGGATCGCGGCGCAGATCGGGGCGGCGGGGCTCGGCGATCGGGTCACCCTGCATGCGCCGCTCGATTTCGAGACCGGGCTCGTGCCCTGGCTGCGCGCCAATGCCGATCTCTATCTCTGCTGTCACCGGCAATCCGACCCGTCCTGCACCTATCTCGAGAACATGGGCTGCGGGCTTGCGGTGGCGGGCTATGCCAACGGCATGTGGGCGGCCCTTGCCGAGGCGTCGCAGGCCGGCTGGGCCAGCCCTTTGGGCGATGTCCCGGCGCTGGCGGCGCAGATCGCGGCCTGCGATGCCGACCGCGACGGTCTCGTCCAGGCCTCGGACCGGGCGCGCACCTTCGCTCAAGCCCATGATTTCGAGACCGAGTTCCGCGCCCGCATGCACCATCTCGCCGAGATCGCGCGCACGATGCCCGCCCGCATCTGACCGCATCCGACCGCATCCGGCCGCCGCGCGCCGCACCACGGGGGTGCGGCATTTGGGCAGGTCCGCGCGGGATTGATCTGGGTCAAGGAGGCCGGAGGGCGGGGGATGCCATAGCTGGCAAAAATCCCGGCCAAGGATTCCCTTCGCATGTCCGATCAAGGCACTGAAACCCCGCAGCTTTACGCGCCGCGTGAACCGATCTTCCCGCGCCGCGTCTCGGGCACGTTCCGCCGTCTGAAATGGTGGATCATGGGCGTGACGCTCGCGATCTATTACCTCACCCCGTGGCTGCGCTGGGATCGGGGGCCGAACCTGCCCGACCAAGCGGTGCTCGTGGACCTCGCCAATCGCCGCTTCTACTTCTTCTGGATCGAGATCTGGCCGCACGAGTTCTACTTCGTCGCGGGCCTGCTGGTGATGGCGGGGCTCGGCCTGTTCCTGTTCACCGCGGCGCTGGGCCGGGTTTGGTGCGGCTATGCCTGTCCGCAGACCGTCTGGACCGATCTCTTCATCCTCGTGGAGCGCTGGGTCGAAGGCGACCGCAATGCGCGGCTGCGCCTGCACAAGGCGCCGTGGTCGGCACGCAAATGGCGCCTGCGCCTAACCAAGTGGACGATCTGGGTCGCGATCGGCCTCGCCACCGGAGGCGCCTGGGTGTTCTACTTCACCGATGCGCCGACGCTCTTGCGCGACCTTCTGACCTTCTCGGCGCATCCCGTCGCCTATACCTCCATCGGCATCCTGACCTTCACCACGGTCGTCTTTGGCGGCTTCATGCGCGAACAGGTCTGCATCTACATGTGCCCCTGGCCGCGCATCCAGGGCGCGATGATGGATGAGGACACGCTGACCGTGGCCTACCGCGAATGGCGCGGCGAGCCACGCGGCAAGGGCCTGCGCCGCCGCCACGAGGCCGAAGAGGCCGCCCATGCCGCCGAGGACGCCGCCGTCACCCGCGCGGCCGGTCCGCAGCTCGGCGGCCGCTCGCCCGCGCTGAAGATGCCGGGCATCCCCGACACCGCCTCGGGGGCGGTGCATCACGACGGCCCGGGCGATTGCATCGACTGCAATGCCTGCGTCAATGTCTGCCCCATGGGCATCGATATCCGCGACGGCCAGCAGATGGCCTGCATCACCTGCGCGCTTTGCATCGATGCCTGCGACGAGGTGATGGAGAAGGTCGGCAAGGAACGCGGCCTCATCGACTACATCGCCCTTTCGGACGCGCCGCGGGAACGCGAAGGGCAGCCGCCGCGCTCGCTCTGGGTGCATGTTCTGCGGGCGCGCAACATCCTTTATACCGTGCTCTGGGCGGGGATCGGCCTCGGGCTCGTCTTCCTGCTCTTCATCCGCTCCGAGATCGACATCACCGTGGGCGCGGTCCGCAACCCGACCTACGTGACGCTGTCGGACGGCACGATCCGCAACGCCTACGACCTGCGCATCCTGAACAAGAACGGCGACGACCGCGTCTACCTCGTCTCGCCCGGCTTCGGCGCCAATCTCGACCTCGAGATCGAGGGCCATCCGGGCAGCACCATCCCGGTGCCCGCCAACACCACCGGCATCACGCGCATCTACTTCACCGCACCGCCGGATTCCCCCGCCGCCAATGCCGACCGGACCGAGTTCCGCATCTGGGTCGAGGATTTCCAGTCGGGCGAGCGCGCCTTCGTCGACACCACCTTCAACGGAAAGGGCCAGTGACATGACCGCTCCCGCCAAACCGCTCACCGGCCGCAAGGTCTTCGCCATCTTCGCCGCCGGGTTCTCGATCATCATCGCGGTGAACCTCACGCTCGCCGTCAATGCCGTGCGCACCTTCCCCGGCCTCGAGGTCGAGAATTCCTACGTCGCGAGCCAGGTCTTCGACAGCCGCCGCGACGCGCAGGAGGCTTTGGGCTGGCAGATCGACGCCGCCTATGCGGACGGCGCGCTGCGCATCGACATGACCGACCGCGTGGGCAACCCGGTCGCGCCCGGGGACCTGACCGTGCGCGTGGGCCGCCCGACGATGGAGGCGCAGGATCTCGACGGCCGCGCCGCGCTTGGCCGCGCGCTGCCGCTCGACCTCGCGCCCGGGCGCTGGCGGGTGGACGTGGCCGCCACCGCACCCGACGGCACGCCGGTCGAGAAGCGCATCCTTCTCTGGGTGCGCTCGTGACGGCCGCCTGTCCGGCCTGCGCGGCGCTGCCCGATCCCGCCCGCGCCGCGACCGCAGCACCGGATCTGGTGCTGCATCTGCCCGACATCCATTGCGCCGTCTGCATCGCCAGCGTCGAGGATGCGCTGAACGCCGTGCCGGGCCTCGGCGAGGCGCGGGTGAACCTGACGCTGAAGCGCGCCTTCGTCGCCTCGGGCGGCGTTTCGCCCGACACGCTGATCGACGCGCTGGCCCGCGCCGGGCATCGCGCGCAGATCTTCGATCCGGGGCTCTTGGGCGGGCAGGATCGCTCCGGGCGCGATCTTCTGATGCGCGTCGGCGTGGCGGGCTTTGCGATGATGAACGTGATGCTGCTCTCCGTCGCGGTCTGGTCGGGTGCCGATCACTCCACGGCGCTTCTCTTTCACCTCATCTCGGCGCTGATCGCCGTGCCTGCGGTGGCCTATTCCGCGCGGCCCTTCTTTGGCTCCGCGCTGGGTGCGCTCTCCGCGGGGCGGCTCAACATGGATGTGCCGATCTCCGTGGCGATCCTTCTGGCGCTTCTGGCCTCGCTCGCGGGCGCGCTTTTGGGCCATGATCGCGCGGCGTGGTTCGACGCGGCGCTGGCGCTGACCTTCTTCCTGCTGGTGGGGCGGTATCTCGATCACATGGGCCGGTCCTCGGCGCGGTCCGCCGCGGCGGAGCTGGCCGCGCTCGAGGCGCCGCAGGCCGTCCGCGTCGTCGATGGCCGCGAAGAGATCGTGCGCGCCACCGACATCCAGCCCGGCGATCTGATCCGCGTGCGCCCGGGCGACCGGCTGCCGGTCGATGGCGTGATCCTCGAGGGCGAGACCGACCTCGACCGTGCCGCGCTCACCGGGGAAAGCCAGCCCGACGCGGTGGGTGTCGGCGATGCCGTGGCCGCGGGCGAGGTGACGCTGACCGGCCCGCTGCTCGTGCGGACGCTGCGCGCGGGCGCCGATACCAGCCTGCGGCGGCTCGCCGATCTGGTGGCCGCCGCCGAGATGCAGAAAAGCCGCTATGCCGGGATCGCCGACCGCGCCGCGCGCGTCTATGCGCCGCTCGTGCACATTCTCGGCGCCGCGTCCTTCATCGCCTGGTTCTACGCCACCGCGGACGGATGGCGCGCGCTCGACGTGGCGATTTCGGTGCTGGTCATCACCTGTCCCTGCGCGCTGGGGCTTGCCGTGCCCGCGGTCTCGACCGTCACCACCGCGCGGCTCTTCCGCAAGGGGATGCTGGTCAAATCGCGCACTGCGCTCGAACGCCTGGCCGAGATCGACATGGTGGTCTTCGACAAGACCGGCACGCTGACCACGGGCCGGATGACGCTGACATCCGATCTCTCCGAGGCCGACCTGATGCTCGCGGCGGGTCTGGCCGAAGGCTCCTCGCACCCGGTGTCCCGCGCCCTCGCGGCGGCGGCGATGCGGCGGGGCGTGACGCCCGCCAAACTGTCGGACCTGCGCGAAATTCCGGGACATGGCGTCACCGCCACCACCGAGGCCGGGCCGGTCCGGCTGGGCCGGGCCGATTGGGTGGGCGCCACCGAGGGCGCCACGGCGCTGCGCCGCGCCGACGGTTCGGTCCTGCCGCTGGCCTTTTCGGAAGAGCTGCGCGCCGATGCCACCGACACCGTGGCCGCGATCCGCGATGCGGGCTACGAGGTCACGCTGCTGTCGGGCGATGCGCCCGACGCGGTGGCCCGGATGGCCCGCACCCTCGGGATCGAGACCGCCCTGCCGCGCATGTCGCCCGAGGCCAAGGCCGCATGGCTGAGTGCGGCGAAAGAGGCGGGCCGCAAGCCGCTCATGGTGGGCGACGGGCTCAACGACACCGGCGGGCTCGCGGTCGCCCATGCCTCGATCGCGCCGTCCTCGGCGCTCGATGCCGCGCGCAATGCCGCTGACCTCGTGCTCCTCTCCGATCATCTGGCGCCGGTGGCCGAGGCGTTGCGGGCGGCCAAGGTTGCAAAGGCGCGCATGAAGCAGAACATTGCGCAGGCGGTGCTTTACAACGTGGTGTCGGTGCCGGTGGCGCTGGCGGGCTTTGCGACGCCGCTTCTTGCGGCCATCGCGATGTCCACGTCGTCGGTGACCGTGTCGCTCAATGCCGTGCGGGGGCAGAAATGAACGTGCTGGTCTTCCTCATCCCGGTCTCGGTCGGCCTGGGCCTTCTGGGCCTCGCGGCCTTCGTCTGGACCATCGCCAAGGGGCAATACGACGATCCCGAAGGATCGCGTCAGCGGCCCCTCGACGACCGGTTCGACGACGCGCCGAAGCGCTAGGCTTCGGATCAGGGCGGCGACGGCCAGAGGCCGTCTTGATCCCGCGCCGGGCGCTCCGTTCGCCGACGCGACGCCAATCAGGGCTTCGCGATATAGCGATCCCGCCGGTGATTGATAGTGATGATCGCGTTCAGGATCACCGCGCCCAGCAGCGACCACATGACCTTTTCCCAGGGAAACAGGAATAGCGCGAGGGTGAACACCCCCAGATCGAAGATGAGCTGCGTATTCCCGGCCTTGATCCCGCGCGTATCCTGCAGCCAGAGCGCCACGATCCCCACGCCGCCCAGCGACGCGCCGTGCCGGAAAAGCCCCAGGAGCCCCATCCCCGCGCAGAGCCCGAACAAAGCCGCCCCCACCGCGGGATGCAGCGGCTGCACCTCGACGACGAAGGGCATGAGTTCGGCCATGACCGACATGGTGGTCACCGCGATGAAATTCTTCACCGTGAAGCGCCAGCCCATCTGGCGGATCGCCAGCACGTAGAAGGGCAGGTTCAGCACGAAGAAGACCACGCCGAAGCTCCATCCCGTCGGATAGGCCAAGACCAGCGACAGGCCCGCGACCTGGCCGGTGATCAGCTCGGAGGCGCGCAGGAACTGGATCGACAAAGCCACCAGCGTGCAGCCGATGAGCATGCCTTGCACGTCCTCGGCCAAGGTGTGCCGGTCGGGGGGCGGATCTGAGAGAAGCAACATCAGCTTGGTCTTGACGCGCGCCCGCGGAATTTCAAGGCAAGGGCCGGCTTGCACGCCTCGAAGGCGGCCCGGCTGCCGGAAAAACAGGCGCTGCGGCGCGCGCCCGGGCCTATTCCGCGGCGTCGAGCGCGCCTGCGGCGATCTCGCCGATGACCTTGGTCCAAAGCTCGGGCGGCTGCGCGCCCGGCACCGCGTGGCGTCCCGCGACGATGAAGGTCGGGACCGAGGTGATGCCCATCTCGCGCGCGGCGGCATCGCGGTTGCGCATCTCCTCGATATCGGCGTCGCTCGACAGAAGCCGGCGCACGACGCTCGCATCCATTTCGATGCCGTCGGCGATATCGGCCAGCACGTCATGGTCGCCGATATCGCGGCCCTCGACGAAATAGGCCTCGAACAGCGCCGAGACGGCGGCGACCTGGCGGTCCTCGATCCCCGCCCAATGGATCAGGCGATGGGCGTCGAGCGTGTTGGGCGTGCGCGCGATGCCTTCGAAATTGATCTCCAGCCCGGCTTCGCGGGCTTTCTCTACGACCGGCGCATAGGCCCGCACCGCGCCTTCCTTGCCGCCGAACTTGCCTTCCAGGTAGGCGCGGCGATCCATGCCCTCGGGCGCCATGTCGGGGTTGAGCTGGAAGGGATGCCAGGTGATCTCGAACGGGTGGTCGGGATGCTCCGCGAGCGCCTTGTCGAGGAAGCTCTTGCCGATATAGCACCACGGGCAGATCGGGTCGGAAAAGATGTCGAGTTTGGCCATTACGGGCCCTCCTGCGTCAGGTTTGCGCCGTCTTACCAGCCCGGGCGCGGAAATGCACGTTCGGGCGCTCAGCCCGGACCCGGCGCGCGCAGCGCTTTGCGAACGAGCTTGCCGTTGGGGTTTTTCGGCAGCGCGTCCAGCCGGTGAAAGGCGCGCGGCTGCTTGTAGCGGGCGAGCCGGGCGTCGGCCCAGTCCTGCAGCTCGGTGTCGGGCAGCGGCGCGGGCCCGGTCCAGAACAGCGCGATGATGCGCACGCCCGGCTTCACCTCGAGATCGGTCGCGCCGCATTCCTCGATGCCGGGATGGGCGAGGAAGGCGGCCTCCACCTCCACCGGCGAGACCCGGTAGCCGCCGGCATTCATCATGTCGTCGGCGCGTCCGAGATAGGTGATCTGGCCATCGTCGGCCATGGCGCCCTGATCGCCGGTCAGGAACCAGCCGTCGCGAAACCGCGCACGGGTCTCGGCCTCGGCGCCGAGATAGCCCAGCATCAGGCCGGGATCGCGCGCATCGACCGCGATCTCGCCGGGCGTGTCATGCGGCACCGGGCCCTCGGGGCCGAGGATGGCGACCCGGCGGCCCGGCTGCGGCGTGCCCGTGGCGTCCCCACGGGCCGGGCGATCGGGCGCGCCCGAGATGAAGGTCGAGCATTCGGAGAGGCCGTAAGCCTCGTAGATCGCGGTACCGGTCGCCGCGTGCCAGGCGTCGCGGATCGGGGCGGCCAGCTTTTCGCCCGCGGCCAGCCCATGCCGCAGACGCGGCAGGCCGATCTTCGCGTGATGCTTGAGGATCGACCGGTAAACACCCGGTGCCGCCGCAAAAATCGTCGCCTCGTGACGGCGCAGCAGCAGCGGTATCTGGGCATGGCTGACGCCCTCGGCGGGGATCAGCGCGGTGGCGCCGACGCTCCAGGGATCGAGGAGCCCGGTGCCGAGGGTGAAGGTCCAGTTGAACGCGCCCGCATGCAGCACCCGGTCTGCGGGCGTCAGCCCGTACCAGCCGTCGCGCATCATCCGCCGCGCCCAGATCGCGCGATGGGCATGGCAGACCGCGCGCGGCACACCCGAGGTGCCGGAGGTGTAGACGATATAGCCGAGCCGCTCGGGATCCCCGCGATGCCAGTCGCAGGGCGGCAGGTCGAACCAGCCGGCGAGGGCATCGCGGGGGATCGTCGCGATATCCGTCTCGGCGCAGGCCAGACCGTCCGCCTTCAGGATCGCGGCGGGGGAGAGCTGATCGATCATAACCGCCACTTCCGGCGCGGTCAGCTGCGCCGATGTGGGCACCGGCACGATCCCCGCGGCGATGGCGCCGAGATAGGCGATGGGAAAATCGGGCGTGTTGCCGATCCGCATGAGCACGATGTCGCCGGGCGCGAGGCCCTGCCGCAAAAGCCCGGTGCCGACGCCGCGCACCGCCGCTCGCAGCTTGCCGTAGGACCAGCGCTCGGCGCGGGAGGGACCCAGCACCGCCAGCGCGATCTTGCTGTCCGGCGCCGCGCCCGCGCCCAGCACATGCTCGGCCAGATTGAACGGCGCGGGGCAGGTCGGGGCCATGCCTTGATCGAAAACGGAGTTCATCGCGCCGTTATGCCATGGCGGCGCCTGCGCGCAAGGGCGCCGAAAACCTTTCGCATGCGAAAGAATTAATGCATATTATCAGTGAGTTAACGTGGCGACCGCGCCTCATCTGAGCCCCGCATCGGCCCGGTGCGCTGGCCCTCCTGGTCTTGCCTCTTCGCAAATACGCAATCGCGCCGCGGATCGCGGACGCGCGGTGGGGGGCTTACTCCTCCCACCACCAGACATCGGGCTGCCAGCCGAGCCAGTCGCCGTAGATCGGCAGGGCGTCGGGGAATTTCAGCTCTTTCGCATGGGCGATGCGGCTGATGTTCCACTGGTAGATCGGGATCACGTAGCGGCCGGTGGTCAGCACCCGGTCGAGCGCGCGGGTCGCGGCGATGAAGTCCTCGCGGCTTTCGGCATTGAGCATGGTGTCGATGAGCCCGTCCACGGCCGGGCTTTTCACGCCCATCCAGTTCCGCGATCCGGGCTCGTCGGCGGCCGCGGCGCCGAAATAGAGCTTCTGCTCGTTGCCGGGCGACAGCGACAGGCCGCGCTGGTAATAGGCCATGTCGAAGTCGAAATTGTTCGACCGCTCGGTATATTGCGCGGGGTCGATCACCGTGATTGTCACCGAAATCCCCATCCGTTCAAGGGCTTGCGCGAAGAGGTCGATGATCGACTGCGCCTCGGCGGAGCCCTGGGCGAGCAGCACCTCGAAGGTGAAGGGTGCGCCGTCGGGGCCGACCATCACGCCGTCCCGGACGGTGTAGCCCGCCTCTTCCATCAGCCCCATGGCGCGGCGGATATTGGCGCGGTTGCGCACCGAGCCGTCGGAGACCGGCAGCGCGTAGCCGTCGAGCGCGCCGGGCAGCAGTTCGTCGCGATAGGGCTCCAGCAGCTCGGCGACGCGGCCCGTGGCGGGGCCCGGCTCCATCCCGAGGAAGGAATTGGAGAAATAGGAGGTGATCCGCTCCTGCCGGCCGCCGGTCATGGCGTCGTTGATATATTCGAAGTTGAAGGCGTGCAGCATGGCCGCGCGCACCCGCCAGTCCGAAAAGGCCGGTTTGCGGCTGTTCATCACGAAACCGATCATGCCCGAGGGGCGCTGATGCGGAATCTCGGATTTGACCAGATCGCCCGCGCGCACGGCGGGGAAGTCGTATTGCGTCTCCCATTTCTCGGCGTTCGATTCGCGGTGCGAGTTGATGAGCCCGCCCTTGACCGCCTCGAACATGGCCTGGCTGTCGCCGAAGAATTCGAGCCGGATTTCGTCGAGATTGGCTTGACCGGCCATGAAGGGCAGATCGCGGCCCCAGTAATCGGGGTTGCGCGACAGCGTGACATAGCGGCCCGCCTCGAAATCGGTGACGCGGTAGGGGGCGGTGCCGATGGGGATCGTGCCGAGCCCCGAATCGGTGAATTCCTCCTCGGCCCATTGCGCCTTCTTCAGGATCGGGCGCAGGCCCATGATGAGCGGCAATTCGCGATCTTCGACATTGAAGGTGAAGCGAACCGAGCGCGGGCCGGTCTGTTCCATCGCGGCGATCTTGGTCCAGGCGCCGCGATAGCGCGGATGGCCTTCGGTGCCGAGCGTCTCGTAGCTCCACATCACGTCTTCGATGGTGACGGGGGTGCCGTCGGAGAATCGGGCTTCCTCGCGCAGGGTGAATTCCACCCAGGAGCGGTCCTCGGGCACCTCTATCGATTCGGCCAGCAGGCCGTAAAGCGAGAAGGGTTCGTCGTAGTTCCGGCCCATCAGGCTTTCATAGGCCAGAAAGCGCAATTGCCACGGGGTGGAGCCCTTGAGGATGTGCGGGTTGAGGCTGTCGAAGCTGCCGACCTCGCCGGTGACGATGCGCCCGCCGGTGGGGGCGTCGGGATTGGCATAGGGCAGGGCCACAAAATCCGGTGGCAAGGCGGGCTCGCCATACATAGCGATGCCATGCTGCGGCGCGGCCTCTGCGTTGCCTGCCAGAAGTGGCAGGGCCAGTGCGGCCCCGGCGACCGCGAGAGTGCGGAAAAACTGCGTGCCCATATCGGGAACAATCCCTGTTGCTCGTTATTCTGTTGCGGGCGACGGTACCGGGGAGTTCGGGGGTTATCAAACTTTTAGCTTGGCATGCGGGGTAATCTCGCTTATCAAGGAACCACTGCTCGATAGGTTTCTTGCCTGTATGAAACCTGCCTCAATAACTGAACGCCGGCCTTGTGCCGGCGTTTTTTTTGTTTGCTGCGCGCGGAATCGCTGGAACAGCGATGCGGGATCGTCCCTTGTCTTTGCATATGGCGCCGGAGGCTGCGAAACAGCGGCCAATTCCCGGGGCCCTGCGGCCATCCGCGACAAGCAAGAGAGAGGACAGAGACATGCAACTTTCCGGCAAAACCGCCATCGTGACCGGCTCCAATTCGGGAATCGGTCTGGGCGTGGCCCGGTCGCTCGCCGAGGCGGGCGCCGACGTGGTCATCAATTCCTTCACCGACAACGACGAGGATCACGCGCTGGCCGACGAGATCGCCAAGGAGTTCGGCGTCAAGGTGCGCTACATCCAGGCCGACATGTCGAAGGGCGACCAGTGCCGCGCGCTGATCGAGAAGGCGGGTGCCTGCGATATCCTGGTGAACAACGCCGGCATCCAGCATGTCGCGCCGATCGAGGAATTCCCGATCGAGAAGTGGGACGCGATCATCGCGATCAACATGTCCTCGGCCTTCCATTGCACCGCCGCGGCGCTGCCGATGATGCGCAAGGCGGGCTGGGGGCGCGTGGTGAACATCGCCTCGGCGCATGGCCTGACCGCATCGCCCTACAAGTCGGCCTATGTGACGGCCAAGCATGGCGTCGTCGGCATGACCAAGACCGTGGCACTGGAGACCGCGAAAGAGCATATCACGGTGAACGCCATCTGCCCGGGCTACGTGAAGACCCCTCTGGTGGAGGCGCAGATCCCCGATACGGCGAAAAAGTACGACATGAGCGAGGAAGAGGTGATCGAGAAGGTCATCCTCGACCGGCAGCCGTCGAAGGAGTTCGCCACGGTGGAGCAGATTGGCGGAACGGCGGTGTTCCTCTGCTCGGACGCGGCGGCGCAGATCACCGGGACGACGATCTCGGTCGATGGGGGCTGGACAGCGCTGTAAGCGGTGTCTTCTGAATGCCAGAAGGGCCCCGGGTATTTCCCGGGGCCTTTTGCGTTGAAAAAGGCGGCCGCTTGTCGAGCCGGTCGCATGGTGCCCGGTTGGAGCGACGAGGCGGCCCGAACAGCACCGAAGGTGCCGGGCCAGCGCCGGTCCGGACCCACCGGACTGGCGCTTTGGTGCCGTGGGCGCGCGGTATGATCGGCGCGATGGCATGATGAGATAAAGCGCTGAGTTCGGATGTTGCAGCGCCAGCCCGCCGGACCGGCGCTGGCCCGGCACGCAGTCGGAGCGCTTATGAAGCGACACAGGGGGCGATAAGCGCTTTAGGCACCCTTCGCGCGGCTCTCCTCGCTCAGGTCCGCCCACCAATCCGCATAGCGCGAATTCTTCGGATGCTTCCCGCCCTCGTCGGGCGCGCCGTCGTCCCACCAGACCGGTCCGCGCTCGCCGAGGTCCCGCTTGGCGGCGTCGACGGCGTCGCGGGCGGTGCGTTCCTCGGCCTCGGTCTCGGCCTGGCCGACCGCGCGGCGGGCCTGCATCAGGCGTTTGACCGCCGCCCGGCGGGTGCTGTCCGCCAAGGACGGATCGGTCTTGCGCCAGAGCCGCCCCTTGGCGACGAAATACCGCCCGTCGGGCGTTTCGGGATAGTCGCGGCGGGGCATCAGTCGTCGTCGTCTTCCTCGGCCTGCTGGCGCGCCCAGAGCTGGGCATAGCGGCCATTGGCCTCGAGAAGGGCGGTGTGGGTGCCTTCCTCGATCACCTCGCCCGCCTGCAGCACCACGATCCGGTCCGCATCGGCGATGGTCGAGAGCCGGTGCGCGATGGTCAGCACGGTGCGGCCTTCGCCGGCGCGGGCGAGGGCGGTCTGGATGCCCGCCTCGGTGTCGGTGTCGAGCGCCGAGGTCGCCTCGTCCAACAGAAGGATCGGCGGGTCCTTGAGCAGCGTCCGGGCGATGCCCACGCGCTGCTTCTCGCCGCCGGACAGCTTCAGGCCGCGCTCGCCCACCTGGGTGTCGTAGCCCTCGGGCAGGGTCAGAATGAAATCGTGGATCTGCGCGGCGCGGGCGGCGGCCTCGATCTCGGCATCGGTGGCGTTGTCGCGGCCATAGGCGATGTTGTAGCGGATCGTGTCGTTGAAGAGCACGGTGTCCTGCGGCACGACGCCGATGGCCGCGTGCAGGCTGTCGAGCGTCACGTCGCGGATGTCCTGCCCGTCGATGCGGATCGCGCCCGCCGAGACGTCGTAGAAGCGGAACATGAGCCGCCCGATGGTGGACTTGCCCGAGCCCGAGGGCCCGACCAGCGCGACGCTCTGCCCCGGGGCCACGTCGATTGAGACGCCCTTGAGGATGTCGCGGTCGGGATCGTAGCCGAAGCGGATGGCGTCGAAGGTGACCCGCCCGCCGGTGACCTCGAGCTCCGGCGCGCCCGGTTTCTCACGCACTTCGGAGGGTTGTTCGAGAAGGTCGAACATCTCGCCCATATCGACCAGCGCCTGGCGGATCTCGCGGTAGACGGTGCCGAGGAAGTTCAAAGGCGTGATGATCTGGATCATGTAGGCGTTGACCATGACGAAATCGCCCACGGTCATCTCGCCCGCCGACACGCCCATCGCGGCCATGACCATGACGATCACCAGCCCGCAGGTGATCAGCGCCGATTGCCCGAAATTGAGGAAGGCGAGCGAGGTCGCGGTCTTCACGGCGGCGGATTCGTAGCCGACCATGGCGTCGTCGTAGCGGCGCGCCTCGCGGTCCTCGGCGTTGAAATATTTCACCGTCTCGTAGTTCAGAAGCGAATCGATGGCCTTCTGATTGGCGTCGGTGTCCTGGTCGTTCATCTGCCGGCGCAGCTTCACGCGCCATTCGGTGACCTTGAAGGTAAACCAGACGTATAGCGCGATCGTGACGGCCACGACCACGAGATACCAGACATCGAAGAGCCAGAAGAGGATGATGCCGACAAGGCTGAGTTCGAGGATCAGCGGGCCGATGGAGAAGATCAGGAAGCGCAGCAGGAAATCGACGCCCTTCACGCCGCGTTCGATGATGCGCGACAGCCCGCCGGTGCGGCGGGTGAGATGGTAGCGCAGCGACAGCGCGTGAATGTGGCGGAAGGTCTGCAGCGCGAGGCGGCGCAGGGCGCGCTGGCCGACGCGGGCGAAGACCCCGTCGCGGAGCTGCTGGAAGCCCACGTTCATCAGGCGCGACACGCCGTAGGCCACCGTGAGACCGATGGCGCCCGCGCCAAGCGCCCAGGCCGGATCGAGGCCTTCGCCCGATAGCGCATCGACAGCGGCCTTGTAGAAGAAGGGCGTGACGACGGCGACGAGCTTGGCCAGCACCAGCAGCGACAGCGCGATAACCACGCGGCGCTTCACCCAGTCCTGACCCTCGGGCCAGAGATAGGGCGCGACCTTGCGGATCGTGCGCAGGCCCGAAGCGCGTTCCTCACGGGCGAGTTCGGCGGCGTCGGGTGCCTCTGCGGATTGGTCGGTCCGGTCGGTCTGGTCAGTGGTGCCATTGGCGCCGGTGGCATCGGTGGGCATCGCCCCTCCTGTCGGGTGGTTCCGGGGCGGACCTAGCGCGTCCCGCGCCGCTGCGCCAGCGTCGCGGACTTATTCGGCGGCGCGGAGCGGCACGTTCGGAGCGGCGGGATCGGCCACGGCGGCGGGCAGCGGCGCCTCTTCCCAGATGATCGTCGGGGATTTGACGCGCCGCGCCTCGCGGTTGAGCGCCCAGTCGCGGGCGGCATTGCTGGACCGGCCGAAGGACAGCCGGGCGAGAAGCCGGGCAAGCCAGCGCGCATAGGTGGTGACCCAGACGCGGATCGCCAGCATCGAGGGCGTGAAGAGCAGCGTCAGCACCGTCGCGATGCCGAGGCCGAACACGACCGCGGTCGCGAGCTGCTTCCACCAGAGTGCTGTGGGGCTGTCGATGGAATAGCCGCCCGCGAAGAAGTCGAGGCTGAGGCCGAACATCATCGGCGCCAATCCGGCCATGGTGGTGATCGTGGTCAGAAGAACGGGGCGGATACGGTCCTGCGCGGTGCGGATGATCGCCTCGATCCGCGGCATGTAGCGTTCGTATTCCTGGTAGGTGTCGATCAGCACGATGTTGTTGTTCACCACGATCCCGGCAAGTGCCACGATCCCCGTCCCGGTCATGATGATCGAGAAGGTCTGGTCCATCACAAGCATGCCGATCAGCACGCCGGTGGTGGAGAGCACGACGGCCAGAAGCACGAGCACGGCGTTGTAGAAGGAATTGAACTGCGCGAGCAGGATGATGAACATCAGCCCCAGTGCTGCCGCGAAGGCCTTGCCGAGGAAGTCCGCGCTTTCGGCCTGGTCCTCCTGGTCGCCGGTCCATTCCCAGGACAGGCCCGCGGGCAGGGGATTGGCCTCGAGCCATTGGGTCAGCGCGGCGATGCGTTCGTTGGGGTTGACCGGCAGCAGGGTCAGAGTGCCGTCCGCGATGCCGTCCGACACGCGGTCGGGGGTCACGCCCTCTTCGATTGCCAGGACCTCGTAGCGCGCCGCTTCGGCGCCGGTGACGATGGCGCCGCCGTCATGGGGCGCCTCGTCTGCGGAAAGCACGCGCAGCGTGGCCAGCGGCGCGCCGTCCGCGACCGCCTTGACGAGGTTCGGCGCCACATCGGCCTTCACGTCGAAGAAGCGCTTCTGGCCCACGCGGTTGATCTCGGCGAGCTTGGCGACCGGTTCGCGGGTGATGAAGTTCGACAGCGGCACCAGCCCGTCGCCGGTGCGCACCTTAAGCGTGTCGAGGGTCGAGAGCACGCGGTCCTCTTCGGGCAGGCGGACGCGGATGTCGATCTCTTCGTCGGAGGTGTCGACGCGCATCGTGTCGAGCAGCAGCCCGCGCGTGACGAGCTGGACCATCGCGCCCACCGTGGCCACGTCGGCGCCGTAGCGGCCGGCCTTCTCGACATCGACGTCGATCTGCCAGTCGATACCGGGCAGGGGGCGGGTATCCTCGATCAGCGTGAGGCCGGGCGTCGCGTCGAACCGTTCCCGCGCGGCGCTGGCGGCGGCCAGCAGGTCGGGCCAGTTGTCGCCGCGGATGCGCAGATGCACGGGCTTGGCCGAGGCCGGGCCCATGGCGAGGTTCAGCACCTCGGTCTCGATGCCGGGGATGGATTTCAGCTGTTCGGACAGCTCCTCGATCACGCGGTCGCCGTCGAGCTCGGGCGCGTTCTTGCGGTCCTCCCAGGGGATCGTCTCGAACTGGACCTGTCCGATCGTGTCCTTGGGGGCCTCGGCACCGCCGGTATTGCTGTCGAGCCCGCCGTCGCCCGCGAAGGCGAAGGCGTTGCGGGTGCCGGGATGGGCGATCACGATCTCCTCGGCGCGCCGGACCAGCGCGTCCTTCTCGGGCAGGCTGAGATTGCCGCGGGCGCGCACGTAGAGCAGTGCCTGTTCCGGTTCGCTTTCGACGAAGAACTCGACGCCGTTGTTGTTCTCGCCGAAATAGGAAAAGACCGAGATGACGAAGGCGATGACCAGGCCCACCGACACCAGCGGACCGATGGGGTTGCCGACGATGGCGGTGATGAACCAGCCGAAGGGCGAGCGGCGGTAGCCCGCGCGGACGCGCTTTTCCTGACGGCGGATCGCCGCGGCGCCCATCACGATGGAGGTCAGCACCGAAAAGATCAGGAAGGTCGCGACGCCGGGCATCCGGCCCGCCCAGCCCTCGGCCACGGGCGGAAAGAGGTAGGCGGGGTTCAGCACCATCATCGCGCCGACGAAGAGCCCGAGGAGCGCGACCGGCACCAGCGCCGCGCGGATCACCCAAGGGGTCGCCGCGCGAAGACCGTCGGAGGCGTGATCGAGCGCGCGGGAAAAGCGGCCCGTGACGCCGCCCATGACCGGCAGGTAGACGAGCGCCACGACCAGAGAGGCCGAGAGCACGAAGATCAGCGTGACCGGCAGCATGCCCATGAATTCGCCGGGCACACCGGGCCAGAAGAGCATCGGCAGGAAGGCGCAGAGCGTCGTCGCCGTGGAGGAGACGACGGGCCAGAACATGCGTTTGGCGGCCTCCACATAGGCCTTCATCGGGCCGGTGCCTTCGGAGATGCGCTTGTCGGCGTATTCCACGACGACGATGGCCCCGTCGACCAGCATGCCGACGGCGAGGATTAGGCCGAACATGACGATGTTCGACACCGCGACGCCCATCAGCGCGAGGAAGGCGAAACACAGAAGGAAGGAGGTCGGGATCGCGAAACCCACGAGGAAGGCGGGCCGCGTGCCGAGCGCTGCCAGCACCACGATCATCACCAGCGCGATGGCGGTCAGCACCGACCCTTCGAGCTGGCTGACCATGGAGGCCACCTGCCGCGACTGGTCGTTCGAGGTGCCCAGCGTCACGGCGGCGCGCAGTTCGGGCGGCCATTGCGCCTCGGCGGCGGCGACCTCGGCCTTCACCAGCGCGACGGTGTCGATGATGTTGAAGCCCTTGCGCTTCACCACCTGCAGCGCGATCGAATCCTCGCCGTCGAAACGCGCGGTCGAGGTGCGGTCCTCGAAGGTCAGGTTGATGGTGGCGAGATCGCCCAGAGTGACGACGCGGTCGCCGTTCACCTTCACCGGCAGGTCGTAGACGTCGCGGGCATCGTCGAAGCTGGAGGGGATCTTGACGGCGAAGGCACCGGTTTCGGTCTCGACCTCGCCCGCGGCGATGAGCTGATTGTTGTTCTGGACGACGCGGATGAGCTCATCCGCGGTGACGTTGTAGCTTTCGAGCCGAAGCGGGTCGATCACCACCTCGAGCATCTCGTCGCGATTGCCCGCGATGCCCGCCTCGAGGATCGCGTCGAGCCCTTCGAGCCGGTCCTGCAAATCCTTGGCGACCTGGACCATCGTGCGTTCGGGCACCGGGCCGGTGAGGTTCACGATGACGACGGGAAATTCGGAGAAGTTGATCTCGTTGATCGAATATTGCTCGGCCCCCGTGGGAAACTTGGCCTCGGCATTGGACATGGCGTCGCGCACATCGGCCATGATCTTGGTCTTGTCCCAGCCGAATTCGAACTCGAGGACGACGCCCGCATAGCCCTCGGCGGCGGTCGAGGACATCTGGTCGAGCCCGTCGAGATCGACGAGCTCGTTCTCCATCGGCTTGACGAGCAGCGTCTCGGAATCCTCGGCGGAGATGCCGGGGAAGGGCACCGAGACGAAGAGCGCCGGGATCTCGATATCGGGCTCGCCTTCTTTCGGTAGGGTGATGTAGGAAAACGTGCCGATGGCCAGCGAGAGCGCGATGAAGGCCAGCACCATGCGGGCGCGTTCGGAGGCCCAGTCGACGATGCCGGTCATTGGATGACCTCCTCGTAGCGGGGGGCGACGGGCACGCCGTCGGTCACGTATTCCTGGCCCAGAAGGATGACATCGACCGTATCGGGAAGGCCCGAGACGTAGATGCCGCGATTGGTGTCGCGCAGGATGCGCACGGGCATGAAGAGGGCGGTGCGGTCGTCGGTGACGGTGCGCACGCCGATCACGCCGTCATCGTTCAGCGTAAGGGCCGATTGCGGCAGAAGATGCGCGCGCTCGCCCTCGGCCTCGATGGCGATCTCTGCGGTCTGACCCGCGGAGATGCCGAGCCCGTCATTCGGCACGGTGACCTCGACCCGGAAGGTGCGGGTCATCATGTCGGCGGCGCGGGAGACGAAGGTGACGCGGCCCGTGACCTCGCCGCCCTCGGTCAGCCGGGCGCTGGCGCGGGCGCCGACCTCGACCCGGGCCACATCGGTTTCGGGCACGTAGCCCACCAGCCGGATCGGATCGAGCTGCAGGATCGTGGCGCAGGGCGTGCCGCCCTGTCCTCCCGCCTGCATGAGCGCGCCCAGCTCGGCGGTGTCGGTTTCCAGAAGACCCGCGAAGGGGGCCCGGATCTCGGTCTTCGAAAGCTCGTCCTCGGCGCGGGCGACGGCGGCCTCGGCGCTTTCGATGGCGGCCTTGCTGGTCTCGAGCCCCGACCGCGCGGCTTCGAGCCCGGCCTTGGCCGAGGAAACCGCGGCCTCGGCGGCGCGCACGGCCGAGGTGGTGGCGGCGACGCGGGTCTCGGAGGCGAAGCCCTGTTCGGAGAGCCGGTTCGCCGCGTTGGCGTTGATCCGCGCCTCGTCGAGCCCGGCTTCGGCTTGGGCCACGCGCGCCTCCCCCTCGGGGATGCGGGCGCGCACTTCGGGCACGCGGGCGCGGGCATCGGCCAGCGCGGCCTGCGCCTCGGCAAGGCCCACCTTCCGGGTGCCCGGATCGATCGCGCAGAGCAACTCGCCCGCCTCGACGAAGGCGCCCTTGCGCAGCGGATCGGAGACGATGCGGCCCGTGGTTTCGGCCATGACGTCGACGCTGCGCGCGGCTTCGGTCTCGCCGCGCAGAAGCACGCGGGCATCGACCTCCTGCGCGGTGGAGCGGCGGGCCATGACGCCGATGGCGCCGTCTTCGGGTTCAGGCTCGGCCTCGGCGGATGCGGTTTCGGTCGCCGCCTCCGCATCGACAACGGTTCCGGTCGCGTCTTCGGTTTGCCCGGTCAGCCCCGCCGGAGAGACGTCGCGCGCGAAGTCCAGCAGACGATCCCGTTCGATCACCGCGAAATACAGCACGACAGCGACCACGAGCGCGGTCAGGATGGAGAGGAGGCGCATGGCAGCGTGTCCCGAATGACGAGGGGCCGAAAGCGGGGCCCGAGAAATGAAAACCTGATCCACATACGCTGAACCGTTCGGTTCAGATTAGGTTTTGATGTGGGGTGCCGCAAGGTGAACTCAACGGTTCAGTTTCACGATCGCGCGCATTTCGGCGGATCACGGCGCATATGTCGCGCGAAAAGCACAGAATTGCGGCGGTCTGGCCACGCGCCGGACCGGGGCCGGCCGACTTGTGAGCGCGCGGCGGCTCGGCTAAGGAGGGCGGAACAGGCTTGAGCGCAGAACAAGGTGCCGCGACGTGAGCAATCCCGACAGTTTCATCGACGAAGTGACCGAAGAGGTCCGGCGCGACCGCCTCTATGGCTATCTGCGGCGCTATGGCTGGATCGCGATCCTTGCCGTGCTGCTTCTGGTCGGCGGCGCGGCCTGGCGAGAATACAGCGCCGCGCAGGAGCGCGCGGAGGCGCAGGCCTTCGGCTCGGCGGTGCTCGCGGCGCTGGAAAGCGACGAGGCGGCGGATCGGCGCGCGGCACTCGAGGGGATCGCGGCGCCCGGGCCCGGTGCGGAGGCGATCCTGAACATGCTGCGCGCGGCCCAGAACGCCGAGGCCGGCGACACCGCCGCCGCCATCGCGGCCTACGAGGCGGTGGCCACCAACGGCGAGGTCGCCGAGATCTACCGCAACATGGCGAGCTTCAAGGCGCTAACCACCGGTGCCGCGACCATGCCCGCCGACGAGCGGCGCCAGGGCTTCGAGGCGCTGGAGCGGCCCGGCCATCCGATGCGGCTTCTGGCCAGCGAACAGCTGGCGCTGATCGAAATCGAGACCGGCAACCGGGACGCCGCACTGGAGCGGCTGCAGGCGATCCTCGCCGATGCGGAGGCGACGCAGGGCTTGCGCCGCCGTGCATCTCAGTTGATTGTTGCGCTCGGCGGCGAGCTGGGCTCCGGCTGAGACCGGCCGGCGAGCGGGCCGAATGCAGGGCCGAATGCCGGCCCGACACAGACGACAGAACGGGGGCAGAGGCGTGCGGAACGGGACGATACTGGCAGGGCTCACGGGTCTGGCGCTTCTCGCGGGATGCAGCGAAAGCGAACCGATCCTGCCCGGAGAGAGGCTCGGATTGCGGGAGGTGCTGGAGGACGGCGCCGGCGATCCTTACGATTACGCCCCGCCCGAGAACCGTGCCGCCCCGGCGAACCTGCCTGCCGCCGTCTCGAACGGCACCTGGGCGCAAAGCGCCGTCTCGCCCGCCTTCCGCACCAATCACGCCGCGCTGAGCCTGCCGCTGGCGCCGCTCTGGTCGGCCGATATCGGCGCGGGCGACGGGCGCAAGGTGCGGCTCAATGTCGATCCGGTCAGCGATGGCGCGCGCATCTACACCATGTCCTCGGATTTCATCGTGACCGCGACGGCGGCGAACGGCGCCGCGGTCTGGTCCCTGCCGCTGGTGCCCGCGCGGGACGGCGACGGACAGGCGCAGGGCGGCGGCCTCGCGGTGTCGGACGGCGTTCTCTACGTCTCTTCGGGCTTCGGCATGCTGACCGCGCTCGATGCCGCGACCGGGCAGGTCCGCTGGCAGGAGGATCTCGACGCCACCGCGACCGGCGCGCCGACCGTGTCGGGCGGGCTGGTCTACATCACCGCCGGCGATACGACGGGCTGGGCGATCGAGGCCGATACGGGCCGCGAACGCTGGCAGGTCGAGGGGCTGGCGGACGATCTGAACAACGTCGCGGGCGCCCCGGCGCCGGCGCTGGGGGCCGACCGGGTGGTCTTCGCCTATGGCTCCGGCGCGCTGCAATCGACCTTCCAGCAGGGCGGCCTGTCGCTCTGGTCGGCGGATCTGGCCGGGCGGCGCGTGGGTCGCGCGCTCTCGACGGTCGACGACATCTCAGGGGATCCGTTCATCGCCGAGGGCACGGTCTATGCGGGCAGCCATTCGGGCCGCATGGCCGCGTTGGACCTCTTCTCGGGCGCGCGGGACTGGACGATCAACACCGGGGCCGTGGACGCGCCCTGGGCCGTGGGCGGATCGGTCTATTTCGTCTCGGACCTGAGCGAGCTCGTGCGCGTGGACGCCGCCACCGGAGAGCGCGTCTGGGCGGTGCAACTCCCAGGCTGGGTGCCGAGCCGCCGGCCCGAGCGCCGCCGCGACCGCGCCTTCGCCAATCACGGCCCGATCCTTGCGGGCGGACACCTGATCGTGGCGTCTTCGGACGGGTTCCTGCGCGCCTTCGATCCGGTGGACGGCGCGCTGCGGGTGCAGACCGAGGTGCCGGGCGGCGCGACGACGCGGCCCATCGTGGTGAACGGCGTGCTCTACGTGGTGTCGCGCAAGGGCAGGCTGCACGCCTTCCGCTGATCCGTCGCCGCCCTGTCGGGGCCGCCGCGAGCTCCGTGGGCTATGCTGTCGCGGCGCCGGACCGGCCCGCGCATCGGGCCCCTTTCCACGGGCGAGCAAATGGATTAGGTCCCGCTTCTCACGCCAGCCAAGGTCCGCCACCTCATGTCCTTCACCCTCGCCATCGTCGGTCGCCCCAATGTGGGCAAATCCACGCTGTTCAACCGGCTTGTCGGCAAGCGTCTGGCGCTGGTGGACGACCAGCCCGGCGTCACCCGCGACCTGCGCGAGGGGCCTGCGAAGCTGGGCGATCTGTCCTTCACGGTGGTCGATACGGCCGGGCTCGAAGACGCAACCGATGACAGCCTCGAGGGGCGGATGCGGCGCTTGACCGAACGTGCGGTCGACGAGGCCGATGTCTGCCTGTTCCTGATCGACGCGCGGGTCGGCATCACCCCGGTCGACGAGATTTTCGCCGATATCCTGCGCAAGCGCGGGGGCATCGTGCTGCTGGGCGCGAACAAGGCCGAGGGGCGCGCGGCGGAGGCGGGTCTTCTGGAGGCGTGGAACCTCGGGCTCGGTGAGCCCATGGCGCTGTCGGGAGAGCATGGCGTGGGCATGCCCGAGCTTTATTCCGCGCTGCTGCCGATCTCGGAGAGGTTCGAGGCGCAGGCCCGCGCCGCCGAGGAGGCGATGCCCGCAACCGGCCTCGACGTGTCCGAAGATGCCGGTGCCGAAGAAGAGGCCGCCTGGGCGCCGAGCGCAGAGCGGCCGCTGCAGGTTGCCGTGGTGGGCCGGCCCAATGCGGGAAAATCCACCCTTATCAACAAGATACTGGGCGAAGATCGACTTCTGACGGGCCCCGAGGCGGGCATCACCCGCGACGCGATCTCGCTGAAGATCGACTGGGCCGGCACGCCCACGCGCATCTTCGATACGGCCGGCATGCGCAAGAAGGCCAAGGTGCAGGAAAAGCTCGAGAAACTGTCCGTCTCGGACGGGCTGCGGGCGATCAAGTTCGCCGAGGTGGTCGTCGTCCTGCTGGATGCCGCGATCCCGTTCGAGCAGCAGGATCTGCGCATTGCCGATCTCGCTGAACGCGAGGGCCGCGCGGTGGTCGTCGCGGTCAACAAATGGGATCTCGAGGACGAGAAGGCCGAGAAGCTGTCGGCGCTGAAGGAGGCGTTCGAGCGGCTCTTGCCGCAGCTGCGCGGCGCGCCGCTGGTGACGGTGTCGGCCAAGACGGGCCGGGGCCTCGACCGGCTGCATGCCGCCGTGCTGAAGGCGCATGAGGTGTGGAACCGGCGCGTGTCGACCGCGCGGCTCAACCGCTGGCTGGGCGCGATGATCGAGGCGCATCCGCCGCCCGCGCCGCAGGGCAAGCGCATCAAGCTGCGCTACATGACGCAGGCCAAGACGCGGCCGCCGCATTTCGTCGTCATGTGCTCGCATCCAGACAAGATCCCCGAAAGCTATTCGCGCTATCTCGTCAATGGCTTGCGGGTCGACTTTGACATGCCCGGCACGCCCATCCGGCTGGTGATGCGCGGTCAGGGCGACCGCAATCCCTACAAGGGGCGCAAGGTGAAGAACGCGGGTGCGCTGAAGAAACATCTGGGCAAGAACAAGCGCTGAGCGTCGGTCTGAAAATCAATTCAGGGCAATGATTTGGCGCTTTATATTGATGTGATGTATCAATTGTCCGGCGGGATCAGGCCCAGCCCGCGCAGATAGACGCCGATCCCGGTTTCGAGAAGGTCATCGGCGGGAAACGGCGACTTGTTTCCCGGCGAGTTGCGCGCGAAAAGCTCCACCACGCCGTGGCACATCGCCCAGATATGCGCCGAGAACATTTGCGGCGGGGGCCGCCGGTCGGCGGGAATGTGCTGCGAGAGATCCGCCGCGGCGCGTTCCAGCACCGACCAGGCGCGGTTCGCCACCTGGGCCAGCGCGGGCGAATGGTTCACCGACACGCCCGATTCGAACATCGCGATGTAATGGCCGGGATATTTGTGCGCGAAGGCCAGATAGGCATGGCCCGTGGCTTCCAGGGCGGCAAGCGCGGAGGGCTGGCGGGACGTGTAGGCGTATTCCATCACGTCGACGAAGATCTCGTAGCCCTGGCGGGCGGCTTCGGCGATCAGCTCCTCCCGGCCGTCGAAATGCCGGTAGACGGCGGCGGGGGTGACGCCCGCGCGCTTGGCGGCCTCGGAGAGGGTGAAGCCGGTCGGGCCCTTTTCCTCGATCAGCACGAGGGCTGCCTCGACCAGCGCCTGCTTGAGATTGCCGTGATGATAGCCGCGTTTAGGCATTCCAGATATCGCGCCCGCCGCAGATGGCGGGATCGGTTGTGCCGACCGCCGCGCCATCCTTGCCGTCATAAACTAGGTCGGTGAGCACGCGGGAGATCGCGGCGATGCGCGCGCGGCGCTTGTCGTCCGAGCGGACGACGGTCCAGGGCGCGTGCGGGCTGTTGGAGCGTTCGAAGGTCTCAGCGATGGCGTCGGTGTAGGCGTCCCATTTCTTCAACCCCTCCACGTCGATCCAGGAGAGTTTCCAGTGCTTTAGCGGGTCCTGTTCACGTGACAGGAAGCGGCGGAGCTGCTCGGCCCGGCCGACATTCATCCACAGTTTGAATACGCGGATGCCGTCATTCACGAGCATGCGTTCGAAATCGTTCACCTGTTTGAAGAACAGCTCTCGTTCTTCCGGTGTGCAGAAGCCGAAGACATGTTCGACCACGCCGCGATTGTACCAGGAACGGTCGAAGAACACGATCTCGCCCGCCGCGGGCAGGTGCTGGATGTAGCGCTGGAAATACCATTGCGTCTGCTCGGTATCCGAGGGTTTCGAGAGCGCCACCACCCGCGCGCCGCGCGGATTAAGATTCTCGCGGAAGCGCTTGATCGTGCCGCCTTTTCCCGCCGCGTCGCGACCCTCGAATACGATCGCCACGCGCTGGCCCGTGCTTTTCACCCAGGCCTGCAGCTTGACCAGTTCGACCTGCAGCGCCGCCATCCGGTCGTCGTAATCCTTGCCCTTCATGCGGTCGTCATAGGGATAGGACGGATCGAGCATTTCGCCCTTGTCGGCGTCGGCGATGGCCGTGCGGACCGCTTCGGGGGCCGCGTCTTGGTAGAAGGCGCTGATGGCGCCGTCGAAAGGCAGGGACATGGGACCTCGGGACCTGACAGATGGTCGCGCGACTATGGGATGTTAAGGCGATTAACGCAATTGGCTCAGCGCAGGCCGGCGCGGGCGGCGGCGCGGTCGATGGCGTCGCTCACCGCCTCGGGCGCCCAGTGATGCGGCATGTGGCCGATCTCGTCCAGCAGGGTCAGATTGCCCGCGGGCAGCAGCGAGGCGAGCGGTTCGGCATGGACGTGGACGGGCACGACGGTGTCCTCCGCGCCGTGCACGATCTCGACGGGGACGCGAACGGAGGAATAGCGCGGCGCCATTTCGGACACCGCTTCATGCAGGTTGTTGACCTGCCGGGCATTGGCGCGGATCGCGCCGGTCTCGAGCGTGAGGGCGGTGCCGACATAGTCGAGATAGCCTTCGGGGATGGGCTGGGGCTTGAAGATCTCCTCGGCCACGGTCTCGATCCGGCTGCGCGTGGCGAAGGGGCGCGCGAGGATCGGCACGATCGCGCCGCCCACCGAGGATCCCAGCACCTCGTATTGCGCACCAAGCCCGCCCGACCAGGGGATCGTGGCGCCCGAGACCACCACGAGCGCCGCGGGGTCGTGTTCGAGCCCCCAGGCCATCGCCACCGCGCCGCCATAGGAATGACCGAGCACGATGGGCCGCGCCGCGCCGAGCTTCTCCGCGGCCTCCGCCAGCATCGCGGCCTGTTCGTAGGGTGTCTCCGCGGCGCTGTTGAACGCGCCGGTGACGCGGTCGTTCGCGCGGTCGGTATAGCCGAGCCCCGGGCGGTCGAAGACGATGACGCGGTAGCGGTCGCGGACCTGCTCGACAAAGCTGAAGGTGAAATCGCGCACATTGCCCGACGCGCCGTGGATCAGCACGAGGTCCGGGCCCTCGCCGGTGACGAAAGCGTGAACCTGCCGGCCGTCTTCCAGCGTCACGAATTGCCCCAGCGGCGGGTAGTCCCGTGCGATGGGCGTGTCGATCAGCGCGCTCCGCGAGCCCATCGCGGCGCAGCCCGCGACCGACAGAAGACCCAGTCCGATCAATGCCTTGGTAATGAGTTTCACGAGCGGTCCGACATCCTGAGATCCGTGCGGGCCTGCCCGATCAGGCCGATATCATAGGGAGTGGTCAGGTAGAGTTCGGAGATCCAGTTTCCATAGAGAAGATGCGCGTGGCTGCGCCAGCGGTTCTGCGGCGGCTGGGCGGGATCGTCGTCCGGATAGTAGTTCGCGGGCACGTTGATCGGCGTGCCCGCGGCCACGTCGCGGTCGTATTCTTCCTTCAGCGTGAAGCTGTCATATTCGAAATGGTTAAAGACGTAGAGCGCGCGATGCGCGGTATCCTCGACGAGGCAGGGCCCGGTTTCGGCGCTGTCGATCAGGATGGTCAGGCCCGCAGCCTCGATCTCGTCGCGCCGTAGCTCGGTCCAGCGCGACACGGGGATCACCATGTCGTCCGAGAAGCCGCGCAGATAGGGTGAGGCGGGCGCGCAATTGCGGTGCCGGATGCAGCCGAAGGCCTTGTGGTCGAGCAGGTGCTTCGGCACGCCGTGGAAATGGTTGATCATCGCCATCCCGCCCCAGCAGACGCCGAAGGTGGAATGCACGTTGGTCTGGGTCCAGTCGAAGACGCGGGTCAGCTCGTCCCAATAGGTCACGTCCTCGAAATCGAGATGCTCGATGGGCGCGCCGGTGATGATGAGGCCGTCGAACTTCTCGCCGGTGGCGGCCACCTCCTCGAAGGGGCGGTAGAAGCTTTCCATGTGGTCGGCGGCGGTGTTCTTGGTCTCGTGGCTGGTCATGCGGATGAGCGACAGCTCGATCTGCAGCGGGGTTGCGCCGATGAGCCGGGCGAACTGGTTCTCGGTCGCGATCTTCTTCGGCATCAGGTTCAGAAGCCCGATGCGCAGGGGCCGGATATCCTGCTTGGCCGCCACGTCCTCGCCCATGACCATGACGCCCTCGCGGTCGAGGACGTCATAGGCGGGCAGGTCGCGGGGCAGCTTGATGGGCATGATCGGATCCGGTCGGTGAGGGACGGCAGGCAGAGATAGGCGAAGGGATGTGCGGCCGCAAGGGACGGGCCGGGCGCGGTCAGGGCAGGGCGGCGGCGATCACGTCGGTGAAGTCGGCCTCGCTGCGGACGGCGGCCATCGCCTCGGCGGGGACTGTCACGCCCCAGTTCCGGGCCATGGCGCGGTAAAGCGGCTGGCGGTGGGCCATGGCGCGGGCATAGGTCCAGCGGATGAAGGCGTCGGGATCGACCTTTTCGTGGGCGGTGCCGGTCTCGTCCAGATAGGCCGTCCAGGCGGCATCGAGGAAGGCGGGCTGGTAGGCCATGGGTTTCGGCGCGCGGTCGAAGCGGCGGACCAGCTCGGCCGTGTGGGCGTCCGAGCCCTCGATCCAGACCATGAGGCAGCGCTTGGACAGCTCCGACAGGATCGGATCCTCGGGATCGTCGGGATCGACCCATTCGCAGATCGACCCGCCGGTGTCGCAGATGAAATGCGGATAGCCGTAGAGATCCTGCGCGCGGTCAATGAAATAACCGGTATCGAGCAGCGCCTGCATCTCGGCGCGGCGGAACTGTTCCTGCCGCTGGCGGTAGGTGGCGATATCCAAACCGCCCTTGGCGGGATCGCCGGGCTTGCCGAGATAGGTGGAGACGGGGGCGAGGTTGTGAAAGCTCAGGTTGGAGCCAATATAGATCGAATCGGAGCGCAGAAGATCGTTGAGAAACGGGTTCTTCATCGCCTCGCGCTTGGCGTTGTCGACGATGTATTCGCCCATGTAGCGGGTGCCGATGCGGTAATCGATCGAGTAGTGGAACCACGCGCCGCTGTCGCGCAGCAGGTTCGACACATGGGTCTTGCCGAGGCCCGACATCGCGAAGACGAGCACGCGCTTTTTCGGCGCGTCGCGCCATTCCGCCGCTGACTGGTACAAACGCTGCATCTGGGTCACCCTGGCTCGATCCCTCTGGCAGAGCCGTAGCCAGCCAGCGCGGGGGCGTCAAACCCTGCGCGCATCCCGGCCCCGGATGCGGCCCGAGAGACGCCCGTCGAGCACAACCAGCCCCAGCGCCAGAAGCGCGAAGCCGGCAAAGGCATTGGCCGACAGCGTCTCGGCCCGCACCACCGCGCCGAGGATGATCGCCACCGGCGGAATGAGCAGCGTGACCAGCATCAGGTTGGACGCGCCCGCCATGGCGAGGATGCGGTAATAGAGCAGGTAGGCGAAGGCGGTGGCGACGAGCGCGTAATAGAGGATCGCGGCCCAGGTGACCGGCGCGAGATCAAGCGAGGGCACGCCTTCGGTCATCAGCATCGCGGGCAGGATCAGAACGCTGGAGCCGGTCAGCATCAGGCAGGCGGCCATCTCGGGCGCCGTCCCGCGCAGGAAGCGGCGCGCCCAGAGGCTGGCGACCGCGTAGGACAGCGTGCCCGCGACAATGGCCAGTTGCCCGAGGCTTTCGAGGTTGAACGCGGTCAGCGCACCGGGACCGATCGCCAGCGCCACACCCCCGAAACCAAGCGCGATGCCCAGCGCCTTGCGGGTCGTCATGCGTTCATCCGTGAAGACGAGGGCCGCCAGAAGCGCACCCCAGACCGCGGTGGCGGCATTGAGGATCGAGGTGAGCCCGGTGCTGACATGCAACTGCCCCCAGGCCATCAGCGTGAAGGGCAACACGTTGTTGAGCGCGCCCATCATGAGCGCAGCGGCCCAGAGGCGCGGATCGCGCGGCGCGGGAATGCCGCGGAGGCGGGTATAGAGCCAGAGCGCGGTCGCGGCGGGCATGACGCGAAAGGCCACCGCGGTGACCGGCCCGATCTCGTTCAGCGCGGTGCGGATCGCGAGGAACGAGCCGCCCCAGATCAGCGACAGGAGCGCAAGCTCGGCCCAGGCGCGGCCGGATATGCTGGTCTGCGGTATCATCGGGCGATCCTAGACGGGGCGGGGCGGGGCGCGCGACCCGGAAGATGCGGGAAGACCCGCGCCCGGGAAAGCACGAAAAAACCCGGCCCTTACGGGGGCCGGGTTCCAAAGGTGTCGCGCGGGGCGCCGTCAGATCAGAAGGTGACGCCGATCTTCATGCCGACGCCGAGGGCGGTGTTGTCCTCGAAAGAACCCGCGGGTTCGGCCACAGCGTTCCGGGTTTCGGCATCGCCGATCCAGACGTAGCGGGCGCCCATCGACACCTCGACATTTTCGAAGGTGTAGGCGGCGCCGAGGCCGAGCGACCAGAAGCCGTCCGTGGGGCCGAGGTTGGAGACGATATCGCCGTTCTGCTCTTCGTAGCCGATCGAGACCGAGCCCGCCCATTCGGGCGAGAAGCGGCGGCCGACGCCGAGCGAGTAGGTGTAGGTGTCGTTCTCGTAGGCCACGAGCGGGCCGCCGGTCACCGCCTCGTAGACGTCGGGGGTGATGTCGAACTCACTCCAGTTCACCCAGCGCACGCCGCCGAAGAGAAGCGTGTCTGCCGCGACGCCGGTCTGGAAGGCGAGGTTGACCGATTGCGGGGTCGTGATCTCGATGTCGCTTTCGGTCGAGGGCGTGTTGCCGATGGCACCGTTATTGACTTCGGTCGTGTCGTGCTTCGTGGTGATCTCGGAATTGTAGGTCAGTGCCACGCGCAGCGCGATATCGGGGATCTCGTAGGCGGCACCCACGACATAGCCGAAGCCCGAGGCCTGCTCGAGCTGGCCCTCGTAATCAATCGCCTGGAGCGTGTTGATGAAGTTGTCGACTTCCGCCTTGGCCGAGACGACCTGGTAGCGCACACCGCCATGGACGCTGAAGCGCTCCGACAGCTTGTAGCGGCCGAGCAGCGTGAACGCCTCGGAGTTGAATTCGGCGTTGGAGCCTTCGGCGTAGTAGCCGGTGCCGGTGGGGTAGTCCACGTCCGCGCCGAAGGGCTGGTCGTAGATGATGCCCACGGACAACTTCTCGTTGTAGTCGTGCTTGAGCGCGAGGCCCAAGGTCAGGTAACCCTTCGTCATGTCGCCGGAGCTTGCATCGCCCTGGCCCAGGCCTGCGAGCTCCGATCCCGAGACCTCGGGGCGCGCGGAGCCGAAGCTCAGCTCGGCATAGGTGCCCGGCTTGAAGATCATGTCGATCGATTGGCCGGTGCGGTCGATGCCGCCGGCCTGGGCCGAAGCCGCCGTCAGCGCCAGCGCGGAAGCGCCAAGAACTGCATACTTCATTATCGCTCATCCCTTGAGAAAACTCTCTCGGGATCGCGTATAAACTGTGCAGGTCCGTTCTCAATTTTGACCCAGCGTCACGAAACGTGCCCGCGCCGTAGCGTCACATTCCTGTCACACGTCGGGTCTCGGCCCAGATGTTGAAATAATTCGCCGCGAAGATCACCAGCGCGCCCAGCAGCACGAAGGGATCGAGCGGCTCAGCGTAAAGTAGAACGCCCACGATCGCGATGAGCGGCAGGCGGGTGAAGTCGATGGGCATCACCACCGTGGCGGGGGCGAGGCTGAGCGCCGTGGTCAGGCAGAAATGCGCCACGAGGCCCGCGGCGGCAATCAGCGTCACCCAGGGCAGGCTTTCGGCGGAGGGCAGCGCGATATCGCCGTCGAACCCGGCGCAGACGAGGCCGAGGCCCGCCTGCATTACCGTCAGCCAGAAGAGGATCGAGACGATGCTTTCGGACCGTGTGAGCTTGCGGGTGAAGACCGCCGAGCCCGCGAAGCCGATGGCGGCCAGCGCCGCGAAGACGAGGCCCCATTCGAAGGTCTCGGGCGAGGGACGCGTGACGATGAGCACGCCGATGAAGCCCGCGACCGCGGCGATGCCGCGCGTGCGGGTCAGCCGTTCGCCGAGGATCAGCGGCGACAGCAGCATCACCCAGATGGGCGAGGTGAACTCCAGCGCGAAGACCTGCGCGAGCGGGATGACGGTAATGGCGTAGAACCACGCATTCTGGCCCGCGAAATGAAACACGTTGCGGATGCCGTGCAGGCCCATCTTTTGCGCGCGAATCTCGCTCCGGCGCCGGGACAGGCTTGCGGCGGTCCAGACGATGGCGATGCCGATCACGCTGCGGAAGAGCATGATCTCGAACGTGTCGAGTTCGAACGACACGGCCCGGCCCGCGATGGCCATGGAGATGAAGGAGACGATCGCCCCGATCATCCAGAACGCGGCGCGCAGCGTGTCGCTCATGGCGCGCTCGCCGGGGGAATGGGGCCGAGGGGATGTGTCATGCGCTGCATCTGCCGGGATATGGCGCGGCGCGCAAGTCCGGCCAGTGCGAGCGGCTCAGGCGAGGCGGCGCGCGCCCGCATCCCAAAGCAGCCCGGCCTTCTGTGCGCATTCGGCGAAGGCGCGGTCGAGGCGGCGGTCGTTGAGCGGCTTGAACCAGGTCTTGAGCGGCAGGGCGGAGCGGTCGCCGAAGCCGTCGACGAGCACGTAGCGCGCCGCCGCGGCGTCCCAGACGATGTTTTTTGGCCCGGCATCGTGCACGACGATGTGCAGGTCGTAGATCGCCGCGACGAAGGCATCGAGCGCGCTTTGCTGCGATGCGCTGAGGGAGCCTTCCGCGCATTGATCTGCGAGGCTTGGCGCCATGGCGCCGGCGTCGTCGCGGATCATCTCGACCACCTGACCGAGCCCCATATCGGTGTCGCGGTAGCCGAGGAAGTCGGGCAGGGGCGAGCGGATGCCGCGCGCTTGGGCCATGGCGCGCGCGCGGGCGATGGCGTCTTCCTCGCGGAAGAAGAGCGCATAGGCGACGGCGTGCCTGCGGCGGCCCTTGGCGGTGTCCGGGTCGACGCCGTCGAGCGCGCGGCGGTATTTCGGCAGCATCACCTTGATGAGTTGGTCGGGCGCGCCGGGCAGCGCGTAGATCGCGCGCTCCGACCCCTTGGCGAGGCGGCGTGCGTCTTTCAGGCGGACGATGTCGGCTCCGGCCAAGGGATCACTCCCACTCGATGGTTCCGGGCGGTTTCGAGGTCACGTCGTAGGTGACGCGGTTGATGCCCTTGACCTCGTTGATGATGCGCGTCGCGGTCTCGCCCAGGAAGTCGTGGCTGAACGGGTAATAATCGGCGGTCATGCCGTCGACCGAGGTCACGGCGCGCAGCGCGCAGGCATAATCATAGGTGCGCCCGTCGCCCATCACGCCCACGGTGCGGACGGGCAGGATGGCGACGAAGGCCTGCCAGATCTCGTCATAAAGGCCGTGCTTGCGGATCTGGTCGATATAGACCGCGTCGGCCTTGCGCAGGATCTCGAGCTTCTCGCGGGAGATCTCGCCCGGGCAGCGGATGGCGAGGCCGGGGCCGGGGAAGGGATGGCGGCCGATGAAGCTGTCGGGCAGACCCAGCTCGCGGCCAAGCGCGCGGACCTCGTCCTTGAAGAGCTCGCGCAGCGGCTCGACGAGCTTTAGACCCATCTTCTCGGGCAGGCCGCCCACGTTGTGGTGCGACTTGATGGTAACCGAGGGGCCGCCCGAGAAGCTGACCGATTCGATCACGTCGGGATAGAGCGTGCCCTGGGCGAGAAACTCCGCGCCCTCGATGCCGTCGGCGTATTTCTGGAACACGTCGATGAAGAGCCCGCCGATGATCTTGCGCTTGGTCTCGGGGTCGGAGACGCCTTCGAGCTTGCCGAGGAACAGCTCCTGCTCCTGCGCGTGGATCACCTGAAGGTTCATGTGGTCGCGGAACATGCCGACGACCTCCTGGGCCTCGTTGAGGCGCAGAAGCCCGTGATCGACGAAGACGCAGGTGAGCTGGTCGCCCACCGCCTCGTGGATAAGCGCCGCGGCGACGGAGCTGTCGACCCCGCCCGAGAGCGCGCAGATCACGCGCTTGTCGCCGACCTTGTCGCGGATCTGCTGGATCGCCTGTTCGCGGTAGGCCTCCATCGTCCAGTCGCCGGAGAAGCCCGCGAGGCGGACGAAGTTTTCATAAAGCGTCTTGCCGTTCGGGGTGTGGTGCACTTCCGGGTGGAACTGCACCGCATAAAAGCCCCGGTCGCGGTCGGCGGTGATGGCGAAGGGCGCGCCGGGCGAGGTGCCCAAGACCTCGAAGCCGGGAGCGATCTCGCTCACATGGTCGCCATGGGACATCCAGACCTGTTCGCGCTCGCCCAGGAACCAGCCGGTCAGAAGCTCGGACTTGGTGTCGGAGGGCGCCACGTAGGCGCGGCCGAACTCGGCGGTGGCGTGCTCGCCCGCTTCGACCTTGCCGCCCAGATCGTGCATCATCACCTGCTGGCCGTAGCAGATGCCGAGGATCGGCACGCCGAGCTCGTAGATCGCCTTGGGCGGTCGGGGGCTGCCCTCGCGCATGACCGAATCGGGCCCGCCCGAGAAGATCACCGCCTTGGGTTTCAGCGTCTCGAGCAGGGCCTCGGTGACGTTCTGGTAGGGATGGATTTCGCAATAGACCGACAGCTCGCGCAGGCGGCGCGCGATGAGCTGGGTGACCTGGCTGCCGAAATCGACGATGAGCAGGGTTTCGTGCTGGGCGGTGTTTTCCATGCCCAGCCTCGTAGGGCGTGGCGGGAATTGGCGCAAGAGGGCAGGCGCGCGGGCAGGGCGGCGGGAGGTGCCCGGGCCATGCCGGTTCGGGGCGCGCGGACAAATGCGGCGCGCATTCGGGCGCAGCGGTGGGATGGCTCGGCGCGGACCGCGGCACTGTCGTGCGGCAGCCCGCGCCCGGCGCTCAGAACCGGAAGATCATCCCGACTTCGAGCGTCGTGAAGTCCACGTCGATATCGTCATAAGGCACATCGGTGTCGAAATCCGCCTCGGCGAAATCGTGCCGCAGCAGCGCGCCGCGCAGGTTGATGCGGCTGGTCAGCACCTGTTCGAAGCCCAGGCCGTAGACCCAGCCGTCCATGCGCTTGTTCTCGCCGTTCTGGCCGATGGGGCCGTCGGTATAGGCATAGACATCGGCGAAGGCGTAGCCCGCGGTCACATAGGCCAGCGATTGCGGATTGACGAGATACCCGACCCGTCCGCGCAGCGAGCCGAGCTGATCGACCTCGGCGCCGCAATCGAAGGCGGGGTTCACGCAGCTGTCCTCGCCGCTGATGTCGGTGGCGGCATAGCTGAGCTCGCCGCCATAGACGACGCTGCCGTTCTGGTAATTGTAGCCGAAGAGGAAGCCCGCGCCGTAGCCCTCCAGCCCGTCATCGCCATCGCCGGGAAAGTTGTCGTCATTGCCGAACATGCCGTCGTGGTAGGATAGCGAGACGCCGCCGTAATAGCCGGTCCAGCTGGACGGGCTCTGGGCGGCGGCCGCGCCGGCGGCGATGATGCCCACCGCGAGGGCGGCGGCCGGGAAAAGCGTGTCGATCCGTGTCATGTCGAACTCCTGAATACGTGTTTCCAATGTTCCCCGATAAAGACTCGTCAAAAAATCGAAGGTGCGCCCGCGGCAGGGTCGCTGCTGCCTAGTCCAGAAGCACCCGCACCAGCATCGCGCCGATGATCCAGATGCCCAGGGAGAGCGTCATCGTCGTGCCCGGAGCATACCAGCCGCCGACGAAACCGCCAATCGCCGCGACGACTCCGACGCCGCCGACCAGTCCCATCCAGGCGTTTTTCTTGTTGCGTTCACCCATCCTTCTTCCGGTCGCTGACCGTATCCCGGGGCCATCCTGCCGCGCCGGGCGGCGGATGCCATTGATCTATCTCATGCGCCATGTCGCTTTCGCCTCTCAGAGGGCGGTTTCGGGACAGGGTCCGGGGCGCGGACTGCGATACTGAGCCCGGGCATGGCCCGCGGAACCGCCGGCCACGGGACGGGAGACGGACGGATATGAGCGAGGCGAGCGCGCAAAGGCGCGGACGAAGCGGCGGCGGTGCCGCGCGGCGGGCGGAACGCACCGCGGTTTCCATCGAGACCGCGCGCTACATCGAGCGCAACATTCCCAATTTCGAGGTCCTCGGCGAAGAGGCGCTGGCGATCATCGAGGAGAATGCCGAGACGGTGCTGCAGGAGATCGGCGTCAGCTTCGTCAACAATCCCCGCGCGCTGGAGCGCTGGAAGGATGCGGGCGCGGACGTGATCGGCGAACGGGTGCGGATCCCGCGCGGCCTTGCGCGCAAGCTTTGCAAGACGGCGCCCGCGCGCTTCACCCAGCATGCTCGCAACCCCGCGAAGAACGTGGAGATCGGCGGCAAGAGCCTCGTGCTCGCACCGGTCTACGGCCCGCCCTTCGTGCATGACGTGGAAACCGGGCGCCGCTACGCCACGATCGACGATTTCCGCAGCTTCGTGAAGCTCGGCCACATGTCGCACTGGCTGCACCATTCCGGCGGCACGGTCTGCGAGCCCACCGATGTCGCGGTGAACAAGCGCCATCTCGACATGCTGCACGCGCATATGACGCTGACCGACAAGCCCTTCATGGGGTCGGTCACCGAGCCGTCGCGCGCCGCCGATTCGGTCGAGATGTGCAAGATCCTGTTCGGCAACGATTTCGTCGACCAGAACACGGTGATGACGAGCCTTATCAACATCAATTCGCCGCTGACCTTCGACGACGTGATGATGGGCGCGCTCGAGGTCTATGCCGAGGCGAACCAGGCCTGCATCATCTCGCCCTTCATCGTGGGCGGCGCGATGGCGCCGGTCTCCGTCGCGGGCACGCTGACGCAGGTTCTGGCCGAGGTGCTGGCGGGGGTGGCCTATTCGCAGCTGATCCGGCCCGGCGCTCCCGTCATCATGGGCTGCTTCGTGACCTCGATCGACATGAATTCCGGCGCGCCGACCTTCGGCACGCCCGAGGCCGCGCATATCACCTATGGCGCGGGGCAGCTCGCGCGGCGGCTGGGGCTGCCCTACCGGTCATCGGGCAGCTTCAACGGCTCGAAACTGCCCGACGCGCAGGCGGGTTACGAAAGCGCCAATTCGCTCAATGTGGGCCTGCTGTCGGGGGTAAATTTCATGCTGCATGCCTGCGGCTGGCTCGAGGGCGGGCTGGTCTCGTCGTTCGAGAAATTCGTCATCGACGCGGATCAGCTGGGCGCGCTGCACCAGATGGCAAAGGGCGTCGAGATCGACGAGGAACACCAGGCCATGGACGCCATCCGCGAAGTGGGACCCGGCGGACATTACCTGGGCTGCGCGCATACCCAGCGCCATTTCAAGACGGCGTTCTGGCGATCGGAGGTGCTGGATTACAAGCCCTATGAAAGCTGGAGCGAGGCAGGCGCGCACGACACCGCGCAGAATGCCGCCGAGATCGTGCGCAGGAAGCTCGCAAGCTACGTGCCGCCCGCGATGGATCCGGGCACGCTCGAGGCGCTGAACGATTACGTCGCGCGGAAGAAGGCCGGGGTGGCCGACGCCTTCACCTGAGCCTGACAACGAAACAAATCCGAGCCTGCGGGGCCCGGGGTAATGCGGCCCCGCGCGGCATGGATGCCGGGGCGGGGCCGCAGTTGCCGGCCGGTCCGCGACCGGTCCGCGACCGGTCCGAGACTGGGCCGGGGCGCCCCCGTTCAGGGGCTGCCGCGCCGGGTTCAGGCGCTGGCGAGGTAGCTGGGGCAGGCGTGGCTGATGAGCCGGGCCTCGGCCATCATCGCCGCCAGAATCTCCACATGCCGGGCGACGCCGTAATTGGCCGAGCCCGAATTGCGCAGCTCTTCCTGTTCGGCTTCGAGCGACATGAGCTGCGCCAGCGCGGCACCGGGGCCGTAAGAGGCGCCCGCGCCGAGCAGCCGGTCGAGATGCGGCTTGCGGCGATAGTCTTCGGCGCCGATCCGGGCGGCGCGGATCAAGAGGCGGGGGCGGCGCAGGCAGGCCAGCGCATCGAGGGTCTTTGACATCGGTGGCTCCATCAGACGAGTGATACCCCTCCGATTTACACAACCCTAGCGGGTGTTGCGTGCGGATATTCCGAAGCGAGCGCAGTGTTTCCAATTGTTTACGTTTCAGAAACAATCTTGATCCCCATAGATGATCGTTAACGAACCAGTAACAAAATACATCCACAGGTTGTTTTTCTGGAGATCGTCAAGACCAAAAAATCGATGTGTCGAAGGGGAAAAACCGATGCAAGGGACAAACCATGATTGCGCAATCGCTCTGCCGGATTGGGTACCGCAAGCCGCCATTCATTATCTCGAACACACCGAGGCGGGGACCTCGCTCAGAGCGCTCGCACGGGCGTCCGGCTGTCACCCCTCCACGGTGTTGCGGCAGGTGCGCAAGATCGAGACGCGCCGCGACGATCCGCTTGTCGATGCAGCGCTCGACCGGCTGGGCCAATTGCGCGAAGGGGGCATCCCGATGAAGCTTGAGACGAAACAGGCCGTGGCGGATCCGGCGGGCTTTCAGCGCGAAACCCAGCGGATCCTGCAGCGGCTCTGCGAGGCGGGCGCGGTGCTGGCCGTGGCCGAGGGCATGGAAAAGGCCGTGGTGGTGCGCGACCAGGGCGATGGCGGTTCGGTGCGCACGGCGGTCGTTGGTGCCGATATCGCCGAGGCCATGGCGCTGCGCGACTGGATCCATTGCGACGCGCCCGGGCGCGTGTCGCGCTACCGCATCACGCCGACCGGGCGGCAGGCGCTGAACCAGATGATGGCGGGGCGCGAAAGCCGTCTCAGGGGTTTTGCCGAAAGCCAGGCGGGTTTCGGCAGCGGCGCCGAGATCGACGCGCAGATGGCCGCGCGGGAAAGCGCGCCCGCGCGCGCGCAGCGGCGGTTCTCGGTCAGCGACAGCCCGCTGGCGGTGCTGGCCCGGCGCAAGACGCCCGAGGGCGAGGCGTTCCTCTCGCCGCGGCAGGTCGGCGCCGGGGAGCGGCTGCGCGAGGATTTCGAATTGTCGGGCATCAAGGCGGCGGCGGTGCCGTCGCTGCTGGCCGAGCGGCCGGTCTTCGTGCCCGCGGGCACCGGCGCCGAGGCGCGGTTCCGCGCCGCCCTCGAGGTACTGGGTCCGGAGCTTGCGGATGTGGCGGTGCAATGCTGTTGTCTGCTCGAGGGGATCGAGACCACCGAAAAGCGCATGGGCTGGTCGGCACGGTCGGGCAAGATCGTGCTCCGAATCGCACTGGAGCGGCTGAGCTGGTTCTACCAGAGCGACCGGGGCCGGGATTCGGGCATGATCGGCTGAACCGGGCCGTTTCGGCGCTCCTGACCCGTCGGGGCGGTCGAATGGCTGCTATTCGTCGCACGCACTGGCCATGGGCGCGCCGAGGCACTATTGTCCAGTAAAACCACGAAAAGGCGGGAGCCCGCGCATGCGCGATCTGAAAATTCCCGGAGAGCGTCACCCCGAAAAGGCGCACCGGCCCGACAACCCGCAGCCCAAGAAGCCGGACTGGATCCGGGTCAAGGCCCCCGGTGGCAAGGGCTATGCCGATACCCGCAAGATCATGCGGGAGCACAACCTGACCACGGTCTGCGAAGAAGCGGGCTGCCCCAATGTCGGCGAGTGCTGGTCGCTCGGTCACGCCACGATGATGATCATGGGCGAGATCTGTACCCGGGGCTGCACCTTCTGCAACGTGGCCACGGGCCGGCCCGACGATCTCGACGTGTTCGAGCCGGGGCGCGTGGCCGATGCGGTGCAGAAACTGGGGCTGAACCACGTGGTCATCACCTCGGTCGACCGCGACGATCTGGAAGACGGGGGGGCGGAGCATTTCGCCCAGACCATCCGCGCCGTGCGCCACCGCGCGCCGGGCACCACGATCGAGATCCTGACGCCGGATTTCCTGCGCTGCGGGCCCGAGGCGCTGGAGGTCGTGGTGGCGGCGAAGCCCGATGTCTTCAACCACAATCTCGAGACGGTGCCGTCGCTTTACCCGAGCGTGCGGCCTGGGGCGCGGTATTTCCATTCGCTGAGGCTCTTGCAGCGGGTGAAGGAGCTCGATCCGTCGATCTTCACCAAGTCGGGCCTGATGGCGGGGCTCGGCGAAAGCCGGGCGGAGGTGCACCAGGTGATGGATGACATGCGTTCGGCGGATGTGGATTTCCTGACCATCGGGCAGTACCTGCAGCCGACGCCGAAGCACCATGTCATCGACCGTTTCGTCACGCCGGACGAGTTCAAGAGCTACGAGAAGGCGGCCTGGGGCAAGGGCTTCCTGATGGTGTCCGCGACGCCGCTGACGCGGTCCTCCTATCACGCCGGCGACGATTTCGCCCGGCTGCGCGCGGCGCGGGAGAAAAAGCTCGCGGCGGCTTCGGCTTAAGCGTCTGAACCGGTCGAAACCATGGTGCAGCCTGCGGCTGCGCCGGTCTGGCCATCCGGCCCCCGGGGGGCCGGATCGCGGGTGAGGGGCGCTGCCCCTCTTGGCCGCGAGCGGCCAATTCACCCCGGCGGTACTTGCAAAGAGGCAAGCGCAGGACTGGCGGGCGCTTGCGGCCGCCGTCGCGCCTTGGGCCCTACTCGCCGAGCGCCTTGAGATAGGCGGCGACGGCGGCGCGGTCTTCGGCCGGCAGGGCCGCGAAGTTATCCACCACCGCCACCATGTGCCCGCCCGCGCTGTCGAAATCGGGGGTGAAGCCGGTCTCGAGGTAATAGGCTATATCGGTGGAGGACCAGTCGAGATGGGCCGGGGCGATGCCGGGGATCTCGCCCTCGCCCGAGGGGTTCGCGGCCCCGTCGAGCCAGCGCTTGCGGTCGAGCCCGCCCAGGGCGGTGCGCGGGGTGTGGCATTCGCCGCAATGGCCCAGCGCCTCGACCAGTTCGCGCCCGCGCGCCAGTTCGTGCGTGGCGGGATCGTCCATCACCCAATCCTCGGACAGATAGAGCATCTTCCAGCCGCCGAGGCTCGCGCGGATCGAGAAGGGAAAGCCCAGATCGTGCGGCTTCGAAGGCACGTCGCTTTCCGGCAGGGTCTGCAGATGGGCCCAGAGATCCGCGATCTGCTGCGGTTCGAGCCGAATGTAGGAGCTGTAGGGGAAGGCAGGGTAATAGTGATGCCCCTCGGGCGCGGTGCCGAGGCGGACGGCGCTGGCGAACTCGGTCAGCGACCAGTCGCCGATACCCGCCTGTGGATGGGGCGAGATATTGGGCGCGTGGAAGGTGCCGAACTCGGTCTTGAAGGCCTGGCCGCCCGAAAGCACGCGCTTGGCTTCGCCTTCGGCATCGGGGGCGTAATGGCAGGACGCGCAGCCCGCCGCGGTGAAGGTCGTCGCGCCGCGCGCCGCGTCGCCCGTGAGACCCGCATAGACCTCGGAGGCGACGGTGCGAGGCTTTGTGAGCCAGAGCCCCGCGCCGCCCGTGACGAGCACGATCGCCGCGAGGCTGGTCAGTTTGCGCAGCATCAGTTCTGGGGCGCGCGATACTCGTCATGGCAGGCCTTGCAGGTCCCGCCCAGCGTGCCGAGCGCGGGGCCGAGCGCCTCTTGGCCGGTGGCCGCGACCTGTTGGAGATTCGCAGCCTGAGTGCCCAGATCGTCCCATTTCGACAGCACATCCGGCAGGTTGTCCCAGATTTCCGCCTTGGCGCGGGTTCCCTCGAGATCCATTTCGCTGGAGCCCTGGGGCCAGAGCGGGCCCTGGTTGATCATCGAGACCGCGACGATCGAGTCCGCCGCGCTTTGCGCGGCCTCGGCGTCGTATTCCGCCTCGCCCTTGGCCATATCGCCGATGATCCCGAGGTTGATCGCGAGAATTCGGAACTGGCCTTGGCGGGCCTTGAGCTGGGCGCTGAAATCCTGCGCCATGGCGGGCAAGGCGAGGGCGGTGCAGAGCGTCGAGAGAACAAGGACTTTCATTGGGAGACTCCGGTTTAAATCAATACGCCGAAGATAGTGCGACATTCCGCCACGTCCAAATACACCTTCTCGTGACAGCGGCGCTCAGCCGCGTCCGCGCGCCTCGAAGCGCGGCAGCATCGCGGAGAAGTCGCGGCCCGCGCCGTCCTCCTCCTCGACGAAGCGGGCATAGAGCGCCATCGCCGCCTGACCCATGGGCGTGTCGGCATCGGCGCCTTCGGCGGCCGCCCGCGCAAGGCGCAGGTCCTTCAGCATCAGATCGGCGGCAAAGCCCGGCTTGTAATCGTTGTCGGCGGGGGATTTCGGCCCGATGCCCGGGGCCGGGCAATAGGTGTTCATCGACCAGCTCTGCCCCGAGGAAGTAGAGACCACGTCGAACATCGCCTGCCGGTCGAGACCCAGCTTGTCCGCGAGCGCGAAGGCCTCGCAGGTGGCGATCATCGTCACGCCGAGGATCATGTTGTTGCAGATCTTGGCGGCCTGGCCATTGCCCGAGGCGCCGCAATGCACGGATTTCGAGCCCATGATGTCGAAGAGCGGCTTCGCCGTTTCGAACCCCGCCGCGTCGCCGCCCACCATGAAGGTGAGCGTGCCCGCCTGCGCGCCGCCCGTGCCGCCCGATACGGGCGCGTCGAGCGGCAGAAGGCCCGCGGCGGCGGCGTCGGCGGCGACGGCGCGGGCGCTGTCCACGTCGACGGTGGAGCAATCGAGAAAGACCGCGCCGGCCTTCATCGCGGGGATCACCTCGGCGGCGACGGATTTCAGGATCTCGCCATTGGGCAGCATGGTGATGACCACGTCGGCGTCCCTGGCGGCCTCGGTCGCGCTGGCGGCGGTGGCGACGCCGTCGAGCGTGACGGTCTGGGTGTCGAAGCCGGTGACATCATGGCCCGCCTTGGCGAGGTTCTGCGCCATCGGGCCGCCCATGTTTCCGAGGCCGATAAATCCGATCTTCATCGCGTGGGTCTCCTGTGCCGAAAGGTCGTGGAAGGCGAGTTCTGCGTCGCGGACAGGTTGCAGCATCTTCGCCGCCGCCGCCAGCGGCACCGCATCGAGCGCGTGCTGCCATTTCGGCGCGCGGTCCTTGTCGATGACCTGGGCGCGCACGCCTTCGAGGAAATCGCCCTCGGGCAGGGCGCGGTGGGTGAAGCGATATTCGAGCGCGAGGGCTTTGCGGATATCGAGGCTGCCCGCGCGGTGGCGGTGCAACATCTCGAGCGTGACGGCCATCGACAGGGGCGCGTTGCGCGAGAGCGCCTTCAGCGCCGCGGCGGCGAACTCGGTTTCGGACGCCTTCAGCGCGTTGACGATGTCGATCAGGCGCTCGCCGGAGAAGAGCGCGTCGATCTCGGCCTGCTGCGTGGCGAGGGGGCTTTCGGGGGCGGGGCGCGCCGCGGCGGCGATGGCTTCGGGATCGCCGGTCTCGGCGAGCGTGGTCTTGAGCGTCTCCCATGCCGTTTCGGGAATGTAGTGATCGGCAAAGCCGCAATGAAGCGCGTCGCCCGGCCCCATCCGTGCCGCCGTCAGCCCGAGATATTCACCGAGGCGCCCGGGCGCGCGGGCCAGAAGCAGCGAGCCGCCCACATCCGGCACCAGCCCGATGCCGCATTCGGGCATGGCGATCTGCGTGCTGTCGCCGACGATGCGGTGACTGACATGGCCCGCAAGGCCCACGCCGCCGCCCATGGTGAAGCCCTGCGCGAAGGCCGCGATGGGCTTGGGATATTCCGCCAGAAGCGCGTTCATGCGGTATTCGTCGCGCCAGAATTGCCGCGCGCCTTCATATGCGCCGCGACGGCCTTCGTCATACATCGCGGTGATGTCGCCCCCGGCGCAGAAGGCACGCTCGCCCTCGGCGTCGATCAGGACGAGGGCGACCTCGGGATCGTCCAGCCAGTCGAGAAGGGCGGCCTCGATGGCGAGGCACATCGCGTGGCTGAGCGCGTTGAGGGCCTTGGGCCGGGTCAGGGTGATGCGGCCCGCGCGGCCTTCGCGGCGGATCGAGATCTCGGTCGTCTCGGCGGTCATCCCCGCGCCTCGAGCATCTTGCGGGCGACGATCAGGCGCATGATCTCGTTGGTGCCTTCGAGGATCTGGTGCACGCGCAGATCGCGCACGATCTTCTCGATCCCGTAATCGGCGAGGTAGCCGTAGCCGCCATGGAGCTGCAGGCATTGATCGGCGATGCGGCTTCCGGCCTCGGTGACGAATTTCTTCGCCATGGCACAGAATTGCGTGGCGTCGGGCGCGCCGGTGTCGAGTTTCCAGGCGGCCTGGCGCAGGAAGGTGCGGGCGGCTTCAAGCTCGATCTCCATGTCGGCGAGGCGGAATTGCAGCGCCTGGAACTGATCGATGCTTTTGCCGAAGGCCTTCCGCTCACCCATATAGGTCAGCGTCATGTCGAGGGCGGTCTGGGCCGCGCCCAGCGAACAGGCAGCGATGTTGAGCCGACCGCCATCGAGACCGGCCATGGCGTATCGGAAACCGTGGCCTTCCTCGCCGAGGAGGTTCTCGGCGGGGATGCGGCAATCGTCGAACTGCACCTGGCGCGTGGGCTGGGAGCGCCATCCCATCTTGTCCTCGAGCCCGCCGAAGGAGAGGCCGTCTGCGCCGTCTTCCACGTAGAGCGCGGAGATGCCTTTCGGACCATCCTCGCCGGTGCGGGCCATGACCACGTAGGCATCGGAATAGCCGCCGCCCGAGATGAAGGCCTTGGTGCCGGTGAGGCTGTAGCCCTCGTTGGTGCGGGTCGCGCGGGTCTTGAGCGCCGCCGCGTCCGAGCCGGAGCCCGGTTCGGTCAGGCAATAGGAGAGCACCTTGTCGAGCGGGATCGCCTCGGGGAGGATGCGGTCCTTCATGGCCTGCGCGCCGAACTTGTCGATCATCGCGGCGCACATATTGTGGATCGAGAGGAACGCCGCGACCGAGGGGCAGGCCATGGAGAGCGCCTCGAAGACGAGCGTGGCATCGAGCCGGGTGAGGCCCGCGCCGCCCGCTTCCTCGGATACGTAGAGGCCGCCGAACCCGAGCGCGCCCACTTCGGGCCAGAGCTCCTTCGGGATGTCGCCGGCCTTTTCCCAGGCCTGGGCATTGGGGGCGATGCGGTCCTGCCCGAAGGCATGGGCCATGTCGAAGATCGCGGTCTGTTCCTCGGTGAGTGCAAAGTCCATTCGCGGCCTCCCTTCCGGTAAATGAACGTATGTTTAATTAGTGTGGCAGGGCGCGGGCGCGGGTGCAAGGTGGATTGTTGCGGGCAAGGGTGCGGGCAGGTCTTGAGAATTGGTCTTGCGGGCGGTTGCCGTTCATCGGCCCGGGGAGGGCGTCTGGTGTGTCGCCGGTGGTGCTGCGAGCCCCGAGCGCGGAACAAGGCTGCTTGCAGCCGCCGCGCTCCAGCGCCGGTCCGGCCCCACCGGATTGGCGCTTTGATGACGTGGGCACACGGCCCGTACGGAGCAACGATGTGACAAGAATAAGCGCGGCCCGCAATGTTGCAGCGCCATTCCGCCGGACCGGCGCGTGAGCGATCGGCTTTTTTTGAGCAGGACTTTGCGTGGTTGTCCGGGTGTGCTGCGCACCCGGGGCGCGGGACAAGGCTGCTTGCAGCCGCCGCGCTCCGGCGGTCATGCGGGACGCATGCCTCCGGCATGACCCGGCCCGTCGCCCCAGAGGTGCGCCACTTTAAGTGACACGCCTTTGGCGTGGTGGGCTGGCGCTTTGGTGACGCGCATGCATGCGTTCGCTCGGAAGAGGTTCGTGGCCGGGATTAAGCGCCTGCGTTCCAACGGTGCTGCGCCGTCCCGCGGGCAGGCGCTTCGGCGGTGGTTCGTTTGGCGGCAAGCATTTCGGTGCCGCAGCTTGTCCCGGCATGTTCGGGACACGCCCGAGGACCAGCGCGCCGAGCGTCGAACGCAAAAGGCCCCGGGGATTGCCCGGGGCCTTGTCGCATGCATGACGGAAAAGCTCAGTCCATCGCTTTGAAGTTGAACTCGCCGCCTTCCTTGATGCCCGAGAACCAGCGCGCGGTGACGGTCTTGGTCTTGGTGTAGAACCGAAAGGCGTCGGGGCCGTACTGGTTGAGATCGCCGAAAGCCGATTTCTTCCAGCCGCCGAAGGTGTGGTACGACAGCGGCACCGGGATCGGGAAGTTGATGCCGACCATGCCCACATTGACCCGGTGCGCGAAGTCGCGCGCGGTGTCGCCGTCGGCGGTGTAGATCGCCGTGCCGTTGCCATAGGGGTTGTCCATGGTGAGCTTCAGCGCTTCCTCGTATGTCCCCGCGCGGACCTGGCTCAGGACCGGGCCGAAGATCTCTTCGCGGTAGATTTCCATCTCCGGCTTCACGTGGTCGAAGAAGGAGGGGCCGACGAAATAGCCGTCCTCGTAACCCTGAAGCGAGAAGCCGCGCCCGTCGATCACCAGGTCCGCGCCTTCGTCGACGCCGGAGCCGATCAGGCGCTCGATGCGCTCCTTCGCGGCGGCGGTGATGACCGGGCCGTAATCGACCTCGTCCTCGGAGGTGTAGGGACCGACGCGCAGCTTTTCGATGCGCGGCACGAGCTTGTCGCGCAGCTTGTCGGCGGTCTCCTCGCCCACGGGCACGGCGACCGAGATCGCCATGCAACGCTCACCCGCGGCACCGTAGCCCGCGCCCACGAGCGCGTCGGCGGCCTTGTCGAGATCGGCATCGGGCATGATGATCATGTGGTTCTTGGCGCCGCCGAAGCACTGGGCGCGCTTGCCGTTGCTGGCCGCGCGGCCGTAGATGTACTGCGCGATGGGCGTGGAGCCCACGAAGCCCACGGCGGCGATGGTCTCGTTGTCGAGGATGGCGTCGACCGCCTCCTTGTCGCCGTTCACGACCTGCAGCACGCCGTCGGGCAGGCCCGCTTCCTTCAAGAGCTCGGCAAGGCGCAGCGAGGTCGAGGGGCAGCGCTCGGACGGCTTCAGGATCATCGCGTTGCCCGACACCAGCGCGGGCGCCATTTTCCAAAGCGGGATCATGGCGGGGAAGTTGAAGGGCGTGATGCCGGCGACGACGCCGAGCGGCTGGCGCATGGAATAGAGGTCGATGCCGGGGCCGCCATCGTCGGTGAACTCGCCCTTCAGCATGTGCGGCGCGCCCATGCAGACCTCGACCACTTCGAGACCACGCTGCACGTCGCCGCGCCCGTCGGGCAGGGTCTTGCCGTGTTCGCGGCTCACCAGCTCCGCCAGCTCGTCCATATGCTCGTTGATGAGCTGGCCGAACTTCATCATCACCCGCGCGCGGCGCTGCGGGTTGGTGGCGCCCCAGGCCTTCTGCGCCTCGGCGGCGCGGGCGATGGCTTCGTTCATCTCGTCGACGCTGGCCAGCGGCACGCGGCCCTGCACTTCGCCGGTGGCGGGGTTCATCACGTCCGAGAACCGGCCGGAGCCGCCCTTGACGTGCTGGCCGTCGATGTAATGCGTCAGTTCGGTGGTCATGGCGATCCTCCTCGTTTCTGCAGGGAAAGATAGCCTTGCAAAATTAAAGGAAACAGGGGCAGCTTACCAAAAAGGGTTTGCGAAATCGCAAGGGGCAGCGACAGACATGAAAAGCTGGGACGATATGCGCATCTTTCTGGCCACCGCGCGGGGCGAAAGCCTGTCGGCGGCGGGGCGGCAGCTGAAGATGGATCCGGCCACGGTGGGCCGCCGCATCGCGCGGCTGGAAGAGGACTTCGGCACGCCGCTTTTCGCCAAGAGCCCGCAAGGTTACGCGCTGACCGAGGCGGGCACGCGGCTTCTGGGCCATGCCGAGGAGGCCGAGCAGGCCATGCAGGAGGCGCAGGAGACCGTCGCCGGGCGCACCGAGGGCATCGCGGGCCAGATCCGGATCGGCGCACCCGATGGCTGCGCCAATTACCTCCTGCCGCAGGTCTGTGCGCGCATCGCCGATGCCAACCCGGACCTCGAGGTGCAGATCGTGGCGCTGCCGCGCGTGGTGAACCTCTCCAAGCGCGAGGTCGACATGGCCGTCGGCGTCTCCGCGCCCACCGCGGGCCGCTTGACGGTGCAGAAGATCTGCGATTACAAGCTGCATCTCGCCGCCTCGCGCCGCTACGTGCGCAGCCACGGGCTGCCCGAGACGCTGGAGGATCTGCGCGCCCACCGGCTGGTCGGCTACATCCCCGACATGATCTTCGACAAGGAACTGGATTACCTCGACAACCTCGGCGTGGCGCGGATCCCGCTCGCCTCGAACTCGGCCTCGGTGCAGCTGCGCTGGGTGGCTGCCGGGGCGGGGATTGGGGTCCTGCACGACTTTGCCATGCAGGCGGCGGGCCGGGTGCTGCGGGTGTTGCCCGTGACCATCTCGCTCACCCGGTCCTTCTACCTGATCCGCCATGCCGACGACCGGCGGCTGGAGCGTCTGAACCGCTTTGCGCGCGCGCTGGTCGACGGAATGCGCGAAGAAGTGGCGCGGCTGGAAGGTCTGACTTGACAGGAGGGGCCCCGACCTCCGACGCTGAGGCTACGGCACGGCCAAAGGGAGGAACACCATGCAGGTCCATCAGATTCTGAAACAGAAAGCGGATGACGGGGTGGTCACGGTGGCCCCCGGGACGGGCATCGACGAAGCCGCGAAGATCCTGTCGGAGCGCCGGATCGGCACGCTGGTGATCTCGCATGATGGCGTCACCGTGGAAGGGGTCCTGTCCGAGCGGGACATCGTGCGCGTGCTGGGCACCAAGGGCGCCAGCTGCATGAACGACACGGTCGACGATCACATGACCCGCACCATCCAGACCTGCAGCCGCACCGACAGCGCCAAGGACGTGCTGGGGCGCATGACCGAAGGGCGGTTCCGGCACATGCCGGTGGTCGAGGACGGCAAGATGGTGGGCATCATCACGCTGGGCGACGTTGTGAAGGCGCAGCTGACCGAACTCGAGATGGAGAAGGACGCGCTCGAGGGGATGATCAAGGGCTTCTGACCCGGCGCGTCGCAGCCGCTTGCAATCCGGACCGTAATATTGTTGCGTGCCGCGCAACGAAAAAGCGCGAGACACCATCATGCCCATGCCCGTGCGGACCGCTCTCTATCCCGGGACCTTCGATCCGATCACCCTGGGCCATGTCGACATCATGCGCCGCGCGGCGCGGCTCTGCGACCGGCTGGTCATCGGGGTGGCGATCAATCGCGACAAGGGTCCGCTTTTCACGCTCGATGAGCGGGTGGCGATGATCGAGGCGCAATCCACGGCGCTGACGGCCGATATCGGCACCGAAATCGTGGTGCATCCGTTCGAGAACCTGCTGATCGACTGCGCCCGCGACGTGGGCGCGGGGCTGATCGTCCGCGGCCTGCGCGCGGTGGCCGATTTCGAATACGAATACCAGATGGTCGGCATGAACCGCGCCCTCGACGCCTCGATCGAGACGGTGTTCCTGATGGCCGAGGCCCGGCATCAGGCGATCGCGTCAAAGCTGGTGAAGGAAATCGCGCGGCTCGGGGGCGACGTCACCAAGTTCGTCACCCCCGATGTGCGGGCCGCGCTGGAGCAGCGTTTCGGGCCTGCTCACCCGTAGACGGCGTGGCGCGCGACCGCATCCTCCCGGCCGTTGATGTCCAGGTCGACCTTCTGTTCGAAGGGCAGGGACTTTAGTTCGTGGCGCGTGCGGGTATAGCGCATGTGCTGGTCGAGGCGGGTCTTGACGTGGTCGAAAAGGGTCATGATTGATCTCCGGTTCGGTGTGTGAGGGGCTGTTCTTGCCTCTGTTGGCGCTAACATATGCGCTGAACCGCGGCTCACAACGCCCATCACCGAAGAGCCGTTCTGCAGCCATTGCATAGCGCCAAGGTCGCTGTTCAGCCGGTGTTAACCGTGGCCGTGGCAGGGTGGCGGCGAGTTGTTTCGGAGGACATGCCATGGATATCCTGCCCGTCACCGCGCTGCGCATCTCGCCGCTGGCGCCGAACCAGCCGGCCCCCGTGCCGCCGCCTCCGATGGGCGGGGCCGGGGGCACGACGCTTGCCGCGCCGCTGATGCCGCCGCCGCCGGTGGAGACCGCGCTGCTGCCGCGCGCAGCACAAGGCTATGCCGCGGCCGTGGCGATCACGAATCCGGACTAGGCGGGGTAGGACAGGCGTGATTTGTCAACGGGGCTGGGGGGATGCCGGCTGCCGTGACCGTGGCTGCGGGGACCGGGACCGCGAAGCCCGCAAAGCGCGGGCCGCGCAAGAAAAAGGCCGGACGCATCGGTCCGGCCCGTCTGGTATCTGGCCTGTCTCGCAACCGGCCCGTCTCGTAAGGGCATCGGCGGGATGCGGCGGGCGCCCCGTCCGGACGCGCCGCGGCAATTCTGGGCTCAGACGAACTTGCCGAGCACCGTCGCGGTGTCGAGCATCCGGCTCGAGAAGCCCCATTCGTTGTCGTACCAGCTCAGGATCCGGACGAAATTGCCGTCCATGACCTTGGTCTGATCGGTCGCGAAGATCGACGAATGGGCGTCGTGGTTGAAATCCATCGACACGAGCTTGTGGTCGGTCACGCCGAGGATGCCTTTCAGCTCGCCCTCCGCCGCTGCCTTGATCGCCGCGTTGATCTCGTCGACATCGGTGTCGCGGCCCGCCTCGAAGGTCAGGTCCACGACCGACACGTTCGGCGTCGGTACACGGATCGCCACGCCGTCGAGCTTGCCGTTGAGATCGGGCAGCACGAGGCCCACGGCCTTGGCTGCACCGGTCGAGGTCGGGATCATGTTCAGCGCCGCGGCGCGCGCGCGGTAGAGATCCTTGTGCATCGTGTCGAGCGTCGGCTGGTCGCCGGTATAGGAATGGATCGTGGTCATGAAACCGCGGGTGATGCCCACCGTTTCGTGCAGGACCTTGGCCACCGGCGACAGGCAGTTGGTGGTGCAGGAGGCGTTCGACACGACGAGATCATCGGCGGTCAGGCTGTCATGGTTGACGCCGTAGACGATGGTCTTGTGCGCCTCGGAGCAGGGGGCCGAGACCAGAACGCGCTTGGAGCCGTTCTCGAGATGCAGCGCGGCCTTCTCGCGCGAGGTGAAGATGCCGGTGCATTCCAGCGCCACGTCGACATCGGACCAGGGCAGCTCCTTCGGGTCGCGGATGGCGGTGACGCGGATCGGGCCGCGCCCGACGTCGATCCAGTCGTCGCCTGTGGTCACCGGGGCGGGGAAGCGGCCATGCACGCTGTCATATTGCAAAAGGTGGGCATTGGTCTCCACCGGGCCGAGATCGTTGATCGCAACGACCTCGATATCCGTGCGCCCCCCCTCGATCAGGGCCCGCAGGATGTTGCGGCCGATACGTCCGAAGCCATTGATCGCGACTTTCGTGGTCATGGAGATCTCCTTCCGGGCTAACCTGATTTCCTCGTTACCGCTAACAATCAAAGCGGTCGTCACGTGTCAAGGTGAGCCATCCGCCGCGGCGGTCAAGCGTCACCGCCAGAACGCGACCCAGCCGAGCAGCTGGAAGAACTTCTGACCGAGGAAGATCATGTGCTCCGTGCCGAAAATCGCCATGTCCATGATGATGGCGCCGAGAATGAGCGCGCCCAGGGAAAGGGCCAGTCCGTTGGTCATATCCGCCTCTGACATGCGCAGCGATGGGCGCTGCCCCTCAGGTGTAGCATCGGCGGGACGGGCTTGGACAGCCGCCGCGCGTTCGCGGGCGCGAAGCGTTGCAGCCGGAACGCCTGGAGGCGTGGATCGCTGGCCGGGCGGGGCGGACGGTCACGCAGGACGGCCCGGGAATGCGCCGTCAGGGGCAGGGCAATGGCCCGGGTGCGGGCCCGTCGCGGGCCGCACCCGGAGCGCCGTGCCGCTCAGTGCAGCCGGCGGCCGATCTCGGCGGCCACGTCGGCCATGCGCGCCGAGAAGCCCCATTCGTTGTCGTACCAAGCGAGGACCCGCACCAGCCGCGCGCCGGTCACCTTGGTCTGGTCGGGCGCGAAGATCGAGCTTTGGGTCGTGTGGTTGAAATCGATCGAGACCTTGGGCTCGGGGTCATAGGCCAGCACGCTGCCCATGCGGCCCGCGGCGGCCTCGGCCACGACCTCGTTCACGTCCGCGACGGTCACGTCTTTCCGCGCGATGAAGGTCAGGTCCACCGCCGAGACATTGGGCGTGGGCACGCGGATCGCCGAGCCGTCGAGCCGGCCCTTGAGACCCGGCAGCACCTCGCCGATAGCCTTCGCGGCCCCCGTGGAGGTCGGGATCATCGCCATCGCCGCGGCGCGGGCGCGGTAGAGGTCCTTGTGGCGGCGGTCGAGCGTGGGCTGATCGCCGGTATAGGAATGGATCGTGGTCATGATGCCGCTCTCGATGCCAATGGCCTCGTCGAGAACCTTGGCGAGCGGGGCAAGGCAATTCGTCGTGCAGGAGCCGTTCGAGATCATCGTCTCGCCCGCGAGCAGATCGCGATGGTTCACGCCGTAGACCACGGTGCGGTCGACGTTCTTCGCCGGGGCCGAGATCAGCACGGATTTCGCGCCGCGCGCGCGATGCACCCCCGCCTTCGCGCCGTCATTGAACTGGCCGGTGCATTCGAGCACGACATCGCAGCCGTCCCAGTCGAGCTCGGCGGGATCGTAGGTCGAGAACATCTGCATCGGCCCGCGGCCCAGATCCATCGTGTCGCCCGAGATGCGCACCTCGCCCGGAAAGCGGCCATGCACGCTGTCGTAGCGCAGCAGATGGGCCGAGGTTTCGAGCGGCCCGGTGGCGTTGATCTTCACCACCTGCACGTCGTTGCGCGCGCTCTCGGCGATATGTGCGAGAGTGGACCGCCCGATGCGGCCGAAACCGTTGATGCCGAGGGTAACCGTCATGCGACTTGCTCCTGCCGATAGATTGTGAACAACTGCATACCGTCAGGGGCTTCGCGGAGGCAACGCGAAAACCCGTTTTTCGACAGTGTGTTAGCGATAAAGGTCACCCATTTGGCACTGGTGGCGCTAACCCTTGCGGACCGGTCGCGCTAACATCCGGCCGGGAATCGGAAAGGAGGCCGGGATGGCCGATCTGGCAAGCCTCGCGGGGCGAATCCTTCTCGCGGTTCTGTTCCTTGCGGGCGCGGTGCAGAAAGCCGCCGATCCCGAGCCGGCGATGACGCTGCTGACCGGGTTGGGCTTGCCGGGCCTGCTGATCTGGCCCGCGGCGGTCTATAACGGGATGGCGGGGCTGGCGCTGGTCTTCGGGGTCGCCACGCGCCCCGTGGCGGCGAGCCTCGCTGCCTATGGCGCGGCGACGAGCCTCTTTCACCTGATCCCCGAGGATCCCTGGCAGATGTCGATCTTCGTGAAGAACTGGGCCATCGCGGGGGGCTGCCTCGTGCTGGCGGCGCATGGGCCCGGGCGCTTTGCGCGCCAGCCCTTGCGCTGAGGGCGCGGCGCATTAGGGTTCGGTGCGATCTCATACGGGATACCGGGCGGCGTACCGGCGGCGAAAGGGCATGACATGAGCGGACTTCTGGCACTTCTCGATGACGTGGCGGGGATCGCGAAGGTGGCGGCGGCCTCCGTCGACGACGTGACCGCACAGGCGATGAAGGCCGGATCGAAGGCCGCGGGTGCGGTGATCGACGACGCCGCGGTGACGCCGAAATACGTGCAGGGCTTCGAGCCCGCGCGGGAATTGCCGATCATCTGGAAGATCGCCCGCGCCTCGATCTTCAACAAGCTGGTCTTCCTGCTGCCCGCGGGGCTGGCGCTGTCGAACCTGCTGCCCTGGGCGATCCCGCCGCTTCTGATGTTGGGCGGCGCCTATCTGTGCTTCGAAGGGGCCGAGAAGCTCGCCCATGCGATCATGCCGCATGACGATCACACGCCCGGGCCAGATGGCAGCCACGATATCGGCGATCCCATGCATCTCGAGGAGCAGAAGGTCGAGGGTGCGATCAAGACCGATTTCATCCTGTCGGCGGAGATCATGACCATCGCGCTGGCGGCGATCCCGGCCTCGACGCTGTGGATGGAGGCGGCGACGCTGGCGATGGTGGCGGTGATGATCACCACCGCAGTCTACGGATCGGTCGCGCTGATCGTGAAGATGGACGATATCGGGCTGTGGCTGACCCAGGTCGGGCGGACCGGGCTGACGCGCGGCTTCGGACGCGGGGTCGTGAAGGCGATGCCGGTGGTGATGAAAGTGCTGTCGGTGGTGGGCACCGCGGCCATGCTCTGGGTCGGCGGGTCGATCATTGTGCACGGGCTGGCGCAGATGGGCTGGCATGCGCCCGAGGAGATCATCCACGACATCGCCGTGGCCGCCGCGGGGTTCGCCTCCGACGGGCTGCGCGGGACGGTGGAATGGATCGTGACGGCCTTCTGCGACGGGGTTCTGGGCGTGGCGCTCGGGCTGATCCTGATCCCCGTGGGCACCAAGCTCGTCGCGCCGCTCTGGGCGCGGTTCGTGGAGAAGGCGCCGTCCTTCTGACGGCTTTGGATTGAAGGGGGGCGTTTTCCATCGTGGAAAACGCGGCGAAATCCGACGCGGATTTCGGCGTGGTCTCTGGCGACGGCGATCCATTTCGGGCCTGCGGGCGGGAAATCCGACGCGGATTTCAGCGTGGTCTCTGGCGAAAGCGACGCGCTTCGGGCCTGCGGGCGCGAAATCCTCGCAGGATTTCGAGGCGGTGTCTTCGCAAGACACCGCCCTTTGACCCTCAGCCGCCGGGCGTCAGCCGTACCAGGCGGCCCCGGTCCGAATCCGTCACGGCGAGGATCGCGCCATCGCGGTCGACCGCCACGTCCCGCACGCGGCCCAGATCCATGCGCAGGCGCTCTTCTTCGGTGACGCGGTCATTCGGCCCGAGCGACAGGCGCACGATCCCGCCGGGATTGAGCGAGGCGATGAAGATATCCCCCTGCCAATCGCCGAACAGCGCACCGTCATAAAGCGTCATGCCCGACGGTGCGATCACCGGGTCCCAGAAATAGACCGGCTGTTCCAGTCCGTCCTGCACGGCGGCGTTCGCGCCCACCGGCGAGCCGTTGTAATTCTCGCCGTAGGAGATCACGGGCCAGCCGTAATTCTTGCCGCGCTCGATCCGGTTGAGCTCGTCGCCGCCCGCGGGCCCGTGCTCGATCGTCCATAGATGGCCGTCGCGGTAAAGCGCGCCCTGCGGGTTGCGATGCCCGCGCGACCAGATCTCGCCGTTCTTGCCGCGGTTGCCTGCGAAGGGATTGTCCGAGGGGATGGCGCCGTCGAGGGTGAAGCGCACGGTCTTGCCATAGGTCGTGTCGAGCTCCTGCGCCAGTTCGCGCTCCCCCTCGCCGAAATGCTCGCCGGTGGTGACGAAGACATGGCCCGCCCCGTCGAATTCGATCCGCGAGCCGAAATGCATGGGCGAGTAGGAGCCCGGTTCCTGCACGAAGAACTCGGTCACGTCGTCGAGCGCGCTGAAATCCTCGGCCAGCGTGGCATAGGATGCGGCGGTCGCGTTGCGCCCCCGGAAGAGCGGCTTGGCATAGCTGAGATAGATGCGGCGGCTCTGCGCGAAATCGGGCGCCAGCGCCACGTCGAGGAGCCCGCCCTGGCCTTCGTTCAGCACCTCGGGCACGCCGCCAATCGGCGCCGAAACCGTGCCGTCCCGCGCGATGTGGCGCAGCGTGCCGGTGCGTTCGGTGACGAGATAGCCCGCATCGCCCGGCAGCACCGCCACGGCCCAGGGGCGCGACAGGCCGTCCGCGACGGTCGAGACCTCCAGCGCCACGCCGCTGTCCACAAGCGGGGCGCGGAACTGTTCGGCGAAGGCGGGCGGGAAATCGGTGTTCCGCGCGCCGCGCTCGAAATCCTGCGCGCAGGCGGGCAGGGCGAAGAGCAGCGTGGCGGCGGTGGTCAGGGCGAGGCGCATGGGGGCGGCATTCCTTTCGGTCGAGCGTAACGGGACGCCCCATAGGTATCGTCCCGGGCCGGGCTGGCAAACTCACCGTCGAGTGATCGGTCGGGGCATGGCCCGAGCGAGGGGCGGCGCCGCGGGCCCCACACGTAAACGCCCCGATGCCGATGGCATCGGGGCGTCCGCTCCGCGATCCGGGTGGGCCGGATCAGAGCATGGATTTGACCTTCTCGGCCACCGCTGCGGGGGTGATGCCGAAATGATCGTAGAGCGCGTCGGAGGGCGCCGAGGCGCCGAAGCCGTGCATGCCGACGAAGCCGCCCTTTTCGCGCTTGCCGCGCTCGCCGTAGAGCCAGCGGTCCCAGCCGAAGCGGATGCCCGCCTCGACGGCGACGCGCACCGGACCGCCGGGCAGCACACGCTTGCGGTAGGCCTCGTCCTGGTCCTCGAAAAGTTCCCAGCAGGGCATGGAGACCACACGGGTGCCGATCCCCTCGGCCTGCAGCAGGTCGCGGGCCTCCATGGCGATGGCCACTTCCGAGCCGGTGGCCATCAGGATCGCCTGGCGCTTGCCCTCGGCATCGGCCAGAACGTAGCCGCCCTGGGCCACGAGGTTCTTGGTCTTCATCTCGGTGCGCAGGGTGGGCAGGTTCTGCCGCGACAGCGCCAGCACCGACGGCGTCGCATCCTGGGTCAGCGCGATTTCCCACGCCTCCGCCGTCTCCGTCGTGTCGGCGGGGCGGAAGACCAGCGTGTTGGGCGTCGCGCGGCAGATCGCCAGATGCTCGATCGGCTGGTGGGTCGGGCCGTCCTCGCCGAGACCGATGGAATCGTGGGTCATCACGAAGACGGTGGGGATCTTCTGCAGCGCCGCGAGCCGCATGGCGGGACGCGCGTAATCGGTGAAGCAGAAGAACGTGCCGCCATAGGGCCGCACGCCGCCATGCAGCGCCATGCCGTTCATGGCCGCGGCCATGCCGTGCTCGCGGATGCCGTAATAGATGTAGCGCCCGTCGCGGGTTTCCGCGTCGAAAACGCCGAGATCCGCGGTCTTGGTGTTGTTGGAGCCGGTCAAGTCCGCCGAGCCGCCGATCGTCTCGGGCATGATCGGGTTGATCACCTCGAGCACCATCTCGGAGGATTTGCGCGTGGCGACCTTGGGCTGCGTCTCGGCCAGCTGCTTTTTCAGCGCCTTGATCGTGGCCGACAGCTTTTTCGGGGCCTCGCCGGCCATGGTGCGGGCGAACTCGGCCTGCTTGTTGCCGGAAAGCTTGGCAAGCCGCGCGTCCCATTCGGCGGAGGCCGCGGCACCGCGCGCGCCGACCTCTTCCCACCAGGACTTGATGTCGGCGGGTATCTCGAAGGGCGCCGCGCTCCAGCCCCAGGCGGCCTTGGCGGCGGCGTTCTGATCGCCATCGGTCAGCGCACCGTGCCCCTTGGAGCTGTCCTGCGCCGCGTGGCCGAGCGCGATATGCGTCTTGCAGGCGATCATCGAGGGGCGCGGATCGGCCTTGGCGGCGGCGATGGCGGCGTCGATGGCCTCGGGGTCGTGGCCGTCGATTTCCTGCACGTGCCAGCCCGAGGCCGCGAAGCGCTGCGGCTGGTTGGTGCGGTCCGACAGGCTGACCTTGCCGTCGATGGTGATGTTGTTGTTGTCCCAGAAGACCACGAGGTGACCCAGCTCCTGGCGGCCCGCAAGCGCGATGGCTTCCTGGCTGACGCCTTCCATCAGGCAGCCGTCACCGGCGATCACATAGGTGTGGTGGTCGATGATCTTCGAGGTGAAGCGCGCGCGCAGCGCCTCTTCGGCGATGGCAAAGCCCACCGACATGGCGATGCCCTGGCCAAGCGGGCCGGTCGTCGTCTCGATCGCGGTGGCGAGGAAGTTCTCCGGATGGCCGGCGGTGCGGGCACCGAGCTGGCGGAAATTCTTCACCTCGTCGAGCGTGATCTCCGCATCGCCGGTCAGGTAGAGCAGCGCGTAGAGCAGCATGGAGCCGTGGCCCGCCGACAGGATGAAGCGGTCGCGGTCGGGCCAGTCGGGGCGCGCGGCGTCGAACTTGAGATGCCTGGAATAGAGAACGGTCGCGACATCGGCCATGCCGATGGGCATGCCGGAATGGCCGGAATTCGCCGCGGCGACCGCGTCGAGAGCCAGCGCGCGGATCGCGGTCGCGCGCATCCAGTGGTCGGGGTGGGACGAGGAGAGGGCTGCGATATCCACGGGTCGGTCATCCTTGCTTGGATCTGAGACACCCTTGCGTCTAATGAGGCCCCCGGCCAAGATCAAGCGTGGCTCCCAAGGCCTTGACAGGAAAGGGGGCGCACATTTGCATCACTGTTGATAAAGTTGCCGGAACAGAGGGCCAGAGCGATTCGGGCGCAACCTGCCGCGGCAGGGCCGCACCCGAGCCATCGCAAGATCGGTCCATGAGGACGGGCAGAAGGCGGACAGCATGAGTGAGATCGACGAGCTTGAACGGCGGATCGCGGCGGCGCTCGACCGGATCGCGACCGGGGTCGAGAGCCTGGGCGGCGCGGGTGCCGCCTCCGGCGGCGACGACACCGTGTTGGAGGCCGCCGCTGCGCTGGCGGAGGCGCAGGCCGCGCTCGAGGAGGAGCGGCTGGCCAATGCCCAGCTCGAGGAACGGGTGCGCGCCATCCGCACCAAGCAGGAAACCGAGGTCGCCGCACTTCGCGCCGAGGCCGAGGAGGCCCGCGCGCGGCTCGCCGCCCTCGACGGGGACCTGCAGCGGTTGCGCCATGCCAACGAGATGCTGACCGGCACCAACCAGGAGTTGCGCGCGGCCCTCGAAGAGAATGTCGGAGAGCCGCATCTGATCAACAAGGCGATGCTCGCGGAGCTCGAATCCCTGCGCGCCGCGCGGGCAGTGGAGACCAGCGAGGCGCAGGCGCTTCTGGGCGCGCTCGCGCCGCTTCTGGCCGACGCCGCCGGAACCGACGCGGAGAGCGACGCCGACGCGCCCCAAACCGAGGAGGCCACCTGATGCCCGAGGTCGACATCACCATCGGCGGGCGCACCTTCGCGGTGGCCTGCCAGGACGGCGAGGAACCCTATCTGCTGAGCGCGGCGGAGATGCTCGATACCGAGGCGCGGGTGCTGATCGACCAGATCGGCCGCATTCCCGAGCCGCGGATGCTGCTCATGGCGGGGCTGATGCTGGCGGACAAGACCGCCGGGCTCGAGGAGAAGCTGGCAGCCTCGGATGCGCGTGTGGCCGAGCTCGAGGCGCAGCTGCGCTCCGCGGCCAGTGCGCCCGCGCCCGAACCCGAACGCATCGAGGTGCCGGTCCTGCCCGCGGGGGTGACCGAGGTGCTGGCGGAGTTGGCCGCGCGCGCCGAGGCGGTGGCCCAGGATATCGAGGATCGCGCCGAGCGCTGAGGCGCCGGGGCAGGCCCCACGCATGAAAACGGCGCGCCCGGGACCTGCCCGCGGCGCGCCGCTTCATCCGCCCGTGCGGGCGTCTTCAGATCAGCCGTTGGCTTCGCGGATCTTCTCGGCGGCGTCCTTGTCGAAGCTCACGCCGTTCTCGGCGAAGAGCTGGTCGAGCTCGCCCGACAGCGTCATCTCGGTGATGATGTCGCAGCCGCCCACGAACTCGCCCTTCACGTAGAGCTGCGGGATGGTCGGCCAGTCCGAGTAATCCTTGATGCCCTGCCGGATCGCGTCGTCGGCCAGCACGTTCACGTCGGTGAAATCGACGCCCATGTAGTTGAGCACGCCGGCGACGCGGCTCGAGAATCCGCATTGCGGCATGGATTTGGTGCCCTTCATGTAAAGGACCACGTCGTTGGCCTTCACGGTTTCCTCGATTTGCGCCTTTGCGTCAGTCATCGTCTTTCTCCATCTGTTGGACACGGCGCTTCTCGGCCCGGATATAGGGCATGAGCGCGCCGTAGGTGATCACGCCGACCAGCGCGAGTGCGCCCAGGATCGGCCAGGTCTCGGACAGGAAGGCCATCATCGCCCCGCGCCCGCCCTAGTCCGGAGCCTTGGTGGTCAGCGCCAGCGCGTGCAGTTCGCCATGGGCGCCGTCCATCTTCCCCTTCAGCGCGGCATAGACCGCCCGCTGCTGCTGGACGCGGTTCTTGCCGGCGAAACTCGCATCGATCACTTCGGCGGCGTAGTGGTTCCCGTCGCCGGCCAGATCGGTGATGGTGACCTTGGCGTCGGGAAACTCGGCGCGGATCAACGCTTCGATTTCGTGGGCCTGCATTGCCATGGGACAGGGCGCTCCGGATTGTTGCGTATTGGCCCAGATGTAGGCGGGCGGGCGCGGCGGTGCAAGCGGGCTCAGGCCGCCAGTTCGACCCAGACCGGCACGTGGTCGGAGGGTTTGTCGCGTCCGCGCACCTCGCGGTCGATGCCCACATCGGTCATCAGGTCCGCGCAGGCGGGCGTCATCAGGACGTGATCGATGCGGATGCCGTTGTTCCGGTTCCACGCGCCCGCCTGGTAATCCCAGAAGGAATAATGCCCCGGGCCGGGATGGCGCGCGCGGAACGCCTCGGTGAAGCCGAGATTCAGGATGCGGCGGAAGGCGGCGCGGCTTTGCGGCAGGAAGAGCGCGTCCTTCGCCCAGGCCTCGGGTTTCGCGGCATCCTCGGCCTGCGGGATGATGTTGTAATCCCCGGCCATGAGCGCGGGCATCTCGGCCTCCATCAGCGCCTCGGCGCGCGCATGAAGCCGGTCCATCCAGTCGAGCTTGTAGCCGTATTTGCCGTTATGCTCGGGCGTGCCGTCGGCGCCGAACTCGACCGGGTTGCCGTTCGGAAGATAAAGACCGCAGAGCCGGATCGCATGGGTGTCGCCCATCACCGTGGCCTCGATCCAGCGGGCCTGGTCGTCGGCGTCGTCGCCGGGCAGGCCGCGGGTGACATCCTCGAGCGGGCGCCTGGACAGGATCGCCACGCCGTTGAAGCTTTTCTGGCCATGGGTTTCGACATTGTAGCCCATGTCCTCGAAGACCTCGCGCGGGAAAGCGTCGTCGACCGACTTGATCTCCTGCAGGAGCACGACATCCGGCTCGGCCTCGGACAGCCAGTCGGTGAGCGCGGCCTGCCGCGCCTTGATGCCGTTGATGTTGAACGTGGCGATCTTCATGGAGCCTCCTGCGCGTGCCGCTCCGGTTTTGAGCGACGAGACGGGGGGATGCAAGCGCCGGAGGTCGTCTTTTCCGGCGATGATTCGCGCCCGCATTCGGGCGATGCGGGGACGGTTCCGGCCCAGGCGCCATCTTGCCCGGTGTTTATCCACAGAAATCTGCATTTCGTGGATAACGTTGAGAATTGTTTAACCGCCCGCGTGTTACCCCGCCGTCATTCTGTGGACAAACGCGGAAGGGCACCGCGAGCGCAATCTTAGGGGGAAATTAAGAGTCGCAACACCCGTTTTACGTGCAACGCTGGCTTCATCAACGTGAACTGGAGCATAAGATGTCTGCACTTAAGCAATTCGAAACGAACGATAATACCGCAATCTTTCAAACCGGCCGGACTGTGGCAAAGCGGTCCACCATGACCGGCGACGCCGTCGAGGCTTTCACCTCCTGGTCGGGGCCGGAAGACAGCATGCTGCATGGCGGCGATGCGACGGAGATGTTTACCTCCTGGTCGGGTCCCTCGGGCAGCGAGACGAAGACGGGCGATGCGACGGAGATGTTCACCTCCTGGTCGGGTCCCTCGGGCAGCGAGACGAAGACGGGCGATGCGACGGAGATGTTCACCTCCTGGTCGGGTCCGGCGGGCAGCGAGACGAAGACGGGCGATGCGACGGAGATGTTCACCTCCTGGTCGGGTCCGGCGGGCAGCGAGACGAAGACGGGTGATGCGACCGAGATGTTCACCTCTTGGTCAAAGCCGGCCAAGGGCTGAACCCCGGGGCGGACCTTCAGAGAAAAGGAAACGATCATGTCGAACGTCGTCAAGCTGAATGTCCCATCCCGCCTGACCGATGACGAGGCGCGCTACGGCGCCCTCGTCGCCACCTTCGCCCGGCACAGACGCGCCGAAGACGACGTGTTCTGGCTCAAGGAAAACGCCGAGATCCTGAACGTGCTGGAAAGCGCGGCCATTTCCCCGGGTCGCGAGGCGCTGACGGCGCTGTCGGGGTTTTACGACAGCGTCGCCTCGCGGCTCTCTTTCTTCCCGCAATATTACCGGTTCATCCTGTCGATCGCCCTCGATCTCGAGGATCTGGGGCTGCCCGGCCAGACCGCGGAGGCGCTCTGCGCCCGGGTCGCCGACGAGGGGCTGCCCGAAGCGGAACTGTCCGATCTGCAGCGGCTCGAGGCACGGCGCCTGCTGGCCCGGCGCGGGATCGTGGCGCTGCCCCGCGACGGCGGGCTCGAAGAGCGGCTGCGCGATTTCGCGGCACGCTGCAGCACCTTCGCGATTCCGAACAAGAAGGCCGCCTACGAGCTGACCCATATCGTCTTCTACCTGAGCGAGTACGGCCGCCGCGATCCGCGCTTGTCCGAGGCGGCGGAAACCAGCCTCGTTTATGCGGGCACCCTCGCGTTCCTCGATCGAAACGCCGATCTTCTGTCGGAAATCGCCATCGCGATGCATTATGCGGATATACAGGTGCCGCAACCTTGGGTAGAGTTCCTGGACAATGCCCTCAACGCCATGCGTGTCACGGCACATTCGGATTCGCACAGAATGGACGATTACCACGAATACCTCGTCGCCAACTGGCGCAGCGCGACATGCCGCGGCGCGGGCTTTTCGGGGCCGATCTATTCCGGCGCGATGCGGTTCGATGCGGCTCCGCGCGGGACCTCGCCGCTGCGCGAGCTGTCCGAATGCCTGTTCCTGCTGGGCGCCAATCGCGGCGATGACTGGCACGGAATGCGCCAGACCGTCGGCGAACTTCTGAGCCCCGAGGCGCGCGTCGTGCTGCACGAAGCGGCAGCGGCGGTGCCGGCGCAATTCGAAGCGTTCTTCGCCCGCTTCGCCCGGGCGGAAGGCCGCGGCGCGGGCCGGAGCGGGCCGTGACGGGTCTCGGCGCGACACGTCTCGGCGGGCTTCTCGTCGCCGTCTACACGCTGCAGATGGCCGCGGCCGACAGCATCACGAAGTTCATCGCGGGGCAATACGCGGCGCCGCAGCTTTTCGCGCTGGCCGCGCTCATCGCGGTCGCCCTGTCCTTCGTCGCAGCCCGGCGCCCGGCAGAGGGCGGCACGCGGCGGGCATTGAGCACGGGCCAGAGACCGGCGATGGCGATCCGCTCCGCGCTGACCGTGCTGGCCTCGGTCGCCTTCTTCTACGCTTTCCGATACCTGCCCTTCGCCGATGTCTTCCTGTTCATGGCGCTGGTCCCGGTGATCGCGGCGCTGCTTTCCGGCCCGATCCTGGGCGAGGCGATCCGCCCCACGGCTTGGATCGCGCTCGTGTTCGGGGTGGCGGGGCTGTTGTGCCTGATGCCCGAAGGTCCCTCGATGCTGTCGATCGGGCATGGCTGGGCCGGTCTAGCGGTGCTGTCGGGCACGGGCTCGCTGGTGGCGGCGCGGTATATCGCGCAGCGCGAACGCTCCACACTGGCGCAGGTCTTCTATCCGAATCTGGCGCTCTGCGTCGTGATGACGGCGGCCTTGCCCTTCGTCTGGACGCCGATGTCAGGTGCGGATCTGGCCTGGGTGTCGGTCTACGCGCTGATCCTCTTCGCAGCGCGCTGGACGGTAACGGCCGCCCTGGGGGTGCTGCCCGCCTATGTGGCCACGCCGCTCATGAACCTGCAATTCGTCTGGATGGTGGTGATCGGCTTTCTGGCCTTCGGCGAAGTGCCGGGCCTAGGCACCTTCCTCGGCGTCACCCTCGTGATCGGGTCCGGCCTGTGGCTGGTCTACGATACGGCGCGCCCGAAATGGCGCGAAGTGCCGGCGACGACCTGACGGGCGGGCCCTCTCCAAAGTTCATGTTGTGCTTTAAGGCCGACCCGCAGGAAACTGATATTGCGCCGAAAGTCAGGCTGGGATCACATCGAGAAGCTGGTGCCGCAGCCGCAGGAGCTGGCGACGTTCGGGTTCTCGATCACGAAGCGCGCGCCGATCAGCTCGTCGGAGAAGTCGATCACCGCGTTTTCCAGAAACGGCAGCGAGACCTGGTCGACCACGACCTTCTGGCCCTGGCCTTCGAGCACGATGTCGTCGGCTTCGGGCGCGTCGAGCTTGATCTCGTACTGGAAGCCCGAGCAGCCGCCACCTTCGACGGCCACGCGCAGGGCCTGGCCCTGGTCGCCCGCGCCGATCTCGGCCAGGCGGGCAAAGGCGCGCTCGGTCACTTTCGGGGGCAGATGCATGGATACCTCGGATATGATGCGGGCCTCGGCCCGGATGGATGACGCGCGGCGCGGGCGGCGTGGCAGAGCCAGTTTCCTTCCCGCGTCAGGGCGAATATATGAGGTCGCGGGACATGCGACAAGGACCCCGCACGTGACGATTGCCCCCTATGCTTGCACGCCCGCCGCCTCGCGCGGACGCCGCCACCCCGAAGAGGAGAGCGCGTTCCGCTCGTGTTTCCAGCGAGATCGGGACCGCATCATCCATGCCTCGGCCTTCCGGCGGCTGAAGCACAAGACGCAGGTCTTCGTGGAGCATGAGGGCGATTTCTACCGCACGCGGCTGACCCATTCGATCGAGGTGGCGCAGGTTGCACGCACGATCTCCAACGCGCTCGGCCTCGATCTGGACCTGACCGAAGCGGTCGCGCTGGCCCATGACCTCGGCCACACGCCCTTCGGGCATACCGGGGAAGACGCGCTTGACGCGCTGATGGCGCCGTTCGGCGGGTTCGATCACAATGCGCAGACGCTGCGGATCGTCACGCGGCTGGAGCGGCATTACGCCGAGTTCGACGGGCTGAACCTGACCTGGGACACGCTCGAAGGGATCGCAAAGCATAACGGCCCGGTGGCCCATCCGCTGCCCCATGCGCTGGCGGAATACAATGCCGAGCACGACCTCGAACTGCACACCCATGCCAGCGCCGAGGCGCAGGTCGCGGCCTTGTCGGACGACGTGGCCTACAACAATCACGACCTGCATGACGGGCTGCGCGCGGGCCTTTTCACCGAGGCCGAGATCGCCGAATTGCCGCTCGTGCGCGACGCTTACGCCGAGGTCGACCGGGCCTATCCGGGTCTCGATCCCTACCGCCGGCGGCACGAGGCGCTGCGGCGGGTCTTCGGGTACATGGTGGCCGATCTGATCGACACCTCGCGCGCCCGGCTCGCCGCATCGGGGGCGACGGGGCCGCAGGAAATCCGCGATCTGGGCCATCCGGTGATCGCCTTTTCGGACGCGCTCTGGTCCGATCTGAAGGCGATCCGCGGCTTTCTTTTCGCCCGGATGTACCGCGCGCCCTCGGTCATGGCGCAGCGCGAGAAGGTGACGCGGGCGGTCAACGAGCTGTTCCCGATCTACCTCGAACATCCGGACGAGTTGCCGCGCCGCTGGCAGCGCGACGTGGAGGCCGCCCCGGATCGGGCGGCGCTGGCGCGGCTGGTGGCCGATTACATTGCCGGGATGACCGACCGCTTCGCCCTGCAGGACCATGCGCGGCTGACCGGGGTCGACGTGCTGAGCGACCAGACCTGAGGCGCATTCCGGCCCTCGCCAAAGGCGCGGCGGCTGCTACATTTCATCCCGGACATCGAGAGGAAGACAGATGGCGACACCCGCGGAGGCCGGCCTCACCCCGGTGATGGCATTTGCGCTTGTCGGCGCGCTTGGCGTGGGGTCGCAATGGCTGGCCTGGCGGCTGCGGATGCCCGCCATCGTGCTTATGCTGCTGGCCGGTCTGATCGTGGGGCCGGGCCTTGGCATCGTCGATCCCGGGCGCGATTTCGGCGCGATCCTGCAACCCATGGTGGCCATCGCCGTGGCGATCATCCTGTTCGAGGGCGGGCTCACGCTGCATATCTCGGCGCTGCGCGATGCCGCGGTGGGCGTGCGCCGGCTGGTCTTTCTGGGGGCGCCGCTGGGCTGGGCGGCCTCGGCCGCGGCGCTGTACTACGTGGCGGGGCTGTCCTGGCAGACCTCGGCGGTGTTCGGCGGCATCATGATCGTCACCGGCCCCACGGTGATCGCGCCGCTCCTGCGCCAGGCGCGACTGCGGCGGCGGCCGGCGGCGCTTCTGCAATGGGAGGCCATCGTCAACGATCCCGTCGGCGCGCTGGCGGCGGTGCTGGCCTTCGAGGTGGTCATCGTGCTGCAGACCGCCACCGGCGCGGCGCAGGCGGTGGGCGATCTGGCGCTGGGGATTTCGGTCGCGACCGTGCTGGGCCTCGCCGCGGGCTGGGGCACGGCGCGCGCCTTCCAGCGCGGACATGTGCCGGAATACATGAAGGTGCCGGTGCTCTTCGTGCTGGTGCTGCTGGTCTTCGGGGTCTCGGACTGGGTGCTGCACGAGGCGGGCCTTCTGGCGGTCACGCTGATGGGGCTGTGGATCGCCAATGTGGCGCTGCCCTCCTACGTGGAGATCCGCCGCTTCAAGGAGCAGGCGACGGTGATGCTGGTCTCCGGCGTATTCATCCTGCTGGCGGCGAACATGGACCGGGAGACGCTGGCCTCGCTCGATCTGCGCGCGCTCGGCTTCGTGCTGGTCGTGGTTCTGCTGGCGCGGCCCGCGGCGGTGCTGATCTCGCTCGCCTTTTCGGGCGTGCCCTGGGCCGAGCGCCTGCTCGTGGCCTTTACCGGGCCGCGCGGCGTCGTGCTGGTCGCGGTGGCGGGCCTGTTCGGAGAGCGTCTGGCGGCCATCGGCATCGAGGATGGCGCGCGCATGGCGCCGCTGGCCTTCGCGCTGGTGGCGGCGACGGTGGTGTTGCATGGCTTCACGCTGTCGCCCCTGGCCCGCGCCCTCGGGCTGACGGCGGCGGACCGGCCCGGGGTGATGATCGTCGGCGGCTCGCGCTGGTCGCTGGCGCTCGCGCGGGCGCTGAAGACGCTTGATCTGCCGGTCATCATCGTCGATCCGAACCACGCCCATCTGCGCGCCGCGCGGGAGGCGGGGATCGAGACCTATTTCGGCGACCTGCTGTCGGAGGATGCCGAGCACCGGCTGGACCTCATCCGCTACGAATACGTCATCGCGGCGACCGACAACGACGCCTATAACACGCTGGTTACCACTGATCTCGGGCCGGAATTCGGCCGCGAAAAGGTGTTCCAGGTGCGCCGGACGCGCGACAGCTCCTCGCGCCACGCGCTGCCCGCGAGCTTGGGCGGGCGGCCCATCGGCGCGAACGAGACCTTCCACGAATCCGAGGCCCGGATCGCCGAGGGCTGGGAGTTCCGCAGCACCCGGCTGTCGGCGGAGTTCACCCTGAAGGATTGGCGCGAGAAGAATCCCGAGGCCTTCATCGTGGCCGATTTCGGCCCCGGCGGCGCGCTGCGCTTTCTCGGCCCGGACGAGACGCCGCGCGATGCCAACGACGTTCAGATCCTGATGCTGGCGCCGAAGCGCGAGGAGCGCAAGCAGGCGAGCTAGGGACGGAGCGTGCGACCCGGGCCGGCATTGGAGCGTGGCGGCTGCACGCGTCTCACGACGCCTCGATCCTGCGCCTCGTGATGATCGCTCGGGCCACCAGGAGACCCCCGCATTGACGCGGCCCGTCCGCATGGTAGAGGACACCCGAACCCCGGGAGCCTTGCCATGAACCTCTTTTCCGAGATCGGAACCCTTGTCACGGACGCGATCGGTGCGCTTGCCCGAGACGGCACGCTGCCCGAGGGGCTGAACCTCGGCCCGGTCACCGTCGAGCCGCCGCGCGATCCCGCGCATGGCGACATGGCGACCAATGCCGCGATGGTGCTGGCCAAGCCCGCGAAGATGAAACCGCGCGACATCGCCGAGGCGCTGGTGCCGCATCTGGCCGCCGATCCGCGCGTGTCGGAGGCCAGCGTGGCCGGGCCGGGCTTCATCAACTTGCGGCTTGCGGACAGCGTCTGGCAGGCGCTGCCCACGGCCATTCTGAAGGACGGCACGGCCTTCGGGCGGTCGACCATGGGGCAGGGGCAGAAGGTCAACGTGGAATACGTCTCGGCCAACCCGACGGGGCCGCTCCATGTGGGGCATACGCGCGGCGCGGTCTTCGGCGACGCGCTGGCCTCGCTGTTGGATTACGCGGGCTACGAGGTCACCCGCGAGTATTACATCAACGATGGCGGGGCGCAGGTCGATGTGCTCGCCCGCTCGGTCTACCTGCGGTATCTCGAGGCGCATGGGCAGGCCGTCGCCTTCGAGGACGGCACCTATCCGGGCGATTACCTGATCGCGGTTGGGGCGGCGCTGAAGGACAAGGTGGGCGACGCCTACATGGACCAGCCCGAAGCGGTCTGGCTCGAGGAGATCCGCGATTTCGCCACCGCCGCCATGATGGAACTGATCCGGGAAGACCTGGCCTCGCTCGGGGTCGAGATGGACCACTTCTTCTCGGAGAAATCGCTTTACGGCACCGGCAAGATCGAGGCGGCGATCGAGGATCTGCGCTCCAAGGGGCTGATCTACAAGGGCGTGCTGGAGCCGCCCAAGGGCAAGACGCCCGAGGATTGGGAACCGCGCGAGCAGACGCTGTTCAAATCGACCCGGTACGGCGACGACGTGGACCGCCCGATCATGAAATCGGATGGGGCCTGGACCTATTTCGCCCCCGACATCGCCTACCATTACGACAAGGTCAGCCGGGGCTATGACGCGCTGATCGACGTCTTCGGCGCCGATCACGGCGGCTACGTCAAGCGGATGAAGGCCGCGGTCGCGGCGCTCTCGGCGGAGAAGACGCCGCTCGATATCAAGCTCACGCAGCTCGTGAAGCTCTACAAGAACGGCGAGCCCTTCAAGATGTCGAAGCGCGCCGGCACCTTCGTGACCCTGCGCGACGTGGTGGACGAGGTCGGGCCCGATGTGACCCGCTTCGTGATGCTGACGCGGAAGAACGACGCGCCGCTCGACTTCGATTTCGACAAGGTGCTGGAGCAGTCGAAGGACAACCCGGTCTTCTACGTGCAATATGCCCATGCCCGGGTCTGTTCGGTCCTGCGCAAGGCCGCCGAGGCCGGGATCGCGGTTGACGACGCGACCCTTGCGGCGGCGGACCTCGCCGGGCTGACGCATCCCTCCGAACAGGCGGTCGCGAAGAAGCTCGCCGAATGGCCGCGCCTCGTCGAGATCGCCGCGCGCACCCATGAGCCGCACCGCGTGGCCTTCTACCTCTACGAACTGGCCTCCGAGCTGCACGCGCTCTGGAATAAGGGCAACGACATGCCGGAACTGCGTTTCCTGCAGGAGGGCGATGCGGCCACAAGTCAGGCGAAAATCGCGCTGGCGCGGGCTGTCGCGGTTGTCATCGCGGGCGGTTTGGGTATCCTTGGCGTGAAACCGGTCGAGGAAATGCGCTGATCGAACCAAGCGCCCCGCCGGTCAGGCAGAGCAGATTGACCGGCGGCCCCGTGCCGCCGAGGACGAGGCAGGCATGGCAGATATCTACCGTTCGGGCCCCGTGGCGGGGTCCGCAGGACAGAGCACTTTCGCGACATTGACCCATCTTACCGGCGCAGCGCTTTCGCTGGCGCTGATCGTCGGCATCGGCGTTTGGGGCACCAAGCTGATCCTGCGCGACGTCTCGGGCATCCCGGTGGTGCGCGCGACCGAAGGGCCCATGCGCGTCCAGCCCGACGATCCGGGCGGGCGGCTGGCCGACCATCAGGGCCTCGCGGTGAACGACGTGGCGGGGCAGGGCATGGCGGCACCGCCGCCCAGCGAAATCCGCCTCGCCCCGCGGGATGCCGCGCTCAGTGCCGAGGACGTGCCGCTGGGCGCGCTCGGGGCGCGGCCCCGGTCACGTCAGGCGGCGCTGCCCGAAAGCCCGACGCTGGGCGAGGAAGCGCCGGAGGCGTTGGAGGCACAGGAAGTACCGCTTCCCGAGGGCGAGATGGCCGAGACGGGCGCGCCGGACGCGGCCCTGGAGGACGCGGCGGAGCCCGAGGAATTCGCCTCGGCCACGATCGGGATCACCGATGATCCGGTGCGCGCGGCGATCGACGCGACGGTGGAGATGGCGCTCGAGGCCGATGGCGGCATCGCGCGCTCCCTGCGTCCGCAGACGCGGCCCGCGGGCCTGCGCGACACCGCGCGCAGCGCGGCGGCCGCCGCCACACCCGCGGGGGCCAAGGAGGTCGATCCGACATCGCTGCCCGCCGGCACGCGGCTCGTGCAGCTCGGCGCCTATGACAGCGTCGAGACCGCCCGCCGCGAATGGAGCCGCTTCGAGACCCGTTTCGAGGATTACCTGAGCGGCAAGGACCGGGTGATCGAGCAGGCGGCCTCGGGCGGCAAGACCTTCTACCGGTTGCGCGCGCATGGCTTTGCCGATCTGTCGGATGCCCGGCGCTTCTGCGCGGCGCTGGTGGCCGAGAACGCCGATTGCATTCCGGTGGTGACGCGGTGACCCGCTTCGGCGCGGCGATCCTGGCCCCGCTGGGCCTGCGCCTCAGCGCCGCGGAACGCGCCTTCTTCGGGAAAGAAAATCCGTTTGGTTTCATCCTCTTCGCGCGCAATGTTGAGGCGCAGGACCAACTTCTCGCGCTGACCTCCGAGCTGCGCGACAGCGTCGGGCGCGATGCGCCGATCTTCATCGACCAGGAAGGCGGGCGGGTGCAGCGCCTGCGCGCGCCGCTCGCGACCGATTGGGAGGCGCCGCTCGATTTTGCCGCCCGTTACGGGAATGTGGCGCGCGAGGCGATGTATCTGCGCTACCGGATCATCGCGGCGGAGCTGCGCGCCTGCGGCATCGACGGCAATTGCGCGCCGATGCTGGACGTGGCCCGCTCCGAGACCCATCGCTTTCTGAAAAACCGATGTTACGGCAGTGACTTGCCGCGCGTTCTTGATCTGGGCCGGGCGGTCGCGAAGGCGCATCTCGATGGCGGCGTGCTGCCGGTGATGAAACACATGCCCGGCCATGGCCTCGCCCGGCTCGACAGTCATCTCGACCTGCCGCGCATCGCGGCCCCCGCGACGACGCTGATGGAGACCGATTTCGCCGCCTTCAAGCCGTTCTCGGACCTGCCGCTGGGGATGACGGCGCATCTGGTCTTTACCGAGTATGACGACCGGCCGGCAACCGTGTCGCCGCGCATGATCCGTCTGATCCGAGATGAGATCGGCTTCGGCGGACTGCTGATGACCGACGATATCTCGATGGAGGCTTTGTCGGGCAGCATCGCCGAGCGCGGCGCGGCGTCGCTCGCGGCGGGCTGCGATGTGGTCCTGCATTGCAACGGCGAGATGGCCGAGATGGCGCCGCTGATGGAGGCCATCGGCGAGATGACGAGCGAGGCCTATGTGCGCGCCGTCGCCGCGCTTACCGCCCGTGAGGCGCCGGACTCGGTTGACATCGCGGGCCTCAGGGCCAAGCTGGACGCGCTGTCACCAGAGCGCGCAGGATGAGCGAAGAGACCCAGTTCGAATTACAGCCCATGTCCGTTGCGGACCGCCTGCAGGCGGAGGCGTTGATCGTGGATGTCGACGGCTTCGAGGGGCCGCTCGACCTGCTGTTGACGCTGTCGCGCACGCAGAAGGTCGACCTGCGGCGCATCTCGGTGCTGGATCTCGCCAAGCAATACCTCGCGTTCGTGGAGAAGGCGAAGGAGCTCAGGATCGAGCTTGCCGCCGATTACCTGGTGATGGCGGCCTGGCTGGCCTTCCTGAAATCGCGCCTGCTGCTGCCGCCCGACCCGACCGAGGAGGGCCCCTCGGGCGAGGAATTGGCCGCGCATCTGGCCTTCCAGCTTGAACGCTTGCAGGCGATGCGCGAGGTCGCCGCACGGCTCATGGCGCGGGACCGCAAGGGGCGCGACTTCTTCGCCCGCGGCCTGCCCGAACCCATGGAGCGGGTGCGCCGGGTCAAGTACACCGCGACGATCCTCGACCTGATGCAGGCCTATGCCCGGACGCGCACGCGCGACGAGTTCCGTCCCTTCGTGATGGATCGCGACCGCGTCTTCACCATGGAGATGGCGCTCGACCGGATGCGCGGAATGATCGGCTTCGCGGGCACCTGGACGGATATCTCGGTCTACCTGCCCGAGGGCTGGCATGACGATCCGGTGCGGCGGCGCTCGGCCACGGCGGCGACCTTCGCGGCCTCGCTGGAACTGGTGAAGGAAGGCCGCGCGGAGCTGCGTCAATCCGAGCTGTTCGCGCTCATCGAGTTGCGCCGCAGGGAGGGCCGGGAGACATGAACGATCAGCCCGACATCACCGAGGACACCCGCGATCCCGCCGGGGAGAGCCTGTTCGAGGCACCCCCCATGGGCGAGCAGGAACGCATGGTCGAGGCGATCCTCTTTGCCACCGCAGAGCCGCAGACGGTCAAGGAGCTGAACGACCGGATGCCCTTCGGCTGCGACGCCGCCGAGGCGCTGGTCTATCTGCAGAAGCGCTACGAGGGGCGTGGCGTGCGCGTGGTGCGCGTGGGCGATGCCTGGGCGATCCGCACCGCGCCCGATCTGGGCTTTCTCATGCGCAAGGAGACGGTGGAGACCCGCAAGCTCAGCCGCGCGGCGATCGAGACGCTGGCGATCATCGCCTATCACCAGCCCGTCACCCGCGCCGAGATCGAGGAGATCCGCGGCGTGTCCGTCAGCCGGGGCACGGTGGACCTGCTGATCGAGATGGAATGGATCCGCTTCGGGCGGCGCAAGATGACGCCGGGCCGCCCGGTGACCTTCGTGGTCACGCAGGACTTCCTCGATCATTTCGGGCTGGAGAATGCCCGCGACCTGCCGGGCCTGAAAGAGCTGCGCGCGGCGGGCCTGCTGGAGAACCGGCCGCCGCCCGGCGCCATGCCCGGGCCGGGCGAGGGCGACGTCGATGCCGAGGAAGAGACCGACGAAGGCCAGAGCGAGCTTTTCGAGGATTGAGCGCGCAGGCCGGCGGGTTTCGCGCGGCTTTTGCGCGCAATCACTTGGATGGCGGATCATTGGCCATGAAATCGGCACAATTGCGACCTAGGTGAACGAGGTACGGCGCTGTGACGCGACGAGGAGAGGCGAGATGAACGCGAACCAGATCATCAACATGATCATGCGCACGGTGATGCGTCAGGTCATCAACAAGGGCGTGAACGCGGGCATGGACAAGGCCTTCGGCAAGGGCAAGGCCCGCGAGGACATGACGCCCGAGGAACGCCAGCAGGCGCAGGCGGCCAAGAAACATGCCGGCAACGCCCAGAAGGCGATGCGCGCGGCCCGTCGCGCGGGGCGGTTCTGAGCCCCCGACGCGGGCTGTCCTGACCGATTGTCCGCCCGGCCCCGCGCCGGGCCTTTTGCCGTTCCGGCGGGGCGATGCGACTCGGGCTTCGGGACTTTGGCCCCTCAGACCCGGAAATGCTTGGACAGTTTCAGCCCCTGGCCCTGGTAGTTCGAGGCGATCTCGCGGCCGTAAAGCTGGTCCGGGACCTCGTCCATCTTCTCGTAGACGAGGCGTCCGACGATCTGGCCATGTTCTAGCACGAAGGGGGCCTCGTGGCAGCGGACCTCGAGCACGCCGCGCGATCCGGTGCCGCCCGCGCCCGCATGTCCGAAACCCGGATCGAAAAAGCCCGCGTAATGCACCCGGAACTCGCCCACCATGGCGAGGTAGGGCGCCATCTCGGCGGCATAGGCGGGGGGAATATGCACCGCCTCGCGGCTCACGAGGATGTAGAAGGCGTCGGGATCGAGGATGATCCGGCCCTCGCGGGTGCGCAGCTCTTCCCAGAACTCGGCGGCATCGTAATGCCCGATCCGGTCGAGGTCGATCACGCCGGTATGGGGCTTGGCGCGGTAGCCCACGAGGTCGGAGCCCTCGGCGGGCTGCAGATCGACCGAAAAGCCCAGACCGTCGCGGATGAGCGCGGGGCCGCCGCCCACAAGCGTCTCGGCGTCGTGCAGGGCCGACAGCGCCGCGTCGTCGAGCACGGATTGCCCGCGGCGGAAACGGATCTGGTTGAGCCGCATGCCGGTCCGGACCAGCACCGAGAAGGACCGCGGGCAGATCTCGGCGTAGAGCGGCCCGTCATAGCCCGGCGCGATGCGGTCGAACTCGGTGCCGCCATCGGTGATCGTGCGGGTCAGCAGGTCGAGCCGCCCGGTGGAGCTTTTGGCGTTTGCGATGGCCGAGATATCGGCGGGCAGGGTGACGCGTTCGAGCAGCGGAATGAGGTAGACGCAGCCCTTCTCGAGGACGGCGCCGCCGCTCAGATCGACGCGGTGCATCTCGAACTCGGCGAGCCGGTCCTCGACGCGCCGGTCCGCGCCGGCCAGAAACGACGCGCGCACGCGGATCGCCTGGTGGCCGAGCCGCAAATCGAGGCTGGCGGGCTGGATCTGTCCTTCGACAAGCGGCGCTTCGGGCCGGATCACGCCGGAGGCGACCAGCGCTTCGATCTGTTGGCTTGCCAATACGCCCGTCATGCCGCCATCCCCTTCGCGTCCTGCGCCCGCGCTCATTGTCTAGCAACCCGCGCAGGCGAATGGGAGCGCGTTTCTATCGGATAAGGCGGGAAAATCGGGGAAATTCGGGGATATGTCCGCCGCGCCCTGTCACGGAGCCCGAAGCCCCGCGCAATGCGGCGGAAGAAGAGGTAGCTGGTCGGGCTAGCAGGACTCGAACCTGCGACCTTCCGTCCCCCAGACGGACGCGCTACCAGGCTGCGCCATAGCCCGACTACGCGGTGTCTTACCGGTTTTCAGCGCGGTCGCAACCCCTTTGCGCGGGGATTTTTCGCAAGGCGCGCGCGGTCATCTTCGGGGGCTAGGCGCCGCGGCCCAGATGGTCGCGCAGCGCCGCGGCATGCGGGGCGATGCGCGCGGCCATCGCGGGGCTGAGGCGCGAGATACCGGCGAGATGATGCAAGGGACCGTGCGGCAGGGGCGCGTCGGGATCCGGTCGCGGGGTGGCAAGGGGCGCTTTGGGCGCCGGTTCCGCGTCCTGGCTGGCGGCAGGCTCCGGCGTCTCCTCGGGCGCGGTGTCCTCATCGGCCGCGCGGTCCGGCGCCTCGTCCGAGGGCGCGCGATCGCTGAAGGGTTTGGCGAGGAATTCGGGGGTCGTGCCGAAGAGGCTGGGCTGTTGCGCGTCGTCTTCCGCTGCGTCCGGGGCGGCGGGGCGCACCTCCTTGGCCGGTCCGGCCTCGTCGGCGGCATCCGTCGCTGCGGCCTCCACGCTGTCTTTGTCGCGCAGGGTTTCGCTGATCAACCGGTCGATATCGGCCTCCGGCGCGGAGGCGGAGGCCTCCGCAAGCGCGGCATCGTCCTGCGTGTTCTGGTCAGGGGAACCGGGGGCCGGCAGGTCGATCCCGGCCATATCGGTATCCGCCTCGGGGAGCGGCGCCTCGACGATGCCGGCGGCCTCGTCGGTAGCCGCGTCCTGAGCGGCGGTATCGCGCGCCGCGGGTGCGGCCTCTTCCTCATCCGCAGGGGCATCCTCTGCGCGGCCAGGCGTCTCGGCGAGCGTGCCGCCGGTGAAGGGCACCACGGTGGACGCGGGAGGCTCGGCCTCGATGAAGGGGGCGTCGGCCTCTTCCTCGGCGGCGTCGATCTCGGCGGTTTCGGCCTCCTCGACGGCGCTGTCTTCCTCGATCCGGGCGGGCGCGTCGCCGAGGGCGGCATCCTCCTGCGCGGTGGCCTCGATCGGGGCGTTCCGGTCGTCCTCGGCACCGTCCTCGATCGGCGGGGCCAGCGCCGAGACTGCCTTAACGCCATGTTCGGAAAGGTATTTCTGCACGCCCTTGATGGTCAGGCCATCATCATGCAGGAGCTTCTTGATGCCGCCCAGAAGGACCATGTCGGCGGGGCGGTAATAGCGCCGTCCGCCCGCGCGCTTGACCGGTTTGACCTGCGGGAACTTGCTTTCCCAGAAGCGCAGCACGTGGGCGGGCGTGTCGAGCCAGTCCGCCACCTCGCTGATCGTGCGGAAGGCGTCGGGGGATTTGCTCATATCGGTCTCAGCTCTTGTTGCCTGCGGCCACGCGGTCCTTCATCAGGTGCGACGGTCGGAAGGTCAACACGCGGCGGGGCTGGATGGGCACCTCCTCGCCGGTCTTGGGGTTGCGGCCGACGCGGGCGGCCTTGTCGCGCACGGAAAACGTGCCGAAGGACGATATCTTGACCTGTTCGCCCGCGACGAGCGCGTCGGACATGTGCTGCAGGATCGCCTCGACCAGTTCCGCGCTTTCGTTGCGCGACAGCCCGACTTCGCGGAACACCGCTTCGCTCAGATCCATGCGCGTGAGTGTCTTCTCGCCCATCGGCCATCTCCCTGATTTTCGAGAGTGTAGGCGCGGGGCAATTTCCGAGTCAATATCAATGGCTTGGCGTCAGGCGTTGAACCGCCGCAAAATCGCTACCAGCGCAGTACCACGGCGCCCCAGGCCAGCCCGCCGCCGATGGCCTCGGTCACCACCAGATCGCCGCGCTTGATCTTGCCCTCGGCCTGGCCCACGGACAGGGCAAGCGGGATCGAGGCGGCGGAGGTGTTGCCGTGGTCCTGGACGGTGACGATGACGTTGTCCATGGACAGGCCGAGCTTCTTCGCGGTGCCGGTGATGATGCGGATATTGGCCTGGTGGGGCACCACCCAGTCCACATCGGCACCGGTCAGCCCGACCTTGGCTAGCGCGGTATTGGCGGTCGCGGCGAGCTTCTCGACCGCGTGGCGGAAGACCTCCTTGCCCTCCATGCGCAGAAAGCCCGTGCTTTGCGTGGACACGCCGCCATCGACATAAAGGATATCGCGGTGACGCCCGTCGGAATGCAGGTCGGTCGACAGGATGCCGCGATCCTCGACCGAACCGCTGCCGGTCTTGGCCTCGAGAATGAGCGCGCCCGCGCCGTCGCCGAAGAGCACGCAGGTGGAGCGGTCGTCCCAATCCATGATCCGGCTGAAGGTCTCGGCGCCGATGACCATCACGCGTTCGGCCTGGCCCGACAGAATCAGCGCATTGGCATTGGCCAGCGCGTAGATGAAGCCCGCGCAGACCGCCTGGACGTCGAAGGCGAAGCCGCGCGTCATGCCGAGCTGCGCCTGCACCATCGTGGCCGCCGAGGGAAAGGTCAGATCGGCGGTGGAGGTCGCGACGATCAGCGCGTCGAGATCGCCCGCCACCAGCCCCGCATCGGCGAGCGCGGCCCGGGCCGCATGGGTGGCGAGGTCGGAGGTCGTCTCGCCCTCGGCGGCGAAATGGCGCCGTTCGATCCCGGAGCGGCTGCGGATCCATTCGTCCGACGTGTCGAGTCGCGCCTCGAATTCGGCATTCTCGACCACGCGGGCAGGGAGGTAATGGCCGCAACCGGCAACCACGGCGCGCAGCGTCATGTCTTGTCCTTTCCGTCTTCGGCGGAATTGGCGACATCCTGTGCAAGCTCCGCGGCGGATGCAACCCGGGCCTTCAGCCGGTCGGTGAAGCCCGACTCGGCGAGCCGGCAGGCCAGCCGAACCGCGGCGGCGACGCCGGTCGCATCCGCGGCGCCGTGGGATTTCACCACCGTGCCGTTGAGCCCGAGGAAGACGCCGCCATTCACCCGGCGCGGATCGATGCGCTTCGACAGCCGCTTGAGCGAGGGATAGGCCAGCAGCGAGGCGATCCGCGAGATGATCGAATAGGCGAAGGCCTCGCGCAGCAGATCGCGGATGAGGCTCGCCGTGCCTTCGCCGGTCTTCAGCGCCACGTTGCCGGTAAAGCCGTCGGTGACGATCACGTCGGCCACGTCGCCGGGGATGTCGCCGCCCTCGACGAAGCCCACGAAATCGAACTCGGCATCGTCGGCGGTGGCGTTGATGAGACCATGCGCCTCGTGCAGCTCGGTGCGGCCCTTGTGTTCCTCGGTGCCCACGTTCAGCAGGCCGACGCGTGGCCGCGCCAGCGACAGGCCGTTGCGCGCATAGGAGACGCCCATCAGCGCGTATTGCAGCAGGTCACGGGCATCGGCGCGGATATCGGCGCCCACATCGAGCATGACGTTGAAGCCCTGCTCGGACCGGGAGGGCCAGAGAATCGCAATTGCAGGTCGGCTGACGCCCGGCAATTTGCGCAAACGCACCATGGAGATCGCCATGAGCGCCCCGGTATTGCCGCAAGACACCGCGATCGAGGCCTCGCCGTTGCGCACTGCGTCGAGCGTGGACCACATCGAGGTGCCCTTGCCGTTGCGCATCACGTGGCTGGGCTTGTCGTCCATGGAGACGATGTCGTCCGCATGGCGTATATCGACGCGGCCCTTCAGGCTGGGCGTCTTGGCGACGAGCTTCTCGAGCTCGGCCTTGCGGCCATGCAGGAGGAACCGCACGTCGGGGTTCTTGTCGGCGGACAAGGCAAGACCGGCGACGACGGTCGCCGGTCCCTGATCGCCGCCCATGGCGTCGATGGAAAGAACCACCTCGGCGCGGCCCGTCTCCTGCTGATCCTGCGAAGAGGTCATGAAGATGGGCCTCGCGGGGATGCGTTACTCAGGCTGCGTCTTCGTCCAGGTCGATCTCGTCCGCGACCGCGACGACCTCACGGTCGGCATAATGGCCGCAGGACGGGCAGACGTGATGCGGGCGCTTCAGCTCGCCGCAATTGGTGCATTCGTTGGGGTTCGCAGCAACGAGCGCGTCATGGGCGCGGCGGTTGTTGCGACGCGACTTGGATACTTTGTTCTGTTGGACGGCCATGTCTCAACCTCAATTTCGTGTTTCCGGCGCAGTCTTGAACCGACGCCGCTGTCGGGAATCTGGCGGGGGGATAGTCCCTATCGCGCACCGCTGGCAACCCTGAATTCCGGTGAAGGCGCATACATAGTGACGGCGTGTCAAAACGCAAGCGGTTTCTGGGGCGGTCAGCCCTCCTCGTCGTCGCCCTTTTCGAGCGACGCCTTCAGCCCCGCGAGCCCGGCGAAGGGCTTGGTTTCCTCCTCCGCGATCGGGGCGGCGCCCGCGGGCCGGGCCTCGACGCGCAGTTCGGGCGCGTCCTCGGCGCGGGGATAATCCGGCGCGGCGAGGGCCAGCGCCTCGGTCAGCACCTGGGCGGGGTCGATCACATCGCCGAGCAGTTCGGTGGTGTCGTCCTCGGGCATCTCGATCTCGGAGCCGGGTTCGGGCGCCTCGAGAAGCGCGGGCGGCAAGTAGGTGCGTTCGACCGGGCGGTCGATCCGCGTCGTGACCGGGGCCAGCGTGACGATGCAAGGCTGGATCACCGTCGCGCCGAGCCGCGCCTCGAGCCGCCAGCCGCGTTTGCCGAGCGGCTTGATCGCGCCTTCGAGCACGACCTTGCGCAGCGACGAGAAATCGAGCGCGCGGGCGATCTCGGCGCGGGCCGCGGCATCGGGTTCGAGCCGGAAGCGCGTGGGCGCGGTCTGTGACAACTCCGCAATGCGGAACGGGCCGGATCGTGCGGGGGTCTCGGTCATGGCATCGGCACCTTTCGGAGCGCTGGGGTTTTTTCGCGGCACGCCCGCGGCTTGATCGCGGGTGCGTCCTTCTGTAAGCGGGATAAAAGGCGTTCGAGGCCAAAGGCAAGAGGGACGGAATGACGGGCAGGCTTGAGATGGCACGCGGCACGCGCCTTGTCGCGGTCCTGACGCTGATGGTCGGGCTGGCCGCCTGCACCGCGGATTTTCGCAATCACGGTTACGTGCCGCCCGAAGAGGACCTGCAGGCCATTATCCCCGGCATCGACACCCGCGCCACCGTCGAGGAGACCGTGGGCGTGCCCACCGCCTCGGGCGTGCTGTCGGACGGGGCCTATTACTGGGTCGGCACGACCATGCGCCATTACGGCTGGCAGAAGCCGCAGGTGGTCGAGCGCGAGGTGGTGGCGATCTCGTTCACCGAGACCGACGTGGTGGCCAATATCGAGCGTTACGGCCTCGAGGACGGGCGCGTCGTGCCGATCTCGCGCCGGGTGACCGACAGCGCCAGCGGCGATCTGAGCTTCATCCGCAAGCTCTTCGGCAATATCGGGTCGCTCAACCCGGCCGGTTTCTTCGAGGAATAGGCGTGGCGCTCGCAGCCAGCCCGCGGACCACTGGGCGCGCGGGCGGCCTTGGCGGCGATGCTGGAGCGCATGCCGGTACTGGCATACCGACGGACGACCTTTTCCGCATCGAGACGGCAGCCTTGCGCGTGCGCGCAGCGGCCTCGGCGGCCGATCACGCGGCCATCCTTGCCCTGCGCGCGCAGGCCTTCCGCGGGGCCGCGGCCGCGCCCGAGGAAGACGGCTTCGATCCCCTGTGCCGGCACGTGCTGGTCGAGGAGCGCGGCAGCGGCCGGGTCCTTGCGGCGTTCCGGCTGCTGCACCTGGCCTCGGCGCGCGAGATCGCAACGAGCTATGCCGCGCAATTCTACGACCTGGGCCGGCTGACCGGCTATCCCGGCGGGATGGCCGAGATCGGGCGCTTCTGCCTGGCCGAGACCTGCCGCGATCCGGACGTGCCACGGCTGGCCTGGGCGGCGCTGACGCGCTTCGTCGATGCCCATGACCTGCGGCTCCTGTTCGGCTGCGCCTCGTTCCCCGGCACCGATCCCGCGCCCCATGCCGCCGGGTTCGACTGGCTGGCGCGGCACCACCGGGCGCCGGAGCGCTGGCGGATCGGGGCGCGGGCCCCGGATATCCACGATTTCGGCCGGGCCGCCCCCCTCGCGGCGGCAGGACCGGCGGACATGGGCGGAAAGGCCGGACAGGTGGGGCTGCGGGCGCTGCCGCAGCTGCTGCGCAGCTACCTCGCGCTTGGCGGATGGGTCAGCGATCACGCGGTGATCGACCGCGACCTCGGCACCTGCCATGTCTTCACCGGGGTGGAGATCGCGCGCATTCCGCCCGCCCGGGCGCGGGCATTGAGGCGTCTGGCGGGCTGAAGCTCCTCGCGCCCTTGCGGGCGCTCCTCGCCGCTGCCATATGGCGCGCCATGGCTCAGGCACCGCTTCTGCAACTTTCAGACATCTCGCTGACCTTCGGGGGCGAGCCGGTCTTCGCCGATCTGTCCTTTGTCGTGCAGCCGCGCGACCGGGTGGCCCTCGTGGGGCGCAACGGATCGGGCAAATCCACGCTGATGAAGGTCATGGCGGGGCTCGTGGAGCCCGATACCGGCACGCGCGTCGTCCCGCCCGGCCAGTCGGTCGGCTACATGGAGCAGGACCCGGATCTCTCGGGCTTCGCGACGCTCGGGGACTTCGCCGCGTCCGAGCTGGGCCCCGCGGATATGTACCGGGTCGAGGCGGCCTCGGAGGGGCTCAAGTTCGATCCCGCCCGGCCCGTCGAGACGGCCTCGGGCGGCGAGCGGCGGCGCGCGGCGCTGGCCAAGCTGATGGCCGAGGATCCCGAGCTTCTGCTGCTGGACGAGCCCACCAACCATCTCGACATCGAGGCGATCGGCTGGCTCGAGGCTGAGCTCAAGGCCACGCGCAAGGCCTTCGTGCTGATCTCCCACGACCGCCGCTTCCTGAGCGAGCTGACGCGCGCCACCCTCTGGATCGACCGGGGCGCGGTGCGCCGCCGCGAGACGGGCTTCGAGGGCTTCGAGGAATGGCGCGACACGATCTGGGCCGAAGAGGACCTGCAGCGCCACAAGATGGACCGAAAGATCAAGGCCGAGGCGAAATGGGCGGTCGAGGGCATCTCGGCCCGGCGCACCCGCAACCAGGGTCGGGTGCGGGCGCTGAAGGCGCTGCGCGAGGAACGCGCGGGCATGATCCGCCGTCAGGGCACGGCCGCGATGGACCTCGCCTCGGGCCCGACCTCGGGCAAGAAGGTGATCGAGGCCGAGGGGATCGCCAAGGCCTTCGACGGCAAGACCATCCTGCGCGATTTCTCCCTCAAGATCGAACGCGGCGACCGGGTGGCCTTCGTGGGCCCGAACGGCGTGGGCAAGACCACGCTCATCCGCATGCTGATGGGCGAGGAGGCCCCCGACGAGGGCCGCGTCAAGCTGGGCACCAACCTCGTGCCGGCGGTCTTCGACCAGAGCCGCGCCAAGCTCGACGGGGACATGTCGCTTTGGGAAAACCTGACCGGCGATCCGGACATGCGGGTGTCGGGCAAGGCCGATCAGATCCTCGTGCGCGGGCAGCCCAAGCACGTCGTGGGCTATCTCAAGGAGTTCCTCTTCGACGAGCGGCGGGTGCGCGCGCCGGTGCGCTCGCTGTCGGGGGGCGAGAAGGCGCGGCTGCTGCTGGCCAAGATCATGGCGCGGGAATCGAACCTGCTGGTGCTCGACGAGCCCACCAACGATCTCGACGTGGAGACGCTGGACCTGCTGCAGGATCTCCTGGGCGAATACGACGGCACCGTGCTTTTGGTGAGCCACGATCGCGATTTCCTCGACCGGGTGGCGACGACCACCGTGGCGATGGAGGGCGACGGGCGCGCGGTGGTCTATGCGGGCGGTTGGTCGGATTACCAAAGCCAGCGGCAAGCGCGCGAGGATACGGCGCGGCCCGCGTCCCGCGACACAGCGCAGCCCAAGGCGGAGGCGCCGAAGGCCAAGGCGAAACCGAAGCCATCGGGGCTGAGCTTTTCGGAAAAGCACCGGCTGGAGGAATTGCCCGGCGTGATCGCGCGGCTCGAGGCGGAGATCGGCAAGCTGAACGGTCTGCTGACCGATCCGGATCTCTTCACGCGGGAGCCGGTGAAGTTCCAGAAGGCGACGGAAGCTCTGGCCGAGCGGCAGGAGAAGCTGTCGGCGGCGGAAGAAGAATGGCTGGCGCTGGAAGAGAAGGCCGAGGCTGCGGGGTAGGGGCCGGACCAAGGCCGCCGGGCCCGGCTCGGGCCGGACCACGCCTGACGCTATGGCGCCGCAGGCGCGTCGCTCGGGCGGTGCGATGACGTGGGAAGATTTCGCGCCGCCCTCCGTCCGTTGCCGTGTCGGACCGTCGGCCTGCCACTCCCCCGGCGCAGGGACGGACCCCCGGGTATCGGCCTCGTCACAGCCGCCGGTCCGCCTCAGACCTTCGGGCCGATCCCGAACAGCCGGGGCGTGACCATGAGCGTGCCCACGGTCATCAGGATGCGCGCGACGTGAAAGAGGCTCACCAGCGCCGGGCTCACCGACAATGACAGCGCGATGAGCGACATCTCGGTCACGCCGCCCGGCGCGAAGCTCAGCAGCAATTGCACCACGTCGAGCCCCGTCACCTGCGCCAGCGCGACCGACAGGCCAGTCCCGAGCGTCAGCATGAACAGCACCGACAGGAAGGCGAGGCCCAGACCCTTGCGGATATGCGCCGCGGTGATGCCCAGAAAGCGCAGGCCGAGCGAGGTGCCGATGACCACCTGCGCCGTCGCGAGAACCCAGAACGGCAGGTGCAGCTCGATCGCGCCCATCAGCGTGAGCGCGGCGGTGATGACGAGCGGTCCGACCAGATGGCCCGCCGGCACATGCACCGCGCGCGCCAGGAACAGGCCGAGGCCCGCAGCGCCCGCGCCGAGGACGCAATCCGTCCAGCGCGGCGGCACGTCGCCGCCGGGAGCGATCCCCGCCGCGGAGCCCAGGGGCTCGCCCGCCCAGATCGACAGGGCGGCGGGCACCAGCGTCACGACGAAGATGATGCGCAGAAATTGCTGCAGCGTCAGGATGCGGATATCGGCGCCGGCACCTTCGCCCAGCAGGATCGATTCCATCAGCCCGCCGGGCGTGCCGGAATAGAAGGCGGTGGCGCGGTCATAGCCGCCCAGCCGCTCGAAGATCGCGACGTTCCCCGCATGAGCCACCAGGATGAATAGCAACAGCGCGGCCAGCGCCAGCGGCAGCGTGGCGAGGCTGTCGAGCAGCGCGGGCGAGGCCTGGCTGCCGATCATCACGCCGATGAGCGCGATGAACGGGTTCCGGAAGCGGTTCGGGAAGATGTAATCCCGCAAGAGGCCGCGCTGCAGCGTCGCCACGCAAAGCGCCGAGACCGCGAGCGCGCCGATCATCCAGGGCATCGGCACCATCACCTGCGCCGCAAGCCAGCCGCCCGCCGCGCCGAGGCCCAGCACGAGCGCGGTCAGAAACAGCAGGCGGGGCGGGGGCAGACGGTGCATGGGCCGGACTTACGGCGCGGCGCGGCGATGCGCAATCGCGCGGGGGCTTGGCGCCGTGCAAAGCCGGGTTAGCTCAGGCGCATGACAGGCGCTCTCTTCATCGGGTCGAACATCTATCGCGGGTCGAGCTATGGCCGGCTGCACCCCTTGTCGATCCCGCGCGTGCCCACCGTGATCGACCTGTCGCGGGCGCTGGGATGGCTGCCCGCGTCGCGCTACCGCATCTCGCCGCGCGCCAAACCCGCGGCCCTGCTGGGCTTTCACACGCCCGAATACATCCGCGCGCTGGTCGCCGCCGAGACCGCGCAGGCGGTGGACGAGGGCACGCGGCTGCGGCACGGGTTGGGCACCCTGTCGAACCCGGTCTTTCCCGAGATGTATCGCCGCCCCGCGACGGCGGCGGGCGGGGGCATGCTGGCGGCCGAACTCGTGGCGGAGGGCGGCGTCGTCTACAATCCGGGCGGCGGCACGCATCACGGCCATCCCGATTGCGCCAACGGCTTTTGCTACATCAACGAGCCGGTGCTGACGATCCAGCGGCTGCTGGACCAGGGGCTTGGGCGCATCGTCTATATCGACATCGACGCGCATCATCCCGACGGGGTGGAGCCGGCCTTTGCGGGCTCGGACCGGGTGCGGATGATCTCGTGCCACGAAGAAGGGCGCTGGCCCTTCACCGGCAGGCTCGAGGATGAGGCGGGCGGCGCGGCCTTCAACCTGCCGCTGCCGCGCGGGGCCGATGACAGCGCCTATCGGTTGTTCCTCGACGAGGTGCTGCTGCCCGCGACGGAAGACTTCAAGCCCGACGCGATCTTCCTGCAATGCGGCGCCGATGCGGTGACGGAAGACCCGCTGTCGCGGCTGGCGCTGTCCAACAACGCGCATATCGAGACGGTCCGCGCGCTGCGTCCGCTTGCGCCGCGGCTGATCGTGTCGGGCGGCGGCGGCTACAATCCGTGGAGCGTCGGACGGCTCTGGACCTGCATCTGGGCCACGCTGTCGGGGCAGACAATTCCGGACTTTCTGCCCGAGGAGGCGCAGGCCATCCTGCGCGGCCTTGCCTGGGCGCGGAAGGGCCGGCCGAGCGAGACGCTGCTCACCACCCTGCGCGATGCGCCCCGCGAAGGGCCGATCCCGGACGCGGTGCGGGCGCGCGTGGCGCATCTGGCGGCGCGGATCTGAGCCGCCGGCCCCCGCCGATTGCGCTTGAACCGGCCTCTCGGGCGATGCTATCGAAAGTGCAGCGGCGGGTGTAGCTCAATGGTAGAGCAGCAGCTTCCCAAGCAGAACGTGTGACTGTCAGAGAGTTGCATTTCATTTCTAACATTTTCATTATAAACGATTAGTACTCGCACTCAGCATCATCTGATTGCGCTCGGTATCGCATAGTTTCCGACAAAAAGCAGACAAAATGCCAAAGCTCACAGAGACCTACGCCGCCAAGCTGCCACCTGCAAAGTCCGGCACTGACAAGCACTGGGACAGCGAACTCAAGGGGCTCGTCCTCTTCGTCGGGAAGCGGTCGAAGACCTGGTACTTCCAGAAGGACGTGGGAGGGCAGACACGCCGGGTTCTGATCGGCCGCCACCCCGTGATCTCGGCACAGGTCGCAAGGCAGACCGCCATGGGGCTGGCACTCGAGATGTCTCGGGGGGCCGGGAAGTCCCTCCAGATAGGGGCTCCAACTCTTCAGGATGCAATGGAGGCCTACCTGGCCCGACCGAAGCTCCGGTCGGAGGCGCACAAGGACGGTATCCGCCAGCAGTTCGATCTGCATCTCAAGGACTGGCTTCGGCTACCGCTCGACGAGATCACCAAGGCGATGGTCGCACACCGCCATCGCTCGATGGCCCACATCCCATCCTCTGCCAACCACACGTTGAAATACTTCCGGACCGTCTGGAACCATGCGCGCAGGGTCTACGACCTGCCGGAGTCCCCGACGATGGCAATCGAATGGTACGACGAGACACCAGCCGGGACGATCATCGTGGACCTGCGCGCCTGGCGCCGCGAAGTCGACGGGCTCTACAACCCGATCCACAAGGTCTTCTACGAGCTGTTGCTCTTCACCGGGTTCCGCAAGGGTGAGGCTCTGACCCTCGAATGGCGGAACGTGCTCGAGGACCACCTCCACCTGCCGATGACCAAGAACGGCCGCAGCTTTGATTTGCCAATAACCCAACGACACCACGAGATCCTTGCACCAATGCGCGGACTGGATCGGCGCTGGGTCTTTCCATCTCCCAAAGGCCCGGACGGTCGGCTCTCGACGCCGCAGCGGATGTCATGGAGCCCTCATGCCCACCGGCGCACCTTCGCGACAGTCGCCATGGAGGCCGGGGTTCTCGAGGAGATCGTCGGACGGCTCCTCAACCACACGCCACTGTCGATCACCGGTCAGCGATACGCCAAGCCGTCGCTGGACGCACTCCGCCCTGCCATGGATATTGTGTGCGTGGAACTGGACAAGAGGTTGCGCATCAACACAAAGGGACATTGAAGCAGATGGAACACATCTCAGATTGAAGCTCTGACTGAATTTCGCGGCCCTCAATTACTTGTCAGTTGAGAGAATTACTTCAGTCTTGACGCTCAACATTCCTCTGTTTGGCACTGGAATTTTGCAAGGAGATCATTTTGCGGGTCAAGGTCGGTGACGAAACGAGAATTGTAGAGCTTCAGGACGGCATCGAGCTCCTTGAGAGCGGAGACGCAATCTTCGCTATTGACCAGGTTGATCCACCATTCGAAATCATTGGCGTACTCAAGGAGCGCCTCAGGAACCTCGATGTGCTGGGCGCCCCTCTCAATCAGCCCAATTTGCAAGAGGCCATCGGGAAAGCCCTCGTTCCGCATGGTATCAGACAGAGAGCAGTCCAGGGTTATCCCGTTCCCTGGAAGAGTCTCGATAATAATTTTCGGGAAAACATCAGCCGGAAACTGCTCTTCCGAGGCCCGGGGTTTCTTGACTATACAGAGTTGTGTGAAACCGCTTGGCATTATCACTTCAGGTCGCCTCGTTGCAACGATCTCGAAATTTTCAGCCAAAATTGTTCGATTGATTACGAGTTGGAGCATGGTCTGGCATATGCGGCAGATTTCTCGGGAAGAGATCGCTTGGCTTATAAGGTCGTTGGCAAAGATTGGCGATCGTTTCGATTTGAACTCGACAAACTGTCACATCAGGTCTCCGTTGCCATCAAGAAAGCGCAGGACGACGGTCGGATCATACTCACGGAGAATTCGCCCGGTGGAGAGCGCCTGGTGCCACCGTCCCAGGCGTCACGACGTTTGCCTTCAAGGGATCTGAAACCTTTCTACCTCCTCTCTTCTGAGCTGCCTGAGATCGTGCTCAGTTCCTATCAGAGAAACTCCCGAGAGAAACTGCGCGCTCGGTCTTGGCTGGAACGAGTGGAGGAGCAGGTTTGCCGAGGCGAGTTGAAAGCAAGATACGAAGACCGCATCGCAGTCATGATGACGAAGTTCAACCTCACGAAATCGGCAGCTAAGAGCGTGTATTCCGACTGGCGGAGCGGCGACGAACCCGTTCGGAGGGGGAAAGCCTCAGACTACATGACCATGAATCAACTATATGAAATAGAATAATAAAAATTACTTCTGTCCAGCAAAATGAGGTCTTGGCAGTTTTTTTCGCGGCGCGTGTTGGCGATGTTGAAAGCCACTCAATGCAAGTGGAGTCAACACGATGAGCAGCAACCAACTGGACAATGATCGCCTGCTGACGCGGAGCGATGTTGTCGAGATCTTCGCCATCCCTCGGCGCTACCTGGAACTCGCCGTTTCCCGTGGCGACGGCCCGCCCATAATCCGCATTGGGCGCCTCGTTCGCTACCGTGTCTCCGACATTCGTGCATGGATCGCTGACCAGGAGTGGAAGCCATGACGAAATCGATGTTTTTCCCCCTTTGGAAATGGAAACTTGTGGAGCGAGTATCTCGCGATCCGAAACTTTCCCGCGGAGCCGTTCGCCTGTTTGTTAATCTCATGACGCACCATAATACAAAGACTGGGCTTACTTGTCCGAAGCAGGAACTTCTCGCCTCATATGATGATTGCACAACCAAAACGATTAGAAATCAACTAACTGAGTTGAGGAGTGCCGGATACATACGGACAAAGCGCGCTAAAAAAAATGGCAACCTCCACTATCATTTCATCAAAGGGAGCGGTAGTGAGCTTCCGGTCGGACAGGAAAAATGGCGCAACTTTGACCGGAAACAGGGTTCCTACAAACCAATGAAGGAACCAATTAATATAACCAAAGGCAAGCACACGAAAGGCAAAGGCGATGAAAGCTCAACATTCTTTTCGAGGGAGAGGATCAAGGCACTGATCGAGAAAGCAGTTACGGAACGCTTCGGTGTATATGAAGGGTATGGCTTGCTGCTTCTGCTGGTCGAAAAGGATCCTCAATTTCTTGAGATAACAATTGATGATATCCAGGCCGGAGACAAAGATATAAAAAACCTTGAAGACTTGTTTTCGCATCTGGAACTCCTTCAGCAAAATCAATACGGCAATAATCCAAAGGGTGACGATACATGAACTATGTGCCTGCCTCGGTTGGGTCCTTTCCTAGTGCTTTTTGTATGGGGGCGCCCGAAGGGCAGGGTTTTCCTCATGCTAAACAAATTGGAAAGCCTTCACTTGGAGTTGGTAGGGCAGGGGCCGCAGAAGCCCTCGGCCGACCCATTCGAACCGCTGGGCGCCGGTCAGCTGGAAGCTTCAAGCTGAAGGCGGTTGGAAAGCGCTTATTTCTGCTGCTTTGGCTCAAGGGGAAACTTTCGTCTCGCGAAACCCAACGACGGCGTCCGGATGGCGCGTCTGGAGCCCTACTTCCCAAAGTCCCAGGGCAAGCCACGCGTCGATGATCGGCGCGTCCTGAGTGGGTTTATCTTTATCAATCGTAATGGGTTGCGCTGGCGAGACGCACCGAAGGACTATGGGCCTCACAAGACGCTATACGTTGGAGCGATAAGGCCGTCTTCGCGAAGATGATGGCTGGACTGGCCTCCGAACACGGCGAGAAGAAGACCGTGATGATCGACGCCACCTACCTGAAAGCCCATCGCACGGCGTCCAGTCTGGGCGTCAAAAAGGGGGGGGCGCGGCCGCCGCGACGGATCGCCTGATCTAGAAATCGTAGTGCCTGTCGCGTCTGAGACCGGGACGGACCAGTAGGGCCTGCCACGAACCATTGAGGATGGTCCGACAATTGCCTAAGCCGCCGCACGAATATCCGGAACGCGGTCGTTTTCGTAGCAGGGAAAATTCTCGTTCAGGAGGGGCGGATGCCCAAGCCTGCATGGACCCGCGACACCGTCCAGGGCCGCCTGAAGGCTGCGATTGTACTCTTTATTCACCTCTTTACCCCAATAGCCTTTTGGAGGGTAAATCCCCGTACTTACTGCGGTAAGACTGAGCGAACCGGCTTAAATGGTTGATACCGCAGGCAAACGCGATATCCGTAACGCTGGAATATTCGCCGGACGTGAGATGCCGATGCGCCGCATCGAGGCGAACGGTCGCGAGAGCCCGGCTCGGCCCCACTCCCATCACCTGCTTGAAAGCCAGCTCTAAGGTCCGTGTTGCGACCCCGGTGGCCTCAGCGATTTCAGAAACGTTCACGATCGTTGCGTAGTTCTCGTGGATATATTCGAGGGCGCGACTCACATGGAGATATGATCGACCGGTCCCATGTGCCGGACCCAGCCGAACATCATCGCTTGCAATAAGCATATCGGCGATCTTCGAAAACAGAATATCTTGCCACCTAAGTCGATGAGATTGCTTTTTAAATGAAGGCGCTCCTCTCGCGATCTCACTGTGTACTGACTGAATGAGATGTAAAAACTCGACGGCCTGGGGTTTGCTTTTGGGGTCGATCCGGATTTCCGATCTGGACAGGGTTTCAGCGTCCCCCGCCTTCATACCCTCCCTTTGCAAAGCTTGCGACAGCAGGCTCGGGGCAAAGAGTAAGACGATGGACCAATAGGGCGAATGTGCCGAATGTGTTTCGACCCGTGTGATCCGTTGATTGGGCGGAAATAATGCAATGTTGCCGGAAGGCAGTCGTGTCCGGCCGACTTTGGTTTCTGTCGTCAGCAGTCCATGTAGTGGCAAAAGAAGAGTGGAGTGGGTGACTTCGGTCACGTCCACCTGGTGCCCCGTGGACACCACGTCAGCAACCACGATATCAGGAAAGCGAAATCGAGCGACCCTCGCAGTCGCGCCTTGGCGCTCATCCAGACGAAGCGCGTTCTTGCTGCTGAAAAGGTGCCCGCGTCTTTCTTGGATACCGTAAGCATGACGGCTCACTTCTTCAAAGAGTGTCTGTCGCGGAAGCGTATCGAGCATGGATTCGATGACCAAAAGTGACCCTTGGGGAACTCCCCCGTGTGACGAGATTAGATTGCAGAGTTTGAGGGACCAAGCCTTTCTCAAGGTACGGGGCCAAAATTCAAAACTTCTTAGCGTTGTCCGGAAAAATTGTCGGTTTGCGGAAATTGGATAGTGGTTGCGATCTGTGGATAGACGCGACGCAACGCCCTGAATACGCTAAAATTCTACGTTTGAGGGGCGGTGGAACTTTCTGTGCCGGACGATCGGGCCAGCCAGAGCAATACCACCTTCGGATTGGCAAAAAATCGCTGGGCCGTGGTCGAAAGAACGAGCCATGTTCTGTCTATTTACTGCGAAGGAGAGGCCTTACGAGAAAATGGATGATCTCGGGTCTGTCGTTTGCTGTTTCGCCCCTTTGAACATCACCTGGGTACTTGCCAGTACTGAGGCTAAAGCCGGAGAGCGCGAAGCGATCAAAGGCTGCACAGGGCGGCCAGGCGCGGTGACTTGCGGAGATGGCGAGCAGGTTTCGAGCTCTCAAGCTTCCGAAGCGGCCACGATTTCCGAAATGCGCGACACGCGCGGCAACTCTTGGCCCTGCCTTGCTTGTTCCGACAAAACCGTCGCAGAGCTTGCTCCCCTTAAAGAGGGCGTATGCCACCATAACGGTGCGCGTCGTGTTCGGTGTCACAGGAACCGCTCCGAAAATTGTGCTCAAACTGCACAGAGGACAACTTAATGCATATCGACCTGGCACACGCTTTGGTGGCCGCAGTTCTGATCTTCGCGACGATCTGGGGAATGGAGCGCGCCGGTCTCTATGTCCGCCACAAAGAAGGCGGGCCACGTTTCAGCTGGCCGCTGTTTTTCGCGATTCTTGTAGTGATGACTACCCTCAATCTGATCTGGCCGTGACATCGGCCAGTATGGACAGCAGCTCGACGAAGGGAAGAACAATGACAAGGGATACAAACGATAGACGGGCGATCTCGGCTGCTTTGGCGCTCTCGGCATTCACCTATTTCGGCACCACGCCACCGGCGCAGGCTCAAGACACCGTGCCGATCCAATTTGAACGCGGCGCCAGCGATGCAGATATCAATGGCACGATCATCGGTGATGAATATATCGACTACGTGGTCAATGCCCGAGCCGGCCAGTCCATGGTCGTCGCGCTTGACGTTACCGGGACCAATGGCGACGGCAGCGCCTTTTTCAATATCGTGCCTGCAGGACAGGATTTTCCTGCGCTTTACAATGGCAGCACCGACGACGACCAGCGCGCCGAAGTCACGTTGCCGGAAAGCGGCGACTGGGCGATCCGCGTCTACCTGATGGGCAACGATCGGGATACCGGCAAGACGGTCGGCTACGCGATCAATGTCTACATCGGCGAAGGCGAAGCCCGCGCCACCCAGCTTCCGAGCATGAGTCGCATGGAGCGCGTGCGCTTCGAGGCGGGAACGACCGGGGCCGAACTTTCCGATCAGATCCCGGCTGGTGCGTCCGTGACCTACATGCTCGGCGCGAGTGCCGGACAAGACCTATATTTCCGCCTCGCGGCCAACGGGCCGGGCCTGTCTTGGAAGCTGTTCAATCCGGACGGATCGCTGCTCGATGAGGCCGGACCGGAGCGGGAATACCGCGGCGAGCTCTGGCAGAATGGCGACCACAAGGTCGAGGTCACCAATTCCGGCAACGCAACGCAATCTTTCAACGTGATCTTCGGTGTCGAATAGATCGGCATCTCGGCTTCAACAAAGTGTCTACAACAGGAAGGGACAGACATGACCAACACGATCAAACTCATCGCAGGTGCCGCTGCACTTGTCGCGCTCGCTGGCTGCGTGGAGGATACCAGCTCCAGTGCACCGGCACAGGGAATGCCCAGCGTCGGCAGTTCGAGCGATCTTTCGTCTTTCGAAGGCGCGCGCGCCGGTCAAGCCGAAGGGGGCCTCATGGCGCTGGGCTATGAGCCCATTCGCAGCCAGGGGCTGACGACCTACTGGTTCAACCGCGCCACCGGGGCCTGCGCCGAGATCGTCACCTCCGATGGCCGGTATTCGAGCGTGACCATGCTGCCCGCGGGGGATTGTTAATGACGCGCAGGCTGCTCGCGGCGGTTGGCGCCATAAGTTCCGCAGTGCTGCTGTCGGCATGCGTTGAGGACACCGGCTCAGGCGGATCCATGGGGGCGATGCCCTCCGCCGAAGAACAGGTCTGCCTGCAGCGCGTGAGCCAAGAGACCAATAATGGCGATGTGACGCTTCTGGGATCCTCCTTCTCGCAAGCCGGGACCGAAGTGATCGTCGGTGTCGGCCCGCAGATGGCTCGGTGGCAGTGCATTGCCTACTCCGATGGCACGACGTCTCGGCCCATGTCGCTGACCAACGAAGGGACGCTCTGAGCGCGCCCGCCCATCGCGCCCGCGGGGCGCGGTGGGCGCACATCCCGGTTGGGACCGCATCACGGTCACCGCTGAGGACTCAACCAGAGGTCAGCGCTTTGACGGCATGAAACCGTGCGCAACGAAAAACGCGTTGCGTTGACCGACTGGCCTGAAGCGGAACGAACATCGAAGGAAGGCGACGGGAATGGGGCGCAGTATTTGCAGATGGGTCCTTCGGACTTTCATCATTCTGTATGTGATCGCGATCTTCATTCTGTTGGTCGGGACGTTCGGCTGGTTCGGACAGGAACGCGACCCTCTGTCGGGTATATTCCTTCTGCCGCTCGGGCTGCCATGGAACTTGTTTCTGGACGGGCTTGGGGACTCTCTCCGGCCCTGGGCGGCTGCTGCAGCGCCGCTTCTGAATATTGTCATTCTGAGGTTCTTGTGTGTGCGACTGTCCGTTTGAGGACCGACCAAACATCATGAAGGATGAGAGTTATGGGAAAGATTATCGCGGCCGGTATCGGCCTTGTCGTGGGCGCAGTCGGCGGCATGATGCTGGGTGGCGGAGCCTTGATGGGCGCTGGCGTTGCGACCGGTCTGTCTGCCGGGATTTGCGCCACGGTTCAGGCGGCGCAGGAAGAGGGCATCATGACCGCCGAGCAGGTTGATCAGGTGCTGACCCGGGCGTCGCAGGACTTGGGGTCGAGCGAAGTGGTCTCGGATCCTGCAGCAATGGTTGGGACCGCCGACCAATGCCAGAGCGTCATGGACGCGCTCGTGGCGCAAGCGGGCTGATACATTCTCAAGGATGCCGCCCCGCTTCTCGGGGTGGTGCGCGCCTGGCGGTGTATCTTACCTCGTCATCGCCAGGCGCAATTTCCACGCAGGGCCAAGTGCATGAAACGCCGATGCGCGATTGGATAAAAGCCGAAGGAACATCTTGATGACGAAACTCACACGCCGGAGCTTGCTTGCCACTGGAGGCTGCTTCGGTCTGACACTGATGGCAGGCCCCACCCTCGGGCAACATGTCTACAAGGAAATCAGCGCGCTGGCACCGGGCGAGTTCACCTGGCACCCGGAACGGCAGCCGCGCGGCCCGGTTGCGGTGATCGTGTCGCTGAATGAGCAGTTGGTCCATGTCTATCGGAACGGCGTGCGGATCGCTGTCTCCACCTGTTCGAGCGGCAAGCCGGGACACGAGACGCCGACGGGCGTGTTCGTCGTGCTTCAGAAGGACCGGGATCACCGCTCTTCGACCTACAACAATGCGCCGATGCCCAATACGAACCGGCTGACCTGGGACGGCATCGCGCTTCATGCGGGCAAGTTGCCGGGCTATCCGGCCTCGCATGGTTGCGTGCGCCTGCCGCTCAAGTTCTCGGCGCTCCTGTTCGACGTCACGCATCTTGGGACGCCTGTGATCATCGCGGACGAGCATCATTTCCCGATGGATGTCGCGCATCCCGGAATGATCCTGTCGGGCTATGCCGATCAGGAATTCGAAGACGTCCTGGCGACGCTCGAGCCGCGCAAGCACCCCTCGGACTGGGAGATTGACGACGGCTATCCAATCACATCGATGATCGCTTCCGCCTATGACCAGAAGATCGCGATCCTTGAAAACGACCGCGAAGTCGCCGAGGGGCCGCTCATCTGGGACGGCGAACCGCTTGGCTCGCATGTCTACGTGCTGAAGGGGCCGCATGACGCCGCCAAAGGCATGCATTGGGAAGCACTGACCTATTCCGGCAGCGATGGCGGTCTGCACGATCTGCGGCGGGTGCGCACCGACAAGGCCTTCTCGGAGGTGATCAAGCAGTACGTGCATCCAGGCATGATCTATGTCTTCACCGATCTGCCCCTGCATCCGGACAGCCGGTCCGGCCGTGACTTCGTCATCATGTCGTAAGGAGGGCAGGATGTTTCACGCAACATCTTCCAACGTTTTAAAGCGCTCGGGCCGCCGCATCGCATTGCGGACCGCCGCACTTGGTTCGGTCCTGTTCCTCGCAGGATGTCTGCAAGGCCCGATGGCAACGGAAAGCACCCCGGACCAGGGTGTCGTCGTCGCAGATATCGCGGTCCAGGCGGCGGAGGAATGATCCGGCGGGCTATGCGTCGTGCCATCGCAAAATGCGGTGAGCGCCTCTCACACAGGCAATCATGGCTTGCCGCTGTGCCGCTGCTTCTGAGTGCGGGACTTGCCTCAGCGGATACCACCTCATGGCGGATCGCATCCATCAATGGCGTGGCCGCTCAGGGAGAGACGGAGCTACAATTCTCAGCTGACGGTGGCATCAACGGCTCCGCCGGATGCAATCGCTTTTCGGGATCTGCGCGCATTATCGAGGGCGCATTGATCATCGAGGCGCCTCTTGCCACGACCCGGATGGCCTGTCCCGACACAGCTTCGTCGACGCAGGAGGACACGGTTCTACGCCTGCTAAGTGATCGCGTCACCATCGACTTCGATCCGGTGGCTGAACTGATGATCCTGACCCGTGAAGCCGACAGGATTACCCTCGCGCCGATCGTGGCCGGCAGGGACCGGAGCGAGGGGAATCCACCCGGCGTGTTCACTGCGGGATACGTCAACGTATTCGGCCTCGAGGGTCCGCTGAACATCCGGCAGGAGGCGACAACCACATCCGCAATCGTTACCCGCGTTCTGGCCGGGACCCTGCTCCGCAATCTTGGGTGCGAAAGCCGCGAGGATCGCGACTGGTGCCAAATCTCCTTCATCGACGCCTCCGGGCTGACCGGATGGGCGGCTGCCGAATATCTGCAACCCGCGCCCGCGCTGGTACGCGCGAAGGATGGCGTGTTCGACCGGATCGGCGGGCTTTCCTGTTCGATACCGCAAGACGGCTCGGCACAGGACTGCGATTTCGGGCTGGCGCGCGACGGCGGGCATTCCGCCGCATTGATGATTTACCGACCCGATGGTGGCACCTCGCTCTTGGGCTTCATTGACGGGCGCTTTTCTATGGCCTTCGAGGATGGCGCACCCATCGCGGGTTTCGAAAGCACGTCAGAAGGCGACACGTTGACAGTAACCGGAGAGGGCGCGCGATACGAAGTCCCGACGGCGCTCCTCGAACACACTTTGGAATGAGGGCAAAGCGCGGGCACGTAAGCGTGGAAGGTTCGTCCGGTTTTGCGCGCGCTGGCATCGATGGGACGACCAGCGCGCGGATCGCAGGCCTCGACGTGGCGCGCGGCGTCGCGATCCTCGCAATGATCGCCTTTCATTTCGTGCGCGATCTCGAGCTCTTCGGTATTGTTGCGCCGGGCACTACGCTGACTGGCGGCTGGGCCATAGCCGCCCGCCTGATCGCGGGCAGTTTCCTGTTTCTCTCAGGGGTGAGCCTGGCGCTGGCGCATGGCAGGGGTATCCGCTGGCGCGCCTTCCTGCGACGTGTCGGTGTGCTTGCTGTGGCGGCGGCGCTTGTGACCGGGGCGAGCTACTTGGCGATGCCCGACCGCTTCATCTATTTCGGCATTCTGCATGCCATCCTTTTGGGCAGTTTGATCGGCGTCTTGTTCGCACCGCGCCCGGCTACCCTCTCGGTCTTGGCGGCCGGCGCAATCCTGCTGCTGTGGTGGGGGTTCGGCAGAGCGCTTGATCTGCCGGGCTGGCTGGATTGGACGGGGCTCGCCACAAGCCCGCGCCCGGCGCTCGATCAAATCCCGGCCTTGCCTTGGCTGGCCCCGGTGTTCATCGGTCTGGCCAGCGCCAAGATCGTGCAGAGTCTGCCCAGCCCGGGCTGGCACCCACCTGCCCTGATCTGGCTCGGGCGGCACAGCCTTCTCGTTTACCTGGTGCATCAGCCGCTCTTGATCGCTGCTATCTGGATCGTCATCCGACTGCTTCCCAGCTGAAGCTTAACGCCAAAGATCCAAGGGCGCGCGCACCATGCCCCGCGAACCTGCAATCCCGAGCATTCAGAGCAACCACTCGATCGGCAGCAACCCGATGATCGCCAGCGCGATCTGCGTCGACCAGTTCGCCCCGGGCTCTTCCTGATAGACCTCGATCCGGTCATCCGAAAGTGGCTCCCGCCATATCATTTTGCCCTCCGGCGTCAGGCCCGGTTGATAGCTGACAGTGGCAAGCGGACCATCGAAGGCGGTAGAGACCTTTTCCGCTATGGCCGGGCTATCGATCAGAAACCCCATTTCGCAATTCAGAAGAGCCGATCGTGGATCGAAATTGAATGAGCCGATAAACACGCGCTCCTGGTCAATGGAGAACGTCTTTGCATGCAGGCTGGCGCCCGACAATCCGAGGGGCAGAACCTGTAGGTTCCGCTCAGGGCTCTCGCCGCGGGACTTCAACTCGAACAGGGAAATACCGCTTTCAAGCAGTTCGCGCCGATACCGGGTGTACCCAGAATGCACGAGGAAGACATCGGTCGTATCGAGGGCGTTGGTAAGGATTTGGACCTCGACCTCTTGATCGCGGAGATCCGTAAAAAAGGCGGTCCCCTTCTGACCCGGCACGAAATAGGCAGAGGCAAGATCGAGCCGCGTGTTGATGTCGCCGAGGATGTTGCTCAGCCGCGAGATCATCAGTTGATCCGCAGACGCGATGCCTTGCCCCTTGATAGGATCGTCCGCCACGACCTGAACCCTGGTCCATTCCAGATTGGCGGCCCATTGCTCTATCCGCGCCAGGCTGTCTTGCGCGCCTTCGAAAACGTCCTTGGCCGCAGACGTTGCCGTTATCACCCGTACGCGCTCATCGAAAGCTGCAAGGTCGCCTTCCCCGTCAACGATCTGCCCAATCTCGAAGACCGAGGGCGCATTCCAATATTGATCGAAGATATCGGCGGTCTCCGGAACGACCGCTCCGGTCGCAATCGCATCCATGTCGAGATAAAAGATGTCCTCTCCGACCCGGAAATATTCATCTCCGATATTCCGGCCTCCAATGATCGAAAAAGCGCCATCTGCAATCATTGACTTGTTGTGCATCCGGCGGTTCATTCGGAAGAAGTCGAACGCATATCCGAGCAATTTTGGAGACCGCACCGTCGACGGATTGAACAGTCGCACCTCAAATCCATCAACGGCGCTTAGAGCGGCAAGGTAGGCGTCCATGCCGGGAACGCCGTTGTCGTCCACGAGAAGCCTAACGCGCACCCCGCGCCGCGCCGCACGATGCAGTGCATCCAGTAAAATCATGCCCGACACATCGTCATGCCAGATGTAGTATTGCGCATCGATCGAAACCTGTGCCGCATTGATAAGGGCAAGTCGGCTGGTCAGCGCGTCGTCGCCTCGAGCCAGCGGGTGGATGCCGGTCATGTCCGAGCCGTTTTCTCGAATGCCTCGCGCCATTAGGTCGCCAAGAAACATGCCTTCCGCAGCCGGAATAGCATTGCTTTCGGTTCTTCCGGAAAGGTCTGGCAATGGAAACATCAGACGCAGAGCCACGACACTAACGAAGAGCAAGCCAGACAAAACGGCGAGCAATCTAAGAATACGCATCTTGTAATCTCGATATATGGATAATCTGACTGCCTGCATTTTCAATATCATGCTCACTGGAAGGGGGAAATCCAGAGGCCTGCGCTCACGGCCAGCCCTTTGCGGTAAGTGGTGCAGATGATCGATACCAAGCCTCGGACCGCGGGCGCCATTTCGAGGCTAAGTCACATTCGGGGGCGAAAACAGCGTTTGGTACATTGGGCGTATAGTTCTGAAAAACTCTGCTGCATGAAAATCTCCTTTCAAACTTGGAATATTGTTCTCTGGATGGCCTGATTCGTGGGATCGCGCTTCAAAACAGGAGCTTTCGCGGGGTGATTTCCCACTAATTCGGATACTCCGAGCGAAGCGGCGAGTTTTTCAACAGAATGGGCGGGAAGCGATCTTTCACTGCGCTTGCGTGCCAGCGGGCTTAACGTCCAGACAGCGAACTTTTTGAAGAGGCTTGCTCATCTTCGACAACAAATGCTTTGCATCGAGGCGAATTCGGTCGAGCGCCGCGCGCACCGCGAAATACTTCTTCATGTTCCGCGCCGATCGTCAGGATCTCGGCCGAGAAACGAACCTCCGCTGCTATCTGGCCCTACGGCGGACGGAGATCAGGCAGTCGGCATGGCGCGGATGCAAGGCCGGAAGATCACGGGCCATAAGATCGACCGATCCTGCATGGCGGAGCGCGCCTTCGGTTGCGGTCTCGTCGCCAGCGGCGCTTCGCCGCTTTCCATGACCGCTCGCGATGCATGACCAGGGCGGGCCGTCGTCGCGCGACGCAAAGCGCGGCTCGGCATGCGCCGCCTGCCGGCCAGTCGACCGAGTGATATGTTGCGATGCGAGCGGCGGTACTACCGGCTGAGGCGCATGACGCACCTGTGTCGCGCTTTGAGGCGTCGCAACGACGATCTGCGGCCGCGGCCGCGGCCGCTGAATGGTCACAAGCGCCGTGCCGGGCGGCGTGGCTTGGCCTGTTATTGGTGGGATCTGCATAGGCACGGCGACAGGCTGCGGGCTCGGGATCGCCATCGGCACCTGTCCGGGGATCGCCTGCGGGACGGGTGTCGGAACCGCGCCGACACCGCTCACACCCGGCCCGGGCGTGCCTTGCGGCACGGGGCCAAAGCCGGTGATCGTCTGACCCGGCACGCTTTGGACGATGATCTGCGGGACCATGGGCGGCACGGCGACAGGCTGCGGGCTCGGGATCGCCATCGGCACCTGTCCGGGGATCGCCTGCGGGACGGGTGTCGGAACCGCGCCGACACCGCTCACACCCGGCCCCGTCGTGCCTTGCGGCACGGGGCCAAAGCCGGTGATCGTCTGACCCGGCACGCTTTGGACGATGATCTGCGGGACCATGGGCGGCACGGCGACAGGCTGCGGGCTCGGGATCGCCATCGGCACCTGTCCGGGGATCGCCTGCGGGACGGGTGTCGGCACGGCTCCGGTGCCGGAGATGCCCGGCCCGGGCGTGCCTTGCGGCACGGGGCCAAGGCCGGTGAAAGTGTCAAGCGGGTTGGGACTAACGGGTACGAGCGCCGGTAGCTGCGTCGATGTTGCCGTCTGCCCGCCCATAGGTGGCAGCTGGTTCGAGGTCGGCACGGTCGGTGTACTCGTCCCGCCAGTATCCGGCGTCTGGGGTGCGCCGCAATTTGCCCCCGCATGTTTGTTGCCGACGCCTTGGCACCAGCCGAACTGGTTGCCTGTCGCGTGGACCTGCGGCGCGGAGAAGACCAGCACAAGAAGTCCGGGCAGCAATCGCTTGGTCATGGCATCACCACGTCTTTGTGAGAGAGAAATAGGCGGCCGCATCGCCCGCGCGTGTCGATGGCCCGTCGATGAGGGGCGTGTCGATCCGGCTTTGAAGGGACATGCCGCCCGTAAACTCTGCGTCGAGCCCGAAGCCGACCGACGCGAAGGTCTCGGCACCCGTTTCGCTTCCCGACGCATCCCGGTTCTCGATATGGCCTGCATCGAAGAAGGCGAAGGGGCGGAGCTGGGTTATGGAGGGTGTCGCCGGAAACAGGTAACGGCCGGCCTCGAGGAAGAACGATGCGCCGCTGTCGCCTTGTGCTTCGGCGAAAAGATAGCCGCGCTCGTCGCGCCGGCCGCCAAGATAGAATTCCTCGATCCCCGGCAACCGATTGTTCGAATATTGTCCCCAAAGTTCGGCGCGCACGGCGCTGTCGGGACCGAACCAGGTCACCGGGCGCTCAAGCCCGACCCCGCCACGAAGGTAGGCGAAGGTCTCGTCGCCGGGATCAAGGCCCGGCGCGTCGGTATCCTGGCGTCCGGCCGTGCCGCTGAGGGCGACCTCATAGGCACCGCCGCCGGGCAGCGTCTTGCCGTAGATCCAGGAGGCGCTCGCGGCATCGACCACGCTGTCGAAATCCGTTGCCGGAACATCCACCTCCGAGCCGGAGCGGCGCAGTTCGAAGAGTGCGTAGCCATATGTCTCGACATCGCGGATCACCGGATAGCCGAGAGCCAGAATGGCCGTGTCGCCGCGTATGTCCGTGGCCTCCAGCGTTGCGGTCGCATCACGACGGGCGGCGACATTGGCAAGGTACAGCTCGCCATAGGCCCCCGATCCGCCGAGCGGCATACGATAGGCCGCAGCGCCCCAGACCGAGCTGTCGCCGCCGTCGAAGTCCTCGGTGAGGGACAGATCGAAACGCAAGAGATCACCGGGCGTCACGGCGCTTAGGAATGCTTGGGAAAAAGTGAGCGTGGCGGCCTCACCGATCCGGCGCTCGGGATGATCGAGCGTGACGGACCCGAAGGCCCGGTCTTCGGGGCTGGCGATGAGGCGCAGGCGCGCGGCACCGATGGGATCGGGATAATCGACTTCCGCCGTGGCAGAGATGGATTCTATGTCCTCGATCAGCATCAATGCGCGCTCGAAAGCGGGTAGCGTCACAGGTCCCGGGCGCGTGAGCGGCTCAGTATAGCGGCGCGCCAGCTCGAAGGTGGCCGCATCCATTCCCTCGATCGAGATCTCGCCGATGCGGCCTTCGTCCACAACAAGCGTCTGCCCGTCCTGGGCGACGAAGGCTTCGGCAAGGAAATATCCATCCTCGCGGTAGATCGTCTGAAGGGTCAGGGCAACGCTCTCGGGAGAGACCGCGCCGTCGCGCTGGATCGTCTCGAGCGTCGCGAAAGACAGCAGCTCCGTTGGGTCATAGACCGTGACGCCTTCCAGCGAAAATGCGACCGTCTGCGCGAGCGCCGCTGCTGGCAGCGCCATCCACCCCCCTGCCAAGGCCAATATGGGTCGCATTGCAGCGCTCTCCTTCGGAAATGTCCCTATTCAGAATTGTACTGGCCAGAATGCCCGTCCCCGGCATCTGATCAATCGAAAGTCGAACCCGGTGCGGCCTGTCGGCGCAAAGCGCGGCAAAGCGGCATCACAGGCTGCGCAATATGTTCCGATTGGTCCGCGGAGTACGTGAGGCGGCCATCTAATTGTCGGATTCCGCGGCACTGCCCACGATGCCGGTCACACCGAAACGAATGTTGCTCATCTTCGCTGCGCCCTAAGGGCCTACATGCGGCCCGCCCGAACCCGGCAAATGGCCGCAAAAACCGCGAGGTTCAGGCCCGGTGCCACAGGATGGCCCAGATCGCGCCCGGAAGCGGCAGCACCGTCCAGGGCAGTCCCAGAGGCATGAGAAACACGCCCGCAAGCGGATCACGCTCTTGTCCGAAAAGGCCGAAAGTGCCGACCAGCAAGAGCGTCGAGGCCACAGCCCAAAGCGCCGTAAAGCCGATGACGAGCGCGCGGCAAAGCCTCTTGCGGGCGGTGCCGCGCGCCGGGCTCACAAGGTGCCTTCGCTGCCCTGGAATTCGACCGACGGGTTGCTGCCATCGTCGCCGACAAGACACCGCCAGGGTGCGCCATTGGCCCCGACCCGCATGTAGACCGCGCTGTTTGCCTGCGAGAATTCCGAGCCGACAACGGTGACGCCACCCTCGGTCTGCGATGCCAGAAGGTCACGGCAGGCCGTTACGGCAGCATCGCTCGCGCCGAAAGTGCCTTCGATAAACGGTGCGCTTCCCGGTGCCGGGGCCATAACCGGCTCGCTCATGGCGCTCGTGGTGTCATCGCAGGCGGCGAGGGCTGCAAGTGCCGCAATACCGATGAAAAGTCGTGAGGCGTGAATGATGGTCTCTTTCTTAAATTATGTCGTATGCGCGAACGGCGCTCACTCGATCCCGAAGATAACCGAATAGGCTTGACCGGTGCTCGTGCGGTTGATGACCTCGACGGTGTGATCGCCCGACTGCCAGAGTTGCCCGCGATATTCGAGATCGGCGCTCACCCGATCCAGAAGCGCCGAGCCGTCCGGATTTAAGATCTGGTAATCGAGCGCCGACCCGTCGGCGGCGACACGCACGTAAAGGTCCTGCTCCGCAGCCGCGCCGAGCACATATTGCTTGGCCTCGCCGGGGGCGAGGCTGTCGCGAAATTCCGTGCCACTCGAGCCTGTCGGAAAGCTGACGCGAACGGGGCCCGCGTCTTCCATCGAACCCGCTATGGCACCGCCGTCATCATCGGCTGCGTCCGTCACGGCAAGCTCTTCGACCGTGCCATCCGAATAGGCAAGGCAGCGCCAGACCGTGCCGCCGCCGTCGCGAAGCATCACGAGCGTCGCGGCTTCGGAGAATTCCGAGCTGATGACGGTTCCTGTCTGCCCGTCCGGGCCGCCAACAAGCCGCAGTTGATCGATGCACCCGTCGATCGCCTCCTGCTCCGCAGCCAACACCATATTGCCGGCCAAAGCGAAAGCCATGCCGATAACCAGTCTTTTTGTTGCATGTCTCATCTCGTGGTCCTCCTCGACGCCAAACGCGCCTTTTCCAAAATACTTTGCGGTCATCTTCCCGCTCGAGGCAAAACATTCGTGTGAGAAGTCAGTGGTCGGCCGCATTTGCGGATATGCCCCCAGGTTCCCCTACCGCGGTCAGGCGAAGGCGCTGACGACCGCTTCTCGAGCCGAATACTTTTGAAAGATGCTATAGTGGTCCGAGCGATGTGAGATTCTATCGTCTCCTCGCGTCAAGTCAGGCGGACCGACATTGATGAGCTACTTCGTATCTACGACTGCGTCTCCCGAGATTGGCATTGGGCCGTGAGCGGCTGCCTCTGGTCGAGTGCTCGAGCGAAAGTTTTTGGCCAGTCGTCATGTGTCCGGTGGTTCGGGCGGATTCCGTTGAAAAACTCCTGTTCGCGAGCGCAGAATATTGGCGCTCGTGATTGGCTCAAGCGCCTTTCCCTTCAGGCGTTTCGTGGTTTCTGCG
>NZ_FTOQ01000045.1 GCF_900156805.1 Roseivivax lentus | reverse complement strand
TAGAGCGGGTTGCGAGCTTTCTGATTCAGGATTCCCATGAGGCTTGATTTGTGATTCCCTATCTGCATGGCAGATATGGGGGTTGGAGATGGGCAAACCACATCCTATGGCTCTGCGTGAGAGGGTCGTCGCGTTTGTGGAGGAAGGGCATTCGCACCGCGCAGCCGCCGCGCGGTTTCGGGTTTCGGTGAAGTTCGTAAACGATATGGTGATCCTGAAACGTGAGACAGGTGAGCTTGAGCCGCGCCGACAAGGTAATGGCGGCGGGCATGGAAAGTTGGCCCGTCTGCGGGACTGGATCGCGGTGCGGATGACAGCCAAACCCGATCTCACGCTGGATGATCTGGTGCTGGAAATTGCTGAGGAGCACCAGATGACGGTCCATCGCGTGTCGGTCTGGCGCACCCTGCGCAGTCTCGGCCTGACGCATAAAAAAAGGCCTGCAAGCCGTCGAACAAAAGCGGCCTGAGGTCCGCCAGGCGCGCCATATCTGGATCACGCGACGGCAACCGTTCATGGCCAACCTGTTGCCACGCATCGGTTTCATTGACGAAACCTCGCTCAAGACGAACATGGCCAAGACCACTGGATGGTCCCCCAAGGGCGCGCGCCTGATCGACCACGCCCCATTCGGTCACTGGAACACGCAAACGTTTATCGCGGCGCTCCGCCACGACCGTCTGGACGCGCCCTGGGTGATCGAGGGTGCGATGAACCGCGAGTTGTTCGAGCTTTATGTCGAGACCCAATTGGCCCCAACCTTGCAAGCCGGCCATGTGATCATTCTCGACAACCTGTCATCCCACAAAAGCCCCAAGGCCGCAGATGCCATGCGTTCGGTCGGTGCATGGTTTCTCTTCCTGCCGCCCTACAGCCCGGATCTGAACCCCATTGAAATGGCATTTTCCAAGCTCAAGGCGTTGATCCGCCGGGCCGCCGCGCGAACATACGATGACCTCTGGCGGGTCGTTGGCAATGTCTGCGATCTCTTCACTGAGGAAGAGTGCTACAACTTCTTCAAGGCCGCAGGCTATGAAACTGATTGAACGCAA
>NZ_FTOQ01000012.1 GCF_900156805.1 Roseivivax lentus | reverse complement strand
TCCGGAAGTCGCCAGCTGAGGTAGGTCAGGCGCATGCGCCGCAAATCTTGCACGAAGGGCAAATCGCCCGCCGAGCCGAGTTTTTCAACGGAATACGCCCTAACTGCCAAAGGAGCGCATCCGACGCGAACGGCCCCATAGCAGACGCTGCTCCGCCAAGCAGCTAAGGTCCGATTTTGCGATTGCGCGGTCTCGGATTCGGATAAATCTATTCAGCTGCGCCTTTAGACCGCGAAAAGGCGGTCCGCGCGGGCTGTCCCGGCAAAGCAGTGGAGCGCAGGAGACGGGATCCACCTCTTGCGGTCGTCCGGCATGAATTCGTTGCCATGTCAGATCAGAACGGGCCAGAGGATCAGGGCGCCGCCGACGAGACCAAGCAAGGTACGGCTCACCCATCCCAGCGGCTTGGTCATCCACCCCGCCAGAGCGATCGAAATCATCCCGACCCCCGCGATAGCCAGTATCATTGAGACCGCCGCAGCCGCGATACTACCCTTGAGGATCAGAGCCGGATTATAAGCGAATGAAAAGGGCAGCACGAAGGCCGGCCAGCCGAAACGAAGCGCCGCGAAAGCCGTGCGCATCGGCCCCGCACCCGTCAAGGCAGCAGCGGCGAAAGCCGCAATCGCCACCGGCGGGGTAATCATGGACATCATGCCAAAATAAAGAACGAACAAGTGCGCGGCCGTTGGCTCAATTCCGAGACGTGTCAGCGCAGGCGCGACGAGCGCCGCCAGCAGCACATAGACCGCAATGGTCGGCATACCCATGCCAAGGACGATCGAGACGAATGCCGCGAGGAAGAGAAGCGAAAGCGCGTCTTCCCGGGCAAAGGTCACGAGGTAGGACGTCATGCCGAAGCTCAGACCGGTTTCGTTCAATACACCGATCACGATTCCCGCCGCCGCAGTGATGACGACGATCTGCGCAAAGCTCGGCCCGCCCGCCGCGATGGCGGCAACAAGCCGGTCCGGGCGCAGGCGGGTCCAGGCCCGCGGCAAGAGAAGACCGATCAGGACAAGGGCTCCGCAGGCGACCAGACCCGCCGTGGCCGGCCGATAATTGAGCGCAAAAAGCGCCCAGATCAGAGCAACGAAGGGCAGGATAAACAACCAGCCTGACTTGAGCACACGCCCCGTGTTCGGGCGTTCATCGGCAGGCATTCCGGATATGCCGTCGCGCGCCGCTGTCAGGTCGGCCTGAAGAAAGAGCGCGAAGTAATAAAGGGCCGCCGGGATAAGCGCAGCCAGCACGACTTCGGAATAGGGAATGTTCAGGAACTCGGCCATCAGGAACGCAGCCGCACCCATCACCGGCGGCGTCAATTGGCCACCGGTCGAGGCGACGGCTTCGATCCCGCCGGCCGTCTCTGCCCGGAAGCCGGAGCGCCGCATCAGGGGGATCGTGACTATGCCGGTTGTTGCAACATTCGACACGGCACTGCCCGAGATCGCTCCGAACAGGGAGGATGCCACGATGGAGATCTTGGCTGCCCCGCCGCGAAACCCGCCCATGATCGCCGCCGCAAGATCGGTGAAGAACGCGGCACCGCCAAAGTGATCAAGAAGGCGCCCGAAGGCTACGAAGATGACAACGACGGTGGCTGCGATGGCAAGCGGCGTGCCCAACACGCCACCTGTATCAAGTGCAAGCTGCGAGGCGAGCCGTTGCGGAGACACGGGAAGCGCCTGGAATTGTCCGGGCAATGCGCTTCCCCAAAGTCCGTATGCCGCGAAGGCCAGCACGATCCCGGTCAAGGGCCACCCCGCGACCCGGAAGAGCGCGAAGATAAGCGTCACTATTACGGCCACCGATACCCAAAGCGCATCCATAGGATTGATCGCCGCCGCCAAGGACAGATCGGGGTAATAGATGGCCAGCCAAAGGCCACCAGCCAGCGCTGTCCCGGCAAGTGCCAGATCGACGGCTCGTCCAGGCCCTTTGGGAAGCCGCCGGACCGGTTTGGTCAGGAAAACATAGGCCAGCGCCAAGGCGAGAACGGCCGCCAGGAATTGTTCGGTATAGACAGACAGCCTGAGCGCACGGTGCAGGCCCGCGGCCCAAGCAACAGAAACGCAGACCATGATGACGGCAAGGGTGCTTGCCACCTTGTCCTGCCTGGCAACAGGAGCTGCGTCGCTGCGATTTGCCGTATCCCCGCTCACTCCAGAATGCCGACTTCGCGATAGAACCGCTCCGCGCCCGGATGGAGGCTTGCGCCCTCGACCTGAAAGGCCATGGCGTCTGGATCGAACCTGCGGAAAGAACCATGCGACTCAATCAGCGACTCTTTGTTCTCGTAGAGCGCCTTGACCACCGAATAAACGACCTCTTCATCCGCCTCGGCATGGGTCAGAAGCGCGTATTGATAGCCGATCAGATCGACGGGTTCGGTGATCTCCGGCAAGCGCTCGACAGGCTCGACGCGGCCCACATAGCTTCCGGGCAGAGATTGCGCGACCGCCGCCGCCGCGTCCTCACCCTCGATGACGCTGATGAATCGGACTGGGGTCTGGGCCATGGTCTGCCGGACCACACCCGATCCGGGCGCCAGCATGACACCGACGACGGACCCTTGCGCCAGGAGCTTGGCACCTTCGACGAAATTCGGAACTGGAACGCCATCGAGGTCATCCGAACTCATCCCGACGGCGTCGAAGACAGCGTCTTGCATAACACCCACAAGTCGCTGCCGGGTATATCCAACGGGGAAGGGTTGGCCGCGCAAGTCCTCCAGCGAGGTGATGTCACTGTCGGCAGCTACCATGATCCCGACCTCGAAAGGCTGAAGCAGCGCCGCGACCCGCACGTTGGGATTGGCGTTACCTTCGAAGTTTCCGGTTCCCTGGGTCGCAAAGACCGCCTCAAACGTATTCGAGGTGGAAAAATCGATCTCCCCGCGATTGAGCGCCGGGATGAACACCGATGATCCCCCCTGCCCGACCGCGCGCATGCTGACATCGGTGTTCTCCGAGACCACCTGCGAGACGCCCGCCGCGATCGCATAGCCCAGGGACCCCTGGGGCAGTGTGCCCACAGCGACGGGACCGCTTTGGGCCAAGGCTCCGGCCCCGCTGAACATTGCAAGACACGCCGCGACGGCGCCAACCTTAAGGGATTTCATGGCTTGGTCTCCTCTGTTGGTTTTCATGGCCACCTGCACGCATCCCGGCGACCTTCGGGATTATTTTGCTGTCTTGCGGCTTTCCTCCGAAAGCAGACCGGCCACGGCGCGCCCGACGGTTTGGTCACTCTGCGCCATCTGGCTTGCGATTTCGAAATGGTTTGCGCCCGCGATTTCCGTACAGCATGCAAGTTTACCTTGACCTCGCAAAGCGTCGGCATAAGCGATGGATTGACGTTTGAATTCGGGCGATTCCTCGGACCCGTAGAACAGGTGAACCGGGACCTTCGTTTCCGAGATCCGCGCGATTGGGCTCATGAAGCGCTGCTCTCTTTCGGACAGGTCGATGTAGATGCGCCGCGCACTCAACATGACCGGTTCGAGGTCGTAGGCACCGCTGACGCAGAGCACGGCGCGCAAGGTTGAGGCCGGCATTTCGTCGCCAAAATCGTGCGACGCGATGCGGGCTGCCATATGCGCCCCGGATGAATGGCCAGAGACCACGATCCCCGCTTTGCCTTGGTCGACAACCAGCGTGCGATAGGTCCAGACGATGGCGCGAACAATCTGATCGAATACCTCCGGCATCCGGAATGCGGGCAGTTTGCCGAATTCCGGCACGACAAAGGGCGCGTTCACGGCGCGCATAGCCGGTGCCATGAAGCTGCATCCCTCCTTTGCCTGCCGCTGCCAGGCGCCGCCATGAAGGTGGACATGCACGATAGGACCGCCCGCGTTAAATACGTCGATCCGCTCACATGCAGTTTTCCCGTAAGCGTGTTCACGGTAGCCGGGAACGGATGTGCGAACAGATGCGCTTTTCTCGGCCCAGCCTTGCAGTATTCGGTCCATATTCGCAGCCCAATGGGACTGCGTATACGCCTGATCGAGCGCGTCCTGAGTATAACCCAGATATACATGCGTTGCATCGGCCGTCGCTGACGAAGACACCCCAAATCTCCCAGATTAGCTGCGGCCCCAGTAAAAGCGTCAGCCTCACGCTTGCCCATTGCTTTCTAAAGCGTTTCCCATAACATTTTGTAATGATGCTCAATCACAGAGAACTCCGCATCTTTCTTGCCATTGCGCGCGCGGGGTCCATCATCGGCGCCGCAGACCGGGTCGGAATGACCCAACCCGCCCTCAGCCGATCTTTGCGGCGGCTGGAAGAGGCTTTGGGCGCGCGCCTGTTCGACCGTCACTCCAGCGGAATGACCCTCACCCGTTTCGGCGAAGCCTTGGAGCGGCACGCAGAGCGTATCGAGTTTGAAACCGCGCGCGTGCTCGATGAATTTCAGATGCTGAACGGGGCCACTGCGGGGTATGTTCGCGTGGGGTTGGTTCCCAGCGCTGTCACCACCCTGCTTGAGCCAACGATCGCTGCAGTCAGCGCCAAAGCCCCGAAAATCCAGGTCCAGGTGATAGAAGGCGGGGGAGACGCCATGATCGCAGCCGTTGCAAACGGCCGCGTCGATTTTGCGTTGGTCGGCAATATCAGCTCCGACTTCCTGCCCGACATGATCATCACTCCGGTCTTTGAAGAGGAGGTATGCGTCGCCGCGCGCCCTGAGCACCCAGTCTTCAAGAAAAGCCAGCTCAGCCTGGCTGATCTTGCTACCAGCCGCTGGGTGCTGCCGGAAAAAGGCAATGCCATATGGATTGGATTTGACAGCCTTTTTCGCCGAAATGGCCTGGAGCCGCCTGCGCCAAGTGTCTCCACGAACTCCGTGCATATCCTGAAGTCGATGGTGGCTTCGGACGATTACCTGACCATGATGACGCGCGTGATCTTCAAGTCAGAAGAAGCCCAAGGTTCCATTCGCCCGATCCCACTGACTCAAGCCCTCTGGAGACGCGAGATAGTGATGGTACGAAGCCACCGGTACTCGTTATCGCCTGCGCAAAAGCTATTTCTTTCAGAGATGTCTCAGCAGATACAAAGCGCACAACAAGCATGAACCGGACGAAGCGGCCAGTAGGAATGCTTCATACCACCTGCAGCCAACGGCCGATTGTGTTGGAAAACTCGATGGCTTGGGAACCCAGTGTGAAACTGAAGAACTTCTTCCCGCTGAACGACCGCTTGGCAAAGCCTGTTCTCCAGGCGCGAAAATCCGAGAACCAGATTCCGCGTTTTTCAAGCGATTTCAGTGGGGCGGAGTTATTCAACACAATCGGCCCAGAGCGGTCATCTACGCCAGCAGCAGCGAATGACCACTTCGAGCTCTTTCAGGAAGTGACCCAACCGGAGCCCCGCAAATGCAGCATTAACCCAACTGGACCTGATAGCTTCGACGCACAAGAAATAGCGGCCATTCGTGACCAGTGCAGCGAGTTCTCAGGCCCCGCTGTTCAGGTTGTGAACCAAGTGGCCATGCGGGACCCTCTCTATGCGGTGAATCACGACGGCGGGCTCGCTGGAACAGACAGGTCCTTCAATCCGTCCGTTGCCGTGTATCCGGTCAGGCACGCCGCCGCTGCACGCGTACCGAAAATCAGCGAACTCTCGATCGGCCAGTCCTCGTGGATGCCGTGAATCACGCCTGCAGCGAAGGCGTCCCCAGCGCCGACAGCGCTGATCACCCTCTCGGTGGGGATCGGCTCGGGTGTCAGAACGTGCTCACCGCCGTGGCCGCACCAGACCACCCGGGCTGGTGAATGAACAATCACGCCCATCCCAATTCCCCCAGATTTCAGGATACGCGCTGCGCGTATCATTCCGTCAACGTCCGCTTCGCCCGCGAGCTGCACGCCCGTTGCCAGTTCTGCTTCAAGCTCATTTGCGAACAGAATGTCGATTTCGGGCAGAGTGGCCTCCACCGTGTCGCGGTAGGTGGGTGACTTGAACGATGCAAGGTCGACGCAGGTCACGATCCCATGGGCTCTCGTATGCGACAGGAGATGAGCGGCAGCGGTTCTTCCGTCGGGGCACATTACGTCCAGCTTGTCGAGCAGCGTGAGATAGCCGAGGTACAGTACCTTGAAATTTCTGTCCGCCAGACTTTCGATGTCGAACGACGACGCATCGAGCAGAGCGTTAGCGCCCGGGTGATGGAAGAACGTCCGACTGTCGCCAGGCAAGTTCATCACGTGAGTCTGCGACGTTGTCGCGCTCGACGTCCTTTACAACCCCTCCACCGGCAATCCCGCCTCGCGGCATAAGCGGAGAACTTCGTCCCCTAAAGCACCCGCGCCAACCAATCCGATCGGCAAGACGGGGTAGCCCGCCTTCATGGCCTTGAGGCCGACAGCCACATTGGCCGGGCCACCACCAAGGCCGACATGCTGGGCGGCGATGAGCGCCAGGCCCGATTTCTCCGGCCAATGCGATATCGTATGGACTGTGTCCAGTATCCAGTTTCCGGCGGAGGCAACGCCTATCCTTTCAGCCTTCATCGGGCCGTTTGGTGTCATCCAACCTCTCCCACGGCGATTGAGCTTTCGTCCAAGTTAGCAGAAATCAGAGTGGAAATGTGGTAGACGGATCTGCCGAGCCCAGCGATACAAGGCGGCTCGGTATTTGCCTGACAACCGGGGCGCTCGATTTCGTGATTTCATGCATCTGGATAGGCGCGCGCTTCGGGCTCGTGGCCGCCTTGCAGCGGCGCGGCGAATCCACGGCCAAACGGATACTGTCTATGTTGCTTGCGGCCCACACCGGATCTTCGTGCGATCTGCGGCGAAGGTCTGGTTCGAGCCCTTTCCGAAAGCGACGCGCCGGAGCGATTTCGCGCATACAGCAAAAGCTGAATCGTCGCGACCGGCCCATTGCGGGCATTCGCCCGGCCTGCCGCGAACGACACCTTTTGGGGCATTCGGTGTCATTAGTCGAGTAATGCAATGCCAGCTTAGGCAAACGCGGGCGGGCTTACGCAAATGCAGCTAAGATGCGCTTATCCTCCATCGATCATGGCAAGAAGCCGCGCTTTCGGCAGATTTCGAGCAAGTTGATCAACAAGGTCATCGACACGACTTGAACGAACCAGCGCGACAATCGAACCTCCAAAGCCGCCACCTGTAAGGCGTGCGCCCTTGGCCCCGAGCGCCATGACGCTCTCAACCACAGCGTCGACCTCCGAAACGGACACGTCGTAATCATCACGCTGCGATTTGTGACTTGCGAGCATCAAAGAACCAAGCGTTTCAGCATCCCCTTCCCGCATCGAAGTCACCGCAGAAGCAACCCGCGCGTTTTCCGTGACCACGTGGCGTGCGCGCCGTGCAAGCGGCTCGGGAAGAACTGCGATGCTTTCGAGTGCATCGAGACCCAATTCGCCAAGTGCATCCACGCCGAGCGCTGCGCAGGCCTGGCTGCATTCCTGAACCCGTAACGCATAGCCATCGTCGGTCAATTTGTGACTGACACCGGAATGAACCACCATAAAGCTATGATCCGCGAGCAAGGACACAGCCTCATGCGCCAAGGTGGCGGTATCGAGGAAAAGCGCCGAGCCCGGATGGCCAACGGAGACGGCGAACTGATCCATGACACCGCAGGGCATTCCGACGAAGTCGTTCTCGACCGACCGGGCGATGATGGCCGTCGCGACCGGATCCGGATCTTCCCCATGAAAGGCCCCTGCGGCACGGATCGCGGCCACCTCGATCGCAGCGGAACTCGACAATCCGGCGCCCGACGGCAAATCGCTGGTTACAGCAACACACAAGCCGTCCTCTTTGATGGCGGTCTCGGCCACGGAAAGCAGCGCGCCAAACGCGTAGTCGCTCCGACTTCCCGAGGCGCCCTCGCCCACGCAGCGGACCTCTTCTCCGGCGAAACCGTCGCTGACCAAGCGGACCACGCCCGGACGTCCCGCGGGCCCGAGCGCGATCCCTATGCCGAGATCCAACGTCACGGGCAGCACGCATCCGCCGTTATAATCGGTATGTTCCCCCATAAGGTTCACGCGGCCAGGCGCGAAGGCGCTTGCCGCGGGCTCTGCCTGTAAACGCACTTTGTAGGCCTCGATGGCCCTCTCTCGCAGGGCTTGGCTCATTTTGTCTGCCCCTGTTCCATATAGTGGCGGGTGGCGGACAGCTCGCGCAGCTGTGCGGCCGCGATTTCGGCGGTCAGATCGCGCTGCGCCTCCGCCAGCATCTCATAGCCAACCATGAATTTTCGTACCGCCGCCGAGCGCAGCAAGGGCGGATAGAAATGCGCGTGCAATTGCCAATGTCCGTGATCGCCGTCGCTCATCGGCGCGCCGTGCCAGCCCATCGTATACGGAAACTTGGTCTCGAAAAGGTTGTCATACCGGGTGCAGAGCCGTTTAAGGTGCTCTGCCAGCGCGTCGCGTTCTGCATCGGTCAAGTCGGTCAGCCACTGAACATGCCGCTTTGGCAGCACCAATGTCTCGAACGGCCAGACCGCCCAGAACGGGACGACGGTGATCCAATGGTCGTTTTCTTCAACCGTGCGTGCCCCGTCGGCGCCTTCGCGGGCGGCGTAGTCAACGAGCAGCGGGGACTTGTGTGCCTGAAGGTAAGCTTTTTGCGCATCGTTTTCGCGGACAATCTCGTTGGGCAGGAAATCGGACGCCCAGATCTGGCCATGCGGATGCGGATTTGAGCAGCCCATGACCGCTCCCTTGTTTTCGAAGATCGCGACCCAATCATATTGTGCGCCCAACTCCTCAAGCTGAGACGCCCAGAGATCGACAACCTTGCGGATCGCGGGCACCGGCAGCTCCGGCAGGGTCAGGTCGTGGCGCTCCGAAAAGCAGATCACCCGTGCGGTCCCGCGCGCAGGTCCCGCCCGGAAAAGCGGATCGGGCACGGAGGCAACCTCTATACTTTCATCAAGAAGAGCCGGAAAATCATTGTCGAACACAAAGGCACCCCGGTAGTCGGGATTGACCGCGCCGTTTACTCGGGTGTTGCCCGCACACAAATAACATGTCGGATCATGCGCCGGGGTGGTGTCGGGCGCCGTGTCCTCGGACCGGCCCTGCCAGGGACGCTTAGCCCGATGCGGAGACACCAAAACCCATTCGTCCCGCAGCGGATTGAAGCGACGGTGCGGCCGTTCTGAAAGGGTATCGACATCCGTCATTTTGCACTTCTTTCTGCGGTGTGCTCCACAGCAAAAGGCCCATAGGCCGGGGCCTGATGCCATGTCCACGCGGTTTTCATGATGTCCAGGATGTCAGGCACCTCAGGTGTCCAGTCCAGCCGATTGCGTGCCTTGGTGCTGTCGGCGACAAGCATGGCCGCATCCCCCGGACGTCGTGGGCCGACCCGAACCGGGATATCCCGGCCGGTCACATCTCGTGCGGCATCAATCACGTCAAGGTTGGTGAAGCCGCGGCCGTTTCCGAGATTGAAGGCGTGGGCCCCCGGTTCCGCATCCATCAAGCCGAGCGCGGCCAGATGTGCAGACGCGATGTCGTCCACATGAATGTAGTCGCGCACGCAGGTCCCATCTCTCGTGTCGTAATCATCGCCGAAGATCTCAAGGCCAGATCGGACTCCCATCGCTGCGAGAAGGATATTGGGGATCAGGTGCGTTTCCGGATCGTGCGCCTCGCCAATCGCGCCCGTGGGGTCCGCGCCCGCGGCATTGAAATACCGAAAGCTGACTGAACGGACTCCAAAGGCATGGGCATGATCGGCGAGGATTTGCTCCATCATCAGTTTCGACCAGCCATATGGATTGAGCGGTGCGCGGCGGTGGCTCTCGTCGATCAGATCCGTTTCCGGGTTGCCGAAGATCGCGGCGGTCGAGGAAAATACGATCCGGTCGCAGCCCGCCCCCCGCATGGCGTCGAGCAGATTGAGCGCGCCAACCACGTTGTTGCGATAGTAGAGGTCCGGCGCGGTTACCGACTCGCCGACCGAGATCAGAGCCGCAAAATGATAGACCGCATCGAAGGGCCCAGCGGCGAAGGCGCGCACAAGGGCCGAGGGGTCGCACAAATCACCTTCGATGACCGACACGTCGTCAGGAAGCGCCGCCCGATGCCCCTGCGAGAAGTTGTCGAAAACCGTGACCACATGGCCGCTGCGGCGCAACAGCCGCACCATGTGGGAGCCGATATACCCGGCACCGCCGCAGACGAGGATGTTCTGAGACATAGTCGAACCTATCCTTGAGGTAGTTTCAGTGCGCCCGGCTCAGCGGATCCGCTGTTCGGTTTCCGCATCGAACACGAAGATGTCGCCGGGATCACACGTGACGTCCGCACGGTCCTCCTTGCCGATGCGCTCTCTCCGGCGGTCCTCCACGATCATGCGCTCGCCGGTTTCCGCCACAAGGTAGGCGTAGGACACGCCGCCGAGCGCCTCGGTCAGGTCGACCCGAAGCGCGGTGCCATCGGTAAGCTTGAGGTGTTCCGGACGAATGCCGATCTGAACCGCTGTGCCTTCAGGCGGCAAGGTAACCTGCGGCTGAAGGGTCTGGCCAAGCCCCGGCACCTTGACGCCGTCCCCCGTGACAGTCCCGCGCAGAAAATTCATCGACGGCGAGCCAATAAAGCCCGCCACGAAGCGGTTATCAGGGTTGTTGTACAGATCCATCGGCGCACCAATCTGCTCGATATAACCCGCGCGCAGCACCACGATCTTGTCGGCCAGAGTCATCGCCTCGACCTGATCGTGGGTGACATAAATCATCGTCGCGCCGATCTCCTTATGCAGGCGCGCGATCTCGACCCGCATGTCGACGCGCAGCTCCGCATCAAGGTTCGAAAGCGGCTCGTCGAAGAGAAACACCTCCGGGCCGCGCACGATTGCGCGGCCGATGGCCACCCGCTGACGCTGCCCGCCCGAGAGCGCTTTGGGTTTGCGCGAGAGGTACTCTTCAAGCTTGAGGATCCCGGCGGCCTCGTTGACCTTCTGCTTGATCTCGTCCTTGGCGTGGCCGTTCATCCGCAGGCCAAAGCCCATGTTTTCCTCTACGGTCATATGCGGATAGAGGGCATAGGTCTGGAACACCATGGCGACGCCGCGGTCAGCGGCATCGACGCGGGTGACGTCACGCACACCGATGCGGATGGTGCCGTCCGAGGTTTCCTCGAGCCCTGCGATCATGCGCAGAAGCGTGGACTTGCCGCAGCCTGAGGGTCCGACAAAGACACAGAATTCGCCCTCATCGACTTCCAGGTCGATGCCGTGGATCACCTCAGTTGCACCGTAGCGCTTGATAGTTTGGGACAGTTCAACGCGGGACATGCTGCGTCCTCTCTCAGTCAATTGTTGCAGGATAAGAGGCGCCGGTGAGCTTGCGGATCATTGCAGTCTCCGTCGGGTCATAGGGTGCCCCGTCTGTATGCAGGATGTCGTGGAACCAGATCCGCCGGTCTGCATGGCCGCCATGCTGCACAACCAGCGCCTCGGGCCAGGGCAGATGTGTCTGCGTCCGGCCCTTAACAAAGCCCCATTGGAAACAGCCGACACCCCGATTGCAAAAGAGCGGGAGCTGATCCTCGATCCGGCTGTCGACTGGGCGCGCCATCCATTCTGTGCAGAAGATCGGACGTCCATGCGCTTCGAGATGGTCGATGAAGCGCGCTGCGGAAGATGCATTGCAATAGGCGTGGAAGGTAACGATGTCCGACAATTCCACAGCGCGGCGGTCGATCTCGGATTGGAACGGCACCTCGTCGCTGCCTACTTGCGGGGTCATCCAAGCGCCTACGGTCAACGGTTGCGTCGGTCCAACGCTGCGTGCCCAGTCGAAGGCCGCAATCATCAGCGCAAGGCTATGCGGCATCAGGGCTTCATCGTAGCGATCAAAGCCCCCCGCCGAAAAGATCATGCGGTTTCCAGGTTCATTATAGAGATCCCAGAAAAGAATGCGCTCATCTGCGCGAAACTGCATGAGTACGTCGCTGACATATCGTTGGAGCATGGGCCACGCCTCACGATCCATCACGGTCGCGCGGCCCGGGCTGGCCACTGCACGGCTGTTATGTACGCCATGTGCGGGGTCGGGCTGCGCTTCGTAGACTGGCTCGGCGCCGCCGAAGCCACAGTCATCAAAGAGGCAGAGCACCGTTCGGATTCCTTTCGCCGAGGCTGCGTCGAGAAACCATTCGACCCGCGCGAGGAGGCCTGCACGGTCGTGCTCCCAAATTAGCGAATGCAGGTTGACCCGCACAGCGTTGAAGCCCAACCCTGCAGCCCAACCCAGCTCCCGCGAAATGGTGTCGCGATCGAAGCTGTCCTTGTGCCACATATCGAGGAAGTTCACTGCACTCGATGGCAGGAAATTGCATCCGCAGATCCACGGCTGCGCATCGTGCCAGGCACAGGCTTTCTGGCGCGACCAAGGTAACATCTCAACTCCTCCGCAGCAGGAAATGACCGCCCCGCATAAAACAGCGGGGCGGCCGTTGTGGCATCAGCGATCAAGTAGATCCTGAACTTCGATATTGGCATCCGCGAGGGCGTCACCGACCGGCTTGTCCGTCAGCCAGATCGCCTGCAGCTCACGGTTCAACACGTCCTGAATGGCGCCGTAGTTCTCCGCGGGCGGGGTATCGCGCGCGATTTCGGCCGTCCCTGCATATTCAGTCCGGTGCGGCAAAGCGGCATATTCATCGCTTTCAAGCACGGAGTTGCGCACGGCCATGTGGCCGGTCCGGGCCCAATCAACATTGTGCTCGTTGATGAAGGCCAGCACCTTCAGCGCGGCCGAATACTTCTCGGCATCCTGCTTCACCGGTGAGGGAATGACCCAAATATGGCTGTCCGCCCAAGTCGCGCCTTCCCCGAAGAGTGTCGGGAAATCGGCGGCATAATAATTGTCGAGCCCGGTCTCCTCCTTCGCGGCCTCCGCGGTGTAGAAGTCCACGACCCAGGTGCCGTTGACCAGAACCGCGGCCTCACCGTTGAGGAAGGATTGCTGACTGTCGGCGTAGTTCAGCTGCGGATTGGACAAATCCTCAGCAAAGAGCTGGGTGATTGTCTCAACCGCCGCCTGCGCGGCATCGTTGTCGATCGTGGCGGTGCCGTCCTCAGAGAAGATATTCTCTCCCTGTTGCCACATGAGCGCGAGCACAAGACGCACCCCGATGGGGAATTGTGCGAAATCAGCCGCAAGATAATTCTGGCCCGTCGCCTCTTTCAGCTGGCGCGCATGCTCCAACAGCTCTTCGGGTGAGGACGGCAGGACAGGTTCACCGTTTTCGACCAAACCTGCTTCGGCCATCAAGTCCATGTTCACATGCCAGAGGTTGGCATGCAGATCCATCGGTATGCCATAGATCTCACCGTTATAGGTGACCGCATCACGGGCACTATCAGTCCAATCGGCCGGATCGATCCCCGCGCCAGAAAGGTCGTCCTCGGTCAGCGCTGCGAGCGCGCCGAACCCTGCAAATTCAGGCACCCTGTGGCGGTGCATGACGTGCACGTCCGGCGGGGTGCCGCCCGCATAAGCGGCCTTGATCTGGTCGTAGTAATTGCCCCAATCGGTCGGCAGCGTCTCGATCGACACGCCCTCGATCTCGGCATCTGCTGCGTTGATGATCGACTGGATGATGCAGGCTTCACCGACACTGGCCTTGGTGTCGTTGCCCGCATCTTCGCAGGCTCCGAAAAAGCGGCCCAATGTGATGTCCTGGGCCGTCGCCGCCGAGGCGCAGGCACAGGCCAGCAGGGTTCCTGTCAGCAGGTGTTTCATATTTGGTTTCCTCCCTTGGATATTATGCCGGGGCTCCGCCCCGCTTCAGCCTTTGCTTCCGCCCGCGGTCATGGCCTGAACCACGTAACGCTGGAAGATCAGGAACAGGATTACGACCGGAAGTGAGGCGATGACACCCGAGGCCATGACACGGCCCAGCCCTTCCGATTGCGCGAAATTCGATTGGATTGATGCCAGTCCGAGCGTGATGGTGAAGTAGTCGCGCTGCTGCGCCGACACGAGCGGCCAGAGATAATCGTTCCAGGCATAAAGGAACGTCAGGATTGCCAGCGTCATCATCGCGGGCCGGGCCAGCGGCAGCATGACGTGCCAAAAAATCTGGATCCAGCTGACACCTTCAAGCCGCGCGGCTTCCTCGATGTCTTTCGGGATCGCCTTGAAAAACTGCAGCATCAGGAAGACCCCGATGGGCACTGCCATGCGCGGCAGGATCAGGGCGTGATAGCTGTTATGCCAGCCAAAATCGGAAAACATCGTATAAAGCGGGATGAACACCGCCTGCTCGGGCACCATCAGGCCAATGAGGCACAAAACCGCGATCGGCGTCTTGAACGGAAAGTCGAGCCGCGCCAGCGCGTATCCCGCCGTTGTTGACACGGCCAGCACGCCCAGCGTCATGCCCAGGGCGACAACGATCGAGTTCAGGAACCACATCGGCGTCTGCCCGAACGCGAAGAGAGCGGCGTAATTCTCTGCCGTGAAGGGGATTGGCACCAATCCGAGAAAGGTGGAGGAAGTCGTTCGCGCCAGCACCTCGTTAGGCTGAAAAGACAGCGACACCATCCAGATCGTCGGAACAAGCCACAGGAAGGCCGGGATCGAAAGAGTGAGAACAAGCCAGTAATAGCTGCGCGAAAGCATCAGTCCTTCTCCTCCCGTCCGACGAGAAACTGCACGATGGAAAAAGCGCCCATGATGACGAACAGGAACACCGCCATGGCCGAGGCCCGGCCCAGTTCGCTGTCGCGGAACGCGGTCTGGTAGATATAACGCACCAGCACTTGCGTTTCGTCATTTGGGCCACCTTGGGTCATCAGATGCGACTGTCCGAAGACCTGAAAATGCAGGATGATCTGTAGGATGATTACCAGCGTTATGGTGCGTTTCAGGTTCGGCAGCGTGATGTACCAGAACGCCCGTATGCCAGTGCAATTGTCGAGCGCGCCCGCTTCGAACAGATCCTTGGAAATGTCCTGAAGTCCCGCGAGGAACAGGATCATTGCGATCCCAAGGGACCACCAGATCGTCGCGATCACGATCGCCGCCATGGCGAAACGCTCGTCGGTCAGCCAAGTGATCGGCGAGCCGCCGGACAGCTCTGTAATGTTTGCTATCAGACCCTGGCGAGGCGAGAACATGATTTGCCAGATCAGCGTAACGACGGTGACTGACAGGACTTGGCTCAAGAAGAACAGCGTGCGCAGAAGGCCCATTGCGCGCGTCTCACGGTTGAGCGCGGCAGCGATCAGAAGCGCAGAGATCGTCACCCCCGGCACGGTGAGCGCCACGAACAGAACGGTGTTTCCTACCGTCGGCCAGAAGCGACGGTCGAACCAGCGCCCTTCCTCCCCAGCATATACGCCCGCAATCAGAAATAGCGCGACCCCGGCAAGACCGAGCGCGATGCCCGTCGCGCCCGTCAGGCGGCGGGTCCGATTCAACGTGACGGCAGCAGCGATGCCAAGAAGACCCAATGCCTGGAGAACCGGCCGCGCCCAAGGGCTCCATTCGATATTCCGGCCCCACATGACACGAACATAGTTCTCGAAGCCCACGAATTTCTTGGCATCAGGATTGAAGGCGACCTGCAGGAGGTTCCAATCATGCAGACTGATCCAGACTCCGCGGAAAAACGGGTAGATCAGAAACAGCCCATAGGTCAGCAAAAACGGCAGCAGCAACAGGTAAGCCGACTGCGTCTCGTTCAACCGCCGAAGCGGAGACTTGGCTTTTGGCATTTTATCCTCCCGTCAAGCCTCGATGCGGGCTCCTCCACCCGGCGACTCCGCCTGATAATCTTTATTAGCAATAATTATTAGTTTTGTCCATTAGCGTTTTATGGAAAGCTCCAAGGACCCGGACCGGACTGCGAATGAGGGGCGAAGGTAATGACGTCGAACAACGAAAAGACCGCCCGGGTCACGATGAAGGACGTTGCACGCGAGGCCGGTGTCTCACAATCAACCGTATCCTTCGTGCTCAGCGGAACCGAGAACATGCGCATCAGCGCGGACACCCGCGCTCGCGTGCTTGAAGCAGTCGAGGCACTTGGCTATCGCTCGCGCGCTGCCGGTCGGCCCACCAGCAGCACGAGCCACCGAGTTATCGGCCTCATGTTCGACGAGATCGCCACCAGCCCCTTCGCCTCCATCTCAATCGAGGGTTTGCAGGAAGAGGCTTGGAAACAGGGCGTCATCGTCGAGGTGGTGATGACCGGCGGCGATCGCGCGCACGAGACGGCGGTTCTCAATAAATGGGCCGCTGACCGGGTGCATGGCGTCGCCTACGCCTCAATCCTAACGCGTGAGATTGCACCGCCTGATGCGCTGGCGCGGCACAAGGCAGTCTTGTTGAACTGCATCGATTCCACCGGGCGTGTGTCCTCGATCGTTCCGGCCGAGCGGAGAGGCGCAGAACTGGCCACCCGGACCCTTATCGAAGTCGGCCATCGCCGCATCGCCTTCATCACTGGCGAGCCTTGGATGGATGCATCGATCCAGAGGCAAGAGGGCTACAAGCGCGCGCTGCGCGTCGCAGGTATCAAGGTAGACCCGACCCTGATCGTCGAGGGTAACTTCCTGCCAAGCGGGGGACATGCCGCGACGGTCGCTCTGTTGGAAGCTGCACGACCCCCGGATGCCATCTTCTGTGCCAACGATCTTATGGCCATCGGCTGCTACGAAGCGCTCAAGGAGCGCGGGCATCGCATCGGCGAGACCATTGGGGTGATGGGATATGACGACCAGGAGGTGGCGCAGCATCTGTCACCACGTCTGAGCACGGTGCTGCTGCCGCATCGCGAAATGGGCCAGTGGTGCGCGCGTAAGCTATTGGAGGCTGGCGCATCAAGCTTCGAAGCAGTGCGGCTCGAAGGGCCGATCAAGATCCGGCAATCGCATCTCAGAGGGCAACCACCGGGCACTGAGACATAGCCGTTCCATGTCGAAACGCACCGGATCCTTAGGTGGCACCTACTGTGAAGGACCCGAACTGAGACTCGATGAAAGCTGGTCCCCGGCACGCGCCGCACAAGGCAACACGGGACGCGGGGCCAGCGCGCACCGCCCAAGAGCGCGCTGAACCGCGCGGGCGGCAAAGACAATTACCACCACGCAACAAGGAGACGATCGTGTCGCAAGATCTCGAAACCTTCGGACAAACGCCCGACAATCAAGCCATACATCGGGTGACGCTCAGAGGCGGCGGGCTGCAGGCCAAGGTGCTTACCTATGGTGCGACAATCCAGGATCTCCGCTTGGAGGGGTTTGCGCACTCGCTCGTACTCGGCGCCCCTTCGATCGAGCCATATTTCGACCCGATGAAATACTTCGGCGCGATTGTTGGACGCTTCGCTAACAGGATCGGGCATGGTCGGTTCCTACTCGATGGACACGAATACAACGTGGCGCGCAATTGGCTGGGTCGACACGCCCTGCACGGCGGCGAGGTCGGCGCTGGCGAGAGGATCTGGAGCATCGAGAAACTCAATGAAAACAGCGTTATGATGAGTCTTGAGCTTGCCGATGGCGAGATGGGGTTCCCCGGCCATCTGACGGTTCACGCCGAAATAACCCTTACCAAAGATTGCAGCCTCAGTTTCGATATCCGCGCCACGACAACCGCCGCAACGCCATGTTCCTTTGCGCATCATGGATATTTCAACCTCGATGGCGGCCCCGACATTACCCGCCACGAATTGCGAATTGATGCGGAAACCTACCTGTCGACGCAGACCTGATTCCGACCGGTGAAATCCGATCGGTGGGGGGTACAAAATTCGATTTCCGCGCTCGATCGGAAATCGGAAGGCGGGGCTTGGACCACAATTTCTGCCTGTCTGATACGCGAAAGCCCCTACGGCCGGTTGCGTGGCTACACAGCGCGGAAAGCGGTCTTTCGATGTCCGTCGACACGACGGAGACCGGCCTCCAAGTATATGATTCCGCCTATGTTCCAGAGGCGGGTCTCGTCGGCTTGGACGGCAGGACATACAAGCCATTTGCCGGGGTCGCACTGGAAACCCAGGCTTGGCCAGACGCGCCCAACAGGTCGGAATTTCCCAAAGCGGTACTCCTGCCTGAAAACGAATACCGCCATCAGGTGCGCTACGCTTTTAATTCTGGCGTGCCGCAATGAAGAAGCCAAGGTAGCCGTTTTTCGAAATGTCGATTGTCTGCGCTGCAGGCGACATCATCGCCCCCTTCTCCTCACGTCCGACAAGGAATTTGCACGACCGAGAAGACACCCATGCTGAGCACTTTTCTCAAAAGCAGACATCCGTACACGTCGCAGCGAATGACGGCTCCCCGCCCATCCAGAACGCTGATGGTGCAGCGAACGACCGGCAAATCCTTGCGGGTTAGGCGGTAGACGTTGCTTTCCTGTAAAATGAACATCTCAATACCATGGTTGGCGGAACGGTCACGTGGCCTCGATGTTGTGAATATCGCAACGATGGTGCGGAGGTTTTGGCAAGTTGCGGCAGTCAGGGGAAAAAGTTGAGAATGGAGACATTCCACCCCGTGCGGATGAGAGCAGCCCGTTGTCAATACCACAGAAATATTTGCGTTTTTTCAGCATCTTGCGGCGGAGAGCGGTGGCGGGCAAGCTCTCCTTTATACGCTGCGCCAATCGATGCGGCGAGCGCAGCCGCTACAACAGCAAGGTTGTCGGAGATGTCCTTCTCCCGGAAAGAAGTTCACCGAACTCCTGGGCTGCCCGCATGCCCTGCGCGTGGTCATAACTGTCCCTCGTCGTCGCAGCGCTTTTGTTGCCGATGAGCGCGGGGGCGAGGTACCCCCCACTCTGCAACTTTTCCGAAGCTTCGGTTGCCACGTTGTCGCGGACGCGATGGATGCTGATCCGCACACCGAGATACTCATGGGTCAGGTTCCCGATAAGACGACCCAGCTGCGACGACGTGATGGTGGCACCGACGGAAAGAATGCTCGGGAAGAGTGACTGGCCATCGTCGAAAAGCGGGCGGAAGTCCCGCTGATAATCGTCAAGGGCAGCCCAGAGCACCGGGTTGCACAGGACCTTGTCAAAGCTGCCCGACTGCTTCTTCGTTTCTCGCATTTTCAGAACGCGTCCAGGAAGCAGGATATGAACATACGGTTTCTCGAGAAGCACCACAGTCGTCCCAAGCGACAGGTGCGAGAGGGCCCGAGCGCGCTGCGGCAACGCCGCGGCGACGGAAACGAGCAATCCGTTTCGGAAATCGCGCGCGATGTGAAGCCCCCGGGGGCCCTGCTGACGTGCGGCGTCCATGAGGTCCACGCCCAGATCAAAGAGCCTCGACGCTCCCACGATCTGGTCACCGCTCTTCGTGTGTCGTCCTGCAAGCTTTCCGAGTTCTTGGTGCCGCGCGATGACATACTCGCATCCCGCGCTGCGGAAATCGGGTTCAACCGAGACCCGGAAGCCTGATACGATTCGCGACAGATAGTCGGCAATGCTGCGATCGCTGACGCCGTCATCCTTAAGATCGCTCGCATAGGCGTGGAATGTCGCTCCGCAGGGCCTCACATCGCGACCGGATTCGATCGACGCACGATGCCAGCGGCTCAGAGCGTAGGCCACAGATTGTGTGTGGGCGGCGCTCCATTTCTCCGACCGCCGTCCTGGTTCGCTGCTGAGTTTCGCGACGAGTTTCGGCTGCCATGCCTCAGGAAGACATGCGATCGCCGAGCGGCATCGCTCGTCGGTCGACTTCGCCGCCAGTTTCGGCTCACACCGCCCCTGCCGCAGTATCTTTCCGATCATGCCGGAAATCGGAATACTCCAAAGGACTGGGGCACCGACCTGAAGATGTGCGAGTTCGGTGTCGGCGTATTGTTTTCCGAGGCGCACGGAAAGATCCTGCAGATATTCGGCGATTTCCATGTGGTCGGGCACGAGCAAAGGCCAATCTACGTCCCCCCGCCATTCAGAAAAGAGCCGTACTGCGTGGAAGACGGGCGTGGGATCGACACCAGGTCGATCCTTCCGAAACGCCTCGCGGAATTCCTCCGGAGAGCTCGGACCGGGTTTCGTTCCAGGAGTGTCGCGACTGCCCATCATAAGGTCCTCCCGCAAACTCTGTGCGCGAGGTGACTTTCTCTTGCAGCCCATGGCTCACCTTGCTTTTTGGCCAGCGTCGTACTGTTGGCGATCCAGAAGGCATGCTTCCCGATATTGTGGCCGTGATGTCCGTGCGACGGACGTGCATCCCGATACGCTATTTGTGTCGCTTTCATTCTGTTTTCCTTGTCTTTTTGCCGCTCTTGCGCTCCCGGGATTTCCGATCAGCCAGGTATTTGCTCCAGCGGTCGAGCGCGAGGTCTTCGTCAATCTCCGCGTAGTGGGCGAGCGTCGTCTCAAGCCGTTTGTGGCCGAGCAGACGCTGCACATCGGGCAATCGATCAGGATCCTCCTTGAGCCAGAGCCACCCGAGGAAGTGCCGATAGAGGTGCGGATTCATCTTCAGGCCTACGAGACGCTTTGTGTGCCTCGACAGGCGTTCCAGAAGCCCGGAATAGGGCTGTTGCTTGGTGCTTCTGTCGCCCTGGGCTGGAAACAGGTAAGGATTGTCCTCGTCGCCCAGTCGGAGCGCCTTCGGGCGTGCCTTGTCGAGAAACACCTTCAGCCGACCGGACCCATATTCATCGAGCGGGATATGCAAGTCCGGATCATCGCTGTCGCGTCCCTTCACTTCGATATTCGGAACGACGATCCGCGCTGTGCTGCCCATCCAGGAAATCCAGGAAAGACGAATGCCGGTCACGTTGGCCCGTCGCGGCGCTCTGGCAAGCAGGATATCGCTCGCAACGGCACACATGATGTCGCGCACCTCCTCCGCTCCAAGCGCGTCTGCTCTGGTGACCCCAGGACGCTTTCTCGCTTTTGCGGCGAGAGTGCTGTTCACTTCTCCTATCAATATGTCGCTCAGGTCGATCAGGCATTGCTGCCTGTCGCCAATGATCTGGCGCAGGCGAGCTTTGTTGCGCCGCGAAATGCCGGCTTCGCCGATTGCATGTTCCTTGATATGGTCCGCGATGGCGTTCACGTCGTCGGCAGAGCGCCCGACATAGTCCCGAGCCAGCTTCTTCAGTGTCTTGCCGACCGTCTCGACATAGCCGCTGGGAAACTCGTCGTCGGAATTCCCGGAGCTGAGGGCGTCGAGGACATTCTCCACGACGTCCGGATCGGTATATTCGGTCAGGTCCTCAATCAGGTAGCCACGCGCCGCATAGAGCGCCTTCGCACCAGCAATCAGTTGGTAGCGCCGGTTCTTTATGGTTTTTTCGCTCCAGGTCTCATTTGGCAGCAGGAAGCCGGCGGATTGCCGTTCTTCTTCAGAGCGCCTGCGTCCACCGGTACTCTTCTTGAGAAGGGCTTTCTTGGGATTGGCGGGGGTCATGACCTCCGCAGCGTCGAGTTGCGTAAGAAAATCCTCCTGGGAAAGGCCATCGCGCGACGTCTCTCCCTTCAGCCAGCGGGAGACCGAACCATCGAACTCAGAGAGCACGCCGAAAAACAGGTCAGCCTCGACACCGTGTTTGTTTCTGCCGTCCGGGAAAGGATGCGCCACCTCCTCGAAGCCGAATGAAGCAAAAGCGGGATCGCTTGCAAGGCGCGTACAGAGCGCTGAAATCCGCATCACATGTTTCTTGCATTTCGCTTCGCATTTCGGACTGACTGCCAGCCGATACAGATAATACTCCTTGAGAACGTCTGTGGTGATGTCGGCAGGCTGGATCGCCTGCTGGTCCAGGTAAGTCAGGAACGCTCCGGAAATCAGCTTGAGATCGTCTGGGAAAACCGACTTGGTAATCAAGTCATGGATTTCGCGGTAGAGGCCCGACACATCACGAATGCCAGTGGGCCTGTTCCGCCCGCCATGACACGAAATGGCGGTCAGAATGTCGGACTTGTAGGTGTTGAAGCTGCCTTGCGAGACACCGAGGGTTGCCGCTGACCAGGTGGCCAGCTTCTCGACCGCACGTCGGCGATCGACGATTTCGGTTTCGGCAACCCAGCCCGCGGTTTCCAGGAATTTTCTCACACGAGAGGCCAGCACGCGATTTCTACGATCCGCCTTCCCATCTTCCGTCATACGCGACAGATCGGCGATCAGCCTCGCATAGGTCATTTGCTTTACCGGTGTCGGAAGGTGGACCCCCATGACCTCACCAAGGGCGTCCAGCGTTCGCCGATCCGGCCGAATCCCAGGGAGGTCGAGAATATCCTGCACAGCCCTTGGATTAAGACCCGCCTGCAGAGCAAGTGCCCGCATCTTGATATCGGATCTCGCGAGGTAATCCCGGATTTCTTGTTGTAAGGTCATGTAGTTGCTCCCGTGCTTGGTTCTGCGCTCACTCGAGATCGAGATCCGCCTTCCTCATGGGGCGGATTCGATGCTCGAAGAGCGCGAGCCAGTCCGGGTGCACCAACCAGCTTTTTCCAGGCTTCGTTGCGTCGAGAAATACGGTTCCGCGCGAGGTCGGACATCCGGATACGATCCAGTCCCGGATCGTCCGGGGATGGCGTCGAAGCCGTTTCGCGACCTCTTGCGTGGTAAGGTATCGTTCTACGTTTTCTTTATTTGGCATGTGCGCCTCCTCTTCACTCCGAGAAGGACCTACGCCCCGAAAGTGGGCCACCAAAACGCGAGTGAGGCGTTTCTTGGAAATCTAATGAGAATTAGGCAAGATGCGGCGGAAGGCTGCCTGCTAAATTTGCTAATTAAGAGAGAATATAGCGCAATTAGCGCGAAATTTTCGGCAAACGCATCGCGGGCCAAATTGACAGCTTTTAAAGGTCGCCAAATATGGACTTGGCAGGGCAGAAGCCTGAGGTTGTGTAGAGAAAATCTGCAAAGGCGGCTAAATCTGACAGCCCCTGCAATACCTTCTGTATCTTCGAATAGCTTTGCGCAATCCACGGTGGAGGCGTTCAAGCGACTTTCACGACCCGCCCGACTGAGGCGGATAACTTTACACGTCCTGCACAGTAACACCCAACCAGCAGTCGCGAATGATCGGGAAGCCGTGTCGCGGGCTGTGCGGCGATCTCCAGGCCGAATTCTGCTTGGTCTACGGCCTCGTTCATCTCGACCGTCCGGTTCCCGGTGTAGTGCTTGTTGATGATCGCTTGGCGATTGTGCCCGGCAATGGCCTGACGCAGGCCATCTTCGACGCCATGCTGGCTTGCAAGAAAAATAAAAAAAAATTCTTCGAAACACCACCTTGACCTGTTCCGAGCAAAGCTGGTTTGCTGCACCTTGCAATTTGCTGTCGCCGAATGCCCTCCAAGTAGTTACCAAGATGAATTAAAAAGAAACACGCGGTCTTTGAAAACCATGCACATTATTTTAAAGAGGCACCTTTCACGCCTTGACACACGCATTCCTTTTCACTCCGGACGATCTCGAAGCCGAGTTTACCCGCCTTCGCACTGGCGCAGGATCGACCCCGTTTCCTGCGGACATGAACGTTCCCGCAGATCTGCAGGAGAAAGCCCTTAAGGCGCTCAGACATTTCTCCATCACTTCGATGCTGGAGCGATGCCCGACAATGGCCATCTGGGGCATTCTCGCGCCGCTTGCGGAAAACTACGCGGTCGCGGATATGGAGGTCTATCACCACATCGCGGAGTTCCTGCACGACGATTTCTCCGATACGCAAAGCCGCAACGCCCTGAAGGGAAGTTTCCGGCGAGCCGCCCGGAAAATCGGTCTGCCCATTCCGCTCATCAATAAACCCGATTTGTTCTTCATCCCACTGGGCCCTGCCCAGGGGCAGCATACCCACCTGGCCCAGGCCTTCGCCTGGATGGCACTCTCTTACGGGCCGCCGGCCACGGAAGACACATCCGCCGCTCGAGACTGGCAGCGCCATGCGGTCGAATGGGGCGCTCCATCCGGACTGACGCGCCTGCGGGCCACGATCAGGTTTGATCAGTCTGCGCATTGCGCACGGCGTTTCGATCAATGGCGCCGTGGGGTCACTGCGCAAAGCCCGAGAGAGACACACCTCTTCGAAGCCTATGACCGCGCCCTGGCACGCTACGGACGCCATCGTTCGGACTTGGTCGGACCGCCCGTTACCTTCTGGTCCGGCACAACCCTCGCCATCGAGGCCGAAAGCTCCCGCCTGAGCCAATCGATCAAGCTTGGGGCGGTCCCAACGCCTCTCAAGTCCGGCGGAACGCTGCGCATCCCCAGTCCATGGCCCCAGCGCCTGGTATGGAACTGCGACGGCCGGTCACATGATTTCGACCTGGCACCGGACCCCGACGAAGTTTTGGTTTTCGACGCCGATAGCGGCACCCTTCTCGCACGCAGACCGGCGACCAATGACCTGCTCGGCGTGGCGGCACAAAACCTCGTCATCCTATCCCAACGCGTCTTCACCACCGTCGGCTTCGGCGAAGGCCTGCCAGCAGAGGATCCCCGCTTCCGGGTCGCGTGGATCGGCACCGGCGATCGCGTCACCTTTGACGACGGGCAGGTGCTTTCCTTCACCCGCCCTGCCGAGACCACCATCTGGATCGAAAGCACTGCGCTGGCCCATGACGCTTCCCGCCGACTTCTGTCGTGCGACGGCGCATTGATCATCCAGCTCGACCCCGAGATCGGCGGGCGCACCCGCATCCTTCGCGCCCGCCACGGCGACACGCGGGCCTTCCGGGAAATCACCGTCGATGCCGATGGGCAGGCGCGCATTGCCTTTTCCGATCTGGGCCTCGACCAGCAGGGCGACCCGGTCCGGGTGCGCTTCGAGGTCCTGGCCCCCGGGGCCGCCGGGGACGACGAGGCGCGGGCCGAGCTCGCGACCGCGGCCTGGATCTGGCCCGGGATGAGCCGGCTTGATGGCGATCCCGCGACGATGCCGAAGCCCGGGAACTGGAACGCCGCCCGCAGCGCCGGGCTCAGGGAGACGATGAACGGCCTCGAGGTCGACGAACAGGCCGATGTCGAGGCACCCATCCTCGGGATCACCGACGGCGAGGAGGTGCGGGAGTTCGCTCTCGTGCTGCAGCGGGAAGTGCTCTGGCACCATCGCCAGGAGGACAGAGGCCGCGACCGCGTGCCCCGCGGCCGAACCCTCGTCCTGGGCCACCAGGCGCGTTACGACACGCTTATTCTGGCCTCCCGGGACGCCACCGCCGACCTCCTGGTGCTCGGCAAGACAACCCCGCGCCCTTTCGTTGCCCGCACCAAGTGGGAGATCGGCGCAAGCCAGATCGAGGCCCCGACCGGGGACGACCGCATCGCCCTGCGGCGCGCGGACGGCCGGATCGACGTCCTCGCCCGTATCCATCATCTCGACGACCCGCGTCAGATCGCTTTTGCCGAGACCGACAGCGAAATCCGGCTCGATATCACGCCGGGGGTACCGGTCGACGCGCTGCGTTTCCGGATCGAGCGTGCCGATGGCACTGTCGACCAGGGCGACACATCGCTCGGGCGCCGTCCGGTCCCCATGCCCCCGCCTCCCGGCGTCACTGTCCAGCACAATCTTGATACAGGCGCCCTGTCGATCCGCATCGCGCATGTTGACCGCCTCCCGCCGGGCCGCCTCACGCTCCTCGGGCGCGTCGCCGGCAGCCCGGATTTCGAGCCTGTCGCCGATGCCGACGACGTGACCGTGGCGATCGGGCTGCCCGGGCATCTCGCCACCGCGGACAGCGCCAGCCTCAAGCGCCTCGCCACCTATCTGGCCGCGCGCAGCCCGGCCGCGCTGGGAGATCAGATGCGCCGTGCGCTTTCCCCAGCTTACCGCGCCTGCATCAACAGCGTCGGGGCCTCGCGCATGGTCGGCGCCATCAAATTCCCGCTCCTGGCGATCCCCGGCGGAGAGAACGCCACGCCGCGCCACGACCTCGTGGGCGTCGCCCCCTGGATCTTCGAATCCACCCCCGTCGCGCTTTCCGGTCTCGACCCGGCCACCGGACTCGACGGCCTTGGCACGATGGCGCACATGCCCGCGGTGCCGGACCTGCCCGATCCCCGCGGGGACCGCCCGCTGCAGGACTGGATCGACCGCGTGGACAGCGATGCAGGCTTGCCCGAGGCGCTCGCCGGATGGAAGCTCTCGAATGCGTTCCGTTCGCTGCGCTTCAAGCTCACCGAGACAGACCTGCGCGAGCTGACCGGGGACGAACCGCTGGCCCGCACCGTGCGGCTCATCATCGAGCCCTATGCGGGCGATCTCGACAAGATCCGCGCCTTCGACAGCGGCGGCGGGGGCGACCCGGTTCCCGCCCGGATCGTGGTCGCCATTGAGCGCTTCGCCCGGGCCGCCGCCTTGAACGACCTCGCGGAACATGTCGCCGGGATTTCGCACCGCACCGGGCTCGAGATCGAGGACATCGGCCCGGCGCTGACGCTGATGCTGCGCGCGGGCATCGAGGTCTTTGCCTATTTCCGCCCCCTCTGGGGCCATGCCGCGACCCAGCTTGAAAGACAGACATGACCGATCTCGACCCCAACGCGTTCCGCGGCCAGCTCAACGACACGCTCGCGCGCTTCGTCTCAACCTCCTCGCCGGTCAACGACATCCGCGCACCCCATCTCGCCGCAGAACTACGCGCGCAGATCGCCCGGATGACCTTCGTTAAGGGCCCCTATGTCGAAACGCTGCCGGATTTCGAGAAGGGCCGCAGCCTCGAGACCTTGATGGCCGACGGGCTGCTCGCACCGGCGTGGTCCGCCTTTGCCGAGACCGCGCCCGGCATCTGGTCACGACCGCTGCATGCGCACCAGGAAGCAGCGCTCCTGCGTGACGAGAACTACCTCGTCGCCACCGGCACCGGCTCGGGCAAGACCGAGTCCTTTCTCTACCCGCTCATCGACGACATCCTGAAAGATGGCGATCTCGCCACGCCCGGCGTGCGCGCGATCCTCGTCTACCCGCTCAACGCGCTTGCCAACGACCAGCTGAACCGGATCGCCGCGCTTCTCTTCCGCGATCTCGGCAATCCCGGCATCACGCTTGGCCGCTATACCGGCCAGGTCAAAGCCAGCGCCACCCGCGCCGAGGAAATCACACGGCTCAGGGAAACACCGAGCTTTCTCGAAGCCTTCGGCGAGGATGCCGAAGTGTCAGACAACTGGCTCTTGTCGCGTGCGGAGATGCGCGCCCGGCCGCCGCATATCCTGATCACCAACTACGCGATGCTGGAGCATATCCTGCTTCTGCCCACCAACCGCCCGCTCCTGCAGGCGGCCCGGTTGCGCGCCATCGTGCTCGACGAGATCCACACCTATGCCGGCGCCCAGGCAATCGAGGTCTCTTTCCTGTTGCGGCGGTTGAAGGCCCATCTCGGCCTGCCCGACGGGCAGGTCCGCTGCATCGGCACTTCGGCCTCGCTCGACCCGGCACGCAAGGGCGAGCTTGCAGACTTCGCGGAACGCCTGTTCGGCGAGCCCTTCGCCGGCGAGCGTGCGATCATCACCTCGGCGCGCAAGACCCATCCCGCATTGTCGAAGAGCCCTGCCCCCAGCGGCCTCTCGCCGCGGCAATGGGCCGAGGCGGGCGCGCTCGCGGCCGCGGCGCGCGAGGCCGCGAAATCCGGACACCCGATGGATCCCGCGGACTGGAACTTCGAGGCCGACCTTCTGTCGCTGCCCGAGCTTGCGGTCCCCGAGGGTGAGAGCCTGGGCGATGCCATGATCGCAAAGCTCGGCACCCTCACCGAGATCTGCACACTCGCGCACAGGCTTGAAGAGGGATCCGTCCCCCTGCCCGTGCTCGCCCGCGCGGTCTTCCCCGATGCCGGCTCGGATGACATCCCGGCCCTGACCGGGCTCATCTCGATCGGCGTGCTGGCGGTCAGCAGGGACGCCGCCGTCTTCCCGCTCCTGCCCGCGCGCTATCACCTGATCTCCCGCGCGCCCGACCGGATCGGGCTCGCGCTCGATGCAGGGGCCCCGGACCAGGTCTCCGAGGTCGTGATCGGGGCCGATCGGGACGAGGAAGAGCACCCCGCCTTCGAGCTTCTCGTCTGCCGCAATTGCGGCGAGCCCTATCTCGAAGCTTTCGAGAGCCCCCTGGGCTACTCCGCCCAGCCCGGAACCGGGCCGCGCCACCTTCTGCGCCTCGTGCCCGGCGGGGCCGCCCACGAGGAGGATGGCGAGGAGGAGGACCACCCCGACACGATGGTCATCCATGTCGATCCCGCCAACGGGGCGGTGATGGACGACGACACCCCCGGCGCGGTGAGGCTCGAGGCGGTCACGCTGACCGAGGATCCCGATGACGGCACGCGCTACCTGCCGCGCTGCGTGGCCTGCAACCACCGCTCGAACCGCCATCTCGAGCCGATTACGACGATGCGCCCCGGCGACGAGGCCATCGCCGCGGTGGCCGCCCAGGCGCTGCTCGAGGCCATGCCGAAGAAAGACAGCGGCGAGAACCCGCCGATGGGCGGACGCAATCTGCTGGTCTTTTCCGACAACCGCCAGGATGCGGCCTTCTTCGCTCCGTTCTTCGAACGCACCTCGCGCGACCAGGCCATCCGGGCCGCGATGCTGCGGGTCATCGAGACCGGCGGGCGCACCGATATCGACAACCTCGTGGGCGCCGTCGAGCGCGAGCTGAGGCGTGACGGGCTGCGGCTTTATCGGCCCGGCGTCGTGCCCGCCCTCGAGACCGGCACCAACCAGTACCAGCGTCTCAAGGCGCTGATCGCCGCGGAGCTGACCGTCTTCGGCCGCGGGCGGCTCAGCCTGGAAGGATTTGGCCTGATCGGGATTGACTACGCCCATATCGCGCGCCCTGTCCGCGCGGTGGAAAACGCCTTACCGGACGCGTTGAAGCCCCATGCCGAGGCCTTCGTGCGCTACCTTCTGAAGATCGCACGGGAACACAGGGCGATCTCCGACACCGAATCCGGCATGATCGATCTAACCGACGAGTCGATCTGGACCCGGATCGCCGCCCATCGCGGCCGCTGCATCACCCGGGAGAAGAATGCCCGCGCAACGCTCGCCCTCGCGCTCATTCCCGCCACCGGATACGAAGGCCGCAGCCGCTTCTTCCAACTCCTGCGCAAGATGGCCGCCGCCTGCGACACCGAGATCACCGACATGGAGATCCGGGACGCGCTGGTGGGGTTCTGGCGCGCCATTGAAGCTCCACGCTCGATGACCGCCACCCACGGGGTCGGGCGCGGCCTCAAGCTTGATGCGGATTTCTTCATCGTCCCCGGCACCGAGGTGGCGCTTTACCAATGCACAATCTGCGGCGGACGCACCCAGTTCGACACGGCGGGGGTTTGCCAGGCTGTCGGCTGCGATGGCCACCTGGAGGAGATTCCGAAATCCGAGCGCGAAACGCTCAGCTCCCGCAACCATTACGTCGCACGCTACCGCGAGCGCCCGCTGATGGGGATCGCCCGCGAACACACTGCGGCCATTGCGGGACAGGTGCGCGCCCGGATCGAAGAGGATTTCAAGGCCGGAGAGGTCAACCTCTTGTCCTGCACGACGACGATGGAAATGGGCGTCGACCTGGGGGACCTCGAGGCCGTGCATTGCAAGAATGTGCCGCCGTCGATCGCCAATTACCAGCAGCGCGCGGGTCGGGCCGGACGGCGCGCGCAGGTCGCCCCGATCGTTCTCACCACCGCGCGCTCGGGGCGCTATGACCGCGCCACCTTCGAGGCCTTCGGAGAGTATCTCGCCGCCAAGCCGATCATCCCCTATCTGTCGCTTGACAATGCCGGCTTCTTCCAGCGCCACCAGGTCTCCATGCTGCTCGCGCGCTTCCTCGAACACCGCCTCGCCAGCTATGACCGGTCGGGCGCGCCGCGCCTGCGCGATGTCCTCGGCGAGGTTCTGACCGATGCGGCGCGCGACGACTTCCATGCCGATCTCGACTACTGGCTCTCGGGGGCCTCGGACGCCGTCACCGCGGCGGCCGATCTTGGGCAGCGCCTGCCGCCGGCCCATGCCGGGATCGCGCTCGACACCGCAGGCCTGCGTGCGGCCTTCCACGACCGCGTGATGCAGTTCGCCGATGCCGCCTGGGGCCGCTGGGGCGTGATGCAGGCCGCGATCGACGCGCTCGAGGAAGAGCGCCAGGGGGTCGACAAGACCGATGCCAAGGCGCTGCAGCGGATCGACCGACCGGCGAGCGCGCTGCGCACTCAGCAGCGGCTCTATCTCAACCAGTTCCTGGTCGATCAGCTCTCGCGGCGGGCGGTGATCCCGACCTATTCCTTCCCGGTCCACTCGGTCTCCCTCGAGGTGCTGAACAGCGCCGGGCAAACCGCCGACAGCGCGCTTCTCGAGTTGGATCGGGACGGCGCGATCGGCATCTCCGAATACGCGCCGGGCTCCGAGGTGGTCGCCGGCGGCCGGGTCTGGACCAGCGTCGGGATCTCCAAGCGCTCCCGCTTCACCGGCAACGACGCCTTTGTCGACCGGGCGCGCTACCGCGTCTGCGAGGCCTGCAAGTCGCCCCAGATCACCTCCTCCGGCGTCGATCCCGACCCCCATTGCCACCAATGCGGCGCGGCCTTCTCCGCCATCGCCCGCACGCGGGAGTTCATCCGGCCACATGGCTTCCTGACCTCGGTGGCCGACAGCGAGGGCCGCGACCCGGGTGCCAGCCGGGTCCGTCCGGTCGTAGCCGACGAGGCGCTTTTGCTGACCGAGGCCCCACGGTCGCGCTACACCGAGACCGACATTCCCGGTCTGCTGACATTCCACGCCCCGGGATCGAACCGGCCCGATGCGGAGCTCGGGCGCATCATCACCGTCAATCGCGGCCGCCACCGCGGCGGCTTCGCATGGTGCCGAGCTTGCGAGCATGCCGTGCCGGTCCAGGGAACCGGGCCCGACCGCGCCTGGCAGGCCCCCCAGCAGATCGCCGCGCATACCAATCCCCGGACCGGGCTCGACTGCCGCGCCGATCCGACACAGACCCTCTATCCGATCGATCTCGCACATGTCTTCGAGACCAATGTCCGGGCGCTTCTTTTTGATGCCATTCCGCGCAGCCCCGACGGCGAGGACCTATCCGGGCATACCACGCTCGGGCGGACCCTGCAGGAGGCCCTGCGGCTTGGCGCGGCGGAGCTTCTCGAGACCAATCCACGCGACCTGCGCGCGCTGCTTCAGCGGCTTGATGGATTTCTCGTTATCGTTCTCTATGATGCGGTCTCGGGCGGGGCGGGCTATGCCACCCGGCTCACCCGGGAGGACGGCTTCCGCGCCCGCGACCTGCTCTTCGCGGCGCACCGGATCCTCGATTGCCGCAACCCGCATTGCATCACCAGCTGCACGCGCTGTGTCAACGACTATTCCAACCAGCGCCTCTGGCCCGAGTTCGACCGCGCGCCAGCCCGGGCCTGGATCGAAACCATTCTGCGAGACGCCGGGGTCACCCCCCTGTCCTGCACCGGCACATGACGGAGAAGAAGATATCCATGAAAGACGAGACCAAGCCGAACTTCTCCCTGCACAAGCCCCGGGCCACGGGCACCAGCGGCGACGTGCCCGAACTGCCGGAAGCCTGCCTGGTCATGGCCGGGTGGCATAATGGCGAGGACTGGGAGCCGCCCTCCGACTGGGGTGCCTTTCCTCTGCGCGAGATCTGCCCCGATGCTGCGTCCTATTTCGCGCAAGCCGGGCATTTCACCGCGCGGGATCTGCGCAATATCGTCGATCTGATGGAAATCGAGGTGGATCCGAAAGATGCCGTCGCGGTCTACGACGCGATCCTCGACCGCGCCGAGGAGCATCCCTGGATTCTGCCCGTCCTGGAATCGAGCGTCTCGGCCCGTCGCGGCACCGGCCGGAGCCGCTCGAAGGCCGAGCGTCGCAAGATCACGCGAAGCTTCCAGAAGATGCCCCTTATGAAACTCGGCATCGCCCATCAGCCGACCCTGCACGACCGTGTCGCCGAGGTCCTGTCCCCGCCGGTGCCGGCAGATGTCGCGGTGGCCCTGTTCTGTGAATATGTGGCGCATGCATACTGGCGGCGCACCGAAGATATCGGCTTCGACCAGCTCTACCGGGAGGCCCGCGACATCCTGCGTAACCACGACCAGGTCTCCGCGTTCGAGACACTCTTCGACAATGTCGTCGAGATCGACGACGCCCGAATCTATGCAACATGCCTTCTCGATGTCTTCGAACAGCAGAGCGAGATGTCCTCGGTGCGTATCCAGCGCCATGCCATCCGCGCCCTCGAGGCATTCAGCGCCACGCTGCATCCGGGCAGTCCGCGCGAGGATTTCGAGATCATCGCCACGCTGGCCAACCGGGCCGCGGATCATGCCACCCGGATTGCCGCAGCGCTGCAAGAGGCGCTCGTCCAGGAATGCGGTAAGCTTGGCCTCGAGATTGATTTCGAGGCCTTGCCGGACCAGGCGCGAGACCTGCTCTGTCGCCTGAGCGCGGAAGGCATGCTCGACGACCTGATTGCCTGTCGCGTGACAGCCAAGGAACTCGACGCCAAGGTTTCTGAACTGCGGCGCGACATCGCCCAGGCGACGGAAAACGACGATTTCGATCGCATGGCCGAGCTCGCTCCGGCCGCGAAGGAGGGCAAGGCCGAACTCGAAGATCTGACACGCTTTCTTGGGACGGCCGACACCGTTCTGCGGAAAATCATCGCCGGCGAGATCCTCTCGCTCGAGGATCTGCCCGAGGACATGCGGCCCACGACCTTTGCCGAGGCTCCGGAAGATGCCGACCCCGATGCGGAGATCAACCCCCAGGATGCTCCCGGCCGCCCAGCGGACGCCCCGCGCACCGACGCCGGGTCCGGCCCTAACGCGGCAGGCGCCAGCGACGCGCCCATCGCCGGTGCCATCACGGCCGATGCCGCCGACGCAGCAGTCGATGGGCCTACCCCCTCCGAAACGGACGCGGCCGAGGCGGACAATCCGGACCTCGAAGACCCTGATGGCGCCGGAAGCGAAAGCGCCCCCGCACCGGCCGCCGCGGGGCCGCGCACCGAAGACGCGCCGAACGATGACACGGCTGCCGGAGAGCCGCTCTCCAATGGCGAGACGCCCCTTACCGATGCCGCGACAGACGAGTCAGGCGAGACCACAACGACGGCAGGTGCGGTCTCTTCATCGGAGCCATCCGAGACCCGGTCTGACCCTGTGGCCCCCGCGCCAGCGCGACCGGATCCGGCCACGGACAATGCCGCACCAGCAGAGCCGGACACGCCCGAGCGCCCTGTCCAGTCCGCGCCGGTTCCGGAGACAGTCCTGGCAGACCTGGTCGCACGCGACCTCGTCGGCATCGCGGCCGACGCGGCCGACGCTTTCGAGGCCGCGCATCACGCCTGGCCGATCGAGGCCAGCGTGCTCCGAGTCGCCGCGGCAAGCCGCGCCCCTATGCGCGAATACGGTCCCGACACGCAACGCTTCCTGGAGCTGGCCAACACCGCGCTCTCGAACGAGCCCGGGGAGACCAGCTCGGTCATGATGCTCGGAGCCCTGATCCGCCCGGCGATATTCGAGAAGGCCTCCGGTCTGCGCTCCCGCCTGTCCCAACTGACCCGTGGCCCGCTCGGCCAGCATCTCTTGGAAAGCACCGAGGCCATCGCGGATCTCGAGTTCGACTTTCCGCCGCATGCCGACGAGCTCGCGCGGCTCTCCGGCGCCCGCCGCGAGCCAGCCAAGACCCGGCTTGCCCGCCAGCTCGCAACCTGGTGCGAAACCTCCTCCCGCAAGACTTCCCGCTGGGGGCTCGCAACCGGCGTCATGCACGAGGCTGCCTCTGATGCCGGGCTGATCGGTGCCGCCTCTGCCGCCATCACCAGCGGCGCAGCGGATGCCCGCCAGAAGGCACAGGTCGCGATCGACGCGCTCTCGTATCCCTCCGATATCGAGGCCGCCGCCAGCGCCTACTCGGCCGGTCTTGGCAAGAATCTCCCGCTGCGTCCGAAGGCGATCGAATACCTGCATCGCCAGTTCAACGAGCCTCTCGGCCTGCTCAGCGCCTGGATCCGCGCCGACGAGCGCGAAGGCAAACACTCCCACCGCTCCGCCGATCGCGCCCGCGACACCCTGCGCAACCTGCAATCCCGCCTGGAAAAGGCCGCCAGGGCCCTGGCGGCAGAAAGCGCCAAGGACGGCATCGAGGCCGCCGTGGCCGGCTGGATCGCCACCCGCATCGAGGAAACGCTGACCGCCCTTGCCGGCGGCGATGTCGAAGGGTTTTCCTCCCTCGAAGCCGCGCTGACGAGTGAGCGCGACCTGATGCCGGCGCCCTTGCGCAACGCCATCGAGACCTACCAGGGTGCCTTCGAGGCGGTCTGCGCAGACCTTGTCGATCCGGGCATCCCGAGTCTCGAGGAGGCCCTGCGCCGCGCCTGTGATGACGGCGCCTATGAGGCCGCCCTCCGCCTTGCCGAGCGGTCCGGCGCTCTCGGCGCAGACGCCATCATTGACAAGGCGCGCGCACACGCCACCGCCCTCGCCCCTGATCTCGAGGAACGTCAACGCCGTCTCAAGGTCATCGCCCGGGTGGACACGTCGCGCCAGCGCCAGATCGCGACCGATCTGGAATGGTGCGAGGAGGCGCAGGCGCGCCTCGACACCATCATCGCCGGCGAAGGACTCCACGATCTTTCCGACATCACCCGCCGCCTCGGTGAGATCGATGCCGTCTCGACGAGCATCGAGGAAGAGATCCGCAACGACCAGACAACGCGAATTGCGCAATACCGCACGGAGCACAATTCCGCCGAAGCCGACAAGGTCCTCGGCATGCTGGACACGCTCACCATCGAGGCGATCGAGGAAAACATCGCGCAGCTGCGCGACGGCCGTTCCGCGGCCGGCGTCGAGGTCGACCTCTCGGGCATGACTTCCGAGTTCACGCCGCACTTCCTCGAGATCGCCGTCTCGAAGGACTGGCCGAGCTCGGCCGGACGGATGGAGGCCGCTCTCGCGGCGCCCGGCCAACTCGCAGTGGCCGAGGACCGGCGCGCGGCCGCCGCAGGCTTCATCGAGACCTATCGCGACATCATGCGCGGCCTGAAGGTCAAGAACCCGCCGGTCGCGCGGATCCGCGAGCTTTTCGAGGAGATCGGTTTTGAGACCCCGAAGATCCACGAGATGAAGGCCATTGGCCGCACCCGGTCCCGCCTGGCCAACATGTCGGGCCGGATCCACTCCGATGGCTGGTTCCTGCCGCCGGTTTTCGGCTCCCGCGTCACCACCGGCTACCAGCTCGCCATCGTGGCCAGCGACACGCTGCCCGAAGCGGTGATCGGGGCGATCGACCCGGGCAAGCCGACGATCCTCCTGCTCGAAGGCGTCGCGGATTTCGCCCGGCGCGCGGAATACGCTCAGCGCCTGCGCGCCAAGTCCATTCCGGCGCTCCTGATCGACGAGGCGCTGATCGTCTTTACCGCGACCCACCGCGAAACCCGCGCGCGCACCGTGTTCGAATGCGGCCTGCCCTATGGCAGGGTCGAGCCCTACATCACCGACGCCGCGACGGTGCCGCCTGAGATGTTCTTCGGCCGCGAGGAGGAGATCCTGCAGATCATGTCGAGAACTTCTGATGGCTGTCTGGTCTATGGTGGCCGCCAGCTCGGCAAGTCCGCGTTGCTCAACCACATCGTGACCACGCGCCACGACGCGGAGGCAAAGCGGATCGTTGTCAAGCGCGAGGTCAAGCCGCTGGGCAAATCCGAGGAGACCTCCGAGATCTGGTCGCAGCACCTCAACGGCATGCTGTCCGGGCTCGAAATCGTGAAGCCCACCAGCCGTACCCCGGAGGAAATCAGCCGCGACATCAAGGGCTGGCTCAACAAGTACCCCGGCGCGCAGATCGTCTGCATGTTCGACGAGGCGGACAACTTCCTCGCCAAGGACACCAAGGACGACTACCCCGAGCTCAGCCGCATCAAGGAGCTGATGGAGAGCACCGGGCGCGCCTTCAAGGTGGTCTTCGCGGGCCTGCACAATGTCCAGCGGATGTATCGCCAGCCGAACTCGCCGCTCGCTCATCTCGGAAAACCGATCTGCATAGGCCCGCTCAACCACACAGAGGACGACAAGCGTGCCGCGCACGATCTCGTCGTCGCCCCGATGCGTGCCGCGGGGTTCCGCTTCGAGAGCCGCGAGGATGTCGAGAAGGTGCTGGCCTGGGCCAACTACTACCCGAGCCTCGTCCAGGAATATGGCAAAGGTCTGCTCGCGAGCCTCCACGGCTCCGGCAGCGGCAAGAACTACCAGCTACCCGAGGGCGACGGCCCGCTCTGGACGATCCCCGGCGACATGCTCTTCAAGCATCGTGGCTTCACCACGATCGAGGCCCGGATCCGGCAGAAGTTCCACTGGACCCTCGATCTGGACCCCCGCTACGCGCTGGTAGCCTACACGCTCGCACGGCTGCGCGCCGAGGGCCGCGAACAGGAGGCCCTGCACAGCGGCTTCACCGCGAAAGAACTCCTGGAGGAGGCGCTCGCCTTCTGGCCCGAGACCTCTGAGCGGCCGTCCCAGGCGGGCTTCGAGGCGCTTCTCGAAGAACTTTTCGATCTCGGCGTGCTCGGTCGCGTCCCGATCCCGCGGACAACCCGCTACCGCTACCTGCTGCGCACCCGCCAGGTCGCGGCCATGCTCGGCGAGCAGGAGGAAATCGACCAACAACTTCTGGAAATCTACGAGCGCGACCCGGTCGACTATTATGACCGGGCATTGCACCGCAAGCGCTACAGCCCGAGCGCAAGCTCAAGCATGACCCTGTTTGACATGCCCTATTCGCCGCTGACCGATCTGCAGACTGAGCGCCTTGTCTCCGCCGACGAGGCACCTGTACAAATCATCTGTGGCCTGTCCCCGCTCGGCCTTGGCAAGGTCGGCGTCGCGCTCAAGCGCCTTTCCGAAGCAGGAAGATTGCTGGGCGCGCGCAACACCGTGATCCCTGTCCATGCCATCGCCAACCAGAAAGATCTACGCACACGGGTTGATGCGCCTAATCCCGGCAAGACCATGACGCTGCTCATTCGCAGCCCCGGCAGCGCCAAAGAGGCCGAGGAGGAGATCACCTGGCTCGAGCGCCAGCAGGCGGTTCTCGACAAGCGTGTCCGCCCGGTGATCATACTGGATGCCGCCGACCCCGACATGCGCGAGCTCGCCCATCGCCGCAGCGATCAGGCTCAGTATCTTGCCGCGTGGGGCGTCGAGATGGTACGCGCGCATCTCAACCAGGTCGAAAAGACCGATCTCGACACCCGCGATCTGCGAAAGGCGATCCTCGCAGCCTCGGGCGGTATCCCGAGCGAAGTCCTCAAACTCGTGAAGGCGATGGCTCGTGCTGAGGACCCCGCGGCAGAGGCTGTGCGGTGGAAGGTAGACGAACGTTTTCCAGAGATCTTTCTCAAGGGGCCGCTGGTCCAGGCGCTGCAGCTCTTTACGCTCGATGAGAACGCCGACATTGGCACGCTCGACGAGTTGCTTCGCGATCATCTCGGCACCGATCTTGAGACCCTCGGCCCTGATCTTGCTGCCACCGGTCTCATTCTCGGCTGGAGCACCCGCTCCGGAAAGCTGGTATGTTCGGCGCTGGGCTGGCTCGTCAACCGGCTTGCCTCAGGTTGAACACTGAAATCTCCGTCTTCCATATTCGGCCGCAGAACATGAGAGCTATGCCTGAATTTGGGTGTCGCGCTTTGATCAGGCGGCGCGGTTCTTGGCGTCGACGACGCCGTCGGTGAATTTGACGCCTTCGATCACCGTTGGCACCCTTCAGGCCACGCCAACCTTTCGCGGCGGCTTGCACGAGTTTGTAGACCATCAGCCGAGCCGTCTTCTGGGATAGCGCACTTTTCGTGCGAACCGTGCGATGCCTGACGGCGGCGAACACGCTCTCGATCGGGTTCGAGGTTCGCAGATGGTCCCAATGCTCGGCAGGGAAATCATAGAACGCCGACAGAGCCTCGCGGTCCTTGGTCAGGCAGGTTGCCGCCTTCTGATATTTTTCGCCGTATTTCTCGACGAAGACATCCAGCGCGGCCTCGGCGGCGGCACGGGTCTCAGCCTGCCAGATCTTGCGCAGGTCGGGTTTGACTGCGGGCTGGAGGGACTTGGGGACCTTGTTCAGCACGTTAGAAGTCTTGTGAACCCAGCAGCGTTGGTGCCTGTTGCTGGAGAATACCTCGTCGAGTGCCTTCCAGAACCCGAGCGCACCGTCGCCGACAGCGATTTCCTGAGCGCAGGTCAGGCCGCGCCCCTTGAGGTCGACAAGTAGATTGTCCCCCGGTGTACGGTTTTCTGAGACAATGATTTGGGCGATAGCGGCTCCGTCGAGGAGGAGTCATTACAGAGGAACGAGGCACCAAAGCGGGCTTGACGGAGCGCGCCTATCACGCAGACGACGGCAAGCCCGCCGCGCCGCGCAAGCGGCGCATGTCAGCGAGGAGAAAGCAGGAGGCCGTGCTGCGCATTCTGCTCGATGACGACCTGGACCTGGTCAGCCGGGAGATCGGCGTCACCGCCGCCGACCTGAGCGCGTGGCGGGACAGCTTTCTGGAGGCTGGGACCGCGTCGCTCGGCAGCCGATCGACGGACGGCAGGGAGCGGGAGTTAAAAGCGATGAGCCGGACCTTGTCGATCTCCGCGAAGCGCCGCTACAGTCTGGTTCGGGTCTGTCACCATTGGCGGGTCAGCCGGGCGACGCTTCACCGACATCTGAGCGCCGCGCCCATCGGGGCAGGATCGCGGAGGTGAACCGGATCTTATCTGCTTCGTTCTCCGCTGACCGATCCCGGACCTTCGGCCGCCTGAATGCGAGCCCGCCATTATCCCAAATCCACCACATGAAGCTCTGGGATAACCGTGCGTGCCAGATCGACCAGATGGCGATGGTGCGTGAACATGATTGCCTGTCCCGTGCGCCCCATCTCGGAGGTCAGCGAAAGGGCTGCCGCCGCGCGCGTATCGTCAAAAGTTTCGAGAATGTCATCCGTCAAAAACGGAAGCGGTCCGTAGCGGGTGACGAAATCCGCATGTCCCGCCACGCGCAGCGCCAGATAAAGCTGGCCGCGCGTTCCGGTGGACATGGCGTCGGCTGTAATCCGTTGTCCGCTCCTGATGCCGACGAGCCGCTCGCCTGCCCCCGCCGGCTGCGCCTCGAGACGCGGCCACTCGCCCCCGGTCATACGCGCAAATGCCTGTTCGGCCGCGTTGAGCATGGACCCACGGCGATCTTCCCGCAGACGGCGCAGTGCACCCGAGGCTGCCATCAAGCCGATCCGGGTTTCCGCGGCACGGCGCGCGGCCTCATGCAGTTCTTCCATAAGCGTCGCACGCGCTTGCCCTTGATGGACGCCACCGCCGGTGCCGAGCGCAGAGTTCAGCTCTTGCCGCGCCTCTCCGCGGCGTCCGACAGCCTCGTCGCGCGTCCCTTCGGCCTCCGACACGGCCTCGCGCAGTGTGTCTGTTCGGACCGGGTCGGTGTCGGCCTCCTCGGCGGAGAGCGCCTCGGCGTCGAACCCCTCGGCGGTCCTGGCGCGCACTGCGTCCAGCTCGGCGATCTCGGCGCGCAGCCCATCCCGTTCCAGAAGGCGGCGCAGGGCAACCAGCGGGTCGTCCCCAGAAGCGATCTCCTGCCCCTCGAAGACGGCAGCGATCACTTCTGCGGACCGCTCCGCCAGGCGGGCTTGACGATTGCGCTCCGCTTCGGCTTCATTACGCGCCTTGCGGGCCTCTTCGATCTTTCGGGCGACCTCGATGGCTTTTCCGGCGCGGTCCCGTGCGAGACGCAAGGTCTCATCCACAGTGCTGCGATTGCGCAGCCCGAGACTGTCTCGCAGCGCGCAGGCTCGAGTGTCAAACGCGGTCAAGGCCGCTTCCAGTCGGCCAACACGCCGATCAAGGTCTCGCGCCTTACTGTACAGCTCTGCCAGCTCGGCAAGGCCATCGGAGATCCGAAGGACCTCTTCAACGCCCATGTCCGCGCACCATAAGTCGGCAACCCGCGCCGCATAGGCTGCCTCGGCAACGGCATGGCCTTTCTCTTTCGTCTTTTTCTGCGCCTCGAACCCGCGGACCAGCTTCTCAGCTTCCAACCGACTGGCGATGCGGGCCCGGCGCTCTTCCAGTTCCTTGTGAAGACGCCGGGCGGCAGCAACGGTATCGTGCCTTTCTGACGTATCGACCGAGATCCCTGAAGCTGCATCGATGACCGCTTCCTCGGCCTCTGACCTTGACTTTCGCGCGGCGTGCAGATCTTGCATCGCCTGCTCTGCCGAGAGCGCCGCGTCCAGCGCCGTCTTCATTGCTTCAAGCCGTTCTCCAAAAGCAGAGGGAACGATGTCCGCGTCGAGCCCGAGCCGCATGGCGAGCCGCTTCACGACTTCCGTAGGGGCGATGCGCCTTTCCCGAGCGGATCCGAGGTCGGTCTCGCGCCGTTCAGCATCGGCCGCGTTCATCATACGATCGGCATTCATCCGGGCGAGCCGCACACGTCCTTCGGCACTCGTTGCATGGCGGCCACGCGCATCGTCGTCTTCACGCATGGCCGCCTCAAAAGCATCGGCCGTATCCTGCTGAAGCGCGGACCTGTGTGCGGACCAGAGCCGCTCGCGTTCGGCACGCGTGGCGGCGATTTCGTCATCGGAGACAACGGACAAGGCCAACCGTTCACCATCAAGCGCGGCGTCAAGCTCCGCAAGCTTCTCCTGTGCCATCCGCAGTTTTTCCTCGGCAGCGGCAACCTTGTCATCCTCGGCTTTCAGATTTCGTTCCGCCTCGCGCAATTCGGCGGCGGCGGGCAATCCTGCATCCGCCAGCGTACGCCAATTGGGTGGCAGTCCGGCCGCGGCACGGCGCGCCTTCGTCTCACATTCTCGAAGATCGCCAGTCAGCGCCTCGGGATTCTCCGGCAGAGCATCCAGAGCGTCCAGCGCATCGGCCAGCGTCTCGGCGCCCTCCGGCATTTCCTCCACCTCGCCGAGTTCGGCGCGCGCGTCGTCCAAGGCTTCTTGGGCCTGGTCGCGGGCCCGGGCGGTCTCGCGGACGTCCTGCGCCGCTTCGCGTATGCCATTGCGCACCTCGCGGGGCAGGACGATCGCGCCCGGATCTGCACCATCTCCGGCGAGCGCAGCGGCAAGCCGACCGGCCTCCGTCCGGGCATTGTCCCGCTCCTCACGGCGTCGGCCGAGATCGGCATCGGCAAGGCTGGCGCGGGCGACGAGCGACTCGCCGTCATCGAACTCGGCCTCTTCCAGACCAGCCAGCATCTCGCCGATGGAGATGCCCTCGGGATCCGGCTTGAGCTCGGAGAGCAGTTCTTCGGCTTGCTCTATCGTGGCTTCGGCCTCCGCCTTCTCCTCCTGGGCCTTTACGGTCCGATCCACAGCCACGCTCACCCGCGTCATCGCGTCCTCAGGCAGGGCGGGTCCGTCGGGATAGCCCGCGAGAGCCGCTCGTGCCTCGTCGATCCGACGAGCAAGGTCACGGCGATGATCGGCGGCCTCCCGCAGGGCGAATTGGCGTTTGGCCTCGTCGCGGAAGGCTGTGGCCTCGCGACAGGCCTGCTCCGCGCTCTCGACCTCCCGTCGCAACGCTTCAAACCGCCGGGGGTCCAGCCGCGCCTCGGCCAGCGCTGCGTCGATCTCCTTCAGCCGGTTGCGCCCATCCGCGAGGATGGTGGAACGCCCGCGCGGCTTGTGGAACGCCTCGATTTCTTCCTCGGCCTGTTTCAACAGGTCGGCGAACCCCGACAATCCCGTGGATCCGGCGTGGAGCAGTTGGCCGAGGTCGCCCTTCGCGCGCGCGATCTCCTCCCCGCCCTGGCGGAGCACGTCGTCGTCGAGCGAAAAGCGCGTGCGATAGCCGTCCCGGTCGAGGCCGTGGAGCAGCAGCGACAGCCGTCGCTCGTCAATCGCCCGGCCATTCTCATCTGTCAACGACCCCTGCCGCTGGCCTGTCCGGCGCAGCGTCAGCGGCCCCTCTTCCGTGTCAAGAGTGGCCCCGACCATGAGGTCCTTGCGCGCGTGAACAAAATCGTACGGATGCTGCAACGGCAATCCGAACAGCAGGTCAAGCCAAGCCGAAAAGGCCGTGCTCTTGCCGGCCTCGTTCTCGCCGTAGACGATGGTGACATCGGTCTCGCTGCCGCCGGGACCAAAGTCCAGTCGGTGGTCAGTGAAACGACCGTATCGGATCAGGTCGAGATGGCGCAGCCTCAATGCTCTGATCTCCCCGTAGCGAGGCGCAATGCCATCGTCTCCACGCCCATCTCTATCAACTCATCGATCCGATCGTCCGCGAGGACGTGGCGTAACTCGGCTGGCAGGGCAGAACGGAGCTCTTCCAGGTGTGCCAGCACTTCGTCTCGGAACCCGGGCGTGGCAGCATCGGCGCGCATGAGCGAGGCCAGATCCTCGGCCAGCTCGGCGTCCAGCGCTTGATTTGCCGGGCGTAGCCTCACGCGGTCAACAAAGACGCCCGCCATGGTCTCCGCCGCCTCTCGCGCCTGCGCTTCCAGCATGCGCGGATCGCCCAATTCGGCTGGGCTGCCCGCAGCGTCCAGACGCGCCGCGATCATCACATCGTCGCCCGCCATCGCTTCCAGCGCCATGCGCAGCCGCGCGTCGCGCCCGGCCTGGTCCGCGACGCCCGTGAAGTCCACCAGCACCTCCGTGAAACGCAGCAGCTCCAGGCGTATCTCGCGTGCCCGGACGCCCTGCAGGTCAATCTCCACCAAAGTCGCCGAGCCGCCATCCCTCTCCCGAATGCTGCGGCCCTGTGGAATGCCCGGCATGACGACCAGGGTTCCTTCTGCCTCGTGGACGGCGCGCTTGTGGATGTGGCCGAGTGCCCAATAATCGTAGCCATGACCGATCAGGTCGGCCAGCGCGCAGGGCGCGTATGGGTCGTGGCCGGCGGCGCCGTCCAGCGAAGTATGCATCAGACCGATGTTCCAGCGTCCTGGGTCGGGCTGCGGGTAGCGGGGTAGCAGGCTTTCGGCCATGTGTTTGGCCGTGAACCCCATGCCGTGGATGCAGGCATCTCCGATACGGATTGTGGGAGCCTCCGGCGTTAGCACGGTCAGCGCATCCGAAACCGGTCCGTAGCGGTCGAGATCAAGCAGAGCGTCGTGATTGCCCTGGATCAGCACCGCCGGGATTCCGCTGCGCGAAAGGCGGGACAACTCCGTGGCCAGCGCCGCCCGGCTTGCCACATCCGCTACGTCGCTGTCGAACGTGTCACCGGCAAAGAGCACGGCATCCACGCCCTCGGATAGAGCCGCATCAACGAGACGTGCCAGCACCTGTCGCGAGGCTGCCCGCAAGTGGGCGCCCATGGCGCTATCGCGCGCCGCCTGCGTCCGGAGGGGAGAGTCGAGGTGGAGATCTGCGACATGGAGAAACTTCATCTCGTCCGCCCACCGCTCCCCGGCGCGAATTCCCAGCAGCAGACTGACAACTTCAATTGAGCCTCAACGTGAACGCGATCGCCATTGCGTGGCCGTGGTGGCGCCGCGACGAAAAGGTTAAGGAGGCTCTTGCGGACCGAGATCTATCGACCGTCGGGCATTGCCTGACAGCCGATAAGATATGAAAGAAAACATCACGGCATATTCGGTATGCGTGTCGCGGAAATGTCTCGCGATCAATACCAAGTAAGTCCGGCAACTCTTCAATAACAGTCATTTTTTGCTCTGGCCTCCACCCCGCACACTGCCGGTGGGAAAAGAAGAACGCAAGATTCGCATTCACCTTAAAGGGGCAGAAAAGACCGGTCTCCACATGGTATTGAGAAGAGGGTTCTTCTTCGTCGCGGCAGCTGCGGAGTGGACGAGGATGCGCGGAACGGACGACCCGAGCGGATCGCTGGACAGCTCTTTGGATCTGGATGAGCGGATCTCTTCGACCCAGTCGCGCAGGCAGAAGACCTTCGCGGCGGGCACATCGTCGGATGCTGCGAGGCCGGGTCGCCCTGTCCACCCTTGCCAGGTGGCACAAAGTACGGCACGAATGATGTCACATTGCGGAGTCGGACAGGAGTCGCTCCCGAAAAGCGCTGGCTTTTCAGTGCCTTGAGATTTTATCTCCGGCCCCTACCGCCGGAGCCAATCAACCTTGATTTTATTGGGTAAATTGGCGCAACACCAATTCCATTAACATCCTACTCTTGCTTGTCCAGTGGTTGTTAGCGGTGTTCTGGCCCCTCTTTCGCTCACGAAGGCGTGACCGCATGTCGCAGCTTTACAGCGATCAGTAACCCACGCAAAAAAGTTCGTTCTCGTTTCGAGTGGGCGCTAGGATAAGGTTTTACGTCATGGTGAAGGTGAAGAAGCGTGTTCGAAAGGTTCAAACAAAAACGCTCCAAAGCCAAAGCGCGCAAACGTATCGAGCAATACGACCGGAAGCACAGACAAGCGCGGCCACTTTCGGAACGTCCCGACCCCCTGCACGTCGAAGAAACCTTTGACGCATTCGTGGCTGAGTTTGGCGGCAAAAAGATTTCGGACTTGATCGAGAACAAGGCACAGGTGCCGTTAAACGCGGACTACTGGTTTAAAGTACACAACGTCATTGCGGAACTGAAAACACTGGAAGGTATTTACTCCGGCCCCGACGCTGTTAAGCAGTTAACACAAGCCTACATAGACGCCGGGTGCACAGGTTCGGAGGTTACGGGGGTGTTCTTTCGAAATGAACCCGTGCCGGAAGCTGCGGCAAAGCTCATGAGAAAGCGCGTGCGGCGCTCAATTGAGCAACGAATAAAGCAAGCTCGGAAACAACTCCGAAAATCCAAAGCTACATATGGAAACGACGACACCAAGCTGCTGATCCTGATTGCTATGGATCAGCAACCCTTGTTCGGGCACCAAACCATGCTTTTCAACTTGGCAACGATTATGGGCGACAATTACGCCGACGAACACACCGATAGCGTAATGTATATGAATCCCAACATTCCTACGAGGATTAAACCCGATGGGATGGAGTTTTCGGGCTGGTATCCGTTCTACCGCGATGATGAAGTCAACGACGAACTAAGTGATTTTGTCAACCTGCTTGGGAATAGATGGCTCAACTACTATGGAAAGCAGATCGGCGAAACGAATCCCATTTTGGAACTTGAATCCTTCGACGAAATGATGGCTGCACTTGATCGTTGAAAGGTCGCCACTCTAACCCCGTCCAAAAAAGAAACCCCGGCTACGTCGGCGCACGCAAACCGGGGCTAGTTGCCCTTGGCACTAGGGATGGTTCGTCAGGGGTGTTCGCACAGGGCCGCGACGGTTGACCGCTGATCGGCGGGAAGTGCCCACAGAGGCACCTCCAAGACGGCAACGTCATAACGCCAGAACCGCCCCGAAGCATCGCACAGCCATGCCAAACCTCAGCGACGCAAGCCGATCTCGTCGATGTCGATATCCATCGGCTCCCCCAGATCCGCCATGGAATCGTACAGCAATTCCAGAACGTATTCCGGGTTGTGGGCGTAGTTCCCGGGATCGGTGGTCACCAGCTTCCAGTTGAAGGCCGTCCGCAGGCTTCTCGGTGTCCAGGACCCGTAGGGGACCGGTGAGCCGTCCTCCATGTCGATGGCCCCGTCGCCGTTCGCATCGGAGAAGAAATAGGGGTAGCGGTTCCCGTCATAGATGACCGGCGCGCCGACAACCTCGTCGGTATAGGCGCGGATCATGTCCATCAGGCGATCGGCATTGGCATTGATGTCGGAGCGAATGCCGACGGTGGTGTTGCCGCTGCCGTCATAGCTTTGCCGGGCGATGCGGATGTCTTCGAAACGATCGGCCTGATGGCAGGTCAGACAGGGCTCGAGCGAGACCTCGAGCGTATGCGGCTCATGGCAGGAATTGCAGCTTTCCACGGGCCGCGCATGGAAGAACCGACCGGAATAGTCGCGCGCGTCGTAGTGATAGCCCGACGCGCCGTAGCCCCCCAGCCAGGTGGCGGCGGCCGTCGCGTAATGCGGGTTGATGAACCGCAATTCGGCATTGGCTTCGTCCAGCGGCAGATCGGCGATGGCCTCCTCCACGTCGATCCCGGCCGAGCGCCCCTGGTGACAGGTCAGGCAGGAGGCCTCGACCCCGGTGACCGGATGGACGAGCCCGCTTGGAAAGGTGATTTCGGTGATATCGGCGAGGCCCGCATTGTGGCAGGTCCCGCAATCGACCACGCCGCCCACATCGATCGTCCCGTCGACAACGCCGGCGGCGCTGCCATCGAGACCATGGAAATCGCGGAAGCCTTCCCCGGAATGGCAGGTGGCGCAGGCCGCGCGGATCTCGCCGTCGTCGTCCCAGTGGCTGAAGGCTTCGGACGCGGCATTGGCATGGGCGGAGCGAAACCAGTCGGCAATCGCGGCCTCGTTGCCGATGCTGATATCGGCGGGCTCGAACGGCCCGGACCGCGGCAGAACGAAGGAGGTGGTGGCGTCGTCGGGGCTGTCGCCCGCACCCGGCGCAGGGTCCTGCCCGAAACCGGAATTTGCCAAAAAAATCGCGGTCGCGAACGCGGAAAGGCCTGAGAAAACGAGGCCGGGACGTCGAATGATGCCCATTTTATCCCTCATCAAAATCAATGCAATATCTTCCAGAAAACCACTTTTGTGGTACGAATTCACCAAATTTATTTTTACTCCGCGGCGCAGGCGACAGGGCGCGCAGGCGCGGCAGGCAGGAACGTCATGGTTTTTCATGCTTCCGGAACCGGCTTGATGCCGGACATACCGTCACCGGCCGAAATGCCCGGGATCGACGAGGTCGTGACCGAGGAAGCGGCCGTTCAGACGCCTGCGGGTTCCGAACTTCGGGTGACGGCACTCGTGCGCGAAGGCGACTTCGTGCCGCGCGGAAAGCCCGTGGCCTGCCTGCGCCATCAGCCGGATATCTGCTTTGTCGCGCCCATATCGGGGCGCGTGGCGCGGATAGCGCTGGACCCGGGCAGCAAGCTTTCCCGGATCGTGCTTTTCCGCGAGGGGGACGCCCGCGCCGAACACGACATCCGCCAGGCGGACACGCCATCCGGCATGCGCCGGCTGATGCAGACCGCCGGCCTCTGGCCATGGCTCCGGCGCAGGCCTTTCGGTGGGATGCCGCGCCATGACGAACGCCCCGCCGCGATCATGGTCATGGCGGCGGATACCCGGCCTCTCGCATCCGATCCGCGCCGGGCCCTTGAGGGGCGGGAAGACGACCTTGCCCGGGGCATGGCCGCGCTGGCGACCCTGACCGACGGTCCCGTCTTTCTTCTGCAATCGAAAGGCCTCGATCTCGTCGAGAACGCCCGGGACCAGACGCGCATTCGAAAGGTGATCTGCGGCGCCCGCCATCCCCAAGGGGCCGCAGGCATCCGTCTTCACCAGCTCTGCCCCGCGGGTCTCGACACGCCGGTCTGGGACATTCACGCCGAAGACACCGCGGCCCTCGGTACCTTGCTGCGCACTGGTATCCTGCCGATGGCGCGGCTCGTCCGGATTGCCGGGCCCGCGCTGCGCGAGGCGCGAAGCGTCCGCACCCATTTCGGCGCCGATCTGCGCCAATTGACCCATCGGCTCGTCGCACCCGGACCGCACAGCGTGATCTCCGGTTCGGCGCTGGACGGTCACACCGCGCAATGGCTGGCGCCCCGTCACCGGCAGGTGACCGTTCTGCCCCGCGACACCGGCCCGGTTCAAAGGCATTGGCTGCGCGCGGCACTCACCCGCTCCGCAACGGGCACACCGGCCATTCCGACCGCCGCGCTGAGCCGGGCCTTCGGCGACACGCTGCCCGTGATGCCATTCATCCGGGCGCTGGGAGCCGGCGACGACGAGACGGCCATGAAACTCGGCGTTCTGTCGCTGCTCGAAGAGGATGTGGCCCTTGCGGATTACATCCTGAGCGCGGACGGCGCGCTCAAGGCGCAATTGCGCGGCATGCTCGACCGGATCCAGCGGGAGTTCGCAGCGTGATGCGGGGCATGTGGGATCGCGAAACCGTGGCCGCGTTGCTTATCGCGGCGCATCTGCCCATCGCGATCTTCTGGGCGTGGTTCGGAGACGCGCAGGGCGCCATCCGCCTGCTCACCGCCTTTCTGGTGATCGCGATCTGGCATCTGGTCTTCATGCTCATCCGTGCGCAACCACCGTCGCTTGCGGCGATCACGACGGCGCTCGCCATCGCGATCCTGGCACCGGAGGATCTGGGGGCCTTGCGTCTCGCGCTCGGCGTGAGCTTCGGCGTGGTGATGGGAGAGCTCGTCTTCGGCGGTTGGGGCCGCAACGTGGTGCATCCCGCGTCCGTCGCCCTGTCCTTTCTGGGCTTCGGGTTTCCCGCCTTCGCCTGGCCGGTTTTCGACGATCCGGTGGCCTGGGCCGCGATTGCCGCGGGGACCATCGGCATCGCTTTGGGCGTCATGCCCCCTGCCCTGATCCTCGGCGCCGCGATTGTCGCCGCGGGCGGCGCGGCTGCGGGCCTTTTGGCCACGGCGGATCTATACGCGGCGGGCCTCGTCCTGATCCTGCTGGTCGCCGATCCGGTCACCAGTCCCGGCACGACGCTGGGGCGCTGGCTGGGCGGCGGGCTTTTCGCGGCGCTGGTGATCCTCTTCGCCAACGGCTGGACCGGTGCCGCGCCCGTCCAGGCCGGCATCGCCGCGGCGCTTCTCACCTCCCTCGCCGCACCGCTTCTCGACGAGGCGGCGATCGCGCTCTGGGTCGCCAAACGCAGGAGGCGTCATGGCAGGACGTGACTGGAATCCGTGGCTGCGCCTCTTGGCGCTGCCCAATGACAGCCGGGCCAAGACGCTGATCGTGGCCTTTCTCGTCTCCGCGATCTGCGCGGCGCTGGTCAGCGGGGCCACCGTGTATCTGCGACCGATCCAGTCCGCGAACCGGGCCGCGGAAGAGCAGGCCCGGATCGAGGCCTTGCTGCAGGGCATCCCCGGCATCGCCCACACGCTGGAACAGGCCGAGGGCGCGCTGTCGACGCTGGTGCTGGATCTCGACGCAGGACGGGCCGCCGAGGGGATCACCAGCGACAGTCTCGATGCCGCCCTCTCGGACCCGCTGAACTGGACCGTGCTCGACGCCGAACAGGATATCGCAGGCCTCGGGCAACGCCCCGATTACATGCAGGTCTTCCTGCTGCGCGACGGCGAGGCGATCTCCCTCGTCCTGCTGCCGCTGATCGGCCAGGGCTATGGCGGGCGGATCGAGGCGATCCTCGCACTCCACGGCGATCTGAACACGATTGCCGGTCTGGCCGTCATCCATCACAGCGAAACGCCGGGCCTTGGCGGACGCATATCCGAAAGCGCCTGGCAGGCCGAATTCCCGGGCACGGAGCTGCGCGATGGCAGCGGCGATCTGCGGTTTCGCGTGGCGCGCGGGCAAGGCTCGGGCGCCTACGAAGTCGACGGCATCACCGGGGCGACGCGCACCGGGCGCGGGATCACCCAGATGGTGCGCTTCTGGCTGGGTCCGGACGGCTATGCGCCCTTTCTCGAGGCCATCGAGCGCGGGGAGTTCTGAGCCATGGCCGCGAAGACGGATTATTGGGACATCCTGACCGGGCCGCTCATCCGGCAGAACCCCGTGACGCTGCAGATCCTCGGGATTTGCTCCGCGCTGGCGGTCACGACCTCGCTGGCCACCGCGCTGACGATGTCCGTCGCCCTGACGATCGTTCTGACGCTGGCCGCGGGCATCGTCAGCGTGATCCGGCGGCATATCCCGGACACGATCCGGCTCATCGTCCAGATCGTCATCGTGGCCTCGCTGGTGATCGTGATCGACCAGGTCCTGCAGGCCTATTTCGCCGAAATCAGCCGCGCCCTGTCGGTCTATGTTGGGCTCATCACCACGAATTGCCTGGTGCTCGGCCGCACGGAAGCCTATGCGCGCCACCACAGGCCCCTGCCGGCGATGGTCGACGCCTTCGGCAATGGCTTCGGGTATTCCGTCATCCTGATCCTGCTGGGCGGGATCCGCGAATTCTTCGGAAACGGTGCGCTTTTCGGTGTGCCCGTCCTGCCGCTGGCCGATGAGGGCGGGTGGTTCACGCCGCTCAGCCTGATGCTTCTGGCGCCCTCGGCCTTCTTCCTGCTCGGGCTTCTGGTCTGGGCCCTGCGCAGCCTGCGCCCCGAACAGGTGGAAGCGCCGGAACACACCCCGCCCGCCCGCGCGGAGCCCGCGGAATGACCGATCTCTGGGCGCTTTTCCTCAACGCGGCCTTCGTCGACAACATGCCGCTGATCCTGTTTCTGGGGCTCTGCACGTTCCTCGCGCTGTCGCGCCGGCCCGAAGCCGCGCTGGGTTTGGGCGTTGCGATGACCTGCGTTCTGGGCGTGACGGTCCCGCTCAACCAGATCATCTACCAGACGCTTCTGGCGCCTGGCGCATGGGCCTGGCTCGGTCTGCCGGAGCTCGACCTCTCCTACCTGTCGCTGATCGCCTTCATCGGCGTGATCGCCGCGGCGGTGCAGCTTCTCGAGATGCTGCTCGACCGCTTCCTGCCGGCGGTGCACGCGGCCTTCGGCGTCTTCCTGCCCCTTCTGACCGTTCAATGCGCGATCCTTGCGGGCAGCCTGTTCATGGTGGAGCGCAGCTACACGCTGGCGCAATCCGCCGTCTTCGGCCTCGGCAGCGGTGTCGGCTTCGCAATCGCCGTGGTCATGCTGTCCGCGATCCGCAACCGGCTGGCCTATGCGGATATGCCGGCCGGGTTGCGCGGCCTCGGGATCGCCTTCGTCCTGACCGGGCTCATGTCGCTCGGATTTTCCTCGTTCGCGCAGATGGCGGCGACGCAATGACCGAGGTCCTGATCGGCAGCCTCGTGATCGTCGCGCTCATCGTCGGGATGTCGATCGGCCTAGTCCTCTTGCGCCGGACGCTCATTCCCGAGACCGGGCTCGACGTGGCGGTGAACGGCGCGCGGCATGTGGTGGCCCGGCGCGGCGACAAGCTCCTCGGCGTGCTGCACGGGGCCGGCATCATGGTCCCGGCGGCCTGTGGCGGGTCCGGAACCTGCGGCCTCTGCCGCGTGACCGTCACCGGTGCGGGCGCCGGCGAACCACAGGCGACCGAACGCGGGGTGCTTTCCCCACGGGATCGCCGGGCGCATGTGCGCCTCGCCTGCCAGACCAGCCTGCGGGGCGATTGCGCAGTTGAGGTGCCCGACGACATTCTGACCGCAGAGGGCGGCATGTCCTGCCGGGTCGCCTCGACGCGGATGCTTGCGCCGCTGATCCGCGAGATCGTCGTCGCGCTGCCCGAGGGCCGGTCGCCGGACTTCGAGGCGGGCGATTTCATGCAGGTCACCGCGCCGCCCTTCACGCTCGATTTCGAGACGCTCGAGCTGCCGGAGGAATTCCGCGACGCATGGAAGATCGCGGGCTGGCAATCCATGTCGGTCACTTCGGAGACCTCCGTGACCCGCGCCTATTCGCTGGCGAACCGCCCCGAGGATAGCGGCCACGCGGTCTTCAACATCCGCCTCGCCGTTCCCCCGCCGGGCCGCGAACAGGAGGTCCCGCCCGGGATCGTGTCGTCCTGGTTGTTCGCGATCGAGCCGGGCGACGAGATCATGCTCTCGGGGCCGTTCGGCGAGTTCCACATCCAGCCCACGGGCCGGGAGATGGTCATTGTCGGCGGCGGCGTCGGCATGGCGCCCCTGCGGGCAATGATCCATCAGCAGATCGCGAGAGGTACCAACCGTCGCGTCCGGTATTTCTACGGCGCGCGGTCCGCCGCGGATCTTTTCTATGCCGACGAGTTCACCCGGCTCGCGGCGGAGAACGCGGCCTTCAGCTGGACGCCCGCGCTGTCCGATCCGGCCCCGGGCGACCGGTGGACCGGGGCCACCGGCTTCGTGCACGAAATCCTCGGCGCCGAGATGCGCGATCATCCCGCGCCCGAAGAATGCGAGTATTATCTCTGCGGGCCGCCCGTTATGATTTCGGCGGTCCTTGCCACGCTGCACCGGCTCGGGGTCGAGCCGGACATGATCTATTACGACGATTTCGGAGCCTGAGACCGATGACACGCTCCTTTACACAGACGAGACGCGGCGCGCTGGGGCTCCTGGGCGCATCGCTGGCCCTGCCAGCCGCCGCCTTCGCGGGACCGCCGGTCGAGGTCGTCTCCGGCGCGGCCTTCGGCAGTTCCTGGCGCGCTGTCGCGGCGCCTGCTCTGCGGTCCGCCGATCTTCGCCCTTTGTTCGAGGCGCTCTTTGCCGAAATCGACGCGGCGCTTTCGCCCTGGCGTCCGGAAAGCGCCATCAGCCGCTTCAATGCGGCGGAGGCAGGCGAGCCGAACGCCGATCCTGCGCTGATCGAGGTCACCCGCGCGGCGATGCGCCTTGCCCGCCTGAGCGACGGGGCCTTCGACCCGACCGTGGGACCGCTGGTCGCGCAATGGGGCTTCGGACCGATCCGGGGCGGTGGCGTGCCCGGCTGGCGGGACATTTCCGTCGGCGCCAGCGGTGTCGGGAAGACCCGGGGGGACCTGACGCTCGATCTTTGCGGCATCGCGAAAGGCTGGGCGCTGGATCGGGTGGCCCAACACGCGCGCGCCCTCGGGCGCACCGATCTTCTGCTGGAACTCGGCGGGGAATTCATCGCCCTCGGCCGGCATCCCGACGGGCGCGACTGGCATCTGGCGGTGGAGCCGCCTGTGCCGGGCGGGCCGATCCCTGCGCGCTTGCGCGTTCCGGACGGACACGCGGTGGCCACCTCCGGGACCCGCGCACAGGGATATGTCGTGGACGGCCGACTTTACAGCCACCTCATTGACCCGAAAACGCAAAGCCCCGTCGATGGCGCCCTGCGGTCGGTGACCGTGGCCGCCGAGGATGCGATGTCGGCCGATGGATGGGCGACGGCGCTCTTTGCCGCAGGCGATGTGGCAGGCCCCGAACTTGCCGCGTCCCGGGGCATCGCGGCCCTGTTCCTGTTCGAGGAGTCCGGCGGTCCAGGCCGCGTGACCACCGGCCACATGCCGGAGCTGTTGTTATGAGCCGGAGCGCCCGCTGATGGAGATCCTCTTCGCCATAGGGGTGGTGACGCTGGCGGCGGGGGGCCTCGGCCTCGGGCTTTTCCTCGGGCGCGGCCCGGCCCGGTCGAGCTGCGGCGCCGCCGACCGGCTCGCCATCGGGCGCTGCGCGGATTGTCCCCTGCGCAAACGCGCGGAAACCGGGGGCGCGCGATGACCGAATACCGCATCGGCGCCATCATGCGCACCGACATTCCGACCCTGACGCCGGACACTCCGATCCGGCGGGCCGTCGCGGTGCTGGTCGATGCCAAGGCCGCCGCGGCGCCGGTTCTGGCGGATGACGGACGCCTCGTCGGCATCCTGACCCAGAAGGACTGCTTCCGCCCGGCCCTGCATGCCAGTTACCACCGCGAATGGACCGGCCAAGTTGCCGACCACATGTCGACCGAGGTGATCTGCGTGGACATCGAGGACGAGGTCATCCGCGTGGCAGAGAAGTTCGCGACCCATCCCCACCGCGTCTTTCCCGTCCTCGATCAGACGCGGGTCGCCGGTGTGCTGCACCGCTCCGATGTTCTGGCGCTGCTGACGCGGTTCGGATGAGGTGGCCCGAGGCCTTGCCGCAGACTTCCGCGCGGTGAGCGGTCGCTTTGCGTGAAGCCGCGGGGACTGCTCAGGCCGAGAGCACTGATCCTGTGAAGTCAAATCGGCCCGCCGAAGATCCGCCAAGGCACATCGGACCCGAAGTGCCCCTGTGGTCGCGGCCTCACGGCTCCGGGCCGGAAAAATCGCCTCACGCAAAGGCGCCTCAAATCCCAACCTCTTCCCGCAAAAGAAAACGCCTCCCGGCCGAAACCGGAAGGCGTTCGCGCCGGGGCGCGTCTCAATTCGAGACGAAGGACCCCAGCGCCTCGCGGGTCATCAGGCCTTCGGGGCGGGCCTGGGTCGCGCGAATATGGGTCTGGTAGAGACCGGGCTGCGGCACCGCGACCATGACCGAGAAGATGCCGTCATTGGCCTGCGCGTCGCCGTTCGTGCCGTCGTCCAGAAGCTCGATCCCCGTGGGTTGCGGCGGGATGCGGAACCGGCCCTGCAGCTGCGCCAGCAATTCGGGGCTGAGCTGCAGCTCCGCCGCGCGCCCGCGCAGAAGGCCCAGCACGTCCTCGTTGATGCTGAGCCGCGGGTCGATCGAGAGCATCTGGTCCTCGGGCATGTCCGCCATCGGATCGGCGCTGTCCATGGTCCCGCGCAGACGGCCCGGCTGCACGGTGATCGTGGGTGAGGCGAGCAGGCCGCCGCCGGTGATGCGATCCCTTCCGCGCACCGGCCGGTCCGGGTCGAAGCGCCCGTCGGTGATCGCGTCCAGCTTTTCGCTGTCGCCCGACGAGGGCCTGTTCGGGCGGATATTGGCGAAGATGCGCACGCCCTTGCGCAGAAGCTCGCCCCCCTCCACAAGCCGGGCGGTCAGAAGCGCCTTACCGCCGCCCGCCTTGCTGTCGCTGCGCAGCGTGACGCCGCTGTCCGAAAGGACCACGACCTTGGCGACGTCGTCCGTTGCGCCGGTATTGCGCATCGAAAGCCGCCAGGTCCCTTCATGCATCACCTGATCCTCGTTGCCGGCGATGCAGGCATAGGGCAGCTCGATCCGGACAAGCGCGTAGCCCGTACCGGTCGCCATGTCGAAGCCTTCGTGCTGGTCCATCGGCACCCGGCAATCCTTGGCCGGACCGAAGAGCTGCAGCGCGATCTTGCGCGCCTGGGGCTCGTTCCAGAAGGTCGCGAAGGTGATCGCGCGGTCGGCCTTGGTCGCGAGGATGTTCTGGTCGGCCCGGCCTCCCGGCGGCATCGGGTAGTCCGGATCGACGATGATCGTCTCGTCCGCGGCCAGCCCGCCCACCACCATGAACAGCTTGGCTAGCTGGCCCGCCTGCAGCCCCTGTTCCTCGAGATGCACGCCGTCATGATTGGCTGCGACGCCCGGCAGCACGGTCGAATCCACATCCGTCCCATAACCGATGGAGAAAAAGCGCGTGGGATCCGCCATCAGCGTGTCGATGGCAGTGACATCCGATCCGGTGGGCCGGTTGTGCCGCCCGTCCGAGAACAGCACCACCACGTCGTCGGAATTGGTGGCGTTCGGCCCGGCAAGCTGGCCCACCGCATCGTCCACCCCGTCGATGATATTGGTAAAGCCCCCCGCCGACAGGTTGCCGATCGCGGTGCGCGCATTCCCCGCCGAGGTGGCATCGAGGCTCTGCAGCCCGACCACAGGCACGGTCGATGCGACGGCGCTGTCGAAGGCGGTGACACCCAGATTGTGCCCGCCCACAAGCGACATGTAATCGACGAAGGCGCGCGCGGCATTCTGCATCGCCGCCATCTTGGTCAGCCCCGTCGTGGCCGAGGGCAGGATCATCGAGCCCGACTTGTCGAGCACCATCATGATGTTGGCCTTCGGCCCCGCGATGGGCCCGGTATCGGGCGTGATCGGCCCCGCGATGGCAAAGCGCTGGGCCCCGAGCGCAAGGCTGCCGGGCTTGGCGGTCACCCGGGCGAGCCACGTGCCCGCGGCGGGATTGAGCACCGACACCTGCTCGACCGGGTTCAGCGCGTCGTCGCCGCCATTGCGCACCGCCGCCTGGATCGGGTTGGCCGGGTTCAGCGTCCACGGGTTCACGGCCGCACCACCTCCGGGCGGAATGAGCCGCAGATCAAGGTCGTTCACAAGTTCCGGCCCGGCCCCTGTCGGCGTACCCGGAAGGTCCATCCATGCGAGCGTCACGTGCATTTCAGGCTCGCCTGCGGGCACCACGAAGGGAAATTCCCAGGCCCCGCCTGCACCCGTCGCGGTCAGCGTGCCTTCGGCAAAGCCCGGCCCGCCCGGCCGGCGCAGCAGGTCGACCGCGGCCTGCGCATCGGCGATGCCCCAGCCGGTGGCGAAATCGGGGCCGACCTGCGCCTGCCCCGTGCCCGCCACGTCGCGGGCGGTCTGGATCAGGATCGCCTTGATCGCGGCGGCGGAGGGAAGCGGCAACCCCTGATCCGCGATCTCCTCGAAGAGAAGCGCCACGATCCCGGTGACCGCAGGGGTCGACATCGACGTGCCCTGCGTCGTGAAGGTGCCGGTATCGGTCTGCGGCCCGGTGGCGTCGCCCAGCGACAAGACATTGGTGCCGTTGGCCACGAGATCGGGCTTCAGCCGCCCGTCATCGGTGGGACCGAAGCTCGAGAAGTTGGCGATCAAGGCACCGCCATTCATCGCCCCGACGGTGATCGGGTTCTTGGCCGAGGCCCGCGGCCCGAGGCAATCGGCATCGAAGGCGGCGCTGCCCTGGTTGCAATCGTCCGGGTTCGGCCCGGCGCCCGGACCGTCATTGCGGTCGTTGCCCGCCGATTTCAGCACCACGAGGTCGGTCGCGGGAACGCTGACGCCATCCCCGGCGATCACCTGATCGAACCCGACCGACAGGTTGGTGTAAGAGCCGAAGGCCGCCTGCGAGCCGAAGACCAGGCCTGCATTGTCCCAGCCGATCCCAATCCCGTAGGAATGGTTCGACGCGACGATCCGGTTCGCGGCGCCGGGGGCGGCCGCCACGGCCATCTCAGCCGCGTCTGAGGCCGCATCCCAGGACAGGATGGTGACCGCCGGCGCCATGCCTTCCGCGGCGGGATTGTTGACGCCCGAAGCACCGATCGTGCCGGTGACGTGCAGCGCGTGGCCATCCTGGCTCGCGGTCTGGCCCGGCTGCACCGTGACGCGCGGGGTCAGGTCCACATGGGTGGCGCGCACGACGTCATTCGCTTCCCACACACCCACGGTCACACCCGCGCCGGACAGGTTGTACGGCGCTACCTGCACGTCATCGACATTGGACAGCGGCTGGGTGTTGTTGCGGTTGTTGTCGATCACCGGCGCCGCTTCGGGTTCGATGAACTGCACGATATCGAGGTTGGCGACACTCAGCAGCTCGTCCGCGGTCAGCGGCACCGTCAGCGACCGCACGTAGGAAAAGCCGAGCGGATCGACGCGGTCGATCTCCAGCTCCGCCACATCCGAGAGCGTGCCGACGGCCTCGTCCGCCGTGACGCCCTTGTGGAACAGAATGGAATAGCCCAGCTCTTCCGAGCCGTCGCGCCGCTGCCAGTCGAACGGCGTCTCGAGCGAGATCAACGGCGACACCTTGGCGGCGGCCGGGATGATGGCGGCGGCGCTGATATCCTCGCTCTGATCGAGCAGATCCGCACCGGCGCGGTCGGTCCGGGCGATCCAGATATCGGCGTCGAACCGGTCGATGATCTCGAGGCCCTGCTCTGCCAGACGGTCGCGCAGGATACCCGTCAGGGGCTCGGCCAGCCGCACCAGCACATGCGCGCGCGCTTCGCCGCCGAACTCCGCCCGGGTTTCGATACGGCGCGCGACGGCCTCGTCGAGATCGAGGGTTTCGGTGTCCTCGACCTGCTGGAACAGCTCCGCCAGGTTGCGCGGCGGCTCGCGCAGATCGGCAAAGGAATCCTGCGCCAGCGCATGGGCGGGGATGAGCGTCAGACAGCACAGCAGGGCCGCAAAACGCGGATGAGATAAATACGTCATAAAAATTTCTCCGGCTCAAATAATGCTGCCGAGGATACAACGAAAGCGTGCGCAAGTCATCCCGGCAAACCTGAGGTTGTGGACTTTCGGAGAAGCCCTTGGCGGTGTTTGCAAATCGTTTGCCGTTTTCCGGTTCGGGTTCTCGATGGCAGGTGGTGCGGGCGGAAATGGGCGATCCGACTCACCCCTGGCCTTTTCGACAGCGCCCGAGGATTTCGCGGCAGCCAACGACACCGCCGCGCGAATTCGCGCCTTGCCCGCCTAACCCAGCTCCAGAGTCGCGACCGCGTGCAGCGTCCCATCCGTCCCGGGTGCGGGGCCGCGATACATCCGGGCGGTGGCGAAGCCCTCCGTGAACCCGTGCGCACGCAAGAGCGTGCCGAAGGCCGGGGCGCTGTCTGGCACGTCGATGATCACCGACGTCTCGCCCAAAGCGGACGCCGCCTGTCGCGCGAGCGCGAGGGCCGTCTCGGCATCCGGCGCAATGACCGGCCCGATCTTGGCCCCTTCTCGGCAGCGCCGCGCCGTGGCGAAGCCCGTCACCTCGGCACCTTCCCCGCGTAGCATCACCGTCTTGCGCGTCGGACGCTCCGCCAGCCAGGCGCGCAGAAAGCGATCCCGCGTCACACCCGTCGCCGCCGCATCGCGCAAGGCCAGCGGCGGGAGGTCGTCCGGCCCGACCAGCGGCAGCGTCACATTCTCGCTCTCGAAATGCCCGGCCAGACGGCGCGTCCGTCCGGCCAGCACGAAGCCCGACTTGGCATAATTGCCCTCCTGCGCGGCGACGCCGTCGAGGCCGATCGTCCGCGTGCCCGCATGAGCGACGCCATGTTGCCACAGCCCGAATCCGATCCCGCGCCCGCGAAATTCCGGCGTGCAGAGATAAAGCCCGAGGAAGGAGAATTGCTCGGAATGGTTAACCACGGAAATCGCGGCGACGACCCGGCCCTCCATCTCGGCCACGAAGAAGCCCGCGGGATCGGCCGCAAAGAAGGCCTCCGCATCCTCCAGCCCCGGGTTCCAGCCCTCCGCCGCGGCCCAGTCGAGCATCTGCACCACGTCGTCCGGCGTCGCGGTGCGGAACCGGGCCCCGGTCATTTCTTGAGCGCTTCGCGGAGCGAGGTGGCGGGCTCCGCCACGTTGCGAAGATCGAGCGAGGCCACGAGATCGAGCAGGTGGCTCTTCATCAATTGCTCCGCGGCGGCGCCGTCGCGCTGCTCGAACGCTTCCAGAAGCGCGTGATGCGCTTGCGTTTCGCACAGGGCCGCCCGTCTGCGCCAATAGAGCGCGATGATGAGCGAGGAACGGGACACCAGCTCAGAGATGAACGCCTCGATGGTGGTCTGGTCGGCGATGCGGGCGATCTCCAAGTGAAATTGCCCCGACAGGAACAGCGCACGCCCGTCATCCCCGGCCTGCATCGCCGCATGTTCCTGCACGATGCTCTCGCGCAGCCGCGCAAGCGCGGGTTCGGTCATGCGTTCGGCGGCGGAATGCGCCGTGCGCGGCTCCAGCAAGGCGCGCGCCTCGAACACTTCGCGGGCCTCGCGCACGCTGGGCTGGGCGACGAAAGCGCCGCGATTGCGCTTCAGCTCGACAAGACGGCGATGGGACAACGCGTGAAGCGCCGCGCGTACGGTGGTGCGGCTGATGCCGTAGGCCTCGCCCAGCTCGTCCTCGCCAAGCTTGGTGGCTGGCGGCAGACGATGCTCATGGATCGCCCGCTCCAGATCCGCGGCGACGCTGTCGCTGGTCCATTGCTTGAGATCCAAGCCTGTCATGCCGTCCGACCCTTCTTCTGCCCGCCGCCCGTTATTTCGATTCGCGGCGCGCGGGACAAGAGCGGAGGGCGGCGCGAGGTCTGCAGGCCGAATTGTATACATTACTGCACTTTATTTAGTGCACATCCTTGTGCAGAATGCGGAAAATTTAAGCCGAGGCGATTTTGCGCCCGCCGCCATGACGCATTTTCGTGACGCCGGGGCGTCGGCGGTGCTGACTTTGGGTCAACAAGCGACACGGGGGCTTCATGCGCGGCGGCTTTGACCTTGAATTGGTGCGCTTGACCAAGCGCTACGGCGAGACGGTCGCGGTGCGCGACATAAACCACGTTTTCGCACCGGGCAGCTATGTCTGCCTGCTCGGGCCGTCGGGCTGCGGCAAGTCCTCCACCCTGCGGATGATCGCGGGCCACGAGGAGGTCAGCGAAGGGTCGATCCTGCTCGACGGGCATGACGTGTCGTTCCTGCCGCCCGCGCAGCGCGGCACGGCGATGATGTTCCAGAACTACGCGCTGTTTCCGCATCTGTCGGTGCGCGACAACGTGGCCTTCTCGCTGCGCATGAAGGGGGTCGACAAGGCCAGCCGGCACGCCCGCGCGAACGAATTGCTGGCGCTGGTGGACATGACGCATCTGGCCGACCGGCTGCCCGCGCAATTGTCCGGCGGACAGCAGCAGCGCGTGGCGCTCGCGCGCGCGCTTGTGACCGAGCCCAAGGTGCTGCTGCTCGACGAGCCGCTTTCGGCCCTCGATCCCTTCCTGCGCATCCGCATGCGCGCCGAGTTGAAGAAGCTGCAGCGCGAGCTGGGCATCACCTTCATCCACGTGACCCACGGTCAGGACGAGGCGCTGGCACTGGCCGACGAGATCGTCGTGATGAACGACGCGGTGATCGAACAGGCCGGCCCCGCGCGCGAGGTCTGGGCCACGCCCCGCACCGAGTTCGTCGCGCGCTTCATCGGCGGGCACAACGTCATCAGCCTGCCCGGCGGCAAGGCGACGGTGCGCGCCGACGCGGTGCAGCTGGGACAGGACGGTCTGCCCGCGACGATCACCGCCGTCGAGTACCAGGGCGCGTCAGTGGCGGTCACCACGCGCACCGAAAGCGGCGACGACGTGCTGGCGCTCCTGCCCGAAGAGGCGTTCTTCGCCGCACCGAAATCGCCCGGCGACGCGGTCCGGCTGAGCTGGGACGACAGCCGCCTGCACCGCCTCGAGGCCTGACCGGCCGCACATTCCCAAAAACCCCGAAGACCCAACAGAGAGAGGACCAAGACGATGACGAAACTCGCGAAACCCAAGGCCGGCTACACCCGCCGCGCGCTTCTCAGAACCGGCGGCGCGGCGCTCGCGGCCTCCGCCCTGCCCGCCCCGATGCTCTGGGCGCAGGACACCAAGGACATCGTGCTGCGCCAGTTCGGCACCGGGGTGTCGAACCTCAACGACGTGGCGAACAAGGTGAAGGAAGACCTCGGCTTCACGCTCGAGATGACCGCCCTCGACAGCGACAGCGTGACCCAGCGCGCCGCCACCCAGCCCGACAGCTTCGACATCGCCGATATCGAATACTGGATCTGCAAGAAGGTCTGGCCGACGGGCAACCTGCAGGCGATGGATACCTCGCGGATCGCCAATTACGACAAGATCGTCGGCATCTTCCGGGACGGCAAGCTGACGCCCGAGAGCGAGATCGCCCAGGGCACCGCGCCCCACACCGTGGGCTTCGTCGACGGCCCCGGCGGCACCACCTTCGCCGACAGCGAGACCGGCTGGATGACGCTGATCCCGACGATCTACAACGCCGACACGCTGGGCATCCGCCCCGACCTGATCGGCCGCCCGATCCGCAACTGGTCGGAGCTTCTGAACCCCGAATTCCAGGGCAAGGCCTCGATCCTCGACATCTCGTCGATCGGCATCATGGACATGGCGATGGTCTGCGAATCGATGGGCGAGATCACCTATGGCGACAAGGGCAACATGACCCGCGAAGAGATCGACCAGACCATGGCGATCTTCACCGAAGCCAAGCGCAACGGCCAGTTCCGCGCCTTCTGGAAGACCTTCGACGAGAGCGTGAACCTGATGGCCTCGGGCGAGGTGGTGATCCAGTCGATGTGGTCGCCCGCGATCACCGCGGTCAAGTCCCGCGGCATCCCCTGCGTCTACCAGCCGCTCGAGGAAGGCTATCGCAGCTGGGGCGGCGGCATCGGCCTGTCGAACTCGCTGTCGGGCATGGAGCTCGATGCGGCCTACGATTACATCAACTGGTATCTTTCGGGCTGGGTCGGCGGCTACCTGATGCGCCAAGGTTATTACTCGGCCGTTCCGGAGACCTCGAAGGCGTTCATGAGCGAGAACGAGTGGGGCTACTGGTTCGAGGGCAAGGAAGCCACCGACGTCATCACCTCGCCCGGCGGCGACGCGCTGGCCCAGGCGGGCGACGTGCGCGACGGCGGCTCGTTCTACGACCGCATGGGCGCTGTCGCCTGCTGGAACGCGGTGATGGACGAGAACCAGTACATGGTCCGCAAGTGGAACGAGTTCATCGCGGCCTGATCCCGGCATTGCCGAACACGTGGCGCCGCAAGGCGTCCGTCCGGGGGGCGTGCTGTCCCCCGGTGCCCCTCCCGCGCAGACCGACGGCAAGAAACAGAAGGGCCGCGCCCATATGAGCACGAACCGCCACGTCCTGGGCTGGCTGCAGGCCGCGCCGCTGGCCGCGATCCTGCTGGCCTTCCTGATCGCGCCTATCGTCATGATCGTGATCGTCAGCTTCTGGGGGGCCACGGAGTTCTCGATCTACCCGGCCTTCCAGTTCGACAATTACGAGTTCCTGTTCGGCTCCCCGGTCACCTACCGGGTGTTCCTCGCCACCTTCAAATACGCGCTGATCACCTGGGCGCTGACGCTCGTGATTGGCTTCACGGTGGCCTATTTCCTGGCCTTCCACGTGCGCAGCCTGACGATGCAGGTGGCGCTGTTCCTGATCTGCACGATCCCGTTCTGGACTTCGAACATCATCCGCATGATCTCGTGGATCCCGTTTCTCGGGCGCAACGGCATCGCCAACCAGACGCTGATCTCCTGGGGGGTGATCGACGAGCCGCTGGAATGGCTGCTCTATTCGGACTTCTCGGTGCTTCTCGCCTTCGTGCATCTCTACACGCTGTTCATGGTGGTGCCGATCTTCAACACCATGATGCGGATCGACAAATCGCTGCTGGAGGCGGCCCGCGACGCCGGCGCGTCGGGGTTTCAGACGCTGGTGCACATCATCATTCCGCTCACCAAGCCCGGCATCATGATCGGCACGATCTTCGTGGTGACGCTGGTGATGGGCGATTTCATCACCGTGCGGTTCATGTCCGGATCGCAGCGCGCCAATGTGGGCCGGCTGATCTCGAACGATATCGGGCTGCTGCAATATCCCTCCGCCGCGGCCACCGCCGTCGTGCTTCTCTGCACGGTGCTGATCGTGATCGCCATCCTCCTGCGCTTCGTCAACATCCGAAAGGAGCTGTGACATGGACCGCCGCCCCCGTTCCTTCTACGTGCTTGCGGCCTTCTTCGGGCTCTTCGTCCTGTTCCTCTACGGGCCGATCCTGACCATCGGCATCCTGAGCTTCCAGGGCCCGCAAGGCGGCCTGACCTTCCCGATGAACGGCGTCTCGCTCTACTGGTTCCGCGACCTGTTCGAGGAGCAGGCGGTGGGCGATATCTGGGGCGCGTTCCGGCGCAGCTTCGCCCTCGGGCTGATCGTCATGGTCATCACGGTCGTGGTGTCGGTGATGGCGGGGCTTGCCTTCCGCAAGCGCTTCGCCGGGTCGGCCATTTTGTTCTACGCCGCGATCACGTCGCTGGTGATCCCGTCGATCCTCGTGTCGCTGGGGGTCGGGCTGATCTTCAACCAGCTCGGGCTGAAGGTGCATTGGGCTAGCTCCGGCCTCGGATCGCAGCTGACCTGGACCCTGCCCTTCGGCCTGCTGATCATGTTCGCGGTCTTCAACCGCTTCGACAAGAGCTACGAGGAGGCCGCCCGCGACCAGGGCGCGACCTCGTGGCAGACCATCCGCTACGTGGTGCTGCCGATCATCGCGCCCTCGCTGATCGGGGTGGCGCTGTTCGGCTTCACGCTGAGCTATGACGAGTTCGCCCGCACGCTCCTGACCGCCGGCAGCTACAACACCCTGCCGCTGGAGATCTTCGGCATGACCACCAACGTCACCACCCCGGTGATCTACGCGCTCGGCACGCTGACGACGCTGTTTTCCTTCGCCATCATCGCGGTCTTCCTGCTGGCCGTGTGGATCATGGGCAAGCGCCGGGCGCGTCTGGGCTCGGATGCGGGGCAAGGCGTATGAAACTCGTCTACATCAACCCCAATTCCACCGTCTCGATGACCGAGGGCATCGTCGCGAGCGCGCGCGCGGCCCTTCCCGGCGCCGAGATCGCGGGGCTGACCAATGCACGCGGCCCCGCGGCGATCCAGGGCAAGGCGGATGGCGAGGCATCGGTGCCGGGCCTCCTGAAGCTTTTGCCGGTGGCCCGTGCGCAAGGGGCCGACGCCATCGTCATCGCCTGTTTCGACGACACCGGCCTTGCCGAGGCGCGGGCGCAGGCGGGCTGTCCGGTTCTCGGCATCGGTCAGGCGAGCTACGTGATGGCGCAGCTTCTCGGCCTGCGCTTCTCGGTCATCACGTCGCTGCCGGTCTCGATCCCGGTGATCGAGGAAAACCTGCGCGATCAGGGCTATACGGCGCTGTGCGCCTCGGTGCGGGCCAGCGGCCTGCCCGTCCTGACCATCGACGAAGGCGCGCCCGGAACCATCGACCGCATCGCGGCGGAAATCGACGCCGCGGCCCGCGAGGATGCGGCCGCTTGCGCGATCCTCGGGTGCGCGGGCATGGCGCCGCTGAAAGCCCGCCTGTCGGCGCGGACCGGCGTGCCCCTGATCGACGGCGTCGCCGCCTCGGCCTGCCTCGCCGGGGCGGTCGTGGCGAGCGGCGCCTCGGCGACGGGCTGACGCCGCGCCCAGCCACAGGCCCGCCACCTTCCGGCATTTCCGACAAAACCCGCGCCATTCTTCGTGAAAGCCGAAAGGTGCTGTCGGGAAGTGGCGGGTGGTCACCCGCCCGGACGGGAGCGTATCATCGCCGGGTTTGTCACCTTTGGAGCCGTTATGACCGCACGATATTTTGCACCGACAGGCGGCCACCCGCCGCAGGAGCAGCTTCTGACCGGACGGGCAGTCTTCACCGACGCCTATGCGGTGATCCCGCGCGGCACGATGCAGGACATCGTCACGAGCTTCCTGCCGTTCTGGGACCGCACGCGTCTCTGGGTGCTGTCGCGCCCGCTCAGCGGCTTCGCCGAGACGTTTTCGCAATACATCATGGAGGTGTCGCCCGGCGGCGGCTCCACCCGCCCCGAAACCGACCCCGGCGCGCAGGGCGTGCTGTTCGTCGTGGAGGGCACCGGACGCCTCGGCATCGGCGACGCGACCCATGCGCTGCGTCCGGGCAGCTATGTCTACCTGCCCGCAGGAACCGCGTGGCACCTGACCAATGACGGCGACGCGGCCCTGCGCTTTCACTGGATCCGCAAGGCCTACAGCCCCGTCGAGGGGCTGCCCCGGCCGGAGGTCATCGTCACCAACGAACAGGACGTGGCGCCGACGCCGATGGCCGGAACCGATGGCAAATGGGCCACGACGCGCTTCGTCGATCCCGCGGACATGCGCCACGACATGCATGTCACCATCGTCACCTTCGAGCCCGGCGCGGTGATCCCCTTCGCCGAAACCCACGTGATGGAGCACGGGCTCTATGTGCTCGAGGGCAAGGCGGTCTACCGGCTGAACCAGGATTGGGTCGAGGTCGAGGCGGGCGATTACATGTGGCTGCGCGCCTTCTGCCCGCAGGCCTGCTATGCCGGTGGGCCGGGCCGCTTCCGCTACCTGCTCTACAAGGACGTCAACCGGCACATGGCGTTGCGTCCGGCACTCGGGTCGGCTGGCTGACGCGGCCACGCGGACCTGCGATACAGAACGAAAAAGCAGCCGCAAGCGGCTGCTTTTTTTTGCTTCTCAGGTTGTGTGATCGGCCAATCGGACGGCGCCCGGTCCGGGCGCCGTCCCGCTTGGGTCAGGCCTGGCCGTCCTTCACGAGCGCGCCCTTGGCATGGCCGGACATGCCGCCCGAAACCTCCTCGGTCGCCTCGTCCGAAAGCTGCGCGGGCAGCACGAGGTTCAGCACGATGGCGATCAGCGCCGCCGGCAGGATGCCCGAGGTGGCCAGCACCTTGGCCGTGGCCGGCAGGTGCTGCAGCGCACCCGGCTCGAGCTGCAGGCCGAGGCCCAGCGACAGCGAGATGGCGAAGATCACCATGTTGCGGCGGTTCCAGACCACATCCGACAGCATCGAGACACCGGCGGCGACCACCATGCCGAACATGACGATGACACCGCCGCCCAGAACCTCGATCGGCACCGACGAGATGATGGCCCCGATCTTCGGCAGCAGGCCGCAGACGATCAGGAAGATCGCGCCGATGGTCACCACGGTGCGGCTCATGACGCCGGTCATGGCGATCAGGCCCACATTCTGGCTGAATGAGGTGTTGGGCAGCGCGCCGAAGAGACCCGAGATCGCCGTGCCGATGCCGTCGGCATAGGTCGCGCCCTGGATTTCCTTGTCGGTGGCCTCGCGCCCGGCGCCGCCCTTGGTGATGCCGGACACGTCGCCCACGGTCTCCACGGCGGAGACGAAGGACATCAGGCAGAAGCCGATGATCGCCGCCACGCTGAATTCCAACCCGAAATGCAGCGGGTTCGGCAGGGCGAAGGGGGCCGCGCGGCCGACATTGCCCAGATTGACCTCGCCCAGGGCGAAGGCGAAGGCATAGCCCGCCAGAAGGCCCACCAGCACCGCCGAGATCGAAAGCATGCCGCGGGTGAAGAACTTCAGCCCCAGCGTGACGAGGATCACCACGAGCGCCATCGACCAGTTCAGCAGCGAGCCGTATTCCGGCGTACCGATGGCCGGAACGCCCCCGGCGGCGTATTGAATGCCGACCTTGACGAGCGCGAGGCCGATCATCGTCACCACGAGGCCCGTCACCAGCGGCGGCAACGCAAAGCGCAGGCGGCCGATGAAGAGCCCGAGACAGGCATGGAACAGGCCGCCCACGAGGATGCCGCCCATCAGCACGGCGATGGCGTCGACCCCCTTGCCCGCCACCAGCGGGATCATGATCGGGATGAAGGCGAAGGATGTGCCCTGCACGATCGGCAGCCGCGCGCCCACCGGACCGATGCCGATGGTCTGGAACAGCGTCGCGATGCCCGCGAAGAACATCGACATCTGGATCATGTAGATCATCTGCGGAAAATCCGGGCTGTTCGAGCCGAAGCCGAAGCCCGCCGCGCCGCAGACGATGATCGCGGGCGTGACGTTCGAAACGAACATCGCCAGCACGTGCTGGATGCCGAGGGGCACCGCCTTGTGAAGCGGCGGTGTGTAATTCGGATCGCGCAGCTGCGCGGGTGTCCCGATCGATGTGTCGGCCATGGTGGGCCCTCCCTTGTTGCGTGACTAGGCCTGCATCGTGCCGGCCCGGTCCTCCCCCGGTTCAACGTGATAGGGCGCGTCGAACCAATGCTCCTCCAGGTTCGGAGTGTCTCCGATCCGGTCCACCACCGCGAAAAGCCCCGGCGCATGGAGCGGCGTGAGAACGCCGTGCCACGTGCCGCGGTAGAAATTGATGCCCTGCCCGGGCGCCGTGACGAAGGCCCGCGGGCTGCCCGGGCGGCCGTTCTCGTCAGGCGCCACGACGACGAGGAACGGATGCTCCGTCATCGGCAGGAAAGCCTGGCTGCCCTCGGGGTGCCGCTCGACCATGGCGACCTCGACGGGCCACTCCACGATGGCGCTTTCGAAAAGGCTGATGCCCGCCCGGCCCCCGGCCCCGAAATCGAGCGCCGCGAGATCGTGAAAACGCCCGCAGCGTCCCCGGTTGATGATCTTGTCCGGCGTCCCCCGGACCTCCAGCACATCGCCGAAGGGCGCGAAGGCCTCTGCCGTCAGCGCGTCTGCGATGAGCCGGGTCATGACGCGAGCTTGTCCTGCAGGCGCAGCGCCGCGATCCGTTCGACCTGGCGGCAGGCCTCGGCGAATTCCGTGGCGCGGTCGTTCTGCAGGCGGCGCTCGAAGGCGGCCATGATCGAGGCCTTGGTGTTGTCCCGCACCGCGATGATGAAGGGAAAACCGAAGGTCGCGGTATAGGCGTCGTTCAGCTCGGTGAAGCGCGCGCGCTCCGCATCGGTCAGCGCATCGAGCCCGACGGAGGCCTGTTCGGCGGTCGATTCGACGGTCAGGCGTTTGGCCTCGGCAAGCTTGCCCGCGAGGTCCGGATGCGCCTTCAGCACGTCGAGGCGCTGTGCCTCGCTGGCCGTGCGGAACACCCGCGCCAGCGCCGCATGAACCCCGGCCGCACTGTCGTGGGTCGGGCCCAGCTCCAGCGCATGCGCGGCCTCGGCGATCCAGGGCGAATGCTCGAAGATGCCGCCGAATTCCGCGACGAAGGTGTCGCGGTCCATCTCGGACGGACGCGCGCGCGGGCTCGGCGGATGCTCGGCGGTCCAATGTTCGGCGATCTGCAGGCGCGTGGCGAACCAGACATCGGGATGGCTGCGGAAATGCTCCAGCGCGCGGCGCAGCGCCGCGATCCGGCTCGGCCGTCCGATCAGGCGGCAATGCAGGCCGATGGACAAGACCTTCGGTGCGCCCTCCACACCCTCGGCATAAAGCGTATCGAAGGCATCGCGCAGCATCGTCTCGAACTGGTCGCCCGCGGTGAACCCCGCCTGGATCGCGAAGCGCATGTCGTTGCAATCCATCGTGTAGGGCACGATCAGCTGATCCTTGCCCCCGGCCTTGATCCAATAGGGCAGATCGTCGGCGTAACTGTCGGCGATATAGGCGAAATCCCCCTCGGCGGCGGTAAGGTCCACGGTGTTCATCGAACAGCGCCCGGTATACCAGCCGCGCGGCGCGCTACCCGTCACCTCGGTATGCAGCCGGATCGCCTCGCGGATCTGGGCCCGCTCCTCCTCGGGGCTCATGTCCTTGTGCTCGATCCATTTCAGCCCGTGGCTGGCGATCTCCCAGCCCGAGGCCTGCATCGCGGCGACCTGCTCGGGTGCGCGGGCGAGCGCCGTGGCGACGCCGTAGACGGTGATGGGGGTGTCGCCCAACAGGCGATGCACCCGCCAGAAGCCCGCCCGCGCGCCGTACTCATAAAGCGACTCCATGTTCCAGTGCCGCTGACCCGGCCAGGGTGCGGCGCCGGTGATCTCGGACAGGAAGGCTTCGGACGCGGCATCGCCGTGCAGCACGTTGTTCTCGCCGCCCTCTTCGTAGTTCAGCACGATCTGCACGGCGATCTTGGCACCGTTCGGCCAGTTGGCAGCGGGCGGCACCGGGCCGTGGCCGGTCATGTCCCGGGGATAGCGCATCATGGATGGACACCTCTCGATTTCGTTCCTCTGTAGAGCAAAACAATCCTCCTGTTTCTCAAAATAAATTTGAAGGTGTCTTCGGCGCCGCACGCTTTCGCCGCGCGCCCGTGCCGGTATAACAGGCAAAACTCAGGAGGGACCGTGATGTCCGGCTATCTTACCACCCATGTGCTCGATACCGCGCGCGGCTGTCCCGCCGAGGGGCTAACGATCGAGCTTTTCCGCATCGAGGGCGAGACGCGCCGCCTGCTGACCACGCTCGTCACCAACAGCGACGGGCGCACCGATAGGCAGATCCTGCCTGCGGAGCAGTTCGAGACCGGCACCTATGAGCTGGTCTTCCATGCTGGCGCCTATCTGGACGCCGCCGGGGTTCCCGCCGAAAGCCCGCGCTTTCTCGACGTGATCCCGCTGCGCTTCGGCATGTCGGAGCCGTCGCATTACCACGTGCCGCTTCTCTTGTCGCCGTTCGGCTATTCCACCTATCGCGGCAGCTGACCGCGCTTTTCGGCGTCGCGGACGATGGCGCTGATCCGATCGATCATGAATTCCATGAAAAGCCGCGTCTTCGGATCCTGCCGCCGGCGATGGGTGAACAGGCAGGCCATCTGGATGGGTTCGGGCGGAGTGTTCTCGGCCACCGGCACGAGGCGGCCCGCCTCGAGATGCTCCGAGATCTCGAAGATCGGTTTCAGCGCGATGCCGTGCCCGGCAAGCGCCCAATCGGTCAGCACGTCGCCGTCGTCGGATTCGTAGCGCCCCGCGACCCGGAAGCGCTTCGGCCCGTCCTCGGTCATCAGCCGCCACTGGAACTCGGTCGCGCCGGGAAAGCGCAGGTTCAGGCATTCGTGCCCGCCCGAGACCAGATCGTCGCCCCCCGCGGGACTGCCGCGCGCCGCGATATAATCGGGGGACGCGCAGAGGACGCGGGCGACATCGGCGATCTTGCGGATGCGCAGGTTGCTGTCCTCGGGCTGGCCCAGGAAGAAGGCGAGATCGAGCCCCTCGGTGGTCAGGTCCACCTTGCGGTCCGAGAGGCGCAGACGGACGGTCACCTGCGGATAGAGCTTCAGAAATTCCGGCACCTGCGGCGCAAGCAGCCGCCGTCCGACCCCCAATGGCGCCGCCACATACAGCGTGCCCTTGGGGTTCTCGGTGATGTTGACGACCTGCGCCTCGGCATTCTCGACCGATTCGAGGATTTCGCACGCCCCCGCATAGAACGCCTTGCCCTGTTCGGTGGGCGTCAGGCTGCGCGTGGTGCGCTGGAACAGCCGCACGCTGAGATGATCCTCGAGCTGGGAGATCCGCGACGAGGTCACCGCCGGAGAGATCCGCAGATCGCGCCCGGCAGCGGACATGCTGCCCAATTCGTAGACGCGCACGAAGGTCCTGATGTTGTCGAGATAGGACATTGTTCGGAAATTTTTGATGCTGCTTGGCTTTGGACAGCGATACCAGAAGAATTGCAAAGCGCCTAGTCTGGCGACGCACTGATATCTGGGAAGGCCCTGCCATGTATGACTTCATCGCGATCTGGGACTGGATCGGCTTCTCGGTCCGCTGGCTGCACGTGATCACCGCCATGGCCTGGATCGGCGCGTCCTTCTACTTCATCGCGCTCGACCTGATGCTGCAACCGAATGCGGCCCTGCCCGACGGCGCCTCCGGCGAGGAATGGGAGGTGCATGGCGGCGGGTTCTACCACACGGTGAAATACATGGTGGCACCCGCGCGGATGCCCGAGCACCTGACCTGGCACAAATGGCAAAGCTATTCGACCTGGCTGTCGGGCGCCGCGCTTCTGATGATCATCTACTGGGTCGGCGGGGAGCTTTACCTGCTCGACCCGTCGAAGGTCGACCTCGCGCTCTGGCAGGGCATCCTGATCTCGGCAGGCTCGCTGACCATCGGCTGGCTGGCCTATGACGCGATGTGCAAATCCTCGCTCAGCGACCAGCCCACGCTGCTCATGCTACTCTTGTTCGTCATCCTCGTGGTGATGTCCTGGGGGTATCACCAGATCTTCACCGGACGCGCCGCGCTTCTGCATCTCGGCGCCTTCACCGCGACGATCATGACCGCCAACGTGTTTTTCCAGATCATGCCGAACCAGCGGATCGTGGTGGCCGATCTCAAGGCGGGGCGGACGCCGGATGCCAAGTACGGCAAGATCGCCAAGGTCCGGTCGACGCATAATAACTACCTGACGCTGCCGGTGGTCTTCCTGATGCTGTCGAACCATTATCCGCTGGCTTTCGCCACCGAATATGCCTGGATCATCGCCAGCCTGATCTTCCTGACCGGCGTCACCATCCGCCATTACTTCAACACCATGCACAAGACCGGCAAGGGGCCGCACTGGACCTGGGCTGTGACCGTCCTCCTGATGGTGCTGATCGCGTGGCTCTCGGTCGCGCCGATGACCAACGCCCCCTACGAGGAGGCCGCGGCCCGCCCGCTGACCCCCTACGAGGAGCACTTCGCCTCCGCCGAGGGGTTCGACGCGGCCTACAGCGCGGTTCTCGGCAATTGCTCGATGTGCCACGCGCGGGAGCCCTCCTGGGCGGGCATCCGCTGGGCCCCGAAGAACGTGCTTCTGGAGACCGAAGGTGATGTCGCCCGCCATGCGGAGCAGATCTACCTGCAGGCGGGTCTGAGCCACGCCATGCCGCCGCCCAATGCGATCCAGATGGACGATGCGGCGCGGGCCGATATCGTGGCCTGGGTCCGCGCGGCGCGCGCTTCGGACTGATCCCGGTCCAAGCCCGGGCATCAATCCGGCGAAGTCAGGCGCGCGGCCCGCATTCCGGGCCGCGCGCGGTTTTCTTCAGCCGACCACGTTGAAATCGGGGCCGTAGGGATAGCCCGTGATGTTCTCGTTGCCGTCCTCGGTGATGATGAGGATGTCATGCTCGCGGTAGCCGCCGGCCCCGGGCTGTCCTTCGGGGATCGTCAGCATCGGCTCCATCGAGATCACCATGCCCGGCTCCAGCACCGTGTCGATATCCTCTCGCAGCTCGAGCCCCGCCTCGCGCCCGTAATAATGCGACAGCACGCCGAAGGAATGGCCGTAGCCGAAGGTGCGGTATTGCAGCAGGTCGCGCTCGGCGAAGAAGACGTTGATCTTCTCGGTCACCTCGGCGCAGGTCGCACCGGGCGTCAGCAGGGACATGCCGTATTCATGGGCCGCGACGTTGGACTCCCAGATCCGGCGCGAGGCGTCGTCCACCTCGCCGACGAACATCGTGCGTTCGAGCGCGGTGTAATATCCCGAGATCATCGGGAAGGTGTTCAGGCTCAGGATATCCCCGCGCTCCAGCACCCGGGCGGTGACGGGGTTATGCGCGCCGTCGGTGTTGATGCCCGACTGGAACCAGACCCAGCTGTCGCGGTATTCGGCCTGCGGAAAGCGCTTGGCGATCTCCAGCTCCATCGCGTCCCGGCCGGCCATGGCGACGTCGATCTCGCGTACGCCCGCCTTCACCGCGTCCCGAATGGCGTAGCCGCCCACATCGGCGACCTCGGCCCCGTGGCGAATGAGCGCGATCTCGGCGGGGGATTTGTGCATCCGCTGGCGCATCGTGGCGGGCGCGATATCGACGCTGCGCGACGGCGCGAGGAACGTCTCCAGAAGCGCCTTCTGCGCGACCGAGATGTGGTCGGCCTCAAAGCCGATTGCCTTGCCCTCGCCGGTCACCGACCGGATCGCGCGCCAGTAATTGTTCCGCTGCCAGTCGGTATAGGTGATGCTGTCGCCATGGCTGCGCCGCCAGGGCTGCGCCGCGTCGATCCCGGCGCTGATGGTCACGCTTTCGTCGGCGGTCACGACAAGCCCGTAGGGCCGTCCGAAGGAACAATAGAGAAAGCCCGAGTAATAGGCGATGTTGTGCATGGAGGTGAACACGCAGGCATCCACGCCCTCGGCATCCATGCGCTGGCGCAGGCCGGACAGCCGCGCGTCGTATTCGGCGGCATCGAACGGCAGGACGCGGTCGCCCTGGTGGAAACGATATAATTCGGGACGGTCCATGGAACGGCTCCTTCCTGGGCCGCCTCGGGCGCGAAGGGATCGGTCTCTCCCTTCACCGCGAGGCGGAAAAGCAAGATCCCGGCGTTCAGGATGGGTGAGCGGGCATCCGCGATCTTCGCGGCGGCGACGCCATCGCCCGGCCCTGCTCCGCACATGCCCGAAATCGCGGATTCGGGCAAGCACCTGTTGGCGCGCTTTCGCGCCGAATGACTTCCGGCGGCGGGTCCGGTCAGCCAGTATCGTCCCGCACCAAGTGCAGCGCCTCGCGCAGGACCTCGATATCGCCGATATGGTTGATGAGCGTCAGGATCAGCCGGGCATTGAGCGCGTCGCTTTCCGCCTTCGACAAACCTTCATGCGCCGACAGCAGCAATTCGTAAGCCGCGTCGGGATCCGCGACGTTGCGGGTGGTGATCAGCGTCATGGCGTGGCCTCCCTGCCCATGGCGCGGTCGCGCGCGTTTGTGATCTCTGCAGGCGTGGCCTCGAGCCAGCGCGCGACGACGTGCTGGTCGGGGCGGATGAGGTAAAGGCCGCGCGGCGCATCTCCAAGATAGCGCTCCGCGATGTCGGCGCCTGGCGCTGCGACCGAGACGACCCGCAGGTCCGGCAACTCCGGTGCATCGCATCCCAGGGCCAGCAGGACGAAGTCGTTGCCCAGCCGGTCGAGCAGGAACCCGTTCCCGAGTGCCGCGTCGGGAGCCGGTGCGCCCGGACGGGTGACGCGCGGGCCACCCTCAAGGGCATCGGCGGTATTCAGACCGGATCCGTCATAGACGCAAGGTTGCGACAGGCGCCCCGAATTGACGAAGGGCCGGGCGAAATCGTGGTGCCGCGACAGCTGCAGCACCGCATCGCGGAATAGGCGGCTCTGCTCGGATTTTGGGATGATGAAATCGGTCGAGCGGGTCGAGTTGAGGATGTTCTCGTCCGAGGCGGCGCCGCGTTCGGCATCGTAGCTGTCGAGCAGCGTCTCGGGCGCCTCCCCCTGCATCACCGCCGCGAGCTTCCAGCACAGGTTGTCGGCATCCTGCAGCCCGCCATTGGCCCCGCGCGCGCCGAAGGGCGAGACCTGATGCGCGCTGTCGCCCACGAACAGCACGCGGCCCTGCCGGAACGACGCCATGCGGCGGCATTGAAAGGTGTAGATCGAGGTCCAGACGAGCTCGTATTCCACGCCCGCACCCAGCATCGCGTCGATCCGTGCGCGGATGCGGTCCTCCTGCAGCTCGGTCTCGCGGTCGACGTCCCAGCCAATCTGGAAGTCGATCCGCCAGATATCGTCGGGCTGTTTGTGCAAAAGCGCCGAGGCGCCCGCGTCGCGGAAGGGCGGATCGAACCAGAACCAGCGCTCGGTCGGGAAATCGGCTTTCATGCGCACATCGGCGATCAGGAAACTGTCCCGGAAAACCTTGCCCGTGAAACCCAGCCCCAGCGCCTTGCGCGTGGGCGATCCCGCCCCGTCACAGGCCAGCACCCAATCGGCGGTGATCGCATAGGCGCCCTCGGGCGTAGCGACCTCCAGCCGGGCGCCGTCCTCTGCGGGTTCCAGCGCCGCGACCCGGTTCTTGCCGCGGATCTCGATGGGCGCGCCTGCGTCCTGCGCCGCGCGGATCCGGTCCACCAGATGCTTCTCGAAATAGGGCTGCTGGAGGTTGATGAAGGCGGGGCGCCGGTGTCCGCCCTCGGCCAGAAGGTTGAATTCGAACACTTTCTCTTCGCCGTGGAAGACCTTGCCGAGGTTCCAGACCACGCCTTTCTCGACCATCGGATCGCCGCAGCCGAGCCGGTCGCAAATCTCCAGCGTCCGCTTGGCGAAACAGATCGCCCGGCTGCCTTCGCCCACGCCTTCGTGGTCATCGAGCACCAGCGCCGGGATTCCCTTCAGCCCCAGATCGAGTGCGGCGGCCATGCCCACCGGCCCGCCGCCGATGATGACGACGGGGTGATGCACCGCGCCCCTCGCATCCTGATCGGCGCTGCGTGCATAGGGATAAAGCCTGTGCGCCAGCGCGTAGCGGTCATCCAGCATCGTCGTTCTCCTCCCGGCCATCCAGGGCGGCCATGCGCCTATTTCTGCAAAGCGGCCCACATTTCCTTGTCGCGCGCGGCGGTCCAGATCCGGGGCGTGTCGATGCCCTGGGCCTCGTCGAAGGCGCGGGCGACGTTGAAGGGCAGGCAATGTTCGTAGATCGCGTAATCGCCGAATTTCGGATCGCAGACCGCGCGCACATGGGCCATGGCGTCCTGCAGCGTGCCGCCGCGCGCGGCCACGCGGCGCACCGCGTCGTAGGTCGAGGTCACGAAATCGGCGGTATTGTCGAGCGCGGCATCGACCATCTTCCGCCCCACCAGCGCGTCGCCGCGCCCCGGCGCGATCGCGTCGAGCTCGAAGGCCCGGATCCGGTCGAGCGTCGCGGGCCAGTCCCGGTAATGCCCGTCGCCGCAATAACAGGCCGAGTGGTATTCGACGATATCGCCAGTGAACATCACGTTCGCATCGGGCACGTGCACGACGATATCGCCCGCCGTATGCGCCCGGCCAAGCTTCATCAGGTCGACGCGGCGGCGGCCCAGATAGACCGACATGCGGTCGCTGAAGGTGGTGGTGGGCCAGGTCAGACCGGGGATGCTCTCATGGCCCTGAAAGAGCCGCGGGAAGCGGTCGAACTCGCTGTCCCAGTCTTCCTGTCCGCGCTCGGCCACCATCGCGCGGGCAGTGTCCGACATGATGATTTCGCGCGCCTTGTACGCCGAGGCGCCGAGGACGCGCACCGCGTGGTAATGCGTCAGAACGATATGGCTGATCGGCTTGTCGGTGACGCTGCGCACCTTCTCGATGACCTTTTCGGCCAATCTCGGCGTGGCCTGCGCCTCGATCACCATCACCGAGTCCTCGCCGATGATGACGCCGGAATTGGGATCGCCCTCGGCGGTGAAGGCCCAGAGCCCCGCGCCCACCTCGGTGAAGCTGATTTCCTTGTCCGTCATGTCGCCCGCGGATGCGAAGGATTTGCTCATGTGGTCTCCTTGAAAAAGTCTGGTGCGGGAAGGATCCGGCCGCTGCAGGCGCCGAAGCCCACACGGAAGCCATCGCCCTGCGCGTGCCCCCTGAGGGTGAGTGTATCGCCGTCCTCGATGAAGGCGCGCGTCTCGGCGCCGACCCGGATCGGGGTCTGCCCGCCCCAAGTCATTTCCAGCAGCGATCCGTAGCTGTCGGGCGCGGGCCCGGAAATCGTACCGGTGCCCAGAAGATCGCCCGTCCGCATCGCGCAGCCCGAAGAGGCGTGATGCGTCAGTTGCTGCGCGGGCGAATAGTAAAGCTCGCGCATGTTGGTGCGGCTGATCGTTTGGCCGTTCATCTCGACCGACAGCGCGATATCGTAGAGCCCGGGCGTGTCCTCGACGAGATAGCGCAGCAGCGGCACCTCGCGCTCCGGGCCTTCGGCGGCGAAGGGCGCGAGGGCGGCGGCGGTGACGATCCAAGGGCTGATCGAGGTGGCGAAGGCCTTGGCCTGGAACGGGCCCAGCGGCTGGTATTCCCAGGCCTGCAGATCCCGCGCCGACCAATCGTTCAGCAGCACGTAGCCGAAGATCATCGCGCGCGCCTCGGCCACGGTGACGGGCTGGCCCATCGTGCTGGGCGTGCCCACGATGGCGCCCATCTCGAGCTCGATATCGAGCCGCTGGGAGGGTCCGAAGCTTGGCGCCGCGGCCTCCTTCGCCTTGGTCTGACCCACGGGGCGCCGGATATCCGTGCCGGAGACGACGACGGTCGACGCCCGCCCGTTATAGCCGATGGGAATGTGCAACCAATTGGGTGGCAACGCGTTTTCCGGGCCGCGAAACATGGTGCCGACATTGATCGCATGCTGCTTGCCCGCGTAGAAATCGGTGTATTCCGCAACATCGAAGGGCAGATGCAGCGCGGCATCGGCCATCGGCACGAGCAGCGGCGCGACGGCCTCCCGCTCGGGCGATCCCTCGGCCAGCAGCGCGCCGATCCGCGCGCGGAAACCGGCCCAGACCTCGGGTCCGGCCGCCATCAGCGGGTTCCACTTTGCCGCCTGCACAAGGTCGCGCGTGCCGGTCAGACCGGCCGCTTCGGCGCGCGCGACATCGAGAATCCGGTCGCCGATGGCCACGCCGCAGCGGGGGGACAGCGCCTTGGTCGAAAACACGCCATAGGGCAGGTTGTTCAGCGGAAAGTCCGTCTCGGGATCGTTCGCGCCGGCCACCCAGCTTGGGCGCAATCGGGTCATTTCACCCCCGGCGTGCCGTCGAATTTCTTCTCAAGGCTCTCCCAGCAGTCGATGTAATCGTCCTGCAGCGGCGCTTCCTTCGCGGCAAAGCGGGTCAGGTGCTGGGGAAACCGCGTCTCGAACATGAAGGACATCGTGTTGTCGAGCTTTTCGGCCTTGAGATCGGCATTGCTGGCCCCCTCGAAGGCGGTCTTGTCGGGCCCGTGCGGCAGCATCATGTTGTGCAGGCTCATCCCGCCCGGGACGAAGCCCTGCGGTTTCGCGTCGTACTGGCCGTAGATGTTGCCCATCAGCTCGGACATGACGTTCTTGTGGTACCAGGGCGGGCGGAAGGTATTCTCCGCCACCATCCAGCGCTCGCGGAACAGCACGAAATCGATATTGGCGGTGCCTTCGACGCCCGAGGGCGCGGTCAGCACGGTGAAGATGCTGGGATCCGGGTGATCGAACAGCACCGCCCCCACCGGGCAATAGGTGCGCAGATCGTATTTGCAGGGCGCGTAATTGCCGTGCCAGGCCACCACGTCCAGCGGGCTGTGCCCGATCTCGGTCTCGTGGAACTGGCCGCACCACTTGATGGTGACGGTCGACCGCACGTCGCGGTCCTCATAGGCCGCGACCGGCGTCTTGAAGTCGCGCCGGTTCGCCATGCAATTCGCCCCGATCGGGCCGCGGCCCGGCAACTCGAACTTCTGGCCGTAATTCTCGCAGACAAAGCCGCGGGCCGGCCCGTCGAGAAGCTCGACCCGGTAGATCAGCCCGCGCGGCAGGATCGCGATCTCCTTGGGTTCGAGGTCGATCACCCCCAGCTCGGTGCAGAACCGCAGCCGGCCCTCCTGCGGGACCACCAGCAATTCGCTATCAGCGGAGTAGAAATAGCTGTCCTGCATGCTTTCGGTGACAAGGTAGATGTGGCTCGCCATACCGACCTGGATGTTGACGTCGCCAGCGGTTGTCATGGTCCGCATGCCCGTCAGCCAGGTCAGCGGCGCGTCGGAATGCGGCACCGGATCCCAGCGGCACTGGCCGAGGCTGACCACGTCCGGGTCCACATGCGGCGCGCTTTTCCAGTACGGCAGGTCGATCTTCCGGTAGCGGCCCGAATGCTTGACGCTGGGCCGGATGCGATAACACCACGTGCGTTCGTTCTGGTGGCTGGGCGCGGTGAAGGCGGTGCCCGACAGCTGCTCCCCGTAAAGGCCGTAATTCACCTTTTGCGGGCTGTTCATGCCCTGCGGCAGCGCGCCGGGCAGCGCCTCGGTCTCGAAATCGTTGCCGAAGCCCGGCATGTAGCGGCCTTCGGGCGCCAGCGGCGACGTGCCGTGCTGCAGCGTCCTGCCTTGGGCGTGCTCGTTCATCGGGCCCCCTCCTTGCTGTTGGTTGGCGCACAGAATAAAGTCTCATTTGTAACCAACAAGAGCAACTAATCCGGTCCGCCATGCCGCCCTTCATCCCGGAGAACTTCCTGCCCTACCTGCTCAACCAGGCAGCCGAGCAGACGAGCCTCGCCTTCTCGACGGTCTATCGCGACCGCTACAACATGCTGCGGACCGAGTGGCGCGTGCTCTTTCACCTCGGCCATTACGGCGACATGACCGCCAGCGACATCGCGCGGCTGTCGAAGATGCACAAGACGAAGATCAGTCGCGCGGTCAAGGCCTTGGAAGACAAGCGCTTCATCGCGAAGCGCGCGGCCTCGGAGGACCGGCGGCGCGACACGCTGAGCCTGCGTCCCGAAGGGCGGCGCGCCTTCGACGACCTCTGCGCCATCGCCGCGCGGCACAATGCGCGGCTGCTCGCGCCCTTTTCGCCGGGCGAACGGCTGATCCTGCTGGATTGCCTTCAGCGCCTGTCCGGTCTTGCGGACAGCGCGCCCGACTCGTCCCGTTTGTAACTATCCTGATTCACGCGCACCCACGCTGGCCGGTTGAGACCCGATGCGAGAACCGCTCAGCCGCGCGCGGCCCAGAGCGCCCCGCGGCGGATGATCTCGGTCACCTGCGGTGTCTTCAGGTCCGCCAGTTCGTGCCCGATGGAGCAATAGAACACCCGGCCCTTGTCCCAGCGGCGCGTCCAGACGACCGGGATCACCGTGCCCTCGATCCACCACAGATGCTCCCCCGAGAAGGTCGTCGTCGCCAGCACCTCGTTCGAGGGATCGACCAGCATGTAATACTGCTCCGATGTCAGGCGGAAACTGCCGATGCCCTCGACGATGGGATGCGCCGGACGGCAGATGGTCACGTCGTAATCGATGTAATCCTCGCGCGGCTGCAGGTTGTCGGGCCAGCCCGGCGGATGGGCCACGAACTGGCCGCCGATCAGGAAGTGATAGGTCGGCCGGTCGCGGAACGCGTCGCCCATGTGGCCATGCCAGCCGGCAAGGCCGACACCGCCCGCGATGAGCTGCAAAAGCCCGTCCTCCTGCGCCTTGGTCATGTTGCCGAACTCTTCGCGATGCCCCGACCGGGCCGAGGACCAGATCGGCGTGATGAGGTCCACATCGGCCATGTCCTCGGGCCGCTCCAGCGGCTCCAGCGTGTCGTGGATCACCACCTCGCAGCCATTGGCCTGCAGCAGGTCGCGATACCAATGGGCGAAGTCCATGGGGGCATGACCTTCCCAGCCACCGACGAACAAAGCCGCTTTCATGTCTTGTCCTCTCTGTTGAAGGCCAGCATCGCGGCCATGTCGCGGGGCCCGAAGCCCGCCGCTTCGGCCTGTTCCAGCCGCGCCAGCGTGACTGCGCCGGTGGGCATGGCGATGCCGGATTGCCGCGCGAGATCGAGCGCGAGGCCCATATCCTTGCGCGCAAGCGCGACGGTGAAGGTCACGTCCTGCCCGGCCTCGTCGAGATAGAGCGGGCGGCGATAGCGCAGCATGGGCGCGCAGGCGGCGGAGGCCTCGATCACGTCGAAGGCGCGGGCCGTCTCGATCCCGGCGGCCTCGGACAGGGTCATCGCCTCGGCGAAGGATTGGTTGATGCCGTGCAGCAGCGCGTTGACGGCAAGCTTCATCACCGCCCCCTGCCCCGGCGCACCGAGCGCAATGGTGGTCTTGCCCAGAGCCTCGAAGATCGGGCTCAGCCGCCCGGCCTCGTCCGCGTCGCAGCCTGCCATGATCGTCAGCGTGGCCTCCTGCGCGGCCTGCGTGGCGCCCGACACGGGTGCGTCGATCACCCGGACGCCCTCGGGCGCGCGCGCCCTTAGCCCGGCGATGTGATCGGGGCTCATCGTGCCCATCTCGAGAAAGGTCTGCGCCGATCCCGCGAAAAGACCCTCCGGCCCCTCATGCACCGCCGTCGAGGCGGCATCGTCGGCCAGCATCGTGATCACCACCTCCGCAGCGTTCGACAGCGCGGCGGGGGTTTCCGCCATCGCGCAGCCGATCTCGAGCGCAAGTTCGTGCGCCTTCGCGGCAGAGCGGTTCCAGAGCGTGACGTCATGGCCCGCCCGGGCGAGGTTGCGGGCCATATGCGCCCCCATCCGCCCAAGCCCGGCCACCCCGACGCGCATCTCAGGCGGCCTGACCGTCGCCTGAGAGGCCGGAGATGGCCTGGATCAGGTTGTCCTCGGTCACCTCCTCCGAGGTGAAGGTGCGCATGACGCGGCCGTTGAACATCGCCACGATGCGGTCCGCCACATGCAGCACTTCCGGCATCTCGGAGCTGATGACGATCACCGCGTAGCCCTGCGAGGCCAGCTCGCGCAGCAGGTTGTGGATCTCGGATTTGGAGCCCACGTCGATGCCCCGCGTCGGCTCGTCCACGATCAGCACGCTGGGATGCATCGACAGCCACTTGCCGATGACGATCTTCTGCTGGTTGCCGCCCGAAAGGTTGCCGACGGTCTGTTTCCAGCCCGGCGTGCGGATATCGAGCTTGTCGCGGTACTGATCGAAGATCGACACCTCGGCCCCCTCGGCCACGAACGGCCCGGCCTTCAGGTCATCGACCTGCGGCAGGGTCATGTTGTCCCGGCAATTCATGCCCAGAACCAGCCCCTGACCCTTGCGATCCTCGGGCACGAGGCTGATGCCCCGCGCGATGGCATCGGCGGGCGAATGGATGCGCACCTCCTGCCCGTCCATCAGGATCTTGCCCGCCGAGGGGTCGCGCAGGCCGAACAGCGTCTCGGCGATTTCCGTGCGGCCCGCACCCACGAGTCCGTAAAAGCCCAGCACCTCGCCGCGGCGCACCTCGAAATCGACGTCGCGATAGAGATCGCCGCAGCTCAGCCCCCGCACCTCGAGGGCGACATCGCCGACTTCGTGGGTCAGGGCGGATCGGCTGAGATCGAGCTTGCGGCCGATCATCAGTTGCGTGACCTCTTCCTCGTTGGTCTCGCGCGTGTTCAACGTGCCGCGATATTGCCCGTCGCGCAGGACGCTGATCCGGTCGGTGATCTTGAAGATCTCCTCCATCCGGTGGGAGATGTAGACGATACCGACGCCCTGCTTCTGCAGATCGGCGATGACCTCGAACAGCACCACCTTCTCGGCATCCGTGAGCGAGGCGGTCGGCTCGTCGAAGAACACGGCCTTCGCATCCACCGTCAGGGCGCGGGCGATCTCGACCATCTGCTGGTTGGCGATGGACAGGTCGCCGACCCGCGTCTTGGCGTTGAAGCTGACCTTCAGCTTTTCGAGGATCTTGTCGGTGCGGGCATAAAGCGTGTCCCAGTCGACAAGGCCGAACCGCTTCTTGGGCAGCTCGCCGAGATAGATGTTCTCGGCCACTGACAGCTCTTCCGCAAGGCTGAGTTCCTGGTGGATGAAGACGATGCCCTTGGCCTTCGCATCCAGCGGCGAATGCATGACCGTCGGCTTTTCACCCACGTAGATCGTGCCTTCATCGGGCTGGTAGATGCCGCCGAGCACCTTCATCGAGGTGGACTTCCCGGCGCCGTTTTCGCCCATCAGGGCATGGACTTCGCCCGGCATCACCGCAAAGGAAACGTTGTCGAGGGCACGCACTCCCGGGAAGGTCTTGACGATGCCTTCCAGACGCAGGGCGGGTTGTTGATCGGTCATACCTTCAACTCCTCTTTGCCTTTGATGTTCAGCTGCCGGTCGAGGAACAGCACCGCGATCAGGATGAGGCCGATCACCAGGTTCACGGTCTCCGTATCGGCCCCGATATGGCTCAGCCCCTTGCGCAGCAACTGAATCGCCAGCACGCCGCCGAAGGTCGAGATGATCGAGCCCGCGCCGCCGGTCAGCTTGGTGCCGCCGAGGACGACCGCGGTGATGACCCAAAGCTCGTAAAGCTCGCCGTCATTGGGGTTCACCGATCCGCTTTCGGAATAGAAGACCACCGCCGAGAGCGCGGCCAGAAAACCGATGATCATGAAGTTGATCATCATGTGCGGGCCGACGCGGATGCCCGCATTGACCGCCGCCTCGCGGTTGTCGCCGATGGCATAGGCGTTGCGGCCATGCACGGTCTTGTTCATCAGGAACCAGATCGCGGCGGTCACCAGCAGCAGGAACCACGTCGCGGTGTGCAGCCCGAGGAACTGCGCCTCGGCGAAATCCACCAGCGTCCAGTTGAGATGGCTCGTGGGCTGCTCGCCGTTATACATGAAGACCAGACCGCGATAGCCGAGCATCGCGCCCAGCGTCACGATGAAGGCGTCGACGCCGGTTTTCCACACGATGAGACCGTTGAGCGCGCCAAGCGCCGTGCCCACGGCCAGCGCCAGCAGCCACGCGATCGGGATCGCCCCGTCGCCGAGCGCGCCGAAGATCGGCCAGGTCATGCTGTCGAGCAGGATGATGGCGCTGATGGCGTAGATCGCGCCCACCGACAGGTCGATATTGCCGTTGATCATGACGATGGTCATGCCCATGGCGATGATGCCGATCGGGGCCGATTGCTTGAGCAGCAAGAGCATGTTGTCGAGGTCCATGAAGGCGTTGTCCGACAGCGACATGAACTCGCCCGCGATGGAGAAGAAGATCAGCTCGAGCACGATGAAGCCCCAGATGGCCCCGCGCTTGAGGAAGGTGGATAGCGTTCCGGGTTGCATGTTCTTCCCTCCGTTCAAGCGATCGGTGACCAGAGCCTGCCGCGCTTGGCCGCGATATCGAGCCAGACAGCAAGGATGATGATGACCCAGGTGACGACGTACTGGACGTAGAATTGCAGACCGACGAGCAGCAGGCCGTTCTGGATGAAGCCGAGGATCAGCACGCCGATCACAGTCTTGAAGATCGTGCCCGACCCGCCCAGCAGCGACGCGCCGCCGAGGATGATCGCGGCCAGCACTTCAAGCTCGAGCCCCTGGCCCACGGTGTTCTGCGACCCCAGCGACCGGCTCGCCTGGATGAGGCCCGCGGTGGCGACGCAGAAGGACGACATCAGGTAGCACATGAAGACGACCCGCGCGCGGCGGATGCCCGAGAAGGTCGCCGCCGTGCCGTTGCCGCCCACCGCGTAGACCTTCCGGCCGAAGGGCGTCTTCGACAGCATGATGCCGAGGAAAGCCGCAAGCCCGAGGAAGATCAGGATCGGCACCGGGATGCCCAGGGCATCGCCCTGCCCGAAGACCGAGAACCACGTCCCCTCCTTGTCGGCGATGTCCATGTTCTGCCCGCCCGAATAGGTGAGCGTGAGGCCGTGGATGGCCGAGAGCATGCCCAGCGTGACGATCAGTGAATTGAGCTTGAGATAGCCCACGAGGAACCCGATGAAGGCCCCGAGGCAGAGCGTCATGGCGAACATCGCGGGGATCGCCAGCGCCGGCCCGATCTTGTCGTGCAGATCGAGCACCACGATGGTCGAGAAGGACATCATCGAGCCCACCGAGAGGTCGAGATTGCCGCTGATGACCACGAAGGTCACGCCGAGCGCCATGACGCCCAGAATGGCCGAGGACCGGATCACCCCCATGACGTTGTCGGGATCGAGAAACCGGCTGTTGGCGAGCGTGAAGCCGATCATGAAGACCGCGAAGGCGATCAGGATGCCCTGTTTCGCCAAGAAGCTTCCGATTTCCTGTTTGCTCATCGTATTCATTCCTCTCCCCTGCCGTTTTGCGCGCCCTGCAGGTCCGGGCATCGCCCGGCCTCCATCCTGCATTGCGTCGCGGCCCTGGTCCGAAGGTGCTCCGGTCCCTGTCGCGCGTCGTCCCGAAGCGCGTCCGGGACGTCTGTCAAAGCCGGCCCTGCGGCACGCGGGTGCTGCGGGACCGATCCTTCGTGGACCCGGGTCGCCGAGCGGACCCGCTGGGCGGCTCAGACCAGTGTCATGCCGCCGTCGATCATGACGATCTGTCCGGTCATGTAGTCGCTGTCGCGCGACGCGAGGAAGGTGGTCGTGCCGGTGATGTCCTCGGGCTTGGCCACGCGCCCCTTGAGGATCTCGGCCGAGAATTCCTCCATCGCCTGGCCCGGCCGCTCGGAGGCGCCGATCTCCAGAAGGTCGCGGTCGACCTCTTCCCACATCTCGGTCGCCACCACGCCGGGCGCGAAGCCCGTGACGGTGATATCGTGCTTGGCCAGATCGCGCGCGCCCGATTGCGTCAGCGACACCACGCCCCATTTGCTCGCGCAATAGGGGGCCACGTTGTCGAAGCCCTGGCGGCTCGCGATCGAGGCGGTGTTGACGATCTTGCCGGGCGTGCCCTGGCGGATGAATTGCTGCGCGGCTTCCTGCATGCCGATGAGGCAACCGAGCCCGTTCACCCGCATGATGAAATTCCAGTTCTCCTCGGTCACGTCGAGGAAGTTCATCGGCTTGTTGACGCCGGCATTGTTGAACTTGACGTCGATCTTGCCGAAAACCTCGACGGCCTTGGCGATCATTGCCTGAACCTGTTCGCGGTCGGCCACGTCGACGGCGGCCCAGGTGACCTTTCCGCCGCCCGCGGCGGCGCGATTTTCGTTTGCGGCTGCGACCTCGCGGACGCTTTCGGCGTTGATGTCGGCAAAGCAGACATCGGCGCCCTCGTCGAGCAGGGCCTCACCGATGGCGCGGCCTATGCCCCGCGCGGCACCGGTGACGATGCACGACCGACCAGACACACGGGCCATGGTCTCCTCCCAAGTCAGTTCCCAAAAGCGGATCGGGCGCGACCGAGGCCGCGCCCGACACCCGGCGCGGTCTTAGAAGACCGGCTTGGTGTAGTCGCCCATGTTGTCCTGGGTGATCTTCGGCGTGTCGAAGTAGTTCAGGAACGGCACTTCCTCGCCGTTCAGCACGTCGATGGCGGTCTGCAGCGCGGCCTCGGCGTCGTCGACCGGGGACTGGTAGATCGAGCCCCAGTACTCGCCGCGCTCCATCGCCTCGTAGCCCACCGCGAAGTTGGTGGCGCCGACGAAGATGATGCCCTCGCGGCCCGCGGCCTTGGCGGCGTTCAGCGCGCCCACGCCCATGTTGTCGTCGCCTGCATAGACGCCGTCGATGTCGTCATACTTGACGAGGAAGGCTTCCATGACCTTCTGGCTCTTCTCGCGGTTCCAGTCGCCCGGCTGGGTGTCGACCACGGTCACGTTCGGGCAGACCTCGGGCAGACGGTCCTCGAAGCCCTTGGCGCGCTCGATGGCGGTGGTGTAGCCCGGCTGGCCGGTGATGTGGACGACCTGCGCCTCGTTCTCGATGCCCATGTCCATGAACTTGTCGCACATGATCTCGGCCGAACGCGCACCCTGGGTGATGTTATCGGGGCCCGAGAAGGAGGCGACGAAATCGAAGCCGGCCTCGGCGATGTTCGAGTTGGTGACGATCACCGGGATATCCGCCTGGAAGGCCTTGCGGACGGCGGGGATCACGGCCTCGCCGTTCGTGGGCCAGATGATGATGGCGTCGACTTCCTGCTGGATCAGGTCTTCCATCTGCGCGATCTGGCGCGCCACGTCGCCGCCGGCATCGAGCACGACGGTCTCGATCTTGTCGTTGGCCTCGGCGGCCGCGATGAAGGCCTTCTCGTAGGTGGTCTGGTAGCTGTCGACACCCACGTTGTTCTGCGTGATGCCGATCTTCATGGTTTCGCTGTGCTCGGCTGCGATGGCCGCGCCACCGAAGCTGAGGGTGGCGATTGCGGTTGTTGCGGCCAAAGTGGTGCGCAGAGTCATATTCGGTCTCCTCCCGGATGATCCTGTTGAACGTATGCGCCCGGTCTCCTCCGACTGGGCGGCATCCGCCGTTCTTGCTTGAACGAGCCCCCAGAGCTTGCCCGGTCCAAGACGACCGGCGTTCTCAAATTGTGTCCATTTTGGATAATTAAATATCCATCTTGGACATTTTTCCGATACGTTCAAATTCTCGTTTTGAACAATCTGGTGAGGCTCTCGCAATGGTCGGGTCCAAGATATCCCAACCTGATGGCAGGTTACGTCACAATCTGCGCAAATACACGGAAAAGGCAGCGGCCCCGTCCATGAATGCTATGCCCGGACATACCCCCACCAGCACGGTCTCGCCCCAGGAGAAGCCCGAGATGCTGCGGGTTTTGTCCTTTCTGGAGGAATTGGGCGAGGAGACCGAGACCACAATCGACGTGGTCGAACCCAACCCCTACCTGCGCATGACGCTGCACCTGATCCGCGGCCATTTCGAGGCCAAGACGATCACCCCCACCTCGCTGATCGGCCAGGCCCGCGTGCCCTATGCCACCGCCAGCCGCCGCATGGCCGAGATGATCGAGGCCGAGCTCATCGAGCGGCGGCCCCGCACCGCCAGCGGCAAGAGCTACTCGCTGCATCCCAGCGAAAAGCTGATGGAGCAGTGGATGCAGCTTTCGGGCCGCGTGCTGCGCCTGATCGACAGCCATTTCGGCACCGCGGAGCCGGCGCCGCAGGCCAAGGATTACTTCTACGGCGGCTCCTACATGGCCGGGCAGGCGATCCCGCCGATGCAGGTTCTGGCCGAGCCGATCAAGGTCGCGGGCGGCCTGCGCGTCCTCGTGCACGGCGATCCGACCTTCATGGTCATGGACACGCTGAAGCGCCAGTTCGAACAGGCGATCGGCACGCAGATCCACCAGCGCGCCTTCTCCATCGACCGGCTGCGCGAAGAGGCCCGGCGCAACGCCGAGCGCAAGACCAGCCGGTACGACATCATCGCCGTGGACCTGCCCTGGATCGGCGGCTTCGCCGAGGAAGGCGCGCTTATGCCGCTCGACGAGGCGATGGATATCGCCCGGCTCGATCCGGCGGATTTCCACACCGCGGGCTGGAAGGCCACCCATTGGGGCGGACGGCCCTATGGCGTGCCCGCCCAGACCACGCCGGAAGTGTTGTTCTACCGCCGCGATCTCTTCGCCGAGGCGGGCCTCGACGCCCCGACCACGACCGAGGCACTGCTCGATGCGGCGCGCACCTTCCATGACCCGAACCGCGGGCGCTACGGCATCGCCTGGAACGCCGCGCGGGGCACCGCGCTGGGTCATACCGTCCTGATGACCATGGCCGATTTCGGCCAGCCGATCCTCGATCTGCCCGAGATCGCGGGCGGCTTCGGCACCGACAACCTGGCCGACCGCGACTACCGGCCCACCATCGACACCGAGGCGGGCCTGCGCGCGGCGGAGTTTCTGCTGCAGCTGCTCGAATACTCGCCGCCGGGGATCCTGTCGATGTCCTGGTACGAACGCGTCCGCCCCTATGCGGCGGGCAAGATCGCCATGGCCTACGGCTACACGCTGCTGGCCCCGTTCTTCGAGCTCGACGAGAATTCGCCCGCCCGCGGCAAGACCGGCTATCTGCCGCATCCCGCGGGTCCCGGCGCGAGCAATGTCGCACCGGTCGGCGGCTATGTCATGAGCCTGCCCGCCAACCTGCCCAAGGACCGGGTGCGCGCGGCGGTCGAGGCGCTCATCGTCTTCACCTCGCCCGAGGCGCAGAAGATGTACGTGCAGAACGGCAGCCGCACCAATCCCCGCTATTCGGTCGCGGCCGATCCGGAGGTGCGCCGCCTGTCGCCGATCTTCGAGGCCGTGGACGCGATGTCCTGGCGCGACGAGTTGCAGTTCTGGCCCCGCCCACCAGTGCCCGAGATCACCGATATCATCCAGATATGCGGCGAGGAATTTCACGAGATGCTGCGCGGGGTGACCACTCCGCGCGAGGCTTTGCGCAAGGCCCAAGCCCGGGCCGATGCGCTGTTCGACTAGTGGACCACACGATCTGAGGAGGAGAGAGAGATGGATCCCAACCGCTTGAAAGGCAAGAACGTTCTGATTACCGGCGCAGGCCGCGGCATGGGTGCCGCCAATGCCGAGGCGTTCGCGGCGCAGGGCGCCAACGTGACCGTCGGGGATCTCGATCTCGACGCGGCGCAGGGCGTGGCCGACGCCATCAACAAGGCCGGCGGCGGCAAGGCCATCGCGGTCAAGATGGATGTCACCAAGCGCGAAGACAACGCCGCCGCCGTGGCCGCCACGGTCGAGGCCTTCGGCTCGATCAATGTCGGGCTCTTCAATGCGGGCCTGAACAAGCCCCGGTTCTTCATGGATATCGATGAAGACAACTGGGACATGATCATGAACGTCAACACCAAGGCGATGTGGCTCGGCATGCAGGAGACCGCGCGCCAGATGATCAAGCAGGGGCCGATGGAGGATCACCCCTACAAGCTCATCAACGTGGGCTCGATCGCCTCGCGCAAGCCGCTGGTGGACGTGACGGTCTATTGCACGTCCAAATATGGCTGTCTCGCGCTCACCCATTGCGGCGCGCTGGCCCTGTCCGAGCACAACATCACCGTCAACGGCTATGCGCCCGGCGTCGTGGTCACGCCGCTCTGGGAGCAGCTCGACAAGGACCTCGTGGATATCGGCTTCAAGCAGAAGGAAGGCCAGGCCTACGAGGACATCGTGCGCGATGCGCTGCAGATCAAGCGCGTCTCCTACCCCGACGACATCACCGGCACCGCGTCGTTCCTGTGCAGCGACGACAGCGACTACATGACCGGCCAGATGATCCACATCGATGGCGGCTGGTGCATCCAGTGACGCCATGAGGTGCGCCCGGCGCACCACCCTCGGAACCCCTTGACCCGCGATGCGCGGCTGCTGCGCATCCCATGGAGATGATTATGTCCAGAGCCCTGATGCCCAACCTGCTCACCCCCCAGGACCTCGAACCGAACTGGGAATGGCGTGAACGCCTGCCCGCCTCGGGCCACATGTCGGTCGATTTCGAACGCCGGATCGACCATGACCGCCTGCGCCGCTACCGGCTCGCGCGGACCCGCCAGTCGCTGAAGAACAGCCAGGCGGGCTCGCTCCTGCTCTTCGACGTGAACAACATCCGCTACGTCACCGCCACCAAGATCGGCGAATGGGAACGGGACAAGATGTGCCGCTTCTGCCTGCTGACCGGCGATGATTCCCCCTATGTCTGGGATTTCGGCTCTGCCGCCGTGCATCACAAGCGCCATTCCGACTGGCTCGAGCCCGATCACTGCCTTGCCGGCGTCGTCGGCATGCGCGGCACGATCCCGCCCGATTTCGGCCTGATGCGCAAATACGCCAAGATGATCGCGCAGATGATCAAGGATGCGGGCATGGCCAACATGCCGGTCGGCGTCGACTATGCCGAAACGGCGATGTTCCACGCCCTGCTCGAGGAAGGCATCAACGTGGTCGACGGCCAGCAGATCATGCTCGCCGCCCGCGAGATCAAGAACTGGGACGAGATCCAGCTTCTGACCCAGGCGGCCTCCATGGTCGATGGCGTCTACCACATGATCTACGAAGAGCTGAAGCCGGGCATCCGGGAGAACGACATCGTCGCCCTGTCCAACAAGATGCTCTACGAGATGGGGTCGGACGACGTCGAGGCGATCAACGCCATCTCAGGCGAGCGCTGCAATCCGCATCCGCACAACTTCACGGATCGCTATTTCCGTCCCGGCGACCAGGCCTTCTTCGACATCCTGCAATCCTATCAGGGCTACCGGACCTGCTATTACCGGACCTTCAACATCGGCCGCGCGACGCCCGCGCAGAACGATGCCTACGTGAAGGCCCGCGAATGGATCGACGCCTCGATCTCGATGATCAAGCCGGGCGTCACCACCGACAAGGTGGCCGAGGTCTGGCCGACCGCCGAAAGCCTCGGTTTCCCGAACGAGGACGCGGCCTTCGGCCTGCAATTCGGCCACGGGCTCGGCCTTGCGCTGCATGAGCGGCCGATCATCTCGCGCGCGATCAGCCTCGATCACCCGATGGAGATTCAGACCGGCATGGTCTTCGCGCTGGAGACGTACTGCCCGGCGACGGACGGTTATTCGGCCGCTCGGATCGAGGAAGAGGTGGTGGTGACCGAGACGGGTTGCGAGGTCATCTCGCTCTTCCCCGCCGAGGATCTGCCCATCGCGAACCGCTACTGAGCAGCGGATCGCAGATTGCCCCGCGGCTCCCTCCCTGCCGCGGGGCACCTCATTCGCCAAAACGCGCCCCGAGAGGACAAAATGGCCAAATCGAAGCACAATACCGAAGATTACCTGCAGATGTACCGCCAGATGGTGCGCATCCGGACCTTCGAGGACAATGCGAACCAGCTCTATCTCTCGGCCAAGATGCCGGGACTGACCCACATGTATTCCGGTGAGGAAGCCGTTGCCGTGGGCATCTGCGAAGCGCTGGAAATCACCGACAAGATCACCTCGACGCATCGCGGCCACGGCCATTGCGTGGCCAAGGGGGCCGAATTCAAGGAGATGTTCTGCGAACTTCTCGGCAAGGAAGAAGGCTATTGCCGCGGCAAGGGCGGCTCGATGCATATCGCCGACCAGTCGAACGGCAATCTCGGGGCCAATGCCATCGTCGGCGGCTCCATGGGGATCGCCACGGGCTCGGCCTTCACCTCGAAGATGCTGGGCACCGGCGATGTGACCGTGTGCTTCTTCGGCGACGGCGCGACCGCGCAGGGCCTCTGGTACGAGGTCATGAACATGGCCGCGCTGTGGAACCTGCCCGTCATCTATGCCTGCGAGAACAATGGCTATTCGGAATACACCAAGACCGAGGAGATCGCCGCGGGCTCCATCACCGCGCGGGCCGAGGCCTTCGGCATCGAGGCGCATCAGGTCGATGGCCAGGACGTGCTCGCCGTGAACGAGCTGACCCAGAAGCTGGTGGCCCGCGCGCGCAAGGGCGAAGGCCCGTTCTTCATGGAGCTGATGACCTATCGCTACCACGGCCACCACGTGGGCGACATCAACCGCGAATATTACCGCTCCAAGGACGAAGAGAAGGATTGGAAGGACAATCGCGACCCGATCATCCGCTTCCGCGGCTGGATGGTCGAGCAGGGCATCGCCACGGAGGAGGAGATCGAGGCGATGAACGCCGAGATCAAGGCCGATGCCAAGGCCGCCGTCGAATACGCGCTCGAAGCGAAATATCCCGACGTCTCGGAAGTGGACATGCATGTCTATGTGGGCGTCGAGCACGCGCTGGCCTGACATGCCGCGCCTGTCCGCCATCACCAATCATTTCGGCCCGGGCCTCGTCCGGGACCACCGCCAAGAATGTGCCGCCGCCCCCGGCCCCCGGCACCAGAGGGAGGACTAACCCCATGCGACAGATCACCCTGTCCCAAGCCGTCAACGAGGCGCTCGCCGAGGAAATGCGCCGCGACGAGACCGTCTTCATCATCGGCGAGGACGTGGCCGAGGCGGGCACGCCGTTCAAGGTGCTCGCCGGCCTCGTGGAGGAATTCGGCACCTCCCGCGTCGTCGACACCCCCATCGCCGAGCCGGGTTTCATGGGGATCGCGGTCGGCGCGGCCATGACCGGCACCCGGCCCGTCGTCGACCTGATGTTCGGCGATTTCATCTATCTCATCATGGACCAGCTCTGTAACCAGGCGGCCAAGACGCACTACATGTCGGGCGGCAAGCTCAAGGTGCCGCTGGTCCTGCGCACCAATCTCGGCGCGACCCGCCGCTCGGCGGCGCAGCATTCGCAATCGCTGCATGCGCTCGTGGCGCATATCCCAGGGCTCAAGGTCGCCATGCCCTCCTCGGCCTACGAGGCCAAGGGCCTGATGAAGACCGCCATCCGCGACGACAACCCGGTGGTGATCTTCGAAGACAAGCTCATGTACAACGACAAGGCCCCGGTGCCCGAAGAGGAATACCTGATCCCCTTCGGCGAGGCCAATATCAAGCGCGAGGGCACCGACATCACCCTGATCGGCACCTCCTCGATGGTGCAGGTCTGCGAGAAGGCCGCCGAGATCCTCGCGGGCGAAGGCATCTCGGCCGAGGTCATCGACCCGCGCACCATCGTGCCGCTAGACGAGGCGACGCTGCTCAAATCTGCGCGCAAGACCTCGCGCGTGATCGTCGTCGACGAGGGCCACCAGAGCTACGGCGTGACCGGCGAGATCGCGAGCCGCATCAACGAGAAGGCCTTCTACCACCTCGACGCGCCGGTGCTGCGCATGGGCGCGATGGACGTGCCGGTGCCCTTCAGCCCCGCGCTCGAGGACATCACCGTGCCGACGCCCGAGGGTGTCGCCGAGAACGCGCGCCGCCTGATGTCGGGGGAGATGATCCATGCCGCTTGAGGTCATCATGCCCGCCCTCGGCATGGCGCAGGACACGGGCCTCATCGTCTCTTGGCACAAGGAGCCCGGTGACAAGGTGGCCGAGGGCGACGTTCTGTTCGAGGTGGAAACCGACAAGGCCACGATGGAGGTCGAGGCGCAGGGCGCGGGCTTTCTGTCCGACGTGCGCGCCGGGGCCGGCGACGAGGTGCCCGTGGGCAATGTCATCGCCGTGATCGCCGACAGCGCGGAAGAGGCTTCCAGCGCCCCGGCCCCTGCTTCCGAAGAAAAGGACGCGCCCGCCGCAGCGGAGCCCGCCGACGACGCCCTGCCCGAGGGCGAGGCGGTCATCATGCCCGCCCTCGGCATGGCGCAGGATTCGGGCCATATCGTCGCCTGGCACAAGGGTCCGGGCGACGCGGTCAAGGCCGATGACGTGCTCTTCGAGGTGGAGACCGACAAGGCCACGATGGATGTCGAGGCAGGCCATGACGGCTTTGTCGCAGCACTTCTGGCCGAGGCGGGCGAGGATGCCCCGGTGGGCGAGCCCATCGCGATCATCTCCGCCGAGAAACCCGCCAATCCCGTGAGCCGCAGCCGCAAGGCAGGCGCGGCCCCTGCCCCGGCGCCGAAAGCCGCGCCCGCCGAGGACGCGCCCAAGGCCGAAGCCAAGAAATCCGCCCCGGCGAAAGCGGCGCCCACAAAACCAGCCAAAGCGGCTCCGACCGCAGAAGGCGGGCGCATCCTCGCCTCTCCGAAGGCGCGCCGTCTGGCGCTGGAACAGGTGCTCGACCTGAACCGCCTCGTGGCCGAGGGCCATCCGCAGCCCTATCACGCCGCCGATATCGAGGTGCTGAAGGGCCTGCCCGCCGAGATGGCCGGGCCCCAGGGTGCCGCACCGGGGGCCGCCGCGCGGCACCTCACGGCGCGGATCGAGACCGAGGGCTTCACCGAGTTCGCCGCCTGGGCTGCCGCCGAGACCGGCCTCAAGGACGCCGCCGCGCTGATGGCGGGCCTCGCCGCGGCAAGCCTCGACCGGGGCGATGTGACCGTCGCGGTGGAGCAGTTCGGCGCAACACGCCTCTACAAAGTGCCCGACGGGCCGTTCGGTGGCATCACGCCCGCCGACGAGGACGCCGCACCCGACCTCATCCTGCGCGATCTGCGTCTCAGAGCCGTGCAATCGGTCACGCTCGGGGCCGAGGACGCGCCGGTCCTGACGCTGCTGTCGCAGGGCGCGGGCCTGACCATCGCGCTCGAATGCGGCGCGGGGCAGCTCTCTGCCAGCGCGGCCGTCACCCTTCTTACCAATTTCGCAGGCCGGATGGAGCTGCCGCTCCGCCACCTGCTTTAAACCGGGAGATCCGACATGGAATTCACCGACCTCTACATCAACGGCAAATGGGTGCCGGGTGCCGCGAAGGAACGCTTCGACGTCATCAACCCCGCCACCGAAGACTCCATCGCCTCGGTCGCTTCGGCCGAGATCTCCGACGCCAATGCCGCCCTCGACGCTGCTGAAGCCGCGATGAAGGACTGGGCCGCGCGCACGCCGCGCCAGCGCTCGGAAGTGCTGCGCAAGGCGTGGGAACTGATGACCGCGCGGCTCGAGGATTTCGCGCATTACATCACGCTCGAGAACGGCAAGGCGCGCAACGACGCGATGGGTGAGGCCACCTATGCCGCCGAGTTCTTCCGCTGGTTCGCCGAGGAAGCGGTGCGCGCCGACGGGCTTCTGACCCATGCGCCCGCCTCCGGTGCGCGGATCATGGTGCAGCACAAGCCCGCGGGCCTTGCCGTGCTGGTCACGCCCTGGAATTACCCCGCCGCGATGGGCACGCGGAAGATCGCGCCGGCGCTCGCCGCAGGCTGCGCGGTCATCATCAAGCCCGCCTCCGAGACGCCGCTGACCATGCTGGCGCTGATGCCGCTTCTGGAAGAGGCGGGCGTGCCGCCGGGGCTTGTGAACGTGCTGCCGTCGAAGCGCACCGGCGCGCTTGTCGATCACATGCTGCACGACCCGCGCGTGCGCGTCGTTTCCTTCACCGGCTCCACCGGCGTCGGCGTGAAGCTTCTGCATTCCGCCGCCGACCAGGTGCTGAAACCGGCGATGGAGCTGGGCGGCAACGCCCCGCTTCTGGTGTTCGAGGATGCCGATCTCGACGTCGCCGTCGAAGGCGCGATGCTCGCCAAGATGCGCAATCTCGGCGAAGCCTGCACCGCCGCCAACCGCTTCTACGTGCACGAGGCGGTGGCCGAGGAATTCACCAAGAAGTTCACCGCCGCCATGGCCGCGCTCAAGGTCGGCGACGGCACGGACCCTTCCGTCGATGTGGGACCGCTGGTGAACGCGCAGACCCGCGACAAGGTCGCCGAATTCGTGGCCGACGCGGTGGCCAAGGGCGCCAAGGTGCAATGCGGCGGCGAAACGCCCGGGGGCAAGGGGTTCTACTACCCGCCCACGGTGCTCTCGAACGTCTCCGAAGACGCCGAATGCGTGCATGACGAGATCTTCGGCCCGGTCGCCGCGATCCAGACCTTCACCGACCAGGAAGACGTGATCCGCCGCGCCAACGACACCGAATACGGCCTTGTCGCCTATGTCTTTTCCGAGAACATGAAGCGCGCGCTGCAGGTTTGCGAACGGCTGGAATACGGCATGGTCGGGCTCAATCGCGGCCTCGTCTCGGACCCGGCGGCGCCCTTCGGCGGCGTGAAGCAATCGGGCCTCGGGCGCGAGGGCGGCCACGAGGGCATGCTCGAATTCATGGAAACGCAATATATCTCGGCCAGCTGGTAAGGGGGCGGATATGAGCCACGTCATCGCATCGCCCTCGACCCGCGCCCGTGCGCTGGAAAAGGGCATCGACATCGAAAAACGCGCGGCGGAACTGGGCCGCTCGACCATCGGGCGCGAGGATCTGGAAGGCGGAGCCGCGCCGGCCCCGGCCGCGGCCAAGGCCGACACCTCTTATTGGGACGTGGACCATGCGGCCTACGGCCCCGTGAGCGAAGAACCGATGAGCCGGTTCGCCCAGCTTGCCGCGGCCAATCTCGCGGCGGCCAATGCGCTCATCCCGCAGGTCACCCATCACGACCGCGCCGAGGTCACCGCCATCGAGGCGCTCCGCCGCCAGCTCAAGCCCGAGGCGCAGGCGCGCGGCGTGAAGCTCACGGCGCTGGCCTTCCACGTCAAGGCGCTGGCGCGCGCGCTTCGCGAATTCCCGCGTTTCAACGCCTCGCTCTCGCCCGACGGCAAGACGCTGGTGCTGAAGGATTACGTTCATATCGGCATCGCCGTGGACACCGCGCACGGGCTCATGGTGCCGGTCATCCGCGACGCGGACCGCAAGAAGCTCTGGCAGATCGCCGCCGAGATCACCGATCTCGCCAGTCGCGCGCAGAACCGCAAGGTCGGCCCCGACGAGATGGGCGGCGCGTCGATGACGATCACCAATCTGGGCGGGATCGGCGGTATCGGTTTCACCCCCATCGTGAACCCGCCGGAACTCGCGATCCTCGGCATCACCCGCACCGAGACGGTCACCGTCTGGGACGGCGATACGCCGCGTCCGGTTCCGATGGTGCCGCTCGATCTGAGCTACGATCACCGGGTGATCAATGGCGCCGACGCGGCGCGCTTCGTGAGCTACCTGGCCGGCCTCATCGCCGATCCGCGCCGGATGATGGTCTGAGTTGAAGACCGGGCGCGCCGCCCGCCGGCGCGCCGGAACCCGTCACAGCGTGGGGACCTGTCAGAACTGCGCCTGCCGCGCGGCGGTGGGACCGGGCATGCTCAGCGCGACGCTGTCCTCTTCGAAGACATCGAAGCTCTTTTCCCAAACCCGCCCGGGCCATTGCAGCTCGAGCGCGCGGCGGCGCGGGCGATAGGCCGCGGTGTAAAGCGTGCCGAAGCCCGACGTGAAGGCCGTCGAATAAAGCGGCGGCTTCAGGAAGGCGCCGATGAACTTGGCCTGCGTCTCGGGATGCAGGGTCAGGCGCTGAAGCAGGAAACGCTCCCGCTCCACCGTGGCGGTGAAGCGCGCATGGCTCGTCCATTCCACCCGTTCCTGATGGTTCGTCGCCACCGCCGCATGGGTTAGCAGCGTCGGGCGGTCCGGAGTCAGATAGGCGGTGAGAAACCGCCGCCTCTCGTCGAGCACTGTGACGTTGTAACTCATGTGGCAGGGGATGCGCGTCAGCACGTCGCCCGCCTCTTCGGTGGTGGTGCAGGTCTGCAGGATGTAGCGCAGGATCAGCGGCACGCCGAAGCCCTGACCGACCTCGCGCCGCCCCCCGAAGGTCAGCGACACAACGAGGCCCGCATCGTTGATGCCGTCCACCAGCCCGAACAGCCCGTCCGATGTGCCGATCACCCCGCGCCCCTGCCAGCGCGTCTTCAGCACGATCGCGTCGAAGGCGTCCGGATTGTAATCGTAGTTCCGCACCAGAAGCGGATCGTCACCCGGCCAGATCGCTTGGCTGCAGCCCGCGAGGTAGCGTGGCGGGCAATAGAAGCTCAGAAACCGCGCTGCCGAGTCGCTGCCGCCCGCCAGTTCGCACAGCTCCTCGTAGAGATCCGCGATCTCGGGCATATGCGTACGGATCGCCCGGCGGCTTTCCAGGTAGGTCGGACGGCTCCGCAGCCCCTCGCGCGCCCACCACGCATGGTAGGACGGCCAGTAATCGGCGAACAGCCCGGCCCATTTCGGCCCGGGCTGATCCTCGGATATGGCGCGGAAGACAAGGGCCATGGCCTACATGATCTTGAACGCGGGATCCTGAAGCGCCTGGGCCGAAGGCAGGGGCCGCGCCGAGAACGCGTTCTTGATGCCGTCGATCCAGTTGCGCGACTTATCGGTGAGCTGGAAGTTCTTGGTCATCGACCGGCCCCGCGTCACCAGGATGCCCAGATCGGCGCCCTCGTAGCGGTAATCGCCCGCCTTGGAGATGCGCAGGAAGAAGGCCTCGTCCTCGCCCTCGACGGCGCGGCGGTGATAGTCGAACCGGTCATAGACCACCTGCCCGTCCGGCAGCATCTTGTAGATGCCGGTCTGCGGCGCGTGGGTGATGATATCGACATTGTCGTCGGTGTGCTTGATGACCATCTGGCTCCAGCTGTCGATCATGTCCGGATCCGACCAGCGCGCGTTCAGCTCGTCCACGTCGAACTGGAACGGCTTTTTCGAGAATTCGAGCAGGTGGAACAGGAACAGCGGCGCATCCGCATGGGCGAAGGCGGCGTGGTTGGTCATCGACGAGGCGCCGGTGATGCGCGGATTGAGCTCACCGAGCCAGATCTCGCCGGTCTTCTTGTCGATCAGGAAATCGAGCTCGAAATACCCGCGATAGCCTTCCTTGCGCAGCTGTTCGCCGAACTTGAAGGTCAGCTCGCGCGCCTGGTTGCGGGCCTTGGGCGGGAAGGCGGTGGCGAAGATCTCGTTGCCGCACCAGCCGCCGCGATAGGGCGTCAGCTCCTTGAAGCCCACAAGCTCGGTCATGAGCGGGCCGACGATGGTGCCCTGGCTCGTGCAGCAGCCCTCGATCGCCGAGCCGCGGCAATCGATGCGCTTCATGATCTTGATCTCGCCCTCGCCCACGATCTCGTGCTCGTGCTTGCGGAAATCCGCCTCGGACTTGATGAAGAAGGTGGTGTGGCCGCTGTCGCCGAAGGCCGATTGCAGCACGAGGTCGTCGCCGAGGTTGTTTTCCTTGCAGACCTCGCGCAGCTGTTCGTAGCTTTCCACGACCGACAGGGCGTTCGGCACCGAGGGCACGCCCGCCTTGTTGCCGATGCGCACGGTCTCGATCTTGTTGTCCATGTTCTGGCGCATCTTGGCCTTGGGGAACCAGACTTCGCCGCCCAGCTCCTTCACAAGCTTCTCGGTGGTCTCGTCGAACATCAGGAAGACGAATTTCGGCTTGCCGCCGCGCGCCTTCACGTAGTCGACCACTTCCTTGTGCTGCAGCAGGTAGTTGTTGATGTCCTCGATCGACTGGAATTCGTCATGGGGCATCTCGGAGGGCACCAGCACGTTCGGGTGCCGCCCGTCGAAGCAATCCATGTAACAGATATACTTGAAATTCTTGGTCCATTCGTCGAGGCCCAGCAGGTTGAAGTTGGTGGCCGAGACGAAATAGATCGGGTCCTGGTTGGTGTGGAAATACCTGCGGATCTCCGAGATATTCTTCAGCGTCTTCTTCGGCATCAATCTGTCCTCTCTGTCGTGTTCACGATTTTTTCTTGAGGCTCTTCAGAGCCTTGGGGGTGAATACCCGCAGACCGAGATCGGGCCGGTAGCCGTGGATCTCGCTCACGTCGAGGGCGCGCATGAAATGCAGGATCTCGGGCGACATCACCTGCCCCGGCACCAGGATCGGGAAGCCCGGCGGATAGGGGATGATGAAGGAGGCCGAGACCAGTTCCTCGCCGTCCTCGAGCCGCTTCATCAGCGCGTCGTCGAGGTCGAGATAATCGCAGTTCTCTTCCTCGTAGGCGAGGAAGAAGGCGGAGCGGATATCGCCCTCCGCGGTCTCCCCGCCGGAGCGGAACGCGTCATGGAAGCGCGAGAAATCAGGCAGCGGCGGCACGTCCTCGATGAGGTTCTTCACCCGCTTCTCGAACGAACGCCGCTCCATCTTTGAGGCATCGTCGAGCAGGTCGTCGAGATCGTTCGCGATCTCCACCAGAACCTCGATCAGATAGGCGACCGAGGACCGCGTCGTGCCGATATTGGTCATGAACAGCACGGAATTGCGCGAGGTCTTGTTGATCTGGATGCCGTACTTATCCATGAGCACCTTCGTCTTGAAGGTGTCGCCGTCCCAGCCGGTGCCGCCCACCGCCAGCGTGACGCGGGTCGGATCGAGCACGAACTCGTCCTTGGCCCAGATCTCGGACTTGTCGGACCAGCCGTCCTTGGCGTCGAAATAGCTCGTGACGCCGCTTTCGCGGTATTGCTCGGGGATCATGTCGCCCGCGGTCAGCACCTTGAAATACTTCGACAGAAGCGGATGCGTGGCCACCGCGCGGCGGATCGCCATGGCGCTTTCGATCTGGCGCTGGACGAATTCGAAGCCCTCGAGCTCCACCTGCCGGCGGCCCACGTCGAGCGAGGCGATGATCTGGTAATTGGGCGAGGTCGAGGTATGCGTCATGTAGGCCTCGTGGAAGGCCTGCTCCACCTCGCCTTTGAAGTCCATGTCGTTGACGTGGATCATCGAGCCCTGCCGCAGCGCGGTCAGCGTCTTGTGCGTCGATTGCGTCGCATAGGCCCGCACGCGCGCCGTGGGCGGCGGCAAGAGGCGCGTCTTCAGCAGCGTCTCCTCGGTGGCATCCTTGAGTGCCTCCTGCTGGGCGGCGTAGGCCTCGGCGTGCTTTTCGGATTTCAGCTTCTCGCGCAGCCGGTTCGCCACATCCATCGCGGTGCGCTGGCGATAGGTCGGCCCGAAGCGCGCAAAGGCGAACCACGCCTCGTCCCAGAGGAAGACGAGGTCGGGCTTGATGGCGAGGCATTCCTCCATCACCCGCTCGACGTTATAGACCAGTCCATCGAAGGTGCAGTTGGTCAAGAGCACCATGCGCACGCGGTCGAGCTTGCCCGCCGCCTTCATCTTGAGAAGCGTGTGCTTGATCTCGTGGATCGGCACGGCGCCGTACATGGAGAATTCATGCAGCGGATAGCTGTCCATGTAGCAGACATTGGCGCCCGCCAGCACCATGCCGTAATGGTGCGACTTGTGGCAGTCGCGGTCCACCAGCACGATATCGCCCGGCCGGATCAGCGCCTGCACGACGATCTTGTTGCAGGTCGAGGTGCCGTTCGTCGCAAAGAAGGTTTGCTTGGAGCCGAAGGCCCGCGCGGCCATGTCCTGCGCTTCCTTGATCGTCCCCTTGGGCTCGAGAAGGCTGTCGAGCCCGCCGGACGTGGCCGAGGTTTCGGCAAGGAAGATGTTGGGCCCGTAGAAGGCCCCCATGTCCTGGATCCAGTGGCTGCGCGAAATCGACTTGCCGCGGCTGATGGGCATGGCATGGAAGACGCCCGTCGGCTGCTTGGAATATTCCTTGAGCGCGGTGAAGAACGGCGTCTTGTAGCGCCGGTTCACGCCCCGCAGGATGTTGAGGTGCAGTTCCAGGAAGTCTTCCTGGTTGTAGAAGACCCGGCGGCACTTGCCGAGGTCCATGCCCGCGATGTCCTCCGCCGAGCGGTCGGTGATGAGGTAGGCGTCGAGCTCGGGGCGCACCTTGGCGATCAGCCGGCAGGCTTCGGGGCCGTATTCATGCGGCTCGATCGCGTCCATGTCCTCGGTCACGGTCAGGTGGTTGAGGTATTGCTGGACGATCGGCAGTTCGTTCTTGGATTTCAGCGTGAGCCCCGGGCGCACGATGACCGCCTGGACGTTGTGGTTGAACAGGATGCCCATGAGCGCATCCTCGAGGCTCGGCACCACGACTGCCTCGTAGATGAAGCTGTCCTCGGCCCGGCGCATCCGGTGCAGGTTGTTGCGCAGGAAGCGTTCCTGGTGATCGTTCACGTTGTCGACGATCAGCACCTCGAAATAGGGCCGCCCCAGCGCGCGATCCTCGGGCGCGAGGGCGCTTTCATCCTCGAAATCCTCGTTGTCGATCTCTTCGGTCGAGAGCGGGATGGACCGCCGCCGATAGGCGCCCGAGGTCAGCGCGCGCGCGACCCGGCGCACCGAGACGACGAGATCGTCGATATTGCGCGCTTCGAGCATCCGCCGGAGATGCTCGAAGGAATGCGAGCCCGGGAAGGCCCAGTATTTCTCGATCGGCGCGAGCGCATCGAGCAGCGCCCGCGCCGATTCCAGAAGTCGCTTGCCCTGCCGACCCTCGGTGCCGTGGATCTGCAGGGATTCGGCACATTCGCGCAGCGCGGACCAGCGATCCGCCCGAAGCTGGGTGGCGCTGTAATAGTCACTGATCGACGGAAGATCCGTTCCAGGTTTCTGTACGTTCATCTTGATCCTCCATTGTCCCGGTCATGGTGCCGGGCGCGATACGTGCCGTTTCGTTTCAGTGGGTGCCGGTGCGGCCCTTGAAGACCGGTGCGGCCAGAGTGGCGTCCCCGGCGATCCGTTCCTGCGCCAGCGCGCTGCGGGGATCGGCCATGTCGACGCCTGCGCGCGAGCCCTTGTGCGGCGTCTGCAGCGGACCCAGCGTGTTGAGATAGCTGTCGACCCCGCTCGTGCGGTCATAGACCGAGAATTCGGCCTCGCGGTCGCGGAAGCTCTTCAGCACCTGGCCGAGACCCTTGAGGCCGGTTTCCCGCTGGCGGCGGACGATGTCGAGGTCGATCTCGATCGGGAACATGTCCTCCTGCCCCGCCGATTGGTGCAGCACCGTGGACGAGGGATCGACCACCAGCGACCGGCCGACGCCGCCTGCACCCAGACCGTTCACGTCGATCACGTAGCACTGGAACTGCGCCGCCGTGGCCTTGGCGATGGAGATCTCGGCCTCGCGGTCGGTGGTGCCGGTCAGCACCGGGTGCAGCAGCACCTCGACGCCCTGGCTGGTCAGCTGGCGCGTGGTCTCGGGGAACCACATGTCGTAGCAGATGGACAGGCCGAACCGGCCCACGTCGGGCACGTCGAAGACGCAGAAATCGGTGCCCGAGGCGATGCCCTGCTCATAGGGCTTGAACGGGAACATCTTGGAATACTTGCGGACGATCTCGCCCTCGGGATTGATCACCACGGAGGTGTTGAAGATGCGCCCGTCGGGCATCTTCTCGAACATCGAGCCGGGGATGAGCCAGATGCCGTAGCGGCGGGCATCCTCCTGGAACTGCGCCAGCGCATCGTTCGGGAAGGGCTGGGCGTATTGGTCGAGCGGGCCGTAGGGCGCCAGTTCGGAAAACAGGACCATCTGGGTCCAGGGGAAGCGCGCCATCAGGATGTCGATGCGGTGGCGCATGGCCTCCACGTTCGAGTGAAGCGCTGAGACATGCATCTGCACACCGGCAATTGCAAAGGGAGTCATATAGGCCAAAGCCTCCTTGGGAGTTGCGGCGGCGCGGACGATCCCGCCGCCGAAGTCGGTCGTCTATCGGACAACCAGAACGGGGATGGTGGCGTGGCGCACGACCTTGTCGGCGCTTGATCCTACCAGCATCGTCTGCAGCTCATGCGGCGGATGGGACGCCATGACAACCAGATCGGCGGAGATTTGGTCCGCCACCCGCAGGATTGTCTCGGGAATGTGTCCGTGGGCCACATGTACCTCGAGCTTGCCATGGGCCCCCTCCTCCTTGGCCGCGAGGTCGAGAAGCCCCTGCTTCAGCGTCTCCATCGCCTTCTTCTCGAAGCCCTCCGGCAGGAAGGACGCGATCATGGCCGAACCCAGATCGTGCACGATGCCCAGAAGATGGATCTCGCCCGCGTCGCTGACGCAGCGCCGTGCGGCGGGCAAGGCCTTCTCCCAGCTTGCGGGATGGTTGAGGTCGACCGGAAGAAGCACCTTGTCGAACATGTCTTTCACTCCTTCTGGGGCTCAGGCCGTGGCCGGTTCGGGCCGGCCGCGGCCGCGCTGCATGAAGACGACCATGGCCAGAAGCGCGAAGGCCGGCAGGAACATCCAGTATTTGGACGGTTGCGGCACCGGCATGCGGACCACCTCTACGACCTGGTCCCAGTCGAACCCGGCCTCGGCGGCGGGGCTGCCGAAGGTCACGTTGTCGATCACCACGCTGTCGCCGTCCTTGATGTATTCAAGGCCCGAATTGAACAGCCGGTCCTCTCCCGTGTCGCCTTCGCTGATCGGCAGCAGCGCCACGAAGGTGATCGGCGCGCCGACCTCGTCCACGCCCGACACTTCGAGCCTGAGGTTGTCGCCCACGGGCGTCTGCATCGCCGCCTCCTCGATATTGGAGGGCGCGACCCGTTCGAAGGGCGGGGCCACCATGTCCATCCAGAAGCCCGGACGGAACAGCGTGAAGGCGATGAGCAGCAGCGCCAGCGTCTCGTAGATGCGGTTCTTGGCAAGGAACCAGCCCTGCGTGGCCGCCGCGAAGAGCAGCATGGCCACCGTCGCGGTCACGAAGACGAATATTCCCTGCCCCCAGCCCACGTTGATCAACAGCAGATCGGTGTTGAAGATGAAGAGGAACGGCAGCGCGGCGGTGCGCAGGCTGTAGAAGAACGCCACCACGCCGGTGCGGATCGGATCGCCGCCCGACACCGCCGCCGCCGCGAAGGAGGCAAGGCCCACGGGCGGCGTCACATCCGCCATGATCCCGAAGTAGAAGACGAAGAGGTGCACGGCGATCAGCGGCACGATGAGGCCGTTCTGCTGGCCCAGCGTGACGATGATCGGGGCCAGAAGCGCCGAGACGACGATGTAGTTGGCCGTCGTCGGCAGACCCATTCCGAGGATCAGCGACAGGATCGCCGTCAGCACGAGGATGGCCATGATGTTGCCGCCCGAGAGCACCTCGACCACGTCCGCCAGCGCCGATCCGACGCCGGTCTGGCTGACCGCGCCGACGATGATGCCCGCCGTCGCCGTGGCGATGCCGATGCCGATCATGTTGCGCGCGCCGGTCACGAGACCGTCGAGCAGATCGACGAAGCCGCGCGTGGTTTCGGTGGCGAAGTTGCTCTCGCCGCGCATCAGGGCGGTCAGGGGCCGCTGGGTCACGAGGATGAAGATCATGTAGGCCGCGGCCCAGAAGGCCGAGAGGCCGGGCGACAGGCGGTCGACCATCAGCGCCCAGACAAGCACCACGACCGGCAGGATGAAGTGCAGACCCGACCGCACGGTCGGTCCCGGCAGGGGCAGCACCTGCGGCTCCTCGCTGTCCTTCTCCAGCGTCGGGATCTCCTCTTTCGAGGCGATGTAGAGCAGGCCCATATAGACGAGCGTCAGGAAGACGAAGATGATGTAGCCCGCCGTGTCGGGGAAGACGACGCGGACCCAGCCCATGCCGTAATAGACCGCGAAGCTCAGCGCACAGATGAAGCCCACGATGAAGGCGATGCCGATCAGGCGCTGCACGATGGGCTTGGGCGTGTAGGCCCGCGGCAGGCCCTGCATGTTCTGCTTCATCGCCTCCAGATGCACGATGTAGACGAGGGCGATGTAGGAAATGACCGCCGGCAGAAAGGCGTGCTTGACCACGTCGAAATAGGGAATGCCCACATATTCGACCATGAGGAAGGCCGCGGCGCCCATGACGGGCGGCATGATCTGGCCGTTCACCGACGAGGCCACCTCGACCGCGCCCGCCTTTTCGGACGAAAAGCCCACCTTCTTCATCAGCGGGATGGTGAAGGTGCCGGTGGTCACCACGTTGGCGATGGACGAGCCCGAGATGAGGCCGGTCATGGCCGAGGACACGACCGCCGCCTTCGCCGGGCCGCCGCGCATGTGACCCATCAGCGAGAACGCCACCTGGATGAAGTAATTCCCGGCCCCCGCCTTGTCGAGCAGCGAGCCGAACAGAACGAACAGGAACACGAACGAGGTCGAGACGCCGAGCGCGATGCCGAAGACGCCCTCGGTGGTGATCCACTGGTGGTTGACCACGACGCCCAGCGATTTCTGGCTGTGGGCGATGAGCTGCGGCATGTAGGGGCCGAGGAAGGTATAGCACAGGAAGACCGTCGCCACGATCATCAGCGCGGGGCCGAGCGACCGGCGCGTGGCTTCCAGAAGCAGCATCAGGCCGATGGCGCCGACGATCAGGTCCTGCTGGATGGGCGCGCCGACGCGGGTCGCGATGCCCTCATAGGCGAAGAAGATGTAAAGCGCGGTGGCCGCGCCGGCGATGGCCATGGCCCATTCCCAGACCGGCACCCGGTCCTTGGGCGAGCCGAGCGCCACGCCCGCGATCACCGCAAGGCCCACGATGGGGATCCACCAGCCGGTGCCCGCATCGGCCCCGAGCCAGAAGAGGCCCGTCAGGACCAGCGGCACGAGGATGCCGAGCGTCAGCTGGAACGGCGTGCGCGCGGCGGGATAGGCGAGAAAGCCGAGGAAAATCGCGAAGGCGAGGTGGAAGGCGCGCGCTTCGGTGTCGTTGAAGACGCCCCAGCCAACCATGAACGGGATGGGCGAGGCGATCCAAAGCTGGAACAGCGACCACGCGAGCGCCACGAGCATGATGAGGATGCCGACCGGGCCCGAGGGCGACCGTCCACCCGCATCGGAGGAAGCGACCAGTTCGTCGAGTTCTTCTTGGCTGAGGCCCGCCTTGCCGGCGGCCTGGTTTTCGACCGCCGCGGCCTGGCCCTGGTTCTTCTGATCGCTCATTATCCCTGTTCCCTATCGGTGGGACCGGCGGCTTCTTCGCAAGGCGTCCGCTCTGATCCGTCTGTTCTTGAAAACCGCTGCATCGAATTCTCGGAACGGGCGGCCCGGCGCGTCAGCGCCGGACCCTCCCCTTGTCTCGGGCCCGTGGTTCCGGGCCCGCGGCATCAGGGTGGAGCGATTACTCCATCCAGCCCATTTCGCGGTAATACTTGGCCGCACCGTCATGCAGCGGCGCCGACAGACCGGCCGAGATCATCTCTTCCTGGTCGAGGTTGCTGAAAGCCGGGTGCAGGCGCTTGAAGCGGTCGAAATTGTCGAAGACGGCCTTCACCACGGTGTAGACGGTGTCTTCGGACACGTTGGACGAGGACACGAAGGTCGCGCGCACACCGAAGGTCGGGGTGTCTTCCTCGATGCCTTCATAGAGCGAGGCCGGGATGGTCGCGGTCGCGTAGAAGGCATTCGAGTCGACCAGGCTGTCGATGTAATCGCCGGTGACCGCCACGAACTGCGCGTCGCAGGACGAGAACGCTTCCTGGATGGAGCCGTTCGGATGGCCGACCTGGTAGACGAAGGCGTCGATCTTGTTGTCGCAAAGCGCCTGCGCCTGCTCGGTCGCCTTCAGCTCGGAGGCGAGCGAGAAATCGCTGGCGGTCATGCCGGCGGCTTCCATCACCACGTCCATCGTCGCCCGCTGGCCGGAGCCCGGGTTGCCGATGTTCACGCGCTTGCCCTTGAGGTCGTCGAAGGTCGCGATGCCCGAATCGCCGCGGGCGACGACGGTGAAGGGCTCGGGGTGGACAGAGAAGACCGCGCGCAGCTCCTCGATGGGCTCCTCGAAGCTCTGCTCGCCGTTATAGCCGTAATATTGCTGGTCCGACTGCGCGACGCCCATGGTCTGGTCGCCTGCCTTGATCGCGTTGATGTTCGCGACCGAGCCGCCGGTCGAGGGGGCGGTGCATTGCAGGCCGTGCTCCTCGGTGCCGCGGTTCACCAGGCGGCAGATGGACTGGCCGACCACGTAGTAAACGCCGGTCTGGCCGCCGGTGCCGATGGTGATGAATTCCTGCGCGGAGGCGCCGGAGGCGGCCATCAGCGCGATTGTCGAGAAAGCGGCGGTTCTGATCGTCTTCATACGAATTTCTCCCATTCGATAAATTTGGGCCCGGCATCTGACGCGCCGGGTTCTGGTACCGGGCAGGCTAGGAGCCTTCCCGGAGGATTGCAAATCTCAGAAGCTCGGCGGCGTGCAGGCGCTGATAATGACGCACGGAACGTCACCGATGTTCTGAAATCTGTGCGGTAAGCGGCTGTCGAAGAGGTAGCCCTCCCCGGGATTGAGCACCCGCTCCTGGTCGTCGACGGTGATTTTGATGATGCCTGAGACGACGATTCCCGCCTCTTCGCCCTGATGGCTCAGCATGTCGGGGCCGGTATCGGCGCCCGGCGGGTAATGTTCGTGCAGCACCTGCAGGCTGTGATCGACGGCATTGCCGAGCTGGCGCAGGGATACCCGCGCGGCGGTCTCGCCCATGCCCATGTCCTGCGGCGACAACTCGACGAAGTCGCTTTGACTGTAGAAGTATTTCGAGGGTTCGGAGCCTTCGACCTCGGAGAAGAATTCCGACATGGTCATCGGGATCGCATCGAGCAGCGCCTTGAGCGAAGAGACCGACGGGCTCGACTTGTTCTGCTCGATCAGCGAAATGGCACCGTTGGTCATGCCGGCCCGTGCCGCCAGGTCGCGCTGGGACATCCTGCGCGCCTCCCTCACTGCCCTCAATCGGCCTCCGACGTCCATTCGAACTCCTTGCTAATCGCCCGGTTGATTTATTAAGCGCCGGGGCGCAGCGCGGGTCAATGGGTGTTTTGCGCAAAGGCGGCTTACCCGAACGGGGCCTTTCGGCGTCTTTCAGCCGGTGCGCTGCTGCGTGAAATCGTCGATTGACAATTATATTAAGCGGCGTATGGATTTTCTCATCTGACCCTTTTCACGCCGGAGCGTGCCATGACCAAGACCACCCGGAAGACCACCCGTTCCAAGGCCCAGACCGCGAAGACCACGAAGGCCGCAAAGACCGAGGCCAAGACCGAGACGGCGGCGCCCGTGCGTCAGGCCAACATCGCCGAGACGGCGATGAGCACCGCGCTCGCCTCCGCCAGCGCGCAGGTCGCTTCGGCCACCACGAACGCGGCGCTTCTGGCGCGCAAGAACGCGGCCGTGCCGCGCGGCGTCGCCTCCGCGGCCCCCGTCTTCGCCGCCCATGCCGAGAACGCGGAGCTGTGGGATGTCGAGGGCAACCGCTACATCGATTTCGCCGGCGGCATCGCGGTCCTGAACACCGGTCACCGTCACCCCGGCGTCATCGCCGCCGCCAAGGCGCAGGAAGACCGCTATACGCACACCTCCTTCCAGGTCGTCCCCTACGAGCCCTACGTGGCGCTCGCCGAAAAGCTGAACGCGCTGGCACCGGGCGATTTCGCCAAGAAGTCGCTGCTCGTGACCACCGGCGCCGAAGCGGTCGAGAACGCCGTGAAGATCGCCCGCGCCCATACCGGGCGCCCCGGCGTCATCGCGTTCTCGGGCGGCTATCACGGCCGCACGCTCTTGACGCTCGGCATGACCGGCAAGATCGCGCCCTACAAGAAGGACGTGGGTCCCTTCCCGTCCGACATCTTCCGCGCCCCCTTCCCCGATGCCCGCAACGGCGTGACGGTCGAGGATGCGCTCAAGGGCCTCGAGACGCTGATGCTGACCGATGCCGATCCCTCGCGCATCGCGGCCATGATCATCGAGCCCGTGCTGGGTGAAGGCGGCTACGTGCCCGTGCCCGCCGAGATGCTGCAGGCGCTGCGCGCGATCTGCGACAAGCACGGCATCCTGCTCATCGCCGACGAGATCCAGGCAGGCTTCGGCCGCACCGGCACCTGGTTCGCCATCGAGCATTCGGGCGTCGTGCCTGACCTCATCACCGTGGCGAAGTCCATGGCGGGCGGCTACCCGGTGGCCGGTGTCATCGGCCGCGCCGAAGTGATGGATGCGCCGATCCCCGGCGGTCTGGGCGGCACCTATGGCGGCAACCCCGTGGCCTGCGCCGCAGCGCTGGCGGCGATCGAGGCTATCGAGGCCGAGGGCCTTCTGGCCCGCTCCACCCAGCTGGGCGAGACCTTCCGCGCCCGCTTCGCCGAGATCGGCGCGCGCACGGCCCCCTACCGGATGTGGGACATCCGCGGTCTGGGCGCGATGCTGGCGGTCGAGTTCGTCACCGATTTCGACATGGCGACCCCCGATGCGGCCTTCACCAAGTCGGTCATCGCCCATGCGCTCAAGCGCGGGCTGATCCTGCTGTCCTGCGGCATGCACGGCAACGCGCTGCGCATCATGGTGCCGCTGACCGCGTCGGATGCGATCATCGAGGAGGGCCTTGCCATGTTCGAGGCCGCGCTCGCCGATGCCATCGCCGCCGAACACGCGATTGCCGCGGAGTAAATCCCCAACTCCGCGCAACCGGTCTGCAGCGTCCCGCACGCGCTGCAGACCGGCCTTCCCCCCGCTGCGAACCGAAGCGGCACAGTTGTTTACGCGCCCGACGCCTTTGCCTATCGTGGGTGGGAACGTTCCCCCAAGAGCGCCCTGAAGCCGGTGCAGGAAGGCGAAAGATGTCGCATATCTTCTCCCGTCATTGTCACGCCACACCGCCCCGCGCGGTCGGCGGCGAGGGCTGTTACCTGATCGACGACAGCGGCAAGCGCTATCTCGACGGCTCGGGCGGGGCCGCCGTATCCTGCCTCGGCCACGGCGATGCAGACGTGACCGCGGCCATCGAGGCGCAGCTCGAACAGCTGGCCTTCGCGCATACCGGCTTTTTCACCTCGGAGCCCGCCGAGAAGCTGGCGGATCTGCTGATCGAACACGCGCCGGGCGATCTCGACCGCGTCTATCTCGTCTCCGGCGGGTCCGAGGCCACCGAGGCCGCGATCAAGCTCGCGCGGCAATACTGGGTCGAAAAGGGCGAACCCGGGCGCGGCCGTCTCATCGCCCGCAAGCAAAGCTATCACGGCAACACCATCGGCGCGCTCTCGGCGGGCGGCAACGAGTGGCGCCGCCAGCAATTCGGCCCGCTGCTGCTCGACGTGAGCCATATCGATCCCTGCTACGAATACCGCTACCGCCGCGACGACGAAAGCGCCGAGGAATACGGGGCACGCGCCGCGCAGGCGCTGGAAGACGAACTGCTGCGCGTCGGCCCCGACACGGTCATGGCCTTCATGGCCGAGCCGGTCGTCGGGGCGACCGCGGGCGCCCTCGCCCCCGCCCCCGGCTATTTCAAGCGCATCCGCGAGATCTGCGACAAGTACGGCATCCTGCTGATCCTCGACGAGGTCATGTGCGGGATGGGCCGGACCGGCAGCCTCTTTGCCTGCGAACAGGACGGCATCGCGCCCGACATCCTGTGCATCGCCAAGGGACTCGGCGCGGGCTACCAGCCCATCGGCGCGATGCTCTGCACCGCCGAGATCTACCAGACCCTCGCCGACGGATCGGGCTTTTTCCAGCACGGGCATACCTATCTCGGGCATCCCGCCGCCGCCGCCGCCGGTCATGCGGTCGTCAGCGCCATCCTGAACCGGGGGCTGATCGCGCGCGTCAAAGAACAGGGCGACAAGCTCGTGACGCGCCTCGAGGACCGCTTCGGCCAGCATCCGCATGTGGGCGACATCCGGGGCCGCGGGCTCTTTCGCGGCATCGAGCTGGTCGCCGACCGCGACACCAAGGCGCCCTTCGATCCGGCGCGCAAGCTCGGCGCGGCGCTGAAGAAGGCGGCCTTCAACGAAGGGCTGATCTGCTACCCGATGTCGGGCACGATCGACGGCAAGACCGGCGATCACATCCTGCTCGCCCCGCCCTTCATCATCGAGGATGCGCAGCTCGACGAGCTGGTTGACAAGCTCGACCGGGCGATCACCGCAACCATCTGACGGGCTTGGACTTTCGGGGAGGAAGGCATGCGCTTCGCAGTATTGATCGGGGTCGGCGTTCTGACCCTCCTGGCGCTGATCGGCGTCTTCTGGTCGGCCTGGTTCTGGCTCGGCGTGCTGGTCTTCGGCGTGCTGCTTGCGCTTGGGCTTTACGACTTCACCCAGCCCAGCCACTCGATCCTGCGCAATTACCCGCTTCTGGGGCGGATGCGCTTCATGTTCGAGGGGATCCGCCCCGAGATCCGGCAATACCTGATCGAAAGCGATCAGGACGAGGAGCCGTTTTCCCGCGACAAGCGGTCCATCGTCTACCAGCGCGCCAAGGGAGTGGAGGACAAGCGCCCCTTCGGCACCCGCCAGCGGGTCTACGATTCGGGCTATGAATGGATCACCCATTCGGTCGCGCCCAAACATATCGAGAACCACGATTTTCGCGTGACCATCGGCGGGCCGGACTGCAAGACGCCCTACGAGGCCTCGCTCTACAACATCTCGGCGATGTCCTTTGGTGCGCTCTCGGCCAATGCGATCAGCGCGCTCAACAAGGGCGCGAAGATGGGCGGCTTCGCCCATGACACCGGCGAGGGCGGCATCAGCCGCTACCACCGCGAGGGCGGCGGCGACCTGATCTACGAGATCGGATCGGGCTATTTCGGGTGCCGCACGCCCGAGGGCCGCTTCGACGCGCAGAAATTCTCCGATCAGGCCGCCGATCCGCAGGTCAAGCTCATCGAGCTGAAGCTGAGCCAGGGCGCCAAGCCCGGCCATGGCGGCATGCTGCCCGCCTCCAAGATCTCGCGCGAGATCGCCGAGGCGCGCGACATTCCCATGGGCGAGGATTGCATCTCGCCCGCCGCGCATCCGGAATTCTCCACGCCGCTCGAACTGGTGCAATTCGTAGGCAAGCTGCGCGAAAACGCCCATGGCAAGCCCGTGGGCTTCAAGCTCTGTATCGGGCACCGGCGGGAATTCATGTGCATCGTCAAGGCGATGCTCGAGACCGGTATCGTGCCCGATTTCATCGTCATCGACGGCAAGGAGGGCGGCACCGGCGCGGCGCCGCTCGAGTTTGCCAACCACATGGGCATGCCGCTCGTCGAGGCGCTGGTCTTCGCGCATAACACGCTGCGCGGCGCGGGCCTGCGCGACAAGCTGAAGATCGGCGCATCGGGCAAGCTCGTGACCTCGTTCGACATCGCCAAGGCGCTGGCCCTCGGCGCGGATTGGGCCAATTCCGCGCGCGGCTTCATGTTCGCCATCGGCTGCATCCAGGCGCAGGCCTGCCACACCAACCACTGCCCCGTCGGCGTCGCGACGCAGGACCCGATGCGGCAGCGCGCGCTCGATGTGGACTCGAAATCCCAGCGTGTCTTCCGCTTCCACCAGAACACGCTCAAGGCGCTGGCCGAGATGACCGGGGCCGCGGGCCTCGCCCAGCCCGGCGATTTCCGCCCCCATCACCTGCTGATGCGCGAAAGCGCCCGCGACATGGTCACCGGCGAGGAGGTCTATCCCTACCTGCCCGACGGCTTCCTGCTGCGCGAGGAAAAGGACGCGTTCGGCTATCTCGACCGCTGGCACCGCGCCCGGCCCGCCAGCTTCGAACCCTTCGACGTGGCATGACCGGCGGCCTCGGGCGTCCGCTTGGACGAATTGACAGATGACCAGTGTTTCCCCCCTCGCCCCGCTCGCGGATCAGGACTGGCCCGAGGCGCTGGCCGATCTGCGCACGGGCTTCGCCGGGCGGCTCAACATCTATCGCACAATGGCGCATCACCCCGATCTGCTGCGCGCCTGGTCGGGGCTTCGGGATCACATCGTCCATCACACGGCCCTCGGTCCGGTGCGGGCCGAGGTGGTGATCCTGCGGACGGGCTTCCGGCTGGGGTCGGAATACGAGTGGCAACAGCATATCGAACGGGCCCGGGCGGCCGGGCTCTCCGATAGCCGCATCGCCACCACGATGGGCCCCAAGGCCGCGATGAACGACGAGGACCGGCTTCTGACCGACGCGGTGGACGAGCTTTTCGACACCAAGCGCCTCGCGCCCGCGACACGGCAGGCGCTGCTCGCGGCCTATGGCAAGGCGGCCCTGCTCGACCTGATGGCGACGGTGGGGTTCTATTCGACGCTGGGTTTCATCCTGAATTCCTTCGAGACGCCGCTCGACGAGGATATCGCCGACCGGCTGGCCGCCCATCCCTTCGATCCCTGAGAACCGGCGCCCGGCAACGCCCGCGCGTTCAGTCTGGCACGCAGATCTGACCCGCCAGCGCGGCTTTCAGCGTCCGCAGGCTCAGCGCGCCGATCACCACGCATAGCAGCGCCAGCAGCACCCAGCCGATCCCGCGATGCAGCGCCGAGTCCGCCAGCGCGCCGAACTGGAAGCTCGCGCTGGTGAGCGCCGCCAGCGGAAAGGACAGCGCCCAGAAGGACAGGGCGAAGGGCAGTTTCAAGAGCGATGGCAGCCGCACCGCCACGAGCGCGGCGAAGAAATAGCCCAGGTTGATGAAGATGCGCGCGGGCGCGTCCAGCACGCCGCCATTGAGTTGCAGCCAGGCGAGGCACGCGACCGCGGGCGGCGCGATCAGGATCACCAGCGTCGGCCGCATCCGGCCGGGCATCGGATCGTGAAAGATCAGCCGGTTGAAGACCAGCGTCAGCAGCACGATCCAGAAAAGAACGCCGACGGCGAAGAAATACCAGCTCAGCTCGACATATCCCAGGGGCACGCCCGCCGCGGGCACGACCGCGTTGCCAACCGCCGGGATGAACCAGGCGGGCGACAATTGCCCGGGCCCGAAGGCCCGGTGCGATATCCATGCGGAGAAGACGATCACCGTCATCACCGCCTGCACGCCGGCCCCCACGATCCAAAGCGGCCGGGCCAGCGCCGGCGCGTCGCGGCAGATCAGGAGGGCGATCAGGATCACCGACAGGCTGGCCGCCGGGAAGAAGGCGAGCCGCACCGGATCGCCCCATTCCCGCGCCACATGGCCCGGATAGCGCAGCGCCTTCAGCGCATAGGCGCCCAGAAGCACCGCGAGCACGAGACTGCCCACCCCGCCGATCCAGAAGGACAGCGTCGCGAACCCCGCCGCATAGACCGCAAGGCCGAGGCCCAGAAGCCCCATCGTCATGCCGAAAAGCGCGACCGGCAGATAGGCGAGGCGCGGCATCGCCGCCGGATCGGGCACGGGGGTGTCCACGCTCATGCCGGGTGCGACGGGTCGGGCAGGCCCAGCACGTCGGCAATGGCGATGTTGAACGCCTCGGGCCGGTTGATGTTGGCCAGATGCGCGGCGTCGGGAATCGCGATATAGGCGCCGCCCGGCGTGGCCTCGGCCATGGCCTGCATCACCTCGGGTGCGGCGCCCTTGTCCTCGCGGCCGCCCAAAAAGAGGATCGGCGCCTGCGCATCGGGCAGGTGCCGCAGGTAATCGAGCCCCTTCAGCGCCCGGCAACAGGCGATATAGCCCGCCGGATCGTTGCCGAGGATCATGCGCCGGATCGCCGCCACGCGGTCCGGGTTATCCGCGCGCCAGTCCTCGGTCAGCCAGCTTTCGAGCGTACCGTCGACGATGGCCTCGAGCCCGCCCGCCTCAACCTTGGCGATGCGCTGATCCCACATCTCGCGGATCGGTTGGGGCGCATCGGCGCGGCCATCGGCGCAGATCACCTGCCGCATCCGCGCCCCGTGACGGATGGCAAGGCCAAGCCCGGTCATCCCGCCCATCGACAGCCCCATGAAGGACGCCGTCTCGATCCCCAGATGGTCCATCAGCCCCAGCACGTCGCCCGTCAGATCGCCGAATGTGTAGGGCCCCTCGGGCGTCGACGATCCGCCATGGCCGCGCGTGTCGTAGCGCAGCACCCGGTAGGTTTCGCACAGAACCGCCATCTGGTCGTCCCACATGGACAGATCCGCACCGAGCGAGTTCGACAGGATCAGCCAGGGCGCCTCCTCCGCCCCGTCGATCCGGTAATTCAGCCGGACATGACCCAGATCGGCCGCGATGTTCATTGCGCGGCCTGCGCCGATGCGCGCTCGGCTGCGTCGATCTTGGGCTTGACCTGTTCGGCCAGCAGCACCTTCGAGCGGCGCGACAGCTCCACATCGGCCCAGTCCTTGCCCGCGACCAGAAGCGTGCCGAAGGCGCCCACCTCTTCGCGGAAGGCCATCAGATCGTCGGCGACCTTGTCAGGCGTGCCCCAGATGATGAGCCGCTCGCAGACATGATCGAGCGTGACCTCTTCATCCGGCTGATCATGGTATTCCTTGAACAATCCCAGCCGGTTATGCTTGCGCATCTTGGTCAGGAGCTGGCTGTAATAGAACCGGTAGGGGCTATTCGGATCGGTGGCGTAGGCCCGTGCGGTGTCCGGGTCGTCGGCCACGAAGACGCTTTTTGCGACGCGCCAATTGGTCAGGTCGGCGGGCCGTCCCGCCCGTTCGCAGCCCTCGACATATTTCGGCCAGTGGCTCTTGACCCATTGCGGCATCAGGAAGTTCGCGCTGATCGGCTCCCAGCCGCGCGCCGCCGCCTCGGTCACGCCCTTGGAAAACGGCGCCACGGCGGTCACCACGATGGGCGGATGCGGGCGTTGCAGGGGCTTGGGCATGATGCCCTGCCCGATCTCGGTCATCTGGGTGCGCTCGGTCGAGACCTCCCAGTATTCGCCCTTGATGTTGTAGGGCGCCTCGCGCGCCCAGATCTCCAGCACCATGTTGATCGCCTCGAGGAACATGCCCGGACGGTCGCGGTCGAGATTGCCGAACACCTCCGCATCCGAGGCGAGCCCGCCGGGCGAGATGCCGAAATTGAACCGCCCGTCGAGCATGTGATCGAGCATCGCCACCTGCGCGGCCACCGCCGCCGGATGGCTGTTGGGCATGTTGACCGTGCCGGTGCCCAGCCGCATCCGCTTCACCGCCGAGGCGAGCGAGGCGATGAACATCGCACAGCTGGTGATGTTTTCCGCCGCATCGGTCACGTGCTCGCCCACATAGGCTTCGGTGAAGCCCAGCTCGTCGGCCAGCAGGAAGGCCGCGCGATCCTCGGCCAGCGACTGCCGCCAGTCCTTGTCGACCGGGTGAATCGGCATGGTGAAGAAACCCAGATCCATCGTGACCTCCCGCATTGCTGATCGGAGAAAATCTAGAGTGGCATGCGCTCAAGGGAAAATATCATGGAGAAACCGGCACTGGCGCAGGTGGTGAAGGACCCGGCGCGGCGGCGGCTGCCGTCCGAGGGGCGCCTCTTGTGCGCCTTGCGCCGGGCGGAGTGTCCGGCCCTGCGCGGGCTGCGATCGCCACGCCATCGCTACAGCATCGCCTGCGGCAGCCACGTCGCCAGCGCCGGAACAAAGAGCACGATCAGCGCCGCCACGAGGATCAGCAGGAAATAGGGCGTCGAGCCCACGAAGATCTGCCCGAGCGTCACGTCCGGATCGGGCACAGAGCCCTTCACGGTATAGACAAGAAGCCCGAAAGGCGGCGTGAGCAGCCCCGCCTCGATCACCAGGATGCCGAAGATCGCGAAGGCCAGCGGATCGAGTCCGAGAACGGCCGCCATGGGGGCGAAGATCGGCACCGTCAGCAGGATGATCGACACCGAGTCGACCAGCATTCCCAGCACGATCCAGATCACCATCATCAGCGCGATGATCATCCACGGCTCGACGCCCAGCCCGAAGAACAGCCCCTGGATGAAGTTCACCGCGCCGCCGATGGCCAGCAGGCGCGAATACATCTGCGCGGTGATCAGGAGGAACATGATGGGCGCGGTGGTGCGCCCCGCCTGGTAGATGGCCTCGAGGATCTCGCGCCCGCGCATGCCCTTGACGAGGCCGATCACCAGCGCGCCGATGGCGCCGAACCCCGCCGCTTCGGTGGGCGTGAACATGCCCGTCCAGATGCCGCCGATCACCAGCAGGATGAGCGCGAGGATGCCGAGCCCGCCCACCAGTTCGGAGCGCAGCTCCTCGGGCGTCAGCGGCACGAGGTCCTCCTGGAAGGCCGGCGCGATCTCGGGTTTGCGCATGGCCGAGACCACCACATAGGCGGTGAAGAGAAGCGCCAGCACGATGCCCGGGATGATGCCCGCGATGAAGAGCGCGCCCACGCTCATCTCGGTCAGGATGGCCCAGACGATCAGCAAAACTGACGGCGGGATGAGCATGCCGAGACAGGCCGAACCCGCCACCGCCCCCAGCGCGAAGGTCTGCTTGTAGCCCACGCGCTTCATCTCCGGATAGGCGATGCGCGAGAAGGCCGCGGCGGCGGCGATGGAGACGCCCGTCACGGCAGCGAAGACGGTGTTGCCCGCGATGGTCGCGATCGCGAGCCGTCCCGGCAGGCGTTTCAGCGTGCGGTCGCAGATGCGGTAGAGATCCGACGCGGCCCCTGAGCGCGATATGAAATCGCCCATCAACACGAAAAGCGGGATGACCGCGAAGACATCCTTGCGCACGGCCTCGTAGGCGGTGTTGCCGAGGATCGAGACCGCCGCCTCGAAGCTGCCCAGCATGAACCACACGCCGAGCGCCGAGCAGACCGCCAGCGCCACGCCGATATGCACACCCAGGAAGATCAGCAGGATGAGCAGCGCCAGCATCCAAAGTACGATATCTCCGCCCATATCCGCCCTCCCCCGTCTTTTCTTGTTCTTGTCTCAGTCCTGGCCGCCGATGGGCGCGAAGGCGCCGGGCGCTTCGGACTCGTCGATCAGCCGCCCGCGCCAGTCGAGCCAGATCATCTGCAGGTAGGCGAGCCCGACAAAGGCCGACATCGCCAGCACGACGCCGCGCACCGGCCATGTGGGCACCCGCAGCGATCCCTCGCCCTCGTATTCGCCGATCCGGTAGGCATCGAGGAAGGAGGGCAGCGTGCTCCAGACCAGCCCGATGAAGACAAGCAGGCCCAGAAGCGCCGCGAAGGTGCGCAGGACGCGCCGCGCCAACGGCGGCACCGCGTCCGCGAAGATCGTCGTGCGCAGCATCGAGCCCGAATAGATCGCCAGTGGCAATTGCAGGAAGGCGATGGACACGATGGAATTCTGCAGGATTTCCTTCGTGCCGGGGATGGGCGCGGTGAAGACCGTCCGCCCGATCACGTCGCCGAAGATCAGCGCCGCGAGCGCCAGCGTCCAGAGCGCGGAAATCAGATGGATCGCCCTCGATATCTTGATGGGCACCTGCATCAGACCCTCCCCTGCCTGTTGCCGCCAAAGCTTCAGGGAACGCTACTGAATCTCGGATTTTGGTCAAGGCATTTAATTAGCAACCGATAAATAAGAGGCGTTCGCCGCGACGCCAGCTTGACCGGATCGATATTCTGTGTGGGAATGCGCCTGTAGTTAGCGGTCGATAAATAGACGCCGGAACGGCGCCGCCGCCTAGCTCACGCGATACCAGGGAGGAGACACAGATGAACAAGACGGCTTACGCGCGCAGCATCGCGCTCGCGGCGACGGCGATGTCCTGCGGCGCGACCGCGGCCCTTGCCGAGGATATCACCCTCAGGATCGGCGCCGGACACCCCAATGGCCCCGCGGTCTACGTGGCGGACGTGGCCGATTTCTTCGTGCCCGAGGTCAAGCGCCGCGTGGCCGAGGAGACCGAGCACACGATCGAGTTCGTCGAGGGCTATGGCGGCGCCATCGCCGGCGTGGCCGAGACGCTGGAATCGGTGCAGAACGGCATTCTCGATATCGGCGCCTATTGCATCTGCTTTGAGCCGGCGAAGCTCTTCCTGCACAACTTCCCCTATTACACGCCCTTCGGGCCGCAGGACGCGGCGCAGGGCATGCAGGCGGTGCGCGCGACCTATGACGCGGTGCCCTGGCTCACCGAGCAGTTCACCGCCGAATACGACCAGGTCCTGCTGGGCCTGCACGGCTGGGACAATTACCACCTCGGCACCACCGATCCCTGGGAGACGGTGGCGGATCTGCAGGGCGTGAAGATCGGCGGCGCCGGTCCGAACCTGCCGTGGCTCGAATTCGCCGGGGCCGTGCCGGTGCAATCCACCCTGCCCGACGGCTACCTCTCGCTGCAGACCGGGGTCTATAACGGCTGGCTGATGTTCCCCTCGGCCTATCTCGGCTTCAAGTTCTACGAGCCCTCGCCCTATTACACGCTGATCGGCTTCGGCGCGATGGGCGTGAACGCGCTGACCATGAACCAGCGCAAGTTCGACAGCCTGCCCGAGGACGTGCGTCAGATCATCGTGGAAGTGGGCCGGGCCTACGAGGACCAGTCGGGCGCGTCCAACAATGCGCGGCAGGCCGCCGGGCTCGAAGGCCTGCGCGAGGTGGGCGCCGAGATCCGCGAATTGTCCGCCGAGGCGCGCGCGGGCTGGGCCCAGAGCCTCGTGAGCTTCCCCAACCAGCAGGCCAAGGAAGCCGACAGCCGCGGCATGCCCGGCACCGAGGTCATGAAGACCTACATCGCCGCGGTCGCCGCGACGGGCTACGAGATGCCGGTGGAATACACCGTCGAGTGACCGCTCCGGCGTCGCGTTTTACGGAAGGGGCGGCTCGCAGGCCGCCCTTTTTCCGTCTGCGCGGGACTGTGCACGCTTGACGCTTTTACCGAAACCCCATCTCGCCGCTGTTTGGCTGCAAAGAGCGGATTTGCGTCGAAAGGGGACTTGGCAGCGATGCAGTCGAATGACGGCCAAAGGCGAAGAACGTTCCTGCGCAGCGGTTCGCTCGCATGGCCGCTATGCGGGACCTTCCCGCCATTCGCCGCTCCTGCGCGGTTCTCGCCGCGACCGCGAAGGCAATCGGCAGGGAGGGCGTATTCCGTTGAAAAACCCGCGCTTGATCGAGGGCCGTGGTGCTGATTCAATTCCGCCGATGGGTGGGAGGATTGGCGATGATGGGACCGAGGAAG
>NZ_FTOQ01000007.1 GCF_900156805.1 Roseivivax lentus | reverse complement strand
CTCAGAGATTGGCGACGCGTGGCGACAGGCCATGAAAGCTGTCCAAAGGTCTTCAGCTCAGCCATCGCGCTGGCGGCAACCGTGATCTACTGGTTTTGAATCCTGACCCTGCTTAGAATGTTTGGCCCCACGAAATTATCCTGAATTTCAGAAAAGAACTTTAATGCATTTAATTTCGGCACCGACCACCAAAAGGGGCCGACCCAAAAAGCCGGCCTCTTTTGATTTCATCTACTTAACTGATATTTGCCAATGAGTGTTTTCGCGATTGTACGCTTTTCGGCATCACCATCAGATCCGTGGATTACATCTATGACAGATGCCGCTTGGCTGTTACTCAAGCGCGATGCATCAACATGGACAAAGGACCAGATCTCCAGCACTTGTTCTGATGTCGCGGAAAAAGCGGTTGAACCGAATGAAGACACGAAGACAAATACCAAGGTACAAATGAGCTTGTGCATGACATAACTCCGTTCATCCTATTTTCGTGAATACTCGCATATTAACACAAAGCACGTCATGTTACGCTAAGTTTATGCCTTTCAAAGAAATGAGACTTATAAATCACTTGCCTTTAACGCGCACTATTCAGTTGTGTTATAGGGATTTCAATCAACCTATAGGATTTTGATTGAGTCGTTTACACGACGATCGTTTGCCCGCATGGGGTGATCCGATATGATCGTTACTGCATGGATGGCATGTGGTCTGTTGGACAATGCTGTCGGATGGGCGGAACAGTATCCAGGAGCATCGCGTGACCCGACTGTATTACAGTGGCGGCACCATCTCTCAAACAGTCGAGGCCCCTACTGAAGTGGTCCACCCGCCGGGACAGGTTTATCCCGTTTTCAGGAGCCCCACGAGAAGGCTGAAATGCGAGACGAGCCCGAAGAAATCGCATTGAAGCTGCAGCAAATAGAAGTGCTGCAAGGACAACGAAGCTCGATTGGGGATGCCGTTTGTCAGATCGGCCTGAGGCAGCAGACCTATCAACGATGGCGCAAGGAATGTGGCCGCATGAGCCGGGATCAGATCAAACGTCTGCAACAGCCCGAGACCGAGACCGAGAATATCCGGCTCAGGCGGGCCGTGTCGGATCTGAGATTGGACAAGATGACGCTGCCCGAGGCCGCACCGGTAAGACTACTGCGCCGCGCCCGCCGCTATCGGTGCATCAAGCATGTGCGGCAGAGCCTCGGCGTCTCTGAGCGCCGCGCCTGCCGCAAATCGGGACAGCATCGCTCGACGCGGCGCAAGGTGCCTATCCGCTCCAAGATCAGCGCAAAACCGAACGCTGGCACCAGACGCGCAGGAACCGCATTCTGCGAGAGAACTACGCCCTGCCCTGCGATCTCAGGCAACAGATCGACGCGTTCACCGATCACGACAACCACCGCAGATACCACGAGAGCCTGCAGAACCTCACCGCGGTCGACGATTACTTCGGACGAGGCCAGACCATTCTGAAACAACGTTAAACGAATAAAACCGTCGCAACGCGACGCTTTCTGCACCGCAACTCCGCCGCCAATCAAGCCAACCAGATGCGCCAGGCTCTCTCTTAGTTCACGCCGTCAAATGCCCCAAATATTCTGACGAAATACAAGCCCAATAAACGCGGCCTCGAAATGGCGCAGCTCACTCTGTCAGAATGCAGGCCCCTGCCCTCTTTATCCCGGACCAACGCCCAAGCCAGCTTTGCAAACAACCCCAAGCGCCTCGCGATGCCGGGGCAAGGGGCGCCTGCGCGTCCCTTGCTTGCGATCACACGAGCCTTACTCCAGAAACTCGACGACCTCCGGATGGATGAAGATCAGGCGCAGCGACTGACCTTGCGGATCGTTCGGCGTATTGGCCAGCGGGAAGGGGAAATCCCAGGGCGGGTCTTCCTCTGCGCAGCCGCCGATCGGACCTTCGAAGCGGACCCCCTGGAAGGCGAAGGGTTCCACTTCCGGGTCGCTATAGGAGGGCACGTGCAGATGAATGCCGTCCTCGACCAGCGCGCCGGAACTGGTCTCCCAGAAGCTGCTGCTGGGATGGAAGACCCGCAGCCCGCAGAAGTCGAGCGGGATGATCGGATTGAAATCGGAATCCAGCGGAAGCGTATCAGGCAGAAGGCTGTCATGGATCGTGATGTGATATCCCTCGGGGTTGTCTGCCTGGCTTCCCAGGCGGACTTCGACGGTCGGATTGCCCTGCGTCGAGATCGACAACCACGCCGGAAGCTCCTGCGGCGGATCGGGATCGGGGACCGGATCAGGATCGGGAAAGGGGTCGGGGTCCGGGTCCGGACCGGGCCCATCCCGGCGCACGCGCAATTCGATGTCATTGGTGCGGAAACCGTCGGCCGTATGGGCCTCACCGAAGGCGACGAAGTCCTCGAAACTGCGCGGCAGGGATATCTGGCCTTCGCCGTCGCCGCCGGCCCAGACACCGATGAAACGGGTTTGACCGTTGCTTCGAATGCGCTCGAGATCGACCAGCTCGAGACCCATGGCCCGCATTTCCTCGCGCCGGGTGCGGAACTCCTGGCGCGACAGCGGGGTGGTGATGCGGTTGCTGCCCGTGCCGGTGCGGAAGAGCCCGTGATAGAGCAGAACGCCCTGGCGCCGTTCGACCTCGACATCGATCAGCCGCATGCCTTCGTCTTCGACGAGGCGTTGTCCGCGGGCGAGAAACGCGTCCTCCATGGGTCCCGTCAGCATCTGCTCGCCTGTACCGGGCCGCCACACCGACAGGTACCGGCGTCCGCCATTGGCCGTGCGGAAGACCTCGAAATCGACCATCCGCAGACCCTGCTCGGTCCGTTCGCGGATCGTCTCGCGCATTTCGATGGCGCTGATCGGGCCGAAGAACAGGTTGGTCCCGCTGCCACCGATCCACAGGCCCGTATAGACCCGCTCTCCGTCGACGACGGCGCTTTCGACATCGATGAGCCTGCGTCCGGCCGCCGTCTGCGCCTCGCCGGTCGCGATGAAATCGGCGCGGGGTTCGGGCCCGGTGACTATGTTGGTGCCGGACCCGGAATGCCAGACGGCCTCGTAGCGCAGTTCGTCCGCAAGTGCCGGCAGGGCCGTGGTCGCCAAGAGCCCCGCCAGGGCCGCGCAACCCGCGGAGAACCGAACCGGCCGGGTGCGCACGGGGCCTGCCGGGCGATGCGCCCGAGAGGCTCTCGGAGGATCAAAACTCAATCCAAACAATGCCTTTTTCCTTAAATTGCTGATCAATCAATGGGTGCGCGGGGCGATGCGGCAAAGACCGGTCGTCACCAACGCGCCCCGAGGATGCGGGGCCCGGCTGTTCCCTGCACGTTGAGTTCTGTGGAGTTTTCGTGGACCGCGCAGTGGGGGTCGCCGAGGCCCAAGGGACGCAGCGCAAGACAAACCGTCATGATACCCGGACGTGAGGAGTGGATGCAGTGACGGACTGGTACTTCTCCGAGGAGGACCGACGACTGGTCTCCCCGGAACGTGTGGTCCAGCTGACCGCCAAGGCCGCACAGGTCTTTGCCTGTCTCGAACGGCACAAGGGCGAGATCGTGTCGGTGGACACGGTGCTCGAGGAGGTCTGGGCGGAGACCCATGTGACGCCCGACCTCGTGCGCGAATACATCCATGACCTGCGAATTGCCCTCGGAGACGATCCGAGACGGCCGCGCTACATCGAGACGGTCCGCGGCAAGGGATTTCGGCTGATCGGCGATATCGAACCCGGCGCGGACGCTGCGGCGTCTCTGGCTCAGGGCGAAGGCGAATACCGGCCCACCGTCGCGGTGCTGAAACCCCCGCTGACGCAGGACCCGCTGCTGAACGATCTTGCCGACCAGGTCGCGTCCGAGGTCATCAACCACCTGGCACGGTTCCATTACATCGGCGTGGTGGCCCGCCAGAGCGCGATTCCCTCGGGCGAGATCGGTGACATCCGCAGCTTCGCGCGCGACGTGAACGCGAGCTATATCCTCGAGGCCGGCTACACGCGGCTCGGCGATGATGTGAGAACGCGGGTGCAATTGGTGGAAGCCGCCCGGGGCCGAAGCCTCTGGGGCACCCGGCTTGACCTCGGGGCCGGCGATGCGGGCCGGTTGGTCGACGACATCTCCAGCACCATCGTCTTCGCCCTGACCGGCTGGCATGGCGAATTGCACCGGGCAGAATACAAATCCGCCGCACGCAAGAACCCCGTGCAGCTGAACGCGTTCGAACACTTCGTCCTCGGATGCGACCTGGAAATGCGGCTCGATGCGGACTCGCTTCAGCGGTCCATCGCCCATCTGGAGCAATCCGTGCGGCTTGACCCGACGTTTTCGCGAGCATGGCTGGTCTATGCGCTGGAGCTGCGATGGGCCTATTCGGTCGTGCCCGGACGCGACAGGCGCTTCCTCGAGACGTCCGATCACGCGTTCAGAACCGCGTTCAAACTTGCCCCGACCGACCCCGTCAATCTGGCGCTGATGGCGATGAACACGGCGCGGATCGGCAATCTCGCAGGTGGTCTTGCGCTGCTGGACCGGGCCGAGGCCAGCATGCTGGGGGATTCCGATGCCATGGTCTGCGTGGCGACCGCCAAGGCCGCCTTGACGGATGACGCCGACGGGGCCGTCGCGGTTCTGGATAGCGTCTTGCGGCAAAACAAGACGCCGCCGAGCTGGGTCTATTTCGCCGAGGCGGGCATCGCGTTTCTGTCAGGGGATCACGAAAGGTGCATTTCCAGTTCGTGGTCCGCCCCGGAGGAAATCTCCGCGATGGCCTTCCGCTGTCTGTCCCTGGCGATGCTCGGGCGCGGCGAAGAGGCCGTGGCGGAGGAAACCAAGCTGAAATCGACCTTTCCCGATTTCGATTTCATGCGCTTCGCCGATAATTTTCCCATCTGCTGCCCTGCCCGGCAGCAGGAGTATTTTGCGGCTGTGGAGCGGCTCATGTCGTCGGCCCGGGGATGAATTCACCGCTGAAGAGCGGCCCAAGGCACCCGAAATGAATTTCTCCCTCCAAAACCGGGCCACTTTTCATGGCCGCCAGAGGGACGCGAGGAAAGGTCGTCGGCTGGACGTCGGCCGAACCCACCTCCTTCGCTGTCCGGCCACACCGCCCGCGCACCGCCCCGACCCGTCCCCAAACCCGGATCGACATGTCGGGCGTCGCCCCCGCGGCCAAGATTGCCCTTGCTCTGGGGGATCACTTCATCTCATCTGCCCGGATGTGGAAATACTGACGGGCCCGCGACGATGCGCAGCTTTCCGGTTTGGCTGTTGGTGCTGGCTCAGGCCGTGATCAGCGCAGCGTCTCTCGTGGTTGAGATCGTGGCCGGGCGCATGCTGGCCCCGCATGTGGGCATGTCGCTTTACACCTGGACCGCGGTGATCGCTGTGGTGCTTGCCGGGTTCTCCGCCGGGCATTGGTGGGGCGGGCGGTTGGCCGAAAAGCCCGCCGGGGGTGCTCTCTCGTGGACCGGCGGCGCGCTCCTCGCGGGGGCGATCATGACCGCGGCCTCGGTGCTGATCCTGCCTTGGCTCGCGGGCCCGGTGCTTGCCGTGACCGCGCATCCGGTCTGGGGGATCACCGCGCTGACGACGCTGGTCTTCTTCCTGCCCTCCTTCTTTGCCGGGGTGCCCGCACCGGTCCTGACCAAGATCGCCGTCCTCGCCTCCGACCGGACCGGACCGGCGCTTGGGGCGATGTTCGCCGCCGGGGCGGTGGGGGCCATCGCCGGCACGTTGCTTGCGGGCTTCCTGTTCATATCCTGGCTCGGCTCTGCCCTGACGCTGGCCATCGTGACCATGGTCTATGTGACGACCGGCGTGCTGTTTTTCTGGATGGGCCGCGCAAAGAGGCTGCCCCTGGCCCTCGCCGTCTCCGCGCTCGCACTGGTCGTCGCGGGACTGGCGCTTGCGGCACCGGCGCCTTGCGATCGCGAAAGCCGCTATTTCTGCCTGCGCGTCGACGATCTGTCGGCGGATCCGGCCCGCCCCGTGCGGCTCATGGTCATAGACCACCTCGCCCATGGCATCAGCGCGCGGGATCTGCCTGAGGTGCAGTTCACCGATCACACCGCGATGCTGGACGCGCTCGCGCGGCTGCGCGCATCCCGGCCCGATTTCACCAGTTTCCACATCGGCGGCGGGAATTACGCGGTGCCGAGGGCTTTCGCATCTCGCGGCACGGGGGCCATCACCGTGGCCGAGATCGACCCCGAAGTGACCCGGCTGGCTGCCGACGCTTTCTGGTTCGATCCAACCACCGCCCGGGTGCTGGACGAAGACGGACGGCGCGCGCTTCTGACCCGCCCCGATGCCCGCTACGACATCATCATCGGCGATGCCTTCACCGATGTGGTCGTCCCGGTGCACCTGGTCACGCAGGAATTCTTCCGGCTCGCGGAGGCGCGGCTGGCCCCGGGGGGCAGCTTCTTGATGAACGTGATCGACCACGAGAACCGTCTCGAGGCGCTGGCCTCCATCGTGAGGACGATGCAGACGGCCTTTCCGGTGGTCGAGGTCTGGACCAGGCAGGCGCAGCCCCTGCCCGGTGAGCGGATGGTCTTCGTGGTCGTCGGCGGTGAGACCAGGACCGCGCAGGACGCCATAATCGTGCCTGCCCCGGACCAGACGCGGTTCGGCGCCCTGGCCGACGGGCTCGTGGCGCAGCTGGCCGAGACACGAGGGCAGATCCTGACCGACGATTACGCACCGATCGATCGGCTGATGGGGCGGCAGGATTAGGACCCGGGGCAGGTTTGTCGCGCGCTTGCGGCAGGCCCGCACGAGGTCTTGCGGCCTTCGAATGCGGGGATGCGCGTGCCCGTCATACGGCCCCTGCCCCCGCCCGCGCGTTCGGCCGGGGTCCGGAAGCTGACCACCTTGGGCGCCCGCTTCGTCAAGTCTTCATATGACATTTGCCGGCGGGTTGTGTATCCCCCGGCGGTGAGATCGAAGATGGATTTGCGGAGAAGACGGATATGAAGATCGCGGTGCTTGGAGGCGATGGTTTTTGCGGTTGGCCCACGGCCCTCCACCTGTCAAATGCGGACCACGAGGTCCACATCATCGACAACCTCTCGCGCCGCTGGATCGACACGGAACTCGGGGTGCAATCGCTCACACCGATGGACAGCATCCAGGAACGGTGCCGGATCTGGAAGCAGGAGACGGGCCGGGTCCTGCACTTCCATCTGCTCGATCTCGCCAAGGAATACGAACGCCTGCGCCAGTGGCTCGACGCGGAGAAGCCGGACGCGATCATCCATTTCGCCGAGCAGCGCGCAGCGCCGTATTCGATGAAATCCGACCGCCACAAGGTCTACACGGTCAACAACAACGTCAGTGCCACGCACAACCTGCTGACGGCTCTGGTCGAGACCGGCATCGACGCGCATCTGGTGCATCTCGGCACGATGGGCGTTTACGGCTATTCCTCGGTGGGCGCGCCGATCCCGGAGGGGTATCTCGAAATCGAGATCGACACGCCGTCGGGCAAACAGGCGCAGGAGATCCTCTATCCGACGCGGCCCGGATCGGTCTATCACATGACCAAGTCGCTCGATCAGATCCTGTTCCAGTTCTATGCCCAGAATGACGGTCTGCGGATCACCGATCTGCATCAGGGGATCGTCTGGGGCACCCATACCGACCAGACCCGCCGTCATCCGCAATTGATCAATCGTTTCGACTATGACGGCGATTACGGCACGGTCCTCAACCGGTTCCTGATCCAGGCGGCCATCGACTACCCGCTGACCGTGCATGGCACCGGCGGGCAGACGCGCGCCTTCATCCATATCCAGGATTCGGTGCGCTGCATCGAGCTGGCCCTGTCTGATGCGCCCGAGGCGGGCGACCGGGTCAAGATCTTCAACCAGATGACCGAAACGCACCGCGTGCGCGATCTGGCCGAGATGATCGCCGGGATGACCGGGGCCCGCGTGGCCTATCTTCCCAACCCGCGCAAGGAAGCCCCCGAGAACGACCTTGTCGTGAAGAACGAACAATTCCTGTCGCTCGGCCTCAATCCCACGACCCTGCAGGAAGGGCTGCTCGAGGAGGTGGTCGAGGTCGCCCGCAAGTTCGCCCACCGGATCGACCGCAGCCGCGTGCCCGCGCTGAGCGCCTGGACCAAGACCATCGGGGCTCGCGTCGAAAAAGACCCTGAAAGCACCCGGATCAAGTCGGTGTCATGACCCCGAACGCCTATGTCACGCTGGTCACCAACTCGGATTTCGCGTTGGGGGCCGGGGCGCTTCTGCGATCCCTGCGGGCCTCGGGCACCGAGGCCGATCTTGTCGTCATGCATACGGGTGGCGTGCCCAAAACGGCGCTCGGCCCCCTGGTCGATCAGGGCGCGCGGCTCGTGGCGATCGACCTGCTGCCGACATCCGATGCCTTCAACCAGCGCCACGCCCGTCAGGCCCTGCATGCGGCGGCCCCCTTCACGAAAGGCACGAAGCCCGCGTTTCATACCCCGCTCGACAATTTCTGCAAGCTTCGCCTCTGGCAACTGCCCTATGCGCGTGTCGTGTTCCTGGATGCGGACACGCTTGTGCTGCGCAACATCGACAAGCTCTTCGAATACCCCGAATTCTGCGCCGCGCCGAATGTCTATGAAAGCCTCGGCGATTTTCACCGCATGAATTCCGGCGTGTTCACCGCCCGCCCGTCGCAGGCGATCTTCGAAGACATGCTGGCGCGCCTCGATCAGCCGGACGCATTCTGGCGGCGCACGGACCAGACCTTTCTGCAATCCTATTTTCCCGATTGGCACGGGCTGCCGGTTTTCATGAACATGCTGCAATATGTCTGGATCAACCTGCCCGATCTATGGCGCTGGGACGACATCCACGTTCTGCATTTTCAATATGAAAAGCCCTGGCAAACCCATGAGAAAGCGGAGGTTTTGCGCCCGCTGATCGCGCTTTGGCAATCCTACGCGGAGGGCGGCGACATCCCGGACATATCCCAGCTTCCGGGGCCGAAGTGAGGGTCGCCATCACCGGGGCCACCGGGCGTGTCGGCGCGTTCATCGTCGCGGCCTGCCGCGCGCGTCAACAGGCGGTGCTTGCCTTGTCGCGCCCGGCCTTTCGGCTCGGCGACGCGCCCGACCTTTCGGGCTGCGACGCGCTTGTCCATTGCGCGCTGGATCACGTGCCGGAGCGCTATCGCGGCGGCGAAGGATCGGACCCCGCGGCCTTCGTCCGCAACAACCGCGACGGCACGATCCGGCTATTCGAGGCGGCCCGCCGCGCGGGCGTGCCGCGCGTCGTTTTCCTGAGTACCCGTGCGATCTACGGAGAGTATCCCGCGGGCACCCGGCTCACCGAAGATCTGCCCCCGAAGCCCGATACGCTTTACGGAGAGGTCAAATGGCAGGCCGAACAGGCGCTGGCAGAGATGACCGCGCCCGGTTTCAGCGGTGCGTCCCTGCGCGCGACGGGCGTCTACGGTCCCGGCCCAGCGCATAAATGGAGGACGCTGTTTCAGGACTTCGCCGCCGGCAAGAAGATTGCGCCCCGGCGCGGCACGGAGGTTCACGGAGACGATCTGGCAGAAGCGGTTCAGATTTTGCTGCGGACCCGGGAAAGCGGCGCGTTCAACGCCTCGGACATCGTGCTCGATCGCCATGACCTGCTGGCCCGCCTCGGCGCGTATCTGAAGATCGCACATGCCCCGCCGGAGAAAAGCGACGCGCCGATAAGCGTGATGGACTGCGCGCGGCTGTCCGCGCTGGGATGGCGGCCTTCCGGCTTGTCGGGGCTGGAGCGTGCCCTGCCCGCCATGGCGGCAGGCATCGTTCCAGCCGCTTGAGACCGGCTTCGGGCAATGCGCGCCGCTCCGGTCAAGGGATCGCCGCCTCGGGGCATCATGCGCTTTCGACGCAGGATCAGACGAGATACGCCCGACCATCGAGCGCTTAGAGGCGATCTGCGCGGTAGCGCGGCGGGCCGAAAGGCACCTGTTCGAGTACGCCGCAGAAGACGTCGCGAACTTCGAGACATTCGAGGGCGAACTTTTGGCGGCATAGATACCGCGCAGGCGCAGCGTGTTTGGCTGCGAACCACGGGCTTTAATCCTCCCCGCCGCTTTGACATCCGGCACTCCCGGGATAGCGTTCTGACATGACCCAGCTTCTCGTGGTGTATCACTCGAAAACCGGTGGCAGTCGCCAGATGGCCGAGGCTGCTGCGACGTCGGCTCGAGACGAAGTTGAAACGATCATGAAGGCTGCCAGTGAGGCAGGGCCAGACGACTTGCTGGGCTCTGCCGGCTATATCTTCTGTGGACCTGAGAACTTGGCGGCGCTTGCGGGGATCATGAAAGACTTCTTTGACCGTTGCTACTACCCGGTGCTGGGAAAGATCGAGGGACGGCCCTACGCGCAGATGGTCTGCGCCGGCTCGGACGGTGAAAACGCGGTGCGGCAGACCGCGCGCATTGCGCAAGGATGGCGGCTGAAAGAGGTGCAATCCCCGCTCGTGATCTGCACGCATGCACAGACTCCTGAGCAGATCTTGGCCGAGAAGAGCATACCGGAAAACGATCTCGCCAAGTGTCGCGACCTCGGGGCGGCCATGCGTGCGGGGCTCGCTCTTGGCGTGTTCTGAATTGCAGGGCGTGGCATCATTGGCAGGAGGAAACCCGCGAAAACGTCGCTTTCGCCGTCAGATCAGCGCTCGCAGAAACAGCACCGCTGGGCATGTGCGTTTCAAGGTGTTCGGCGGGCCACTGCTTCGCAGGACAGGATTGAGAGTGTTCGTGTCGTTTGTTCGATTTCGCCCGCAGGGCACCGCTTCCATTTCCGATTGCCGCCGCCCGTTGATAGCGGTTTCTTCGTCCAGCTCTCTCCACGTAATGCCGCGGCCGGTCGTCGCGCCCGCCGCGGCGATTGCTTCTCATCCTCAAAACATCAACCCGCTGGCTTGATGTCGAACACGAGGCCGGAGGCAGGCTCGTCGCCGCGGTTGTAGAACCAGTGCGTCGTATCGGCATCCTCGATGAAGGTATCGCCAGCGGAATGGACGATTTCTCTATCGGGCGTGCCTTCCGTCCAAGAGCCGCTTTCCATGAAGACGATGCCGGGTACGGTTTCATGTCCGTGTCGCGCGATCTGACCGCCGGGCTCGATGGTGATCCGGCGTGCCAGCAGGATGCGGCCCTCAAGACCCAGTTGCCGCTCCATTGATGCTGCGGACACGACGGCGAGTTCTTCAACCTGCAGGCCGGCATGTTCGGTCGGAAAATGCTCCTCGGCTGCGGACGAGGAGGCCGAGAAGGCCGAGAAGGCCAGCGTGGCGCTGGCGATTACCGAAACGCGCGGAAAACAGGTGCGGAAATTGCTCCGCGTTGCCAATGTCTTCATCTCATTGTTCCTTTTCAAATGCAGATTTCGCATATGAAAAGTGTCTTCGGATCAGCCATTTGGCTCAAATGATCAATTTTCAAAGCAGGCTGAATTCCTTTCAGTCTCGCCGTCCTGCCCCGCCCGAACTTTGAGCCAACGCACGGATTGTGACATACTTTGGTCGCGCAAGAGGCTTCGCCCGCATTCCAGGGGGAGAGATCGATGAGCCGGAAATATCCACCGTTCGCGGCGGTTCGTGCCTTCGAGGCAACGGCCAGGAACGGCAGCGTCAAGGGCGCGGCCGAAGAGCTGTTCCTGACCGCATCGGCCGTGAGCCACCAGATCCGCGCCCTCGAGACCAATCTCGATACCGATCTCTTCATCCGGACGGGCAACAGCGTGGAACTGACACTCACGGGCCGGGCCTATGCGCGCAAGATGACCGCGCTGCTCGATCTCTTCGACGAGACGACCCGCACCGTGAAGGAGGCGGGTCAGAAGCCGTTCCGCGTGCATTGCACGCCGGGTTTCGCCGCCCGTTGGCTTGTTCCCCGCCTCAATGACCTCGCTTTCGGGGATCGGGTGCGCATTTCCGTCTCAAACGGCGCACCATCGACCGATTTCTCGTCGAATGGCGCCGACGTCGTCATCCAATGGGCCGACGCGCACGTGCCCGGCGTGATCACCGAGCCGCTGATGCGATCCGCGCGCTACCCGGTGGCGAGCCCGGCGCTGAGGGAGGCTCAGAACCTCCGCAAACCCGAAGATCTGCAACGCGCCACCCTGATGCACGACGAGACGATGGATGCCTGGGAGGAATGGTTCGCAGCGGCAGGTGTGGCGCCCCCTGCCTTTCCGCGCGGCCCGACTTTTCCCAATTGCGAACTGGCGACCACGGCCGCCGAAAAAGGCCAGGGCGTTGCACTTGCCTATGACGCGGTCGTGCGCGGAACGCTTGAAGACGGCGCGCTGGTGCGGCTCTTCGATACTGTGACCATGCCATTCGTTATCTATTCGGTCGCCTACAAGATTGCGCGCAAGAACGATCCCATGGTGCGGGAATTTTCGGATTGGCTGCACGCCCAAGTCGCCGCGGAAGGGGTCGCGGCCGAGCGCGGCTTGGCGCAGTCCAACGCTTGGTGAGAGCATCGAGGGCCCCTGTTTCATCCGTGACGTGACGGCACGCTCAGCCATGCGGAGGTGCGACATTTTCTTGCGAGACGCTTCGGCCAGAGAGAGAGCTACTTCGATTGCCTAGTAAAGCCCGGAGGAACTAGATGGCTCACAGGCACGCCTCTCCGCTTATGGCAGCGGCGTCTGGAAAAGTGTGCATAGCTCCGCGCCCTCTCGCACCGACCCCGCGCGCGATTGACGCATGTCAAGGCTGCGAAGCCTGCCCGCACGCATGATCTTGGGACATGATTTGGGAGAGGCTTCCATGAAACACGTCCTTGCAATCCTGGCGCTTGCCGCAGCTGGCAGTTCGGTTGCCGCGGAAGGGATCACGACATACACGGCGGGCACGTCGTTCGAGGATGCGACCTTCGCCGTAGAAAGCGCCATCGTGGGCCGTGGATTGGTCATCGATTACGTCAGTCACGTGGGCGACATGCTTGCGCGAACGGGGGCAGACGTGGGCAGCGACGTGACGCTGTTCGAGGCTGCCGATGTATTCCTGTTCTGCTCAGCGGTCACTTCGCGCTCGGTGATGGAAGCGGACCTGATGAACATCGCCTATTGTCCCTATGGGATCTTCGTGGCCGATACCGGCTCCGAAGTGGTGGTGGGGTATCGCAACTTCCCGGATGGCGCGATGCAGGAGGTGCAGGCGCTGCTCGACGGAATTGCCAAGGAGGCGGTGGCGCAGTAGCGGATCGGGTCGAACCGCGACGGGTCACGGGACTTCCCTGCCGCCCGCGGGCATGATTGGCGCAAGACGTCTTGCGTCAATCGGCGACAGCTTCCTGCTAGGAACGTTTCCGCCTGCGATGACCGCATTCGCCTCTCGGTTGGCGGGGCCCTGAAAGCGCGAGGCATTGCTCGGATCGGAACCGCCCTGACGGCGTGACCATGCCCGACCCCGATCCATCGCCGGACCGGACCGGCCTTCCGTGAAACCTGCCGCCTCACAGCAGCCGGACAGATACCAGGCAGCGACACATCGGGCTTCATGCCTTTGGCAGCACTACTTTTTTCTTTCTGACTTCGGACGCCCCACCTATCGTTCAAGATACTCAGTGAGGGCACGATGGGACGGCTTAAACCGGCAAGTGAAAAGACCGCTCTGATCCTGCAAGGCGGCGGCGCGCGCGGCGCCTATCACGTGGGCACGCTCAAGGCGATCGCCGAGATCACCAAGGCCAGAATATCGCCGTTTCACATCGTGTGCGGATCGTCGGTCGGCGCCATCAACGCGGCATCCATCGCCGTGATGTCCCGGGATTTCCAGGCGGCAACTCGTCACCTCGAAACCCTCTGGCGGGCGCTGCATTGCGACAGCATCTACGAGACAGGAGGATTGCCGTTATTCGTGAACAGCTCTCGCTGGGCGGCCACGATGATGTTCGGGTTTCTCGGATTGCGCTCCACGGGCGGATTTCTCGACTACGCGCCGCTGAGGCGTCTTCTCGAAAGCGAATTCAATCGCCCTCAGCTCGAGCGGGCGATCAAGACCGGCGCCCTGCACGCGCTTGCCATCACCGCGTCAAGCTACGACCAGGGCAATGCGGTGTCGTTCTACGAGGGCGTGGACGAGATCCGGGACTGGACCCGGGCGCGCAGAATGGGCCGCCGCACGAAGATCGGTCCGGAGCACCTTCTTGCCTCCTCGGCGCTTTCCTTCGCCTTCCCGCCGGTCCGGATCGAGAACGAATATTTCGGGGATGGTGCCTTGCGCTCCAACTCTCCCCTGTCGCCCGCCATCCATACCGGGGCGGAGCGCATCCTCGTGATCGGAACGCGGGACACCAAGCACGAGCGGCCACCGGACGATACCGGATCGCACCCGCCGACTTTCGGCGAGGTGGCCGGACACGCCCTCGATATCCTGTTCAACGACAATCTGGAGCTCGATTACGAGCGCATGGAGCGCATCAACAAGACGCTCAGCCTGCTGACGGACGAGGCGCGCAAAAAGACACCGCTGAAACCCATCAGGCCGTTGCTGCTGACCCCGTCGCAGGATGTGCGCGACCTCGCCCGGCCGCATGCGCAGGACCTGCCGCGCGCCGTGCGCATCCTGATGCGCAGCGCCGGGGCATGGCGCAAGGACGGAAGGCTTGAGAGCTACCTGATGTTCGAGCCTGCCTATGTGGGCAGCCTGATCGATCTGGGACACGCAGACACCCTTGCGCGGGCGGACGAGATCGAAGCCTTCTTCGTGAACTAGGCTCTCACGGGTCATGGCCGGTCGAGATGCGCCGAGGCCCGGTGTCGGAAGACGGGCTTATTATCCTGATCTGACCGGCGATGGCAGCTCAGACCGCGTTTCTATGACCGCGAGAAAAGGCTGGTCAGGTTTCATCGGAGCCGGATCCTGTACGCGCAGATCCGGCTCCGGTCACGCGTCACTTCTTGGAAACGACGATCGCGCCGTGCACATCGCTGCGCTCACGGCCCTGATAGGCATGACCGTTCGGGGCATTGGCCGCGGCCGTGTCCACCGTGTTGGTCGCGCGCAGCACGTCGACGAGCGCCCCGGTGCTGCCGTCTTCGCGCAACTCCACGATCCCGACGCCCGGGCAGCTTCCCTGCGCCGAGTGCTGGACCGAGACGGGTGCGGGTCCGCGCAGAGCGACCATGAGGTACTTGCCGTCGGGCGTGCGGTCCAGCAGGTCAGGTGCCGGATCATTGCCCGGCAATCCGGCATCGTCGGCCACGGACCGCGCGGCGCACCCGCCCTGCCCGTTGCCCTGGCCATCGGCAGAGGTCAGGTCGTAGGTTCTGCGCGTGTAAGTCGAGGTGTCGATCGCTTCGACCACGTTCTGGATCCGGTCGACCGTGTGGATGTACCGGCCATCCACCGTGGCGACCATGCCGTGGCTGTCACGCCGGTTGGTGACACCGGGCAATTGCCCGGTCGCGTTGCTCGCATCGCCCAATTGGCGTCCGCCGGTCGCGGTGTTGCTGCTGTCGACGAAGACCTCGACCGGAACCGGAACACCCGGCGCGTTGGGGCCAAGCGCCAGCTGGTTGTCGGCGAGCGACCAGATCGAGAAGGTCGACCACGTCGCGCCGGCACCGGAGGCCGAGACGCCCGCGTTGACGAACATCTGGTTGCCCACCTGAACGCCACCGCATCCGGCACCGTTGATTTCCTGATTGCCGTATTCGCCCAGGATCCGCATCGGCGTGCTGGTATAATCGGCCACCAAGAGACCACCGCCCCCCATGGTGATGTAGACATTGCCGTTGGTCGAAGGGATCGGGCAGATGATCACGTTGTTGGGCCGCCCTCCGCGCGGGCCATCCGCGCCGGTGCCACAGCCGTTTTCCTTGCAATAGCCGTTGGGCGTCAGATCGCCGAGATCGGCTTGATCGTAAGTGCCCGAGATTGCGCCCAGCATGGGACGGCCATGGGCGTTTTTCCCTGCAAAAACCGTGGGCTCGTCGGTGATCTGGATCGATTTCCCGACCCCGAGCGTCGCCGAGCGATTGAGCGTCAGCGACATGATCTTGCCGGACCCGTTGCGGGTCACGTCGATCCGGTCGAGCAGTTTGCCGTTGAGATTGGCAATGAGGATCGCGGAGCCGTCAGCGGCCCAGAAGGACATGTGCACGGATCGTCCGGTGCCGGTTTCCGGCACCCGGAACAGCCCGACGGCTTCTTTCGTCCGCGTGTCGATCACGCCGACATAGCCGCCTCCGGGCGCGAAGATATTGGCGTTCACATAGCGGTTCTGAGGATCGGCGATCATGCCGTGAAGGCGACCGAAGTTTGGCAGGTCCGCCAGTGTCTGGCCCGTCGGATTGCCGTCGGCATCCATCTCGACCAGGGATTGCGGAAAGACATCGAGCAGATTGCACGGGCCGACATTGCGGGCCGAATTGCCTTGATCGAAGCGTTCGCAGGCCAGCGGCTGCGCGTCGGGACCTCCGGCCAGTTGGGCTTCGATGTCGGCGCTGTCCCAGATCCAGAGGTTGCTTCCCTTCACACCGACCCCGGCCTCGCCCGCAACCGAGTTCGATTGATCCGAGGCCCAGACCTCGTATCCGGCCGGATCGGCCATTGCAGCCTGCGACCACATCGCCATCCCTGCCGCCGCTGCGGCGTAAACGACTTGTTTCATTATGTCCCTCCCAAATGATTTTACGGCGATGAAAGCCGCTTATACGTCAAGCTAGATCCGTTTTTTCGTTTTCGTCAAACCGTTCCGTCCCGGTCTGCGGCGGGCAGCACCGGTTTTTTTGACGGGCGGAACGGCGCGCGACACACGGCTTCGTGCCGCGATCGAGCCTGCCTGCCCCGACGGGCCGACTTGCCCGACGCGGGGATTTCTGTGACTGTGGCAGGCGACCTCACCTGCGGCAGACGATTATGAAAAACGCGGTTTCCTATCTTGCATTGATCGGCAGCGTCGCCGTCGCCGGATGGGCCGCCTTCGGCCTTGTCGAAACCGCGACGGCACCCGAATACGTCCTGCCGCAGATCGGGCAGACCGAAACATCCGCGTCGGTCGAAGTGACGAGCCGGACCAGCCCGCCTTTTCTTGCGATCTACGGGACACCCTCCGCGCCCGAGACACGCCCTACCGTCGCGGAGCCGGCCGTCGAGCCTCCGGCGTTCGTGCTGAAGGGCCTGATCGCAGTGGGCGAGGTTCGATGGGCCGTGCTGTCGCGCGACGGCGTCGATGTGGTCGTGCGCGAAGGCGAGGTCCTCGAGGGCGGCGCGACGGTGACCCGCGTGCGGGCGGAAGGCATCGAGCTTGGCACGGAAGCCGGGCCGATGGAGCTGGGTTTCAATGCCGATGCGCCCGTCGCGCTGACGCAGATCGCAGCGGGACCCACCCCGGACGGCCCTTCGGACCCGAAAGGCAACTTCGCCTCGGGCGCGCCCAAGGCGGTCCTCTTTCAGGACATGTCCTCGGACGAGATTCTCGCGGCGCTGGAACAGGCCGAAGAACGCCGGATCGCGCGCGGCTGGGTGACGAATTCAGAGTAGTCCGACCGACGTTGCGACCCAGACGGCGGCGCCCGCCACCGCGAGGTAGCAGCCCAAGGGAACACGGCTTGTCGCGCTCATCGGTTCATTTCGCACCGCAGTCACGATGAGGGCCGACAGAGCGGCAAGCAGGGTGAGCCAGGGAATGCCCAGCGGACCGGCCATGGCGGAGAGCCCCGCCATCATCTTGATGTCGCCCTGGCCCAGCCCCTCGCGGCCACGAAGAAAGCGATAGCCCGCGGCAAGCGCGTAAAACGCCGCGACACCGATGATCGCCGCCAGCGCCGCATTCGCGAGACCATGCGCCAGCGCGCCCACCCAGAGACCGGCAATGGCAAGCGCGCCGGTCAGGACATCAGGCAGCCGCATGGTTCGCAGATCGCAGAGGAAGAGCCCGAGAAGCGAGAGCAGGAACACGGTTCCCGCGATCTGGGCCGCGGGCCCCTGCGCGACGACCAGTGCCAGCACCGCGCAGAGCACGCCCGCGATCTCGACCGCCAGCAACCTTCCGGGCAGGGCGGCGTGGCAATTGCGGCACTGGCCTTTCAGCCTGAGGAAGGAAACGATCGGCACCAGGTCCGCGGACGCGATCGGATGCGCGCAATCCTCGCAGGCGGACCGGCCGCGCACCCACGACCGCCCCGCCTTCAGCCGGTCCGCACAAGCGCCCATCGCGGAGCCTCCGACCGCGCCGAGGGCCATCAGCCAGACGGCGAAAATCAGATCGCCCGGCACGCTCATGGGCCGACGCGAACAATGGCTTGTTGCACGGAGTATCCCGCGATAGCTTTCACCACGCGGCCCGCGCCACAGGAGATTTCGTGCCAAAATCGTGCCACCAAACCCGTCGCCGGTCTTCCAGGGATTCAGGCTTTTCGCTGCTGGAATTGATGGTCGTCGTGGTCATCATGTCGATCCTGGCCCTGGTCATCGTGCCCCGCGTGATCGACCGGCCCGATCAGGCGCGCATCGCGCGGGTGCAGTCGGACCTCGCGGTGCTGCAAAACGCGCTCAATCTCTACAAGCTGGACAATCTGCAATATCCAACGACCGAACAAGGGCTAACCGCGCTGGTCGAACGCCCCACCCGTCCGCCGGAGCCGCAGAACTGGGCCGCGGGCGGCTATATCGACCGCCTGCCTTCGGACCCCTGGGGCGGCGCGTATCAATACCTGTCACCGGGCGTGCATGGGGACTTCGATGTCTTCTCCTATGGCGCGGACGGTCGGACGGGCGGCGATGGCGCGGACGCGGACCTGGGAACATGGTCGTTCGATTGACGCGATCGGCCCCGGGTTTCGGGCTTGTCGAAATGCTGGTCGTCGTGTCCATCCTGTCGGTACTTGCCGTGGGAGCCAGCGTTCTGGCGGTCCGCTCGGGCGGGGCGCTGCCGCGGACGACGGATCTCCTGCAAACGGACGCGATGGCGGCCCGGCATCTCGCGATGCTGTCCGGGCTCGATCATGCGCTGGTCTTTTCGGGCACGGGCTGGGAGGTTTCGCGGAGATCCGGCGACGGCTGGACAATGCTTTCGTCCCAAAGACCGGCGGGGGTGTCCTTTGCGTTCAGCCGGGCGGACTGGATCATGCGCCCAGACGGCGCGGTTGCCGACTTCGATCTTCGGATCAGTTCGAACGGGGATGCGAGGGATTGCCGGGCCGCCACGAAGCCGATGCTGGAGTGTCGCTGATGCGCGATGATGCCGGTGTTTCACTCATCGAAATGGTGGTCGCCGTCTTGATCCTGTCGATTGCGGTGGTCGGCCTGTTTCGGGTATTCGACGCCAATCTCCGGAATTCCGCGGGCCAACGGGACCGCGCGCTGGCCCTGATCGTCGCGCAGAACCGGGCCGAGAGCATCGCGCTCGGTCTTCGCGATCTGCCTGCCGTGGAACGCCTCGCGGACCGGGATTGGACTGTGGAGACGCGCGCACTGACCACCAGCGGCGGGTTCTCGGAAGTGTCGATCCGCGTGTCACCTGCCTCCGGCGGACCAGCGGCGCTGCTCACGACCTACGCCTCGGACATCGCCCGATGAAAGCGCCGCAGAGAGATGCGGGTCTCTCGCTGCTCGAATTGGTCGCTGTCCTCGCGATCTTCTCGGTCGTGGCGTTGATGGGCGTGCAGCTGCTGTCTCAAGCGATGTCGAACCGCGACAGGCTGCTGCGTGCAGATGCGCGCGTGACGGCGCTGACGGCGGTGATCGCCGTGCTTCGGCGGGATCTCGAACAGGCCATCCCGCAGCCCGACAGATCCGGGAAACTGCCCGTGTTTGCGATTGCCGGGAATTCCATACGCCTTGCCGCTCCGGACGGGGCTGGCAGCACCGCGATCCTCTGGCGCCATGACCCGAGCGCGGATCGTCTTGTTCGCGAAGGGGCGACAGGCGACGCCGCGACGCTGCAACTTGCGGATGTCGGCGCAATGCGCGTCGACATTTTCGGCGAGACCGGCTGGAGCGACGGCCAGACCTGGCGGGCGGACGGGCCCGCGGACCTGCCCGACGGGGTCAGGGTGGTTCTGTCCCTGAACGACATGGGCGACGTGCCCATCGTGGTGGCGCGATGACGGATCGCGGCTTCGTTCTGGTCAACGTGCTTCTCCTGGTCGCGGCCTTGTCGGTGGTGGCGGTCGGTCTGCTGCAACTGACGACCCGCGCCACCCAACGGCTTGGCGTCGCGCAAACCGCGGCACAGGCGCCGCTGATCCTAGACGCCGGAGTTGCCTTCGCGCGGCAATTGCTCGAAGAGGATGGGGCCTCGAACGAAGTGGATCACCGGGACGAAAGCTGGGCGCTGACCAACTTCGTCGCCGACACGGAAAACGGTCCGGTCCGGATCAACGTCACCGACCTTGAAAGCCGCATGAACCTGAACAGACCACTGGCGTTCGACGGTGCCGCCATCCAGACCGCCGTCACCGACCTGATCGCCGGGACCGCAGATGCGCCAGACCTTGCCGCGGCCCTGATCGCCCGGACCCTCCGGATGCGCTCGGATCAACCACAAGCGCCAAACCGGGATGCGGACATCACCCATCAGGTGGGAGACTTCACGAACCTTGCGGCGGTGACGGCCATCGACGGTGGCGAAGACGCCGTCACCCTGCCCGAAGACGTCTTCGCCACCCTGCCCCGCGACCGCGGCATCAACGTCAACACGGCAAGCGACCGTGTGTTCTCTGCGCTGCCGGGTGTCACGCCCGAGGTGCTGACGGCCCTGAACGCCGCCCGGCGGGCCGCGCCCCTTGAGGACGCCGCCGCAATCTCGGCCTTGCTGCAGCAAATGGCACCGGAGGCGAACGAGCTCGCATCCCTGCTTGAAACGCGATCACACTGGTTCGAGGTTGAGACCGCGACCGAGCTCGACGGTCTGACCTATATCGGCCGGACAATTCTGGCCCGCAAACCGTCCACGGGCGACGTCCGTGTGCATCTTCATGTGATCGAGGTCGAGGGATGACGGGACAGCCCAGCATCATCGCCGTCGGCGCCCCCCCGCCTGAGCGTGGCAAGTATATCCTTGCCGTCCCCGGTGAGCTTGCCCCGATCCAGCGATTTGACTTGCCGAAGGCTGTGAAAGGGGCGGCGCGGATTGCCATTGCACGCCAGCAACTGACCGACCGTCTGGGCTCAGGCGCAGGCGGGCTCGACGTCATCCCGATGGGCGGGGCGGATTGGACCCGTGCGGTCGTGTGCAGTCGCAAGGATCTGCAAAGCTGGTGCGAGACCGAGGCGGCGCGCGATGCGCGCTGTGTCGCCGTGCTGCCCGACATGCTCACCCTGCCCTCTGCCGAAGAGACGCTTGTCGCCGAGGTAAGAGGCGACAGGCTTCTGGCGCGCGGCGGGCTCGACGACGGACTTGCAGCGCCGATATCGCTGGCCGCGCCTCTCATGGACCGGCTGATTGCCGGCAACGCGCTGACACGGGTCCACGTGGCAGGGGATGTTTCAAACGACCTTCAGGGGCTCTTTGATCGCTTCGATCTCGAACCCGCCGCCCCCCCGAACGGCCCGACCCGCCCCGCAATCGATCTGCGCGATGCGCTGGCGGCCTCCGACAGCACCGGCCTCTGGCTTTGGGGCGCCGCCGCGGGCTTCGCGTTCGTGGCCTTTGGCCTCTGGGCGGCGGGCATCTGGCTCGAAACCCGCAACCTGAGGGACAATGCCGCTCAGGTCCGCGCCGAAACCGTTGCGGTGCTGCGCGAGGGCCTGATCCCCAATGCGCCAATCCTCGATATCCGCCAGCAGGTCGCCCAGGCCATGACCCGGCAAAGCGGTGAAAGCCGGAGCAGCGCCGGGTCCGCTGTCGATCTGCTGAGCCGGGCGACAATCGCCTTGTTCGGAACGGGCCTTGAGGTGCGGACGATCTCTTATGAACGCGCCGCGAACGCGCTTGATATCGACGTCAGCGCCGGGACGTTCGCCGACGTCGATGCACTTGTCGCCTCGCTCGATGGCAGCGGTCTCGAGGCCGTGGCGACAGGTATGCGCAACGGGCCCGATGGCGGGGTCGTCGCCCAGTTGCGAATGACGTTCCAGGAGGTGACGCAATGACTGCAATCGGCCGCCTCAGCCGTCGCGAAAAGGTGCTGCTGGCGCTGTGTTTCCTGGTCGCGGTGCCTTTAGCGCTCTGGGCGCTCGTCGCGGTTCCCTTGCAGGAATCCCGCGATCGCGCTGTCGCGGCACTTGCCGGCGCGCAGGCGGATTACATCTGGGTCGCCGAGAAGGCGCAGCAATACGCGGCCATGTCGCAACCCTCCACCGGTCCGGTCGGAATAGCCGGGCTCGAGGCGGCCTTGATGGAGAGCGGCCTTCGGCAGGCTGCCACGGCGCTTGAGACCGCGCCAAACGGGAATATCCGGCTGCAGATCAGAAACGTGCCTTTCGACACCCTGGGGCGTTTTCTGGACGCGGCCGGGCAAGAGCTGGGATATGCGATCTCGGAGCTGACGATCGACCCGACGGACAGCGCCGGTCAGGTCAATGCAAGTCTCGGATTCGAGCCGTTCTAGGCGCCGAGGTTCTTGAGCGAGGCTTCCACCATCGCAAGCCGGTTCGCCATCGATCCCAGCGGGTCGAGATCCGGTGCGGTGGCCAGCATTTCCTTCAGGGCGTTCCGCGCCCGGGTCAGATGGCCGACCGTGGTGGGGCCGAAATCGCCTTGCGACATGGCTTCCTGCGCCAGCCGGTGTTCGGCCGTACCAACCACCGCGAGCGCCGCCGCGCGCCGATTGTCGGAATGGCTTTCCGCCACGATGCGCGCTTCCTGGGAGGCCGCCGCGTAACGGTCCGCGCGCAGCAGGGCATGGGATTTTTCCAGCCTCAACCGCGTCTCAAGGGGACCGGCTGTCGCAAGCATCGCGTCGTATCGCTTGGCCGCGGTTTCGAAATTCCCGGCCTCGAGCGAACCGCGGGCTTGGGAATAGGTCGCGGCGAAACTGCGGCTGTTGTCCTGACTGAAATCGATGCCGTCACAAGCGGCTAAAAGCAGCAGCCATGAAGCGGCGACCGCACCAATGCTGTATCTCGTCGATTTGTTCATTTTTTTTCCTGCTCTGGGCCGGAATTTAGACACTTCGCCGGGCCCCGTCGAGATTTTTTCACGCCATGCGCGAGAATAGGCGGAGGATGCATCATCGCCGCACCGGTGCGGACAGGGCGATGGACACATGGGCGAATTGCCGCGATAGTAAACGGGAGGTCGAGACAGGCAGTTCAAGGGGCAAAGCCATGTTCAGAAACTTGTGCGGTGCGCTATTTCTGGCGCTCGCCTGCGCGAGTCCGTCAACGGCGCAGGAAAGCCTGGATTTGCGCAATGTGGACCTGAAGGGCTTTGTCCGGATCGTCGCCGAGGAATCCAACCGCACCTTCGTTCTGGACCCGTCGGTCAACGGTCAGGTCAATGTCGTGGGACCGAGCAACGTCTCGCCGGATGCCTTGTATGAGATCTTTCTCAACGTCCTGGAGCTCAACGGGCTGACGATCGTGGAAGGCCGCGAAGCGGACCGGATCGTGCCCATCTCCAGCGCCAGCACCCTTTCGGCGCAGGAACGCACCCCGAGCCCTCCCGGCGGTTTCGAAACGCGGGTGATCCGGCTTCTAAGCGCGGACCCCAACGACGTGGCCTCCGTCATCAGGCCGCTTCTGCCGGACGACGCGGTGCTGTCGGTAGTCGAGAACAGCCAGTCCCTGATCATCTCGGACAGGGCCGAGAACTTCGCCCGGATCGAGGCCGTGATCGCGCGGCTCGACAGCCAGAGCCAATCGGTCGAGACGATACCCGTGCGAAACGGCAGCGCGCCCGAGATGGTACAGACGATCCTGAGCCTGAACATCGCGCCGGTCGGTGCGACCCTGTCCGCGGATGCGCGCGCCAACACGCTCGTCGTCGCGGGCCCCGCCGCCTTCCGGGATCGGGTCCGCCAGCTCGTGCGGGAGCTGGACACGCCGCAACGGACCCTGCTCACGCGGGTCGTCCGGCTTGCCTACGCGGATGCGACCCAGCTCGCCGATGTCGTCTCGCGCAGCTTCGGCGCGACGACGGATGCCGAAGGCACGCCTCAGGCCGGGACCGTGACGGTCGTGGCGGACACGCAGTCAAACGCGCTGATCATCACCGCGCCCGCCGACCGCTCCCATTCCATCGTGCAGGCCATCCAGGCGCTGGACCGGCGCCCGGATCAGGTCCTGATCGAAGCGCTCATTTTCGAGCTGTCCGTCCAGACCTTTTCAGACCTCTCGGTGCAATTCGGCGCCGTTTTGAACGATGCGGTCGCGGGCGGCGCGCAATTCAGTCTCGATGGCCGGCAGACATTGTCCGGCGTGCTGTCTGCGGCGGATGACGGTCAGGTCGCGGATCCGGGCTCCGGCGGCTTCATCGCCGGAGAGCAGCAATCGGGCGACAACCGCATCGCCGGTTTCCTGACGGCGCTCAGCCGGTCGAGCACGACGCGCGTCCTGTCGACGCCCTCGATCCTGACGCTGGACAATCAGGAAGCCGAGATCATCGTCGCGCAGAACGTGCCGTTCGTCACGGGGTCCTTCTCGACCGTGGGCGACAGCGCCGTGCCCGAGCAGCCCTTCCAGACGATCGAACGTCAGGATGTCGGCCTGACGCTGCGCGTGGTGCCGCAAATCACCCTGGACGACACGGTGCGGATGTCGATCAGCCAGGAAGTGTCCAACCTCACCAACGCGTCCTCCGATGCCGGGGGCGAGATCACCGCGAAGCGGTCCATCCGGACCAACGTCATCGTGCGCGACGGTTCGGTCATCATGCTTGGCGGGCTTCTGGAGGACGGCAACGGCTCCGTCGGCCAGAGAGTGCCCGGCGCCAGCAATCTTCCGATCATCGGCAACCTGTTCCGGGGCCGGTCTGCCAATGCCGATCAACGGGTCCTTCTGGTGATGCTGCGCCCCCGGATCGTGTCGACCGATGCGGAGGCGGCCGCGCTGTCCGCGCAGGCCGCACGGGACGCCCGCGCGGCCTCCAACCTGATCCAGCCGCTTGATGACGGACGGTTCCCCCGGGTTCCCGACGGGCGGCTGCCCTTCGACGGGGCGGATCTGAACCAGCCGTTCGACGCGCTCTTCGTCGACAGCGTCGCGCGCGAGCGCATGTTCCCGCCCTTGCCGTCGCCCCTGCGCTTCGGGGAGGGCGGGCTTGAGTGACATGCGCGTCAGCTATGGCTTTGCGCAGGCCGAACAGGTCGCCCACGATGGCACGCGCCTTCTGATCGGACCGGAGGCCACGAGCTTCGGATTGCGCGAAATGCTGCGGCGCTTTCCCACTCCGACCCCGCCCGCTCATCTCGATGAGAAGGCCTTCGCAAGCGCCATCGCGAAGCTCTACGGCAATAGCGGCGACGAGGACGCCGTGCTGTTCGATCTGGGCGATGCCGACGAGGCGGCGTTGCAGCAACGCGACCTGCTGGATGATCCCTCGGACGCTCCGGTCATTCGGCTCGTGAACCAGCTGTTGAAAAAAGCCGTGCAGCGCGGCGCGTCCGATCTGCATTTCGAACCCTACGAAGGCGGCCTGCGTGTCCGGGCGCGCATCGACGGGTTCCTGTTGCCGATCTACGATGAGGCCGATGTCCCCCTCGCCCGCGTGGTGTCCCGTCTCAAGGTCATGTCGGGCCTCGATATCGCCGAAACCCGGCTGCCGCAGGATGGCCGCGTGGGCTTGCGTGTCGGCGGACGCAAGATCGACACCCGCGTCTCCACCCTGCCCTCCAGCTATGGAGAGCGCGTCGTCCTGCGCATTCTCGACCGCGACGCAAACCTGATGCCGCTCGAGGCGTTGGGGATCTCGGACCGGCACGTTCGCATCCTCGAACGGCTCGCGGCACGCCCCGACGGGATCATCCTCGCGACCGGACCGACGGGGTCGGGGAAGACCACGACGCTCTATTCGCTCCTCAAACTCGCCAACCGGGACGAACGGAACCTGATCACCGTGGAAGACCCGGTCGAATTCAATCTCGACGGGCTCAACCAGACCCAGATCAATGCCGATATCGGCATGACCTTCGCCGCGGGGTTGCGGGCGGCGCTGCGGCAGGATCCGGATGTTATTCTGGTCGGCGAAATCCGCGATCAGGAAACCGCGTCCATCGCCGGTCAGGCCGCCCTGACCGGGCATCTCGTATTCTCGTCCCTGCACACCAACTCGGCTGTGGGTGCCGTCATTCGTCTGCGCGATCTGGGGATCGAGGATTACCTGATATCCGCCACGGTGCGGGGTGTGATCGCCCAGCGTTTGCTGCGCAATCTCTGTGATGACTGCAAGGAAGCCCACAGCCCGACGCCTGAACACGTGGCGCTTTTCGCGGCCGAAGACATCGCGCCGCCCGATGTCCTTTTCCGCGCGAAAGGCTGTGAGAGTTGCGGCGGCGCGGGCTATCGCGGACGAATCGGCATATACGATCTGGTCGAGATCGACGACGCGGTCCGGGCCGCGATCGACCGCGCCGCCCCCGAAGCCGAATTGCGCGACCTGACCGGCGGAAGCGGCCTGATGCGCGAGGCGCTCGGCAAGGTCGCGTCCGGCGTCACCGATCTGGCCGAGGTCGAGCGGGTGCTCGGGACGGGCCGATGAAAAGCTTCACCTGGCGCGCCTATACCGGCGACGGCAAACTCAAGACCGGCCTCGACATCGCGTCGGACCGGTCCGAAGTGTCGTCGAAGCTGAAGGCCGAGGGGCTTTTTCCGGAAACGATCGACGAGGACGTCAAGGGCCGCTTGCCGCGCGGGCGCCGCAAGCGCCTCGACGGGGATATGCAGGCCGTCCTTGCCCGGCAATTGGCGGTCCTGATCGAGTCCGGTCTGCCGGTGGACGAAGCGCTTTCGGTGGCGCAAAGCGCAAGCGGCACGGGCGCGATCGATGTCGCTGTGCGGCAGACCCGCGCGCTGGTCCGCGAAGGCGCGCCATTGTCCGAGGCGCTGGAGCAGGCGCAAACCGGTTTTCCGTCCTACGTCATATCGGCGATCCGGGTTGGCGAGGCCTCTCGCGATCTTGCCGCGGTGCTCGACACCGTCGCGTCGCATCTGGAAACCAAGAGGGCGGATCGGGCCGTCTTGGCGACCGCCCTGATCTATCCCGCCTTCGTCGCCATTTTTGCGTTCTTCGTCTGTGGCATCCTGATGGTCACCGTGGCGCCGCAACTGGCGGCCATGTTCGAGGCAACCAACCGCCCCCTGCCCGGCATCACCCGCTTCATGCTCGGGGCGACCGAATGGATCGCTCGCAACTACGTGGTGCTTCTGTCCGGGCTGCTCGGGCTGATTGTCGGAATTCCGCTCTTGCTGCGTCATTCGCCGATCAGGGATAGATGGCACCGCGCCTTGTTGACCCTGCCGATTGTAGGGAGCCTTCTCAGACAGGATGCGGCGGCCCGATACCTGCGCACGCTTGCATTGGTGATCGGCAGTCGCCAGCCGGTGATCGAGGGCGCCCGCTATGCCACCGATGTTCTGGCGATCCGGGATTTCAGGATGGAAAGCGAGCGCGTGACGCAGGCCATAGAAAGCGGCAGTCGATTGTCGGCGGCTTTGGCCCTGACCAGTTTCGTGCCGCCCATTGCCCTGCAACTCGTCGAAGCAGGTGAGAAATCGGCGCGCGTGGCGCAGATGACGGAGCGCGCGGCGCTGATGATTGAAACCGGATTGGCGAACGATCGAAAACGCATTGCGACCCTGATTGACCCGATGCTGATGCTGCTCATCGGGGCTTTCGTTCTCACGATTGTCCTGTCGGTATTGCTGCCGATATTCGACATTCAGGGCGCGATCCAACCCTAGTCGGGCTTCAGCGGATTCCGGTATGCCGCAGCGGCGCGCGCCGCATATCTTGGATATTCGGGTGGAATACCACGCCAAATCTTGTGTTTACGTATGGGCAGCCTTGTTTCGCGTTCATGCCTATTGATGGAATCGCGGGCGCTTCCTAGACTTCGCCGATGCAGTCCAGCTTTCTTGTTTAAATTTTTTGTGACCACGACTGCTCAGACGCAAACAACAACAACTGCACGTCGAATTGACGTGTTCCCCATTCTGGGAGGGACAAGACATGCGCAATCGCACATTGATATTGGGACTTATGGCAGGAGCCAGTTCCATGGCGCTCGCCAGCGCTGCTGCCGCAGGACCGAAGAGTTGTGAAAACCGGTCGAATAACAACATCGCGAAGCTTACCGAATGCGTCACCCTCGAAGGCGTCCGGGCGCACCAAAGCGCGTTGCAGGAGATCGCAAACGACTCTTTCCCCAATAACAGGGCGTCGGGTTTCGAAGGATATGACAGATCCGTCGATTACGTCGTCGAACAACTGACGGCTGCGGGATATTCCCCGGTCATCCAGCCGTTTGATTTCGTGATCTTCAACGAAAACTCGGACGCCATGCTCGAGCAAACGGCGCCGGTCGCCACGACCTACGAGTACCTCGTGGACTTCTTCACGATGTCCTATTCGGGCAGCGGCACGGCCTCCGGCCCTGTCGAACCCGTCGACCTCGATCTCGGGCGCGGCAATGCCTCTTCGTCGGGCTGTGAAATCGCGGACTTTGCCGGGTTCACGGCCGGAAGCATCGCGCTGATCCAGCGTGGCGCGTGCTCCTTCGAGCAAAAGGCCAACAACGCCGAAGCATCGGGCGCAATCGGAGTCATCATCTTCAACCAGGGCAATGCAGACGATGGGAGCCGCGACGTGCTGTTCGGCGGTACGCTCTCCGACAGCTATGTTGGCGACCTTCCCGTCGTGTCCGCAACATACGACCGCGGTGTCGAATGGGCAGGCACGGCCGGCCTCGAAATGACGCTGACGACGGACACGACGCGTGAGCCGTTCACCACCGTCAACGTCCTTGCGGAAACCAATACCGGCGATCCGGAAAACATCGTCATGGTGGGGGCCCACCTCGATTCCGTGAACCCCGGTCCGGGCATCAACGACAACGGCTCCGGATCCGCGGCGATCCTCGAGACCGCGATCCAGATGAGCAAGGTGAACCTGGTCAACAAGGTCCGCTTTGCATGGTGGGGCGCCGAGGAATCCGGCCTGATCGGGTCGACATTCTACGTCAACGACCTGATCGACAAGTTCTTCGCGGGCGACGACCAGATCTTCGATATCGCGCTCTACCTGAACTTCGACATGGTCGGTTCGCCCAACTACGTCTTCAAGATCTACGATGGCGATGATTCCGACGAAGTCGGCGCCGGCCCCGGCCCGGACGGGTCTGCGCAGATCGAAGCCTTCTTCGAGGGTTTCTATGAATCCCGCGGCGAGCCGTACAAGGGCACCGACTTCTCCGGTCGGTCCGACTACGGTCCCTTCATCGATCTGGTCGGCATCCCGGCCGGCGGATTGTTCACCGGCGCCGAGGAAATCAAGTCGGACGAAGAGGCCGCGATCTGGGGCGGCACGGCGGGCGAACAGCTCGATCCCTGCTACCACCTGGTCTGCGATACCTTCGACAACAACAGCGACAAGGCACTGGACATCAACTCCGATGCGATCGCTGCGTCGACGCTCTATTACGGAATGAACACGAGCGAAATCAACGGCGTCGAAGGCAAAGGCAACTTTACGAACGGTGCCGCGCTGCGCCAGGTCGGCTTCATGACCGGCATGGAAATGCTCGGCAAGCGGTTCCAGAAGTAATCGAACCCGAACTCACGGCCTGCCTTGCGCGGCCCTCGTCACCCCGGGGTTTTCCCCGGGGTGATTTCGTTTCAGGCGATGGAAACGACTGGCGTCCGGTTCGAACCGGCAAGGATCATCGGATGTCGAAAAAGGTCAGGAGCGATAAAGCTCTATCTTGTCCGCGACCAGCGAATAGCCGACTTCGGCAAGCTCCGTGGACACCGTCGTGATACCCAGACGGCCCGTGACACTCACTGCCTCGAACAGACCACCGCTTTCATAAGGCTCCTCCGTCGTGACGAGGACGAGCTGATTGGCGGGCGGCGGCGGGACGTGGATGCAGGCACCGGCATACGGCACAAGGATGAAGGTCGTGACGCCGGACCCGGCATAATCGAGCGGAACGACAAAGCCGGGAATACGGACGATCTTGCCGTCCCATTCATGCCGGGCGCCGCTGGATTCCGGCTGCAGGCTGGAAAGCGGCGCGCCGTCATGGTCGATCACGTCGCGAAAGGCGTTTCTCAGGACCGGCTGATCGGCGGGCAAGAGGTCTTTCCAGCGAATATCGTAGATCTCTTCGGCCAAAGCGGCCCGGGGCATGGCAAGTGCGGCCAAGGCGCCGGCAAGAACAGTTCGGCGCTTCACTCCCTGAGACATCATGGCTCTGCGTTCCCTCATTCGGTCGCCCCGCTGCGATCCGGCACGCCGAGGATGCGCGATCGCGGGCGGGTTCGCAATACTGCCTTGGCGGGAGTTGCCCCCTCGCCCGGCCTCGGGACGGCGCAAGATCGGGTCAGGATCGGACCATCATGCCATCGGCCAGCGACATCCGGTAGGCCCGCAGCGCGGGGATCATGCTGACGACCGCACCGGCAATGACGACCCCGGCCATGACATAGGCCTCCTGCAGGCTTGGCGTGGTGATGGGCAACCACAGGCCGAAGGCATGGTCGAGTATGGGCTGCGAGACAAGCAGGCCGACATAGAGCAAGGCCATCCCCAGCAAGGCACCGACCGCGGCCATCAGCATGGCTTCCAGCACGAGCAGGCCGAGGATCGTGATCGGGCGGGCGCCCATCGCACGAAAGATCGCCATCTCCCGGCGGCGTTCGTTGAGCCCGGAGAATATGGTGGCCATCATCCCGATCAATGCCGTCACGACGACCATGGCGGAGACCGCGAGCAGCGCGGTTTCGGCAATCCCGACAATCCCCCAAAGCTCTTGCAGGGCGACACCGGGCAAGATCGCCAGCAGGGGCTCCTCGGGGTATTCGTTGATGGCTCTCTGCAGTGCGAAGGTCTGCAAGGGGCTTTTGACGCCGACCAGTGCCGCCGTGACGGCTTGCGGGGTCAGGTCCATCGCGCGGATCGCGTCGGTCGGCGTCGCCTGGCCCGGTATCTGCGCGCCCTGCGCCCAATCGACGTGGATCGCCTCCATGGCTTCCATGCTGACGATCACGGTCCGATCCACCGGAGTGCCGGTCTTGGCAAGGATGCCCGCCACGCGGAACGGCTGGTTCTCGTGTTCGGAAAAGGACGCGAGCCCATGTGCGACGACCATCGGGTCCCCCACGCCGTAATCCAATGTGGCGGCGACGTCGGCGCCGATCACGGCATCGAAGAGGTCCTCCATCAGAGCCCCGCTGGACAGCTCCAGCGATCTGTCCTGGCGGTATCTGTAATGCTCGAAAAAGGCCGTGGTCGTTCCCATCACCCGAAACTGGCGGTGGCTGTCGCCCAGCGAAATCGGGACGATCCAGTCGATCTCGGGACGGGACGCGATGTCCTGATAGCTTTCCCAGGTGACGTTGTTGGTCGCATTGCCGATGCGGAACACGGAATAGAGCAGGAGCTGGACCGACCCCGATCTCGCCCCGACAATCAGGTCCGTCCCCGATATCGTGTCGGCAAAGCTGGATTTCGCCCCGGTCCGCACCTTCTCGACGCCCAGAAACAGCGCCACCGACAGCGCGATGGCAAGAACCGTCATGCCCACGGTCAGGGCCCGGGCCCAGAGCGAGGCGATGGCCAGCCGCAGGATCATTTGTGCCCCCTGGACATCCGGGCGATATCTTCCATGCGCATGACCCGGTCAAACCGGTCGCTGATGCGCTGGTCGTGACTGACCATGACAAGGGACATCCCGTGCCCGACGGCTTGCTCAAAGAGCAGATCGAGAAACGCCCCCTGGCTGTCAGCATCCAGAGCCGATGTGGGTTCATCGGCGATGATCAGGGGTGGCCGCCCGATCAAGGCGCGCGCGATGGCGACGCGCTGTTGCTGGCCCACACTGAGGGCGCTGGCCTTCATGGCCGGGACGTCCGGCGGAAGGCCCAGCGCCTGGCACAGTGCCGCGACCGCGGCCGGGCCGTCCCCGGTGCGCATGCGTCGCGTCCGGGCAAAACACAGTGGCAGCAATATGTTATCGGCCACCGTGCCGAAGGGCAGAAGATTGAATTGCTGGAAGATAACCCCGATCTGCTCGGCGCGGAACGTGTCACGGGCCCCTCCTCCCAGGGCGGTCAGGTCCGTTCCGGCGACCCTCACGATGCCTCGGTCGGGCAGGATTGTGCCGCAGATCAGGGACAACAAGGTGGATTTCCCCGAGCCGCTTTCCCCGAGCAGCAAGACAGTCTCACCCTTCTCGACCCGCAAATCGGACACGCCAAGACCGAAGCTTGCAGGCCCCGGCCAGCGATACGCAACATCCGTCAGTTCAAGAACCGGCTCCGCCAATGGCTGTCAGCGCCCCAGGTCGAGGACGGGTCGATCCCGGTCCACTTCGAAGGCCCGGGCGCCTGTCGGGTCGATGATCTGCACCTCGACCTCTCGCGCATTGGCGAAGACGTCGAAGTAGAAAAACGTCAGAGCGTCGATGCGGTCGGGATTGCTGCAGGTGATCTCGTAGGCTGCGTGAAACTCGGTATGGCCGGTCTCGTCGCGATGCCCATCATCGTCGTGACCGGCGTGATCGTCACCGTGTTCACCGCCTTCGACCTCGACCTTCGCATCCTCGACCTCGCAACCGGCGGCATCCGGCAGGCCGAAGAGCGCAAGCGGATCCCCAAGCGCCTTTTTGGCCGCATCGACGGCCGCCACGTCCGCGTCACTCCGCGCTGCATATTCGAAGCCGACAATATCGGAGCCGGGTGCCTGAAACGCGATGACGATCGTTTCGCCGTCAAGTGCCATGTCGAGCGTGCCGACCCCATGTTCGTGGGCATCGAGCTGACGGGTGTCGTCTGCCAAGGCAGGTGCCGCCAACAAGAGCGCCATCAGGGAGATTTGTTTTGTCACACGGCGTTCCGATCACTAGGAATGGCGCAGATGGTTTTGCCGCCACCGCAATGAGGCTTCAGTCCGTCGAACTCTAGCAGCCGCCGAAATGCGATGCACCTGCTTTGCGGCGGGTTGTTGCATCACGTCGCGTGATCCCGTGCGCTCTGCCCCCAAGTTGGACTGCCGGAAGCGGGAGCCGCCCGGAAGCAGGTCATCTGCCTTCGCTGCGCTCAGGCCACCAAGCCATGGCGACACGTGTGCGCCTCAGCCCGCCGCCTCGGCGGCTTTCGCGGCGTAACGCGGCCGGGTGAAACTGAAAGTGGTGATGTCGAAGGGATCGAGGCCGATCTGCAGAGCCGGTTGGTAGCGGTCCACCGTCTCGACCACGAAGAGCTGGTCGCCGTCGATGACCTGCGGCAAGCGGGTCTCCAGGGCCTCGGGCCCCGCACCGTCGAAGGCGCCGTCGGCGGACCGCGTCTGGGACCAGACGACATCCCAGGCGCCCAGCGCGCCGTCATACTCGACAAGGCTTACGCGCAGCGCGCCGTCGGAGCCATTGCTCAGGGTCAGCGTCTGGAACAGGCGGAAGGTGCTGTCGATGAAGCCCGCGTCGATGTAATCGGTCTGCCGCGACAGGATATCGCTAATCGCGTAATTGGCTTTCTGGTTCACGTTCTGCTGACGGAAGGCGTCGAAATAGACCCACCCGACCCCGAAGAGCGACAGCAGGATCGGCAGCACGATCACCGCCTCGACATTGACATAGCCGCGCGTGTCCTTGGCGAAGGCGGCCAGCCGGCCTTGAAGAAACCTGATCATTTACCCAATCCTCACAGCGGTTCGTTGACGAAGGCACTGCTCGAGACGAGTGCCGTGTAGCCGTTCTCGTCCTTGGGCAGGCTGGCATTGAAGCCGCCCAGGGGTGTGATCGGCTTGTACTTGAAGCAGGCCCTGACCAGCATGACCTCATGTGCGTCCCCCTGCTGGAACGTGCGGTGCGGCGTCGCGACCGCGCCGGTATCGACGCAATCGGCCCGGGCGGCGGGTTGCTGCCATTCTTCCATATCGAGGCGGATCATCTCGAGATGCAGGTTTTCCGCGCAGGACGGCAGGATCGAAGCGCCGTCGCAGATCGCCGCCTTGAGCGTCGCCGCATCCCCCGGCAGCTTGCCGATCTTCAGGTCGCGCATCGCGGTATCGACCGCGCGTTCCATGACCGTCTGGCGAATGGTCATCGTGCCAAGCTCGATGGTCGACACGATCAGCGAGAGGAAGATGGTGATCCAGAGCGTGAAGGGCAGCACCATCGTACCGTCCTCGTTCTGGCGGAAATGGCGAAGCATCTGGCAAAAGCGCGTCATTGGATCAGCCTCAACTGGGTCAGGTTGCGGGCAATGCCGGAAAACGTGTTCTCCAGCTCGTCGCCCTCCACGTCGAAGAAATGGGAGGCCGAGGAGGCACAATCCCGCATGGCCCGGCGCCCTTCCTCCGGGGCCTCCACGCCGATGGCGTAGACGACCACGCCTTCCCGCTTGGCGGCGCCGCAAATCCGCGACAGCCGGGCATCGGCGGCAGCGCCCCCGGCAATGGCGCGATAGGGCGACCGCAGGGCCTGATAGCGGTCCCAGTCGATCAGGCCGTCCGCGTAGGGTCTCGCGAACAGCAGATCCGCGGCCACGCGGGTGCCGAAACGATGAAAGAGATCGTTGTAGGTCAGCTCGTATACATGGGCCGAGTTGGTCTCGAGGCCGTCGATGCGCGGCTGGTAGCGCGCGTCTTCGTCCCCGCCGAGGCGCGTCCAGAAGTAGCTGTGGGGACCGTTGCCAAGACCCGCCCCCGCCGCGGAGGCGGCCGCGGCCTGGAGGTCGGCGAAGCTCCATGTCTCGCCGGGCACCGGGCCGGTATTCATGACCGGGCCCGGATCGGCCAAGGGGCCGTTTCGGTCGCCGCGAACCGCGAAATGCAGGCTCGTCGCCGGACCACCCTCGATCGACACGCCCAGAAGCTGCTGGACGCCGTCGATGCGCGGATCGTTGAGTGCGGCAAGCCTGACGGCCTTGTCGAGGAACACGTCCAGATCGCGGGGCGCCGTGTCCGGCATGGCCTCGATCTTGTGCGCGAAATCCAAGGCGCCGTCATGGTCGGTGTCGAAATACATCACGAAGTTCGAAATCGCCTGCGACCAGGCCGGGAAGTGGTCGGCCGCAAGCCCGGGAACCGGGTCGACACGCACGGAATAATCGTCATCCGAGAGATCCTCGGTCCCGTATGTGTTCACGAAGATGCCCGTCAGCGCGTCCGAGGATTTCAATCCGGGCTTCAGATCGTATTGCGTGGTGTTCTTGCCATCCGTCATCAGCACGATGAATTTCTGCGTCTCCTTGGTGCCATAGGCATCCGGGCGCTGCGCGTGACCGGCATCGACCAGACCGTCATCGGCCATCGCACCGACAACGCCGCGCGCGGCAGGGTCGAGCAACGCGACCCCCCACTTCATCCCGACATCGATCGCGGTATTTCCGCCTGCGGTCAGCGTGGCGATCTGATCCTTGAGGGCTGCGGGGTCGGAGCTGTGCACCACGATGGCGGCTGTATCTCCACCGTGGCACCAGTGCCGATCCGCCTGCCCCGCAATCACGTCATTGGAATAGGGGTCGAATTGCCCGAGCTGTTCCAGCGGGGCCGATGCATCGAGCGCGGTGCCCGAAAAGGCCGCTTCCGCGAATACGGCGCAGTTGGAATAATCGTGCTGCCGGTCGAGTGCGATATAGCCCGGCAGGACCGTGCCCATGTTGACCGTCGCATTATAGGGCACGATCGACACCGAGGTGGATTGCTGCGACGCCTCGGGGCCCAACACGTTGTCGACAAAGGTGCTCGCCGCCTGCTTCAGCTGCTCGATCTTGCGCCCCGTCATCGAGCCGGAGATATCGAGGATCAGCGCGATCTCGATATTCGTCACGCCGTTTTCGGCGGTGGCCAGACCCTCGGCCTGCAGGTTGTCGATCCCGAGCAGTTGAATGAAGTTCGTCGGCATGACCTGCCGTCCGCCTGCGGTGACTTGCCGGTAAGCCTTGTCCTCGACGGGCGTGACGCCGACCAGCGCCTCCTCCATGTCCTGCACGCGGAAATATTCGCGCACCACGGATTCGGCGTCCCGCTCGTTTTCGATGGACGCCGCCGCGAGCACCGCGCGGTCGAGCGCGTTCTGCATCTTGGTGCGCTTGAGTTCGGCATGCATCAGATCCGCGCCGATGCCCCCGAACGCCATCATCACGAAAGCGGTGGTCAGACCCAGATAGGACATGCTGCCATGCTGCTCGGTCCAGAACCGGCTGGCGCAGTCCTGAATGATATCGCGCGCCACGCATGTCTGCGTGCAACGCGGTGTCGGATTACCAAAAAACTTGCCCATCGCGTTACATCTGCCGATCCGCAAATCGAAGATGCCCTTCGTCGCTCAGGCCCCCGCCACAATTTAGCCCAACATGTGGCGGGATTGGAGAAGTTTGTCGAAATTGGCTGTCTTTGGAAGAGGATGGGCGACAGTCCGGGACGTCTTGGGGGATTGTGCTTGGATCAGTTTGCAATGGGCCCGGTCATAAGTCCGCATATCGCCATAATTGGGCCTATTGAGCGGATCCGGCGATTCGGATTTGGCCGGTTTTTCACGATCCATCGGCCGGGTTGGAGAGAATAAGGCATTCGGGCGCATTTGGGCGCAGACCGATAGGGATAGGCCTCATGCGTCCGGCATGATCCGTGTTCTGCAAGAGCGGGCGCTTCACGCGAAGCGGCGCGGCCAGGGCTTTTCTGGGCTTTTCGGATGCCCTGAAGCCGCGTGGCTGACGGCCTCTTCGACGCGATCCGGACATGGCGCGGGTGCTTTTGCCCACCCTCCCTCAAGCGCAGAAGGTGCCGCAATTAGGAACTGCCCTCAACTGGGCCCTCCACCATGGCCTTCGGCAGGCAGAGTTCCTGCAAAGGCGGTCGCAACGGGTCTCGCGCCACTCCTGCCAGCCGCTCCCTGCGACCAAGACCGGGCCAGATCACACCGCGAAGAACCACCGGCACGCCCCTTCCGGTCTGCTTGGGCCTTCGGGACGTTCGACCCGGTGTCCCGATTGGGCACCCTTCGATCAAGTGCGGAACAGCGCCGTTCCTCGGCGCAAACAACGACGGTCTGCCTAGCGGGACGAAGCTGACATGCGTTAGGTGAGCTCGAATGGCGTAGTTAGGGCATACAAGACAGGCGATTCCGCAATGAGCGTTCAGTTCCGACGGATGGCAACAATTCCGCGACTCGTCCGTGAGGGAGGGCCGGAGGGAAAGCGATATACTCGCTCGACATTCAAACCGGCCTCGGTGAGAAGCGTCAGTATCTCGTTCTCTTGAAACGTACGATGACGCCATTGAAACCAGATGATTGCGTTGCACCAATGGGGCTTGGAAACCACGAGGTGAAGCCGCCCGCCCGGATGGAGAAGATCACGCATCTGGCGGAGTGCAAGCAATGGGTCGGGACAATGCTCGATCACATGCGCCGCCAACACTTCGTTTGACGGGGCCAGTTCTGTCTCCCCCAACACTGCCTTGACCAACAGCGGCTCTGCCCCGCGCCTGCGCAATGCTGCCTGACCCCGTTCGAGCATTGCTGGACTCGGCTCCAACAGTACCAATTCACGGGGGGGACCATGGATTGCAACCCAGGCTTCTGCAAAGGACCCGGTCCCTGCGCCCACGTCGATGACCCGCAAGTCATTATCGATGTGCCGCCGTTGTGCCGAGAGAAAGCCCAGATAAGCATCGTAGTATCCAAGCGCCCTCATCTTGTCGCCCCAGCGGGGTGCGACAGCGTCGTAAGCACTCTTTTCTTGTCTAGCGGGCTCCGTCATTTGAGGACCCTGCCATTATGGAATGCACTTTGCCAGCATCCCACCAAAGAAGACGTTGGAGCCTTGCGCAGGATCCGTCGCTATGGGCTCGGACCTGCCCCTCGCGGCATCCGACACGCAGGACCGCTGCGGCCCGCTCCCGAGGGTCATTGATGATCGCCCCATGCCGAAGGTAAGCTTGGAAACCGCGTCCCTCGCCCGCGGATTGGCGATCCCGGTTATTCGCGCCTCTTCATTGTTTCCAAAATGGCCACAATATCCTCTCATTCTGGACAGGTTCCCGAGTAAAACACAGGCTGGGCACGGAGCCCCAAGGGCTTGGACGATGATCGGACTGAAAGACCTCCTCATGACCCGCGTCGACATCGTCGCCGTGTCGAGATGCGCCGCGAATTGCGATAGCGACCCCTATCTTTCACCGGCCTTCCATCTTCGCGTATTGCTGAGGATTTAAATGGCCGGACCCCGGACCGGCCCGAACCGTCCTGGCCGTTGCAGGATAGCGGCCCCGGTGAACGCCGGAGCCGCGCGGTCAGAGCCTGAGGCCCCGGCCGCCGGGATCACATCATGGCGGCGAAGGCGGCCTCGACCTGCTTGGGATCCGCGCGCCAGCCCGCGAAGATGTCAGCCGCCGAGGCCGGATAGACGTCTTCCTCCCCGGCCGCGACCGCGTCGAGCACGTCGCGCACGACGGCCTCGGGGGTATCCTTGGACGCCTCGATCCCGGCCAGCATGTCGGTGTCGATCCCGGCCGGGAAGGCGTTGACGACCGCGATGCCCTTGGGCCGCAGATAGGCGCGCAGCGACATCGACATCGACCAGGCCGCCGCCTTGGAGGCGTTGTAGGCCGAGAAGCCCGGCGCGCTGACGAACGAGAGCAGCGTCAGCATGTTGACGAATGTGCCGCCGCCGTTGGCCTCGAGCACCGGCGTGAAGGCGCGGGTCACGTCGCGCAGGCCGCCGTGGTTCACGGCCATGTCGCGGTCGATCGCGTCCTGGCCCACCTCCAGCGCGCCGCCGAAGCTGAGCGCGCCCGCGTTGTTGACGAGCAGCGTGACGTCGGAGGCCGTGCGGACCGCTGCGGCGATCTCGTCTGCCCGGGTCACGTCCAGCCGAAGCGGCACGACGCGGGCCGAATCGAGCGCGACGGTGGCGGCGAGGCTGTCGGGATTGCGCGCGGCGGCATAGACCTTGGCGGCGCCGCGGGCGAGCAGCTCGGCAACATAGACGCGACCGACGCCGCGATTGGCCCCGGTGACAAGGGCGATGGTGTTTTCGAAGTTCATGGGATTCATCCTTTGTGTTGAAGCGATGACCTTCACTTACCCATGCGATCTGCGCCGAAAAATAACTTGATGAGCAGTATAGTCATGCGCATCCTGCATGAATGGACACCGAACTTCTGCGAACGGTCTCGCTGGTCGCGCAACAGGGCAGCTTCGCCGCCGCCGCGCGCGTGCTGAATGTCGATCCGTCCTCGGTCTCGCGCGCCGTGGCCGCGGCCGAAGCCGCACTCGGGCTGCGCCTCTTTCGCCGCACCACCCGCTCGCTGACCGTCACCGAAGAGGGCGAGATTTACCTGCGCCGTATTGCCCCCCTTCTCGAGGAGCTGGACGCCGCGCGCGAGGCCGCGACGCAGGCGCAGCGCGCGCCTTCGGGCACGCTCAGGATGACCGCCTCGGTCGCCTTTGCGCATGAATGCATCGTGCCCCATCTGGGCGCGTTCCATGCGCTTTACCCGGACGTGTCGGTGGAGCTTCTGCCGACGGATGCAAATCTCGACATCGCCGCCAATGCCGTCGATCTCGCCATCCGGCTGGGGGCAGCCCCGGCCGGCGACCTCATCAGCACGCGGCTTCTGACGACCCGGTATGTGGTCTGCGTGTCGCCCGGCTACGTCGCGACGCATCCGCCGGTCCGCAAGCCGGAAGACCTGGCGGCGCATGATTGCCTGCGCTTCGCGTTGCCGGAATTCCGCACCCGCTGGCGGTTTCGGCGGCCGGGCGGGACGCCCTTCGAGGTGCCGGTTTCCGGGCGCACGATCATCGCCAACGCGCTGTCGCTGCGCCGGGCGGCGCTCGACGGATTGGGGCCCGTCCTGCTGGCCGACTGGCTCGTGGGGCGCGACCTCTCTGCGGGCCGTCTGGTCGACCTCTTCCCCGATCACGACGCCACCGCGACCGACTTCGATACCGGCGCCTTCGCGCTTTACCCCAGCCGCGCATTCCTGCCCCGCAAGGTGCGCGCCATGATCGACTTCCTGAGGGACCGCTTGGGAAACTGATCCCGGAGAGCGCTGTCGCGTCCGCGCTCCAAGACTGGCACGCAAGACACCCTGCCTTCTGCCCAGAGGTCCCGTGACTTGATCTTCATCAACGCCCCCGGTGCCGAGAATGGGCACAATCCGCGTGGGTGTTCAGCGCGCGCGTCTTCGGCGGATGATCGGCGAGCGTCGCCGCTGACAGCCACCGTTTCAGGAGGAGGACGTGATGCATTCTTTTCTCAGGCTGTCCGTTGCGGCGTGCGTGTTGCTGTCGGCGTCCGCGGCATTTGCAGCGGACCCCCTCGTCGACGTGGACTGGGTCAAGGCCAATCTGGACGCCGAAGACGTCGTTTTCGTCGATCTGCGTCCGAAGCCCTCCTACCTCGAAGCGCACATTCCGGGGGCCGTCCACACGCAATATGGCGGGCTGGAGGACGAATGGCGGACGAAGGTCGGTGCGGTGCGCGGTCTTGTCAGAGACCATGATCTGATCGCCGAGCATTTGGGAGAGATCGGCATTTCCAATGACGATCATGTCGTCCTGATCCCCGCCGGCACGTCATCGTCGGACATGGGTGCGGCGACGCGCATCTACTGGACGATGAATTATCTGGGCCATGACGAGGTTTCCATCCTGAACGGTGGAATGGCGGCCTATGTCGCGGTTCTCGACGCGGACAAGAAGCCCCGGAACCCCCTGCAGGCGGGCGCCGTGGACGTTGACGAAGAAGACTTTGTCGCGATGCCCCGTCCCGAAATGCTGCTGTCCGCCGAGGTTGTCGAGGGGTTGGCGGCCCCGGGGCGCATTGCTCGTCGACAATCGCACGGATGATTTTCATCTCGGGTTGAGCAAGTCGGGCGCGGCAACGGAAGCCGGAACCCTGCCGGGCGCGAAGAACCTGCCGCATACCTGGATCACGACGAATGCAGAAGGCGCGTTCCGCGACACCGGCGCGCTCGGCAAGCTTTATCAAGCGGCCGGCATTCCCGTCTCGGGGCCTCAGGTCAACTTCTGCAACACAGGACACCTGGCGAGCATCGGCTGGTTCGTCAGTCACGAGCTTCTCGGCAACGACGAGGCGCTGCTCTATGACGGCTCGATGGCGGACTGGACCCATTCGGGCCGCGAGGCCGAGCAAAAGATCCGGTTCTGAGGCGGCGCCCGCCGCGCCCCTCGCAGAGCATATCCGGTGCGGGTCCTGACATGGAAACCGACCCGCCTGACGGACGCAGATCGACCTGACCGCTGAGCGATCAGAGGTCAGGTCGGTTTCTCATCGGAATCCGACGCCGCCCCCCAGCCAGACGCCGTCGCCGATGGGGCTCAGGCCGCCAATCTGCCCATGACGCGGCGGGCCGAAGCATGGCGCGGGGTCCTTACCGCCCTTCACCGTGCTGCGGTGCTTGATCGGCAAGACCAGTTGCGCCTCCCGAATGTGCGCTTCCGGGTGTTTCCGGGTGCGCTGCACGGGTGCCGTGGAAGTCCCGCACGCTCCAGAGACAAAGGCGCGCAGGATATGGTTCGCGTCGAGCGGCGTCTCGTTACTGAACACCAGAGCCGCGCTGCGGCATCGCGTGCTCGAGCATGTCGATGACGTCGGGTGGCAGCGTGTCGCTGGATGCGAGGTGTCTTTCCGAGACCTGCGCGCCAATAGGCGCGGAAGCTTGATCGCGTTCTCCGTCCAAACGGACCTCCTTTCGGGAGGACAGACCTAAGATCGGCGGCCCTATTACGAAAGTTCTCGGGCGAAAACCGGCGGAGAAGGCCTCAGCCGACGCAGATCGAGGCCAGGTTCTGAAAGCGGGGCGCACCGCGCGCGATCAGGCCGAGACACTCCGCGGCGCCGCATCTATCGGCGCGCTCCTGGACAGCTTGGATGCGAGATCCCGGGCGATCAGGGCTTCGAGCGCGAGTTCGAGGCGATGGTTCCGGCGCAGGCCCCGGTTCAAGCTGTCATGCCGCCAGCGCACCACGTCCGCCCCCGGATTAACGGTGACGGTCGCCGAGGCGCCACCGCCCTGCAGCCATGCGACCTCACCGATAAAGCAGGGGCCGGTGATTTGGGTCGGGGCCTGACCGTGCCGGTTCAACATGAGGTCCCCATCGAGCAGCAGCCACAGGCTGTCGGGCCGCACGCCCTCGGTCACGAGTTCGGTCGCTTCCCGGATCGTTTGCCGCTCGCCCAGACGCATCAGGTGACGGAAGAGGCCCGGCTCGATATATCCCAGGCGTTCGAGAACGTGCCGGGTGCCGCGCGGGGCGGAGATCATCGTGCGGCTCCAGACGATCTGGATGGCCCCTTGCAGACTGGCCGCGCCGATAAGCGTGGTGCCGATCATCGCCTCCCAGAGCGGCTCTGCGGGCACCGTCCAGTAATAGATCGCGTAGAACACGCTGCCGATCACGATGAGCGTCCGGATGTAGAGCTGATCGCGGCACAGAAAGCCGATCACATAGGTGCCGACGGCGCCGATAATGAGAAGCGAACTCGGACTTATCACTTGTTGAACCATTTCCATCTCTTCGAGATGCTCCTTCGATATCGCTTTGAGGGCCGAAACCCGACGCGCAAGTCCTGCCCCGTCCGGGCATGTGTCCGGTGCAGGCAGAAGCCGCCGGCGCCCCGACGTCAAGCGCACCATTTGAACGGCTAGGCGGGACCGACGCAAGGCCGCATCTGCGGTCGGACGCGGCAAAGCCCATCCGTAAACCATTGCCCGGTCAGCGATATTTTGCAGGCGTCGGTCTGTCGCAGCCGCACACTCCATGTATCACAGACCGAAATCACATTTGCCGATTGTGAAAACGGGCTTTCATCGGATACCAATTTCTCAACGGAAATTTCTCCGTTCCTGTTTGGCCAAGGCTTCATTGATGATTGCGCCCGTTTTTTGCCAGTCCATTGCGGCCGATATCGGGGCGCCTTTGCATGAGTCAGGTTGACCTTGTCTGGGTGCTGATCTGCACCGCGCTCGTCTTCATGATGCAGGCCGGTTTCATGTGCGTCGAGGCGGGGATCACCCGCGCCAAGAACAATATCAGCGTCGCCATCAAGAACATCTCGGATTTCGCGCTTTCGGTGATGCTGTTCTGGCTGCTGGGCTACGGCCTCATGTACGGTCAAAGCTATGGCGGCGTGATCGGAACCTCGGGCTTCGCCTTCGACGGTCTCGGCGACGCCAGCGCCTATGCCTTCTTCCTGTTCCAGCTGGTTTTCTGCGGCACCGCGGCGACCATCCTGTCCGGCGCCGTCGCCGAACGCTGCGCGTTTCACGCCTATCTCGTCATCACCGCGCTGACCGTCGCGCTGATCTATCCGATCTTCGGCCACTGGGCCTGGGCCGACGCCCCGGATGGCGGTGCGGCCGGTTGGCTCGGCCGGCTGGGATACCACGATTTCGCGGGCTCCGGCGTCGTGCATGCGGTGGGCGGCGGCATCGCGCTGGCTGCGATCATCGTGATCGGCCCGCGCGAGGGGCGCTTTCTCGACTCCGGTCAGGCGCGCCGCTTCAACGGCTCCAACCTGCCCCTGACAATGCTGGGCGTGCTGCTGATCTGGTTCGGCTGGTTCGGCTTCAACGGGGGAAGCGCCTTCGGCCTGACCGATGCCGTTCCGCGCCTTCTGCTGAACACGATTGCCAGCGGGGCGAGCGGCGTGCTGACCGGCCTCTGCGTGACCTGGATCCTCGAGAAGAAGGCGAGCGTGTTCTACGCCATGAATGGCGGCCTCGCGGGGCTCGTCTCGATCACCGCAAGCTGCGATGTCGTCTCGGTGCGCGAGGCGGTGATGATCGGCGGCGTCGGCGCGCTCATCGCGATCTTCGGCGACCGTCTGCTCGAGCGGTTCCGCATCGACGATGTGGTGGGCGCCGTGCCCGTGCATTTCATGGCCGGTCTCTGGGGCGTCCTGGCGGTCGCGTTCTTCGGCGGGGACGTGCTTGCGGCCTCGTTCCTGTCGCAGCTGACCGCGCAGCTTCTGGGCGTGGCGGTGCTGATCCTCTTCGCCTTCGCCCTGCCGCTGGGCATCCTTTTCGCCATCGACCGGGTGATGCCGCTGCGGGTCACCCAGCACGTGGAATCGATCGGGCTGAATGTGGGTGAGCACGGGGCGAATACCGACCTGAACGAGCTTTTCGAGGTGATGCAGCGGCAGGCCCGCGACCGGGACCTGTCGACCCGCGCGCCGCAATCGCCCTTCACCGAGGTCGGCCAGATCGGGCTTTTCTACAATTCCGTCCTGTTCGAGCTGGAGAGATCCTTCGAGCTGATCCAATCGCAGAAGAACGACCTCTCCGAGGCGGTCGAACAGAAAAGCGCGCTTCTCGAGAACATCCTGCCGAAGCGGATCGCCGCGCGCATGAACGGCGGCGCGGACCAGATCGTGGACCAGGTCACCGATGCCACCGTCGTGTTCGTCGATATCGTCGATTTCACCGAATACACCGCCTCGGTTCCGCCCGAGGAATCCCTTGGCCTGTTGCGGGATCTGTTCCGGCGCTTCGATGCGGTGATCCAGAAATACGACCTCGAGAAGATCAAGACGGTGGGCGACAGCTACATGTATGTCTCTGGCGTCACGTCGGACATGGCCGATCACTGCGCTGTCGCGGTGGATGCGGCCGTCGAGGTCCTGTTCGAAACCCGGCAGATCGGCCAGCGGATCGGACGGCCGCTTCAGGTCCGGATCGGCATTCACAGCGGCCCGCTGGTGGCCGGCGTCGTCGGAGACCTGCGCTTCGTCTATGACCTCTGGGGCATGACCGTAAACATGGCATCGCGCATCGAGGAAGCCGGCAAGCCGGGCAAGATCAGCGTGAGCCAGGGCGTGATCGACCGCATCGGTTCCGAATTCGTCTATGAGCGTCAGGGCCGCGCCCGGCTGAAAGGCATCGGCCCGACGGTGCTTTACAGCGTGGAAGGACGGCGCGCGGGCCCGGCCCGCAAGCTTCGGCGCAAACCGGAGACCGGGACAGCGGGCTGAGCAGGCGGCGTGCGCATCCGGCTTTTGTGAGGGAATCGCACTTGGCCCCGTTCCCCGAAATGAGCGCCTTCGGCTCGGCGCGGCAGGCGCCGTTGCCTTACTTTACCGAAGGTGCCTCCCGCGCACCTCCGTCGATCCATCGCACGATCAATGCGACCTCTTCGTCCGGCAAGGGCGTGCTCAGAAACGGCATCCTCGGTGCGCTTTCGCCCGTCAGCCGACGGATCAGCTCGCTTTTTGCAGCAAGGCCGGGCAGGACCACGGCCCCCCTGTCGCTTCCGGCGAGGATCGCGGCGTAGCTGTCGAGGCGCAGTCCTTTGGACGCGCCGTGTTCCGCGTGGCAATTGACGCAGCGCAGCTCGAAGATCGGGAAGACATCCGCCCAAGTGGGCGCCGCAAGCTCATCGGCCCGCGCGGGCTGCGGGGTCAGCGTCAGGACGGACCAGACGGCCAATTCGCCAAGCTTCCTCATCTCCTGCCCATCCGAGCCCCCCTGCCCCCCTGCCGGCACGCGACGAGAAACTTAGCCGGGAGGGCCGAATTATGCTAAGATTATCGTGCTCACAGCCCGCGGGCCGAGGAGGCGCCGCGGTCTGGATGCCAAGGGAGGATAGTTTAATGAAGTGGACATTTTCGTGTGCCCTCGCGGCGCTTGCATTGCCGATGAGCGCATGGGCCGGGGACGTTGACCTCGATGCGATGCGCGATGCGGTCTCGAAATACCAGGATATCGAGGTCGCGCTGGCAGAGGGCTACATTACCCCGGACAATCATTGCGTGTCGGCTGCCGGAGAAGGCTTGCCCGCCGAGCTTGGCGCCATGGGCATGCATTTCATCCACCCCGCCCTGCTGGAAATCACCGGGACAGAGCCACGGGTGAACGGGAACGGCACGCATACCGACTGGATGCGGCCTTCCGTGCTGATCTACGAGCCGCAGGCCGACGGGTCGATGGAGCTTGTCGCCGTGGAGAACCTCGTCTTCCAGGAGGCCTGGGAGACATCGGGCAAGACCGAGGAGCTTGTGCTGAACGGGCGCGGCTGGGACCACATGGCCGACGATCCGAACACGCCGGGCGACGAGGCCCACGGCTTCATGCCCCATTTCGACCAGCATGTCTGGCTGTTCCGGGAAAACCCGATGGGCGTCCTGATGCCGTTCAACCCGAACGTCACCTGCGAACATCACCAGATGTGATTTCGCGTCCGGTGGCGTCGGCGCAGTGATGCGCTGCGGGTTTCGCGCGCTAATTTAGGCCGGGTTTAAATCCAGGCGCGGCCTCGCGCGATGCGTGTGATTGCGCGAGGCCGAACCCCAACGCCGCGTCGCAGGCACGGCACGCGCATGGGGCCGTGATTGCGCGCGCATCTTTTAGAGAGCGCAGAGGGGATCGTCCCCTTTCGGCGGTCTTCAGCACTTTCTAAGCCGCCCGGTTTCCGGATCACCTGATTGCAACGTCAGCAATACCAACGCCAGCAGCCACCGAGCGGCATTTTCTGTGCGCCACATTCCCGAAACCGTGCCATCCTTCGATCACCCCGGCCGGGTCCGACCCATTCATCACTCCGGAGCCTCGACGATGCGAATTGCTGCCGCGATGGCATTCCTCCTCTGCGCGTCCCACGTCCCCGCGCTGGAGCTGAAGCTGAGCGGAACTTACGCGCTCAACCGCCCCGCGAGCCTCGACTACGATCCGACCTTTTGCGGGCTCTGGATCGCCAACGAGGGTCCGGAAGCCGTGCTCGTCACGCTGCAAGGCGAGGAGTTGCGGCGCATTTCCTCGGACCTCAGCCGGATCAAGGCCATCTCGATCGAGGGCGACAATCTGATCGTCGCGGATGGTCTCGGGCTGTTCCAGCGCTTGAGCAAGTCGGGCGATCCGATCGCCGCGCCCTTTCGCATCGAGACCGGCTGGGCCGATACCGAAGGCATCGCCGTGGACGCCGATGGCACCCTGATCACCGTCGAAGACGATCCCGAATACCTGAGCTGGCTCTCGCCGGACGGGCGGATCATCCGGCGCATCGACACCATGGAACTCGAGCCGCCGCTTTCCGAAGCGCAGGGCATCGCCCGCGATCCCCGCACCGGGCATCTGCTGATCGTCGACGACTGGGAAGGCACGAACGCGCTCTACGAATTCGATGCCGAGGGACGCTTGCTCGCCACCGAGTCGCTGGTGCCCTACGGGATCGACCCCGAGGGGATCGCCATCCGCCCGGGCTCCGGCCAGCTTTTCATCGCCTTCGACAGCGGCGCGAAGATCGCGAGCTTCGACTACACCCCGACGCTGCCCGGGGGCGCGGACACCCTGCCCCCGGGTGCGGACTGCATGTTGTTCTGAGACATCGCGCGAAACGGAACGGGCGGCCTCGTGGCGGTTGTCCGCTGTTCGGGGCCTATTGTCTGCAGAAGGCACCCCGACCTCCGCGCGCCTGTCTCGCCGGATGCCGCGCATTTCAACCACCTGCCGCCCAAGACGTCGACGACCCGGACGGACGCCAGGCCGCCTTCCGTCGGTTCCGGGCGCGTGCTACCTTCGGACATACGAGGGGGAGCATCATGACACTGACCGGCTTCAGCCATGTGAACGTCCGCACGTCGCGGCTGGATGAGATGGTCGCCTGGTACGGCGACATTCTCGACATGCACCCCGGCCCGCGCCCCGATTTCAGGTTCGCCGGCGCGTGGCTTTACATCGGCGACAATCCGTTCATTCACCTCGTCGAGGTCGCGGCGGAACCGCAGGCGCGGGAGCCCAAGATCGAGCATTATGCCTTCGACGCGACCGGGATGGCCGAATTCGCGGCCAAGCTCGATCGTCGCGGCATCGCCTATTCGGTTGATCCGGTTCCGGGCTTTCCGCTGGTGCAGATCAACTGCCACGATCCGGACGGCAACCACATCCATATCGATTTCAGCCGCGAGGAAGCCGAGGCCGCGCAGCTGGTGTGAAACCTGCAGGTTGCCCCGTCTTATTCGGCGCCGGATGCCCCTGATCGCCCCTGCCCCGAGCGACATCGACAGGCAATGATGAAGTGACCCGCATGCCCGCCCGTTGCGGTCGGTGATCCCCGACAGAAACTGCGCGCGCAGGCTGCCGGGCGGACACATCGCCCCCCACTCTGCGACCCGCTCAGAATTCCGAAAAACAAGGCCGAGTGTGCTATATTGACGGCACCTGGTGATTCAAAAGTTTTCTTTTTTCGTTGGATAATGTTGCTCGATACGCCGCGTAACACGCGGCGAGAGAACACTTTTTTCTTAGGGAGGGAATATGACCAAGATCATTCTGAACGGCTCCGAAAGGGAGTTCAACGAGGCACCGGACATGCCGCTTCTCTGGGCGATCCGCGACTTGGCGGGCCTGAACGGCACGAAATACGGCTGCGGCGTCGGCCTCTGCGGTGCCTGCACCGTGCATGTGAACGGCAAGGCCGAACGCGCCTGCCAGTTGCGCCTCGACGAGGTCGAGGGCGCCGAGATCACCACGATCGAAGGGCTCGATCCCGACGGGAACCACCGGGTCCAGGCGGCGTGGCGCGATCTCAATGTGCCGCAATGCGGGTTCTGCCAGACCGGTCAGATCATGCAGGCGGTCGCCCTTCTCGATGAAAACCCCAAACCCTCGGACGACGAAATTCTCGCCGCGATGTCGAATAATGTCTGCCGCTGCGGCTGCTACCAGCGAATCGTCGATGCCGTCCGTCTTGCAAGCACGGGGATCTGAGCCATGCTGAAATATCTCGAACCACATTCCGAACCCGTCGTCGAAACGCTCCGCATCGCGAAAGTATCGAGACGCGGCTTTCTCGGCACGACCGGCGCATTCGCGCTGGCGGCCTATGCGATGCCCGCGCGTGCCTTCGACAAATACCCCACCGGTGCCGAAGGGATGCCGCACGGCGTTGTCGAGGACCCGCTGGTCTTCGTGTCCATCGATGCCGACGGCACGGTCACGCTGGTCGCGCACCGGTCCGAAATGGGCACCGGCAGCCGCACCTCGATCCCGATGGTCATGGCCGACGAGATGGAGGCCGACTGGAACCTCGTGAAGATCGTCCAGGCCCCGGGCGACGAGCCGAAATACGGCAACCAGGACACCGACGGATCGCGCTCCATGCGCCATCACATCCAGATGGCGCGCAAGATCGGCGGCTCCGTGCGCACGATGCTGGCCCAAGCCGCCGCCAATGAGTGGGGGGTCGACCCGGCCACCGTGACCGTGGAAATGCACGAGGTCAAAGGCCCGGCCGGGCAGAGTGCCGGTTTCGGCGATCTGGCGGCGGCGGCCATGGCCCTGCCGGTCCCCACCCATGAGGAGATCGCCTACAAGTCCGAGGACCAGTTCCGGTATATCGGCAAGGGTGAGGTGCAGATCACCGACCTGCGCGACATCACCACGGGTGCTGCTGTCTATGGCGGCGACGTGATGCTCGACGGCATGAAGTTCGCCGTCGTCGCGCGCCCGCCGGTCGTGGGCGGCAAGGCCGCGTCCTTCGACGCGACCGAGGCCCTCGCGGTACCGGGCGTCGAGAGCGTGCATGAAATCCCCTATGGCGGGCTCGCCCAGAAGTTCGCACCGCTGGGCGGCATTGCCGTCGTCGCGTCGAACACCTGGGCCGCGCTCAAGGGCCGCGACGCGCTCAAGATCGAGTGGGAGGCCGGTGAACACGGCAGCTACAATTCCGACGCCTATATGGAGGAGATGATCGCGACCTCCGAACAGCCGGGCAGCCTGGCCCGGGATCAAGGCGATCTCGATGCCGCCTTCGGCGATGCCGCGCGCACATTCACCCGGACCTACACCCAGGCCCATATCGCCCACATTCCGATGGAGCCACCGGCAGCAATCGCCAGCTATACGGCGGAGGGGCTCGAGATCTGGGCACCGGTGCAAAGCCCCTATACCGTGCGCAACGATATCGCCGAGGCCATGGCGCTCGACCCCGAGAATGTGAGAGTGAATGTCACCCTTCTGGGCGGCGGTTTCGGTCGCAAGTCGAAGGCCGATTTCGTGACCGAGGCGGCACTCCTGTCGCGCGAGGTCGGTGCGCCCGTCCGCATGCAATGGACGCGGGAGGACGACGTGCGCCACTCCTTCTACCACACCACCTCGGCGGAACGGATCGAGGTGTCCCTCGACGCCGAGGACAATGTCACCGGCTGGCTGCACCGGTCCGTGGCGCCTTCGATCCTATCGACCTTCGCACCTGACGAGGGCAACGTCCTGCCGCTGGAACAGGGGATGGGGCTGAACGACGTGCCCTTCGACATCGCCAATATCCGGTGCGAAAGCGGCAAGGCGCTGGCGCATACGCGGATCGGCTGGTTCCGGGCGGTGTCGAACATCCCGCATGCCTGGGCCATCGGGTCCTTCGTCGGTGAACTGGCCGACGAGCTTGGCAAGGACCAGCGCACCATGTGGCTCGAACTCATCGGTGCGCCGCGGCAGCTCGATCCGCAGAATTCCGGGTTGCCGGACAACTTCTGGAACTACGGCGAGCCGATGGCGGAGTTTCCCATCGACACCGGGAAGATGGCCCATGTGCTGAACGTGGCCGCAGACGGTATCGGCTACGGCAAGGATCTTCCGGAGGGCGAAGGGATCGGCCTCGCGGTTCACCGCAGCTTCGTCTCCTACGTCGCCTGCGCGGCTCATGTGAAGATCGTGGACGGAAGGATCACCGTTCCGGAGATGCACATGGCGATCGATTGCGGCTTCTGCGCCAATCCGGAGCGGGTCGAGAGCCAGATCCAGGGGGCTGCCGTCATGGGCATGTCGGTCGCCCTGCATTCCGGGATCACCTTCGAGAACGGCGCCGTGGTGCAGTCGAACTTCTACGATTACGACGTCGTGCGGTCCGACAATTACCCGACGGTGACCACGCACATCATCCCGCACCCGTTCTCGGTCCATGCGACCGGCGTGGGCGAGCCGGGCGTGCCACCCGTGGCCCCCGCCATCGCCAACGGGCTCTACGCGGCCACCGGCGACCGCCGCAGGTCCCTGCCGATGGGCGTCAACGTGTAAGTTCGGGCCGGGCCGGCGATCATGCCGGCCCGGCCCTGCCCTTCGACCATTTCAAAGCCTTGTCGCGGCGGGCTCTGTCTTGATGCGCTCGGCTTCCACTCGGCGGGCACCGTGCAGGGTCGCACCGCCTAGGACCACGGCCCCGACGGCCGGCGGTTTCCGGTCTTGGGAATGCGACTGGGCGACAGGGACGCCATGGACGCGCGACCAGCCGACCGGGATTGCGCTGCGAGGTCTCGCAAGGCGGCAATGCGGTTCTCGGTTGCGGGATGGGTCGCGAAGAGCTTGTCGCGGCTATGCGCATGCAGCGGGTTGATGATGAACATGTGGGCCGTCGCCGGGTTGCGCTCGGCGGCGTCGTTGTCGATCCGGGCCGCGCCCACCGAGATCTTCTCCAGCGCGGATGCGAGCCATAACGGCTCGCCGCAGATGTCGGCCCCTGCCTTGTCGGCGGCATATTCGCGCGTCCGGCTGATCGCCATTTGCACCAGAGCCGCCGCCATGGGGGCGAGGACCATCATCAGAAGCGTGCCGATCAAGCCGAGCCGCTCGCGCGAGCCCCCGAAGAACAGCGCGAAATTCGCCAGCATCGAGATCGCACCGGCAAAGGTGGCGGTCACGGTCATGATCGCCGTGTCGTGGTTGCGGATATGCGCGAGCTCGTGGGCGACCACGCCCGCCAGCTCTTCGCGCGTCAAGGTGCGCACGAGCCCCGACGTGACCGCCACCGCGGCATTGGCCGGGTTTCGCCCCGTCGCGAAGGCGTTGGGCTGCGCCGTGTCGATCAGGTAGACCTTGGGCTCGGGCAAGCCCGCCTTGCGCGCAAGCCCGGACACCATGGCATGCAGGCCCAGGCGATCGCCGGGCATCACCGCCTGTGCATCATGCATCCGCAGGACCATCCGGTCCGAGTTCCACCAGGTGAAGATGTTCATGGCGGCTGCGACGACCAGCGCGATCATCGCCCCGCCCGTTCCACCGATGAGATAGCCAACGCTCATGAACAGCGCGGTCATCGCCGCCATGAGAACTGCCGTCTTCAGGTAACCATTCATTGCATTCGACCCGTGAGGATAAACCGCGTTGCGGATATGGGGTCGGCCTTGCGGATGAGCAAGCGCGTGCGACGCAGTCCGGGTGCCGCGAGGCGATGATGGGACCAGCAGCTTTCGCCCCGGATGCGGACCGCAAGACCGGGCGGCGATGTATCATGGCGGTGCGGGAGCGCGTGCGGGAAACGCTCCCCGCCGCCCGTCCCGGCAGTCGGAGCGGCAATCCGGAAACGCTGCCGCCTCGCAGGCCCGTCAGCGAATCGGGGAGGCCCTGTCCTTCACGCCTTCGACGCGCGCACCGTCATGCCTCCGACCGCGAGGACTTCGGAATCCTCTTTCGAGCCGCATTCATCGTTGGCTTGCCAGCCCGCGGCACCGCCGATATTCCGTCGTCGGGCATTGCGTCAGCGGGATAAGAAACACGCGCATTCCGGACCCGCGATCTGCGCGATACCCGGCGACCGTGTGAATACGCCGTGTAAATACGAGCCCCGATTCAATCCCGAGAACATTATGATTGCAATAATTCTACCTGAACGAGAGTCTCGGGCTTTTCTTTGTAAGTCTCCCGCGATCAACAACGTCGCAAAATCGGGATCATGCAGGTTTCGGAAACGTGTGGCGAAATTAAGGCAATAAGGTTGCATAACCGTGGCGGCCTCAGTACTAACAAGGAATTAACAGTTGTGAGCAGTCAACTGGACTGTAGTTGGCCAGTAAAATGTCGACATCAAATAGTAGCTTTTTTACCAATGGGGACTTCTCCTATGAAAACTCTTACGATTTCCGCTCTCGCCATCGCGTTCGCTGGTTCCGCTTATGCGCAGGATGCGTACGTCAACCAGCTCGGTGACAATCTGACAGGCATGAACTATGCCGAATACTCCACCGGCAACGACGCCACCCAGGTGATCGTTCAGCAAGGTGTCGGCTACTCGGCCGGTCAGCTGTCGCGCGGTGCCGGAAACTCTGCCACCACCTACCAGATCGACAGCACCAATACGTTCATCAACTCACTGCCCAATGAAGGCAGCACCGCGGGTGGCCCGGCGGCTGAGTCGTTGATCTGGCAAAGCGGAGACGGTTTCCAGAATGGCTATAACACAGCTGTTGCCGTGCAGCTGAACCAGCAGGGCCCCGGCAGCCAGAATTCGACTTTCCTGTCGCAGATCATCCAGGAAGGCAACGACAACACCGCCGTGAACTGGACGCAGAATCAGGGCAATACGAATGGCATGGCCGGCGTCAGCCTGCTTTTGCCCACCACGCTCTCGGCGAATGTCACGCCCGGCACCACGCCGCTGCCGACGCCTGTCGTCAACGTGAACTTCCCCTACGGTTCGTCCATCACGAACTAATCGGATATCATAGCGTGCTCGGCGATTTATTCGCCGGGCACTTTGCCTAACCAGTGCCATCCATTGTGAGTTCCCAAAATGCGTCAGCCCATTGCATGGCTGCTGCCAATTGCGCTTGCCTTTCTTGGCAATTCAGCATCGGCGCAAGAAGCCTACATCTCCCAAGTCGGAATGTCCCACAGTGCTGCAAATGTCGCATTCGGGACCGGAAATACGCAGAATATCGTGCAAACCGGCGAATTGAATGCGGGTGCCCAGATCACTGACGGGTCTGACAATACATCCAACCTCGTTCAAGACGGGCTGCAGAATATTGGCGTGTCCGTGGTACTCGGTCAGAGAAACGTCTCGAATATCGTGCAGCTCGGAACATCGAATCAGGCTGTCTTCAGCATCTCCGGCATGAACAATGCCGTGACGGCGCTGCAGGTCGGGTCGTTTCACACGGCATCGGTCAATCTTTACGGAAATGATACCGATGTCACGATCGAACAATACGGAATGGGGCGCGAAGTCGATCTGAACATCACCGATCAGATGGTCAGCTCTTCCAATCCTGGCGCCACGCGCAGTTCCGCGAACAACGATCGCTTTCAGGTTGGTGTCTACCAGGCTTCAACGTCGACCCCGGTCGTCGCGTCGATTACGCGGACTGCTAACGGGTCGTTGATCATTCAACCGTAATACAGACACCGAAGTTCCCGCAGGCGCGCGCCTCTGGTTGCCCTGTGTCATGTGCCTCCGTCGCAACAACGCCTTGTATGTAGGCAAAATTTGCGCACATTGGCTTGTATTGTGCCCGCCGTTGATGACACACAGTGATAGAATGACCTGCGAGGAATCATGCGCACCCTATTAAAGAGTTCAGCGATTGCAGCCGTGTCGATTGTCTTTTCGGCGCCTTTTGTGAGCGCGAATAATCTCGAATTTCAATTCAACAATCCAAATTTCGGCGGAAATCCCAACAATGGGGCATTTCTGTTCGGGCTCGCGGATGTCCAGAAAACCGCGACCATCGATCCGGACAAGCTTGATTCCGGTGGTGGCTCCGCACAGGCACCGATCCCGGGAATTGGCGGCGGCGGTGGCGTCACCGGCCCGACGATCGTGATCCCGATCAATACGGGCGCGCCGACGGATCCCACGGTGGATGCCGGCGGCGGTAATTGATCCTTCCAACGACAACGCGGAACCGGCGGCGCAGTCAGCTCCGGACTGACGGTGCGACTGTACTCTGAATGGTGTGACATGACGAAACTCAAGAGACTTTGCCTCGGCGCCATCGCCTTGGCCGCAATGGCAGGCTGCGAGTACACGGTCCCGCTGAGCGACGATCTGCTGATTGAATCGGCTCAGGTCATGACCGCGACGCAAACCGGGCTGAAGCTCGAACGCCTCCCCCCTCCGGCGCGCCAGCTCGACGTCGGGGTATACGCCTTCCCCGATCTGACGGGACAGAACGAGCCGGTCGATGAATATGCCGAGCTGTCGCGCGCGGTCACGCAAGGCGGCGCGGATATCCTCACGGATGTCCTGAAATCCGCCGGTGGCGGCCAGTGGTTCAACGTGATCGAGCGGGCACGGGTCGACAACCTGCTTCGCGAGCGGGCCATCATCGAGCAGACCCAGGCCGCCTTCACCGGTGGCGTGTCGCTTCCGCCCTTGCGGTTCGCGGGCACCCTCGTGGAAGGCTCCATCGTGGGATACGACACCAATACGGTCACCGGTGGCGTCGGCGCCCGGTTTCTCGGTGTCGGCAGCTTCAGCCAGTACCGCAAGGACATCGTGACCGTCGCGCTGCGCGCCGTCAGCGTGTCGACCGGGCGGGTTCTGACCTCCGTCACCACCACCAAGACCGTCTATTCGGTGCAGGTTCAGGGCGACGTCTTCCAATACGTGTCGGTCGACGAGATCCTGGAATACGAGACCGGCTTCACGCGCAACGAACCCGAGATCTTCGCGGTGAGAGAGGCCATGGAACTGGCCGTCATGGCGATGATCGTAGAGGGCGCCGAAAGCGGCCAATGGGCCTTCAAGACGGAGACCGCCGGGCGTGAGGTCATCTCGGATTACCGCACCCGCTACGAGCTGGCGCGCCTTGGCTATTCTCCGGCGCAGATCAGCCAATTCATGAAGGCCGAAAAGTCCGACACGGGAGTGATTGCGCGGAATTGATGGCGTACGCATGGAGCGCCGGAGCCAACGCTGCCGCGCGGCCTTTGCAGATCGGCATCGGGCAAAAATGATGCAGCTTCAGGCGCAGGCAGGTTCACGCTGGCAAGAGCGATACGAAGCACTTATCAATTATCAGAACTGTTGAAGGGGTTCTCCATGTTTGGTCGCACTTTGGTTTTGTCGGCATCGCTCTTGACGGTCGCCGGGTCCGTTTCCGCCCAGGGCACGACGCTTGACGCGTTGCGCATCGCCGCAGAGCAAGGCGCCTGCGGTACGGCCGCCGCAATCGAGGCCGCCGAGTATATCGACGGCGCGACGATCCGGGTCACCTGCGTGCGCCCCGCTGGCGCGAACAACCCGCTGGGCGGTGGCCTCGGTCCGTTGACGACGACGACGGCAGGCATCACCTTCATCGCGATCATCTCCGCACTCGGCGGCGACGACGATGGCGGCTCCAACGGCACGTCTGGAACGAGCGGCACCTGATCCCCGACTGCGCAGGCCGCAACCCGGTCTATCCGCGAGAGAACGCCGACCCTTTCCCTCACGGGTTGCCGGTGTCGATCCGCTCTTCTCGGTGGACCGTTCTGGAGTGATAGCGCCCCGCGTTCCCCGAGGTTTTGAAAGCGTCGGGATCGCCGGTATAGTCGGGCGAGCCCGGATCGACATTGCGCCGCCATCTGTTGCGCCGACATTCGGCAAATGGACAGGGCCAAAAAGGGAGAAACGCCATGCGCCGGATTTTCGCGATGTGCCTCCTTTCGGGCGTGCTGATGGCCCCTCCCCTTTTCGCCAAGGACGCGCCTTGCGATCTGTCCTTCGACGTGACGAGCAATGTCGTGACACTCGAGGCACATGCCACCGACCCGCAATGGATCGGCGGGCGTTACTTCCTGAAAGTGGAGCTTATCAACGGCTCGAATCGATCCACCTCGGTCCAGAGCGGAACGGTTCCGGATGTTACGGCTGACGGGGCCGCGCCCGCACTCGCGCGAAGCGCGATGTCTTTATCGCCCGGCAGCGAAATGACCGCCAATCTAGTCGTGGAGAATGCGGGGCAGCAAGTCACCTGCGAAGGATCATTTCAGCGATAGCGGTGTCCGAATTGGCATTTCGTCTTTCGCGCCTTGTTTTCAGGTCTTCGACCACCCATACCGGACAGGGCATCCATCAAGAAAAGAGGCTGGGGGTTTCAATGCAGAAAACGGCAATTCCACTCTGTCTCGCCTGTGTTTTATCCACGCCGGTCTTTGCACAAACCGCATCGGGTGAAGCATTTCTGACCTATACCCGGCCGATATCCGGCGTGCCCGAACAGGCCTATATCGCTCAGGTCGAGAAATACCCGGCGTTCCGCCCGGTGCGGCAATCTGCTCCGCGCCAATCCGCACCGGCCGCACCGAGCCAGCCGCAAAGCCCGGCACCGGCAGCGGCCGAACCCGCGGTCGAGGAAAATGTCATCCTCAATGTCGGGGGCCGAACCGTCGTCGTCCCACGGGCCCGCCTGGACGATTGAGGAACCGGCCGGATCGGGCGCGCTATTATCGCGAGCTCCTGAAGGTCACGATTGGTCCAGTGCCTCGGGGTCTCCGGTCGCATCGCGATCCGGCTCCGGAACGGGTTTGACGGTCTCGAGCCGTGCCAAACCATCGGCGAGCCCGCGCAACGGGAAGGGCAGCGTGAGCGTGTTGTTTTCAGGGCTGAAAACGATGATATCCGCCGTTTCCGCGTCAAGCAGCTGGGCGACGAGCCCCGTCGGCAGAACCCCCTCGATGATGCAGCCGTCATTGGTGCAGCGCGTGATCGGCAGAGAGGCCACGACTTCGCCATCGAGCCGCAATCGAGGTGGCTCCAGAAGCGTAATGCCGAGCGGAAGCGCGATCTGCGCCTCGATATCTCCGACGGCATTCACCGTCAGCGCGGCGGCCAAGGCGACAAAATTGCTGTTCTCGGCGACAATTCTCTGGTGAAGCTGGCACGCATCAGGGCGTTCATCGAGGGCGAAACACTCGAAACGCCAATCCCCGATGGGTTCGGATGTGGATGGCAGATCCCGCGCGCTCAGATCGGTGGCACCCACCATCGCCGACAGCGCAACTGAAAAAAGGGTCGCTTTGGAGAAACCGGACATCGCAAATCCTCTTACTCGTAAAATCACTTTACGGGAGTGTCCGCGAAAACCGCTTCTTTGCCAAGCGCCATCCAGATGCCCGGCATAAGGGCAATTCATGCAAGCCGTTAAAGGGACTGGCGGCCAAGGCGAAACACATTCACGCCCCGGCCCTTCCGGGAATATCGCGAAGAAACGCCCTAGCGCTGAATGATGAGAGCCGAATTGTTATTGCCGGTTTGCAGGACGGATGCGCTGGCATAGCTGCTGGCCTGGTAGACCGAGGCGCGATTGTTCTGCCCGGTCTGAACCATCTGGATGGTGCCCCAATTCCCGCTTTGCACCGCCGATGCTGCGTTAATGCCGTTTTGCACGAGAGTGACGGTGTTGTTGTCCCCGGTGCTCTGGATATCGGCGATGGCGCCATTGGTCGGCGCCGCCACAAGCGGATAGTCGCTGAGGTCGATCGTCGGCGCGGGAGAAGGTCCCGCGGGAACCTCCAGCGAGGCGACGATGCCTTGAATGTCGGGGGTCGCGGCGCCGGCGGGCAGCGTCGCCGTGAAGCCCGCCTGCGGCACGGATATCTGGGTCATGAAAGCCTCTTGTGCGGCCGCCACGGTGGGAAGGCTCGTGAGCCCGATGAAAATGCTTGCTGCTCGAATGATCATGACGTTGTCCTCTTGACGGCATTTGACGACACCCCGGCACGCTTTCGGTGCCTTTTCGAAACGGTGACAGTCGAACACTGGAGGCTGAAAAAGCCGTTAAAGAGGCGGAACTTTGCAGAATGTGCGATGTTTGCGGGCCGTTCGGATTGGCACCGGGCGGGCCTTGGGCTTTGCGTATGCGCCAGCCTGCTGTGGGCCGATTGAAGGGGCGGAAGCTTTTGGGACGCAGCTTCGGCAAAGTGCAAAGCGTTGGCGTTTAAGAAGCGCACCGGGCGGGCATGAGTGCGCCCGACCTGCGCCGCAAGCGCAGGATCAGCCTTTCGAAATCTTGGACCTGATGAGGTTGGAACGGACCGCCTGCCCGCCCGGTCTCGGTCGTCATTACCGAGGTGGATTTCAGCCTCTTGAGCAGTAGTCCGGTGCCCGGCACGGCATCACGGCTTGATCGAGATCTGCAATGGACCCCGAGCTTCAATTCATCACACACATCATGCCGGCGCCCCGATCACGGTCCAGCACTCCGATCAGACCGGCACCGCACTCCGACGATTCTCGATGGCCGCACCCGGGCGGACTATCGCCAATGGCCTACACGGGATCATCCCGCTACCAGAGCAGATGAACAAAGGGGAAAGAATTGGAAGAAGGTGCAGGGTCGATGCGCCGCGTAACACCTACGCGCGACCAAATCGACAGCCGGATGATGGCTTCAGCTGAACCGAAGCCACTCTTGCGAGATGGCTCCGGCCCAGCGTCAATCCACACGCTAAACTCTTACACACGCTACCTTCGAAACCGAAAACCAGAACACTCGTGAAGCTCAGGCAGTACACTAAAAAGCGCTGGATTAGTCAAGCTTATATTGAATTACCATGACTAATAAACCCCATCAAGCTCAAACCTGTGGGCAGGTCCGCCCTTTTTAAGAAAAAACTTTAAGATATTGATTTAGATCAATTAAAAGTCGGCAAACGTGTGGGCTTTCGAGCACGGACAAGTATTTTCAAGAGCCCTCGTTTGAAACCGAAAACGAAAAAATTTGACGCTTTCCGCCCGGATTCGGGCTCTGCAACGGCTCGATGGCGATTTCGGCGCGCGTGAAAGCGCAGGTCCCGGACCACAGGGCGAATCTCTTGCGACCATGCGCCCTGCCTTGCCCCCCCGGGCCCGTCCTCGCGCCGAAGCGCCCGACCTCGTCGGGCGCTTCTCGAACTGGCGTCAGCACCTCTCAAAGCCGGGCGATTTCAACGCGATGGCTGCGACGCCCGCGATCTGCTCCCGCAACCCGGTCCAGACGGCACCATCCGTCGGTCCCGACAAAAGCTCTCACGTCGTCGCCCGCGGCTTCAGACTTGTCGGGGTCAGGCGCACCGGGCGAACCGCGAGCGGCTGATTCGCGTAATCCGGGTCTTCGCAGAGCTGTTCATGCGCGTCCTTCAGGTGCTGTGCCGGCACTTGGGGGAAGAGATGATGCACGAGATGATAGCAATCGTGCCGCGGGAAAAACAGAACCTGGACGGGTGTCGAGGCAAGGACGTTGCGGGAGGCCGCGAGGGCGTCCTGCTCTCCCACCAGACCGGCATGGTCGATGCAATCGGTCCAGAAATTGATCGTCGGGAACACGTAGAACCAGGGCATGAACACGAAGAAGAACGCGGTGGCGGGCTCCACCAGCAGGAACAGAAACATCCCCGCAATCAGCCCGATCTTCATGAGATAGAAGCCGAGCCCGTCTTCGCGCGACAGATTGATCCCGGTATACATGCTCAGGTGGCGCCCGGTCAGAGGCGTTATGAAATGCCTCAGAATGGTCTTGGCGGTCAGGGGATCGTGCAGCCGCAGCTTCTCGATCGCGGCCAGCTCCTTGTCGTTCTCGTAATCGCCGAGATGGGCGTGGTGAGACAGGTGATCGTCCCGGTACTTGCGGAAACATCCCAAGAGCAGGGAGACGCAGAATTTGCCCAGAAAGACATTGTCCGCCCGGTCCTCGGCAAAGGTCGAGTGGCTGCATTCATGCACGATATTGTTGATCCCGCGCAGGCGCGTGCCAATGAAGATCGCCGTCAGCACCATCAAGGTGACACTGAGCACGGTGACGTCCTGCTGCATCAGGTAGTGCCCCACAAGGACACCGATCAGCACCTGAAACACGAAGGCAAAGACGATGAACCGTGCCTTTGTCTGCGAGTGGCGTGTCATCCGCGCAAAGCGGCGCATGTATCTTTTTCTTAGTTGTTGACCTAACACGGCTTGTTCTCTCCGGTATGATGGGTAGCGCGTAAAATAAGCCGGAAACATCGTGTTTCCAAATCGGATACCGGGCTTCCGACTTACGTTCATAAGCGTTGCTAATCCGAAATTAGCGGATTATGGCCAGTATGAACATAGTGATGATAGATGTTGTCTTAGTACTGGTCTGCCATCAGTCCGGCTAATGCGGTGGATGGAAAATTGTTAAAGTTGGACTATGACGCGATCGTTGCCTTGGCCGCCGTGGTGCGCGAAGGGCGATTCGATTTGGCTGCGAATTCGCTGAACGTGACCCAATCGGCGATCTCTCAGCGAATCAAGCAACTCGAAGACAAGGTGGGATCGGTGTTGATCGTGCGCGGCCGTCCCTGCGTGCCGACGGAGGCCGGGCTTCATCTGTGCCGCTACGCCGAACAGGTCGAACTGCTGCAACACGAGCTGAACGACCGGATGAATGCGCTCGCCGGGACCGCGGGCACCGTCGCGGCGCAGATCAGGATCTCGGTGAACAACGACAGCCTCGCCACCTGGTTTCCGCACGTCATCAAGCGCGCGAAGAACGAGCTCGGCATTCGCTTCGACATCTTTCCCGACGATCAGGAGCATACCGAGACGCGCCTCAAGACCGGCGAGGCGCTGGCCGTCGTCACGGCGATCGAGACGCCGGTGCAGGGGTGCCGTCGCGTGTCGCTGGGTGCGATGGATTACATCGCCGTGGCCTCACCCGAATTCTTCGAGGAGAACTTCCCCGACGGCGTCTCGCTGAAGTCGCTGGAAAACACCGCCTGCCTCGCATTCGACCGCAAGGACACCATTCAGGACCAATGGATGATGAACTGCTTCGGCGAGACGGTCCGCGTGCTGACGCATATGGTCCCGTCATACGAGGGCTACGTCGCATGTTGCGTCAACGGAACCGCCTGGGGCCTCGTGCCCAGCGTTGCGGCGCGCGCCTATATCGAGCGGGGCGAACTGGTCGAACTGAGCCCGGAAAACGCGGTCCGCGTCTCGCTGCATTGGCAAACCAGCACGCAGTCGAGCGAAATCCTGAGGCGGCTGGGCGATCTGGTTCTGGAAGTGGCGAAGGAATACCTTTCGCCGGACATGTACCGGGAGGAATAGGGGAGCGGCCTGCGGGTGCCGTGCCGGGGTGAACGCCACGGGGTCACCGGCCTCTCAAGCGTCGGCAAGCCGGGTGCGGGGCCCTTCACCTCTCCGCCAGCCCCTCCCGACGCCACGCATCCGTCGCTTGAGCGCGGCGCACTGGACAGGTCAACGCACGCTCCCTACCCTTGCCGCTTCGGCACCGAGGGGCAGCGTCATGAGCGATCACGAGACCTTCGAGCTTGACGCCACGCGGCTCGCCTGCGGCGTCACGCTTCCGTCCCTGACCTTGGCCTACAAGACATACGGGCAGTTGAACGCCGACAAGTCGAACCTCATCCTCTATCCCACCTCCTACGGCGCGCAGCACAGCGATATCGACTGGCTGATCGGCCCCGGGCGTATCCTCGACCCCAAGCGCTACTGCATCGTCATCCCGAACCAGCTCGGCAACGGGCTGTCGAGCAGCCCCAGCACGCTGCCCGAGCCCTTCCGGCACGGACGCGCGCCCGCCTTCTCGCATCTCGACAACATCGCCGCGCAGAAACGGCTGCTCGACGAGGTCTTCGGCGTCACGCGGATCGCGCTGATCTACGGCTGGTCGATGGGCGGCCAGCAGGCGCTTTACTGGGGCGCGCTGCATCCGGACCGGGTTGCGCGCATCTGCGTGACCTGCACCTCTGCCCGGACGAGCCCGCATAACGCGCTCTTTCTCGAAGGCCTGGCGGCCGCGTTGAAGACGGATGCGGGCTGGAACGGCGCCTGGTTCACCGACCGCCCGGTGCGCGGCCTGCAGGCCTTCGCGCGGATCTATGCGGGCTGGGCGATGAGCCAGGCATTCTACCGGGATGAGCTTTGGGCCGGGGCCGGCTTCACCTCCCGCGAAGATTACATCCTGCGCGCGTGGGAGGGCAATTTCATGCGCCGCGATCCGCTGGACCTGCTGTCGATGATCGCCACCTGGATCGCCTCCGACATCTCGGACAACGCCGTCTTCCGCGGCGACCTCGAAGCGGCGCTCGGGGCCATCACCGCACCGACGATCATCATGCCCTCGACGACGGACCTCTATTTCACGCAAGAGGACAGCCGGCGCGAGACCGCGCTGATGCCGAACGCGGAGTTGCGCCCGATACATTCCGACTGGGGGCATCGGGCGGGCAATCCGCAACATAGCCCCGACGACGCGGCGGTGATCCGGCAGGCGGTTGAGGAGCTGCTGGCCCATTAGGGACGCGCATCGGCGGCGGCGGTTTCAGAAGTCCGGTGACCGGTGTGCGCGGCGGATGTCACGCATGAAGGCAAGCGCCCGGACGCATTAACCAAAAGGCGGAATTGGGAGGCATCAATTCGAGGGAAAAATCCCGCTTAAGTAATGATCGCCGTATATCACTCTACTTTTCCGATATTTTCTTATCGCGATTCCAAAAACCCGAAATGGGCCGAAAAACAATTCCCCGGGACTGTTTCACAACCGAGTCACGAAATGTCTGGGATCAAACGAAAAATTCGTGTTACGCTATTGACTTGTGTCAAATCCGCAGAACCCGCTTCAAAGATAGTTTGCTTTTAACGGCGGCCACAGCAGGGGCACGCGTTTGAGAAAAATCGCCTTTAAACCGATGCCTTACCGGTCCCACGACCTCGACGGCCAAACGGATACGGGCGGAGGGGGAAATGGTGCTTTATGGTAAACAGACGGGAACGTCCGGACCGAGAACCTATGGGTCGCGCCGGCTGCAAAGCCTGCCGCAAGCCGGGCAAACCGTACTGATCACGGGAGGGGCCGGGTTTCTCGGCTCGACGCTCTGCAACTATTACGCGGAGCGGAAGCTGCGCGTCATCTGCGTCGACAACCTCTCGACCGGACGGATGAGGAACATCGCGCATCTCTGCGACATGCCCGGGTTCACCTTCATCAAGCACGACGTGGCGGTGCCGCTCGATCTGCACGAGCCGATCGATTTCATCTACAACATGGCCTGCCCGGCCTCGCCGCCGAAATACCAGATCGATCCGATCGAAACCTTCCACACGATCGTCATCGGCTCGGAAAACATGCTGCTTCTGGCCGAGCGAACCGGCGCGCGGATCCTCGAGGCCTCGACATCCGAGGTCTACGGCGATCCCGATGTCTCGCCGCAATCCGAAAGCTATCGCGGCCGCGTCAACACGATGGGGCCGCGCGCCTGTTACGACGAGGGCAAGCGCGCCGCCGAGACGCTGTTTCACGACTACCACGAGCGGCGCGGCGTCGACATCCGGGTGGCGCGGATCTTCAACACCTACGGCCCCGGCATGGACCCCGAGGATGGCCGCGTGGTGTCGAACTTCGTGATGCAGGCGCTCGAGGGCGCGCCGCTGACGGTTTATGGCGACGGCACCCAGACGCGGTCCTTCTGCTATCGCGACGACCTGATCGCCGGACTGGTCGCGCTCATGCATACCGAGGGCGACCTCGCAAGCCCGGTCAATCTGGGCAATCCCGGCGAGTTCACCATGCTGGAACTCGCGCAGCTGGTGCTCGAGGAGACCGGGGCCAATTCCGAGCTGATCATGCTGCCCCTGCCCCAGGACGATCCGAGGATCCGCCGCCCCGATATCGGCCGGGCCAAGGCGATGCTGGACTGGGAGCCGAAGATCGCGCTGCGCGACGGGCTGCGCCTGACGATCCCCTATTTCGTCAGCGAACGGGCGCTCAATTCAACGCGGCTGGAGGCGCTGGGACGATGACCCAGCCCCCCGTCATCGTCACCGGAGGCGCGGGGTTCATCGGCAGCCATGCCTGCAAGCGGCTGTCCGAGGCCGGCTTCCTGCCGGTCACCATCGACAACCTGCGCACCGGTCATGCGGATGCGGTGCGATGGGGGCCGCTGGAGCGGTTGGACATTCGCGACACCGACGGGGTGACCAAGGTGCTGCAGCGCCACGGCGCAGAGGTCGTGATGCATTTCGCAGCCTGCGCCTATGTCGGGGAATCCGTCACCGCGCCCGATCTCTATTACGACAACAACGTGGGCGGCATGATCTCGCTTCTGGGCGCGATGCGCCGCGCGGGTGTCCGCCAGCTCGTCTTCTCGTCGAGCTGCGCGACTTACGGCGTGCCGGAAACCCTGCCGATTTCCGAGACCACGCCGCAGGTTCCCATCAATCCATACGGCCGGACCAAGCTCATCGGCGAGATGATGGTCCGCGATCACGCCGCGGCGTTCGAGCTGCGCGCCGTCATGCTGCGGTATTTCAACGCCGCCGGGGCCGATGCCGCGGGCGGTCTGGGCGAACGCCACGACCCCGAGACACATCTCATTCCGCTGGCCCTGCTGGCGGCCTCGGGCAAGGGTCCGCCGCTGAAGGTGTTCGGCACCGATTACCCGACGCCCGACGGCACCTGCATCCGCGACTACATCCACGTCACCGACCTGGCCGAGGCGCATCTTCTCGCGGTGCGTCATCTCGCGGCTGGGGGTCCGGGGCTGGTGGCCAATCTCGGCACCGGGCGCGGCCTGTCGATCCGCGAGATCCTCGATGCGGTGGAGCGTGTCAGCGGCCGTCCCGTGCCACATGAGACCGCCCCGCGCCGTCCCGGCGATCCGGCGGAGCTGGTCGCGGCCACGGGACGCGCCGAGGCGGAACTCGGCTTTGCCGCGCGGTATTCGGAGATCGACCGGATCATCCGCGACGCGGCCCCGCATTTCGGCCTGGAGGCCCGCCATGGTGTCGACGCTTGACGCCCAGGGCCCGGCAGGGCTCGACCGGCCCGGGCGGAGGCGCGGGGGCCATTCCCGCCGCCTGCTGACCGGATGGCAGCGCGCCCGCTATGACGGTCTGATCCTGCTCTGGGTGCTGGCCACGGCCTATTTCTGGACATGGTGGCTCGACCCGCAAAGCATCCTGCCGGGTATGCGCTACTGGGTGGTGACGGTGGCCTTCGGCTGGCTGTTCTTCATGCAGGCCTATTTCATCTTCGTCTTCCGCGCCGCGGTCGTGCCGGCGGGCCCGCTGCCCGATCCCGCGGAAACCCGGGTCGCGATGATCGTGACCAAGACCCCGTCCGAGCCCTTCGACGTGGTCCGCCGCACGCTGGAGGCCATGCTGCGGCAGAGCTATCCGCACGACACCTGGCTCGCCGACGAGGATCCGCAGCCCGAGACCGTGGCCTGGTGCGCAGCCCACGGCGTGCAGATCTCCTCGCGCAAGGGGCAGGACGCGTACCATCGCAGCGAATGGCCCCGCCGCACCCGCTGCAAGGAGGGCAACCTCGCCTATTTCTACGACAAGGTCGGCTACGCGCGTTACGACATCGTCTCGCAACTCGATGCCGATCACGTCCCGCAACCCGGCTATCTCGACGAGATCGTGCGGGGCTTCGCCGACCCCCGGGTAGGCTATGTCAGCGCCCCGTCGATCTGCGCCAACAACGCCGAGGAAAGCTGGGCGGCGCGCACGAGGCTGCATACGGAGGCTGGGTTTCACGGCATCTTCCAGGCCGGATATGCCGGGCTCCTCGCCCCGATGTGCATCGGGTCGCATTATGCCGTGCGCACCAGCGCGCTGCGGCAGGTGGGCGGGCTCGGCCCCGAGCTGGCCGAGGACCATTCCACCACCGTGCTGATGAATGCGGGCGGTTGGCGCGGCGTGCATGCGATGCACGCCATCGCCGTGGGCGACGGCCCGGCCAATATCGGCGATCTCTGCACGCAGGAGTTCCAGTGGTCGCGCAGCCTGCTCACGATCCTGCTGCGCTACACGAAGGATTACTTCGCCGCCCTGCCGCCGCGGCTTAAGTTCCAGTTCGTGTTCTGCCAGTCCTGGTACCCGCTCTTCGCGGTCTTCATGCTGGTGCTCTACCTGATCCCGATCCTCGCGGTGATCTTCGACATGCGCTACGCGGCGGTGACCTATCCGGACTTTCTGCTGCATGCGATCTGGCCGCCCGCGGTGCTGACGGCCATCGCCTTCCTGATCCGGCACGACGGCCATTTCCGCCCCACCGACGCCAAGGTCCTCGGCTGGGAGAAGGCGGTCTTCCTCGCGCTGCAATGGCCCTGGGTGCTGTGGGGCTGCGTGATGGCGGCCCGCGACCGGTTCACCGGGCATTTCGTGGATTTCCGCATCACGCCCAAGGGCGCCGCAGCGGAGGCCAAGCTGCCGCTGCGCGTGCTCGCGCCCTACCTGGTGCTGGCCCTGGGCTGCATCGTGCCGGTCCTTCTCGTCGACCATGTGATCGAGGCCAAGGGCTTCTATTTCCTGACCCTTCTCAACGGGTCGATCTATGCCGCCATCGCCGCGGTCATCGTCGTGCGGCACGTGCGTGACAACCGCATGAAAACCTTGAGCGCGCTCAAGGCAATTCCCGTTCAGGTCCTGTCGATCCCGATCCTTCTGGCGCTGGTCGTTCACGCGCTTGTCCTGCGGGGGCCCGAAAGCCTGCTCGCGCTGTCGGTGGGCATCGGTCAGGACCAGATGGTCCGCTACGAATACGTCGTTTCGGGCGCGGGATTGGGCGAAGCGGGAACCGTCCGCTACCGCTGGGATCCCGATTTCCTGAAGTCGCTCTTCACCTCTGAAAAGGAGTAGAACCATGGCCCATTTCACAGCAACCAAGGCAGTCTTGGCCGGTCTGGCGGGCCCGATGCTCTCGGCAAGCATCGCGCTCGCGGCACCGCCGGGCTCCCTACCCTTCGGCGTCTACGATCCGGGCGGCGCCTTCGCCGACGATCCCGACGTCTCGATCGAGCATCTGTTCCTGCCGTGGGAGGACGTGCTTCTGCAATCGCTCTACGATGCCGACGCCTATGCGACCGAACGCAACCGGTCGGTGCTGGCCACGATCGAGCCCTGGACCTGGACCCGGGACGAGCGCAATTCCCCTGACGTTCTGATCGCGGGCATCCAAAGCGGCGAATACGATGAGAACATGGCCACGATCTGCGCCATCTTCGACGATTTCCAGAGCCGGGTGACGGTGCGTTGGGCGCATGAGATGGAGGACCTGTCGGGCCAGTTCATCTGGGCCGGATGGGAACCCGAGACGTACATCGCCGCCTATCGCCGGATGATCGATGTCTGCCGCGCCGAGGCGCCGGATGTCGACTTCATGTGGTCGCCCCTCGGCATCGAGAATTTCGAGGAATACTTCCCCGGTCCGGAATATGCCGATGTGGTCGGCCTGTCGGTCTTCGGCCTGCAACCCTGGGAGCAGGAGATCCTCGGCGGAGAGCGCACGTTCCGCGAAATCCTCGAGCCGCGCTACAACCGCGCGCTCGTCTTCGATCTGCCCATCGTGGTGGCCGAACTCGGTTTCGTCGGCGATCAGGCCTATTACGACCGCTGGTTCCAGGACGTGCGCCAGGACATCGAGGGGCTGACCGAGCTCGTGGCCGTGCTCTATTTCAATCAGAAAGAGGTCTATCCCTGGCCCGATGGATTCGGCCTTCCGGATTGGCGGTTCGGAGAGAACATCCTCGAGTGAGGCCACGCCCGGGCCGGCAGACAGGCGAAATTCTGCCGACCCGGTTTTCGTCATGAAAGCTTGGACCCGGGCCGTGTGAAAACGGTCCGGGTTCAAGCGTTTATCGCCGCGGTCGGATCCACGCCGCAGCGCGATGACGCGGCCCGGACGCGCAACTTTCCCCAAGAACATCCACACATTCACCGCCGAGATGTTTGTCTCTCGGCGCGCTGCCTTAATTTTGGTAAATTCTTAACCTAATAACCGGATCCTGCGGGGCGAAGACCACCGCAAGGGCCATGGGCACGAGGCGAGGAACAGGCATGAAGACGACGCGTAAACCCGCGCGCATCTGCGCGAGCATTTTTGCATCCATCTTGGCGCTGACGATCACCGGGGCGAACCCGGCATCGGCGCATGAGAAAACCAAGACCCCCCGCACCGCCCATCTGTCGTCCAAGAGCGTCGATGCGGTTGCCTCGCTCAACCTGCTGGGGGCGCCGCGCGAGGGAACGCGAACCGTGCGCGTCCACTCGATGGGCAATGGCAGCTATGTCTGCTCGCCCGCCGGTCTCGGCCGGAAATCCCGCTGCAGCCGCAACTGACGGCAGGACCTTGCCGCGCCTGTCGCCGACATATCGGCTGAAGCCCGTCATGCCGCCGGTCGCGGTTGCACAGCACCGCCATCTTTGCGCCCCGTCCACGCCTTCATCGGCTGGCACGTTCCTCGAAAAGGAGGCGCGTGCGACATGCTGAAACGGCTGGTATTCCTGTTTGGCCTGGTGCTGATGGCACAGGCAGCCCCGGCCCAGCAGGCCGGCATCGGCGCATGGGAGAACAAGGCGCTCTCCACGCTCAACTGGATCGAAAGCCAGAAGGGGCTCAGCTGGTATTACAACTGGCGCACCGACCAGATGCAGACCCGCGGCGGACAGCGCCGCAGCGTCGAATTCGTGCCGATGATCCACAATGCGAGCAATGTGAACGATCGGATCCGGTCGGGCCGGAAGGTCCGGACCCTGCTCGGCTTCAACGAACCCGATGGCCGCGGCGGCAAGCATCAGGCGGGCATGACCGTCGCCGAGGCGGTCGCGCTCTGGCCCAAGCTCGAGGCGCGCGGCCTGCGCCTCGGCAGCCCGGCAACCACGCAATTCGGAACCCTTGGCCCCGATTCCTGGCAGGGGCGCTTCATGCGTGAGGTGGAGCGACGCGGCCTGCGGGTCGATTTCATGGCGGTGCATTACTACTCGCCCGATGGCGATGTGCGTGCCTTCCGGAACTGGCTGATCGCGGTGCACAAGGCGTATAAGCGCCCGATCTGGGTCACCGAATTCGCGCTGATCGACTGGAACCGGCCCGGCCGCGCGACCTACGAGGCCAATGCCGTCTTCGCCCAGAAGGCGATCCGCATGATGGAGGATCTGCCCTTCGTCGAACGGCACGCCTGGTTCGCGGCAAACCCCTATCCGTGGAAGGGCAAGGCACCGCAGATCAATCTCGTCGATCACAACATGCGCCCGACCTCGCTGGGCAAGGTCTTCACCGACCTCGTCGCCAGCCGTGCACCCGAACAGATCGCCAGCGCCGAGTGATATCCCGACGCGGTACGCCGAAACTTAGTTCAGCAGCAGCGCACCGACCACGCTCGGCTGCAGGACGTTGTCGCCGCAGTTTTCGCTGAGCCTTTCCTGTCGGCACAGATCCCGCACCGCGCGCAGGGTCGCCGGGGTCGCGTAGCCGTTGATCGCGCCACGATAGACGCCGTCCGCGGCCATCCGCTGCTGCAACATGTAGAAGGCGAGGTTGGGATTGGCCTTCGCAAGCTGCGCGCCGAACCAGGCATTGTGCAAATCGGGCCGCGCGCTGATGATCTCGGCCATGGGCGCGTATGCGCGCGCCGCGCGGGCCTCGGAGGCGTCGATCGACAGGGCATATTGCACCCGCATCTGATCCGAAAAGAGCGCGCCGAATTCCTCCAGCGCGTCGCGGGCGCCTGCCCTGTCCCGCCGGATATTCAACTTGTTGCCGTCGCGCAGAAGCTCGATCAGGGTGCCCGCCGCCGCCGCATTGCCCTCTTCCGCCGCTTGGCGCAAACGCGCCAGCGTCTCGGGGCCGCTCGCGCGCATGTTGATCCCCCACATGTTGCGCTCGGCCTCGAGCACGGCGATCCGCTCCTGCCCCGCCGCGCGGGCCTTCTCCGCGTAGCCGTCGAATTTCGCCCGCGACACGCGCCCGCCGCCGAGATATCCGTACATTGCGCCGTTGGCGAGACTGAGCCAAGCTTCCCCAGCGCCAAGCTCCCCGGCGCGGTTCAGGATTGCCTCGGCCCGGGCCGGATCCTCCTGCGACCACATCAGCGCATCGCCGTAAGCCGCAAGCCCGTGGCCGTTCCCGGCCTCTGCCGCGCCCTCGAACAGGGCCAAGGCCGTCTGCGGCTCGCGCGGGACGCCGTGGCCCGACATGTAGAGCTTTCCGAGCGCGATCTGCGCCTCGGCATCGCCGGCCGCGATGGCCTGTTGCATCAGCGAAAGGCCCCGCTCCTTGTCCTGCGCAAGGCGCTCTCCGGTGATGAGCTGCGCGCCGAGGACGCGCTTTGCCTTGTTGCTGCCCGCCTCCGCCGCCGCGCCGAGATACTCCGCTGCGAGGGCCGGATCGACCGGCAGGTTCAACCCCCAGAGATAGCCCTCGCCGAGATCCACTTGCGCCTCGACATGCGAAGCCGCCGCCGCGGCTTCGAGAAGCCGCAAGCCCGCGCCACGGTCCTGCGGCAGCACCCAGCCGTTCAGCAGATGCCGCCCCAGAAGGAATTGCGCGGTGGCGTCGCCTGCATCGGCGGCCTCCTCAAGCACGCCGCGCACGGATCGGATGGCGTCCGCGTCCGGATCGTTCCAGAGCGTGGCCTCCACCTGCCGCAAATCGGGTGCGACCGCGTCCGCCGTCTGCGCGGCTGCGGCACCGGCCGCGAAAACAAGGCAGAGCGACAGGCCGCCTGCCCGAAGCGCGGCGCGCATGCCGGTGGCGCGCGGTCCCCGTGGCGAAAAAATCGTGACGCTGTGCATTGTCCCACCCTTCTGCCGTGCATGCGGCAAGACGCCAATACGCAGCGCCGCATACCAGCGGATCCTGGCGCGTATCTTGCCCTATTCCCTTGATCCTAATCAAGGTGCGCCATGGTGAGGTCGCTTGTAATGGGTCCGGCGCGAGGGTGGATCGGCGATCCCGGCACGCCCCGTCGCAAGGCACCGCGCGGATCGGCAGATCACCGATGATGGCGCCGTTTGGGAAAGGGTATCGTCATGTCGGATCGTCACGGGCGGCGCGCGCGGTTTGGTCCATGGCTGTTGGCCCTGGCCGCAATCGCGATACCGCAATCGGCCCTCGCCTATATCGGGCCGGGCGTCGGGCTCGGCGCGATTGCCGTGGCGCTGTCGCTGGTCGTGGGGTTTGCCCTGCTCATCGCCGGGCTTGTCTGGTTTCCCCTCAAACGCGCCCTGAAGCGACGCAGGACCACGACCGCCGATGTGGCGGGACAGGACGGCCGGTCCGAATGACCGCGGTGCCGGTCATCGCAGTCGGCGCCATCCTTGCCTTCAGCCTTGCCCTCGGCATGAGCGGCATCGCCGCATTGGCGCGGCACGCGGTGCAGACCGCATCTGGCGGCGTCTCCGCCATGCTGGACCCCGAGCTGCAGGACGACGCGAAGGAGGTCGCCACCCGCCGCGCGGGCCTTGCCCTTCTGATGGCCGTCCTTGGCCTGAGCTGGCGTTTCGCGCTGGCTTTCGGCGCCGCCGCGCTGGTGATCTACGCCGCCGAGGCATTGCGCCTCGGGGCGCGCGCCGATGTGCTCGCGTTCCTGCTTCGGGTCGATGTCATCCTCGTCACCTCGCTCGTTCTGATGGCGGCGGCGCTGCTCTGGATGCGCGCGCGCCCCAACGCGGCGCCCGAGCGGCTGAACGATTATTCGGCCACCGACCGGTTCTTTCACGAACTGGCCTTTGCCGCGCCCGCCGTTCTCAAAGCCGCCTCCTGGATCGAGGACAGGACCTTTGCGCGCAGCCCGGCCGCGCCGGATCAGGGCCCGGTCTTCATCACATCGCTCGCCCGGGGGGGCACGACCGCGCTGCTGAATGCGCTTTACGACCTGCCGGGGACGGCGTCGCATACCTATCGCGACATGCCCTTCGTGACGGCGCCGATACTGTGGAACCGGCTCTCGGGCGGTAGGCGGCGGGCCGTGGCGCGCCATCCCCGCGCGCATGGCGATGGCCTCAGCATCGATCTCGACACGCCCGAAGCCTTCGAGGAGGTGATCTGGAAATTGCTCTGGCCGCAGATGTATACCGGCGACGGGATCAGGCTCTGGCAATCCGCGCAGCACGAGCCCGAAAGCGAAATGTTTCTCAGCCGTCAGATGGCGAAAGTCCTGCTGGCCCGGCGCGATCAGGGGCGGCTGCCTGCGACGGCGCCCGGGCGCTATCTGTCGAAGAACAATGCCAATATCGCCCGGATCGGTTTTCTGGCCGAGACCTTTCCGGATGCGCGCATCGTCGTACCGTTCAGGCGGCCGGAATGCCATGTCGCCTCGCTGATCCGGCAGCACCGGAACTTCACCGCGCGCCACGAAGCGGATGATTTCACCCGGCGCTACATGCGCGATATCGGTCATTTCGAGTTCGGCGCGGTGCACAGGCCGATCCTGTACGACCCGGCCCGGCTGGCGGCGTTCGACCTGGCAGAGCCCGATTACTGGATGTGCTACTGGATATCGGCGTTCCGGCATCTCGGCGCCTATCGCGACCGGTGCCTCTTCGTGCTTCAGGACGATCTTCGCGCGGCCCCGCAGGAGACGATGACCCGGCTTTGCGCCGCGATCGGCGCGGAACCCGGAGAGATGCGCTTCGATCGCTATTTCCGCCCCACGCCCGATCAGGCGCCGACCGATCCCTTCGATCCGGCCCTCATGTCCGAGGCCACTACACTTTACGACGAGATCGCCGCCTGGGCTCTGGGTCCGGAATCGCGCGCCAACGCACCGCAGGGCGCCACCTCTCAGACCTCCGGGGGCTGAGCGCATGTGGATCGAAAGGCTTTTGTTTCGCAAGGTGGAGCTCTGGGCGGTCGCGCTCCTCCTGGTCCTCGCGGCCCTTCTCGTCATCGGGCTTGCCGCCGTGGTCTACGACACGACGAAGGGCAAGGCGCGGTTCGGGGCGTTGGGCACGGCCTCGGTCCACCTTGCCCGGGCGCCCTGGACATTCGAGGAGATGCGCAACGAAGACACGCGGACCCTGGCACTTGAGCCCGGGCGCTTCGACGGGCCCGGCGGCTGGTGGATCGAGGATGGGGAAGTCGGCGCGGATATCCCGGGATACGTGCTGGTCAGTCGCCATGACGGCGATGCCGGCCGGCACGTGATCGAGATGTACGACCTCAGCGATTTCTCCCTCGTCCATCGCTGGTGGCCGGATGCCGAAACGCTGCTGGCCGATGCCCGCCGGGACTGGGCGTGGATGGACTATACCGGCTGGCGCCGTTCGGCCTGGCGCGCCATCCATCCGCTGCTGCTGGAAAACGGCGACCTGATCGTGAAGGACCATTATTCGCCGCTGCTGCGGGTGTCGGCCTGCGGGGACCGGGTCTGGCTGAAGGATGACGTCTATTACCACCATTCGACCGAACCGGACGGCGCCGGCGGGTTCTGGATCCCCACCGCCGCGGCGCCCTCCGATCTGCCCGGCGTGGAAGAGTGGTTCATCGACGACACGCTGACCCGCATGTCCCATGACGGCACGGTCACCTTCGCACGCTCCCTGCCGGAGATCTTCATCGAGAACGGCCTGCGGCACCGCATCTTCGCCGCCGGCCTGCACGCCAATGATCCCCTGCACCTCAACGATATCGAGCCGGTTCTCGCGGATGGTCCCTTCTGGCGGAAGGGCGATCTGTTTCTGAGCCTACGGCGCTATTCGATGATCGTGCTCTACCGGCCCGGGACGGATGAAATTGTCTGGATGCAGGAAGGTCCGTGGATGGATCAGCACGATGTCGACGTGATCGACGACCACACCATCGCGGTCTTCAACAACAACACCGCGAATACCGGGCGCGGCGCGCGGGTGGAGGGGATCTCGGAGGTGCTGTTCCACGATTTCGAGACCGGCCAGACCACGAGCCCCTTCCGCGAGACGCTCGAGACCTATGCGGTGCGCACGCCGACCGAGGGGCTCTTCGACATCCTGCCGAGCGGGCATCTGCTGCTCGAGGAAGAGAACGCTGGCCGCCTGCTGCTGTTCTCGCCCGAAGGCGCTTTCGTCGCGGCCTTCGTGAACAACGACGCCGCGCGCGCGGCCCATCGCATGGGCTGGAGCCGATACGTGCCGGAAGAGCTCGGACAACGCGCACTTCCGGCTCTCGACTGCAGCAGTCGGTGATGCCGGATGGCCGGGCAAGGTCCGGGTCGTGTGCCACCGAATGGGCCGAAGGCCTGGCGTCTCGGATGCGCTGCGTCAGTCCCAATCCGGCGCCCTGCGGATCAGCCAGCGCCCTCGCCCGGACGCGGCGCCCCGGCGGGACACCGCGCGCCGGGCCGCAAAATATGCTAGGGTGTCCCCGCGCGAATCCCGGCGCCGCCGCGCCGGGACCTCGCGATTGACGCAAGTCATGAGGACGTCACAACGCCCATGCAAGGCTGTGTCGTCCCGATTCCAGACCCACCCGGGAGGAGGAAATACATGATCGACATGATGAAGATCCACGAACATGCCCGCGCGCTCTACCATGCCCGCGGGGCCAAGGCGCAGGCCGAAGCCGCCCAGAAAGCCCGCCAGCTCGAAGAGACGGGCGCGAAGGCCGAGGCCGATATCTGGCGCGCGATCCAGCGGTCGATCAGCGAAATGCGCGGGGCTCACCAGGCCTGATCCACCCCCGCGACGCCGACGGGACGGGCGGACCGGATGTGTCCGCCCCGTGATCCGGCGTGCCGCGCTCTGTCTGCATCCGGCGCAGGGGCGGCGCGTGCCGAGCGCTTTGCCGAGCCTATGCTCGCCCCCTCGAACCCGGTCCTAATACATCCAGATGATCCCGGCGCAGGCCGCCACACCCGTGGTCAGATTCATCACAAGGCCGATCTTCAGGAAATCCGTGAAGCGGAAATTCGCGGCGCCGTAGATCATCGTGTTCGTCTGATACCCGATCGGAGTCGCGAAACTCGCCGAGCCGCCGAACATCACCGCCATGGTCAGCGCCCGCGGATCGAGCCCGGTGCTGCCTGCAAGACCGATGGCGATGGGCGTGAAGACGATGGCGACGGCGTTGTTGGTCACCGTTTCCGTCAGAATGGAAGCCAGAAGATAGACCGACAACAGCGCGAAGAAGGGCGGGAAATCGCTGATCAATCCCGAGAGCCAGCCGGTCAGAAGCGCCACCGCCCCGGCATTCTGCAACCCGATCCCGATCACCAGCATGGCGAAGATGAGCACGAGAATGGAGCCGTCCACCGCCCCCCAGGCTTCATCGGCATCGATGCAGCGCAAGACGAGGATGGCGCAGACCGCGATGATCGACAGCGTCGCGATATCGAAGAGACCGAAGGCCGACAGCACCACCACGAGGGCGAGTGCGGCAAGCGCCAGGGGCGCGCGCCGGCGGCGGAAGGCCCGGCCCGTCGGTCGGCTGACCGAGACGAGCTCGGCCTCGTCCGCCAGCATCTGGTAGGCTTCGGACGGCCCCTCGATCAGCAATTTGTCCGCCGGGCGCAGCTTTACATCCTTCAGTTCCGGCCCGATGGTGCGCCGGTGGCGATGCGCGCCCAGCACGCGCACGCCGTAGCGCCGACCGAGCGACATGCGCCCCAGCGCGTTGCCGATGCTCGACTTGCGCGGCGAGACGATGACCTCGACCGTGAGCAGATCATCCGTATCGGCCTGACGGCGATTGTTGAGGCCGATGGCAAGGCCCGCATCCTCCCGCATGGTCAGCAACTCCGAAGTCGGCGCGCGGAAGATCACCGTATCGCCCTTCGACACGGTCATCTCCGGTGACGGCGACCGGTGAAGCTTGCCTCCCTGCCGCAGCGCGATCACCTCGACGCTGGAACGATCGAAGGGGCCGAGTTCGCCGAGCGGCAGACCGTCATAGCCGCCCTCGAGTATCTGGGCCTCGGAGAGAAAGTTGGTCTCGCCCAGCATCTGGTCGGGATCGGTGGCCTCGCGGTTGGGCAGAAGGCGCCGTCCCAAGAGGGCAAGCGTCGCCGCCCCGCAGAACGCCACGAAAAGGCCGACCGGCGTGATCTCGAATATGCGGAAGGGCGCGAGCCCCGTATCCCGCGCGACGCCGTCCACCAGCAGGTTGGTCGAGGTGCCGATCAGCGTGCAGGTCCCGCCAAGGATCGCGATGTAGGACAAGGGCATCAGCAGCTGCGTGGCCGACTTGCCCAAGGCTGCGGCGAGCCGGATCATCACGGGGATGAGCACCAGCACGACCGCGGTGTTATTGATGAAGCCAGAGGCCAGGAGCGCGATGCCGAGGATCACGCCGAGCGCGAGGCGCGGTTGGGTCTGCGCCCGCGAGATCGCGAGGTTGGAAATCGCCTCCAGCACGCCCGTGCGCACCAGCGCGCCCGACAGCACGAACATCGCCGCGATGGTCAGCGGCGCGGGGTTCGAGAAGACCGACATCAGCTCGTCCGGCTGGACAAAGCCCAGCACCACGAAAAGCGCGGCGAAGCCGGCGGCGGGGACCTCCGGCGGATAAATCTCGGTAATCAGGATCGCGAAAAGGGTCACGACCATCGTGAGGGCGATCCAGGCGTCGTATTGCGCGAGTATGGTCTGGATCTGTGTCATGCCGTCCGCATCCCGCCGCGCTGCGTCTCTTCGCGCCTCAACGTGCCTGCCCGCGCGCCGGGATCAAGGCCCGGGGCGCGGAAATCTACGCGCGGTCGCGGGCTCGGGTCGCTCCAATACAGAAGAACCAGCCTGACCGAGGGAAAAAATGTCTGGGCGTAGATGCCCCGCCCCGATCAGACCCGCGTCTTGGCCCAGCTTTCGACCGCCATGTCGCGGATGCGGGCGATCACCTCCGGCGGCACCGCCTTGAGGCGCTCCGTCCGGTGCGGCTGGTCGTGAAAAAGATAGAGCCGCGAGGCGAATTCCTCGAAAGGCAGCGACCCTTCGCCGTGCCGCTCGCCGTTGCCGCTCGTGGTCACGGTCAGCCCGTGGCCCCAATCCTGCCCGCTGTCGTTGTTCGGGTTGTAGAAATAGACCCGCATTTCCCCGGTCCGGCCCGGTGCCACGCGCAGGATCGTGATGGCGTGCCAGCCGATGAAGGCGCCGGTGGGGTCGGTGAAGGCGATCCCCGCGGGCTGGGGGTGAATGAGCGGGCGGTCGCCGTTGTATTCCGGGTGATAGCTTTCATGGAAGCGCGCGACGAAGCGCTCGTAATCGTCGAGCTTGCCCGTGGCGACATCCACCGCCACCGCGCAGTCCCGCGCCACCCACCAGCCGTGAAATTCGGGATTGATCCAGCGATGCGGATCGCCGCCGCGCCCTGCGCAAAGACGGCCCATCTCGGCATAGATGCGGTCGAGATGCGGGACCAGCAGCACCGAGACCGGATCGGCGTCGATGGGCCCCGCGCCCGCAAGGCCCATGGGCAGATCGGCAGAGCTGATCCGGTGGCCCTCGAAATGCATGACGACCGTCTCGGCCTCGGCGGCCTGAACCACGAGGTGCAGCAGGAAATCGGGATCGTTCAGCGCCCACATCGATAGCGCGCGCGCCGATTGGCAGGTCGGGTTGGCCCCCTGCCCCACGCCCAGCGGCTTGCCGAGCACGTCGAGGATACCGGCGATCATCAGGCTGTGCGGGTCGATCTTGGGTCCGAAGCCCAGCGCCAGCCGGTCCGACACCGCGGGCGCGAAGTCGATGGTCATCGCCCGGCGCAGCGCAGGTGCGATGGGCGGGGCATGCAGCACCCCGCGTTCGAGAAGCTGCGCGAGGCCGTAGACCGCCTGCGCGGTCGCGGGCGTGACGCTCATGCGGATCAGATCGGCAATCAGACCCTGGAATTGCTGCCAGCAATTGGAACCGGTCGACCCGAGTCCCAGCGCCTCGGGCACGAAGGGACGGTCGGGGTAATCCAGCGCCCAGACCAGAAAGCCCGCATGGTAATCCGAGACGAGCCCGGTATCGTGCATCGAGCGCGCAAAGCCCATCGCCTCCCGCGACAGCGCCACCTCGTCGAGGTGATCGAGCCGGGCCACATAGGCGTCGATGCCGGGATCGTCGCGGCTTTCGCCGGTCGGACCGAAAAGCGCGCTGACGAGCCGCTCGGCGCCCAGCCGCTCCGGCCCCGAGGGGCTGTGTTCGCGCGCAAGGACGATGGCGATCTGGGTGATCATGTCCTTCACCGGGCCCATCTGCACCGGACGCTGTTCGAGGATGCGCCAGATCTCGTGCACCATCTGGCCCAGCACGTCCTGCAGGCCGATCCGGTCGGCGATCATGCGCAGCACGCGCGCGGTGATCTCGGCGCGCGGACCCGCGGCGCGGCTCGCCTCGTCGGAGAAATCGAAGAACCGCCGCAGGTTGAGCGCCAGAAGCTGGGTTAGAAAATGGCGCGCGTGATCCTGCTGCAGCGCGGGATGCTGCGCTTCGCCCATGGCGACAGCGAGAAAGCGCATGACGCTCGCCACTTCGAGCGCGGCCAAGAGCCGGTCCTCGCCCTCGAGCGTCTGGCCCGAGAGTTGCGGCAGAAGCGCATTGGGCGCATCCCAGTCGGACCCGGCGAACAGCCCCGCCCGGTCGAGATCGGGCGCACGCGCGAGGATCGCGTCGAGCCCGCCCTCGGCGGCCATCATGCGTGACAGCACGTCGAGAACGGGACGCTGGTTCGACATCTTGGAAAACGGGCGCGACCGGTCGAGCCGGTCGAGCGCGACATCGAGCGTCGCAGTCAGACGCGCGACATCGCCAACACCCTTGTCCATCAGGTTCATCACCGCTTGGGCGCCTCGTTTGTTCCCTCAGACATAGAAATCAAGCTCTTCCTGCGCCTTCAAGAGATCCCGCAGCTGATGCGGGTCCTCGCCGAAGAAATAGGCAAGCCCCCAATGGGTGCCGAAGGCGGTGCGCTTCGTGACCTTGCTTTCCATGGGCTCGGCCAGCTCGTGGAACTCGAAATAGGGATGGTTCGCGGTCTCTTCGGGCACTTCGAGACGGCTGACGACGCGACGGCGCGGATAGACGCCGAAACAGCCCGCGTGACCCTTCGCGCCGGTGACTTCCTCGGGGAAGAAGGCGTCGATTTCATCCTGCGTGGTGTTCGGATCGAACATCAGCACGAGGCCCTGATAGCCGTTGAAGCCGTAGGCGCGCTCGATCAGCTCCAGCGCCTTGAAGCCCGGTGGGCGGTAGGCGACCTCGCCGAAATAGAGCTTGTTGTCGCTGGTCAGGAAGTATTCAGGGTGGATGAAGCCGAAATCGATGTCGAAGGCCTCGATCAGCTTCTCGATCTCCTCGGTCACCCGGGCGCGATGCGCCTCGAGCTCGGGCGTGGCCGGCACGAAGACCGAATAGCCCAGCGTGACGTATTCCGAGATATTGAGGAACTGGATCTTGCCATCCTTGATCCATGCCTCGACCGCGAATTCCCAGCCGTCGAGATGGCTTTCCAGAAGCGCCGGGAACTCGTCATCGGGGATGTTGTCGACGTCCTCGGGCGTCCGGATAACTCGGTGACCGGCCGTGCCCGACTTGTCGAAGGCCTTGAAATGGATGGGATCGTTCGGATCGCCATCGAGCTTCAGCAGCGTCTGGTTCACCCGCTTGAGAAAGCGGATCACGTCGCCGCGGTCATGCGCTTCCTCGAAGACGCCCACGCGGATGCCACCGAGCTGCGCGCGCCGCTTCATCAGCGACTTGTCGCGGAACAGCATCGACTGCCCCAGAAGGCGCGGGTTCTTCAGCAGCACGGCATTGATCGCGCCGGCCCATTCCACCGTCTCCTCGTAGAGCGGGATCGCCACGTCGACGCCTTCATCGGCCAGCCGGTGCGCCAGCTCGTGCGAGCGTTCGTTGAGGCGGTCGAAATCCCACGGAATGAAGGGGATGTCGTTCTGTTTGCAGTAATCCTCGGCCCAGGGCGGCGCCACGACGACATAGCGTCGGTCGAAGCGGTCGACCGCGTCGATGGCGTTGAGGGACCAGCCCAAGAGGGCGACGTAGCCCTTTTCCGGATTGAAGTCGTTCATAGTGCCTCCTTCATGTGCCAATGCGTCGCGGCGCGCAAAATGCGCGCTCTCCGTAACCGACCGGTCACTTCCGCAGCGTGTCATGTGCAGGGAAGAACAGCCCGTTCTCGACGGTTGGGCTTTTTATCTGCCCCATGCCTATCAAGCGGTGGTCTGCATGACAACCCGAAGGTGTTTTCGAATTTTATTCAATGGCTTGCGGCAAGTCCGGTTGCGCCGGAACGTGCGTGCCTTCGCAGGTTGGGCCCGATCCGCGCGCCGCCCGCGAACGGAATTGCCGGGTCCGAAGACCCCGGCCCGACCCCAACAACTCTCAGACGAGCCCGTATTCCCCGGCCGTGGCCGCGAGCGTGTCGCGCATGGCGCCCAGCACCTTGGAACGCGCGGACACTTCGCGTTGGACAAGCCCGATCCGGCGGGTGATCGGCTCCTGGCCGAAGGGAAGGATCTGCAGGCTGCCCGTGGGCAGGTTCAGCGTGGCGAGTTTCGGCACCACCGCGACGCCGAGGCCCGCCTGCACGCAGCCGACGATAGAGGGCATGGTGTTCGACACCGCGATCTCGCGGCGACGCACCCCGATCCGGGACAGCTCGGTTTCGATCTGGCGCGAGAGCGGCACGTCGGTCTCGTAGCGGATGAAGGGATATTCGGCGAGAAGCGCGCGCGCATCCTGCCCCTCCGCCCCGGGGGGCGCCACCAGCAGCAGCGGTTCGGTCACCACCGGGGTCCAGATCAGCCCCGCGGGCACGCCCACATGCTCGGCCACCACCGCCGCATCGAGGCGGCCCGCCGAGACATCGGCCATCAGCGCCTCGGACACGCCGACCCGCAGATCGAAGGACAAGGCCGGAAACTGCGCCCGCATCGCCGCGAAGGCCAGGGGCGCGAGCCAGAGCGAGACGGTGCGGATCGCCCCGAAATTGAGCACACCCGACGTGCGGCCCCCGGTGATGGTGCGCCGGGTTTCGGTCATGGTCTGCACCATCTGGCGCGCCGCCCGGACCATCTCTTCGCCTTGCGCGTTCAGCCGGGGCGGACGCGTGCGCCTGTCGAAGAGCGACACCCCGACCTCTGCCTCAAGTGCTTGAATTTGTTGACTAACGGCAGAAGCCGTCAGGTTCACGATCCGCGCCGCGCCGGCAAAGCTCCGGGTCTCGGCGACGGCGACGAGGGTTTCCAATTGGCGCAGGTCCATGTGGCTTTGTTAAGCAACGCTTCATCAAAACGCAAAAACAATTCGCTACCGATAGCATGGCTAATCTTCTAGCGAGGCGGCACAACCGAGCCACGACTCACATACCGACATATCAGGGAGACCGTCCGACATGACACACTTGTCCCGCATCGCCGCCGGCGCCGCCATTGCCATCGCCTCGGTGGCCGGCACCGCGCAGGCGCAATCCTACCCCGAACGCCCCGTCGAATTCATCGTGCCCTGGTCGCCGGGCGGCGGCAGCGACACGCTGATGCGCATCGTGGCCAACAACGTGACCCCCTATCTCGGCGCGGAGATGCCGGTCATCAACATGCCCGGCGTGGGCGGCACCGTGGGCCTGACCGAAGCGTCGAAGCGCGACGCGGACGGCTACACGATCAGCCAGGTGCACGAGGGTCTGCTGACGGCCACGGCCACCGGGCTGACCGATCTGACCTGGCAGGATTTCGATCCCATCGCGCTGATGACCGCCTCGCCGCAATTCCTCGTGGCGAATGCCGACCAGCCCTACAAAACCTTCGAGGAATTCGTGACCTACGCCCAGGAAAACCCCGGCGAAGTGTCCATCGGCGTGACCCTGGGCGGCGTGCCGCACCTGCATGCGGCGATGATCGAGGAAGCCTTCGATCTCGAGCTCAACTACGTGGGGTACGAAGGCACCGGCGAGCGCATCCGCGCGCTGGTGGGCGGCAATCTCGACGTGGCCATCGGCGACGTGTCCTCGGCCGGCCAGTTCGTCGAGAACGGCGACCTGATCTTCCTCGCGACCGGCGCGCCCGAGCGCATGCCGCAGACCCCCGACGTGCCGACCTTCATGGAGCTTGGCGCGGATATGGAGCTTGCGGTGACCCGCGGCATCGTGATGCCGAAGGGTGCCCCGGAGGAGGCGCGCGCGGGGCTCGAGGCGGCCCTTTCGGAGCTGTCGCAGGACGCCACCTTTATCGAGCAGGTGAACAATGCCGGGGCCGAGGTGCAGTTCCGCGGCCAGGAGGGCTACGGTGCCTACCTCACGCGGCTTGACGAGACGGTGAACCGTCTCGCAGAGGTCCTCGCCCCGTGAGCGCGCCCGCGCCCGATCTGAGTGGAAAGGAGCCGGGCGAGGTTGCCCGGCTTCTCTCCTACATCGCGCTTCTGGCGGTCTCGGCGGGGCTGTTCTGGGAGGCGACGAACATTCCCGCCTCGCGGTTCGAGACGCTCGGCGCCGGGGCCTTCCCGATGATCGTGCATGGCTGCCTGATGCTGCTGCTGGTCATCACCATCGTCCAGACCCTCCGCGGCCTGCCCGCCGGGTCCTATGCCGCCTTCGCGACGGCCTTCTCGATCTGGGTCTCCGAGCGGCGGCTGGTCTTCGTGGTCTTCGTCTGCCTCGGCCTCTACCTCGCGGCGATGCCCGTCATCGGCTATCCCATCGCGACGCTCGTCTTCCTCGCCGTGCTGCAATTCGCGCTCGCGCCGAAGACGAAGGGGGCGATGGCCGTGCTGATCGTGCTGTCGATCCTGTTCTCCTTCGGCCTGAACTGGCTCTTCGCCGAAGTGTTCAACGTCTTCCTGCCCAGAGGGTAAATCATGGACGCCTTTCTTCTCGGCGCCGGACAGGTCCTGTCCGTCGAGACGCTGATCTACATGCTTCTGGGTTCCATCGCGGGCATCATCGCCGCGGCGATCCCGGGCTTCACGGTCACCATGGCCATCGTGCTGACGCTGCCGCTGACCTTCACCATGGACCCGTTGCAGGGCATCGCGGTGATGCTGTCGGTCTATGTAGGCGGGTATACGGGCGGTCTGATCTCGGCGGCCCTTCTGGGCATTCCCGGCACGCCCTCCTCGGTCGCCACGACCTTCGACGCCTTCCCGATGTCGCGCAATGGCGAGCCGGGGCGGGCCCTCTCGATCGGCGTCTGGGCGTCGTTCTTCGGCACGGTCATTTCGACCGCGGTGCTGATCGTGGCAGCCCCGCCGCTGGCGATCTTCGCGGTAAAGCTGGGCCCTTGGGAATATTTCTCGCTCATCGTCTTCGCGCTGACCATCGTGGCGAGCCTTGTGGGCCATTCGCTGCAGCGCGGCCTCATCGCGGCGCTCATCGGGCTCGCGATCTCGACCGTGGGCACGGACCCGATCCTCGGCCGCCCGCGCTTCGATTTCGGCATCGAGATGCTGGCCGCCGGTCTTCCGTTCCTCGTCGTGCTGATCGGCATCTTCGCGATCTCGCAGCTGGCCTCCGAGGTCGAGGATGCGGGCAAGATCAAGTCCGGCCAGAAGCTCGTGACCGGCGAGATCGACTTCAAGACCTGGGCGGTGATGAAAGAGGTGCTGATGCGCCCGGTGAACCTCGTGCGCTCGTCCATCGTGGGCGTGCTGATCGGGGCGCTGCCGGGGGCCGGCGGCTCCATCGCCAACCTCGTGGCCTATGACCAGGCCAAGCGGGCCTCGAAAACGCCCGAGAAATTCGGCACCGGCATCACCGACGGGGTCGTGGCCTCGGAAGCGGGCAATTCGGCGACCGCGGGCGGCGGGCTCATCCCGCTGATCGCGCTCGGCATTCCGGGCTCGGCGGTCGATGCGATCCTGATGGCCTCTCTGATGGTGCACGGCATCTCGGTCGGCCCGCGGCTCATCATGGACAATGCCGATCTGGTCTACGGCATGTTCATCGCGATGGTGGTGGCGAGCTTCATGATGCTCGTGGTCTGCGTGCTGTCGATGCGCGCCTTCCTGCGGGTGGCGGAAGTGCCGAAATGGGTCGTGGTGCCCGTGGTGCTCGTCTGCTGCGTGGTGGGGTCCTTCGCGCTCAACAACCGGGTGAACGATCTCTACCTCTTGGGCTTCATCGGGCTCTTCGGCTACGCGCTGCGCGCGCTCGACTACCCGCTCGCGCCGCTCGTTCTCGGCGTGATCCTCGGCCCCATCGCCGAGACCAACCTGCGCCGGGCGCTGATGACCGATGACGACTGGTCGCTGTTCCTGACGCGCCCGGTAAGCCTGATCTTCCTGATCGCGGCTGTGGCCTCGGTCGCCTGGGCGGTGCGGGCGCATTTCAAATCCAAGAAGACACAAGAAAATGCAGAAGGAACTGCACCATGAATTTCCGTCACGATGCCCTTTACGCCTCGCGCCGCTCTCCGGTTCTCGCCGAGAACGTGGTGGCCACCTCGCATCCGCTGGCGACGCAGGCCGGGGTCGCGATGTTGGCGAAAGGCGGCAACGCGGTTGACGCGGCCATCGCCACGGCGGCAGTGCTGACCGTGGTGGAGCCCACGGGCTGCGGGCTGGGCTCGGACGGGTTCTGCATCCTGTGGGATGGCGAGAAGCTGCACGGGCTCAACTCGTCGGGCTCCTCGCCCGCCGCCTGGACGCCCGAGCGCTTCGCGGGCATGTCCGAGATCCCGTTTAGGGGCTGGGAGAGCGTGACGGTGCCGGGGGCCATCGCCGCCTGGGTGGAGCTGATCGACAAGTTCGGCAAACTCGATCTCGAGACGGTGCTGGCGCCCGCCATCGGCTATGCCGAGGCCGGCTTCAGCGTCTCGCCGGTGATCGGCACGCTCTGGGCCAAGGGAGCCGAGATGCTGGGCGAGCAGCCGGGCTTCGCCGAGGCCTTCATGCCCGGCGGACGCGCACCGCGGGCGGGCGAGCGCTTCGCCAACCCCGCCCAGGCCGACAGCCTGCGCAAGATCGCCGCGACCGGGGGCCGCGTTTTCTACGAGGGCGAACTGGCCGAGAAGATCGCGGCCTTCGCCGCCGAGCATGGCGCGGCGCTGACGGTCGAGGACATGGCCGCGCATCGGCCCGAATGGTGCGGGACGATCGAGACCGGTTTCGATGACGGGACCCTGCACGAGATCCCGCCCAACGGGCAGGGCATCGCCGCGCTCATGGCGCTGGGGATGCTGGAGCATACCGGGATCCGCGACCATGGCCCGGACGATCCGCAGGCGCTTCACCTGCAGATCGAGGCGATCAAGGTGGCCTTCGCCGACCTCTACGCTTACGTGGCCGATCGCGGCGCGATGACGGCCCCGACGGTCGAGGACCTGATCGCGCCCGACTACCTCAAGGCCCGCGCGGCGCTGATCGACCCCGCACGCGCGCAGCATCCCGGCCCTGGTGCTCCGAAACATGGCGGCACGGTCTACCTGACCACGGCGGATGCCAGCGGCATGATGGTGTCCTTCATCCAGTCGAACTATTCGGGCTTCGGTTCGGGCGTGGTGGTGCCGGGCACGGGGATCAGCCTGCAGAACCGCGGCGCGGGCTTCACCCTCGAGAAAGGTCATCAGAACGATGTCGGACCGCGCAAACGCCCCTTCCACACGATCATTCCGGGCTTCGTGACCAGGAACGGCGCCCCCGAGATGAGCTTCGGCGTGATGGGCGGGCCGATGCAGGCGCAGGGGCATGTGCAGATGATGCTGCGCACCCAGCTTTGGGGGCAGGACGTGCAGACCGCCATCGACGCGCCGCGCTGGCGCTTCGTGGCGGGCGCCGAAGTGGCCGTCGAAGAAGCGCTGCCCGTGGAAGCTCAGGCGCAACTTGCCGGGATGGGCCACGAGATCAAGGTCGAGACGCCTGACAGCGCCTTCGGTTTCGGCGGCGCGCAGCTGATCCGCAAACTGCCAGGCGGCGGCTACATGGCGGGCTCCGATCCGCGCAAGGACGGACAGGCGGCGGGGTTCTGAATTCGGCCGTCTGGGGGGTCGGCATCGCAACCCGTGACGCGTCGGGCGGCTGCCTGCCCGACACACGGCCAATTGCGTCGTGCCCGCCCGGCCCCCCCATGAAACCGGACGCCCCCCTCCTCCGCCTCGGCATGCGGCCTTGCAAATCCGGCCCCGGCGCGCTTCACTTCGCGGATACGGGCGCAGGTTCGCAGGAAAGGCCGCCTCCATGCCAGATATCAGCGTCAACAAGGTGGTCCGAATCGTCTTTCTCGCCCGGGAATACGGGCCGGAAAGCCGCGCGCTGCGCGACTACATCTCGGGTCTGAACGAGGACGAGGCCAACAACCTCGTCGCGATCCTCTGGGTCGGGCGCGACAGTTTCGACGCGGAGGAATGGGACGAGGCGCTGGCCACCGCGCGCGCCGAGGCGACCGCGCCGACCGAGGATTACCTCTCGGGCATGCCGGAGCTTGCCGATTACCTCGAGGCAGGGCTCGAGGCGCTCGGCATCGACGTCACCGATGCGGAAGATCATTTCCGCGACAAGTGAGACTGCGCGGGGCGGCCCCGGCGTGATCCGTTGCCGCCGCCAGCCCCGACGTTGCGTTCGGGTGATGGCGTCCCATCGGCCTTCCTGTCCGCCCCTATCCCACCGGTAATTCAGCGACAGGCTTTGCCCAATACTGTGCACCCTCTCAGGTCCCGCCCCCCGGCATCACATCGCCCAACGAAATCGACGCGCGCCGCGTCACCCGGTCAGCGCGTGGCGCGAGATCAGTTCGAACCGCCCGTCCGGCCGTTCGCCCAGAAGCGCGATCTCCCCCATCACGAAGGGCGCAGGCAAGGGCGGGAGGTAGGCGCGCAGCGCCGCCTCCGCCGCAGGCAGATCGGCCTTGGGCAACTTCCCGGTCAGCGTCATGTGAGAGCGGAAGGCGTCGAGCACATGGGGATAGCCCCATTCGTGCAGAAGCGCGCGCCGCCGGGCGTCGAGATGCGGGCCGTCCCGGCGCGCCAGCTCTTCCGGGCCCGGCGCCGCGCGGAACGCATCGAGATCCCGCACGCAGGCCGCCGCGACGCGCGCGATCTCGTCCTCCGCGCCCTCGACCACCAGCGCGAGGAACCGTCCGAGCCGCGCCAGCCGCAGCCCAGACGCGCGCGCCGGTGGCGTTCGGGCCGCCAGTGCGGCCACTGCGGCGCCAAGCTCCGCCGCGGTGCGGCCGGGCGCCAGCCGGAACGGCGGTTTCAGCGTCGCGTGAAAGCCGTATTTCCGGGGCGTGGCGACCATCTCGTCCAGCCGGTCCACGTCGAAGGACGGAACCGCGCGCGCCGCCACCGGGTCCCATCCGAGCCAGCGCGCCCCGAACTCCGCCAGCGGGCCCTCGGGCGGGATGTAATAGACCGCGTGGCGGGAATGATCCGTCATCCTGTGCCTTTCTCGACCGGGCTGGCGCGCTCTGTGGCGCCCGCGACGCCCCCGCTCTGCTTGTCAAAGCCCCGGGCGCTTGCCAAGTCCCCGCACCCGGCGCGTCGTACCCGGTGACGACGCCCCTTGAATGCCGCCCGCGAATGCGTAGCAATGGCGGCCCGGGACGACGCTCCCCATGAACAGTGTGCGCGCTTTCGCGAAAGGACAGATGCCATGCCCCTCACCCGCCTTTTCACGCTGACCGCCCTTGCCGTTTCGCTGTCCGCCGCGACGGCGGAGCGCGCATTCGCCCAGGACGCGGCCATCGGCGAGGACGTGTATCAGAGCGTCTGCAAGAATTGCCACGGTCCCAAGGCGCAGGGCATGGCGAGCTATCCCAAGCTCAACGACAAGGATGCCGATTACATCGCCGGTCTGCTGATCCGCTACCGCGACGGCGAAAAGATCGGCCCCAATTCCGCGCTGATGATCCCGCATGCGATGCGCCTGTCCGACGAAGAGATCGCGGGCCTCGCCCTTTACGTGACCACCGCCTTCGACTGAGCCACTGGCCGGGCGCCGGTCACGACCGACGCCTGCCCGGCCGCTTGGCCGAGACCGTGGGCCGTGTGCCGTGTGCCGTGGGGTGTTCGGACACGCCCGGAACACCCGAAAACGTTCGGATTTTGCAAGAGCGGGCTCTCGCTTATCCGACTTCAGGCCTATGAAAAATTTCTTGCTGCACAAAAGAACGGCGGCCTAGGGTTGAACTCCGGGCTGACGCAGCGTCACCATATTCGGTGCGCCGCACGTCTCCCGGGCCACCATCGTATCAGGGAGGATAAAATGGTTAACAAATCAAAGGCTCGCACATCCGCTTGGCTGCTGCCGCTGCTCATGGGCACGGCGCTCAGCACGGCACCGGCATTGGCACAGACGGGCATGAACACGACGGCCCTGCAGCACGAAGTGGTGCTCGACAATCTCGAGAGCCCCTGGGACATGGCCTTCCTGGACGATGGCACGATGCTGTTCACCGAGAAGTGCAAGGGCCTGTCCGTGCGCATGCCCGACGGCACCGTGAACGCGCTTTACGGCATGGGCGAGACCGAGGGCTATGCGTCGAACGGCGCGGATCTGTTCTGCGAGGGACAGGCGGGCATGATGGGCGTCGCCTTCGATCCGGACTTCGCCAACAACCGGCGGATCTACGTCTATTCGACCTCCAACATGTCCGATCCGCACACCAACCGGCTGATGCGTTTCGAGGTGTCGGAGGATTTCACCTCGGTGTCGAACCGCACCGACATCGTCGATGACGTGCCCTACAAGATGGAAGCCTCGGATCACCCCTTCGGCGGCCCGGGCGCTCATAACGGCGGGCGCGTCCGCTTCGACTCCAGCGGTGCGCTGTGGCTGACCACTGGCGACAACCACAACGAGGAAATCCCCCAAAGCCCGACGCTCATGGGTTCCAAGGTCCTGCGCATCGACACGGATGGCAACGCCCATCCCGACAACACCCCGCCCGAGGGTTTCGATCCGCGGACCTATACCTACGGGCACCGCAACGTGCAGGGCATCGCCTTCCACCCGGCAACCGACACGCCGATCACCGCCGAGCACGGCCCGTGGCACTCGGACGAGATCACCGTTCTGCAGAATGGTGGCAATGCCGGCTGGGATCCGCGCGACAACATGGCCGGACGCGGCGACTGCCCGGACGGCTATTGCGGCTACATGCCCAACCAGGGCGAGGGCATGAACCGCTACGAGCGGGCGGCCTTCATGCCGATGACCGACTTCGAGACCTATCCCGACGCCATGCCGCCCATCTGGACCAACAATGGCTGGTCGCAAGGCACCTCCTCGGCGGCCTTCCTCGAGGGCGAGCAATGGGGCAGCTGGGACGGCGCGATGGTCGTCGGCATCATGGGCATCGGCTTCGGCGGCACGCCCATCGGCCAGCGCATCGACGTGATCGAGCTGACCGACGACCTGCAGGTCGAGGACGTGACCGAGATGACGCTGCCCATGGAACCGGCGCGCTTCCGCTCGGTCGTGCTGGGCCCGGATGGCAGCCTCTACACCGCCGTGGACGAAGGCATGATCCACAAGCTCACACCCGGCATGTGATGCTGGCCTGAGAGCTCGCCTGAAAAACTGCGATGCGCCGCCTCCGGGCGGCGTTTTCGTGTCCGGGCGCCGGGATGCAGGGTTCAGTCGCCGAAAACCAGCGCCTCCGGAACCTCGAAGCGCTGATCGTCGACCCTGAGAAACAGCATGCCCTCTTCGAGGCGCCAGTCGGTATCGGTGCCGACGCCCGACATGGTGGTATTGGCCCGCAGAAAGGCGCCCTCCTCGAAGAACAGCATGCGCGCAAAACCGTTTTCGAAAGTGGCCTCCAGGGTGGCCTCGCCTGCCGGTCCGCGCGCCACGCGCGCCGTGCAGGTCCCGATGGGCAATCCGTCGCGCTGGACACAGGCGATGCGGCCCTTGGCGTCGAAATCGCCCGCCTTGGCGTGCGCGGCGCTCTCGCCCGCGGCGGTGGCGCCGGCCGCGACCGACGCCAAGGCCGCGACAGTCGCGGCAAGAAGGATCCGGGGCTTGCGGTCGGGCATGGCGGCGCGCCTCTCGAGGTCGGATCGCGGCCAAGGAAAGCGCGCGGCCCGCCGATACCGAAGCGCCATTCTCGCAGCGTCCCGGCTCAGGTCGCCTGCCGCTCCGCCCAGCCCGCGAAGATCCGCTCCAGCGCCACCACCCCGTAGTAAAGCGCGATGCCGAGGATCGCGAGCGCGATCAGCACGGCGAACATCAGCGGGTAGTTGGAATTGGTCTGCCCCGACAGGAACAAGGCGCCCAGCCCGCGCCCATGCGGCGAGACGATCTCGACGAGGTTCGTGCCGATGAAGGCCAGCGTCACCGACACTTTCAGCGCGCCGAAGAACTCGGGCAGCGTCTTCGGAAGCGCGATCTTGCGGAAGATGGTGAAACGCGACGCGCCGAGCGAGCGCAGGATATCGCGGTATTCCGGCTCCAGCGTCGACAGGCCGATCCCCACCGACACGGCGATCGGAAAGAACGAGATCAGGAAGGCCATCATCACCGTGTTGAAATCGTGCTGCCCGATGAACAAGAGCGCCAGCACCGGCACCAGCGTCGCCTTCGGGATGGCGTTGAAGCCCACCAGAAGCGGGTAAAGCGCGTCCCGCGCGATGCGCGAAAAGCCCATGATCATGCCGAGCAGCAGGCCGAAGAGCACGGCCAGCGCCAGCCCCGCGACGGTGCGCCACAGCGTCTGCCACGACCCCACGAGGAACAGCTCCCAGAATTGCGCATAGGCGGCGGGCAGGTCCGAGGGCGAGGCCATGACGTAGTTCGGCCAGTTGTTGATCTGCACCAGGGCTTCCCAGAACAGCAGGAAGACCACGATGGCGCCCACGGGGACGGCGATCTTGCGCAGGCTGTCCATCAGGCGGCCTCCGGATCGCGGCCCTGGGCGATCTTGATCTGGTCGCGCAGCGTATGCAGCATATCGGCGGCCTTCTGGGTATAGAGCACGTCGATATCGCGGTCCTGCGTCAGGTCGACGTTGAGGATGAATTGCGTCCGCGCCGGGCGCCCCGACAGCACCACCACCTGATCGCCGAGAAAGACCGACTCGCGCAGATCATGGGTGATCAGCACGGCGGTGAAGGGTTCCTTGGCGCGCAGATCGTGCATCGTCTGCCACAGGTCCTCGCGGGTGAAATTGTCGAGCGCGCCGAAGGGCTCGTCCATGATCAGCACGTCCGGCTTGTGCACGATGGCCCGGCACAGCGAAGCGCGCTGGCGCATCCCGCCGGACAATTCGGACGGGCGTTTGGCCTCGAAGCCCGCAAGGCCCACCATCTCCAGCAGCGCCTCGGCGCGGGCCACCCGGTCGCGGCGCGGCATCGACGGCGCCACGATCTCGAGCGGCAGGATCACGTTGTCGAGGATCGTGCGCCATTCCAGCAGGACGGGATTCTGGAACGCCATGCCCACGGTCTTGCGCGGGCTGGTGACCTTCTGCCCGTGCAGCCAGACCTCGCCCGCATCGGGCTTCATCAGCCCCGCGACAAGCCGCGTCAGCGTGGACTTGCCGCAGCCCGACGGGCCCACCACGGCGCAGAACTCGCCCTCGGGCACGGTGATGTCGAGGCCGTCCAGCACCGGAAGCGGCCCGGACTTGGTCTTGTAGGCGTGCCGCACGCCCCTGATTTCTATGAGGTTATCCATCTGTCCCGCCGTATCGGCAGGCGCCGGACCATGAAAGGCCCGGCGCCCGGCCCGTCACTTCAGCATCAGCACGTCGCCCTCGGGCAGGTAGCTGTCATCGAAAAACTTGGCCGCGTCGGGTTCGTTCTGGAACTCGTAGACGGTCTTGGTCTGCTCGATGGCCGCGGCGAAGCGCTCGGGATCGATGTTGCCCATGCCGTTCTCGCCCACGTATTCGGTCATCACGTTGGCATCGATGGCCAGTTGCAGACGGCGCTTTTCGAGATCCGCATCGGCGGCCGGGTTGCGCTTCAGCAGCGCGTCGATGGCGGCGTCGGGATCGTCGATGGCGGCCTGCCAGCCCTGCGCGATGGCCGTCAGGAAGCCGGTCACCGCCTCGGGATTGGCCTCGGCGAAGTCGGTGTTGACGATGATCGCGTTGCCGTAGAGATCGACGCCGTAATCGGCCATCAGGATGACAGAGATGTCGTCTTCGGGCACGCCCAGCCGGATCAGGTTCAGCGTCGAGGAGAAGGAGAAGCCGGTCACGGCATCCACCTCGCCCTGCGCCAGCATCGGCTCGCGCGTCGGGAAGCCCACGGGCTCCACGGTGATCGCGTCCATGTCGAGATCGTTCTCGGCAGCAAAGATCGGGAATTGCGCCCAGGCGCCATCGGGCGGCGGCGCGCCGAGGGTCCGGCCCTCGAGATCGGAGGGCTCGGACACGCCCTGGCTGATCCGGCCCACCACCGCGAAGGGCGGCTTGTCGTAGACCATCATCACCGGCATCACCGGCGCGCCCGGGTTCTGGTCGAGAAAGCGCATGACCGAATTGATGTCCGCAAAGCCCACCGGGAAGGCGCCGGTGGCGACCTTCGGGATGGCGTCGAGCGAGCCCGCCCCTTCGGTGATCGTGACGGTGAGGCCCTGCGCCTCGAAGAGGCCCGCATCGACCGCATGTGTGTAGGGCGCGGCGGGGCCCTCGAATTTCCAGTCGAGCGCAAAGGGCATTTCGGTTTGCGCCGAGGCGGCAGCGCCCGTGACGGCGACGCTCCCGGCAAGAACGAGGTGTTTCAGCATATCGGTTTTCCCCTGTTGGAGCGTTTTTTGTCCTGCGGCGCGCAGGCGAAAACCAGCCCCATGCACCGCTTCCACAGGGGATATCCGATCCCTGCACGGGGAGTGAACGTTTTTTGTGCATCCGGTCGGATTTCTTGCAGTCGCCCGCGAAGGACCGGCGCCACGGTGCCGCTTGCCCGGCACGCGCAGAAGTCGCGACCGGCACGCGGCCTGATGACGAAGTGCAAATGCCCTACCCGGTCGCGGCGAGCTTCCCGGGCACGCGCTCAGGTATCTGGCGTACCAAAATCAGGGGCGTCCGCAAGATGGCAGGCTTGCCCAGCGGCCGGGCCGACATGCAAGGCGCGGCGCGCCAAGGACCGAGCGCGCAGGCTCACACCACGTGAGCGAGCGTGCCCATCATGAAATCGCGGTTGTAATTCAGAAACCGCACCCGCGGGTCGTCATCGGAGCGGCGCATCACCCGGTCGTAATCCGCAAGGCAGATCACCTGGGCATCGTTGCGCACGATGTCGAAGGCGCGACCCCGCAGGAAGGCGCTGACGAATTCATCGGCCAGCGCGCGGGATGGAAAGTTCAGGATCGTCGTCGTTCCGCCCATGTTGTTCTTGAGCCCGTAGCAGACCACTTTCTGGCGCTCGAACATGAAATCGGCGAATTCCATGGTGTTCTCGCAATAGGTATCCATCGGACCCTCCTTCGCGCGTGGACCGCGTGCAAGTGCAGCGCTCCTTCGGGAGATAGCGTAGCCTGACCCGACGGAAATATCTAAAATTTTCTGCACTGCAGCGTGAGAAGACGGCGCTTTGCGCAAGGAACGCCGCGAAGGGCGGCAGATGGCGCGGAAAGCAGCGGCGGAATGGCGCGAAACCGGGCAGAATCCGCAGGCGGCGCGTTCATGCCCCATGGCGCTGGCGGAACTCGGACGGCGTCATGCCGGTCTCGGCCTTGAAGGCGCGGCTGAAATAGCCGGTATCGTGAAAGCCCGACCGCAGCGCGATATCGGCGATGGCGTGGCGGGTGAATTGCAGCAGACGGCGCGCCTCGACCATGCGGCGCTGGCGGATGATGGCCTTGGGCGGCGCGCCCAGGATGCGGCGGCAGAGCCGCGTCAGATGCGGCGCCGAGATGCCCAGCGCGCGGGCATACTCGTCCACGCCCCGATCCTCGGCGAAGCCCTCCTCGACCGCGGCGCAGAAGGCCTGCGCCTGGGCCTCGTGGCGGGTCTGCTCGGTGCGCGGCGCCGATGCGGCGCGCCCTGTCACGGGCGCAGGCTCGGCGCCCGCATAAAGCACGATGAGCCGGGCAAGCGCGGCCAGAAGCGGGCCACGTTCGGCGGTGATCGCCCCGAAGACCGCGCGGACCTGGCCCAGAAGCTCGGTGATCCGGTCGAAATGGCGTGCCGTGTCCGGCAGCAGGATCACCGCGCCGCCCTGGGTCAGCCGGTCGAACCGCGCGCGGGTGTCGGGATCGAGCGCTGCCATGGCGAGGCTGACCACATCGCCCTCAGTGCCTACGGGAAAGCGGAAACCGTGGGCGGCCCCCGGCGGCATCATCAGCAGCGTGGGTCCGGTGGTCCGGAAGGCGATCTCGTCCGCGGCGATCTCGACCCCGGGGGTGCGGAAGAGGAAGATCTGCGCAAGCCGCGCATGGCGGTGCATCCGGATGGTCCAGCCCAGTGGATCGCTGCGTTCCCGGATGGTTTCGTGGTGCAAGGGCTCGGTGATTTCGCCCGAAAGCAACTCGCCGTAAAGCTCGAATGTGGGAATGCGGCTTGGCATGAAAACTCCGGATTCGCGGCGCCATTCGGGGCAAAAAGGCGATACTCGGATCGTAAAGTGCAATATTTTGGTGGATGCGTCCATGGTGGCGCAGCGCGCTGGCTGTATACTGAAGCGCGATCGGTCCGGGCGCCGATCTTTGCGGGCGGCCACCCGCACCGACAGGCGATGCGCGGCGCGTGTCCCTGCCCTTCCTTTCGTCCCGCAACGAGGACCGCGCGCATGGCACGTCGTCTCACCACCTCCGTCTGCATCATCGGCTCCGGCCCGAGCGGGCTGTTGCTGTCGCAGCTTCTGGCGCAGGCGGGCATCGCCTCCATCGTGCTCGACCGGCGCGACCGCGCCTATATCGAGGGGCGGATCCGCGCGGGCGTGCTGGAACAGGGCACGGTCGATGCGCTGGAAGAGGCGGGTGTCTCCGCGCGGCTCCATGCCGAGGGGCTGCCCCATGACGGCTTCGATCTGGCCTTCGACGGCGACCGGCACCGGATCGACCTGAAAGGGCTGACGGGCCGCCGGGTCACGGTCTACGGGCAGACCGAGGTGACCCGGGACCTGTTCGAGGCGCGCATGGCCGACGGGCAGGACTTCCTGTTCAACGTCTCCGACGTCCGTCCGGTCGATCTGAAGACCGCCAAGCCCGGCGTGCTTTGCGTCCAAAACGGCGAGGAGATCGAGATCCGCTGCGATTACGTGGCGGGCTGCGACGGCTTTCGCGGCGCCTCGCGGCAGGCGATCCCGCCGGATGTCCTGAAGACCTTCGAGCGGGTCTATCCCTTCGGCTGGCTCGGCATCCTGGTCGAGAAACCGCCCGTGCATCACGAATTGATCTACGCCAATCACGCGCGCGGCTTCGCGCTGGCCTCGATGCGGTCCGGGACGCGCAGCCGCTACTACCTGCAATGCTCGCTGGACGACCATGTCGACAACTGGTCCGACGACCGCTTCTGGGACGAGTTGCGCCTGCGGCTGGGGGACGAGACCGCCGCGCATCTGCAGACCGGCCCCTCCTTCGAGAAAAGCATCGCGCCGCTGCGCTCCTTCGTGGCCGAGCCCATGCGCTACGGGACCCTGTTTCTCGCGGGCGATGCGGCGCATATCGTGCCGCCCACCGGGGCCAAGGGGCTGAACCTTGCCGTCGCCGATATCCGGCTCTTGTCCCGCGCGCTGATCGCGCATTACCGCGATGGCACCGACACCCATCTCGAGGCCTATTCCGAGACGGTGCTGCGCCGGGTCTGGAAGGTCGAGCGCTTCTCGTGGCAGCTGTCCATGCTGATGCACCACTTCCCCGATCACAGCCCCTTCGAGGCGCGGATGCAGCGCGCGGAATTCGACTATCTCGCGAGTTCCGAGGCCGCCTCGCGCGCCATCGCGGAAAACTACGTGGGACTTCCCCTCGAAGGCTGAGGGGCCGCGCCCAGAAGCTCGGCCACCAGCGGGTTGGGGAAGCGGCGCTGCAGCGTCACCGCGTAGAACGTCTCTTCCATGTCGCTGAGGCGCATCGCTTCGGCCAGAAGGCCCGATCCGAGCTCGTCGCGCACGACGATGGGCGGGATCACCGCGAGACCCGCATCCTCGCGCGCGAGAAGGCGCAGCATCGCCATGTCGTCGGCCTCCGCCGCGATCTGCGGCGCGATCCCCAGCCGCGCGATCAGCGCATCGAAGGCCGCGCGCAAGGCCGTCTCGGGCGTGGGCAGGATCAGCGGCATGGTGGCGAGCATCCGCTCCAGCGTGTCGGGCGCATGGGCCAGACGCGCGGGCGTGCCGATCAGGCTGACCGGCTGGGCGTCGAGCCTTTGCACCAGATAGGCGCTGGCCGCGTCCCGCGCCGGGGCCAGGTTGGTCAGCACCACGTCGAGCGACAGCGCCTCGAGCCCCGACAGCAGCGCCGATTGCGGCCCCGAACGCAGGATCACCTCCACGTCCGGGCGCTGGATCAGCGGGCGCAGGAACTCGATCTGGAAGTTGCGCGACAGCGTGGCCAGCGCGCCGACGCGCAGCGGCCGCCGCGCCGCCCGGGTCTCGCGCAGGGTCGCGGTCAGGTCATCGGCGGTGCGGAAAATCGCCTCCGCATGATCGAGCGCGATGCGCCCCGCCTCGGTCAGCACGAGGCCCCGGCCCCGTCGTTCGAACAGCGCGTGGCCCAGCGCCGCCTCCAGCGTCTTGATCTGGGTGGAGACCGCCGATTGCGACAGGTTCAGCCCGCGCGCCGCGCCGGTCAGGGTGCCATCGCGGGCCACGGCGCGGAAGAGGCGCAGGTGATGCAGGTTCAACATGCGACCCTTCTATCAAACAGAACGATATCTCTCAATATAAGTATTTTTCTTGAATACGCGGCCGCGCTATCTGCTCGCTCAACCGCAGATCTGATCGGAGACATGCCATGTCATCGCTTCTACCGCTCTCGTTCCTCGCCCCGCTGGTGCTTCTGGCCGTGGCTGCCCGCGCGTCCCTGACCCCGGGTGCACGTCCGGGTGCGCTGACCCGCTGGGCGGAGGCCGCGGCGCTGGCGGCGCTTGGCCTGACCCTTCTCGGGCTGGTCCAGCTTCTGATGCAGGGCCCCGCGACGGCCAGCATCGGCGGCGGGCTCGGCCTGCTGGCGCTTCGGCTCGATGCGCTGAGCGCGACCATGGCGGTGCTCGTGGGCTTCGTCGGCTGGATCGTCCTGCGCTATTCGCGCAGCTATCTCGACGGCGAGCCGCGCGAGGGCGCCTTTCACGGGCTGATGCTGGCGACGCTGGCGGCGGTTCTGGTGCTCGTGCAATCGGGCTCCTTCATCGTGCTGATCGCGGCCTTCCTCGCCATCGGCGCGGGCCTCCGGGCGCTCCTGCTCTTTTATCCCGACCGCCCCGAAGCCCGGCGCGCGGCGGCGAAATTCAGCCTCGTCTGGGGCTTCGGCGATGCAAGCCTGATCGTCGCGGGCCTGCTCTTCTGGATCGCATACGGCACCACCGATCTCGCGGCGATCAGCGCCGCCGCGGCCCAGACCGGCCTGCCCGCCACGGCGCATGTCGCGGTGGCGCTCTTGGTGCTGACCGCGGCGCTGAAGACCGCGGCCTTCCCGCTGCATGGCTGGCTGACCGAGGTGATGGAGGCGCCGACCCCGGTGTCTGCGCTGCTGCATGCGGGCATCATCAACTCGGGCGGCTTCCTGCTGATCCGGATGGCCGAGCCGATGCGCGAAAGCCCCGGTGCGATGGCCGCTCTCGTGATCCTCGGCGGGCTGACCGCGCTTTTCGGCGCGGCGGTGATGCTGACCCAGAGCGCGGTGAAGACCGGTCTTGCCTGGTCGACGATCAGCCAGATGGGCTTCATGCTGCTGCAATGCGGCCTCGGGCTCTGGACGCTGGCGCTGCTGCATATCGTGGCCCATTCGCTCTACAAGGCGCATGCCTTCCTCGGATCGGGCAACGCGGTCAAAGCCGTGACCGATGCGCGCCGCCCCGGCCCGGTGGCCGCGCCCGATCTGGGCGCCGTGGCGCGCGCCTTCGTCCTGGCGCTCGTGCTTTACGGGGTGGTGGCCGCGGGCTTCATGGCCTTCGTCGCCCCCAAATCGGCACAGGCGCTGGCACTCGGCGCGATGCTGATCTTCGGGGTCGCCTACCTGGTGGCGCAGGGCCTGGCCGACAAGGCGCCGAAGGCGCTGACGCAGCGCACGGCGCTGGCCTCGCTCGGCGCGGCACTGGCCTATTTCACCTTCCAGCAGGGCGCCCACATGCTCTGGGGCGCGCATCTGCCCGCCCCGCAAGCGCCGGGACCGCTGGAATGGGCGCTCATCGTGCTTGCGCTCTTCTCCTTCGGCCTCATCGCGCTGGCGCAGTCGCTCTTCCCGCTCTGGGCCCATCACCCGGCGACGGCGGGGTTGCGCGTGCATCTCGCCAACGGGCTTTACCTCAATGCCGTGCTGGACCGCCTGATCGGTGGCTTCCGGACCGCGAAATCTAATTGATCCCTCAAGACGGAGCGACCCCAATGTTTCTCAAGCACAGCACCATCGCCCCGGCCCGGGTGTCGGGTCTTCTCAAGGCCGCCGAGCGGGCGGGCCGCGCCATCCCGCCGGCCTTTCCCCTCTCGGCCAATGTCGCGGTCAATCCCTTCCTCGGCCAGACCGGCGAGCCCTTGGCCATGGCCGCGGCCCGGCTGGCCCGGGTGGCCGGCGTGCGCCTGACCCGGAGCCGCGACGACTACGCCGCCGAGATCGCCAAGGGCGCGATCAGCGACGACGACCTCGCCGCCGCCCTGTTCGAGAGCGACGATCCGCTGAAGCCCGTCGACCTCGCCGCGCTCAAGGCCCGGATGAAGCGGCCGCACCCGGCCCCGAAGGCGCTTCCGACCGTGGCCGAGCTGGCCGCCGAGGCGCAGGGCACCGACTGGCCCGCGCTCATCCTGCGCGCCACGGGCCTCTGGGCGGGCGGGCATTTCGACCAGGGTCAGGCGCTCTGGACCCCGGCGCCGGGCCGGTCGGCCTTCGCCGCCTGGCGCGACTGGGCGACGAACGACCTCACCCCCGAGATCGCGGGTCTCACGGGGTTCTGCGCGCATGTGGCCGACGCCCCCGACACGCCCGAACGCGCCATCCTGCGCGCCTGCGAGACGCTCGGCATCACCGAAGACGCCGCTGAGACGGTCTTCCACCGGCTGCTGGTCGATCTGGGCGGCTGGGCGCATCACGCGCGCTGGCAGCTCTGGCAGGCCGAGCTTGCGGGCGGCAGCGACACCGCGCTGACCGACCTCCTGGCGATCCGGCTGATCTGGGAAGAGGCGCTGTCGGCCCATGTGCCGGAGATCGCCCCCCGTTGGGAGGCGACGCTGGCGGCCCATGCCGCCCCGATCACGCCCACGCCGGACGAAGTCGCCGACGCGATCCTGCAGGACGCCGCCGAGCGGGCGCATCAGCGCCAGCTCGAGATGAAGCTCATGGGCGGCACGCCGCGCGGCACCAGGCCCGCCCTGCAGGCGGCCTTCTGCATCGACGTGCGGTCCGAGGTGTTCCGCCGCGCGCTCGAAGGCACCGGCCCGGATATCGAGACCATCGGCTTCGCGGGCTTCTTCGGCCTGCCGGTGTCGCACCGCGCGCATGGCTCCGACCTCGACGAGGCGCATCTGCCGGTGCTGCTGCAGGCCGGCGTGGAGGCCACGAGCCACCGCCCCCCCGAGGCCGAACAGGACGCCCGCATCTCGGCGCGGGCCGCGCGGGCCTGGGGCCGATTCCGGCAGGCCGCCGTGTCCTCCTTCGCCTTCGTGGAGGCGGCGGGACCGTTCTATGGCGCCAAGCTGGTCAAGGACGCGCTGGGACGCGGTGGCAAGGCCGCGGCGAACCCCGCGCCGCGCTTCACCACGCAATTCTCCGCCGAGGAGAAGGCCGCGACCGCCGCGAAAGTGCTGCGGGCGATGAGCTTCACGCACAACCATGCCCGGCTGGTGCTGCTGCTGGGCCACGGCGCTGAGGTCACCAACAACCCCCATGCCAGCGCCTATCATTGCGGCGCCTGCGGCGGGCAGACCGGCGAGGTCTCGGCGCGGCTTCTGGCGCAGTTGCTGAACGATCCCGAAACCCGCGCGGGCCTGCCCGCCCAGGGCATCGAGCTGCCGGAAGACACGCTCTTTGTCGCGGGCCTGCACGAGACCACCACCGATGCGGTCACCCTCTTCACCGAAGAGGCGACGCCGGATCACGCGGACGATCTCGCAAAGGCGCGCGCAGCGCTCGAGGCCGCGGGCGCGCAGACCCGGGCCGAACGCGCGGCGCGGCTGCCGGGCGCGAAGGCCCACGACATCGCCCGCCGCGCGGTGAACTGGGCCGAGATCCGGCCCGAATGGGGTCTCGCGGGCTGTGCCGCCTTCATCGCTGCGCCGCGCGCCGCGACCGAGGGCATCGACCTCGGCGGGCGGGCCTTCCTGCACAATTACGACTGGCAGGCCGATGAGGGCTTCGGCACGCTGGAGCTGATCCTGACCGCGCCCGTGGTCGTGGCCAGCTGGATCAGCCTGCAATATTACGGCTCCGCGGTCGCGCCCGAGGCCTTCGGCGGCGGCAACAAGCTGATCCACAACGTCACCGGCGGCATCGGCGTGGTGCAGGGCAATGGCGGGCGGCTGCGCACCGGCCTGCCCTGGCAGGCGATCCATGACGGCGATGCCTTCGCGCATGAACCGCTGCGTCTGTCGGTGATGATCGAGGCCCCCGAGGCCGCGATCCTCGACGTGCTCGACCGGCATGACGGGGTGCGGGCGCTGTTCGACAATGGCTGGCTGCACCTCTTCACGCTGGAAGAAGGCCGGGTCGCGGCGCGCTACAAGCCGGGCGGCACCTTCAAGCGGGCGGCGGCGGAACAGCTGGCGGCTTGACCTGCCCGACCATCAAAGCCCCGGCATGCTTCGCGATGCCGGGGCTTTCTTCTGTCCGTCATACGGGTGTTTTTGCAAAGCTCAGCTGCCCTCGCAGCCTCAGCCCTGCACGACTTCCTCGATCTGGGTACAAAGCGCCAGCGCCTTCGCGGTCTCGCCCGCCTCGATGAAGCGCCGCATCAGCCCGAGCGCATCGCCCAGCGCGCGCGGATCGAAACCCGTCTCGGGCGTGGCGCCCGGGCGGCGGACGCTCAAATAGCGGCTCTCCACCCCGCGCGTCGGCAACAGGGCAGCGGACGAATCCGCATCCCGCCCGAAATGGAAATCGATCCCGTCATTGGCGAAGGTCCATTCCAGCGCGTAGAGCGTCAGGAAATGCAGCGCCTCCTGCCCCGCCGCATCCTCGGGCGCGAGCGCGAAAAGCCGGATCATGTCGCCGAAATCCGCGTCGAAGACATGGGCCGCTGCGGCCACCGGCATCTTGCCCTTCCACAGGATCGGAAGAAACAGCAGGTCCTGCGCGGCCGCGGCCCGCAAGAGCGGCGCGGCGCGGGCGATGCGGTCGGCCTCCTCCGGTCCGAGACGCGCGGCAAGCGCCTCGAGCACGGTGAGCGCCGCCTCGATGGAGGCCGGTTTGACCAGCGTCAGCCGGGCCTCGGGCGCGCCGCGCTTGTCGCGCCAGGCGCTGTAGGCCCGCGCGAGGTCGCCGGGGATCAGCGTATCCAAGACCGCGCCGAAACTCGCGGGCAGCGAGAAGACCGGCGTGGTCAGCTTGTCGGCCTTGGTGACGCGATCGACGTAGCGCTTCTGCGCGGTCTCCAGACCCTCGGCCTCGAGCGCCGCCGCCAGCGCATCCATCCGCGCCGCGGGTGCCGCATAGAGCAGCGACAGCCGCGCCCAGGGCATGGCCGCCAGCGACCGCGCCAGCGCGGCGATGGCCGGGGCTTCCTCGGCGGGGTCGCACAGAAATCCGGTGAAGGGGCTCAGAAGCCCGCGCCCGCCCGCCTTCAGCTCGGTCTGGACCATGCCGGCGCTCTCGCTCCAGCGGGTCCGCTGGCTCAGCGGCAGGATGGCGACGCAACCGCCGTCCCCGGCCCGGCGCACGACGAGCACGCTCCAGCCCTGCCCCGCCGCATGGAAGGACGCGCGGGTCCAGGCCCAAGACAAAAAGATATGCGCGTCGGGATCGCGCAGGCAAAGATCGTCCCACGCGGCCTTGAGCGCCTTGAGGCCCGCCTCGGTATGGACGACTTCCACCTCGAACGGATCGGAGGGTGCGGCCGCGGTGATCGGTGTCGGGTCCATGTGCATCGCCGGCCTCACGCCGCCTGTCGGATCATCTGTTCGAAGACGCGGCGTGCCTCCTCGAAATCCTGCGCGATGGGCCGAGTCAGCGCCACGCGATCGCCGAAATAGGCGCCCACGCTGCAGAGATGCGCGGCGAATTCCGGATGCACGCCCGCGTCGTCGAAGCGCCGCACCCGGGTCTTGGACAGCCAGCCGCGCTTCTTGGCCTCCTTCACGATCAGCTTGAAGCGCTGGATGCAATGCAGCGTCGTGTAGACCGCGAGGTAATCGAGCCAGTCCCGGCGCTCCGCCTCCGGCAGGGCGATCAGCCCGTCGCGCACGATCTCCTCCATGACCTGCGGCGGCACCGGCCAGGCCTCGTCGCCGATCAGCCAGGCGAAATCCTCGGCGCCGTGGCGAACCCCGGCATATTCGAAATCGAACCAGCGCAGGCGGTCATCCGCGCCGATGGCCGCATTGCCCGACCGGCAATCCCATTTCACGAATTGCCGCGCGGGCACCTGCACCGCAGCGCAGAGCTGCGCGTGATCGACCGATGCGGACCGGCCCGCCGAATAGGGTTCGAGCGCGGCGCGGGCGCGCGCGAGGTTGTCGATCCAGGCCGCGTTGACACCGAGATGCGGCAGCGCGGTGTTCAGCCCGGCGGTCGCACCGGCGCGCTGGATGCGGAAGATCGCAGCGACAGCCTCCTCCGCAAGGGCGCGACGGCGGGCCCCGCCTACCTTGGCGATCTCCATGTTGAGGCGGCGTCCGCCCACGTCGGACTGGTAGATGATCTCGCCGTCGACGCCGAGGCAGGCCGGCGCATCGGCGCTGTGGCGCGACAGCGCCTTCAGCACGAAGGCCTCCAGATGTGCGCGGCGGAAATTCGGGCGCAGAGTGGCGATGACGCTGCGCTCGGCGAAGATCAGCCGGCAGCTCGAGCGGCCTTCGCCGCCGGGATATTCGATGTCGCGGACCGGCTCGCCGAATTGCCGTTCGGCCGAGCGCAGGATGCGGGCGCGGCGCGCTTTGCGCGATGTGTCGGACATGGTCGTCTCTCCGTCATTTCGGCCCGAAGGCCCGCCCCCCAGCGATGATGCGGGGCCGGACCCCTGACAGGCCCAGCCCCAGCCGGTGTGACCCGGCGTTTTCGGTTCACGTTCAGAAGATGTCGCACTCCTCCGCGGTCGATCCCGAATGTGTCGCCCCGCCGGACCCGCCACCGCTGGCATAGATGTCCTGGTTCATGAGGCTGATATAATCGTCGCCATCCTCGGCATAGGCGTGGAAGGCCGGCAGGCCACCCGCGAGCGTCGTGCTCGTCGATCCGGAAGTGCCGCCCGAGCCGGAACCCTGCGTGCCACCCGAACCGCTGCCCTTGGTGCCGCCGGAGCCGGAGCCCTGCGTGCCGCCCGAGCCGGAGCCGGAGCCCTTCGTGCCACCCGAGCCGGAGCCCTGCGTCCCGCCCGAGCCGGAACCCTTGGTGCCACCCGAGCCGGAGCCCTTCGTGCCGCCGGAGCCGGAGCCCTTGGTGCCGCCGGAACCGGAGCCCTGCGTGCCGCCCGAGCCCGAGCCCTTCGTGCCGCCGGAGCCAGAGCCCTGCGTGCCACCCGAGCCGGAGCCCTTGGTGCCACCGGAGCCAGAGCCCTGCGTGCCACCCGAGCCGCTACCCTTGGTGCCGCCGGAACCGGACCCCTGCGTGCCACCCGAGCCGGAGCCCTGCGTACCGCCCGAGCCGGAACCCTTGGTGCCGCCGGAGCCAGAGCCCTTCGTGCCACCGGAGCCAGAGCCCTTGGTGCCACCGGAGCCAGAGCCCTGCGTGCCACCCGAGCCGGACCCCTTGGTGCCACCGGAGCCAGAGCCCTGCGTGCCACCCGAGCCGCTACCCTTGGTGCCGCCGGAACCGGACCCCTGCGTGCCACCCGAGCCGGAGCCCTGCGTACCGCCCGAGCCGGAACCCTTGGTGCCGCCGGAGCCAGAGCCCTTCGTGCCACCCGAGCCGGAGCCCTGCGTACCGCCCGAGCCGGAACCCTTGGTGCCGCCGGAACCGGAGCCCTGCGTGCCGCCCGAGCCCGAGCCCTGCGTGCCGCCCGAACCGGAGCCCTGCGTCCCACCCGAACCGCTGCCCTTCGTGCCACCGGAGCCGGAGCCCTGCGTACCGCCCGAGCCGCTACCCTTGGTGCCACCGGAGCCAGAGCCCTGCGTGCCACCCGAACCGGACCCCTTGGTGCCACCGGAGCCAGAGCCCTGCGTGCCACCCGAGCCGCTACCCTTGGTGCCGCCGGAGCCGGAGCCCATCATCTCGCCGGAGCCGGAAGGCACCGGCTCGGGATCCGTGGTCTCGCCCAGGTAGGGATCGAGCGACACTTTCACCGGCAGGCCCGGCCCGTGTTCTCCGATGACGTTCAGGCTGGCGATCTCGACGCCCTGCGCCACGGCCGGGTCGGGCAGGATGATCTGGTCCACATCCGAGAAATGCCCCCATGCGACGGGCGTGCCGTCCGGTCCCACGAATTCGACGGAGCCGTTCTGGCTGCCATCGGCATTGGTGGTCACGTTGATGATCTTGACGGTCCCCACCTGCGACAGATCGAGCGTGGAGGACGGCGTGCCGCCCATCGCGCTCATGTCCTGCGACAGGTTCTCGTCGTACCAGGAGGCGAAGGAGTCTCCCTCCACCCCGCCGTTGTGATAGGATTGCGTCGTGCTGGCGCTGTCATGGCCCGTTGCACCGGTCCCGCTGTTCAGTGACATCCCCTGATTCCCCTTATTGATCCGTGGACCCGGGCACCGTTCCTGCGCGCCAACGCAGGTGGAGCCGAGAGAAGCCAGTGTCGGAAACCGCCACAATTTTGCAATAATTTGCCTTAATTCAGCCGTTTCGCGGGTGTCATTGTCGCTGCCCCGGGATCAATGGAGACCCCGCCCGAGCACCGATGGCAAAGCGTCAACAGAGCCGCGCGTCGGTTCCGGCGAATCGTCTTCAGACCAGGCCAATTGCGGCAGAGCGGGCCGGGCATCACGCGCGGCCGGATGCCCCGGGCCCAAAGGCCGGGACGCTCAGTTCGAGGCGACGCGCGGCAGGACGTGCCGGGCGCGCATGCCGGCATTGAGGATGATCTCGCTGGCCAGGTCGTCGGCCAGTTCGCGCGCGAAGGTCAGGCAGGCGATGCGGTCGAGCTTCGGGATGTAGCGGGCCGGGCCGTCGCTGGCGACGGCGACCACGGGCTCGATCCCGTCGGGCGACATGGCATCCGCCAGCCAGTCATTGAGCGTGACCGCCAGCGCCTGGCAATCCACGGCGCTCGGTCCGCGCAGCACGAAGGCGATGGCGCCGCCGCCCATATAGGTCATCTGCATGTCCTCGTCCCAGAGCAGCTCGGCCAGGATCTGCGCGACCGTCTGGACGTTCTGGCGGAAGACCGGCAGCGGACATTCCGCGTGCAGCTCCTCGATATTGACGATCTTGAGCACGCAGATGCGGAACCGCGAGAAGCTGGGCAGGCCCAGCAGCGTCTTTTCCATGTCCTCGTAGCTGACGGCCCCCGGCACCTTGCGCAGGGTGAAGGCGTCGGACAGCGCGGCGGGCAGATCCTTGGCCGGTGCCGTGCCCGCGGGTGCGGCCGGGGCGGCCTGGCTGGTCATCCGGCGCCGTGCGAGATCAACGCGGATGCCGATCTCGGCCTGCTCGAAGGGTTTCACGATGTAATCGGTGGCGCCCGCATCGAAGGCCTTGGTGATGTATTTGCTCTTGTCGAGGCGGGTGATCATGATGACCGGGGTCTCGGCATAGCGCGGCAGCGCGCGGATGCGGCGGCACAGCTCGATCCCGTCCATCTTCGGCATGCTCACGTCGAGAAGGAAGCAGTCGAAGGGACGCTCGGTCGCCGCCATCATGGCCAAAGCCGCCGCGCCGCTTTCGGCGAAGACCGCGTCGAAATAGCCCGCGCGGCTCAGCGAAATCTTGAGAAGGTCCCGGACAACGGGGTCGTCGTCGACGGCCAGTATTCGCATGTCGCTGCCCCTTTTGCGCAAAAATCAGGCGTCAAAAGGCCCCGGGAATGCGGCGAAGGTTGGACACTTTGCCGCCGCTTCCATGAAGAATCCGCTTAAACAGGCGCATATTCGCGCATTTCACGCCGACTATCCCAAAGTATAGTTCACGATCCATTCGCGCCGATGTTAACGCGCTTGTTTTCTGCCATTTCTGGTGCCGCATACTGCCCTTCCCGAAGTAAACTCAAATTGGTTAACCATGAATTCTTTAGCCCGCCTCATCCTCTGCATTGCCGCGCTCGGTCTCGCCGCGTTCTGGCATCCCGCCCCTGTCGCGGCCAACGACCTGCCCGTGCCCGAGGGTCCCGTCCTTCTGACGGTGACCGGCGCAATTGACACGACGAACGCCGAAGACGCGGCACATTTCGATCTGGACATGCTGCAGGCAGTCGGCACCGAGACCTTCGAAACCTCCACGATCTGGACCGAAGGTACGCAAAGCTTCACCGGCGTGCCGCTGCAGGCGCTGATGGCACGGCTCGGCGTCGACCAAGGCACGATAAGGGCCACGGCGATCAACGATTACGCCATCGAGATCCCGCTCGACGATCCGACCTCGCAGGCGGCGATCCTGGCCTTCGCCATCGACGGCAGTCCGATTTCACGACGGCAGAAGGGGCCGCTCTGGCTGGTCTATCCCTTCGACTCGGGCACGCAATTCCGGTCGGAAGTGATCTATGCCCGCAGCATCTGGCAATTGGACCGCATCCACGTCCTGCCCTGACACGCGATCCGCGCGGCCGGGCAAGCGGCGTCGAGCCTCCTCAGGCGGGCGCCGCTGAAGCACGCCACCCGATCAGCATGGAGTCAGAAATACGAGCTGCTGGGGCCAAGCACCCTCAGTCGATCTGCGCCTCGCGGGCGAGCAGCGCCGCCTGGGTGCGGTTGCGCACGTCGAGCTTGCGGAATAACGTCTTCATGTGAAGCTTGACCGTCGGCTCCGAGATCGCGAGGTCGCGGGCGATTTCCTTGTTGGACTTGCCGGCGACGACACCTCTCAGCACGTCCCGCTCGCGCGGAGTCAGCGTCTCGGCCAGCGGATGGCCGGGCGCCGGCGCGTCGGCGGTCAGGAAGTCGATCGGCGCGTATTGCTCGCCCATCGCCATGAACTTGATCGCCCGCACCAGCGATTGCGCGCCAAGCGTCTTCGGGATGAACCCCGCAGCCCCCATGCCCAGCGCCTCTTCCGCCACCGCGCGCGACGCCTCGCCCGACATCAGCGCGACACGCTGACCGCCGCCGCTCAGCGTCATCGCCTCGGCGAGGCTCGCGAGGCCCTTCATGCCCGGCATCCGGAAATCGAGCAGGATCAGATCGAAGCGCGGACCCTCTGTGACCCGTGTGCGGACCTCGTCGTAGGAGGCGGCCTGTTCGGCCTCGACGCCCTCTTCACCCGCGAGATAGGCGACGAGCGTGTCGCGCAAAAGGTCGTGGTCATCGGCAATCAGCACGCGCACATGAGGGCTCCGGTGTTCCAGACATTCGGGCACCGACCGCCCGATGAGGCGCTCGGGATGCAATACTATCCCCTTCAAGGCAAGACTTGGTAGATGTCATAGCGTCACGTCACGACAGGTGCGGCGCCCGGGGCACGGCGGCCAAACGGCCCGGCGCGGCGCACCACAGCCCCACAACCGCTTGCCAACAGGATGGAATTTTCTGGTCGCGCAGATCCTTTCGGCTATGCTCGGGGCGATTTTCCGACGCGGCGTGTATGGCACTCGATATTTCAAGATTCCTCGCGAAACGCGGCATTGCGGGCCTCGTCCTGCTGGCTGCAGTCTGTCTGCCGCTGATCGCGGTGATGGTGCAGGATGTGGTGCGCGATCTGCGCCTGCTGCGCTCGGCCTCGACCGACAACATGCTCTGGACGCTGTCCCAGGCCGAAATCGAGTTCCAGGAATTCCGCCGCGAATCCTACCTGGTGGCGCTTGGGCGCACCCGCGAGCTGGAGCAGGTGCGCACCGAGTTCGACATTTTCTACAGCCGCGTGGCCACGCTCGAGGTCAGCGCGCAATTCGCGTCGCTGCGCGCGCAGCCCGATTTCGCCGCGGCGCTGGCCGAGCTGCGCGGATTTCTGGACACCGCCGTTCCGCTCATCGACGGCCCCGACACGGTGTTGCGCGCGGAGATCCGGAACTGGCCGCCGCAGCTCGAAGAATTGCGCACGGCGGTGCGCGCGCTTGCAATATCGGGCCTGAGCGTGTTCGCCGCCAATTCCGAGGCGCGGCGCGACAGGATCGCGCTGACGCTCAGCCGGGTGGCGCTGCTGACCACCGCACTCATCCTGGCGATGGCGTTGATGCTGGTGCTGCTGCGCCGGATCACGGACCGGCTGCAGGAGCGCAGCCGGTTGCTGGGCGCGGCCAATACCCGGCTCAACACCATTCTCGACACCACCCATGACGGCATCGTCGTCGCCGACCGTCATGGCCGTATCCTGCAATTCAACGCCGCTGCCGAGGCCATGTTCGGCCGCTCCGCCGCCGAGGTGACAACGCTGCGCTTTACGCGTTTCCTGCGCGAAGGGCCCGGAAAGGGCGACGCTGGCGGCACCCTGCGCCTGCAGGATCTCGCCGGACGCGGGCAATTGACCATGGAAGGCCTGCGCCCCGATGGCACCGCCTTTCCCATCGAGATCGCACTCGCCCGCGCCGAAGCGGGCGGCGAGGACATCTTCATCTGCTCGGTAAGCGATATCTCCGAAAGCGTCGCGGCGGCGCGCGAGCTTGTTGAGGCCCATGACCAGGCGGTTGCGGGCGAGAAGGCCAAGTCCGACTTCCTTGCCGTGATGACGCACGAGATCCGCACGCCGCTCACCGGCCTTCTGGGCAATCTGAACCTGATGCAGACCACAGAAATGTCGGAGGATCAGACGCGCTATTCCCGCAACATGGCCATCTCGGGCGATATCCTGATGCGGCAGGTGGATGCGGTGATGGACCTCACAAGACTCGAGGCGCAGCCATCCCCCCGCCCCGCCGAGCCGGTGCATCTGGGCCAGCTTCTGCAGGACGTGGTGGACGGGCAGAGCAGCGCGGCCTTGGCGCGCGGCACGCAGCTTTCCTGGCACTGGATCGGCGCGCCGGTCGGCTGGGTCTCGGTCGATCCCGTGCCGCTCGAGCAGATCCTGCTCAATCTCGTGGGCAACGCGATCAAGTTCACCGAGGCGGGCCAGGTCACCATCGAGGCCGAGGCGCTGCCCGAGGCACCCGATCCGGGGCAGGTCGCGGTGGAAATGCGGGTGATCGACACCGGGATCGGCATCGAGGAGGCGGCGCTAGAGACGGTGTTCGACGATTTCACCACCGTCGATACGAGCTACCGGCGCAAGACCGGCGGCACCGGGCTCGGCCTTGCCATCGCGCGGCGCCTGACCGAAAGCCTCGGCGGCGAGATCGGCGCGGAAAGCACGCCGGGCGTGGGCAGCGTCTTCTGGCTGCGTCTGACGCTGCCGCGCGCGGCGGCCCCCGCCGACGGCGCGCCCCGGGAGGCCAGGGATGTGGCCCCCAACGCAGCGCCGGGGCCGCTCGACATCCTCGTGGTCGAGGATAACGACATCAACCGCGACCTCGTGCGCGAGATGCTGGAGACGCTGGGGCATCGCCCGGTGACGGTCGCCGACGGACAGGCCGGGGTCGCCATGGCCATGGCACGGCGCTTCGACCTGATCCTGATGGATATCGCGATGCCGGTCATGGACGGCCTGGAGGCCGCGCGCCGCATCCATGCCTCGGAAGGTCCGTCGGCGGGCTCGCCGATCTTGGCGCTCTCGGCCAACGTGCTGGCGCGCAACCAGGCGCGCTTCGCCGCGGCGGGCCTGCAGGGCTTTCTCGAGAAACCCTTCACCCGGGACGCGCTGCATGCGGCGATCACCGGCGCGATCCTCGATCCCGCCGTCTCGGATCCCGCACCCGCCCCGCAGCACGCGCGCCCCTCGGGCCCTTCCGAGGCGACGGTCGCAAAGCTGCACGCCGCGCTCTCTGCCGAAGTGGCCGACCTCGCCGATTGGTTGTCGCAGGCCGATCCCACAACCCCGGGCGTCGATGCGCGTTGCCACAAGATCGCAGGCACCGCCGCCGCGCTGGAGCACGTCGCGCTGCGCGATGCGCTCATCGCCATCGAGGAAGCCGCTGTGGAGGGCGATGCCGGTGCGTTCCGGCGCCTCGTCATCCGCCTACAGAGGCTCGTCGCGCAGGATTGCCCCGACGATATCCGTCAGGCGGCGCCACGCCGCGCAGGCGCCTGAGACGCCCCTTCAGAGCACTTCGTAGACATGCACGCGGTGGGTGATCTCGGGCTCGCCGTAAGGCATCGACTGGAACGGGGCCGTCGAGAAGACCTCGCGCCAGAGCCCGGCCGACTCCAGCCGCGCGACCGCGCCGGGGAAGTCCGGGTCCTGCCCCGCATCGGCGCGCAGCGAGAATAGCACGAGCCCTCCCGGACGCGTCACCCGGATCAGATCGTCGAAGGACGAGGCCGGCGCGTGGCCCGGCGAGATGCATCCGCAGGCGAAGGTCGCGGCGAAATGATCGTCCGGGAAATCGAGCCGTCCGCCCAGCGCCATCGCGCGCAGCTCCGCGTAGAGACCCTTGCCCTCGGCCACGGCCAGCATGCCTTCGGAAAGGTCGATGCCGATCAGCGGACCATACCCCAGAAGCGCCAGCGGCTCGGACTGGATGCCGCCGCCGCAGCCCGCGTCTAGGATGGGCCCCGCACCGCGCGGCACATAAGCCGCGAAGACCGCCGCGAAGGCCGCCGGCAAGCGGTAGCCCATCGCGCAGAGATCGCGCTCGTAACGCTCCGCCCAATCGTCATAGGCGGCGCGCGCCTCGTCGCGCGTGCGCGCCCCGTAGACCCGGTCGAGATGTGTGTCGGACATGGCGCTCCCCTTCTCCTGCCCGACCAGCCTAGTCAGGACCCGGGCTGGGGCAAGCCCCCGCCAGGCGGGGCCACGACGACGCCGGTCTCCCACTCCGCGCAGCTTCGGGCCAGCGCATCGGGCAGAACGGCGTCGGTGAAGAAGGTGTCGATCTCAGCCAGCGTGGCGATCAGCGCGGGCGCGGAGCGGGTGAATTTCGACCGATCGGCCACCAGGAAGGTGCGCCGGGTCTGCGCGAGGATGGTCTGGCTGACGCCCACCTCCTCGATGTCGAAGTCCAGAAGATCGCCCTCTTCGCTCAGCGCCGAGCAGCCGATCACCGCAAGGTCGAACTTGAACTTGCGGATCGTCTCGGCCGCGAGGTTGCCCACCAGCCCGCCATCGGAGCGTCTCAGTCTGCCGCCCGTCACCACGACTTCGCAGCCTTCGTTCGCGGCGAGGATATTGGCCACGTTCATGTTGTTGGTCACGACGAGCAGGTTCGCATGCTGGCCCAGCGCATGGGCGACGGCCTCGGTCGAGGTGCCGATATTGAGAAAGATCGAGATGTTGTCGGGGATCTCGGCGGCGCAGGCCGCGGCGATGGCCGTCTTGGCATCGGTATTGAGCGCGCGGCGCTCCTCGTAGCCGATATTGGTGATGCCCGACGGCAGCACGGCGCCGCCATGCACCCGGTCGAGCCGCCCCGCCTCGGCCAGATCCGAAAGGTCGCGCCGGATGGTCTGCAGCGTCACGCCGAAATGCGCGGCGAGCCCCTCGACGGTGACGCGCCCGTCGCGCCGGGCGATGTCGATGATCTCGCTATGCCGGAATGTCTGGGACATCGTGGCTTTCGTTTTCGTTCGCTTGGCACGCATCTGCCGCGCGGTGAGTGGATGGCGCGCCGGGCCCCGGACCCGGAAGCGATTCGCTTTTCCGCCTGTTTTTGAGACACCTGACCAGAATTGAGGCATTACGTCCCGTGTCAGGATTGTTCGGACGCTGCCGACAAAATCAAGAAAAATCAGCAAAAGCGAAAATAAACGAAAAAGAGCTTGATTGCCGCATGCCGGTTTGCGACGATCTTCCTGCCTGTTGTTTTGGGAGGAGCGGCATGGCCCAGCGGCCAGATACGGATATCAGCGATTTGTTCATCATCGGCGGCGGCATCAACGGATGCGGCATCGCTCGGGATGCGGCTGGCCGGGGTCTGTCCGTCACGCTGGCCGAGATGAACGATCTGGCCTCCGCCACCTCCTCTGCCTCGACGAAGCTGTTCCATGGCGGTCTGCGCTACCTCGAATATTTCGAATTCCGGCTGGTCCGCGAAGGGCTGATCGAGCGCGAGACGCTGTTGCGCGCGATGCCGCATATCAGCTGGCCGATGCGATTCGTGCTTCCTTATCATAAGGATATGCGGTTCGAGAGTGAGACGCCGACCTCGAAACTGCTGTCGGTGGTGATGCCCTGGATGAAGGGGCGCCGCCCGGCCTGGCTCATTCGGCTGGGGCTTTTCATGTACGACACTCTCGGCGGGCGGAAGATCCTGCCGGGCACGTCGACCCTCGATCTGACGGGCGTTCCCGAGGGCGCGCCGCTCGAGGATCGCTTCGAGCAGGCGTTCGAATATTCCGATTGCTGGATAGAGGATTCGCGCCTCGTCGTGCTGAATGCCCGCGACGCCGAAGCGCGCGGCGCCGAGATCCTGACCCGCACGAAGGTTCTGAGCGCCGAGCGCGCGGACGATCTGTGGCAGATCAAAACGCAAGAAAACGAAAACGGCCCCGTGCGGGTGCATCACGCCCGGATGCTGGTCAATGCGGGCGGGCCCTGGGTCGGCGACATCATCCAGACCAAGGTGCGGCTCAACACCCGCGAAGGCGTGCGGCTGGTGCGCGGCAGCCATATCGTGACCCGCAAGCTCTACGATCACGACAAGTGCTACTTCTTCCAGGGCACCGACGGGCGGATTATATTCGCCATTCCCTACGAGACCGATTTCACCCTGATCGGCACCACCGATGCCGAACATGCCGATCCCGCCGAAAAGCCGGTCGCGACGGAAGCCGAGCAACGCTACCTGATCGACTTCTCCAACCAGTATTTCAAGCGCGAGATCACCCCGAACGACATCGTCTGGACCTATTCGGGCGTCCGGCCGCTCTATGACGACGGGGCCTCCAGCGCGACGGCGGCCACCCGCGACTACACGCTCAAGGTCGATGCCGATGGCGGCGCGCCGATGCTCAACGTCTTCGGCGGCAAGATCACCACCTATCGCCGGCTGGCCGAGGCCGCGCTCGAGAAGATCGGCGCCCATCTTTCCGTGGCCAAGGGCCCGTGGACCGCGGGCGTGCCCCTGCCCGGCGGGGACTTTCCGGTGGATGGCGTGACCGCCCGGATCGAGGCGCTGAAGGCCCGCTACCCGTTCCTGACCGATCGCTGGGCCCGCCGTCTCGTGCGCGCCTACGGCACCGAGGCCGCGGAGGTCCTGGGCGACGCCAAGGACGCCGGAGCACTTGGGAAAAGCTTCGGCGCGGACCTCACGGAAGCCGAAATTCGCTGGCTCATGGCGCGCGAATACGCTCAGACTGCGGAGGACGTCGTCTGGCGGCGCAGCAAACTCGGCCTTCGCATGACGGAACAGGATATTGCCGCGCTCGACGCCTTCATGGCCCAAGCGCATCACGGTCACGCGCGCGCGGCGGAATGAGAGGACACAGGCGATGACGCTCGAACTCAAAGGCGTATCGAAGACGGTCGAGGGCCAGACGCATATCTACCCCACCGATCTGACGCTGGAAAAAGGCACGATGAACGTCCTGCTGGGGCCGACCTCGTCGGGCAAGACCTCGCTGATGCGGCTCATGGCGGGGCTCGACGTGCCGGCCACGGGGCAGATCTTCTGGCAGGGGCAGGACGTGACCGGCCAGCGCGTGCAGGACCGCAAGGTCGCCATGGTCTACCAGCAATTCATCAACTACCCCTCGATGACGGTCTACGACAACGTCGCCTCGCCGATGAAGCTGATGGGCGTGGACGCCGCCGAGATCGACCGCCGCGTGCGCGAGACCGCCGAATTGATGCAGCTGACGCCGATGCTCGACCGCAAGCCGCTGGAATTGTCCGGCGGCCAGCAGCAGCGCTGCGCGCTTGCGCGGGCGCTGGTGAAGAATGCAGGGCTCGTTCTGCTCGATGAGCCGCTGGCGAACCTCGATTACAAGCTGCGCGAGGAATTGCGCGTGGAGATCCCGAAGATCTTCGAGAAATCCGGCTCGATCTTCGTCTATGCCACGACCGAGCCCGAGGAGGCGCTGCTTCTTGGGGGCAATACCGCGACCTTGTGGGAGGGCCGGGTGACGCAGTTCGGCCCAACGCCCCATGTCTATCGCCAGCCGGTGGATGCCACCACCGCGCGGGTCTTCTCGGACCCGCCGATGAATTTCCTGCCGGTCTCGAAGACCGGATCGAAGCTGATGTTCGGCGACGGCCAAAGCGCCCCGGCCCGCGGCAAGCTCGCCGAGTTGCCAGACGGACGGTTCACCGCCGGGTTCCGGCCCAATCATCTGGAGCTCGGCAAACATGCCGAAGACGCGATGAAATTCACCACGCGGCTCGTTGTGACCGAGCTGACCGGATCGGAGACCTTCGTGCATCTCGACCATCAGGGACAACGATGGGTCGGCTTGATCCACGGCATTCACCATCTCGAGCTGGGGGCGGATCTGTCGGTCTATCTCGATCCCCGGCATGTCTATGTCTTCGGCGAGGACGGCGCGCTGATCGCGCCCGCCGCCTACGCGCTTGCGGCTTGAGGAGAGAGAGACATGGCCAAGATCACCCTCGACAACCTCGCCCATTCCTATCTGCCCAATCCCGGCAGCGAGGACGATTTCGCGCTGAAGGAGCTCAATCACGATTGGGAGGACGGCGCCGCCTATGCGCTTCTGGGCTCCTCGGGCTGCGGCAAATCCACGCTTCTCAACATCATCTCGGGGCTTCTGCAGCCGAGCCAGGGGCGCATTCTCTTCAACGACCGCGACGTGACGCATCAGGCGACCGCCGAGCGCAACATCGCCCAAGTCTTCCAGTTCCCGGTGGTCTACGACACCATGACGGTGCGCGACAACCTCGCCTTCCCGCTGCGCAATCGCGGCAATGACGAGGCCTATATCGCCGAGCGCGTGCAGGAAATCGGGCGCATGATCGACATGGAGGACATGCTCGACCGCAAGGCACGCGGGCTGACCGCCGATGCCAAGCAGAAGATCTCGCTCGGGCGCGGCATGGTACGCAAGGACGTGAACGCGCTTCTCTTCGACGAGCCGCTGACGGTGATCGACCCGCATATGAAGTGGGAGCTTCGAACCCAGCTGAAGAAGCTGCATCACGAGTTCGGCCACACCATGATCTACGTCACCCACGACCAGACCGAGGCGCTGACCTTCGCCGACAAGGTGGTGGTCATGTATGACGGGCGCGTCGTGCAGATCGGCACGCCCGACGAGCTGTTCGAGCGGCCCGAGCACACCTTCGTGGGCTATTTCATCGGCTCGCCGGGCATGAACGTGATCCCCGCGAAGGTCGAGGGGCGCACGGCCTATGTGGAAGGCTCCGAAGTGCCTCTGGGGGCAGGCTACGGCCCGCTCGAGGGCAAGGTCGAGCTGGGTGTGCGGCCCGAATTCGTGCGGCTTTCAGCTGATGAGGGGCTGCCGGTGAAGGTGCGCCGGGTCGAGGATGTGGGCCGGCACAAGATCATCCGGGCGGAGTTCTTCGGCAGCGATATCAACATCATCGCCGGCGAGGATGATGTGGTCGGCGCGGATATGAACCGCGTGGTGTTCGATCCGGCCCATGTGAACGTCTATGCCAACGATTGGCGCGTGCAGGGGGCAGCGGCGTGATGTGGGCGTTCCTTGATTATCCGCGCGTCGGGGCGGCGGGAGATCCTCGGGTCACGCCCGAGGATGACGGCGCTTCGTTCGACCGGAGGACGAGCCGCGCCGGCGCTGGACCGGGCCGAGTAAAGTGCCTGGCCCGAACAGCACCGAAGGTGCCGGGCCTTCGCCGGACCAGTCCCGGACGGTCTGGCGCAATGATGCCGACAGCGCACCGCTCCTCAAACGCAATGGCGTGGCGGGATAAAGCGCATCCCTCACCCCGGTCAGCGCCAGAGCACCGGCCCGGCGCAGCCCCGGCACGCAACGCTCCGCGTGTCGCCATTCAAACGATTTCCCGAAAGGCCCCGTGATGGAAAAGACCGTCAATCAGAAAGCCTGGTTCCTCGTCCTCCCGGTGCTGGTCCTCGTCGCCTTCTCGGCGGTGATCCCGCTGATGACCGTGGTGAACTACTCGGTGCAGGACACCTTCGGGAACAACCAGTTCTTCTGGGCCGGGCTCGAATGGTTCGAGGAGATGCTCGAGGACGAACGCATGTGGGACGCGCTGCAGCGCCAGCTCATGTTCTCGGGCATCATCCTTGCCATCGAGATCCCGCTCGGCATCTTCGTGGCGCTCAATATGCCGAAATCGGGCTTCTGGTCGTCCTTCTGCCTCGTGATGATGTCGCTGCCGCTGCTCATTCCGTGGAACGTGGTGGGCACGATCTGGCAGATCTTCGGCCGCGTCGATATCGGCCTTCTCGGCCACACGCTCGATGCGCTCGGGATAAGCTACAACTACACGCAGGATATCTTCGCGGCCTGGGTCACGATCATCGTCATGGATGTCTGGCACTGGACCTCGCTCGTGGCGCTTCTGGCCTTCGCGGGGCTCAAGTCGATCCCGGATGCCTATTACCAGGCCGCCAAGATCGACCAGGCGTCGCGCTGGAAGGTGTTCCGCTACATTGAGCTGCCGAAGATGATGGGCGTGCTGATGATCGCCATCCTCCTGCGCTTCATGGACAGCTTCATGATCTATACCGAGCCCTTCGTGGTCACCGGCGGCGGACCCGGCAACGCCACCACGCTTCTGTCGATCGACCTCGTGAAGATGGCGCTCGGTCAGTTCGACCTCGGCCCGGCGGCGGCGTTCTCGATCATGTATTTCCTCGTGATCCTGCTGATCTCCTGGGTGTTCTACACCGTCATGACCAACCTCGATAAGCGGGAGGGCTGAACCTGTGACCGATGCGACCGACCAGATCCCCGGCAAGCTGACCGCGCAGGGCTCGAACCGCCGCCCGCGCGTGTCGATCAACAGCCGTGCGGTGGTGATGACGCTCTATCTCACCTTCCTGCTGCTGCCGATCTACTGGCTTCTGAACATGAGCCTGAAGACAAACACCGAGATCCTGAACACCTTCACGCTCTGGCCGAACAACCTGACGCTGGAGAATTACGCCACGATCCTCACCGATCCGGCCTGGTATCTGGGTTACGTGAACTCGCTCATCTACGTGGTGATGAACACGGTGATCAGCCTCGCCGTGGCGCTGCCCGCGGCCTATGCCTTCTCGCGCTATCACTTCATGGGCGACAAGCACCTGTTCTTCTGGCTCCTGACGAACCGGATGGCCCCGCCGGCGGTCTTCGCCCTGCCCTTCTTCCAGCTCTATTCATCGGTCGGGCTGTTCGACACGCATATCGCCGTGGCGCTGGCGCATTGCCTCTTCAACGTGCCGCTCGCGGTGTGGATCCTCGAAGGCTTCATGCGCGGCGTGCCGAAGGAGATCGACGAGACCGCCTATCTCGACGGCTATTCCTTCGGGCGGTTCTTCGTGAAGATCTTCATGCCGCTGATCGCCTCGGGCATCGGCGTGGCCGCGTTCTTCTGCTTCATGTTCTCCTGGGTGGAGCTGCTTCTGTCGCGGACGCTGACCACGGTGGACGCGAAGCCCATCGCGGCGATCATGACGCGGACACAAGGGGCCGCGGGCATCGACTGGGGCGTGCTGGCGGCGGCCGGGGTTCTGACCATCGTGCCGGGCGCGCTCGTGATCTACTTCGTGCGCAACTACATCGCGAAGGGCTTCGCCTTGGGGCGGGTGTGATGAGGCGCGACGCTTTCCCCCACGCGCGGAGCCGCGCCAGCGCTGGACCGGGGTTCGGCGCTGCAACCGCCGAGGTCGCCGCTTTATACCGGCCACGGACCTCTGCTGCCCGAGCGGCGTGCAAGCGGCCCCAGAGCGCCGGACCGTCGGGCCGGTCCAGCGCTGGCGCGGCGGCCTCCGGCCTTGTTCCGCGCCTAAGTGCCCCGTTCAACCCGTTGCAAAAGGAGACCCTTTGACATGGCATGGATGGCATGGACCTGGCCCACGGCGATCTTCTTCATGGTCATCGCAGGCCTTCTGGTCACCTTCACGATCCTCGCGATCAAGTTTCCCGAAACCCCGCGCGTGGGCATCCTGCGCATCGAGACCACGCGGGGCGACCGGCTTTTCATCACCCTTCTGGGCTCGGCCTTCATCAACCTGGCCTGGCTCGGACTGATCGGGGCGAACCAACCCTTCGCCCTCATCGTCTGCCTGATCTATGCCGCGGCGGTCTTCCGCTGGGTCTAGGTGAGGCTCCGAATGCGCGCGCGACGAACGAGGACGTCCGCGTGTCCTGTCCACTTCCTCGGAATAACGGTTCAATCAGGGAGGAACCAATGAACCTGAGTTTGAAATCAACCACGGCCATGGCGCTCGCGCTCGGCCTCGCATCCGGACCGGCCTTTGCCGGGATGGACGAGGCCCGCGCCTTCCTCGACGAGGAAATCGGCGAGCTGTCCTCGCTCACCCGCGAGGAGCAGGAAGCGGAGATGCAGTTCTTCGTGGACGCCGCAGCCCCCTTCCAGGGCATGGAGATCAAGGTCGTCTCCGAAACCATCACCACCCATGAATACGAGAGCCAGGTCCTGGCCCCCGCATTCAGCGCCATCACCGGCATTCAGGTCACCCATGACCTGATCGGCGAAGGCGACGTGGTCGAGAAGCTGCAGACGCAGATGCAGTCGGGCGAGAACATCTACGACGCCTATATCAACGACAGCGACCTCATCGGCACCCACTGGCGCTACCAGCAGGTGCGCAACCTCACCGACTGGATGGCGAACGAAGGCGCGGACGTGACGCTGCCGACCCTCGACATCGAGGACTTCATCGGCACGGAATTCACCACCGCGCCCGACGGCAAGCTCTACCAGCTGCCCGACCAGCAATTCGCGAACCTCTACTGGTTCCGCTACGACTGGTTCAACGACGAGAAGAACAAGGCCGACTTCCAGGAAGCTTACGGCTACGAGCTCGGCGTTCCGGTCAACTGGTCGGCCTACGAGGACATCGCGGAGTTCTTCACCGGCCGCGACCTGTCGCATATGGGCGTCGAGGGCGAAGTCTTCGGCAACATGGATTACGGCAAGAAGGACCCCTCGCTCGGCTGGCGGTACACCGATGCGTGGATGTCCATGGCCGGCATGGGATCCGAAGGGGAGCCGAACGGCCTGCCGGTTGACGAATGGGGCATCCGGGTGAACGAGAACTCGCAGCCCGTGGGTTCCTGCGTCGCGCGCGGTGGGGCCACCAACTCGCCCGCCGCGGTCTATGCCGTGACCAAGGCGATCGAGTGGCTCAACAAGTACTCGCCGCCCGCCGCTGCCGGCATGACCTTCTCCGAGGCCGGCCCGATCCCGGCGCAGGGCAACGTCGCCCAGCAGATGTTCTGGTACACCGCCTTCACCGCCGCCACGGTCGAGCCCGACCTGCCGGTGATGAACGAGGACGGCACGCCCAAGTGGCGCATGGCCCCCTCGCCGCACGGCGTCTACTGGACCGAAGGCACCAAGATCGGCTACCAGGACGTGGGGTCCTGGACGCTGATGAAGTCGACGCCGGAAGACCGTGCGAAGGCGGCCTGGCTCTACGCCCAGTTCGTCACCTCGAAGACCGTGGACGTGAAGAAGGCGCATGTGGGCCTGACCTTCATCCGCGAATCCACCATCCAGCACGAAAGCTTCACCGAGCGCGCACCGCGTCTCGGCGGCCTGGTGGAATTCTACCGCTCCCCGGCCCGGACCCAGTGGTCGCCCACCGGCACCAACGTTCCGGACTACCCGAAGCTCGCGCAGCTCTGGTGGCAGAACATCGGCGACGCGATGTCCGGTGCGAAGACCCCGCAGGAAGCGCTCGATGCGCTCTGCGAGGACCAGGAAGACGTGCTCGCGCGTCTCGAGCGTGCCGGCATCCAGGGCGATATCGGTCCCAAGCTCAACGAAGAGCAGGATCCCGAGTACTGGCTGAGCCAGGAAGGCTCGCCCAAGGCCAAGCTCGAGAACGAGGACGAAGAGCCGATCACCATCTCCTACGATGAGCTGATCAAGTCCTGGCAGTAAACGATCCGGAACGGGGCCCCGCGCGGGCCCCGTTTCACCTTGAGCGATTGGGCCCGCGGGCCCGCCCAGGCTGGCCGCTCCCACCGACTGCCCCATTGACCGCCCCGGCAGCGCCCCCCCCTCCGCACCCGTCCCCACGCCCATTGCCGCGCGGCGGGACTTTCCATGCCCCGGCCCTGCATTACTTCAATTTCATGCAAAGCTTTTCATTGACCCTTCCCGGCCAGATCGATTTCGGCCGTGGCAGCGCCCAAAGCGCCGCCGAGCATGCCAGCCAATTGGGCGACAGCATCCTTCTGGTCCGATCCCGGTCGGCCGGTTTCGCCGATCAGGCGGTCCGCGACCTCGAAGCGCGCGGGCTGCGCGTCCGGGTGATCGAGGGCCGGGGCGAGCCCGCCCTGCCCGATCTCGAAACCCATCTCGCCGCCCTGCGCGCGGACCCGCCCGACGGCGTGCTGGCCATCGGCGGCGGATCGGTGATCGATCTCGGCAAGGCGCTGGCGGCGCTGCTGCCGCAGCCCGCGGCACCGCTCGATTATCTCGAAGTGGTGGGCGCGGGCCGGGCGCTCGATGCGGCGCCGCTGCCGCTGATCGCCCTGCCGACCACCGCCGGAACCGGGGCCGAGGCCACCAAGAACGCGGTGATCGGCGTGCCCGAGCACAGTCGCAAGGTCAGCCTGCGCGATGCGCGGATGCTGCCCCGGCGCGCCATCGTCGATCCCGCGCTGACCGATGGCTGCCCCCGCGACGTGACGCTGGCCTCGGGCCTCGACGCGCTGACGCAGGTGATCGAGCCGTTCCTCTCGGCGCGCGCCAACCCGGTGACCGACGCGCTCTGCCGCGACGCGATCCCCCGTGCGCTCGAGGCGCTGGACTGGCTGATGTCGGAGGAAAACCCGGCGATGCGGGACGAGCTGGCCTATGCCAGCCTCATGGGCGGCATCGCGCTGGCGAATGCGGGCCTCGGTGCGGTGCACGGGCTTGCGGGCGTGATCGGCGGGCGCACGGGCATGGCCCATGGCGCGCTTTGCGGGCGGCTTCTGGTGCCGGTCCTGCGGGCCAATGCCGCGGCCCTTGCCAGCGACCGCGCCGCAACCGAACGGATGGATTGGGTCTTGCGTGTGCTGGCGAACCAGTTCGGCGTGCCGAAGCGCGACGCGCTCGATGCCGCGCAGGATTGGATCGACGCGCAGGGCCTGCCCTTCATCGACCGGCCCGACCCCGACGAGGCGACACGCGCCGAATGGGTCGCGGATGCGGCGGCCTCCTCCTCGATGAAGGCCAACCCGGTCGAACTTGGCACCGAGGCGCTGATGCAGGTGGTCAATGCCGCCTGCGCCGATCCACGCGCCTGAGCCAGCCTTGCGGAAAAGCCGATCCGCCGCGCCTGCCCCGGGCGCGCCAACGCCGGGACGGCCCCCGCGCCATCCGGGGCGCCCTATGAGCCGCGTCCCGGACGCCCCGCCGCAATGGCGACGGCCCGGAGACGGCGCCGAACGCCCGTTTTGGCCGAATCCCCCCTCGACGTAACTGCGCTTGGCGCATAGGCTTTTGCCAAGCGCCCGCAGCGGCGCTCGTCATAAGGGAGGAAAACATGACCACATTCACACTGGGCCGCCGCGCCCTGATCGCCGCCACGGCGGCTGCCCTGAGCTTCGGCACGCCGGTCTTCGCGGGCGGGCATCAGGTTGTCGAAAGCATCCATTTCCTGATCCCCGGCGGCGCCGGCGGCGGCTGGGACGGCACCGCGCGCGGCACCGGCGAGGCGCTGACCAATGCCGGTCTCGTGGGCACCGCATCCTACGAGAACATGTCGGGCGGCGGTGGCGGCAAGGCCATCGGCTACATGATCGAGAATGCCGAGAGCCTCGACAACGTGCTGATGGTGAACTCCACCCCCATCGTGATCCGCTCGCTCACCGGCGTCTTCCCGCAAAGCTTCCGCGACCTGACGCTCGTGGCCGGCACGATCGGCGATTATGCCGCGATCGTTGTGCCCGCGGACAGCCCTCTGAATTCGATGGGTGAGCTTCTGGAAACCTACAAGGCCGATCCCAACGCCTTCGCCGTGGGCGGCGGTTCGGTGCCGGGCGGCATGGACCACCTCGTCGCCGCGATGACGATGAAGGCCGCGGGCGAGGATCCGACGGCGGTCAAGTACATCCCCTACGACGCGGGCGGCAAGGCCATGGCGGCGCTGCTCTCGGGCGAGATCCAGGCGCTGTCCACGGGCTTCTCGGAAGCCGTGGCGCTGGCCGAACAGGGCGAGGTGAAGATCCTCGGCGTGACCGCGGATGAACGCGTGCCGGCCTACGAGGATGCCCCGACCATGCAGGAACAGGGCATCGACACGACCTTCATCAACTGGCGCGGCTTCTTTGCGGCACCGGGGCTCGACGAGGCCAAGGTCGCAGCCTTCCAGGACGCCATCGCCAAGATGTACGACACGCCCGAATGGGAAGAGGTGCGCGCCCGCAACGGCTGGGTCAACATCCACAACCCGGGCGACGAGTTCCGTGCCTTCCTGGAGAGCCAGGAGCAGGAAATCGGCGACCTGATGCGCGAGCTGGGCTTCCTCTGAGCCCTGCCCCCGGCGCGCCCGATCCCGGTCCGGCGCGCCGGAATTTTCGCAAAATTCCGAACGGATTTTTCACGAAAAATCCGCGCCCCCGGTGACCGGATCGCCCTTGCCCGAACGGAGGATCCCATGGCTCTCGACCGCTGGATCGCCCTCATCATCCTCGGCATCTGCCTCGCCTATGGCTATGCCGCCTTCTTCACCATGGACCAGCTCTTGCCGCCCTTCATGCAGCGCAACCCGATCTGGCCCTCGACCTTCCCCAAGGTCCTGTCGGTGCTGGCGATCCTGACCGCGCTCATCATCGTTCTGGGGCTCGAGAAACCCGCCGATGAGGCCAATACCCCCGATATCGACTACCGCCGCCTGGGCGATTATCACATCTACAAAGCGCTTTCCCTGCTGGGGCTCATGGTGCTCTACGCGCTGATGCTGCGGCCCGCGGGCTTCATCCTGGCCACGATCGGCTTTCTTGCGGGCGGCGCGATCATCCTCGGCGAGCGCAAGTTCCACTACCTCATCCCGATCACCGCGCTGGCCACCGGCATCGTCTGGTATCTGGTCGAGGGCGTTCTCGGCATCTTCCTGCGGCCCTGGCCGTTCTTTCTGGGATAAGGAGCGCGCGTCATGATCGAGGGACTTCTGATCGGCCTCTCCACCGCCTTTTCCGTCACCAACCTTTTGATGGTGATCGGCGGCTGTCTCATCGGCACCTTCATCGGCATGCTGCCCGGCCTCGGGCCGATGTCGATCATCGCCATCATGATCCCGGTGGCGATCACGCTGGGGGACCCCTCGGCCGCGCTCATTCTGCTGGCCGGCGTCTATTACGGCGCGATCTTCGGCGGTTCGACCTCGTCTATCCTGCTCAATGCGCCGGGCGTCGCGGGCACCGTGGCCTCTGCGTTCGACGGCTACCCGATGGCGCGCAAGGGCATGGCGGGCAAGGCGCTGACCATCGCCGCGATCTCGTCCTTCCTCGGCGGCACGATCGGCGCGCTCTTGCTGATGGTCTTCGCGCCGATGCTCTCCACCGTCGCGCTGCTGTTCCATTCGGCGGAATATTTCGCGCTGATGGTCGTGGGCCTGTCGGCCATTGCGGCCTTCGCGGGCACCGGCAACGTGGCCAAGGCCATCCTGATGACGCTTCTGGGGCTCATCATGGCGACTGTCGGCGAAGGGGCATTGTTCAACATGCCGCGCTTCACCATGGGGCTGATGGACCTGCAATCGGGCTTTTCCTTCATCACGCTCGCCATGGCGATGTTCGCCCTGCCCGAGGCGATCTTCCTCGTCCTGCATCCGAAGCGCACCGCGACCGAGGGCGACGGCTCGACCGGCAAGATCACCGGCCTGCGCATCAGCCGCGATGAGGCGCGCAAGATCGCGCCGGTGATCGGGCGGCAATCGGTGCAGGGCTTCTTCATCGGCGTGCTGCCCGGCGCGGGCGCCACCATCGCGTCCTTCCTGGGCTATGCCGTGGAACGCAACCTCGCGACCGAGGAAGAGCAGAAGGAGTTCGGCAAGGGGTCGATCAAGGGCCTCGCCGCGCCCGAGACCGCCAACAACGCCGCCTGCACGGGCTCTTTCGTGCCGCTCCTGACGCTGGGCATTCCCGGATCGGGCACCACGGCGATCCTCTTGGGCGCGCTCATCGCGCTCAACGTGACGCCCGGCCCGCGGCTCATGGTCGACTCCCCCGAGATCTTCTGGGCGGTCATCACCTCGATGTTCATCGGCAACCTCGTGCTGCTGGTGCTCAACCTGCCGCTCATTCCCTATATCGCGAAGGTCCTGTCGATCCCGCGCAACTACCTCATCCCGTTCATCCTCTTCTTCACGCTGATGGGCAGCTATATCGGTCAGAACAACGCGACCGAGCTCCTGATCCTCGTGGGCTTCGGGATCTGCGCGACGATCCTGCGCTTTGCCGATTACCCGCTGGCGCCGCTTCTGATCGGGTTCATCCTGGGCCGGATGCTGGAGGACAACTTCTCGCGCTCCATGCAGCTTTACGACGGCGCGAGCTTCATCATCGACCGGCCCATGACGCTGGGCCTTCTGATGATCGCCGCCCTTCTGGTCATCGTGCCGAGCTACCGCGCGCGCCGGGCCAAGGCGCGCCGTCAGGGCGTGGCCGAAGGTGATTGAGCCCGCGCAATGGCCGCTCTCGGGCGTGCGGGTGCTCGACCTGTCGAACGTGCTGGCCGGGCCCTATTGCGCCTACCAGCTGGCGCTGATGGGCGCCGAGGTCATCAAGGTCGAGCGGCCCGGCAGCGGCGACCTGGCTCGGCAGCTGGGCGCGGATCCAGCAAGGAACGCGGCCCATATGGGCATCTCGTTCCTCGCGCAGAATGCCGGCAAGGCCTCGGTCACGCTCGATCTGAAACAGGCGCGCGGCAAGGACCTGCTCAAAAGGCTGGTGCGCAAGGCCGATGTGCTGATCGAGAATTTCCGCCCCGGCGTGATGGACCGGCTGGACCTCGGCTACGCGACGCTGCGGGCCGAGAACCCGGCGCTGATCTATTGCGCCATCTCGGGCTTCGGGCAGGACGGGCCGTGGCGCGGCAATCCCGCCTATGACCAGATCGTGCAGGGCGTCGCGGGCGTGATGTCGGTGACCGGCGACGCGCAGAGCGCGCCCCTGCGCGTGGGCTACCCGCTGGCCGACACGGTGGGCGGCATGACCGCGGCCTTCGCCATCTGTGCGGCGCTCAATGCCGACCCGCGCGGCACCTGTCTCGATATCTCCATGACCGAGGCGGTGCTGTCCTCGATGGGCTGGGTCGTCTCGAACCATCTCATCGGCGGGGTCGAGCCGCAGGCGCTCGGCAATGAGAACATGACCTCCGCGCCCTCGGGCACCTTCGCCACGGCCGACCGGCCCGTGAACATCGCCGCCAATCGCGACAGCCAGTGGGAAGCGCTGGCCCGGCATCTCGGGCGCGCGGACCTGCTGAGCCATCCCGACTACGCCACCCGCGAGGCGCGCAAGGCCAACCGCCACCGCCTGCGCGCGGAACTGGAGCGCGTGCTGACCACGCGCCCCGCTGCCGATTGGGTGGCCGAACTGAACCCGCTGGGCGTGCCCGTGGGCCCGGTGCTGAGCGTGCCCGACGTGCTGAGCACCGAGCAGATCACCGGCCGCGACCTGATCGCGGAGGTCACGACCGGGGACGAGACGCTGCGCCTCTGCGCCTCTCCGGTCCGGATGGACGACCGGCGGCCCGCACCGGCCAGCCCGCCGCCTGCCCTTGCCGCCGACAATGCCCGCATCTGGGCCGAACTGGGCCTCGACGCGGAGGAGATCGCGGAAGCCGAAGCGGAGGGCGTGATATGAGCGATGTCAGCGATTGGTGGCGCACGGCGATCATCGACATGGAGCCGGGCCGCATTGCCCTGCGCGGCCATCCCATCGAGGACCTGATCGGCCATGTGACCTTTCCGCAGATGATCTGGCTCATGCTGCGGGGCGATCTGCCGACCGAAGGCCAGACGCGGCTTTTCGAGGCGGCGCTCGTCTCGGCGGTCGATCACGGCCCGCAGGCGCCGTCCATCGCGGCGGCCCGGATGGCGGTGACCTGCGGCCTGCCGCTCAACAACGCCATGGCGAGCGCCGTGAACATGCTGGGCGACGTGCATGGCGGCGCCGGTGAACAGGCGGTGGAGCTTTATCATCACGTGGACCGGTACGACGGCTCGATCGGGGCGGCTCTGACCGCCTGGACAGCGGCGCGCGGCAGGATCATCCCGGGCTTCGGCCACCGCTTCCACAAGCCCATCGACCCGCGCGCGCCGCGCCTGATGGCGCTGGTGCACGAGGCTGCGGGCGCCGACGTGGTCTCAGGCCATTTCGCCGATATCGCCGACGCCATTGGCGAGGAGATCAGCGCGCGGAAGGGCACCGTCCTGCCGATGAACATCGACGGGGCGACGGCAATGATCTATGCCGAACTGGGCTTCGAGGCGCCGCTGGCGCGCGGCCTCTTTTGTCTCTCGCGCTCAGTCGGGATACTCGCCCATGCCTGGGAACAACAGCAGCAAGGCGGCCGCAACAAGGGCCCGACCCCGCCCGCCTATCGCTGGACCTATGACGGCCCGTGACCTGCGCGATGCCGCGGCGGCGCTGGCCGTGGGCGGCATCGGTGCCGCGCTCTTCTGGATGGTGGGATTTCCCGCGGCGCCCCTGACCGGCGGCGCGACCGCGGTCACGCTGGCGGGGATCGCGGGGATGCGCCTGCGCCTGCCCGTCCCCCTGCGCATCCTCGCCTTCAGCCTTCTGGGGATCGGAATCGGGACCGGGATCACGCCCGAGATGCTGCAGACCGCCGCCGCCTGGCCCGCCACGCTGTCCATCCTGGCCGTGAGCGTGGTCGCGGGCATGTTCATCGCCCGCCACGGGCTGGAGCGCTGGCTGGGCTTCGACCGGCGCAGCGCCACGCTGGCGGCCGCCCCAGGCCATCTGACCTTCGTGCTGAGCCTGTCGCTCGAAACCGGCGGCCAGACCGCGCGGATCGCCATCGTCCAGAGCATCCGGGTGCTGTTCATCACGCTCTGCGTGCCGGTCTTCGTCGCCGCGGTCTTCGGGGCGACGGGCGAGCGTCTCGCCCCGCCGGTCAATATGGGCGTACTCACCGCGCTGGCGCTGCTCGCCGGGACCTACGGGCTGGGACGGCTTTTCGAGAAGGCGCGCCTTCCGGCGGCCTTCCTTCTTGCCGGCATGGCGCTCAGCGCGGGCGGCCATCTGAGCGGACTGACCCCTGGCGGCCTGCCCGGTCCGGTGAACTTCACGGCCTTTCTGGTGATGGGCGTGCTGATCGGATCGCGCTTTTCCGGGCAAGGCTGGCGCGATGTGCGCGCGGCGATGGCCGCGGGTGCCTGGGTGACGGCGGTCACCGGCGCGATGACGGCGCTGGGGGTGCTCGGCGCGTGGATCGCCCTCGGCCTGCCGCCCGCGCTGCTGATCGTCGCCTTCGCGCCCGGCGGGGTCGAGGCGATGGCCGCGATCTCGGTCACGCTGGGCCTCGATCCGGCCTTCGTGGCGGCCCATCACGTGGTGCGGCTGCTGATCCTAACCGCGCTCATCCCGGTTCTGATGGCCCGCCCCGGCCCGCCGGTTCAGCCGGGCCCGCAGACGCCGCCGCCGCGCTGACCGCGCTTTGACCCGCTTCGCGCACCACCTCCGCGATGTCGGTCAGCTGGGCCGCCAGCGGCGAGGAGGCGCGCCAGATCATCCCGATCGTGCGGCGCGGCACCGGGGCCCGGAACCGCGCCAGCGCCACCGCGGCCGAGCGCGTCTCGACCGGCACCGCCATCTCCGGGATCAGCGTGACGCCGATGCCCGCGCCCACCATCTGCACCAGCGTGGAGAGCGACGAGCCCTCGAGCCCTTCGCGCGGCAGCCGCGCGGGCCGCTTGCAGAAGGACAGCGCCTGGTCGCGGAAGCAATGCCCCTCCTCCAACAGCAGAAGCCGCATCCGCGCCAGCGCCTCGCCATCGGGCACCGGCTCGGCGGCCTCGGCCTCGGGGCGGATCAGCACGAAGGCCTCGTCGAAAAGCGCGATCTCGCTGAGCCGCGCCTCCGACACCGGCAGGGCGACGATGGCCGCGTCGATGCGGCCCTCGCCCAATTCGCGGATGAGCCGGTCGGTCAGTGTCTCGCGCACATGGATGTCGAGCCCGGGATGCGACTCGGCCAGCGCGCCGATCAGGCGCGGCAGCAGGTAGGGCGCGACGGTCGGGATGATGCCCAGCCGGAGCCGCCCGGAGAGCCGCCCGTCCGAGGCCCGGGCGAGATCGCCCAGCTCGTCCACCGCGCGCAGGATGTCGCGCACCCGCTCCGCGAACTCCTCGCCGAGTGCGGTCAGCCGGACCTGCCGGGCGCTGCGGTCGAAAAGCCGGACGCCGAGCCCGGTCTCGAGTTCCTTGATCTGCACCGAGAGCGCGGGCTGACTGATCGACGAGGCCTCCGCCGCGCGGCCGAAATGGCCGTGCCGGGCAAGCGCGTCGAAATAGCGAAGCTGGCGGAGGGTCACGTTTTCCATAGGCCGAACTTATCGAGGCGATGAATAAATGTAAATTTTATCTATGGCCGAACCCTGCTACATCGCAAGTCCGTGAAGGAATCGCCAAGGATGCGGCGCCGCTTGCGATCCGAAATTGATCTCGGTCTCTGCGCCCCCATCTTGCGTGTGACAGAATGCAGGCGGGGTCCGGCCCAGGCCCCCGCGACATACCACCGACTGGAGAGATGAACATGATGGACGGAAACGACATCCCGGCAGGCAAATGTCCTGTGATGCATGGCAGCGCGACGGCGCTCGGCAGCACGGTCACCGGCTGGTGGCCCGAGCAGCTGAATTTCGACATTCTGCACCAGCACGACACCAAGTCGAACCCGATGGGGCCCGACTTTTCCTATCGCAAGGCGCTTGAGACGCTCGACGTGGAGGCGCTCAAGGCCGACATGCACGCGCTTCTGACCGACAGCCAAGACTGGTGGCCGGCCGATTGGGGCCATTACGGCGGCCTGATGATCCGTCTGGCCTGGCACGCGGCGGGCACCTACCGCCTGCAGGACGGTCGCGGCGGCGGCGGCACCGGCGATCAGCGCTTCGCGCCGCTCAATTCCTGGCCCGACAACGTGAGTCTCGACAAGGGCCGCCGTCTGCTCTGGCCGATCAAGAAGAAGTACGGCAACGCGCTGTCCTGGGCGGATCTCTTCATCCTCGCGGGCAACATCGCCTATGAATCCATGGGTCTGAAGACCTTCGGCTTCGGCTTCGGCCGGGTCGACACCTGGGAGCCGCAGAAGGACGTCTACTGGGGCTCCGAGGACGATTTCCTCAAGCCCTCCGACGAGCGCTACGGCGACGTGACCGACGCCTCCACGATGGAAAAGCCGCTGGCGGCGGTCCAGATGGGGCTGATCTACGTGAACCCCGAAGGCGTGAACGGCAAGCCCGATCCGGCGCTCTCGGCCCAGCATGTGCGCGAGACCTTCGCGCGGATGGCGATGGACGACGTGGAAACCGCGGCGCTGACCGCCGGCGGCCACACCGTCGGCAAGTGCCACGGCAACGGCGATGCCGGCGCGCTCGGCCCGAAGCCGGAAGGGGCCGACCTGCACGAGCAGGGCTTCGGCTGGCACAACCCGAACTGGTCGGGCAAGGCTTCGGACGCGGTCAGCTCCGGCATCGAGGGCGCCTGGACCACCGAGCCCACGAAGTTCGACATGGGCTATTTCAAGCTGCTCTTCGGCTATGAGTGGGAGCTAAAGAAATCCCCCGCCGGCGCCTGGCAGTGGGAGCCCATCGACATCAAGGAGGAAGACAAGCCCGTCGACGCCTCCGATCCCACCAAGCGCAACAACCCGATCATGACCGACGCGGACATGGCGATGAAGGTCGACCCGATCTACAACGAGATCTGTCAGAAATTCATGGCCGATCCGGAGTATTTCCGCGACACCTTCGCCCGCGCCTGGTTCAAGCTGACCCACCGCGACATGGGCCCCAAGGCCAATTACTTCGGCCCCGACGTGCCCGAGGAAGACCTGATCTGGCAGGACCCGATCCCCGCCGGTGCGACCGATTACGACATCGACGCGGTGAAGACGAAGATCGCCGAGAGCGGCCTGTCGATCTCGGACATGGTCACCACCGCCTGGGACAGCGCCCGGACCTATCGCGGCTCGGATATGCGCGGCGGCGCCAATGGCGCGCGCATCCGATTTGCCCCGCAGAAGGACTGGGAAGGCAACGAGCCCGAGCGTCTGGCGCGCGTGCTCGGCGTGCTGGAGCCCATCGCGGCGGAAAGCGGCGCGTCGCTTGCGGACGTGATCGTGCTCGCGGGCAATGTCGGCGTGGAACAGGCAGCCAAGGCTGCGGGCCACGACGTGACCGTGCCCTTCACGCCGGGCCGGGGCGATGCCACCGAAGAGATGACCGACGGTCCCTCCTTCGAATACCTGGAGCCGATCCATGACGGCTTCCGCAACTGGCTGAAGGAGGATTACGCCGAGAAGCCCGAGGCGCTGATGCTGGACCGCTGCCAGCTGATGGGTCTGACCGCGCCGGAAATGACGGTGCTCGCGGGCGGCATGCGGGTGATCGGCACCAACCATGGCGACACCAAGCACGGCGTCTTCACCGACCGCGAAGGCGCGCTGACCAACGACTTCTTCGTCAACCTCACGGATATGGGCAACAAGTGGGTGCCGACCGGAAACGGCGGCTACGAGGTGCAGGACCGCAAGACCGGCGAGACCAAGTGGACCGCCACGCGCATCGACGCGGTCTTCGGATCGAGCTCGATCCTGCGCGCCTATTCGGAGCTTTACGCCCAGGACGACAACGAGGCGAAGTTCGTCGCGGATTTCGTGACGGCTTGGACCAAGGTCATGGATGCCGACCGCTTCGACGTGACGCCGATCGGGTCGTAAGCCACGCCATCGCAGAAACGAGGCCGCCCGCGAGAGGATCGCGGGCGGTCTTTTTGTGTCGGGTCCTGCGAGACGGCGCTGATGCGACGGTTTCAGGAACGCCACGCAAATGATTGATTAGACGAGATTAGCGTCCATTCAGAACCTCGCCGATCCGCTCCAGCGCGCGGCTGATATTTTCCTGAGAATTGGCATAGGAAAAACGCAGGAAGCCTTCGCCATGGGCGCCGAACGCCGTGCCCGCGACGGTCGCGACGCCGCATTTCTCGAGAAACAGGTCCTGCGCCTCGGTCGAGGTCATCCCGGTGCCTTCGATATTCGGAAAGGCGTAGAAGGCCCCGCCCGCATCGGCGCAGCGCATGCCCGGCAGGGCGTTCAGCCCCTCCACGATCAGCCGCCGCCGCGCATCGAAGGCCGCGACCATCTCGGCCACCGCGTCCTGCGGCCCGGTCAGCGCCACGATGCCCGCAAATTGCGCCGCGGCGTTCACGCAGGAATGGTCGTTGATGCAGAGCCGCGTGACATGGGGCAGCGCGGCCTCCGGCCAGACCGCGTAGCCCAGCCGCCAGCCGGTCATGGCGTAGGTCTTGGACCAGCCATCGAGCAGGATCAGCCGGTCTCGGATCTCGGGGTATTGCAGCAGCGAGACATGCCTGCGTCCGTCGTACAGCATCTGCGAATAGATCTCGTCGGACAGGATCGCCACATGAGGATGCGCCTCCAGCCCTTTGACAAGCCGGTCGATTTCCGCCTTGGGCGTGACGCCGCCCGTGGGGTTCGCGGGCGAGTTGATAATCAGGAGCCGCGTGCGCGGGGTGATCTGCGACAGGACCGTATCCGCCGAGAAGGCAAAGCCGTTCTCTTCCTTCAGCGCGATCGGCACAGGCGTCGCGCCGGAATAGCGGATCACCGATTCGTAGATCGGAAAGCCCGGATTCGGATAGAGGATCTCGGCCCCCGGCTCGCCGAACATCAGGATGGCGAAGAACATCGTGGGCTTGCCGCCGGGCACGACGACCACGGCTCCGGGATCGACCGCCGCGCCGTGACGCCGTTCCAGATCGGCGGCCACCGCTTCGCGCAGCGCCGGCAGTCCGGTCGCGGGCGTGTAGCCGTGATGGCCATCCCGAAGCGCCTTGATCCCGGCCTCGACGATGTGCTCGGGCGTGCGGAAATCCGGCTGCCCGATGCCGAGATTGATGATGTCGCGCCCCTCCTCGGCCAGCCGCGCGGCTCGGCCCAGCACGACGAAGGCGGATTCGGTGCCGAGGCGCGAAAGGTTTTCGGCGAAGATCATGTCCGTCATCAGCCTGCCCCCTAAGTGTCGTTACGGCCCATTCCGCCCCAGCCCGCGCCGGAAGGCAAGCCGCCACCGCCCGCCGAGGCTACGTGGCGTCAAGCCGCGGGCGCGGCCGCATTGCACGGCTGATAATCGGCGCTCGGATCGCTTATGTTGGGGCAAGGCGACGCGACAGCAGGATCGACTGACATGCGACTGAATGTGAACGGGACCCCGCGCGAGATCGACGTGGAAGAGGACATGCCGCTCTTGTGGGTCCTGCGCGACGAGCTGGGCATCACCGGCGTCAAATACGGGTGCGGCGCGGGGCTTTGCGGTGCCTGCACGGTGCATCTCGACGGGGTGGCGGTGCGGTCCTGCCAGACCTTCGCCGCCGATGCCGAGGGCACCGAGATCACCACGATCGAAGGGCTCGGCACGCCCGAGGCGCTGCACGCGCTGCAGGCGGCCTGGATCGCGCACCAGGTGGCGCAATGCGGCTACTGCCAGTCGGGCCAGATCATGCAGGCGGCCGACCTGCTTTCCACCACGCCCGCACCGACCGATGCCGATATCGACGCAGCGATGAGCGGCAATCTCTGCCGCTGCGGCACCTATCCCCGCATCCGCGCCGCGATCCACGACGCGGCCCGCCGCCTGCAGGAGGTGTGAGATGAGCGCACGAGACATCACCCGCCGCGTCTTCCTCGTGGGCTCCGTCGCGGTTGCGGGCGGCGCGGCCTTCGGCATCCATGCGGCACTGCGTCCGCATGACAACCCGCTTGTGGCGGGGCTCGGTCCCGACGCCGCGGCGCTCACGCCCTACGTCAAGATCGACGGCAGCGGCGTCACGCTCATCACCCCGCGCGCGGATTCGGGCCAGGGCGCCTATCACGTGCAGGCCGCGCTCATTGCCGAGGAACTCGATGTCGATCTGGCCGATATCGCCGTCGATCCCGGCCCGCCCGATGCGGCCTATTGGAACGGCGCGCTCGCGGCGGAAGCGGCGGAATTCGTGGTGCCCGCGGCGGGCATGGTGCGCAACGCCACTGAGGCGACGGTCGCCACCGCGCTCAAGGTCATGGGGCTGCAGATCACCGGCGGCTCGACCACGGTTCCGGATGCGTTCGACAAGCTGCGCGCGGCGGGCGCCTCGGCGCGCGAGACGCTCAAGGCCGCCGCGGCGGCGCGGCTCGGCGTGGACACCGAGACGCTCACCACCGAAGCGGGCCACGTGATCGCGCCCGACGGCACGCGTCTGGCTTATACGGACCTGGCCGCCGATCTTGCGGACATGCCCGTGGTCCAGAACGTGCCCCTGCGCGCGCCCGAGACTTGGCGCTACATCGGCAAGGACATGCAGCGACTTGATATCGTGGCGAAATCCACCGGAACGCAGAGCTACGGCATCGACGCAATCATGCCCGGCATGGTCCATGCGACGGTGCTGATGAACCCCGCGCAGGGCGGCGCGCTCGAGGCGTTCGATACCGCCGAGGCGATGAAACTGCGCGGCGTGCAGATAATCGTGCCGATCACCGGCGGGCTCGGCATCGTCGCGGACAACACATGGCGCGCCTTCCGCGCCCGGGACGCGCTGGTCGCAAGCTGGGGCGCCCCCGATTTTCCGCAGGACATGGCGGATCACTGGGCCGCGCTCGATGCCGCTTTCACGGAGGATGCCATCGACAGCCGCAAGCGCGACGATGGCGACGTTGAAGCCAGTCTTGACGCCGGGGCCATCACCGCGGAATACCGCGCGCCCTACCTCGCCCATGCGCCGCTGGAGCCCGTCAACGCCATCGTGCGGGTCGATGCGGACGCCGCCGAGGTCTGGACCGGCACGCAGATCCCGCGCTTCATCCAGCGCAACGTCGCGCGGATCACCGGGCTGTCGCCCGACGCGGTGACCGTGCACGTGCTGGCGATGGGCGGCTCCTTCGGGCATCGGCTCGAGGACGAGGTCGTCAAGCAAGCCACGGAAATCGCGATGCAAATGCGCGGCACGCCCGTAAAGCTGACCTATAGCCGCGAAGAGGACATGATCCACGACTATCCCCGCCAGATCGCCATGGCGCGGATGCGCGGGTCGGTCGGGGATGGCCGGGTCGAGGCGCTCGATCTCGGCATCGCCATGCCCTCGGTGATGGCCTCGCAGATGGCACGCCAGAACCAGCCCGTGCCCGGCCCCGACAGCCAGATCGTCGCGGGCGCGTGGGAGCAGCCCTTCGCCATCCCTCATCAGCGGGTAACCGGGTACCGCGCGCGGCCGCTCGCGCCGATCTCGAGCTGGCGGTCGGTGGGCGCCTCCTCGAACGGGTTTTTCTACAACGCCGCACTCGATGAGCTGATCCATGCGGCGGGCGCCGATCCCCTCGAGGAACGGCTGCGCCTCGTTTCCGATCCGCTGGCGCGGGCGGTGCTGGAAACGGTGGGCGACATGGCCGGCTGGGACGGTCCGAACCCCGCGCCGGGGCGCGGGCGCGGCATCGCGCTGACGCGCAGCTTCGGCGTGCATTGCGCTGAAATCGTTGAGGTTTCGGGCACAGAGGCCGGTATCCGCATCGACAATGTCTGGGTCGCCGCCGAAGTGGGCCGCGTGGTCGATCCGGTGAATCTCGAAAATCAGGTGCAGGGCGGCGTGATCTGGGCTTTGGGCCACGCGATGAATTGCGAGATCACCTATGCGGGCGGCATCGCCCGGCCGGACAATTACTACGCCCACGAGGGCCTGCGCATGCGACAGGCGCCGAAGATCGCGGTGCGCGGACTCGAGAACGGGACGCGCGTGACCGGGATCGGCGAGCCGCCGGTGCCGCCCGCCGCCCCGGCGCTTGCGGGGGCCATCTTCGCGGCGACCGGCACGCGGCTGCGCGAGATGCCGTTCAACAAGTTCGTCACCTTTGCCTGAGGACTGATCATGTCGCGGTTCAACACCCTGCCCTATGCCGGTCGCCTTCTGATGGTGGTCGCGTTGCTGCACCTCGCCGCCGCTTGGTTCGCGGGCCTGCCGGAGCTGGCGCTCGCCGGGCTGGCGCTGGCAGCCGGGCTGATCCTGCAGGCCGGGCTGCGCTGGACCGGCTGGATCGTCATGCTGGCGCTGATCCTCGCGATGGGCGCGCGCGCCGCGGCGATCGGCCTGCCGCCGGTGCCCGATGCGCTCGACATCGCGATCCTGGCACTCGATGCGATCGCGGCGCTGAGCCTCTTCACGGCGCTCTGGGCGCCCGCCCGGGCCCGCGAGCCGGCCTGAAGCGACCGCCAATCAGGCGCTGCCCCGCGCGTGCGGGCCCGCGACCGGGCCGCCGCCTTCCATCCCCTGCGCCATGCCGCTACACATATCGGAAACGCCAAGGGGAGGTTTCCGATGACCTATATTCTCGCCATCGACCAGGGCACGACCTCGAGCCGCGCCATCCTGTTCGACGAGAAACTCAGGATCGCCGCCGTCGCGCAGGAAGAGTTCGAGCAGCATTACCCGGCCTCGGGCTGGGTCGAGCACGAGGCGAGCGATCTCTGGACCACGACGGCCGCGACCTGCCGCGGCGTGATCGAGAAGGCTGAAACCGATGCGAGCCAGATCGCGGCCATCGGCATCACCAACCAGCGCGAAACTACTGTGGTCTGGGACGCCGAAACCGGCCATGCGGTGCACCGCGCCATCGTCTGGCAGGATCGCCGCACCTCCGCCTATTGCCAGGAGTTGAAGGCCGAAGGCCACGAGGAGATGGTGACCGACCGCACCGGCCTGTTGCTCGATCCCTATTTCTCTTCGACGAAACTGAAATTCATCCTCGACGAGGTCGATCCCGACCGCTCCCGCGCCAAGGCGGGCAAGCTGTTGTTCGGCACGGTCGACACGTTCCTGATCTGGAAGCTGACCGGCGGCCGGGTCCATGCCACCGACGCCACCAATGCCTGCCGCACGATGCTCTACGACATCCGCAAGGGGCGTTGGTCAACGTCGATCTGCAAGCTCTTGAATATCCCCGTGGAAATGCTGCCCGAGGTGCGTGACAGCGCGGCCGATTACGGCGTCACGCGCGGCGATCTCTTCGGCCGCGAAATCCCGATTCTCGGCGTTGCCGGGGACCAGCAGGCGGCCACGATCGGTCAGGCCTGCTTCGAGCCGGGGATGCTGAAATCGACCTACGGGACGGGCTGTTTCGCGCTTCTGAACACCGGGGCAGAGCCCGTGCGTTCCGAAAACCGCCTGCTGACCACCATCGCCTACCAGCTTGACGGCACGCCGACCTATGCGCTCGAAGGGTCGATCTTCATCGCCGGGGCGGTGGTGCAATGGCTGCGCGACGGGCTGAAGATCATCCGCGAGGCAAAAGAGACGCAGCCCCTCGCCGAACGCGCCGATGCGACGCAGAATGTCGTTCTGGTTCCGGCCTTTACGGGCCTCGGCGCACCCTATTGGAACGCCGAATGCCGCGGCGCGATCTTCGGGCTAACGCGCAATTCGGGGCCCGAGGAATTCGCCCGCGCCGCGCTTGAATCGGTGGGTTACCAGACCCGCGACCTGCTCGATGCGATGCGCGCGGACTGGAAGGGCGACGGCGCGGGGCGCACTCTCAGGGTCGATGGCGGCATGTCCGCGTCCGATTTCGCGATGCAGTTCTTGGCCGACATCATCGGCGCCGACGTGGACCGCCCCGAGGTGCTGGAGACCACGGCGATGGGCGCGGCCTGGCTCGCGGGCATGCGGGCGGGCATCTATCCCGACCGGGCGGGCTTCGCCGAGATGTGGGCGCTCGACCGGAAGTTCGAGCCCAAGATGGATGCCGAGACGCGCGAGGAAAAATACGCGGCCTGGAAGCGCGCGGTCACGGCGGCGCAGGCGTTCTGAGGACCGGGACAGGCGTCATCGGCGCGCGGCTTGCCGCCCTGGCCAATTGGGCGCTTGAAGGGCCCGCCCGCGCCCGGCACACTCGACTCAGGCCCAGACCCAAAGAGGCAGAGCAGAGCAGCCATGACCCTATCCCGCCGCACGTTCACACTCGGCGCCACCGCCTTCCTGTCCGCATGCGGCAGCGGTGGCATGTCGTCCGTCGGCCCGAGCCCCGCCCGCGATCCGGGGCTTGTTCCAGCGCCCAACCCCGCCTTCGATGCCTGGGTCGCGAATTTTCGCGGCCGGGCGCAGTCCCGCGGGATCTCGGCGGCGACGCTGAACCGCGCGTTCGAGGGCGCAGGCTTCCTGCCGGGCGTGGTCGAACGCGACCGCAACCAGACCGAGTTCAAGCGCAGCTTCGAGGATTACCTCAACATCGTCGCGGGCGAGGCGCGCGTGACGACGGGTCGCGGGAAATTCAACCAATACAGCGGCTTGCTGTCCGAAATTGAAGCGCGCTACGGCGTGCCCGCCGCGATCACCTGCGCAATCTGGGGCGTGGAAAGCCGCTTCGGCGAACGGCGCGGCGACATCCCGGTGATCTCGGCCACGGCGACGCTGGCCTTCGACGGGCGGCGCGGCGATTTCTTCGAGGCGCAGCTTCTGGCCGCCTTGCGCATCCTCGAACGGGGCGACACCACGCCCGCGCAGCTGACCGGATCCTGGGCCGGGGCGATGGGTCATACGCAGTTCATTCCGACCACCTACCAGGCGCATGCGGTGGATTTCCGCGGTGACGGACGGCGCGATATCTGGTCGGAGGACCCGACCGACGGTCTGGCGTCGGCGGCGGCGTACCTGTCGGACAGCGGCTGGCAGCGCGGCCGCCCCTGGGGCCTCGAAGTCCGTGCCCCCGAGGGCCTGCCCACGGGCCGCGGCACCCGGCGAAGCGTGTCCGCCTGGTCGGCCTCGGGCGTCACCGCGGCCCGTGGCGGCGCGCTGCCGGCGCTTGGCGAGTCCGCACTCCTGCGCCCTATGGGCATCGCTGGCCCCGCCTTCCTCGTGTCGCGCAATTTCGACGTGATTCTGCGCTACAACAACTCGGAAAACTATGCGCTTGGCGTGGGTTACCTGGCCTCGCGGCTGGCCGGCGGCCCGCCCCTGGCCGCGGATTTCCCGCCCGATGCGACCGGTTTGACCGCCGATGACCGCAAACGTCTGCAGGAATTGCTGACCGCGCGCGGCTTCGACACGGGCGGCACCGACGGCGTGATCGGGGCGCGCACCGAAGAGGCCATCCGCGCCTACCAGACCAGCATCGGGCTGCCGCCCACCGGCACACCCTCGCCCGCCTTGCTGCAGACGCTCGCGCGCTGATCAGCCGTAGGTCTCGACGACGCGCAGCCCCTCCGGCCCGGGCCGGAGGCGCACCGCCCGGAACGGATCGCCGGGCCGCAGGAAGCCCGCGCCGCCTTCGAGGCCCGCGAGCCGCGCGGGCATCGAAGTGACCCGTGCGAGCGCGCCCGCAAGCGTGTCTCCGGCCTCGGATGTCAGAACCGAGACGGCCCGGGCCAGATCGAGATCGGCCCCGGCCAGCGTCCCATCTTCGAGCCGCAACTCATTGTTCTTGCGCAGAACGCGCCGATCTCCGAGGTGAAATTCGGTCAGCGTCGTTCCGGCCACCGCCATGGCGTCGCTGACCAGCAGGATCCGCGGATTCGCCGCCAGCGCGACCCGCATCGCCATCGGCGCCACGTGCACGCCGTCCGCGATCAGCCCGCACCAGACGCCCGCGGACAACGCGGCCCCCACCAGCCCCGGCGCTCGCGCCGTCATCTGGCTCATCGCGTTGAAGAGATGCGTGACACCTTGGGCGCCGGCCGCGAAATAGCGCGCCGCGCGGGCCCCATCGCAATCGCTGTGCCCCAGCATGACGACGATGCCCGCCCGGGCCATCGCGCTGACCTGCGCCACCGAGACGCCTTCCGGTGCGACGGTGACCAACAGGCAGGGCAAGCGCGCCGCGGCTGCACAGAGGTCCGCCAGATCGGCGTCGTCCATCGGACGGATCAGATCGGGCGGATGCGCCCCGCATCTGGCCCGGGACAGATGCGGCCCCTCGAGATGCAGGCCCGCGATGCCGGGCACCCGATCCCGGCATGCCGCGATGGCCGCGTCGATGGCCCGGCTTGTCACCTCCGGGCGGTCGGTGATGAGTGTCGGCAGGATGGACGTGGCGCCCAGTCCGCGATGCGCCTCGGCGATGCGCCGCAAGGTCTCCGGAGACGGATCGTCATTGAAATTCACGCCGCCGCCGCCATTGACCTGAAGGTCCACGAAGCCCGGCGCGAGGATGTCGCCCTGAAGGTTGACGACGGGCGCATCATTCTCCGCACTAAACGAAATAATCTTTCTATTTATGATGTTTATACTTCGATCCTCATGCAGCACTTCACCGTCGAAGATCGCCCCCCGGAAGGTCTCGACCGGCCCGCTCATTGCGCCACCGCCAGGTCGCGCGCCATCGCAAGCGCCCCGTCGAGCGGCGTGCCATCGGGCGCGGTCACACGTGCCTGCAGCGCCGAAGGCAGGTAGGGTTCGAGATGCGGCGCAACACCTCCGGTCAGGCACAATCGCTGCGGCAGATCATCCGACAAATCCGCGAGATTATCGGCCAGATGCGTCGCGGCGCGGGAGAGGATATCACCCGCCGCCGGATCGCTCGCGGCAGCGTCGACGACGCAGGGCGCCAGCGCCGCGATGGATTTCACGCTCCCGGAGCGCGCGAAGGCGATCAAAGCCGGCCCCGCGCCGATCTCGGCGCCAAGCCAACGCGCGAGATCGCCCGGCGCGGCACGCTTCTCGAAGACGCGCAGGCCGTGGCGCAGCGCTTCGCGACCGATCCAGTATCCCGACCCCTCATCGCCAAGCTGCGGTCCCCAACCACCGGCGAAGCGCGCGCGCCCGTCTTGTTGCCGGGCCAAGAAGGATCCGGTGCCCGCATGCAGAACCGCCCCGTCATCCTTCCCGAGCGCACCGCGCAAAGCGGCCAAGCGATCCTCGCAGACCCGCACCCGCGCCAGCGGCAGCGCCGTCTCGGCCTGCCGAGCGATGTCGTCCGAGACCACACCGGCCAGCGCGAACACGGCGGGGATGTCTGTCAGCGGCTGCGCAGATTCTTCAGACAATAGATGAAGTCCTTCCCGTAATATCCTGATACCTTGATTGAAATCCGATGTCAGGTTGCAGGCGCCCATCTCGATGTGATGCACACGATGACCGGTATCGAGCGCCAGACGGCAGCGCGAACCGCCGCCATCGGCGGCGATCACCGGCCCAATGGCCGCGTCATGCGGAACGGATGGCGTCACGAAAGACCTCTTGTCGGCGATGCTCTCGGCCCCGGAGACCGATTCGGTAAGCGGTTGACACAAAACGCGAACACAGGTAGAACAAAACCGAACACCTGCTGGAGGCGGCCCCATGCTGACCAAGAAACAACTCGATCTTTTGGACTTCATCAACCGTCGCCTGCAACGGGATGGTGTGCCGCCCAGCTTCGATGAAATGAAGGAAGCGCTCGACCTGCGGTCGAAATCCGGCATTCACCGCCTCATCACGGCGCTGGAGGAGCGCGGCTTCATCCGCCGTCTTGCCCATAGGGCGCGCGCCATCGAGATCGTGAAACTGCCCGAAACGCTCGGAGGCGCGCCGCAGGGCGGGTTCCAGCCACGCGTGATCGAGGGCGATGCCGCTTCGTCCCGGCCCGCCGGGGCGCAGCCGGTTTCCGCCAGCCATTCCATGGACCTGCCGATCCTGGGGCGCATCGCCGCGGGCGCACCGATCGAGGCGCTGAACGACATTCCGCCGGAAATCGCCGTGCCCGGGCAGATGCTGTCGGGATCGGGCCGTCATTACGCGCTTGAGGTGAAGGGCGACTCGATGATCGATGCCGGCATCAATGACGGCGACGTGGTGGTGATCCGCGAAACCGGCGAGGCGCAGAACGGCGATATCGTCGTGGCGCAGGTGCAGGGCTACGAGGCCACGCTCAAGCGGTTCAAGCGCAAGGACGACATGATCATCCTCGAAGCGGCCAACCCGGCCTATGAGCCGCGGATCCTGCCGCGCGGCGACGTGTCGGTTCAGGGCCGGCTCGTCGGGCTGATCCGCACCTATTGATCGGCGCCTCAGGGCACGCCGCGCTGCGCGATGGTGCGGGGCGCATCCGCAGGCCAGGTTTCGCTCCAAGGCCTCTGACCCGCCAAGGCACGTGCGGTTGTGATCCGGAGCCCCGCTTCACTGCGCGTGATGGCCATGGACCCGTTCCGGGACAGCTCCGCCGGACCGATGATCGTGCAGCCTGAACCGTCCTCCAGCGGATAGACGCTGATCACCAGCATCTGCGCGTCGCACCCGCCGAAGCCCGCGAGATCGCTTTTGCGCGACAGATGCACGATCCGCCCTTCGAGCGCCGCCCAACGATCCGCAGCATTTTCCTGGGAAATCCGCTCCCCGTCATTCTCCACCCAGAGCCGGGCGGTGAAGCCTGCCCCGCGCGCCTTGGACAGGGCCCGGCCCTCGGCCGTCATCACGCCGACAAGCGCGCCGTCGCGGGCGATCAGGATATCCGGGCGGTCGCTCAGCCCCCACATCGCCACCGCGGCAAGTGCCGGAAGGGCGGCTGCATAACGTCCACGCCTCCGCCACAGGATGAAGATCAGCCCGGCAGCCGCGACCAGCGGCAGGACCGAAGTCGGCGGCGCCTTGATCTGTCCGACGGCCCCCGGCAGGTCGGACACCGTGCGCGCAACGCCGAGGATCCAGTCGAGCCCGGCGCCCATGACCCAAAGCGGCAGCGCCTCGAGCCCGAGCGGCATCGCCGCCAGCGCCAGAAGCCCCGCGGGCATGACCAGAACCCCCATAAGCGGCACGGCAAGCAGGTTCGCCACGAGACCGAAATGCGACACGATGTTGAAATGCGCCATGGCGAAAGGGGCGGTCGCGGCGCCCGCCACGGCGGAGGACAACACCACCGCCGCCGCACCGCGCGCCCAGCCGGGCAAGCGCCCTTCGAAGCCGCGGTTGCGCCAGGCGGCGAAAGCGCCGACCAGCGCCGTGGTGGCGGCGAAGGACATCTGGAAGCCGGGGCCCAGAAGCGCTTCGGGCGTCAGGCACAGCACGATCAGCGCGGCCAGCGCGACCGAGCGCAACGACAGCGACCGCCGGTCGATCAGCACCGCCACCAGCATGACCGACACCATCACGAATGCGCGCTGGGTGGCCACGTTGCCCCCCGAGAGTGCCAGGTAGGCCGCCGCCGCGACCAGCGCGCCAAACGCGGCGATCTTCTTGACCGGCCAGCGCAGGCCGATGCCGGGCAGCGCCACGAGGCAGAGCCGCAGCCCGGCGAAGACCAGCCCGGCCACGAGCCCCATGTGCAACCCGGAAATCGCCAGGAGATGCGCGAGATTGGCCTCCCGCAGGGCGGTCAGCGCGCCGGGCGTGATGCCGCTGCGGTCGCCCACAAGGATCGCCGCCGCGACGGCACCGCGATCGCCGCCAAGCGTGTCGCGAATGCGCCCGCCGAGGCGGTGGCGCAAGAGCGCGACCGGCAGCGCGCCATCGCCGTCGCGCAGCTGCAGAACCGGGCTGCGGGTATAGCCCACCTCGCCCAGGGACTGGAACCAGGCGTGGCGGCGGAAATCGAAGCCGCCCGGCTCCACCGGGCCCTGCGGCGCCGACAGATGCCCGGTCAGGATCACCGTCGCGCCCGGCACCGGATCGAGCCAGCGCTGATCGCCATGCAGCGACAGCCGCACGCGGCGGGGCGTCTTCTCGGGCGGCAGCCAGGGCAGCACGACCCGGTCGAGCGTCAGGCGCGGCTTGTCCGAGGCCGAACGGTCGAGCGCGACGATGCGCCCCTCGATCGGACCGTAATAGCGCCCCTCGATCAGCGGTGTCGCGACAATCTGCGCGCGCAGACCGGCGATGCCGACCCCGAGCGCGGGCATCGCCACGCAGAAAAGAAGCGCCGCCGCCAGCAGACCCGACCGGGCGGCCAGCACCACACCGGCAGCGCCGGCGATGCCGAGCCCCGCAAGTGCCCATGGGGCCGGTTCCACCGGCAGGCTGAAATAGAACCCGACCCCCGCCCCGAGCAGCACCGCGAGCCACGGGAAGAGCGCGCCCGACTGGGACGCGAGAGCGTTTTCCATGGCGGTCCAGAACCGGCCCATGCTTGTCCTCCCGGCCCCGCGTGATATGGGTCCGCAGCATTCTGCGCGCCCTTGGTTATCGAAAGGTTAACACTCGCCCCATGTCCCAGAAGGTCGTCACCCGCTTCGCCCCCTCGCCCACGGGGTACCTGCATATCGGCGGCGCCCGCACGGCGCTGTTCAACTGGCTCTACGCGCGCGGCCGCGGCGGCACGTTCCTGCTCCGGATCGAGGATACCGACCGCGCGCGCTCCACGCCCGAGGCCACCGCGGCGATCCTGCAGGGGCTCGACTGGCTGGGGCTCGACCATGACGGCGAGGTGGTGAGCCAGGCCGCCCGCGCGGACCGGCATGCGGAGGTGGCGCACGCGCTTCTCGACAAGGGCGCGGCCTACAAGTGCTTCTCCACGCAGGAGGAGATCGAGGCCTTCCGCGAGGCCGCCCGGGCCGAGGGCCGCTCGACCCTGTTCCGTTCGCCCTGGCGCGACGCCGATCCCGCCACCCATCCCGAGGACGCGCCCTTCGCCATCCGCCTCAAGGCTCCCGAAACCGGCGAGACTGTGATCCGCGACGCCGTGCAGGGCGATGTGCGCATCGGCAACGACCAGCTCGACGACATGATCCTGCTGCGCTCCGATGGGACGCCCGTCTACATGCTGGCCGTGGTGGTGGACGACCATGATATGGGCGTGACGCATGTGATCCGGGGCGACGACCACCTCAACAACGCCGCGCGGCAGATGGGGATCTACACCGCGATGGGCTGGGACCTGCCCGTCTACGCGCATATCCCGCTCATTCACGGCCCCGACGGCAAGAAGCTGTCCAAGCGCCATGGCGCGGTCGGGCTCGAGGAATACCAGGTGATGGGCTACCCGGCGGCGGGCATGCGCAATTACCTCGCGCGGCTGGGCTGGAGCCATGGCGACGACGAGTTCTTCACCGATGAACAGGCGCAGGAGTGGTTCGACCTCGACGGAATCGGCAAATCGCCCGCGCGGCTCGACTTCAAGAAGCTCGAAAACGTCTGCGGCCAGCACATCGCGGTGATGGAGGATGCTGCGCTGCTGCATGAAATCACGCGATATCTGGCGGCCAAGGGCGATGTGCCATTGACCGAGGCGCAAAAAGACGGGCTGATGCGGGCGATGTATTGCCTCAAGGATCGCGCGAAGACATTGCCGGAACTTCTTGAAAAGGCGCATTTTGTGCTCACCTCCGCGCCCGTCGATCCGGACGAGAAGGCGGCGAAGGCGCTGGATGATGTATCCCGTGGTATACTGAAAGAATTGACGCCGCATCTGCAAAATGCTAGCTGGTCGCGTGACGGACTAGAGGCAGCGACCAACGCTGTCGCGGACGCTCATGGCATCAAATTCGGCAAGATGGCGGGCCCGTTGCGCGCGGCGCTTGCCGGCCGCACGGTCACGCCCAGCGTGTTCGACATGATGCTTGTTCTCGGGCCGGAGGAGACGCTCCTCAGGCTCGAACAGGCGGGACGCGCCGAAGCCTGACGGGCAGCCGCCCCGGGCCCGGCACGCCGGACCTGAGTGTCCTGGAACAATGGTGCCCGCCGGGCGATACGGCGGGTCGGGAATGACAGGAAGGGATGACGGCATGGCTGACAGCTCCAAGAACGCAACGATCTCCATCGACGGGCAGTCCTACGACCTCCCGATCTATTCGCCGACCGCGGGCCCCGACGTGATCGACATCCGCAAGCTCTACGCGCAGGCGGGCGTCTTCACCTACGATCCCGGCTATACCTCGACGGCAAGCTGCGACTCGACGATCACCTTCATCGACGGCGACAAGGGCGAGCTTCTGCATCGCGGCTATCCGATCGACCAGCTGGCCTCGAAATCGCATTACCTCGAGGTCTGCTACCTGCTGCTTTACGGCGAATTGCCCACCGCCGCGCAGCTCGAGGAATTCGAGACCACGATCACCCGCCACACCATGCTGCACGAGCAGATGGTGAACTTCTTCCGCGGCTTCCGTCGCGACGCGCATCCGATGGCGATCATGGTCGGCGTCGTGGGCGCGATGTCGGCCTTCTACCACGACTCGACCGATATCTCGGACCCCTATCAACGCGAAGTGGCCTCGCATCGCCTGATCGCCAAGATGCCCACCATCGCGGCCTGGGCCTACAAGTATTCGGTCGGCCAGCCCTTCGTCTATCCGCGCAACGACCTGTCCTACGCGGCGAACTTCCTGCATATGTGCTTCGCCGTGCCGGCCGAGGAATACGTGGTCGACCCGATCCTCGCCCGCGCCATGGACCGGATCTTCACACTGCACGCGGATCACGAGCAGAACGCCTCGACCTCGACGGTGCGCCTGGCCTCGTCCTCGGGCGCGAACCCGTTTGCCTGCATCGCCGCCGGTGTCGCCTGCCTCTGGGGTCCCGCCCATGGCGGCGCGAACCAGGCCTGCCTCGAGATGCTGAAGGAAATCGGCTCGCCCGAGAACATCCCCGAATACATCGCGCGCGCCAAGGACAAGAACGATCCGTTCCGCCTGATGGGCTTCGGCCACCGGGTCTACAAGAACTTCGACCCGCGCGCGAAGGTCATGAAGCAATCCGCCGACGAGGTGCTCGACCTGATGGGGATCGAGAACAACCCCGTCCTCGCCACCGCGAAGGAACTGGAGCGGGCCGCGCTGGACGATCCCTATTTCGCGGAGAAGAAGCTGTTCCCGAACGTGGATTTCTATTCGGGGATCATCCTCGAGGCGATGGGCTTCCCCACATCGATGTTCACGCCGATCTTCGCGCTGTCGCGCACGGTGGGCTGGGTGAGCCAGTGGAAAGAGATGCTGAACGATCCGCAGAACAAGATCGGGCGACCCCGGCAGCTCTATCTCGGCTCGACCCAGCGCGATTACGTCGATATCGAAACGCGCTGAGCGACCCGACCGGACGACGGAGAACGGCCGTGGCACAGACTGCCACGGCCGTTTAAGTTTCGCTACGCCGGTGCGCCCCCGGGCCCCAGAGTACAGCGCCGGTCCCGAGGGCAACGCCCGCGGCGGCGCGACGGATCTCGGCGATGCCGATCAGGCCGAGGAAGGCGAGGCGCTCACGACCATGATCACCTGAACGCGACCAGGCAGACAGAAGACGCCCGGACGGTCACGGCGACCGCCCGGGCATTTGCCTCTTCATGGTGCGCTCAGCGTCCCTCGAAGACCGGCGGGCGCTTTTCGAGGAAGGACACGACGCCCTCCTTGAAATCGCGGGTCTTGCCGCATTCGCCCTGCAGCTTCGCCTCAAGGGCCAGCTGCGCCTCGAGGTCGTTCTCGAAGCTCGCATGCATCGCGGTCTTCACCTTCTGGTAGGCCGCGGTCGGACCCTTGGCCAGATGCGCCGCGCGGGCCTTCCACTGCGCCTCGAAGTCCGCATCGGCCACCGCTTCCCAGATCATGCCCCATCGATCGGCCTGCCGGGCGCTGATCTTCTCGGCGAACAGCGCCGCGCCCATGGCCTTCGCAAGGCCCATCTGGCGCGGCAGCGCCCAGGTGCCGCCCGCATCGGGGATGAGGCCGATCCGCGTGAAGGCCTGGCTGAAGAACGCGCTTTCGGTGGCGATGACCACGTCGGCCACCAGCGCGAGGTTCGCCCCTGCCCCGGCGGCGGCACCGTTCACGGCCGAAATGGTCGGCACCGGGCAATCGACCACGGCGCGCAGCATCGGCACGTATTCGTCGCGCAGCGTGCGTTCGAGATCGAGATTGGCCGCGTTGGACCGGTCGCCCAAGTCCTGCCCCGAACAGAAGGCGCGGCCCGTGCCGGTCAGCACGACGCAGCGCGCGTCCTCGGCGCCCTGGCGCATCGCATGGGTGATCTCGGCCCGCATCTGCGTGTTGAGCGCGTTCATCACGTCGGGGCGGTTCATGGTCACAACGGCGACGCCGTCCGTGACCGCGTAGGTGATCGTTTCGTATTGCATCTCGCTGTCCTCTCGCGGGTTTGCCGCATCAAATACCGGCGCGGCGCGAAAGGCAAAGCGGGACGCGGCGTCAGACGTCGTCGAGAAGGTCCTTGAGGCGCTTCTCTTCCTCGGGGCTGAGCGCGGCCTCGGTCTGCGGCGCGGCCTTCGACCGTCCGCGCAGGTAGCCCGCACCAAGCCCCGCCGCCGTCAGCAGCATCAGCGGCCCGGCGGCCCAGAGCAGCCAGTTCCAGCCATCGGCCTGCGGGTTCAGAAGGACGTATTCGCCGTAGCGCTCGACGATATAGGCGACCGCTTCCTCGTTGGTGTCGCCCTCGACCAGCCGTTCGCGCACCAGAAGTCGCAGGTCGCGGGCCAGCGAGGCGTTGCTCTCGTCGATGCTTTCGTTGCGGCAGACAAGGCAGCGCAGCCCTTCGGAGATCTGCCGCGCCCGCGCCTCGAGGGCGGGATCGTCGAGCACCTCGTCGGGCTGCACCGCAAAGGCCGGCAGCGCCATCAGCGCGGCGAGGACGCCCGCAAGGGCGGAGGAGCGCAGGCGCCCCCTCATTCCGCGGGCACCGCGGCTTTGTCGCGTGACTTGCGCGCGCCAGCCGCGACGCGGAAGCGCCGGTCGGACAGGCTCAGAAGACCACCCAGCGACATGATCAGCGTGCCCGCCCAGATCCAGTTGGCGAGCGGCTTGATATAGGTCCGCACGACCCAGCCGCCATTCTCCTGCCGGTCGCCGATCACCACGTAGACGTCCCGCATGAAGCGGTAGTCGATCGCGGCCTCGGTGGTGGGCATCTGCGCCACCGGATAGTTGCGCTTCTCGGGGAAGAGCTCGGCCAGCACCGTGCCGTCCAGGGCCAGCGTGATATCGCCCATGGTCGAGACGTAGTTCGGCCCCTGCACCCGGCGCACATCGTTCAGCGTCAGGGTGAAGCCCGCCACCTCGAAGCTTTCGCCCACCTGCGCGACGCGGATATCCTCCTGCTCCCAGGCGATGAGGCCCGCCACGCCGAGAAACAGGATGCCGAGCCCCGCATGGGCGGTCGACTTGCCCAAATCGGCGCGCGGCAGGCGCGCAAGACGGCTCAGATCGCGGCTGCGGCCGGTGCGCGTCCACAGATCGGTGAGCGCGCCGCCCACGAGCCAGGCCCCCAGGAATACGCCCACGGGCCCCAGGAGCGAACGCCCGGTCTGCATCGCCCAGGCCAGCCCGCCCAAGGCCACCGCCAGCACGAAGACCGGCAGCAGGGTTTTCGCAACCCGGCCCAGCTTCCCGCGCTTCCAGGAGATCATCGCGCCCAGGGGCAGGATCAGCCCGAGGATCAGCATGAAGGGCGTGAAGGCCGCGTTGAAGAAGGGCGGGCCGACCGAGAGCTTGCGGTCGAAGAGCATCTCGGCCACGAGCGGCCAGACCGTGCCCACGAAGACGACGAAGGACGACACCGCCAGCAGGATGTTGTTGGCCACCAGCGCCGATTCGCGGCTGACCACGCCGAACACACCCTTGGCCTGCATCGAATGCGCCCGCATTGCAAAGAGCGTCAGCGCGCCGCCGGTGAAGAAGACGAGGATCATCAGGATGAAGACGCCACGTTCGGGGTCGTTGGCGAAGGCATGGACCGAGGTCAGCACACCCGAGCGCACGATGAACGTCCCGATGAGCGAGAAGCCGAAGGCGAGGATCGCCAGCAGGATCGTCCAGGCCTTCAGCGCCTCGCGCTTCTCCACGACGATGGCCGAGTGCAGGAGTGCGGCGGCAAAGAGCCAGGGCATGAAGGAGGCGTTCTCGACCGGGTCCCAGAACCAGAACCCGCCCCAGCCCAGCTCGTAATAGGCCCACCAGGAGCCGAGCCCGATGCCGATTGTCAGGAACACCCAGGCCGCCAGCGTCCAGGGCCGCACCCAGCGCCCCCAGGCGGCATCGACGCGCCCCTCGATCAGTGCGGCCACGGCGAAGGAGAAGCAGATCGAAAGGCCGACATAGCCGAGATAAAGAAACGGCGGATGGAAGGCGAGGCCCGGGTCCTGCAGAAGCGGGTTCAGGTCCTGCCCGTCGAAGGGCGGCACGGCCATCCGCGTGAACGGGTTCGAGGTCCAGATGATGAAGGCGTAGAAGGCCACGGCCACCGCCGCCTGCACAGCCAGGACCCGCGCGCGCAGCGTCTCGGGCAGGTTCGATCCGAACCACGCCGCCATCGCGCCGAAAAGCGCGAGGATCAGCACCCAGAGCAGCATCGAGCCCTCGTGGTTCCCCCAGGTGCCGGAAATCTTGTAGAGCATCGGCTTGGCCGAATGGGAATTCTGCACCACGAGGCTGAGCGAGAAGTCGGACGTGATGAACGCATACATCAGCGCGGCGAAGGAAAAGCCCACCAGCAGGAATTGCGTGGTGGCCGCGGGTTCCGCCATAGCCATCCAGCCGGGCCAGCGTTTGTGTGCGCCGATCAGGGGCACGACCATCTGAACCACGGCCACGAGGAAGGCGAGGATCAGCGCGAAATGTCCGAGTTCTGTAATCATGCCATCTGTATAGGCATGCGCAGGGGCCGCGCCAATGGGTCTCGGCGCAGCCCGGTTCAACTTGTCGCGCGTTTCAGCCCCGCGCCTGCCGCCAATCCGCGAGTGCGGCATTGGCGGCGGTCTCCGGCGCGGGCTCCGGCGTGGTCTCCGGCGCAGTTTCTGCGGCGGCATCGGCGGGCGCCGCGCCCTCGGGGCCGCGCAGCCCTTCGATCGCGCGGAGCTGCGCCATGATCTGCGGCGCGCCCGCCAGCGTCGCGGCCATCTGGCGCTGCAGATCCTGCCCCTTGGCCTGGTGGCGCGCGCCGAAATAGAAGCTCACGACCGCGCCCAAGAGCCACCAGAGCGGCTCGGGCACCAGCGCGATGCCGGTCATGCGCGCGCCGAACCACACCGGATCGATCATCGCCGCCGTGAACAGCCCCAGCGTGCCCAGCGCCATGGCGGGTCGCGGCACCCGGTTCAGCCCGTCGATCACCCGGTCGAAGAGGCTCTTCTTGGGCAGCGCGAATTCCGCGCCGAACTGGCTCATCGCGGCCATCCGAAGGGCCGCGTCGCGGGCAGCGTCGCCCTCGGCGTTGGAGCGGGACACCTCCGCCGTCTCGGCCACCACGTTGCGGCCCGAGCCGAACAGGAATTCGATCACGCCCATTTTGCCACCCGCGCGCCGAACTCCGCATCGCTCAGGTGATAGCGCGGCGAGATGAATTCCTCGGCCCGCTTGATCCAGCCGCCCTTCCGGCCCGCGCGGGTGCGGGCGTATTTGCGGGATGCCGGGCGCCGGTCGGCCAGATCGAAATAGTAATTCCGCCGTGCGATCCCGTAGGCATCGACCAGGAGCGGCCCCGCCTCGGCCCAGGCCTTGCGGCAGGCGCTCAGCGTCTGCGGCCCGATCGCGCCGTCCATCGCCACCGGGAACCCCATCTGCCCCAGAAGCCGCTGCAGAATCTTCACCGCGTTGCCACCGGCATTGACATACATGTCGAAGACCGATGCCTGCAGCGGCTCGGGCAGGCCCGCGATGCCCGGGCGGGCAAAGTAATGCTGCAGGAAGATTTCGACCGCCTGGTCGCGGCTCAGCGCGCGCACATCGGCGATATCGATGTCGCCGTCGCCGTCGAGATCGATGCGCAGGCGGCGCATGGTGCCGATGGTGACGCCGTATTTCGTGGCCCCGCCCGGATCGTCGGGATCGTTCACATATCCGCCTTCGCGCGCGACGATCCCGATCGCGATCCTGCGGACTTCGGGTCCTGTCTTGGCCATGCCTTTTGCCCCTTGTAAGCGACATCCATGGGGGCAAAGGTCGGCTTGCCGCATTACCGCGGGCCTAACGGGCCGCGCGCCGCCGAAAGGAGCCGCCCGCATGTCAACCCCCGACGCCGAGGAGATCATCGCGCTGCTGGCGCTTGCGCCGCATCCCGAAGGCGGCTTTTACCGCCAGACCTGGGAAGGCCCGGAGACGCCGCGCGCCTCGGGCACCGCGATCTATTTTCTGCTGAAAGGCGGCGCGCCCAGTCACTGGCACCGGGTTGACGCAGTGGAAATCTGGCATTTCTACGCAGGCGCGCCGCTGTGCCTGCGCATCGCCGCAACCGCGGAAGGCCCGGCCACGGAGCACACGCTCGGTGCCGATCTGGCCGCGGGCGCCCGGCCCCAGGTGATCGTGCCCGCGCATCACTGGCAGGCTGCGGAAAGCCTCGGCGACTGGACGCTGGTGGGCTGCACGGTCTCGCCCGGCTTCCGCTTCGACGGGTTCGAACTGGCGCCGCCGGATTTCGACATCCCCTGACGCAAAATGCCGGACCCGAAGGCCCGGCATTCCACCGTGAGACGCGGGAAGACTTAGTTCCAGAAGCCTTCGTCGAGCTCTTCCATCTCTTCCAGTTGCTCTTCGGACTGACCGATGGCGATGGAGTAGGTCTTGTCGTCGACCGGCACCAGCTGCACATTTTCCACGGGCATGAAGATATGCTTGTCGCCGATATCGAGGAAGCCGCCGATCTCGAGGATCATGCCGCGCAGCGAGCCGTCCTTGGACAGAATGATGTCCTCGATCTCGCCGACGCGGTCCCAGCCATCGCCGACGGTTTCGTAGGTCTCGGCGCCGAAGTTGGCGACGCCGTTCTCGCCATCGACCGTGTAGACCGGACCGCCCGTGATGTCGCGGGTGCGGATCATCTGGGCCGGATCGAAGATGTTCATGTCTTCGACTTCGTTGGCCGCGGCCTCGGTGGCCTGCTCGGCCTCCTTGGCTGCATTCTCGGCCGCCTGCTCGGTCTCTTCAGCGGCGTTTTCAACGGCCTGACCAGCCTCATTCGCGGCGTTTTCGGTAGCCTGCGCCGCATTTTCGGCCGCGTTCTCGGTGGCTTCCGCGGCATCCTCGACAGCGTTGCCTGCCGCTTCGGCCGTGTTCTCAACGGCCTGGCCGGTTTCGCTTGCAGCATTCTCGAGGTTCTGCTCGGCGTCTTCGAGATTGGTGTGGCTCTCCGCCATGGCGGTGCCAGCAGCAAGAGTCAGGGCAAGGACAGATGTGCTCAAGCGGTTCATGGGAATTACCTTTCGTTCCGTTTATGGTGAAGACAAAACACACATTATCGCCCGGCGTTCCCTTTAAGCTGCAAAAGAAATACATTTAATTTCCGGAACAAAATGCCGCGCGACGAGTTGCCGCGCGGCGCGCCGTTTTTCCAGCCGGTCAGGCAAGCCTGCGCGGTCAGTCCCGATCGCGGTGAAGATGCACGAATTCCACCAATTGCCGGGTGGAACCGTCCTTGCCCTCGGCGCTCGCCTCGCCCGTGACCACCGGACCAAGCGAGGAGGCCAGTTCCTTGCCCAGCTCCACCCCCCATTGGTCGAAGGAATTGATGCCGAGGATCACGCCCTCGACGAAGACCCGGTGTTCGTAGAGCGCCACGATCTTGCCGAGGATCTCGGGCGTGAGCTGCGGATAGATCAGCGTGGTCGAGGGCCGGTTGCCCGGGAAGACCCGGTGGCGCGCCTGGCGTTCCAGCTCGTCGCCCTCAGCCCCCTTGTCGGCCATGATCGCACGGGCCTCGTCGAGGCTGCGCCCGCGCATCAGCGCCTCCGATTGCGCGAGGCAATTGGCCACAAGCAGGTCGTGATGGTGGCGCAGGTCGGGCTCGTGGCCCTTGGCGGCGACCATGAATTCGCAGGGCACGATGCGCGTGCCCTGGTGAATGAGCTGGTAGAAGGCGTGCTGCCCGTTGGTGCCGGGCTCGCCCCAGACCACGGGACCGGAATTGACCGACAGGTCCGCCCCGTCCATCGAGACGCGCTTGCCGTTGCTCTCCATCTCCAGCTGCTGAAGATAGGCGGGCAGCCGCGCGAGGCGGTTGTCATAGGGCAGCACCGCGCGCGTGGCGTGGCCCAGCACCTGGTTGTGCCACATGCCCACGAGGGCCAGCAACACGGGCATGTTCTGATGCGGCAGGGCGGTCTCGAAATGGCGGTCCATCTCCTGTCCGCCGCGCAGGAAGGCGCGGAAGCCTTCGGGGCCGATGGCGATCATCAGCGACAGGCCGATGGGTCCCCACATCGAATAGCGCCCGCCGACCCAGTCGGCAAAGCCGAAGGTCCGGCTTTCGGGGATGCCCCACTCACCCGCCGCCGCCTTGTTCGACGACAGCGCCACGAAGCGGCCATCGGTCGACACGCCCTTGTCCATCAGCCAGGCCCGCGCGGTGCGCGCGTTGGTCATGGTCTCGATGGTGGTGAAGGTCTTCGATGCGACGATGAACAGCGTCGTCTCGGGGTCGAGCCCGCGCAGCGTATCGGCGATATCCGCGCCGTCCACGTTGGAGACGAAATGACAGCGCGGCCCGTCGCAATAGGGCGCCAGCGCGGTATAGGCCATGGCCGGGCCCAGATCGGAGCCGCCGATGCCGATATTGACCACGTCGGTGACGTCCGAGCCGCGCACCTCGCGCGCCAGCGCCTCCATCCGGTCGAGCGTCTCGAGCACCTCGGGCATGACGTCTTCGCCGTCCACATGGACCGCGCCGCCATCGAGGTTGCGCAGCGCGGTGTGCAGGACCGCGCGGCCCTCGGTCTCGTTGATGGCCGCGCCGGTGAACATCGCGGTGCGGCGCGCATCGAGCCCGGCCGCGTCCGTCAGGGCAATGAGCGCCGCGCGGATCTGCTCGTCGATCTGGGTCTTCGAATAGTCGAAGAGCAGGCCCGCGGCGGTCAGGCTGAACTCGCCCGCGCGCTTGTCGTTCTCGGCGAACAGATCCTCGATCCGGCGGCGTTCGGCGGTCTTCGCCAAGGCGTGAAGGTCATCCCACATGGTTCTCACTCCGTCCAATGAACGATTGCGCCGTCGAGCACGGCATTGATCGGGGCCTCGCTGACAGGCTTGCCGCGCGCATTCTCCAGCGCGGCGCGCTTTTCGGGTCCCATGATGAGGATATGCTTGGCCAATGCCCCGTTCAGCACCGGCGCTGTCAGGGTGACGCGCGGCTCTGCGGCGCCCTCCGCGCGCATCGGCAGAAGGATCGGCGCGTTGCGCGACAGCGCCTCTTCGAGCCGGTCCGCGCCCGGAAAAAGCGAGGCCGTGTGCATGTCCGCCCCCATGCCCAGAAGCACGACCGAGAGCGGCAGTTCGGGGCGGATCTTCTCGGCGATCTCGTCGATCCGCTCTTCGGGGGTGGTGCACGGCAGGTACATCGGCAGGAGGCGCGCGGCGGCGGCCTTCTCGACCAGAAGCCGCTCGCGCAGCAGCCGGGTGTTCGACCGGTCGCTGTCCTCGGGGACCCAGCGCTCGTCGGTCAGCATCACGTCGACGCGGGCCCAGTCCAGATCGACCGCGCAGAGATCGTCGAAGACCGGCCCCGGCGTGGTGCCGCCCGGCACCGCGAAGGCCACCCGTTCGGCCCGCGCGAGCGCCGCGCGCAGATCGCCCGCAAGGCGGCTGGCGAGCCGAAGGATCAGCGCCTCGCGGTCCGGATAGGTCTGTAATTCGTAATTCATACCTTGATCTCCCGCCAGCGGCGCCCGTCCCGGTGCAGGAGCATCAGCGCGTCTTCCGGACCCGACCCGCCCGGATCGTAGGTCACCGGCACGTCGCCGCGCGCCTCCCAGCCCTCGATGATGGGATCGGTCCAGGCCCAGGCGGCCTCGACCTCGTCGCCGCGCATGAACAGCGTCTGGTTGCCCCGGATCACGTCCATGATGAGCCGCTCATAGGCATCGGGCACCGCCTCGGTATCGGTGCCCAGCGCATCGGCGAAGGCCATGTCGAGCGGCACGTCGATGAGGCGCATGCCCCCCGGACCCGGCTCCTTGATGGTGACGTCGAGCGTCATGCCCTCGTTCGGCTGCAGCCGGATCGACAGCACGTTGCGGTGCCGTCCGGCATCGGCGCCGAAGATCGAATGCGGCGCGTCCTTGAAGACCACGGTGATGTCCGAGGTCCGCGCGCGCAGCCGCTTGCCGGTGCGCAGGTAGAATGGCGTGCCCGCCCAGCGCCAGTTGGAGATCTGCGCCTTGAGCGCGATGAAGCTCTCGGTGCGCGAGCGATCGTTCTCCACGTGGGTCTTATAGCTGTCCTCGCCGCCGCCCGCGCCGTACTGGCCGCGCACGATATCCTGCGGCTCGACGGGGTCGAGCGCGCGGATCACCTTCAGCTTCTCGTCGCGCACCGCGTCCGGTTCGAACTTCGCCGGCGGCTCCATCGCGATGAGGCAGAGCAGCTGCATCAGGTGGTTCTGCACCATGTCCCGCATGGCGCCCGACTTGTCGTAATAGGCGCCGCGCCCGCCGACACCCACGGTCTCGGCCACGGTGATCTCGATATGGTCGACGTACTGCGCGTTCCAGAGCGGTTCGAACAGCGTGTTGCCGAAGCGCACGGCCATCAGGTTCTGGACCGTTTCCTTGCCGAGGTAATGGTCGATCCGGTAGATCTGCGTCTCGTCGAAATATTGCGCCAGCGTGGCGTTGAGCGCCTTCGCCGAGGCGAGGTCGTGGCCGAAGGGCTTTTCGACCACGATGCGGCTGTCCGGCGTGGACAGGCCTTTGTGGTTCAGCCGCTCGGCGATATCTCCGAACAGCGACGGCGCGACCGAGAAGTAGAATGCGCGCACCGCATCGTCGCGCAGATGGCTTTTCAGCGCGTCCCAGCCGCCATCGCCTTTGGCATCGACCGCCTCGTAGAAGACGCGCTCGAGAAAGGCGTCGAGCTGACCAGCGCTTTGCGGGGCCGAGCCGAATTCGCCGATCGCCTCGCGCACCATCTCGCGGAACTCGGCGGCGTCCATCTCGGAGCGCGCCGCCCCGATGATCTTCGCCTCGGGCGGCATCTGGCCCGCGCAATAGCGGCGGAACAGGCCCGGCAGGATCTTGCGGCGGGCCAGATCGCCGGTGCCACCGAAAATGACGAGGTCGAACGTGTCGACGGGAATGACGCGGGATACCATTGAAGACGCTCCGATTCGTCTGGCTTGCCCCCCACTCTTGCCCGCTCGCGGGCCGAGGGTGCAATGCCCCAGGGGTTTTCCACGAAGCACGTTAGCGCTAACTGCTTCGGCGCTGCATTAGCCCATCGCTGCGCGCTTGTCTAATCCCAAGGCACCTCGATACCCCCGCGCGCGTGTCTTTCGGGACGCGGTTTGCCGGCATCCGGGCGCGCTTGCGCCCCCTGCCCGCCCGTGCCACCAATCCTGCGTTGCCGCCGAGGAGCCGCCATGCCGCCGCGCAAGATCATCATCGACACCGATCCCGGACAGGACGACGCCGTGGCCATCCTTCTGGCCCTCGCCTCGCCCGAAGAGATCGAGGTGCTGGGCATCACCGCCGTCGCCGGCAACGTGCCCCTGCACCTGACCGAGAAGAATGCGCGCATTGTCTGCGAACTGGCGGGCAGGCCCGAGACGCGCGTCTTCGCGGGCTGCGACGCGCCGCTCAACCGCCGCCTCGTGACCGCCGAACACGTGCACGGCAAGACCGGGCTCGACGGGCCCGTCCTGCCCGATCCGACGATGCCGCTGCAGGATGCCCACGGGGTCGAGTTCATCATCGAGACGCTGCGCGCGGAGCCCGCCGGCACCGTCACGCTCTGCCCGCTCGGGCCGCTCACGAACATCGCCACAGCACTTGCCCGCGCGCCCGACATCGCCGGCCGCATCGAGGAAATCGTGCTCATGGGCGGGGCCTATTTCGAGGTCGGCAACATCACGCCCACGGCCGAGTTCAACATCTATGTCGACCCCGAGGCCGCCAAGGCCGTCTTCGCCTGCGGCGCGCCGATCACGGTCATGCCGCTCGACGTGACGCACAAGGCGCTGGTCACCAAGCCGCGCAACGACGCCTTCCGCTCGCTGGGGACCGCGCCGGGCATGGCCGTGGCCCAGATGACCGATTTCTTCGAACGCTTCGACCGCGAGAAATACGGTTCCGAGGGCGCGCCGCTGCACGATCCCTGCGTCACCGCCTACCTGATCCGGCCCGAGCTTTTCACCGGGCGGCACATCAACGTGGAGATCGAGACGGCCTCGGACCTAACCCTCGGGATGACCGTGGCCGATTGGTGGCGCGTCTCGGGCCGCCCGGCCAACGCGACCTTCATGGGTGATCTCGATGCCGATGGCTTCTTCGCGCTGCTGACCGACCGGATCGGGCGGCTGTGACCGACCTTCTGCTCTATGGGCACCCGGATTCGGGCCATGCCTGCAAGGTGGCGCTGGCGCTGCGGCTGGCGCATCTGCCTCACCGAGTCGAGACCGTCGATATCTGGGCGCCGCCCGAGACGCGCCAGCCCGCCTTCCTTGCGGCCAACCCCGCCTCGGAGGTCCCGTGCCTGATGATCGACGGCGTGCCGCATGTGCAATCGGGCGCGATCCTGATCGAAATCGCCGAGCGGTTCGGCGTCCTGGGCGGCGGCGACGCGGCACGGATGCGGCGGGGCCTCGAAATCCTCTTCTGGGAGGCGAACCGCATCGGCATGTGCGTGCCGCAGCTTCTGGCCGCCGCGAAGGATGCCGGCGATTTTCCGCCCGATGTCATCCGCTGGCTCAAGAACCGCTATGCCGCCGATTGCGCGCGCTTCGATCTCTATCTCGGACAAGCGCCTTTCCTGCATGGGCCCGAACCCGGCATCGGCGATTGCGCGGTCTGGGGCTATACCCAGTGGCTCGACCGGGCCGGGCTCGCCCCGACCGGGGCCATGGCGGACTGGCTCGAGCGGATGCGCGCGCTGCCCGGCATGGCCGCGCCCGAGGTGCTGTTCCCGGCCTGAGGCGCGAAGCTTTGCCGATCCCGGCGCAGCCCCCTTTCCCCGCGCGGTCGAATGGCATAGGCGCGGAGGCGAGAAACCGCCGCGAAAGTTGCCCATGAAGACCCTGCACCTCGCCACGCCGGACGATGCCGAGAAGCTTCTGCCGCTCGTCGCGGCCTTTCATGCCGAACAGGGATTCGAGACCGATCTCGAACACCGTGCCGCCGCCATCGCGCCCCTTCTCGAAGGCACGCCCCACGGCGCGGTCTGGCTGATCGGTCCGCGCAAGGCGCCGGTCGGCTACATCGCGATCACCTTCGGCTGGTCGGTGGAATATGGCGGGCTCGATGCGATCGTCGACGAGGTCTATATCCGCCCCGCCGTGCGCCGGCGCGGCATGGGCAGCGAAGCGCTGAACGAGATCGCCAAGGCGCTCCGGGAGGCCGATGTCCGCGCGCTTCATCTCGAGGTGGCGCGCGACGACGAGGACGCGCAGCGCTTCTATGCCCGCGGCCGCTTCAAGCCCCGCGACGGCTACATGTTCATGAGTCGGGTCCTGCGCTGACCGGAGCCACGGTCAGTTGATCGAGGCCACGACGATCACCATCAGGATCGAGTAGAGCATGATGCCCCCGCCGATCATCCAGACCGGGTAATTCCGCCCGACGCTGGCCTGCGCCAGCACCTTGGCCTGGTGCAGCAGGTCGGGCCATGTGTAGCTGACGAAATCGCCCTGGGTGAAGACGACCTTGATGCGGCCCTCGGCATCGACGACCGGCAGGCGGCGGAAGCGCTCATTCGACATGATGCGCAGCCAGTCGATCAGGTCATCATCCTCGCGCGCAACGCGCGGATCGGCGGTCATGATCTCGCCCAGCGTCAGGGTCGACGCGTCCTTCTCCGCGCCCACGACCTTGCGCATCACGTCCCGCTCGGTCACCACGCCGACCACCTTCTGGTCGCCGTCGCAGATTATGACCGAGCCGTAATTCTTCTCGCTCATCGCCTTCACCGCGGCGAGGACCGTATCGGTCTCGGTCATGGTCAGGGGTTTCGGCTTGCTCTTGAATTCGGGGCGGTCCTTGATCGTCATTCCAACGCGGTCTGTCGCAGCCATTGCGTTATCCTTTCTGGTTCAATGGCTGACGACCTAGCCCCGATTGCCGCGCGACAAGGCTTTATGGCCGGCCGGTCCGCGCCTATATCTGCCCCATGAGCCTGCATATTCCCTTCGACAATTCCTATGCCCGCCTGCCCGCGGGGTTCTACACGCGCCTCGATCCCGAGCCGGTGACCGCCCCCGCGCTCATCGCCTTCAACGACGCGCTGGCCGCCGAGCTGGGCATCGCCCGGTCCGGAGCCGGAGACGGGGATGGCGATGCCGACGCGGCGGAGCTCGCGCGCATCTTCTCCGGCAATGCCACGCCGCCGGGCGCCGAACCGCTGGCCCAGCTCTATGCCGGTCACCAGTTCGGCCAGTTCAACCCGCAGCTCGGCGATGGCCGCGCGCTGCTTCTGGGCGAGGTCGTGGACCGCAACGGACGCCGCCGCGACATCCAGCTCAAGGGATCCGGGCCCACGCCCTACAGCCGCTCGGGCGACGGGCGGGCCTGGCTCGGCCCGGTACTGCGCGAATATGTGGTCTCCGAGGCGATGCACGCGCTCGGCATTCCCACCACCCGCGCGCTCGCCGCGGTGCGGACCGGCGACGACATCTACCGCGAGGGCGCCCTGCCCGGCGCCGTGCTGACCCGCGTGGCCGACAGCCATATCCGCGTCGGCACCTTCCAGATTTTCGCCGCGCGCCGGGATCGCGACGCGCTGCAGGCGCTCTACGACTACACGATCGCCCGGCATTACCCCGAAGCCAGCGACCCTCACGACCTCCTCGACCGGGTGATCGCCCGGCAGGCCGCGCTCGTGGCGCAATGGATGTCGGTGGGCTTCATCCACGGGGTGATGAACACCGACAATTGCACGCTCTCGGGCGAGACCATCGATTACGGCCCCTGCGCCTTCATGGATGCCTATCACCCCAACCGCGTCTTCTCGTCGATCGACCGGATGGGCCGCTATGCCTATGCCAACCAGGCCGATATCATCGTCTGGAACATGGCCCAGCTCGCCACCGCGCTGGTTCCCTTGACCGAGGACCCCGAGGCCGCGGTCAAACGCTTCACCGACCAGGTCCACGCCATGCCCGACCGCATCCGCGCCGAATGGGAGGCGCGCTTTGCCGCAAAGATCGGCATTTCCAGGCCGCGCGAGGCCGACAAGACGCTGGTGTCGGGGCTCCTGACCCTGATGCAGAAGGATGGCGCGGATTTCACCAATGCGTTCCGGGCGCTGGCGCGGGACGATGCCCGCGACCAGTTCACCGACCGCGCGGCCTTCGACAGCTGGGCCGGGACCTGGCGCGCTCGCATCGCCGAGGAACCCGAACCCGAAGCGCTGATGCGGCGGACGAACCCCGCCATCATCCCGCGCAATCACCGCATCGAAGCGATGATCGCGGCCGCCGTCGACGGCGATGATGCGCCCTTCCACCGGCTGAACGCGGCACTCGCCCGCCCCTTCGAGGATGACCCCGAGACCGAGGATCTGCGCCGCGCGCCCCTGCCCGACGAGATCGTGCCCGCCACGTTCTGCGGCACGTGACCGGCGCGGGCATCGCCCATGCGCCCGACGCGGGCATGGCCGGGCGCCCCGGCCCGGCGGTTCCGACCCGCGCCGCGCGATCGGGGCTGTGCAACGACGCGAAACGTGCCACTTTGAAACCGGACCAGACAGAAGGAGATGCCCCATGGGCCTGATGAAAACGCTGACCAAGATTGCCATCGGCTATGCCGCCGCCCGCGGGGTCGACCGGCTGTCCTCGGGCAAGGGCCTGTCGGGCCTCATCGGCGGCGGGGCGCAGCTCAAGGGCGACCATCCCGCGACGCGCGCGGGCAGCGACATGAGCCAGCAGGTCCAGTCCGGCATGACCCAAGCCGCAAGCCCGATGCAGGGCATCCTCGAGAACATGAAGAATGCGGGCTTCGATCTGTCGTCGATGATGGGCGGCGGCGCGATGGCGAGCGGCGGGACTGCGGCGCCGGGCGGCAGCCAGAAGGGGCTTCTCTCGGCCATGCCCTCGGCGGGCGGCGGCAGCCTTGCGGGCATTCTCGCGGCGGCAGGCGGGGCCGCGGCCATGGGCGGCAAGGGCGCGGGCCAGCTGATCGACCAGTTCAACACCGAGAAAACCGCGCCCGAGCTCGAGAAAAGCGCGGGCCTCATGCTGCGGGCGATGATCCAGGCCGCCAAGGCCGACGGCAAGATCGACGACGAGGAAAAGGCCAAGATCCTCGAGCTCGTCGGCGACGATGCCACCGAGGAAGACCTCGCCTTCGTCAAGGCCGAGCTCGAGGCCCCCATCGACATCAAGGCGCTGGCCGCCGCGACCCCCGAGGCGCAGAAGATGCCGGTCTATTCCGCCTCGCTGATGACGATCCGCGTCGATACCGACGAGGAGGCCGAATATCTCGACCAGCTCGCCAAGGCGCTCGGCCTCGACGAGCCCACGGTGAACGCGCTGCACCTCCAGATGGGCAACCGGCCGCTCTATATCTGAGCCGCCCCGCCCCATGATCCGCAAGCACCCCGCCTTCGGGATCGGGCTGGCCGCGCTCGGCGCGGTGCTGCTCTCGCCCGACGCCCTCTTCATGCGCCTCTCGGGCATGGAGGGGCTGCAGATGGTGTCTTGGCGCGGCACTTCGATGGGGCTCATCTTCCTCGGCGCCTGGGCGCTGACCAGCCGGGACCGGCGGCGCGATCTGGCGATCCTCGCCACCGGGGCGGGCGCGGTCATCGCCGTCGCGCAGGTGCTCAACGCGCTGCTCTTTCCCACCGGGATCGCGCTCGCGCCGGTGGCGGTGATGCTGATGGCGGTCGCGACCGCGCCGGTCTGGTCCGCGCTCATCTCCCGCGCGCTCTACGGCGAAAAGACCGGCCCCGCGACCTGGATCGCCATCGTCGCGGTTCTGACCGGGATCGGCATCGCGGTCACCGGCAAGGGCGACCTCGCGATCTCGCCCCAGGCGCTGCTGGGCGCGCTTTGCGGCGTGGGGGTGGCCTTCGTGCTGGCGCTCAACTTCTCGGTGCTGCGCTTTCACCGCGAGGTGCCGATCCTGCTGGCCATGGGCCTCGGCGCGCTGGTCGCGGGCGGCATCGGCATCGCCGCCACCGGCCCCGCACAGATGACCGACGGCAACGTGCCCGCGATCCTCGTGACCGCGATCCTGATCCTGCCCGCCTCCTTCTTCGCGCTGTCGCTCGCCTCGCGCTACACGGCGGCCGCCAATGTGAGCCTGCTGATGCTGCTCGAGACGGTGCTCGGCCCGGTCTGGGTCTGGCTCGGCACCGACGAGACGCCCACCGCGCGCATGCTGACCGGCGGCGCCATCGTCGTTGTCGCGCTCGCGATCTACCTCGCCCGGCCGACGCGGCGCGCGCGGATGGGCTAGGCACCCAATCCACGCCTTCCGCGCGCCCGCATCTCCCCGCCGCGACACGCCCCGAACCGCCCCGTCATCACGCTCGGAACCGCGCCCGCATCACGCCCCCGCAGCAGCCCGGCGCCCCCGCCCGTCCCCACCCGCGCGTCCCACCTCAGATCAGCGCGCACCCCAAGGTCACGACCGGACCGAAAATACCTCCGGGGAGCGCGAGGGGCTGGCCCCTCGCTCCCGCCCCCGCCGCCCATGCTCCGCCCACCACGGCAAGCAACGCCGCCACTGGCCTTCCCCGCGCCCAGCCGCTAGGTCGCAGGGGCACTCTCCCGGGACCCCAGACCATGGACAATCTGCGCGGCATAACCCTGATGGTCGTCGCCATGGCGGCCTTCGCGGTCGAGGACGCCTTCATCAAGCTCGCCGCGCGCGACCTGCCGACGGGACAGATCCTGATCGTGATCGGCCTCGCGGGGGGCGCGGTCTTCGCCACCATGGCCCGGCGCGCGGGCATCCGGCTGATCACGCCCGCGCTCTGGCGCGGTCCGATCCTGATCCGCAACGCCGCCGAGATCGTCGGCACGATCGGCTTCGTCACCGCGATCACCACCATCCCCCTCTCGACCGCATCGGCGATTGCCCAGGCGATGCCCCTGGTCATCACCATGGGCGCCGCGCTGATCTTCGCGGAACCGGTGGGCTGGCGGCGCTGGACGGCGATCCTGGTGGGCCTCTCTGGCGTGCTGATCATCATCCGCCCGGGCCTCGACGTCTTCGATCCGAACGCGCTCTGGGCCGTGCTCGCGGTCTTCGCGCTGGCCGCGCGCGACCTCGCCGCCCGGGCGGTGCCCGCGTCGGTCTCGCATCTGCAACTGGCGGCCTACGGCTTTGCCAGCCTCGTGCCCACCGGGCTGATCCTGCTGCCCTTCGCCGCCGTGCCGCCCGCCTTGCCCGATGCGCGGCTCGCGGGCCTTCTCTGCGGCGCGGTGCTGTTCGGGATGCTCGCCTATTACGCGATCACCTTCGCCTCGCGCACGGGCGATGTCTCCGTGGTGACGCCCTTCCGTTTCTCCCGCATGCTCTTCGCGCTCATCATCGGCATGACGGTCTTCGGAGAGCGGCCGGATATGCTGACCTATCTGGGCGCGACGCTGATCATCGCGACGGGCGGCTATACCTTCCTGCGCGAACGCCGGCTGGGGCGCATGCGCCGCCCGGCCCCGGCCGCACCGGGTCCCGTACCGCCCGGCACCTGACCGCGCGGCGCGGCATTCGACACGAGACCCAACCCTGCCCGCCGATGCGCGTGTTATCGCTAACAAATGCGGTCCCGCGCCGTTTACTTGCGCCGAGGGGCTGGTATAGACGCAGACAACGCCCCCGCAGGGAGAGGAGATCTGACCCCATGAGCATCATCATCGACATCCATGCCCGCGAGATTCTGGACAGCCGCGGCAATCCCACGGTCGAGGTCGACGTCACGCTGGAAGACGGCACGATGGGCCGCGCCGCGGTACCGTCGGGCGCCTCCACCGGCGCCTACGAGGCGGTCGAGCGCCGCGACGGCGACGCGGCCCGCTACAAAGGCAAAGGCGTGCTCGAGGCCGTGGCCGCGGTGAACGGCGAGATCGCCGAGGAGATCGTCGGCATGGACGCCACCGAGCAGGTCGGCATCGACGGCGCGATGATCGAGCTCGACGGCACCGACAACAAGGGCCGCCTCGGCGCCAACGCGATCCTCGGCGTTTCGCTCGCCGTGGCCAAGGCCGCCGCGGATTACACCGGCCAGCCGCTTTATCGCTACGTGGGCGGCACCTCGGCGCGCCTGCTGCCGGTGCCGATGATGAACATCATCAATGGCGGCGAACATGCCGACAACCCGATCGACATCCAGGAATTCATGATCATGCCGGTCGCCGCGGAGAATATCCGCGACGCGGTCCGCATGGGCTCCGAGGTCTTCCACACGCTGAAGAAGGAGCTTTCGGCCGCGGGCATGTCCACGGGCCTCGGCGATGAAGGCGGCTTCGCGCCCGAGCTGGGTTCGACCCGCGACGCGCTCGATTTCATCCTGAAAAGCATCGAGAAGGCGGGCTACACGCCCGGCGAGGACATGTATCTCGCGCTCGACTGCGCCGCGACCGAGTATTTCAAGGACGGCAAGTACGAGATGAAGGGCGAAGGCAAGTCGCTGTCATCCGAGGAAAACGCCGATTACCTCGCGGCGCTCTGCGACGCCTACCCGATCATCTCGATCGAGGACGGCATGTCCGAGGACGATTGGGACGGCTGGAAGATGCTGACCTACAAGCTCGGCGACCGGGTGCAGCTTGTGGGCGACGATCTCTTCGTCACCAACCCCAAGCGCCTCAAGGACGGGATCGCCCGCGGCGTGGCCAACTCCATGCTCGTGAAGGTGAACCAGATCGGCTCGCTCACCGAGACGCTGCAGGCGGTCGAGATGGCCCATCGCGCGCGCTATACCAACGTCATGTCGCACCGCTCGGGCGAGACCGAGGACGCGACCATCGCCGATCTCGCCGTCGCCACCAATTGCGGGCAGATCAAGACCGGCAGCCTCGCGCGCTCGGACCGGCTGGCGAAATACAACCAGCTCATCCGGATCGAGGAGATGCTGGGCGAGACCGCCGAATATGCCGGCACCTCGATCCTGCGCGGCTGATCTTCGGCCCCGCGATCCAGCGGCATGCGGGCCTGCGGGCCCGCATCCATGATGTCTCGTCCGGGGCCTGTGGCCCCGGCCTCGGATCGGCGCGGGCCGATGCGTGAGCTTGCCGATCACATCGGATCGCGGCTCGCGCATGTCACGCCCGCCCGCAACCTGCCCTCCATTCGCGTAACCGGGATTTGGCCCGCGGCGCATCTGGCGACGCGCGCCGGGACCGATCCGAACGCCATCGCGCTGCGTGCGCACCGTCTGAGGCTCACCGGGGGCGGCATCGACGCGGCGCTGACCCATCAGAAGCCCATCCTCGACGGCATCGCCGCCGCGCGGCGCATGCTCGACGGGCACGATCCCGAAAGCTGGGCGCGGCACCTCGACGAGAGGGTGTTCTTCTGGCCCGAGGCCCGCGGCGCGGCCTTCCGGGCCAGCATCGCCCGCGATCTGCCGCTCGCGGTGCTGTGGTTCTCGACCGACGCGCTGCTGGCGGCCCATGCCGCGCGCATCGCGCTCTCACCGATCAATTCGGGCAATTTCCGCCAGGGCGGCGCCCGGGCCCGGCGCGGCGACTGGCTATTCGTCTCGGCAACGGACGGCTTGCCCGCGTTTCGCGAGAACCGCCGCCGGCGCGGGCTGGCCCGGGGGCCCGACCGGGTCGCGGAGCTATCGCTTGCGGGCGGCCTCGATCCCGACGCCCTTGCCGCATGCCTTCTTGCAATCGAAGCGCCGCCCGGATGCAACCCCGACGGCCCCTGAGGCGTTCGTCCCCGAAATCCTCACAATCGAACCACAACGGAGCATTCATGTCCGGCTGGATCACCACCTTTATCACTGAATACGGCTATTGGGCGGTGGCCGGGCTGATGTTCATCGAGAACGTCTTTCCGCCCATCCCGTCCGAGATCGTCATGCCGCTTGCGGGCTATTCCGCCTCGGTCGGGGACAAATCGCTGTTCCTGATGATCGTCGCGGGCGCGGTGGGCGCGATCGCCGGGGCGATCCTGTGGTACTGGATCGGCATCAAGATCGGCACGGCGGGCCTGCGCCACTTTGCCGCCCGGCACGGGCGCTGGCTGACCCTGACGCCCGAGGACGTGGACCGCGCCGATGCCTGGTTCGACGCCCATGGACACAAGGCGGTGCTGGTCGGGCGCCTGATCCCCGGTGTCCGCACGCTGATCTCGGTCCCGGCGGGGCTGTCCGAGATGACCCTGCGGCGCTTCCTCATCTATACGAGCATCGGCACGGTGATCTGGACCGCGTTCCTCGCGGTCGCCGGTTGGTATCTCGGCCAGCATTACGAGGTGGTGGGCCGCTATACCGGCCCGGTCTCTAACCTCGTCGTGGCGGTGTTGGTGCTGTGGTATCTCTGGCGGGTGGCCACCTATCCCACGCGCGGGGAGTGATCGACGGGTATCCCGGCCGTTATCGCATCCCGCAACCGGTCAGCTGCGCTGCGCGGGGTGGCCGCGACGGCCCAGTCACGCGTGCCGCAATCCGGCCCGGCCTGGCGAAAGATGGTCCGTCCCGCAGGCCCGAACTTGCGGCTCAGCTCTCGGGCTCCTGGTAGACCCCCTGCGCCTTCAGCGCATCGACAACTTCCTTCGGCATGTAGGTCTCGTCGTGCTTGGCGAGGATTTCCGAGGCTTCGAACGTGCCGTCGACCAGCCGTCCGGTGCCGACCATGCCCTGGTTCTCCTCGAAGAGATCCGGCAGCACGCCGCGATAGGTGACCGGAACGCTGGCGCCGCCATCGGTGACGCTGAAGGACACGGTCTCGCCCTGCCCGCGCTTGAGGCTGCCCTCCTCCACGAGCCCGCCGATGCGGAAGACCTCGTTCGGGGCGGGCGGCGCCTCTGCGACCTGGCTCGGCGAGCGGAAGAAGTTGATGCCGTCGCGCATCGCGTAGCCGATGAGCGCGGTCGAGGCCATCAGCGCCACGGCGGTCAGCGCCACGATCTGGATGCGGCGTTTCTTCTTGAGGTTTTTCAGGGCCATGATCTTCCGCTCCCCCCGGAGAAATATGCGATGTTTCGCATATATGCGCTTTGGCGCCCCGCGCCTAGAGCCTGCGCGCGCATCCGCAGCGATGCGGCCGCGCGTATCGGTAGGCAAAAACGAGGAGCGGATCGGCCCGTGCGGGCGCACCCGCAGGGAAGATCGCCGGACCCCGTCCGCCAGCCCTTCCAACGAAGCCCACGATCACCGCCCGCTCTCCCCAATACGATCCCCGTGCGCCTTGCCATGCCCGCCCCGCACCTGGTCCTCGAGATGCCGGGCCAGCGTCTTGCGGTTGGGGAAATCGTCCACCCGGACGGGCGGATGATAGGTCAGTTCCACCGCGCCCTGCCGCGGCGCCGCCAGCGTCTTCAGAAGGTGCGGGCCGAAAGCCATGTTCCCCCACCACCCGTAGAAATGCGCCGGCGCATTCCCCGGCGGCTGATAGCGGATCGTGACCGCCTGCAGATGCATCTCGTGGCGGATACGCGGGTTGAGGAAGGCCTCGAACAACGTGGTCTTGAAGGGCAGGACGCGCATCCCGTCGGTCGAGGTGCCCTCGGGAAAGAACACCAGCTTGTGGCCGTGATGCAGCCGCCATTCGAAGATGCGGGTCTGCTCGGCGGCGTGGCGGCGGTCGCGTTCGATGAAGACCGTGCCCGTGGCCCGCGCGAGCCAGCCGATGCCGGGCCAGCCCGCCACCTCGGCCTTGGACACGAAATAGAGGTTCATCCGGGAATTGAGCGCGAAAATATCGAGCCAGGACGTGTGGTTGGCCACCAGCGCGCCATGCTTGCGCAGGGGCGTGCCACGGTGCCGGATCGGCAGGCGCAGAAGGACGAAGGCCGCGCGGCAGACCCCTTGGGTGATATAGGGCGTGACCGGGCGGCGCATGCCGCAGAGCGGCCGCTCGATCAGCCGGGTGAGCAGCAAGAGCGCCAGCCCGCCGAAGACCACGAGGCCCAGAGGCACGCCCCGTCCGACGACGCGCAGCCAGTCGCCCGGGCCGAGGCGCGGCGTCGCGGGTTCCTCGCGGCCGTCCCAGGTGGTCATCGGGACCCCGCGCCGAGCCGTGCGCCGGTCTCGCCCCGGTCGCCCTGCTCGCCCCTGTCGCCCGCGCGCGGCGCATAGACGCCGCTCTGCCGCGCCGCCTTCAGGCGCGCGGTCTCCATGACGAGGCAGACATCGACGGTGTTGAAGGCCCGGTCGACGAAAGCGCCCTCGCCCACCATGCCGCCCAGCCGCAGATAGGCCTTGATGAGCGCGGGCGTGTCGCGCACCGCCTGACGGCGGTCGATGCGGTCTTCGGGCAGAAGGTCCATCGGCTGAAAGGCGCGCGAGCGCACGCGCAGTTCGGGCGGCGCAAGGTGGCGGTGATGCAGGTTGGCCAGCGGCTGGGCCAGGGCCGCGGCGTCGGTGCCGTGAAAGCTCGCAACGCCGAACAGGATCTGCGGGCCGTGATCCTCCACATAATCGGCGACCCCCTGCCAGAGATGCATCATCGCCGCCCCGCCCCGATAATCGGGTTGCAGGCAGGAGCGCCCGAGCTCCAGCAGCGGACGGTTGGTGCGGCGCAGCGGCGCGAGGTCGTATTCCCCCTCCGAATAGAACCCTCCCACGGCCCGCGCGCCCGCATCGCGCAGCAATCGGTAGACGCCCACCACCGGATCGGCTGGCCGGGCATCGTCGTAAAGCAGCAGGTGATCGCAGACGGCATCGAAGCGGTCCTGCTCTATCCGCGCGGCGTGGTCGACCATGGTGCCGCCGCCGCCCAGCTCCTCCACGAAGACCCGGTAGCGCAGCCGCTGCGCCGCGCGGAGCGCATCCGGCGTCCGGGCCAAGCCCACGCGAAATCGCGGTCCCCTGTCCGGCATCGGCATCGGCATCCAGACGGTCCTTTCCAAAAACCCGGTCCAGTTAGGCAGCCAGCTCCGTGATTGCAACGGCCGCGGGATCTGCTGTTAAGGTTCTGCTAAGCATGTGGGCCTAGTCTTCCCCGAAGACCGGCACCAGGAACACGCGGGATCCATCGATGACCACCTTGCCTTCATCCCTGAAATTCACCGTGATGCGTCCGTTTATGTTGGACTGCACCTGGCCCCTTCCCCAGTCCGGGCGGTCGGGGTGCTCGACCAGCATGCCCGGCTCGAGCATCGCATTCAAATCTTCGGACATGGACGGGCCTCATGGATAAGACGATGATTTCACGACACGGTACCGCAGACCTCGCGGCGCTGATAGGCTCGCGCATCTGCCACGACCTGATTTCGCCGATCGGCGCGATCGGCAACGGGATCGAGCTCATGGCGATGATCCCCGGCGGCGCCGACGGTCCGGAGCTGGAGCTCGTGTCGGATTCCTGCCGCGCGGCGCAGGCGCGCATCCGCTTCTTCCGGGTGGCCTTCGGCTCCTCGATGCAGTCCGACCAGACGATGTCCGCCAACGAAGCCGGCGCGATCCTCATCGATTTCGCCTCAGGCGGGCGGCAGCGCCCCGATTGGCAGGCCACGGGCGACCTGCCGCGCAGCGACGTGCAGCTCGTGTTTCTCGCCTATCTCTGTTTCGAGACGGCGCTGCCGCGCGGCGGGCGGATCGACATCACCCGGCAGGACGGGCATTGGCAGCTGCACGCGGACTCCGAGGCGCTGTCGGTGGATGCGTCGCTCTGGTCGACGCTGACCGGAACGCCCCTGACCGAAACGCCGACGCCCGCCCATGTGCAGTTCATGCTGCTGCCCATCGTCGCCGCCGATCTCGGCCGCGCGATCACCGTCGGACGCGGCGAGGCCCGCCTGACGCTGTCGGTCTGACGGCGCCCGGCAGCGCCCGCATGCCCGCGGCCCCGTCCGATACGCCCGCGCTATGCGGGCGCGTCACGCCCGCGTGGTGCCGTCGCCCGTCACGAGATACTTGAAGCTCGTCAGCTGCTCGACCCCGACCGGTCCGCGCGCATGCATCTTGCCAGTGGCGATGCCGATCTCGGCGCCCATGCCGAACTCGGCCCCGTCGGCGAACTGCGTCGAAGCGTTGTGCATCAGGATCGCCGAATCGACCCGCGCGAAGAAACGCGCGGCGGTGTCGGCATCCTCGGTCAGGATGCATTCGGTATGCGAGGAGGAATGCCGCCGGATATGCTCGATGGCGCCGTCCACGTCCGGAACGACCTTCGCGGCCATGATCATGTCGAGATATTCGCGGCCCCAATCCTCTTCGCCAGCCGCCACGACCCCGGGGATCTCGGCAAGCCGCGCGTCGCCGCGCACCTCGACGCCCGCATCGATCAGCGCGCGGATCACACCCTGCCCGATCGTCTCAACCACGTCCTCGTGGATCAGCAGGCACTCGGCGGCGCCGCAGATGCCCGTCCGCCGCGTCTTGGCGTTCATCACCACGTCCAGCACCTTCTGCGGGTCGGCGGCCTTGTCGACATAGATGTGCACGATGCCCTCAAGATGGGCGAAGACCGGCACCCGCGCCTCGCGCTGCACGAGCCCGACCAGCCCCTTGCCGCCGCGCGGCACGATCACGTCCACGTACTCCGTCATGCCCAGGAGGTGGCTGACCGCCACACGGTCCCGGGTGGGCACGAGCTGGATCGCGTCTTCCGGCAGACCTGCCGCGCGCAGGCCGTCGACGAGGCAGGCATGGATCGCCTGGGAGGAATGGAAGCTCTCGGAGCCGCCGCGCAGGATCACCGCGTTGCCCGCCTTGAGGCAGAGCGCGCCCGCATCCGCCGTCACGTTGGGACGGCTTTCATAGATCACGCCGACGACGCCCAGCGGCGTGCGCACGCGCTGGATGTGCAGACCCGAGGGCCGGTCCCATTCCGCCATCACCGCACCCACCGGATCGGGCAGCGCGGCGATGTCGCGCAGGGCTTTCGCCATCGCCGCGACGCGCGCGGCATCCAGCGTCAGCCGGTCCATCATCGCGTCCGACAGCCCCTTGTCGCGCCCGTATTCGAGGTCCTTCGCGTTGGACGACAGGATCTCCGGCAGGCGCTGACCGAGCGCATCCGCCGCCGCTTCGAGCGCGTTGGCCTTGGCCTCGGGCGGCGCGAAGGCCAGCGCGCCTGCGGCCCGCTTGGCCCGTGCGCCGATATCCTCCATCAGCGCAGCGATGGTGTCGTGATCCTTCATGTGCCTTCCCTTCGCTCCCGTCTCGTCCGGTCTTATCTCGTCCGCCGATCCTAACACGGATCAGAGCGCCATGTCGTCGCGATGCACCAGAACGGCGCGCCCCGGATAGCCGAGGATCGCCTCGATCTCGGCGGATTTGTGCCCCCGGATCGCGCGCGCCTCGGCGGCGGTATAGCGTGTCAGCCCCTGCCCCAGCGCCGCGCCATCCGCGCCGCGGATCGTCACCGGGTCGCCGCGTCCGAACGTGCCCTCGACCGCGCGGATCCCCGCGGGCAGCAGCGACCGGCCCGCCTGCAGCGCCGCCACCGCACCGGCATCGAGCGTCAGCACGCCGCGAGGCTTCATCGCCGCGATCCAGCGCTTGCGCGCCGTGTGCGGATCGCCCTGCGGCGTGAACCAGGTCGCCGGCGCGCCATCCTCCAGCGCCTTGAGCGGGTGCAGCGCGGAGCCTTCGGTGATCGCCATGGCGCAACCCGCCGCCGTCGCGGTCTTGGCCGCCATCAGCTTGGTCTTCATGCCGCCCTTGGAAAGGCCCGACCCCGCATCGCCCGCCATCGCCTCGATCTCGGGCGTGATCACCGCGATCTCGTCGTAGCGGGTGGCCTGCGGATCGGTGGCGGGGTTGCCCGAATAAAAACCGTCCACGTCCGACAGCAGAACCAGCACGTCCGCGCCCGCGGTCACCGCGACCTGCGCGGCCAGACGGTCGTTGTCGCCATAGCGGATCTCGTCGGTGGCCACGGTGTCGTTCTCGTTCACGATGGGCACAACGCCATGGCCGAGCAGCGCCTCCATCGTCGCGCGGGAATTGAGATAGCGGCGCCGGTCGGCGGAATCCTCGAGCGTCACGAGCACCTGAGCCGTTGTGATCCCGTGTGGCGTCAGCGCCTCTTCCCAAGCCCGCGCGAGCCGGATCTGCCCCACCGCCGCCGCCGCCTGGCTCTGCTCCAGCGCGAGATCGGTGGCGGGCAGGCGCAGCACCCGGCGGCCCAACGCGATGGAGCCCGAGGAGACCAGCACCACATCCGTGCCGCGCGCCCGGATCCGCGCCACGTCCTCGGCCATGGCGTGCAGCCAGTCGCTGCGCAGCGCGCCCGTCTGCCGGTCGACCAGCAGCGCGGAGCCGATCTTGACGACCAGCCTGCGCGCCGCGATCAGGGCTCCCATCCGCCGCTCTCCTCGTGGACCGCGTCCTCCGCGCGCTCGGCCTTGCGGCGGCGCTTGCGGGCCTCCTCGACCTCGGGGCGCAGCGCCCGGAGCACGTTCGTGACCCCGTCGCCCGAGATGGCGGACATGGTGTAGACCCGCGTCCCGGCCTCTTCCTCGAGCTCCTCGCGCAGGAAGGTGATCAACTCGTCGTCGAGCGCGTCGATCTTGTTCAGCACGGTGATCCGCGGCTTGTCGGCAAGCCCCGCGCCATAGGCCTCGATCTCGTCGATGATGGTCCGGTAATCCTCAATGAGCGTGCCCGAGGTGCCGTCGACGAGGTGCAGCAGCGCCGCGCACCGCTCCACGTGGCCGAGGAACAGATCGCCGAGGCCCCGGCCTTCATGCGCGCCCTCGATCAGCCCGGGAATGTCGGCCACCACGAATTCCGCCCCGTCGACCGCGACGACGCCGAGATTGGGATGCAGCGTGGTGAAGGGATAATCGGCGATCTTGGGCCGCGCGTTCGAGGTCGCGGCGAGGAAGGTCGACTTGCCCGCATTGGGCAGGCCCAGAAGGCCCACATCGGCGATCAGCTTGAGTCGCAGCCAGATGGTCCGGTCTACCCCCGGCTGACCGGGATTGGCCCGGCGCGGCGCCTGGTTGGTGGAGGTCTTGAAATGCACGTTGCCCCAGCCGCCATTGCCGCCCTTGGCCAGCGTGACCTTCTGGCCCAGCTCGGTCATGTCGGCCAGCACCGTCTCCTGATCCTCGTCGAGGATCTCGGTGCCCACGGGCACGCGCAGCACGATGTCCTTGCCGTCGCGCCCGGTGCGCTGGCGGCCCATGCCGCCCTGCCCGTTCTCGGCGAAGAAATGCTGCTGGTAGCGGAAGTCGATCAGCGTGTTGAGGCCGTCCACGGCCTCCACGATGACCGAACCGCCATCGCCGCCATCGCCGCCATCCGGGCCGCCATACTCGATATACTTCTCGCGCCGGAAGCTGGCCGCACCCGACCCGCCGGAGCCTGAGCGGATATAGACCTTGCAGAGGTCGAGGAATTTCATGGGTCGCGCCTCGCGGAATGGATGGCTGAGGCGATAATCGGATTGCCGCGCGCGCTCAAGGCCCGCCGCAATCCGCCCCGCATCAGCCGAGTTGTTTCAGATAGGTCCAGGTCGGGATATTCGCCTGGCGCGCGATGCAGAATTGTTCCGCATCGCCGATGTAATCGAAGCCGCAATTCACCAGGACCCGCGCCGAGGCGGCGTTGTCCTGCAGCACCGCGGCGAACATGGTGGCGTTGTGCATCGGGTTGGCCTCCACCAGCGCGCGCACGGCATCCGAGGCAAGCCCGGTATTCCAGAAGGCCGGCGCCACCCAGTAGCCGATCTCGGACTGGTTGCGGTCCATGCGCTTCAGCGCGATCACGCCCATCAGTTCCGGCGCGCCCGACAGCTGGCCGTCGATGGCCCAGATGTCCTCCACCCGGTCGGGGGATTGCGCGCGGGCGATATAGGCCTCGGCGGCGCCCGGCGGATAGGGATGCGGGATCGCCCCGGTCATGCAGGCCACCCGCTTGTCGCCCGCATAATGCGCGATCAGGCCCTGGTCGGACATGCGCAACGGGCGCAGCGCGAACCGCTCGGTCGTGATCGTGGGCTGAAGGCTGGTCTGGTCAAGGCTCATGACGGGTCTCCTCCTGGGATGGGCCGGGCCGCACCCTCCCCGGCGCGGTCGGCCCTGCATGTCATGTATGACGCGGGATCGCGGAATTCATGTGACAGCGTGATATTTAATGATTTCAGCCGCGTGGAGCGGTCGGAATGGATGAATGGAACGAAAGACAAAGGGGACCGGCGCGCCGCCGATCCCCCTCAAGGTGTCCGATATGCGGCTCGGCTTTACTCTGCGGCCTCGGCCACTGGCAGCACGGAAACGAAGGTGCGCCCCTTGAGGCCCTTGCGGAAGGTCACCGCGCCTTCATCCGTCGCGAACAGCGTGTGATCCTTGCCCATGCCGACGCCTTCGCCTGCATAGAACTTGGTGCCGCGCTGACGCACGATGATGTTGCCGGGGATCGCGCGCTGACCGCCATAGAGCTTGACGCCGAGACGGCGTCCTGCGGAGTCGCGACCGTTGCGGGAGGAACCGCCTGCTTTTTTATGTGCCATGGGTTTAGTCTCCTTGATCTGTGCCGCTTACGCGCGCGTCTTGGCCTCTTCGACCCATTCCGGCTTGACCTTCACGGCCTCGAAGCTGTCGGCGTCGATGGCTGCGAGCTGCGCGAAGGTGGTGATGCCCGCGTCGTTCAGCTTGGCTTCTGCCGCCGGACCGATGCCGTTGATCTCCTTGAGATCGTCCTTGGCGCCTTCCGACACGCCAGCCTTCGCGGCGGACTTTTCCTGCGCTTCGTCGTTCTTCACCCGCGCCTTCATGTCCGACTGCTCGGCCTTGTTGGCGACGTACTTCTCCGCGCCCATGCCGCGCGGAAGGATGCCTGCGCCGACCGCGGCCTTCACGCCCGAGGCGTCCGCGCCCGAGGCGAGGATGTCGGTCACGCGGATCATCGTCAGCTGCTGACGGTGACCCTTGGTGCGCTGCGAAGAGTGCTTCCGGCGGCGCTTGACGAAGTGGATGACCTTGTCACCCTTCACCTGGTCGACGATCTCGGCCTGCACGGCGGCACCCTCGACGAAGGGCGCACCGACGGTCGTGCTGTCGCCGCCCAGCATCAGAACCTCGTTGAACTGGACTTTCTCGCCAGCATCGGCCGCAAGCTTCTCCACGCGGAGCGTATCGCCCGCCTGGACCTTGTATTGCTTGCCGCCGGTCTTCATCACCGCGAACATGCGCGTCTTCCTTCTGCTTCCGCGTCCTGTGGCCGCGCCCCTGGGGCGTGTTTCGGGGACCATCCCCGCCTCGAACAGCGCGCCCGATCGGGCGTCATGAATTCAAAACGACAGACGGGGCCCGAAGCCCCGCATGTCAGAGCCGCGCTTATGCGCAGCAGAGGCGCCGCTGTCAAGCACCCGCAGCCGGGAATTTGGCGCGTTCTGCGCCGCCCTGCCCCATCCCGCGACGCTCAGAGATCGGTGCCCGCCATCTCCGCCGCGGCGCCGAGGCCCATGGCGTAGCTGATCTCGTCGTACATCCGGTTGAACCCCGCGAAAAGCGCCTTGTTCAGCGCCTCGCCCGGCTCCGATTCCGACAGCGTCACGTAGCGCTCCAGCGCCTCTTCGGACAGCGGCCCGTAGGCCATCATCAGGTAGCCCCAGACCCATTCCTCGGTATCGGTGCGCGTGGCCTCTTCCTGGCTCCAGATATCGTCGAGCATCTCGGCCTCGCTCATCTCCAGCGCGCCGCCATCCGCGAGCCCCGAATAGAACGCGTAGGAAGCGTTGAGCGCGCCGGTCACGTTCTGCTCTATGAGATCGTTGGTCTCGATGAAGCGCTCGATCAGCTGCAGCTTGGAATCGCCGGTGCCGGTCAGCTCGCGGTATTCCGCCCGCGCCGCCTCCTCCACGCCCTCGTCGAGCAGCGCCTCGCGCGCGCCGATCTCCAAGGCGACCACCTCGCGTCCGAGATCGCTGCCGAAGAACTCCAGAAGCGGGCCCACCGCGTCGGGATCGATCGACGCGCGGAAGGTGTCCGAGACGCTGGCGGTCATCATCGACGGGTCGTAGATGGCATCCACCGTGTCCTGCCAGCTGGCATTGGCGCCGCCGAACATGTCCTGCGCGAGGTCGTCGGCATAGCGCTGACCCTCGGCGCGCATGATCGCCACCGTGTCGTCGATGCGCAAAAGCGCGATGAGCGCGTCGACATCCGCCGTCTGCGCCGCGGCGCCGCCGATCGGCAGGCATGCGGCGAGGCCGAAACCGCCCAGAATGTTGCGCATGAACATGATGTCCGCTCCTTGCCGGCAATGGTATAGAGATACGTGCTGGCGCGGCGCTTTCCAACCGTTGCGGCGCGCGCGCGCAAATTTCCTCTCGGGCCGGGTTGCAAGCGCCCGCGCGCTTGGGTATGTCGCCGCACCAGACCCCCGCGGAGAGGTGCCGGAGTGGTCGAACGGGGCGGTCTCGAAAACCGTTGACCCTTCACGGGGTCCCAGGGTTCGAATCCCTGTCTCTCCGCCACTTTCCCATTTGATAGCAAGAGTTTAGTCAGAGCCTCAGGGCGGGTTGCGTCATTGATAAGCCCCCTGCGATGGGGCAGAGGCGTCATACTATGACCCTTTTTCGAGCTTCCGCCTATGCTGACTATGCCCCTTTTGTCCGGTCTATACTCGTTTCCATACCACCTCGGCGGTGCTCGCTGTCCTGAGCTTTCCGCTCCACGACAGGAAAAAGGGGACCTTGCTGCTGCAACATCCCCCTCTAAGACTCAGCTTAAAGCTTTCTTTACCGGAAACCGTTGTCTCCATCAGAACGCACACGGTCCTGCTGCTGCTGGGAAAGATAGCGAAAATAGTATCGCGCTGTCGTTTTGACCGAGTCGTGGCCGATGCATTTCTGAACCCTGTAAATCGACCAACCCTCGCGCAGCCTATCGATCGCGAACTTGTGGCGCAGATCGTGAAGGCGCGCGCCGAAATCGGTGTCCTGTCCATACTCCCAGAAAAGGCTGGAGGCATCCTGATAGAACCCATGCTCGGTTCTGTTCCAGAACACATAGGCAGACTCGTTCGAACGTGGAACTTTCAAAAGGATGTCAATCGCCTCCTGTGTGAGCTCGATGGTTCGAACTTTCCCCCCCCTTCGTAAATCGCAAGGTAGCCAGAACATTCCCTTCGACCGGCTTTTCCAGTCCAGCGATATCCCGCCATTGCAACCGCGCCATCTCCGTCACCCGTCCGCCAGTGGCACACAGGAAACCTGGAAAATGAGCCAAAGTGCCAGGCGCACGCGCTGAAAGCTTTGCAATCGCTTCATCGGTGGGAATAACGATATCAGGGAGCACTTCCTTCATCCCTTGCCTCTCGAATACTCTGACTGGGTTTTCCTTTATCCAGCCATCATTTTTGATTGCTTTCATCAGCTGACCGAAGGCTGTCAGGTCTCGATTGATTGTGCCTACAGCTACTCGCTCATCCTGGCGTCGAGCTACGAACTCGGACACGATGGAAACACTAACTTCCGATGCCGAGACACTACTGATGTCGCGATCGAGATCGGTAAAAATGTGGTCCAAAACACGGAGGATTTGCCTGAGGCTCGTTTGGTAGCGCTTGCGGGTTTCTGCGCTCCATCCTGAGCCTTCTTGATCCAGTTTTTCGTAGAATTTGACCCAGCCAGCGGAGAACTTCCATTCGAGTTCTCCCGCCTCCTCCTTTCCTCGCAACTCCCCTACGCGGCTCTTGGCCCTTTTTTCCGCAACGCGGAGAGATGTTGTTCGAAGACTTTCTCGGTGGGTTTGGCCGTTGATCTTGACACGGAGCCAGTAGAATTTTGTGTTTGCCGGTTTGTAGATGTTTTTCGGGAGTTTTGTGTTGGTTGACATCTGCTGCCCTCTCTAACCCATTGGAGGGCCAAGTCGTGATCGAACGTCCAGAGGCCGCCGTGTTTGGCGGCTCCTGGAATCCAGTCGTTCGCGGCATGCTGCGTGATCGCCCTCTGGGACAAACCACTCAGCCTTGCGACGACACACGCCCTGAGCCTCGGTTTCATCGTGTCGAGGACATTGGCCGTTTCTCCAGAAACCGAAGTCTGGGTTTGATTAGTTTTTTTGGACATCGATCCGCACTCCATCGCACATTGCTTGTGGGAAGGAAGTAAGGTTCGGCTCATGCCCCGGTGCTTGGTTTGAATGCCTTTCTCAGGGGGCAAAACACATGACCGATTCGTCTGACGTGGAGCTCCTGGAGGCAGAAGACGCATGCCCGCCTCTGCCGCAAAGGTGGACCCAGATCACCTTCATGACGATTTCCTGTGGTCACGCCCTATCTACATCTCCAGCGCACCTCGCCGCGGCATTCGCAAGCATCTTGAGCGATGGAAAGAGGTTTACTGGAAGGGCGTATTCCGTTGAAAAACCCGCGCTTGATCGAGGGCCGTGGTGCTGATTCAATTCCGCCGATGGGTGGGAGGATTGGCGATGATGGGACCGAGGAAG
>NZ_FTOQ01000003.1 GCF_900156805.1 Roseivivax lentus | reverse complement strand
GGAGGGGCGGCCGGTATGGCTGTAGAAATCTGCCAGATGGGCACGGATGTTTCTCAGATCGACGAACCGGTCGATTGATCGAAGCAGGTGATCCTCGGGGACGTGATCTTCAAGCGAGAACTCGTAGAACAGCGCCGGTTGCGCTTCCTTCCTGGGTCCCATCATCGCCAATCCTCCCACCCATCGGCGGAATTGAATCAGCACCACGGCCCTCGATCAAGCGCGGGTATTTCAACGGAATAGGCCCGTTTCGGGTTGAGCCGCTGAGAAAAACGCCGTTCGGCGGCAAATCGTATTCTCACGACGTTGAAAAAAACTGTCGAGAAATTCCCCTCGACCGGGACAGCCCCATGGCGAAGACGCGCGCGAATCCAATGCCGACGCGCGACGCCGGGCTTGCACAAAGGGTCCCAACGCGGCGTGCCTCGGCCGAGCCGCCGATGCGCGGCACCGCCTGACGGCGAAGCCGCGTGGTCTGGCCCCTTTCCGGTGCTCCGCCGCACGGCCTCAAAGCTCGGCCATCGCCGACAGCGCGATCAGCATCAAGACCGCGGAAAGCCCGCAGGCGATGGTGCGGATGGTGTTCCAGAAGGTCCATCGCGGCAGATAGGTGCCGGTCCAGTAGGTCAGCGTCGCCGCCTCGGAGAGCGCCATCCGGTCGAGCGCCTCGTTCATCGGGACATTGCCGCGGATCGTCACGCCGAAGCAGCCCACGAAATAGATGAGCCCGGCGAGCATCATCGCAGCTCCCGGTGCCGATCCGATGACGGCCCCGCCATAAGCGGCGATGAAGAGCGACAAAGGGGCCATCGCGATGAAGAGCGGGATGAAGACATAGCGGAACACCTCGCGGTTGATGCCCTGCATGGCCTCGACACCGCCGGTGCCGCTGGTGCGGGACAAGGCGCGCATGATGAAGTCCGAAAAGGCGAGGAAGACGCCGGCAAGAATTGCATAGGCCAGCACCGAGACCTGGGCGAGAATGAAGAACCAGGGAGACATGGGAGAGATCCTTTCGAAAGCCATGAGCGCCCGGACTCAAAGTGCCCGGGCGCCGCGGGGATGATCAGGAGGGCGAGAGGCGGCGGCGGCCCCGCTCCGGGGACGCGGACCTGAAACGGTGGCGGAAGGCCGCGAGGCAGAGGCCCGCGATTGCAAGCTCGATCGCCAATGCGCCGAGGATGCTCCCGCCGGGCATTCCGTCCACGATCAGCCCGACCAGCCGCCCCGCGGGGAAGGCGAGATAGACGGTCAGGGCCGCCGCGATGGCGATCCGGCTGAAGGCGGCGCGACGGATGCCAGCCAGCATCAGGGCGCCGAGGGCCGCGAGACCGGCAGCGGGGGCCCGCAGCTCGCTCAGCAGGTTCGGATCGGGGCCGAGCGCGATGCCGTAGCTTGCGTAGAAGGCCTGCGGTGCGGCTAGGATGGCGCCGCCGATCCCGAGTGCCGTGACACCGGAGACGGCGAGGGCGGCCTTTTCGAAACGGGTAAGGGTCATGGGGAGTGCTCCGTGAGAAGTTGGCAAGCGCGCTCAGGCCGCGACCGGCCAGGCGCCGGACATGGCCGCCCGACGGGCGAACGCGGCGAAATCGCGGGGCGGGCGGCCCAGGGCGCGCTGAACGCCGTCGCCCAGCCACGCGTTGCGTCCGTCGAGCGCCTCTTCGCAGACATGGGTGAAGACATCGGCAATGAAGGCGCCGCCGATCTCGGTCATCGCTGCATGGAACTGCGCGAGCGTGATCGGCTGGTACCGCACCGGGTAGCCGCTGGCCGCCGCAAGCTCCGCCGCCGCCTCCGAGAAGTGCAAAAGGCGCGGGCCGGTGATCTCGTAAAGCTCGCCGGAATGGCGGTCGAGATCGGTCAGCGCCGCCACGGCGACATCGGCGATGTCATCCACGTCGACGATCGGTTCCTGCACGTCCCCCGCAGGCAGGGCGATCACACCCGCCAGCACCGGGTCGCGCAGGTAGCCTTCGGAGAAGTTCTGCGCGAACCATGCGCAGCGGACGAGCGTGAAATCGACACCCGAGGCGCGCACGATATCCTCGCAGCGCTTGGCATGCGTCTCGCCGCGCCCCGAGAGGAGAACGAGGCGGGCGACGCCCATGTCCTTTGCCAGGGCGGACAGCCCCTCGATCTTCTCAGCGGCACCGGGAAAGGCCAGATCGGGGAAATAGGAGACGAAGGCGGTCGAAATTCCGTCGAGCGCGGGGGCCCAGCTGTCGGGATTGTCCCAGTCGAAGGGAATGGGCGCGGACCGGGTGCCCGGGCGGACGGAATATCCCTGATCGGTGAGGGTCCGGACGATGCGGCGGCCGGTCTTGCCGGTGGCACCGATGACGAGAATGGGTTGGGTCTGCATCACGTGGCTCCTTTTGTCGATGTGATGCAGGGAAGATGCGCCGGACCGCGCCCGGGATCTTGACGGGTCCGGCCAAGGTTTTGACCGATCCTGCCAATCACCCCTGTCCGTGCCGGTCCCGGAAGGCCGCCGGCGTCACCTCGGACCAGCGTTTGAAGGCGCGGGTGAAGGAGCTTTGCTCGGAAAACCCGGTCAGGAACGCGATCTCGGCAATTGAGTGATCGCTCTGGACAAGCAGACCTTCGGCGAGGCGCCGCCGGGCCTTTTCCAGAACCCTCTGGAACGAGAGGCCTTCATGCGACAGGCGCCGGTGGAAGGTGCGTTCGCTCATGCCCATCTCGCGGGCGATGGCGGCAGCGCGGGGTGGACCCGCGCTCAGGTGATCCGATACGCGGCGCAGCAGGACCTGTTCGAAGGAGGTCTCGCGGGCGACCGAGGCCAGTTCCTTCTCAAGCTGGGGGGTCAGGAACCGCGCAAGCGCCGCGTCGCCCAAACGGTTGCCCCGGGACAGGTCGTCATGCCCCAGAAGGATGCCGTCGCGATCCGAGCCGAAACGGACCGGGCAGCCGAAATACGCCTCATGCGCCGCGGTCTCGCGCGGCGCGGCATGCTGGACATATACTTCGAGCGGCGTGACCGGCTCGGGCGAGACTTCCCGCATGATCGCCATGGCGCTGGCGAGCGTGGCCTCGTTCGACAGCCGCAGGCCCAGCCTGCGCGGGCCCGCGCGATGCAGAAGGAAGATCGCGCCCTGCGGGTCCTCGCGCACTTCGTGTTCCGCGACCGAGGTCAGAAGGCGCGCGTAACGCTCCGCCCGCTCGAGCGAACCGCGCAGCGTTGGCGCGGTCTTCCACGCCATGCCGAAGGCACCGTAATCGTCGCATCGCATCGAGGCCCCCACGCGCAGCGGGAAGTCGGTGCCATCGGGCAGCGCGGCGGCGATCTCCTCCAGCAGCGCGTAATACTCGGCATCGGGGACCATGCGCTTCACCCCGGGCAGGGCGTCGGGTGCAAGCCCCAGCCGCGAAAAGAGCGCCGCGCGGTCGATATCGGGGCCGGCGGCGTCGATGACCTTGCGCGCGAAGAGTGCGGTGATGACGCCCATCCTGCCCCTGCCCCGGTCAGTCCGTCTTGGGCGCCGCCGCCGATCCGGCGAGCAGGCCTCCGTCGATATTGAGCTCGGCGCCGGTCATGTAGGCGGCCTCGTCCGAGGCCAGCATGACCGCAAGCGCCGCGACCTCGTCCGGGTCGCCGAACCGGCGCAGGGGCGTGTCCGCGACGAAGGCCGCCATGCGTGCCGCGCGGTCGGGCCCCGTGCCCAGCATCGGCTCCCACATGGGGGTCAGCACGGCGGCGGGATGGATCGAGTTGCAGCGGATGGCGAGCCCCTGTTCGGCGCAATAAAGCGCGACCGACTTGGTATGATTGCGCACCGCGGCCTTCGACGACGCATAGGCTGCGGCGGCTGGAATGCCGACAAGCCCCGAGCGCGAGGAGATGTTGATGATCGACCCCGCGCCTTTGGGACGCATCGCGCGAATGGCGTAGCGGCAGCCGAGGAAGGTTCCGTCGAGATTGACCGCGTGCACCGCGCGCCAATCCTCGAGGCTGGCATGCTCGGGATCGTGCGGGCGCAGGGAATCCTCGAAACCGGTGACCCCGGCATTGTTCACCACCACGTCGCATTGGGGCCAGGCTTCGGCCAGCGCCTGCCAGTCCTCTTCGGACGCCACGTCGAGACGCCGCGCCTCTGCCCCGATCTCGGCGGCGATCTTCGCGGCGCGCGCCGCGTCCTTGTCGGTCACGAGGACCGAGGCCCCTTCCCGTGCGAAGGCCCGCGCGATCGCGGCACCGATACCGCGCCCCGCGCCGGTAACGATGCAGGTCTTGGCGTTCAATCGAGGCATGGTTGGTCTTTCATCTTTGGCACGGCCACTCTGCGGCGGCCTCGGATCAGGGTTTCGGCGCTCATGCCCTTTCGGGGCAAGGAACACGGGGCGCGCAAGGCCAAGGACGGTTCCGGCCGGTCTTCGCCGTGAAGCGGATGCGGGCCCATCCTACGCAGTCTCGTTCAGTCCGATAAGCACAACTTGTTGCCATCGGGATCCCGGAGATAGGCCGAGGATTTCGGCCCCCGCTGATCGGGCGCGCCTTCGCAGGTGCCGCCGAGATCGAGCGCCAGGGCGTGCATCCTCTCGACCTCGTCCCGGGTCCCGACGCAAAAGCCGATCATCGTCCCGTTTCCGCGGGTCGCGGGCTGTTCGTCGAAGGGGATGGCAACGGCAAAGGCGAAATCCGCGCCCAGCCAGTAGGTCATGCGGTCCGAAGGCGCCATGGTCCGAAGTCCCGCGCCTGCGAAAAGGCCGTCATAGAAGGCCGTCGAGGCGCGCATGTCGTTCGTGCCGAGGACGGCGTAGTTCATTTTCATGATGCGGTCTCCGATGAGATGGGTGTCCAGCGCGGGCGGTTCGGCGCGCCGTCAGACGACGACGACATTGCCGCGTTTATGCCCGCCCTCGACATAGGCATGCGCCTCAACGAGATCGGCCAGCGGGTAGATCCGGTCCATGACCGGGGCAAGACGGTCCTGCGCGATCAGGTCGAGGATCTCGGACAGCATGGCCCGCAGACGCTCGGGCTTTTCGAGGCCGGTGGCAGCGAACAGGGCGCGTTTCCGGCCCATGACGCTTGAAAGCAGGATCGCAGGCAGGCGCCCGAGCTTCAGAACCGGGCAAAGGTAGCGCCCCGCCTCGGCCAGCGCGGGCTTGGCCACCGAGAAGGACGCGACGCCCACCGTGTCGAAGATCACGTCATAAGCGGCGCCGGGCTGCATGGCCGCCTCGCGTGTGTAGTCGATCACGCGGCTGGCGCCGAGCGCGGCGACGAGGGCTTCGTTGCGCGCGCTGCTGGTGGCCGTGACCTCCGCGCCCATGGCGGCAGCGATCTGCACCGCAGCACTGCCGAGGCTGCCGGCCCCGCCGAGGATCAGGACCCGGTCGCCGCTTTTGACCTGGCCGAGATTATGCAGGTAATGCCAGGATGTCAGCACGCCGTCGCAGAGAACCGCCGCATCCTCATGCGACAGGTTTTCCGGCTTGGGCATCAGGACGCCGGTCTCGTCGAGGCAGATATGGGTGGCATTGGCGCCGAAATGCATGCCGGCCTCGCCGAAGACCATGTCGCCCGGCGCGAAGCGGCTGACCTTGTCGCCGACCGCGATCACCTCGCCCGAAAGGCCGGTGCCGGACAGACCGGCGCGCGGGCGGCGCAGGCCGAGGAAGGGACGCGCGAACAGCGGCTCTCCCCTGCGCATCAGGCCGTCGGCCCGTGTCACGGCGGAGGCGCGGATGCGGATCAGCACCTCGGTCTGGCCGGGTTCGGGCATCGGCAGCGTGACCGGGGTGAGAATGTCGGGGGCGCCATAGTGGGGAATGCGCCAGGCGGAAAGCGTTGCAGTCATGGGGAGCCTCTGTGGTCTTGGGATGCATCCCGGAGAATAGAGGTTTCTTTGCGATCCGAAGAGTGGCTATTCTGGACCGCAGTGGTTCAGAATCGATCCGGATGGTCATGGATTGGAAATCTCTTCCGGCGTTTCTGGCAGTGGCGCGGAGCGGCTCGCTCCGGGCGGCGGCGGAGCAGTCGGGCGGCACCCATGCCACCCTGCGCCGCCAGGTCGAGGCGCTGGAGGCGCAGCTCGGCACGCAGCTTTTTCGGCGGGGCGCCAACGGGCTGTCGCTGACCGCCGCAGGGCGGCGGCTGTTGCCGCAGGCGCTCGAGGCGGAGGCGGCGCTGCTCAAAGGGTTCAACGCGGTGCAGGGGCTCGACCGCGAGGCCGCGGGGCGCATCCGCCTGTCGGCGGACCCGATGACGGCGCATTACCTGCTGGCCCCGGTGCTGGCCGAGTTCGCCGCGCTTTATCCCGAGATCGAGATCGAATTGCGCCTGTCCTACACGCTCGATTCCATCGCCCGGAACGAGACCGACGTGTCGATCCGGCATGCCGCCGAGATCGAGGACGATGCGGTGGGCCGGAAGCTCTTTCCGCTGTCCATCGGGGTGGTGGCGTCGCGCGACTATATCGACCGCATGCTGCCGAAGGCCGACCGCAGGGGGCAGGGCCTGAGCTGGATCGGCTATGGCGACGTACCCGAACTGGCGCGCATGATCGCGGGCTCGGCCTTTCCGGAGGCGCGGGTCCGCCACAGCGTGCCCGATCCGGAAATGCACCTGCATCTCGTCCGCGCGGGCGCCGGGATGAGCTTTCTCGCGAGCTGGGTGACGGCGGTCTTTCCGGACCTGCAGCGCGTCCCCGGCACGGAGCTGGACCGGCGCCGCTCGACCTGGGTGCTGCTGCACGGCGAGTTGCGGCGGGTGCGGCGAGTCCGGCTGTTCGTGGATTACCTCTGCCATGCGCTGATGGAGCGGCGCGCGGCGTTCATGGGGTCCTAGTCGGTCGGGAAAGGCCGCCGGCCACGTTTTCCCTGACACGATTTGAGCACGACGGCGGCGACAGCTCTGGCCCTTTGAACTTCCGCTACAACCCCGGCCCATTCAAAGCCGCGCAGCGTCGAAAGACGTTTGTATATGCCTGGTGGCGCAATCCCTACGCCGCGCGAACCGTTCCGGGGCCCGAGCCTGCCCGCCGCTCCGGCCGCTGGAACGACTTGGTCGCGTTCAGGAGCGCTTCTACCCGCCGCTTCTTGGCAAAGGGTCGGACCAGGCGCCCATAACAGGCTTCCGCATCTTCAAGGGAGCCGATCTCCTTGAGCGTCGGAAACGCGGTCCAAAGATCGGATTGCGCGTCCGGCGACATCAATTGCAGCGCCATCGGCCCCGGAAAGAAGCTTTCGCTGGGAATGCCCTCGGCGAAGATGATCTGGTGGCTCGCGAACATCAGATGGATATAGGTCACCGCCCGCTTGCCATGCGCGATGCGGATCCCCTTGCCATATGCGGCGAGATGGGCCGCCCGGACGAGGAAGCCTTCGCCGATCAGCATCCCGTGCTGCCGCGACACCAAGAGATCGCGCTTGTTGCCCAGTGCCCCCTTGCGGATGAGGACCGGTCGGAGGCTGACATGGGCCTCCAGCTCTTCCCGTCCGATCTGCCTGCGCCCGATCCAGGTGATGGGCTGCGGGCCGTTGTCAAAGGTACAGACCAGATCGCCGACCCTGAGCGTGTCGATGGGAACCTCCCCGTCCGGGGTCGCGATATGGGTGCCCGAGGTGAAGCAGACGATGCCGGTATTGTCGTAGGAAAAGGTCGACCCGGTCGCGCCCTGAACGGTCAGGGAATTGGTGCCGAACTGCGTGTTGTCGGAATAATCGACCGCGTTGCCTTCGTCGTCGAGCGTGTTCGACTGGTTCAGGATGCCGTCGTCGAGAAGGTCTGCGCGCAGCTCGTCGAGGCTGTCGTAATAGTTCGACAGGTCGAGGAAATCGTTGTTGGTGCTGTCGCCATCGCCGAGCGGCCCGGTATTGCCGGAATTGAAATCGGTGATGGTGTCGTTGCCGTCCGAGAGGACGAACAGGTCGTTCCCGTCGCCCCCCGCAAGGACGTCGTTGCCCGCCCCCCCGTCAAGCGTATCGGCGCCAAGTCCGCCCAGCAGGAAATCGTCGCCGAGCCCGCCGCTGAGCACATCCGCGCCCGCGCCGCCATCGAGCGTGTCGGCCCCGTCCTCGCCGAGGACGGTATCGTTCCCGGCGCCAGAGGCGACGTAATCGTTCCCCGCGCCTGCCGTGACCGAATCGTCATCGCCCCCCGCGCTGCCGGGCTGAAGGGGATTGCCGTCGTTGTTGTCGATGCGGTCGCCTTCGAGGTCGCCTCCATAGGTCGCATCGATGACATCGTCGCCGCTCGTGCCTTCGACGACGTAATCGGGCACGGGGTCCGTGCCGACGTTCTGAAGATCGATCGCGCCGTTTCCGAACGCGTCCATCTCGGCCTGGGTCGCGTTCTCATCCGGCAGGAAGGCCAGGCGCGTTGTGTCTCCGGGCGCGGGATAGTCCTGCACCGTGATGATGTAGGTCGTGGCGCCTTCATACTGGTCCGGCACCTGTCCGGCGCCGTCGCGCTTCAGCGTCGGCAATTGGGCGGACAGCTCGAAGGTGAAGTCGTACAATACGCCGTCGATACTGACCTGCGTATCGGGATCGGGCAGACCACCATTGGTGTCGAGCGCCAGATCCCCGGTCGGTCCCGATTCCACGAACGTGAATTCGATCGCGGCATCGCCGCGAAGGTTCAGCGCGGGATTGTTCGCGCTGTTACTGTCGAATCTGGCCCAGAATGTCGCCACGCTGCTCTCACGCTCGGTATGGCCGCGCTTTCAGCGAGGCTTTGTTGCCAAGGAAAGTACGGATTGTTTGCGGCGGAAAATGGTAGAGTTTTAGGCAAGTTTTAGGCAAGTTTTAGAGAGTTAGGCGCGAAACCGCGCCGGGGCTTTCCCGCGAAGCGCGAGCCGCGCGACCGCCGGGGTGGTCCGACGTGGTGTCGGCGCATCGTGGGTGACGGTTCCGTCGCCGCGATGCTTTCGCCCGCACCTGCCTCAGACGTACGCTTTTGGGCGGCCTTCTCAGCGTCGGTCCGCGCCAGCCGACAAGGGGCCCTGCCGCGAGCCGAGCAGGTGGGCCTTCCGCCCCTCGGGGTAGAGCTTCGGCCCTTCCGGCAGGTCCAGCCTGTCGAGCGCGACCCACTCGGCGCAGCACAAAGCGCCGCTTTCTTCGCGAAACGAGATACGGGACGTGTTCGCGAAGGCCGCGTCCGGAAAGGCCACATCGAAGATCGCCAGGATTTCATGGCCCAAGCTGCCTTCATGGGAATAGATGTTCTCGATGAAGATCGGCGGACCCACCGTCGTCACGTCTATCCCGAGCTCCTCGCGGAACTCCCGGCGCAGGGCGTCCTCTGCGGTCTCGCCGAATTTCACGGAGCCCCCAAGCGGGCGGACGCCTTTCACGCGCCCGGAATCGTCCGGGACTTCGGGGGCAAGAAGCCGGCCCTCGCGCCAGTGCAGGCCAAGCGCCTTTAAGGGGATATGGGGGGACGGGCGCCATCGGGTCATCCCCTTGGTCCAAGAGGCGATGCGGCCTGCGGCAATGGGCGGGCGCTTTCGGATCCGATGGCGAGCAGTAGGCCCCGGAGCCGGACGCGTCAGGCCAGAAGGCCGAGCGCGGCGCCCAGAAGCGCCGAGACCAAAAGGATTCGCAGGATGCCCCAGCGCAGCCCGAAGGCCAGAACGCAGCTGACACCGAAAAGCAGCACGGCGCCCCACTCGATCGTGGCCAGTTCCGGCCGCCACAGCGTCACCGCGCCCCAGCGTTCGCGGGTCACGGTGGCAAAGAGCACATGCAGCGCGAACCAGACCGACAGGTTCAGGATCACACCCACCACCGCCGCGGTGATCGCCTCGAGCGCGCCCTGCAGGCGCGGCTGATGCGATATCCATTCGATGTACGGCGCGCCCGCGAAAATCCACAGGAAACACGGCGCGAAGGTCACCCAGAGCGTCACAAATGCGGCGATCACCGCAAGACCGAAGCCGCCCTCGCGGAAGCCCGCGACGAAGCCCACGAATTGCGTCACGAGGATCAGCGGGCCGGGCGTCGTCTCCGCCAGTCCGAGGGCGTCGATCATCTCGCCCGCACTCAGCCAGCCGAACTGCACCACCGCGTCCTGCGCCATGTAGGCCAGGACCGCGTAGGCCCCGCCGAAGGTCACGACCGCAAGGGTGCTGAAGAACGTGCCGAGCTGCACGAGGAGCCCCGGCGCGCCCGACACCGAAAGCGCCAGGAGCGGCAGCAGCCAGACCCCCGACCACAGCAGGATCGTGCCCGCCGTCCGGCGCGGCGAGACACGGGTCATGTCGACGGCGCCCTGCCCCGGGCGCGCGGTCGCGGTGATCGCGCCGTAGAGCCCCGCCAGCACCACGATCAGCGGATAAGGGATCGTCAGCAAGAATATGCCGATGAAGGCGGCGACGGCGATGATCCAGTGCCGCATCCCGGTCAGCGCCTTGCGCGAGACGCGCAGCAGCGCCTCGACCACGATCACCAGAACCGCGGCCTTGATCCCGTAAAACAGCGCCTCGACCAGCGGGACCGCCCCGAAGACGCTGTAGATCGCCGCGAGCGCCATGATTACGGCAGCGCCCGGACCGATGAACAGCAGCCCCGCGATGAGACCGCCGATCGTGCCGTGAAGCCGCCATCCGGCATAGGTGGCAAGCTGCATGGCCTCGGGCCCCGGCAGCAGCATGCAGAAGCTCAGCGCATTGAGGAACTGGCGTTCGGACAACCAATTGCGGTCCTCCACCACCTCCTTGTGCATGAGCGCGATCTGCGCCGCGGGCCCGCCGAAGGACAAGAGCCCGATCCGCCACCACAGGCGCGTCGCCTCGCCCAAGGACGGTGCGGGATCGGTCGGGATGTCGTGCGGCGCGCTCATGGCCCGGCGCCGCGCGGTCTTCGCCGGTCAGTCATGACATTTCTCCGTCGCATCGCGCGTCGAGCTCTCGCAGGTCATCGCGACGTGGTCGTGACAGATCGCGGGAGGGTGACAAGGGGGGTCGGGACGCGAGGGGGGGTCGATGGGTGTCGGTCCCGCGCGGGAACGGAGCGCGCGGGGCATCGGGTGGCTGGCGTGGCAGAGGCTGCGCCCTGCTTGCCGCTGCGCGAGCGCGGCGCCCCGCTCCAGCCCGCCGGCCATGCCCACGCACAGGGTCAGCGCGCCGGGCCGTATCCGAGCGCTGCGAAGGTGAAGACCGCCTCTCCGGGCCCCTCCGCCGCCAGCTGATCCACCTTGGCGCGGGCTTCCGCGGCGTCAGGGATATGGCCCGCGGGCACCCACCACAGCACCTGCCCGCCCCGGCCTTCGGCGAACCAGCGCGTGCGTTGGCGCAGGAACGCGCCGTGCACCGTCTTGTAGATGTAGCGCGCGGCATCTTCCGGGCTTTCCCAGACGGAGAAGGAGGCGATGCAGCGCGGATCCTCGGTAAAGCGCGGCCAGCCGATGGCGAGCGCGTTTTCCCGTTCGTTGCCGTCGCGCCAGACGAAGCCGGGGCTGCGCTCGGCCAGGGCGTTGACGCGCGGGACCGCCGTCTCGAACCCGGCAACTTCGGGGCTTCCCAGATCGCCGACGAGCGTCGCCCAGTTGAAATGCGCGATGTGTCGGCGCTGGGGTTTGGCGATTGTCATGGCGGCGTGCCTTCCTCGGACCTCTCCGGTGCAGGCAGCGTGGGTCGGGGCGGACGATCTGGCAAGCTGTTTCCGCAACGCGCCGCGCGGGCAAGGATCGACATGGTGCCCGCCCCGGAACCTGCCAGCAGGGGCCGCCTCACCTCAGCCCGGATCACCGGTCCGGCCGGATTTCAGCGAGGCCGCCGATTGGTTGAACAGGATCGTGTTGTTGTCGGCGCGGTGCCGGCCCCGGTTCTGTTCGGACTTGTGCAGGTCGATGGCGCGCTGCACGGCGGGCCGCGCCTTGATCCGCCCGCGCCAATCGGCCACCCGCGGAAAGTCGTCGAGCGACGCGCCCAGGGGCTTGGCGATGAACGCCCAGGGAAAGGCCAGCATGTCGGCGATGGAATAGTCACCGAGGATGTAGTCCCGATCCGCAAGACGGCTTTCGAGCACGCCGAGATTGCGGTCGTATTCGCCGAGATAGCGCTTGAAGCCGTAATCGCGGTCCCCCTCGGGGGCGTAATTGCGGAAATGGCTGAGCTGCCCGCCCATCGGCCCCTGATTGCCCACCTGCCAGAACAGCCATTCCATCAGTTCCTTGCGGGCGCGCAGGTCGGTCTGCGGCGGCGCGAAACGCCCGGTCTTGTCGGCGAGATAGAGCAGGATCGCCCCGGATTCGAAGACGCTGACGGGCTCTTTGCCCCATGCAGGCTCCGGCGCGTGATCGACGATAGCGGGCATCTTGGCGTTGGGGCTGATCTTCAGGAACTCGGGCGCAAACTGGTCGCCCGCGCTGAGCTGCATCAGGACGGGGCGGTAATCGAGGCCGGTCTCCTCGAGCATGATGGCGGCCTTCCAGCCGTTGGGCGTGGGCGCGAAGTAAAGGTCGATCATGGATGGCCCTCCTGCGTGTCGGTGGCGATGCCGCGCGCGATCATGTCGTCGATCGTCGCCGCGTCAAAGCCCGCATCGGCCAGGACGGCGCGGGTGTCTTCGCCGAGACGGCGCGCGGGGACCGGCGTATCGGGCGGCGTCGCCGAAAAGCGCGCGGGCGTGCGGGCCTGCCGGATGCGACCGGCCTGCGGATGATCGAGCTCGATCACCGCCCCGTTGGCCGCGACCTGCGGATGGGCATAGACCTGATCGCGGGTCAGGACCGGCGCGCAGGGCACGTCATGCGCGCCGAGGCGCGTCATCCAGCTGTCGGTGGTGTCCTCGCGCAGCGCCTCCTGCGTGAGTTCCAGCCGCGCGGGCTTGTTCTCTTCCCGCGCGGCGACGGTGGCAAAGCGCGGGTCTTCCAGCCAGTCCGGACGCCCGACCGCCGCACAAAGGCCCCGCCAGGTGCTGTCGGTATGCGCCGAGACCGCCATCCAGCCATCGGCGGTCTGGTAGATCAGCTCCACGAAGGTCTGCGCCTCGCCGCTTTTCGCGGGCTCGAGCTCGTCGCCGACGAAGGTGTAGCCCGCCATGTCCGAGCTCCAGAGGAAGGCCAGAACCGTGTCGAGCATCGAGACCTGCACATGGCTGCCCTGCCCCGTCCGGCTGCGGGCCAGAAGGGCCGCGGTGATCGCCTGCGCCGTCTGGATCGCGGTCAGCTTGTCGGGCAGGATCGTGCGCACCAGCCGGGGCCGGGCCGCATCCGCGCCGCCCTGAACGCTCGCCAGCCCCGAAAGCGCCTGGATGAGCGGGTCGTAGACCGGCTTGCGCGCCCAGTCGCCGGTGAAGCCGAAGCCCGCGATCGAGGTGTAGACGATATCGGGCCGCACCGCGCGCAGCGCGTCCTCGCCGAGGCCGATCCGCTCCGCGACGCCGGGGCGGAAGTTCTGCACGAAGACATCCGCCGTCGCGCAAAGCCGCAGCGCCGCCTCGACGCCGCGCGGGTCCTTGAGGTTCAGCGTGACGGATTTCTTGCCGCGGTTGTTGTTGAGAAAGGAGGCCGCGAAGCCGCCGCGCCGCCCGGTCACCTGCCGGCTGTGATCGCCGCCCTCGGGGTGTTCGATCTTGATGACCTCGGCGCCCTGATCGGCCAGCGTCATGGTGGCCAGCGGACCCGAGATCATCGTGGTCACGTCGACGACGCGAAATCCGTGCAAGGGTCCTGGCATGTGATCGACCTCCGGTCTGGCAGAATGGGCGGGGCCGCTTGCCCCGACGCGCATGTAGCGGAGATGGGCGCGAAGGGCAGGTCCGTTCTGGCACGGGGTCGGGCCCAAGCAGACGATCCCCGGAAGGTCACGGGGACCACATCCGTCGCTTTGTCGGTTTCGGGGATGCGAGTAGTCGGTTTTGATACAGCCCGCGCGGCGAGACCTGTCATAGTCCGCCGCATCCGGACATGAGTCCGTGCGGTTGCAATCGGCTGACGGCATCGCACCAAGTCCGCGCGAAACCAGGCGCGGTGGCGGTCATCTGCACAAGCATGAATGCAGCGGAAATTTTTCGGCTTGGGAGAACCGTGGAATGACGATGGCACAGAAGTTCGGTTTCGGAACGCAGATCAGGAAGTCGCCTTATTTCGACGCCACCGTGCGCTGGGGCGCCAAGGGCTTCTCGGTCTACAACCATATGTATATCCCGCGCGATTTCGGCGACCCCGAGCAGAATTTCTGGAACCTCGTCAACACCGCGATCCTGTGCGATGTCGGCGTCGAGCGCCAGGTGGAGATCACCGGCCCCGACGCGATGCGCTTCGCGCAGATGCTGACCCCGCGCGACCTGTCCAAGATGGCGGTCGGGCAGTGCAAATACGTGCTGATCACCAATGCCGAGGGCGGCATCCTGAACGATCCGATCGCCCTGCGCCTCGCCGAGGACAAGCTGTGGCTGTCGCTTGCGGACAGCGACATCCTGCTCTGGGCGCAGGGTCTGGCGGTGCATTCCGGCATGGATGTCACCATCCGCGAACCCGACGTCTCGCCGCTGCAGCTGCAGGGGCCGAACTCGCTTTACATCATGAAGGCGCTTTTCGGCGAGGAGATCGCCGATCTGCGCTATTTCTGGCTGCGCGAGCTCGAGCTCGACGGTATCCCGCTCGTGGTGTCGCGCACCGGCTGGTCGAGCGAGCTGGGCTATGAGCTCTACCTGCAGGACGCGACCCGCGGCGACGAGCTGTGGGAAAAGATCATGGCCGCCGCTCAGCCGTTCGGGCTGAAGCCGGGCCATACCTCGACGATCCGGCGGATCGAGGCGGGGATGCTGTCCTATCACGCGGATATGGATGCCCAGACCAACCCGTTCGAGCTGGGGCTCGACCGGCTGGTCAACCTCGACATGGAGGCCGAGTTCATCGGCAAGGCCGCGCTGCGCCGCATCCGGGATGCGGGCGTGCAACGGATGCAGGTGGGTCTCGTGCTCGACACCGATCCGCTGGACGGGCCCAACACCGTCTTCTGGCCGATCCTGCAGAGCGCGTCGCGCGTCGGCAAGGTGACCTCGGCGGTCTATTCGCCGCGGCTGGGCAAGAACATCGCGCTGGCGATGGTCGACGCGGATCAGGCGGTGATCGGCAATGCGGTGCAGGTCCTCGTGGACAATATGATGGTCAGCGCCGAGGTGGTGGAGCGGCCGTTCTACGACCCCAAGAAATCGCTGGCGACGGGCGCGGCGCAGGTCGCGTGATCGGGGCGCGGATTCCCCTCGGTGACGCCGGGGACCCCGCGCACGTCTCGGCTGTCGGTGCGGGGCACGGCTGATCCCTGCCCCGTCCGCGCGGGCACGCCTCTTTCAATCCGTCGCTTCGCGGGCTCGAGGCATTGCCCCTGACCCGCCCCCCGTCACGCGGGGCGCGGCGCGGGTTCCGACCAGTCCCATCCCAGCGCCGCGGCAAGCTCCTGCGCGAGGCCCAAAAGGTCCTGCCCGATCCGTGCGCGGAAGACCGGCGTGAAGACCCGCGCCGATCCGGTCGCGCCGATCGACAGCCGCGCGCCGGGTCCCTCCTGTGCCAGCGGGGCTGCGACCGAACACATGCCCCGCTCCAGCTCCTCGACGCATTCGGCATAGCCGCGGCTGCGGATCTGCGCGAATTCCGCCTGCAGATCCTCCATCCGGGTCAGCGTCAGATCAGTATAGGCCTTCAGCCGCCCCTCGATGGCCTGGCCGCCCAGCAGGTCGGGCGCGAAGGCGGCCAGCGCCTTGGAGCAGGAGCAGGCATGGATTGGACGCGTGCCGAGGCCGGGATGCAGGAAGGAGACGCCGGTTTCCGGGGTTTCCACGTGGATGATCTCGACCGATCGGCCCCGCAGCCGTGACAGGAAGAAGGCCGCGCCCACCTCGGTCGCGGCGCGCGCGAGCCGCGGCGCGATGATCCCGCAAAGGGCGTCGTCGGACAGGTCGTCCTGCACGATCCCCTTCAGCCGCGCGCCGATGGCGAAGCGCCCGCGCGCGACATTGTCCAGAAGCCCCGCCGCGGCGAGATCCTGCACCAGCCGGTAGGCGGTGGCCTGCGGCAGACCGGAATGGCGGCAGATATCGCCGACCGTCGCCTCGCCGCGCTGGCCGACGATTTCGAGGATCAGGGACAGACGTTCAAGCTGCATGATTTTCTCGTATACCGATAACAGCTTTTTCGATATTCAGGAATCGAGAGGGAATCAAGGGAAGGCTTCGGCGTCATGACCAAGATGTGCTGCGGACCGGGCTACGCATCGCCCGCGGAGGCGATCCGGGCCCCGCGCGAAAAGCTGCTCTACACCATCGCGATCTATACCGGCACGGGCATCCAGAAGCCCGATTACCTCGCCACGGTCGATGCCGATCCCGACAGCCCGACCTACAGCCAGGTGATCCACCGTCTCGAGATGCCCGGCATCGGCGACGAGTTGCATCACATGGGCTGGAACGCCTGTTCGTCGTGCCATGACGACAGCTCGATGGCGCGCAAGTACCTGCTCGTGCCGGGTGTGCGGTCGAACAACATCCATGTGGTGGACACCGCCACCGACCCGCGCGCGCCGCGCCTGCACAAGATCATCGACGGGGCCGAGATCAAGGCCAAGGCCGATCTTTCGGGACCGCACACGGTGCATTGCCTCGGCTCCGAGATCATCATCTCGTTTCTGGGCGACGCCATGGGCGAGGCGCCGGGAGGCTACCTGCACCTCAACAAGGAGTTCGAGATCGTCGGCCGCTGGGAAGCCTCGATGGGCGACATCCCCTTCGGCTACGATTTCTGGTACCAGCCGCGCCACAACGTGATGGTCAGCTCCGAATGGGCGGCGCCCAACACCTTCATGCCGGGTTTCGACCTCGAGGAAGTGGGATACCTGAAATACGGCCGCCGCCTGCACATCTGGGATTTCGAGGCGCGCAAACCCGTGGAGACCATGTATCTGGGCGAGGACGGGCTCATCCCGCTCGAGGTGAAGTTCCTGCACGATCCCGACAGCACGCACGGCTTCTGCGGGGCGGCGCTCTCGACCAACGTGATCCATTTCTGGAAATCCGAGGCGGGCAAATGGGAATGGGAAAAGGTCATCGATGTGGACAACGAGCCGCATCCCGAATGGCCCATTCCGGTGCCGGGGGTGATGTCGGCGATCCTCGTGTCGATGGACGACAAATATCTCTATCTCAACAACTGGCTGCATGGCGACATGCGTCAGTACGACATCACCGATCCGCATAATCCGAAGCTCACCGGGCAGGTCTGGATGGGCGGATTGCTGGGCAAGGCCCCGGAAGTGAACGGCGTGAAGGTCGCGGGCGGGCCGCAGATGTTCCAGCTGTCGCTCGACGGAAAGCGGCTTTACGTGACCACCTCGCTCTTTTCGACCTGGGACAACCAGTTCTATCCCGACATCCGCACGCAGGGCGGCGTCATGGTGATGATCGATTGCGATCCCGAAAACGGCGGCATGTCGATCAATCCCGATTTCATCGTCGATTTCGGCAAGGAACCCAACGGCCCCTCGCGGTGCCACGAAACCCGCTATCCCGGCGGCGATTGCACGAGCGACATCTGGCTGTGACCGGAACGCGAACCATAACGCTGGCCAATCGCGGCGGCGCGACCTTCACCGTGGAGGCACGCCGCCCCTTGCTCGACACGCTGCGCGAACAGGGGGTCGATCTGCCCTATGGCTGCAAATACGGCGGCTGCATCACCTGCGCGGCAAAGCTGACCGCGGGCGAGGTCGACCAGCGCCGGCAGGTCGCGCTCAACAACCGCCAGATCGCGCAGGGCTACGTGCTGCTCTGCGTGGCGCGTCCCCTGACCGACCTCACCCTCGAGATCGGCGTCGAAAGCCACGACCGGCTTTACCGCAACCCGTTCCTCGATCCGCTCGCGCCGCATGAGCTGAAAGCGGATATCGCCACCCCCAAGGAGCCCTGACCGATGCCCGACGCCGATATCGACCGCCGCTACGACTACACGCAGGACTACCTCTCCGGCATCCTGCGGTCGGTGAAGACCATCGCCATGGTGGGTGCGAGCGCCGACAAGACCAAGTTCAGCTACGGCGTGCTTCGGGTCCTGCACGAGACTGGCTACGACATGATCCCGGTCAACCCGAACCCTGCGCTGACCGAGATCCGCGGCATCCCGGTGGTGCGGTCGCTGCGCGAGATCGACCGGCCCGTGGACATGGTCGAGGTCTTCCGCCCCAAGGAAGAGCTCTACGCCATCGCCGAGGAGGCCATCGCCATCGGCGCAAAGGTGCTCTGGGGCCAGATCGGCGTCTATGACGACCGCGCGGCGCAGCTTGCCGAGGAGGCCGGGCTGAAAGTGGTCATGGATCGCTGCCCCAAGATCGAGCTGTTCCGCCCGTTCTGGAAGCCGCGCCTCGACCTCGCGATCTGAACCGGCGCGGCGCGGATCGCGGCACCGAGATCGCTGCGGCCCCTGCGCCCTGCCCGCCCCCGCCGCGATTTCGGCGGAATGCCCGCGGCCTGACGAGCCATCGCGCAGCCCATGAAAAGGCCCCCGGTCCGCAAGGGCACCGGGGGCCTTTCGATGTCAGGACGCGCGCGCTCAGCTTGCGGCGGCGACCGCCCGCTTGGTCAGCACCTTCACGAGATGCGCGCGATAATCGCCCGAGCCGTGCAGGTCCGAGATCATGCCCGACCCGTCCGGTGTCGAAAGACCGTCGACCGCCCCTGCCGAGAAGTCGGAGGACAGCGCCGCCTCCGCCTCGGACCAGCGGAACACGCCGTCATTCGACGCGCCGGTGACCGCCACGCGCACGCCATCGGCATACTTGGCCACGAAGACCCCCACCAGCGCGAAGCGCGAGGCGGGCTGTTCGAACTTCTGGTAGTTCGAGGCCTCGGGGATCGGCAGGCGGACCTCGGTGATGATCTCGCCTTCCTCGAGCGCGGTGGCGAACATGCCCTGGAAGTAATCGTCCGCCGCGATCTCGCGCTTGTTGGTCTTGATCGTGGCGCCGGTGCCGAGGGCCGCGGCCGGGTAGCAGGCCGAGGGGTCGTTATTGGCGAGGCTGCCGCCGATTGTGCCGCGGCTGCGCACCGCCGGATCGCCGATATTGGCGGCCAGATGCGCAAGGCCCGGGAAATCGGCCGCGGCCTCCTGCGCGACGGTGGCGTGGTTCGTGCCGCCGCCGATGGCAAGCGCGTTGTCATCGGTCTTGCAGACGCCCTTCATCTCGGCGATGGCCGTGAGGCTCACCAGTTTCGAGGGCATGGCCAGGCGCTGCTTCAGCGTCGGGATCAGCGTCTGCCCGCCACCCAGCGGCTGGGCCTCTTCCTCGCCCAGCGCCGCGACGGCCTCGTCGATGGATGTGGGGCGAACCAAGTCGAAATTATACATTGTCTTCTCCTCCCGGCCCGCCGCGTCTCATGTTCACGATCGGACCAAAAATACCTCCGGGGGGTCTGGGGGGCAGCGCCCCCCAGCCGTTGGAACTTATCCCTGCATCGCGGCCCAGACGCGGCCGGGCGTCGCGGGCATGTCGATGTGATCGACCTTGTGCCCGCCCGATTGCAGCGCATCGACGATGGCGTTGATCACCGTCGGCGGGGAGCCGATGGCGCCCGCCTCGCCGCAACCCTTCACGCCCAGGGGATTGTGCGTGCAGGGGGTCTGGCAGGAATGATCGACGATGTAGCTGTCGAGGTTCGGGATGATGTCGGCCCGCGGCATGGCGTAATCCATGTAGGACGCGCTCAGAAGCTGGCCGTTCTCGTCGTAGGAGCAGTTCTCCAGAAGCGCCTGGCCGATGCCCTGGGCGATGCCGCCATGGACCTGGCCTTCGACGATCATCGGGTTGATGACATTGCCGAAATCATCCGCCGAGACGAACTTCTCGATGCTCACATGCCCGGTTTCGGGATCGAGCTCGACCTCGCAGGCATAGGCGCCGGCGGGATAGGTGAAGTTCGACGGATCGTAGAAGGCGGTCTCTTCCAGGCCCGGCTCCAGATCCTCGAGCGGGTAGTTGTGCGGCACGTAGGCCGCCAGCGTCACATCCCCCCAGGCGATCGACTTGTCGGTGCCCGCGACGGTGAACTGGCCGTCCTTCAGCTCGATATCCCCTTCCGAGGCTTCGAGAAGATGCGAGGCGATCTTCTTGGCCTTGTTGATGATCTTCTCGGTCGCCCGCACCATGGCCGAGCCGCCCACCGCGATGGAGCGCGAGCCATAGGTGCCCATGCCCATCGGCGTGTTGGCGGTGTCGCCATGCACGATGTCGATCATGTCCTCGGGAATGCCCAGCATCTCCGCGATGACCTGCGGAAACGCCGTCTCGTGGCCTTGCCCGTGGCTGTGGCTGCCGGTCATGACCGAGATCGAGCCCGTGGCATTGACCCGCACGGTGGCACTTTCATAAAGACCCGCGCGCGCGCCCAGTTGCCCCACGAGGTTCGACGGCGCGATGCCGCAGGCCTCGATGAAGCAGTTGATGCCGAGACCGCGCAGCTTGCCCTTGGCCTCGGACGCCTTGCGGCGCGCCTCGAAGCCCGGCAGGTCCATGAGCTCTTCCATCTTGTCCATCGTGGCGTGGTAATCGCCGGTGTCGTATTCCACCGCGACGGGCGTCGCGTAGGGGAAGGTCGTGATGAAGTTCTGACGGCGCAGCTTGATCGGGTCGACGCCGAGTTCCCGCGCGGCCTTGTCGATCACCCGCTCCAATTGGAACGTCGCCTCGGGCCGGCCCGCGCCGCGATAGGCATCGACGGGCACGGTGTTGGTGAACACCGCCTTCACGTTCACGTAGACGAGCGGCGTCTTGTAATTGCCGGCCATCAGCGTGCCGTGCAGCCAGGTCGGCACCGACGGCGCGAAGGTCGACAAATAGGCGCCCATATTGGCGTAGGTCTCGGTGCGCACGGCGGTGAAGTTGTTGTCCGCATCGAGCGCCAGCTCGATCTTGGTGACGTGGTCGCGGCCATGGGCATCCGACATGAACGCCTCGGAGCGGCTCGACGTCCACTTCACCGCGCGGCGCAGCTGGCGCGCGGCGAAGGTGCAGAAGGCCTCTTCGGCGTAATGGAAGATCTTGGTGCCGAAGCCGCCGCCCACATCGGGTGCCACGACGCGCAGCTTGTGCTCGGGGATGCCGAGGACGAAAGCGCCCATCAGCAGGCGGATCACATGCGGGTTCTGCGAGGTGGTATAAAGCGTGGATTCGTCGTTCGCCTTGGAATAATCGCCGACGGCCACGCGCGGCTCCATCGGGTTCGCGACGAGACGGTTGTTGATCAGCTCGAGCGTGGTGACATGCGCGGCCTCCTCGAAGGCCTTGTCGGTCGCGGCCTTGTTCTCCTCGACGAAGCCCCAATCGTAGCAGAGGTTGTCGTCGAGATCGTCATGCACCTTGGTGGCGCCGGGCTGAACCGCGGCCTTCATGTCCACCACCGCCGGCAGTTCGGCGAGGTCCAGAACGATGGCTTCGGCGGCGTCGCGCGCCATGTCGAGGCTGTCGGCCACGACCGCGGCCACGATCTCGCCCACGTGACGGATCTTGCCCTGCGCGATCACGGGATGCGCGGGCTCCTTCATCGGCTGGCCATGCTTGTCGGTGACCTGCCAGCCGCAGGGCAGACCGCCCACGCCTTCGAAATCCTTGCCGGTGAAGATGCGCACGACGCCGGGCATCGTCTCGGCGGCCGAGGTGTCGATGCCGTTGATGGTCGCATGCGCCACGTCCGAGCGCAGGAAATAGACGTAGGCCTGGCCGTGGATGTTGATGTCGTCGGTGTAATTGCCGACTCCGGTCAGAAACCGAAGGTCTTCGCGCCGCTTCGTGCTGGCGCCGATGCCATGATCTTTGGGCATGGTTGTCCTCCCTGAAGCGGTGGGGATGCCCCACCAGATGGTGGGTTTTCACCCACCCTACATTTCCGGCGCGCGAGCCTGCCCGCGCACCGCCCTGTCCCGATTATTCCGCGGCGACCGCGGGCACGTCCTGGCCCGACGCGGCCATGATCGCGCGGACGATGTTGTGATAGCCCGTGCAGCGGCAGATATTGCCCTCGAGGTAGTCGCGCACCTCGGCCTCGCTGGGCTTGGGGTTCTCCTTCAGGAGCGCCGCCGCCGACATCACCATGCCGGGCGTGCAGAAGCCGCACTGGAGCCCGTGGTAATCCTGGAACGCCTGCTGGATGGTGTTGAGCGAGCCGTCGCTGTTGGCCATGCCCTCGATCGTCGCGACCTCGGCCCCGTCGGCCTCGGCGGCGAACATCGTGCAGGCCTTCACCGCTTCGCCGTTCACATGCACCACGCAGGCGCCGCACTGGCTGGTGTCGCAGCCCACATGGGTGCCGGTGAGATGCAGGTCGTCCCGCAGGAAATTGACGAGCAGCGTGCGCCCCTCGACCTCGCCCGAGACGGTCTTGCCGTTCACGGTCATGGATACTTTTGTCATGAAATCCTCCCTTGGATGTCTTGTCTTGCCCGCCACGCTCCTGGCACGCCGCGGGATCTGTCCCGTCGGTGATGGTTCAGGAAATCGCCCGTTTGAACCAGCCTTTTTTCTTCTCGCCCGGGGTTTCCTGGGCCTCCGGCGCGCTGTCGGGATCGGCCGGGCCCTCGATGGCCTCCTGCAGGCGGGTGAAGAACTGGTCCGCCATCTTCTTGGCGAAGCCGTCGATGATCCGGCTGCCCAGCTGCGCGAGCTTGCCGCCGACATTCGCCTCGACATCGTAGCTGAGCTTGGTGCCGGTCTCGGAGGGCTCGAGCGTGACCACCGCGCCGCCCTTGGCAAAGCCTGCCGCCCCGCCCTTGCCCTCGCCAGAGAGCTTCAGGCTGTTGGGCTCGTCGCGTTCGGAGATGCTGACCTGCCCCTTGAAGGTGGCCTTCACCGGCCCGACCTTCTGCACGACGGTGGCCTCGAAGCCGTCCTCGGGATTGCCCGACATCTCGGTGCAGCCCGGCACGCATTCCTTCAGGACGTCGGGGTTCAGGATCGCGGCCCAGACCACCTCGCGGGGGGCGGCCACTTCGCGGGAATCGCTCATCTTCATGGAAACATCCTCTCTCTTGGCGGCAGGTTAGGCAGGGCTGCAGCGCTCCGATATAGGACCTTTTGCCGACACCCCGCGGATGCCGCCATGCTTTCACGCCCCGGGGCGCGCGGCTAGGGTTTGCGTGGACGGGGACCGGCGGAGCGACATGGCGGGCGGATTGCATCTGGAGGGGATCGATTACCGGTTCGGCGCACGGCAGGCGCTGGACGCGGTGGGCTTTTCGGTGGCGCCGGGGCGCTTCGCCGCGCTGTTGGGGCCGAACGGCGCGGGCAAGTCGACGCTCTTCGCGCTGCTGACCGGGCTCTTTTCCGCGCCGTCGGGGACGATCCGGATCGCCGGGCACGATCTGTCGCGCAACCCGCGCGCGGCGCTGGCGCGCATGGGCGTGGTGTTCCAGAGCCCGACGCTCGATCTCGATCTGACGATCCGTCAGAACCTGAGCTATTTCGCGGCCCTGCACGGGCTGTCGGGGCGCGATGCGGCCCGCCGCATCGACGCGGCGCTCGACCGCCTGGGCATCGCCGACCGGGCGGGCGAGAAGGCGCGCGGGCTCAATGGCGGGCATCGCCGCCGCACCGAGATCGCCCGCGCGCTGGTCCATGGCCCCGAGGTGCTGCTGCTCGACGAGGCGACCGTGGGCCTCGATGCGGCCGCACGGCAGGGCATCACCGATCACGTGCACCGGCTCTGCGCCGAGGACGGGCTGACGGTCCTCTGGGCCACGCATCTGACCGACGAGGTGCAGGATACGGACCGGCTCATCGTCCTGCATGAAGGCCGGGTGCTGGCCGACGGCGAGGCGGGCGCGATCCGCGGCGATCAGCCCCTTAAGGCGCGGTTCCTCGCGCTGACCGGTGCGCCCGCATGAGCGCCTGGCTGCTCGCGCTGCGCGCCATCGCCTGGCGGGAGGCTTTGCGCTTCGTGCATCAGCGCGAGCGCTTCATCGCCGCCCTCGTCCGCCCGCTGGTCTGGCTTCTGGTCTTCGCGGCGGGCTTCCGCGCGGCCCTCGGCCTGTCGATCCTGCCGCCCTACCAGACCTACATCACCTACGAGACCTATATCGTGCCGGGGCTCTGCGGCATGATCCTGCTCTTCAACGGCATGCAGAGCGCGCTGAGCCTCGTCCATGACCGCGAGACAGGCTCGATGCGCCTTCTGCTGACCGCCCCGCTGCCGCGTTGGTACCTGCTCTTGTGCAAGCTCGCGGGCGCCACGCTGATCTCGCTGGTACAGGTCTACGCCTTCCTCGCCGTGGCCTGGGCCTTCGACATCACGCTGCCCGCCTGGGGCTACCTCGCGGCACTGCCCGCGCTGATGCTGGCGGGGCTGATGCTGGGCGCGCTGGGCCTCGCGCTCTCCTCGCTGATCAAGCAGCTGGAGAATTTCGCGGGCGTGATGAACTTCGTGATCTTCCCGATGTTCTTTCTCTCCTCGGCGCTCTACCCGCTGTGGAAGATGGCCGAAAGCTCCGAGCTCCTGCGCGATATCTGCGCGCTCAATCCCTTCACCCACGCGGTCGAGATGATCCGCTTCGCGCTCTACCTGCAATGGAACGGGCCCGCGGCGCTCTGGACCGCGCTGGCCTTCGCGGCTTTCGCGGCGCTGGCGCTCTGGGGCTACGATCCGGCCCGCGGCCTGATGCGCCGCAAGGGCTGAGCCGCCGGGCGCCGCGCGCATCTCACGATCGGACCGGAAATACCTCCGGGAGCGCGAGGGCAGCGCCCTCGCCCGGGCCCGCCCGCGAGACCGGATCACCCGATGGGCCCGGGCCGCCGCTCCTCGGACAACAGGACATTGGCATCGAGCGAGGCCACGCCGGGCAGCGTCATGATCCGCCGCCGCAGCACGCGTTCGAAATCCGGCAGGTCGCGCGCCACGACCCGCAGCCGGTAATCGTACATGCCGAGCACATGCTCGACCGTCTGGACCTCGGGGATTGCCGACACCGCGCGTTCGAAATCGCCCAAGGCCGCCTGCCCCTTCGTGCCGATCTTCACACCCAGAAAGACCGTCACGCCGAAACCCAGCTTCTCGGCATCGAGATCGAGCCGCGCCGCGCGGATGACGCTCGCCGCGCGCAGCCGCTTCAGACGGCGCCACGCCGCGGGCTGCGAAAGCCCCAATCGGCGCCCGAGCGCCCCCGCCGACAGGTCCGCATCGGCGACCATGGCGCGCAGGATGGCGCGGTCGATCTCGTCGAGCGCGATCATCGCGCGCCCCGCGCGAGATTTTTATCTAAAAATCTCGCAACCGCAGCGACCGGGGCATCCGGCCGGACCCCTTCGGGACGGCACCCGAGATTATTAGCTAATAATCTCGGCCTCACAGCGGCAGGCTTTCGTCGTATTTCACCCGCGCGATATGCATCAGCGCCTCGAGATCGGTGATGTGCGGCAGCGCCAGAAGCTTTTCGCGGTAGAGCCGCTGGTAATGCGCCAGGTCCCGCGCGATCACCGACAGGCGCACATCGACCTGGCCGAGAAAGGTCTGGATCTCCAGCACTTCCGGAACGGCACGGGCGGCGGCGGCGAAATCCTCGAAAGCCTGCGGTTGCGACTTGTCGAGCGTGACGCGCAGCGACACCTCGACGGCGTAGCCCAGCGCCGCCCAGTCGATCACCGCCCGCACGCCCCGCAACACGCCCGCCGCCCGCATCCGGTCGAGCCTCCGGGTCAGCGTCGCGGGCGTCACGCCGGCCCGCTCCGCCAGCTCCTGACCCGAGACCTCGGGCGTCGCCTGGTATTGGCGCAGGATTCGCCTGTCCACGTCATCGAGCATGATTTCTCCGTTTACCCCCCGCATCGCGAATGACTTTTCAGCCCTTAGCGGAATTCTTCGGAAAAACGCAAACACTCTCGCGTGCCGGCGGGTAGATTGCGGGCAGGATAAACAAGCAAGGGAGCGCGGGACATGCGCGTTTATTACGACCGCGATTGCGACATCAATCTCATCAAGGACAAGAAAGTGGCCATCCTGGGCTACGGCAGCCAGGGCCACGCCCACGCGCTGAACCTGCGCGATTCGGGTGCCAAGAACGTCGTCGTCGCGCTGCGCGGAGGCTCCGCCTCCGCCGCCAAGGCCGAAGGCGAGGGCCTCAAGGTCATGGGCATCGCCGAAGCCGCGGCCTGGTGCGACCTGATCATGTTCACCATGCCCGACGAGCTGCAGGCCGAGACCTACAAGAAGTACGTCCATGACAATCTGCGCGAGGGTGCAGCGATCGCCTTCGCCCACGGCCTCAACGTGCATTTCGGCCTGATCGAGCCCAAGGAAGGCGTCGATGTGATCATGATGGCGCCGAAAGGCCCCGGCCACACCGTGCGCGGCGAATACACCAAGGGCGGCGGCGTGCCCTGCCTCGTCGCCGTGCACAACGACGCTTCGGGCCGCGCGCTGGAACTGGGTCTCTCCTATTGCTCGGCCATCGGCGGCGGCCGCTCGGGCATCATCGAGACGAATTTCCGCGAGGAATGCGAAACCGACCTCTTCGGCGAGCAGGCGGTGCTCTGCGGCGGCCTCGTGGAGCTGATCCGCATGGGCTTCGAGACCCTGGTCGAGGCCGGATACGAGCCCGAGATGGCCTATTTCGAGTGCCTACACGAGGTGAAGCTGATCGTCGACCTGATCTACGAAGGCGGCATCGCCAACATGAACTACTCGATCTCGAACACCGCCGAATACGGCGAGTATGTCTCTGGCCCGCGCATCCTGCCCTACGAGGAGACCAAGAAGCGCATGAAGGACGTGCTCACCGACATCCAGACCGGCCGGTTCGTGCGGGACTTCATGCAGGAAAACAGCGTCGGCCAGCCGATGTTCAAGGCAACGCGCCGCCTGAACGACGAGCACCAGATCGAGCAGGTCGGCGAGACCCTGCGCGGCATGATGCCGTGGATCTCGGCCGGCAAGATGGTCGACAAGGCGAAGAACTGAGGCCCTAGGCCCCTCTCGTTACAAAGAATGCCCCCGGACTGCGGGTCCGGGGGCGTTTTCATTGAAGTCTGTTCATGGGCGCCGGAAGACCTGCGCCAGCCGGGTCGAAGACGGGCCAGGCTGTGACGATGGCAGCCCACCGTTTCCGCCCAGACTGCCCTCGGGCCGACCGCGCGCGTTCCGACGCGGCGGCAGCCGCGTTCAGGCGCCGGAGGGGCCATCCTTGGCCAGCGCCGATTTCGGATCGTTCGGATCGTCGAGCTTCCGCTCGATCTCGAACTTGCCGAGGATGCCCATCACGGTGACGGCCAGCAGGGTGAAAAGCGCCAGAAGCGGCACGAAGAACGATGCGGTCATGGGGAAACTCCTTCGGTTTCGATGCGGTGATTGCAGGACGAACCCGCAGCGCCGACGAACCGTTCCCCGGGTGCGACCGTTAGTCCTTGAGCTGGTAGACGCACCAGCCGAGCAGCGCCAGAAGGATGAAAACGGGCAGAATGAAAAACGCGTCCATGACTCTCTCTCCTCAGGTTGGATGGACGACACCCTAGCGCGGTGCTACGTGCCGCGAAAGCCGGGCGATGCCCCAATGCTGTGCAGAATTCGAAAAATGATGAGGTTTTATGCAGACGGCATCGACGTCCGCGCCCGAGATCACGGGCAAGTCCTTCGCCATGGTCGCCCTTCTGGGCCTGATCTGGGGCGCCACCTTCCTGGTGATCGAGCTGGCGCTGGAGGGGATCACGCCGGCCTGGCTCGCCGCCTACCGGATCGGCTTCGCGACGCTTCTGACCACGCTGGTTTGGCGCCTGATGGGCGGGCGGCTGTTTCTGAGCGACGCGCGGCCCTGGCCGATCCTCGGCGTGGTGGGCGTCTTCAACTCCGCGCTGCCCTTCCTGCTCCTGTCCTGGGGTCAGGTGCGCGTGACCTCGGGGTTTGCGGGCGTCTCGATGGCGGCGGTGGCGCTGATGGTCCTGCCCCTGGCGCATGTCTTCCTGCCGGGAGAGCGCATGACGTTGCGCCGGTCGCTGGGCTTTCTGACCGGCTTCGTGGGCGTGGCGATCCTGATCGGGCCGACCGCCCTGCAATCGAGCGGCGATCCGCTGGAGCCGCTGGGCCGGCTCGCCTGTCTTGGCGCCGCGGCCTGCTACGCCTCGGCCTCGGTGATGATGCGGCGCCTGCCGCCCATGGACCCGATCGGGCTTGCGGCGGCGCCGCTGATCGCGGGCAGCGCGGCAATCATCCCCTTCGCTTGGATCGTCGAGGGCCCGCCGCCACTGCCGCAGGGCGAGACGCTGTTCTGGCTGGCGCTTCTGGGGATGGTGCCGACGGCGGGAGCCAACCTGTTGCGGGTGCTGGTGATCCGCACGGCGGGGCCGGTCTTCATGAGTCTGGTGAATTACCAGGTGCCGGTCTGGTCGGTCTGCCTCGGGATCGTCTTTCTCGGTGAGCCCGCCGGACTGTCGCTGGTGCTGGCGCTGGTGCTGATCCTTTCGGGCGTGCTGGTGAGCCAGTGGGGGAAGCTGTCACGAATGTTCCGGGCGGCGCGCTGAAGTTTTTCGATATGCTTCCGGATTTGGTGTTCGGGTAGCGTGCGTCAGGAATGAGGTCCGACGGGGTGCGCAGAGATCTCTTGCCCTGCATACACCGTGGAACGCGCCGTTTCGCGGGATGGCGCTGCAACAGGGGGGCGTCAGCGCTTCGTCTGAGTAACTGCCGCTGCTCCAGTTAGAACGGTAGGACCGGGACACCGATGCGCCCGTCCGTCCCGGCGGACAGGCGCATCGGCGCGGCGGACGCATGCCGTCATAATTCCGCACCGCGGGTTCTGCGCCACGGCGAAGTCGCGCACGGGAACCCGCGACGCGCCTCACTCCCAGCAGCTGACCAGCACGGTCATGGCGCGGGCCACCTGGGTCAGGTCCTCGGGTGCCATGAAGGCGTCCCCCTGCCCGGTCGCGATCTCGACGCCCGCCCCCGACGAAAGCGCGATGAGCCGTTCGGAGGCGGTGGCGAAGCTCACCCCGTCGGGCAATTGCCGCCCCTCTGCCACCGCGGGCACCAGCATGCCCACGACCGCGCCGCCGCCGTCGAAGACCGGCCCGCCCGCATCGCCCGGGTTGGCCGCCACTTCGAGCCGCGCCATGCCGGGCTCGCCGTTCAGACCCTTGAGATCCGCGAGCCGTCCGAAGCTGAGCGTCGGCGCGCCAAGCACCCCGCCATAGGAAAAGCCCGATACCGCGACCTCGGATTGCAGCCGCGGCACGTCGGCGCGGAACACCGCGACCTCGCGCGGCGCGAGCGGCGTGTCGGGCGCCAGGAGGGCGACCCCGTCGGCCTGCGCCACGATCTGCGCCTCGGTGGTCTCGTCGAGGGTGATCCGTCCGCATTCCGCGACCGCTTGGGCGGAGGTCAGCACGCGCCCGCGCGCATCGACGAAAAAGCCCGAGGCCACGTTCTTGGGCTGGCGTACCTGCAGACCGGCGACGAGGTCGATGGCCTGGGCGTCGCCCGACAGGGTCCCGGGGTCGAGCACCACGCCCGCAAGCGGGGTGAAGCTCTCCTGCATCAGGGCCAGAACGCGGCTGCGGCGCTCCTCGTCGCCCGCGGGCCAGATCAGGGTGAAGCCCTTGACGGCGCCATCCACCAGCCGCGCCTCGGTGTGGCTGACGATGCGGCTGTTGGCGCCGGTCAGGGTGAAGCGGTCGCGGCTCCGCTCGCGCGGGCCTCCGAGCGGCACGATCTCGAGCGTCTGCATGATCTCGTAGAGACCGGCGAGGGTCTGGCGGTCGCCGGGCTGGGAGATGAGCAGCACCCGCGCGGGCAGATCGCCGCTGGCGTCGTAATGCACGAAGGGCGCCTCGGACCGGGCATAGGCCACGGCGCCGAGCGGCATGGCCATCTCGATCCCCGCGCGGCGGTCGACGACGCGGGTCATCTCGAGCCCGTCGAGCACGGCATTGTACTGGCGCAGCAGTTCGGCCCGCTGGCGGGTGGTGAGGATGCCGGTCACCTCGAAGCCGTTGCCTTCCTGCCAGCCGGCCATGGCGCCGCGGGTGCCGCGCCCGAAGGCCGCGTCGATGCCGCCCTGGTAAAAGCCCGCCCAGCGCAGGGCGACCTGCAGCTCGGCGCGCTGGGCGCGGGTGAGCTGCGCCTCCGACCGGCGGGCCTCGGCCACGGTTTCGTCCGGATCGGGCTGCGGCGCGGGCGTCACGACGGGCGCCGCGCGCACCTCCTCGGTGCCTTGCGGCCCCTCCTCGGCGGCGGGCGCCGGGCTCTGCACCGCGTCGGCGCCGACCGGGAAGAAGCGGCGGGCATATTCCTCCGCCTCCTCGACATAGCTGTCAGGCGGAATACGCCCCGCGCTGCGCAGCGCCAGGCGCAAACGGTTCGCCTCGGCCTCGTCATAGGGCCCGAGCGCGATCCCGTACCAGCCGGCCCCCAGCGAAAAGCCGTTCACATCGGGCAATTGCGCGGCAAAATCGCGCGCCCGGGACTCGGCCACGGCGAGGGCGGGGTGCGCCTCGATCTGGATGTAATGGGCTTCCTGTGCCGCGGCGGCCCCGGCGAGAAGCCAGAGCGCGCTGCCCGCCATCAGAACGGAGCGTGTCATGTCGTGTAAAATCCCTCGGTCAAACGTGAAATCGCCTGCGCCATTGGTAACAAAACGCAAGGCGCCCGCACGTCAAATATTGGTCAGACCCGCAATTGACCCCGGGATTGTGGCGTCCTAATCAAGCGCAGCCAACCCGGAGGGCCGAAATGCACGCAGCCGACACACCGAAAAGCTTCCAGGAGATCATCCTGCGGCTTCAGGCCTATTGGGCCTCGAAGGGCTGCGCGGTGCTGCAACCCTATGACATGGAGGTCGGCGCGGGCACCTTTCACCCCGCCACGACCCTGCGCGCGCTGGGCAGCCAGCCCTGGGCCGCGGCCTATGTGCAGCCCTCGCGCCGCCCCACCGACGGGCGCTATGGCGAGAACCCGAACCGGCTCCAGCATTACTACCAGTACCAGGTCATCATCAAACCCTCGCCGCCCGATCTGCAGGCGCTTTATCTGGGCTCGCTCGAGGCCATCGGGATCGACCTTGCGCTGCATGACGTGCGCTTCGTCGAGGACGACTGGGAAAGCCCCACGCTCGGGGCCTGGGGCCTTGGCTGGGAGGTGTGGTGCGACGGCATGGAAGTCAGCCAGTTCACCTATTTCCAGCAGGTGGGCGGGCATGATTGCCACCCGGTCTCGGGCGAGTTGACCTACGGGCTCGAACGCCTGGCGATGTACGTGCTGGGCATCGACCACGTGATGGACATGCCCTTCAACGACCCCGGCGCGCCGATCCCGCTGAGCTATGGCGACATCTTCCGGCAGACCGAGGAAGAATACAGCCGCCACAACTTCGATCACGCCACGACCGAGATGCTCCTGCGCCATTTCGAGGATGCGGAGGCCGAATGCGCGCGCCTGCTGCAGGCCCCCGAGGAGGACCCGAAGATGCACCGCCGCATCGTCATGGCGCATCCCGCCTATGACCAGTGCATCAAGGCAAGCCACTTCTTCAACCTTCTCGATGCGCGCGGCGTCATCTCGGTGACCGAGCGGCAGGCCTATATCGGACGGGTCCGCGCGCTGGCCAAGATGTGCGCGGACGCCTTCGTCACCACGCCCGCCGCGACGGGAGAGGCCGCGTGACCGGCAAGTTCCTCGTCATCCTCATCCTCGTCTCGGCGCTGCTGGGCGGTGCCGCGATGTATTACCTGCAGGTCTTCGCCTATTACGAAGAGGTGGCCCCGGTGGAGGAGATCACGCTGCTCTCCGCGGACGACACCCCCATCACCCTTCCCGTCTCGGGCTTCGAGGGGATCGACGCGGACAGCTCGCCCATCCGGTTCCGCGCCTGTTTCGACACCGCGGCCCGCCCCGGCACGATCGCGGCCGCGCCCTATCCCGGCGCGAGCCCCCGCAACGCGCCCTTCTGGTTCGATTGCTTCGACGCAGAGGCCATCGCCGCCCAGATGGCGGCCGGCACCGCGCAGGTCTTCACCATGGCCCGCAACATCGAGTTCGGGGTCGACCGGGTGGTCGCCCTGACCGAGGACGGGCGCGGCTATGTCTGGCAGGAGATCAACGAATGCGGCGACAAGGCCTATGACGGCACGCCGCTCGGAGACGATTGTCCGGCGCGCGACTGATCGGATGGGAACAAGTCGGTGCAGCCGCGCGCTTAACCGTGACAGCGGCGCGCGGAAGGGACCCTGACCATGCAGACCTCGAAAGCCCCGGCCTGGGTCGTTCCGGTCATGCGACTGGGATATTCCGCGCGCGCCGCCACCTATGCCATCGTCGGCGCACTGGCGTTGAGTGCGGCCATCTGGGGCGGTGTTGCCGAGGGCACGGAAGGCGCCATCGGCGAACTCCACCGCGCGCCCTTCGGCCTCGTGCTGATCTGGATCGTGGCGCTCGGCCTGTTCTGCTACGCGATCTGGCGCTTCGTGGCGGCCGCGCTCGATCTCGAACGACGGGGCGACGATGCCTCGGGGCTGTTTGCCCGGGGCGGGCTTCTGGTCACCGGCGCGCTGCACGCCTTCCTTGGCGCCTCCGCACTGGACCTCGTGCCTGAAAGCGACGAGGCGGGCGGAAGCTGGACGCAGGAATTGCTGGCCCTGCCCTATGGGCGCTGGCTGCTTCTGGCGCTGGCCGTCGCGGTGTTCGGTGCGGGCCTTTACTATGTTTACAAGGGCTGGGCCGAGACCTACAAGGAGCACATCCGGGTCACTCCTCTGACGGAAAAGCTGAACCCCGTGCTGCGGATCGGCATCGTGTCCGAGGGCGTGCTGATCGGGGTGATCGGCGGGCTGCTCGCGCTGGCGGCCCTGACATACGACGCGGACAATGCCGGCAGCATGGGCGACGCCCTGCGCGAGATCGGTGCCGCGCCTTACGGGCGCATCCTTCTGGGCATCGCGGGGCTGGGCCTTTTGGCCTTTGCGGTCGAAAACCTGGTCGAGGCGCGGTTCCGCGTCCTTCCGGCCCGCGACGGCCCCGATGTCGAGACGCTGTCGAGCCGCGCCTTGCGGAAAGCCAAGTCCCGGACATGACGCCCGTCGCCGCCTAAGCGCTGGACCTCCGCCGCCCGCCCCGCTATCCCGCGCCGAGTTGCAAATGTCGCCCAAGCGGAGGGCCCGATGCCTGATCTTCTGATCGAACTCTTCTCCGAGGAAATTCCCGCCCGCATGCAGGCGCGCGCGGCGGAGGATCTGAAAAAGCGGGTGACGGACGGTCTGGTGGAGGCCGGTCTGACCTATGCCCATGCGGGCGCCTTCGCCACGCCGCGGCGGCTGACGCTGACGCTGGAGGGGCTGCTCGCCCGCTCGCCCGACATGCGCGAAGAGCGCAAGGGCCCCAAGGTCGACGCACCCGAAAAGGCGATCGAGGGCTTCTGCCGGGGCGCGGGCGTCGCGCGCGCCGATCTCGAGGAGCGTGACGACAAGAAGGGCCGCGTCTTCTTCGCGGTGATCGAGAAGCCGGGCCGCCCGGCGGCCGAGATCGTGGCCGAGGTGCTCGAGGACACGATCCGCAATTTCCCCTGGCCCAAAAGCATGCGCTGGGGCAGCGGCAGCCTGCGTTGGGTGCGCCCGCTGCACCGGATCCTGTGCATCCTGATGGGCGATGCGGGCGAGGCCGAGGTGGTGCCGCTCGACGTGGACGGCATCCGCGCGGGCGACGTGACCGAGGGCCATCGCTTCATGGCGCCGGAGCCCTTTTCCGTCACCTCCTTCGAGGATTACACGGCGAAGCTGAAGCGCGCCAAGGTCGTGCTGGACGCCAACGAGCGCGCCGAGACGATCTGGAACGACGCCACCAACGCGGCCTTCGCGGCGGGCATGGAAGTGGTCGCGGATCCGGGCCTTCTGGCCGAGGTGGCGGGGCTCGTGGAATGGCCCGTCGTGCTGATGGGGCAGATCGACGCGGCGTTTCTGGACCTGCCGCCCGAGGTGCTGCAGACCTCGATGAAGGAGCACCAGAAATTCTTCTCGGTGAAGAACCCCAAGACCGGCCGGATCGAGCGCTTCGTGACCGTCGCCAATCGCGAGACGGCGGATCACGGGCGCACCATCCTTGCGGGCAACCAGAAGGTGCTGGCGGCCCGGCTCGCCGACGCGAAATTCTTCTGGGAGAACGATCTGCGCGTCGCGCGGGACGACAAGATGCAGCCCTGGCTCACGCAGCTGGAGAACGTGACCTTCCACAACAAGCTCGGCTCGCAGAAGACGCGGATCGACCGGATCGCGGCACTGGCGCGGGAGATCGCGCCGGAGGTGGGGGCCGATGCCGATCTCGCCGAACAGGCGGCGCGGGTGGCGAAGGCCGATCTCTCCTCCGAGATGGTCTATGAATTCCCGGAACTTCAGGGGCTTATGGGGCGCTATTACAGCGATGCGGCGGGCCTTCCCGCCGAAGTCGCAGCAGCCTGCGAGGAGCATTACGCGCCGCTCGGCCCCTCCGACGCGGTGCCGACCGGGCCCGTGTCGGTGGCGGTGGCGCTCGCCGACAAGCTCGACACGCTGGCGGGCTTCTGGGCCATCGACGAGAAGCCCACCGGCTCGAAAGACCCCTTCGCACTGCGCCGCGCGGCGCTGGGCGTGATCCGCCTCGTCCTCGAGAACGGCCTGACGCTGCGCCTGTCGCACTGGATCAAGCGCGCCTTCGATCCCACCAGCCTGCAAGGCGTCGCCGCCGACAAGCGCGGCACGGTCGAGGATTGGGCCGAGGTCGCGGCCCCCTTCCTCGAGGTGGATTGGGAGCCGCTGGCGCAGGTCTTCCATGACGCGCTCGCCCGCCATTTCGACGATCGCGCGGCGCTGGAGGACTTCTTCCGCGAGCGGCTCAAGGCGATGGGCGCGCGGAATGCCGACAAATGGAACAAGACGGTGTTCGTGCTGGTCTATTTCACCATCATCGAGCGCGACACCATCACCGCGCCCGACCTTCTGGCCTTCGTGCATGACCGCCTCAAGGTGTATCTCAAGGGCGAAGGCATCCGCCACGACGTGATCGACGCGAGCCTCGCCATGCAGGGCAGCGACGACATCACGCTTCTGGTCAAGCGCGCGCGCGCCCTGCAGGAGGTGCTGGAGACCGAGGATGGCGAGAACCTCGTGCAGGGGTTCAAGCGCGCCAACAACATCCTGACCCAGGCCGAAGAGAAGGACGGCGTGGAATACAGCTTCGGCGCCAATCCGAAACTGGCCGAGACGGATGCGGAACGCGCGCTTTTCGCGGCGCTGGAGGCTGCGGATGCCCGCATCCGCCCCGCCATGCAGGCCGAGGACTTCCCCGCCGCCATGGCCGCGATGGCCGAAATCCGCCCCGCGCTCGATGCGTTCTTCGAGGCGGTGCAGGTCAACACCGACAACGACATCGTCCGGCGCAACCGGCTCAACATGCTGAGCCAGATCCGCACGACCTGTCTGCAGGTGGCCGATCTGACCCGTCTGGACGGCTGAGCCCCCACGACCAATGTCCATCTGACGTGACAGCGCCCTTGCCAGGCCACGTTTGAGGCGTATCCTGCGGCCAATCGAAGGATTGCCGCAGTGCAGAAATACCTCAACGAAGTGTCGTTCCAGCTGGACAGGCACATCACGCTGATCACGCCGACCGCGCCGATCCAGCCCGCCACCCATGGCGGGCGGGCCAAGTGCCTGCAGCGGCTGGTGCGGCTGAAGCTGCCGGTGCCGCGCACGGTGGCGCTGTCCTTCGATACGGTGAAGGCGATCGCGCTGGGGCGGATTCCCGACACCAAGGTCCTGCTGTCGGTGTTCGACGCGGACGCGCTGGTCTGCGTGCGCCCCTCTTCGGAGGACCCCGATTGGGGCGGGCCGACGACGATGCTGAATATCGGCATGAACGACGCGGCCTGCGCGCGGCTGTCCGAAACGCTGGGCGCGGGCGCTGCGCGGGCGCTGTATCGCCGCTGGGTCCAGACCTACGCGGTGCATGTCGCGCGGCTCGATCCCGATGCCTTCGAGGAGATCGACGAGGACGCGCCCGACGCGCTGGAGCAATCCCTGCGCGCCTACGAGGACGAGGCCGAGGAGCCCTTCCCGCAGGATCCCGCCACGCAGCTTTCCGAGGTGCTGCGCTCCATGGCGCGCAGCTGGGAAAGCGTTTCGGCGCGGCTTTTGCGCGAGGCCAAGGGCGCGCCGGTGGATGCCGGGCTCGGCCTTGCGGTGCAGGAGATGGCGCTGGGTCTTGGCCGCGGCGAGTCGGGCTCGGGCGTTCTGCAACTGGTCGATCCCGAAACCGGCCTGCCGCAGGTCACCGGGCGCTACCTGAGCCAGAGCCAGGGCCGCGACGCGCTCGAGGCCGGGAAAAAGGCGCTGTTCCTGACCACCGATCCGCGCGGCCCCTCGCTGCAGGAGCGCGCGCCCGAAGCCTTCGCAGAGCTGCTGGAACACGCGGCATTGATGCGCCAGCGGCTGCGGGCGGAGATGCAGGTCGAGTTCACCATCGAGAACGGGCGTCTCTTCATCCTCGACGGGATCGTCGTGCCCGCCAGCAACGCCGCCGCGATCCGCATCGCGGTGCGCCTGTCCGAGGACGCGATCATCACCCCGCAGGAGGCGGTGATGCGGGTCAAGCCGCGGATGCTGTCGGCGCTCCTGCACCCGCAGGTCGATCCGGGCGCGACCCGCGACGTGATCGGCGCGGGCATCGCGGCGAGCCCGGGCGCGGCCACGGGCCGGATCGTCTTCTCGGCCACGGACGCGCAGGCCTCGGCGGCGCGGGAAGAGCCCTGCATCCTCGTGCGGCGCGAAACCGCGCCCGAGGACGTGCGCGGCATGCATGCCGCCGTCGCGGTTCTGACCGAACGGGGCGGCATGACCAGCCACGCCGCAGTGATCGGGCGCGGCATGGGACGGCCCTGCGTCGTGGGCGCGAGCAAGATGCGCTTCCAGCCGCAACGCAAGCAGATCGTGGCCGCCGATGGCCGGGTCTTCAAGGAGGGCGATATCATCACCGTGGACGGCACCGCGGGCGAGGTCCTCGCGGGCGCGCCGAAGATGCAGGCGGCGCGGCTCGACGATGCCTTCCGCACCTTGCTGAAATGGGCCGATGCGGAGCGGGACCTGCGCATTCGCGTCAACGCCGACACCGTCGAGGACGCCCAGACCGCGCGCGACTTCGCGGCGGGCGGCATCGGGCTCTGCCGGACTGAGCACATGTTCTTCGAGCCCGGCCGCCTGACGGTCATGCAGGAGATGATCTTCGCCGCCACACCCGAGGATCGTCGCGCGGCGCTGGCACAGCTGCTGCCGATCCAGCGCGCCGACTTCAAGGAGCTCTTCGCGATCATGGCCGGAAAGCCCGTGTGCATCCGCCTTTTCGATCCACCGCTGCACGAATTCCTGCCCACCGACCGCGCCGGGCTCCGCGATCTTGCCGAGGCGCTGAACCTGCCGGTCTCGGACGTCACCCGCCGGGTCGAGGCGATGGGCGAATACAACCCCATGCTGGGTCTGCGCGGCGTGCGGCTCGGCATCACCGTGCCCGAGATCTACGCCATGCAGGCGCGCGCCATCTTCGAGGCGACGCTGGAGGCGAGCCGCGAGGGCGACGACCCGGTGGTGCCCGAGATCATGATCCCCCTCGTCTCGGCCCGCCGCGAGGTGGAAATCGTGCGCGCGCGGATCGAACAGGAGGCCAGCGCCGTGCGCACCGAGCGCGGGCGCGACTTCACCTACCGGCTGGGCGTGATGGTCGAGACCCCGCGCGCCTGCCTCATCGCGGGCGATATCGCGCCGCATGTGGATTTCCTGTCCTTCGGCACCAACGACCTCACGCAGATGACCTACGGGCTGTCGCGCGACGATGCCGGGCGCTTCATGAACGATTACGTTCAGCAGGGCGTCTTCGAAGAGGATCCCTTCCACCGGCTCGACCAGAACGGCGTGGGGGAGCTTCTGCGCATCGGGCTGGAACGCGCGCGGGCCGCCAATCCCGACGTCATCATCTCGATCTGCGGCGAACACGGGGGCAATCCCGAATCGATTCACTTCTGCCGGACGCTCGGAATGGATTATGCAAGCTGCTCGCCGTTCCGGGTGCCGGTGGCGCGACTGGCTGCCGCACAAGCGGCGATCCAGGATAAAATCGAGCGTTCTTAGCCCCTTGGGCGGAAATCCCCCAACTGATTCGTTGTCTTTGGGCGGATTCCAGCCCATCCGGCAAGGCCAAAACTGGACCTATTGACCATTTTTACCTACGACGCCGCGAACCTTGGCGGGACGTCTCTCGCCAATCCGAATGTAGTTAAGAGGTGTCCAGATGGGTCGCATTACGAAACTGGCATTGGCGCTGATACTCGCAGCGCTGCCGGTCCATGCCGAACTCAAAGAGACCAACATGAGCAAGGTGCTCAACCAGGAGGCGCGCAGCCTGAACGCTGCGGCAACCGCGCATCTGCAGCGGCTGGTGACGCCTGCACCCGAAAGCAGCATCAAAGGCATGCAGTTCAACAGTGCCTGGCTCGATGCGCAGCGCTACCGCACGGGCGGCGCGCAATGGCAGTGCCTGTCCGAGGCGCTTTACTTCGAAGCCCGCGGCGAGACGGTCAAGGGCCAGTTCGCCGTGGCCGAAGTGATCCTGAACCGGGTCGACAGCCCAAACTACCCCAGCACCGTCTGCGGCGTGGTCAATCAGGGCGCGTCCTCGGGCCGCAAATATGCCTGCCAGTTCAGCTATAACTGCGACGGCAATCCCGAAACGATCCATGAGCCCCGCGCGTTCCAGCGCGTCGGCAAGGTTGCCCGGCTGATGCTGGAAGGCGCGCCGCGGACCCTGACCGAGGGGGCCACGCATTACCACACGACCGCGGTCAGCCCGCGCTGGGCGCGCAAGTTCCCGATGACCGCGCAGATCGGGGTGCATCGTTTCTACAAGGAGCCGGTCCGCCTGTCCCAGCGCTGATCGCTCCGCCGCGCGTCGCCCCGATGATCGGCGATGCGCGCGCCCAGCCCTAGTCGTTTCTGCCGCCGTCGCGCCTGCGGATGACCTGCGGGATGCGCCGTGGTTGCCGTGGCGCTGCTCATGTGTGCCGGTCGTAACCGGCCAGACCTAGGCCCGCAACCAATCCCGGCTGTCGCAGAGCGACCCCGGGATGCCGTCTTTCGGTGGCCCTGTGCCCACAGGTCCGGTATGGCTGGCAGCGTCCCGCCCTGCCGCGACCAATCGGACCCTGCTTATGGCCACTGAAATCCGCCTTGCATTCTCGCATCCCGCCGAGCGCGCCATCGCCACCTCGGGCGACGATCCGCGCGACCGCATATCGCTGCGCGACCATATCCGCGAGGTCGAGATCGGCGCCTTCCAGGCCGAGCGTGGCACGACCCAGCGCATCTGCTTCAACGTGGTGGTCGAGGTGCGCCCCTTTGCCGGGCCCATCGACGACGACGTGGACCGCATCCTGTCCTATGACCGCGTGACCGAGGCGATCACCGCCGAGCTGGAAGCGGAGCGGCTCAATCTGCTCGAAACCCTGGCCGAACGCATTGCCGAACGCATCCTGCAGGAGCCGCAGGCCCTGCGCGCCTTCATTCGGATCGAGAAGCTCGACCGCGGTCCGGGCGCCCTCGGCGTCGAGATCGTCCGCTCGCGGCGCGAACTGGGCTCGCGGCTCGACGAACGCGCCGCCGAACGGCCGCATCCGCGCATCCTTTTCCTGTCGAACGCGGCCATCGCCGATCCGCGTCTGCCCGGCTGGATCGACCAGTGCCGGGCCGATGGCGCGCCGCTGATCCTTTGTGTCGGGCCGCATTCGCAGGCGCTGCCGCAGGCCGATCACGCCATGGTCCAGCGGCGGATCGACCTGCTGTCGATCGAGCAGAATTGCTGGATGCTGGCCGCGCGCGACAACCGCGCCAAGGTCGTCGCGACCCGCACCGAACTCGACTGGGCGATGAAGAACGGGCAGGTCTGCGTCTGGGCGCCCTCGAAGATGGTGCTGGACGCGACCCAGGGCCCGGGCATCCTGCCGCGCGACGCGACCGGGCTCGCCGCGTGGTTCGCGGGCCAGATGACCGCGCGCGAGCTGATCGTGGTGGATGCCGCGGCCCCCGAGGCCTGCCCGGTGCCCCTGCGGCTGAGCCCGCCCGCCGATCAGCTGATCGCGCCCTGAGCCACGGCCCTTGCCAAGCCGCGCGGGCAGTGGCAGGGCAGCGCCCATGCATGACGCCTGTTACCGCCCCATCCTCTGCGACGACCCGGCCCGGCCGGAGGGCGCGCTGCGCCTTGCCGGCGGCCCGCTCTGGTTCACACATGTGGCGCGGCTGACCCGTGGCCAAGCGCCCGAACGCCTGCCCGCCGAGGCGCTGCCCGAGACCTGCCGTGCCGCGTTGACGCGGCCCCGCGCGCCCATCGCGGGCGTCACGCTGGAGCGCCCACGCATCATGGGCATCCTCAACGCCACGCCCGACAGCTTTTCCGATGGCGGCGCCTTCGACCGCATCGACGCGGCGCGCGCACATGCCGCCGCCATGACCGATGCGGGCGCGGATTTCATCGATATCGGCGGGGAATCGACCCGGCCCGGCGCGCAGGAAATCGCCCCCGAAACCGAGGCCGCGCGCGTCCTGCCGCTGATCCGCGAACTGTCTGCCACGGGGCGCCCGGTGGTGTCGGTCGACACACGCAAAGCGGGTGTGGCGCGGGCCGCACTGGAGGCCGGGGCGCGGCTGCTCAACGATGTCTCGGGGCTCGATTTCGACGCCGGGATGGCGCCGCTCGCGGCAGAACGCGGCGCACCGATCTGCGTCATGCACAGCCAGGGCCGGCCCGAAACCATGCAGGACGCCCCGCGATACGACGATGTCACGCTCGATGTCTACGACCACCTCGCGGCGCGGATCGACCGGCTGACGGCGCTCGGCCTGCCGCGCGACCGGATCGTGATCGACCCCGGGATCGGCTTTGGCAAGACCGTCGGACACAACCTTGAGTTGTTGCGGAATCTCGCTGTTTTCCACGGTCTCGGCTGTCCCGTCTTGCTTGGCGTCTCGCGAAAGGGTTTTATCGGAGCCATCAGCGGGGAAACGGAGGCACGGCGCCGCGCGCCGGGCTCCATCGCGGCAGCCTTGGCCGGTATTTCGCAAGGCGCTCAAATTCTGAGGGTGCATGACGTGGCCGAGACCGCGCAGGCGCTCGCCCTGTGGGAAGCGATAAGGGGACAGCGTGCATGACACGGAAATTGTTCGGGACCGACGGCGTGCGCGGGACCGCGAATACCTACCCGATGACGGCGGAGCTCGCGCTCATGATCGGTGCGGCGGCGGGGCGCTACTTCCGCCGCGAACGCACCGGCGTGCACCGCGTAGTGATCGGCAAGGATACCCGCCGCTCGGGCTACATGTTCGAAAGCGCGCTCACCGCCGGGCTCTGCTCGACGGGGATGAACGTGATGTTGCTGGGCCCGGTGCCGACACCGGCGGTGGGCTTGCTGACGCCGTCGATGCGCGCCGATCTGGGCATCATGATCTCCGCCAGCCACAACCCGGCGGAGGATAACGGCATCAAGTTCTTCGGTCCCGACGGCTTCAAGCTGTCCGACGAGGCCGAGCGCGAGATAGAGGCGCTGGTCGAGGCGGGCGTCGCCCCGGCCCAGGCCGGCAATATCGGTCGGGCCAAGCGGATCGACGATGGCCGCTTCCGCTACCAGGAGCGGGTGAAATCGAGCTTCCCACAGGGCATGCGCCTCGACGGGATGAAGATCGTGATCGATTGCGCCAATGGCGCCGCCCACCGCGCCGCACCGGAGATCCTGTGGGAACTGGGCGCCGAGGTGATCGCGATGGGCATCTCGCCCGACGGGTACAACATCAATGACGGCTGCGGCTCCACGCAACCGCAGGCCGCTGCCGCGCGGGTGGTGGCCGAGGGCGCCGATCTCGGCATCTGCCTCGACGGCGATGCCGACCGGGTCGTGCTGATCGACGAGACCGGAGCGGTCGCCGATGGCGATCAGATCATGGCGCTGATGGCCGCCCGCTGGGCCGAGGAAGACCGCCTGCGCGGCGGCACGCTAGTGGCGACGGTCATGTCCAATCTCGGGCTCGAGCGCTTCCTGCAGGCGCGCGGTCTGACCCTGATGCGCACCGGTGTCGGCGACCGCTACGTGGTCGAGGCGATGCGCCGCGGCGGCTGGAACCTCGGCGGCGAGCAATCGGGCCATATCGTCATGACCGATTACGCCACCACCGGCGACGGCCTGATGGCGGCGCTGCAATTCCTGGCCGAGATGGTCCGCTCGGGCAAACCCGCGCAAGAGCTGGTGCATACCTTCGAAAAGGTGCCGCAGCTTCTCAAGAACGTGCGCTTCGCCCCCGGCGCCGCCCCGCTCGACCGCGCGCAGGTCAAGACCCGCATCCAGGAGGCGGAGGCCACGCTCGGCACCAAGGGCCGGCTGCTGATCCGAAAATCCGGCACCGAGCCGCTGATCCGCGTGATGGCGGAATGCGAGGACGAGGCGCTGCTGGCCCAGGTGGTCGACGGCGTCGTGGCGGAAATCGAAAGCGCCGCCTGAGGCGCGAGCCCCACCGCATCGACGGCGCGCCGCCCCGGTTGGCGCGCCGTCGTTACGGCCCAAGGCGGGTCCCGCAGGCACAGCCCGCGCGCGGCCTCTGTCCGAGGCACGCCCCCCTGCCCCTTCACCTTTCCCGAAAAACGCAACGCCGTCCGGGCCACGAGACCGACGCAGGCCGAAAGCGACGCATCGGAAACGGGCCCAAAAACACCAAAAAGACGCGCCGAAGGCGCGCCCTTTTCTCTTGGACCGCGCGGCCGCAGGCCGCGCGCGGGTCGCCCCGGGCGCAGCCCGGGGCGACATCCCTCACATGGCGCGGCCGTAGATCTGCGCGAGGCGCGTCACCGCCTGTTCCGGCGGCATCTCCTCGCTCTCGCCGGTGCGGCGCGAGGTCAGTTCCACCACCCCGTTCTTGAGCCCGCGCGGCCCCACGGTGATGCGCCAGGGCAGACCGATCAGGTCCATCGTGGCGAACTTCGCGCCCGCCCGCTCGTCGCGGTCGTCGTAAAGCGGCTCGAGCCCGAGCGTCATCAGGCTGTCGTAAAGTGCCTGGCAGGCCGCGTCCGCATCCGCGTCGCCCTGCTTGAGATTGACGATGCCCGCGTGGAACGGCGTCACGCCTTCGGGCCAGATGATGCCCTTGTCGTCGTGGCTGGCCTCGATGATCGCGCCGACGAGCCGCGAGACGCCGATGCCGTGCGAGCCCATATGCACGGGCACCCGGTTGCCGTCGTGATCGACCACCTTCGCGCCCATCGCGTCGGAATACTTGGTGCCGAAATAGAAGATCTGGCCCACTTCGATGCCGCGGGCCGAGCGGCGCCGGTCCTCGGGGATGGCGTCGAAAAGCGCCGCGTCATGGGTCTCGTCGGTGCGGGCATAGCGCGAGGTGAATTCCTCGAGCACCGACTGACACTGGGCCACATCGTCGTAATCGATCTGGCGGTCGCCGAATTTCAGATCGGTGATCTCGCTGTCGTAGAACACCTCCGACTCGCCGGTCTCGGCCAGCACCAGAAACTCATGCGTATCGTCGCCGCCGATGGGCCCCGAATCCGCGCGCATCGGAATGGCCTGCAGCCCCATGCGCTCATAGGTGCGCAGGTAGCTCACCAAGTGGCGGTTATAGGCGTGCAGCGCGTCGTCCTTCGTGAGGTCGAAATTGTAGCCGTCCTTCATCAGGAACTCGCGGCCGCGCATCACGCCGAAGCGCGGACGGCGCTCGTCCCGGAACTTCCACTGGATGTGATACAGCGTCAGCGGCAGGTCCTTGTAGGACGACACATGGGACCGGAAGATGTCGGTGATCATCTCCTCGTTGGTGGGTCCGTAGAGCATGTCGCGCTCGTGCCGGTCGGTGATGCGCAGCATCTCGGGGCCGTAGGCGTCGTAGCGCCCGCTCTCGCGCCAGAGATCGGCCGATTGCAGCGTCGGCATCAGCATCGGGATATGGCCCGCGCGGACCTGTTCCTCGTGCACGATGGTCTCGATGTTCTTCAGGACCTTGTAGCCGAGCGGCAGCCAGGAATAGATCCCCGCCGAGGCCTGCTTGATCATGCCCGCGCGCAGCATCAGCCGGTGCGAGACGATCTGCGCCTCGGCGGGCGTCTCTTTCAGGACCGGCAGGAAATATCGGCTCAGGCGCATGCGGCGCGCTCCTTCTCGTGCATAGGGCTCGCGCACGGGTGTATGAAAGGGCCGGGTCCGGCACAAGGGGCGCCGCCGCCCGCCGGAAGGAAAAGCCGCCGCACCCTGCATGCCTGGACGATGCCCCCGCAGGTGCCTGCAGGGCCGCGCACCGGACCGGCGGCCATCCCGTCGCAATACGAGTGGAAACCAGCCGTCCCTTCCGCTCCTTGCGCAGGACGATTGACATCGGCCCGCCCGCGCCACATGCCCGGGCCTTGCACCCGGTGCGGAAAACCCCGACATTCCTTCGGACACGTCGCGAGCGATCCTGATGAGCCTACCTGTCAAAGACCAGCTGAAATATTGGGGGATCGGCTTCGTGATCCTCTCGGTCGTGCTGTGGTTCCTGGGCGACGTGCTGCTGCCCTTCATCCTCGGCGCGGCCATCGCCTATTTCCTCGACCCCCTCGCCGACCGGCTGGAGAAAGCGGGCACGTCGCGGGCGCTGGCCACCGCGATCATCACCATCTGCGCGATCCTCATCTTCGTGCTGATGGCGCTCCTGGTGATCCCGACGCTGGTGCGCCAGACCGGGCAGCTCATCAACGTGGCGCCCGAGCTCATGCGCAACCTGCAGGAATTCCTGACCATGCGCTTTCCGGACCTGATGGCAGGCGACGGCGTCGTGCGCGACACGCTGCAGACCATCGGCCAGACCATTCGCGACAAGGGCGGCCAGCTTCTGCAGACCGCGCTCAGCTCGGCGGCGTCGCTGCTCAACGTCATCCTGCTCTTCGTCATCGTGCCCGTCGTGTCGGTCTACCTGCTGCTCGACTGGGACAACATGGTGGCCCGCGTCGACGACCTTCTGCCGCGCGAACATGTGGACACGATCCGCCACCTCGCCGCCGAGATCGACCACGTTCTGTCCTCCTTCGTGCGGGGCATGGGCACCGTGTCGCTGATCCTCGGGGTCTATTACGCGGTGGCGCTGATGCTCGTGGGGCTGCAATTCGGCCTCGTCGTCGGCGTGATCGCCGGGGTGCTGACCTTCATCCCCTATGTGGGCGCCATCGTCGGCGGCGTGCTGGCCATCGGGCTCGCGCTCTTTCAGTTCTGGGGCGACTGGATCTGGATCGCCGCGGTCTGGGCGATCTTCCAGTCCGGCCAGTTCATCGAGGGCAACTTCCTGACGCCGAAGCTGGTGGGCGACAGCGTCGGGCTGCACCCCGTCTGGCTGCTTCTGGGCATGTCGGTCTTCGGATCGCTGTTCGGCTTCGTGGGCCTTCTGGTGGCGGTGCCGGTCGCGGCGGCGATCGGCGTGATCGCGCGCTTCCTCGTGACCCGCTACAAGTCGAGCCGCCTCTATCGCGGCGACGCGGACAAGACCGGCACCTGACCCATGGCCGAGCAACTGCCCCTGAACCTGCCCGCCCGCACGGCGCTGGGCCGAGAGGACTTCTTCGTCACCGAGGCCAACGCGCTGGCGCTGGCCGAGATCGACCAATGGCATTCCTGGCCCGCGGGCAAGCTTGTCCTCGTGGGCCCGCCAGGGGCGGGCAAGACGCATCTCACGCATGTCTGGGCCGCCGAGAGCGGCGCGCGCATCCTGCCCGCGACAGACCTGCCCGAGGCCGACATCCTCGCCCTCACGACCGCGCCCATCGCGGTGGAGGATGCCGAGCGGATCGCCGGCGACCGGGCCGCCGAGGAGGCGCTGTTCCACCTGCACAACCTCGCGCTGGCCGAACGTCAGCCGCTGCTGCTGACCGCCGCCCCGCCGCCTGCGCGCTGGCCGCTGATCCTGCCCGACCTTGCCAGCCGGATGCAGGCCAGCCCGCTGGCGCGGCTCGGCCCGCCCGACGACATGCTGCTCTCGGCGGTGCTGGCCAAGCTGTTCATGGACCGCCAGATCGCGCCCGCGCCCAACGTCATCGCCTATCTGACCCACCACATGCCGCGCTCTTTCGAGATGGCGCGCCGGGTGGTCGACGCGCTCGATGCGCGCTCGCTCGGATTGCGGCGCCGCGTCACAAGGCCCCTTGCCATCGAGGTGCTGAACGCGTTGACTCGGGGGCATGCAGAAACCGATCCGAGACGACACGACAGCGTTACAGAACGCCCCTAGGGAACCCGGCATGAGCAATGCCGATTTCCTCAAGGCGCCGCGCCCGACGCCCTGCACCATCGAGGGCTTCGATCCGGACAGCCCCGCGCGCTTCTTCAACCGCGAGCTCAGCTGGCTGGGCTTCAACTGGCGCGTGCTGGAAGAGGCCGAGAACCCCAAGGTCCCGCTTCTGGAGCGGGTGCGCTTCCTGTCGATCTCGGCGTCGAATCTCGACGAGTTCTACACCGTGCGCGTCGCGGGCCTGCGCGAACTGGCCCAGGCGGGCAACACCACGCCCGCCGCGGACGGCCTCACCCCCGCCCAGCAGCTGGTGAAGATCAACGAGGATGCGCGCAACCTGATGGCGCGCCAGCAGAAGGTGCTGCAGACCCTGCGCGAGATGATGGAGGACGAGGGCATCTCGATCCTGTCGGCGCACCGGATCACCGAGGACGACCGCCGCGCGCTGCGCCAGACCTTCCTCGACACGATCTTCCCGGTCCTTTCGCCGCTGGCCATCGACCCCGCGCATCCCTTCCCGTTCATCGCCAATATGGGCTATTGCCTCGCGATCGAGCTGCAACGGAACCGCGACGGCAACGTGCTGAAGGCGCTGCTGCCGATCCCCAGCCAGATCGACCGCTTCGTGCGGCTGCCCGCCGAGGGCGACCGGCACCGCTTCTGCTTCGTCGAGGACGTGCTGCTTCTGCATATCGACAGCCTGTTCCCGGGCTACAGCGTCAAGGATCACTTCGGCTTCCGGGTGCTGCGCGACAGCGACCTCGAGGTCGAGGAAGAGGCCGAGGACCTGGTGCGGGAATTCGAGGTGGCGCTGAAGCGCCGCCGCCGGGGCGAGGTGGTGCGGCTGACCGTGTCGCCCGGCGCGCCTGCGGGGCTCAAGGATATCGTGATGCGCGAGCTTGGCGTGCGCGAGGACGAGACCATCGAGCTCGAGGGCATGATCGGCGTCGCCGATACCAGCGAGCTGGTGCTGAACGCGCGGCCCGACCTGCTCTGGCCGGTCTTCACCCCGCGCGTGCCCGAGCGCGTGCAGGACCATGACGGCGACATGTTCGCGGCGATCCGCCAGAAGGACATGCTGCTGCACCACCCCTACGAGACCTTCGACATGGTGGTGCGGTTCCTGAACCAGGCCGCGCGCGACCCCAACGTCGTGGCGATCAAGAACACGCTCTACCGCACCTCGAAGAACTCCCCCATCGTCGAGGCGCTCTGCGAGGCGGCCGAGGACGGCAAGTCGGTCACGGCGCTGGTGGAGCTGAAGGCGCGCTTCGACGAGGCCGCCAATATCCGCCAGTCGCGCCGGCTGGAGCGGTCGGGCGCCCACGTGGTTTACGGCTTTCTGGACTGGAAGACCCATGCCAAGATCGCCACCGTGGTGCGCCGCGAGGGCGACAAGCTGGTGACCTACACCCATTGGGGGACCGGCAATTACCATCCCATCACCGCGAAGATCTACACCGATCTGAGCTTTTTCACCTGCGACCCGGCGCTGGGGCGCGATGCCGCCAAGGTCTTCAACTACCTCTCGGGATACGCCAATCCCGAAGGGCTCGAGAACCTGTCGCTGTCGCCGCATTCGCTGAAGCCGAAGCTTCTGGAACTGATCGAGGGCGAGATCGAGCACGCCCGGGCCGGACGACCCGCGCAGATCTGGGCCAAGATGAACTCGCTGATCGAGGCGGACATGATCGACGCGCTCTACCGCGCGAGCCAGGCGGGCGTGCAGATCGACCTCATCGTGCGCGGCATCTGCGGCCTGCGGCCTGGCGTGAAGGGCCTGTCGGAGAACATCCGCGTGAAATCCATCGTCGGCCGCTTTCTGGAGCACAGCCGCATCGCGTGTTTCGGCAACGGCTACGGCCTGCCGCACGAGAAGGCGCGGGTCTTCATCTCGTCCGCGGACTGGATGGGGCGGAACCTCAACCGGCGGGTCGAGACCCTGCTCGAGATCATGAACCCCACCGTGAAAGCGCAGATCGTGAGCCAGATCATCGCCGCGAACCTCGCCGACGTGGCGCAGAGCTGGGTCATGCAGCCCGACGGGCGCTTCCTGCGCGCCGAGGTGGAGGACGGGGGCTTCGCCTTCAACTGTCACCGCTTCTTCATGGAGAACCCGTCGCTCTCGGGCCGCGGCTCGGCCGGGGCGGGCGATGTTCCAGTGCTCACTCATCGGCGGGATTGACGCGACCGGGGTTCGCTCCGGCTTCTCCGAGACGGATGGCTGCGGCTGCCCCGGCAGGGATCGTCATTGCCCGCTCGGGGTGGGATCGCCAATGCAATTGCCGCCGTGCTGGTCCGGCTTCACGAGGGCGCCCTGTGGGCGCCTGCGCAGTTTCTTTGCGGCTGCAACCCGGCCGATCAGATGCCCCCTGCATCCGGCCTGAACGCGGCAAGACCGGGCACGCCATGCCTCCCCGTCTCGGCGCCCCCCGCGTCCTCCCGTCCGGTTGACCTCCGCACCCCCGTGCCGCACTGTCCCCGCGACGCGAACGACAAGCCAGGCGCCACCATGGATGGAACGACCGAACCCACCAATCCCGACTGGGAGCCGTTCGGCCGACCGCTCTTTGCCGATCCCGATATCCGCGCGCTGAGCCGCGTGGGCGTCGTGGATATCGGCTCGAACTCGGTCCGGCTGGTGGTCTTCGACGGCGCGGCGCGTTCGCCCGCCTATTTCTACAACGAAAAGATCATGTGCGCCCTCGGCAAGGGGCTGGGCGAGACCGGCAAGCTCAATCCAGAAGGCCGGGCGCGGGCGCTGAAGGCGATCCACCGCTTCCAGCTACTCGCCCGCGGCATGGGCACCGAGCTCTCGGCCGTGGCCACCGCCGCCGTGCGTTCGGCAGAGGATGGCGCGGATTTCTGCGCCGAGGTGAAGCGCGAGACCGGCCTCGACATCTACGTGATCGACGGCGAGGAGGAGGCGCGTCTTTCGGCGCAGGGCGTGCTGCTGGGCTGGCCGGGCTCCTACGGGCTCGTCTGCGATATCGGCGGCTCGTCGATGGAGCTTGCGGAGATCTCGGGCGGACAGGTCGGGCGCCGGGTCACCTCGGACCTCGGGCCGCTGAAGCTGATCGACATCAAGGGCGGCAAGAAGGGCCGCGAGGCGGTCATCAAGGAAACGATGAAAAAGCTCGAGGCAGTCATGGGCAGCCAACGCGACCGGCTGTTCCTCGTGGGCGGCTCATGGCGCGCGATCGCGCGGATCGACATGGAGCGGCGCAACTACCCGCTGCACGTTCTGCATGAGTACCGCATGGATGCGAGTGCCGTGCGCGACACCGCGAAATTCATCGCCCAGCACGATCTGGAGGAATTGCGCCAGCGGGTCGGCATCTCGGATGCACGCATGTCGCTGGTGCCCTATGCGGCCGAGGTCCTGCGCCGGCTCGTGCAGACCTTCCGGCCCAAGGATATCGCCATCTCCTCCTACGGCATCCGCGAGGGCATGCTGTTCGAGCAGATGCCGCAGAAGCTGCGCGACCGCGATCCGCTGATCGAGGCCTGCCGCCATGCGGAGGCCAAGGATGCGCGGCTGCCGGGCTACGGCAAGCGCCTGTTCCAGTTCGTGGAGCCGCTGTTCGCCGGCGCGCGGCCCGCCAAGCTGCGCCTCGTCAAGGCCGCCTGCCTGCTGCATGACGTGAGCTGGCGCGCCCACCCGGATTACCGCGCCGAGACCGTCTTCGACAATGCCACGCGCGCCAATCTCGGCGGGCTGAAACACGAGGAACGGGTCTTCCTGGGGCTGGCGCTGCTGCACCGCTACCGCAACAAGCGCGAGGGTACGCGGTTCGAGGCGATGGCCTCGATCCTGTCGGATGCCGAGATCCAGGATGCCGAGGTGCTGGGCAAGGCGCTGCGCTTCGGCGCGATGCTGTGGATGTCGGAGAAGACCCGCGGCGCCTGGTTCGAGTGGCGCCCGCGCAAGCGGCAATTGACGCTGCGCCTGTCCGAGGAGGCCGCGCCGCTTTACGGCGAGGTGGCCGAAGCGCGGTTCCAGAGCCTCGTGAAATCCTTGGGGGCGGAAGCCGAGGTGAAGGTCGTCACGTCGGCGGACTAGGCACGGCGCGGGGCGCAGACCGGGGTCACGCCCGACCCGATGGGGCTGGCATGCGCCCGTGCCGGGCAGGTTCGATCCGCGGGGCTGCGCGCTGCGCTAAAGCTCGACGCCGCCACCGTCCTCGAATTGCGGCTCCATCTCCTCGGGCGTCTTCTTGCGGATGATGATGTCGCCGTTATCCAGCATCTCGGGGGGATGGTAGGACGACCAATCCTCGACCTCGGCCATCAGCTCGCGCAGCGCGGGCCCCATCTCGTCGGCGAAGGCGCGCATGGCGGGTTCGAATTCCTCCATCAGGCGCTGCAATTCGGTCAGGGCCGGTTCGGCCTCCTGACGCAGCCCGTCGAAGAACAGCGACAGGCCCCGCTCCATCAGCGAGAGGCCGCGCTCTTCCTCGGCCTCCTGCGCGGCGGCGGGGGTCAGGGCGAGGCACAGGGCCACGGCCAGCACGGGTATAGGTGCGATCTGTCTCATGATCCATATATAATCGCGGACCCGGGAATTCCCAAGTCACGCAAGCGCGTCCCCGCCATCCGGATCGCGTGGCGTAACGTCGGGCGGATCGTCTTGCGGATCACAGCCCGCATCACCGTCCAGATCGAGGTCGAGCGTCACCGGGAAATGATCCGACGCCATCAGCAGCGCCTCGCGCAGCACCGGGTCGCGCCAGCAGACGGGGTCGTCGAAGGGATGCCAGATGCGCCAGCCCCGCGCCCGGTCGCGCAGGTCGGGGGAGATGAGAATGTAGTCCAGCAGCGCCTGCAGGTAGCGGTTGTCGGGCGCGATCATGAACCGCGCGGTGGCGGGCTGGGCCCCGACGCGCTGCGACAGGGCCTGGTGGGCATGCGGGTCGAAAAGCGCCTCGGCCCCGTGGCCCATGACGATCTCGAGCGAGGAGCGCCCGAACAGCGCCTCGAACTCGTCGAGCCCGGGGCCGTCATTGAGATCGCCCAGCACGATCACCGGATCGCCCTGCGCCAGGTGCCCTTCGATGCGGCGGCGCAGCCAGATCGCCTGGGCCAGCTGCTTGCGGCGGTTGGCGATGGAAAAGCGCATCATCTCGTCGCGCGACCGCGCCCCGTGCGGTGCCTTCGATTTGAGATGCGCCCCGATGAGCCGCAGATCCACCCGGTTGCGCCAGCGCAGCGCGACCTCGAAGGGCGGCTTGGAAAACTCCACCTCGTCGCGGGTCGCGTCGATATCGAGGTCGATGCCGAAGCTCAGATCGAAGCGCGGGGCATCCTCGGCCTCGGCAGGCGCGTGGCGGGCGGCGATCATGGCGGGATCGAAGAGCAGCGCGATTTCCTGCTGGGTGGCGTTCGGAAAACCCATCCGCGCGTGGCTCGTGCGCAGATCGAACGCCTCGGCGAAGGTCTGCAGCGCGGCGATGGTGTTGCGGCGGCGATTGGTGTCGGGCGCCTCGATCACCATCACCGCATCGGCATCCATGGTGCGGAAGACATGGCCCAGGGCTGCGATCTGCTCGGCCCGGGTCACGTCGCGCCGGCCCGACCAGCCGCCATTGTCCAGAAGCCGGCCGTCATCGTCGAAAAGCGCGTCGAACCATTCGATGTTGTAGGTGGCGATGCGCATCCCGTGATCCGATCCCCGGTCAGTCGCCGCGCTGGGCCGAGATTTCTTCCCAGGCGCGGTTGATGGCGATGAGCCGTTTTTCGGACATCTTCACCGCCTCGGCGGGCAGGCCCCGGGCGATCATCCGGTCGGGATGGCTGTCGCGCACGAGCCCGCGCCAGGCGCGGCGGATCTCGGGCAGCGGCGTGTCGGGATCGACGCCGAGAATGGCGTAGGGGTCGGGCGCCTCGTCTGGCGCGTAGCGCGTGCGCAGGGTGCGAAAGCGCGTGCCGGACAGCCCGAAGATGTCGGCCACCCGTTCGAGGAACGCATCCTCCTTGGGATGATAGGTGCCGTCGGCCAGCGCGATGTGAAACAGCCCCTCCATCAGGTCGCAAAGCACCGTCTTGTCGCCCCGGAACATGGAGGCGATGCGCTGGGCGTATTCCTCGAACCCCGCCACGTCCTGCCGCGCGAGGTTGAAGACCCGGGCGGCCCCCGGCTCGTCCTCGGGGGCGATGTGGAACACCTCGCGGAAGGCGGCCACCTCGGACCGGCTGACCTGCCCGTCGGCCTTGGCCATCTTCGCCGCGAGCGCGATCACCGCGATGGTGAAGGCGACCGAGCGTTCGGGCGGCGCGCGCAACGTCTCGAACACCGTGGCGAGGCTTTCGCCGGAGGTGAGCGCCGCGAGCGCGTCGGAAATGCGGGTCCAGATCGACATGGGGTGAGACTAGGGCCTTTGACGGGATAAGTCAGGCCGCGCGCGGCAGCATTTTTTGCATCAGGATGAGATCGATCCAGCGGTCGAACTTGTGACCCGCGTCGCGGAGGCGTCCGGCCTCAAGGAACCCGTGGCGCAGGTGGAAGGCATGCGCGGCGGCGTTCTCGGCACTGAGCCCGCCGATGAGCGAGCGCTGCCCGGCCCGGATCGCGTGATCCTCGATGCCCGTCAGAAGCGCAGCGCCGATACCCTGCCCGCGCCGCTCCGGCGCGAGATGAATGCTGTGCTCCATCGTCCGGGCATAGCCCGGGCCCGCGCGGAACGGCGCGTAGGTGGCATAGCCGCAAATCCCGTCCGCCCCTTCGGCGCCCGCCTCGGCAACGAGGAAGACCGGGCGTTCGGCGATCAGCGTGGCGACGGCGCGAACGCCCGGCGGGTCGGTGGTGAAGGTGGCGGTGCTTGTCGCGGCCCAATGCGCCCAGATCGCGGCGATGGCCGGCGCATCACCGCCGCGCGCGGGGCGCAGGGTCACGTCAGGCATGCGGGGCCGTCCGGACCGCGCAGATGGGCCTCCATGCCCGGCGCGCCGGTCTCGAAGCGCAGCAGCGGCGCGTCGAGATGCGGGGCCAGCCTGTTCGCGAGCGCGCGCGCCTCGGGGTGGCGGATGACGAGGTCGGTCAGAGTGAGCCCCGAAGGCGACAAGAGATCGCCCGCGGGCGTCGGGCTTTGCCATTCGATGAGCGCCGGGAACATCCCGTCATAGGCCATGTGTCCCGAGGGCGGCACCGCCATGCGCCAGCGCAGATCGCCGCGCGCCAGCGGCACCGCCGCCCCGGCTTCTGGCAAGGCGGCCAGCGCGGCGTCCATGTCGTCGGTGCGCAGGATCCAGCGCGCCAGACGCGGCGGGCCGGAGAAGTCGTCGAGCCCGAACCAGCGGGGGCCCTCCGGTGCCGGAGCCTCGGGGTCGATGGCGATCGCTTCGAGATAGAGCCCGGCCTCGAGACCCAAGAGCCGGTTATGGGTGCCGTAGCGCGCATGCTGCCCGCCCGGACCCAAAGGGACCGGCAGCGCCGTCTCGCAATGCGCGACGGCCGCCGCCAGCGTCTCGCCCAGAACGGCCACGTGATCGAGCGTCAGACGCATGCTCAACGCCCCTTGAAGAGCCCGCCGAGGATGCCGCGCACGATGCGACGCCCGGTCGTGCCCTTCAGCTCCTTCACCACCGCCGAGGCGAGCGCCCCGCCGATGGAGGTGTCGCGCGCGGACCGTCGGGTGGGCTTCGAGGTGGAGCGTTCGACGCGGGCGCCGGAATAGCGCCGCCCGGCACGGTATTCGCGCTCGGCCATCTCGGCCTCCTCCTCGCGGCGTTCCACCTCCTCGGCCGCTTTCGCAGCCTCCTCGGCGCGGCTTTGCAGCATCTCGTAGGCCGAGCTGCGATCCACGGTCTTGCGGTATTTCAGATCGAGATCGCTGGCATCGATGATCGCCCGGCGCGCGGCCGGATCGAGCGGGCCCAGCTGCGACGAGGGCGGGCGGATGAGCGTGCGTTCGGCCATGCCCGGCACACCCTTCTTTTGCAGCATCGAGGTCACCGCCTCGCCGGTGCCGACCTGCTTGATCGCCTCCTCGATATCGAAGCGGGGATTTTCGCGATAGGTCTCGGCGGCCAGCCGCAGCGCCTTTCGGTCGCGGGCGGTGAAGGCCCTAAGCGCGTGCTGCACCCGGTTGCCGAGCTGGCCCAGGATATCCTCGGGCACGTCGTCGGGGTTCTGGGTGATGAAATAGACCCCCACCCCCTTGGAGCGAATGAGCCGCGCCACCTGTTCGACCTTGTCCACCAGCGCCTTCGGCGCGTCGTCGAAGAGAAGATGCGCCTCGTCGAAGAAGAAGACCAACTTCGGCTTGTCGGGATTGCCGACCTCGGGCAGTTCCTCGAAAAGCTCCGACAGGAGCCACAGCAGGAAGGTCGCGTAAAGCCGGGGCGAGCCCATCAGCGTGTCGGCGGCAAGGATGTTGATCTGCCCGCGCCCGCCCTCGCGCAGGCGCATGATGTCCGCAAGCTCCAGCGCCGGCTCGCCGAAGAGCTTCGCCCCGCCCTGGTTCTCGAGCACCAGTAGACGCCGCTGGATCGCGCCCACCGATTGCACGGCGATGTTGCCGTAGCGCAGCGACAGCGTTTCGCGGTTCTCGCCGACCCAGACGAGCAGCGCCTGCAGGTCCTTCAGATCCAGAAGCGGCAGCCCCTCCTCGTCGGCGACGCGGAAGGCGATGTTGAGGATGCCCTCCTGCGCCTCGCTTAGCTCCAGCAGCCGCGAGATCAGCAGCGGGCCCATCTCGGCCACGGTGGTGCGGATCGGGTGGCCCTGTTCGCCGAAGAGATCCCAGAAGGTGGTCGGGAAGGCCTCGTAGATGTAATCCGAAAAGCCGATGGTCGCGGCGCGTTCGGTGAACGGTCCGTGAAGTTTGAACTCGGCGCTGCCCGCGGCGGCGAGCCCCGAAAGGTCCCCTTTCACATCCGAGAGAAACACCGGGACACCCGCATTGGAAAAGCCCTCGGCGAGGATCTGCAGGGTCACGGTCTTGCCCGTTCCCGTCGCCCCCGCGATCAGCCCGTGCCGGTTGGCATAGGCCAGATCGAGCCATTGCCTGTCGCCGTAGCCTTCGCCGCCGCCGCCCACGAAGATGCCGTTTTCCATCCGCCCTGCCCCGTTCCTAGTTTGTGCGATGGGCAACATACTTACTTAACCATTTGCTGTCAGTGTGAATTTTGTCCGGCCCTTTGGTCCTCTCTGGGTGCGGATTGACTTCCTCCCTGTCAGACTGGCCGCGTCTTCGGACGCGGCTTTTTTTCGCGCAACATTACAAGTGCGGCCTGTGGGGAATTCTGTTGATATTGGCTGTTGACGGGTGAGGCATCCCATCGTAGCGTCCCATCCAATGACAAAGTCGGCCAGTCCGACGGGGAGAGAATGGAAAAGAGAGCCCAAGGGCTCTCTTTTCTTTTTTCTCTCGCGATCAAGGGCTTGCAGCGCGAAGCTGCCGCACCGGCGCCGGATCGCCGGGCCGTATTCCCCCCCTGACACCCGCAGCCGCCCGTGCTAAACGATGCCCCGAACACGACCAAGCATCCCCGAGGAGCGCTGTAGATGAAGACGACGCTGACCCACCTTTCCCTGATCGCCCTTCTGGGCGCCACCCCGGCGCTGGCCCAGGACAGCGGCACGGCCCCGCCCGCAGAGGAAGAGACCGGCACACCTGAGGCGAGCGAGGCCCCGGCGGCGGAGGCCCCGCCGATCTTCGACACCGGGGAGCCCGTGACCGACGAGGCCGCCGCCGCACCCGAAGGCGCCGAGGATGGCAGCTACGTGCGCGAGACCATCGGCGACTGGTCGATCCAATGCCTGCGCAACCCCGATGGCGACGATCCGTGCCAGCTTTACCAGTTGCTCAACGACGAGGACGGCAATTCGGTGGCCGAGGTGAGCCTGTTCAAGGTCGAGGGCCAGGGCCAGGCCGTGGCGGGCGCGAATTTCATCGTGCCGCTGGAGACGCTGCTGACACAGAAGCTGACCATGGCCGTCGATGGCGGCGCGGCCAAGCGCTATGACTTCGCCTTCTGCGCGCAGCTGGGCTGCGTCGCGCGGGTGGGCTTCACCGAGGCTGACATCGCCGCCTTCAAGCGCGGGGCCGTGGCCAACATCACCATCGTGCCCGCCGCGGCGCCGGACCAGAAGGTGACGGTTGGCATGTCGCTGTCGGGCTTCACCAACAGCTACGACTCGGTCAGCGCCTCGCAGTAAGGCGCGCAACAACCGGACATCGCAGATCGCCCGGAGCCGCGCGCTTCGGGCGTTTTCATGTGCGGGGCGCGGATCGGGTCGGGAAAGCCAGCCAGCGCAGGCGCAACATCGCCAGCGGTGCCCGGTTCGGTCCCATCGCGGGGGCTCATGGCCGCCGCTGCGGCTTTCGGCGGCTCGCTTGGCCGAACGCGGCCGCGGATCCTCTCAGCGGTGGGCCATGCCCAGACCATCCAGCACCGCCCGCGCGGCGCGCTCGCCCGGGGGCGGCCCGCCGAGGCCCAGTCGGTCCATGGTCTCCGTCATGGCGCGGCTCTGCGCCTCGGGCGCATCGAGAACGTTCAGCACCGCCTCGGCGATGGGGCCGGGCTTGCAGGCCTTGCCGATGAATTCCGGCACCACGCGGGTCTCCGAAACGAGGCTGACCAGCGTCACCGTGTCGGTGCGCAGCATCCGCCCGATGATCTGCCGCGACAGCCAGTTCATGTCATAGGCAATGACCATGGGCGTGGCGGCAGCGGCCAGTTCGAGCGACACCGTGCCCGAGGCCGCCAGCGCCACATCCGCCGCGCCGAAGGCCGCGCGCTTGGCGGTGACCATGTCGAGGCGTTCGGGGTCGCGGGGATCGAGCACGATGGGCGCGCCGGGCCAGTCCTGCACCGCCTCCTGCACCGCGCCCGCGACCGATTGGGCCGCCGGCACGACGAAGCGCAGATCGGGTCGCGCCGCGTGCAGCCGCGCGACGGCCTCGCCGAAGACCGGCGCGAGGCGGGCCACCTCGGACCGGCGCGAGCCCGGCAGCACGAGGCAGAGCGGTGCCTCGCCCAAGCCATGGGTGAGCCGGAAGGCGGCCATCTCCGCATGGCTCGCCTGCGGATCGGTCACCACCGGATGGCCCACGAAATCGCAGCGCATGCCCGCGGCTTCCATGTAGGGCGGCTCGAACGGCAGAAGCGCGAGGACCTGGTCCACATGCGCGGCCATCTTCTGCGCGCGTTTCGGACGCCACGCCCAGACCGTGGGGGCGACGTAATGCACGACGCGGATTTCGCTTTCAGCCTTCACCAGCTCGGCCACGCGCAGGCAGAATTCCGGCAGGTCGATGGTGACGAGCACGTCGGGCCTGGCGGCGATCACGGCGCGGGCGGTCTCGCGGATGCGGGCCTTGAGGCTGCGGTATTCGCGCAGGATCTCGAGGATACCCATGATCGAGATCTCGTCCATGGGAAAGAGGCTGTCGAGACCCTCCTCGATCATGCGTTCGCCGCCGATGCCCTCGAAGGTTACGGTCTCCAGCGCGGTGCGCCGCAGCCCGCGCATGAGCGCCGCGCCGAGACGGTCGCCCGAAGGCTCCCCCGCGATGACGAAGACGCGCATCAGGCGGGCCTTTCGCGGGACCAGAGGTAGAGGCCCAGCTCATCCGCTCTGGCGAGCGTCTTCGCGCGGTCGAGCACGATCACGCCGCCCGCCTCGATCACGAGGCCCGCAAGGCCCGCGGCCGCCGCGCCCGTGACCGTGTCGGGGCCGATGGCCGGGAGGTCGGCGCGGCGGTCCTGAGCGGGTTTCGGCGCCTTGCAGAGACAGCCCGCCCCGCGCGGCCCGGCGCCCGAAAGCCAGTCCGCCGCACCGCCGAGCACGTCATAGGTCGTGTCCATCAGGAAATCCGCGGGATCGCCGAGGCCCGCGCCCTGCCCCGCGCCGCCCGTGGCGCCCGGCCCGCCCGCCAGCCCCGCCAGCATCGCGTCGGTGCCGCGCGCATCCTCGCGGGCCAGGACCTCGGTGCCGCGGATCACGCAGGCCTGGCCCTGATCCGCCCGGCCCATCTCGGCGATCACGCGGTCTCCGACGCGCGCCTCGGTCGCGGCGATGGCGGGCGGCGCTCGGCGCGTGGGCGTGCCGGGCGGCAGCAGCAGATCGGGCGCGGCCTCGTGGGCGGCGAGGATCGTGAAGCCCGCCTCCTCGAAAAGCGCCATGACCACGCGCAGCGCGCCGTCATCGCCCTGCGACAGCGCCTCCTTCAGGCGCGGGACCAGCGGTTCGGTCGCGGCATCGATGGCCGCCGGGTCGATCTGCGGGCGGTCAATGCCGCCGCAGAGGCAGAGCGCGGTCACGCCGCGCGCCGTCAGATCGGCAAGGAGGCTGCCCAGCGTCTCGATGCGGAAAGTCAGATCGGGCAAGAGGCTGTCGGGCGGATTGCCCGCCAGCGCGCAGACCAGCGGCTTCTCGACCCGGGTCGCGGCCACCGCGCCGGGCAAGGCCCCCCGCCCTGCGATCAGCGCCAGCACGCGGCTCAGCCCGGGGTGAGGAAGTGGCGATCCGTGGCGCTCGTGATGAACTCCACGATCTCGCGCACGTAGTCGCTTTCGGTTTCCTCGCCGAGACGGCGGGCGCGATCGGCAAAGGCGCCCTCGCCCTGGGCCAGCATCTGGAAGGCCGCGCGCAGGGCGGTGATGTCGCTGCGCGCCACGCCGCGGCGCTTCAGCCCGACGAGGTTGAGCCCGTCGAGCACCCCGCGCGGCGCCTGCACGAGGCCGTAGGGAATGACGTCGTTGGTCACCATGGTCACGGCCCCGATGATGGCGCCGCGCCCGATGCGCACGAATTGATGCACACCCGAGAGGCCGCCGACGATCACGTCGTCATGGATCACGCAATGCCCCGCGAGGGCCGAATTGTTCACCAGGATCACGTTGTTGCCCACGACCACGTCATGGGCCACATGCGCACCCGCCATGATGAGGCAATCGTTGCCGAGCCGGGTGACGCCGCCGCCGCCCTCGGTGCCCGCATTGATGGTGACATGTTCGCGGATGCGGTTGCGGTCGCCGATCTCGAGCTTGGTCTTCTCGCCCTTGAACTTCTTGTCCTGCGGGATCTCGCCGATCACGCAGAAGGAAAAGAAGGTGTTGTCCGCGCCGATCCGGGTGTCGCCGGTCAGGACCACGTGGCTTTTCAGCACGTTGCCGGGGCCCAGCCGCACCTCGGGGCCGATATGGCAGAAGGCGCCGATCTCGCAGCCGGGGCCGATCTCGGCGCCCTCCTCGACGAAGGCCGAGGGGTGAATGCGCGGGGCGGTATCGCTCACTTCGACAGATCCATCATCGCGGTGAACTCGGCTTCGGCGGCCATTTCGCCATCGACGGTCGCGGTGCCCTTGAACTTCCACACCTTGCCGCCGGGCTTTCCGCGCAGCGTCTCGAGCCGCATCTGGAGCTGGTCGCCGGGGATCACCTTGCGGCGGAACTTGCAGCCGTCGATACCCATGAAATAGATCAGCATTTCCTTGTCCGCGAGATCGAGCGCGACGCCGACCATCACGCCCGCGGTCTGGGCCATCGCCTCGACGATGGTGACGCCGGGCATGATCGGCGTGCCGGGAAAATGGCCCTGGAAATGCGGCTCGTTCATGGTGACGTTCTTGATGCCGAGCGCCGAGGCGGTGCCGTCGATCTCTTCGACCCGGTCCACCAGCAGGAACGGGTAGCGATGCGGCAGGATGCGCTGGATGAGCTGGATATCGGCGCGTTTCAGATCGTCGGACATGGTCTTCCTCTCGGCTGGCACATCCGGGCAGCGCAGACGGCGCGGGGCAGGATGCGGGCGGTCCAAGGTGGGTAGCAACCGGCGCGGCGCGGTGCAAGCGCTGCGCGCGGCGCCGCGCCCTAGGGGCGGTCGTCGGTGCCGGCCTGCGGATCGCCCATGTCGAAAAGCGGGCTGCCGTCCGCGCCGTCCCCGGCATCCGGGACCGCGGCATCCGGCGCCGCCTCCGGATCCTCCGCGCCCGCGCCCTCACCGGGCATCACGTCGGCGCCGTCCCCGATCCGGGCATCGACGCGGGCAATGGCCAGATCGGTGATGTCGATCGCATTGGCGCTGAGCAGCACATTCGCCCGCTCGATGATCAGGGCCGCGCCCGCCTCGCGCAGGATCTCGGTCAGGACGGGCTGGACCGCGTTGAAGAAGTCCCGGCGCACCCGGTCGCCGCGATTGGCCAGCTCGCGGGCCTTGGCATCCTGGCTCTGGCGCAGGGCCTGAACGCGGTCGTCGAAGGCATCGGCAAGATCGCGGAACTCGGCCGGGGCGGTTTCGGCGCGCAGCGCGGTCAGCCGGCGCTCTTCTTCGGTGAGCTCGGTCTCGATGCGGCGATTCTCGGCCGACAGGGCCTGACCCGCCGCCTCGATCTCGGCGATGAGGCGCTGGCCGAGCGCGCTGTCGACGAAGAGCCGTTCGGATTCGAGGGTCAGGATCGGCGAGCGGACGATCTGGCGCGGCGCCTCGGATTGCGCCGGGGCCGGTCGCGCCTCCTGTGCGGCGGCAGGCGTCGCGCCGCCGGTCCAGAGCGCCAGCGCGAGGCCGAACGCGGCGAGACCGGTCGCTATCCCGGCGCGGGTCCGCATCAGAAGTCGGTCGAGATCGTCAGCTCGAAATTCTGTTCCTTGTCCTCGTCCTCGCGCTGCAGGGCTTCGGAGAAGTTGAAGCGCAGCGGGCCGAGCGGCGTGGTCCAGAACAGCGACAGGCCCACAACCTGGCGCAGGGAGCCGTCTTCGAACAGCACCTCGCCGGTGGCCGCATCGCTGTCGTCGAGCCCCCAGAGCGAGCCCACGTCATAGAACATGCCGCCGCTGATGCCGTATTCCTCGGGCAGGCCGAGCGGGAATTCCGCCTCGAAACGGGCCACGGCGAAGTAATTGCCGCCGAGCGCATCGTCGAAGCCCGGACCGCGTTCGCGCGGGCCGATGCCGCCCGGCTCGAAGCCGCGCATCAGGCTGGAGCCGAGGAAAAAGCGGTCGGTGACGCGGCTGCCCTCATCGCCGGTATAGTTGAGCGCACCGCCCTCGAAGATCGCGCGCAGCGTCACCTCTTCGGAGAAGGCCAGCCGCTGCGCCACCGCGCGGACATTGGTGCGCACAAAGGTCGTGTCGCCGCCGACGCCGCCGAAGTCCTGGCCGAATTCGAGCAGCACGCCCGCATCGGGGTCGAGCCCGGTGCGGCGGGTGTCGTAGCTGAAGCGGTAGCCGATGGAGCTTTGGTAGAGCGCGCCCTGCCCCGCCTCGGCGGTCACGATCCCGCCGACATCGGATTCGTCGGGCAGCGTGAGGTCGGTATATTCCAGCGTGTAGCGCAGCTGCAGCCGCCCGTTATCGGAGATCGGGAAGGTCAGCGAAGGCGAGAAGGTGCCCGACTCGGTGTTGTAATCGGCGTTCTGGCGTTCGGTGTTGGAATAGCTCAGCCCGATGCCGAAGGCGAGGTCGCGGCCCAGAAGCGCCGGTTCGACGAAGTTGAACGAATAGCGGTTGCTGTCCTCGCTGGTGGTCAGACCGAGGCTCAACTGCTGACCGCGACCGATGAAATTCCGCTCGGAGAAAGACAGGTTGAGGCCGAAACCCGTCGAGGTGGAGTAGCTGCCGCCGATGGAGATCGAGCCAGTGGGCTGTTCCTCCACGTCGACATCGACGATGACCTGCTGCGGCGTGGATCCTTCGCGGGCGTTGACCTCCGCATCCGCGAAGAAACCGAGCGCGCGGATGCGTTCGGCGGCGTTGCGGATCTCGCGCGGATTGAAGGGATCGCCCTCCACGGTCTCGAACTGGCGGCGCACCACGCGGTCGAGGGTGGTGGTGTTGCCCTCGATGTCGATGCGTTCGACGAAGATGCGCGGACCGCGGGTCAGGACGTATTCCACATCGAGCGTCAGCGCGCGGTCGTTGCGGGTGACGCGCGGCTCGACGCGGATGAAATCGAGCCCTTCCTCGACCGCGCGGCGTTCCAGCCGTTCGATGTCGCGGTCGACGAGCTGCGGCGCGTAGACCTTGCCGGGCCGCACCGATACGGCGCGCTCGAACGCGGCGATGTCGACCTCGGCCAGATCGGAGGTCACGGTGATGTCGCCGAAGCGGAATTGCTGACCTTCCTCGACATTGAAGGTCACGAAATAGCCGTCCCGCTCGGCCGCGAGCTCGGCGTTGGTGCCGGTGATGCGGAAATCCACGTAGCCGCGCGAGGAATAGAAATCCTCGAGCAGCTGGCGGTCGAACTGGATGCGGTCGGCGATGAAGGTGTCGCGCGTGATGATCGCGCGCAGAAGGCCCGCCTGCTTGGTCTCGAGCACCCGGCGCAGACGCCGGTCGGTGAATTTCTGGTTGCCGACGAAGGCGATCCGCTCGACCTCGGCGACGCCGCCCTCGAACACCTCGAACACGAGGTCGACGCGGTTGTCGGAGCGGCGGATAAGGCGGGGCTGGACGCGCGCCGCGATGCGGCCCTGCTGGATATAGGCCTCGGCGATCAGGTTGGCGTCGGCCTCGGCGGTCGAGGGGCTGTAGACGCGGCGCGACTGCGATTGCAGCAACGGCTCGAGATCCTCGTCCTCGATGCGGCGATTGCCCTCGATGGCGATCCGGTTGATCGTGGGATATTCCACCACCCGGATGATGAGCGTGCTGCCCTGCGGCACGATCTCGACGGATTCGAACAGGCCGGAATTCTGGATGTTCTGGAAGGCGTCGTTCAGCTCTGAGGCCGAAACCGTCTGGCCGCGGGCGATGCCCGCATAGGACAGGATGGTGCCCGGCTCGATCCGCTGGGCGCCCTCGATCCGGACATCGTTGAACACGAAGGTCTGGGCCACGACCGGCGTCGGCACCGTCCCCAGCGCCACGGCGGAAGTCAGCGAAAAGACCGCGATAGCGCTGCGTTTCGCAAACCCGTTGAGCGCCGACAAACAGGGGCGCGCGACAGCCGTTTTCGACATTCCGCCAATTCCTTCAGACATCCCTCGGAATTGTCAGTATCGGGATTGGAACACCTTGTCAAAAGGCCGCACGGCCTTTCTCGACAGGCTCAGAGCGAGCCCAGGAAAGCGCCGAATGAGAGGGCGAAAATGATCGTGCAGACATAGAGTATCCGGTCCCAGTTCAGGTTCCAGAGAAGTTCCAGTCCGCGGTATCCTCGTTCAATGGTCTGCATGGCCTCACCCTTGGCGAAATAGATTTCGTCAGCCCCTGCAGTAAGGGCGGAATGCGACCGAAATTGGGCGGGCCAATGACGATGTGGCGGCACCGGGCGCCGGTTTGCCGGCCGGGGTCCCCGTCCCGTTCTGCTTCGGGGCTGTCCCGGTTACGGGCAGAACAGGTCGTTGGTCAGCCCCAGCACCATCACCGACAGGATCACCACGAGGCCCACGGACATCAGCACCCGGAGCGCGCGGTCGCTGGGCGGCTTCCCGCGCACCGCCTCATAGGCGTAAAAGCACAGATGCCCGCCATCGAGCACCGGGATCGGAAAGAGATTCAGCAACCCCACCGCCGTGGACAGGACCGCGATGAACCAGATGAAGTTCGTGGTGCCCTGGCTCGCCATCGCGCCCGAGGTCTCGGCGATGCCGATGGGGCCCGAGAGGTTGCAGGTGGAGATCGCCCCGGTGATCATGTGCCACATGCCCGAGATCGAGCCCTGGATGATCGCGCCGGTCTGGCTCACCCCGGAGGTGAAGGCGTCGATCACGCCGGGCGTCTCGGTTGCGGGTTCGAAGAACAAACCGCCGACGATGCCGATCCGGTAGACGGTGCGGAAGGAATTGTCGGGCTGCGGCTCGTCGGTGCGGCGCGGGGTCAGCGTGGTCTCGACGATCTCGCCATCGCGCCAGATCGTCAGGTCGAGCGAGGCCCCGTCGGAGCCTTCCACCCGCTCGCGCAGCTGGTCGAAGGCGAAGATCGGCGCGCCGTCGATGGTGCGGATCACGTCGCCGGGCCGGAAGCCCGCGTCATCCGCCGCCGAGCGCGGCACGACCTGCGTGGCGATGGGCGGATAGACGTAAGGCCCCGCGACCACCGTCTCGGCGCCGTCGCGCAGCACGGTGTAATCGAGGCTTTCATGTTCGGGCAGCGCGTCGAGGAAGGCATCGAAGGCCTCGGCCTCGTCGAAGCCCGGCGGGGCAGTGCCCTCGATCGCCACGATCTCGTCGCCCACGCGCAATTCCTGCGCAATGGGCAGATCGCGCAGCTCGCCCACGGTGATCGGCTCCGACACGGTGCCGCGCGCCATGAAGATCGCGGTGAAGACGAGGATCGACAGCACGAAGTTGAAGACCGGCCCCGCGGCCACGGTGGCCGCCCGCGCCCAGAGCGGCGCGCCGTTCATGGTGCGCCGGCGCTCGGCCTCCGGAAGGGCATTCATCGCCGCCTCGTCCTTGCCGCCCGAGGCGTTGCTGTCGCCCTTGAACTTGACGTAGCCGCCCAGCGGAAACAGCGCGATCTGCCATTTCGTGCCGCGCTTGTCGTGGCGGGAATAGATCACCGGGCCGAAGCCGAGGCTGAAGACATCCGCATGGATCCCCGACCAGCGCCCGACGATGTAGTGGCCGTATTCATGGATCGCGACGATGATCGAAAGGGCCACGACGAAGGCCAGGAGGGTCCAGAGAAGACCTCCGAACTGCGGAATCAGCGAAACGAAATCCAAATGTCCTGCCCTTTTATTCTGTCATCACGACGTCGGCGGTCATACGTGCGAGATGGTCTGCCTCGCGGACCTTATCAAGCGTAATCGCGTCGACATTAAGGACCGATTGCGCCGAAAGCCGGTCGAGCACCGTCTCCACGACCTCGGCCATCCGGACAAAGCCGATGCGCTTTTCGATGAAGGCGTCGAGCGCGCGTTCCTTCGCGGCGTTGAACACCGCGCCCGCAAGCCCGCCCTCCTGCATCACCGCGCGCGCCAGCCGCAGCGCCGGCCAGCGCTCCTCGGAGGCCGGGCGGAAGGTGAACTGGCCCAGAGCAACCAGATCGAGCCGTTCCACCGGCAGCGCGCGGCGCTCGGGATAATGCAGCGCGAAGCCGATGGCGTGGCGCATATCGGCGGGGCCCACATGCGCCATGAGCCCACCATCGCGGAAACCCACAAGCGCGTGGATCATCGATTCGGGATGCACGACGGTTTCGATGCGCGCCGGGTCGATCCCAAAGAATTCCTTGGTTTCAATAAGTTCCAGCGCCTTATTGAACATCGACGCGGAGTCGATGGTGATCCGCTGGCCCATGTCCCAGTTCGGATGCGTCGCCGCCTGTTCCGGTGTGGCGGTGGCCAGCTTCTCGAGCGGCCAGTCGCGGAACGCCCCGCCCGAGGCGGTGATGATGACCCGCTCGACCGCCGCGATATCCTCGCCGATGAGCGCCTGGAAGACCGCGGAATGTTCGCTGTCCACGGGCAGGACGCGCCCGCCATGAGCCCGGGCCGTCGCCATCACGAGAGGGCCCGCGCAGACCATGCTTTCCTTGTTCGCGAGCGCCAGCGTCGCGCCGGTCTCGAGCGCGGCGAGCCCCGGCGCGAGGCCTGCCGCGCCGACGATGGCTGACATCACCCAGTCGGCGGGACGGCGCGCGGCCTCGGTCAGCGCATCGCTACCCGCCGCGGCCTCCACGCCGCTGCCCGCAAGCGCCGCGCGCAGATCGTCCAGAAGATCGTCATGCGCCGTCACGGCAATCCCGGCTTTGAGCCGCCGCGCATCGGCGGCAAGCTGCGCCACGTTGCGCCCGCCGGTCAGCGCGACCACCTCGTAGGCGACCGGATCCCGCGCCACGAGGTCGAGGGTGTTCTGCCCGATGGAGCCCGTCGCCCCGAGGATGGAGATCCGCCGCCGCCCGCTCATGTCAGGCGATGCCCGGGGGAAAGCCCACCAATTGCCCGACGATCAGGATGAACAGGGCCGCGCCCAGCATGCCGTCGAACCGGTCGAACAGGCCGCCATGGCCGGGAATGAGGGTCGAGCTGTCCTTGACGCCCGCGCGGCGCTTGATCGCGCTTTCGGCGATGTCGCCGAGCTGGCTCGCCATGGAAATGGCGATGGAAAGCGGCACGAGGCTCATGTCGGCGCCGGTCATCGCGGCGAAGGAGGCGCCCAATGCACCCGCGGCGATCCAGCCCGCGACCGTGCCCGACCACGTCTTCTTGGGGCTGACGCGGGGCCAGAATTTCGGCCCCCCGATCAGGCGGCCCGCGAAATAGCCCGCGACGTCGGTCGCCACCACCACGAGTACCAGCCAGAGCATCCAGATCAGGCCGAAATCGTCGCGCACGACCATCATGCCGTAGCCCGCGAGCAGGATCAGCGCGGCGAAGACCGCGTAGGTCGGCCCGCCGCGGGTCATCTGGCCGAAGCCCAGCATCGAGGGCGCCAGGAGAAGCGGCATCGCATAGGCCGGCGAGACCTCGCCCGCGATCAGCACCGCCGCACCCGCGGCGGCGGCCAGCACCTTCGGCGTGCGCACGCGATCGGAATCGAGCATGCGCACCAGCTCCCAGACCATCAGGCCCGAGACCAGCGCGATGAGGATGTGGAAGATCAGCCCGCCCGCCCAGACGCAGGCCATGCCGACGGCGACCATCACGACGCCCGAGATCATCCGTTCGGAAAGATCGCCCCAAGTCCCGCCTTGGCTCATGCAGGCACAGCTCCGAAGCGGCGGTCGCGGCGCCCGAAGCCTTGCGTGAGCCGGGTGAATTCCGCGGCGGTGAAGTCCGGCCAGAGCGTGTCGATGAATTCGTACTCCGCATAGGCCGATTGCCACAGCAGGAAGTTCGAGATGCGCGCCTCGCCCGAGGTGCGGATCACCAGATCCGGATCGGGCAGCAGGCAGGTGTCGAGATAGCGCGGCAGCGTCTCCTCGCCGACATCCTCGGGCTTGAGCTTGCCGTCCGCCACGTCCTGCGCGAGGCGCCGGGTCGCGCGGGCCACCTCGTCGCGGCCGCCGTAATTCAGCGCGATGGTGAGGTTGGTGCCGTCGCAATGCGCGGTCATCGTCTCGAGCTGGTCCATGAGCTCGCGCAGCTTGCGGTCGAGCCCCGGACGGTCCCCGATGAAGCGCACCCGCACGTTGTTCTCGCGCAGCGCGCGGGCCTCGCGGGTGATGTAGAGACGAAAGAGGCTCATCAGCCCCGCCACCTCTTCCTGCGTGCGTTTCCAGTTCTCAGTCGAGAAGGCGAAGATCGTCAGATACTCGACGCCGCATTCCGGGCAGGCCTCGACGATTTCGCGCACCCGGCGGGCGCCCGCCTGGTGGCCGAAGAGACGCGGCCGTCCGCGGCGTTGCGCCCAGCGGCCATTGCCGTCCATGATGACGGCGACGTGGCGCGGGGCGGCGTCGGCATTGGGGGCCTTGGACATGGCGTCTCTCCTTCGCGGACTTGCGCGGGCTTGGCGAGGGGCGCGCACCGAAGGCATCGGGAGCGCCGCATGCGGCGATCAGACCTGCATGATTTCCTGCTGTTTGGTTTCCAGCGCCTCGTCCACCTTCTTGATGTAGGTGTCGGTCAGCTCCTGCACTTCGGTCTCCCAGAACTTCTGGTCGTCCTCGGAGAGACCGTCGGCTTTCGCCTTCTTGATCTGGTCCATGCCGTCGCGGCGCAGGTTGCGGATCGAGACGCGGGCATGTTCGGCATATTGCCCCGCGACCTTGGTGAGCTCGCGGCGGCGCTCCTCATTGAGCTCGGGGATCGGCAGCATGATGATCGTGCCGTTGAGCTGCGGATTGATGCCGAGGCCGCTTTCGCGGATGGCCTTCTCGACCTTGCCGACGAGGCCCTTGTCCCAGACGTTGATGGTGACCATGCGCGGCTCGGGCACGTTCACGGTGCCCACCTGGTTGATCGGGGTCATCTGCCCATAGGCGTCCACCTGCACCGGCTCCAGCATCGAGGCCGAGGCCCGGCCCGTCCTGAGCGAGGCGAACTCGGTGCGCAGGTTGGCCATGGCGCCGTCCATGCGGCGGGTGAGGTCGTCGGTATCCAGTTCGAAGTCGTCAGCCATTTTGTGCCTGATTTCCCGTTTTATTTTGGTGTCGTTTTAGTGAATTGCCGCGGCCCTGTATAGCCGTCCGGACCATGCGCGCCGGATCAGCCCTGCACTCTTGTAAATGTGCCGCGCCCGGCGAGGATGCCCTTGAAGCCGCCGGGCTCGTCCAGCGAGAAGACGATGATCGGCAGATTGTTGTCCCGCGCCAGCGCGATGGCCGAGGCGTCCATCACCTTGAGGTTCTTGGCGAGGCAATCGTCGTAGCTGACCGTCTCGTAGCGCACCGCGTCGTCATGCTCCATCGGATCCTTGTCGTAGACCCCGTCCACCTTGGTGCCCTTGAAGATCGCCTCGCAGGCCATCTCGTTGGCGCGCAGCGTGGCCGCCGTGTCGGTGGTGAAATAGGGATTGCCGGTGCCGGCGGCGAAGATGCAGACGCGCTTCTTCTCGAGGTGGCGCACGGCGCGGCGGCGGATATAGGGCTCGGCCACCTCGTCCATGCGGATGGCCGAGATCACCCGGGTATAGACGCCGATCCCCTCGAGAGCCGATTGCATCGCGAGCGCGTTCATCACCGTGGCCAGCATGCCCATGTAATCGGCGGTCGTCCGCTCCATGCCCTGCGCGGAGCCCGCAAGGCCGCGGAAGATGTTGCCGCCGCCGATCACCATGCAGATCTCGACGCCCATGTCGTGGACGGATTTCACTTCGCGAGCGATGCGTTCGACGGTGGGCGGATGCAGGCCGTAGCCCTGGTCGCCCATCAGCGCCTCCCCCGATATCTTCAGCAAGACGCGTTTGAAGGTGGTCTCGGAGGTGTCGGTGTCGGCCATGTTGCGCTCCATCCGGCTGGCGGTCTAGGATCGGGGGCATCAATGTCCGAAAACCCGCGCGATGACAATGCCGGGCCGGATGAAAGGCCAAGCCGTCCCCATGCCCGATCCCGCGACGCTTGATCCCGACCGCCCGGTGCTGATCGCGGGGCCGACCGCCTCCGGCAAGTCGGGTCTCGCGCTGCAGATCGCCGAGGCGCAGGGCGGCGTCATCGTCAACGCCGATGCGCTGCAGGTCTTCGCCGATTGGCGCGTGCTGACCGCGCGGCCCGGCCCCGAGGACGAGGCGCGCGCGCCCCATGCCCTTTACGGTCACGTCCCCGGCGACACACCCTATTCCGTGGGCGCCTGGCTGCGCGATCTGGAGCCCTTCCTCAAGGGTGCGCGGCCCATCATCGTGGGCGGTACGGGGCTCTATTTCACGTCTCTGACCAAGGGCTTGGCGGAGATTCCTCAGACGCCGGACGATGTGCGCGCAACGGCCATGGCGCGGATTGCCGAAGACGGGTTCGAGACGCTGCTGCCCGAAATCGACGCGGAGACCCGCGCGCGGATCGACACCCGCAACCCGATGCGCGTCCAGCGCGCCTGGGAGGTCCTGCGCGCCACGGGCCGCGGCCTTGCCGCCTGGCAGGAAGACACGCCGCCGCCGCGCCTGCCGCTGGCAGAGGTGCAGGCCTTCGTGATCGGCGCCGAAAAGGACTGGCTCACCCCCCGCATCGAGACGCGGTTTCGGCAGATGATCGCCGCGGGTGCCCTGGATGAGGCACGTGGCAACGCCGATGCCTTCACAACCGCGCTTCCCTCGGCGAAAGCCATTGGCGCGGCGGAGCTTGTGGCCCATGCTAGGGGCGAGATGTCCCTCGACGACGCCATAGACCGCGCGGTGATCCAGACCCGCCAATATGCCAAGCGGCAACGCAGCTGGTTCCGCGCCAACATGCGCGACTGGCGCTGGCTCGATCCCGCGTCGCCTGCGCCCGCCGCGCGGCCCGCCCGATCCGCTCGCACGGGGGTCTGAGCGATGCATGGCCCCGCCTTCCTGCGCAAACCCGCCCGCATCCAAGAGGCCACCGAGGCGCCCCGCCCGATCCTGAGCCAGAACGCCGCGCGCTTCACCCAGGGCGCGCCCTGGCGCCTGCGGGACCTGCATGACCGCGCGGACGACCTTCTGATCTGGATCACCCGCGGCCAGGGCCGGGTGAACATCGCCGGGATCCGACGCGGCTTCGGCGCCCATAACGCGCTCTTCCTGCCGGCGGGCACGCTTCTGGCGCTGGAACTGGGGCCGCAGGCGCTGGCGCAGGTGGTTCAGGCCCCGCCCGGCGCGATCCGTCTGGCCGAGCGCGGGCCGCTGCATCTGCGCAGCCGCGACGCCCTGCCCCAGGCCGAGCTGACCGGCGAAATCGAGGCGATGCAGCGCGAGATCGCCCGCGACGGGCTTTATTTGCGCGACGCGCTCGAGGCGCATCTGGCGCTGATCTCGGTCTGGCTCCGGCGGCAGGTGGCCGCGGGGGCCGCCGACCGCCCCAAGGAGGGCGCGAGCCAGCGGCTCGCCCACCGCTTCGCCGAGCTTGTGGTGCGCGATCACCGCACCGACCGGGTGATGGCGGATTACGCCCGCGCGCTCGACGTCACCCCCACGCATCTGACACGGGTCTGCAAGGCGGTGTCGGGCAAGACCGCCGCCGAGATGATCACCGAGCGCAAGCTTTACGCCGCGCGGCAGATGCTGGGGCAAAAGACGCCCCCCATCGCCGAGGTCGCGCGCGATCTGGGCTTTCATTCGCCCGCCTATTTCACCCGCTTCGTGCAAAGCCATACCGGCCAGACGCCCTCGGGCCTACGCCGCGCGGCTTTGGCGGGCGGGGATACCGCATGAGCGGGGCGCCGCATCCCGCCTTGCCCGGCCTTGGCCAGGAATACCGCGCGGGCCAGCTGTCGCGGCGCGAATTCCTGACCCGCGCGACGGCGCTCGGGGCCAGTGCGGCCATGCTCGGCGCTCTCGGCCTGCCGCAGCCCGCCGCGGCCCAGCCCGCCCGCGCCATGGGTGGCCGGCTGCGCATCCAGCAGGATGTCCGCCGGCTGAAGGATCCGCGCACCTATGATTGGCCCGAGATCGCGAATATCACCCGCGGCTGGCTGGAATACCTTGTCGAGCAGAGGCCCGACGGCAGCCTGCGCGGCATGCTGCTTGAAAGCTGGGAGGTGAACGCGGACGCCACCGCCTATGTGCTGCATGTCCGTCCGGGCGTGCGCTGGTCCGACGGCACCAACTTCACCGCCGAGGATGTCGCGCGCATGTTCGCCTATTGGTGCGACGCCACGGTAGAGGGCAACGTCATGGCCGCGAGCCTCGCGAGCCTCGGCGATCCCGGGACCCGGCAATTGCGCGAGGACGCGGTGCGCCTGCGCGACCCGCTGACGGTCGAGATCACCCTGCCGAAGCCCGACGTGACGCTGATCGTCAGCCTGTCGGATTACCCCGCCGCCGTGATCCCGCCCGGCTTCGATCCAGAGACCATGACGGAAAATGCCGTGGGCACAGGGCCTTACAGGCCGGAATTCATTCTCGAGGGCGACATCGCCGTGCTCGTGCGCCGGGACGATCACGATTGGTGGGGCGATGCCGTCGCGGAGATCGGGCCCGCCACGCTCGACCGGATCGAGTTCGTCGATCTCGGCACCGATCCCGCCTCCTGGGTGGCGGCGATCGAGGATGGCCGGGTCGACATGCTTTACGAGAATGTCGGGCGGTTCATCGACGCCGCCGACGCGCTCGGCTGGGAGAAATCCGAGGTGGTGACCGCCGCGACGGTGGTGCTGCGCGGCAACCAGTCGGCGGAGGTGAACGGCGAGAGGCTTTACGCCGACCGCAACGTGCGGCGCGGCCTGAGCCTCGCCATCGACAACGCGATCTGTCTCGAGCTGGGCTATGGCGACCGGGGCCGCGTCGCGGCCAATCACCATGTGGCGCCGATCCAGCCCGATTTCGCCGATATCGGCCCGGCGGAGTTCAATCCCGCGCAGGGCCGCGCGGCGCTTGTCCAGGCGGGGCGGATCGACGTGGAGCACGCGGTCGTCACGCTCGATGACGGGGTCGCGCGGCGCACCGGGGAGGCGGTGGTGGCGCTTCTGCTCGATGCCGGGATCAAGGCGCGGCAGGTGGTGCTGCCGGGCTCGCGCTTCTGGTCGAACTGGAAGGACTTCCCGCTGTCGATCACCGAGTGGAACCACCGCCCGCTCGGCGTGCAGGTGATGGCGCTGGCCTACCGGACGGGGGCGGTCTGGAACGAAAGCGCCTATGCCAATCCCGATTTCGATGCGGCCCTCGACGAGGCGCTGGCCATCGCCGATGCCGAGACGCGGTCGCGCGTCATGGCGCGGCTGCAGGGGATGCTGCGGGAGGATTGGGTAATCGTGCAGCCCTATTGGCGCTCGCTCTTCCGGCATTACCGCCCGGGACTCCTGGGCGCCGAGATGCACCCGTCCTTCGAGGTGCATGTCTATCGTCTGGGCTGGGCGGAGGGCGCGGCGCGCGGGGACGACTAGGCGCAGGCCGAAAGCCGGGCCGGGATCAGCTGCCCCAGATGACCTTCACGTAATTCATGGTCTCTTTGTAAGGCGGCACGCCGCCATGTTTCTCGACCGCGCCGGGACCGGCATTGTAGGCCGCGAGCGCCAGGCGCCAGGACCGGAAGCGCTTGTATTGCGCGGCGAGATAGCGCGCGCCGCCTTCGAGGTTCTGCTGCGGATCGGCCGGATCGACGCCCAAGAGGCGCGCCGTGCCGGGCATCAGCTGCGCAAGCCCCATCGCGCCCTTGTGCGACACCGCGTTGGGGTTCCAGCCCGATTCCTGCTGGACGAGGCGCAGGAACAGGTCCTCCGGCACGCCGTGACGGCGCGCGGCGGATTTCGCGACATTGAGGTAGGCGCCCTTGTAGCGTCCCGCATAGCGCGGCGCGGCATCGTCCCACTTGGTGGGCGTGTTCACCCGCGCGGGCTGCAGCCGCACCGAGGCGCGGTATTGCTCCGACGCGCGCTTGTCGAGAACGCCGGTCTGGTTGGAGAAGAGCTTCGCGCGGCCCTGCGAGGACAGAACATCCGCCGCGGCAGGCTTCGTCCCGAGGGCAAGCATGCCAAAAGCGGCGGCGGCAAACACGTAACGCATCATCGCATCGTCCTCGTTCACTCAAACACGGGGAGGCCGGTCCGGAAATTCCCAGCGACTATACGCAAAATCTGCAACGATGCCAGCCTTGGCCGCCGCGACTTAAGCCGGGGTTAACCGGAATCGCGGAAATCTGGCGCGGAGCCCGCGCCGCAGAAGCGCGATTCGGCGTTTCGGACCCTCCGGCGCTGCGTTAACCTCTCCTCCAAGCCCGCGCCCGGCGCGGGAATCAGGGCTTCAGGGAACAAGGAAAGGACCAAAATGGCCGGATCCGTGAACAAGGTCATCATCGTGGGCAACCTGGGGCGCGACCCCGAAGTGCGCACGTTCCAGAACGGCGGCAAGGTGTGCAACCTGCGCGTCGCGACCTCCGAGAACTGGAAGGACCGCAATACCGGCGAGAAGCGCGAGAAGACCGAGTGGCACTCGGTCGCGATCTTCTCCGAACCGCTTGCGCGGATCGCCGAGCAATACCTCAAGAAGGGCTCCAAGGTGTATCTCGAAGGCCAGCTCGAGACGCGCAAATGGCAGGACCAGTCGGGCCAGGACCGCTATTCGACCGAGGTGGTGCTGCGGCCCTACAAGGGCGAGCTGACGCTGCTCGACAGCCGCTCCGATGGCGGCGACGGGGGCTACGGCGGCGGCGGCGGTGGCGGCGGCTATTCCGACGATTACGGCGGCGGCTATGGCGGCGGCGACCAGGGCGGCGGCTATGGCGGCGGCTCCTCCTCCGGCGGCGGCTCTGGCGGCGGATCGCGGGCGCCCGCGCGCGACATCGACGACGAGATCCCGTTCTGAGCGGGCATTCCGCGCCACGCTGACAGAACCATCAGGGCCGCGCCGGGACGATCCCGGGCGCGGCCTTTTCGTGCCGCCTTCCCTTTGGCCCGCGTCCCGGGCAGGCTCCGTTCCGGACGCCACCGCGTGGTCCTTCCGAAGCTTTCCGGGACCTCGCGCAGCCGGGTGCGACACCTCCGCCCGCGCCGGAACTGGTATCCCGCCCTGCCGTTCCCATCTTAGATACAGAACAGCAGTGACAGGCAGACGCAGATGACATGGTCCTTTCCCCTCGGTCGCATCCTCGGCTCGGAAGTGCGGGTGCACGGCACCTTTCTCTTCCTGATCGCCTGGATCGCGGTGACCGCCTTCAGCACGGGCGGTGTCGCGGGTGCGGTGGTGAACGTGGTCTTCATCCTCGCGCTGTTCGCCTGCGTCGTGGCGCATGAATTCGGGCATGCGCTGATGGCGCGCCGCTTCGGCATCCGCACGCCCGACATCACGCTCCTGCCCATCGGCGGGCTGGCGCGGCTCGAACGCATGCCCGACCGCCCGGGTCAGGAGATCGCGGTGGCGCTGGCCGGACCGCTGGTCAACGTGGTCATCGCGGGCGCGCTCTTCCTTGTCGGCGTGCGCCCCGGCTTCGCGATGCTGGGCGATGCCTCCGGCATCGGCGCGATCCTCGCCGGCCTCTTGTCGGTCAACGTGATCCTCGTCCTCTTCAACATGATCCCGGCCTTTCCGATGGATGGCGGCCGGGTGCTGCGCGGGGCGCTGTCGATCTTCCTGCCGCGCCTCAAGGCGACGCGCGTTGCGGTGCGGGTGGGACAGGGCTTCGCGATCCTTTTCGCGGCCTACGGGTTCTATACGGGCAGCTTCATGCTGCCGTTGATCGCGGTCTTCATCTTCTTTGCGGGCAATGCGGAACTGGGTGAGATGGCCGCCCGCGCCCGGGTCGCGGATCTGAGCGTCGGCGACGCGATGGTGTCGGATTTCACCCATCTGTCGCCCGATGCACCGCTCGCCGCCGCGGCGGAGCTCTCCGAGACCGGCGATCAGGACATCTTCCCGGTGATCGGCAGCGACGGGCGGCTGCACGGCTTCGTCACCCGCGACTGCCTGCACGAAGCGCCCCGGCAGGGCGATCCGACGCCGAGGGTGCGCGACATCATCGGCGCCGCCCCGCGGACGCTGCCCATCAGCCGCGGCGCGGATGCGCTTTTCGACGTGCTGTCCGATGCGCCCGCGATCGGCGTGACCGGGCCCTCGGGCCGCGTGGTGGGCTTCGTAACCCAGGCCCAGGCGATGGCGTTGCTCAGGCGGCGGCGCGCGCGCTGAGCGCCTCGGCCAGCACGCTGCGCACCGTCTCGCTGGGCACATCGGCGGTCACGAAGGCCTGGCCGATGCCGCGCGCGAGGATGAAGCGCAGCTGCCCCGCCACCACCTTCTTGTCCTGTGCCATGAGCGCCAGCAATCCGTCCGCATCGGGCAGATCGCCGGGGATGTCCGCAAGGTCGGTGGCCATGGCCATGGCGCGCAGATGCGCGCGGACCCGGCCAGGCTCTTCCTGCGGGCAAAGGCCCAGCCGCGCCGAGAGCTCGAAGGCCAGCGCGCAGCCGATGGCGACGCCCTCGCCATGCAGCAGCCGGTCGGAATAGCCCGTCGCGGCCTCGAGCGCGTGACAGAAGGTGTGCCCGAGGTTCAGAAGGGCACGGTCACCCTGCTCGGTCTCGTCGCGCACCACGATCTCGGCCTTCATCTCGACCGAGCGCTTGACGGCGCGCTGCCGCGCTTCCGCGTCTCCCGAAGCGATGGCGGGGCCCTCGACCTCAAGCCATTGAAAAAAATCGTAATCCCCGAGAAGGCCGTATTTCACGACCTCGCCGTATCCCGCGAGGAAATCACGCGGCGCGAGGGTGGCCAGTACGTCGATATCCGCGAGAACCAGCGCCGGCTGATGGAAAGCGCCGATGAGGTTCTTGCCCTGCGGCGCGTTGATCCCGGTCTTGCCGCCGACGGAGCTGTCGACCTGCGCCAGAAGCGATGTGGGCACCTGCACGAAGCGCACGCCGCGCCGCAGGATCGCCGCGGCGAAGCCCACCAGGTCGCCGATCACCCCACCGCCGAGCGCGATCACCACGTCGCGCCGTTCCACCTTTTGCGACAACAGCCACTCGACCGTCTGCTGCAGATGCGCCCAGCTTTTCGTGGCCTCGCCCGCGGGCAGCACCAGCGCCTCGGAGGCGATCCCCTCGGCCTCCAGCGCGGCCTGCAGCGCCCCAAGATGCCGCGCGCCGACATTTTCGTCGGTGACCACGGCGCAGCGCGGCCGCGGCAGAAGCGGCGCGATCTCGGCGCCCGCGCGGCCGATGAGCCCCGGCCCGATCCGCACGTCATAGGCCCGGTCGCCCAGGGGCACTTGGACGGTTTCGATCATGACACCTCCTCCAGCACATCGGCGCGGCTGCGCAGCGTATCGAGCACGGCGCGCGCCGTATCCTCGATGGAATATTTCGGTTCGGTGCGGACCGACAGGTCGGCCAGGCGGTAGACCGGCACGCGGGCGTCGAAAAGCTCGGACAGGGTCTGGCGCGGATTGTCGGTGCGCAGAAGCGGGCGCGTGGATTTGTGCCGTACGCGCTGCCACAGCAGGTCGAGATCGGCGTCGATCCAGACCGAAACGCCCTTTTCGGAGATGAGCCTGCGGTTGTTTTCCTGCATGAAGGCGCCGCCGCCGGTGGACAGGATCGCCGGGCGGCCCGCCAGCAGCCGCGCGATCACCTCGCTTTCGCGGCGGCGGAAGAACTGCTCGCCGTCGCGGGCGAAGATCTCGGCGATGGACATGGCCGCGGCGGTCTCGATCTCGGCGTCGGAATCGAGAAACGGCACCCGCAGCATCTGCGCCAGCGCGCGGCCCACGGCGGTCTTGCCCGCGCCCATCATGCCCACGAGCACGACGGATTTGCGCAGTCTCACGGCTTTGTTCAGCGCTGTTTCGGCCATCTGCCGCCCAATCACGAAGTTTTCGGCGTGAATGACGTGAACTTGCTCAGATTGCCAGTTATAAGTGCAAAAAAATGCCGAGGCAGAAGGCGAAGGTAACGATGGGGCGACTTCTCAAATGGCTGTTTTACCTGGTAATTCTGGCGGCAATCGCCTTGGTGGCCTATGCCTATCTGGGTGAGTTCTTCGGCGCCGATTTCTCGCCGCCGCAGGCGGAGATTCGCCAGCCGGTCGATCTGGATGTCGATTAGGGCCTCGGTCCTCGCCGCTTTCGTCGCAGCGCCCGCCGGCGCACAGGAGCCCTTGTCGGTCATCGACTGGCTCGACGGCCGGGATGCCCCGCCGGTGGCCGCACCGGTCACCCCGCCCCCGAATGGCGCGCCCGGACCCGCGCAAAGCCGCGAAGAACCGCCCGTCGCCGCCTCCGTGGACGTGCCCGAAGTGGATGCGCAGCCGCTCGATGCGCCCTCGGTCGAGGCGGTGGGCCTGCTGCCCGCCCATCGCAGCGGCCTGCCGCCGAGCCTCTGGTCGGCAAGCGACGGCGCGGCCCTGTCGCGGCTCGTGGCGTCCAGCCGCGCGGACCTGCCGGCCATCGCGGCGCTGCTGAACACGCTCTTGCTGGCCGAGGCGCATCCGCCCCGGGGCGTGGGCGACGGCGCGCGCTTTCTCGCCGCGCGGGTGGCCCGGCTGATCGAGGGCGGCGCGGTCGATCCGGCGCTGGCCCTTCTGGAACGCGCCGGGCCGCAACGCGCGGACCTCTTTCCGCTCTGGCTCGATGCAGCGCTTCTGGAGGGCAATCCGGCCGGACCCTGCGAGGCGCTTTCGCAGGATGCGGGGCTCAGCGACGATCTCGCGGCGACGGTCTACTGCGCCGCTCGGCAAGGCGACTGGCCGCGGGCGATGCTGACCTTCGAGAGCGCGCGCAGCCTCGATTTGCTGGAGCCGCGCGACGCCGACCTGCTGTCGCGGTTCCTCGAGCCCGAGTTTTCCGAGGACCTGCCCGCCCTGCCCCCGCCGGTGCGGCCGAGCGTCCTGCAATTCCGCCTCTTCGAGGCCATCGGGGAGCCGCTGCCCACCGCCCGCCTGCCGCGCGCCTTCGCCGCGACCGATCTCGGCGGCGATCAGGGCTGGAAGGCGCAGCTCACCGCGGCAGAGCGGCTCGCGCGGGCGGGCACCCTGTCGGAGAACCGGCTACTCGGCATTTATTCGCTGCGCCAGCCCGCAGCCTCGGGCGGCATCTGGGACCGGGTCGAGGCGCTGCAGCGCTTCGACATCGCGATGACCGCGCGCAACCCGACCTCGGTGGCGACCGCGCTGACCCGCGTTTGGCCCGAAATGGCCGCCGCGGGCCTGCTGGTGCCCTTCGCCACGCTGTATGCCGAGCGGCTTCTCGCGCTGCCGCTGACCGGCGATGCGCGACGCCTGGCGATCCGCGCGGGTTTTCTTTCGCCGGTCTATGAACGCGCCGCCAGCCTGGCCCCGGGCAGCGATGCGGAAGCCGCGTTCCTTGCATCCATCGCGCGCGGCGAAGCGCCCGGGAGCATCCCCGACCTGCCCCATGCCGCCGCCATCGCCGGCGCCTTCGCCGCGGATGCGGCCCCGCCCTCCGGCCTGCAGCGGCATTTGCAGAACGGCCAGCTTGGCGAGGCGATCCTGCGCGCCATCGCCCTCTTTGCGCAAGGCGCGGCGGGCAACGATGCGCAACTGACCGATGCGCTCGCGACCTTCCGCGCGGTCGGGCTCGAAGACACCGCGCGGCGCGCCGCGTTGCAACTGGCGCTTCTGGACGACATGCGCGGAGGGCAGCCGTGAGCGATCAGCGGCTGATCGCGTCCTTCCTCGAGGCCCAGGCGGCCGAGCGCGGCGCGGCAGAGAACACGCTTGTGGCCTATGCCCGCGACCTGGGATCGGTGTCGGACTGGCTGGCGGGACGCGGGCTCGATTTCGCCCGCGCGGGGCGCACCGATATCGAGGAATACCTCGTGCATTGCGACGCGCAGGGCTTCGCCAAATCGACCCGGGCGCGGCGCCTGTCGGCGATCAAGCAGATCTACCGCTTCGCCTTCGAGGAGGGATTGCGCGCCGACAATCCCGCGGTGCAGATCGCGGGGCCCGGACGCGACAAGCGGCTGCCGAAGACGCTGTCGGTGGCCGAGGTGGACCGGCTTCTCGACGCCGCCGCCGCCCATGGGCGCAAACCCGCGGACCGGGTCCGCAATACCTGCCTGATGCAGTTGCTTTACGCGACGGGTATGCGCGTCTCGGAACTGGTCACCCTGCCCCTGTCGGCGGCCAAAGGCGATCCGCGAATGCTGCTGATCCGGGGCAAGGGCGGCAAGGAACGCATGGTGCCGCTGTCGCCGCCCGCGCGGCAGGCACTGGCCGAATGGCTGGCGCTTCGCGACCGCGACGAAGCCTTGGCGCGCAGCCAGGGCAAGCCCGGATCGGCCTATCTCTTCGCCTCGCGCTCCAAGGCCGGGCACCTGACGCGGCACGGCTTTTACGCGCTGATCAAGGAGCTGGCGGTCGCCGCGGGCGTCTCTCCGGCCAAGGTCACGCCGCATACGCTGCGCCATGCCTTCGCCACGCATCTGCTGGAAAACGGCGCCGACCTGCGCGCCATCCAGACCTTTCTCGGCCATGCCGATGTCGCCACAACCGAGATCTACACGCATGTCCTCGAAGAACGGCTGCGCGATCTGGTGCTGGAGCATCACCCGATGGCGCGCGACTGAGCCCTGCCCCTTGTCGCGGGCCGGGATCGCCCACATAACCAGTAAGAGTTTCAACATCGGGATAACGGGCCATTGGACGCTGCGTTCTGGATCACTGCCGCCGCCATCATGGGGCTTCTGGTATTGTCGGGCTTCTTTTCGGGCTCCGAGACGGCCTTGACGGCCGCCTCGCGCGGCAAGTTGCGCGCGGCGATGGACCGGGGCGACAAGGGCGCCGAACGGGCGCTGAAGATCACCGAGGACAATGAGCGGCTGATCGGATCGGTCCTGCTCGGCAACAACCTCGTCAACATCCTCGCCACATCGCTCGCGACCGCGCTCTTCACCAACCTCCTGGGCGAATCGGGTGTGGCGCTGGCCACGCTGATCATGACGCTTCTGGTGCTGATCTTCGCCGAGGTGCTGCCGAAGACCTACGCCATCACCAATCCCGAAAGTGCCGCGAGCCGCGTCTCGCCGGTGATCCAGGTGGTCATCCTGGTCTTCGCACCGGTGGTGGGCGCGGTCAGGGTTCTGGTGCGGGGTATCCTGGGGCTTTTCGGCGTCAAGACCGATCCCGACAGCCAGGTGCTGGCGGTGCGCGAGGAAATCGCCGGCGCGCTCAATCTCGGCCATTCCGAGGGTGTCGTCGAGAAGGAGGACCGCGACCGCATCCTCGGCGCGCTCGATCTCTCGGAACGCACCGTTGAAGAGATCATGCTGCACCGCTCCGCCATCGAGATGATCGATGCGGACAGCGACCCTTCGGCGATCCTGCAGCAATGCCTCGACAGCCCGCATACGCGCCTTCCGATCTTCCGCGACGATCCCGAGAACATCATTGGGGTCATCCACGCCAAGGACCTGCTGCGCGCGATGTACAAGCTGATGGAGGGCGCCGAGGCCTCGATGGCGGCGCTGGCGGCGTTCGAGATCACCAAGGTCGCGATGAAGCCCTATTTCATCCCCGACACCACGTCGCTCGACGACCAGATGCGGCAATTCCTGCGGCGGCGCACCCATTTCGCCCTCGTGGTGGACGAATACGGCGCGCTGCAGGGGCTCATCACGCTCGAGGATATCCTCGAGGAGATCGTGGGCGAGATCACCGACGAGTTTGACCCGGACGCCGATCACACGATCAAGATGGCCGAGGACGGGCATTTCTGGATCGACGGGCTGATGACGATCCGCGACTTCAACCGGGCGACGGATTTCCAGCTGCCCGACGACGAGGCGAACACCGTGGCGGGCCTTGTCATTCACGAGGCGCAGATGATCCCGACGGTGGGACAGGCCTTCGTATTTCACGGCTTCCGCTTCGAAGTGGTCGCCCGCGAGAACAACCGGATCACCCGCCTGAAGGTGCGCCCGATCGAGTCGGTGCCGCTGGCCTCCGCGCAGGGCTAAGGCGCGGTTTCCGGGCGTGCCGAGCACAGTGCGCGCACCGGCCACGTGAAGAGATTACGAGAAAGGCAAAGAGCGGCCCGGTCCTGCTACGGCTCGGGGCCGGTCGCAGGCCGGTCGCGCCGTCACTCGGCCGACAGCGCCCCGGCCTTGAACGGTGCGTCGTCCGTCTGCGGGAAGGTCACAAGCTCCAGCCGGAAGCCCTCGGGGGTCGGCCCCATCTTCAGACGGCCGCCGATCTGTTCCGCCGCGCTTTCCATCAGGCGCATGCCGATCGACGCGATCTCGTTCTCGTCGCTGGGCAGGGTCGTGGCCTGATCGCCGATGCCGTTATCCTCGCACAGAAGCAGCATCGTGCCGTCATCCTGCGGCTCCATGAAGAACGATATGATCCCGTCCCGGCCATCCGGGAACGCGTGTTTCGAGGCATTTGCGGCGAATTCGCTGACGATCATGGCGATCTGCGAGGCCTGGCGGCTCTCGGTCTTGATCGGCCGGAAGCTCGTGTTGATCGACACGTTCGACGCCATTTGCGGGCGCAGCAGGTCGATCACCCGCATCAGGTATTGATCGAGACGAATCTCGCTCAGTTGATTGGTGTTGTAGAGTTCCGCATGCAGCTGGGCGATGGCGTTGACCCGCCGACCGATGGCCGACAGGGCCTCTTTCGTCTCCGCGGCATGGCTGCGCGCGGAGTAGATGCGGATGAAGCTCGACACGGTCTGCAGCGAGTTCTTGACCCGGTGGTCGATCTCGTTGCGCAGGATCTCTTCGTTGCGCAGGCTCTTGTGCAGCTCGAGAAGCTGCATCACCTGGCCCGCCAGCAGTTTCAGCGCCTTGCGCTGATGCTCGGTCAGTCTCCGGGGCTGGCTGTCCAGAACGCAAAGCGATCCGAGGCCGTAGCCACGCTGAGAGATCAGCGGCGCACCGGCATAGAAACGCATCGGCGCGCTGTCCGAAATGCACAGCTCGTTGTCGCGGGTGCGGGCATCCGCGCAGGTATCGGGGATCTCGAGGACCTCGTCCTGCAGGATCGTGTGACCGCAGACCGCGTTTTCGAGCGGGGTTTCAGTGACTTCGATACCGCTATAGGCCTTGAACCATTGCCTGTCCTCGTCCACGAAGGAGATGAGGGCGACAGGCACATCGCAGATTTCCTTGACCAGATCGACGACGCTTTGGAACGCCTCGCTCGGTTCCGAATCGAGAATGTCGTAGTCACGCAGATCTTCCAGCCGCTTAGCCTGATCGCTGGGAGTTGGTGCGCGCATTGATTAACCTTGTCCGGCCCAATCGGGCCTTTGAATGAGCCGACCGGGGCGAAAAGCGCAAGGTCGGATTGAGACGGCGGCCAGCCATGCGGAGCGCAGCTTTCGGACGTCCAGGCGCGACCGCCTTGTCTTGTCAGATATCTTGGACATTGATTTGTGTCAAATTTCGCGAGCCCCGTTTGCATATTTGTAATGTTTTCGGCTCAGGCGCTGAAAAACCTCCCGCGCGGGCACGATACGCGCCTATCTAGTAAGCGTGAATGAATTGGCCAGCATAATTCCGGCGGCGGGGCTCGGGACGCGGATGCGCGGCGGCGACAAGCTGACCGAAGAGGTGGGCGGTATCCCGCTGCTGCGCCGGATCGCCGAAATGGCGCGGTCCGTCTGCGATCCGGTGATCGTGGCGCTGCCCGTTCCGGCCGCGGCGCGCGGCGGCGCCCTCGAAGGGCTGGACGTGACGCGCGTGGCCGTGCCGGATGCGGCAGAGGGCATGGCCCGGTCGCTGGTGCGGGCCGCAGCCGCCCTGCCCGAGACCTGCCGCGGCATCCTCGTGATGCCCGCGGACATGCCGGAGATTACCGCGCCCGACCTCGCAACACTGGCCCGCGTCTTCGACGCCGAAGGCGGGCAGCGCATCGTCCGGGCCACCACCGAGGACGGCGCGCCGGGGCATCCGGTGATCTTTCCGCGGCGCTTTCGCAGCGCGCTGATGCAGCTGACGGGCGATCAGGGCGCGCGGGACGTCCTCATGGCTGAGGCCGAGGCCGGTCGCGTACTGCACGTCCCCCTGCCCGGTCGCCGCGCGCGCGTCGATCTCGACACGCCCGAGGATTGGGCGGCGTGGCGTGCCGGACAAAGGGCCGTATCCGCGCGGGACGATTAGGCGCGAAGACCGCCCCGGAGCGCTGGTGCCGCGCGGCACCCGCCGCAAGACGAAGGGCGACGCCGCAGCGCCGCCCCTCTTCACGTTCAGGCGTTCCGGACCCGAAGGCCCAGGGTCTTACCAGGAATTGTAACCCAGGTACTTGCCCGACATCTCGATCTTCACGCGGTCGCCCTTGGGGTGCTCGACCCGGGTGATCTGCATGTCGAAGTCGATGGCGGACATGATGCCGTCGCCGAACTTCTCGTGGATCAGCGCCTTGATGGTGGGGCCGTAGACACCGACGATCTCGTAGAGGCGGTAGATGCAGGGATCGGTCGGCACCGCCTGCTCCCAGACCTTCGTCGGGCTCTCCTCGAGCACCGAGGCCGCTTCTTGCGGCAGACCCATGACCGAGACCAGCGCCTTGGCCTTCTCGGCGGGCATGGCGTTCATGCCCATGGCGGCCGAATGCGTCCAGACCGGCGACATGTCGATCTTGGTCGCGATCTCCTCCCAGGTGAGGCCGGCCTGCTTCTTGGCCGACAGGATCATCGCGGTCACGTCTTCCTTGGTCATGGTCTCGGGCATCTCGAAATTGTCCTTCATCGGTTTTCTCCTCTCAGATGGCGGTCGTTGGTTTGGCGTGTTCAGAGCCCGAGCGCGGTCAGCCCGGGATGGTCTTGGGGCCGCGGGCCCTGGGGCCAGCGGAACTTGCGGTCGGCCTCGGCGATGGGCACGTCGTTGATCGAGGCGTGCCGTTCGGCCATGAAGCCCTGATCGTCGAAGGCCCAGTTCTCGTTGCCATGGGCGCGGAACCACTGGCCCTCCGCATCGTGCCATTCGTAGACGAAGCGCACGGCGATGCGGTGTCCGTCATGGGCCCAGATCTCCTTGATCAGGCGGTAGCCGTTTTCCTTCGCCCATTTGCGGCTCAGGAAGGCCCGCACCTCGTCGCGCCCGTTGAGAAACTCCGACCGGTTCCGCCACCGCGTGTCCGGCGTGTAGGCCAGCGCCACGCGATCGGGATCGCGGGTGTTCCAGGCATCCTCGGCCATGCGGACCTTCTTTACCGCGTCCTCAAGGGTGAAGGGCGGCAGAGGCGGGCGCGGGTCTTCGGCGGCGATCATCGGCCCGGGCCCGTCAGTCGTTCACGGCCCTGAGCCGTGGCTCGCTTTCGGCGTCGCTTTCGGACGGGCCGGTCTTGTCGATGCGCACGGGTTCGGGCGACATGTCCTCCTTGTCCGCGGCCTTGCCCGACAGCTCCTTCGAGCGTTTGCCGAGGAACTGCACGAGGTGGTTGCGGATCGCGTAATAGTTCGGATGCTCGACGATCTCGGTGCGGTTGCGCGGACGCGGAATGGTGATCTCCACCGCCTCGGCGACCTGCGCATGGGGTCCGTTCGACATCAGCAGGATGCGGTCCGCGAGAAGGATCGCCTCGTCGATGTCGTGGGTGATCATGAACACCGTCTGCTCGGTCCCGCCCCAGATCTTCAGAAGCTCGTCCTGGATCGTGCCGCGGGTCAGCGCGTCGAGCGCGCCGAAGGGCTCGTCGAGCAGCAGCAGCTTGGGATGGTTGGCGAAGGCCCGCGCGATGGAGACCCGCTGGCGCATGCCGCCAGAGAGCTGGCTGGGCTTGCGGTGCACCACGTCACCTTCGAGCCCGACCATCGACAGATAGGTCTTGGCATGCTCGATCACCTTGGTCTTGGACCAGTCCGGATAGCGCGCATGGACCCCGAAGGTCACGTTCTTGAGCGCCGAGAGCCAGGGCAGCAGCGAGTAGTTCTGGAACACCACGCCGCGATCGAGGCTCGGTCCCGACACCTCGTATCCGTCCATCTTGACGACACCCGATGTGGGCTCCGCCAGACCGGCGAGGATGTTCATGATCGTCGACTTGCCGCAGCCGGAATGGCCGAGGATGCAGACGAACTCGCCCTTCTCGATGCCGAAGGTGGCATTCTCGAAAACGGTCAGGGTGCCCCCCTGACCGTCAGGGAATTGCTGCGTCAGCCGTTCGATGCTGAGAAACGGTTTCGACATTGGGAAGCTCCTTACTCGGCGTAGGCAACGGCGCGCTGCAGGAAGGCGAAGGCCGAATCCAGCAACATGCCGACGACGCCGATCATGAGAATTGAGAAGATGACGGAGGTGAGATCGAGGTTGTTCCACTCGTTCCAGACGTAGTAGCCGATCCCGGTTCCGCCGACGAGCATCTCGGCCGCGACGATCACGAGCCACGCGATCCCGATGGAGATGCGCATGCCGGTGATGATCGTGGGCGCGGCTGCGGGCAGGATGACCATGAAGGCGGTCTTCAGGCTGCCCAGCTCATGCGTGCGGGCCACGTTCACCCAGTCCGTGCGGACGCCCGCCACACCGAAGGCGGTGTTGATGAGCATCGGCCAGATCGAACAGATGAAGATTACGAAGATCGCCGAGGCCTCGCTGTCCTGGATGATGAACAGCGCCAGCGGCATCCATGCGAGCGGCGAGATCGGGCGCAGCACCTGGATGAACGGGTTGAGCGCCTTGTAGGCGATGGGCGACATGCCGATCAGGAAGCCGAGCGGGATCGCCACGAGAGCGGCCAGGATGTAGCCCGTCAGGACCCGGTAGATCGAATAGCCGATCTGGATGCCGATGCCCTTGTCGTTGGGGCCCGCATCGTAGAACGGATCCGACAGCTGCTCCCAGGCCTTGGCGAGCACGTCGGACGGGGGCGGAACCCCGGCCCGTTCCTGGCCGAGGCCCATGAGGCGTTCGTATTCGGTGAGCTCGGTCGCCAAGGTCTGCGCCGGGATGGCGGCCTCCCAGATCAGGAGGCCGACCACCAGCATGACGATGGACAGAAGCGCCGCGCGCTGGTTGAGGGAAAGCGTCACGCTGGGCATGGCTCAGCCTTTCCCGATCGGGAAGCTGGACACATAGGCCTCCGGTTCCGCCGGATCGAAGGTCTTGCCCATGATCGTGTGCGACTTGTAGGTGACGTCCGGCGCCTCGTAGCCCAGATCCTCCATCACCTTCTTGGCATCGGCGGCAAGGTAGACCTGCTCCGCCACGGCCTTGTAGTCGATATCGCCCTCGATATAGCCCCAGCGCTTCATCTGCGTGAGGATCCAGACGCCCATGGAATGCCACGGGAACGGATCGAAATCGATGCGGTCGGGCACGTTCTTCACCTCGCCGAGACCGTCCGCATAGGTGCCGGTCAGAACCTGCTCGATCACCGGGACCGGCTGGTTGAGGTAGTTTGTGGGCGCGATCGCCGCCGCAATTTCCTTCCGGTTCTCTGCGGCCGAGGCGTATTGCGTGGCGTCGATGATCGACTTCAGCAGCGCGCCATAGGTGTTGGGCAGCTCTTCCGCGAAGGACAGGGGTGCGGCGAAGGCGCAGCAGGGATGGCCCTCCCAGATCTCTTTCGTCAGGATGTGGATGAAGCCGATGCCTTCCCAGACCGCGCGCTGGTTGAACGGGTCGGGCGAGAGATAGCCGTCGAGGTTGCCCGCGCGCAGGTTCGCGACCATCTCCGGCGGCGGAACCACGCGGATCTGGATGTCGACATCCGGGTCGAGGCCGAACTCTGCCACGTAGTAGCGCAGCAGGAAATTGTGCATCGAATATTCGAACGGCACGCCGAAGGTGAAGCCCTTCCACTGGGTGGGGTCACGCTTGTCGAGATGCTCGTTCGACAGCACGATGGCCTGGCCGTTGATGTTCTCCACGGCGGGCATGATGTAGGGCTCGGCCACCGAGCCTGCGCCCAGCGTCATGGCGAGCGGCATGGGCGTCAGCATGTGCGAGGCGTCGTATTCACCCGAAAGCGACTTGTCGCGGGCCACGGCCCATCCGGCGGTCTTGATGACCTGGGCGTTGAGGCCGTAGCGCTCGTAGAAGCCCAAAGGCTGCGCCATGATGATCGGCGTCGCGCAGGTGATCGGCACGAAGCCGATGTTGAGGTCGGTCTTTTCCGGGGGCCCGAGATTGTCGAGGATCGCGGCCTTGGCCTGATCCATCGGGAAGACCGAGGCGAGCGCCGCCGCGACGGTGGAGCCGCCCAGCATGCCCATGAAGGACCGGCGGCCGATATCGCTGTGGCCGAAGACCGAGCGGACGATGGCGCTTTCCACCGCGCGCTCCATCATCTGTTCGGAGCTCATCGCCGTCGGTTCGACGTGATCCTTGTCGTGCCCGTGACCGGACATGCACCCGTCGCAGCCGCAATCGGCACCGTGGCGCAGATCGGTCTTTCCGGAGAATGGATTACCCAAGCTCTTGATCGTCATGTTGGACCCCTTCGTGGTTATGGCGGCATCATGCGGGGCCGGATCGGCGGACAAAATTCCCCTGCCCAACATTTGAGCAAACAAAGAAATTTAATGATTTCAGATCGGTAGGGTATGGCACGCCAACGGTCTTATCACGAATTTTCGTAATTTACGATTTTTCATAACGCATTCCGGCGCCTTCCCGCTATGCTGGCCCCATGCGCGACGACATCCTCCGATCCGATTCCCTCATCACCGCCCTGCCCGAGGCCGCGCTGATCCTCGACACCGCGACGGACCGGATCGTGGCGCTGAATTCCGCCGCCTGCGCGCTTCTGCGGACGGGTCCCGAAGAGGCTACGCGCTTCGCCCGATACCTCGGCACCGCCCTGCCCGGTTTCATCGTCTTTCTAGAGGAGGTCGTCTATCGCGGCACCGGCTGGACGCGGGACGTGCCGCTGCGGACGGCGGAGGGCGAGACCCTGCGCTGCGAGCTGCGCGCGCGGTTCCTCGAGCACGATCCGGACCTGATCCTGCTTCTGCTGATCGACCTCGACCTGATGGAGCGGCGCACCGAGATCACCGAGACCGCGGGCCTGCACCGGGCGGGCCTCGATGAATGGAAACGCGCCGAGGGCTTCTTTGCCGAACTCGAGCGTCAGAACCAGCTGATCCTGAACGCCGCGGGCGAAGGCATCTACGGGGTGAACGCGGAAGGCAAGACCACCTTCGTGAACCGCGCGGCACAGGAGATGCTGGGCTGGACCACCGCCGATCTGCTGGGCCAAGACATTCACTCGATGATCCACCACCACCACATGAACGGCGAAAGCTACCCGGCGCATGATTGCCCGATCTACCGGTCGTTCCGCTTCGAACAGGTGCACCGCATCGAGGACGAGGTGTTCTGGCGCAAGGACGGCAAGCCCATCCGCGTCGAATACGTCTCGACCCCGATCTACGACCAGCGGGTGCTGGCGGGCGCGGTGGTGATCTTCCGCGACATCACCGAACGCAAGGAAGGCGAGCGCAAGCTGCGCGAAGCGCTCGACGAGGTGGCCGCGCTGCGCGACCGGCTGGAACAGGAAAACGCCTATCTGCAGGAGGCCATCACCACCGAGCGCGCGCATCACGACATCATCGGCACCTCGCCCGCCATCCAGCAGGTGCAAAGCCGGATCGACCTCGTGGCGCAGACCGAGGCGACGGTGATGATCTCGGGCGAGACGGGCACCGGCAAGGCGCTGGTCGCCACAGCCATCCACAAGGCGAGCCCGCGTTCGCGCCGTCCACTCATTCATTTCAAATGCGGCTCGGTCGCGCCCGAGGCGGTGGAGGCGGAGCTCTTCGGCCAGATCCGCGGCGCCACGCCGGGGGCCGTGCGCGACAAGCCGGGCAAGCTGGAGCTGGCCCATGGCGGGACGCTGTTTCTGGACGACGTGCAGGAATTACCGGTGGAGCATCAGGGCAAGCTGCTGCATTCGCTGCAATCCAAGACGGTGACGCGCCTGGGCGATGTGCGCGCCAAGCCCGTCGATATCCGCGTCATCGCGGCCACCACGCTCGCGCCCGAGAAGGCGGTCTCGAGCGGGCGGCTGCGCGAGGACCTGCTGCTGCATCTGAACGTCTTCCCGGTCACCTGCGCGCCCCTGCGCGAACGGGCCGAGGATATTCCGCTGCTCGCCACCCATATCCTCGACATCGCCAGCCGGCGGCTGAACCGGCCCGCCCCGGTCATCACCGAAGGCACGATGGCGCAGATGATGCGCTACGACTGGCCCGGCAACGTAAAGGAATTGCGCAACGTGATCGAACGCGCGGCCATCGTGTCGAAGGGGCCGAAGCTGGTGCTGGAACTGGGCGGCACTGGGGCCGGGACGGAACCCGCGCCCGCACATTCGGCGATCCGCACCGAGGCCGACATGCAGCGGATGATGCGTGAGAACGTCATCGCCTGCCTGCGCGAGGCCGGCGGCCGGGTTTCGGGCGCGAACGGCGCCGCGGCGCTTCTGGGGGTGCGGCCGACGACGCTTTATTCCCGGATCAAGTCGATGGAGATCGAAGAGAGCGAGTGGCGCTGAGGCGCTGAGGCGCCGGGCCAAGGACGGCGCAAGCGTCGCCGATCCCGCGACCATCGGGAACCGGTCGCGCGTTTCCCGCGGGCCCGAAAAATGCGGGGCGAAGCGCCCCACACGCTCCGCCCCGTATCCAACCCGAAGCTTCCGGTTTCCCGGCGCGTCGAGCCGCTGCAAACGATAGTTACCTGGTCAAGAGACGCGCCTCGTGCTTCTTCAGCGAGCGGCGTGCCGCGGCATAGCCCTTCAGACCCTCGGTTTCGGCCAGCTCCGGGAACAGTTCGAGGATTTCGTTCCGCTGCGCGTTGCCGATGCCCTTCAGGCTGTAATCGCCGGGCTGGAAGCTTTCGGTCCAGGCGCCGTTGGCGAGCACGACTTCGTGGCGGTCGAACATGAAGTGGATGTAGCTGACGCCCAGCGCGCGGACCTCGTCGACCCCTTCGAGACCGGTGAGGTGCTTGGCCGCGGCCAGGACCTCCCGCTCCTCGAAATAGAGCGCGGTCTTGTCGTTGTTGACCAGCATCCGGTGGTTGGGGCTGACCAGCATGTCATGCTCGGGCAGGTTGTTTCCGAGCGATCCGGCGCGGATCAGGATGGGCTTCATGTGCGGCTTGCGCGCCAGCTCGAACCCGGTCAGGTCCTTGCGGCCGACCCAGCGGATTTCCTGCAGGCCGTTGTCGCGGGTGATGATCTTGTCGCCTTCGCGCAGATCCTCGACCAGACGCTCGCCCTGTGGCGTCGCGACCTTGGTGCCGGGCGTGAAGCAGGGCACGATTTCCTCGATGTTGAAGAAATCCATGGAGCCGGTGACTTCGCCCGCGCCGTTCAGGAACTCGATCGTGCCGTCGATGCCGTTCGAGGGGTTGCCCGGGCCGTCATCGTCGGGACGCTCGTTGACCAGGCGCCAGTCGACATCCTTTTCGCCCACACCGGACAGGTCCAGTGTGTCGAAATCGTCGCCCGCATTGCCGCCCTGGACCGTATCGCCCAAGAATTCGCCCGGATTGGCCGGGTCGGGCTGCGAGGCATCGGAGGCCGAGGAGACGACGATCGTGTCGCGATCCGCGCCACCATCGATGAAGTCGAGCCCGCCATCGCCGTTCAGCGTGTCGTTGCCGTCGCCGCCGATCAGCGTGTCGTTGTCGTCACCGCCGCTCAGAAGGTCGTCGTCGATGCCGCCATCGAGCTGGTCCTCGCCGGAGCCGCCCTCGAGCGTGTCGTCGTCATCGCCGCCGATCAGCGTGTCGTTGCCGAGGAAGCCCTGCAGCAGGTCGCGGTCGTTCTCGGTCTGCGGGTCGAGATCGTCGGGGATCTCGAGCGAGGCCGGTGCGGAGCCGTCGATCAGGTCGTTGTCCTGACCGCCATCGAGCGTGTCCGAGCCATGGCCGCCGAGCAGGATGTCGTCCCCCTGCCCGCCCATGATCAGGTCGTCGTCGATCCCGCCATCGAGCGTGTCATTCCCCTGACCGCCATCAAGCGTGTCGCGGTCGTCGCCCGTGGAGATGACATCGTTGCCCTGGTTGCCTTCGACGTAGTCGCGGCCATCCTCGGTGTTCGGATCGCTGTCGAAAGTGGTGCCGCCGATGGTGAGCGGGAAGCTCGGATCGTCGTTCTCGTAATCGGAGAAGGTGTCGAAACCGGCGATAATCGTGTCGTTGCCCTGCCCGCCGCGGATCGTGTCGGCGCCCTGGACGTCCTCGATGTAATCGTCTCCGCCTCCACCGCCGACCACGTCGTCGTCGATGCCGGGGAAGATCGTGTCATTCCCGCCATTGCCCGAGATCGTGTCGGCATCGTCGCCCGTCGCGATCAGGTTGCCGGAGCCGCCGTCGTTGACGGAGTCGCGGTTGTCGTCCGGATCGGGATCCTCGTCATTGCCGTCGAGAGGATCGAGAGGCTGATCCGCCGCCGGCACGGGGAAGACGTCCGCGTCGATGCGGCCATCGGACGGACCGGGCTCGACCACGGTCACGATGAGCTCGCCCGTATCGGTGCCGCCGTTGCCGTCGTCGATCGTGTAGGTGATGGTGTCTTCACCGACGAAGCCCGGATTGGGTGTGTAGAGCACGTCGCCGTCGCCGTTGATCGCCGCGATGCCGTTGGCTGGCGTGCTGACGGAGGTCACGGTCAGCGTGTCGCCATCCGGATCGGTGTCGTTCGCGGCGACATCGACGGTGACCGGCGTCTCGTTGTCGGTCAGGGCGGTGTCGTCCGCGGCGACCGGCGGCTGGTTCGGCGGGTCCGTCACGGTGATGGTCACGGTCGCGCTGTCGCTCGCCCCTGAGGGATCCTCGATCGCGTAGCCGATCTCGGCCGTGCCGGTGAAGCCCACATCCGGGGTGAAGGTCACGGTGCCGTCGGCATTCACCGCAGCAATGCCATTGGTGGCAATGGCCGAAACGGTGGTGATCGGATCGCCGTCCGGATCGCTGTCATTGGCCAGAACCGGGATCGTTACCGGCGTGTTGACCGTCGTGGTCGCCGTGTCGTCTACCGCGTCCGGCGCAGCATTGTCGTCCGGTTCGGGCTCGACGGTGATGATGAGGTCCGCGGTATCGGTGCCGCCGTTGCCGTCGTCGATCGTGTAGGTGACGGTGTCCTCGCCGATGAAACCGGCATTCGGGGTGTAGACCACGTTGCCGCCGCCATCGACCACGGCCGTGCCGTTTGCGCCATCGGTCACGCCGGTAACGGTCAGCGTGTCGCCATCGGGATCGCTGTCATTGGCGTCCACATCGACGGTGACGGGCGTGTCCTCAAAGGTAAACTCGAAATCGTCCACGGCGACGGGCGGCTCGTTGCCGCCCTCGGCATCGGTGGTGGAGAAGTTGATGTTGGACACGAGCACCGTCTGCTGCGCGGTGCCGCCATTGTCCTGAATCAGGGTCATCGACTGGATCGGGCCTTCGATCTCGATCAGGAGCGAGCCGTTCGGGTCGTCGAAATTGGTCGTGACCTGGCCGATCGCCGTGCTGCCCGAGACGCTGGCCGCGCCCGAGGAGGTGATGGTGATGATCGCGGGATTGCCGTCGGCGTCGATCGCCTCGATGGTGATCTGGTCCTCGAAGCCCGGGCCGGGGCCCGCCGCGAGGTCCTGCGCGCCGGCATCCACATCGTTCAGGCGGAAGCTGACATTGGTCACGCTGTCGCCGTAGAGCGGGTCGGTCGAGCGGAAATCGAAGGTGACGGTCGAGGTCGCCTCGGGAGACGGCGTCCCGGTGTCGTTGCCCTCGGCGAAAAGCTTCAGGTGCGAGTTGGGATCGATGTCCTCACCCGGCGCCACGTAGCCCGCGATGTCCACGATATAGGTGGTCGAGTTGTCCGAGATGGAATCGTAGGTCACATCGACCGCGACGCCGCCCGTCTCGACGGTGATTGCCCCGTCCTGGTTCGGGCCGTCGCTGACCCGGTTGAACCCCGACCCAATCCAATCCAGCGTAAGATCCGGCATCTTTTTACCCTTCCACAAACTCGGGACTTGCGTCCCGTACCCCCGCCCCCGCGGTGGCGGCCCTCAGGCGCGCCGTTAACATACCAGACGGTCAACGCGACGCGGGCATCGGGGCCTTGTGGCGCGCTTTTTCGGCGCGCAAGGGCTCGGGCGGATCCCGGCGATTGCCGGGCCACACATTCCGATGCATCCGTCAGGATGTCCGTTTCTTGGTGGCCGCCCCCGTGGCCAGCAGATGTCACCCCCCAGTGGGCTTGACCAAAGAGATACGGGATGCCGACCGGTGAACAAAGTGAAAATTGTTCGAAAAGTGTCTGAAATCCGGTCGGATGGCCTTTTTCCGGCCCCGACCTCGGCATCTTTCGGGCAGGCCACACCCCGCGATTGTTTCCATCTTGCGACGCCCTGCGCGCCTTTTTCGCGAAAAACCGTCGAATCGGCCCCACTTGATGCGGCATTGTTTCCCGAAATGGCACAAAACTTGCGGAATGTGGCGGCGGCGCGCGCTTTGCCACATTGCCGCCGCACTGCCGCCGGCGGTTGTTCGATGGCGAGAACCAATCTCGCAATCGGCGTCGAATTGGTGCCCGAGCGGTGGGTCAAGGCCGCGAATCCCGCCCGAATCGCACGCCCTGTCCCGCCACAATCTGCCGCAATTCGCCGCCGGAACCGCGCCCGGACTGCCCGATTTTCGCCACAATTCGACCGGCATGGGCCCTGGCAGCCCCGTGACGCCCATGGCCTCTGTTCATCACCCTCGGGACTGCCATTCTGGCAGGATGAGCAGAATCAACCTCGAGCAGCTGAAGACCTTCCTCGGCGTCGTGCGGCTTGGCGGCGTGCGCAAGGCGGCGTCGGCGCTCAACCTCACCCAGCCCGCGGTGACGGCGCGGATCAAGGCGCTGGAAGAGACGCTCGCGGCGCAGCTTTTCGACCGCGCCGGTGGCGGCATGCGGCTGACCAAGCGCGGCGAGTTGCTGGTGACCTATGCCGAGAAGTTCGAGCAACTGACGGAGATGGTGGAGCGCGACGTGATCGACCCGGGCGGCGTCGACAAGCGTCTGCGCCTCGGCGTCTCCGAGACCATCGCGCAATGCTGGCTGCCCGATCTGATCGCCGGTCTGCATGCGCGCTATCCCAACCTCGAAATCGAGTTCGGCGTCGATATCTCGAACGATCTGCGCGAGGCGCTGCTGGCGCAGGAGCTGGACCTCGCCATCCTGCTCGGGCCGATCTCGGAATATTCCATCGACAACGTGGCGCTGCCGGGCTTCGAGATGACCTGGTACGTCTCGGCCGAGGCCAAGGCCCTGCCCGACCCCGCCGCCTATCTGCGCCGCCCGATCCTGACCTATGCGCGCAACACCCGCCCGTTCCGGGAATTGCGCGACATGCTGTTCGAGCGGGTCGGCCCGGACGTGTCGCTGTTTCCGTCCTCGTCGCTTTCGGCCTGTTTCCGGCTGGTGGAGGCCGATCTCGGCGTCGCCGCCCTGCCCCGCGCCCTGGGCCGTCCCCATGTCGCGGCGGGCACGATCCGCGAGTTCGATCCGGGCTGGACCCCGGCGCCGCTGTCCTTCACCGCCTCCTATCGCGGCTCTCCGAAAAGCCATGTGGTCGAGACCGCGGCGCATCTGGCCCTGGAGGTGGCGCAGCGCTACGCCGATCAAAATTTCTGATCGGTAGTGAGAATATTATTCGATTTGATTTTATTGCAGCTTCCCGTCACGCTGACCTTGAGTAAGGGGGACGATCTTGACCGCAACCTATCAAGAGCTGCGCCGCAGCGACCTGCCGAGCCTGCGCCGCGAGATTCGCGCCGGGCATTACGCCAAGCACACCGCGGGCCTCGGCCCCGGCTTCCTGCAGACCAACCTCGCCATCATGCCCGAGGCCTTCGCGCTGGACTTCATGCGCTTCTGCCAGCGCAATCCGAAGCCCTGCCCGCTGGTGGGCGTGTCGGATACCGGCAACCCGATGATGGTCACGCTGGGCGCCGATATCGACATCCGCACCGACGTGCCGGCCTACAATATCTACGAGAATGGCAAGCTCACGGGCAGCCGCGAGGACATCACGGATATCTGGACGGACGACCTCGTGGCCTTCGCGCTGGGCTGTTCCTTCACCTTCGAGCGCGCCCTCGAAGAGGCGGGCATCCCGCAATGGCATATCGATCACGACACCACCGTGCCGATGTTCCGCTCCAACATCGAAACCGTGCCCGCGGGGCCGTTCTCGGGCAAGACCGTGGTGTCGCTGCGCTTCATCGCGCCCGAGCGGCTGGACGAGGTGATCGCCATCTCGCGCCGCTTCCCGCTGGCCCATGGCGCGCCGCTGCATTGGGGCGATCCGGAAAAGATCGGCATCACCGATCTGGGTGCCCCGGAATGGGGCGATCCCTGCGAGATCGAAGAGGACAAGATCCCGGTCTTCTGGGCCTGCGGCGTCACCCCGCAGGTGGCGATCGAGCGCGCGGGCATCCCGCTGTGCATCACGCACAAGCCCGGTCACATGCTGATCACCGATATCGCCGAGGACGCCGAAGTCCCGGTGCGCAACCCCAGGGCCGCCTGAGCGGTCCGGGCAATACCGAAAACAACAACAATCAGACCAACATCACCCAACAAGGAGAATGACATGAAACGCACTCTGAGCTTCCTCGCGGCCACCACCGCGCTCGCGACCCCGGCCATGGCTGAAAACCTGTCGGTCGTGGGTTCCTGGTCGGGCCTGCCGCTGCACAAGCAGTACGAAGCGCCGTTCTGGACCGAGACCGTGCCCGCCGCGTCGAATGGCGAGATCGAGGTGGCGCTGACCACGCATGACCAGATGAACCTCGGCGTCGGCGACGTCTACCGCCTTTTGGGCGACGGCGTGTACGACGTGGGCATGACCGTAGCCGATTACGCCGTGGCCGACGCGCCGGAGCTCGAGGGCCTCGACGTGCCGCTCGTGGCGCTGACCGCCGACGAGGCCAAGGCCATGGTCGATGCCGCCCGCCCGATGGTGCTGGACATCTACCACGACCGCTTCAACAGCCACGTCCTAGCCATCGCGCCCTACCCGCCGCAGGTCGTCTTCTGCAATGCTGAGGTCACCAACCTCGCCGATCTCGAGGGCAAGAAGGTGCGCGCCTCGGGCCGGATGACCGCGAAATTCCTCGAGGCGCTGGGCGCCGAGGGCGTGAACGTCTCCTTCTCCGAAGTGCCGGGCGCGCTGCAGAAAGGCGTCGTCGATTGCGCCGTGACCGGGGCCGGTTCGGGCTATTCCGCCGGCTGGTGGGAGGTGTCCACCCATCTTCTGCCCATTCCGCTCGGTGGCTGGGACAGCGTCGTGACGGCGGTCAACCTCGACAAGTGGAACAGCCTCTCGGACGAGCACAAGGCGCTCTTGACCGAGCAGGCCAAGACCGAGTTCGAGGATCCCGCCTGGGCCGTCGCGCAGGACGCGCTGGTCAACGACATCGCCTGCCTCACGGGCAACGGCGAGTGCCCCGCGGGCGAGGCGCGCGACATGACCCTCGTCGAGGTGTCGGATGCCGATTTCGAGCGGGCGCGCGACGTGCTGGTCGCCGAAGTGCTGCCCGAATGGGCCGAGCGCGCAGGCGACGACTGGGCGCAGCGCTGGAATGACAGCGTCGGCGCCGCCGTCGGCGTGAGCATCCCCGTCAACTGATCCCGGACGTTCCCAAAGCGAGGCCCCATCCCATGGCGGAGACAATTCTACATCGGCTGCGCGCCGCGAACGGCATCCTGGCGATCCTGATCGGGATCCTGCTGTTTGCCTGCGTCGCCTTCGTGCTGGCCGATATCATTCTGCGCCGGATGGGGTCCACGCTGGGCGGGACCGACGAGGTCTCGGGCTACGTGATGGCCATCGCGACGGCCTGGGGCATGGCCTATACGCTCACTGAACTGGGCCATGTCCGCATCGACATCCTGCGATCCCGGGTCCAGGCCCGGGGCCGCGCCCTTTTCGATCTCTTCTCCATGCTGGTCCTGTCGGGCACGATCAGCCTCATCGCGCTGCAGGCCTGGCCGGTGGTCTCGCGCTCGATCTCCAACGGATCGCGCGCCAACACCAATCTCGAAACGCCACTGGCCCTCGTGCAGATGCCGTGGTTCCTCGGCTGGGTGTGGTTCGCGCTGGCCTCCTGGATCACGCTTTTCGCCGCCGCATCGCTGGTGATGAAAGGCAAGTACGACGCAACCGACGCGGCCATCGGAACCTTCGGCGAAGCGGATCAACTGAAATGATTACCTATATCTCCGCGGGCCTTCTGGGCCTTCTGTGCCTGTCGATCCCGGTCGGCATCGTGCTGTTCCTGCTGGGCTTCGGCATCGACCAGTTCTTCTCGCCCTTCCCGCTGGTCAAGGGGCTCGGCAACCTCGTCTGGTCCACGTCGAACAACGCCACGCTCATCGCCATTCCGTTCTTCGTGCTTTTGGGCGAGGTGCTGGTGCGCTCTGGGCTGGCGACGCGCACCTATGCCGCGCTCGACCGCTGGGTGAGCTGGATGCCGGGCGGGCTCGTCCATGCCAACATCGCCACCGCGACGATGTTCTCGGCGACCTCAGGCTCGTCGGTCGCCACCGCCGCCACCGTGGCCACGGTCGCCATGCCGCAGGCCGAGAAGCTGGGCTACGACCCCAAGCTCTTCTCGGGCGCCATCGCCGCGGGCGGCACGCTGGGGATCATGATCCCGCCCTCGATCAACCTCATCGTCTACGGCTTTCTCACGCAGACCTCGATCCCGCGGCTCTTTCTTGCGGGCCTCGTGCCGGGCATCGGGCTCGCGCTGGCCTTCGTGGTGATCACCATGATCCTGTGCATGATCCGTCCGGGCCTCGGGGGCGAACGCCGGATCTTCCCGCTGGCGCAGATGCTGAAAGCGCTGCTGGAGCTCATTCCGATCATCCTGCTCTTCACCGTCATCATCGGCACGATCTACAAGGGCTGGGCCACCCCCACCGAGGCCGCCGCCGTTGGGGTCGCGGGTGCCATCGTCATCGCCGCCGCCTTCGGGGGCGTGTCGCTGCAGATGTTCAAGGACTCGATCCTCGGCACGGTCAAGATCACCTCGATGATCATGCTCGTCGTGATCGGCGCCTCCTTCCTGAACTTCACGCTGGCCTCGGCGGGCATCGGGCGCGAGTTGCAGGACTTCCTCGCAGGCCTCGGCCTCACGCCGCTGATGACGATCTTCGTGATCGTGCTGATCTACATCGTGCTCGGGTTCTTCATCGAGACGCTGTCGCTGATGGTCGTGACGATCCCGATTATCGTACCGCTGGTGGTCGAGATGGGCTTCGACCCGATCTGGTTCGGCATCCTGATGATTGTGCTGATCGAGATGGCGCTCATCACCCCGCCGGTGGGCCTGAACCTCTACGTGGTGCAGGGTGCGCGGAAATCGGGGCCGATGTCGGACGTGATGCTGGGCACCATCCCCTACATCATCGCGATGCTCGCGATGGCGATGGCGCTCATCGCCTTCCCGCAGATCGCGCTCTGGCTGCCGGACGCGCTGCAATGAGCGAGGCTGCCGCAGACGATTGGCCGAAGATCCGCTCGGTCGGCGTGGACGGGCTGCTGGTCAGCTTCGGCGACCGGCTGAGCGAGGCGGCGAACCGCGCGGCGCTGGCCTTTCGCGGCGCGCTCGACCGCCAGGGGCCCGAGGGGATCGAGGAGACCTCGACCTCGCTCGTCTCCACCTATCTGCGCTACGATCCGATCGCTGGCGATCCCGCGGCGATCCGCGCGGGCGTGGCGGACCTGCTCGGCGACCGCGACTGGTATGCCGAGCCCCTGCCCGAGGGACGCCGCTTCTGGCGTATCCCGACGCTTTACGGCACCGACCTCGCACCGCAGCTCGAGGAAGCCGCGAAGGCGGCCGGGATGACGGCCGAGGAGGCGATCCGCTCCATCTCCGAAACGCGGGTGCGCGTCCAGACCATCGGCTTCGCACCCGGCCAGCCCTATCTCGGCGCCCTGCCAGAGGCCTGGGACATCCCGCGGCAAAGCCAGCTGACCGACAAGGTGCCGGTGGGCGCGCTGGTGGTCGCGGTCCGCCAGCTTGTGCTCTTCTCGGTCACGACCCCCACGGGCTGGCGGCATATCGGGCAGACGGCGGTGAAGCTCTTCCGGCCCGACAGCGACACGCCCTTCGTGCTGCGGCCCGGCGACGAGGTTCAGTTCGATCCGGTCGACCGCGCGGCGTTCGAGAAGCTGCAGCAAAACGGCCCCGATGGCGGCGCCACGTCGGAGGAGCTGACATGAGCCGGTCGCTGATCGTTCATCGCGCGGGTCCGGGCCTTTCGGTGCAGGATATGGGGCGCTCGGGCTACCTGGCCTTCGGCCTGTCGCGCGGCGGCGCGGCGGATCGGCTCGCCCTCGAGGAAGGGGCGGCGCTGCTGGCTCAGCCGGTTCTGCCCGCGCTCGAGATGGCCGGGATGGGGGCCGAGTTCGAGGCCTCGGAGGACATGCGCATCGCCCTGACCGGCGCGCCGATGCGCGCCAGCATCGACGGCGCGCGCGTGGTGTGGAACGCGAGCCACCTTCTGCCTGCGGGGGCGCGGCTCTCGATCGGCGCGGTGGAGCGCGGCAGCTACGGCTATCTGAGCGTCGGCGGCGGGCTGGCCTGCGAGGAGCGGCTGGGCGCGCAATCGGCCCATCTGGCCGCGGGGCTCGGCGCTGCGCTCGAGCCGGGCGACGTGCTGCCCGTGGGCCCCGACAAGGGCGAGCGCGTGGGCATGACTTTCGATCCCGAGGCGCGCTTCGAGGGCGGCGCGGTGCGGATCGTCGCCAGCCTGCAGACCGACTTCTTCGCCCCCGAGGAACGCGCCCGGTTCGAAGCCACGCGCTTTACCCGCGATGCCCGCGGCAACCGGATGGGTGTGCGGATGATGCCCGATGGCAAAGGTTTCGAGAGCGAGGCGGGCCTGTCGGTCCTCTCGGAGATCATCGTGCCCGGCGATATCCAGGTCACCGGCGACGGCACGCCCTTCGTGCTGCTGGCCGAAAGCCAGACCACCGGCGGCTATCCCCGCATCGGATCGGTCCTGCCCGCTGACCTGCCGCGCGTGGCGCAGGCGCAGGCGGGGGCCACGATCACCTTCTCCTTCGTCGATCTGGACACCGCCCACGAGATCGAGCGCCGCGAGGCGACGCGCCGCAAGGGCCTGCGCGGCGCGACCCGCCCGCTGGTCCGCTCGCCGCACGACATCCCGGACCTGCTGTCCTACCAGCTCATCAGCGGCGTGACGGCGGGGGACGATCTGGAACGGGTTTGATCGGCCGGGGCTCAAGTCGACCTGATGCCCCCGTCAGGTCGACTCGGGACTCGATCAAAGCCGATTGTTTTGGCGCCGACCACGCACCTGAGGCCTGCCGGTAGCCGGGCCTTGGCGTCCGGCCGGGTGGGTCCGCTGAACCAGATCGCGCTCCGTCGCGTCCCACCCCAGCCCAGTCTTGCCTCAACCTGCATCGAACCCTCCCGGAATCGGGGCCGAATGGCACCGGGCAGATGGACGAACAGCCGGTATTGTGCCAGTTGTGAACCTGCAGCGCATGTTTGCGGCGACCCGCCGTCATGATTTTTTAATGAGTGCTGCGCTCCCTACTTGTTGAAGAGACGCTCCGCATGAGGGCTTTGATTTGCGTTATTCGTCCTACCTGTCCGGCATGTCGCTCGACGGTGAATTCATACGCTTGATCCGGCGCACCTGCTCACGCGGTCGACGCGCCGTGGCCGGTCTCCTTTGCGCGATGCTGGCGATGATCGCGCGCCCCGCCGGGGCAGATGGGACCTTTCTGCAGGCCGACCGGTCGTTCTCGGCGTTTGACGCGGTTGCCACGGTCACCCGCGGACGGCTCAGTTTCGGGGCGAGCTACAACGATTACGACGGCGGTGCGCTGGCCGGAACAAGCCTGGTCTACGCCTTTCCGATCCGAGATTTCGCGACGCTGAAGGCGGGCCCCGCGATCAGCATCTCCCGGGACGACGGAGACGGGTTCGACGATCCGCAGGCCGGGATCAAGCTGGTCCTCGACCGCTACACACCGACCTCGTTCGGCGCCGTCTACCTGCTCGGCGAATTCAACTCGATAGAGAACGCCTGGTTCGGTCTCGTACAGACCAGCCTCGGCGCCAGCGGTTTCTCGTTCGAGGTGTCCCGCGGCTTCAGCGACACCTACGACGAGACGACGCTGGCCTTGAACCAGCGGATCGGCGGCGGTCCCGGAAGCCTGCGGCTGGGCTACCGCTTCGTTGCCGAAGAGGCGTTTTTCGGCTTTTCGGTGAATACGTTCTGATGACAGACAGCCGGAAACGCCAGCGAAAAGACCCCCGCGCGGTGCTGCCAAAACTGACTCTGGCAGGCGCGACCTATGCCTTCGTGATCGTCACGGCGCTGTCGATCCTGATCGGATCGGCGCTGCTGTTCTTTCCGCGGTCGGACCGATTACTCGACACGGCGCTCGACGGCGCGGTGCGGGTCCGGTCGGATGCGGTCGCGGAAATCTTCGCCAAATCGCTGCACGACGATTGGATCGATCTCGAACAGCTCGCGATGGATATTCCCGGCACGTCCGAAGAGGGCCTTCGGGGGCTCATGGAAGGCGTGCAAGGCGATGGCCAACGCGTGTCCTGGGTTGGCTACGCGGGAACGAACGGCATCGTGAAGGCCGGATCGGGCGGCGACTTCGTGGGCGAGAACGTGAGCGATCGCGCGTGGTTTCGAAACGGCATCCGCGGCGGTTTCGCGCGCGACGTTCACGAACCGCTGCTGCTGGCGCGACGGGACCGTGGGACTGTGCAAGAGGACCCGCTGCGTCTGCTCGATTTGGCCCGTCCGGTCCGGGACGCCGAAGGCGACATCGTCGGTGTCGTCGCGATGCATATCAGCTTCGGCTGGGCCGAGCGTGCCGTGACCGAAACCGCGCGCATCCTCGGGATCGACGCCTACCTCATCAGCGCCAATGGCGAAGTGATCGTGGCGTCGGACGGCGGACGCCCCACTCCGGCCGAGCTCGAGATCCTGCGAACCGCCCGTGCCGGGGACCAGAGCTCGGGCCGCGAGACCTGGCCCGACGGCGAGGATTACTTTTCGTCCCTCGTCTCCAGCGTGGGATACGGCGACCTGCCAAGCTTGGGCTGGCGTCTGGTGGGCCGCATCCCGGCGGCCGCGTTTCAACCCACGATCGCCGATCTGCGGGGCACAATCCTCGTGACCGGGATCGGCCTTGTGTCCATCCTCGTGCTCTTCACGAGCCTCTTCGTGATCTTCTTCGCGCGTCCGTTCAGTAGCCTCGGAAGCGTCTCCCAGAAGATCGCAGACGGTGCGCCCGCCTATCCGCCGGAATACCGCGCCACGCGCGAAGCCGCGCAGATCTCGGCCGCGCTGGCACGGCTTCAGAAGCTCAGGGTCAATGACCGCCGGAACTGAACGAGAACCTTCGGGCAAGATCGGACAGGATCGCCGCCCCCCGTACCTGGGCCACGCCCGGGGCGGCGCCTTCCGTGTAGAAGCGGACAAAGAGCGCCTCGCGCTGTTCGTCGTCCGGCAAGAGCTGTAGCCGGGCACCGTCCGTCGTTTCGGAAATCACGTAGGCCTCTACCGGGCCCACATTCTCGATGTCGAGCGTGCCGCGCGTCTCCGGCGGGTAATGGCCACCCCGGATGCGCACCGTATCCGCGGTCATCGAGGTCAGCCACACCTCGAGGTTCCGGCCATCGACCAAGAAATGCGCGGGCTCCGGCGCATCTGCCACGTGCCGCTCCCGGCGGGGCAATTCGAAACAGGCGATCACGGTGATGCTCAGCACGAACACGTTGTAGATCGTCCAGAACAGCACGACCCATTTGCCGTCCCCCGCATCGTTGAAGGCGAAGGCGTCCGAAGCGATGCCGATGGTCAGACCGACAAGCGTGAGCACGAGCAGGATCGCGAAGGGCGCCATCATCCCCCACTGCACCACGATGCGCGAGCGATCGCCGCCTTTGGCCGTGACCGAGAACGGGTGGCCGTTGGGACGCAACAGTCCGTTGAACGCGGCGCGGCTGATCGGGATGGCCCCGATGAGCTGGCTGACGTCGTTCAGGATCGGCACGACCATTCCGCGGCTCAGAAGGTTCAGAACCACCAGGATCCACAGGTAATACGTGCCGAAATAGGAGATCACATCCGGCAGCCGCGCATCGACCACGGTGATGTTGAAGAACCAGTAGAGCAGCGGGAAACAGATGGCCGCGAGCCGAAACGGGAAGGTCGTCATCCAGTAGAAGACGGAATCCACGACGCTCCAGCGATCCCGCAGGCGCAGGTTGTTCCTGGCGAACGGGCCCAGAGGGGACCGCGCGATCTGCATCAGGCCGAGGCACCAGCGCGCGCGTTGCGTGACGTATTCCTTCAGCCCTTCGGGCGCGAGCCCTTCGGTCAAAGGCTCGGTGAGATAGACCGACCGCCAGCCGATATTCTGCAAGGCCAGCGTCAGCATGAAATCCTCGGTCACGCTGTCGGTCGGAAGACCGCCGAGATCCTGCAGGGCCTGCCAGCGGCAGACCGAGGACGTTCCGCAGCAGAACGCGATGCCCCAGGCATCGCGGGATGGCTGCATGTGGTCGAAGAAGAAGCGCTGCTCGTCCGGATAGGACCGCGCGATCCCGAGATTGTGCTGGATGGGATCGGCATTGAAGAAATGCTGCGGGGTCTGCACCAGCCCCACTTCGGGGTCGTGAAAAAGGGCCAGCGTGCGGGAAATGAACCCGCGATGCGGCACGAAATCGGCGTCGAGCACGGCGACGAAATCGGGCGTCACCGGATCCTCTGCCAAGCGCGCGAGGGCATGGTTGATGTTCCCGGCCTTCGAGCCCTTGTTGTCCGGCCGCCGCATGTAGCGCACGTCCTTTTCGGCGCAGTAATCGCGCAGCCAGTCGCGACGGCCGTCATCGAGGACCAGCACCTCCTTGTTCGCATATTGGAGGGACTTCGCGCCGATGATCGTCCGCTCGAGCACCTCGAGCTCTTCGTTATAGGTGGCGATCAGGATCGCAACGCGCGGCTCGTCCGCCCCCCACCAGCCCATATGCGCGTCGGCCTCGCCGCTGCGCTCGCGCAACCTCGACAGGATGACGAACGCACTGAGCGAGCCGACCAGCGCCAGCATCTCAAGCAAGAACAACGAACCGCTGGCAAGGTAATCCACGGTCCAGCCCGCGGGGGCCAATGTCTCGGTCGCGCGCCAATGCGCGTATCGCAAGGCCAGCACGAACGCGACGACGAACAGCGTGATGCGGTGCGACGCCCGGGTGCGGTCGAAGATGAAGGGCAAGAGTACACCCACGCCCGCGGCCAGCATCACCTGCACATAGGCCGAGGCAAGTTCGCTCAAATGCGGAAACGCGGTCATCTCAGTTCAGGGCCTCGCGCAGACCGTCAAGCGGGCGGTCATCGAAGAAGGCGCGGCCCGTCCTGCCGACGGCGCAGCCAAGATCGGGATCGGCGTTCAGTTCGGGAACGAGGATCGCGACATCGTAGCGTTCGAGATGCTGCTGCGACGGGGCGACGGCGATGTTGCGATAGATGGTCGCCGCGCCGCTGCCCGCGAGCCGCGCGATGATCGCGTCGAAGATCCGTCCGTCACCGTCCATCCGGAACGACGCCGCCTGCCCGACCTGAAGGCCGTTATACACCCGTTCGGTCACCGAGAGCGTCACGAAGGTCGAATCGCAATCGAGCATGCGGAGGATCGGATCGCCCCGCTGCACCGCGACGCCATCGGGCTGCAAGACCTCCCAGTAGCGGCCATTGACCGGGGAGGCGATGACGCCGCCGGCCAGAACGGTGACGCGAACCCGTTCGCGTTCAAGGCGCATGTCGATGGCCGCCAGCCGTCTTTCGGCCAGGGCCTTCTCGGTTTCATAGGCCGCGATCTGGCTGTCCAGTTCGACCGCCCGTTGCTCGGCGTTCGGCGCATCGTTGTAGCCATCGCCCAGGAAGACGTCCTGCTCGGCGGCGCGCACCGCGATCTCGAGCACCGCGACGCGTTCCCGGGCATGATCGAGCGCAAGCTCCGACCGCAAGGGCTCAAAGGGCAAGCGGGCCAAATCCTCATCGAACCCGTCGATGAGGATTTGTTCTTCGTCGTCGGGGATGTCGCCGCCTTCTAGGATTTCGAGACGCCGCCGGGCATGGTCGAGCCGTGTGCGCAACTCGGCCAGGCGCTCCGTCCGGTAAATCTCCGTGCGCTCAACGAGCGAGGCGCGAATATCCCGGCTCGCCTCCGCTAGCGCGTTGGCGCTGGCGATCTGCGCGACCGCGAAGGCGCGCTCCATGCGCAGATCGTTGAGACGGGTGTTGTCCACGAGGGGATCGTCGATGGACGCCAGGACCTCCCCCTCGCGCACCAGAGACCCGAGCGCGCGGTCCGGCAAGCTTAGCGTCCCGGCCACATCAGCGCGTAGCGTCGAGACTCGCGCGTTAACGACGGCATTGGCGCTCGCCCCGGACATCTGTTCGCCAATGATGATCCAAAGCGCAACCGCGACGATGATGACGCCGGTGAGAAGTCGAAATATATTCATCTATCCTGTCTCATGTTCATGCGACAACAGCGCGGGGGATTGCGCGCCTTAAGAAACGAACTCGATGAAAAACCAGTTTACAGCGCCGGACCCAGACTTGCCTTGGTCCCGGCGCGTTACGCAACTTCCCACTTTGCCACAGTGGCAAGTAGGTGGAGAACCGCCGGATAGTAGGGCCCCGGCACGGAGCTTTCGACAGGCGGCAAGTCCTTGCACTCAAGGAACGCCCTCAACGCCAGATAGCCCGGCAGGTCGCTCCGGCTGACCACCTGACCCGTGTCATCCCGTGCGACCGCGACGCCGCCCGACATACCCTGAGGCGCGAGTTTCGCCCGCGCAAGCCTGACGGCAGCGTGATCCCGGTGACCCGACCAGGCGAGGTAAAGCGGAATGCGCAGCGCATCATAGGCCGAACGCAGATCGTGGTTCGTCGGATCGCCGTAGCCTTCGGACGTTACGTCGATCCAGTCCGGCAGGAGCCCGATCCCGGCAAGCTCGGACAGGCATGCGACGCCATGATCGGCGGCACCGATGAGCCGGTCGTCCCCCGTCGCATGCCCGAGGTCCCTCAGGGCACGGGGCATGATGTAGGACGGGTTGATGAGCACCCTGTCCGCGGTTGCGAAAGCCTCCGCCCCGGGGCGCAGCAGCAATTGCGCGGGGTCGCGCGGATCGGGCCAGAGGCAAAGGGCGGACAGATCCGCGACGATGGGGGTGTAACGCTCGGCAGGGATGTCCCATCCCGAGTCGCGTGCCGCTCTTAAAAGCGCCCAGGCGCGGAACAGGTCACCGTCGGTCGCATTGTGCCAGTCCTCACCCACGACACCCGATCCGGGCGTCCAGCGCCACGCCATGAGGGCATCGTCTCGGACCAACAGGTGCTCACGCGTCCACCTCTCGATCCGCTCGAACGCCTCTCGATCCCCGGCCGCCTGTGCCGACAGGAGCGCATAAGCCTGACCCTCGGAATGGCTGACGCCGCCCTGCTCGGGGTCGACGACCCGGCCATCGGGCTGCAGAAAGCGCGCGGCCCAAGACGCCCAGGAACGTGCCAGGTCGCCCGGGTCGGCTGCGAGCGGCGCCGCGCCTGCGAAAGCGCTGGTGCCAAGCAATCCAAGGAATAGACGTCTTTTCAAAGTTCAACTTCTTTTCAACGGGTTGTCGTGCAGCGCGCACGAAAGTCTCGCGCGGTACAGACCACAGTCAATGGCATGAATAAACACACTATTTCGTCACCCTATCCGAGACGCAGCAGGTCATCTGAGTCCCGTCTCCGCATTTCACGCGCATACGTGTTCGTCCCGACACAGCGGGCGGAGGGCGTGAAGAAATGCCACGTCACTCAGGAGCGGATCCTCACTAATCCAAAGTCAGCGAAGAGCGGCGCGGCACCGGCGGCTCTGCGTCGCGGGCATGAGATGAGGTCGGTGGCATAGCGCGCCCGAGCATCGTATTTCGATCACCGAGCTTGTCGATACGTGACCCGCGGACCCCAACGGAAGACGCCCGTGGCGGTCAGCGAGAACTCGCAAGAGACGCCCAGCCATTCCGAGACGCAAGTCGTTGAAAGGATTGGTACCCGAGGTCGGACTCGAACCGACAAGGTGCTGCCACCGGGGGATTTTGAATCTTAACGAAATTACTATAAATCAATGCCTTATGATTCATCGCTCCCACATAAACGAGCAGTTCCACCCTGTCACGTGGGAGTCAAAATTTTTGCTATCGTGTGAGCTTTACACAACTGTCTTCGCGCATTAAGCGCCCATTATTCTACGATTTGCTTGAGCATTCGACACACCAAAGAGCAAGCCATCTACAAGAGGCTTTGATGATGTGACCGCCCCCCGACGGCATCTGTGTGCCAAGGTGGGTCGGCGGTGTTCCGCAAATGAAGACGAACACATCATCATCAAATCATGTCTGGCGTAATGCTTGGCACTATCCCAAAACGCCACTCAATTTGCTTTCATTTAAGGAGCTATGGGAAAACCAAGAACGGTGTCAATATTCCGTCGTTTCGCTGAATGGCTTTAGTGTTTTGTCGATGTACTGGAACATGGTAAAGTCCTGCAGTCCCTTTTTCCAGACTTCGCGCAAGCTTTTGCAAGTAAGAGTTATTTTTCGGAGCGATAACATGTGACCGGACCGTCGGCCGACATCCTTATGCAAAACAAGGACGAGCGCGCCGCATCCGGTGCGGTTGCGGTGCTCGACGGTGTGGTCAGAATTGTTTCCCCGGAAGGCATTGACGCCACACCAAGCAGTCCACTCCGTCAGGCTATCCTTGCGGTCGTCCTTCTTTCTCCCAACCAGTCCAAGCCTCGGCGAAGTCTCTCAGAGATGTTCTGGGGCGGAATTGATCGCAAACGCGCTTCCGCCAATCTTCGCACGGCTTTAAATATGTTGCGACGGGATCTTGCGCCTTTGGGCGGCGACGCACTGCAGGCGGATCGCAGTGCCGTTTGGCTGAAACCCGGCAAGATCCACGTGCGCCCAGCATCCAACGACAGCGGTGAATTCCTTGAAGGAATAGACTTGGAACTGAACTCCTGCGACGGGTTCGAAGAGTGGCTTCGCGACATGCGCGTTCGTCGTGGCGTTTCGGAAAACCTCGAGACAGAACCTGAGAATGCCCAGGATCAGGAAGACCACTCCGGATTTCGCAAAGCTTCAGTTTCAAGACTTTCTGCACCCGATATCGCGCTCTCGACATCTTCGAGACCATTGGCGCTTGGCCTGCTACCCGCTCTTCATGCGCCGCTTTCAGCCGCTGAAAGCCTGCGCGTCCAATCTGTCATAGACGCCTTGGCGCGCTTCACAATGGGCGTATCCTGGCTAACCTTGCATGACTTGCGCGGATGCGAAGAGCCGGTAGCGCCGCTGCCCCTCAAGACAGGGACGGGGCCGACCCACCTACTCGAACCGCTCGTCGAGCGCCGGGGGCGCAAGTTGATGCTGACGCTGCGGTTGAGGGACGCGGCCTCTCGCCTCGTGTGGATAAGCGACCCGACCGCAATCGTGCCGGAACACACCGATGAAATTGCGGCTTCCTCAGCCGAGAGCATGCTCGAGCACTTGTCGGCCAGCATGATATCGCTGGATTTGCCGGACCTCTTTCCGTGGACAGCACTCACGGCCCTCTTTTCGCTCGATACCGATGCCATTCGGCGAACCGAAACTCAGATCGCGCGGATGTGCGAAGCGGGCGCACCGGAGTCGATTTCGTGCATTGGCCATTTCGCCCAGGTCTTCAAAGAGAATGAAGGCGTGGAAGTCGCCCGGAGGATCACTCGAGAGCAGCTATGCGATCTCGTCGCCAGCGTTCCGCAGTCGAGCCCGATGTTGCCGCTCTGGCAATCGCTCGCAGGCTATTGTGCGCATATGCTCTTGGGCGACAACGACCTCGCCAAGGCATTCCTCGATGCCTCTCTTGAGCGGTCGCCGACATTGTCACTAAACCTCGATCACATCGCCGTGCTGCGCATGTCTCTCGGCGACCTCAAAGGGGCAGAGGAAGCATTTCTCCAGTGCCAGCGTGTCGGTGTGGGTAGCCCATGGCGCTACACCTACGATGTGACCGGGTCCATGCTTTACATGGCGAAAGGCGATTATCGCAACTCGCTGCATTTCGCGAACCGGGCGCTGTTGCGGAAACCGCGCTTCGTCGGGGCGCTGCGCTATGCCATGGCGGGTTTCGCGTTGGCCGGAAATGCCAAGGATGCCGAGATCATGCATTCGCGGATCCTGCGCCTCAGGCCCAACTACGACATGGGTGGCTGGCTCGAGAGCATGGTGCGTCGATCGCCAGGAGAGATCGGACAGACATTGTCGCGCTCATTTCAGAACAACGGGTTCATTTAAGAAACAGGGAGAGAAGTACATGGCGGACGAGATCGACACGTTATTCTCAGATAAGTCGGGAGCTGACCACGTCCGGCGCATTTTGCAACGCGCGCGACTCGAGGTGGCCGGGACGCGAATAAGCGTCGAGAAACAGGAGCCATGCCCTGGCATCCATCCGGAGGCTCTCGTTGGCATCGATCGGCAGGTTCTCGTTCACATCGAGGACGTCATTCAAGAGTTCAGTACTGAATTTGATGAGCGGGGGATATTACGCGACGATCGACTGCGGGAAATTTTGGCCAAGCTCGCAGATATCACAAGCAACGCACGAGACACGTCCCAAAGTCTCGGCCCCAGCTCAAGTGTCGGCGGCGGCTTCCTGCATAAGGCGCTTCACAAGAGCCTGCATAAACGGCTTCACAAGGCCCTGCACAAGGGTCTACACAAGAGCGCCTTCCTGGGAGGCAATGGCGCGGCTGGCGCCGGGCTGGACTGGCCGGTGATCGAGGTCCCGTGGCGCGAACTGACGCGCCTGTACAAGTGCCGCGACGACTACAGATGGGACCGTTTCCGGCGGTCCGAACTGCCGCCCCCACCGCCTGTCAAGGAACGGCTGGACGAGACGCGCGCACTTCGCGAATTGCAGATCAAGCTGAGGGAGCCAGAAAACGCTTTTCGCCGAGACCGTATCCAGATCGAGGCTAGCAATGACCTGACGGCCTACATGTTACCTCTCGGAGCGAATGCCTCCTCTCCGGCCAGTGCCACCGCGATCATGTTCCAGACAATCCTGTGGCTCGCGAGCCTGATCGGGCTGCTTTACAAGGAACGGTTCAACGCGCCACGTCCGCATCAGCTGGACCCGACGCTCGAGCCGTTCATCCCGGTCCCGGTCTATTCGTCCTACCCGTCGAACCACGCCTTTCAGTCCTACCTGATCGCCGAGGTCTTTGCCCGCGCCGTGCCCGAGCATCCCGGCGTGCCGGCACTCCATCGTGCCGCTGGCGAGGTCGCCCGGAACCGCGAATGGGCGGGGCTGCACATCCGCTCGGATACCACCGCGGGCCAGACGCTCGCGCGGCTCTGCGCGCCGATGTTCGAGAAAATCCTGCAAGAGCAGATCCGGGATGTCCGCAGTGAATGGCTGGGAGAGGGGTGAGACCGATGCCTAGAAAATCAGACACGCAGCCCGAGGGAACGGGATTTCGGCCGGCGTTCCACGCCCTGTGGCATCTGCCGATGCTTGGTGTTGTGAAGGACCTAAAGGATTACAGTGGCGACCCTTGGGACAACGCGGACAAGGATGAAAAAGCGACCCGCATCGCAATCATCGACACGCCGGTGGACCACGATCACCCCAATTTGGCCGGTGCAATCGACATCGGACTGATGCGCGATTTCAGTCAAGGTGGAAACGGCGCTTTCGTTTTGCACAACCTGTCCGACGAAAATATGGTGTCTCGAGAAGCCCTTTTGGCGAAGATAGAGAATTCCAAGAAGGTATTAGACGAAGCAATCAAGGAAGAGGCCGCCTGGATTGAGTCCAAGAAGGACGAAGACCGGCCTAAGGGGGTGCCGCTCGTCCCTCCGAGCCGCCTATATGGTGCGCATGGCACAGCCGTCGCTGGTCTCATCGGGGCTCGACCTGCCTGCGTCAAATTGAGACGCCCGATGTTCACGCCGAAAGACATGGCCAAGACGCCGCAGGTCGTGGACCTCGAACTGCCATATTGCGGCATCAATCCCTTTTGCAGGATCATACCGGTTTCGGTCACCGCAAATCCGAGCCCGGAGATGGTTCTGGGCGCGCTCGAATATACGAAACTCATTGAACCGGACATCGTGGTCATCGCGGATTCATGGGACGGAGCGCTGGATTCCGATGGGGTTGTGACCGACGCCTGGAAAGACGTCGACGACGCCCTGACCGACCTTTGCCTGAATTTCATCGTTCTGTGCGCAGCCGGAAACGACGCGCTTGATCAACCCGTCTATCCCGCCAGCCGATGCAACGACAAAACCATCAGAAAGATCGACGGCAAGATAAATGAGATAAACGCACCGGGACCATGGGCGGTCGGCGCTTGTGGTACCGATGGCAAGGACCTGACCTATTCACCAGTCCAGTCGACAATCGTCGGGCATGGTGGCTGGATGATCAAGACCCTCAGCACCGAGGTGCCGATATTCGATAGAGAACGGACTCGTATCGACCCGTGGGAGATCGAAGATGACCTATTGGGAGTGCCAAAAAACAGCGAAGATTTTCCGCTCGCCGACATCGTGACGACCGATCTTCCGGGCCGGGCCGGCTACAACCCGTCCCCGTACGAACACCGACCGGGTCCAGATGAAGAGCAATACGAAATCGCGTCGCTGTTCTGCCGATTTGCAGGAACTTCGGCGGCGGTGGCGATTGCCGCAGGGTTGGTGAGTCTGCTTCCGTCCGATAGCAGACGGTCGACGGGTCGCCCACCCGGCAAGAAGCCCTCAGAGAAAGGTCTGGAGCAACTCTTCGATGTGGAATTGGCCAAAAAGTTATTCAAGAAATAGAGGGCCGTCCGTCGTACGCAGCCGGGGAGGGCAGACATCCCCCCCGGCTCACGAGACAGCGATCAGTTTGTCGAAGACGCCGTACTCAGAATAGCCGCGGCATCGCGGGCTTTCTGCCGCCGGACCTCGATCATTTTCATCTCGGTATCCTTGTCGTCCGAGAGCATGATCTGAACGAGCTCGCTTGTGGTGTATTTTCCGGGGTCGACACCGACCGTGCGGGCAAAGTCGTCATTGGCGACAGCCGGGCCTGCGAGCCCCAGAACCAGGACGGAGATTGCAAATTTGTGAAACATGACTTGTCCTCCTTTTCAAGTTGTGGCGTCCGCCTTCATTGGCTGGACAAATACAATCTGACATGGGGCCGTCAGCGGACCGTTATCGAGCCGTCATCGAGATTTCCGAATTAACTCTCGAGAACCGCGCCTACTTGCGCGAAACCGCTGATGATGAAGTGCCCCCGGTCGGCATCAACGTGAATGGTTCAATCGGCGGTCATCCGCAAAGGAGGAGTGTCGCATCATCAGAGCCAGTCCGAGACGTTAACGGCGGCGCAGCCATGGCAACTCTGGATTTCTTGTCCGGGAGGGCGTCACAAAGAAGGGTGGTCTCGGTCTTCCACTGGATTATTGCCACGATCCACCAGTTGGCCTGGTTTCGCACCGCCGCATTGCCGACTTTTGATCTGCCATGCCTACTCCCACATCCTCCAAGCGGAAAAAACGTGCAACCTGTTGAAATTATTGGTACCCGAGGTCGGACTCGAACCGACAAGGTGTTGCCACCGGGGGATTTTGAATCCCCTGCGTCTACCATTCCGCCACTCGGGCACGCGGCTTGGGGATAGCGGGACGGAAACACTTCGTCCAGACGAAAACGGGGTTTCTTGACCCGGGCGGGCCTGCATGCTCAGAGGGGGCAATCACAAAGGACGCCCCTCATGCTGCGCGGAATGTACCACAAGACGCTGATGCTCGCCGAGCATCCCCGCGCGCTCTGGGCGCTGGCCTTCATCTCGTTCATCGAAAGCTCGGTCTTTCCGATCCCGCCCGACGTGATGATGATCCCGATGATCCTCGCCGCCCCCCGCCGGGCCTGGCTGATCGCGCTGGTCGCCACGCTGTCGTCGGTTGCCGGTGCGATGCTCGGCTATGCCATCGGGGCCTTCTTCTACGAGAGCATCGGCGCGCCGGTGCTGGAGGCGCTCGGCAAGGGCGACAGCATGCAGGCCTTCAATACCAAGTTCAACGAATACGGCGTCTGGGCGGTGCTGGTCGCGGGGCTCACGCCCTTCCCGTTCAAGGTCATCACCATCATGTCGGGCTGGACGGCGATGCCCATCCTGCCCTTCATCCTGTCCTCGATCGTGGCCCGCGCGGCACGCTTCTTCATCGTGGCGGGGCTGCTCTATTACTTCGGCCCGCCGATCCGCGACTTCATCGAGCGGCGGCTCGGGCTCGTCTTCACGCTTTTCTGTGTTGCGCTGATCGGCGGCTTCATGGTGTTGCGACTGCTATGACCATGACGCGAAACATCCTGATCCTTATGGCCGCCGGCGGATCGCTGGCGCTGATGCTGGGCGCGCTCGGCTTTCAGTATATCGGCGAGTTGCCGCCCTGCAAATTGTGCTACTGGCAGCGCTATCCGCATCTGGCCGCCATCGCCATCGGCCTTGTGGCGCTGACCCTGCCCGGCCGGCTTCTGCCCGCGCTCGGTGCGCTGGCCGCGCTGACGACCGCCGGAATCGGCGCCTATCACGCGGGTGTGGAGCGCGAATGGTGGCCCGGCCCCGATACCTGCACCTCGGGCGATATCGGCGGGATGTCCACGGACGATCTTCTGAACCAGATCATGAGCGCGCCGCTGGTGCGCTGCGACGAGATCGCCTGGCAGCTCATGGGCATCTCCATGGCGGGCTGGAACGCGATCCTGTCGCTGATCCTCGCCGGGCTCTGGATCGCGGCGTTCCGCAAGAGCTGACGCCGCTAGCTGCTGCGTTTGGTCGAGAGCAGCAGCGAGGTCTCGCTGGTCGTCACGCCGCCCATGGCACGGATCCGGCCCAGCACCGCGTCGAGCCGTTCGAGATCGGTCGTCCCCAGTTCCGCGATCACGTCCCAGCGGCCATTGGTGCTGTGCAGCGCGCGCACTTCGGGCAGGCCCGAGAGCTGACGCAGGATGCGGTCGGTCCCCCGCCCCTCGATCCCGATCATCATCATCGCGCGCACCGGATCGCGCGCGGCGTCTTCCTTCAGCACGACGGTGAAGCCCAGGATATGCCCCTCGGCGCGCATCTTCTCGACCCGGGCGCGCACGGTTGTGCGGGACAGGCCCAGCAAATGCGCAAGGTCCGAATAGGAGGCCCGCGCATCGCGCCGGAGCGCGGACAGGATGGCCTGATCGGTCGCGTCCATATCGCAAGTCTCTCCGTCCGTTTCGATCAATACTGCCTCGGATCGGCCATTTTGCCAAGGTGACTTCTGCCCGATCCGGCGGTTATCACGGCGCAAGAGACAAGCGAGGCCGATCCATGAGCGACAAGACCATTCTTCTTCTCGGTGTGCCGATGGATTCGGGCAAGCGCCGCGCGGGCTGCCTGATGGGCCCTGACGCCTACCGCACCGCCCGCCTGCCCGACGCCCTGCGCGATCTCGGCCACCGGGTCGAGGATCTGGGCAATGTCGCGCCCGACGCGGTGGACCTGCCGGAGCACGATCACCTTTTCGCCCTGCCCGAAACCGTGGGCTGGACGCAGGCGCTGGCCCGCGAGGCCGAGGCCGCCATGGCACGCGGCACGCCGATCTTCATGGGCGGCGATCACGCGCTGTCGATGGGCACCGTCACCGGGGTCGCGAGGCACGCCGTAGAGGCGGGCCGTCCGCAATTCGTCCTCTGGCTCGATGCCCATACGGATTTCCACACGCCCCAGACCACCGGCAGCGGCAACCTGCACGGCACGCCGGTGGGATATGCCACCGGGCGCGACGGCTTCGACGCCTTCCCGCCCGTGACCGCGCCGGTGCGCCCGGAAAACGTCTGCATGATCGGCCTGCGCTCGGTCGATGCGGCCGAACGCGCCGCCATCGAAGGGACGGGCGTCCGCCGCTACGACATGCGCGCCATCGACGAGGACGGCATCCGCCGGCCCCTCGCCGCCTTCCTCGCCGACGTGGCGCAGGCAGGCGGTGCGCTGCATGTCTCGCTCGACGTCGATTTCCTCGATCCCGCCGTGGCGCCCGCCGTGGGCACCACCGTGCCGGGCGGGGCCACCGTGCGCGAAGCGCATCTGGTGATGGAGATGCTCAACGACAGCGGGCTGATGACATCGCTCGACCTGGTGGAGTTGAACCCGATGCTCGACGAACGCGGCCGCACCGCGCAGCTCATGGTCGATCTGGCCGCCTCGGCCTTCGGCCGCAAGGTCTTCGACCGTCCCACGCAACGCATGTATTGAGGTTCGCCATGGCGAAAGATCCCTCCGACAAGGCCCTCGTGCCCTTCGTCTCCGTCGATCACATGATGGGGCTCATTCATCACCTCGGCTTCGAGACGATGATCCGCGGCATCGCCGACCGGATCGAGGCCGATTTCCGCCGCTGGGAAAGCTTCGACAAGACCCCGCGCGTGGCCTCGCACAGCCCCGTGGGCGTGATCGAGCTGATGCCGACCTCCGACGGAGAAATGTACGGCTTCAAATACGTCAACGGCCATCCGAAGAACATGAAGGAGGGCCTGCAGACCGTGACCGCCTTCGGCCTTCTGGCGGACGTGTCGAACGGCTACCCGGTGCTGCTGACCGAGATGACGATCCTGACGGCTTTGCGCACCGCCGCCATGTCGGGCGTCGCGGCCAAGCACCTCGCGCCCAAGGGCGCGAAGACCATGGCGATGATCGGCAATGGCGCGCAGGCCGAGTTCCAGAGCCTCGCCATGAAGGCGCTGGTGGGGATCGAGGCGGTGCGGCTCTACGACATCGACCCGGCGGCGACGGAGAAATGCGCGCGCAACCTCGAAGGCACAGGGCTGCGCGTGGTGAAATGCCAGAGCCCGGAAGAGGCCATCGAAGGCGCCGAGATCCTGACGACCTGCACCGCCGACAAGCAATACGCGACGATCCTCTCCGACAACATGGTCGGCGCGGGCGTGCACGTGAACGCCATCGGCGGGGACTGCCCCGGCAAGACCGAGCTTGCGCCGGGCATCCTGCACCGCTCGACGATCTTCGTGGAATATCCCGAGCAGACGCGGATCGAGGGCGAGATCCAGCAGCTCGACCCCGATCACCCGGTGACCGAGCTATGGCAGGTCATCGCGGGGCAGAAATCGGGGCGCAGTTCCACCTCCGAGATCACGCTGTTCGACAGCGTGGGTTTCGCCATCGAGGATTTCTCGGCGCTGTGTTTCCTGCGCGAGGCGATCCGCGGCACGCCCTTCTCGACCCCGCTCGATCTGCTGGCGGATCCCGATGATCCGCGCGATCTCTTCGGGATGGTGATGCGCGCGGGGCCCGAGGCGGCCTGAGGGCCCTTGCGCGCAGACAGGCTCTCCCCGATCATCGCGCCGCGACGGGTCGGGGAGGACAGATGCCGCTAGCCATGAACCGCGAGGTCTTCATCACCGCCGCCCTGACCGGATCGGGCGCGACGCAGGACCGCTCGCCGAACGTGCCGCGCAGCCCCAGGGCCATCGCCGAGGCCGCCATCGACGCGGCCCGTGCCGGGGCGGCGGTGGTCCACGCCCATGTGCGCGACCCCGAAACCGGCGCGCCGTCCCGCGATCCGGCACTCTACCGCGAAGTGACCGAGCGCATCCGCGCCTCGGAGGTGGACGTGGTGCTGAACCTCACCGCCGGCATGGGCGGCGATCTGGTCTTCGGCCCGCCCGAGGCCCCCCTGCCCCTGAACGCGGCCCAGACCGACATGATCGGGGCCTCCGCGCGGCTCGCTCATGTGGCCGCGTGCCTGCCCGAGATCTGCACCCTCGATTGCGGCACGATGAACTTCGCCGAAGCCGATTACGTGATGACGAACACTCCCGGCATGCTGCGCGCGATGGGGGCCGAGATAACCGCCCTTGGCGTGCGCCCCGAGATCGAGGCCTTCGACACGGGGCATCTTTGGTTCGCCAAGGAGTTGGTGCGCGAGGGCGTGCTCGATGCCCCGGCCCTCGTGCAGCTCTGCATGGGCGTGCCCTGGGGTGCGCCGAATGACCTCAACACCTTCCTCGCCATGGTGAACGCGATCCCCGAAGGCTGGCACTGGTCGGCCTTCTCGCTCGGGCGGGACCAGATGGCCTATGTCGCGGCGTCGGTGCTCGCGGGCGGCAATGTGCGCGTGGGGCTCGAGGACAATCTCTATCTCGACCGCGGCGTGCTCGCGACAAATGCGCAGCTTGTCGACCGCGCGGTGGGCATCATCGAGCGGATGGGGGCAAGGGTGATCGGCCCGGAAGACGTCCGCGCGCGGCTGGGCCTTGTGAAACGCGCGCCGGTGGCGGCATGAGCCGCGCCGCGATCGTCGGCGGCGGCGTGATCGGCGGCGGCTGGGCCGCGCGCTTCCTGCTCAATGGCTGGGACGTGGCGGTCTGTGACCCCGCTCCGGGGGCCGAAGACCGCTTGAAGGCGGTCCTCGCCAATGCCCGCCGGTCGCTGCCGTCGCTCTACGACCGGGCGCTGCCACCCGAGGGGCGGCTGACGTATTGCGGCACGCTCGCCGAGGCGGTCACCGGCGCGGATTGGGTGCAGGAAAGCGTGCCCGAACAGCTCGACCTGAAACACCGCGTCTTGGCCGAGATCGAGGCCCATGCGCCCAACGCGGCCCTCATCGGCTCCTCGACCTCGGGCTTCACCCCGACCGCCCTGCAGGAGGGCGCGCGGCGCCCGGCCCGCATCCTCGTCGCGCATCCCTTCAACCCGGTCTACCTGTTGCCGCTGGTGGAGGTCGTGCCTTCCGCCGCCACGCCGTCCGACCTCGTCGCCCGGGCGATGGAGACGCTCACGTCGCTCGGCATGAAGCCCCTGCATGTCCGCCACGAGATCGACGCCCATATCGCCGACCGGCTGCTCGAATCAGTCTGGCGCGAGGCGCTCTGGCTCATCCGCGACGGCATCTGCACGACCCGGGAGCTCGACGACGCGATCCGCTACGGCTTCGGCCTCCGATGGGCGCAGATGGGCCTCTTCGAGACCTACCGCATCGCTGGCGGCGAGGATGGCATGGCGCATTTCATGGGGCAGTTCGGCCCCGCGCTCGCCTGGCCCTGGTCGCGGCTCACCGATGTGCCGGACTTCACGCCCGATCTGGTGGAGCTGATCGCCGGCCAGTCCGATGCGCAATCGGGCCACCGCACGATCCGCGAGCTGGAACGGCTCCGCGACGACAACCTCGTGGGCATCCTGCGCGCGCTGCGCAAGCAAGGGGCCGCCGCGGGCGCGGTGATTGCCGCCCATGAAGCTACGCTGCCCGCGCCCGAACCGGCCCCTCTGCCCGTCACCGTCGCCCGCGCGATCCCGCAAAGCTGGACCGATTACAACGGCCACATGAACGAGGCGCATTACCTCGAGCTCGGCGCGCAGGCCACCGACCGTTTCATGGAGATGATCGGCTGCGACGCGGCCTATATCGCCTCGGGCGGGTCCTATTTCACGGTCGAGAACCACCTGCGCTACCTCGCCGAACTGATGGCCGGCGACCGGGTCACGGTCACGACGCAGGTGCTCGATGGCGCGGGCAAGAAGCTGCATCTCTTCCACCGCATCCACGGCCCCGAGGGCACGCTCGCGGCCACGATGGAAACCCTCTGCCTGCATATGGACCTCGCGACCCGCCGCTCCGCGCCGCCGCCCGACAGGATCGGTGCGGCGCTGACGGCCTTCGCCGAGGCCCATGCCGCATGCCCGAAACCCGAGGGCGCGGGCCGCCATGTGGGGCAGCGGCCCCGAGCCGCCCCCTGAGCCGCCCGCGCGTCCCACTTGGACGCCTTGCGCGCGCCGCCCCCGTCACGGCCGGACCGGAAATACCTCCGGGGCGCGCGAGGGGCTGGCCCCTCGCTCCCGCTCCGGCCACGGGCGTGCTCAGTCTAGGTAATCCGACCGCTGCAGCCCGTACTTGGCCATCTTTTCGTTCAGCGTCCGGCGCGGCAGGCAGAGCTCGTCCATCACCGCCGAGATCGAGCCCTTGTGCCGCCGCATCGTGTTGTCGATCAGCATCCGCTCGAAGGCTTCCACGTATTCCTTCAGGGGCTTGCCCTCGGTGGTCATCACCGGCTGCATGTCCTCGTGATCGTTCATCAGCAAGGACGCGATCGTGCCCGTGCCGCGCCGCGATTGCAGCACCGCGCGCTCGGCGAGATTGATGAGCTGGCGCACATTGCCGGGCCAGGGCGCCTGCAGAAGCTGCGCGGCCTCCTGCGCGGTCACCTGCGGCGTGTCGCAGCCATATTCGTCGGCATATTGCTCGGAGAGCCGGGTGAAGAGCGTGAGGATATCCTCGCCCCGCTGGCGCAGCGGCGGCACGGTGATGCGCAGCGCCGCGAGGCGGTAGAACAGATCCGACCGCAGCGCGGTCTCGCAGGTCCGCCCCTCGTCCTGCAGGTTGCAGATGGCCACGATCCGGGTCTCGGGCGGCGTGCCCTGGTCGTTGATCACCGACAGAAGCCGCGCCTGCGCCGCATCCGACAGGCTCTCGATATCCTCGAGCACCAGGGTGCCGCCACGCGCCTCTTCCATCGCGGGCAGGCGGCTGTCTTCGGGGTCCATCGGCCCGAAGAGCCGCTTCATCAGCGCGGTCTCGTCCATCGCGGCGCAGGGCAGGAGCACGAAGCGTTTGCCCGCCCGGCTGCCCACCGCATGGAGCGCATGGGCGATCAGCGTCTTGCCGGTGCCGGTCTCTCCCTCGATCAGCACATGGCCGTCGGCCTGACCGAGATCGAGCACGTCTTCGCGCAGCCGCTCCATCGCCGGGCTCTGCCCGATGAGCTTCTGCATGATCTGCCCGCCATCGCTGAGCTCGCGCCGCAGCTGCCGGTTGTCGAGCGTCAGGCGCCGCGCGTTGGTGGCCTTCTTCGCGAGCTCCGACATGCGGTCGGGATTGAACGGCTTCTCGAGGAAATCATAGGCCCCGATCCGCATCGCCTCGACCGCGATCGGCACGTCGCCATGGCCGGTGATCATGATCACGGGCAAGGCCGAGTCGAGCCCCATCAGCTTCTTCAGAAGCTGGATGCCATCCATGCCGGGCATCTTGATGTCGGAGATGACGATGCCGGGGTAATCCTGGCCGAGCTGGCGCAAGGCCTCCTCGCCCGAGGCGAAGCTTTCGGTATCGTAGCCCGACAGCGCCAGCCATTGGCTGATCGATTGGCGCATGTCCTTTTCGTCATCGACGATCGCGATCTTCATTGCCTGTGCCATAGAACCTTATTCCGCTGCTTGCGTGGTGTCTGTCATTATCGGGAGCTGCATTTCGAAAACGGCGCCGCCGTCCTCCGCGTTCCGTGCGATGAGCCGGCCGCCCAGATCGCTCACGATGCCCGAGGAGATGGCAAGCCCGAGGCCGGTGCCGTCGCCGGGCTGCTTGGTGGTATAGAAGGGCTCGAACAGGGAATCGAGATCCTCGATCCCGTGACCGTTGTCGCGCACCGTCAGCGTCGCGGTCTCGCCCGAGGCGAGCAGCAGCTCGATCTCGGGATTGCGCACGGATTTCGTGGCATCGAGCGCGTTACGCAGAAGGTTGACCAGCACCTGTTCGATCCGCATCCGGTCGCCCATGACGAGGACCGGCGCCTCGGGCAGGATGCGGGTGATGCGCACTTTCCGCGCCTTCAGCTGCGGCTCCATCATCGACAGCGCCGAGGCGATGGCCTCGGCCATGTCCACCGGCGAGAAATCCGCCTGCCCCTTGCGGGCATAGGATTTCAGCTGCCGGGTGATGGCGCCCATCCGCTCGATCAGGTCGTCGATGCGGTGGAAGGCAGAAAGCGCCTCGTCGGGCCGGTTGCGCCGCAGAAGGAGCCGCGCCCCGGCCAGGTAGGTCTTCATTGCCGCGAGCGGCTGATTGAGCTCGTGGCTGACCGCCGCCGACATCTCGCCCAGGGCCGCGAGCTTGGAGCTTTGCGCCAGCGTCTGCTCGGCCACGGCGAGGTTTTCCTGCACGCGCTCGCGCTCGGCGATCTCGCGCTGGAGGCGCAGGTTCAGCTGCCTGAGCTCGCGGCTTTCGCGCTGGAAGAGCGCCATCCGCAGCGCGGTCTTGCGCGACAGCGCGTAGAAGGCGAGTGCGGCCAGAAGCGCGAAGGCCATGATCTCGAGCGCCAGCACGGTATTCACCCGCTCCCGCACGCTCTGGTAGGTGGTGAAGGAGGTCAGCGACCAGCCGCGGAAGGGGATGCGGCCATCGACGCGCATCACCGCCTCGCCCATCACATAGGCGTCCGCCGGCAGGGCGGTCCAGTCGGCGGTGGCCTGGATCGCCCGCTCGATCGCGGTGTCGGGCGATTGCCGCTGCAGCGCCTCGACCACCGTCAGCCCGCGCCAGCGCGGCTCGGTCGCGAGGATGATCCGCCCCTCGCTGTCGGTGACCAGCACCGCGTCGGAAATCCCCGCCCAGGCGCGTTCGAACTTCGCCAGATCCGCCTCGACCAGGATGACGCCGATCACAGCGCCCTGGCTCTCGACCCGGCGCGAATAGGTGAAACTGTAATTGCCCGCCTCGCCGCGCAGCGAGGTGAAGACGGTCGAGGAGGCGCGCACCGCATCGACGAAATAGGGCGCGTTGCGATGGGTCTCACCCAGCCGGTTGCGGTCGGTGGCAGCGACCGTGCGCCCCTCGCTGTCGAGCAGCATCAGCGAGGCCGCGCCGATCTCTTCGACGAAGGAGATCAGCCGCTGCGTCGACTGGCTGTAATCCATCGTGTTGAGCGCGTTGATGAGCGCGGGGTCGCGCGCCAGAAGCTGCGGCACGATGGCGTTGCGGCGCAGCTCGGACAAAAGGTTGCCGGAATAGAGCGCGAGGCGCAGCTCGGCGCGGTTGCGCGTCGTTTCGGTGAAGCGGTCGGTCAGCAGGCTGTTGGTGAACCAGACGGTGGCCGCGGCCGCGACGAACAGCCCCCCCAGCGCCGCGCGCACGCGCCAGGACAAGGGGCCCGGCCCGGTGCGGCCGGTCTCTCTGGGTGTCGTCTCGGACATGCGCGCAAGGATACGGTCCGGCGCGGCCTGCCACAAGTCAGGCGGTGGCGAGCGCCTCGGTCAGATGAGCGAAAAGGCGCTGACCATCGGTGCCGCCATGCCCCGCATCCGCCGCCCGTTCGGGATGCGGCATCATGCCGAGCACGCGGCGATTCTCCGACAGGATCCCCGCGATGTCGCGCGCCGAGCCGTTGGGATTGTCGCTGTAGCGAAACGCCACGCGGTCCTCGCCCTCAAGCCGGTCGAGCGTATCGGCATCGGCGAAGTAATTGCCGTCGTGATGGGCGATGGGGATCTGGATCTCCTCGCCCTCGGCATAGGCGCCGGTGAACACGCTGTCGGTCGTGGCCACCTTGAGCCCGACCGTCCGGCAGATGTATTTCAGTCCCGCATTGCGCAGAAGCGCCCCGGGCAGCAGCCCGGTTTCGGCGAGGATCTGGAAACCGTTGCAGGGCCCGAAGACGAAACCGCCCCGCTCCGCATGGTCCTTCAGCGCCCGGCAGATCGGCGAGTTGGCCGCGATGGCGCCGCAGCGCAGGTAATCGCCGTAGGAAAAGCCGCCCGGCACGCCGACGAGGTCGACCCGGTCGGGCAGGCTCGTCTCCTTGTGCCAGACCATCTCGGTCTCGAAGCCCGCGGCGCGGAAGGCCGTGGCCAGATCGCGGTCGCAATTGGAGCCGGGAAAGACGAGAACCGCGGCGCGCATCACAGCACCTCGATCCGGTAGCTTTCGATCACCGTATTGGCCAGGAGCTTGCGGCACATCTCCTCGATGGTCGCCTCGGAGGTGCCGTCCTCGAGATCGAGCTCGATCACCTTGCCCTGCCGCACGCCCTGCACGCCACCGAAGCCCAGGCCCTTCAGCGCATGGCGCACCGCCTCGCCCTGCGGGTCGAGAACGCCATCCTTCAACATCACGTGCACCTTTGCCTTCATGGCGGGGCCCCCTGTCTTGCCTTTTCGAAACGTTGCGCAGGCCCGGGCGCGCCCGGGCACCTGCCTCAATTGATGAGCGTCGGCTTGGTGATCGGCTGGCTGGTCTTCGGCATCACGCCGAGCCGCCGCGCCACTTCCGTATAGGCATCCGCGAGGTTGCCCAGATCGCGCCGGAACACGTCCTTGTCGAGCTTCTGACCGGTCTCGATGTCCCACAGCCGGCAGCTGTCGGGCGAGATCTCGTCGGCCACGATCAGGCGCTGGAAATCGCCCTCGAAGAGCCGCCCGATCTCGATCTTGAAATCCACGAGCCGGATGCCGACCGCCATCATCACGCCCGACAGGAAGTCGTTGACCCGGAGCGCGAGGCTCAGGATGTCGTCCATGTCCTGCTGGCTGGCCCAGCCGAAAGCCGCGATATGCTCCTCGGTGACCAGTGGATCGCCAAGCGCGTCGTCCTTGTAGTAATATTCCACGATGGGCCGCGACAGGGCCGTGCCCTCCTCGATGCCGAGGCGCTTCGACATCGACCCGGCGGCCACGTTGCGCACCACCACCTCGAGCGGGATGATCTCGACCGAGCGGACGAGCTGCTCGCGCATGTTGATCCGCTCGATGAAATGGGTGGGCACGCCGATCTGGTTCAGCCCGGTCATGAAGAATTCCGACAGGCGGTTGTTCAGCACGCCCTTGCCGTCGATCACGTCCTTCTTCTCGGCGTTGAAGGCGGTTGCATCGTCCTTGAAGTACTGCACGATGGTGCCGGGACGCGGGCCTTCATACAGGATCTTCGCCTTGCCTTCGTAGATCTTCTTGCGGCGTGCCATTGGGGCCCCTTCGGAATGACGGTTGCGGCGCGCCGGTCTGCCCGGCGCACCTCTTGGCGTTCGTTTAGTGCATGGCCCATCTTCCCGCAAGCGCGCTGCCAAGTCTGCTTGCGGCGCCCGGCGCTGTCGGCCTAATCTGGACAGGATACAGGACAGGAGAGCCGACATGACCACATTCGACGACCGCGAACACGCCTTCGAGGCCAAGTTCGCCCATGACGCCGAGATGGAATTCCGCGCCGAGGCGCGCCGCAACAAGCTCCTGGGTCTCTGGGCGGCGGAGATGATGGGCAAGAAGGGTGCCGACGCCGAGGCCTATGCCAAGGAAGTCGTCAAGTCCGATTTCGAAGAGGCCGGCCACGAGGACGTGGTGCGCAAGGTCGCGGGCGATCTGGGCGACGCCGCCACCGCCGACGAGATTCGCGCCAAGATGGCCGAGCTGCTGGTCGTCGCGAAAGGCCAGCTCGTCGAGGAGCACTGAACGGTCCCGACAAGACATGCCGGGCGCGGGCGCGCCCCCTGCCCGGCACGGCGCCACCGAAAAGCGCCCGCACCATGCGTCCCGAGGATCGCCCCACACGCACACCGGCCGCCCGCCCGACACACATTGCAGCATAGCCCTCCAGGCATCCGCACGGACCCGGCTCCGGCCACCGGCGCGTCCCACCCTCGGGGATGATGCGCAAAGCCCCCTGTCACGACCGGACCGGAAATACCTCTCGGGGGAGCGCGAGGGGGCAGACAGCCCCCTCGCTCCCGCCCGGGCCACGGGCGCGATGCGCCGTTTCACGCGGCCACGGCGGCACGCTCGCCCCCGCACATTGAAGCCCGCCTCAACATCTTCTTGAAGATTATGAATTTGCTTCAGCCCGCGGCATCGTGCACTGGCTGGGGAACCACGCCGCGCGCCGGACCGGCGCGCCTGCCCGCATGCAACCCGAAAGGCCGACCCGATGACGAATGCTCTCACCTCCCTGCTCGAGACGCGCGACTGGTTGCTGGCGGACGGGGCCACGGGGACCAACCTCTTCAACATGGGGCTTTCCTCGGGGGATGCGCCGGAATTCTGGAACCTGAACGAACCCGACAAGATCCGCGCGCTCTACCGCAACGCGGTCGAGGCCGGCTCGGATATCTTCCTGACCAATTCCTTCGGCGGCAATGCCTCGCGGCTGAAACTGCATGACGGGCAGAACCGCGTGGGCGAGCTCAATCGCGCCGCGGCCGAGCTTGGCCGCGACATCGCCGACGCGGCCGGCCGCCCGATCGTCGTGGCAGGCTCGGTCGGGCCCACCGGCGACATCATGCAGCCCGTGGGCAGCCTCAGCCATGCCGACGCGGTGGAGATGTTTCACGAACAGGCCGAGGCGCTGAAGGCGGGCGGCGCCGACGTGCTCTGGGTCGAGACGATCTCGGCGCCCGAGGAATTCCGCGCCGCCGCCGAGGCCTTCGCGCTGGCGGACATGCCCTGGTGCGGCACCATGAGCTTCGACACGGCGGGCCGCACGATGATGGGCCTGACCTCGTCGGACATGGTGGCGCTGGTGCAGGGCCTGCCGAACCCGCCCCTGGCCTTCGGGGCCAATTGCGGCGTCGGCGCGTCGGACCTGCTGCGCACGGTGCTGGGCTTCACCGCCGAAAGCCCGGAAATCCCGGTGATCGCCAAGGGCAATGCCGGGATCCCGCGCTTCGAGGACGGGCATATCCATTACGACGGCACGCCCGAACTGATGGCCGAATACGCCGTGATGGCCCGCGATGCGGGCGCCACGATCATCGGCGGCTGCTGCGGCACGATGCCCGATCACCTGCGCGCCATGCGCAAAGCGCTCGAAACCCGCCCGCGCGGCGATGCCCCGACCCTCGCCGAGATCGAGGCGAAGATCGGCGGTTTCTCCTCGGCCTCCGACGGCACCGGCGCCGAGGCCAAGGCGGAAGGGGCTGCCCGCCGTTCGGCCGGACGCCGTCGTCGTCGCGCGTGATGATTTCAGAACAAAGCCAATTGATCGCCCGCGCGCGGCGGCACGCGGAAGAGATCCGTGCGCAGCGGCGCGGTCGGATGGTCGAGGCCGAGACGGCGCGTGGCCAGCGCGAATCTCTGCGCGACGATCTGGGCGTAGGGCCCCTCGCCCCGCATGCGGGTGTGCCATTTGGACGAGTACACCGCGCCGCCATGCATTTCGCGCAGCCGCGCCATGACGCGGGAAGCCGCGTCGGGATAATGCGTCTCGAGCCAGTCCTGCCAGAGCGGCGCCACCTCGCGCGGCAGGCGCAGCATGATCCAGCTGGCCGCATCGGCGCCCGCGTCGCGACCGGCCTCGAGGATCGCCTCCAGTTCGGGATCGGTGAGCGCGGGCACCATGGGCGAGGCCATGAGCCGCACGGGAATCCCCGCCTCGGTCAGCCGTGCGATGGTCGCGAGCCTGCGCGCGGGCGCGGGCACGCGCGGCTCCATCCGGCGCGACAGGACCGGATCGAGCGTGGTCACGGAAATGCCGACCCGCGCCAGCCCCTGCGCCGCCATCTCGGACAGGATGTCGATATCCCGCTCGATCAGCGTGCCCTTGGTGACGATGGCGACCGGATGACGATGATCGCGCAGCACCTCCAGGAGCCCGCGCATGATCCCGCGCGTCTTCTCGATGGGCTGGTAGGGATCGGTATTGGTGCCGATGGCGATGGTCGCGGGCCGGTAGGACGCCTTGCGCAATTCGTGCGCCAGCGTGGCGGGCGCGTCGGGCCGGGCGATCAGCCGCGTTTCGAAATCGAGCCCCGGCGACAGGCCCAGATAGGCGTGCGTCGGACGCGCGAAACAATAGATGCAGCCATGCTCGCAGCCGCGATAGGGGTTGATCGTGCGGTCGAAGGGCAGATCGGGCGAGCGGGTGTAGTTGATGACCGAACGCGGCCGCTCCTCGGCGACTTCGGTCCGCTCGATGCGGGGCGTCTCGGCGATGTCCCAGCCGTCATGGACGTCTTCGCGCAGGAAACGTTCGAAGCGCCCGGCATCGCGGCTCGCGGCACCCCGCCCCGGGCGAAGATCTTCGGCGATATGGGTCTGATGGCGCGGCATTCCGCGAAATTAGAACGAAGTGAGAACATTCGCAACGGTTTCCGTGTCCCACCGGGCGCGGCGACAGCGAAAAGGTCGGTTGCGACGCGCCCTGCGTCGCAATCCGGCGGACAGCTTCGGCGCTTTGACGCCAAAGCTCGGCGAAACGCGGCGGCGGACATGTATCCGGCCGCCGAAGGAAAGGACGAGTGTCATGTCTGAGCAAGAAGACGATCTGATCCTGTCGGACCTCCCCGACGAGGAACTCGTGCCGCAGATGCACGACGATCTCTATGACGGTCTGAAGGAAGAAATCGAGGAGGGTGTGAACATCCTGCTCAAACGCGGCTGGGAGCCCTACAAGGTCCTGACGGAAGCGCTTGTGGCGGGGATGACCATCGTCGGGCGCGATTTCCGCGACGGCATCCTCTTCGTGCCCGAAGTGCTGCTGGCGGCCAACGCGATGAAGGGCGGCATGGCCATCCTGAAGCCGCTTCTGGCCGAAACCGGCGCCCCGCGCATGGGCAAGATGGTGATCGGCACCGTGAAGGGCGATATCCACGATATCGGCAAGAACCTGGTGTCGATGATGATGGAGGGCGCGGGCTTCGAGGTCGTGGATCTGGGCATCAACAACGCCGTGGAAAGCTATCTCGAGGCGATCGAGCGCGAGCAGCCCGACATCCTCGGCATGTCGGCGCTGCTGACCACGACCATGCCCTACATGAAGGTCGTGATCGACACGTTGAAGGAACAGGGCATCCGCGACGATTACATCGTGCTGGTGGGCGGCGCGCCGTTGAACGAGGAGTTCGGCCGCGCCATCGGGGCGGATGCGTATTGCCGCGACGCCGCCGTCGCCGTTGACACCGCCAAGGAACTCGTCGCCCGGCGCCACAACCAGCGCGCGGCCAGCTGACGTTACGGCACGCACCCCACTTGCGCGACACAATGGCCCCATCCTCGCGGATGGGGCTTTTTATTTAACACTTCCTGTCCCATATTGGTCTTAGGGAAAGGACCAAGAATGCCTGTGACATCCTTCGCACTAATGATCCTTCTGGTGATCGCCGCGGCAGCCCTGACCGTCTGGGCCATGAGCGCCTTCGGCATCCTCGCTGTCCTGCCGGTGCTTCTGGTCGTGGGTCTGCTGGCCCGCTGGGGCCTCGAGCATGTGCCCTATGACGACAGCCACGGCTGAGACGACCGATCTCGACATCCTGCGTGACGCCGGGCTCGATGCCTCGGGCAAGGGGCGCATCCTGCTGCTGGCCTGCGGTGCCCTCGCGCGGGAAATCCTCGACCTGAAAGCGGCGAATGGCTGGGATCACCTCGATCTGCACTGCCTGCCCGCGATCCTGCACAACACCCCCGAAAAGATCACCCCCTCGGTGCGCGAAGCGGTCACTGCCCGCCGTGCGGACTATGACCGGGTCTACGTGCTTTACGGCGATTGCGGCACCGGCGGCGCGCTTGCGGCGTCCTGCGCCGAGATGGGCGTCGAGATGCTGGAAGGCCCGCATTGCTACAGCTTCTTCGAGGGCAACGCGGCCTTCGCGGCGCGGGACGAGATGACGGCCTTCTACCTGACGGATTTCCTCGTCCGGCAATTCGACGCCTTCGTCTGGGAACCGCTGGGCCTCGACCGGCATCCGGAACTGCGGGATATCTATTTCGCCCATTACGAGACGCTGGTCTACCAGGCGCAGACCGACGATCCGGCCCTGACCGAAACCGCGCGCGATTGCGCGAAGCGGCTCGGCCTGCGCTTCGAACGGCGGTTCACGGGATACGGCGACCTCGCCCGGTCGCTCGAGGCATGGTCCGCCTTGGCCACGGAAGACCGGAAGAGCTGAGCGTCACGGGCCGGACCACGCCCGGCCCCGCTTTCCCTATGGCTGCGCGATCACCGCCGACACGGGCACCAGCGCCAGCGTCGCCGCGCGGTCCTGCAACCCCCAGAGCAGCAGCGCCGAGACCGTATCGGCCTTGAGCCGCCCCAGCGCGATGACCTGCCCGTCCTGCCGCGCCCTGAGCGCCACGCGGTCGAGAAGTCGCCGCTGCATGCCCGGATCCTCGCTCTCGGCGTCGATGTCGCGGAACACGGCGCCCGCGGGCACCCCCTCGCGCCGCGCAAGCGCGGTCGCGGTGTTGAGCCCCTGCCCCTGCATCACCAGCCCGTGACCCGAGGCCGCGAGGTAATCCGCCACCTGCTGGGTCACGTCGCGGCTGCCCTGGAAGGCCCCGCCGGGCGCCTCCATGATGCCCACGACCTCCGGCAGGGTGCCGAGCGCCGCCTCGAAGGTCACTTCGAGATCGCTGGGCTGCGCCCCATCCGGCAGATCGACCAGCGCGAGCACTTCGAAGCCCTTCTCGCGATACCCGGCCATGCGCGCCGCGGCGTCCGGGGCAGCGGGATCGACGGCGAAGGTCACCGGGAACGGAAACGCATCGAGCGCGGCGGGCCCCAGCGGACCGGAGCCGTCGTCGATCAGGATCACCGCCATGCGCGGCGTGTCGGGCGCCACCTCGACGCTGGCGGCGTAGCGCCGGAAGGGCGGGGCGTCGGCATCGGTCGCGGCATCGGCTTCGGGGGCGTTTCCGTCAGCCGCGCCATCCGCCACGGTCTCGTCGCCGCTGTCGCCGCCGATGGTCGGCAGGCGCGTGCTGCGCGCAGGGTCGGCGCGATCGGTGAGCTGCAAGGCGGGCGTGCCGATGCCCGGGCCTTCGGGCGCCTCTTCCGTCGCGGTCTGGTCCTGCAGCTCGGGCGCGCTGTCTTCCACGACCGGCGCCTCGGCGCTTTCGGTCTGCGGTTCCGCCTCCGTCGCGGGCACCGGCGCGGACTCGGTTCCCGCATCGGGGGCGCTTTCGGCGGCTCCGGGCGCGGTCATGTCGCCCGGACGATCCCCGGTATCCGGCGCGCGCTCGTCGCTGCGCGGCAGCAGCGGCGCGGCCTCCGCGGGCTCCGGCACGGGGGCGACGAGCGCGATCTCGTCCTGCGGCATCTCGGGCACCGGGGGCTGCGCGGGGTCGGTCGCGATCTCCGGGCCGGTCTCGGAGACGGGCGCGGGCTGGCCGAGCACGGGTGCGGTGGCGATACCGGACGAGCCCGATGCGCCGGGCAGGCCGGGCGTGCCAGGCGCGGTGTCGGTGCCGGCGGTCTCGGGCGCCTCGAGCGCCGCGCTTTCACCGGCCACATCGGGCACCGCGGCGGGCGTCGTGTCGGTGTCTTCGGGCAGCGCATCGCCCGAGGCGGGCGCATCGAGGCTCGCGACGCCCCCCGCCGCGCCGGGCGCGGTCTCCTGGCTGGGCGCGGGGCCCGCATCGGCGGCGCTGTCGGGCGCCGTGCCCTCGGAGACCGCGCTGTCCGAAACGGCAGGTTCGGGCAGCACGCCGTCGGGCGGCGGCGGGTAGCCCATGACCAACGACAATCCCGCAGCCGCCGCGACCGATATCGCCAGTCCCGTCGCTGCCCCAGCCAGTAATCCGCGCGCCATCGCTCGATCCCTCATTTGCCCCGACCGGGCACACCCGGCATCCGGGCGCGTCCGACGACGGTCTTCTTGGCCGAGGGGTCGCGGCAGGAAGACCCCTGCCCTTGACCTCGGCGGACCGCTCGGCCCATCTATACCGGAATTCATCCCCGCCGGACCAGCCCTCTCGGCCCTTCCGCGTGGTCGAAACCGGCGAAAACAGGCGCGTTCATGCTTCTTCTGATCGATAACTACGACAGTTTCACCTACAACCTCGTGCATTACCTGGGCGAGCTTGGCGCAGAGGTCGTGGTGCGCCGCAACGATGCGCTGGATGTGCAGGCGGCGATGGCGATGAAGCCCGCGGGCATTCTGCTGTCTCCCGGCCCCTGCGATCCCGACCAGGCGGGCATCTGCCTCGCGCTGACCCATGCCGCCGCCGAGACCGGCACGCCGCTGATGGGGGTCTGCCTCGGGCACCAGACCATCGGGCAAGCCTTCGGCGGGCGGGTGCAGCGACACACCGACATTGTGCACGGCAAGATGGGCGTGATGCATCACCAGGGGCGCGGCGTCTTCGCCGGTCTGCCCTCGCCCTTCGAGGCGACGCGCTATCACTCGCTGGTGGTGGATCGCGCGAGCCTGCCGAACTGCCTCGAGATCACGGCGGAGCTCGAGGACGGCACGATCATGGGCCTGTCGCACAAGACGCTACCGATCCATGGCGTGCAGTTCCACCCCGAGAGCATCGCCTCCGAACACGGCCACAAGCTTCTGAAGAACTTCACCGATCTTCTGCCGGTGGCGGCATGAGCGACGCGCTGAAACCGCTGATCGGCGCCGCCGCCGAACGCCCCCTGACCGCCGACGAGGCCGAACGCGCCTTCACCCTTCTGTTCGAGGGCGAGGCGACCCCGAGCCAGATCGGCGGGCTTCTGATGGCGCTGCGCACGCGCGGGGAAAGCGTCGCGGAATACACCGCCGCCGCGCGGGTGATGCGCGCCAAGTGCAACAAGGTGGCCGCACCGGCGGGCGCGATGGACATCGTCGGCACCGGCGGCGACGGCAAGGGCACGCTCAACATCTCGACCGCGACGGCCTTCGTCGTGGCGGGCGCGGGCGTGACCGTGGCCAAGCACGGCAACCGCAACCTGTCGTCGAAATCGGGCGCGGCGGACGCGCTGACGCAGCTCGGCGTCAACGTGATGATCGAGGCCGCCCGGGTCGAGGCGATCCTGCGCGAGGCGGGCATCTGCTTCATGATGGCGCCGATGCACCACCCGGCCATGGCCCATGTGGGACCGACGCGGCAGGAGCTTGGGACAAGAACGATCTTCAACATATTGGGGCCACTCACGAATCCCGCGGGCGTCACCCGCCAGCTGACCGGCGCCTTCTCGCGGCAGATGATCCGGCCGATGGCCGAGGTGCTGCAGGAGCTGGGCTCGGACCGGGCATGGCTGGTCCATGGCGGCGACGGCACCGACGAGCTGTCCATCGCCGGGATCAGCTGGGTGGCCGCCCTCGAGGACGGCGCGATCCGCGAGTTCGAGCTGCATCCCGAAGAGGCGGGCCTGCCCGAGCACCCGTTCGAGGCGATCCTCGGCGGCACGCCCGAGGAAAACGGCCAGGCCTTCCGCGCGCTTCTGGTGGGCGCGCCGGGCGCATATCGCGACGCGGTGCTCTTGAACGCCGCCGCGGCGCTGGTGGTTGCGGGCAAGGCGCCGGATCTGAAGGATGGGGCGCGGATGGCCGCCGAATCGATCGACAGCGGCGCGGCGCGCGCCCGGGTCGACGCGCTGGCGCGCCTGTCGCAGGCGTGACGGAGCCAAATCCGCCCGAAGCCTGGGCGCATCTGCCGTTCTTCCGCACGGACTGGCCGCGGATCCAGACCGCACTCGCGGCCGAGACGCGGCAGATCCTGCCGCCGCGCGAGCGCGTCTTCGCAGCCCTTGACGCCGCGCGGCCGGAGGATGTCCGCGTGGTGATCCTCGGCCAGGATCCCTATCCGACGCCCGGCCATGCCAACGGGCTGGCCTTCTCGGCAGCCCCGGGAACGCACCCCCCGCCCCGGTCTTTATCGAATATTTTCAAGGAACTGCAAATCGATCTTCAGGTCACGCGCGAAGATTGCGACCTGTCGGATTGGGCCACGCAAGGCGTTCTGCTGCTCAACACCGCGCTGACCGTGCCTCGGGGGGTCGCGGGCGGGCATGCGCGGCTTGGCTGGCGGCGGCTGACCGAAGAGGTGCTGGCGACGCTGTCCGACCGGCCCCGCGCCTTCGTGCTCTGGGGCGCGCATGCGCAATCCTTTCGCCCCTGCATCACCGGCGACGGGCATCTCGTGCTGGAAAGCCCGCATCCCTCGCCGCTCTCCGCGCGGCGGGGCTTTTTCGGATCACGGCCCTTTTCCCGGATCAACGCTTGGCTTAGGTCTCGGGGCGACAGGGACATCGATTGGACGCGAAGATGAGCGAGACCATTCTCGACCGGATCAAGACCTACAAGCTGCAGGAGGTCGCCGCCGACAAGGCGACCATGCCGCTGAACCTGATCGAGGAGGCCGCGAAGGCCGCCACCCCCGTGCGCGGCTTCGAAACCGCGCTGCGCCGCGCGCAGGGATCGGGCTACGGGCTGATCGCCGAGATCAAGAAAGCTTCGCCCTCCAAGGGTCTGATCCGCGAGGATTTCGAGCCCGCGACGCTCGCCCTCGCCTATGAGCAGGGCGGCGCCACCTGCCTGTCGGTGCTGACCGACACGCCCAGCTTCAAGGGCGCGAAGCCCTATCTCAGCCAGGCCCGCAACGCGACGCGTCTGCCGGCGATCCGCAAGGATTTCATCTACGATCCGTACCAGGTCGTCGAGGCACGGTCGCTGCATGCCGATTGCATCCTGCTGATCATGGCCTCGCTCGAGGATGGCCAGGCGGCGGAACTGGAAGCCGCGGCGTTTGACTGGGGCATGGATGTGCTGATCGAGGTGCATGATGCCGACGAGCTGGAGCGCGCGCAGAAGCTCAAATCCCGCATGATCGGCGTGAACAACCGCAACCTGCACACCTTCGAGACCTCGCTGGAGACCACCAAGACACTGGCGGCGCAGATGCCGGAGGATGCGCTCGTGATCTCGGAATCGGGGCTCTTCACGCCGGCGGATCTGGCCGAGATGGCGGGTGTGGGCGTGCGCAGCTTCCTCATCGGCGAAGCGCTGATGCGGCAGGCGGATGTGGCGGCGGCCACCGCGCGGCTCCTCGCCGATCCGGTGGCCTGAGCCATGGCGGGCGGGCTCACGCATTTCGACGCCAAGGGCGATGCGCATATGGTCGATGTCTCGGACAAGCCCGTGACCTCGCGGATCGCAACCGCTGTCGGCTGGGTGAAGATGGCGCAGGAAACCTTTGATATCATTACAGAAGGTCGCGCAAAGAAGGGCGACGTGATCGGTGTGGCGCGGCTGGCGGGCATCATGGGCGCGAAGAAGACGCCGGACCTGATCCCGCTCTGTCACCCGCTGCCGGTGACCAAGGTCGCGGTCGAGATCACTCCCGATGCCGACCTGCCGGGCCTCCGGATCGAGGCCAGCGTCAAGACCACCGGGCAGACCGGCGTCGAGATGGAGGCGCTGACCGCGGTCTCGACCACGGCACTGACCGTCTATGACATGGCCAAGGCGGTGGACAAGCGCATGGAGATCGGCGGTATCCGGGTCATCCTGAAGGATGGCGGCAAGTCCGGCCGGTTCGAGGCGCCATGATCTCGGTCGAGGCGGCGCTCGAGGAACTGTTCGCGCTGGCCCCCGTGCTTGAGACTGAAACCGTCGATCTGCGCCAGGCGCCGGGCCGTGTCCTGCGCGAGGACGCGGTCGCCGCGCGCGACCAGCCCCCTTTCGTCGCCTCGGCCATGGACGGCTACGCGGTCGCCGAGGCCGCACCCGGCGACCGGTTCGAGGTGATCGGAACCGCCGTGGCGGGCAAGGCCTTCGAGGGGCGCGTGGGCCCCGGCCAGGCCGTGCGCATCTTCACCGGCGCGCCGGTGCCCGAAGGCGCGGGCCGCGTGGTGATCCAGGAAGACGTGACGCGCGACGGCGACGTCATCACCGTCTGCGACGCGCCCGACAGCGCCGCCTATCTCAGGCCTGCGGGCAACGATTTTTCCGCCGGGTTCCGACTTGCCGCCCCGCTGCCCCTGCGGCCCGGCGATATCGCGCTGCTGGCCGCGATGAACGTGCCCCGCGTCGCGGTGACCCGGCGGCCGCGCGTCGCGATCATCGCCACGGGCGATGAACTGGTCTCCCCGGGCGAGGTGCCCGGCCCCGACCAGATCGTGGCTTCGAACACCTACGGGCTTGCGGCCCTCTTCGAGGCGGCGGGCGCGGAAGCGCGGCTTTTGCCCATCGCGCGGGACGATATGGCCTCGCTGCGCACGGTGCTGGGGCTCGTCGAGGATGCCGATCTCGTGGTGACCGTGGGCGGTGCATCGGTCGGCGATCATGATCTGGTGGCCGACGTGGCCGCGGAAATGGGGCTCGAGCGGTCTTTCTACAAGGTCGCCATGCGGCCCGGGAAGCCGCTGATGGCGGGGCGGCTAGGCGCGACGATGATGATCGGCCTGCCGGGCAACCCGGTCTCGGCGATGGTGTGCGGCCATGTCTTCGTGGTTCCGGTGCTGCGGGCGATGCAGGGCCTCGGCGCGCGGCCCGCGCCGCGGCAGCGCGGCCCGCTGGCCCATCCGCTGGCGGCCAACGGACCGCGGGCGCATTACATGCGCGCGGTCTTCGCGGAAGGCGCGCTCGAAGTGTTCGAGCGGCAGGATTCGGGCCTCTTGTCGGTCTTCAACGCCGCGGACGCGCTGGTCGTCCGCCCGCCCGGCGCGGGGCCGCTCCAAGCCGGGGATACGGTCGAATATCTGCCGCTCTGACGCGCCGCTCCTCCGCCCTGACGGGCGTCGTCGCATCATCCGAGCTGGCGCTGAACCATCTCGGACAGGGCATCGAGCGAGAAGGGTTTGGGCAGGAAGGCCATGTTGTTCATGTCCGACCCCGTCCGTTCCAGCGCGTCCTCGGCATAGCCCGAGACGAAGATCACGCCCACATCGGGCCGGTCCTGCCGCGCCTTCTTGACCCAGCTCGGCCCGTCGAGCCCCGGCATGATGACATCGGAGACGAAGAGATCGACCTCGACCGCGCTGTCGGACAGGATATCGAGCGCGGCCTCGGCGCTGTCGGCCTCGATCACCGTGTATCCCCTGAGGCGCAGCGCGCGCGAGGCGAAGGCGCGCACCGGCGCCTCGTCCTCGACGAGGAGGATGACGCCGTCGCGCCCGCGCGTGCTGACCCGGGGCGGCGGCGGCGCGATGGCCACGGGCTGGTCCGCCTGGCGTTCATGGGCGCGGAAATAGAGGCTGAAGGTCGTGCCCTGCCCGACCTCGGAATCGACGAAGATATATGCGCCGGTCTGCTTGATGATACCGTAGACCGTCGACAATCCGAGCCCCGTCCCCTCGCCCAGCCGCTTGGTGGTGTAGAAGGGCTCGAACACCTTCTGCAGCTTGTCGTTGGGGATCCCCATGCCCGCATCCTTGACGCGGACGACCACGTAGCGCCCGGGCGGCACCTTCACGCGGTCGCGTTCGAGCGGCGCGGCGAGGGTCACGCAATCGGTCTCCACCTCGATGCGACCGCCCTCGGGCATCGCGTCGCGGGCATTGACGACGAGGTTCATCATGACCTGTTCGAGCTGCCGCCGGTCGCCGCGAATGGGTGGCAGGAGCGGATCGTGGCGCAGCGTCAGGGTCGTCTTCTCGCCCACGAGGCGGTTCAGCAAATGCGTCAGATCGGCCAGTGTTTCGCGCAGATCGAGGATTTCGGGCCGCAGCGTCTGCTTGCGCGAAAACGCCAGGAGCTGGCCCACGAGGCCCGCTGCGCGATTGGCGTTCTGGTTGATCTGGATGAGGTCGCCGTAATCGGGATCGCCCGGATCGTGGCGCAGCAGCATCAGGTCGCAATGGCCCGAGATCGCGGTCAGCAGGTTGTTGAAATCATGCGCGACGCCGCCAGCCAGTTGCCCGATGGCCTGCATCTTCTGGCTTTGCACAAATTGCGCCTCGAGCGTCTTCAGCTCGGTCGCATCGTTGAGCACGGCGACGAGCAGCGTACGCCCCTCTTCCTGCACGCGGGCGAGCGTGACCTGCACGAACACCTCGCGATCTTCGCGGGACAGGCGCAGAAACTCGGACTTCGTCAGGCCCTTGCCCGCGGCGGCATCCTGCAGCCAATCGGCGATGGAGCGGCCGAGCCCCTCCATGAAGCGCGCGACGGGTTCCCCCTCCACCCGGTCGGCGGAGAAGAGGCGCCGGGCCTGCCGGGTGGCGAAGACGATCTTGCCCTCGGGCGTGACCTTGAGAAGCGCGATCGGCAGCGTGTCGAGCCCCGCGCCCGCGCCATTGGCCGCCCGCGCCACCGGGAACATCGCCAGTTCGCTGCGCCCCGGCCCGTCGCCGATCACCGAGATATGGAAAGGGCGAGGCCCGCCGGGGGTGAGCACCTCGTAGACGCGGGAGGTGTCGATGGGCGGATCGGCCACGAGCTGCGACACGGTGCGCGCGCGCTGGCCCACGAGGTCGCGCGCGGCCTTGTTCATCGACAGCACCACGCCTTGGCGACCGACCGACACGAGCGGCGTGTCCCGCAGAACCGCCTGCGTGCCCTCGACCGCATCGAGGCGCCAGTGGAACACATCGCCCACCGCGCGCACGGTGACATCGATCCGGTCCGATCCGTAAAGCAGCGTCTCGCGCGTCCAGATCGCGGCGATGGCCCGGTTGGTCAGCGACGTCACCAGCGCGGCGGGATCGGCGACATCCCCCGCGAAGACCTCGGACAGAAGGCCGTCGCGATAGAGCGCGAAACGGGCCTCGGCCGCCGCGTTGAGCGCCAAAACCCGGCCCGAGGCATCGCAGACGCAGCCCGCTACCGGATCGCCTTCGACCAGTGCCGCGAAGTCGAGCGCGCCCGAATCGGCCACCTGCCGGCTGCCGCGCCGGGGCGGGAGGTGGCGAATCACCCACGCTGCGGAAACCACCGCGGCACAGGCCCCCATTGCGACGGGAAGGTTAATCGGCAGATCGAAGGCAAAAACCGCAACCGCAACGCCGAGGATGGCGATTGCGCCCATGAGCGCGCCCTTCGCAACGCCATGCCGGGCCGCGCCCTGCGCGATATCTGAGGCCATCCGCAACTCCCTTGCCGACGATTTGGCAAAGACTCTCCGCGGAAGCCTTAAGGATCTCTAAAGGTGCCCGAAAAATCTACCCAAAGTTGATTAATGCAACGCCCTACACACGCGTCAAGAGTGCATGGAAAAATCCGTCGCCATCATCGTCCGGCAGCATCAGTCGCTTGTCCCCGGCGGCAAAATCCGGGTGCCGCTCGAGAAACGCGTCGATCTGCGCGTCGTTCTCCGGCGTGAGCACCGAACAGGTCGCATAGGCCAGAACCCCGCCCGGGGCGAGGAGCGCCGCTGCCGCGTTGAGGATCGCGCCTTGCGTCGCCAGAAGCGCCTCCAGCCGCTGCGGATCGAGGCGCCACTTGGCCTCGGGCGCGCGGCGCCAGGTGCCCGATCCGCTGCAGGGCGCGTCGCAGAGCACGAGGTCATAGGGCGGTTCGGGCCGCGTTACCGGCCGGATATCCGCCCCGGCGCGCTGCGCCCGTGCCGGCAGATCGCGCATCCGCTCGGGCGCGGCATCATGGGCCTCGACCGCATCGCCCGTGCGCGCCGCCATGGCCAGCGCCTTGCCGCCGCCGCCCGCGCAATAATCCAGAACCCGCATGCCGGGCGCCAAGGGCAAGGCCGCAACCGCCGCTTGCGAGGCCGCATCCTGCAACTCCACGAGGCCGTCGCGATAGGCCGCCGACCCCGCCACCCGGCGCGGATTGCCCGTGACGGTCAGCGCGGTCTCGGCCCGAGGATTGGGCCGGGTCTCGATCCCCTCCGCAGCGAGCGCGCGGGCTGCCCCCGCGCGGTCGGTCTTGAGAAGGTTCGCCCGCAGGCTCACCGGCGCGCGGCTGCGCAGCGATTGGGCCACGGGGCCGGCCTTTTCGCCCAGCGCATCGCGAAAGACCGGCCACAGCCAATCCGGCAGATCGCGCGCATCGGCCTCGGGCACGTCGCGCGGCGCCGCCTCTTCCGGTGTGAGCGTCGGGGGTGCATAGCCCGTGCCGGTAAAGACCTCCGCCGGGTCGACGCCCTGCAGGCGCAGAAGCCCGAGGATGCGCGCCCGACCGGTTTCGCCGCCACCGGCCGCCGCCGCGGAGCGCCACATGCGCAACGCGTCGAAGACATGGTCCCGGATCGCCGCGCGGTCCTTGGAGCCCGCATAGCGCGAGGCGCGCGCCCAGCGCGTCAGCGCCTGTTCGGCGGATGCGCCCGCTGCGACCTGATCGAGGATCTCGGCGGCGACCTGATAGCGCGCGGCCGGGGTCATAGCGCGCGGCCGATGCGCCGGGTTGCGTCCGTGCGCGTGACCACGTGCGCGTGCCCGGGGTCGTCCCGGCGGGCGTCCTGTCGGCTTTCACGGGTCATGCTTGGCTCCCCTTCATCGGCGTGCAGCCCTTGCGGCCGGTCAGGGCGCATCTCTACGCGCGCGGCGCCTCGGAGGAAAGGCCGCCCGTCCCGGCGCGAACCACCCGCGCGGTGAGGCCGGCGCGTCACGCCAGGCCGGCTGCGGGGGCGAAATCCGGTCATCTTCCGGTCTTGCAACTGCCCCGACCCCGGCGCTCAAGCACCGGTTTTCGCACCCTCTTTCCATGCATCCCGCCCTGCGTCGGCACGGCTATATCCATTCTGGAGATCTTTGCGTTTGACCGGAAGCGGCCCCCACACCCAAGATGAACAAACGTTTGCGCAACTGATTGTGTGCAGTTTTGGCCAGGGAGGAACGCCAGCATGTCCGCCGAAAAGGTATTTGACGTCGTCTTTGAATCCGAAGGCGTCTGCGTGGGCAAGCTGCGCAACGAGGTCACCAACACCGCGCACAAACCCTTCAAGGTGAGCCGCATGCTGGCCACGGACGAAGGCCATTTCCAGGGCGGTGAGGACACCGCGCCGACGCCGCTCGAGTTCTTTCTGACCGGCCTCGTGGGCTGCCTGATGACCCAGATCCGGGTCTTCGCGAAGAAGAAGAAGATCGAGGTCCGGGACCTCGCGGTGACTTGCCGCGCGCATTGGGAAGCATTGTCCGATCCGGACATGCCCTATGCCGCCCGTCCCGTTGGTTTCGAGGTCGATATCGCGCTCGACAGCGACGCGTCCGAAGAGGCGGTCCGCGCGCTGATCGACGGTGCCAAGCGGGCCTGCTTCGTCGAAGCCACGCTCGCCCAGAAGAATGAGATTGAGCATACGCTGCGACTGAACAGAGCGGAGCCGGTCGCAGTGTGAGGAGGAGAATTCGCCGCGCCGAATTTCCGGCGCACATTCAAGGGAGGAAGATCATGACCAAGACATCTGCCGTTTGGACGGGCCTGCTGGCCTCTGCCGCCTTCGCCGTGGCGGTGCCCGCGCAGGCCACCGAAGAGATCGACGTGACCATCGTGTCGGGCTTCTCGCCCTCGGTCGCGGTGGTGAAACTGCTGCAGCAAAGCTTCATGCCGGGCGTCGATGCGCGCCTCGCCGAGACGGGCAATTACAGCATCGACTGGCAGGAGGCGTTCTCCGGCACGCTGGCCAAGCCTTCGGGCGAACTCGAGGCGATCCAGACGGGCCTCGCCGATATGGGGGTCATCCCGACGGCCTTCCATGCCGACAAGCTGCCGGTCTACCAGATCGGCTACGTCACCCCCTTCACCACCACCGATCTTGTCTTGATCCATGAGGTCGTCGACGGGCTCGTGGAGAAATACCCCGCCTTCAACGAGACCTGGGAGAGCCTCGATCAGGTGTCCCTGTCGGTCAGCGGCATTCCCGACAATTACGTTCTGTGTTCGTCGAAGCCGATCCAGTCGGTGTCCGACATCGACGGGCTGAAGGTCGCAGGCGCGGGCCCGAACCTGCGCTGGATCGAGCCTGCGGGCGCCACCGGCGTCACCGGAACGCTGGGCAATTTCTACCAGCTGGTCGAGACGGGCGTGGCCGACGCGATGCTGGTCTGGGGTGAAGCGGTCGTCTCGCTGAAGTTCTACGAGGTCTGCGACAATTACTTCAACGCCAACCTTGGCGGGGTGAATTCCTACGTCATCAACGTCAATGAACGCGCGTGGGAGAGCTACCCGGACGAGGTCAAGGAGGCGATGATCGCCGCGGCGCAACAATTCGGCGTCGATCTGGGCGAATTCGCTGCCGAGCTTGGCGCACAGGCGCGCGACACCTTCGTCGAAGCCGGCGGCAACGTCGTGGAAATCGACCCCGAAGAGCGCACCGAATGGGCCATGACCCTGCCAAATCTGGCGCAGGAATGGGCCGAAAGCCTCGAGGCGCGCGGCGTGCCGGCCCGCGAAATCCTGACGGATTACATGCAGGCGATGCGCGATGCCGACCAGCCCATCGCGCGTCAGTGGGACCAGTGAGCCCGCCCGAGCCGGAACGCGGGGGCGCAAGCCCCCGCACGCTCGCACCCGGGTCCGCCCCGATGCCCGAGCCGACGCCGATCCTGACGCCTATCTCGACGGCCATGAACACGGCGGGCGCGCTGATCGTGCTGGGCATGGTGGTGATCGTGAACATCGACGTGTTCGGCCGCTGGCTGGCCAATACGCCGCTGGCTGGAACGCTGGAGATGACCGAGATGGGCGTGGTCGCCGTGGTCTACCTGACCATCGCCCATGCGGTGGGCGGCAAGCGGCTGACCCGCTCGGACGCGCTGTTGGGCGCGCTGGCCAATCGCGGCAAGACGCGCATCGTCAATGCCTTGCGGCTGATCTTCAACTGCGCCGGTGTGGTCGTCTTCGCGCTGATTGCCTGGGGGCAGATCCCGCGGGTGATCGACGCCTGGGAACGGGGTTACTTCAAGGGCAACGTGGGCATCTTCACCGCGCCCACCTGGCCGCTCGAGACCATCATGCTGCTGGGCGCCGTCGCCGCCGGGCTGCAATTTCTCGTCCTGGCCTGGCGCCGTCTTCAAGACCTGAGGGGATGATCCGATGACCGGACTGGAACTCGGCCTGATCTCGGTCGGCGTGATCGTCGCGCTGATCTATGCGGGCATGCATGTGGCGGTGGCGCTGAGCCTCGTCTCCTTCGCCTCGGTCTGGATTCAGAACGGCGATCCCGTGCTTGCGGCCAAGCTCCTGACGCTCGCCGCCGCGGACGGCGTTGCCGACCAGACCTTCGCGGTGATCCCGCTTTTCGTGATGATGGGCCTGATCATGAGCGCGTCCGACGTGGGCCGCGACGCCTATGACGTGGGCGATTTCTTCCTGCGGCGGATCCGCGGCGGGCTGGGCCTTGCGACCGTGGGCTCCAACGCGGTCTTCGCCGCCGTGACCGGCGTCTCCATCGCATCGGCCGCCGTCTTCACGCGCGTCGCCGTGCCCGAGATGCTAAGGCTCGGCTATTCGCCGCGCTTCGCGGTGGGCACCGTGGCCGGCTCGTCGGTGCTGGGCATGCTGATCCCGCCGTCGATCCTGCTCATCATCTTCGCCATCCTCACGGAGCAATCTATCGGCCTGATGTTCTTTGCGGGCATCGGCCCGGGCATCCTGCTCTCGGGCGTCTATTGCCTCGGCATCGTGGCGATGGCCTACCTGATCCCGAGTTTCGTCTTCGACCAGACCGGGCGCTTCGCGACACCCGACGGCACCAGCGTCGGCACCGGCCCGCTGCCGCAGGACCTGAGCCCGCCCGACCGCAGCATGGGCGAGATCCTCGCAAAATCGCTGCCGCTCATCGGGCTCATCACCATCGTTCTGGGCGGGATATACGGCGGGGTCTTCACGCCCACCGAAGCCGGTGCCGTCGGCACGCTGGCCGCGCTCATCCTCGCGGTCGCGCGGCGCAAGCTTTCGCTCGCGGATTTCTGGGGCGTGCTGAAGGAAACCGGGCATCTGACCGCCGCGGTGTGTTTCCTGGTGATTGCCGCCACCATGTATACCCGCTCGCTGGGTCTGGCCGGGGTGCCGGTGGAGATCGGCGCGCTGGTGCAGACGGCGACCGACGACTTCCTGATGGTGATCCTGATCTACATTCTCGTGATCCTGTTTCTCGGCACGATCATCGACAGCGTGTCCATCATCCTCATCATGGTGCCGCTGTTCCTGCCGGTGATGAACAGCTTCGGCGCCGATCCCATCTGGTTCGGCATCATCACGGTGATCGCCGTCGAGGTCGGGCTGCTGACGCCGCCGCTGGGGATGGCCTGTTTCGTCATCAAGGGCTGTCTCGAGGATGACCGCATCACGCTGGGCGATGTCTTCCTCGGCGCGGCACCCTTTGCCCTGATGATGGTTTTCGTGCTGGCCCTGCTGACAGCCTGGCCGGACCTCGTATATATCGACCGCTGGTTCGGCTGACCTCTGCGCTGTCCGAACGCCGCCAGCAAACCGGAGCTGCAGGACGTGACAGGATCGGACGAGAGAAACGGCACCGTCGCGCCCGCTCCCGGGCGCAAGGCGCGGCGGGTCAAGATCGCCGATATCGCCTCCGCCGCGGGCGTGCACCCCTCGACCGTGTCGCGGGTCCTGCGCGCCGATCCGCGCGGACGCATCTCCGAAAGCGTGGCGGAGCGGGTGCGCGAGATGGCCAAGACGCTGGGCTACCGTCCCGACGCGGTGGCCGCGAGCCTGCGGACCGGCTCCACCCAGACCATCGGCGTCATCGTGCATGACATCGAGGATCCGGTCTATCCGCCCATCCTGCGCGGGATCGAACAGCGTCTGCTCGAACGGGGATTCATGACGGTCGTCGGCAATACCGGGTACGACCCGCATGCCGAAGCCGAGATGTTCGAACAGATGGCCAACCGGATGGTTGATGGCGTCATCCTGGGCACGACGCGCCTGCAGGACCCGGTGGTCCAGCGCGCGCAGGAGCTTGGCGTGCCGCTGGTCTCGGTCCTGCGCAGCACCGAGCATCTCGAATGCAGCGCGGTGGTCAACGATTGCGCCTCCGGGATGCGCGAACTCGTCGACGCGGTGGTGGCGCACGGGCATCGCGACATCGCGGTCATCGCCGCGCCGCAAGACCTGTCGACGGCGCGGGATCGCCTTTCTGGCCTCCGGGCGGGCCTTGCCGCGCATGGGCTAGAGGTGCCGGAGGAGCGACTGTTCACCGTCGAGCGGATGGATGTGGAAGCGGGCCGCCGGGCGGCATCCACGCTGCTCGAGCGTCGCCCGGACCCGCCACAGGTCATCATGGCGGTCAACGATCTGGTCGCCATCGGCGCCATCCAAGCCTGCCGCGCGCGCGGGCTGCGCGTCCCGGACGACATCTCGATCACCGGCTACAACGACATCCCGCTCGTCGACATGATCGATCCGCCGCTGACGACCGTGGCGATGAACCTGTCCGAGATCGGGATGCGGAGCGCGGATTGCCTGCTCGACCGGCTGTCGGCGCCCGAGGCGGAACCGCAGCTTACCCGCGTTCGGCCCGAATTGCGGCTGCGCGAGTCGCTCGCGACAATCGGGCGCTGAGCGGAGCGGCGCTTCCGGCGCCTCCGCGGTACGATCCCAGCCGCACCGGCCTGCCCGGCCAACGGGCCAACCGCCGCGGGAACATCCGCGCCGCCCATCCCGAGCGGCGCAGTTCCCGAGACAAAGACCGATCAGCCGATGCGATAATTCGGCGATTCCCGCGTGATCGCCACATCGTGCACGTGGCTTTCGCGCAGGCCCGCATTGGTGATGCGGACGAACCGGCAGCCGGTGCGCATGTCGGCCACGGTGGCGTTGCCGGTATAGCCCATCGCGGCGCGCAGACCGCCCACGAGCTGGTGGATCACCGCCCCCGCGGAGCCCTTGTAGGGCACCTGCCCCTCGATGCCTTCCGGCACCAGCTTGTCGGAGGCCGCATCCTTCTGGAAATACCGGTCCGCCGAACCGCGCGCCATGGCGCCGAGCGAGCCCATGCCGCGATAGGCCTTGTAGGACCGGCCCTGGTAGAGGATGACCTCGCCCGGGCTCTCGTCGGTGCCCGCGATCATCGAGCCGACCATGGCGCAGGACGCGCCCGCGGCGATTGCCTTGGCGAAATCGCCCGAGAACTTGATGCCGCCATCGGCGATCACCGGCACGTCGCCCGCGGCTTCCGCGCAATCCATGACGGCGGTCAGCTGCGGCACGCCGACGCCCGCAACCATGCGGGTGGTGCAGATGGAGCCCGGCCCGATCCCGACCTTGACCGCGTCCGCGCCCGCGTCGATCAGCGCGCGGGTCGCCTCGGCGGTGGCGACGTTGCCGGCGATGACCTGCAGCTCGTTCGACAGCCGCTTGGCGCGCCGCACCGCCTCGATCACCCCGGCCGAATGGCCATGTGCCGTGTCGATCACCACGATATCGACCCCCGCATCGAGCAGCGCCTCGGTGCGCTCGAAGCCCGCATCGCCCACGGAGGTGGCCGCGGCCACGCGCAGCCGTCCGAGCGCGTCCTTGCAGGCGGTCGGGTTCACCACGGCCTGCTCGGTATCCTTGAGCGTCAGGAGCCCGGTCAGCTTTCCGGCCGCATCGGTCACCAGAAGCTTCTCGATGCGGCGCTCCTTCATCTTGCTGATGGCCTCGTCGCGATCGGCGGGCTCGTGCAGGATGGCGAGGTTCTCGGAGGTCATCATCGCATGGACCGGCGTGTCGTCCCGGCCGGCGAAGCGCATGTCGCGGTTGGTGACGATGCCCACCACGCGGTGCTGCTCGTCGATCACCGGAAAGCCGGTGAAGCCGTAACGCTCGGTCAGCGCGCGGGCATCGGCCAGCGTCTGGTTCGCGGTCAGCGTGACGGGGTTGTAAACGATGCCCGATTCGAAGCGCTTGACGCGGCGCACCTCGCGGGCCTGTTCCTCGACGCTGAGGTTCTTGTGAATGACACCCATGCCGCCCGCCTGCGCCATGGTGATCGCCATGCGCGCTTCGGTCACGGTGTCCATGGCCGAGGACAGCAGCGGAATGTTGAGCGCGATCGACTTGGTAACCCGCGTGCGGGTATCGGCGGTCGAGGGCAGGACCTCGCTCGCGCCGGGCAGAAGAAGGACGTCGTCGAAGGTGAATGCCTCGCGAATCTCCATGATCGGACCTTTCCGTGGGGAGCCTCGTTTGGCGCTTCCCTATTACACGGGGCGCGGGGATTGGAAAGACCGCAGGCGGGATTTCTCCGGCGCGCGACGCCGTGTCTCGTCCGCTCATGTTGCGCGGCCGCCAAAAGAGCGTTTTTCGGGAAAGGTGAAGCATCAGGGGCCGCGCCCGGACCGGCGGAGTTCCGGACGGGCGGCTCTCGCGGGAGCCGAGGACGGCAAAACGGCGGCACCCCGATCGGTCCCGTGCACCGGCGGTACGGGGCGGCTTGTTCGGCTCCGGGGGATCCTGCCGCAGGGCCGGGCGCAGGCCCGGCCATGATGGCGCGCCCCATATGCTTCACCTTTCGCGGATGTCGCCCGGGGATGAATTGGCCGCAGGCCAAGAGGGGGCTGGCCCCCTGTCGCCGTCCGCGGGCCCGCCCGCGGACATGACCTGCATGCGCGCATGGCGCGCATTCCGCCGGATCGAGGCTTGCCAGTTGTCGCACAGGGACCGAGACTGCGCGGCATGGGACATGGATACGACACCGGGCGGCTGAACCTGCCCTTCACCGGCATCTGCACCTTCGCCAAGAAGCCCTTCGAGCCCGACTGGTCGCGGCTCGATGCCGATGCCGCCATCCTCGGCGCGCCGTTCGATGCGGGCACGCAATACCGCGCGGGCGCCCGCTTCGGCCCGCGGGCGGTGCGCGAGGCCTCGACGCTGTTTTCCTTCGGTCATGCGGGCGCTTACGACCACGAGGACGACGTCACCTATCTCGGCCCCGACGTGCAGATCGTCGATATGGGCGATGCGGACATCATCCACACCGACACGGTGCAGAGCCACGCCAATATCGAGGCGGGCGTGCGCGCCGCCCTGCGCGCGGCCGCGCTTCCGGTGGTGATCGGCGGCGATCATTCGGTCAACATCCCCGCCATCCGGGCCTTCGACGATGCGGGCGACATCCATATCCTGCAGATCGACGCGCATCTCGATTTCGTCGACGAGCGCCACGGCGTGCGGCACGGCCACGGCAACCCGATGCGCCGCGCCGCCGAGCGGCCCTTCGTCTCCGGCCTGACGCAGCTCGGCATCCGCAATGTCAGCTCTACCGCCAAGGACGGCTATGACGATGCCCGCGCGATGGGCGCAGATATCCTGTCGGTGCGGCAGGTCCGCCGCCTGGGCGCGCGCGCCACGGCGGCGCGCATCCCGCCCGGCGCGCGGGTCTACATCACCCTCGATATCGACGCCTTTTGCCCCTCCATCGCGCCCGGGACCGGCACGCCGTCCCATGGCGGCTTTCTCTATTACGAGGTGCTTGAGCTTCTGCAGGAGGTCGCGCAGGCCCATGAGGTGGTGGGGATCGACCTCGTCGAGGTGGCGCCCGATTACGACCCCTCGGGATCGACCGCGATCCTTGCCGCGCAGATCCTGATGAACCTCCTGGGCTTCGTCTTTCACGCCCGCCGCGCCGCGGGCTGACCCGCCCGCGCCCGAATATCCGGCGAAGACCGGGCATCATGCCGCCGAACCCGGCCCGGGACGACGGAAAGCCCTTGCATCCCCGCGCCGGCCCGCGTTCAACGGCGACAGCACGACCTGAGCAGACGAGCCCCTCATAATGTCACAGCCGCTTGCCGGACTGATCGTACTCGACCTGAGCCACATGGTCGCGGGTCCCTTCGCGACGCGAATCCTTGCCGATCTCGGTGCCCGGATCATCAAGATCGAGCGCCCCGGGACCGGTGATGACGGCCGCGCCCTTCCCCCGTTCAAATCGGGCAAGAGCGCGCATTTCGCCGCGCTCAACCATTCCAAGGCATCCATCGCGCTCGACCTCAAATCCGGGGACGGCCAAGAGATCGCGGCCCGGCTCCTCGCCCGCGCCGATATTCTCGTCGAGGCCTTCCGCCCCGGCGTGATGGACAAGTTCGGCCTCGGCTGGGAGACGTTGCGCACGCGTCATCCGCGGCTGATCTACGGCTCGCTGTCGGGCTACGGGCAGACCGGCCCCGATGCCCGCCGCCCGGCCTATGACATGATCGCCGAGGCCCGCGGCGGCGTCATGGCCGAGACCGGCGAACGCGGCGGGCTGCCGGTGCGGCTCGGGGCGCCGATCGGCGATATCGCGGCGGCGATGTACCTCGCGCAGGGAATTCTCGCCGCGCTCTACGACCGGGAGCGCAACGGCCAGGGCCGCCGCGTCGATGTGGCCATGCTCGATGCGCAGCTGGCCCTGCAATCGCGCGGCGTCGCGCAAAGCGCGACCGGCGGCCGCTCACCCGAGCCGCGCGGCACCAGAAGCGCCGAGATCGCCCCCTCGGAGGCGGTGGCCACGTCCGATGGCCGCATCGTGCTGGCGGCAGGCAACGACCGGCTCTTCGAGAAGCTCTGCACCGCGCTCGACCTGCCGCTGAGCGACGATCCGCGTTTTGCCAGCAATGCCGACCGAGTGGAGAATGCGCGCCTGCTGCGCCGCCTGATCGAGGCCATCACGCTGGAGAAGACCCGCGCGCATTGGCTGGCCCGGCTGACCGCGGCGGGCATCCCCTGCGCGCCCGTCCAGGGCGTCGACGAGGCCATGAAGGACCCGCAGATCCTCGCGCGGAACATGGTGGTGGACGTGCTCGACCGGAACGGGCGCAAGGCCTATGTCGCGCCCGGCAACCCGATCAAGATGTCGGGCGCCGAGGATCGCACCGCGCGCAGCCCCGCCCCCGACCTCGACGGCAATCGCGGCGAGATTCTGCGCTGGCTCGACGGGGAGTGACCGCGACACGTCGCCTCCTGCCTTTTCCTTGCCCGCAAAACTTCTAATGTGCGCGCAAGTTCAGCAAGGAGCCCCCATGACTCGCGATCCCCTCGTCGTCTTCACCCCATCGGGCAAGCGCGGCCATTTCCCGGCCGGCACGCCGGTCCTGCAGGCCGCGCGGCAATTGGGCGTCGATCTCGATTCGGTCTGCGGCGGGCGCGGCATCTGTTCCAAGTGCCAGATCACGCCCTCCTTCGGGGAGTTCTCAAAGCACGGTCTGACCTCGCAGCCGGATGCCCTGTCGGCCTGGAACGCGGTCGAGGCGCGCTATGACGAGAAACGCGGCCTGAAGCCCGGGCGGCGCCTCGGCTGCCAGGCGAAAATCGAAGGCGACGTGGTCATCGACGTGCCCGCGGAAAGCCAGGTGCACCGCCAGGTCGTGCGCAAGGCCGCGAGCACCCGCGCCATCGCCATGGACCCCGCCACCCGGCTGCATTTTGTCGAGGTGGCCGAGCCGGACATGCACGTGCCCACGGGCGATTTCGAGCGTCTCGCCGCCGCGCTGGAGCGGGAATGGGGCATCACCGGTCTCCGGGCCGATCTGCCCGTGCTGGCGGGCCTGCAAAAGGTGCTGCGGCGCGGCAAGTGGCAGGTCACGGCGGCAGTGCACCGCGATCACACCGGCGGGCCGCCGCGGCTTCTCGCTTTGTTTCCGGGCCTGCACGAGGCGGGTCTTTACGGGCTGGCCATAGATCTCGGCTCCACCACCATCGCGGCGCATCTGACCGATCTCGATACCGGCGCGGTGGTGGCCTCGGCGGGTGTGATGAACCCGCAGATCCGCTTCGGCGAAGATCTGATGAGCCGCGTCTCCTACGCGATGATGAATCCCGGCGGCGATGCCGAGATGACCCGCGCCGTGCGCGAGGCCATCGACACGCTGATCGTCGAGATCGCCGCCGAGGCCGGGATCGACCCCGCGCTGATCCTCGAGGCGGTCTTCGTCTGCAACCCGGTGATGCACCATCTGCTGCTGGGGATCGACCCGGTGGAGCTGGGCCAGGCGCCCTTCGCGCTGGCAAGTTCGGACGCGATGAACCTGACCGCGCGGGAGTTGGACCTTGCGGCCCTGCCCGCCGCGGCGCGGGTCTACGTGCTGCCCTGCATCGCGGGCCATGTGGGCGCGGACGCGGCGGCGGTGGCCCTGTCGGAGGCGCCGGGCCGGTCCGAGGACCTCGTGCTGGTGGTCGATGTGGGCACAAATGCCGAGATCCTGCTGGGCGACAGGAGCCGCGTTCTGGCCTGCTCCTCGCCCACCGGACCCGCCTTCGAGGGCGCGCAGATCTCCTCGGGGCAGCGCGCGGCACCGGGGGCCATCGAGGCGATCCGCATCGACCCCGAGACGAAGGAACCGCGCTTCCGCGTGATCGGCAGCGACCTCTGGTCGGACGAGCCCGGCTTTGCGGAGGCCGTGGGCGCCGGTGGCATCACCGGCATCTGCGGCTCGGGCATCATCGAGGCGGTGGCCGAGCTGCGCCTCGCTGGCCTGATGGACGAAAGCGGGCTGATGGGCTCGGCCGAGCAGACCGGTAGCCCGCGCATGATCGCCGACGGGCGCACGCATGAATACCTGGTCTGGGACGGCAGCGCGACGGGCGGGCCGCGCATCACCGTGACCCAAGGCGATATCCGGGCGATCCAGCTTGCGAAATCGGCGCTTTACGCCGGCGCGCGGCTCTTGATGGACGAACGCGGGGTCGACAAGGTGGACCGCGTGGTGCTGGCGGGCGCGTTCGGCGCGCATATCTCGCCCAAACACGCGATGGTGCTGGGCATGATCCCGGACGTGCCGCTCGACAAGGTGACCTCGGCGGGCAATGCCGCGGGCACCGGCGCGCGGATCGCGCTTTGCAATATCGCCGCCCGCGCGGAGATCGAGCGGACGGTGCGCGAGATCACCAAGGTCGAGACGGCCATCGAGCCTCGCTTCCAGGAGCATTTCGTCGCCGCCAACGCGATCCCGCACAAGACCGATCCCTTCCCGGAGCTGCAGGCGGTGGCGACCCTGCCCAAGGTGGCCTTCGGTGCCGGTGGCGACCGCGAGGGCGGACGGCGGCGGCGCAGACGGTAATCCGTCCCCCGGGCGGCGCGTGCCCTGGCCGTGCCGCCGGAAGAGCGATTTTTTGGAAAGGTGAAGGAGCTGCGGGCGCGCCCGGCATCCGCGGCCTTGCGGAGTCCCGTAACGACGGAAGCCGAGGGCGCGAAACGCCGGCACGCCGTTCGGACCCGGTCGCGGGGCCCGGCGGCGGCGACATGCGCGACGCCGGCAAATTCCGCGCAATCAGGGAAGCTAATTTTGCAAATTCCCCGCCGAAGGACGTTTTGACGCAATAAACGCCAAATTTGCCGCAGGGCCCTTGAAACTTTTTTCGCCAATTGGCGGTTGACGCCCCGTTTTGAGCCGCATACAGGTGATGCGCACGCGTAAGGAGCCGCAGGGCATGATCCCTTTCCTCGTACACATCGTCAGGACAAGGCGCATGGGCCGGTAACGGACACCCTACAGGACCCCCATGCGCCCTCGGACAAAATCCGGGGGCTTTTTCATGCGCGCGACACGAACGAACGCCTCAGACGGAGAGACTCGATGAGCAAGGCGATGACCGGAGCGAAAATGGTGGTTCAGGCCCTGAGGGATCAGGGTGTGGACACGGTATTCGGCTATCCCGGCGGCGCCGTGCTGCCGATCTATGACGAAATCTTCCAGCAGAACGACATCCGGCACATCCTGGTCCGGCACGAGCAGGGCGCGGTTCATGCCGCCGAAGGTTATGCCCGGGCCACCGGCAAGCCGGGCGTCTGCCTCGTGACTTCGGGTCCCGGCGCCACCAACGCGGTGACGGGCCTGACCGATGCGCTGATGGATTCGATCCCGATCGTCGTTCTCACCGGCCAGGTGCCGACCTTCATGATCGGCTCGGACGCCTTCCAGGAAGCGGACACCGTCGGCATCACCCGGCCCTGCACTAAGCATAACTGGCTGGTCAAGGAGACCGAGAAGCTGTCGGCCACGATCCACGAGGCCTTCCATGTCGCCACCGCCGGCCGTCCCGGCCCGGTGCTGGTCGACATTCCGAAGGATGTGCAGTTCGCCTCCGCCGATTACCAGCCGCGCAATGCCGCCAAGACCCAACGCTACCAGCCGCAGGTCAAGGGCGACATGGAAATGATCACCAAGCTCGTCGAGGCGATCGAGACGGCCAAGCGTCCGGTCTTCTATACCGGCGGCGGCGTGATCAATTCGGGCCCGGCGGCCAGCCAGCTGCTGCGCGAGCTGGTGGACGCGACCGGCTTCCCGATCACCTCGACGCTGATGGGGCTCGGCGCCTATCCCGCCTCGGGTCGCGGCTGGCTCGGCATGCTGGGGATGCACGGGCTCTACGAGGCCAACCTCGCCATGCATGGCTGCGATCTGATGATCAATGTGGGCGCGCGCTTCGACGACCGGATCACCGGCCGGCTCGATGCCTTCTCGCCGAATTCGCGCAAGGCGCATATCGATATCGATCCGTCCTCGATCAACAAGGTCGTGCGGACGGATTTCCCGATCATCGGCGATGTGGGCCACGTCCTCGAGGACGTGCTGAAGGTCTGGAAGGCGCGCGGGCGCAAGGTCAACCGCGAGGGCCTGCAGCGCTGGTGGGCGGAGATCGAGGAATGGAAGAAGGTCGACTGCCTGAAATACAAGCCGTCGGGCAAGACCATCCGTCCGCAGCACGCCATGGCGCGGCTCGAGGCGCTGACCAAGGATCGCGACCGCTATATCTGCACCGAGGTCGGCCAGCACCAGATGTGGGCCGCGCAATATCTGGGCTTCGAGGATCCGAACCGCTGGATGACCTCTGGCGGCCTCGGCACGATGGGCTACGGCTTCCCGGCCTCCATCGGCGTGCAGATGGGCCATCCCGACGCGCTGGTCATCAACGTCGCGGGCGAGGCATCCTGGCTGATGAACATGCAGGAGCTGGGCACCGCGGTGCAGTTCCGCCTGCCCGTGAAGCAGTTCATCCTGAACAACGAACGCCTCGGCATGGTGCGCCAGTGGCAGGAGCTGCTGCATGGCGAGCGCTATTCCCACAGCTGGTCCGAGGCGCTGCCCGATTTCGTCAAGCTGGCCGAAGCCTTCGGCTGCAAGGGCATCATCTGCAAGGATCCGGCGGATCTCGATGATGCGATCATGGAGATGATCGAGCATGACGGACCGGTGGTGTTCGACTGCCTCGTCGAGAAGCACGAGAACTGCTTCCCGATGATCCCCTCGGGTGAGCCGCACAACAAGATGCTCTTGGGTGAGGCGTCCACCAAGGACGCGATCGGCGCAAAGGGCGCGGTGATGGTGTGAGCACCGGGGGATGCGGCGACGCATCCCCTGCCCCATTCCGCCGTCGAAACGACCGGCGCGCCCGCCGCGCCATCCTGAAGGAAGACCATTATGTCCGCTCTGAAGATCAAGAAAGGCTCGACCAAGCATTCGGCCTACAACCTCCGCCCGACCTTCTCGGAGCACCTGGAGACCCACACGCTGGCGGTGATCGTCGATAACGAACCGGGCGTGCTGGCCCGCGTGATCGGGCTGTTTTCCGGGCGCGGATACAACATCGACAGCCTTACCGTGGCCGAGATCGACCACGAGGGGCACCAGTCGCGCATCACCATCGTCACCACCGGCACGCCGCAAGTGATCGAGCAGATCAAGGCGCAGCTCGGCCGCATCGTGCCCGTGCACGAGGTCCACGACCTCACCGTCGAGGGCCGGTCCGTCGAACGGGAACTGGCGCTTCTGAAGGTGTCGGGCAGCGGCGACAAGCGGGTCGAGGCGCTGCGGCTCGCGGATATCTTCCGCGCGCAGGTCGTCGACTCGACGCTGGAGAGCTTCGTCTTCCAGATCACCGGCACACCCGAGAAAGTCGATGCCTTCGCGGATCTGATGCGGCCGCTCGGCCTGCAGGAAGTGGCGCGCACCGGGGTTGCAGCCCTGGCACGCGGCACCGAGTGATCGTCAGGAATTGATCGTCCGGGCGGCGATCAGGCCACGTTGGTGACCTGCGTCTCCGCCTGGTCGGTCTGCGGGCGCTGCATCTGGTAGACATTGGTCGTCCCGGACGGGCCCTGGCGCACGAGCATGCGCGGCAGCGGCCTGTGCGATCCCTTCTCGACCCGCCGAAGGTTGCAGGCGCGGCGATACACGTCGTCCTCGGTATCCACCGAGCACAGGATCAGGTCTCCGGCGTCGATCTCTGCCCCCGTGAACGTGGAGTCCTCGCCGGGCGTTACGAAGGCCAGGTCGCCTTGATCTTCGCACCAGATCACCGCTGTACCCTTCGTCGCATTGGCCCAAAGCACAACACCGTACACGTCACGTTTCATCATTTTCTGATTTCCTTTTTCCCCGTAAAGCCAGTCTCAGAAAAAAAGGCTGCAGCGCCTACGTCCTAAGCTGATAAAATGCGGGGGTATTTGTGCCAATTACGGTTTCACCTGTTGCGCATTCGCGTCAAAGCTGTAGCTTAAGCGCGCCATAACGGCTTTTGTGCCAGTCGCCTTGTTTGGGCAGAACCCGAAACAACTCTTTGATCCCAAGGATTAATCCATGGCGACGGTCGAAAAGTCCAACCCGTCGGACCTGCGGGCCCGCTTTGGCGCTAACTTGCGTCACCTGAGCCGCCGCGCCCCGTCGATCTCGGCCCTGTGCCGCGAGATCGGAATTAATCGGACGCAGTACAATCGCTATCTGTCCGGCGAAAGCTTTCCGCGTCCCGATATCCTTTACCGGATCTGCGAATTCTTCAACGTGGACGCGCGTATTCTGCTCGATCCGGTCGAGGATATCGAACGCGGGCGCCACGGTTTGACCTCCGCCACGGAATTGCAGGATTTCCTCGGGGGGGAAAACGTGCTCGCGCCGCCCGAGGCGGATTTCCCATCCGGCTTCTACCGGTTCAGCCGCCCGAGCTTCGTCGACGACAAGCGCTTTCTCATCAGCCTCGTGATCATCTACCGCAGATCCGGCCAAGCCTTCCTGCGCGGCCTCGAAGCGCGCGAGGCGATGCGGCGGCAGGGCCTTCCGCTCGACCGGCGCATGCGGGAATTCCGCGGTCTCGTGATCCCGCAATTCAACGGCGTGGCGATCCTGATTAGCCGCCGGGGCGGTCAGACCACCAGCTTCAACTTTCTGAGCCGGGTGCCCACCTTCGAGAACAATTTCTGGGTCGGATACACCGCGCGGACGGTTTCGGAGACGCAGACCGGCGCGCGGTTCGCCCGGCAGGTCTATGAATATCTCGGCCCCTCGATCGGCCCGGCAATCCGGGCCGCAAGGAAATCGGGGCTCTGCGAGGCGCGCGACCTGCCGCCCTTCCACCGCCAGCAATTGAAGATCGGGCAAAGCGTCGGCTGAGATGCGCCGCGCCGGGCAGCGTCGCCCGACTGTCGCGCATCCTCAGCATGGACGCGGTCATGCGCCCCGCCTTGGCCAACCGCCGAAACGCCGTTGATATCCGGCGCTCAGCCCGCCTGCGCGTCCGACCGGCTCTTGCCCGAGACCTTGAGCGCCAGCGTCGCCGCCATGAACGGATCGAGATCGCCGTCGAGCACCCCTTGCGTGTCCGAGGTCTCCACGCCGGTGCGCAGGTCCTTCACCATCTGGTAGGGCTGCAGCACGTAGGAGCGGATCTGGTTGCCCCAGCCCGCCTCGCCCTTGGCTTCGTGCTGGGCGTTGATCTCGGCATGCCGCTTGTCCAGCTCCATCTGGTAGAGCCGCGATTTCAGCGCCTTCATCGCGATGTCGCGGTTCTGGTGCTGGGACTTCTCCGACGAGGTCACGACGATGCCGGTCGGCGCGTGGGTGATCCGCACGGCCGAGTCGGTGGTGTTGACGTGCTGGCCGCCCGCGCCCGAGGACCGGTAGGTGTCGACGCGGATATCCGCGGGGTTCACCTCGATCTCGATATTGTCGTCGACGACCGGGTAGACCCAGACCGAGCAGAACGAGGTGTGCCGCCGCGCCGCGCTGTCATAGGGCGAGATGCGCACGAGCCGATGTACGCCCGATTCCGATTTCAGCCAGCCATAGGCGTTGTGCCCGGAGATCTTGTAGGAGGCCGACTTGATGCCCGCCTCTTCACCCGGGGATTCCGATTGCAGCTCGACATCGTAGCCCTTCTTCTCGGCCCAGCGGACATACATCCGCGCAAGCATCGCGGCCCAGTCGCAGCTTTCGGTGCCGCCCGCGCCGGAATTGATCTCGAGGAAGGTATCGTTGCTGTCCGCCTCGCCGTCGAGCAGCGCCTCCAGCTCCTTCGTCGCGGCCTTCTCGGCCAGCGCACGGAGCGCGGTCTCGGCTTCCGACACGATCTCGTCGTCGCCCTCGGCCTCTCCCATCTCTATCAGCTCGACCTGGTCGCTCTTCTCCTGCGAGATGGTGCGATAGGTCTCCATCGCATCGACCAGAAGCTGACGGTCGCGCATCAGCTTTTGCGCCGCCTCGGGATCGTTCCAGAGATTGGGGTCCTCGACGCGGGCATTGAACTCCTCGAGCCGGTGCTCGACCGTGTCCCAGTCCAGACGCTGGCGCAGCAGGGCCAGGGACTTCTCGATCCGCGCGACATTGTTTTCGGCTTCAGCACGCATGGGGGCTCCCGCGTCTCAGATTGGATGGACCTGCCTGATATCGCATGTCCGGAGGCCTCACAAGAAGCCGGCGGCGCCGGGCTGCGGATCGCAGGTCCGGGGTGGGCCGCATCGACAGTATCGCGTTCTGCAAGAGCGCGTCGGACATCGCAAGGCGCCGGCCATTCCCCTTCACCTTTCCGAAGAAACGCAATGCCGCCGCTGCTCTACCGCGCCTCGGCTCTTTAATGCTTCTCGTTTCCGGGATGCGACGCGCCCGCGCGCCCCGCAGGGGCGCGCGGGCGCGCGGATCGGCCCGGGCGAAGCCCGGGTCGATCCAGATTCAGTAAAGACCGCCCGAGGACAGCGTTCCGAAGCTCGCCTTGGGGCCGACCACGGCCTTCTTGCCGCTGGAGGTCGTGACCTCGCGCGCCGGACCCGTGGGCGTGATGACATCGAAGCCCGAGCCCATCGCCCAGCCACCGTCGAACTGGATGCCGAAGAGCGGCTCGAGCCCTTCGCGGAAACACTCCGCCACGACATTGGCCCCCGATGCCCCGTCACCCAGGCGCGCGCCGGTGCCGCGGTCGATCTTGATGAACATGCAATCGTCCGGAACGGTGAATTCCCCGCCGCCATATTTCGCCACGGCCTTCTGCATGAAGCGCTGGAAGACCGGGCCGCACATGCCGCCACCCGAGGCGCCGCTGCCCAGCGACCGCGGCTGGTCGTGGCCGATATAGCAGCCCGCGACGATGTTCGAGGTGAAGCCCACGAACCAGACATCCTTTGCGTCGTTGGTGGTGCCGGTCTTGCCCGCCGTGGGCACGCTGAGATTGACCGTGCCCGACGCCGTGCCGCGCTCCACCACGCCGCGCATCATCGAGGTCAGCTGGTAGGCAGTGACCGGGTCCATGACCCGTTCGCGGTTGTTGGCGATGCGCGGCGCCTCGCCCGGCGGCAGGTTCGGATCGGAGCAATTGACGCAGACGCGTTCGTTGTCGCGCTCCTTCTCGTGGTTGTAGACGGTGCGGCCGTAGCGGTCCTGCACGCGGTCCACGAGCGTCGGCTCCACCCGTTCGCCGCCATTGGCGAACATCGCGTAGGCCGCGACCATCTTGAAGAGCGTGGTCTCCTCCGAGCCGAGCGCATTGGCCAGCACCCGCTGCATGTCCTCGTAGACGCCGAAGCGCTCGGCGTAGCGGGCCACGGTGTCCATGCCGATTTCCTGCGCCAGACGCACGGTCATCAGGTTCCGCGACCGTTCGATCCCGGTGCGCAGCGGCGTGGGCCCGTAGAACTGGTTCGAGGCGTTCTTGGGCCGCCAGACGCCCTGGGGCGTGTTGATCTCGATGGGCGCGTCCACGACGATCGTCGCCGGGCTGTAGCCTGAATCGAGCGCGGCCGCATAGACGAAGGGCTTGAAGCTCGAACCCGGCTGGCGGTTGGCCTGGGTGGCGCGGTTGAACACCGAATGCTGGTAGGAAAATCCGCCCTGCATCGCCAGAACGCGCCCCGAATTGACGTCCATGGCCATGAAGCCGCCCTCGACCTCGGGCACCTGGCGCAGCGACCAGCGGATGAACTCGTCGCTGCCATCGGCCATCATGCGGCGCACATGCACGATGTCGCCGCGGGTGAAATTGTCGAAGAAATCGCCGCGCAGCCAGCGGATATCCTCGCGCGGGACGGTGCCTTCGCCATGCCCTTCGATGCCGAGGGTCAGCGTGTTTTCGGCCACGTCGAGGACCACCGCCGGGTACCATTGGCTTTCGAGGTCGATATCGCGCGCGACGCTCTCGCCGCGCAGCGCCTCGTCCCACGCGGCCAGCGCCTCTTCGGGCAGCGTCTTGCCGGTGCCGCGCCAGATGCCGATGGAGCGGTCATATTGTTCGAGCGCGATCCGCAGCGACCGGGCCGCCTCCCGCTGCATCTCGGGATCGAGCGTCGCGCGCACCGAGAAGCCGCCCGAGAAGAACTCGCCCTCGCCAAAATCGCGGCTGAGCTGGCGGCGGATCTCGTCGGTGAAATAGTCGCGCGGCGGCAGCTGATCCTGGAACGGGGTGAAATCGCCGTTCTGCACGGAGCGCAGCGGCATGTCGCGCTCGCTCTGATAGGCGGCCTCGGTGATGTAGCCGTTCTCGTACATCTCCTTCAGCACGAAATTGCGCCGCGCGAGAAGCCGGTCGGCATTGCGGACGGGATGATAATCCGAGGGCGCCTTGGGCATGGAGGCGAGGAACGCGACCTCGTGCGGGGCGAGCTGCGACAGGGTCTTGTTGAAATAGGTCTGCGCCGCGGCGGTCACGCCGTAGGAATTCTGCCCGAGGAAGATCTCGTTCAGGTACAGTTCGAGGATCTTGTCTTTCGACAGCGTGTTCTCGAGCCGGGTGGCGAGGATGATCTCCTTGATTTTGCGTTCCGCGCGCCGGTCGCCGCCCAGAAGGAAGTTCTTCATCACCTGCTGGGTGATCGTCGAGGCGCCGCGCACGTCCTGGCCCCGCGAACGGACCGCGTCGACGATGGCCGCCGCGATGCCGCGCGGGTCGTAGCCTTCGTGGACGTAGAAATTCTTGTCCTCTGCCGAGATGAAGGCCTGCTTGACCAGATCGGGGATCTCGTTGGCGGGGGTGAAGAGGCGCCGTTCCTGCGCGAACTCGTCGATGATCCGGCCCTCGGTGGAATAGATCCGGCTGATCGTCGGCGGAGTGTATTGCGCCAGGCTCTCGTGGCTCGGCAGATCGCGACCGTAGATCCAGAAGATCGCGCCGATCGAGATCGCGATGGCGGCAATGCCCAGCGTCAGCAGCGAAAAGATCGCGCCGAAGAAGGACAGGATGAAACGGGTCATGGCATTCGCCTCGAACACAAGCAGATTGGTGGGGCAGTATAGTGGATCGGCGCCCGGGTCAAAACACGGAACGGTGCGACATCAGCGCCTCTCCGCCGGACATGACGCGCCGTTACTGGCGCCGGAGCCCCGCTAGCGCCGCATCCTCCACCGCCCAGTCGAGAAGCCCGTCGCGGATGCCCGCCGCCATGCCCGCGCGCCAGGCCGGATCACGCAGCTTGGCGAGATCCTCAGGCGTGGAAAGGTAGCCCACCTCGATCAGGACCGAGGGAATGTCGGCGCTTTTCAGCACGGAAAAGCCCGCGCTGCGCAGGGGCCGTTTGTGGATGTCGCCATTGGCATTGTCGATTCCCGCGACGAGCGCGCGAGCGAGCGCGGCGCTGCGCGGGCTGGTATCGAGCCGGGCGAGGTCCATGAGCACGCCCGCGACCCGGTCATCGGTGCGCTTGAGGTCGAGCCCCGCGAGGATATCGTCGCGGCTGTGGCGTTCCGCCAGCGCAGCGGATGCGGCGTCCGAGGCATCCTCGGACAGGGTGTAGACCGTGGCGCCGCGCGCGATCCCCTCGGCCAGCGCATCCGCATGGAGCGAGATGAACAGATCCGCGCCCGCCGCATGGGCCGCCGCGACCCGGCCCTCCAGCGAGACGAAGACATCCGCGTCGCGGGTCAGCGTCACGTCGAAACCGCCCGTCCGCAGCAGAACCTCCTTCAATTCGCGCGCGAAGGTCAGCATCAGCGTCGCCTCGTTGGCATCGCCGTGTTCGGCCCCGGGATCGATGCCGCCATGGCCGGGATCGAGCACCACGTGCAGCGGCCGCCCGTCCTGCCCGCCGCGCGCCAGCGCCGTGACGGGGGCCGGCGGCGGCAGGTCCCAGCGCGGATCGCGCGGCGCGCCGGCGCTGGCCGCGAAGCTGCCGGCATCGGTCGGGGCGAGCGTCACCGTGAGCCGCGCGGCGCCGGTATCTTGGGCGATGCGCAGCCCCGCCTCCTGCACCGCAAGCGGCGCCGCGAGCACGGCGACGAGGCGCGACCAGCCCGCGCGGTAGACGCCCATGCGCAGCTCGGTGACCGCCTCGGACCGGTCGAGAGCGGCAGCCTCGGCCGTGCCCCAGTCGACCTCGCGGAAATCGAGGACGAGACGATCGGGATCCGTCAGGGTGAAGACGCGCCAGGGCACGCCCTGGCTGAGCGCCAGCTCGATCCGCGTGCCGTCGCCCCAGCGCGCATCGGTGATCGCGCTGGCCTCGGCGTCGAGCCGCGCAAGGCCGCCCAGCTCCTGGGCCTGAAGCGGCTGCAGGAATGCCCCGGCCCAGAGGGTCAGTGCCGTCAGAAATGCGATGGGTCTGCTCATACCGCCTCGCTTATGGTGTTTGCGTGATCCTAGCCCGGAGGCTGGGGGGCTGTCTGCCCCCCAGACCCCCCGAGAGGTATTTTTGGTCCGATCGTGATCGGGATCCGGTGCGATCCGGTGCGATCCGGTGATGCGGGAGGCGCTGACCGCCGAGCGCCCTTGCGATACAGAGTTCGCGTCGCGATCCCCGGCGGGGTATCGTGGTTAATGCGGTGTCACAATCCTTAACGGGCTGTCACATATCCCGCCGCGCGGCCATGTAGGCCTGCAGCCGGGCGAGGCCCTCCTCGATATCCGCGGTCGCGCGGGCATAGGAGAAGCGCAGCGTCGTGGCCCCCCGTTCGGGGTCGAAATCGAGCCCCGGCGTGACCGCGACACCGGCCTTCTCGAGGATGTCGGCGGCCAGCGCGCGGCTGTCCTTGGTCAGGTCCGAGACATCCGCATAGACGTAGAAGGCCCCGTCGGGCGGCGCGATCCGGTCGAAACCCGCCTTCGGCAGCCCTTCCAGCATCAGCGCGCGGTTTCTGGCATAGACCGCCATGTTGGCCTCGAGCTCCTCGGTCGCGTCCATCGCGGCGAGGGCGGCCACCTGGGCGGCGTGGGGGGCGCAGATGAAGAGGTTCTGCGCCAGCCGCTCCACCTGCCGGAGTTGCGCCTCGGGCACGACCATCCAGCCCACGCGCCAGCCGGTCATGGAGAAATACTTGGAAAAGGAATTGATGACGCAGACATCGTCCGAGATCTCGAGCGCCGAGACTGCCTTCGCCTCGTATTCGATGCCGTGATAGATCTCGTCCGAGATGAAGGCCGCCCCACGCTCCTGCGCGCAGGCGATGAGATCCGAGAGCGCGTCGCGGCCCAGCATCGTGCCGGTGGGATTGGCCGGCGAGGCCACCATCAGCCCCTGCCAGTCATGGGGGGCGAGATCGGCGGGCGTGGGCTGCAGGCGGTTCGCGTCCGAGCTTTCGACCTCGAGCGCATTGAGATCGAGCGCCCGCAGGATCTGGCGGTAGGACGGGTAGCCCGGACGCCCGAGGGCCACCGTTTCGCCCGCGTCGAAAAGCGCGGTGAAGGCGAGGATGAAGGCGCCCGAGGAGCCCGGCGTGACGACAACCCGCGCGGGATCGAGATCGACGCCGTACCACGTGCCGTAGAGCTGCGCGATCCGGGCGCGGAGCGCGGGCAGGCCCAGCGCCACCGTGTAGCCCAGCGCATCGTCCTGCATCGCGCTGGCCAGCGCGCGGCGCGCGGCGTCGGGTGCGGGCGTTCCGGGCTGGCCCACTTCCATGTGGATGATGCGGCGGCCCGCATCCTCCGCCGCGCGGGCGGCCTCCATCACGTCCATCACAATGAAGGGATCGACCGCACCCCGCCTTGAGTTCCGCATATCCGCCTCTTTATGGTTCGCGCCAGACATGCAGGCAGGAGAGGCAGGCGTCAATGCGTGGGATGCTCTGGGTCCGGCTCGGGCTGATGGCCCTGTGCCTCGCGGTGATGGCCGCGACGCCCCTGCGCGCGCTGACCGTCCTGCGGGATGCCGATATCGAGTACGCCCTGGGCGAGCTGGCCAAGCCGATCTTCACCGCGGCGGGGCTCTCGCCCGGCAATGTGCGGGTGCTCGTGGTCGACGATCCGAGCCTCAATGCCTTTGTCGGCGACTACGCCCACGTGCTCATTCATTCCGGCATGATCCTGAAGCTCGACAGCGCGCGCGCCCTGCAGGCGGTTCTCGCCCATGAGGCGGCGCATATCGCCAACGGCCATATCTCGCGCCGGGTGGCCAATATGCGCAACGCCCGCACCGCGGCCGGGCTCGGGATGATCCTCGCGGGCGTCGCGGCGACCCAGAACGCCGAAGCGGGCTTCGGCATCGCCGCGGGCACGCAATCCTCGGTGATGCGCAACTTCCTCGCCCATACCCGCGCCGAGGAGGCCGCGGCGGATCAGAGTGCGGTGCGCTACATGGTGCGCGCGGGCATCGATCCGCAGGGCGCGGTGGAGGTGATGGAGATCTTCCGCGGCCAGGAGGCGCTGTCGGTCGCGCGGCAGGACCCCTACATGCTCTCCCATCCGATGAGCCGCGACCGGCTGCGCGCGCTCAAGGGGGCGGCGGCGGCCTATGGATCGGACGGGCCCGGAAATCCCGCGGCGGAATACTGGTTCCAGCGTGCCAAGGGCAAGCTCTCGGCCTTCCAGCGCAATCCCGCCTGGACCCTGCGCCGCGCGGGCGACAGCGCCAGCGCCGATATCCGGCTGATGCGCGAAGCCGTGGCCCATCACAAGCGCGCCGATCTGAAAAAGGCGCTGGCGGCGATGGACGGCGCGCTGCGACTGCGGCCCAACGACCCGTTCCTGCTGGACCTGAAAGGGCAGATCCTGCTGGAGAGCCGCCAGGCCCCGGCGGCGGTCGCGACCTACCGGCAGGCCGTGCGGTTCGCCGGCGGGAACGCGCTGATCTTGGGCGGGCTCGGCCGGGCGCTGCTGGCAGCGGGGGAGCCGCGCGCCGCACTCGAGGCGCTCGATCGGGCGCGGGCGCGCGACGGCCAGGACCCGCGTCTGCTGCGCGACCTCGCCGTGGCCTATGCGCAGAGCGGGCAGACCGGGCTGGCCTCGGTTGCCACCGCGGAGCGATACGCGCTACAGGGACGGCTGAAAGATGCCAAGCTGCATGCCGACCGGGCAATGGCGCTGCTGCCGCGCGGATCGAGCGCGTGGCGCCGGGCCGAGGACGTGGCCATCACCGCGCAGGCGGCCTTGCGGCGGTGAGCGACGGTAAGCGGCGCCCTGCCCCGGATCGGACGCCGCCGCACCCGGGCGACACCGACAGACCAGACGACGGACCGAGACACCGACACACAATAAGGAAACAGGGAGTTTTCATGTTCAAATCCGCACTGACCGCCCTGGCGCTGGTCACCGCCGGAGCCACCGGCGCCTACGCGCAGGGCTTCGACATCACCGACATGAGCGATGCCGAGCGCGACGCCTTCCGCGCCGAGCTGCGCGATTACCTGATGGAGAACCCGCAGGTCATCATCGAGGCCGTGAACGCGCTCGAGGCGCGCCAGGCCGCCGAAGCCGAGGCCGCCGCCGAACAGGCCGTGACCGCCAATGCCGCGGCGATCAAGAATGACGGGGTCTCCTGGGTCGGCGGCAATCCCGAGGGCGACATCACGGTGGTCGAGTTCATGGATTACCGCTGCGGCTATTGCCGCCGGGCCGCGCCCGAGGTCGAGGAACTCGTGGCAAGCGACGGCAATATCCGCTTCGTCATCAAGGAATTCCCGATCCTCGGCGAGGCCTCGATGACCATGTCGCGTTTCGCCATCGCCACCCAGCGGGTCGCGGGCGACGAGGCCTACAAGCAGGTGCACGACACGCTGATGGCGCTGTCGGGCGAGCCCACCGAGCCCGTGCTGCGGCGCATCGCGGAGGAATTCCTGCTGGACGGCGACGCGATCCTCGCCGAGATGAATTCCGACAGCGTCACCCGCCAGATCGCCGAGACCCGCGCGCTGGCCGAAACGCTGCAGATCCGCGGCACCCCGACCTTCGTGATGGGCGATGCGCTGGTGCGCGGCTACGTCACGCTCGACGAGATGCGCGATATCGTCTCGGCGGAACGCAGCGACGGGTGAGACGGACCATCGCCTGCCTGCTCGCGGCGGCCCTTCCGGCCGCCGCACCCGTCTTCGGCGCGCCGCTTTCCGACACGCTTTTCGACACGGAGGTCGCACGCGCGGCCCTGGCGGAGGAGCTGCGCGCAGTGCTGACCGCCAATCCCGAAATCCTCGAACGCGCGCTGCGCCCCACGGCCCCGTCGGGCGCGGATATCTACCGCGATGCCCGCGACACCGACCTTGCCCGCATCGCGGCGGCGGCACCGCACCTTTTCGGGCCCGGTTGGCCCCTCATCGGCGCGCAGCCCGGCGCGCCAGACGGCACAGGCCGCGACACGGTCGCGCTGGCCCTCTTCACCGGCGCGGATTGCGCCGAATGCGCCCGGGCCGAAACCGAGCTTGCGGCGCTGCTGGCCGAGCGCGGCGAGACCGCCCGCGTCATCGATGCCGACAGCGCCCGGGGCCGTGCCCTCATGGAACGCTTGACGCTGGATGCCCTGCCGTCCTACGTGCTGCCGGAGATGATGGTGCGCGGCCATGTGCCCGCCTTCGTGTTGACCCGGTACCTCGACCGTTAACCGCGCCCCGGCATCGCCCTTCAGCCAGACGCCTTCCCGGAGCTTTCATGATCCTCAAGATCGACGCCACGCTCGATTACGCCCTGGCGGCGCCCACCGATTGCCTGGTGCAGATCAACGCCGCCGCCCTGCCCGACCAGGCGGTGCGCAACGAACATCTCAACGCCCATGGCGCGGAGACCCAGGTCACGACCGCGGAGGACGAGATCGGCCTGCGCCTGTGGTTCCACGAAGCCGATGCGCTGACGCTCGACTACACCACCGAGGTGCGGATCCAGCGCGAGGTGCACGATATCGGCGCGCTGTCGGCCGACAGCCCCGCCGACCTGCCGCGGGACGTGGTCAAGTACCTGCTGCCGTCGCGGTTCTGCCCGTCCGACAAGTTCCTGTCCTACATCGCCACGGCCTTTCCCGGGCTGACCGGCGGGGCGCTGGCGGTGGAGCTCGAGAAATTCGTGCGGCGCAACTTCTCCTACGTGCCGGGGACATCGGGGCCCGAGACCTCGGCGCTGGAGACCTTCGTCACGCGCCAGGGCGTCTGCCGTGATTTCGCGCATATGCTGGTCACGCTGGCGCGCGCGGGCACGATCCCGGCGCGGGTCGCCAGTTGCTACGGGCTCGGCGTGAGCCCGCAGGATTTCCACCTGGTGGCGGAGGTCTGGCTCGAGGGGCGCTGGCACATCATTGACCCGACCGGCATGTGCGCCCCGGACGAGATCGCGCGAATCTGCGTGGGCCGCGACGCGACGGACGTGGCGTTTCTGACCAGCTACGGCCCCGCGACCCTTCTGCGGCAGAGCGTGCACGTCACCAAGCTCGCCGACTGAGGGACGGGCACGCGCCCCGCCCCCCTAAACCGCAGTTATAGCGCGCCCCGCCCCGGGGCAGGCGCGCATGTTCTGCAACTCCGGTTCAATTCCAAAACCGACCGTTCCCGGGCCAAGTGATCCCGGCGATGGCCCCAGCGCCATCCGTCTGAGATCACCCAAGCCAAGGAACCATCCCATGCTGAAGACACTCCTGATATCCATGCTGCTCGTCGGCACGCTCTCCGGCGCGGCCCATGCCAGCGACACCGTCGATCTGACCGACGAGAGCAAGGCCCGCATTCGCCAGACCCTGACGGAACAGGGCTACGAGGTCGGCAAGACCAAGATCGAAGACGGGCTCTACGAGGCCTATGCCCGCAAGGACGGGGCTAAATTGGAGGTCTTTCTGAACGCGGCGTTCGAGGTCGTGCGGACCGAACGGGACGATTGAGCCCGATATGCCTGCGCGGGCGGCGTCCTGCCGCCCCGCCATCCCACACAGCCGGAGAGAGAACATGGAACGCGTCAAGGTCTGGGGCCCCGTGGTCCGCCTTTTCCACTGGTCGCTGGTGCTGACCTTCGGGGCCAATGCGCTGGTGATCGACGATGACAGCGCGCTGCACGAATGGGTCGGGTACACCGTCATGGGGCTGGTGCTGCTGCGCATCCTCTGGGGCTTCGTCGGTCCCGGATATGCCCGTTTCGCAAGCTTCCCGCCCAGCCTGTCGGGCGCCGTCGGGCAGCTGACGGACATCGCCACGGGCCGCAAACGCGTGCATCTGGGCCACACGCCGCTGGGCGCGCTGATGATCTACAACCTGCTTGCCGCGCTGCTGGCGATCGGCCTGTCGGGCCACCTCATGACGACGGACATGTTCTGGGGGCAGGAATGGCCCGAAGAGCTGCACGAGGTCGCGGTGGCCTGGGCGGAAGTGTCGGTCGTGCTGCATATCGCGGCGGTGCTTTACGAGAGCCACCGCACGGGCGTGAACCTGCCGCGTGCGATGGTACGGGGTTACAAGGAAATCCCGCCGCGCTAGAGTTTTGGCGACATGGCATTGCGCATTGAAACCGATACCAGAATCCCGGCGGGCCTCGCCCTGCTGATGGCGGTGCAGCTGGTCTGTGCCGCCTTCTTCATCGGCGACGTGGTCGCGGATTTCCGGGCGAATCCGGCGCTGGGCAGCTGGCCCTATCACCTCGGCATCGAGGCGGTGGCCACGCTCAGCCTTCTGGGCGCCATCGTCATCGAGGCGCGCTTCCTGATGAGCCTGTTGCGGCGCAAGGCGCATCTGGAACAGAACCTCAAGATCGCCCATGCCGCCGTGCACGAGGTGATCGACGCTCATTTCGAAAGCTGGAAGCTGTCGCCCGCCGAGAACGACGTGGCGACCTTCCTCGTCAAGGGCTTGGATATCGCCGAGATCGCCCGCGTCCGGGATTGCGCCGAGGGCACGGTGAAGGCGCATCTGAACGCCATCTACCGGAAATCCGGCACCCGCAATCGCGGCGAATTGCTGAGCGTCCTGATCGACAGCCTTCTCGACGGAGGCGCGGAGCGCGCCTGACGCGGCAGCCCGGCGGCGCTTATTCCGCGGCTTCGGTCGGGCGCTCCGCCTCGCCCGCCTCGATCTCGGCGGCGCGTTTCTCGACCTCTTCAACGATGTGTTCGACCATCTGGTCGTTGGACATCTTGTGGCTGGCCTTGCCCGCCAGGTAGACCATGCCCGACCCTGCCCCGCCGCCGGTGAAGCCCACATCGGTCATCAGCGCCTCGCCCGGCCCGTTCACCACGCAGCCGATGATCGACAGGCTCATCGGCGTCTTGATATGGGCAAGCCGGTCTTCCAGCGTCTCCACGGTCTTGATGACGTCGAAACCCTGCCGCGCGCAGGAGGGACACGAGATGATGTTCACGCCGCGATGGCGCAGGCCCAGGCTTTTCAGGATCTCGTAGCCGACCTTCACCTCCTCGACCGGGTCGGCCGAGAGCGAGACGCGGATCGTGTCGCCGATCCCCATCCACAGAAGGTTGCCGAGGCCGATGGCGGACTTGATCGTGCCCGAGGTCAGGCCGCCCGCCTCGGTGATGCCGAGATGGATGGGCGCGTCGGTCTGTTCGGCCAGTTGCTGGTAGGCGGCGGCGGCCATGAACACGTCCGAGGCCTTGCAGGAGATCTTGAACTCGTGAAAATCGTTGTCCTGCAGGATCTTGATGTGGTCGAGACCGCTCTCGACCATGGCGTCGGGGCACGGCTCGCCGTATTTCTCGAGCAGGTGCTTTTCGAGGGAGCCCGCATTCACCCCGATCCGGATCGAGCAATTGTGGTCGCGCGCGGCGCGGATGACCTCGCGCACACGGTCCTGGCTGCCGATATTGCCGGGATTGATGCGCAGGCAGGCGGCGCCCGCCTCGGCGGCCTCGATGCCGCGTTTGTAGTGGAAATGGATGTCGGCGACGATCGGCACCGGGCTTTCGCGCACGATTTCCTTCAGCGCCTTGGCCGAGGCCTCGTCGGGGACCGAAACGCGTACGATGTCGGCACCGGCTTCGGCGGCGGCGACGATCTGCGCGATGGTCGCCCGCGCATCGGTGGTCGCGGTGTTGGTCATCGTCTGCACCGTGATCGGCGCATCGCCCCCCACGGGCACGGACCCCACCATGATCTGGCGGCTCTTGCGGCGGTAGATGTTGCGCCAGGGGCGGACGTGGTTGAGGCTCATCGCCTGCTCCTTTCGTCTGGGCGCGGGACAGATGCGCGCCGTTTCCCCTTAGCTATTCGCGGCGGGGGGCGCTTGCAAGCATCGGCTGCGAAAGGGCGTCACTCGGTAGCGGCGGCGTCCGAGGTCACGTTCAGCTCCGCCACGACCCGCGCGAGGTCAGCATCCTGCTGCACCTCGGCGACGCTGTAGGTCTGGGTCAGGTTGTCGACCGACAGCGCGAGGTTCGAGGTCACGGAGCCGCGCGGCCCGACCGGCCCGTAGGTCTGGCCGTTCATGGCGAAATAGACCGCGCCCGACTCGCCGATGCGCAGGCTCGGCGGCTCTTCGGTGCGGGGCACCTCGTAGGTGTCGCCCGCATTCATGATCGCCTCGAAGATGACCGATCCGTCAGCGGCGCGCACGCGCACCCAGGCGGGACGCACGGCGATCATGGTCACACCCGGACCGGCGGCCTCGAGGACCTGCGGCGTGTTCGGCGCGGGCTGCCCGAGGGCCTGGGCCAGCGCGCCGTCGATGCCGTCGGTGGCCGCGTCGGCCATCGCGGTGCCCGCGAAGCCGTCGAAGTCGCGCGGCGCCTCGGTGCCCGGACGGTCCGGCAGACGGCGCGATCCGGCATCGGCGAAGGCGCCGACGCTTGCGGGATCGAGCGTGGAGATCGGCGCATCGCGTGCGATCAGCACAGGAACGTCGAGCGCTTCGGGACGGTACAGGCGGTCGAGCGCCTCGGGGCTCGGCGGCGAGAACGGCCCGGCCCCGGCATCGGTGCCTTCCGAGGGTGCCGCGGTGGCAACATCCACGGGATCGAGATCGGTCAGCACCACGGGCGTCTGGTCGACCGGCGCGAGGCGCACGCGCTGCACTTCCTGCAGCACCGAATAGCCGCCGTAGCCGATGCCCGCCACAAGCGCGAGCAGCACGAGCGAGGAGCCGATGGCCGCAGGCTCCATCCGGGCGAAGAAACCGTCGCCCGCGGGCGCGAAGGAAATCCGCGGCTCGGCGAAGGGATCGCGCGCGGGCGATGCGATGACCGGGTCCTTGCGCTTCACGATGGAGGCGGCTTCGGACATGCCATGCGCCGTGGCGAATCCCGATTCGGCGCAGAACTGCGCGAAGGCTTCGTCCGGGTCGAGATTGAGATAACGCGAATAGGAACGCACGTAGCCGGCGATGAAGCCGGGCGTGTCGAAGGCGGTGGGATCGCAGTTTTCGATGGCGGCGATGTAGTTCGCCTTGATGCGGATCTCGCGCTCTACATCGAGCAGGGATTTGCCCATCGTCGCACGTTCGCCGCGCATGACGTCACCAAGGCGCACCTCGTAATCGTCGTACCCCTGGGGTCCGACGACGGCATCTTCTTCCGGCTCGCGGGATTTGCGCCCGATCATGGCGTCTGCCCTACTGTTCCCATTACACGCGCCCCTTCGTCTGCCCCCGGGGGCGGCACATTCGATTCGTGCCGCTCGTTAATTACGGGAACAGTACCACATCGCAACGGGAATCGAAGTAATTAAGCGACTACGCGCTTAACTCGGCGCGATTTAGCGCACAATGCGACCACAACTCATCCATTGCGCGCACCAGCTTGTCCATCTCGTCGGGGCCGTGGACCGGCGACGGGGTGAAGCGCAGACGCTCCGTCCCGCGGGGCACGGTGGGGAAGTTGATCGGCTGCACGTAGATGCCGTAGCCCTCGAGCAGCATGTCCGACAGCTTCTTCGTATGCACCGGATCGCCGACGATGACCGGCACGATATGGCTGCCATGGTCGATGATCGGCAGGCCCATGCCCTTGAGCCGCGTCTTGAGGATCCGCGCCTGCGTCTGGTGCAGGTCGCGCCGCGCCTGGTCGCGTTTGAGATGCGCCACCGAGGCCGCGGCCCCGGCCGCCACGGCGGGCGGCAGCGACGTGGTGAAGATGAAGCCCGGCGCGTAGGAACGGATCGCGTCGCACATCTTCGCCGAGGCCGCGATATAGCCGCCCATCACGCCATAGGCCTTGGCCAGCGTGCCGTTGATGATGTCGAGCCGGTGCATCAGGCGGTCGCGCTCGGCCACCCCTGCTCCGCGCGGGCCGTACATGCCCACCGCGTGCACCTCGTCGATATAGGTCAGCGCGTTGAATTCGTCCGCGAGATCGCAGATCGCCTCGATCGGGCCGAAATCGCCGTCCATCGAATAGATCGATTCAAAGGCGATGAGTTTCGGGGCCGCGGGATCGTCCGCCTCCAGCAATTCGCGCAGATGGGCCACGTCGTTGTGCCGGAAGATGCGCTTCGACCCGCCATTGCGGCGCACACCCTCGATCATCGAGGCGTGGTTCAGCGCGTCGGAATAGATGATGAGCCCCGGAAAGAGCTTCGGCAGCGTCGAGAGCGTCGCGTCATTGGCGATATAGGCCGATGTGAACAGAAGCGCCGCTTCCTTGCCGTGCAGATCGGCGAGCTCCGCCTCGAGCCGCTTGTGGTAGACCGTCGTGCCCGAGATGTTGCGCGTCCCGCCCGAGCCCGCGCCGGTGGCGTCCAGCGCCTCGTGCATCGCGGCCAGAACCGCCGGGTGCTGACCCATGCCGAGATAATCGTTGCCGCACCAGACGGTGATCGGAACCTCTTTACCGTCGGGCCTGGTCCAAGTCGCGTGCGGGAAATTGCCCTGCCGCCGTTCGATGTCGATGAAGGTGCGATACCGGCCTTCTTCGTGAAGGCGGTCGATCGCTTGCGTCAGTTGCGCCGTGTAATCCACGGTGGTTCCCTCCATCTTCTCAGTGTGGCCGCGTTTCCGGTCCATATTCAACTTTTGGAATACCTATCCGGTTCATACCGGCCTGGCAACCTGTAAGCCACCGAAGCGATAAGGCTTCCTTGATTTCGATCAAGCATGGCTGCCCGACCGGGTTTCCGCAGCACGCACTTTGGTCTTGTCCCGCCGCGCGCGCCGCCTGCGTCTGTTCGCTGCCGCACTTAGTCCTTCGCGCCCGCGGGGCCAAGCATATGCGCCCCAGTTTCGCCAGCCCGCGACGATATGCCAAGTCGGGACATCCGGACCTTCATCCCGCGACGCGCCGCCCCGGGATCGCTGGACAGCGGAGGCGCGCATGATACCGTCCGCGCAAATCATGGATGGAGCCCCGCGCATGTCACTCGACGCCGTATTGTCCCGCATCGATACCGATCTCGACGCCGCCCTCGACCGGCTGTTCGATCTACTTAAAATCCAATCGATCTCGACCGATCCCGCCTACAAGGCGGATTGCGCGAAGGCCGCCGACTGGCTGGTCGCGGATCTCGCCGCCATCGGGTTCGCGGCCGAGAAGCGGGACACGCCGGGCCATCCGATGGTGGTCGCGCAGCACGACGGGCCGGGCCCGCACCTGCTGTTCTACGGGCATTATGATGTGCAGCCCGTCGATCCGCTGGAGCTGTGGCACCGCGACCCCTTCGATCCCGCCATCGAGGAGACGCCCGATGGAAAGGTGATCCGCGCGCGCGGCGCCTCGGACGACAAGGGCCAGCTCATGACCTTCATCGAGGCGTGCCGCGCCTACATGGCCGAGGCGGGCACCCTGCCCTGCAAGATCACCATCTTCCTCGAGGGCGAGGAGGAATCGGGCTCGCCCTCGCTGGTGCCGTTCATGCGCGAACATGCCGACGAGTTGACAGCCGACCTCGCGCTGATCTGCGACACCTCCATGGCCGCACCCGGCCTTCCGTCGATCGCCACGCAACTGCGCGGCATGGTGAAGGACGAGTTCACCCTGAAAGGTCCGAAGATGGACCTGCATTCGGGCCTTTATGGCGGCCCGGCGCTCAACCCGTTGCGGGAAATCTCGAAGATCATCGCGAGCTTCCACGACGAGACGGGCCGCGTCGCGGTGGAGGGCTTCTATGACGGTGTGCCCGATCTTGACGAAGAGCTGCGTCGCCAATGGGCGGAGGCCGGTTTCGACGAAGGCGCATTCCTGGGCCGGATCGGCATGAGCCAGCCCCACGGCGAGGACGGCTTCACCGCGGTGGAGCAGATCTGGGCCCGGCCCACGCTCGAGATCAACGGGCTCTGGGGCGGCTACCAGGGCGCCGGCACCAAGACCGTCATCCCCGCCGAGGCCCATTGCAAGATCACCTGCCGCCTCGTCGGCGATCAGGACCCCGCCCATATCCGAGCCTGCCTGCGTGCCCATGTGGAAGCGCGCCTGTCCGCCGATGCGGAGATCGTCTGGGAGAAAGCGGGCGACGGCGCGCCCGCCTCGGTCATGGATACCTCGCGGCCCGAATTCGAGACCGCGCGACAGGCGCTGTCGGACGAATGGCACACAGAGGCCGTGTTCGCGGGGATGGGGGGCTCGATCCCCATCGCGGGGCTGTTCAAGACCATCCTCGGAATGGAGGCGATGCTGATCGGTTTCGCCAAGGACGACGACGCGATCCATTCCCCGAACGAAAAGTATGACGTGGCGAGCTTCCACAAGGGTGCGCGCAGCTGGGCGCGCATTCTGGATGCGATGAAGACGGTCTAGGCCCGTTCCCTGGAAATACCGGCCCGCCGCCCCGCATGCGGTGGGCCAAGCCGGCCGATTGACCCAACGTCAGCCGCTTCTTGCCCAAAAATCTTAAATTGCGTTAACTAATTCACCGATCTGCCGGAGATCCTTCCATTTTTGGTCACATTCGGTGGGCTAGCTTACGGCATGAAGAGAACCGTTCGCAAATTGGGGCAGCAGGATTTCCGGGATCGGCTCAAACGGGTCGACGGACATTTTGCGCGTCACGGTTACAGCAAGTCGGTGATCCGCAACCGCAACGAGCGGCCCATGCTGTGGACCTTCATCGCCTTCGTCTGGATTTTCTTCGTGATTTCCGTGGCCGAGAACCGCGATTACCTCGAGGCGAGCCTCGCGCAGGGATCGCTTTCGACGGAGCTTCACGATTACGTGCTCTACGCGCTGACCGGGCTGGTGGTGGTCTCGGGCGTGGCGCTGGGTTTCCATCTCGTGCGTTTCCTCTTCAAGGGCCGCGATTTCCGCGGCGCCTCGGGCAGCGTTCTGGCCGGCGCTTGCGGGGCGATCCTGCTGACGCAAGCGCCCGCCGCGGCTTTGCAGGACGGCGTGTCGGTCCTGACGGGCACCAGCCAGCTTCTGGCCTCCGTGGTGAGCAACGGCGCGCAGGACATCACCGGCATCGATGTATCGGATGTGCGTTTCGCCTCCAAAGCCATGAAATGAGCTTGCGCCGCGGCGCATGAGACCCGAGGCTCCCGCCCCGAAAGGAGCCTGTCTTGACCGATTTCATCGACATCGACGGCCGCACGGTCGCTTATGACCGCGCAGGCGACGGCCCGCCGCTTCTGATGCTGCACGGCTTTCCGCAGATGCGCGCGATGTGGCGCCCGCTGATGCCCGATCTCGCAGCCAGTCACACGGTGATCGCCGCGGACCTGCGCGGCTATGGCGACAGCTGGAAGCCCGAAGGCGTCGAGGCGATGTCCTTCCGGGCCATGGCGGGCGAGATGCGCGCGCTGATGTCCGCCCTTGGCTTCGCGCGGTTTCACCTTGCGGGCCACGACCGGGGGGCGCGGGTCGCGCACCGGATGGCGCTTGACGCGCCGGACGCCGTGGCCAGCCTGACATTGATGGATATCGTCCCGACCGAGCACCTTCTGTCGACCCTCACCCACGAGGTCGCGCGGGCCTATTACCACTGGTTCTTCCTGGCCCAGCCCGCGCCCTTCCCGGAAACCATGATCGGCCACGAGCCCAGCGCCTATTTCGAGCGTTGCCTACTGGGTTTCGGCAAGGCGTCCCTCTCGGATTTCGACGAAACCCTGCTGGCCGAGTACCGCCGCGCGTGGCGTGATCCGGCGGCGATCCGCGCCATGTGCGACGATTACCGTGCGGCGATCGACGTGGACATCGTCCATGACCGTGCCGATCTGGACCGGCAGGTGGGCTGCCCGGCGCTAGTCCTTTTCGGCGCGGACGGCGCGATGGCGCGGGCGATGGACGTGCCCGCGACCTGGGCGCCGCGGCTTGCGGACATGCGCGCGGCCTCGGTGACCGGCGGGCATTTCTTCCCCGATCAGTCGCCCGACGAAACCGCGGCGGCCCTGTTGGCCTTTGTCCGGGACATCTCTGTATTAGCTCCGGCCGCGCGGCCGCACCCGTCGTGACGGGCCACGCATCGGTCCGTCGGTGAAGGAAGGGGTGGCTCAGACCAGCCCGAAGAAACGCTCCGGCAGCTGATATTGCAGCCCGTAATCCGGCCGGCCGAATTGCCAGAACCCGGTCTCGCCGCGCGGCTGCCAGCTGGCCTGCATCTCGGCGCGCAGCCAGCCCAGATCGAAGCCCTCGCGCTCTTCCATATCGGCAAAGCTCTCGAAGACCGCACGGTCCTCGCCGCGCGCCTCGGCGAACCAGTGCCGCCCGATGGAGGTGTCGCGCACGCCGACGCCGATCTCGGCGATCACCGCGTTGCGGCGGTTCATCGCCTCCACGTATTGGCCGAAATCGCAGAACTTCAGGTGCAGCAGGTAAAGCGCGTCGGGCGTGTTCAGCTTCTCGGCCTTGGCGAAATGCCCGCCGCGCGACAGCTGCGCGGGCTTGCCCAGAATGCAGGGCTTTGAATGATGCGGCAGCAGCTTCACATGGCGCCGCGGTCCGAGCACATGGCTGCCGATCTCCGCCTGCTCGCGGTCGATGCGGTGGACCACGTCGAGCCCGACCGGCGTGTAGACGCGCGGCCGCTTCTTGGCCTTGAGCCAGGACAGAAGGTCATGCCCGGTTTCGGGATCGACCACGACCAGCTCGTCCACGTCGCCCACGATCACGTGGGCATAATAGCCTAGAAGCCCCGTCACCATGGCATTGAGAAGCCGCCAGCGCTTGCGCTCGAAGGCGGGATGGGGATCGCCCGGCAGGCCGATCACGTTGCAGCCGCGGGCCATCTCGGCCACGATCTCGCCGCGCCCGTGATTGATGACGTAGCAGTTCTCGCGGCCCAGCATCTCGCCGTAATAGCGCAGCCATTTGTCCAGAAAGAACGCATCGTCCCGGACCATGGTCACGGCGGCGGCAATGGTCTGCATGTCTGCTCGGGCCTCTTTGCGGGTCGCTTCGGGGCCACCTTAGCGGGCGGCCCCGCGCCCGTCAGCCCTGCCCGCGCGGATCAAGCAGGCGGCGCAGCAATCCGGTCTCACTCACCTGCCCGATGAGCTTGCCGTTCCGCTCCACGCCGACCGGCCCGTCGGCATCGGCGCAATGCCGCATCACGTCGGCGACGCGCATCTCGGCGGGCACGGTCTTGGCCGGGGTGCCGTCCGCGGGCTCCATCACGTCGCGCGCGGTCAGCACGCCCAGGGGGTTCATGTGGGCCACGAACTCCGCCACGTAATCGTTTGCGGGGTTTGAATAAATCTCCTGCGGGCGGCCGCATTGCACGATCCGTCCGCCTTCCATGATGGCGATGCGGTTGCCGATCTTGAAGGCCTCGTCGAGGTCGTGGGAAACGAAGATGATCGTGCGCTTGAGCTTCTGCTGCAGCTCCAGAAGGTCGTCCTGCAGCTTGTTGCGGATAAGCGGGTCGAGCGCCGAGAAGGGCTCGTCCATCAACAGGATCGGCGCTTCGGTGGCGAAGGCGCGGGCGAGGCCCACGCGCTGCTGCATGCCGCCCGAAAGATCGCCCACCTTGCGGTCGCCCCAGCCGTCGAGGCCCACAAGGCCCAGCTGGTCGTCGGCTTTCTCGTCGCGCTCGGCCTTCGACATGCCGCCAAGCTCGAGGCCCAGGGCGACGTTCTCGCGCACCGTGCGCCACGGCAGGAGGCCGAATTGCTGGAACACCATGGCGATACGGTTGAGCCGGATGCGGCGCAACTCGTCCTTGGAGGCGTCGGACACGCCGACCATCGCGCCGCCGTCATTGACGCGCACCACCCCGCGCACCACCGGGTTCAGCCCGTTCACGGCGCGCAGCAGCGTGGACTTGCCCGAGCCCGAGAGGCCCATGAGCACGAGGATCTCGCCCTCCTCCACGTCGATGGAGCAATTGTGCACGCCCAGCACCTGCCCCGTCTCCTTCTGGATGTCGGGGCGGGCCATGCCGCGATCCATCAGCGGCAGGGCGGTTTCGGGTTCGTCTCCGAAGACGATGGAGACGTTGTCGATTTCAACGGCATGGGTCATTTGCGGTCTCCCATGTTGAGAATTCGGTCGAGCATGATGGCGACGACGACGATGACGAAGCCCGATTCAAAGCCGAGCGACGTGTTCACCTGATTGAGCGCGCGCACCACCGGCACGCCGAGGCCGTCCGCGCCCACGAGGGCCGCGATCACCACCATCGACAGCGACAGCATGATGGTCTGGTTGAGACCCGCCATGATCTGCGGGAAGGCCGACGGCATTTCGACCTTCCACAGAAGCTGGCTGGGCGTCGCGCCGAAGGCGGTCGCAGCCTCTTTCAGCGCCGTGGGGGTGGAGGAAATGCCCAGATATGTCAGCCGGATCGGCGCGGGCACCACGAAGATCACCGTGGCGATGAGGCCCGGCACCATGCCGATGCCGAAAAAGACGATGGCCGGGATCAGGTAGACGAAGGTGGGCAGCGTCTGCATCAGGTCGAGCACCGGGCGCAGCGCGGTATAAAGCTTCGGACGGTGCGCAGCGGCGATGCCGATGGGCACGCCGACCCCCATGCACACAACGCAGGCCGACAGGATCAGCGTCAGGCTTTCGAGCGTCTCGCCCCAGTAATCCTGGTTGAGCACGAAAAGAAAACCGAGCGCGACGAAGGCGCAGGTCTTCCAGTTGCGCTGCAGCAGCCACGTGATCGCGACGAATGCCGCGATGATGATTAAGGGATGCGGCGTCTCCAGCACCCACAGGATGCCGTCGATCAGGTTTTCCATTGTCCAGGACAGCGCATCGAGCAGAAAGCCGAGGTTCTGCCGGATCCAGTCGAAGATCGCCTCGGCGGTGTCGCCGACGGGGATCTTGTATGCGGTCAGCCAGTCGAGCATTGGGTCGCTCCTGTTGGTTGCTGGGGCGGCGGGCCGGGATCGGCGCCGGGCCGCGGATTGTTGATTGACCCGTCAATTAATCACGGCTTAAGCTGAGAATGCAACCGAAGTCTTGGGAAAGAGGCGATACAGACGCGATGACCAAGGAAGCCGACCGCCGCCGCCAACTGATCGCAGCCACCCTGCGCGAGATCGGCGCGAAAGGCACGCTCAATGTCACGGTGGGTCAGATCGCCAAGCGCGCGGGCGTCTCGCCGGGCCTCGCCTTCCATTATTTCGGCGACAAGGAGCGGCTGTTCCTGGCGGCGATGCGCTCCATCCTGCGCGATTACGGCACGCAGATCCGCCGCGCGCTCAAGGGCTGCGACACGCCGCGCGCGCGGCTCGAGGCGATCCTGCGCCAGAACTTCGCCGAGGCGCAGTTCGAGGACGGCGCCATCGCATCGTGGCTCAATTTCTACGTGCTGGCGCAGACCTCGACCGAGGCGCAGCGCCTGCTGACGCTCTATCACCGCCGACTGCATTCGAACCTCGTGCACGGGCTGCGGCCCCTGATCGGCGACGAGGCCGAGACAACCGCGCAACGGCTCGCGGCGCTGGTCGACGGGCTGTATCTGCGCTTTGCACTGGACCGCGCGGCGGTCGATCCCGCACCGGCGGTGGCGCTGGTGATGGCCGCGCTCGACCGGGAATTGACCCGCTGATTCCCCGACCTTTCCCCAGGCGCACCCCGATTTGGCCGCATTAACCACGCATTAATCCCGGGTACTCTAAGGAGAGCCCGATGCGCCATTTCACGCCCAGCGATCGCGGCCTGCGCGCCCGGCAATTGCAGATCCTGTTCGCGATCCAGCGGCAGGCTTGGCGGCAGACGGGGCTTGCGGATCGCGACGGCGACCGGCCGCTGACGCCCGACGCGCTTCACCGGCTGCGGGAAGACGCCCGGGCCAGCCTCAGACGACCGGAGCCCGGCAAGACCGCGTGACCCCTGCGCCCTAGCCTGCCAGCGGGTCGTCCGCGTCCGCCTCTGCCACCGCATCCCGGCTTTCCGGGCGATAGCCCATCGCGACGACGAATTTCTCCGACGAATCGCTGCGCGAGGCCGGCGGCTTGACGTTGGCGACCTTGGTGAAGCGCTGCTTCAGAAGCGCCTGCAGCGATCCCTCGGCCCCGCCCGCCAGAACCTTGGCGACGAAGGTGCCGCCCTCTTCCAGCACGTCGAAGGCCAGTTGCGCCGCCGCTTCGCAAAGCGTGATGATGCGCAGATGGTCGGTCTGCTTGTGTCCCGAGGAAGACGCCGCCATGTCCGACATCACCACGTCGGCCTTGCCGCCGAGCCATTCCTTGACGCGGTCGTCGGCCTCGTCCTCGAGGAAATCCAGAACGTGGATCTCGGCGCCGGGGATCGGGTCGACCTCCTGCAGGTCGATGCCCAGAACGCGGCCCTGCGACTTGCCCGCCTTTTCGCCCAGCGCGTTGACGCGCTTCACCGCGACCTGGCACCAGCCGCCCGGGGCACAGCCCAGATCGACGACGCGCGCCCCCGGTACGAGGAAGCGGTACTTGTCGTCCAGTTCGAGGATCTTGAAGGCGGCGCGCCCGCGATAGCCTTCGGCATTGGCGCGCTTGACGTAAGGGTCGTTGAGCTGGCGCTGCAGCCAGCGCGTCGAGGACAGCTTGCGCCCGCGCGCGGACTTCACCTTGACTTTGAGGTCGCGCTGTCCCCGGCCCGAGCTTTTGCGGTCTTCGACTTTCTTCGCCATCGCCAGTCCCCCGTCCGCGCTCAGTAAGGCGCGTCTTCCAGCACCCCATGCGCCGACATCTGGGCGTAAAGCAACCCCTCGCGCAGGCCGCGATCCGCGACCGACAGCCGGTCCGTGGGCCAGCAGCGCAGGAGCGCCTGCAGGATTGCAGCGCCCGACATGATGAGCGCCTGCCGGTCCTGCCCAATACGCGGATCGCGCCGCCGCCCGTCGGGCCCCATGGCGAGGTAGTTCTGGATCACCGTCTCGATCTGGTCCGAGGTCATGCGCAGCCCGTCCACCTTGGTCCGGTCGTAGCGGCGCAGCCCCAGATGCGAGGCGGCGACCGTGGTGACGGTGCCCGAGGTGCCGACGATCTGGAAACCCTCGCGCGTCTGCTCGTCCTTGTAGGGGGCGAACTCGGCGAGGTTTTCCTCGAAATACCAGGACATCAGCGCGTAGCGCGCGGCATCGTCCGCCACGTCCGAGAACTGGTCGCGCAGCGTGGCCACGCCCAGCGGCACCGAGATCCAGTCGACCACCTTCGCCGCGGGGAACGGGCTGTCCTGGGTGTGAAAGCCCGCATGCAGCCGCATGATCGCGCGCGGCCGCTCCCGATGCGGCACCGAGGACAGGTCGATCCAGACCAGCTCCGTGGAGCCGCCGCCGATATCGACGACCAGAAGCTGCTCCGTGCGGGTGGAGACGAGCGGCGCGCAGGAGATGACCGCCAGCCGCGCCTCCTCTTCTGTCTGGATGATCTCGAGCGGCAAGCCGGTCTCGCGGCGTACGCGGCGCAGGAAATCGCGCGCATTGGCCGCTCGGCGGCAGGCCTCGGTCGCAACGAGGCGCATGTGCTTGACCTTGTGGCGCTTGATCTTCTGCTGGCACACGCGCAAGGCCGCGATCGTGCGGCCCATGGAGCTGCGCGACAGACGGCCCGTCCGTTCGAGCCCGAGGCCCAGCTGGACGGATTTGGAGAAGCTGTCGACCACGTGAAACTGGCTGCCCTTGGGTTGGGCAATCAGCATGCGACAACTGTTTGTACCCAGATCCAGCGCAGCATACAGCTCTGCCGGATCCGGGGTTTCGGGCGCGAGGCTCTCAACCGGTTTCGGGAAAGCGCCCGCACCGCCGGGACGCTCAGGCGCCATGACTTCGCGCCTTCTCTCGATTTCAACTTGAGAGAGAGGATAGGCATTCGCGAGCGATCCGGCAATGGGCATGTCACGCTGCAGCCGCATCCATGTCGAAAATCGCAGCGCGCGGCGGGCGGGGCCTTGTGGGCCGCGCGGCGCTTGGCGATCATGCCGCCATGCGCGATGCCGACCCCGATATCCAGCCCGACACGGCCCCTGCGGACAGCCCGGAAAACCCTGCCGGGCGCGGGCTTTACATGCATCTCGGGGTGCATCGCACCGGCACGTCGTCGTTCCAGGAATTCCTCGCGCTCAATCAGGCGGTCCTCGAAGAGGCGGGGTTCAACCTCGCTGTCGCGAACCGCGATTCCGCCACGCTGTCGAGCCTCAAGCTGCGCCTGCCCGACCCGCGGCATTTCCGCCGGAACGATCTGGAGGAGCGGCGCGAATTCCTGCTCGACGAGATCGGCAAGCACCGCATCAACAACGCGCCGCGCACGATCATCTCGGAGGAGAACATCCCCTCGGGCTTCCAGGGGCTCTTCTCCGACCGTCCCTATGGCGCGGCCTATGACCGGCTGCGCTTCATGCGCTTAGAGATGACGCATCCCGTGCGTCGGGTGCTGCTGGTGATCCGGTCCTACGACAGCTTTCTCAAATCGGCCTACCGCAAGCGGTGCGAGTTCCGCCTGATCGACCCGTTCGAAAACTACGTGCCCATGGCCCTCAAGGCCCGGCGCGGCTGGTTCGACCTGGCGGGCGACATCCTGCGCGCGCTGGAGCCCGAGGCGCTCGTGGTGCTGCGCCAGGAAGACCGGCCGCGCCATTCCGAGATGCTGCACCACCTCATCCCCGAAACGCGCGGCCTGCCGCTTCGGGACATCGCGGACCAGGTCAACGTGAGCCCCACCGACGCCGCCTGCCGCGCCATGCAGGCGATCTTCGCCGAGGGCCGCAAGCTCGGTGTCGGCGCCACGCGGCGGCTGATCGCGGATTATGCCGACGACAAGAGCGGGCCGTCGATCGCCGAATTCGCCCCCGAAGACGCGCAGGTTCTCCGCGACCGCTATGCGCGCGACCTGCAGCGGATCGCCCATCTGGCATGCGTCGAGATGCCGGGGGCCGCGGCGCCCGCAACATGAGCCGCCTTCAGCATCGAGGTGAGGGGTTTTCCACTCCCCCGCTGTGGTGATCTCCGCGCGCAGGCTCTATTTATGAAGGACGTCGCGCAGGAGACATCGAGGGTCGAAAATCGACGCCGCGATGCACAGCTCTCGCGTTAGGGAAGCGTTACGGAAAAGGATGAGCCGCACATGCCCGAGGTCACCATCGTCTATTGGCGCGATATCCCCGCCCAGGTGATCGTGGGCAAGGGCCGGCGTGCCGACAAGGTGCAGCTGCCCGAGCGGTTCGAGCAGGCCATCGACCGCGCCGCGATGAAATCGGGCGCGGCCGAGACCGATGCCTATCTCGCCGAATGGCGCAAGGCCGATCCCTATTCCGTGGATGGCACCCCCGCCGAAGTGGCCGCGTCCGAGGCGCGGCGCATCGAGGCGGATTATGATCAGGCCCGGCTGAAGGCGCTGATCGACAATCATGGCCGGGCGTAGATCGTTCGGGCGCGCGACGGAGTTTTTAATGGCCCTGCTTCCCTTCCGCACCAAGACCAGACCCGCCCCGGCCCACGGGGATATCGGCGCGTTCCTCGCGGGACATTCGGTCGAGGTCATGCCCCGCACCGCCGAGAAGATCGAGGATTTCACCGCGCTCTTCGCGCCCGGCACGCGCATCTACATCGCTCATATCGACGGCACCCCGATCGAGGAGATGGTCGCCACCGCACGCCGCCTCGCCCGGGACGGCTTCGCGGTCATGCCGCATTTTCCCGCCCGCATCATCGCCGACAAGGCCATGCTGGCGGACTGGATCGCCCGCTACCAGGACGCGGCGGGCATCACCCAGGGCCTGATCCTCGCAGGCGGCGTGTCCGAGCCCCGGGGCGCATTCGACAGCTCCATGCAATTGCTGGAAACCGGCCTTTTCGACCGCGCGGGCTTCACCCATCTGCACGTGGCGGGCCATCCCGAAGGCAATCGCGACATCGACATCTCGGGCGGCGAAGAGGCCGTCATGGACGCCGCGCGCTGGAAACAGGCCTTCTCCGAGCGTACCGATGCGGCGATGGCCATGGCCACCCAGTTCGCCTTCGAGGCGCAGCCGATCATCGACTGGACCGAGCGGCTTCGGGCCAACGGCGTGCACCTGCCGGTGCATGTGGGGCTTGCCGGGCCTGCCAAGCTGCAGACGCTGATCAAGTTCGCCATCACCTGCGGTGTCGGCCCGTCCCTGCGGGTGCTGCAGAAGCGCGCGATGGATGTCACCAAGCTCGTCCTGCCCTACACGCCCGACGACGTGGCCGCCGATCTCGCCCGGCACAAGACCGCCCACCCGGGCAGCCTGATCGCGGGCGCGCATGTCTTCCCGCTGGGCGGCATCAAGGCGAGCGCGGATTGGGCGGCGGGTCACCTGGGCGCCGCGCCGCACCGCGCCAGCCGCTGATCGGAGACTGCATGCCTGCCGCTTTGCTTTTCGACCTCGACGGGACGCTGATCCATTCCGATCCGATCCATGTCGAGGTCTTCGGCGATCTTTATCGCGAGCGCGGCAGGCCCTTCGAGGCCGCGGATTACTACCGCCACATCCATGGCCGCGAGAACGTCGCGATCTTCTCCGAGGCGTTTCCCGACGAGGACCCGCATGCGCTGTCCGACGAGAAGGAGGCGCGGTTCCGCGACCGGCTCGCCCGCATCGAGGCGCCGATTATGCCCGGCGCGGCGGCGCTCATGACGCGCGCGACAGCGGCGGGCTGGAGCATCGCCATCGTGACCAACGCGCCGCGCGACAACGCCCATGCGATGCTGAGCGCGCTCGGGCTTTCGGACCACGCGCAGGAACTCGTCATCGGCGGCGAATGCGCCCGTGCCAAGCCCGACCCCCTGCCCTACCAGGAGGCGATGCGCCGTCTCGGCGTGACGCCCGACCGCGCCCTCGCCTTCGAGGACAGCCCGTCGGGCGCGCGCGCCGCCCGCGGCTCGGGCGCCTACACGATCGGCATCCGCTCCAGCCTCGACGATCACGCGTTGCGGCAGGCGGGCGCCCATCTGACGCTCGAAGATTTCACCGATCCCGCGCTCGAGCCTGCGCTCGCGCGCCTCACAGACGAAACAGGAGCATATCCCACATGACCCGCACCATCCTCGAGAGCAAGACGAAGACGGCGATCATCGGCTTCGACCAGCCCTTCTGCGTGATCGGCGAGCGGATCAACCCGACGGGCCGCAAGAAACTCGCCGCCGAGCTCGAAGCGGGCGATTTCTCCACCGTCGAGAAGGACGCCGTGGCCCAGGTCGAGGCCGGGGCCACCGTGCTCGATGTCAATGCGGGCGTGGTCTACAATTCGAACCCCAATCCCAACGAGACCGAACCGCCGCTGATGCGCCAGGTGCTGGAACTCGTACAGGGCCTCGTCGACGTGCCGCTTTGCATCGACAGCTCGGTGCCGGCCGCACTCGAGGCAGGCCTCGAAGTGGCCCATGGCCGCCCGCTGGTCAATTCGGTGACCGGCGAGGAAGAACGGCTCGAGCAGATCCTGCCGCTCATCAAGAAGTACAATGTGCCCGTGGTGGCGATCTCGAACGACGATACCGGCATTTCCGAAGACCCCGAAGTGCGGTTCAACGTGGCCAGGAAGATCGTCGAGCGCGCCGCCGATTACGGCATCCCGGCCCATGACATCGTGGTCGATCCGCTGGTCATGCCGGTGGGTGCGATGGGCACGGCGGGCCTGCAGGTCTTCACCCTGGTCCGCCGCCTGCGCGAGGAGCTGGGCGTGAACACGACCTGCGGGGCGTCGAACATCTCCTTCGGCCTGCCCAACCGCCACGGCATCAACAACGCCTTCCTGCCCATGGCCATGGCCAGCGGCATGACGAGCGCCATCATGAACCCCGTCGCCCTGCCCGTGGGCCCCGCCAAGATCGCCGAGAAGCGCGCCGAGGTCGAGGCGGCGGGCATCGCCCTGCCCGCGGACATGGATGACGAGACCTTCTGCCAGCTCTTCGGCCTCGGCTCCACCAAGCCGCGCCCGGGCAAGGAGATGGAGGCCATCCGGGCCGCCAACTTCCTGACCGACAACGATCCCTCGGGCGCGGAATGGATCAAGTTCAACCGCGTGCCCGGCGCCGCCCTCGAAGGCGGCCGCGCCGGAGGCCGCCGCCGCCGCCGCGCCTGACGGGACAACGCGCGGGGGCCCGGTCCCCGCGCGCGCCTGCCGCACTCCCGCGCAACAAAAGCCCGCGCCGCGCCCCATGCCGCGGCGCCCCCGCGCCGCCGCGCCCATTCCACCCACCGGGCGCCGGCCTTCACCGGCCACGGCTCCGGCAGGCCCCGCCGCCGCAACGCGGCCCACGGCAGCGCCCGCTCTCTTGCGCTTGCCTCTTTCCAAATACGTAAACTCCCCCCCGCCGCCGCGCCCACTGCATCCACCGGGCGCCGGCCTTCATTGCCCACGGCTCCCGCAGGCCCCGCCGCCGCATCGCGGCGCACGGCAGCGCCCCTCTCTTGCGCTTGCCTCTTCCCAAATACGTGAAGTCCCTCCGCGCCGCCGCGCCGCGCCCTCCAATCCGGGCGACATCCTTCTCCGCCCAAGGCTTCCGAAGCCGGAACTCCATCCCGGCCCGACCGGACAGCCCCCCCCCCTGCGCTTGCCTCTTTCCAAATACGCAAAATCTCCCTGACCCGCCGCGCCACGCCCCTGATCCGGGCACCCGCCTTCTCCGCCCCGGGCTCGAGACCTCGAGGCCGCCTCGCGGCTCAGGCCCTGCACCCCGCCTGCCTGCTCTTGCCTCTTTCCAAATACGCCTTGCCGTCCGCGCCGCCCGCACACCCGCCCCGGCAGGCGCGCAAAAAACGGGGGGCGACAGCCCCCCGCCGGTCGCCGCGCGCGAGGCGCGGCGAAACCCCTTCCGGGCTTACCCTTTGTGGTGGACTTCCTGCAGCGCGTAGACGGGCGTCTCCAGCCCCTCCATCCGCGCCTTCAGCTGCAGCGCCAGGTAAAGCGAGTAATGCCGCGACTGGTGCAGGTTGCCGCCATGGAACCACAGCGCCTCCTGCTGCGTGGGCTTCCACATGTTGCGCTGCTCGCCCTCCCAGGGTCCGGGATCCTTGGGCGTGTCCGAACCGAGCCCCCAGCATTTGCCGACCTTGTCCGCAACCTCCCGGGAGATCAGGTCCGCCGCCCAGCCGTTCATCGAGCCGTAGCCCGTGGCGAGCACCACAAGATCGGCGGGCAGTTCGGTGCCGTCCTCCAGCACCACGCCGGTCTCGGAGAATTCCTTCACCTGCCCATGGGCGAGCTTGATCTTGCCGTCGATGATGAGCTGGCTCGCGCCCACGTCGATGTAATAGCCCGAGCCCCGCCGCAGGTATTTCATGAAGAGCCCCGAGCCGTCCGCCCCCCAATCGAGCCGGAAACCCGCCTTCTCGAGCCCTTCGTAGAACTCCTTGTCGCGCTCCTTCATCTGTTCGTAGAGCGGGATCTGGAACTCGTGCAGGATGCGGTAGGGCAGCGAGGCGAAGATCATGTCCGCCTTCTCGGTGGTCACGCCGCCCGCGACCGCCTCCTCGGAATAAAGCGCGCCGAGGCCGATATCCATGAGCGTGTCCGAGCGCACGATATGGGTGGTCGAGCGCTGGACCATGGTCACGTCGGCGCCCGCTTCCCAGAGGGCGGCGCAGATATCATGGGCGGAATTGTTCGACCCCACCACGACGCATTTCTTGCCCTTGTAGGCATCGGGGCCGGGATGTTCCGAGGAATGCTGGATCTCGCCCTTGAACCTGTCCTCGCCGGGGAAGGACGGCTTGTTCATCTTGCCCGACATGCCGGTCGCGAGAACCAGCTGCTTGGGGTGCAGCGTGACCTCCTCGCCGTCGCGGTCCACCACCACGGTCCATTCGCCCTTGGCCGCATCGTAAGACGCCGACTTGGCCTCGGTCCTGGCCCAGTAATTCAGCTCCATCACCCGGGTATACATCTCGAGCCAGTCGCCGATCTTGTCCTTCGGGGCGAAGACCGGCCAGTTCTCGGGGAACTTGATATAGGGCAGATGGTCGTACCACACCGGGTCGTGCAGGCAGAGCGACTTGTAGCGGTTGCGCCAGCTGTCGCCGGGGCGGTCGTTCTTCTCGATGATGATCGTCGGCACGCCCAGTTGCCGCAGCCGCGCGCCGAGCGCGATGCCGCCCTGCCCGCCGCCGATGATCAGCGTATAGGGCTGGGTGTCGTAGCCCAGCGTCTGCATCTCCTCCTCGCGCTTCTCGCGCCAGGTCTTCTCGGTCGGGTCGGCCCCGTGCTTGGCCCCGAGCGGGCGGCCGGCGCCCTTGGGCTCCTCGAAGCCCTTCAGCTCGTAAAGCGCGGTCAGCAGCGTCCAGATCTTGCCGTCGCGGATCCGCATCAGGCCTTCGCCGCGTCCCGTGCCGGTTTCGAAATGAATCCAGGCGGTGATGACGCCACCGTCCTCGGCGGGGATTTCGCCCTCCTGGACCCTGAAATCCGACAATCCGGAGGAGGCCAGCTGGTGGTTCAGCATGTCCTCGACCCCGCCCGGGCCTTCGACCGTCTTCAGGTTCCAGGTGACCGCGACCAGATCGCGCCAGAAGCTGTCATCGGTGAACAGCGCCGCCACGGCCTTGGCATCGCCATTGGCGAGTGCCGCGTTCAAATCGTCCAGGACCGCTTGGGTCTGATCGCTTGCAGTTGTATCGAGCATCGACGTTCCTCCCTACGTTGACGTTAGGGAATCTCGCAAACGGGGCCGGGCCGGAGATATGCGACCTAAGTCGGGGGGTGCGGGCCTCCGCGCAGGCTCAGGCCCGGGCCTTTTCCGCCTTGGTCTTGCGCGCCTTCTTCGCGTCGCGCACCTTTTCGGCGAGATCGCGGGCGATGGCGAAGGCACCCTGGATCTTGTCGCGGTCGGCCTTCCAGTCGCGGCGCACCACGATCTTGTTGTCCTTGACCTTGGCCAAGCCCTTCTGGGCGTTGAGGAAATCCATCAGCCCTTCGGGTGCCGCGAACTTGTCGTTATGGAACTGGATCGTGGCCCCTTTCGGCCCGCCATCGAGCTTGGAGATGCCCGCGCGCTTGCACATGGCCTTGATGCGCACGATGAGCAGCAGCGTGTTCACCTCCTTCGGCAGCTTGCCGAAGCGGTCGATCAGCTCCGCGGCGAAGCCCTCGAGCTCCACCTTGGTGGTCAGCGAGGACAGGCGGCGATAGAGCCCGAGCCGCACGTCGAGGTCGGGCACGTAATCCTCGGGGATCATCACCGTCACGCCGAGATTGATCTGCGGCGACCATTGTTCGTCGAAATCCTGGAGGCCCTCGGTCTCGCCCGAGCGGATCTTGGCAATCGCTTCTTCCAGCATCGACTGGTACAACTCGTAGCCCACATCGCGCATCTGGCCCGATTGCTCTTCGCCCAGAAGGTTGCCGGCGCCACGGATATCGAGGTCCTGGCTCGCCAGCGTGAAGCCCGCCCCCAGCGTGTCGAGCGAGGACAGGACCCGCAGACGCTTTTCCGCCGTGGCGGTCAGCTTGGCGCGCGGTTTTGTCGTCAGATAGGCATAGGCGCGCGTCTTGGCGCGGCCCACGCGGCCCCGGATCTGATACAGCTGCGCCAGCCCGAACATGTCGGCGCGGTGCACGACCATCGTGTTCGCGGTGGGGATATCGAGGCCCGATTCGACGATGGTGGTGGCCAGAAGCACGTCGTACTTGCCGTCGTAGAAGGCGTTCATCCGGTCATCGAGCTCACCGGCGGCCATCTGGCCATGGGCCACGACGTAGGACAGCTCCGGCAGCTGCTCGCGCAGAAACTCCTCGATCTCGGGCAGGTCGGCGATGCGCGGGCAGACATAGAAGCTCTGCCCGCCGCGATAATGCTCGCGCAGCAGCGCCTCGCGCAGCGTCACCGCGTCGAACTCGCTGACATAGGTGCGAATGGCGAGGCGATCGACGGGCGGCGTGCCGATGATCGACAGGTCCCGCACGCCCGAAAGCGAGAGTTGCAGCGTGCGCGGAATGGGCGTCGCGGTCAGCGTCAGCACGTGCACGTCCGAACGCAGCGCCTTCAGCCGTTCCTTGTGGGCGACGCCGAAATGCTGCTCCTCGTCCACGATCACGAGGCCGAGATTCTGGAACTTCACTGATTTCGACAGAAGCGCATGGGTGCCCACGACGATGTCCACGGTGCCCTTCTGCAGGCCCTCGCGCGTGGTATTGGCGTCCTTCTGGCTGACGAAGCGCGACAGGGGCCGCACCTCCAGCGGAAAGCCGCGGAAGCGTTCGGCGAAGTTCTTGTAATGCTGCCGCGCGAGCAGCGTGGTCGGCGCGATCACCGCGACCTGCACGCCCGACATGGCGGCGATGAAGGCCGCGCGCAGGGCCACTTCGGTCTTGCCGAAGCCCACATCGCCGCAGATCAGCCGGTCCATGGGCTGGCCGCTGGTCATGTCGGCGATCACGTCCTCGATGGCGCGCTGCTGGTCGTCGGTCTCCTGGTACGGAAAGCGGGCAAGGAAGGCGTCCCAAGCACCCTGCGGCGGGTCCAGCACCGGCGCTTTGCGCAGCGCACGTTCGGCGGCGATGCGGATCAGCCGGTCGGCCATCTCCTTGATGCGCTCTTTCAGCTTGGCCTTCTTGGCCTGCCACGCGCCGCCGCCCAGCTTGTCGAGCAGCCCCTCCTCGTGGCCGTAGCGCGACAGAAGCTCGATGTTCTCGACCGGAAGGTAAAGCCGCGCGCCCTCGGCATATTCCAGCGTCAGGCATTCATGGGCGGCGTTGGTGACCTCGATCACCTCCATCCCCTGGAAGCGCCCGATGCCGTGGTCCACATGCACCACGAGATCGCCGGGACTGAGCGATTGCACCTCGGTCAGGAAATTCTCCGCCCGGCGGCGTTTCTTTGGGGCGCGGATCAGCCGGTCGCCCAGCACGTCCTGTTCGGAGATGAAGGTCGCGCGGCCCTCGCCGAAGGGGCCTTCGAAGCCGTGCTCCAGCGCCCAGACGGCAACGTAAAGCCCGCGCTTGCCGATGCGGGTGCCGTTCTCGATCTCGATGACCTCGCCGAGACCCTCATCCTCGATGAGGCCCGTCAGCCGTTCCCGCGCGCCTTCCGAATAGGACGCGATGACCACCGGTCCATCTTCGAGCTTTTTCTTAACATGTCCCGCCAAGCTGCCGAAAAGACTGATGCTTTCCTGCTGCCGCTCGGGCGAGAAATTGCGCCCGAGCCGGCCGCCGGCATCCGCCGTGTTGGGCCCCGAGGCCTGCGGCAGAGGCGAGAACTGCACCTGCCGGCGGCCCGCGACCGCGGCGTCCCAGGCCGCCTCGTCGAGATAGAGCAGGCCCGGCGGCGCGGGTTTGTAGACCGAATCCAGCCGTTTCTTTTCCTGCAGGGCGAGGCGGCGGGTCTCGTATTGATCGGCGATCTGGTCCCAGCGCGCGATCCGCGCGGGCGTGCTCTGATCGTCGAGCAGCACCGGTGCGCCCGGCAGGTAGTCGAACAGGGTCTCCAGCCGCTCGTGGAAGAACGGCAGCCAATGCTCGATGCCCTGGTGCTTGCGGCCGGCGCTCACCGCCTCGTAGAGCGGATCGTCGGTGCCCGCGGCGCCGAACTCGATGCGGTAATTCTGCCGGAAGCGGGTGATCGCGGCCTCGTCGAGGATGACCTCGGAGACCGGCGCGAATTCCACCGCCGAAAGCTTGTCGGTGGTGCGCTGGGTCGCGGGATCGAAGCGCCGCGCCCCGTCCAGCACGTCGCCGAAGAGATCGAGCCGGACCGGCCCGCCCTCGCCCGGCGGATAGACGTCGATGATGCCGCCACGGATGGCGTAATCGCCGGGCTCCATCACCGTGGGGGCCTGGCTGAAGCCCATGCGAACGAGGAAGGTGCGCAGCGCCTCCTCGTCGATGCGGCTGCCGACCGTGGCGGTAAAGGCGGCCTCGCGCAGCACCTCGCGCGCGGGCAGGCGCTGGGTCGCAGCGTTCAGCGTCGTCAGCAGGACGAACCGCCGGGGCATGTCATGGACGAGCCCCGCCAGCGTCGCCATGCGCGCGGCGGAGATATCGGCATTGGGCGAGACCCGGTCGTAAGGCAGGCAATCCCAGGCCGGAAACGAGAGGACGGGCATGTCCGGGGCGAAGAAGGCCAGCGCCTCGGCCATGCGCGTGAGCCGCTTATCGTCGCGCGCCACGAAAATGACCGGGCCTTCGGCCTTCGCCACCTCGCGAAGCACCAGCGTGGCGTCGAAGCCTTCCGGCGCGCCGCCCATCTTGATCTGTGTGTCACCTGCCATGGGGTGGGCAAATGGCCCGGCCCGCGGTCTGCGTCAAGTCACCGACGCTCAGCCGCCGAAAGGACCGACCGACATGTTCCGGTACATGCCCCACAGCGCCGTGATGAAGATCGACACCATGCCGATGGCCTGCACCGCGACCCGGTGGCGCGAAAGGCGGCGGCGCAGGTCGGGCCCCTTCAGCGCGCCTTCGCGGATCAGGCCGGCGGTGCGCGTGCTCAGAAGCGCCACCAGGGACATGGGCATGCCCAGCAGAAACAGCGCCTGGGCAAGCTCCACGCCGAAGCCGAAGCCCGAAATGGCGAGCATGGACAGCACAAACGCGCCGAGCCCGGTCAGCCAGAGCCCCGCCTCGGCGGCGATGAACAGGATGCGGTTGGCGTTGATGCGCACCAGATCCTCGAGGTCGATCTCGGCCTGGCCGCCGTTCTTGGCGGCGCGGCTGACCATGTCGAAGGGCACGCCCAGCACCCAGTGACTGGCCGAGGACCACATCACCGCCAGCGCGATCCAGAACCACAGGTTCGAGAAGGATCGCATGTCGATGACTTCGAAGACTTTGAGATGCCAGTCCAAAGCAGGCTCCGACCCATGGATGTTCCGGCCTTGTCTAGCGCCCGATGCGGGGCTTGCCCAGAGGGAGCGGGCGCAGGGCCGCGATGAGTGTGGCCGCGGCGCAGGTCCGGCGCGGGGCTGGACTTGGCCGCCCCGAGCGGACATCAAGAGCGGGCAGAGTTCCAGACCGAAAGCCCGCCCATGCAGCCCCTCCACGCCCCCTTCCCCGCCACCCGGTTCCGCCGCACCCGCAAGTCGCCCGCCCTGCGCGCGCTGGTGGCCGAAACCACGCTCGCGCCGTCGGATTTCATCTGGCCGGTCTTCGTGCGCGACGGCGAGGACGTGGCGGAGCCCATCGCCTCGATGCCGGGGGTGAACCGGCTGTCGGTGGACCGCGTGGTCGCCGCCGCCCGCGAGGCCCATTCCCTGGGCATTCCGGCGATCTGCCTCTTTCCCTATACCGATCCGGCGCTCAAGACCGCCGATTGCGCCGAGGCCTGGAACCCCGAGAACCTGTCGAACCGGGCCACCCGCGCGATCAAGGAGGCGGTGCCGGACATCGCGGTGATGACCGACGTGGCGCTCGACCCCTACAATATCGACGGCCATGACGGCTTCGTCGAGGACGGGGTGATCGTCAACGACCGCACCGTCGAGGCGCTGGTGAAACAGACGCTGAGCCAGGCGCGCGCGGGGGCCGACATCATCGGGCCCTCGGACATGATGGACGGACGGATCGGCGCGATGCGCGCCGCACTCGAGGCCGAGGGCTTCGATACCGTCTGCATCCTGTCCTATGCGGCGAAATACGCCTCGGCCTTTTACGGGCCCTTCCGCGACGCGGTGGGCGCCTCGGGCGCGCTCAAGGGCGACAAGACCACCTACCAGATGAACCCGGCCAATGGCGACGAGGCGCTGCGGCTCGTCGCGCGCGATCTGTCGGAAGGGGCGGACATGGTGATGGTCAAGCCCGGCATGGCCTATCTCGACATCTGCGCGCGCGTGAAGGAAGCCTTCGGCGCGCCCACCTTCGCCTACCAGGTGTCGGGCGAATACGCGATGCTGAGCGGCGCCGCGGAACGCGGCTGGCTCGACGGAGAGCGGGTGATGATGGAAAGCCTGATGGCCTTCCGCCGCGCGGGCTGCGACGGCATCCTGACCTATTTCGCGCCGGCAGCCGCGAAACTCCTCAACGGATAGCGGTTTCACGCCGAAAGCGCCCAATATCGGGTGACATTTCCGCCCATGGGCGGTAGTTTGCGCATCAACCGGCGGCAGACCGGCTGCGGGCAGCGCCCGACATATCAGGCACGAGATCAGGCACAAAACAAAGAGCGGTACAATGACACAACTGACCCGACGCGGCTTCACCCTGGCGCTTGGCGCCACGGGGCTGACAGCCGCCTGCAACAACGGCGTGGGCACGAACAATGCCGCCGTCATCGACGCGCGCGTGGATTCGACGCTGGCCACCCTCTACCGGACCTATCCCGGCACGACCCAGCTGCGCGACAAGTCCTCGGGCATCCTGGTGATGCCGCTGGTGACCGAGGCCGGGCTCGGCTTCGGCGGCGCCTTCGGACGCGGGGCGCTGCGCGTGGGCGGCGTGACGGTGGATTACTATTCGGTCGCCAAGGCCTCGGGGGGATTGCAGATCGGCGCGCAGCAATACGCCCATGTGCTGTTCTTCATGACCCAGGAATCGCTGATGAATTTCCGCCGTTCGCCGGGCTGGTCGGCGGGCGCCAACGTGGAATACGCGATCCCCGAAGGCGGCGAGACGCTGGCCGCGGAGACGCTGACCTCGACCGCACCGGTCATCGCGGTGGTGTTCGGCCAGGCGGGCCTGCGGCTTGGCGCGACGCTCGAAGGCTCGAAATACACCCGCATCATTCCCTGATCCGGCGGCGCGGGCGCATAGCGCCCGCCCATGTCTGGCCCGATGAAGCGGGGCTTCATCGGGCAGGCCAGAGGGCGCTGCCCTCTCTTGGCCGCAAGCGGCCAATCCACTCCCGGGCGACGTTTCGGAAAGATGAAGCCAGGGGCCGCGCATCCCCGATCGGGGCTTCGGCGCGCCATTCTTTATGGATCGTAAACCATTGCGTGCAAGCCTGAGGCCGCATGGCAGGGTGGCGACCCGAGCCCTGTGAAAGGTGAAGCCCCGCGCCGCCCAGAGGCGGCCTTGAAACCGATAGACGCGGCGGCGCGGGGTGGACCGACCGGATGATCGCGGCGCCGGTCAAGTGCGACTTGTTTGCCGGACCTCGGACCCGGCGCCGGCCGCCCGGGACCGGCTACGGAAAGAGCGTGCCGCGCCCTGTGCTTCACCTTTCCGAAAAAACGTTCTTCCGGCGACCGGCCGCCATTTGCCCGACGGCCGGCAAGGGCGCTCAGGCGCGCGCTGCGCGGATGAGCTTAAGGATGTCCTGCGCGGCCTCGGGGATGTTCGTGCCCGGCCCGAAGATCGCCTTCACCCCCGCCTTCTTCAGGAAGTCGTAATCCTGCTGCGGGATGACGCCGCCGCAGATCACCAGGATCTCGTCCGCGCCTTCGGCCTTCAGCGCCTCGATCAGCTGCGGTGCCAGCGTCTTGTGGCCCGCCGCCTGCGACGAGATGCCGATGACGTGCACATCGTTGTCGATGGCGTCCTGCGCAGCCTCTTCGGGGGTCTGGAACAAGGGTCCCACATCCACGTCGAAGCCGATATCGGCGAAGGCCGTGGCGATCACCTTGGCCCCGCGGTCATGCCCGTCCTGGCCCATTTTCACGACCAGCATGCGCGGGCGCCGGCCCTCTTGCTCGGCGAAATCCTCCACCGATTTCTGGATCGCGGCGAAGCCTTCGTCGCCCTCATAGGCCGCGCCGTAGACACCCGCCAGCGTCTTCACCTCGGCGCGGTGGCGCCCGAATACCTTTTCCATGGCCATCGAGATCTCTCCCACGCTGGCGCGCGCGCGCGCTGCCTCAACCGCTGCCTCGAGAAGATTGCCGCCCTCTTTCGCGCGGCGTTCCAGTTCCGCCAGCGCCGCATCGCAGGCGGCCTGGTCGCGGCTGGCGCGGATGCGTTCGAGGGCCGCGACCTGGCTGTCGCGGACCTTGGCATTGTCGATATCGAGAATGTCGAGATCGTCTTCCTTGGCCAGCCGGTACTTGTTCACGCCGACGATCACGTCCTCGCCGCGGTCGATCTTGGCCTGGCGCTGCGCCGCGGCCTCCTCGATCCGGAGCTTGGGCATGCCCGACTCGACGGCCTTGGTCATGCCGCCCATCTCATCCACCTCCTCGATCATGGCCCAGGCGGCCTCGGCCAGATCGTGGGTCAGCTTCTCCACGTAATAGGAGCCCGCGAGCGGATCGACCACATTGGTCACGCCAGTCTCTTCCTGCAGGATGAGCTGCGTGTTCCGCGCGATGCGGGCGGAGAAATCGGTGGGCAGGGCCATCGCCTCGTCGAGCGCGTTGGTGTGCAGCGATTGCGTGCCGCCGAGGACCGCCGACATCGCCTCGTAGGCGGTGCGGATGACGTTGTTGTAGGGGTCCTGTTCGGCGAGGCTGACACCGCTCGTCTGGCAATGAGTGCGCAGCATCTTCGAGCGGGGGTTCTTCGCGCCGAGATCGGTCATGATCCGGTGCCAGAGCATGCGCGCCGCGCGCAGTTTCGCGGCCTCCATGAAAAAGTTCTTGCCGATGGCGAAGAAGAACGACAGCCGGCCCGCGAACTTATCGATATCCATGCCGCGATCAACCGCGGCCTTCACGTATTCCTTGCCGTCGGCAAGCGTGAAGGCGAGCTCCTGCACGAGGTTCGCCCCGGCCTCCTGCATGTGGTAGCCGGAAATCGAGATCGAGTTGAATTTCGGCATTTCCGCCGAGGTGTATTCGATGATATCCGCGATGATCCGCATCGAAGGCTCGGGCGGGTAGATGTAGGTGTTGCGGACCATGAACTCCTTCAGGATGTCGTTCTGGATCGTGCCCGACAGGAGCGCGCGATCATGGCCCTGCTCTTCGCCGGTGACGATGAAGCTCGCCAGGACCGGGATCACCGCGCCGTTCATCGTCATCGAGACCGAGACCTGATCAAGCGGGATGCCGTCGAAGAGCACCTTCATGTCCTCGACCGAATCGATCGCGACACCGGCCTTGCCCACATCGCCGACCACGCGCGGATGGTCGCTGTCATATCCGCGATGGGTGGCCAGATCGAAGGCCACCGAGACGCCCTGCTGCCCTGCATCGAGCGCGCGGCGGTAGAAGCGGTTGCTCTCCTCCGCCGTCGAGAAGCCCGCATATTGCCGGATGGTCCAGGGCCGGCCCGCATACATCGTGGCCTTCACGCCGCGGGTGAACGGCTCCAGCCCCGGGACGGAGCCCAGATGCGGCAGGTCCTTCACATCCTCTTCGGTATAGAGCGGCTTGATGTCGATGCCTTCGAGCGTGTGCCAGGTCAGGCTGTCGAGGCTGCGGCCCTTCAGTTCCTTCTCAGCCAGCGCCCGCCAATCGTCGGTGGTCGGTTTCATCGGTCGGTCCTCTTGCTTGCGCCGCGGGCAGCCCGGTCTTCGCCGGTTCGGCCCCCTCGGGCGCGTCCTCGTAGCGCGCAAGGCCCATGGCCCCGGCGCGCAGCCAGTAGATATCGTCCTGATAGGTCTCGCGCAGGGCGGCGGCCTGATCGGGCAGGAAGGGCATCCAGCGTCCCTCTCCGAAGCCGAGCGCCATGGCAGGTTCCCCCCGGTCGGTCAGCACGCACCTGAGCGTGGCGAGATCCGGCGCGCGGTTCACCCAGGGCCTGAGCCCGTCGCGGGGCACCTGTGCCAGCCCGGTCATCGCCGCGAGCAGCCGGTCTGGCTGGCCCGCGAACCGTTCGAAAGGCGTCACGGTGATCTCGGTCTCGGGCAAAGCCGCGGCCATGTCCTCGATCACGCCACGCCAGCCCCGCGCGCTTTGCACCATGGCCTGCAGCCCCTCGGTCCGGGGCAGCGGCATGCCGCGCGGCAGGCAGAAGGCCAGCGCCGAGGCCCAGTAGAGATCGAGCGCGCGGATCTGCAGATGCGCCCGTTTCACCGGGCCGAAGGCCGCGCGGAACCGCGCCAGCCGTTCGCCGATATCGGGATAGAGGTCGGCGCGCGCGATGTTGCGGCGCATCGTGCCGATCATGTTCTCGTCCGAGATCACCAGCCTCGCCGCGCCGCGCTGCGCCGCCCCGGCAAGCGCCAGCTGGACGCGGCCCCGGTCCCGGTCGCGGGCATCGCGGCTGTCGATGCGGTGGAACAGGCCCTTGCGCGTCCGGCCCGGCCCCCAGAAGCCCGTGCCTTGCCTGTTCAGCTCCGCGCCGACGCTGCGCATGTAGCGCTGGAAGCTGGTCGAGGCGCTGCGATGCGCCCCGAGATGCAGGATGATGTCCATGGTCCGCGCCCGTCCTTGCCGCTGCTTTCGGGCGATATTCTAGGGCCTGAGACGTTATCCCCTGATTAATTGCCGATATTTTGATGTTCGCGGTCGAACGAGCATTAGAAATGCGGCCGATCCCGCATATATCTGCAAACATGAAAAGATTATTGACCACGTTGGCGCTCGTCGCCGCGCTGCCCGCCTTCTCCGCCACGTCGGTCCTTGCCGCCGATGGCGCCGCGACCGAAGACGAACCCGGCCTGATCCAGAGCGCCGAGGGTCGCAGCCTCGAGGAATTCCGCTGGCTCAAGCGGCCGCTGGTCGTGTTCGCCGATAACGCCGCCGATCCCCGGTATGTCCAGCAGATGCAGTTCATCACCGACCGCATGGACGCGCTGGAGGGGCGGGACGTGATCGTGCTGACCGATACCGATCCCGCCGCCGACGGTGCGATCCGGCGCGAATTGCGCCCGCGGGGCTTCATGCTGGTGCTGATCGCCAAGGACGGCACCCGCGTGCTGCGCAAGCCCTTCCCGTGGGATGTGCGCGAGTTGTCGCGGTCGATCGACAAGCTGCCGGCGCGCCAGCAGGAAATCCGCGACCAGCAGGGCACGACGCGGTAGCGGGCCGGCGCGCATCGCGCCGTCCCTGCCCCGCCATATGTCGCGCCCGCCCACGTCATCGGATCACTCGAACTCCAGGATCACGTCGTCCACGGCCAGGCTGTCGCCCGGACCCGCATTGACCTTGGAGACCACGCCCCGGCGCTCGGCGCGCAGGATGTTCTCCATCTTCATCGCCTCGACCGTACAGAGCGCCTGGCCTTCCTGCACCTCGTCGCCTTCGGCCACGTTCACCTTCACCAGAAGACCCGGCATCGGGCAGAGCAGCATCTTCGAGGTGTCCGGCGCCTCCTTGACCGGCATCAGGCGCGCGAGTTCGGCCTGACGCGGCGTGCGCACATGCACCTTCATGTCCGCCCCGCGCGTGCGGATCCGGAAACCGCCCGAGATCTTGCCGACCTTCATCACCAGCGGCGCGCCGTCCACCTGCATCCAGGCGAGCTGATCGCCGGGGGTCCAGTCGCCGGTGATCCGGTGCTCGGCCCCATCGGCGAAGCGCACCGTCGCGCCATCGTGGTCGGCCGCGATTGTCACATCGAAATCAGCGTCTTGCAGGGCGACATTCCAGTTGTCTCCGACGTGACGCTCGTGGTTGTCGAGGGTACCCGAGATGCGCGCGCGGCGAATTTCAGCCACCCGGTTCATCGCCGCGGCGGCGGCCGCGACGCGGCGCTGTCCCTCTTCGCCCAGGGTCACGCCGTCGAAGCCGCCGGGATATTCCTCTTCGATGAAAGCCGTCGTCATGTCGCCCGAGATGAACTTCGGATGATCCATCACCGCGGCCACGAAGGGCAGGTTGTGCCCGATGCCCTCCACCTCGAAACTGTCTAGCGCGTTGCGCATGGTCTCGATCGCGGTGGCGCGATCCTTGCCCCAGGTGCAGAGCTTGGCGATCATCGGGTCGTAATACATCGAGATCTCGCCGCCCTCGAAAACGCCGGTATCGTTGCGCACGATGCCGTCGCCCATCGGGCCTTCGGTGGGCGGACGGTAGCGCGTCAGCCGCCCGATCGAGGGCAGGAAGCCGCGATAGGGGTCTTCGGCGTAAAGCCGGTTCTCGATGGCCCAGCCGTTGATGCCGATATCGGATTGCTTGAGCGCCAGTTCCTCGCCATTGGCCACGCGGATCATCTGCTCCACGAGGTCGATGCCGGTGATCAGCTCGGTCACCGGGTGTTCCACCTGCAGGCGGGTGTTCATCTCGAGGAAGTAGAAGTTCTTGTCGCCGTCGACGATGAACTCGACCGTGCCGGCAGAGGTGTAGCCCACCGCTTGCGCGAGCGCGCAGGATTGTTCGCCCATGGCCTTGCGCGTCGCCTCGTCGAGAAACGGCGACGGCGCCTCTTCGACGACCTTCTGGTTGCGGCGCTGGATCGAGCATTCGCGTTCGTTGAGATAGAGACAATTGCCATGGCTGTCGGCCAGGACCTGGATCTCGATATGGCGCGGCTGGGTCACGAACTTCTCGATGAAGATACGGTCGTCGCCGAAGGAGCTGGCCGCCTCGTTCTTGGAGGATTGGAAGCCCTCGCGCGCCTCGTCGTCGTTCCAGGCGATGCGCATGCCCTTGCCGCCGCCGCCCGCGGAGGCCTTGATCATCACCGGGTAGCCGATGTCATTGGAGATCTTCACCGCCTCTTCGGCGTCCTCGATCAGGCCCATATAGCCGGGCACGGTCGACACGCCCGCCTCCTGGGCGATCTTCTTCGAGGTGATCTTGTCGCCCATCGCCTCGATGGCCTTCTTGGGCGGGCCGATGAAGGCCACGCCTTCCTTCTCGAGCGCCTCGGCGAATTTCGGGTTCTCGGACAGGAAGCCGTAGCCCGGATGCACCGCCTCGGCCCCGGTCTGGCGGATGGCGTCCATGATCTTGTCGATCACGATATAGGACTGGTTCGCCTGCGGCGGGCCGATATGCACGGCCTCGTCGGCCATCTCCACATGCAGCGCGTTCTTGTCGGCGTCCGAGTAGACGGCCACGGTCTTGATGCCCATGGCGCGCGCGGTCTTGATGACGCGGCAGGCGATTTCGCCGCGGTTGGCGATCAGGATCTTCTTGAACATGGCTGTCCCTTTTCAGCTATCCGGACGGGGCCGCGCCCCGCAGGCTCTGTCCCACGAAAAAGGCCACCCGGGCGCAATGCCCGCGTGGCCTCGATTGCATGATGCGATGGTGCGGGCGCTAGGGCGCGCCCGATGCGATCAGCAGCGTTCCGGATAGGTCCGGCAATAGGCGACGTTGCCTGCCGCCCCCACGACCGCACCGGTCGTGACGTCGCCGTCGACCGCAGCCGCGGTGCCCGCGCCCACGGCGCCGCCGATGAGGGCCTGTTCGCCCAGCGTGTCGCCGCAGGCCGCAAGGCCGAACAGCGCCAGAACGGCGGAGATTTTCGCAAGATGTCGCATGAGTTGTGCTCCCTCGGAGATACTTGTTTTTGCTGTACCGGGATAACATCCGCGACATGAGCGGAGTTCCACCGAAAAACGCAAGATGCATTCGTTTCGGCGGTTTCCAGCGCAAAATCTCGGATTGCTCCGGCGGTGTGAGGGAAAAGACCGGGCGGCCAGTTCGGGGATGGACTGAACCGCCCGGTAGGGGAAGGGTAACGGTGAGATGAAAGCGTGCAAGACCGCCTCACCGGGTGCGACCCCTTTGGGGACATCCAAACGTTGGCACGCGAAATCCTCGCGGAAAAGCGCGAAAAATCGCCTGAGCGGAAATCGGCCTTTTCCCGCTTAAAGTGTGCGATCATCGGCATATTCATGCCCAAAGATCCCCGTCGATGGCGTCGGGAAAGGACGCACGGGCGGCGCGCTCGTCGATAATGAGCCGCGCCTCGTAATCGGTGGGATCGAACGGGTCGTCGAAGGCCAGCACTTCACGCCCGAACAGCCAGGACAGACGCCCCGCATCGAGGTTGCCGCGTTCGAAGGGTTCGGTGCCGAAATGGTCCCACAGCGCCGCCATGAACCACAGATCCGCCCGCTTGTCGGGCGCCCGGCGATCGGCGAAGCGATCGCGCCGGATGATCGGCGTCGCCCCCTTGGGGTTGGCGCGGCGCAGGGTGAACTGGAAATCGGTGCCCGGCAGCCGGCCGGGAAAGCCGCGATGCTTGATCATGGGCGCGCCCCCGTCGCTGCGGAGAGCCATGTCGCAATGCGCGGCGCGAAGGGGGCGGCCCCGAAGGCCCGCCCCCGGTCGTTCTTACTTGTACTTGCCGGTGTAGACGGGCTCGACCGAAATCGGCTCCGGCTCGACAATGATGAACTCTTCTTCGGTCGACTGCTGACCGCAAGCGGCCAGCGTGGTGACGAAGCCGAAGAGAGCGAGAAGCTTGATGCTCTTGGACATTTCTGTCTCCTGTTTCCGTGGTACGGGCGAAACGCTGCCTCAGCCATCGGCCCGTGATTGGTCTTGGTATCGGTTCCTTGGAGGCAACCGCGGGCGAGCATAGCCGAATTGTTCGGGCAAATACATCTCGACCGGCGAAGGCCCGCCACTTGTGGTCGGAAAGACGCAAAGACCGGGGCAAGACCGTATGGAAAAACAATATCTTGTGGGCGCATCAAAAGGCCTCCCACATGCAGCGATCCTCTTCGATTCGATAGGATTCGAAGACCTGCAGGATGTCGGGGCGGGAGACGCCGAACTCGGTCGGCGCGGCGCCGATCGAGATGACGATCTGGCCGGGATCGGGATATTCCACCGGGATCGAGGGCAGCGCGACCTGGTCGCACAGAAAGTCCATATCCGCCGAGAGCACGTCCAGGTCGGGCGCCGTCTCGCCGAGGTTCTGGGCAACGAAGCGGAAGCGCGCCAGGGCGCCCTGCCCCTCGCGCGTCTCGATGCGCAATTCCTGGAAATCCGCGACGAGCCCCGATGGCAGGGGGATCGGCTCCTCGAGCGCGGCAGCCGCGCCGGGCAGCAGCAAGGCGAGACCGGCCGCGAGACGGGCCATGCCGGGCATCCCGCGCGGCGACATGATCGGTGAAAGGGGGTGGCAGCCCTGGCCCCGTTTCCGGGCTCCTCCCGCCGGGGCTGCCGAAAGGCGGGACGAACCCGCGTCTTGTGCGCTTGTCGCACCGGGCGCGCTTTGCGCAACCCGGGCCGGGCGCACATCATTCGCGTGATGCTCAGCCCTTAAGCGGTTGGTCGGAGAGTGACCAATGCGCAGCGACACATCAAGCCCGATTTTTAGCCATATGGTCGGTAAAGTGGTCATTTATTCCTCAATCCGCTCGAATCTGCGCAGAAATCCGCATATCTGCCCGGGACGCAGCGAATCACCTCAGAGCGGGATGTTGTCGTGCTTCTTCCACGGGTTCTGGCGCTTCTTGCCGCGCAGCGCCGCGAAGGCCCTGCTCACCCGGCGCCGGGTCGAATGCGGCTGGATCACCTCGTCGATGAAGCCCCGTTCGGCGGCGACGAAGGGATTGGCGAAGCGGTCCTCGTAGCTGGCGGTATGGGCCGCGATCTTCTCGGCATCGCCAAGATCGGCGCGATGGATGATCTCGGTCGCGCCCTTGGCGCCCATCACCGCGATCTCGGCGGTGGGCCAGGCATAGTTGAAATCGCCGCGCAGATGCTTGGAGGACATCACCACATAGGCGCCGCCATAGGCCTTGCGGGTGATGACCGTCACCTTCGGCACCGTGGCTTCGCCATAGGCGAAGAGCAGCTTCGCGCCGTGCTTGATGACGCCGCCCACTTCCTGGCCGGTCCCCGGCAGGAAGCCCGGCACGTCGATGAAGGTCAGGATCGGGATCTCGAAGGCGTCGCAGAAGCGCACGAAGCGCGCCGCCTTGCGCGCGCTGTCGATGTCGAGGCATCCCGCGAGCACCATCGGCTGGTTCGCCACCACGCCCACTGTCTGCCCTTCGAGGCGGATGAAGCCGGTGATGATGTTCTTCGCGAATTCCGCCTGGATCTCGTAGAAATCGCCCTCGTCGGCGACCTTGTGGATCAGCTCTTTCATGTCATAGGGCGTGTTGGCGTTTTCCGGCACCAGCGTATCGAGCGAGGCCTCGACGCGGCCGGGCTCGTCGAAGAAGGGCCGCACGGGCGGCTTCTCGCGGTTGTTGAGCGGCAGGAAATCCACTAGGCGGCGCACTTCGGCCAGCGCCTCGACATCGTTCTCGAAGGCGCAATCGGCGACCGAGGACTTGCGGGTATGGGTCGTGGCACCGCCCAGTTCTTCGGCGGAGACGACCTCGTTGGTGACGGTCTTCACCACGTCCGGCCCCGTGACGAACATGTAGGAGCTGTCCTTCACCATGAAGATGAAGTCGGTCATCGCCGGCGAATAGACCGCCCCGCCCGCACAAGGGCCCATGATGACCGAGATCTGCGGGACCACGCCCGAGGCCATGATGTTGCGCTGGAAGACCTCGCCGTAACCCGCGAGGCTGTCGACGCCTTCCTGGATGCGCGCGCCGCCCGAATCGTTCAGGCCGATCACCGGCGCGCCGTTCTGCATCGCCATGTCCATGATCTTGCAGATCTTCTGCGCGTGGGTCGCCGAGACCGAACCGCCGAGCACGGTGAAATCCTGGCTGAACACGTAGACCATGCGGCCATTGATCGTGCCCCAGCCGGTGACGACGCCGTCGCTGTAGGGGCGGTTCTTCTCCATGCCGAAATCGGTGCAGCGATGAGCGACGAACATGTCGAATTCCTCGAAAGAATCCTCGTCGAGCAGCAGGTCGATCCGTTCGCGCGCGGTCAGCTTGCCCTTGGCGTGCTGGGCATCGACGCGCTTTTCGCCGCCGCCGAGACGCGCCTCGGCGCGCCGGTTCTCGAGTACCTGAAGAATGTCTTTCATCGCCCGCTCCCTGGTCCGGTCCCCTCCGCTTTGCCAAAAGCCGGTGCAGGCGACAAGAAAAATACCGCAAATTTGCAAATAATGGAAAACGTGCGGATCGCTAATTGCAATATTGCGAAGCACGCGCGCGGGAACGGGCCCCGGGCCGATGTCGCGCCAATGGACTTTGCCGCCGCGCTTGCCTAGATCGCTTGCCATGGACCACCGCAACAGCGTCCGCTTTCTCGACCGGACGAGCCCACCGCATATCGCCACCCTGATCCTGCTTGCGGGAATCTCGGCGCTGGCCATGAACATCTTCCTACCGAGCCTGCCGAAGATGACCGCATTTTTCGACACCGAATACCGGCTGATCCAGCTGTCGGTGGCGGTCTACCTGGCGGTGAACGCGGTGCTGCAGGTCCTCGTGGGGCCGATCTCGGACAAGATGGGACGGCGCCCGGTGATCCTGGGCGGCATCGCGGTCTTCTGCCTTGCCACGCTCGGCTGCGTGCTGGCCACCGATATCTGGGTCTTTCTGGGCTTCCGGATGATGCAGGCGGCCATCGTCACCGCGATGGTGCTGAGCCGGGCCGTGGTGCGCGACATGGTCCCGCAGAACCAGGCGGCCTCGATGATCGGCTATGTCACCATGGGCATGGCGGTGGTGCCGATGATCGGCCCGGCCATCGGCGGCGTGCTCGACGAGGTCTTCGGCTGGCAGGCCAATTTCTGGCTTCTGCTGATCCTCGGGCTGGCGCTGTTCTGGCTGGCCTGGCGCGACCTCGGCGAGACCGCGCGGCCCTCGGGGCTGACGCTGATCCAGCAATTCCGGGAATATCCCGAACTCTTCCGCTCGCCGCGCTTCTGGGGCTACGCGCTGGCGGCGGGCATGTCGTCGGGGGCGTTCTTTTCCTATCTCGGCGGCGCGCCCTTCGTGGGCTCGGAAGTCTTCGGGCTGACACCCGCGCAGCTCGGCATCTATTTCGGCATCCCGGCGGTGGGATATTTCATGGGCAATTACCTCTCGGGGCGGTTCAGCCAGGATGTGGGCGTCAACCGGATGGTGCTGATCGGCGCGCTGATCAACGGGGCGGGCATCGGCGCGTCGATGCTCATCTTCGCCCTGGGCCAGGGCTCGGCCGCGTCCTTCTTCGGCTTCATGTGTTTCGTCGGCATCGGCAACGGCATGACGATCCCCAATGCCACGGCGGGCGCCCTGTCCGTCCGGCCGCATCTGGCGGGCACGGCTTCGGGCCTTGCGGGGGCGATCATGATCGGGCTTGGCGCGGCGATGTCGGCGCTGGCGGGGCTCTTGCTGCAGCCCGGCACCGGGCCCTGGCCGCTTCTGTGGCTGCAGATGAGCACCGCGATCCTCGGCGTCGTGTCGATCGTCGTGGTGATCCGCCGCGAACGGCAGCTGAACCGGCTGGACCGGGCCTGATCTTTTTGCAAACTTGCGTCAGCACTTTTGCAAAGGCGGCGCGACATGGCTCAACAGAAACTTTATGCCGGGGCGAAGCTGCGCGAATTGCGCCAGCGGCTGAACCTGACCCAGAAGGATTTCGCCGCCAAGCTGGGGGTCTCCCTGCCCTATCTCAACCAGATGGAGAACAACAATCGCCCGGTCTCCTCGACGGTGATGCTGGCGCTGGCGCAGGAATTCGGCTTCGACGTGACCGAGCTGGGCCAGGGCGATGCGGAGCGGCTGATCACCGACATGCGCGAGGCGCTGGCCGATCCGGTCTTCACCGACACCGCCCCCTTGGCCGATCTGCGGCTGACCGCATCGAACGCCCCGTCGCTCGCCCGGGCCTTCCTGGAACTGCACCGCGCCTACCGCCAGACCCATGAGCGGCTGGCCTCGCTCGACGAGGCGCTGGGGCGCGAGGGCGCGCAGCTCGCGCCCTCACCCTGGGAAGAGGTGCGCGACTTCTTTCATTATTGCGACAATTACATCGATCCGGTGGACCGCGCGGGCGAGAACGCCTCGAAACTGCTGCAAAAGGGCGAGGATCCGCGCCGCGCGCTGGTCCAGCATTTCGCGGGCCTCGGCATCGAGACGCGCTTTCTACGCGACACCACGCTCCGGCATTACGATCCCGCGCTCAGGCGGCTCAATATCTCGGCGCTGGTGCCGCCCGAGACGCAGACCTTCCAGCTGCTGCTGCAACTCGCGCTGATCCAGCACGACAAGCTTCTGGAGGCGACGCTCGATCTTGCACGCTTCCAGTCCGACAGCGCGCGCGCCATCGCCAAGATCGGTCTGGCCAATTACTTCGCCGGCGCTGCCCTCATGCCCTATCGGGCATTCCTCGCAGCGGCGCAGGAGGTGCGGCACGACCTCGAACTGCTCTCGGCGCGGTTCCATGCCTCGATCGAACAGGTGGCGCACCGGCTGTCGACCCTGCAGCGGCCGGGCGCCAAGGGCATCCCCTTCTTCTTCGTGCGCGTCGATCAGGCCGGCACCATCACCAAGCGCCATTCCGCCACACGGCTGCAATTCGCCCGGTTCGGCGGCGCCTGCCCGTTATGGAACGTGCACCGCGCCTTCGAGACGCCGGGCCGCTTCCTGCGGCAACTGGCCGAAACGCCCGACGGGGTGCGGTATATCAGCCTCGCGCGGGACGTCTCGAAGCCCGGCGGGCATTTCGATGCGCCCGTGCGCCGCTATGCCATCGCGTTGGGCTGCGAAGTGACCCATGCGGGCGCGCTGGTCTATGCGGACGGGCTGGACGTGACCCGCGCCGAGGCCTTCGAGCCGATCGGCATCTCCTGCCGCATCTGCGAGCGCCGCGAATGCCATCAGCGCTCGGTACCGCCGCTGGAGCGCCCGCTCGCCATCGCGCCCGATCACCGGGGGATCCTGCCCTACGAGGTGGAATAGCGTCGCGGGGACAGGGGGCGCAGTCCGCCCGGCCCGGCCCTGGCTCAGCCGGCCCGCGCCGGCCAGAGCGCCCGGACCAGCATCACCGCCGCGCCGAGATCGGCGATCAGCACACCGACCAGGATCCAATCCGGAACCGTCGAGGCTTTGGCAAGCTCCAGCGCCGTGCCTGCCATGCCGCCCAGCATGCAGACGAGCGCAAGCCAGGCCACCCAGACGAGCGCGGCGCGCAGGCCGAAGAAGAACCCCGTATAGAGCACGGCGGGGAACAGCAGGAACAGCCCGACCGGACTGAAGCCCGACAGGACGCTGCCCAGAACGTGCAGCGCCGCGCTGAGAAGAAGGAAATACCCGGCCGCGATCATCTGCCGACCGGCAGGTCGGGCGTGGTCGCGTCGCAGGGCGCGATGGCGGTGCTTCGCTGGTCTCGCATCAAGCCGTCTCCTTCGTTCGCGGGGCCGGGATCATCCGCAGGCTGCCGCCGTCTCACGGGGCCGATCTCCTGCCCCCGGGGCGTTGCGCAAGTCGCGGCCCCGGGGGTCGAAAAAGATATAGCCTCCGCGCAGGCGAACGCCACATAAGCGTCCATGCCAGTCCTGCGCCCATCCGTCCTGATCCCGATCATTGCCCTTGCGGTCGCCCTGTGGTCGGTCGTCCTCCTCGAACGGGCCCGCGGCGCGGTCGGGATCGAAGAGGTCCTGTTCCAAGAGACACCCGCAACGATCTATACCGGCGAGGCGGATACCGGCCTGCTGGTCATCGTCTCGCATGGCTTTGCTGGGTCGCGCCAGATGATGGAGGCGATCTCGCTGACCCTCGCGCGGGCGGGGCATACCGTCGTTGCCTTCGATTATTACGGCCATGGACGCCACGAGACACCGCTGTCGCCGGCGGTCGAGACGGTGACCGGGACGACCGAGGACCTCGTTCGGCAGACGCTGGCGGTGGTGTCGGCGGCGCAGGCACGGACGGGTCTGACCCGCGTCGCGCTGGTCGGACATTCCATGGCCACCGACGTGATCGTGCGGGCCGCGGCACGGCTTCCCGCGACAGAGGCGGTGGTGGCGATCTCGATGTATTCCGAGGCGGTGAGCGCTAGCCATCCGGAGCGGCTTCTCATCGTGTCGGGCGCCACCGAAGGCCGCCTGCGCGATGTCGCGCTGGACGTCGTGGCCCAGATCCGGCCCGCCGGGGAAGGTGAGACCGTGACCGGGAACGGCGTCATCCGCCGGGCGGTCAGCGCGCCATGGGTCGGGCATGTGGGCGTGCTCTGGGCGCCCCTGACCCTGACGGAAATCGCGGGCTGGCTCGGCGGCCGGGTGGCCCCGGCCCTCACCGGCCCGTGGATCGCGGCGCTGCTCGTCTCGATTGTCGTGCTGTTCCGGCCCCTCGCCGCGCGTCTTCCTGCCACCGACGCGCCCGCCCGCCCCGATCTGCGCCGGAGGGCGATGGCCGCCGCCTCGGCGGCGCTGGTGACGGGGGGTGTCGCCGTGACCGGCCTGCCGCTGTTCGGGCTGGCGGGCTTCGGCGCGCTGGGGCTCGCCTTCGGCCTCTGGGGCGCGACCGTTCTGGCCATCCTGCGGCCGCGCATGCGGCTCACGGGACCGGACCTTGCCGGGGCGGCGCTGCTGATCGCCTGGGGGCTCGGGGTATTCGCCATCGCACTCGACCGCTACGGGGCGGCGTTCCTGCCCACGGGGCCGCGGCTGCCGCTCATGCTCGCGCTGCTGCCCGCGACGCTGCTTTTCGCGCTGGCCGACCGCGCGCTTGTCGCCGGGCGCGGCCTGCTCGCGCGGATCGGTCTGCGCGTGCCGTTCCTGCTGGCGCTTCTTCTGGCGATGACGCTGGGCCCGGCGCAGCTTGGTCTGGCATTCACGGTGCTGCCGGTGCTGGTGCTCTTCTGGCTGGTCTACGGCACGATGGCGCGCTGGGTCTCCGCACGGACCGGTCCGGTCGGGGCGGGCCTTGGCGCGGGGGTGATCCTGGCATGGGCCGTCGCGGCCTCGACGCCGCTGTTCCAGGCCTGACCGGGCCGCGACAGGCCCGCCGCTTTCAGAGCCCGCGCAGGACCGCCTCGGCGACCGCCCGACCGCTGGTCCAGGCATCTTCGGCCTTGGCGCCCAGACACCAATCGCCCCCCGCGAAAAGACCCTGCGCGTTATCGGCGAGGAAAGGCGCGCCGAGCGGCACCGCGACGAAAGCGTAGCGCCAGCGATGGGCCGAGACATAGGCCGCATCGCGCGCCAGATCGCGCCCCAGCGCGGCGGAGACCGCAGGCAGCATCGCGGCGGCGATCTCGTCGCGGTCCAGCTCCAGGTGCCGCAAGCTCCAATCCAGACCGGCCTGCGCCACAAGGCAGACGGCGCCGGGCCGCCCCGGCTTGGTCTGGTCGCAGGCGATCCAGGAGATATCCTCTTCGGGTGCGCGGCGATGCGTGAAAGGCATCTCGGCCCCTTGCGGCAGCCCGGCCATGAGCGTCAGGCAGGGCGCCATCTCGACCCCGGTCAGTACCTCGGCAAAGGCGTGGCCCTCGGGCAGAAGCGCCGCGATCTGCGGCGCGGGCGCCGTGATGACGACGCGGTCGAATGGGGCATCGCCCCCATTCCAGACCAGCTTCCAGCCGTCGCCCACAGGGACGACCCTGTCCACCTGCACGCCCTGACGGATCTCGATCCCGCGTCCGAGATACTTCGGCAGACCCGTCATCCCCGGCAGGCCGACATAGGCCGCATCGCGGCCGGGCAACGGCCAGCGTGCCACGGCGCCCGCGGCTTCGGCCTCGGACAGCAGCGTGGCGAAGGCCTCACCCCGCGCGCGGAGGTATTGCGCGCCGTGATCGAACTGGAAGCCCGGCTCTGCGCGCCGGGTGGCCATGCGGCCGCCGATCCCGCGCCCCTTGTCGAAGACCACGACCGACAAACCCCGATCCGCGAGGCTGCGCGCGCAGCTCAGACCGGCCATGCCGGCGCCGATGACGGCGATCCGCGGCACCGATGTCACCAATGCTCGGTCCCCGCGGCACCCTTGATGCGCCCCTGAAGGTTCGGGGTGACCCAACCGCCGTAGAAATCGCCCGGCTGCGGCAGCACGCGGGTTTTACCCACGAAACAGGCCTCCATCGCGCCGGCATAGAAGGAGATGTACCCGGCGAGATCCGCGAAACGCGCCTTCGGGGTCGGGTAGGACCAGGCGGCGCGCGGCGCGGAGACGCCCCCGGCCTCTACGTCGAAATAGACCGCCTGCCCCTTCCATTCGCAAAAGGTCGTGCCACGGACCGGGATCAGGCGGGCCGAGATATCTTCGGGAGGGATGTAATAGGTCGGCGCGTGATGCGTCTCGAGCACCCGCAGCGCGCGGGAGGTCTGGGCGATGGTCTGCCCGGCGAGCATGACGCGCAGAGTGGCGGCCACCGGCGCGAGGGCGGGCGGACGCGGATAGTCCTGAACGTTTTCGGGGGGCAGCGATGACATGGGATGCGAGATGATCTTCCGCTCGGGGGTTTCAAGCGCTTTGGTGGCGGAGGAGGCAAGCCCGGACATGCACAATAGGAACCACGAAGGCGCCCTGAACCGCCCGAGCTGACGTCGCACCTCATGCCGACGGCACGGGCGCTCCGGTCATTGCGGCCGCACGGGCACCGGCTCCTCCACCCCGCCCAAAAGGCTCCGCACAGGCGGCAGATCGGTGATCCTCAGGCGTTGTCCGTAGCCCAGCAAGAGCAGCAGTAGGGCGACCCCGATAATCGGCATGTGCCCGATGAACTCGACAAGCGCGGCCTCGTTGTTGCCCTGCAGGATGAAAACGATGTTCGAGATCGCCATCATGATCGACAAGGCCAGCACGGCCAGGCGCACGGTCGTCCCGAGTATGAGCACGATCCCGAGCACCGCTTCCACCATGCCCGCGGACAGCACGAAGAGCCGGTCGTCGAAGATCGTGATGCCGAGCGCCTCCATGAAGTTCCATTGGTACTGCGCCACGAAGACCTGCCCCATCGCGCTCGGCGCGAGTTTCTCGCCCACGGCCAGTGCCACGAGCGAAATGCCGGTCCAGATACGCAGCACATCGACGGAATAGGGCTTGAGCAGGTCGCGCCAGACCTCGCTCTCGAAGGAATTGAACAGCAGGAAGAAGGCGATGCCCACAACGATCGCGTATTCGAGCGCGGGCAGGAACCCGAATTTCCACGTCACCCCGGCATGCAGCACAAGCATCAGGACCGCCGTGACCTTGATCCAGCGATTGGCGATCAGCAGGATCCCGATGACCGCCTGCAGGATCAAAAGCGTCAGGCCCAGACCGCCTTCCGCCAGCTTGTGCGGCGCGACCAGAGCACCGTCATAGGCCGTCAGCAGGAAACTCATGCCGGTGAAGACGCGCAGGATTTCCATGAAATCGTGCCGCAGCTTCGATTGCACGATGCGCGGGGTCGGCAGCTTTCCGTCCAGCCAGACCGAAAACGCGACCATCCCGGCCGCCAGCACGCACCAGGCGAGGAAGATCGGGTCGGTGACCGCGACATTGGCCAGCGGCTCCGCATCGGTCTGGACGAACCAGTTCACATGCGCCGCCGCGCCGGTGCCGATCAGGACGGTGGACAGGCCCACACCGTAGAAGAACCACGTTTTCATAGCGTTGCTCTGTGCCGTTAAAGGGATCCCTTCGTTGGCGAAGGAAATAGGGCGATTTCGGTCTTTGGCACGCCGGGCGGCGTTCCGACGCAGGCGGCGTGGCCCCGGCGCAGACGGCTTGTCGACCTCCGCCGCGGCCCCTGCGCGGCTTGGCGGCGGTGTCCCGCGATCAGGCCCCGGGTCCGGGCCATTGCGCGGCGAGCGCGGCCATCACCGCGCGATCCGCATCGCACAGCGCCCCATCCGCACCGGGCCGGAACCGCGCGCGGAACGCGGCGAGCAGCGCGTCGTCCTGGCCCGCCTCCCAATGATAGCCGAAGCGTGCCGCGTCCTCGTGGAAATCGCCGGGCTCGCACGGGTCGGGCCAGATCGCGAGACCCCGCCGCGCCAGTCGCCGCCAGTCGAAGCGGCGGCCCGGGTCGATCTTGCGCCCCACCGCCATGTCCGAATGGCCGATCACCGCCTCGGGCGCGATGTCCCAGCGTGCCATGATACCAGGCAGAAGCGCCTCGAGCGCGGCAACCTGCGGCTCCGGGAAGGGCTGCGCGCCGGTATTGGCCAGCTCGATGCCGATGGAGCGGGAATTCATGTCGGCGATGCCGCGCCAGCACCCGGCACCGGCATGCCAGGCGCGCGCGGCCTCGTCGACCATCTGCCAGATGCGGCCATCCTCGGCGATCAGGTAATGCGCGGAGACCTCCGCCTCGGGCAGGCACAGCCGCTTGAGCGCGGCCTCGGCACTCTGCATCGCGGTGTAATGCAGCACGACGTGATCGGGGCGGGCGCCATCACGCCGCGGCCCGCAATTGGGCGATGCGTGCTCTTCGACGATCAGCCGCGCACCGAGCGGAAAACCGACGGGTTCCACCGGCAGGCGAAACCGTCGCCATCGGCATCGAGCCCCTCGCGGTCCTTCTCGGGGCCGCCGGCGGCGAGGAACGCCTCCTGCGCGAGGTCGTCCGAGGCATAGGCCCGGCAGTTGCGCGCTTCCTTCTCCTTCGAGGCGAAGGTGCTGCGGCGATAAAGCGGCTGGCCCACCGCGTTGGTGGTCTGCAGCGCATAGGCCACGATGTTTGGCCCCTCGTTGCCCTGCCGCTGGGGCACGGCGCCGGGCTGGATCACCTGGTATTGCGCGCGGTTCTGCGCGATCAGCGCCGCGTCCTGCTCGATGGAGCGCTCGCCCGAGACCGCGTCGAAATCCTGCTCGCCGGAGATGCCGACATTGTTCGACACGACCTGCGGCGCGGGATTGGAAGGAGAGGCCTGGATCGGCGTCGCGCCGGAATTCGTCTCCGTGCCGAGCGCGCGGGCGGCCATCTCGGCCACGTCGCCGCCGCCGCCTGTGCCCGTGCCGGCAGCACTCCCGCTGGTGCCGAAACCGCCCGCCGGGGGCTGGACATTGGTGCGGCCCTGCAACTGCGCATCGACCGCCGCGCGGCGGTTCGGATCGTAATTGTCGTAATTGTCGAACCCCACGCCCGCGCCGCTGTCGGGAACCGACGGGCTGCAGGCCGCGAGGCCGAGGCAGGTGAGGATCGTCAGGGTCGTCGGCGTCAGGCGTCGCATAAGCGGTGTCTCTCCAAACCGGGCTGGCCGGGCGTTACCACCATTTCTCGGGTTTGCCCACGAACCCGGCCGCGCGCTCCAGCGCATAGGCGGTATTCAGCAGATCACCCTCTTCCCAAGGCCGTCCGATCAGTTGCAGACCCAGGGGCAGGCCCTGCCCGTCCTGGCCCGCAGGCACAGCTATACCCGGAAGTCCGGCAAGGTTCACGGTCACCGTGAACACATCGTTGAGATACATCGCAACGGGGTCCGCATCATCCGACTGGCCCAGCGGAAAGGCCGCCGAGGGCGTCGCGGGCGTCAGGATCGCGTCGACGCCTTGCGCGAAGGCGTCCTCGAAGTCGCGCTTGATCAGCGTTCGGACCTTGCGGGCGCGGTTGTAATAGGCGTCATAGAAGCCCGCCGACAGCACGTAGGTGCCGATCATCACCCGGCGCTGCACCTCGGGGCCGAAGCCTTCGGCGCGGGTCTTTTCGTACATCTCGGTGATGCCGTCGCCCTGGCTCAGCTTCGCCCGGTGGCCGAAACGCACACCGTCATACCGCGCGAGGTTCGACGACGCCTCGGCGGGGGCGATCACGTAATAGGTGGGCAGCGCGTATTTCGTGTGCGGCAGCGAGATGTCGACGATCTTCGCGCCCGCATCCTGAAGCATCTTGCGGCCCTCGGCCCAGAGCGCCTCGATCTCGGCGGGCATGCCGTCCATGCGGTATTCGCGGGGGATTCCGATGGTCTTGCCGCGGATGTCGCCCGTCAGCATCGCCTCGAAATCCGGCACCTCGAGATCGGCGGAGGTGGAATCCTTCGGATCGTGCCCGCACATCGCCTCGAGCATGATGGCGCAATCGCGCACATCCTTGGCCATCGGCCCCGCCTGATCGAGCGAGGAGGCGAAGGCGACGATGCCCCAGCGCGAACACCGCCCATAGGTGGGCTTCAGCCCGGTGATGCCGGTGAAGGCCGCGGGCTGGCGGATTGAGCCGCCGGTATCGGTGCCGGTGGCGCCAAGGCAGAGATCGGCCGCGACGGCCGCGGCGGAGCCCCCCGAGGAGCCGCCGGGCGTCAGGTCCTGGCCGTTCACCCGCCAGGGGTTGACCGCATTGCCGTAGACCGAGGTCTCGTTCGACGAGCCCATGGCGAACTCGTCCATGTTGAGCTTGCCCAGCATGACCGCGCCCGCGTCGAAGAGCTTCTGGCTGACGGTCGATTCGTATTCCGGCCTGAAACCCTCGAGGATGCGGCTTGCCGCCTGTGACGGCACGCCCTTGGTGCAGAACAGGTCCTTGATCCCGAGCGGGATGCCGGTGAGCTTGTCCGCCTCGCCCGCCTTGATGCGCGCATCGGCGGCAGCGGCCATCTCGCGCGCGAGATCGGGCGTCTTATGCACGAAGGCACCGAGCGCATCGGCGCCGTCGATGGCCGTGAGGCAGGCCTCGGTCAGCTCGAGGCTCGTCACCTCGCCCTTGCCCAGCGCATCGCGGGCGGCGGCGATCGTCATCTTGGTCAGTTCGGACATTATTCCACCACCTTCGGAACCGCAAAAAAGCCCTCGCGCGCATCGGGCGCGTTCGACAGGACCTTGGCCTGCTGGTTGCCGTCGGTCACCAAGTCCGCGCGGCGCTTGAGCCGCATGGGCTCGACCGAGACCATGGGCTCCACGCCCTCCACATCGACCTCGGAAAGCTGCTCGATGAAGCCGAGGATGGTGTTGAATTCCTGCGCCAATTCGGGAAGCCGCGCGTCATCCACCCGGATCCGGGCGAGCTTGGCCACGTGTGCTGCGGTCTTTTCGTCGATCGACATGGGCGACGACCTCTTTCCTGCGGTGCGAAACGTTGCCCCGCGTTTATCGCCCGCGCCCGCGCCCCGCAAGCCGCCCGCCGGGTCAAATCCGCCCGCGGCCGCGGCACCGCCGCGCGGGGAGGCACGGGGCGACTTGTTTTCCCGCCCCGCGGCCCCCGCAGCCCGGGCCCGCGCCGCCCTCTGCCCGGCAAGGCGCCAAGCCCCTTCCTTCATCTTTCCGGAAAACCGCCGGAGAGCGCGAGAGGCTGGCCTCTCGTCGGGACGGGCCGGGGTTCGATGCCCCGGACCGGCCCGCATGCCCCCGCGCCACGCGTGGCGCGGCAGGCCTCGCCCCTGCCGCGGAACATGCTATCCTCCACCCGGATCACAGGAACCGACCGGAGACAGACACATGAAGATCACCTTTCTCGGACATGCCTCCTTCCGCATCGAGGCCGCCGACGCGGTCATCCTTCTGGACCCGTGGCTGGCCGGGAACCCGGTCTTTCCCGACGACCGCCGCAGCGACGCCCTGGCGGGCGCCACCCATATCCTGCTGACCCACGCGCATTTCGACCATGCCGACGAGGTCATGGAGATCGCCCGCGAGACCGGCGCGCCCGTGGTCGCCATCGCCGATCTCGCCACCTATCTCGGCGATCAGGGCCTCGAGACTCTCGGGTTCAACAAGGGCGGCACGGTCGATCTGGCGGGCGTCAAGGTCACGATGGTCCATGCCACCCATTCCTCAACCTTCAAGACCGCCGAGGGCCCGGTCGCCGTGGGCAGCGAATGCGGCTACATGATCGCGGCCGAGGGGCACACCGTCTATGTCTCGGGCGACACGGACGTGATGGCCGACATGAAGGTCTTCAACGATCTGCACGCGCCACAGACCGGCATTCTCTGCGCGGGCGGGCATTTCACCATGGACATGAAACGTGCCGCCTATGCCGCCAAGACCTTCTTCGATTTCAAGACGGTCATTCCCTGCCACTACAAGACCTTCCCGCTGCTGGAACAATCGGCGGACGCGCTGAAGGAGGCCCTGCCCGGCGTGGACGTCATCGAGCCCGAGGTCCTGACCCCCATCACGTTCTGATCGGCCACAGCGGGCGGCGATTTGCAAAACCGGCTCTTTGCCGCCCGCGCCATCACGGTTAACCTCCGCCGCAAAAGGCAAGAGCAGTCGGCATGGCACGCAGGAAAGCCCCGCCCAAGCGGGTCAATCTTCTGATCGTCGGACAAGAGGGGCGGCTCGGTTACGAGGCCGCACTCTTCGCGCTGTCGCTCAATGCGCACACCACCGGCGACCGGTTCAACCTCTTCATCGCCGAACCGCAGCCGGGCGCTCTCTGGCATCACGATCCGCGCATCCAGTCGCCCGAGCTGCGCGCGCTTCTGGAGGATCAGGGTGCGACCTTCCTGCCCTTCGAGAGCCGCCATTTCGGTCATGCCTATCCTTACGGCAACAAGATCGAGGCACTCTTCGCGCTGCCCGAGGCAGAGCCGTTTCTCTTCTTCGACACCGACACGCTGATCACCGGCGATCTGTCGGCGGCGCCCATCGATTACGCCCGCCCCACCGCATCGCTGAAGCGCGAGGGCACCTGGCCCGAGATCGAGCTTTACGGCCCGGGCTACGCTGCCACCTGGAAAAGCCTCTACGACCGGTTCGGGCTCGATTTCGAGACCTCGCTCGACCTCACGCAGCCCGACGAATACTGGCAGCGCTATCTCTATTTCAACGCGGGCTTTTTCTACTACAAGGCCGCCCGGCCCTTCGCCGAGCGCTTCCTCGACTACGCGCTCACGATCCGGGACGACGCGCCGCCGGAGCTTGTCTGCCAGAGCCTCGATCCCTGGCTCGACCAGGTGGCCCTGCCGCTCGTCATCCACGGGCTCGGCGGCGGGCGCGACGCGCTCGAGCCGGGATGGCTCGATGGCCGGACGACCTGCCACTACCGCATGCTGCCCATGCTCTATGCGCGCGAGGATCAGGGCGTGATCGACACGCTGGAAGCCATCACCGCGCCCAACCGCGTCAAGAAGGTGCTGAAGGAATACGAGCCGATCAAGCGCATGGTCTACCAGGGGCGCGGGGCCAAGGTCCGCGCGCTCTTCGATCAGGACGACCTGCCCCGCAAGGAACAGGCGATCCGCAACAAGATCAAGCGCAACGGCTTCTGGATGCGCTGAACGCTCAGCCCGTAATCAGATCGTAATGTCGGATCACCCGGCGCTCGACCAGCTCCGCCTCGGCCGCGTCCACATGCGGGCTGTCGATATCCTCGCCCACGAAGGCCTGCAGCGCCGCGAGATCGCGCCAGACCATGACTAAGCAAAATTCGCGCGGGCTCTCGGCACGGGCCGCGCCGGGCAGCACCTCGACGATGCCATCGGTGGATTTCATCAGCGGGATGGCGGTGTCGTGAAAGAATGTCGCGAACGCCGATTCCTGTCCGGGCCGCGTCCGGACCTGAAAGACACGCATGATCATGGGGACCCCCTCCTTCATGGACCGGTTTCCCGCGACGTGACCTGCCTCGGCACCTGCGCATTATAGCATGAACGGCCAGAAATGGCCCGGCCGGACGAGCGGCAGACCTTTTCTCCCTCGTCCCGATCTCCTAGCGTGCCGCGTGACAGGGAACAGGGAGACCCAGACATGACCGACCAACCGCAATACGGCTTCGACACGCTGCTGATCCACGCGGGCGCCCGGCCCGACCCGGCCACCGGCGCGCGCCAGACGCCGATCTACCAGACCACCGCCTATGTCTTCCGCGACGCCGATCACGCGGCGGCGCTCTTCAACCTGCAGGAGGTGGGCTTCATCTATTCCCGCCTCACGAACCCCACCGTAGCGGTTCTGCAGGAAAAGATGGCGATGCTCGAAGGCGGCGTGGGGGCGGTCTGCTGCTCCTCGGGCCACGCAGCGCAGATCATGGCGCTCTTCCCGCTGATGGGGCCCGGGCGCAACATCGTCGTCTCGACGCGTCTCTACGGCGGCTCGGTCACCCAGTTCAGCCAGACCATCAAGCGCTTCGGCTGGTCCGCGAAATTCGTCGATTTCGACGACATGGACGCGGTCGCGGCGGCCATCGACGACGACACCCGCGCAATCTTCTGCGAGTCGATCGCGAATCCGGGCGGCTACATCACCGATCTCGACGCGGCGGCCAAGGTCGCGGATGCGGCGGGCCTGCCGCTCATCGTCGACAACACCTCGGCCACGCCGTATCTCTGCCGGCCCATCGAGCATGGGGCGACGCTGGTCGTGCATTCCATGACCAAGTTCCTCACGGGCAACGGCACCGTGACCGGCGGGGTGGTGATCGATTCCGGCAAGTTCGACTGGTCCGCCTCGGGCAAGTTCCCCTCGCTCAGCGAACCCGAGCCCGCCTATCACGGCCTCAAGTTCCACGAGACCTTCGGGCATCTCGCCTTCACCTTCCACGGCATCGCCGTCGGTCTGCGCGATCTCGGCATGACGCTCAATCCGCAGGCGGCGCATTATACGCTGATGGGGATCGAAACATTGTCCCTGCGCATGAAAAAGCACGTGGAGAACGCCGAGACCGTGGCGGGATGGCTTGAAAACCACGACGCCGTCGAGGCCGTGACCTATGCCGGCCTGCCCTCCTCGCCCTATTTCGACCGGGTGCCGCGGATCTGCCCCAAGGGCGCAGGCGGGCTCTTCACGGTGACGCTGAAGGGCGGCTACGAGGCCTGCAAGACCTTCGTGGACAGCCTCGAGCTTTTCAGCCACGTCGCCAATCTCGGCGATACCCGCAGCCTCGTGATCCATTCGGCCTCCACCACCCACCGCCAGCTGACCGAAGAGCAGCAGGTCGCGGCGGGTGCGGCGCCGAATGTCGTGCGGATCTCCATCGGGATCGAGGATGCCGAGGACCTGATTGCCGATCTCGACCAGGCGCTGGCCAAGGCCGGCCACTGACCCAGGCGCGGCGGCGCGTCGATCGTGCCGCCGCAGCCATCAGGCCCGTTCGGCGGGGCTTTGCCGTTCGGTGCCGCGCGGAGGGTCAAAAGGACGCAGTTTTGCCTTTCCCCCGCCGCGCATCGCTCCATGTCATATTCCAGCGCATTTAGGAGATTGCCCCATGTTCAAGAACAAGGATCCTTTCGATCAAGCCATCCTGGGCGGCCTCGTCGTCTTCGGCGGCGGCCTCGTCCTGCTGTCGGCCTGGCACGCCCTGGTCGTGCCCGACCCGCAGACCGCCCAGGCGCCCACGGAAATGAGCGCGCCGGAGGAAGAGACCGAGACCGCGGAGGCCCCCGCCGAGGAAGCGCCCGCTGAGGAGATGACCGAGACTGCGGAAGCGCCTGCGGAAGAGGCAGCCCCGGCAGAGGAAACCGCCGAGGCGTCCGAAACCGAGGCCACCGAGGAGACGACCGAGACCGCGGAAGCCCCCGCCGAGGAGGCAGCCCCGGCAGAGGAAACCGCCGAGGCGACCGAAACCGAGGCGACCGAAGAGACAACCGAAACCGCGGAAGCCCCCGCCGAAGAGGCCGCCCCGGCCGAGGAAAGTGCCGAGGCGACAGAGACGGAGGCAACCGAAGAGACGACCGAAACCGCGGAAGGCCCCGCTGAAGAGGCCGCGCCTGCCGAGGAAACCGCCGAGGCATCCGAGACCGAGGCCACCGAAGAGACGACCGAGACCGCGGAAGCCCCTGCCGAAGAGGCCGCCCCGGCCGAGGAAAGTGCCGAGGCGACCGAAACCGAGGCCACGGAAGAGACAACCGAGACCGCGGAAGCTCCCGCCGAAGAGGCCGCCGCCGAGGAAACCGCGTCGGCGGATGGCGATGCGGCCTGGCCCGAGGCGCAGATGGCCTATCTCGACGGCGATGCCGAGGCCGGCACCCGCATCTGGAACCAGTGCCGGGCCTGCCACGTGGTCGATCAGGAACAGAACCGCGTCGGCCCGCATCTCGTGGACATCGTCGGCCGCGATATCGCCTCCATCAACGGCTTCCGCTACAGCAGCGCGCTGCAGGAGCTGCAGGGTCAGCAATGGACCCCCGAGGAGCTCGACGCCTGGCTGACCAACCCGCGCGAATATGCAAGCGGCACCTCGATGAGCTATCCCGGCGTCAAGAACGAGGGCGACCGCAAGGACCTTCTGGCCTATCTCTGGTCGCTGCAGAACTGATCCGGCGCAGGGACGCGGCATCCCCGATGCTGCGCGTCCCTGATCCCCCTGATCCCTCCGCAGCGCTGCGCAGCGCGGATCGGCGCGCCCCGCGCGCCACCCATCGCCCACAGGAAAAAGCGCCCCCGTCTTCGGGGGCGCTTTTGACATGAGAGGCGCGGAGGCTGCAGGCATCCGCTCCTTCGGATCAGGCGGTCAGGTCAGGCCGCGGAGGCCTTGTATATCTTGTCGATATTGGAGCCGAGCGCCGCGGTGAATTCCGCCTCGGTTTGCTGCTTCGAAAGCCCCTCCGTCAGCGCCCGGCTGAAGCTCGCGATCATCTTCGGGCTCTCGGCCAGCCGCGCGCAGGCCTCGTCGGTGGAATAGCCGCCCGAGAGCGCCACGACGCGCAGCACGCGCGGGTGATCCGCCGCCGGGTCGTAAAGGCCGGGCTTCGTCGGGATGGTCAGTTTCAGCATGATCTCCTGGCCCTCCTCCAGCGTGTCCAGATGGCGCAGGATTGCGGCCAGCAGCATGTCCTCGGCGGCTTCCTTGGTGGGCGAATGGATGTCGATCTCGGGCTCGAGGATCGGCACGAGACCGGCGGCCAGCACCTGCCGGGCCACCTCGAATTGCTGCGCGACGATGGCCTCGATCCCGTCGGCATTGGCCTCGTGGATGACCGAGCGTTCCTTGGTGCCGAAAATCATCAGCCCCGCCGCCTCCTGCAGCAACGCATCGAGCCCGGGCATCGGCTTCATCAGCTGCACGCCGTCGGCCTTGTCTTCGAGCCCCTTGTCGATCTTCAGGAACGGCACGATCCCGAGGCCGCTCCACAGCGTCTCGGCGGTGGGCTTGCCATCGACCACGCCGCGCATGGTCTTCTCGAACAGGATCGCGCCCAGCACCTTGTCGGACGAGAACGGCGCCGCGGTGATGATTCGCGACCGCATCTCGTGGATTTCCGCGAACATGGCGTCCTCGCCGTCATAGGCGTCCTCGTCGACCCCGTAGAGGCGCAGCGCCTTGGGTGTCGAGCCGCCCGATTGATCCAGCGCGGCGATGAAACCCTGCCCCGTGCTCATGCGGGCCTTCTGGGCGGCGAAGATTTCTGGGTTCGGAGCCATGCGCGTCGTCCTTTCTGGGCCAAATCGCCCCAGAAATACGACATACCGGGCGCGAAGGATAGGGAGCGCAGCGCGCGGTTAGCGCTAAGTTTAGCGCTAAACCTTTGATTTCACGCTTCGTGTGGCCCGCGCGGCGTCAGCACGAGGTGAATTCCGTCCCGCGCCCGCACGGTCAGATGCGCCACCGGATCGGGCGCCGCACCGGGTGCGGCGGCAATCCGGAAGGCCCGCACGATCAAAGCCATCAGAAGCGGGCCCTCGACCATGGCGAATCCCGCCCCCGGACAGACGCGCGCGCCCGCCGAGAACGGAATGTAGGCGTCGCGCGCACAGGTCTTGCCGTTCTCGGTGGCCCAGCGGGCCGGGTCGAAATCGTCCGGCGCCTCCCAGAGCCGTTCGTGCCGGTGCAGATGCCAGGGGCTCAGCACGAGCTGCGATCCGCGCCGGATGTCGCGGTCGCGAAAGCGTTCGGGACAGGTATTCTCGCGCACCATCATCGGCACCGGCGGGTAGAGCCGCAGGGTTTCGCGGAACACGTCGCGGCTGATCCGGAGGCGGCTCATGTCCGAGAACGCACCTTCGATGCCCTCGGCCTCCTCAGCCACGCGCGCCTGCCAGTCGGGATGAATGGCCAGCAGGTAAAGCGCCCAGGCCAAGGCCGAGGCCGAGGTCTCGTGCCCCGCCAGGAAGAAGATCGCCACCTGGTCGACCATCTCGTCGGTGCTGAAGGTCTCGCCGGTTTCGGGGTCGCGGGTGGTCATGATCTTGGTGGCCAGATCGTCGGGCGCGGTGCCCGCGCGGATCGCCGCCATGCGCGCCTCGGTCAATTGCCGGATCAGCCCGCGGATGCGCGCCGCCGCCCGTTTCGTGTCGGAGCGGAAGAACCGCGGCAGCCAGCGCGGCAGCGGCACGAAGGCCGCGATGTTCAGGATCGGCTGGCTGCGCTGGTAGGTCCGGAATTCGCGGAAGACGGCCTGCGCGATCTCGTCCTCGATGGGAATCGAGAAGAGCGTGCGGAAGATGACGTCGGCCGCGGCATGGCTCGCCTCGGCCTCGATCTCGACCGGAGTGCCGGTGCGCTCCGACAGGCGCGCGACGATGCGTTGCCCGGCCTCCCACATCGGCGCCCATGTGTCGCGCAGCCGTCCCCCTTCAAAGGCCGGATCGATGATGCGCCGCTGGCGTTCCCAGGTGGCCCCGTTGGTCAGGAACACGCTCTCGCCCAGAAGCGGGCGCAGCCCCTCGCCCACGCGGTCGGATTTCGGAAAATCGCCGGGCCGGTCCTTCAGCACGGTCTTTACGAGCTCGGGCTGGTTCATCAGATAGGATCGGAAGAAGGGCGTGCGGAACTCCGCCATCCAGGCCCGGTAGAGCCGTGCGGGCTGCGCCGACAGGATGTCTTCGCGGAAAAGCCGCGCATAATGCCGAAGCGAGACACGGTCCGGACGTGACCGGGGTTTCGGCGGTCTCATGCCGCCATGGAGGTGAATTTCGACACCGGAATGTCGATCCGGCTCGCCGAGGCCGGACGGTCCGCGTAGCGCGCGGCCAGGCTCACCGGTCCCGCGGTGATCTGGAAATAATCGTAATCGAGCGGCGCATCGAAGGCGCAGAGATACTGGAAATGCAGCCGGAAGAACCGCCAGCGCAGCTCCTTCCAGCGCTCCGGGCTGAGCGAGCGAGTGAATTGCGCCGAAAAGACGAGCGGCCAGCGCTTGTCCGGGGGGGCAACCCCCGAGACCGCGACCGGATCGCAGAGCGCGAAGGCGCAGCCATCGCCGGGTGCGGTGACATCGACCCAGGTCAGCGCGTCGCTTGCCGACAGGTAATGCAGATCGGCGCGCAACCGGTCCGCCCTGGGCAGGAAGGACACCATGGGCACCACCTGGCCCAGCGACAGAAACGCAAGGCGCGGACCGTTTGCGGGCACGCGCTTTGCACGGATGAGGTCAGCGAGGATCGACACGCCCAGATGCGCCCCCGAGGAATGCCCAACGACCAGCACCTCGTCGAATTCCCCGGTCAGCGCCTCGGCGATCCGGTCGGCGAAGGCGGTCATCCGCGCCTCGAGCTCGGGCGGGTTGGCGCCCTTGCGGCGCGCCGAATAGGCGTAATCATGCATCAGGTAATAGGCGAAGATCTTGCCGTCCCGCGCCTTGAACCAGCGCAGGATCGCGATGCCCGCCGCCACGCCCGCAGCGCCGCCGAGGATACGGGCGAGGAGGTCCGGCAACGGGCCGACAAGCTGCGCCCCGGCATAGAGCGCCCAGAACGCCAGCAGCGCGATCAGCGCCTGCAGAAGCAGCATCCCGATCGGATAAAGCGCCGCGATCACCGGCCCCTTACGAAGCAGCATCAGCCGCCGCAGGGCGCCCGAGGCGATATAGACCCACGCGGTCCGGACAAGGCTCAGATAGGTCGCCGGGATCGAGGTCGACATGGAGTCGCGCACGATGTCGGACCAGACCAGCACCTCGATATCGGCACTGGAGACCTGATTGTCGATCACGCTGTCCACGTGCCAGCCGTAAGGGCCCTTGGTGGTCTTCGGGCGGAGTGTCAGCTCGTAGCCCGAAATCGCCGCCTGCGCGGCACCCTCCTTGCGGTAGAGCTCGCGGTAGCGGCGCGGATGGATCGGATCGTAGCCCGGGATGTAGAACACCCGCCGCCGCGTCACCTCTGCCCCGTTCCCGCTCTGGCGCGTCGCCATGGCCCGTCCTCCAACTCGCGCGGCAAGGCTAGCGCGCCTTCGCGGCGCGTTTAAGGCGATTTGCGCACAATTTGGCGAAATGGGCGCGATTGTCGTGCCGGGCGGGTCAGCCGAGCGCGGCCAGCGCCGGGAAGGTCTCCAGCAGCCAGAAGGAGAAGGCCGTGAAGGCGCCGGTCACCAGCGCGAGGCCCACCGCCACCAGAAGCCCGCCCATCACCTTCTCGATCAGCGCCATATGCCGCTTGATGCGGTTCATCAGGCCCATCGCCCGGGTCAGGAAGATCGCGGCCAGCAGGAACGGAATGCCGAGCCCCGCGGCATAGACCGCCAGCAAGAGCGCGCCGCGGCTGGCATTGGCCTCGGAGGCGGCGAGCGACAGGATCGCGCCCAGCTGCGGGCCGATGCAGGGCGTCCAGCCGAAGGCGAAGGCCAGGCCCAGCACGTAAGCGCCGAAAGCCGACCCGCCGCTGTCACCCGCATCGATCCGCGCCTCGCGGTCGAGGAAGGGAATGCGGAACACGCCGAGGAAATGCAGCCCGAAGACGATCACCACCACGCCGGAAATCCGCGCCAGCAGCAGCTGGTTCTGCAGGAACAGCGAGCCCAGCCACGACGCGGTGAACCCCAGCAGGATGAACACCGTCGACAGGCCCAACACGAAAAAGAGCGCGGCCATCCCGGCGCGCGCCCGCGCCGAGCCGCCGCCCTGCATCTCGGCGACACTGACGCCGGACATATAAGCCAGGTAAGGCGGCACGATGGGCAGCACGCAGGGGCTTAGAAAGGACAGCCCGCCGGCGATCAGCGCCACGATCATGGCGGGCAGCAACCCTGCATCGATGATCTCGATTCCAAACATGATCCAGACCTAGGCCATCGGCTGCGCGGCGTCACGCCTTGCCGCGTCACATGCCCGTGGTATGGCTGAAATATCGCGCTGGACACCGGCGCGGCGAGTGCCTAGCTCTCGCGTCATGACACATGTGCTCGATGCTCGGGGGCTGCTCTGCCCCCTGCCCGTTCTCAAGACCCGCAAGCGGCTCTCCGCGCTCGATGCGGGTGAGCGGATCGCGGTGACGACGGACGATCCCGCGGCCGTGGTCGACATGCCGCATTACTGCCGGGAAAGCGGTCACCACCTGGTGGAAAGTCGCGCCGAGGGCGCGGAGATGCACTGGCTCATCGAAAAACGCTGAACTCGGGCGGCACGATTTCTTGGAGAATTGTGCCCCGGGACTTTCGTGAAAATCCCGGGGCCTCTGTGTCTTAGCGTCCGAGGTTCCACCAGCCGCGTTTCTTCGGCTTGGACGCATCCTCCGCCGCGTCGACATCGCCTTCCGCGGGCTCGAGGGGGCGCACCTCCTCGGCCGCGGGCGCGGCCTCCTCGGGGGCGGGCTGCGGGTCGGGGACCGGTGTGGTCTCGACCGCGGCTTCCTCGGGAGCGGGACGCGCCTCAGGCGCCGTGCCGGTCTCGACCGCCGCCGGTTCGGGGGCGGCGGGGGTTTCCTCGATCTTCGCATCGACCGGCGCGGGTTGCGGCTCGGGCGCAGGCTCAGACATGGTTTGGGCGGTGTCGTCCGCCGCCTCCTCGGCCAGGGCGGGCTCGGTCTTCTTCCGGCGGGTCGAAGGCTTGCGCTTGGCCTTGGGCTTCGGCGCGTCTTCGGCCGGATCATCCGCAACGGGCTCGGACGGGGCCGCGTCGGAGGCGTCGGCTTCGGCGGTTTCCTCGACGGGCGCAGTCTTCTTCTTGCTGCGCGTGCGGGTCCGCTTCGGCTTCTCCTGCGTCTCCTCGGCGGGCTCTGCGTCGGACGCCGCGACCTCGGAGGGCGCGTCGGCTAAGGTCTCGGACTGCTCCGCGTCGCCATTCTCGGAGGACGCGTCGCCCTGGGCCTCATAGCCCTCGCCATTGCCGTTCTTCTTGCTGCGGCGACGGCGGCGGCGGCGCTTCTTGGGCTTCTGGTCGCCCTCGTCGGAAGAGGCGGCAGAACCGGAATGCGAAGACGGGGTCGAAGGCGCGTCGGCCTCGTCGCCCGGTGCCGGCGGCGCCTCGGACGGATCGGGCTCTGCCGCAGCGGCAGCCGCTTCGTCCGCGTCGATCGCATCCATGATCGAGGTGTCGACCGACACGACCGGGGCCAGCGCCTCGGGCACGGTGCGCGACGCGGTCTTGAACTTCTCCATGGAGAAATCGGGCGAGACCAGCGACGGATCGCCCTCGATCTGCACCGCCATGCCGTAGCGTGCCTCGATCTGAGCGATATGCTCGCGCTTCTGGTTCATCAGGAAGTTGGCGATGCCCACCGGGGCCTTCACGCAGACCTCCTTCGAGCGGCGGCGCGTGCCCTCTTCCTCGATCTGGCGCAGGATCTGCAGCGCCATGTTGTCGTCCGAGCGGATCAGGCCGGTGCCGTGACAGGAGGGGCACGGGGCCGTCGTCGCCTCGATCATGCCGGGGCGCAGACGCTGGCGCGACATCTCCATCAGGCCGAAGCCCGAGATGCGGCCCACCTGGATGCGCGCGCGGTCGGTCTTCAGCTTGTCCTTGATCTTCTTCTCGACCGCGGCGTTGTTCTTGCGCTCGTCCATGTCGATGAAGTCGATCACGATGAGCCCCGCAAGGTCGCGCAGGCGCAGCTGGCGGGCCACTTCCTCGGCGGCCTCGAGGTTGGTCTTGAGCGCGGTCTCCTCGATCGAGCCTTCCTTGGTCGCTCTGCCCGAGTTCACGTCGATGGCCACCAGCGCCTCGGTCACGCCGATCACGATGTAACCGCCCGATTTGAGCTGCACCGTCGGGTTGAACATCGAGCTGAGGTAGCTTTCGACCTGGTAGCGCGCGAAGAGCGGCATCTGGTCGTTGTAGAGTTTCACGTTCTTGGCGTGGGACGGCATGATCATCTTCATGAAGTCCTTGGCGATGCGGTAGCCGCGCTCGCCCTCCACGAAGACCTCGTCGATGTCGCGATTATAGAGATCGCGGATCGACCGTTTGATCAAGTCGCCCTCTTCGTAGATCTTCGCCGGCGCGATCGACTTGAGCGTCAGCTCGCGGATCTGCTCCCACAGGCGCTGGAGGTATTCGTAATCGCGCTTGATCTCGGTCTTGGTGCGCTTGGCGCCCGCGGTGCGGATGATGAGCCCCGCGCCTTTCGGAACTTCGATCGAGTTCGCGATCTCCTTGAGCTTGGAACGGTCGGCCGCGTTGGTGATCTTGCGGCTGATGCCGCCGCCACGGGCGGTGTTGGGCATCAGCACGCAATACCGACCGGCGAGCGACAGGTAGGTGGTGAGCGCAGCACCCTTGTTGCCGCGCTCTTCCTTGACGACCTGCACCAGCAGGATCTGGCGGACCTTGATGACTTCCTGGATCTTGTAGCGGCGGGCCCGCGGCTTGCGGGCCGGGCGGATATCTTCCTCGGTGTCGTCGTCGGCGACGGATTCGATCGACTCGTCGCGCGCCGCGGCATCGCCGTGATCGTCCTCGCCGGCCTCGTCCGCGGCCGCCTTGGGGGCGTCCTCGTCGTCGTCGCCGGGCTCGGCGCTATCGCCCTCAGGCTCCTCGACCGGGGTTTCGGCCACGGTCTCCATCGGCGACAGCCCTTCGGCGGGATCGTCCGTTTCGCTGCCCTCGTCCTCGCTGAGATCGATGGTCTCCATGCCGGCGGGGCCGTCGGCGGACTTCGTTGCCACGGCATCGTCCGAGACGGTCTTCTCGGCCTCGGGCTTGCGCGACCGGGAACGCCGGCGCGACTTGCTCTTGGGCTGTTCGTCCTCGGCCTCGGCGCGCGCCTGGGCCTCTTCTTCCTCCATCAGCGCCTGACGGTCGGCGACGGGGATCTGGTAATAATCGGGGTGGATTTCCGAGAAGGCCAGGAAGCCGTGGCGGTTGCCGCCGTAATCGACGAAGGCCGCCTGCAGCGAGGGTTCGACGCGCGTTACCTTTGCGAGGTAGATATTGCCCGCGAGCTGCCGCTTGTTTTCCGATTCGAAGTCGAATTCCTCGACCTTGTTTCCGTCGACCACCACGACGCGGGTCTCTTCCGCGTGGGTGGCGTCGATGAGCATCTTCTTTGCCATATTGTCCGTTTGCACGGCCTCGACCCCCCGCCCCTGTCGGTGCGGAGAGGTGATGAGCCTGTGTCTTGTCTGAGCGATGCACGCAACAAGCGCGGGCGGCATGCGGACACGTCTGTGCCGCGCATATCCTGCCTCGTCTCTGTCGCGTGGATCATCGCATTTGGTCCCTGGCGCGCGCCGGAACATGTCCGGACCTGGCGCCGATTTGATAACCCGGCACCACATCGGTTGCGGCACGGGCGGAGTGAGATGGCCTTGCGGCCGCATCGGTCTGTCGGGACGGGCGGGACCGGTAAGGCCCGGAAATCCTGTCCGTTCAGCGAATTCGGGGGCGAGACGCTGCTCGCCAACACGGTCACATTACGCGGGAAAAGTGTCAAAAGACAATGGGCAAAAGCGCGGAAGGCAAATGCGCGGCAGGCGTTGGGCATGCATCCGGCGGACGCGGGCACGGCCGGATATCGCGCCCCCTGCGCCCGGAAGCGCCATATCAGGGGATGGGCACGAAGAGCCGCAGGACCGCGCTGCCCAGAAGCAGAAGGTATCCCAGCGCCAGGCAGACCTCGTCGATCCGGCGCCAGGCGGCCACGTCGCGGCGCCATTTGTCGCCGAGAATACCCTTCACGCTGTCGCGGAACGTCTCGGGCGTCTGCGGCAGCGCATCCTGCACCGCCTGCAGTTTCTTCTTGCGGGAATTGAGCGACCAGGCCGGCACGGCCAGCACGGCGATACCCGAAGCCGCGGCGAGGTTCAGCCACCAATGCAGCTCGGCCGGCGCCATTAAACGGCGATGGCCGCGACGGTTTCGGCCCGTGGCGGCTGGGCGTCGAGAAACGCCTCCTCGTCTACCTTGGCGCCCGAGAAGCTGATGAGCATGTGCCCGCCGCAGGCCTCGACATAGCGGGTCACGGTATCCCAGTTGGGCAGCGCGCCGGTGGGCTGTTCGAGCCGCGAGATCATCGGCTGGGTCAGATCCGACCGCGCCTCGATATCCTTCTGCGTCAGCCCCTTCTCCTTGCGCAGGGCGCGCAGGGCGAGCGCCAGCTTGCGCTTCATCTCGTGGCCGCGCTTGGCCTCGGCGATATCTGGCCGGGCGGCGTTCAGGTGGGATCGGAAACTAGTCTTTGCCATGGGCGGGCTCCCAGCTTGGGTCGATCAGGGACAGGTGTTGCGTGGCGCGGCGGCGGGCGGCCTCGCAGAGATCGCCGCGGCGCGACATGAGCCCCAGCAGAAGGCACGGCCAGGGCGGCCGCCGCGCGGTATCGAGCGCCAGCGCGAGAGCGGTGCCGCGACAGCCCGGGATGGCGAGCGTGTAGATCTCATAGCGATCCTCCAGCAGGCCGCAGCGCTCGTCGGGGTCGGGATCGGCGCTTTCCAACTCCTCGAGCAGGAATTCCGCCCCGGCCACGCAGGGCCGCGACAACGCGCGGAACTCGTCGAGCACCGCATCGTGGTAGGCGGGCAACGGGGCGACCTTACGCATGGCGCAGGGCCGCCCCGCCATCCACGCTCACAATATACGTTTTGTGGTATATGATTTCAAGGATATATTCCTGCATGGCGCAACCGGGCCTCAACCCGGCGCGCGCAGCCGCTTGATGAGGCTCGACGTGTCCCAGCGCCCGCCGCCCATCTTCTGCACGTCCTTGTAGAACTGGTCGACCAGAGCGGTGACCGGCAGCGACGCACCGACCTCGTCGCCGGTCTTGAGGCAGATGCCCAGATCCTTGCGCATCCAGTCCACCGCGAAGCCGTGGTCGAAATGGTCGTCGAGCATGGTCTCGTAGCGGTTCTGCATCTGCCAGGAGCCTGCCGCGCCCTGGCTGATCACCTCGACCACCGCGCGGCCGTCGAGCCCCGCCTTCTCGGCGAAATGCAGCGCCTCCGAGAGGCCCTGGACGAGGCCCGCAATGGCGATCTGGTTGCACATCTTGGTCATCTGGCCCGCGCCGCTTTCCCCGATGCGGCGGCAGAGTTTCGCATAGGCGTCGATCACCGGCTCGGCCTTGGCATAGGCCTCCGCGTCGCCGCCGCACATCACCGACAGCGCGCCATTCTCGGCCCCCGCCTGCCCGCCCGAGATCGGCGCATCCACGAAGGCGATGCCCTTTTCCTTCGCGGCGGCGTAAAGCTCCGCCGTCACCTCCGCCGAAACGGTGGTGTGATCGACGAAGATCGCGCCGTCCTTCATGCCCGCGAACGCACCGTCCTCGCCGAGGCAGACCGAGCGCAGATCGTCGTCATTGCCGACGCAGGACATGACGAAATCCATGCCCTCGGCCGCCGCGCGCGGGGTTTGCTGGGCCGCGCCGCCATGCTCCGACGCCCAGGCTTCGGCCTTGGCGAAGGTGCGGTTGTAGACGGTCACGTTGTGCCCCTTGGCCTGCAGATGCCCCGCCATCGGGTATCCCATCACGCCGAGCCCCAAAAATGCGCATTTCGCCATGGCCTGTCTCCCTCTTGTCCGTATGTTTCAGGGGCTTTGTCGCCCCCGGGCAGCGACTTGGCAAGCTCCGGCATAGGGTTTAGTGCCCGGTGAGAGCGGCGCCAGTTCGGGCGCGCGGAGAGAGGGCGATATGCGGATCATCTTTCGCTGGCTTGTGCGCCTTGTGGGCGTGGCGCTGATCCTGGGCGCGCTGGCCGTCATGCTGGTCTATTACCTGGGCGCGCGGTCGCTACCGGATTACGACGTGCGGGCGGCGGTGACGGGGCTCGACCAGGCCCTGGAGATCGTGCGCGACAACTCCAACGTGCCGCATATCATGGCCGCGACCGACCGGGACGCCTTTTTCGGGCTCGGTTACGTGCATGCGCAGGACCGGCTGTGGCAGATGACGCTGATGCGCCGCACCGTTCAGGGCCGCCTCTCCGAGGTCTTCGGCACGCGCACGGTCGAGACCGACAACCTGTTGCGCAGGCTCGATCTCTACACGCTGGCCCGGCGGAGCGTCGCGGCGCAGGACGACCGCACGAAGGCCGCGCTTCGGGCCTATGCGGATGGCGTGAACGCGCGCATCGACGAGATCAACCGCGAAAGCCTCGGCCGCGGCGCGCCCGAGTTCTTCCTCTTCGGGGCGGAGCTCGCGCCCTGGCAACCGGCGGATTCGCTGGCCATCGTCAAACTGATGGCACTGCAGCTCTCGGGCCACCTGTCGAACGAGGTGCTGCGCGCGCGAACCTCTCTCGCGCTCGACGATGCCGATCGGCTGGCCGACATCCTGCCCGACGTGCCCGGCACCGGCACGGCCGTGCTGCCGGAATATTCCAGCCTCGCGCCCGGAGCCACCGGCCAGACCCGCATCGCCGCCGCCCCCAAGGGCGGGTTCTGGCCGGTGCCGGAGCATGGCCTTGCCGGTGCGTCGAACGCCTGGGCGGCCGATCCCACGCGCTCGGCCTCGGGGGGCGCGCTTCTGGCCAACGATCCGCATCTGGGCTTTACCGCGCCCGCGATCTGGTACCTCGCCCGCATGCAGCTCTCGTCGGGCGGGGTGATCGGCGGCACGATTCCGGGCATTCCGGCGATCATGGTGGGCCGGTCGGAGGCGCTGGGATGGGGGCTGACCTCGTCCTATCTCGACGATCAAGACCTGTTTCTCGAAAAGCTCAACCCGGACAATCCCGACCAGTACCAGGGCCCCGAGGGCTGGCGGCGCTTCGAGACCCGGCGCTCGATCATCAACATCAAGGATGCCACCCCCGTCACCGTCACCCTGCGCTGGACCGAGAACGGCCCGGTCCTGCCCGGCACGCAGTTCGACCTGGGCGCGATCACGCCGCCCGGACACGTGATGGCGTTGTCCTGGACCGCGCTGTCGCCCGCCGACACCTCGCTGACCGCGGCGGTGGGCCTGATGTACGCCGAGACCATCGACGACGCGATCGCCCAAAGCGAGGCCTATGTCGCGCCCTCGCAGATGCTGACGCTGACCGACGGCACCGAGGTCGCGATGCAGCTCATCGGCGCCATGCCCGCCCGCGACGATGCCCATCAAAGCCAGGGCCGAATGCCCGCGCCCGGCTGGATCGCGGCAAATCGCTGGCAGGGCAGCCTGCCCTACAGCGCCAATCCGCGCTTCGCCGATCCGCTGGGCGGGATCGTCGGCAACACCAACAACAAGGTGCTCGACCGGCCCTTCCCGCTCCATGTCAGCTACGAATGGGGCGACAGCCAGCGGGTGCAGCGCTGGCGCACGCTGATGCAGGGCCGCGAGGTCCATACCCGCGACAGCTTCATCGAGTTCCAGCTCGACACCGTGTCCGAGGCCGCGCGCACGCTGCTGCCCCTGATCGGTGCCGACCTGTGGTTCACCGGCGAGGCGGCCCCCGAGGGCACGCCGGAACGCCGCCGGCGCGATGCGCTTGACCTGCTGGCCGAATGGAACGGCGAGATGAGCGAGCATCTGCCGGAGCCGCTGATCTACGCGGCCTGGCTGCGCTTCCTGCAGGACCGGCTCATTCGTGACGATCTGGGCCCGCTCGCCGATGAGTTCACCCGGATCGAGCCGCTCTTTCTGGAACGGGTCTACCGCGATGTCGATGGCGCCGCGGCCTGGTGCGACGTGGCCCGCTCGGCGGTCGAGGAAAGCTGCTCGGATCTCGCCCGGCTCGCCCTCGACGACGCGCTGATCTGGATCGAGGAGACCTACAACACCACGCTTGCCTCGCTGCGCTGGGGCGATGCGCACGAGGCCACCCACGACCACGAGGTGCTGGGCGAGGTGCCGGTGCTGCAGGCCTTCGTGAATATCCGCCAATCCACCAGCGGCGGCGATTTCACGCTGCAGCGCGGCGCCACGCGCGGACGCGGGCCGAACCCGTTCCTGAACGTGCATGGCGCGGGCTATCGCGGGGTCTACGACTTCGCCGATCCGGACTCGTCGGTCTTCATCACCTCGACGGGTCAGTCGGGGCATTTTCTGTCGCGCCATTACGACGACCTCGGACAGCTCTGGCGCCGGGGGGAATACATCCCGATGTCCCTCGACCCCGATCTGGCGCGCGCTGCGGCGGTGGGGATCACCGAACTGGTGCCCGCCGCGGAATAGGTCCTACCGGCGGCGGCCCCTTTTCAGTCAGGTATTCCCGCATACGAACGACGCCCGATTCGTGGTATAATCGCGTCATTGGTCGATTCCGTATCGTTCACATTTTTCCATCCCGGAGCATTTTCATGACCCATTCGGATCCCGTTTGGCGGGCGTCCCGCTATTGCCGATTCATTCCCGATCACACAGATGGCGGGGGATACCTGCACAATTCGTTCATGGGCGCGCTGATGGTCGTGCCGCCCGAAATCGCGCGGCGCATGGCGCCCTGGCTCGCGCCGCTCAGGGCCAAGAACCGCGATATCCAGCCGGTGCTCACCGCGCGCGACGCCTTCGCGCAGGAATTGTATCGTCAGGGTTTCGTGGTGGACGAGGCGCTGCGCGAGGAAAAGCGCGCCGAGGACCTGCTCCGACGCGAGCGCGACTTCGGCACGCATCTCATCATCCTGCCGCATGAGGATTGCAATTTCCGCTGCACCTACTGCTATGAGAGTTTCGCGCGCGGCAAGATGTCCCCCGACATCGTCGCGGGCCTCAAGGCCTACATCGCCCGCCAGATGCCCGATATCCGCCTTCTGAACGTGGGCTGGTTCGGGGGCGAGCCGTGCCTTGCGCGCGACGTGATCTACGAGCTCTCCGCCGCGTTCCAGTCGCTTTGCGAAAATGCAGGCATTCGCTACCGCGCTGCCATCACCACCAATGGATATTTCCTTGACGAGGCCACCGTCGGACGTCTTCTCGATGCCGGGGTGCAGCATTTCCAGATCACCATCGACGGCTCGGAAGAGGCGCATGACACCGTGCGCCGGTTGCGCGGCGGCCAGCCCACCTATCGGCGGATCTTCAAGAACCTGATCGGCATGACCGCGCAGAGCCGCGATTTCAGCGTCGCCGTGCGGGTGAATTTCAATCCCCTGACCATCCGCACCATTGACGATTTCCTGAAGGAGGCGGCGCCACACCTTTCGGACGATCCGCGCTTCTTCCTCGATTTCCACGCGGTCGGACGCTGGGGCGGACCCAACGATCGCGAAATGGCCGTGGTCGAGGAACAAAGCGCCTCCGCCGCGCGGCTTGGCCTCATCGACCAGGCCGCCTGCCACGGCTTCCCGGCGACCTCGGCGCTCGATGCGCTGAAGCCCCACGGGGCCGCCTGCTATGCGGGCAAGGCCTCGTCCATGGTCGTGGGCTCGGACGGGACGATCTACAAATGCACCGTGGCGTTCGAGGACGACCGCAACAAGGTGGGCCGGCTTTATCCCGACGGCACGCTCGAGATCGACCGCGCCAAGTGGCGCGCCTGGACCGAGCCCCATTCCCCATCGGGCAAATGCGGGACCTGCTCCTTCTCGGCGGCCTGCCAGAGCCGGGCCTGCCCGCTGGCCGCGATGGACCAGGGCGAGCCGCCCTGCCCGTTCACCCCTGCGGATTACGAACGCATGGTCACAGTTGCCGCGCACCAATTACAGGAGGCGCGCCAGCCATCCCCGGCATGACGTTCGGGGATCCCGGGGCGGATGAGCCGCCCGACCCAACCGAAATTGATTTGAAAGGAATGTGTTATGGATACCAAGAAGATGGCGACCGAAGCCATGGCGGCGCGAAAACAGATCGTCGACGCGCAGATGACGCTGTGGAACACGCGGCTGGAGGCGCTGGTGGAGGCCGGTGACATCTCCTCCGTGCTCGATCACCTGAAGAGCCCCGTCGAGGACAAGATCGACAATTGCGGCTGCAACGTTCAGTGCGGCGCGCTGCAGGACCCCGATCTCGGCGGGCTCGTCAATCCCGGCATCACCCGGCGGTAAGGAGCGGAACAATGGCTTTCACGAAAGAACAGCTCAAGGCCGTGACCGAGGCCAAGCAGGCCAAGCTGACGGCGCAGACCCAGCTTTGGAACCTGCGGCTCCAGGCGGCGGCCGAAACCGGCGACGCCAAGGCGGTGATGGAGCGCATCGGCGCCTCGGTGGAGGACGACATCAACAATTGCGGATGCAACGTCCAGTGCGGTGCGCTGCAGGAGGGTCTCGGCACCATCGTCAATCCCGGCGGCGCGATCCGCCGCTAGGGGCGACAGCATGCTGACCCAGCAGCAGATGAAGACGGCGAGCGAGGCAAGACGCGCCCTGGTCGCCGGTCGGACGCAGCTTTGGAACCTGCGCCTGACAGCGGCGGTCGAAAGCGGCGACCGGATGGCGATGATCGACCTGATCAACGGCGCGATCACCGACACTCCGAACAATTGTCAGTGCAACTCTCCGCAATGCAACCTGATCGGAGAGATGCCCGGTCGCGACCTCGTGCGCCGCTAGCCAATGCCGGACCCTGCACCAAGCGGGATCCGGCAACCGGTCACTGGTGCAATACTCAAAAGGGCGGTGCCGCGCACCGATCGGGGTCGCATGGGGCCGCTGGCTGCGCGCCCGTCACCCTGTCTTACAGCTTCTCGAACTGCGCAGCCTCCCGGGCCGTCCAGCGCACGTTCAGCGCGTAGCCGTCTTCGTCCTGAACCTCGTCTTCCACGAGGCCCCGCTCGAAGAGCCAGGCACGCTTGCGGCCCTCGTCGAAGCCAAGCCGCAGGTGATCCTCCCGCGTCTCGCCCTCGAGCCGCTGGGCGATACCCTCGAGCAGCGCGTCCATCCCTTCCCCGGTCCAGGCCGACAGCGCGTAGATCCCGTCTTCGCGGGCGGCCCGGGCGCTGAACCCCTCCTTGGCCTCGGGATCGAGCTGGTCGAGCTTGTTCCAGACCTCGATCTGGGGCGTCGTCTCGAGCACGCCGAGCGAGGCGATGATGGCGCGCACGTCGTTCGCCTGCTCTTCGGAATTGGGATGGGCGATGTCGCGCACATGCACGATGAGATCGGCGGCGGTGACCTCTTCGAGCGTGGCGCGGAACGCCGCGACAAGCTCCGTCGGCAGGTTCGAGATGAAGCCCACCGTATCCGACAGGATGACCTCGGGCCCGGAGGCCAGCTTCACCGCGCGCATGGTCGGGTCGAGCGTCGCGAAAAGCATGTCCTTGGCCATCACCTCGGCCCCGGTCATCCGGTTGAACAGGGTCGACTTGCCCGCGTTGGTATAGCCCACCAGCGCCACGATCGGATAAGGCACCTTGGCGCGCGCCGCGCGGTGCAGGCTGCGGGTCCGCACGACCTTGTCGAGCTGCCGGCGCAGGCGCACGAGCTGTTCGTCGATGGCCCGCCGGTCGGCCTCGATCTGCGTCTCGCCGGGGCCACCCACGAAGCCCAGCCCGCCGCGCTGCCGTTCGAGGTGGGTCCAGGCCCGCACCAGCCGCGTGCGCTGGTAGCTCAGATGCGCCATCTCGACCTGCAGCACGCCCTCGCGGGTGGCCGCGCGGTCCGAGAAGATCTCGAGGATCAGGCCCGTCCGGTCCAGAAGCTTCACCTTCCAGGCGCGCTCCAGATTGCGCTGCTGCACCGGCGTCACGGGCCCGTCGACGAGCACCAGCTCGACCTCGTGCTCGTGAAACAGCTCTTTCAGCTCGGCGATCTTGCCCGAGCCGAAAAGCTCGCCGGGATGCGGTTTCGGCAGCGGCACGATGGTCTGGCCGACGACTTCGAGATTCGGCAGCGCCACGGCAAGTGCAACCGCTTCGGCGAGGCCGATCTCGGCATCGCGTCGGTCGCGGTCGCTCTTGATGTCGGGGTGCAGAACCCAGGCGCGGGTGACGTGCGGATCGTGTTCGTTCAAGATCCCTCGCCGTCACCATCATAAAGGTTGATCGGCTGGGCCGGCATGATCGTGCTGATTGCATGCTTGTAGACCAGCTGCGACTGCCCGTCGCGCCGCAGGAGCACACAGAAGTTGTCGAACCAGGTGATGACGCCCTGCAATTTGACGCCGTTGATGAGGAAAACGGTCACCGGGACCTTGGTTTTCCGAACATGGTTAAGAAATGCATCCTGGAGATTCTGTCTATCGGAAGCCATTGAAAAGCCTTTTATTCTTCTTCGCACCGCGCAACGCGGTGCCCCTCGCCAGAGGGGAGTATGGTCTGCCGACTTCCGACTTTCCAGAGCAAATCGGGAATTTCCCCAGCCGCGGCGGTCCGCTGCCGTCAATCGCGCCACAGTTCCGGCGACAGCATGACCACGATCGCCAGCACTTCCAGCCGCCCGAGGATCATCGCCGCCGCCAGCGTCACCTTCACCGAAGGCGCATATTGCGCCAGCGGCAGCGGCATCTCGGTGGCCAGCGCCACCAGCGGGCCGGTATTGGTCAACCCCGCGATGGTCATCACGAAGGCGCCTTCGAAGGCGATGCCCTGGACCGAGAAGGCCAGCACCATCACCGCGATGGTCAGCGCGAAGATCATGAAGAAAACCCAGGCGATGAAAGCGCCCTCGCGCCGCGTGCGGCGGCTGAGAAGGCCCGACCGCCCGACCGAGTTGGGATGGATCAGCCGCTCTAGCTCGCGCTTGCCGTTGAGATAGAGGATGAAGACCCGCAAGAGCTTCACCCCGCCCGCGGTCGTCGCCACCCCGCCACCGATGATGGCGAGGCCCATGAGGATCAGCCCCGGCGTGTTCAGCCCCGACCAGCCCTGCGCCTGCGCCCAGTCGGCGCTTTCGAAGCCCGTCGTGGTGAGGAAGGAAAGCGTGGTGAAGGCCGCGCCCCAGAAGGCCCGCAGCGCTAGGACCACGTTTTCCTCGGTGCCGATGTCGAAGGAGGCAAGCCAGTGCCGCGCGAAGAGGATCAGCGGCACGGCGGCAACGATGGAGATGCCGATCCGAAACTCCGGATCGTTCAGAAGCCCCTGACGCCGCGCGGCGGAGGTGTCGTTCGAGAAGGTCAGGCGCGAGAGCGCGAAGAACAGAAAGCAGAACACCACCGCTTCGCCCCAGAAGCCCGAGGGCGCCTGTTCGAGCCCGCCGATGGGCGATATGCCCGAGGTGGCCATGGTCGACATCGCGTGGCAGATCGCCACGAAAGGCGTGTCGCCGGTGACCATCAGCAGAAGCCAGAGCGCGAGCGTCAGGCCGATATACGTGGGCACCAGCGCATGCACCGCGCGCGCCAGCCGCTGGCGTGGATCGGCCTTGTCGCGATGCGCGGCACCGGGCGCGGTGCCCTGGCCCGGCTCCGACACGGCGGTAACCTCGAATCCGCCCAGCGTCAGCGGCGCGAGGATCGCCGCCGCGGCGATCCACATCAGAAGTCCCCCCATCCAGCCCACCTGCGCCCGCCAGAGATGTTCGGCCAGCGACAGCCGCGCGGGGTCGAACAAGGTCGCCCCGGTCGTGGTCAGCGCCGAGACCATCTCCACATAGGCGTTGAGAAAGCTCGTGTTGCGCACCGCCTGGTGGAACGGCACCGCCAGCATCGCAGGCAGCAGGATGAAGGCCAGAAGCAGCGCGAAAAGCTGGCGCAGGTCGTTGCGGTTGTTGGGCAGCCCGGTCCGCGTGATGACCAGCAGCGAGGTGACGAGAAAGCCCAGAAGAGACGAATGCAGAAAGCTGCGGGCGTCGTGGAAGTCCTCGACGTAAAGGGCGAGGATCGCCGGGCCCATCATCGCGATCGACGCCGCCCCCGCGAACAGCAGCAAGAGGGGAATGGAGAGGAGCCGGTCCATCGGTCAGAAGAAGTCGATGGAGACCTGCAGGAGCGTCTCGACCGCGGCCACGTCCTTGGTCAGGACGAAAAGCACGATCTGGTCGCCTTCCTCGACCCGGGTGGCGCCGGAAATCTTGACCACGCGGCCGGCCTTGCGCAGCGCGCCCACCAGCACGCCTTCGGGGAAGTCGATATCGCGGATCTTCTGCCCCGCGATCGGCGAGGTCGACAGCACCTCGGCCTCGATCACCTCGGCCTCCGCATCGCCGATGGAATAGACCGCGCGCACGCGGCCATGGCGGATATGGCGCAGGATCGAGGAGACGGTGGTGGCGCGCGGGTTGATATAGGCGTCGATGCCCAGAGGCTCCATCAGCGGCGCCAGCGTGGGGTCGTTGATCAGCGCGATCGCCATTGGGCAGCCCTGCGACTTGGCGCGCACCGCGGCCAGCAAGTTGGTCTTGTCGTCGTCGGTCACGCAGAGCACCGCATCGGCCCGGCCGATATTGGCCTCCGACAGAAGCGCGGTATCGAGCCCGTCGCCATGCAGGACGATGGTCTTTTCCAGCTCCTCGGCGGCGCGTTCGGCGCATTTGCGGTTCTTCTCGATCACTTTGGCGCGGATGCGGTCCTCGCGCTCCTCGAGGGCACGGGCCACCATCAGGCCGACATTGCCGCCGCCGATCAGCACGACGCGTTCCTGCTTGCGGTTGGGTTTGCCGAAGATTTCCAGCGTGCGGGCCATGTCATCGGCATGGATCATCACGTAGACGCTGTCGCCGATGAAGACCTGGTCGCGCGGCTCGGGCGCGAAGAGCGTGCCTTCGCGGCGCACCCCGACCACGACCGCGCGCAGGGTCGAGAAGAGGTCGGTGAGCTGACGCAGGGGCGTGTTCACCACCGCGCAATCGGCGTCGATGGTCAGCCCGAGGAGTTGCGCCCCGCCGTCGAGAAACGTCTCGGTGTCGAAGGCCGCGGGAGCCTCAAGCCGCTGCAGGGCGGCATCGGCCACCTCGCGCTCGGGCGAAATCACCACGTCGATGGGCAGGTGGTCGCGGCGGTAGAGATCGGAATAGATCGCGTCGAGATAGCTTTGCGCGCGCAGCCGCGCGATCTTGCGCGGGATCGAGAAGATCGAATGGGCCACCTGGCAGGTGACCATGTTGACCTCGTCGGAATGGGTGGCGGCGATGATCATCTCCGCATCGGAGGCGCCGGCGCGCTGCAGCACATCCGGATAGGAGGCAAAGCCCGCGATGCCCTGGACGTCGAGCGCTTCGGTCGCGCGGCGCACAAGATCAGCATTGCTGTCGACCACGGTGACGTCGTTGCGTTCGCCCGAGAGGTGCCGCGCGATCTGCCAGCCGACCTGCCCCGCACCGCAGATGATGATTTTCATGAACGCCCCTGCGTCTCTGCCCGGTACTTCGGTCTGACACGGGCTAGCCGGGGCGTCAATCTGGCCCGTTGCCCCCCCGTCCGCGACCGTGTCTCGGGCGCGTGATCCGGTCGGGCGTGCCCCCTCGGGGCACGCGCAGGTCTGGCCGGCCCCGCCCCTTCGGGGCGGACCGGCGGTCAAGAGGGCGCTGCCCTCTCTTGCCCGGGTACCCCGGGCAATTCACTCCCGGCGGTTTTTCGGAAAGGTGAAGCGCAAGGGGAGCTGCGCGCAGATGCGGCGCCGGCGCTTGCGGCGCTTTCGGGGTCCGAGCCCGCAAAGGCGCCGCGCCGGTCCCTGCGCCGAGATGTGATTGAGAGGCCGGTTTGCGGTTCCGGTTTATTGATGCGGCCCGGCCGCGCGGTGTGGAAGGCCGTCTAAAGGCGGCCGGATGCCGCCGGTCGAGACCGGGCGCACCTTGCCGATCAGGCCGATTGGCGTTCGGGCTCGGCCTCCTCCTCGTCCACATGGGCGATGCGCGCGCCGCCCTTGGCCGAGGTCACGACACCCAGCGATTTCAGCTTGCGGTGCAGTGCCGAGCGCTCCATGCCGACGAAATTCGCCGTCCGCGAGATATTGCCGCCGAAGCGGTTGATCTGGGTCAGCAGGTATTCCCGTTCGAACGCCTCGCGCGCCTCGCGCAGCGGCATCGTGGCGAGCGTGCCCGAGAGCACCACGCGGCCTTCGCCGTCGCCGCCGCGTGCGGTTTCCTGCGGCAGCTCGCCCGCCTCGATCGGGTCAGTGCTGTCGCCGAGGATCAGCACCCGCTCGATCAGGTTCTTCAGCTGGCGGACGTTGCCGGGCCAGACCATGGTCTGCAAGAGCGCGATGGCATCCTCCGAAAGGGCGCGCCGGGGCAGGCCCTGGCCCTTGTGGCAGAGGGCGATGAAATGCTCGGCCAGCATCGCGATGTCCTCGCGCCGATCCTCGAGCGAGGGCACCGCGATCGGCACCACGTTCAGACGGTGGAAGAGTTCCTGCCGGAAGCGGCCCGCCTCGATCTCGGCGGCGAGGTCGCGGTTGGTCGACGAGATCACCCGCAGATCGACGCGCACCTTGTCCTGCCCGCCCACCCGGGTGAATTGCTGGTCGACCAGCACGCGCAGGATCTTCGACTGGGTGCCGAGCGGCATGTCGGCCACCTCGTCGAAATAGACGATGCCGCCATGGGCCTGTTCGAGAAGGCCGGGCTCCACGCCGCGATCCGCGGTTTCGCGGCCGAAGAGCACCTCCTCCATGCTTTCGGGCGTGACGCCCGCGCAATTCACCGTCACGAAGGGGCCCTGCGCGCGGCCGGAATTGGCGTGGATGTAGCGCGCCGCCACTTCCTTGCCGCAGCCCGCGGGGCCGGTCAGCATGACGCGCCCGTTCGACTTCGTCACCTTGTCGAGCTGGCTCACGAGGTTGCGGTAGACCGGGCTGTCGCCGATCATCTCGGCCACGTCGGCCTCGCGGCGCTTGAGCTTGTGGTTCTCGCGGCGCAGGCGCGAGGTCTCCATCGCGCGGCGGATCACCACCAGAAGCTGGTCGATGTTGAAGGGTTTCTCGATGAAATCATAGGCGCCCTGCCGGATCGCGGCGACCGCGATCTCGATATTGCCGTGGCCCGAGATGATGACCACGGGGATGTCGGGATTGTCGCGCTTGACGGTCTTGAGGATGTCGATCCCGTCCATCTTGCTGTCTTTCAGCCAGATATCGAGGATGATGAGCGCCGGCGGCTCGCTGTTGATCTCGGCCATGGCCTCGTTCGAATTGCCCGCGAGCCGGATGGTGAACCCCTCGTCCTCGAGGATGTCCCCGATCAGTTCGCGGATATCGCGTTCATCGTCGACGATCAGAATGTCGCTCATGTCTCAATCCTCTCCTTCTCAAACCGTTTCGGTGGCGCGCGCATCCGGGGGCTGTCCCTCCGGAGCCGGCATGGCGGGCAGACGGATCACCGCCAGCGCGCCGTAATGCGGGGTGTCGCCGAAGCACGGCGCATCCTCGAGGGCCAGCGTGCCGCCATGCTCCTCGATGATCTTCTTGACGATGGGCAGGCCGAGGCCGGTGCCCTTGTCGCGGGTGGTCACGTAGGGCTCGAAAAGCCGGGCGCGGTCCTCGGGCAGGCCGATGCCGTTATCGGCAATGGTGATCTCGGCGCGGGAATCTTCCGCCAGCCGCAGCGCGACGCGGATCTCGGGGATGTAGCCGTCCGGCGCGCGCCCCGCCTCGACGACACTCAGGGTCGCCTCGCCCGCGTTCTTGACCAGGTTGGTCAGCGCCTGGCTGATCATCGTGGCGTCGAGCTCGGCCGCGACCGGGCCCTCCGGCAGGTCGGCGGTGAAGCGCACTTCGGGCTGGCCCGCCTCCTGAAGCAGGATCACGCCGCGCAGGATCTCGGCCAGGTCCTCGGGCTTGCGCTCGGGCTCGGGCATCCGGGCGAACTTGGAAAACTCGTCGACGATCCGGCGCAGGTCGCCGGTCTGGCGGATGATCACGCCGGTCATCTGCTCCAGCTTCTCGGCATCCTCCTCGGGCAACGCGCGGCCGAACTTGCGCTTGATCCGCTCGGCCGAGAGCTGAATGGGCGTGAGCGGGTTCTTGATCTCGTGCGCGATGCGGCGGGCCACGTCACCCCAGGCTGCCATCCGCTGGGCCGAGACCAGATCGGTCACGTCGTCGAAGGCCACCACGTAGCCCTCGAGCCCGCCATCCTCGCGCCGCCGCGTCGACATCCGCACGAGCAGGTTCTCGAGCCGCCCGTCGCGGCTGACCTTGACCTCTTCCTGCGCCACCTCCGCGCCGGTCTCGATCAGCCGGTCGAAAAGCGGGCCGAATTCCGGCACCACGACGTGGATGGGGTGATCGGCGCGCGTGGCACCGATGCCCAGAAGCCGCTCTGCGGAGCGGTTGACGAAGGTCACCCGGCCCTCGGCATCGAGCCCGGCGACCCCGGAGGTGACCGAGCTCAGCACGGAATCGAAGAGTCGCTGCCGCCGTTCGATCTGACGGGTGTTTTCCAGAAGGCGTTCGCGCTGGCCCTTCAGCTGCCGGGTCATCTGGTTGAAATACCGCCCCAGCATGGCGATTTCGTCGTCGCCCACATCCTCCTTGACCTGCACGTCCAGATCGCCCGCGCCGACGCGCTGCGCCGCACCCGCCAGCCGACCCACGGGCCGCGAGAGCCGTTCGGCGAACCACAGCCCGAGCCAGACGGCGGCGAGGATCAGCAGCACGGCAAAGCCCAGATAGAGCAGCGCGAAGTCGAAAAGCCGCCGGCCCCGCTCGGTTTCCTGCTGCTGGTAGAAGCGCGCGGTCTCCTGCGTGTCGTCGAGAAGGTTGAGGATGCCGCCATCCACCTCGCGGCTGACATAAAGATAGCGGTCCACGAAGGCCGAAAGCGGCACGAGGGCGCGGAACTCGTTGTTGTCCCAATCCTCGATCACCGCGACACCCTCGGCGCGGGCGCGGGCCATCTGCCCGGTGGAGGGGCGTTCGTAATCGAAAAGATAGGAGCGTTCGCCACGCGCGCGGATCTCGCGGTCGCTGTCGATCACGTAGGCCTCGCGCAGGCCGCGCTGGATCTGCGCCTGCCCGCTGCCCAGAAGCTGGCGCAGCTCCCCGTCATTCATGAAAGGCTGCGCGCGGCGGGTTGCATCGAGAAACCGCCCGAGCGCGGTCGCGTCCTCGATCAGGTCGGCACGATGCTCCTCCTCGTAGGCCTCGGCGGCCGAGAGGGAAGCGCCCACCACGTTCTGCACGCGGGTCGAGAACCACGTCTCGAGGCCGATATTGATGGTCAGGACGGCGAAGACCGCCACAGTGATCGTCGGCAGCAGCGCCATCAGCGCGAAGACCCCGGTCAGCCGCAGGTGCAGCCGCGATCCCGCGGATTTCGCCCGTCGCGCGGCGACCAGGCCCGCCACGCGCGACAATACCAGCGCCGCCAGCAACAGCACGTAGACCAGATCGGCCAGCAGCACGAGCCGGAGGCTGAGATCGGTCCGCTCGGCCCCCTGCAGAGGCCCCAGAACGAGATAGGTCGCGAATGCCAGCACGGGCCCCAGAAGCACCAGCCCCAGGGTCGCGGCGTTCCGCAAGCGCCGCATGCGCCTGAGCTGCGCGATGCGCGCCCAGGACCAAGTCCGTGCCCGAGTGGCCACAGCCGCCCCTCGTAATCTGCGATCGCGTGATGCGACCAACCGCCATATGTTGTGGTCTCACCGCTGCACTGGGCAACGGGGCCACGGTTATGTTGCGGTTTTACATCAATTTGCGTCGGCGTGTCACGCGGATATCGAGGTCGGTGATCTTTTTCCGAAGGGTATTGCGGTTGATTCCCAGCAAATCCGCGCATTTGGCCTGGTTTCCGCCGGTCGCATCGAGGGCGATCTCGATCAGCGGCGCCTCCACTTCGCGCAGAATGCGGCTGTAAAGGCCCGGTGGCGGCAGCATGTTGCCGTGCAGGTCGAAATAGCGGCGCAGATGCCGGGCGACCGAGGTGCCGAGCTTTTCGGTGTCGCCGCCGCGCAGGATCGGGCCCGTCTCGGGCTGATTGCCGAGAACCGCCTCGACCTCGGAGCGGGAAATTTCCTCGGTCCGGGCGGTCAGCGACAGACGCCGCAGCGCGTTTTCCAGCTGGCGCACGTTGCCGGGCCAGGAATAGGCGCGGAAGAGCTCCGCCGCCTCCTTGGACAGCCAGCGGGCCGAGCCGCCCTCCCGGTCGATCCGCGTCAGGAAATGCTCTGTCAGGAGCGCGATATCGTCCACGCGCTCGCGCAGCGACGGCACCTGGATCGTCGCGCCCGACAGGCGGTAATAGAGATCGCGGCGCACCCTGCCCTCTTCCATCTCGGCCGACAATTCGCCCTGCGAGGTGGCCATGAAGCGCGGCACATGCTCGCCCGGCACGTCCATCATGCGCACAATGCGGGCCTGCACCTCTTCGTCGATATCGCCGACCTCCTCGATCAGGAGCGTGCCGCCCTTGACGCGCGCCAGCACCCGCGCGGGGCCTTCGAGATCGGAAAGCTCGGACCCCGTGACCATCACGAAAGGCAGCGTCCGGCGGTCCGAGAAGTCGTGGATGGCCCGGGCGATCAGGCTCTTGCCGGTGCCGGATTCGCCCGAGATGAGGACCGGCAGATCGGTGTTCATCACCTTGGCGACCAGCCGGTAGAGCGCCTGCATCGCCGGTGTCTTGCCCACGAGCGGCAGCTCGTCCGGGCCATCGGCATGCTCGACCGGCTCGTCCCGGCGCGGCGTGCGGTTGCGGTTCTCCAGCGCCCGCGCCGTTCTTTTCATCAGGTCCGGCAGATCGAAGGGTTTGGGCAGGTAATCGTAGGCCTCGGCCTCGGCGGCCTGGATCGCGGTCATGATCGTATTCTGCGCCGAGATCACGATCACCGGCAGATCGGGCCGATCCTGCTGAATTTTCGGCAGCATTTCCAGGCCGTTGCCATCCGGCATGACCACGTCCGAGATCACCACGTCACCCTTGCCCTCGCCGACCCAGCGCATCAGCGTGGTCAGCGACGAGGTCGCGTGGACCTTGCAGCCCGCCCGCGTCAGCGCCTGGGTCAGGACCGTGCGGATCGTGCGGTCGTCGTCTGCAACAAGTACCGTGCCATCCATCACTCTTTCTCCTTCGCGTCCTTGGGGGCCAGCGGCAGCGAGATGCGGAACATCGTCCGCCCCGGCACGCTGTCGACGGAAATCCAGCCGTCATGGTCGGAAATGATCTTCGAGACGAGCGCGAGCCCGAGCCCGGTGCCGTTCTCGCGGCCCGAAACGAAGGGCTCGAAGACGTCGCTGCGGATCTCTTCGGGCAGGCCCGGCCCGTCATCGATGATCTCGATCTGCAGGGGCAGCGTCTGACCCGAGCCATCCGCGCGCCGCAGCTTGAAGCTGTGCTCGTAGAAGGTGTGCAGGCGGATCCGGCCCCCCTCCTTCTGGTCGGCGGCTTCCGAGGCGTTCTTCAGGAGGTTCAGAACCACCTGCAGAAGCTGGTCCGGATCGCCATGGGCCAGCGGCAGCGAGGGGTCGTAATCCTCGATCATGGTCATGTGCGCCCCGAAGCCCAGGAGCGCGGACCGGCGCGCGCGGTCCAGAACGTCGTGGATGTTCACCGGCTTGCGCTCCGGCGCGGAGAGGTTGCCGAACTGCTCCACCTGCTCGAGCAGCTTCACGATGCGCCGGGTCTCGCTGACGATCAGGTCGGTCAATTCCAGGTCGTCCTTGCTGAGCCCCATGGACAGAAGTTGCGCCGCGCCCGCGATGCCCGCGAGCGGGTTCTTGATCTCGTGCGCCAGCATTTCGGCCATGCCGATGGCGGATTTCGCCGCAGCCTTCACCGAGTTGTTCTGCGTCATCCGCCCGGCCAGTTCGCGCGGCGAGATCAGCACGATCATCCAGTCCATCTGGCCCTGCAGCGGCGAGATATGCAGCGAGCAGGTCCGAGGCGGGCGCGATCCGGTGCCGACATCGACGTCGTTCACGAAAAGCGGGGTGCCGTTCTTGCGCGCCCGGGCGAAGCTGTCCTCGATCGGCGCGTCCACGGCGAGCCGGTCCCAGATCGGCTGCCCGGTGATCCACTTGGCCGAATTGTTCATGAAACCCTCGGCGGCGGGATTCATGTCGGCGATGTTGTCAGATGCATCGATCAGCAGCGCCGGAATCGGCAGCGAGGACCAGAGCGACAGGGCAAGCGCGGTGTTCATGCGGCCCGGACCTCCGCCCCGACCAGCGCGGCGGGCAGCAGGCGCAGAACCTCCGCCGGTGTCCTGGCGGTCAGCACCTCGCGCCGCAGCGCCGCGGGCGTTCCGGCGCCGTCCATGTACCAGCCCAGGTGCTTGCGCGCGACCCGCAGGCCGAGATTGGCTCCGTAGAAGCCGAGCATCGCCTCGTAATGCTCTGAAGCCATGTCCAGAAATGCCTGCCCCACGGGAATGTCCGGCGCCGGCCCGTATCCCAGCCCGGCGGCGATTTCCGCGAGCTTCCAGGGCGCGCCCTGCGCCCCGCGGCCCACCATCACGCCCGCCGCACCCGACCGCGAGAGCGCCTGCACGGCGCTGCCAATATCGACGATATCGCCATTAGCGATGACCGGGATCTCCACTGCGTCGGTCACGGCCCGGATCGCATCCCAATCGGCGCGGCCCTTGTAGAACTGGCAGCGCGTGCGCCCGTGGATGACCACCATCTGCACGCCCGCCCCCTCCGCGCGCCGCGCAAGCTCCGGCGCGTTCAGGCAATCGTCGTCCCAGCCGAGCCGCGTCTTCAGCGTCACCGGGACGGAAACGGCCTGCGCTACCGCCTCGATCAGCCGCAATGCGTGATCGGGGTCGCGCATCAGCGCCGAGCCGGAATAGCCGCCCGTCACCTTCTTGGCGGGGCAGCCCATGTTGATGTCGATGACCCGGGCGCCCGAGGCTTCCACCAGGCGCGCCGCCTCGCCCATCCAGTGCGGATCGCGGCCCGCCAGCTGCACGGAGGTGTTATCGATCCCGAAACCCAACTCAGCCTTATCGCGCGTGGCCCACTTGCCCTGCACAAGCTCCTGGCTCGCGACCATTTCGCTGACCACGAGGCCCGCCCCGAAGCGCGAGACGAGATTTCGGAACGGCAGGTCCGTGATTCCCGCCAGCGGGGCGAGGAAGACCCGATTGGAAATGACCGTGCAGCCGAGCTTCACTCGAAAACGCCTATTTGCTGTGCAATTGCACTCAGCTACTCCGCAGACCGCAATCAATCAACGCTCAACGGGGCTTGCGCCGCCACCGCCCCGAGCCATCGCACAATTTTTAGGCATTTGGCCGGAGATTGCGCCCTCCCGGCGGCTCCCCTAAGGATAGGCGGTCAGGCGAAAGGACCGGACTTTGCGCTACGCCGCGATCATCGTTGCCGCCGGTCGGGGCACCCGGGCGGGCGGCGCTCTGCCCAAGCAATGGCAGCCCATTGCTGGCCGCCCCGTCGCCGCCTGGACGCTCGAGCGGTTCGCGGGCGCCGAGCTGCGCATCCTCGTCGTTCATGCCGATGATCGCGACCGCGCGGCGGCGCTGGCCGATTCGTCCGATATCCGCGTGGTCGTCGGCGGCGCGAGCCGCGCAGCCTCGGTCCGCGCGGGGCTGGAGGCGCTGGCAGACGACGCCCCGGACCGGGTGCTGATCCACGACGTCGCGCGGCCCTGCGTGACCTCAACAACGATCGACAACGTATTGATGGCCCTGCAGGATTCCCCCGGCGCGGCACCGGCCCTGCCGGTCACCGATGCGCTCTGGGCGGGCCGCGATGGCCGGGTGACCGGGCTTGTGCCGCGCGACGGGCTGTTCCGCGCGCAGACGCCGCAGGGCTTCCACTACAATGCCATCCGCGACGCGCATCGCCACGCCCCGCCCGAGGCCGCCGACGACGTGGCAGTGGCCTTGGCGGCGGGCCTTTCCGTTGCCATCGTGGACGGCTCCGAAGACAATCTGAAAATCACCGGCCCCGCGGATTTCGCCCGCGCGGCCGCCATCCTCGAGAGGCAGAATGGACATTAGGCTTGGCAACGGCTTCGACGTGCACCGCTTCGTGCCCGGCGATCACGTGACGCTCTGCGGTGTGGACGTGCCGCATGACCAGCGGCTCGACGGCCATTCGGACGCAGATGTGGCCATGCATGCGGTCACCGATGCGATCTACGGCGCGCTGGCCGAGGGCGATATCGGGCGGCATTTCCCGCCCTCGGACCCGCAATGGAAGGGGGCCGCCAGCGACATCTTCCTGCGGCATGCGGTCGAACTGGCCAAAAGCCGCGGCTTTTCAATTTCGAACGTGGATGTGACGATCATCTGCGAAAAACCCAAGATCACCCCGCAATCGTCGAACATGGTTACCAACATGGCGCAGATCATGGGGCTCGAACCCGGCCGCATCTCGGTCAAGGCGACCACATCGGAGCGGCTGGGTTTCACCGGGCGCGAAGAAGGCATCGCGGCCATCGCCACCGCGGCGCTGGTGGCCCGATGACCCGCATGATCGCGACCGTTCTCGGCGTGGGCTATCTGCGCCCGGCCCCGGGCACCTGGGGGTCGCTGGCCGCGCTGCCGCTGTTCTGGGGCCTCTACACGCTGGCGGGGTTCTACGGCGCGCTGGTCGGCATCGCGCTGGTTATCGCCATCGGTACCTGGGCCATCGCCGCCGAAACCCGCGGACAGGCCGAGCATGACCCGTCGGAGATCGTCATCGACGAGGTGGCGGGCCAATGGATTGCCTTGTTGACAGTGGCTTACGGCGCGCACTTCACTGGAAGCGACATCCTTGCGCTCTGGCCCGGCTGGGTCGCGGGCTTCGTCTTCTTCCGGCTGTTCGACATCTGGAAGCCCTGGCTCGTGGGCCGGGCGGACCGCATGGGCACGGCCTGGGGCGTCATGCTGGACGACCTGATCGCGGGCGTCTTCGCGGCGCTGGCGACCTTCGCGCTCGGCGTGCTCTGGCATGTGGTCTTCCTGTGAGCCGGCTGGCCGAAGACCTGCTCGAGGCGGCGATCGCGCGCGGCGTGACGGTCACCGCCGCCGAAAGCTGCACGGGCGGCATGATTTCCGCCGCGATCACCGACATCGCCGGGTCCTCGGCGATCTTCGAACGCGGCTTCGTGACCTATTCGAACGTGGCCAAGACCGAGATGCTGGGCGTGTCCGAGGCGACGCTCGCGGCCCGTGGCGCGGTCTCCGAGGAGGTCGCGCGCGAGATGGCGGACGGGGCGCGCCAAGCGGCGGGGGCCGATTTCGCCGTGGCGGTTACCGGCATCGCGGGCCCCGGCGGGTCCGAACACAAACCCGAGGGCCGCGTCTGTTTCGCGCTGGCGGATCACCGCGGCACGCGGAGCGAGACGGTCGAGTTCGGGGCGATCGGGCGCGGCGCGGTGCGCGCGGGCACCCGCGATCATGCGCTCGGGCTGCTTCTCGCCGCGCTACGTGCGTGAGCGCCGCGCGCCCGGTGCAGGCACGCCCCGCTTCGAGGATCAGGACGACGCCGTGACCTCGTGCTCCTCCGGCGGCGCGGATGCGATCTGTCCCATCACGTAGCCGTTGCGGGCCGCCTCCAATGCGCGTGGGGAACGGGTTCCGCCCGCGTCCTTGTCCGTTTCACCCGGATCGCTTGCCGGTCCGGGTAGGCACGCCACGGCCTTGTAATCTCGTTGAGGCGACGGCGCGCCGCCCGTCCGGGACGACGATGGGCCATCGGATCGGCGGGGCGGCATGGGAGGCTCCTTCGACGTGATGCACGGCGAGATCTCCGATGCCAAGGTGGCAAAAAGCGGGCATTTGCCCGGATTTCGTAACGGCTGGTTAATGTCTCAGGCGTACAAGGACGCCGCGCGGCGTTCGAAGGCGCGGACGATCCGCTGCATCGCCTCATAGAAAAACATGCCCGCAGCCCCCTGCAGGATGCGGTTCTTGAACTCGAAATCCACGAAGAAGGAGACCTCGCAACCGCCATCCACATCCTTGAAATTCCACCGGCTTTCCATGTAGCGGAACGGCCCGTCGAGATATTCGGTGTCGATCTGCCCCTTCTCGGGCCAGAGCGTCACCCGGCTGCCGAAGCGTTCGCGGAACACCTTGAAGGAGATGACCAGATCGGCGAGCATTTCGGTGCGTTCGCCCTTGTCGGTTGTCGAACGCACCCGCGCGGCGGCACACCAGGGCAGGAACTCGGGATATTTCCCCACATCGGCAACGAGGGCATACATCTGATCCGCCGTGTAGGGCAGATGCTTGGTCTCGGAATGGGTGGTCATGGGGCTCCGGTCCGGTGGTGACACTGCGCCCAGATGTCGTATAGAGGCCCGGGAAAATCAAGGGAACGGGATGTCTCAGCCAGCCGCTCAGCCTGCCTATGTCATCGACCAGATGATTTCGGCAAAGTCGATCGCCGCCCGGATCGAGGCCCTCGCGCGTCTCATCGAGACGGAGTTCCACGGCACCGAAAAGCTGGTCGTCGTAGGCCTGTTGCGCGGTTCCTTCGTGTTCATCGCCGATCTGGTGCGGGAATTGCGCCTGCCCGTCGAGGTCGACTTCCTCGAGGTCTCCTCTTACGGCGACGGCATGGAATCGAGCCGGGAAGTGCGCATTCTCAAGGACTTGCGCACCGGCATCGAGGGGCGCGACGTGCTGGTCGTGGAAGACATCGTCGATACGGGCTACACGCTCAGCCACGTCATCCGGCTCCTGAACAGCCGCAATCCGCACAAGCTGCGCACCATCGCGCTGCTGGACAAGCCGTCCCGCCGCGAGGTCGATGTCCGCGCGGACTGGACGGGGTTCGAGATCCCGGACGAATTCGTCGTGGGCTACGGCATCGATTACGCCCAGCGCGACCGCAACCTGCCGCATATCGGCAAGGTGCGGTTCACGGAGTGAGCGGACCATGCGGATGCTCATGCGGATGCGGTTATGGGCGCAAAAGCCCAAGAGCGAGAAACAGGTCAAGTTCCTGCTGGCAATCATCGCAGCCTGCCTGACGCTCTACGCGGTGGAGCGCTGGATCGGCTGGCCCGATGCGCTGAGCACGAACCGCACGGCGCCGCCCACCCGCGTTGCCGATTGACGCCGCCGCCGGGGTCCTTTGCCATAAAGGGGTAGAGACATTTTGCGGGCGCATATGCGCGGCACTCAGTAAATCATCCCTTCCAGCAAAGGCTCCCCCGCCGCCACGCGGCGCCAACCGAGCGGGCTAAGGTCCAGCGTCCGGTAGGCACCATGGGCGATCCACTCCGCCACGCCGCGTCCGGCTGCCGGCGCATGCTGGATGCCGTGGCCGGAAAATCCGCAGCAGAACAAGAGGTTGCCGAACCGATCATGCGGCCCGATCACCGCGTTCTGATCCAGCGTGCACATCTCGTAATGCCCGGCCCAGGCGCGCGTGACGCGCAGTTCCTCCATCGCCGGAATGCGATGCGCGAGCGGCGGCCAGAACGCATCGAGCAGCAGATCGTGATCGGGTTCCAGGTCGTCCGGGTCGTGCAGATCCCGCTCGGCCGGGGGCTGGATGCCGCCAATGAAGCCCGCGCCCTCGGGCCGCACCCACAGCCCGGACGTATCGAAGATCATCGGAAAACCGTCGCCCGGAAGCGGCGCGCCAAAGGCGAAAGCCGTGCGTTTCTTCGGCACGACCGGCAGGTCGACACCGAGCGGCGCAACCAGCGGTGCGGAGAACGCGCCCGCCGCGATCACGCACCAATCGCAGGGGACCTCCTGACCATCAGTCAGCACCGCCGCGGTGACCGCGGCGCCCGAGGCGCGTATCTCGGCGACCTCCCCGGTCAGGTAAGCGACGCCCGCCTTCCGCGCGCCCGCGCGCGCATGAGACAGAAGCGCCCAGGGATCGAACCAGCCTTCGTTCCGCAGGCCGAAGGCGCCGCAGGCCAGATCATCGGTGTTCAGGAAAGGAAAGCGCGCCGCGAGCCCGGCCCGGTCCAGCAGCGCGACCTCGGCCCCAGCGGCGTTCTGCATCGCCACGAGACCCGCACGCGCCTCGGCCCCGGCCGGGTCGGACAGGACGAGGTAACCGCCTTCGCGAAAGGCCATGTCCCGCGCATGGGCCCGCAGGAACGCCGCGCCGTGCAGCGACATCTCGACCAGCAGGGGCGTGTCGAATTGCGTGCGGATCGAGGCCGCGGACAGCGCGGTCGAGGAGCGCGCATAGCTCGGATCGCGCTCGATCACGGTGATGGGACCGCGGAAGCCTTCGTCCCGAAGGGCCAGCGCGGTGAAGCTGCCCATGGCGGCCCCACCGACGATAACGACGTGGTCAGGCAAAGGGTTTGACAGCGATTCCAGCGGCTTCGAGCCCGTCCTTCACCCGCTGGGCGAGTGCCACGGCATCGGGCGTGTCGGAATGCACGCAGATGGAATCGATGGGCGTTTCCAGCTTCTTGCCCGAGATCGTCTCGATCGCGCCCTCGGCCACCATCTGCGCCACCCGCGCCGCGGCGGCATCGGGATCATGGATCACGGCACCCGGCTTCTTGCGGTTCACCAGCGTGCCGTCTTCCTCGTAGGCGCGATCGGCGAAGATCTCCGACGCCACCGTCAGCCCCACCTCGCGCGCCGCCCGCTCCTGGTGACCGAGCGCGATGGAGAGCGACACGAGCGTCGGATCGACCGCCTTGATCGCGCGCGTCACCGCCTCGCCCACCTCGCGGTTCTGCGAGCCTAGATTGCCCAGCGCACCATGCGGTTTGACATAGGTGATCTTGTAGCCCGCATAGGCGGCCATCGCCTGCGCCGCGCCGACCTGGTAGGCGACAAGCCGTTCGATCTCGCCGGTGGAGAACGGGATATTGCGCCGCCCGAAGCCCCAGAGGTCGGGAAAGCCCGGATGCGCGCCGATGGCCACGCCGCGCTCTTTCGCCATGGCGAAGACGCGGGCCATGATCTCCGGATCGCCCGCATGGAAACCGCAGGCCACGTTCGCCGAGGACACGATGCCGAGGATCGCCTCGTCATCGCCCGATTGATAGGCGCCGAAGCCTTCGCCCATATCCGAATTCAGATCGACCCGTGTGACCGCCATTCTGCCCTCCGTCATCTATGCCCGATCAGGGAACGGCATGCGGGCGCCGCTTGCAAGGGGCGGCAGTCAATCGGGCACGGGAACCGTGTAGTTCAGGACCATGCGCCCGCCATCGGGATAGATCGTCTGGCCGACCATGTAGGACGCGTCGGGCCCCGCGAGGAAGGCCGCGACCGAGGCGATCTCGGACGGTTCGCCGCAGCGTCCCGCGGGCGTGCGCGACAGGATCGTCCGGCGTGCCGCATCGGACTGCATCACCGATTGGCGCACCATGTCGGTCATGATCGTGCCCGGCCCGATGGCGTTGACGCGGATGCCGTGAGGGATGAGGCCGATGGCCATGACCGCGGTCAGCTGCTTCATCCCGCCCTTGGAACAGGCATAGGCGACGGTGTTCGGGATCGCGAGTTCCGCATTCACCGAGGACATGTTGATGATCGCGCCGCCCTCGCCCTGCGCCTTCATCTGCCGCCCGGCGGCCTGCCCCATGAGGAACGGCGCCTTGAGGTTGACCGCAATGGTCTGATCGAAGCCGTCCTCGGGAAAATCGAGGAAATCGGCCTGCACGATGATGCCCGCGTTGTTGATGAGCACGTCGACCCGCCCGAAGGCATCGACGCAGGCCGCGACGATGCCCGCTGCGCCTTCGGCCCCGAGCGTCGAGAGATCCGCCACATGCGCCACGGCCCGCGCGCCCAGGCGCTTCGCGGCGGCGAGCAGCGCCTCTTCCTTCACGTCCACCATGAAGACGCGGTCGCCCTCGGCCAGAAAGCGTTCCGCGCAGGCAAGCCCCAGCCCCTGCGCGGCACCTGTCACGATCACGGCTCGGTCGGTCTCTCTCATCGGGCGCTCCTCGGTCTGTCTGGTCGGGCGCACTGTGACAGCCGGACGGGCGGGCGCAAGGGGTCAGGTCGGGCGCGGCTGTGGGGCGGGCTGGTCCTAATTGCCCGCGGCCGCTTGGTCAGGGGATCAGCCGGTGCCCGTGTTTGGCTCCGTCAGCTCAGCGCGTCCCATGCCGCAACCAGATCGGCGGCGCGCGCGGCAACGTCGCGCGGGGAAATGCCCGGCTGGTAAAGCGCCGTGCCGATGCCGAAGCCGGTGACGCCCGCCGCACGCCATTCGGCGAAATCCGCGGATCCCACGCCGCCCACCGCATAGCATTCCGTTCCGGCGGGCAGCACCGCCGACAGCGCGCGCATCCCGTCCGGGCCCAGCTTGAAGGCAGGAAACAGTTTCAGCCCGTCCGCGCCGTTCCGAAGGGCCGTGAAGGCTTCGGTCGCGGTGAAGACGCCGGGAAAGGACAGCAGGCCCGCCTTCTTGGTCGCCACGATGACGCGCGGGTTGCAATCGGGCGACACAATCATCCCAGCGCCCATCCGCGCCAGCCGCAGCACATCGCCGGGATCGAGCACGGTGCCCGCCCCGATAATGGCCTCGTTCCCGGCAACCGCGATCATCGCCGCGATGCTGGCCCAGGCATCGGGCGAGTTGAGCGGCACCTCGATCCGGGTGATCCCGGCGGCGATCAGCGCTTCGGTGACCGGGACGGCCTCGTCGAAAGTGATGCCGCGCAGGATGGCGATGATCTCGCGGCTCATGGCGCGGCGTCCTTCATCCCCGCCCGCGCGGCGACGAGCCCGCCCAGCGTGACCGCTTCCGCGTCGATCGTCTCGACCATCGCGCCCTGTGCCGCGAGCGCGGTGCGGTAGGCCTGCGCGATGCCGACCTCGCCCACGATCAGCACCGGCTGGCCCAGCCAGTAGGCCCGCGCGCCCGCAAGCTCCATCCCGATCAGCAGCCCCGACAGCCGCGCCCGCGCGGCATCGGGCGCGAGACCCGCCAGCAGCGCCTCGGCCCGCAGCGAAAAGAGATTGGACGCCAGCGGTGCCGGCCGCGACATGCCCTCGCCCACCGCCTCGGCAAAGGCCGCATCGTCCCAGCCATCGCCGACCACGTGGCGCAGCACCGAGCGTTTTTCGAGCAGTGCAAAGATCTCGCCGGTCATGAAGGTGCGGAAGGACACCACCTCCCGGGCCGAGACCTGCGCCCATTTCGTATGCGTCCCGGGCAGGCAGATCACCCCGTCGAAATTGGGCCGGGCCGCGAAGACACCGGCGATCTGCGTCTCCTCGCCGCGCATCACATCGGGCGGCTTCATCTGCTTGAGACCCGGCAGGATGCGGATGTCGAGGCGCGGATCGAGGGTCAGCGCGCGGGTCGCCTGCGCGACGCCCGGGGGGGCGGACGGCACGGCGCGATAGGGCGCCTCGGCCCAGCCTTCCCGGGCGCCGGCATTGCCGCAGACAAGGATGGTCATCCGGCCCGTCTCGGGCAGCGCATCGCCGATGAGATCGAGAAGCGCCGCCTCGAATGCGTCGCGGGCCAGCGTGTTCACGCCCTGCCCCGAGACGCGCTTGTCCAGGATGTCGCCGTCCGCGCCGATCACCCAAGCCCGCAGATTGGACAGCCCCCAATCGACCGCGATCCAGGAAGCCGCGCTCATGGCGTGCCCCGCCGGCCTGCCAGCGGCGTGAACCGAAGCCTGTAGCGTCGTTCTCTTTGCACGTCGTCTCCCCGGCGTTCAGGCCGCTTTGCGTATCCGGAGTGCTCGCGTCCTGCGCGCTTCCCGCGTGGCGCTCCCGTGCGGATCCATCATCGCGGCGCGATGGATATGCGCCACGTTCTCGTCGAGAAACGGGCGGATCACAAGCGTCCGCAAGGCGGTTTGGCTGCGGGACTGCACGCGTATTGACGTGAAAACAGGCGACGCGGCCCTCCCGGTCCGGGCAATCGGTGCGAAGACATAATCAAGACGAGGCTGAAGGCCCCAAAGACCTCAATCCCCGCCAGCCGCGTCAGCCCGGCGCGGCAGATCGAGCCCCTCGAACCAATCGAGCACCATGCCCGTCCAGCCTTCGGGCACCGCGTGCCCGCCATCGAACAGCGCGAATTCAAGGCTCGCGCCCGCGCGGCAGCTGTCCCAGCCGCGGCGCATATAGGTCGCATCGGCGGCGAACCGGTCGGCTTTCAGCGCGCAGCCATTGGCGCGGCGCCAGACATCCATCGCATACCAGACGTCGCCCTGCGCCACCGCCCCCGGGGCGTCGGGCGCGGGCCCGCGCAACAGCCGCCCCTCGAGCGGGACGACTTGATCGCGCCATCCATGAGTGTGAAACAGCCGCACCGGGCCGTCGCAGTCCGTGGGATGCGGTCGCCAGAAACTGCCCGCCACGGGCGCATAGGCGGCGAATTCTTCAGGCTCGGCGCAGGCCAGATAGCTGGCCATCGATCCGCCGATGGAAAAGCCCGACAGCAGCATCGCCCCGGCCGAAAGGTCGAACCGCCGGGCCGCGTCGTCGCGGACGGCAGCCAGGAACGCGACCTCGTCCCGCGGGCCGGTGCGGTCGGGATGGAACGCCCATGTCCGGCCGTTACGGCCCTGCCGCGGGATGCCGTCGGGCGCGATCACAGCGTAACCCCGCGCGAGCGCCGTCTCCACAACGCCGCGCATGGACAGCGTGCCCTGTCCGCTCGATCCCCATCCGTGCAGGAACATGAGCGCGGCCCCGTCGGCGCGGGGCGCGGACGGCAATTCGATGTGATAGCTGCCGCCCTCCGGCAGCGTGCACGGCTCTGGGGCCTCGGCGCAGCCCGCTTGGGCCATCAGCGGAAAGGACGCGAGACAGGCGGCCAGAGGACCGGCGAGGCGCGACAGGGCGCGCCCCTTCACCCGGGCCAGCGCTGCCCTCCGAAGCGCCGTCACTCCGCGGCCATGGGTGGCGAGGCGGGCGCATCGAGCGCGGCGCGCAGCCGGGCGCGCTCGGCCCGGGCGCGGACCTGCACGCGCGGCTCGCGCAGCGACAGGGGCGTGTCGAGCCGCAGGGGCCGCCAGCGCAGCCCCGAGACGCGCAGCGACGACAGCCGCGACAGCGCAGGCGCGAGGGCGAGGCTCAGCGCGACGGGGGCCAGCCAGAGCGACAGGGCACCCGTCATCATGCCCGCGATCATGCCGAGGCCCAGCAGCACCTCCGCGGCGTGGAAACGCAGGAGCGTGCCCCATGCATAGTGATGCCCGCTACGGGCCTGCCCATCCCAGCGCACCGGGCGGCCCAGGCAGGCGGCGAGCACGGCGATGCTTTGCTGCACCATCAGGATCGGGGCGTAGAGCACCGCCAGCGCGATCTCGAACAGGGTCGTCAACGCGAAGCGCCCGATCCCGCCGTAAAGCCGGATCACCCCCGGAGAGGCCGCGAGAAGTGCCGCTGCCACGATCTTCGGCAAGAGAAGCATGGTGTAGATGAAGGCGAGGAACCACACCCCGTCGATGCGGCTGACGCTGGGCCAGACCGGGTAGAACGGGTTGGCGGGGCTGAAATAGCTGGTCTCGCCCGCGCTCATCGGCAGGAAGGCCGACCACAGCACCAGAAGCGCGAACCACGCGGGCGACAAAAGATAGGCGAACGCGCCCTGCAGCAGGTGAAAGCGCGTGATCGGGTGGAAACCGCGCGCCGCCAGAAGCCGCAGATGCTGCAGGTTGCCCCGGCACCAGCGCCGGTCGCGCAGCACGTAATCCACCAGCGATGCGGGCGTTTCCTCGAACGAGCCGCCGGCCTGCGGCAGAAAGCGCACCGCCCAGCCCGCGCGGCGCAGCATGCCGGCCTCGACGAAATCGTGGCTCAGGATCAGCTCGGACTGGCCGCGCCGTCCGGTCAGGTGCGGCAGCTGCGCGCTCTGGGCGAAGGCGCGGATGCGGATGATCGCGTTATGCCCCCAGTAATTGCCCTCTTTCTGGGACCAGAGCGACAGGCCCTCGGCGGCGAGCCAGCCATAGACCGAGGTCGCGAATTGCTGCATCCGCCCGAACAGCGTCTCGGCGGAGATCAGCACCGGGAAGGACTGGATGAGCCCTGCATCGGGATCGCGCGCCAGCGCATCGGCGAGACGGCGGATGCCCGCACCGGTCATCAAACTGTCGGCATCGAGCACGATCATCGCGTCCCAGGCCGCGCCGTATTCCGCGATCCAGCCGTTGATATTGCCCACCTTGCGGTCGGTATTGGCGTTGCGCCGGCGGTAATGGACGTCGATCCTGCGGTCCGCCTCGCCGCGCAGATGCTGGACCGCGCGCCATTCCTCGGCGGCGATCTCCGGCGATTGCGTGTCCGAGAGGATGAAGAAGGCATAGGTGTCGCGCCGCGGCCCGCATTCCAGCTCGCGCCGCATCGCCGCGACATTGCCCATCACGTCCGAGGGCGTCTCGTTATAGATCGGCACGACAAGCGCGATGCGCTGCGCCGGGCCGCGCCCGCGCGCCTCGCGCCGCCGTCCGAGCCAGAGCCGGATCACCGCCAGCACCACGCCGGTGACCGACAGCGACACCCAGATGAAGGTGAACCCGATGAGAAGCGTCGCCAGCCCCTCACCCCAGGTGAACCCGCCCGCATCGAACCAGCGCACTAGCCCCACGATCAGCGACAGCGTGATCGCCACTGCCGGGCCGAACGCGCCGATGCGCCAGGCGAGGTCGCGTCGGCGGCCCCGCGGCAGCGCATGGTCCTGCGCGCCCGCGCGATCGAAACGCTGCGGCGCCAGATCGAGCGGCGCGCGCGGCGGCATCATCGGATCGAGCGGCCGGGTCATCGCGTCCACCTGTAAAGCCAGACTTCCGACAGGGGCCCGTCCTCGGCGCGCAGCTGCGCCCGCATCTCGACCAGCGTCGCATCGCCCGGATCGAGCGTGAAACCGAGCCGCAGCCCGCCGGTCTGCGGATTGTCCTCGATGATGGGCGCGATGATCGTTCCTTCCGAGGCGCGCACGAGCGGCGTGATCTGCTCCCGCGCCGGGGTCATTCCCGCATCGGGGGCGAAGTCGATGGCAAAGCGGATGCCGCCGCCCCGATCCGCGCCCGCACGCGTGTTGGCGACCGCAAGCCCGGTGCCGTATTCCGTCCGCGCGCCCCAGGTCATGTCATAGGAAAAGGTGCGCGACTGGCCCGGCTCCAGCGGCAGGGCGGGGCGCCAATAGGCGACGATGTTGTCGTAGATCTCGTCATCGGTGGGAATTTCCACCAACGTCACCTCGCCCGCGCCCCAGCCCTCGCGCGGCGCGATCCAGAGCGACGGGCGGCGATGATAAAGCGCCTGCAGATCGCCGAAATCCTCGAAATCACGAGCGCGCTGCATCAGGCCGAAACCCTTGGGGTTCTCGTCGAGAAAGCCGCTGATCTGCAGGTTGCGGGGGTTGGCGAGCGGGCGCCAGATCGTCTCGCCGCCGCCATTCTCGATCAGCAGCCCGTCGGAATCGTGGATGGCCGAGCGGAAATCCGAGAAGCGGTCGCGGTTGGTCTCGTCGAACTGGAACATCGAGGTCAAGGGCGCGACACCCATATGCGTGATCCGCTGGCGGGCGAAGACCTCGGCCTCGACGCCGATCTCCAGCGTGTCGCCGGGCACGATCTCGAACCGGTAGGCGCCGGTCACCGACGGGCCGTCGAGCAGCGCGTGCACCACGATCCGGTCCGACCCGGTCGCGGGCCGCTCCAGCCAGAAATGGCGGAACTCGGGAAATTCCTCACCCCCCGGAGCGGCGGTGTCGATCGCGATCCCGCGCGCCGAAAGCCCGTAAGTCTGCCCGGTGCCGATGCCCCGGAAATAGCTGGCGCCCTGAAAGACGGCGAATTCGGTGTAGATGTCCTGCCGCTCAAGCTCGGCGCGCAGGCGGAAGCCGGAATAGCCCAGCGTGTCGTCGACGGGCAGATCGGGAAACTGGTCGGTCTTGTCGAAAACGCCCATGTCGAAAAGAACCGGCCGCGCCTCTCCGCTCTCCACCACGTCAAGGCGGATCGGCGTCGGAAAGTAGAGGCCCGGCGCGAAAACATCGACCCGAACGGGCGTGTCCGCCTCGCCCTCCCAGAGGGCATTGCGCGCATCGAACCAGATCTTGCGGTACTGATCGTAGCTGATCTCGGTCCATGCCTCGGGGATGCGGGTCGGCGGCTGATAGGGCTCGGACGCCATACGGCGGGCCAGCGCGCCCACATCCGCCGGCGCGAAAGGCGTGCCCTCGCCCAGCTGCAAGCCCGGCTCGGGCGCGTCGCCCGTCGCGGCAGCCGCGCGGGTGGCCGGCCAGGCCGCCAACGCCAGAAGCCCCTGAATGAGTTCGCGTCGCAGCATTGCGGATTATCCCTTCGCCTTGCGCCAGGGCTGGGATTTGAACCACCCCGCCCCGTAGGCCACGGCCACCAGGACCAGCGCGCCTAAGAGGTTAACCAGCAGCATCGACAAGTGGTTCCGGCCGGTGACGTCGAGAACCGCCCCCATGAGCCGCGCGAGGTACATCGAGGTGATGAAAACGGCGAGAGATTGCTGACCCACCTTCATGATGACGGCGAGACTCCGCCGCCAGAGCGCCGCAAGCGCGCCGCCGGTCTCGGAGGGAATCAGCCGCGCGCCGCGCGCACCGACCGCCACCCAGGCGAGATAGGCGAGGGCCAGGAAATGCACGTAGCGCAGCAGCCCGAAATCGGTCTTGGCGATCAGGAGGTCGTACTGCGCCCGCCAGAGCTGCGCGTAATCCCAGGCCCCGATAAGGCGGAAATGCGCGAAAGGCACGGTGCCGAGCACGATCACCAGCGCCAGCACGACCAGCCGCCGGTCGACGGGCGGCGCGGGCAGCCAGCCCGACATCAGCGCAAAACCGGTGAAGAAGATCAGCTGCCAGCCGAACGGGTTGAAGAACCATTCCCGCGCCGACCAGGGCTCGGCCGGGAAATACAGGATGTCGGCCTGCGCGAAGGCCCAGATCGTGATCACCACCAGCGCCGCAAGGCCCCGATGCACCCAGACCAGCGCCACGAAGGCGGGCATCATGGCGAGGATCACGAGATACATCGGCAGGATGTCGAAGTAATTCGGCACGTAGGTCAGCGTCATCAGCCCGATGAGGTTCTGCTCGGGGTTGTTGAAGAACGGATAGAGGTTCAGCTGTCCCACGTAATCGCGTTCGAAGGCGCCCGAGGCGTTGAGCGCGGCCATGGTCATCGCGATGGCGAGAAACAGGCCGATATGGGCCCAGTAGACCTGCCAGCAGCGGAACGCCACGCGGGCGGCACCGAGCCCCCAGCCGCGCTGCGCGAAGACCTTGCCGAAGGCGATGGCCGACGCCATGCCGGAGCAGAACACGAAGATCTCGGTCGCGTCCGAAAAGCCGAACCGCGCCGGGATCCACAGCGCCAGCCAGTTGCCGGGCACATGGGCGATCAGGATGATGAACATCGCGATGCCGCGGAAGAAATCGAGCCGCGGATCGCGGATCGCGGCAGAGGCGGCCACGCTGTGATCCTTCGCGGGTTGGCTTCGGGCGGTCAATGTCGGGTCTGCAAGGCTCATTGGAATGCGGAGGTCCTGACCGGTTTATTGCGCAGCGTAAAGGGCGGCGTTGCGGCGGGCCTCGGCGATGGCGGCGCCGCGGCTCTCGGCGAAGCGATCCGGGCGGCCCGCGCGCAGCGCTGTGCGCTCGGACAGGATCGCCGCCGCTGCATCGAGGGCGCCCGCGCGAACGCCCGCATCGACCGTGATCCGTTCGAACACGTCGCGTTGCGCGTGGCTGCCGCCGATGCCGCGCATGTGGTGGCGCGCAGCCCGCAGATCGGCGAAGGCGGGCGCATATTGCCCCTCTCCGAAGGCCGCGAGGCCGCGGGCGGCCAATTCGCCGGGATGCGCCGCGATGCGCGCGGTCTCCGGCGTGCCCGCGCCGCTCTTGGCAACCCGCGCCGCGAGCCGCCGCGCGGCATCGGGCCGGCCGTCTCCGGACAGGGCCAGCATGTAATGCAGATCGGCGAAGACGAGACAGGCATCCGACAGCCGCGCCTCGGCCAGATCCGCAAGTTCCGCCCAGCGTCCGCCACAGGCCACGCCCTCGAGCTCGAGCCGCATCAGCAGCGAGGTCGCGTTCGAGATGTCGCGGTAATCGTCGGTCTTGTCGGCGCGGATCCGGTCGTCGTAAAGCGCCAGCACCCGGTCGACCTCGCCCCGGTCGAGATGCAGCAGCGCCTTGTGCCACCAGACATGGTAGCGGAAATTGTTGCAGTGATCCCAGGCGCGCCGGTTCTCCTCGATAAGCGCGATGCCTTGATCGGGCCGGTGCGTCATGTCGTGGACATGGGCCACCGCGTGCAGCCCCCAGGCGTCGTCCGGCGCAAGCGCGAGCCCGGCGCGCCCGGCCCGTTCGGCCGCCGCGTAGGCGCCCGTTTCCTCCAGCGCGAAGGCATGGCAGCCAAGCGCGAAGCCCCGCAGCGGATGATCCTCGCCATGGGCGGCCAGCGCACTTTCGACCGAGAGCCGCATGCCCGGCGCATCGCCGAGGATGAAGCGGATGCCATGCACGATCTTCAGCGTCAGCGTGTCGGCGGGGTTGCGGGCGAGCACCCGGTCGAGATGGAAAACCGCGCCCGAAGGATGCCCTTCGAGCCACGCGGACAGGGCACTGGCATAGGCGCGGGCGCGTTCGGGCGCCGCGCCCTCTTCGAGCAGGACGGCGACCTGCCGCGACACGTCCTGCGCCGCGGCCACCATCTCGCGCCGTCCCAGCATCAGGCAGAACAGCCCCTTGGCCGATTGCGCCAGCACCGATCCCGGCGACAGGCGCAGCACCTCCGCCAGGTGATCGGGCGCGCTCTGGCCATGGGCCAGGAAGGCACGGATCATCGCGTTCCATGCAGGCATCGCCGCGGGATCGTCGAAATCGGTTTCGGCGTTGCATGTGTCCAGTGTCATCGATTGTCCCGCATCGCTGTTCATCTCTGGCGTCACCCTATTGCCGGGCGCCCCCTCGAGCAGGTCACATAGCTGGCAAGACGCGGATTTGTGAAATCGCCTTGAGCGGAGATCAGCCGCGGTTTCGGCGAAGGATGGCCGAACGCAGGAGATCGAGCGCGGCGGCGCTGTCCTGTCCCATGCGCGGCGGGGGCGTGCGATACTGCACCGGTGTCTGGGAAAACTTCAACGGATTTCCAAGCAGTTGCACCGATTCCTTGATGCATTCCGGATGCGCCATTTCCACCACCGCACCGCGTGCCCGCGCCTGATCGGACGTGAGCGCTTCCGCGACGTTATGGATCGGTCCCGCCGGCACGGTTTCGCCGGCGAGGCGCTCAAGGATGTCGCATTGTGCCAGCGGCGCGAGGATTTCTGTAATAATTGTCGTGAGATCCGCGCGGTTCTTCAGCCGGGCGGGATTCGTTGCGAAGCGCGGATCCCCCGCGAGGTCGGGCCGGCCCAACGCTCCGGCGAAGCGGGCGAATTGACCGTCATTGCCCACCGCGAGGATCACATGCCCATCGGCGCAGGCGAAGACGTCGTAGGGCGCGATGTTGGGATGCGCGTTGCCGCGCCGTTCGGGCACCGTGCCGGAGGTGAGGAAATTCGTGCCCTCGTTGATGAGCCAGGCCATCTGCGCATCGACCAGCGCCAGATCGATATGCTGGCCCTGCCCCGTGCGGTCACGGTGGCGCAGCGCCGCGAGGATGCCGACCGTCGCGTACATGCCGCACATCACGTCGGCGATGCCCACTCCGACCTTCATCGGCGGGCCGTCCGGGGCACCGGTCAGCGACATGATGCCCCCATATCCCTGCGCCATCAGATCGTAGCCCGCCAGATGGCGGTTCGGCCCGGTCTGCCCGAAACCCGAGATCGAGCAATAGACCAGATCGGGCCGCGCGGCGCAGAGCGTATCGGCATCGAGGCCGTATTTCGCCAGACCGCCGGGTTTGAAATTCTCGATCACCACGTCCGCCTGCATGGCGATCTCGCGCACCAGCGCCGCGCCCGCCTCGGACGCGATATCCGCGGCGATGGAATGCTTGTTGCGGTTGGCGGCCATGAAATAGGCCGAGAGGTCGCTCTGCCCGTCCCGGGTCTCCGCATAGGGCGGCCCCCAGGCGCGGGTGTCGTCGCCGCCCGTGCCGGGGTTCTCGATCTTCAGGATCGTGGCGCCCAGATCGCCCATCAGCTGCGTGGCCGTGGGCCCGGCAAGGATGCGCGTGAGGTCGCAGACGATCAGCCCGTCAAGCGCGCCCGGGCGGTCAGAGGCGTCCGTCATAGGCCCTCCGGTCGATCTCGGCGGCTATCACGGTGAAGGTCCGCGCCGCAAGCGCGTCGGTCAGCACAGCCTCCAGCCCGGCGCGGTCCGACACGTGCGCACCCTGCCCGCCCATCGCGCGCGCAAGGCCCGCGAAATCCGTGCCGCCGAAATCGACGCCAGTATTGGCAAGCTGCCGCTGGCGCTGCTTGAGTTCGATGAGCGCAAGCGACCGGTCGACGAAGACGACGAAGATCGGGGCCACGCCCATTTCCGCCGCGGTGGCCAGTTCGCCCGCGACCATGAGGAAGCCCGCATCGCCCGAGAAGCTGACGACCGGCGCTTCGGGGGCGGCGAGTTTCAGCCCGATGGCCAGCGGCACGGCGCAACCCATCGTGCAAAGGCCCGAGGATTGCACCAGCCCGCGCGGGGCGTGACAGCGCCACATCTGCGACAGAAGGATGCGATGCGCGCCGCTGTCGGCGGTGGCGCGGGTGTCGCGCGGCAGAACGCGGCGGCAGGTGTCGATCACGACGCCGGGGCCCCAGTCGGGTTCGGGCGCGAAGGCCTCCGCCAGTGCCGCCTGCACCTCGGCGATACGGCTTCCCCAGCCGGTCGCGGTCGGCGCGCCCCCGGTCAGGGCGGCGAGGCTCGGGCCCACATGGCCCAGCACGTTCACGCTGCCCTGATGCATGTAATGGGTGTTGGGTGCGGCGGCGATGTCGATCACGATCTGGCCGTCGGGATCGAAGGCATCCTGCCAGCCGGGCCGCATCTCGATGGGATCGTACCCCGCCAGCAGCACCACATCCGCCTCGCGCACAAGCGGCAGAAGATGCGTATCGGCCTTGGGCGACAACCCCGCCCCGCCAAGGGCCAGCGGATGATCCTCGTCGATGAGCCCCTTGCCCTTGTAGGCGGTGATGACCGGCGCGTTGAGCGTCTCGGCCGCAGCCCGGATCGCATCGGCGGCGCCCTCATTGACCGCATCGACCCCGGCGACGATCAGCGGGCGCTTGGCCTCGGCCAAAGCCCGGCGTGCCGCGTCCAGATCCGCACCCGGCGCGGGGGCCAGCGGCATGGCGGCGCGGCGGCGCAGGGCGGGTGCGGCTTTCGCGGGCGCATCGGCCACGGCGATGGGCAGGTCGATATGCACCGGACCCGGGCGCCCGTCCGTGGCGATCGCCAGCGCCTTGTCGACGATCACCTCGGCGGCGCCGGGGACCATCGTGAAACTCGCCTTGCACACCGTGCCGAAGACCGCGCGCTGGTCCAGCACCTGGTGCGTGTAACGCGCCGCCGTATCGGCATCGATGGCGCCGGTGACGACGATCATCGGCACGCGGTCCTGCCGCGCGTTCTCCACCACGTTCACCGCGTTGAGCGCGCCGGGTCCGACCGTGGCCACCAGAAGCGCGGGCGCGCCGTCGACGTGATGCACACCCTCGGCCATGAACCCGCCGGCGTTTTCATGCTTCACGAGATGGAAGGCAATGCCCGCCTGATGCAGCGCATCGAGCAGCGTCAGAACCTCGCCGCCGGGCATGCCGAAGGCGTGGCGGCACCCGGCATCGTGCAGGCGACGCGCGAGGATATCGGCGGTGCGGGTGTCGGACATGGGGCCTCCGGATTGCTCAGCCCGACGAGAGGCGAGCAGCGCCGCAATGGCAAGGCCCCGGGCAACAAAGCCGCGCGAGGGGGCTGTAACATGCCGATGGATGCGGGGGGGCAGACACGAAAGACCGCCGCGCGGGACGTCCCGCGCGGCGGCCATGCAGTCTTTGCCCGGATGGACGGGATCAGTTCAGTGCCTGATCCGTGATCTGGTGCGTCCAGGCGCCCTCGGGCTCCTGGGTGATCGCCGGGTTGTCCTCGGAGATGTCAGACAGCAGCGTCGCAACGGTCTGTTCGTAATCCGCCGGATCGAGAGCGCCGTTGGAGCCCGCGGTCAGCTTGGCCACCTCGCCCATCATGTAGGTCTGGTGATCGAGCGTCTGCGCCCCGGTCATGTCGTTGTCGACGACGATCTGCGCGGCCTCCTCGGGGTTCTCCTCGGCGTATTTCCAGCCCTTCATCGAGGCCCGCACGAAGCGCACCATCTTGTCCTCGAAGGCAGGATCGGCGAGGTCTTCCTCGAGCACGTAGAGCCCGTCCTCGAGCATGCCGACGCCCTGTTCGAGATAGTTGAAATTGGCCAGCTCTTCCGGCGCATAGCCGGCATCCAACACCTGGCCGTATTCGTTATAGGTCATGGTCGAGATGCAATCGGCCTGCCCCTGCAGGAGCGGATCGACGTTGAAGGCCTGCTTCAGCACCGTGACGCCGTTCTCGTCCGCGCCGTCTGTCTCGATGCCGAGCTGCGCCATCCAGGCGTAGAACGGATATTCGTTGCCGAAGAACCAGACGCCCAGCGTGCGGCCCGGGAAATCGTCCGGGCTCTCGACGCCGGTGGACTTGAGGCAGGTCAGCTGCAGCCCGCCCGTGGCGAAGGGCTGTGCGATGTTCACGAGCGGCACGCCGCGTTCCCGCGCGGCAAGGCCCGCGGCCATCCAGGTCACCATCACGTCGGCCCCGCCGCCCGCGATCACCTGCTCGGGCGCGATGTCCGGCCCGCCCGGCTTGATCTCGACGTCGAGACCTTCTTCCTCGTAATACCCCTTGGCCTCGGCCACGTAATAGCCCGCGAACTGGGCCTGGGTGACCCATTTCAGCTGCAAGGTGACTTCGTCCAGATCCTGGGCCTGGACGGCAGGCGCCATCATCCCCAGGGCCGCAGCCGCACCGATAAGTGTCTTCTTCATGTAGTACCTCCATGTGGGTCCCGGCTTCTCGCCCGACGTCTCAGCGTCGATGCGACGGGTGCCAGAACGTGACCCGTTTTTCGAGGGCGGCGACCGCGCCGTAGAACAGCGTGCCGGCCAGCGCCGCCACGACAATCTCCGCCCAGACCATGTCGAGCGCAAGCTGCCCCACCGAGGTCGAGATGCGAAATCCGACCCCCATGATCGGGGAGCCGAAGAATTCCGCAACGATGGCGCCGATCAGCGCCAGCGTGGTGGAAATCTTCAAGCCGTTGAAGATGAAGGGCATCGCGGCGGGCAGGCGCAGCTTGATCAATGTCTGCAGGTAGCTGGCCCCGTAGGTGCGCATGAGGTCGCGCTGCATGGCTGCAGTATCCTGCAGCCCCGCCACCGTGTTCACCAGCATCGGGAAGAAGACCATCACCACGACCACCGCCGCCTTCGACTGCCAGTCGAAGCCGAACCACATCACGAGGATGGGCGCGGTGCCGACGATGGGCAGCGCGGCCATGAAATTGCCCACGGGCAGGATGCCCCGGCGCAGGAACTCCGTCCGGTCCGCGAGGATCGCCACCGCGAAGGCCGCCGCACAGCCCATGGCGAAGCCCGACAGCGCGCCCTTGACGAAGGTCTGCACGAAATCCTGCCAGAGCAGGTCGATTTGCGCCGCGAAGGTCGCGGCGATCGCGGTGGGCGCGGGCAGGATCACGCCCGGCACGTCGAGGCCCCGCACCACCAGCTCCCATATGCCCAGAAGCGTCAGGCCGAAGATGATCGGCACGGCAAGCTGCGCCGCGCGGGTCTGCGCGACGGGGCCCGTGGCCAGCCGCACGTTCAGCATCCATCCCGCCGCCCAAAGGGCCAGCGCCATCGCGATCAGGCCCATGCCGCGCCCCCTGTCTTGCCTCTTTGCAAATACGCAAACGCCCTCATCGCCGCATGCCCATCCGGCCGAGCAGCGCGCGTTCGATCATGCCGATGAGGCCCACGCAAAGCGCCGCGAGGATCGCAGCCGCAAAGAGCGCCGACCAGATCTGCACGGTTTGCCCGTAATAGCTGCCCGCCAGCAGCCGCGCGCCCAGCCCAGCGGTCGCCCCGGTGGGCAACTCGCCCACGATCGCGCCGATGAGCGCCGCGGCGAAGCCGATCTTGAGCGAGGCGAAGAGATAGGGCGTCGAGGCGGGCAAGCGCAGCTTCCAGAACGTCTCGGGCTTGCTGGCCCCGTAGGTCGCCAGGAGATCGAGTTGCATCGCATCGGGCGAACGCAACCCCTTCACCATGCCGACGATCACCGGGAAGAACGAGAGATATGCCGAGATCACCGCCTTGGGCACCAGCCCCTGGATGCCGATGGAATAGAGCACGACGATGATCATCGGCGCGATGGCGATGATCGGGATGGTCTGGCTGACGATGGCCCAGGGCATCACCGACATGTCCATGACGCGGGAATGCACGATCCCCACGGCCAGCAGGATGCCGAGGCCCGTGCCGATCAGAAACCCGAGGCCCGTGGCCGACAGCGTCACCCAGGCATGGTAGATCAGGCTGCGCGGGGATGTGGGCGCGATTCGCGCGGTGGAATTCCAAAGCTCTGCCGCGACCTGGTGCGGCGCGGGCAGCCGCGCGCGCTCCTGGCTGTAGGCCCCCTCGAACGCGATGCCGGGATTGCCCAGGGCCAGCGCGAGCCCACCCATCTGTCGGCGCTCGGCGGGGCTTTCCGGGCTGACCACGGCGCCCGCACGCGACGCGTCGAGGACCGATTGCGCGGCGTTCATGGGAATGCAGGCAAGATACCAAAAGGCAATGAGCGCCGCCACGACGGTCAGCACCGGGGCAAGCCCGCCCGCCAGCGCGCGCGAGAAGAGCGCCACGCGGCCCGACCGGCCGACCCCCGCCCCCTGCCCCGCGATGGGCGCGGTGTCGCTCATGCCGCGCGCTCCCAGGTCAGCAGAACGTCCGGCAGGCGCTCGTCATTGTCTCCATCGGTCCGGCGGACTTCCTTGAACCCCTCGCGGGCATAGAAGCGCCGCGCGCCCTCATTCGCAACGAAGGTCCAGAGGCGCAGCGCGTCTGCCTGCGTTCGGGCGGCTTCCAGCAGACGCCGTCCGATGCCTCGGCCCGGCTGCGCGCAATAGAGATCCGTGATGAGCCCTGCCTCTTCCTCGAGCGCGAGAAATCCCGAAACCGTCCCAAAGGTGCCACGGCGCGCCACTTTCGCCAGCCGTTTCGGCAGGACATGCCTGCGGTAATAGTCCACCACCGCGGCTCTCGTATGGATCCGGGGCATCCAGTCGGTCCTGTCGATCCAATCGTTGACGATGGCCGCACAGCCTGCCGCATCGTCCGGCTCAGCGGTTTCGACGGTCACGGGCGTCATGCCGCCTCCATGCCCGCGCGCAGCCCTTCGCGGACGCGGTGGGCGATCTCGATGAACTCGCGGCTGTCGCGGATATCGAGCGGGCGTTCTTTCGGCAGCGGACTGTCGATCACGTCCGAGATCCGGCCCGGACGCGGCGACATCACCACGATCTTGGTCGAGAGATAAACCGCCTCGGGGATCGAATGGGTGACGAAGAGCATGGTCTTTTCCGTCCGCGCCCAGAGGCGCAGAAGCTCCTCGTTGAGCCGGTCGCGCACGATCTCGTCGAGCGCGCCGAAGGGCTCGTCCATCAAGAGGATATCCGCGTCGAAGCTGAGCGCGCGGGCGATCGAGGCGCGCTGCTGCATGCCGCCCGAGAGCTGCCAGGGATATTTCTGCTCGAACCCGGCCAGGTCCACGAGCTCCAGCGTCTCCTTCACCCGCCGGTCCTTTTCGGCCGCCGAATAGCCCATGATCTCAAGCGGCAGCCGGATATTCCCGCCGATGGTGCGCCAGGGATAAAGCCCCGCCGCCTGGAACACGTAGCCATAGGCCCGCGCGCGGCGGGCCTCGTCGGGCGTCATGCCATCGACGGTAAGCGTGCCGCCCGTCGGCGTCTCCAGCCCCGCCACGCAGCGCAGAAAGGTGGTCTTGCCGCAGCCCGAAGGCCCGATGAAGGACACGAATTCGCCCTTCGAGACATCGAGGTTCACGTCCTTCAGCGCATGAACCGGACCGTCATTGGTCTGGAAAGTGAGATTGAGGTCTTTCGCGGAGATTATTGTCACTGCATCCAGTCTTTCCCGAAGAGATCGGACAAGCCTTGTTCCGATGCCGGTCTGTCGATGATCGCAAAGCGCGAAAGGTGCGGAAGTCCAATATGGATTCCGCCATCGAAAATGTTTCTGAAACCTTTGACGGTGCCCCATCCGAGGGAAGCGCGCATATCAGGTTTGCCCCCAAGAACCCGGCAGATTCTACGATTCACCACGGCCCCCATTGTGATCACCAGGCGTGGCTTGGCCTGAGCAAGGATGCTTGTCCACAGTGCTTCTCCATAGGCCAAGGCCGCGCGCTTGTTCTTGAGGCTTGCCCAAGATTTCGAGCGAAAGGGGACGAGGTTGCCAGACAAAACGTCTCTCGGGGACGCGTCCAATTTCCGAAAGAGTGCCAAGACCTGTTTTTGAAGCGGCGCTTGGCCTGGACAATACCCCGCCCAACTCTCGATCTCGTAAGCACTCCCGTTCTCCACAGAATACCTGGCGTGGCCCGGTTCATCACGGCTGCCACCCGGATTCAGGCCAATGAAGGCGATCTTTTCACCTGACATTGCTTTTTTGGGGCCAGCCAGCAACCGCCAGCCCAAGCTGTTTCCGCATTCTGCATAGCGCGCTGCGATTGCGCTCTCGCTTATATCCACCCGCAAAGCGCCGCCTCAAATCCCGGCCGGAATGTTCATCGGATCGCGCTGGATCATCTTGGGCGCGGTGAGCGCCTTCCATTTCGACAGCGCCGTATGGGCCGAGGGGAAGGCCGGGCGCGGCACGAAGCGGCCCCGTCCGGGCTGCGGCTGGCTGTTCTGGCCCCAGGCCCAGATCACCTCGCCGCGCGAGAGCGTGTAGCGCGGCTGGGCTTTGACCTCGAAGCCCTCGAACACGTTGTAATCGAGGATCGAATGGTGGTTCGAGGCGCTGATCGTCTTGGTGATGGACGGATCCCAGACGACGATGTCCGCGTCCGCCCCCTCCACGAGCGCGCCCTTCTTGGGGTAGATGTTGAGGATCTTCGCCACGTTGGAGGAGGTCACGGCGACGAACTCGTTCATGGTCAGCCGGCCCGTCTCGACCCCCGCGGTCCAAAGGACACCCATGCGTTCCTCGACCCCATTGGAGCCGTTGGGGATCTTGGTGAAATCCCCCACGCCCATGCGCTTCTGCTCGGACGAGAAGGCGGCGTGGTCGGTCGCCACCACCTGCAGGCTGCCCGCCTGAAGCCCCGCCCAGAGCCCGTCCTGATGCTCTTTCGAGCGGAAGGGCGGCGACATCACGCGGCGCGCGGCGTGGTCCCAATCCTTGTTGAAATACTCGCTCTCATCGAGCGTCAGGAACTGCGCCAGCGGCTCGCCGTAGACGCGCATGCCCTTCTGGCGCGCGCGGCGGATCGCTTCGTGCGCCTGCTCGCAGGAGACATGCACGATATAAAGCGGCACGCCCGCCGCATCGGCGATCATGATGGCGCGGTTGGCGGCCTCGCCCTCGACCTCCGGCGGGCGCGAATAGGCGTGCCCCTCGGGCCCGGTGATGCCCTTCTCGAGCATTTCCTGCTGCAGATCGGCGACGATATCGCCGTTCTCCGCATGCACCATGGGCAGCGCGCCCAGTTCCTTGCAGCGCTTGAACGAGGCGAACATCTCGTCATCCTCGATCATCAGCGCGCCCTTGTAGGCCATGAAATGCTTGAAGGAATTGACGCCCATATCGACGGCGTCCTTCATCTCGTTGAAGATCGTCTCGTTCCAGCCGGTGATCGCCATGTGATAGCCGATATCGGAACAGATCTGCGGCGCGGATTTGCGGTGCCATTCCTGGATCGCATTCTTGATCGAGCCATCCGCGCCGGGCAGGCAGAAATCGACAAGCATCGTGGTGCCGCCGCAGGCTGCGGCCCAGGTTCCGGTCTCGAAGGTCTCGGCGGCAGTGGTGCCCATGAAGGGCATCTCCAGATGCGTGTGCGGGTCGATGCCGCCAGGGATCACATAGGCCCCTTCGGCGTCGATATATTCGTCGCCCTTGAGGTCCTCGCCGATACGGGAAATGGTTTCGCCCTCGATCAGGACGTCCGCTTTCCAGGTGCGGTCGGCGGTGACGATTGTGCCGTTCTTGATAACCTTGGACACTATTTCGATTCCTTTTCGGCTATGGGGAGCAAGTCGTCGATTGGATCAAGCGGCCCTTCATTTTTAGGGTGTCGACGATTTTTTATCGTCGGAGCGGTAAAATAGACTGGCACTTCGAAAGAGATACGGTTTGCAGTTTCCTGGGCGTGCTTTCCCTTCAGCTCGCCTAGAGAAAACACTGAAATTCCACCCCCGCCTTCAGAATTCACCGTAACCGCCACCTCGAAAGATACCGTTTGTTGAGCATCTTGCCTGTCTCCATTGACGTATCCAGGCGCGATGTAGAGCAGCGCATCTTCCTGAGCGTCTGCAACGCCCTTTGTGATATCAATGAGCGTCTGCTTCACGAACTCATCCAGTTTCACTCCACGATCTCCGCCGTCTCCACCACCGCATGCATCAGCACATCCGCGCCCGCTGCCGCCCAGTCCTTGGAAATCTCCTCGGCCTCGTTATGGCTAAGACCGTCCACGCAGGGGCACATGATCATCGCCGTGGGCGCGACCTGGTTGATCCAGCAGGCATCGTGACCCGCGCCCGAGATGATGTCGCGATGCGAATAGCCCAGCCGCTCGGCAGCAGCGCGCACCGCCGTGACGCAGCCAGCATCGAAGGTCACGGGATCGAATCCACCCACTTTCTCGAATTCGATCTCGAGCCCCATGTCGTCGGCGATCTTCTGGGCCTCGATGCGCAGACGCGTCTCCATGTCCTCGATCACCGCAAGCTCGGGCGAGCGGAAATCGACGGTGAAGACGACCTTGCCCGGGATCACGTTGCGCGAATTGGGATAGACGTCGATATGGCCCGCGGCCCCCACCGCGTGAGGTGCGTGCGACCAGGCGATTTCTTCGACCTTCTCCAGGATGCGCGCCATGCCGAGGCCTGCGTTCTTGCGCATCGGCATCGGGGTGGAACCGGTATGCGCGTCCTTGCCGGTCACGGTGATCTGGGTCCAGCTGAGCCCCTGCCCATGCGTCACGACGCCGATATCCTTTTCCTCGGCCTCGAGGATCGGGCCCTGTTCGATATGCAGTTCGAAGAAGGCGTGCATCTTGCGCGCACCCACCTCTTCGTCGCCCTTCCAACCGATGCGTTCCAGCTCACCGCCGAAGGTCTTGCCCGCGGCGTCGGTGCGCGCGTAAGCCCAATCCTGATCGTGAATGCCCGCAAAGACGCCGGAGGACAGCATGGCCGGTGCGAAGCGCGTGCCCTCTTCGTTGGTGAAATTGGTGACCACGATCGGGTGCTTGGTCTTGATGCCCAGATCGTTCAGCGTGCGCAGGATCTCGAGCCCGCCGAGGACCCCCAGTACACCGTCGTATTTGCCGCCCGTGGGCTGCGTGTCGAGATGGCTGCCCACATAGACCGGCAGCGCCTCGGATTCGGTGCCCTCGCGCCGCGCGAACATGTTGCCCATCTGGTCGAGCCCCATCGTGCAACCGGCCGCTTCGCACCAGGACTGGAACAGCGCGCGGCCTTCGGCATCGGCATCGGTCAGCGTCTGGCGGTTGTTGCCCCCTGCGACGCCGGGGCCGATCTTGGCCATCTCCATCAGGCTGTCCCACAGCCTGTCACCGTTGATCCTGAGATTTTCGCCCGGTGCCGCCATATCCTGCCCCTGTCGATCTGCCGCGGAGCGCTTGACCGCACCCCGTCTGGTTTTTTACCATTTGGTCAAGTCACGATTGCAACCGTCTGCCCCCCTGTCAAGCGGCGGCGCCCGTCTCTTCTTCCCGGAACGTCGTGCCGGGCACTTACTGACCTGCCTCTGCCCAGTCTCTGACCACTCACGCATCACCAGGATCCCGTTCATGGCCACAGCTGTCCCGCCGCAAGACCCTCATGGCGCGGAAAAGCCGCTGAGCCGCATCCAACAGCGCAACCGCCAGCGCATTCTGGAAGCCGCGCTCGAGGTGTTCTCGGCGCAAGGGTTCCGCGGAGCGACGCTCGATGAAATCGCCGATTGTGCGGCCATGTCGAAGCCCAACATGCTGTATTATTTCGACAGCAAGGAAGCCATTCACGTGGCGCTGCTGAACACGCTGATGCAGGAATGGCTGGCCCCGCTCGAGGCCCTGGACGATGCGGATGAGCCGCTCGAGGCGATCATGTCCTACGTGCTGACCAAGCTGGAGATGAGCCGCCGCATGCCGCGCGAAAGCCGGCTCTTCGCCAATGAAATCCTGCAGGGCGCGCCGCGGATGGGTCCGCATCTGGAGGCCGGGCTGAAGCCTCTGTTCGACGCAAAATGCGCGCTGATCCGGCAATGGATCGATCAAGGCGAGATCGCCGCCGTCGATCCGGAGCATCTGTTGTTCACCATTTGGGCGGTGACCCAGCACTACGCCGATTTTGAAGCGCAGGTCGGCGTGCTCGTCGGGCATTCCTCCGCCGGGTGGGAACGCGCCCGGACGCATGTGGAAAAGATGTTCCGCAGCCTGCTGACACCCCGGCCTGCTTAACTTTGCCTTAACCCTGCGCACGGTAACGTCGGTGCATGCAGATGCACCGTGTCACAGCTCCTCCGACCCGGGAGCAATGGCTGGCTCAATTGTTCGGGGCCCAGGCCGTTGCGAAAGGAGGCGTCGTGCGGCGTTCGGTCCGGGACGTCGATCGGATGATCGGTCGGGAAGCCTTCAAGCGCGAGGTGCGCATGCGCGGATTTCACTTGGTGGAATGCGGCGGGCAGTTGATTGTCATCTGCAATTCCGGGCACTTGACCGTCTTGGTCTGACGCAATCTTACACGATCTTAATTAAGATCGTGTTGAGATTATTAATTAATAATCTCAATCTTCGACCGGGAAATCGCAATCTGCTGCCATCAGCTTAGAACGATCATGCGAAGGACAGATGCCTCCGCATGACCTGGCCGGATCAACCCGCGCACAACCGCCTGCACCTACTCGGCCGCCTTCACCGCCATCGGATTGTTCGGATGCTGCGTCCAGTTGGCATAAGCCTCTTCCACTACTTTGCCGGTGCGCGGGTCCGTTTCCCCGGGCGCAAGTTCGACCATGGAGATGCAATTCTCGACCGGGCAGACGTCGACGCAGAGATTGCAGGCGACGCATTCCGCGTCGATCACCTCGAAGACCCGCCCGGGCTTCATCGCGATCGCCTGGTGGGACGTGTCTTCGCAGGCCGCGTAGCAGCGACCGCACTGGATGCAGGCCTCGGGATCGATGCGGGCCTTGGTGACGTAATTGAGGTTCAGGTACTGCCAGTCGGTCACGTTGGGCACGGCCATGCCCACGAAGTCCGACGTCCGGGCGTAGCCTTTCTCGTCCATCCAGGCGGAGAGGCCGCGCTTCATCTCCTCGACGATGCGAAACCCGTAGGTCATGGCCGCCGTGCAGACCTGGACGTTGCCGCAGCCGAGCGCCATGTACTCGGCCGCGTCGCGCCAGGTCGTCACGCCGCCGATGCCCGAGATCGGCAAACCGCGCGTGGCCTCGGCGCGGGCGATTTCCGACACCATGGACAGCGCGATGGGCTTGACCGCCGGGCCGCAATAGCCGCCATGGCTGCCCTTGCCGTCGATCGTGGGCTCAGGGCACATCCGGTCGAGATCGACGGACGTGATCGAGTTGATCGTGTTGATCAGGGACACCGCGTCCGCCCCGCCATTGCGCGCCGCCGCCGCGGGCTTGCGGATATCGGTGATGTTGGGCGTCAGCTTCACGATCACCGGCTTGTCGTAATAGGTCTTGCACCAGCGCGTGACCATTTCGATGTATTCCGGTACCTGCCCCACGGCAGAGCCCATGCCGCGCTCGCTCATGCCGTGCGGGCAGCCGAAATTCAGCTCGATCCCGTCGGCCCCGGTTTCCGCCACGCGCGGCAGGATCGCCTTCCAGGCGGCTTCCTCGCAGGGCACCATGATCGAGGCGATCAGCGCCCGGTCGGGAAAATCGGCCTTCACCCGCGCCATTTCCTCGAGGTTCACCTCGAGCGGGCGATCGGTGATCAGCTCGATATTGTTGAGCCCGAGCACGCGGCGATCGGCGCCGTAGACCACCCCGTAGCGCGGCCCGTTCACGTTGACGACGGGCGGGCCCTCGGAGCCGAGCGTCTTCCAGACGACCCCGCCCCAGCCCGCCTCGAAGGCACGGCGCACGTTGTATTCCTTGTCGGTCGGCGGCGCGGAGGCCAGCCAGAAGGGGTTGGGGCTTTCGATGCCCACGAAATTGGTCGTCAGATCGGCCATGACAGGTGTCTCCTTCCCGGGCTCAGCCCGCATCGCCCATGAGGACGGCATGAATATCGGCAGCGGCGTCGCGGCCCTCGGCCACGGCGACGACCGTCAGGTCGTCGCCCGGCGTGCAATCCCCGCCTGCCCAGACCTTGTCGCGCGTGGTCCGCCCGGGCCCCGACACGCTGAGCTTGGTCCCGGCGCGCGCGATCCCGTCCGGCGGAGCAAGCGTCTGGCCGATGGCGCGGAACACCTGGTCTGCGGGCAGCCGGATCGTCTCGCCGGTGCCGGTCAGGTCCGTGCCGGCCTCCCGGGTATATTCCAGCTCGATCTCCACCGCCGCGCCATTGCCGTGGATGGCCACGGGCGAGACATTGCACAGGATCCGCACTCCTTTCGAGGTCGCGAGGTCCTGTTCGTAGCGCGATGCGCCCATCCGGTCCTGCCCGCGGCGATAGGCGACGGTCACGGTCTCGGCGCCGAGGAGCTTCGATTGCACAGCGGCGTCGATGGCGGTCATGCCGCCGCCGATCACCACGACATTGCGCCCCACGGGCAAGGCGGTCAGGTCGGCGGCCTGGCGCAGATCGGCGATGAAGCCCACCGCGTCCCCAACGCCCTCTCGCGTGGCGCCGGCCACGTCGAGCGCGTTCACGTCGCCGAGCCCAATCCCCAGGAAGACCGCGTCATAGTCCGCCTCGAGCTCGGCCAGCGCGACGTCGCGCCCCAGCGCGCAGCCATGGCGCATCTCGATCCCGCCGATCTGCATCAGCCAGGCGACCTCGGCCTGGGCGAAGTCATCGGTGCTCTTGTAGGCGGCGATGCCGAATTCGTTGAGCCCGCCGGGCTTGGCCTTCGCCTCGTAGACGACGACGTCGTGACCGCGCCGGGCAAGCCCATGCGCGCAGGAGAGCCCCGCCGGGCCCGCCCCGACCACCGCGATCCGCTTGCCGGTCGCAGCCGCGCGGGAAAACGGATGGTCCTGGCGCGCCATCACCGCGTCGGTCGCGTAGCGCTGCAAACGGCCGATCTCGACCGGTTTGCCCTCGGCCATTTCCCGCACGCAGGCGCCTTCGCAGAGATCCTCGGTCGGGCAGACCCGTGCGCACATGCCGCCGAGAATGTTCTGCTCGAAGATCGTGTGCCCCGCCGCCTCGGCCTGACCGGTCGCGATCTGACGAATGAAGAGCGGGATGTCGATATCGGTCGGGCAGGCGGTGACGCAGGGCGCGTCGTAGCAGAAATAGCAGCGATCCGCGGCCACGGCGGCCTCGTGCGGATCGAGCGGGGCGTGCAGATCGGCGAAATTCGCCGCGATCTCCTTCGCGCTCAGGCGGCCTGCGACGATCCCGGGGGTCAGCGTGTCGGTCATGCATTCTCTCCGTTTGCATCCTTGAGGCCGAGCTTTGCACGGAAAATTTTTTTATCAAACGGTAAATTTTAGGCGTCATGAAAATTCCGCGGCCTGTCCGGGCGGCCGATCCGTGCACCCGGGCATGGCGCCCATGCACGCCGCACATGGCCCCATGCATGGACAGTTCGGCCCGGAGCGGATATGCGGTCATCTTTCCGCGTGCCCTGCCCTCCTGCGTGCCGCGCCAGACGATGGACCTTCCGCAATGATCCCGACCCTTTCAGAAGCGCTGAGCGAGCGCGGCTACACCACCCTGACCGATGTGCAGGAGGCGGTGACCGCGCCGGAACTCGCCGCGGCCGATCTCCTCGTCTCGGCGCAGACCGGGTCGGGCAAGACGGTCGGCTTCGGCCTTGCCATCGCGTCCACGCTTCTGGCGGAGGCGTCCGCCTTCGGACCGCCCGCCGCCCCCCTCGCGCTGATCGTCGCGCCGACGCGGGAACTCGCGATGCAGGTCGCGCGGGAACTCGAATGGCTCTATGCCAAGACCGGCGCGCAGGTCGCCACCTGCATCGGCGGCATGGATGCCCGGCAGGAGCGTCGCACGCTGGAACGCGGCGCGCATATGGTCGTGGGCACGCCGGGCCGGCTGCGCGATCACATCATGCGCGGCGCGCTGGAACTGGGCGACATCCGCGCGATCGTGCTCGACGAGGCCGACGAGATGCTCGATCTCGGCTTCCGCGAGGACCTCGAATACATGCTCGCCGAAACGCCGGCGAGCAAGCGCACGCTGATGTTCTCGGCCACGGTGCCGCCCGCCATCGCCGAACTGGCCAAGCGCTACCAGCACGATGCGGTTCGCGTCAGCACGCAATCCAAGGGCAGCCAGCATGCCGATATCGCCTACCAGGCGATCCAGGTGGCCCAGCACGACGCCGAGGCCGCGATCCTGAACCTGCTGCGCTTTCACGATGCCCAGACCGCGATCGTCTTCGCCAATACCCGGGCGGCGGTGGCGCGGCTGACCGCGCGGCTGGCCAATCGCGGCGTGTCCGTGGTCAGCATTTCGGGTGAGTTGAGCCAGGACGAGCGCAGCCACGCGCTGCAGGCGCTGCGCGACGGGCGGGCAAAGGTCTGCGTGGCCACCGACGTGGCCGCACGCGGCATCGACCTGCCCAATCTCGAACTGGTCGTGCATGCGGACCTGCCGCAGAACACCGAGGCGCTGCTGCATCGCTCCGGACGGACGGGGCGCGCGGGGCGCAAGGGCATCTCGGCGCTGATCGTGCCGGACCGCGCGGCCAACAAGGCCGCCCGGCTGCTGAAATGGGCCAAGATCTCGGCCGATTGGATCGCCGCACCCACGCTCGAGGACATCCAGGCGCGCGACGAGGCCCGGCTCCTCGAGGACCCGCTCTGGACAGGGGCCGCGACCGAGGACGAGGCCGCGTTCGCGACACGGCTGCGCGAGACCTTCACGCCCGAACAGATTGCGGTAGCGTGCCTCCGGCTCTACCGGGCAGGCCTTTCCGCGCCCGAGGAGTTGAACACGCGTCCCGCCCGCGCACCAGCGGCGGACAAGGCGCCGTTCGGGCCGTCGGCCTGGCTGCGCCTGTCCGTGGGACGCGCCCAGAAGGCCGAGCCGCGCTGGCTTCTGCCGCTTCTGTGCCGTGCGGGTGGTCTGCAGAAGGAGCAGATCGGCAAGATCCGCGTCGGCGAGACGGAAACGAGCGTGGAAATCGCCGAAGCGGCGATGCCCGGCCTGCTGGCCGCGCTCGGCCCGGACGGCGTGCTGGAAAACGACGTGCGCGCGAGCCGCATGGAGAATGCCGCCGAAGCGGCCGCGTCCGGTGCTCCGGCCGCGCCCGCGCGTCCGCGCCGGACGGAGGCCCCGGGTGCCAAGGAGGCCCGCACCGATAGCGCCCGTCCTGGCAGGCCCAAGCCGGCCAAATCCGCCCCTGCCGAGGCGCCGCGCGCATCCGAAAAGCGCCCGGCACCGCGCCGTGCGGCGGGCGATGCCGGCGAGTACGCCAAACCGGCCGCTCCGCGCGCCAAGGCGCCGTCCGCGCCGCGGGACGCATCGGGCGGCGCGACCTCGCCCGGGGCAAAACCCAAGCCTTATGCCGGGCGGACCTCTTCCCCGAAAGGCGCGCATACGTCTTCGCACGATGACGCACGCGCCTCGCGAAAAGATGCCAAGGCCCCGTCTTCTGCGCGCGGAGCATCCGAAAGTGCCGCATCGCAAAAGGCCGATGCGAAGCCGGGCGCCGGGCGGGCTCCGGCCTCCAAAGGCGCGCGAACGTCGCATGAGGACCAGCGCGCGCCGCGCAAGGACGCCAAGTCGGCGCATGGCCCGGCGAAGTCGAAATTCGCAAAGTCCAAGGCCGCCAAACCGGCCGGAACCGCGCGCGCCGGCGCGGCGGATCCGTCCCAGCCCATGGGAAAGCGGCGCGGCTCGGCGCGGGCAAAGGCCCGGGGCGGCGATACGCCGCCGCGGCGGCGCTGACAAAGGTCAGCCGACGCGCGAGCGGTCCTCCGCCGCGCAGCCAGGGCCGTAGGGCAATTCGAACGCGATCTGCGTGCCCTTGCCGGGTTCGGAACGGCACCAGATCCGGCCGCCATGGCGCAGCACGACCTTCTTGCAGGTGGCGAGGCCAAGCCCGGTCCCGGCGATCCCGGTGGTCCCCGGCGCGCGCTTGAACGGTTCGAAGATGCGTTCGGTCTGGTCCTTCGCAATGCCGATCCCGCGATCGGACACTTCGAAGAGATGCCCGTTCGGACCGCTTTCGAGGCGCAGGGAAATCTCCGGCGGCCCGTCGCGAGAGAACTTGGTGGCGTTCGCGATGAGGTTCTGCAGCACCTGGGCGATCTGCGGTGCGCGACAATAGATCCGGGACGTGGCGTCGACCTGATCGAGATCGATCACCGCGCCCGCTTCGGCGAGGTCCTGGGACAGCGCGTTCAGCGCCTGGTCGATCAGGTCGCTGCCGGCGATGTCGGTGAAGACTTCCTCGCGGTCGAAGCGGATATGGTCGGACAGGCTCTTGATCGTCTCCAGCATGTGACGCGAGGATTTCTGCAGAAGCCGCAGGCTTTCCTGGACATCCTCCATCTGCCCGGCCTCGATATCCTCGGCGATCTGCTCGACAAGGTAATTGACCGCGCGGATCGGAGCCTTGAAATCGTGCACCAGCACCTCGGAGAAGGTCGCGAGGTCGCGGCGCTGTTCGTCGAGTTTCCATTGCATCCGCGCGGCACCGACCCCGGTCTTCAGCATCCGTTCCAGCGCCGCGCCGTTGATCGACGCCTTCGAGATGTAATCCGCCGCCCCAAGCTGGATCGCGCTTTTCGCAAGATCCTCGTCGCCCTGCCCGGTGATCATGAAAACCGCCGCCTGCGGCCAGCGCGACCGTACCTTGCTCAGCACGTTGAGACCGGAGGCGCCCGGCAGCAAATAGTCGAGGAAGACCGCGTCGAGATGCTCGGTCTCGATACTGCTCAGCTCTTCGGTCGAACGCGCCTCCTCGATCACCAAGCCAAGGCCGGTCCTCGAGAGGAGACGCGTGATCATCTTGCGATCACCATCGTCGTCGTCGACGATCAGGATGGCATAATCGCCCACCTCAGGCTCCTTCCAGGGGCGCGATCCGGGGCAGTTCCACCAGATGCCAGTAGCGATCGAGCGTGCCGACGAGATCGAGGAAGTCCTCGCCCACATTGCTTTTCAGGATGTAGCCCGCGACGTGCCGATCATAGGCGTCCGCGCGGTCGCGATCGTCGCGCGAGGTGGTCATGACGAAGATGACCGCCCGCCGCAGCGCGGGATCGCTGCGCAATTCGGCCATGAACTCGATGCCGTTCATCCGCGGCATGTTCAAATCCAGCAGGATGATGAAGGTCTCCGGCACGGCACCCTGCGCGCCCCGCAGCAGCGCCAGGGCCTCCACCCCGTCGGTGACCCGGCGCACCGGATTGGCGATGCCCGCCTTCGTGAGCGCCCGCCGGATCGCCTTGGCATCGCCGTCATCATCCTCGACCAGGATGATGTTGAGCAAACCGTGCCTGTCCCGCATCACGATGCCAGCCTTTCCGCATCGCGTGATAGCGATGCGGCGTTCGGCCAGAACACACGGAATGTCGTGCCGCGCGGGCCGTCGGAGGTCACGGTGATCCGGCCGCCGGACAGATCGACGTATTTCTTCACGATGGCGAGTCCGATCCCGCTCGATTCCATCTGATCGCGCGGCTTCAGGGTCTGGAAGATCTGGAAGATCTTGTCGTGATAGTCCGGTGCGATCCCGGGGCCGTCATCGGACACGATGAACTCCTTGCCATCAGCCACCGACCGAACCTCGATCCTGGCGCAGCCCTGCGGCCGGTCGTGATGGCGGATGGCATTGTTGAGAAGGTTGGTGAGCACGGTCGTCAGCGGCATGCGCGGCACTTCGATCGCGTCGAATCCCGGGCCCACCTCGAGCCGGATGCCGCTATTGTCGTCGAGCAGCGCAATGACATCGTCGATGAGTTTGTCGCCCCGGACGAGCTCGGTATCGATGCTGGTGCGGCCGACCCTGGAATGCGCCAGCAGATCGTCGAGCAATCGTTCCATCCGGTGCACGCGGCTGCGCAGAAGATCGAGGCTTTCGCGGGTATCGTCGGTCAGGTACGGCTCGAGGTCCTCGCCGAGCCAGCGCGATGCGTTGTCGATCACCCGCAACGGCGCCTTGAGATCGTGCGAGGCGACATAGGCGAACTGATCCAGTTCCTGGCTCGATTGACGCAGCCTCAGCAGAAGCCGCGCGACCTCTTCCTGGCCGCGGCGGATTTCGGTGACATCCCGCAGAATGGCAATCGACTGGCCGTCGGACGCTCCATCGGCGCACCGCAGTGTCACCTCGAGCGTTACGGATGCACCACCAGGTCCAATCCCGGTCATCTCTATCGGACCGTCGGGCAGCTCTCTTCCCTGCCCCGAGAGGACCGGATGCGTCGCCGCGCCGGGCAGGACCACCACCAAGGGCAAGCCGACCATGCGCTCCGCCGGTCGACCGAAGAGCGCGCAGGCCGCGGGGTTCACATCCGCCAGCCTGCCGTGCCGATCGATCACCACGATGGCGATGGCCGCGTTTTCGAAGATGGCCATGGCGTGCCGGGTCTTGCGCATCAGCTCTTCAAAAAGGGAGGAGAATGCGCGCGCCAGATCGCCGATCTCGTCGCGGTTCTGATAGAAGCGCGCGGTGGCTTCCGGCGCGGTCTGGCCCGACGCGATCCGCCGGTGCAGGGAGACGAGCGGATCCGTCAGGCGCATACCGGCGACAAGCGCGATGAGCCCGCTGCTGGCCACCATGAGCGCCGAGGTCAGAAGGTTGTGGCGCAATTGGCTCTGCGCTCTTTGCAGGAGCGTGGCGGTCGATGTTTCGGTCTCAGCGCGCAAGGCGAAGCGGCGCTCGTCCTCCGGAGCGCGAATGATCTTGGAGAGGACGATGCCGTCGGGTGTGCCGGCGATCCGGCGCTCGTCGCCCACGGAGGCATGACCCGCCGAAGCCGGTCCTTGCTGCGGCGCCGCAGCGCGGTTTGCACGAAGCAGGCGCGGGTGCGGGGTTTCGGGGGTGAGGATCATGGTGTCTCCGGAACCATTCACGACGGTCACGCGCGTGCCGGGCTGCAGCGGCAGGTTCGCGGCGCGCAGAACGGCGGCATAATCGGCGTTGATCACGATCGCGCCCATGAGGCGACCCGCCGCGTCGGTCACCGGCTGGACGTAGCGCAGGGTCGGGCCGGAGGTCACGAAGCCGGACTCGATTTGGTCCGTGACGCGCGCGAAGAACCCGTTGGTCCTCGTCTCTTCACGCAACAACGCGATATAGGGTGCGCGCCCCGTCGATTGCAGCGTCTGCGCCGCAACGATCGCCGCACCGCGTTCGGTCTGGTTGACGCGGGCGACGACGCGCCACGCATCCCTACGCCCGATCAAGCGCACATGCGTGTAATGAGGCCGTTTCTCGATCACGTTGACGAAGACCTCCGAGAGGCGCGACCGCCAGAGATCAGCGGTGATCCCTTGGCGGTCCGTTACGGCATCCCCCGCCCCGGCCGGCGCAATCAGGTACGGCACCGGGGCGAGATCGGCCAGGATGCGGGCATCGCTGACCATCTGGTCGAGCACCCGCTCGAGGCTTCTGGCGCCCGACGCGGCGACCGCGTCGATGCCCTGAAGCGCGATCAGAAGCTCGCGGTCGCGCGCCTTGTTGTAGGAATTCAGCGACATCATCACCGTGGAGACGAGCACCAATCCCACCACGAGCGCGACGATCTTTCCGCGCAGAGAAAACCGGAGCCCCGGGCGCGGCAGGGCGGAGGCCGCGATCATCGACGTCAAGTGTCGTGGACGACCGGAGCCGCGAGCACCTGTTCGGCGCGCCGCCGCGTCTGATCGTCCATCAGGCTTTGCACGTCGTCGAGGAAGGCGAAGATGTCCCCGCAAGATTGCTCGAGCACCATCAGCGTTTCGCGGACCTGCGCATCGGTCGCCTGGGCGCGCTTCAGGGCCCGCACCTGCATCAGAGTCGATCCGAGAACCTCGCGGATCTGCGGCCCGCAGGTCCGCGCGAAGCGCAGGATCGACAGATGCATCTCGGACCGGGACGATTGCGCCTCGCCCAGCGCGGCGATCAGCAGGCGCCGCTCGAAGGCCGAGGTCACCGATTTGCGCAGGGCATCGACGCTCAATTCCTCTTTCGTGAGGTAATCCGCGCAGCCCTTGCGCATGGCCTCAACCGCGATGTCGTGCCGGTCGACCGAGGTGATCATGATCGGGATCGCGTTGACCTGATCCTCGTGGCCGATCAGCAGCTTCAGCGCATCGAGCCCGGTATGCATTTCGAGGTGGTAGTCGAGAAAGGCGATGTCGATTTCCTGCCGATCAAGCAGGTCCCGCATCCCCGCGAGATCGCTGACCTCGTGCAGGACAAATTCGAGGCCGGCCTTGCGGCACAACCGCCGCAGGCGCGCGCGATCGGCTTCCAGATCGTCGAGCACCAGGATGTGGAGCGGCGCCTCGGCCCCGTTGGTGGCCCCGGCGGGCAGATTGACGGCGCTCAGCGCGGAGGTGAAGGCAGTTCCATTCATGCTCAGACGTTCCCAAATCAAATTACCGCCGCACAGCCGAAGCATGCGCGACCGACCACTGCCCGGACGCGGCCGAAGTCCGTCCAAGGCGACTGCCGGAACTATCCGCACGCGACCTTAAGAATCGGTGAAGACCTGAATCCTCGACCCAAGATTTCCCGGACAGGGTGAGGTCAGTCGATTGATTTGGAACGAAATTCAGCGGGCGTCGCGCCCCATTCCGCCTTGAAGGCGCGAATCAGGTGGGGCGCGTCGCAGAATCCCGAGGCGAGCGCGATATCGGTCACGCTGGCACCGGTGCGGCGCAACAGGCCGCGGGCGTGATCGAGCCGCATCTCGAGGCCCGCACGGGACGGCGAGACACCCAGATCCTGCCGGAAACGCCGTTCGAGACTGCGCCGCCCGATCTCGAGCGCGGCGGCGATCTCCGGGACGGTCTCCGGCGTCTCGAGATGCTGTTGCATCCTGAGGAGCGCGCGCCGCACCACCGGGTCGGAGGCCTCCCGGCGCGATGGCAGGCCCGGCTGCGGGCGCTCGCCGCTCTTGGCCTCGTCGATGATCATGATCGAGAGGCTTTTCGTCGCCGCCGAATGGCCCACATGGCGCTCCACCAGATGCGCGGCCAGATGCGCGGTGCTTTGCCCGCCCGAACAGGTCAGCCGGTCGCGATCGACGACGAAGATCTGGTCCGAGACGGGCTGCGCGCCAGCGAATCGTGCAACGAATTCATCGTAATGGAACCAGTTCACGCAGGCGCGGTAACCATCGAGGAGCCCGGCCTCGTGCAGGATGAACACGCCGGTGCAAAGCCCGATCAGCGGCACGCCCGCCGCGGCCTGCGCGCGCAGGAAATCGACAGCCTTGGGGTCGAGCGCGCGGCCCTCGCCCATCAGCCCGCCCACGACCGCGATATAGTCGAAGCGCGGCGCCGCGCGCAGGCGCATGTCGGGCTGCACCTTGACCGCGCAGGAGGAGCGCACCGGCGCCATGTCCTGCGACAACACCGCCCAGTCGCACAGAATCGGCCGCGAGCGATCTGCATCGTCCGCCGCCAGCCGCAACACGTCGACGAAATTGGCGAAAGCCGACAGCGTGAAGCGGTCGGCCAGCAGGAACCCCACGCGCAGGCGGCGCGTCGGTGGGCGCGATGGGGGGCGAAGCTTGGAATCGGTGGTCTGCATGTCGCGATGCTACAACCGATGCGTCGCATTTCTCCAGTCCCCGCCTGCGCGCCTCGTCTAGAGCGGAGAGGATCACCCCGTCGCGCGAGGCCCCGCCCATGACCCGATTCTCCGCCCTGTCGCTTCTGAAGAACGCCGTCTCCGGCAACAAGAACTGGACGGAGCAATGGCCCGACAGCCAGCCCAAGGATGAATACGACGTCATCATCGTCGGCGCGGGTGGCCACGGTCTGGGGGCCGCCTATTACCTCGCGAAGGAGCACGGCATCACCAATGTCGCGGTGATCGACAAGGGCTGGCTCGGCGGCGGCAATACCGGCCGGAACACCACGATCATCCGCTCGAACTACCTTTATGACGAAAGCGCGCGGCTTTACGATCACGCGCTCGATCTGTGGGAGGGGCTGAGCCAGGAGCTCAATTACAACGTCATGTTCTCGCAGCGCGGCGTGATGATGCTGGCCCATAACGTTCATGACGTCCAAAGCTTCAAGCGGCATATCCACGCCAACCGCCTGAACGGCGTCGACAACCGCTGGCTCACGCCCGAGCAGGCCAAGGACTACTGCCCGCCGCTCAACATCCGGCCCGATGCGCGCTATCCGGTGATGGGCGCGGCCCTGCAAAAGCGCGCGGGCACCGCACGGCACGACGCGGTGGCCTGGGGCTATGCGCGCGGCGCGGCCGCACGCGGCGTCGACATCATTCAGAACTGCCCGGTGACGGCGATCCGGCGGGGTGCCGACGGCGCGGTCGAGGGCGTGGAGACCGCGCGCGGCTTCATCCGCGCCAAGAAGGTCGCGGTCTCCGCGGCTGGCCACACCAGCGTCCTGATGGACAGTGCGGGCGTGCGCATGCCGCTCGAAAGCTACCCGCTGCAGGCGCTGGTGTCCGAGCCGGTGAAGCCCATCTTCCCCTGCGTAGTGATGTCGAACACCGTGCACGCCTATATCAGCCAGTCCGACAAGGGTGAGCTGGTGATCGGCTCCGGCACGGACCAGTATACCAGCTATTCCCAGCGCGGCGGCCTGCCCTTGATCGAGCACACGGTCGCGGCGATCTGCGAGGTTTTCCCGATCTTCAACCGCATGCGGATGCTCAGGAAATGGGGCGGGATCGTCGATGTGACGCCCGACCGTTCGGCCATCCTCGGCAAGACGCCGGTGCAGGGATTGTACGTCAATTGCGGCTGGGGAACGGGCGGGTTCAAGGCCACGCCGGGCGCCGCGCACACGCTGGCCTGGACCGTCGCCAAGGACGAGCCACACCGCATCAACGCGCCCTTCACGCTGGAGCGGTTCACCACCGGTCGCCTCATCGACGAGGCCGCCGCGGCCGCGGTCGCACATTAAGGAAGCCCGATATGCTCTTGATTCATTGCCCTTATTGCGACGAAACCCTGCCGGAGCTGGAATTCGCCTATGCCGGGCAGGCCCATGTGGTGCGCGCCGCGGATCCGTCGTCGCAGACCGACGAGGAATGGCGCGATTTCCTTTTTATCCGTGACAACGTCAAAGGCGTGCATGCGGAACGCTGGCAGCATGTCCATGGCTGCGGGCGTTTCTTCAACGCGCTGCGCCACACCGTCTCGGACAAGTTCCTGACCACCTACAAGGCGGGCGAACCGCGTCCCGTCCTCGACGATACGGAGCGCAGCGCATGAACCCCTACCGCGTCTACGGCAAGGGCCGGATCGACCACCGCGCACCGGTCAGCTTCACCTTCGACGGCAAGACCTATGAGGGCCGCCGCGGCGATACCGTGGCCTCGGCCCTGCTCGCGAACGGCGTTCACCTGATGGGCCGGTCGTTCAAGTATCACCGGCCGCGCGGCCCGGTCTCGGCGGGCTCCGAAGAGCCCAACGCGCTCATCGGCACCAAGCGCGGCACGGGCCGCTACGAGCCCAACACCCGCGCCACGGTGCAGGAGATCTATCCGGGCCTGAAGACCAACAGCCAGAACACCTATCCGTCGCTGAAATTCGATCTCGGCGCGGTGAACGATGCGGCCTATATGCTGTTCAGCGCAGGGTTCTACTACAAGACCTTCATGTGGCCGAAGTCCTTCTGGGACAAGGTCTACGAGCCCTTCATCCGCGAGGCGGCAGGCTTGGGCAGATCGCCCACGGAACGCGATCCCGACCATTACGCGTCCCGCTACCATCACACCGACGTGCTGGTCGTGGGCACGGGTCCTGCGGGCATCGCGGCGGCACTTTCGGCGGCGCGGACCGGTCTGCGCGTGACCCTCGTCGACGAGAACGCCGAGGCCGGCGGCACGCTTCTGAGCGAGCCGCAGGCGGTGATCGACGGCGCGCCCGCCTGGGACTGGCTCGAAGCGCAGCTGGCGGAACTCAAGGCACTCGGCGTGCGGGTCATGACGCGGACCACGGCCATCGGCTATTACCATCAGAACATGGTCGCGCTCTGTGAAAAGCTGACCGACCATCTCGACGCGCCCGACCCGGACATGCCGCGAGAGCGGATGTGGCGGGTACGCGCGGGCCAGGTGATCCTGGCGCAGGGGGCGCTCGAGAAACCGCTCGTCTTCGACGGCAACGACCGGCCCGGCGTGATGCTGGCGGGCGCGGCACAGACCTATCTGCACCGCTACGGGGTGCTTGTCGGCAAGCGCGCAGTGGTCGCCACAAGCCATGACAGCGCCTGGTATGCGTCCTTCGACCTGCATGACGAGGGCTGCGAGATCGCCGCCATCGTCGACACCCGCGCCGATCTGCGCGCCGACCTGGTCGAGGCCGCCGCGGCGCGCGGCATCGAGATGCATCTGAACCACTCGGTCTCCGGCACCGATGGCCGTCTGCGCGTGAAGTCGATCCGCATCAACCGAATGAGGGATGGGAAGGCCGCGTTCGGCCGTCGCATCTTCTGCGATTGTGTCCTGATGTCAGGGGGTTGGACGCCGTCCTTACACCTCTTTTCCCACACGATGGGCAAGCTCGCCTGGAACGACGACCTGACCGCCTTCCTGCCCGACGTGAAGACCGAGGCCTGCCAGATCGCGGGCGCGGGCCGTGGGCTCTGGGGCATCGAGGCCGCGCTCAATGACGGCTTTGCCATGGGCGCGGCGGCAGCCGAGGCGCTCGGCAAAAGCGGCGCGACGCCCACGCTCGGCGTCACCCATGACCGCACCGGCACCGGTGTCACGCAGATCGAATTGCCCACGGATCGCAGCCCCTCCAGCGCGCGGGCCTTCGTCGATTACCAGAACGACGTGACCGCCAAGGACCTGCGCCTTGCGGTGCGCGAGGGCATGCGCTCCATCGAGCATGTCAAGCGCTACACCACGAACGGCATGGCGACAGATCAGGGAAAGATGTCCAATATCAACGGATTGAACATCGCAGCTGATGCATTGGGCAAACCGCAGCCGCAGGTGGGCCTGACCACGTTCCGCCCGCCCTACACGCCCACGACTTTCGGGGCCTTCGCGGGCTACCACAAGGGCGGCCATTTCGAGGTCACCCGCAAGACCCCCATCGACGGCTGGGCCGAGAAAAACGGCGCGGTCTACGAGCCCGTCAGCCTCTGGCGCCGCGCCTGGTACTTCCCGCAAAACGGCGAGGACATGGATCAGGCCGTCGCCCGCGAATGCCGCGCCACGCGGGAAAGCCTCGGCATCTTCGACGCCTCCACCCTCGGCAAGATCGAGGTGGTGGGACCGGATGCGGTCGAGTTCATGAATCGCATGTATACCAACCCCTGGACCAAGCTCGCGCCGGGCCGCGCGCGCTACGGCCTGCTCTTGGGCGATGACGGCTTCATCCGCGACGACGGCGTCATAGGCCGGATGTCGCAGGACCGCTTCCACGTCACGACGACGACCGGCGGGGCGGCGCGGGTTCTGAACATGATGGAGGATTACCTCCAGACCGAATGGGGCGACCTGCAGGTCTGGCTGACCTCCACGACCGAGCAATGGGCGACCATCGCGCTCAACGGCCCCAATGCGCGCAAGCTGCTGGAGCCGCTGACCGAAGGGCTCGACCTTTCGGACGAGGCCTTCCCGCACATGTCCGTCGCCGAATGCACGATCGCGGGCCTGCCCGCGCGGCTCTTCCGGATCAGCTTCACCGGCGAGTTGGGCTTCGAGGTCAACGTGCCCGCCCGCCATGGCCGCGCCCTCTGGGAGACGCTGATGGACGCCGGCGCGCAATACGACATCTGCCCCTACGGCACCGAGACGATGCACGTCCTGCGCGCCGAGAAGGGCTATATCATCGTGGGCCAGGACACCGACGGCACGGTCACGCCCTATGATGCGGGGATCGGCTGGGCGGTGGGCAAGGCCAAGCCCGATTTCGTCGGCAAGCGCGGTCTGGCCCGGCCCGACCTCGTGGCACCCGGGCGCAAGCAGCTGGTGGGCCTGCTGACCGAGGATCACAGCAAGCTCGAGGAAGGCGCGCAGATCGTGCGCGATCCGAAAGAGGCGGTGCCGATGACCATGGTGGGCCATGTGACCTCGTCCTATGACAGCGTCGCCATGGGCCGCCCCATCGCCCTCGCGCTGCTGGCGGGCGGGCACGACCTGATGGGCGAGATCGTCCATATCCCAATGCCCGACCGCATTATCGCGGCCAAGGTAACGGGCACCGTATTCTACGATCCCGACAACACCCGGCTGAAGCTGTGACGGCGGAGGATACCATGACCGAACTCGCCCTTTCTCCCGATTTCGCGCCCGGCCTCCTTGCCGAAAGCGCCGCTGCGCGCGTGACGCTGATCGCGCCGGTCGCGCGGTTTTCCCTGCGCTGCAAACCCGCGTCGCGGGCGACGCTGGCGCGGGTTCTGGACCTGCCGCTGCCCGAGACCATCGGCCATCGCGCGCATGCCCGAAGCCGCGAGGCGCTGCGTCTCGGCCCCGACGAATGGGTGCTCACCGCGCTCGAAGGCGACGCGGCCGGCATCGCCGCGGATTGCGCGGCAGCCTATGATGCGGCGCCGCACAGCCTCGTGGAACTTTCAGACCGCGAAGTGACCTTCGCCATCGACGGGCCCGGGGCCTGCGACCTGCTCTCCCTCAGCCTGCCCCGCGACCTCGACGGCATCGGTGTGGGCCAGGGCCGCCGGACGGTGTTCGACGGACAGGGCGTGGTGCTGTGGCGGGACGAGGCGCATTCCTTCCGCATGGATGTCTGGCGCTCCTTCGCACCACATGTGGCGTCGCTTCTGGCGACTGGCTGCCGCGAGCTGGCGCTGGAGATGTAGCCGCCGCGTCCCCGATCCCGCACGGATCGCACGAAGGCGCAGGCCCCCATCACGATCGGACCGGAAATACCTCCGGAGGTCTGGAGGCAGCGCCTCCAGCGCGGCCCCCGGCCGCGATCCGCCGCCCCGAAACGCGCCCGCCAAAAATTCATTGACCGACCGGACGGTTTAATTACTCTCCCGCAACCGAGGGAGGACAAGCCATGACCGACACGGAGCCCCAGGCGCTGGCCGAGGCCTGCGCGGCGGCCATGTGGGCCGAGGATCATGCCAGCCGCGGGCTCGGCATGCGCATCGACGCCGTCGCACCGGGCTGTGCCACGCTCTCGATGGAGATCACCCAGGCGATGGTGAACGGGCACGGCATCGCCCATGGCGGCTTCATCTTCACCCTCGCGGACAGCGCCTTCGCCTTTGCCTGCAACGGCTATGACAACGTCACTGTCGCGCAATCGAACCAGATCACCTATCTCGCGCCGGGCCGTCTCGGCGAGCGGCTCACTGCGACCGCCCGCGAGGTTGCCCGGCCCGGGCGCTCCGGGCTCTACGATGTGCGCGTCACCAATGCGGACGGCACCGTGATCGCGGAGTTCCGCGGCCAGTCGCGCAGCCTCGGCAAGCCGCTCCTGCCGCGCGAGGTTTCCAAGGGAGGAACGACATGAAGGACCTGACCCCGCCCCGCGACAGCCTCGATCCGATCGAGATCGCCAGCCGCGACGAGATCGAAGCGCTGCAGATCGCGCGGCTCGACCGCTCCTTGCGGCACGCCTATGACAACGCGCCCTTCTACCGGGCGAAGTTCGACGCGGCGGGCGTGCATCCCGACGATTTCCGCAGCCTCGCCGATCTCGCGAAATTCCCCTTCACCACCAAGCAGGACCTGCGCGACACCTATCCCTTCGGCATGCTGGCCGTGCCGCGGGACCGGATCGCGCGGCTGCACGCTTCCTCGGGCACCACCGGAAAGCCGACCGTCGTGGGCTATACCCGCAACGACCTCGAGGTCTGGGCGGACGTGGTCGCCCGCTCGATCCGGGCCTCGGGCGGCAAGGCGGGGGACGTGGCCCATATCGCCTATGGCTACGGGCTTTTTACCGGCGGGCTCGGGGCGCATTACGGGGCGGAGAAGCTGGGCTGCACGGTGGTCCCGGTCTCGGGCGGCATGACCGAACGGCAGGTCATGCTGATCCAGGATTTCAAACCGCAGATCATCATGGTCACGCCCTCCTATCTGCTGTCCATTCTCGATGCGTTCCGCGCCGCGGGCATCGACCCGCGCGACACCTCGCTCGATGTGGGCATCTTCGGCGCCGAGCCCTGGACCGACGCCATGCGCCGCGAGATCGAGGAGGCCTTCGACATGCACGCGGTCGATATCTACGGCCTGTCGGAGATCATCGGGCCGGGTGTCGCCAATGAGTGCGTCGAGACCAAGGACGGGCTGCATATCTGGGAGGATCACTTCTACCCCGAGGTGATCGACCCCGAGACCGGCGCGGTGCTGCCCGATGGCGAGATGGGCGAGCTGGTCTTCACCACGCTGACCAAGGAAGGCCTGCCGATGGTGCGCTACCGCACCCGCGACCTGACCCGGCTTCTGCCCGGCACGGCGCGCAGCATGCGGCGGATGGAAAAGGTCACCGGCCGCTCGGACGACATGATCATCCTGCGCGGCGTGAACATCTTCCCGACCCAGATCGAGGAACAGCTCTTCAAATGCCGGGGCCTCGCGCCGCATTTCCAGATCGAGCTCGTGCGCGCGGGGCGCATGGACGCGATGGTCGTGCATGCCGAGGCGCTGCCGCAGGCCGCCGACGAGACGGGCCGCGCCACCTCCGCACGCGAGCTTGCGCAGCATATCAAGTCGGTCATCGGCGTGACGGCGGAGATCCGCGTCGCGACCCCGGGCGGCGTCGCGCGCTCGGAAGGCAAGGCCAGGCGCGTCGTCGACAATCGCGGCGTCTGAGTCATGGCCCGCCCCCGCGCGCAGGATTTCGAGGAAAAGCGCCATGGGCTGCTGCTGGTTGCCGCGCGGGTCTTCGCCGCGCAGGGCATGGAGAAGGCCTCCATGGCCGAGATCGCGCGCGAGGCCGGTGTCTCCAAGTCCCTGCTCTATCATTATTATCCGTCGAAATCGGCGCTGATCTTCGCGATCATCCACGATCACCTCGCGGCGCTGGATGCCGCGCTTGCCGCGGCGACCGATGCGGAGGCGCCGCCCGATGCGCGGCTCGAGACGCTGGTCGCGACCATGCTCGAGGCCTATCGCGGCGCCGACGATCAGCACAAGGTGCAGATCAATGCGGGCCCCGCCCTGTCGGCGGATCAGCGCGCTGCCCTGCGCGCGATCGAACGGCGGATCGTCGGACGGTTCTCGGCGGTCCTGTCCCAGATCGCGCCGGGTCTCGGGGACGGCGACGCGCCGCCCCTGCCCGCCGTGACCATGTCGCTGCTCGGCATGCTCAACTGGGCCTATCTGTGGTTTCGCGACGACGGACCGCTCAGCCGCCGCGATTACGCCCGGCTGGCCACGGAGCTGATGCTGGGCGGGGTGTCCCGGCTCGGGTAACGCAATCGGGCGCCGATTGCGGGCCCGATCGCGACGCGCAATCCGGGCGCGCGCGGAGGGCGGATGTGGCGCCGCAAACGCCGCCGCAATCGAAATCCGCGCCGGATTTCGCCCCGCATTCCGCGTCGGAATGCGGCCCCGCCCTAGCTTTTCGCGACCATGGTCAGCACGTCGTATTCGGCCACCACCGCGCCCGTCTGATTGGTGACGACCGCGTCCCAGCGCACCTCGCCGTGATCGGCCTCCGCGCGCGGATTGATCGCCTTGCAGGTCAGCTGCACGCTCAGCGCGTCGCCGAAATAGACGGGCGTCCGGAAGCGCAGGTTGTCGACCCCGTAATTGGCCAGAACCGGCCCGGGATCGGGATCGACGAAGAGGCCCGCCGCGAAGGACAGGATCAGGTAGCCATGCGCCACCCGGTCGTCGAAGAAGGGGTTCGCGCGGGCCGCGTCGCTGTCCATATGCGCGTAGAAGGTGTCGCCGGTGAAGGCGGCGAAATGCGCCACATCCGCCTCTGTGACCTCGCGCGGGCCCGCGGTGATCCGGTCACCGAGCGCCAGCTCTTTCAGGGACTTGCGGAAGGGATGCACGTCTTCGCGCGCGGGCGCGCCCGCGCTCCATTCGCCCGTGACCGCGGTCAGAAGCCCCGGCTCGCCCTGAACCGCGCTGCGCATCATGAAGTGCTTCACGCCGCGCATGCCGCCCATCTCTTCGCCCCCGCCCGCGCGGCCCGGGCCGCCATGGACCAGCGGCGCCAGCGGCGATCCGTGGCCCGTCGAGGACTTGGCAGAGGTCCGGCTGCCGATCAGCACGCGGCCGTGATAGGGCGCGAGGCCGCCAACCACCTCGGCGGCGATCGCGGCATCGTTGGTGAAAAGCGAGGAGACGAGCGAGCCCTTGCCGCGGGCCGCCAGCGCCACCGCCTCCTCCGCATCGCCGTAACTCATCAGGGTCGCGACCGGGCCGAAGGCCTCCACCTCGTGGATCGCGTGGCCGCCCATGGGATCGGATGCGCGCAGCAGGACCGGGGCCATGAAGGCGCCCCGCTCCGCATCGCCCGACGCCAGCGTCACCTCGTCGGGATCGCCCGCGACGATCTCGGTCTCGGCCTGCAAGGCGGCGATCCGGTCGCGCACCGTCGCGCGGTCCTCGAGCGAGGCCAGCGCGCCCATCCGCGTCGCGTCGTCCTCGGGCAAACCGATGGTCAGCGCCGACAGCCGCGCCGACAGGGCCGCGGCGACCGCATCCTCCACGGCGCGCGGCACGATCACCCGGCGGATGGCCGTGCATTTCTGGCCCGCCTTGCCGCTCATCTCGCGCACAACCTCGCGGATGAAGAGATCGAATTCCGGGCTGTCCGGTCCCGCATCGGGCCCCAGGATCGCGGCGTTCAGGCTGTCGGCCTCCATGGTGAAGGGCACCGCGTTCTCGACGATCGCCGGATGCGCCTTCAGCTTGCGCCCCGTCGCGGCGGAGCCGGTGAAGGTCACCACGTCCTGCCCCTCCACGTGATCAAGCAGATCGCCCACGGAGCCGCAGACGAGCTGCAGCGCGCCGTCCGGCAGCACGCCCATGTCGAGGATCGCGCGCACCACCCTTTCGGTCAGATAGGCGGTCTGCGAGCCCGGCTTCACCAGACAGGGCATGCCCGCGATCAGGCTTGGCGCGATCTTTTCGAGCATGCCCCAGACCGGGAAGTTGAACGCGTTGATATGGATTGCGACGCCCCGGCGCGGGGTCAGAATATGCTGGGCGGAGAAGGTGTTATCGCCCGACAGCGCCTCCACGGGTCCTTCGGGGATGACATGCGCGTTCGGAAACTCGCGCCGCGCGCGGGAGGCGAAGGTCAGCATCGTGCCGATGCCGCCATCGATGTCGGGCCAGCCGTCGCGGCGCGTGGCGCCGGTCCAGAAATTCTCGGTATAGAAGGCCTCTTTGCCCTCCATGAGCGCGAGGCCGATCTTCTTCAGCATCAGCGCGCGCTCGTGCAGCGTATGACGGCGCAGCGCGGGCCCGCCCACGTCCCGGCCCCAGGCGAGTGCGGCCGCCATATCGAGCCCCTCAGCCCCGATCTCGGCCACGACCTGCCCCGTGGCCGCGTGATGAAGCGGCCTCAGCGCGCCCTCGCTCCGGCGCCACGCGCCCGCGACATAACTTTCCAGACGCCGCGGCGTCGCCTTTTCGTCGAACATCAATCCTCCCCGGGCCGCCCCGCGCCTCAGGCGTCGTAGGTCAGCGAAACCTTGGCCGAAAGCGGCACGCATTGGCAGGACAGAACGTAGCCCGCGCGCACCTCATCGTCTTCGAGCGCATGGTTCGTGCGCATCTCGACCTCGCCCTCGGTCACCTTCGCGCGGCAGGTCGAACAGACGCCCGCCCGGCAGGACCAGGGCGCCTCGATATCCTGCGCGAGTGCGGCATCGAGGACCGGCGTGCCGTCCATCGGCATGGTGAAGCTGCGCGTCACCCCGTCGAGCGTGACCTCCACCGCGCAGCCCTCGACGGCCGCGGATGCATCCGTCAGGACCAGCGCGTTGCGGCGCGGCGGGCTGGCGGCGAACAGCTCGAACTTGATCTGGTCATCGGTGAGACCATGCGCCCGCAGGCTCTCCGCGATGGTCAGCATCATCGGTTCCGGCCCGCAGATGAACGCCGTGTCGACGGCCTCCGCGTCGATCCAGTGGCGAAACAGCGCCTCCATCTTCTCGGCGTCGATCCGGCCCGAGAAGAGGTCGATCTCCTGGCCTTCGTTTTCCAGAACGTGAATGACCGAAAAGCGCCCGAGATAGGTGTTCTTCAGATCCTCCAGCTCCTCGCGGAACATGATCGAGGCGGTCTGCCGGTTGGCATAGACCAGCGTGAACTGCGCCTTGGGCTCGCGGGCGAGAACGGTCTTGACGATGGACAGGACCGGGGTGATCCCCGAGCCGCCGGCGAACCCGAGGTAATGCTTGCCCGCCTCGGGATCGAGCGGGGTGAAGAAGCGGCCCGCCGGGGGCATCGCCTCCAGCACGTCGCCCGGCTTGAGGTTGTCATTGGCCCAGGTCGAAAAGGCCCCGCCCGGGACCTTCTTGATGCCCACCCGCAGAACCCCGTCATCGAGCCCCGCGCAGATCGAATAGGAGCGGCGCAACTCCTCGCCGTCGAAGTCGCGGCGGAAGGTCAGGTACTGCCCTTGGGTGAAATCGAAGGCCGCCGCCGCGCCGGTCCTGGGCCGCAGCGTGACCACCACCGCGTCCCGTGTCGTCTTCCGGACATCGGTGACTTCAAGAGGGTGAAACTGTGCCATATCAGGACCTTCTCAGATGCACTTGAAGTAATCGAAGAGCTCGAGACATGCCGTGCAGCGCCACGCCGCCTTGCAGGGGGTGGAGCCGAAGCGGCTGACTTCCTCGGTGTCGTGCGATCCGCAGCGGGGGCATTCGACGGCCATGTTGCCGCCGGCCATCCGCGCCGCGCGGGAACGCAGGCGCCCGTCGCTGGCCGTGCCGTCGATGGGCGGGGCGATGCCGTATCGTTTCAGCTTCTCGCGCGCTTCGGGGGTGATCCAGTCCGTGGTCCAGGCGGGCGACAGACGGCGGTCGATGCGCAGCTTCTCCACTCCCTTGCCGCGCAGATGCGTCTCGATCTCCAACTCGATGACGCGGGCGGCAGGACAGCCCGAATAGGTCGGCGTGACCGCCACCACGAGCGTGTCGCCGTGCCAGTCGATAGCGCGCACGATGCCCAGATCGGTGACGGAAATCACCGGGATTTCCGGGTCCGGCACCTCGTCGAGCCAGCCGCGCACCGTGGCGATATCGGGCAGAACGGTGCTCACCATTCCGCCCCGGGATAGGTGCGCTGCAAAAACTGCATCTCGGCCAGAAGAAAACCCAGATGTTCCGTGTGACGGCCCGTCTTGCCGCCTGTCTGCGCGTCCTGTTTCGTCTCGGGCCGGGTCAGCGTCGCCTCGGCCAGCGTCTCCGTCACAAGTGCCTCCCAAGGCGCTTTCAAGCTATCCGCAGCGGGCCCGATCCCGGCCGCGGCGATGGCCGCATCCACCGCATCCGCGGCGAAAAGCTCCCCGGTATAGGGCCAGAGCCGTTCCAGCGCGTCCTGCATGCGGGCGCGGCTTTCCTCGGTGCCATCGCCGAGGCGGATCACCAAATCCTGCGACCTTTCAATGTGATACGAGACTTCCTTCAACGCTTTCGCGGCGATCTCCGCCACGCGCGGGCTGCGGCTGTCCACCAGCGCGCTCAGCATCTCGAAATGCCACGCATCGAACAGGAATTGCCGCATCGTGGTGAGGGCCATGTCGCGATTGGGCAGTTCCACGAGCAGCGGATTGCGAAACTTCATCGCGTCGCGCAAATAGGCGAGGTGGTCGGCGGAGCGGCCCTTCTCCTCGACCTCGCCCGCGAGTGCCAGCCACATCTCGGTATGACCGATCAGGTCGAGCGAGACATTCGCAAGCGCGATATCCTCCTCCAGCGCCGGGCCCTTGCCGCACCATTCGGACAAGCGGTGCCCGAGGATCAGCGTCGCATCGCCCAGACGGCACAGCCACTCGAAGGCCGCCGCGCCGTCATCGCCGAAAAGCGGATCACGGGTGTCAAGCGCCACCACCTCGGCCATCACATATGCCCCACATCGTCGGGAATGTCGTAGAAGGTCGGGTGCCGATAGGCCTTGCTTTCCGCCGGGTCGAACATCGGCCCCTTCTCGGAGGGGCTCGAAGCGGTGATGTCGTTGGAACGTACCACCCAGATCGACACGCCCTCCTTGCGGCGGGTGTAGACGTCACGCGCATTGCGGATCGCCATCTCGGCGTCGGGCGCGTGCAGCGATCCCACATGGCGGTGGTTCAGCCCGTGATTGCCACGGATGAAGATTTCCCACAGGGGCCATTCCCTCGAGGTCTGGGATTTGGTCATCTCTCGCGCTTCCTATTCTGCGGCGGTCTGCGCGGCGGCGCGGCGGGCGGCGGATTTCTCGGCATAGGCGGTCAGACCGTCGCGGAACCAGGCCCCGTAATCCCAGGCCTTCTGCCGCGCCTCGATCCGTTCGCGGTTGCAGGGGCCGTTGCCCTTCAGCACCTCGAAGAACTCGTCCCAGTCGGGCTCGGCGAAGTCGTAATGGCCCCGTTCCTCGTTCCAGCGGATCGTCTCATCCGGAACGGTCAGACCCAGATATTCCGCCTGCGGCACGGTCTCGTCGACGAATTTTTGCCGCAGCTCGTCATTGGTGTTCATCTTGATCTTCCAGGCCATCGACTGCGCGGAATGCACCGAATCCTTGTCGGACGGGCCGAACATCATGAGCGACGGGAACCAGAAGCGGTTGAGCGCGTCCTGTGCCATCTCGCGCTGTTCGGGCGTGCCGCGCGCCATCTTCATCATGATCGCGTAGCCCTGCCGCTGGTGGAAGCTTTCCTCCTTGCAGATGCGGATCATCGCGCGGGAATAGGGCCCGAAGGACGTGCGCTGCAGCGGCACCTGGTTCATGATCGCCGCGCCATCCACGAGCCAGCCGACCGCGCCCATATCGGCCCAGGTCAGCGTCGGGTAATTGAAGATGGACGAATATTTCATCTGTCCCGACAGCAGCTTCTCGGTCAGCGCATCCCGGCTGACACCCAGCGTCTCAGCAGCGGAATAGAGGTAGAGGCCGTGCCCCGCCTCGTCCTGCACCTTTGCCAGCAGGATCTGCTTGCGCTGCAGCGTGGGCGCGCGGGTGATCCAGTTGCCTTCGGGCAGCTGGCCGACGATCTCGGAATGCGCGTGCTGGCCGATCTGGCGGATCAGCGTCTTGCGGTAGCCTTCGGGCATCCATTCCTTGGGCTCGATCTTCTCGCCCGCGTCGATCCGGGCCTGAAAGGCGCGCTCCTCGGGCGTCATTTCGCCGTTGGATGCTTCGGATTTGACCATCTGCGCGTACATGCGACCTCCAGGGGAAGGATGTGAGTGGCGAAGGTATACCCGTTTAAAGCGTCACGGTCAAATTCAAGATCGTTATCAATGCGTGATGCTTTCACGCCGAAGCCGCTGAAGCCTCGCCTGCGTCCGCGCGGTCTCTTGCGGAAGCGGGCCCCTTGCATCCTCGAAGCGGCGCGCGATCTCCGCATCGGCGGCGTCCGCCAGCGCCAGATAGGCGGTCACGAAGGCCGCCCGCGCCGGGCCGCCGGGCCAGTCCCCGGGCAAGGCCGGTGCGGGAAGGCGCGGATCCGCGAGCGCTGCCGCGCGGAAGGCATGAACCAGCCGCAGACGCAGGGCGAGCGCGGCCTCGGGCGGCACAGCCCCGAGCATGGCCGGATCGGCGGCAAGCGGCGCGAAGCGATCGAGGAAGTCCCGGTAGGCCTCGGCCACCGCGCCGAGCGGCCAATGCGCCGCGGCGAAATCGGGCATCTGGGCGGCCCCCGCGATCACCTCCGACGCGAAGGTCAGCGCGTCAGGGCGCGCGATATCGCTGCGATCCGGTGCCACGCAGAGCCCCGTGGCGATCTGCGCCCAGCCCTCGCCGGGCAGCGCGTCGGTCATCGCCAGTAGCCATCCGGAGGCCGGGGCGGGCGGGTCATAGAGAACGCGCGCGGCGGCGGCGAACTCGGTCTCGGCGGCCTCCGTCAGCCGGTAGAACGAGGTTCGACCGACCCTTTCGCCCACCAGACGCCCCGCCGCCACCAGCCGCGACACGGCGGTCCGCACGAGGCTTTCGCTGAGCCCGTGCACCGCACCCACCTCGATCAGGCTGCGCATGGACAAGACCCCGCCGCGCGGCGCCACCGCATCGCCGTAGATCGTGACGATGAAGGCGGTGGCCCGTGGCGGCCCCGAGGAAAGGATGGCGTCCTCTGCAGGGGGCCTGCCGGATGGCTCGAAGCGCGGCTGATCGGTCATGGCACGGCAGGTTAGCCAATGCGTCGCAACGTGTCATGCAAAATCGCGAGCCGACCCAAAGGTCGGCCACCCGGATATCGACACGGCGGCGCCCGCTTTCTATTGACATATTCATAAAAACGAATACAAAGTTATCCAGTACCCCGGCAGAGGCCATTCCCGACCCCTGCCCCTCACACGCAACGGAGATTAGCCATGACCACCAATGTCGGGACCATCGACCGGATCGCACGCGGGATTCTCGGTCTTGTTCTGCTGTATCTCGCTTTCCTGTCAGGCGTGCCGGCCTTCGAGGCCGGGCTGCTGAAATGGATCGCGGCGCTCGTGGGCCTCGTGATGCTGGGCACCGCCGCGATGAGGTCCTGCCCGCTTTACACGATGCTGGGCATGTCCACCTGCCCGCGCAAGTGATCCCCGAGACCACGGAGAGCCGACATGACGGATCCAACCACCCTCCACCCGGAGGTCGAGGGCTTTTTCGACGAAGCCACCAACACGATCAGCTACATCGTGCGCGACCCCGCCTCCAATGCCTGCGCCATCATCGATTCGGTGATGGATATCGACTACGCGGCGGGCCGGATCACCTATGAACATGCCGACGCGCTGATCGCGCGGGTGCGCGAGCTGGGCTGCGATCTGCAATGGATCATCGAGACCCATGTCCATGCCGATCATCTCTCCGCCGCGCCCTATATCCAGGACAAGCTCGGCGGGAAGATCGGCATCGGATCGAAGATCCTCGTGGTCCAGGACACGTTCGGCAAGATCTTCAACGAAGGCACCGAGTTCCAGCGCGACGGGTCGCAATTCGATGCGCTGTTCGAGGATGGCGACACCTACATGATCGGCACCATGGAAGCGCGTGCGATCTACACGCCGGGCCACACGCCCGCCTGCATGACCCATGTGATCGGCGATGCGGCCTTCGTGGGCGACACGCTGTTCATGCCCGATGGCGGCTCGGCGCGGGCGGATTTCCCCGGCGGCGATGCCGAGACGCTGTACGACTCGATCCAGAAGGTGCTGGCCCTGCCCGACGACACGCGGCTTTTCATGTGCCACGATTACGGTCCCAACGGGCGCGATATCCGTTGGGAGACGACCGTGGCCGAGGAAAAGGCCCACAACATCCATGTGGGCGGCGGCAAGACCAAGGAGGAATTCGTGAAGTTCCGCACCGAGCGCGACGCGACCCTCGACATGCCCAAGCTCATCATTCCCTCGCTGCAGGTGAACATGCGCGCCGGCGAGGTGCCCAAGGACCGCGACGGGCGGCCGATGCTGAAGGTTCCGGTGAACGGGCTCTGAGCTCCGATCACCGTCCTGCTCCGCCGGCGCGATCCCTGCGCGCCGGCTCTTCTGACGGGTCGGCCTCTCCTCCCGCCGACCCGTCTTTCTTTTTCCGACCGAACCGAGGCCCGAGATGATCCAGCGGCTGCGCCAATACCTGCCGATCCTCGATTGGGGGCGGCGCTACGACAAGGCGGCGCTGACCAATGACAGCGTGGCGGCGGTGATCGTGACGATCATGCTGATCCCGCAATCGCTGGCCTATGCGCTTCTGGCGGGGTTGCCACCCGAAGCGGGCATCTACGCCTCGATCGTGCCGATCCTGCTTTACGCCGTGTTCGGCACCTCGAACGCGCTGGCCGTGGGCCCCGTGGCGGTGGTGTCGCTGCTGACGGCGTCGGCGGTGGGCCAGGTCGCCGAACAGGGCACCGCGGGCTATGCCGTGGCGGCGCTGACGCTCGCGTTCCTGTCGGGCGGGTTCCTCTTGATCCTCGGCATCTTCCGGCTGGGTTTCATCGCCAATTTCCTGAGCCATCCGGTCATCGCGGGCTTCATCACCGCAAGCGGCATCCTGATCGCCACGAGCCAGCTGAAACATATCCTCGGCATCGAGGCGCATGGCCATACCCTGCCCGAGATGATCTGGTCGCTGGCGACCCATCTGAACCAGACCAGCCTTGCCACGCTGCTCATCGGCATCACCGCGACCGGCTTCCTGTTCTGGGTGCGCAAGGGGCTGAAACCGCGCCTTCTGGCGCTGGGGCTGAAGCCGATGCTGGCCGATATCCTGACCAAGGCCGGGCCGGTGGCCGCCGTCTTCGCGACGACGCTGGTGACCTGGGGGCTGTCGCTGGAGGCGCGCGGCGTGGCCATCGTGGGCGACGTGCCGCAAAGCCTGCCGCCCCTGACCCTGCCCGGCCTGTCGCCGGACCTCATCGGCGCGCTGCTGGTGCCCGCGATCCTGATCTCGGTGATCGGCTTCGTCGAATCGATCTCGGTCGCGCAGACGCTCGCGGCGAAGAAGCGGCAGCGGATCGATCCGGACCAGGAACTGATCGGCCTCGGTGCCGCCAATCTGGGCGCGGCCTTCACCGGCGGCTACCCGGTCACCGGCGGCTTTGCCCGGTCGGTGGTGAATTTCGACGCGGGCGCCGCCACGCCCGCGGCGGGGGCCTTCACCGCGGCGGGCCTCGCCATCGCCGCCGTGGCGCTGACGCCGCTGGTCTATTTCCTGCCCAAGACCACTCTGGCGGCCACTATCATCGTCGCGGTGCTGTCGCTGGTGGACCTCACGATCCTGAAGAAGACCTGGACCTATTCGCGCCAGGATTTCGCCGCCGTCGCCGCCACCATCGTGCTGACGCTGACCTTCGGAGTGGAGATCGGCGTCGCCTCGGGCGTGATCCTGTCGCTGTTCCTGCATCTCTACAAGACGACGAAGCCGCATGTGGCCGAGGTGGGCCTCCTGCCCGGCACCCAGCATTTCCGCAACATCCTGCGCCACCGGGTGGAATGCTGCCCGTCGCTGGTGACGCTGCGGGTCGACGAGAACCTCTATTTCGTCAATGCGCGCTTTCTCGAGGACATGGTGATGGCGCGCGTCGCCGAGGATACGCATCTGAAGAACGTCGTGCTGATGTTCTCGGCGGTGAACGCCGTCGATTACTCCGCGCTCGAGACGCTGGAGGAAATCAATACGCGGCTGACAGAGCTTGGCATCGGCCTGCACTTGTCGGAGGTGAAGGGCCCGGTGATGGACCGCCTCAAGGGCACGCATTTCATCGACCATCTGAACGGGCAGGTCTTCCTGTCGCAATACGATGCCCATGTCGCGCTGGCACGCAAACCCGCGCCCATGGCGGCGCAATAGCCGCGCGCGGTCAGGCGTCGCCGATGCGGTCCCAGAGGGCGAACTCGGCGGCGCATTTGCGGCGCAGCTTCGCCTCGATCTCGGGGCTGAGCGTGAGGTCGCGACGCGGCGACACGTTCGCGCGCGGAAGGTCGATCGTCACGCCGAGCCGGTCTTCGAGGAATGCGACGATGCGGCCCTGATCCTCGTAGCGGAAGAGATGCGTGACCTCGGTGCCGTTGGGGCGCGGCTCGACGAATTTCGACTGATCGCCGATATTGGCGAAGGGCGGCCGCTCTCCCCGGCAATAGGCATCGACGAAGGCATCGAAGGAGATGTCCTTGGTCGACACGCGCTTGCCGTCGAGAAAGGGCCGCTGGCGGTAGCGATACCACGATCCCAGCCACGAGATCGGCTCGCGGATGACCGCCATGACATCCATCTGCTCGGCGCCCATCTTTTCGAACATCGGGCGGAAGAATCGGTTGTAGCGATAGACCGGCGCGTGTTTCAGCTCGGGCGGATCGTTGACGACCATGCCCGCATGAGGCGCCAGCGCCCGGGCATAGGCCGAAGTGCCGGTTTTCGGCACGGCCAGCAGCACCAGCCGCGCTTTCCAGAAAACCAACATCCGCCCGCTCCGCTCGCCGTTTTTCGTTGCGCCGTAAACTAGCCGTTAACCAAAAGCGGAAAAAGCTAGGTCTGTCGAATTTTCTTGAAATGTTCTCTCTTTGATCTCATACAAAACGGAACAAGAGGTGAACGACGCAGTCATTGCCGCGCCCTTTCGGGTGTGGAATAAGGACGGAAAGGCACAAGATGGCAGACCTACTCTCCATGGACAGCAAGCGGACGGCAGACAAGCAGAAGGCCCTCGATTCGGCGCTGGCGCAGATCGAGCGGCAATTCGGCAAGGGCTCCATCATGAAGATGGGCGGCGACAACGCGATGCGCGACATCGAGGCGACGTCGACGGGCTCTCTCGGGCTCGATATCGCGCTCGGGATCGGCGGCTTGCCGATGGGCCGGATCATCGAGATCTACGGCCCCGAATCCTCGGGCAAGACGACGCTGACGCTGCATTGCGTGGCCGAGCAGCAGAAAAAGGGCGGCGTCTGCGCCTTCGTCGACGCCGAGCACGCGCTCGATCCGCAATACGCCAAGAAGCTGGGCGTCGATCTCGACGAGCTGTTGATCTCGCAGCCCGATACCGGCGAACAGGCGCTCGAGATCACCGATACGCTGGTGCGCTCCGGCGCGGTCAACATGGTGGTGGTCGATTCGGTCGCCGCCCTGACTCCCAAATCGGAACTCGAAGGCGATATGGGCGATTCGAACGTGGGCGTTCAGGCGCGCCTGATGTCCCAGGCGATGCGGAAGCTGACTGGCTCGATCAGCCGCTCGAACTGCATGGTGATCTTCATCAACCAGATCCGGATGAAGATCGGCGTCATGTTCGGCAGCCCCGAGACGACGACGGGCGGCAACGCGCTCAAGTTCTACTCCTCCGTGCGCCTCGATATCCGCCGGATCGGCGCGATCAAGGACCGCGACGAGGTGGTGGGCAACGCGACCCGCGTGAAGGTCGTGAAGAACAAGGTGGCCCCGCCCTTCAAGCAGGTCGAGTTCGACATCATGTATGGCGAGGGCATCTCGAAGATGGGCGAGCTTGTCGATCTCGGCGTGAAGGCCGGGGTCGTGGAGAAATCCGGCGCCTGGTATTCCTATGGCGACGAACGGATCGGCCAGGGGCGCGAGAACGCCAAGACCTTCCTGCGCGAGAACACCGCGCTGGCGCTGGAGATCGAGGACAAGATCCGTGCGGCCCACGGGCTGGAATTCCATCTGGGCAAGGAAGACGACAGCGAGGTGATGGAGGGCTGACGCCCCGCCGCGCCGCTCTTCAAGCCCTTGCGGGCTTTCATCGCCCCGGGCCCCGCGGTCCGGGGCGTTTTCGTATCGGACCCGGCACTTGTGGACACCCGCCGCCCCCGGCGATACATCTCGGCGCAACCCTTTGACCCCCGGATCACGGATGCCCGCCCGATGCCCAGCCTGAACGATATCCGCTCCACCTTCCTGACCTATTTCGAGAAGCAGGGACACACGATCGTGCCCTCCTCGCCGCTCGTCCCGCGCAACGATCCGACGCTGATGTTCACCAATTCCGGCATGGTGCAGTTCAAGAACCTCTTCACCGGGGTCGAGCATCGCGACTACACCCGCGCGGCCACCTCTCAGAAATGCGTGCGCGCCGGCGGCAAGCACAACGATCTGGACAATGTGGGCTACACCGCGCGGCACCACACCTTCTTCGAGATGCTCGGCAATTTCTCCTTCGGGGATTATTTCAAGGCCGAGGCGATCCCATTTGCCTACGAGCTCATCACCCGGGAATTCGGCATCGATCACAAGCGCCTGCTGGCCACGGTCTACCACACCGACGACGAGGCCTTCGAGATCTGGAAGAAGATGGGCATCCCGGAGGATCGCATCATCCGCATCGCCACGTCGGACAATTTCTGGCAGATGGGCCCGACCGGCCCCTGCGGCCCCTGCACCGAGATCTTCTACGACCACGGCGATCACATCTGGGGCGGCCCGCCGGGCAGCCCCGAGGAAGATGGCGACCGGTTCATCGAGATCTGGAACATCGTCTTCATGCAGAACGAGCAGTTCGAGGACGGCTCGATGCGCGAGCTCGACATGCAGTCGATCGACACCGGCATGGGGCTCGAGCGGATCGGCGCGCTTCTGCAGGGCAAACACGACAATTACGACACCGACCTCATGCGCGCGCTGATCGAGGCCTCGGCCAACGCCACCTCGACCGAGCCCGACGGGCCCGGCAACGTGCATCACCGGGTGATCGCGGACCACCTGCGCTCCACCTCCTTCCTGATTGCCGACGGGGTGATGCCCTCGAATGATGGGCGCGGCTACGTGCTGCGCCGGATCATGCGGCGCGCGATGCGGCACGCGCATCTCCTGGGCGCGAAGGACCCGGTCATGCACCGTCTGGTACCGGCGCTCTTGCAGAAGATGGGCGGCGCCTATCCGGAGCTCGGCCGCGCGCAGGCGCTGATCGAGGAGACACTGAAGCTCGAGGAAATTCGCTTCCAGTCGACGCTCGACCGCGGGCTCAAGCTTCTGGACGAGGAACTGGCGCAACTGCCTGAGGGCGCGGCCCTGCCCGGCGCCGCGGCCTTCAAGCTCTACGACACCTACGGCTTCCCGCTCGATCTCACGCAGGACGCGCTGCGCGAGAAGAAGCGCACGGTGGATACCGAGGGCTTCGACGCCGCGATGGCCGAGCAGAAGGCCAAGGCGCGCGCCGCCTGGTCCGGTTCGGGCGAAGCGGCGGATGCGGAGATCTGGTTCGACATCGCCGAGGCCAAGGGCACGACGGATTTCCTCGGCTACGACACCGAGACCGCCGAGGGGCAGATCCTCGCGCTCGTCCGGGACGGCGCCGAGGTGAAATCCGCCGCCAAGGGCGAAGCCGTGCAGATCGTGCTGAACCAGACGCCGTTCTATGCCGAAGCCGGCGGCCAGGTCGGCGATACCGGCACCATCGCGACGGAGAACGGTCGCGCGACGATCACCGACACCCGCAAGGTGGCCGGCGTCTTCATCCATATCGGCACGGTCGCAGAGGGCACGCTGGCCCCCGGCGAAGCCGCCAAGCTGGAGGTCGATCACGCCCGCCGCACCAATATCCGCGCCAACCATTCGGCAACGCACCTGCTGAACGAGGCGCTGCGCCGCGCGCTCGGCGATCACGTGGCACAGCGTGGCTCGCTCAACGCGCCCGACCGGCTGCGCTTCGATTTCAGCCATGCCAAGGCGCTGACCGGCGACGAGATCGAGACCGTGGAGCGCGAGGTGAACGACTACATCCGCCAGAACGCGCCGGTGGAGACGCGGATCATGACGCCGGACGATGCGCGCGCGCTGGGGGCACAGGCGCTCTTCGGCGAGAAATACGGCGACGAGGTGCGGGTCGTGTCGATGGGCGTCGATCCGGAGGCGCAGAAGGGCACCGCCGGCGATACCTATTCGATCGAGCTTTGCGGTGGCACGCATGTGGGCCGCACCGGCGAGATCGGGCTTTTCACGCTGCTGGGCGACAGCGCGTCCTCGGCGGGCGTGCGGCGGATCGAGGCGCTGACCGGCGAGGCCGCGCTCGAATATCTGCGCGGTCAGGACCAGTTGGTCAGCCGCCTTGCGGGCGAATTGAAGACCTCGCCCGCCGACCTGCCGGGCCGGGTGCGCAGCCTGCTCGATGAGCGGCGCGCATTGCAGAACGAGGTCGCCCAGCTCAAGCGCGAGATCGCCATGGGGGGCGGTGGCTCACAGGACGGCGGTGCGGAGCCGCGCGACGTGGGTGGTGTGAAGTTCCTCAGCCAGGTGCTGTCGGGTGTCTCCGGAAAGGACCTGCGCCCGCTGATCGACGCGCACAAACAGCGCATCGGATCGGGGGCGATCCTGCTGGTGGCCGACGCGGACGGCAAGGCCGCCGTGGCCGCGGGCGTGACCGACGATCTGACCGGGACGCTGTCCGCCGTGGATCTGGTGAAGGCGGCGGTCGAGGCGCTTGGCGGCAAAGGCGGCGGCGGACGACCCGACATGGCCCAGGGCGGTGCCGCCTCGGCCGAGAACGCAGACCAGGCCATCAAGGCGGCGGAAGCCGTCATCGGAGGAGAATGAGATGCCCGCACTCTGGATCGCCCATGTGCACGTGACCGATGCCGACGCCTATGGCGAATACGCCAAGCTTGCGGGCCCCGCGATTGCCGCCCATGGCGGCGAATTCATGGCCCGCGGCGGCAAATACGTCGTGCTGGAAGGCAACAAAACCGCGGACGGCCAGGACCGCGAACGCCATGTCGTGGCGCGCTTCCCCTCGCTCGAGGCGGCGGAGGCCTGCTACCGCTCGGACGCCTACCAGGAGGCGCTGAGCCATGCGCGCAACGCATCGGACCGCGACCTGATCCTTGTGGAATTGCCCGAGGGGTAAGGCGCCCGCGCCACTGCGTCAGGGGTTTTCGTGATCGAACAGGATCGCACCTGACATGATCCCCTGCCGCCAGGCGCAGACATCCTCGCGCTGTTGCAGATGATGCCAGGCGGCGGTGGCGAAACGGTCGGGCGCCATCATCACGATGAACGGATTGATCATGTCGCGGGGCACCGGCTCGTCCGCGCCCTCTGCCCCGGCAATCGGCGCCCGATCCTGCGGCGTCAGGCTATCGATCTGATAGCCGTAAGCCATGTATTCCGCCGTCGCCATGCAGCTGGCAAACGGGCAGTCCACCTGATCGTAGAGCGCGTGGGCCAATTCATGCACCACGACGCTGTCGAAGAACCGCAAGGGCGGCACATGGGCGAAGACGCTTTCGCCGCGCAGGCCTTCGGCCATGGCCTCGGGGGTCAGAAGCTCGATGCGTCTCTCGCCGCAATGAAACAGGCCGAAACACGGCGGGTCGATGCTGTCCCTGAGCGAGACCTCCACCGGCGCGGCCAGCGACAGCCCGCATTCCGCGAAAAGCGATATCGCCAGGTCGGCGGCGGCGCAGATCCGCGCAGACAGCGCTTCGGGGGCATCCTTGACGGCGACAAGACCGTTCTCGCAGGCAGCACCGTTCGCATGCGCGATACCGGCACAAAGGATCAACGGCAGGATGGCAAAACGCACGGGTCCGGGCATGGCCCGAGCCTAGCGGCTAGCACGCGCGTCGCGCAAGGCGGACGGACCGCCCCCGGCGCGACGCTGCCGGGGCTCAGGCGGTTTTCGACATCCGCTTGCGCTCATGCGGGTCGAGATAGCGCTTGCGCAGACGGATCGCGCTCGGCGTGACCTCGACGAGCTCGTCGTCGTTGATATAGGCGATGGCCTCTTCGAGGTTCAGCGTCACGGGCGTGGTCAGCCGCACCGCGTCATCCGTGCCCGAGGCACGGACGTTGGTCAACTTCTTGCCCTTGAGCGGGTTCACCTCGAGGTCGTTCTCGCGGCTGTGCTCGCCGATGATCATGCCCTCGTAGACCTTGGCCTGCGCGCCGATGAACATCTTGCCGCGCTCCTCGAGGTTCCACAGCGCATAGGCCACCGCCTCGCCGTTCTCCATAGAGATCAGAACGCCCGCGCGGCGGCCCGGGATCGGGCCCTTGTGCGGGGTCCAGCCGTGGAACACGCGGTTCAGCACGCCCGTGCCGCGCGTGTCGGTCAGGAACTCGCCGTGATAACCGATGAGGCCGCGGGACGGCACATGCGCGACGATCCGGGTCTTGCCGACACCGGCGGGCTTCATCTCCACCAGCTCGCCCTTGCGCGCGCCCGTGAGCTTCTCGATCACCGCGCCGGAATAGTCGTCATCGACGTCGATCGTGGCTTCCTCGACCGGTTCCTCGAGGCCGTTCTCGCCGTCGCGCATGATGACCTGCGGACGCGAGATCGACAGCTCGAAGCCTTCGCGGCGCATGTTCTCGATCAGGACGCCCATCTGCAATTCGCCCCGGCCCGAAACCTCGAAGGCCTCGCCGCCCGGCGTGTCCTTGATCTTGATGGCGACGTTCGACTCGGCTTCCTTGAACAGCCGTTCGCGGATCACGCGCGACTGCACCTTCTTGCCGTCGCGGCCCGCAAGCGGGCTGTCGTTGATGCCGAAGGTCACGGTGATGGTCGGCGGGTCGATGGGCTGCGCATCGAGCGGCTCGTCCACTGCCAGCGCGCAGATCGTGTCGGACACGGTGGCCTTCGACATGCCGGCGATGGAAACGATGTCGCCCGCGATCGCCTCTTCGATGTCCTGCTGGCCGAGGCCGCGGAAGGCCTGGATCTTGGTGACGCGGAACTGCTCGATCTTCTGGCCGACGCGGGAGAGCGCCTGCACCGTCGCGCCGACCTTGAGCTTGCCGCTCTCGACACGGCCCGTCAGGATGCGGCCCACGAAGGGGTCCGCCCCCAGCGTCGTTGCCAGCATGCGGAAATCCTCGTCCTTGCGCTTCTGCTGGCGCGGGCGGGGCACGTGGTTGACGATCAGCTGGAAGAGCGCGTTGAGGTCCTTGCGTGGCCCGTCGAGCTCCGCATCGGCCCAGCCGGAGCGTCCGCTCGCGTAGAGATGCGGGAAGTCGAGCTGGTCGTCATCGGCGCCGAGATTGGCGAAGAGGTCGAACACCTCGTCGAGCGCGCGGTCGGGCTCGGCATCGGGCTTGTCGACCTTGTTCAGCACCACGATGGGCCGCAGCCCGAGCGCCAGCGCCTTGGAGGTCACGAATTTCGTCTGCGGCATCGGGCCTTCGGCGGCATCGACCAGCAGGACGACACCGTCGACCATCGACAGGATCCGCTCCACCTCGCCGCCGAAATCGGCGTGACCAGGCGTGTCGACGATGTTGATCCGGGTATCCTTCCACTCGACCGAGGTCGCCTTGGCGAGGATGGTGATGCCGCGTTCGCGTTCGAGGTCGTTGCTGTCCATCGCCCGCTCGGCCACCTGCTGGTTTTCGCGGAAGGCGCCGGATTGCTTGAGAAGCTCGTCCACGAGGGTCGTCTTGCCGTGGTCCACGTGAGCGATGATTGCGACGTTGCGCAGGTCCATGTCGTCTATCCAATATCTCGAGAGTTGCGCGCGGGGTATAGCGGGGGCCGGGAAAAGACCAGCGGTTTTCGTGCGGGAGTATCGGTCCGGGGCTTGGGACGTTGGGACAGACGACGCGGGACGGCTGCCGGGACGGTCTTTGCTCTGCGCGTGTGGTGCGCCGCGCGACCGACGCAGGGGCGATCATGGCCACAGGCACCACGGTCCTGCGCCTGCCCGGGGGCTGGCGCTCCGACTTGGGAACGCAGACGCTCTTTCCCCGCCACGTTTCTCCGCAGATCGAACGCAGGTGCGGACGGCACCGAAGCGCCAGCCCACCACGCCAAAGGCGTGACACTCCGACTGGCGCACCCGTGGTGGGCCAGGCCGGGCAGGCGCTGGAGCATGGCGGCTGCAAGCAGCCGTGTTCCGCGCTAAGGTTTCGGTGTTCGAGTGATGAATGGGCGGACTTCTCGACCAGCGCCATGCCGACGCGCCTGCCCGGGGGCTGACGCTCCGACGTGTGAACGCAGGCGCTTTATGCTAGACACGGCCCTCCGCAATAAGAACGCAAGCGCTGGCGTCGACAAAGCGCCAGCCCACCACGCCAAAGGCGTGGCACTCCCATTGGCGCACCTGTGGTGCGCCAGGCCGGGCAGGCGCTGAAGCGCGGCGGCTGCCAAGGCAGCCTTGTCCCGCGCTCGGAGGGACTGCAGTCGGCTGGATGCGGGAAACCGTCATCCTCGGGCCTGATCCGAGGGTCTCTCACCTCATAACCCATGGCACAACGTCCCACCCCGTAGGGTGGGTGAAAACCCACCGCTCCCCAAACCAGAAAAAGGGCGGCCCGAAGACCGCCCTTTCCTACGTGTCCTCACCGGACCTCATCATGGCCCGTAGACGATGTTCGGCAGCCAGATCACCACCTGCGGGAACAGCATGCAGATCACCAGACCGACGATCTGCAAGGCCAGGAAGGGCAGCGCGGCCTTGAAGATGTCCGTCATCGGGATCTCCGGCGGGGCCACCCCCCGCAGGTAGAACAGCGCGTAGCCGAAGGGCGGCGACAGGAAGCTCATCTGCATGTTCACGAGGTAGAGCACGCCGAACCACAGCACGAGATCGTTGGGATCGTCGAGGCCGAAGGCCGCGGCCCCGAGCGCCTTGATGATCGGCACGAAGATCGGCACGCAGAGCAGCAGGATGCCGACCCAGTCGAGGAACATCCCCAGCACCACCAGCAGCACCTGCATCAGGATCAGGATGCCCCAGGGGCCGAGACCCGTCGCGGCCAGGCTGTCCTGCACGAATTGCTGACCGCCCTCGAGCACGTAGAGGCCCACGAAGATCGTCGCGCCGAACATGATCCAGATCACCATGGCCGAGGCCTTCAGCGTCGTCAGCGACGCCTCGCGCACCGTCTGCCAGTCGAGCTTGCGGTGGATGGCCGCCACGATGAAAGCCCCGAACGTGCCGATGCCCGCCGCTTCCACCGGGGTTGCCACACCCGAGAAGATGACGCCGAGCACCAGCGCGATCAGGATGATCGGTGCCGACATGTTGCCCAAGAGCTTGATCTTCTCGGCGGTCGAGATGCGCTCTTCCATCGGGATCGGCGGGCCGACCTGCGGGTTGATGAAGCTGCGCAGCAGCACGTAGACAATATACATGCCCGACAACAGCAGGCCGGGGATGACCGCGCCGATGAAAAGTTCGCCCACCGATTGCTCGGCCACCACCGCGTAGATGATGGCGAGGATCGAGGGCGGGATCAGGATGCCGAGCGTGCCGCCGGCCATGATGGACCCCATGGCGATCTTCGGATCGTAGCCGCGGTTGAGCATCGCCGGAAGCGCGATGATGCCCATGGTCACCACCGCCGCCCCGATCACGCCCACCATGGCCGCAAGGACCGTGGAGGCGAGGATCGTGGCTGCAGCCAAGCCGCCCTTCACGCCGCCCAGGACCTTGTAGATCACGTCGAACATATCGTTGATGATCCCTGCCCTTTCGAGCATCGCGGCCATGAATATGAAGAGTGGAATGGCCGAGAGCTGATAGTTGGTCATCAGCGGGAAGATGCGCGACGGCACGATGTTGAGGGCGCGTTCGTCGCCCAGGATGAAGAGGAACACGCAGGCGAGGCCGCCGGTGACGAAGGCCAGCGGAAGGCCCGCCATCAGCAGCACCAGCAGCGTGCCGAACATGATCAGGGTGAGCCACCCGATACCGATCTCAAGTCCCATGGATCAGGCCTCCCCGCGCATTGCGATCTGGATGTCTTTCATCAGCTTCGACACCCCCTGCAGAACGAGGAGCAGCGCTCCGATCACCATCACCCATTTCATGGGCCACAAGGGCACCTCCCATTCGTTGAAGGAAATCTCGCCCCAGCGGATATTTCCGTCCGTCCATTGCGACATGTTCCAGTTGGCCAGCATCTCGCCCGTGGGGATTTCCCCGCGCGCCCACTGGCTGATCAGACCGTTGCCGGAGGGCACGGCGATCGCGTCCATCGCGAAGATCCAGCTCGTGGCCAGAAGCGTGAAGGCGAAGATGAAGAAAAACACCGAGGTCGTGATATCGACCCAGGCTTTCTTCTTCTTGGGCAGCGGCGCGTAGAAGATATCGACGCGCACATGCTGCTCGGTCAGCATCGCGTAAGAGCCGGCGATGAGGTATTGCATCCCGAACATCAGGTACATCGCCTCATGCGCCCAGTTCGTCGGGCTGCCGAAGACGTAGCGCGAGATCACCTCGAAATAGTAGACGAAGACCGCGATCACCGCCCAATAGGCAGTGAATTCACCGGCGAAGAGACAGACCCGGTCGAGCCCGTTCTTCACGAAGCGCGAGTCTTCCTCCATCACGCCGATGCCCGCCTCGCGCAGCTTGCGGTCGTTCTCGGTCTCGACCTCGACGGGCAGGTTGGCATTGGCGCGGCGCACCAGCCAAGGCATCAGCAGCGCGTCGATGGCCATCATGACGAGCAGCAGGTAAAGCGCGTTGCGCCCCACCGTCGTGTCCCAGAACACCCGTTCGGCGCGCGCGGCCTCCAGCGGCTCGTTCAGTTCGTCAAGCGCGGCATTGGCCTCGTCGAGGCTGGCCTGACCCTGCTCGATCGTGCGCTCGGCGCGCTCCAGCCGGCGTTCCGCGGCGCGCTGCTGGAAAGACCCCTCCTCGGCCTCGGCCAGATCGGCGCGGAACCCCGCGATATCGGCGCGCGCCTCCGAGACCCGGCTCTCCTCGCGCTCGATCACCCGCAGCGCGACGCGCTCCTCGTTGGCGAGGTTCGACACGACGGTCCGCGCCGTCTGCTGCTGGCCGTTGGCGTAGAGGATCACGAGGAAGACCGGGATGAAGATCAGTCCCAGCATGTTCTTCACGTAGAACCGGTGCAGACCCAGCATGCCGCCGGTCACGAGGATCATGTAGCCAAGCGCCACGGAATACTGCTTGTGGACCACCTTCGGGCGCTTCGCGAGCGCCATGGCGATCAACGGGAAGACGATCAGTCCCACCCAATAGAGCCAATGCGGCAGCGTGAAACTCAAACTGGGCATGTCCTGTCCCCTTTATTGGTGTTTTGACATGTAGACCGCCCGGCACGATGCGTGCCGGGCGGCTGTTTCAGGTCGCGATCGCGCCTCAGAGATCGAGCGTCAGACCCTGCGTCAGCGCCGGATCGACATAGCCGAGCGAGCCCGACATCATGTAGTCGAGCTGGATCTTGAAGACCCGCGCCGCGTTCGGGTCGCGGTTGGCATAGTCGAACCAGATCGGCACAGCCACTTCGGTCATCAGCTCCACGTCGTCCTGCGTCAGACGCGTCACCTCGGTGCCGTCGGCCTCGAACTTGCCCCAGGCTTCCTGGTCGGCGGCCTGGATCGCGGCATGGTGCATGTCGGAATAGACATGCGTCTCCATCTCGACGAATTGCTGCATCTGCGGCGACAGCGCGTTCCACGCATCCATGCCGACGGTGATGTCCATGATGTCGACCGGCTGGTAGAGCGACATGAAGCCCGGAGGGCCCATGACGATGTAGTCGGTGACCTGGGAGAAGCCGAGCGCGTAGTTCACCGCGGGACCCACGTAATCGGCCACGTCGATTGTGCCCTTCTCGAGCGCCGGGAAGATCTCGGAGCCCGGAAGAACCGTGGTTTCGGCCCCGATCTCGGTGAAGATCTCCGCGACCATGCCGCCCGGCAGGCGCATCTTGCGGCCGGCGAAATCGTCGATGGAGCGGATCGGCACCTTCGAGTGGATGATGTTCGGGCCGTGATGGACCGGACCCACGAACATCAGGCCCTGCTCGGCGTAAAGCTCGCGGGCGATGTCGAGGCCGCCGAGGCCATAGTAGAACACGTCGAATTCGTGCGGGTTGCGCAGACCGAGCGGGATGGACGTCAGGAACGTCGCTGCCGGAATGATGCCCTGACCGTAGATGGTGAAGGGGTTCACCGCGTCCAGAACGCCGTTCTTCACCGCGTCATAGAGCTGGAAGTCGCCCACGACGTCGTTGGCGCCGAAGGCTTGGAAGGCCAGCTCGCCGCCGGTCTTTTCCTCGATCGAGGCGCACCAGTCCTTGAAGATCTGCAGCCCCGCGCCGCCGGGCCAGGATGTCTGGATCTTCCAGGTGGTGCCATGGGCCGCCGCCGATGCGATATGGGGTGCCGCGAGCGTCGCCGCACCGGCACCGGCAAGCGTCCGAAGCGCGTGGCGCCGCGTTGTTTTCTGAATCATGATGCCCTCCCTAGGGTATTTTTCTTTTGCCAGAGGCATGCGCTTTCAAGGGCTTGAGCGGCGAAGGCTTCTTGCGATCCGCCGATCATCGCGCCCGGGCGCCTGTGTCCTCCTGTCGCGGAGGCTAGGCTTCCCATCGGCGAGGGCAAGGACTTTCGTCTCTGCAGCGCAGCGTTACCGCTCACGCAAGTGCCCGATTTCGGGCGATTTTTCCGCGGCGGCCGCATGCGACGCGGGTGCCTGGCCCGCCTCGCCCATCTGGCGCGCGATGGTCAGGTCGGCGGCAAGCTCGGCTTCCGCGCGGGCGCGCGCATCGGCATCGGGCAGGCGCAGCACATATGCGGGATGCCAGGCGATCAGCACCGGCGTGCCGTCCTCCAGCGTCTCGATCCGGCCCCGGCGCCGGGCCATGTGGCGCCCGTCGCCGGTCAGCGCCTCGGCGGCGGTGGCGCCCATGGCCACGATGAGACCCGGTCGCACGAGTTCGCGTTCGAGATCGAGCCACCAGCGGCAGGCCTCGACCTCGCCCGCATCGGGGCGCTGATGGATGCGCCGCTTGCCGCGCGCCTGGAATTTGAAGTGTTTCACCGCGTTAGTGACGAAGACCGCGCTGCGGTTCATGCCCGCCACGGCCGCCGCCCGGTCGAAGACCTGCCCCGCCGGTCCGACGAAAGGCAGCCCGCGCAGATCTTCCTGATCGCCGGGCTGTTCGCCGACGATCATGACGCAGGCATCGCGCGGCCCCTGCCCGGGCACGGCCTGCGTGGCATGACGGCAGAGATCGCAGCGCGTGCAGGTCCGCACCTCTTCGGCCAGCGTGGCGACCGGCCCCTCGGGGGCGGGCCTGGCCAGTACTTGGGCCGCGTGGTCGGACAGCGCGCGCGCGCGGCGGTCGGGCTCCAGCACCGGCATCGTCTCGGCCATGGCGCGCACGCGCGCCTCCGCGCCTTCGATGAGGCCGGGGATCAGGTCCGCCTCGGGCAGGTTCTTCCAGTATTTCTTGGGCATCTCGGCGCACATCGCCTTCACCATCACCCGGGCGGGGTTGAAGATCGACGCGTAATAGGTGCGCCAGAGATCCTCGGTCGCGTCCTCGGGCGGGCGGTCGGGCGCGCGCGTCTCCTCAAAGCTCAGTGTGCCCTCCTCGAAGCGCGCGGTCAGATCGGGCGTCGCGATCACCCAATCCATGTCGCCGAAGCGTTTGGCGAAAAAGGGCGCGCCGCGTTCGAGGCACGGATGCTCGGGCTCGAACCACGCCGCGAAGGCCCGGCGGGGGCCCTGACCCGCCACCTCGCGGAAACGCACGAAGGCGTGCATCTTGTGCACGTCGCGCCCGATGGCCTTGCCCTGGGCCAGGAGCTTCGCGATGTCCGGATCGCTGCGGTCGCCCCAGACCGCCTGCCCCACGCTGAGGCGCAGCACGGTGCGATAGGCGCGGGCGAAGCGTTCGGGGTCGGAGTGGTACAGCGCGCTTTCAATCCCGTCGATGGCGGCCTTCGATACCCGGATCTCGCGCGGGGCCGCCTCGGCCTGCAGCGGCGCACCAGCGAAGAGATCCGGTGCGGCCCCGCCGCGCCGCCACAGGACTGCCTCGGGTGGAACGCCGGCGCGGGCGAGCTTGCGCGCCTCGGCCCGCCAGGCCGATACCGTGCCGATCCGGGGCAGGACGACCTCGTGCATCAGAAGAGCGAAAGTTGCTCGGCGGGTGCGGCGAATCGCGCGCGCAGGTGCTCTTCCTCCAGAAGCCCGCGCGGGGCCCAGCCGGGGGCGATGATGAAGGCCTTGGCGCGCTTCACGATGGCCCCCATGGCGGCCAAATGCTCGTAGCGCACGAGCCCCCGCCGCCGCGCCGCCAGCAGCCGGTTGACCGTTTTGGTGCCGAAGCCCGGCACGCGCAGCAGCGCCTCGCGCGGGGCGCGGTTGATATCGACGGGGAAATGCTCGCGATGCGCCACCGCCCAGGCGGTCTTGGGATCGAGGTCGAGATCGAGCATGCCCGACGCGCCCCCGATCTCCTCGACCCGGAAGTCATAAAACCGCAGCAGCCAATCGGCCTGATACAGGCGATGTTCGCGCATCAGCGGCGCGGGCTTGATCGGCAGCGCCTTCGCGGGGTCCGGGATGGGCGAGAAGGCGGAATAATAGATGCGGGACAGCCCGTAGCTGGCATAAAGGTCCGAACTTTGCGTCAGGATGGTGCGGTCATCGGCCAGATCGGCCCCGACGATCACCTGCGTCGACTGGCCCGCCGGGGCGAAGCGCGCGGGTCGCTTGCCACGCCAGCTCTTGCCTGCCCGGCTTTCCTCGCGCTTCAAGCGCACATCGGCCATGGATTGCTTGATGTTGCGGGCGTCCTTCTCGGGGGCGAGCGACTTCAGGCTCTGTTCGGTCGGCAACTCGATATTGATCGACAGCCGGTCGGCCCATTTGCCCGCCTCGTCGATCAACTCCTGGCTGGCGGAGGGGATCGTCTTGAGGTGGATATAGCCGCGAAAGCCCTCCTCCTCGCGCAGCTTGCGGGCGATGCGGACCATGTCGGCCATGGTGTCATCGGGCGAGCGGATGATGCCGGAGGACAGGAACAGCCCCTCGATGTAGTTGCGGCGGTAGAATTCGATGGTGAGATGCACGACTTCCTCGACCGAGAAGCGCGCGCGTTCGACGCGCGAGGAGGCGCGGTTGATGCAATAGGCGCAGTCGTAGATGCAGAAGTTGGTCATCAGGATCTTCAGCAGGCTGATGCAACGCCCGTCCGGCGCATAGGCGTGGCAGATGCCCGCCCCGCCCGAGGACCCGAGGCCCTTGCCGTCGCGCGAATCCCGCCGCTCCCCGCCCGAGGAAGCGCAGGAGGCATCGTATTTCGCCGCGTCCGACAGAATCGCGAGCTTTTCGGAGAGAGAGCGCTTTGCCATGTTGTTCATGGTATGTTCGCGCACGGGGACCGGCAAGCGGAAAGGCTGCGGCAGGCGGTCGCTGGGTGGCCGCAGCGTCGTATGGTCGATATGCCCGGGCGCGGGATCAAGGCCGCTTGCAGCCGCCGCGCCCAGCGCCTGCCCGCTCCGGCGCACCAAAGGTGCGCATCTCGTGGCGGCGGTACGCCTTCGGCGCGACGGGCTGGCGCTTTGCCAACGCAAGCGCGACGTTCGGTCTGCAGGCGGATACGGCTGGCATGAAGCGCGCCCGTTCGACGGTTGCAGCGCCATCCCGCGGGCAGGCGCAACACCATTCGGCGCATGGCAGATCGCGCAACGTCCCTAAGGTCAGACTGCAAATGAAAAGGCCCCGAACTTGGTTCGAGGCCTCTTCGCGATCCTTATGCCGCCTTGCGCCGGCGCGGACGATGCTTCTTCGGTGCGCCGCCCGGTGCCGCCTTGGCCGCGCCATGCATATTGCCGCCGCGACCCCGGCCACCGCCGCCGCCGCGATTGCCGCCGCCACCGCGCCGACCGCCGGGCTTGGCGCCCGGGATGGCCGCAGGCCGCGTGCCGTGACCCACGGGGATCTCGGTCTTCATGACCTTCTCGATCTGCTCGAGCAGTTCCACCTCTTCGGCCGAGCAGAAGGCGATCGCCTCGCCCTCGCGGCCCGCCCGCGCGGTCCGTCCGATCCGGTGCACGTAATTGTCCGGCACGTCCGGCAATTCGTAGTTGATGACATAGGCCACGCCCGGAATGTCGATCCCGCGGGCGGCCACGTCGGTCGCCACGAGGATGTTGATCGTGCCGTCGCGGAACGCCTTGATGGCGCGGTCGCGTTGGCCCTGGCTCTTGTTGCCGTGGATCGAGGCGGCGTTGAAGCCGTCGGCCACAAGGCCTTTCATCAGCTTCTCGGCGCCGTGCTTGGTGCGCGCGAAGACGAGCGTCAGGGCATCGCGGTCATTCGACAGGATGTCCCGCAGGCGTCCGGGCTTCGCGCCCTTCTCGACGAATTGCACCGATTGGGTGACCTTGTCGGCGGCCTTGCCCGGAGGGGCGACCTGCACGCGGCGCGGGTTGGTCAGGTAGGCGCCCGCAAGCTCCTCCATATGCTTCGGCATGGTGGCCGAGAACAGCATGGTCTGGCGCGGCGTGCCGAGCTTCGGCGCGATCTTCCGCAGCGCGTGGATGAAGCCCATGTCGAGCATCTGGTCCGCCTCGTCGAGGACCAGATGGCGCACCGAGGAGAGATCGACCGCGCGGCGGTCCATCAGGTCGATCAGCCGTCCGGGCGTGGCGACCAGGATGTCGGTGCCACGCGACAGGGTGGAGATCTGGCGGTTGATCGACTGGCCGCCGACCACGGTCGCGACCTTGATGCGGGTCTCGCGCGAGAGGCTGCGCAGGCTGTCGGCGATCTGGTTCACCAGCTCGCGCGTGGGCGCGAGGATCAGCGCCTTGGCCTGCTTCGGCTCGGGCTTGCCGGGCTCGGCCAGCAGGTGGTCGATCAGCGGCAGGCCGAAGGCCAGCGTCTTGCCGGTGCCGGTCTGGGCGAGACCCAGAATGTCATGGCCTTCCAGCGCCAGCGGAATGGCCTTGTTCTGGATCGGCGTCGGTTCCGTCAGTTTGTTGTTTTGAAGGGCGGTGTTGAGGGCCGGCGCGAGGCCGAGCATGTCGAAATCGAACAAAGGATATCCTTTAAGCCGCAAGGCCCGAATCCCGGTTCCCGGGGCAGACCGTGCATGGTCATGACCGCAGGGTTGCGGCGCACGTGGGGTCAAGCGCGGCCTCACAAGACACGGGCGTTTCCCGCGGCTCTGGCCGTCGCATCAGGAACCCTGCGTGATGGGGAACTGGAGATGTCGTATCGCCGGGTGCGCACTGGTCGTCGGTCATGACGGAAGGGCGCGGCTAGCTCACGCGGCAGCGCGGCGATGGGGGACACATGGCGTCTTGCCCGTGCAAAGTCAAGCGGCGCGCGGGCAAAGGCGTTCAGCCGGGCAAATCCGCCACGGCCTCGCGCGCGCGCAGGCTGGCGCGGCGGGTCGTCACCTGGCGACGCAGAAAGGCCATCACGAAAAGCGCCGAGAGGATCAGCACGATGGTCGGCGCAGGCGCGCTGTCGAGAAAGAAGCTCAGATAGGTCCCGAGGCTCATCGCCCCCATGCAGACCGCGACCGACACCCAGAGCATCGCGCGGAACGTCCGCACGGTGAGAAAGGCAATGGCCCCGGGCGCGATCAGAAGCCCGATCGACAGGATCAGCCCCGCCGCCGAGAGCGTCGCCACGATGGTCAGCGAAATCGCCGCCAGCAATCCGTAATGCAGCCAAGCCACCGGCAGACCCGCCGCATGGGCCTGGGCCGGATCGAAGGCATGCAGCATGAGATCGCGCCAGCGCAGCAGCAGCCCGCCCGCGACGACGACCGCGATGGCGAGCGCGGTCCAAAGCTCGTCCGCTTCGATTCCCAGCATGTTGCCGAAGAGGATGTGATCGAGATGCGCGTTGGTCTCGATGGAGACATACATGACGATGCCGATCCCGAACATGCCGGAGAAGACGACGCCCATCACCGTGTCCTGCTTCACCCGGCTGTTGCCCGCAAGGTATCCGGTCGCCACCGCGCAGGTCATCCCCGCCGCGAAGGCCCCGATCAGCAGCGGAATGCCCGCGACATAGGCCAGCACGATCCCCGGCAGCACCGCGTGGGAAACCGCGTCGCCCATCAGCGCCCAGCCCTTGGTCACGAGAAAGCACGACAAAAGCGCCGTGGGCACCGACACTACGAGGCAGATCAGGAAGGCGTTCTGCATGAAGGGCAGTTGGAACGGCAGGAGAAGGGCTTCGGCGCTCATGCGGTGCCCTCCCGCGAGAGGCCCTCGGCCGCCCGGCGGCGCGAGGCGAGCCGCCCGTATTTCGGGGCGAAGACGAAGGCGGCGAGGAAGATCAGCGTCTGCAGCGTGACGATCACGCCGCCCGTCGCCCCGTCGAGGAAATAGCTCAGGTAAGCACCGACGAAGCTGGTGCCCGCACCGATCGCCACCGAGGTCACGATCAGCCGCTCGAACCGGTCGCAAAGCAGGTAGGCCGTGGCCCCGGGCGTCACAACCATGGCGATGACCAGAAACGCGCCCACGGTCTGCATCGCGGCCACGACGCTCGCCGACAGCAGCACGAAGAACAGCCCCTTCAGCAGATCGGGGCGCAGGCCGATGGCGCGGGCATGGGTCTCGTCGAAGAAGGTCACCATCAGGTCCCGCCATTTCAGCGTCAGGATCGCCAGCGACACGACGCCGATGATGGCAAGCTGCAGCGTGTCCTCGGGCGTGATCGCGAGGATATTGCCCATGGTGATGGTCTGCACCGAAACGGAAACCGGGCTCACCGAGACCATGAACAGCCCGAGCCCGAAGAACGAGGTGAAGATCATGCCGATGATGACATCGGGCTTCAGCCCGGACCGCTCGGAGAGGAACAGCATCGCCCCCGCCGCGAGCCCGCCCGAGATGAACGCGCCCAGCGCGAAGGGCAGTCCCAGCATGTAGGCGCCCGCGACGCCCGGCACGACCGAATGGGACAGCGCGTCGCCGATGAGCGACCAGCCCTTCAGCATCAGGTAGGCCGACAGGAAGGCGCAGACCCCGCCGACCAGGGCCGAGACCCAGATCGCGTTGGTCATGTAGCCATAGGTGAAGGGCTCCAGCAGCATCTGGATCACTCGGTGGCCCCGAGCCCCAGCGTGACCTGCCGCAGGACGCCGCCGAAGGCCTCTTCGAGCTTGGGCCGTGTGAAGGTCGTCTCGGTCGGCCCGGCATTGAGCACCGTGCCCTTGATGAGGACGGTGCGGTCGCAGAACTCCGGCACCGTGCCGAGATTGTGCGTGGAGACCAGCATCACCCGGCCCTCGTCGCGCAATTCGCGCAAGAGCGCGATGATCCGTTCCTCGGTCTTCACGTCGACCCCGGTGAAGGGCTCGTCGAGCAGGATCACCCGCCCTTCCTGTGCCAGTGCCCGGGCGAGGAAGACGCGCTTGCGCTGCCCGCCCGACAGCTCGCCGATCTGGCGGTGGCGGAACTCGGTCATGCCCACCCGGTCGAGCGCGTCATCGACCGCCGCGCGGTCGGCCGCACGCGCCCGGCGGAAAAAGCCCATATGGCCGTAGCGGCCCATCATCACCACGTCCTCGACAAGGATCGGGAAGTCCCAATCGACCTCCTCGGCCTGCGGCACGTAGGCCACGAGGTTGCGTTTCAGCGCATCGCCCACCGGGTGCCCCATCAGCGCGATCTCGCCGCGCGCCACGGGCACGAAGCCCATCAGCGCCTTGAAGAGCGTGGACTTGCCCGCGCCGTTGACCCCGAGGATCGCCGTGATCGAGCCGCGCGGCACGTCAAAGGTGGCATCCCAAAGCGCCGTGTGCCCGTTGCGGTAGGTCACGGTCACGTCGCGCACGGAAATCCCCGCCGCGCCCTGGGTCGTGTCGCGCGGCCCGGTGTCACGCTCCGGCACGCGAAGCGCGATGCTTGCCGCGTCGATATCGGGCGTTTCATGTTTCATGGCGCGTTCGATGCCTCATGTCCTTCCGGGTTCATTTCAACGACGTTTCAATTCGTGGCGGCCTGCGTAAGCCCGTCGGCCACAGTGGTCGCGGTGACGCGCAACAGGTCGAGATAGGTCGGCACCGGACCGTCCGGGACGCTCAGGCTGTCGACATAGAGGACGCCGCCGAATGCCGCGCCGGTCTCCCGCGCCACCTGTTCGGCCGGCGCGGTGCTGACGGTGCTTTCGCAGAAGACCACGGGAATATCGTTCTCGCGCACCCCATCGATCACCGCGCGCACCTGTTGCGGCGTGCCGACCTGGTCGGCGTTCATGGGCCAGAGATAGAGTTCCTTCATGCCGAAATCCCGCGCGAGGTAGCTGAACGCGCCCTCGCATGTGACAAGCCAACGCTGGTCTTCGGGAATGGTTTCGATCCGCGCGCGCAGGGGCTCGATCGCCGCGCGCAACTGGACCTTGTAGGCATCCGCATTGGCGGCATAGGTCTCGGAGTTGTCGGGATCCTGCTCGGCGAAGGCCGCGGCGATGTTGTCGATATAGATCAGCGCGTTGTCGAGCCCCATCCAGGCATGCGGGTTGGGCATCCCCTCGTAGGAGCCGCTGGAGATGGAGATCGGATCGATCCCGTCCGACAGGGTGACCGACGGCACGTCGCGCAGGTTCGACAGGAATTGTTCGAACCACAGCTCGAGATTGAGACCGTTCCACAGCACCAGATCGGCATCGAGCGCGCGCACGATGTCCTGCGGCGTGGGCTCGTAGCCGTGGATTTCCGCGCCGGGCTTGGTGACCGACACCACGTCGGCCGCATCCCCCGCCACGTTCGCGGCCATGTCCGCCAGCACCGTGAAGGTGGTGACGACCTTCATCCTGTCTTCGGCCAGGGCGGGGCCTGCGCCCCAGCTGGCGGCAAGCGCGGTCACGAAAACGGCCGGAAGCGTCGGTCGGCGGAACATGCGGGTCTCCTCTGTCTGTTGGACGGCGCGGTCCATCCCGCGCCGGGTGTCTGCGTTATGCATTTAGGAATGATTTGCAACTGTCAAGTCAGTTGCGAACGATTCGCAACAAAGCCCTTGATGCCTGCCGCCGCTTTGTGCATTCAGACCCTATGAGCGACAGCGATGCATTGGCCGAAAAATTCACCCAGGCGCTGCGGGATTCGGGCATCCGGATCACCCGCCAGCGCGCCGCACTGGTCGATATCATCGCCCAGTCCGAGGACCATCCCGACGCGGTGGAGCTGCATCGCCGCGCGGCGGATGCGGTGCCCGGCATCTCGCTGTCGACGGTCTACCGCACGCTGTCGGCGCTAGAGGAACACGGAGTCATCCAGCGGCTGCAATTCGAGGGCGACACCGCCCGGTTCGAACATGCCGATCTCGACCATCACGACCACATGATCGACGTCGACAGCGGCGAGGTGGTCGAGTTCCAGTCCGAGGAAATCGAGGCCCTGCAGGACGCGCTCGCGGCCTCCATGGGCTACGAGATCGTGCATCATCGGATGGAGCTTTACGTGCGCAAGACGCGCGGCAAACCGAAATCCTGATCGCGCGGTGCTGCCGTCACGGTCTCAGATCGGCGCCGTCTCGCACCGACCCTGCCCGGCGCGCACCGCCCGACCTCGGCCCCTGGCCCGCATCCTTCGTCAGCAGCCCGCAGGATCCTTTCCGTAGATATCCGGGTGACAGAGGATGCGCCCCTCGGCGTCCGGAAAGCGGCGCAGGTAGTTCAGGCTGACGGGCACGCCCGGCACGGCGACATCATGGGTTCCGCCGGTGCTCGCGTGGCGATGCACCTCCGCCAGAGGCATGTCCAGCAGCCACGCGATCAGCCGGTCCCAGTCCTGCACCCGCACGCAGCCATGCGACAGCGCGCGGTCGTCCTGCGCGAAGAGGTCGCGCCGGTTGGTGTCGTGCAGATAGACCAGGAAGCCCGGCTCCAGCCGCACCGCCGCGAGGCCCAGCGGATTGTCCTCGCCCGGCGGGCGCACGTAATCGGCGCATTCGCCGCTGGCCACCATCGACGGCGTCGGCCGCCAGGTGGGGCGGAAACGCACGACGCTGGTCTCGGTCTCGCGCAGGGGCGTCCGGGTCCAGGGCGTGCCGACGATCACGCGGCTGCGCAGGATCGGCGCGCCGTCCTCGAAGGCGACAAGCTCATAGGCGGGGATGTTGACGAGGATCGCCTTGCCGGTCGCGGGCACCTGGTAGTCGATCCCGTGCCGGTCGAGCAGCCGCTGGAACGCGCCTGCCTCGGCGGCGGATGCAGCCGAGGCCAGCAGCGGCAGCAGCATCAGCAGCAGCGCGACCCAAAGACACCGCAGCGGATGCCGGTACCGAAGCCTGTCATTCATGCCTGAGCGCCTCGATCGGGTCGAGCCGCGCCGCGCGGCGGGCCGGGAAATAGCCGAAGATCACCCCCACGCCGGCCGAAAACGCAAAGGCCACGAGCACGATCAGCGGATCGGGCGCGAAGGGCACGGACAGCGCCCGCGCGCCCAGATACCCCATGCCGAGCCCCGCGATCACGCCGATCAGCCCGCCCACGAGCGACAGCACCACCGCCTCCACGAGGAACTGCATCAGCACCTGCCGGGCCTCGGCGCCGACCGCGAGGCGGATGCCGATCTCGCGCGTGCGCTCGGTGACCGAGACGAGCATGATGTTCATGATCCCGATCCCGCCCACCAGCAGGCTGACCATGGCGACCGCCGCCAGAAGGCCGGTCAGGATGTCGGTGATGCCGGCCAGCATCGAGGCCACCTGCTTCATGTCGATCACGTCGAAATCGTCCTCTTCGGCGGCGCCGATGCGGCGGCGCTGGCGCATCAGCGCCTCGATCTCGCGCGCCGCGCGCTCGGTATCGACGCCCTCGCGGATCGCCGCGAACAGCACCGAGACATCGCTGTTGCCCGCGATCCGGCGCTGGAAGGTCCGCAGCGGCATGATGACGAAATCGTCCTGATCGGTGCCGAAGGTCGACGCGCCCTTGGACCGCAGAAGCCCCACCACCTCGCAGGACAGCGTCTTGGCGCGCAGGCTCTGCCCGATCGGGTCGGCGCGGCCGAACAGCGTGTCGCGCACGGTCTCGCCGATGACGCAGACCGGGCGGCCCGATTGCAGCTCGGCGGCGGTGAAGGGCCGGCCCAGCGCGAATTCCCATTGCGCCGCCTCGAAATAGCGGTTGTCGGTGCCCACCACGTCGGTGCGGCGGTTCTCGTTGCCGAAGACGACGCGGGCGCGCATCTGGCTGATCGGGGCGGAGACGCGCACGACCGACAGCTGCTCTTCGAGCGCGTTGTTGTCGCGCAGGGTGAACATCTTCAGCGCGGTGCCCGGCGGACCGCCGCCCAGCGGGTCCTCGCCCGGCAGCACCATCAGCGTGTTCGCGCCCAGCTTCTCCACATCCGCGGTGACCTGATCGGCCGAACCCTGCCCGACGGTGACCATGGCGATCACGGCGCCCACGCCGATCACCACGCCCAGCACCGTCAGGAAGGAGCGCGTGGCGTGGCGCAGGATGGCCTGAAGCGCGAGGCGGATGGTTTCCCACAGCATCTCAGGCCGCCTTGCCCATCGGGCCGTCGCTCGCGATCCGGCCGTCCACCATCCAGATCAGGCGGTCGGCGAAGGCCGCCATGTCGTCTTCATGGGTGACCATGACGATGGTCAGTCCCTCCTCGCGGTTGAGCGCGGTCAGCACCTCCATGATCTCGATCGAGCGCTTGGTGTCGAGGTTGCCGGTGGGCTCGTCGGCCAGCATCACGCGCGGGCGGCCCGCCAGCGCCCGGGCGATGGCCACGCGCTGCTGCTGCCCGCCCGACAGCTCCGATGGGTCGTGATGCGCCCGGTCCCCGAGTCCCATGTGGCGCAGGGCGGCCATGGCGGCGCGATTGCGCTCGGCGCGCTTGAGACCCTTGTAGATCAGCGGCAATTCGACGTTCTGCAGCGCGCTCATCCGCGGCAGGAGGTTGTAGCCCTGGAACACGAAGCCGAGGTAATGCCGCCTCAGAAGCGCGCGCTGGTCGCGGGTCAGCGTCGCGACCTCGGTGCCGCAGAAGCGATAATGCCCGCCGCTGGGCCGGTCGAGGCACCCGATCACGTTCAGGGCCGTGGACTTGCCGGAACCGCTGGGCCCCATGATCGCCACGAATTCCCCCTCCCGGATCGTCAGGTCGATCCCGTCGAGCGCGCGCACCTCCGCCGCGCCCTGCCCGTAGATGCGCGTGATGCCCTCGAGCTCGATGAGCGGCGCCCGCGCCTGTCCCGCCCGCTCAGCCATCGAGCCGATCCGTGATCACACGGTCCCCCGCCGAGAGTGCGCCATCGAGGATCTGCGTGACCCGTCCGTCGCTCAGGCCCGGCGTCACCGGCACTTCGCGGGGGCCGTCCGCGTCCAGCACCCAGACCGTGCGGCCATCCGCACGCCCCGTCCGCCCATCCTCGGCCTCGGGGATCAGCATGCCCAGAAGCCCGCTGCGGTTCTTCGATTGGGCCGCGTCGGCCTCCGCGTCGGGCGGGGCATAGCGCAGGGCGGCATCGGGCACGGTCAGCGCGTCGCGCACCTCGGCCACGATGATGTCGGCGGTCGCGGTCATGCCCGGGCGCAGCGCGAGATCGGCGTTGTCGATGGTCAGCACCGCCTTGTAGGTGACCACGCCGTCCACCGTTTCGGGCGCGAAGCGGATTGTCACGATCTCGGCGGGAAAGCGACGGTCGTCATAGGCATCGACGGTGAAGACCGCCTGCTGACCGACCTGCACACGCCCGATATCGGCCTCGTCCACATCGACGCGCAGCTCCATCTGGCGCAGGTCCTCGGCGACCGTGAAGAGGATCGGCGCCGAGAGCGCCGAGGCCACGATCTGGCCCGGATCGGCGGCCCGGTTCAGCACGGTGCCCGCGACCGGCGAACAGATGCAGGCCTTGTCGTATTCCGCCTGGTACAGATCGAGATTGGCCTCGGCGAGCGCGACCTCGGCCTGGGCCGATTGCAGTTCGCTCTGCGCGCGGATGAAGCGCGCCTGCTCGCGTACGAAGGTCTGGTGCGAGGTCACGCCGCGCGCCTCAAGGCTCTGCGCGGTCTCGAAGGCGTCGCGCGCCTCGGTCAGGGTCGCCTGCGCCATCGCCACCCGGGCGATCGCGGCATCGAGCGACGCCCGGCTGACCGCAAGCTGCGCCTCGAGCTTGGTGGTGTCGAGCGTCGCGAGCACCGAGCCCACCTCGACGGTGTCGTTGTAATCCACATGCACTTTGTCGAGCGTGCCGGAAAGCTCGCTCGAGATCTCAACGAGGTTGGTGGGCTCGACCGTCCCGGTGGCCGACACGATCACGTCGAAATCCCCGCGCGCGACCGGCGCAGTCAGGTAATCCACCTCCGGACCGCCGCGCGTCAGGACGAAGGCGCCGAGGCCCCCCAGCAGGATCACCGCGAGTGCCGCAAGACCGATGCGCCACCGCCGACGGCGCGCACCGGTCCCGGAAATCCCGAGGGTTTGGGCGACATCGTCCTCGGCGTCGGTCATTTGCGGGCCCTCCAGATAGCCTGATGCGGGGCCATCCTGAGCAAGGCCGCGCCCGGGCGATATGATCGGGATCAAATGATCCGCCATCGGCGGCGGACCGCGCGCCAGTGACGCACGCGGTCTCGAGAAGGCCGGCGCGGGTTTTATTGATCCCGATCATGGGGCATGTCCGGCGCGCCCCGCTACTCTGCCCCGGCAACAGGCGGAATCGGAGTGCGCGGTGCAGGCGACGGGCAGACAGGGGCTGAGCGCCGCGGAGGTGGCGGCGCGGCGGGCGAAGGCGGGCTGGAACGCCCTGCCCGACCCGTCGGTCGCGGGGCCCTGGACGATCCTTGCGCGGCAATTCTCGAGTTTCCTGATCCTGATTCTGGTGATCGCCGCCGCGGTCGCGCTGGTGTTGGGCGAACGGATCGACGCCGCCGCCATCGGGCTTGTGGTGGTGCTGAACGCAGCGCTCGGCTTCGTGCAGGAATGGCGCGCAGAGACGGCACTCGCCGCGCTGCGCTCGCTCATGGCGCCCAAGGCGACGGTGATCCGCGAGGGGCGCGAAGAGGTGATCCCGGCGCGCGAGCTGGTGCCGGGCGATCTCATCCTTCTGGAGACGGGCGATACGGTCCCCGCCGATGCGACCCTCGACGAAAGCGTGTCGCTGCGCGTCGACGAAAGCGTGCTGACGGGCGAATCGGTGCCGGTCAGCAAGGGCGCCCCGTCGTCGGTGGTGTTCTCGGGCACCGCTATCGTGGCGGGCCGTGCGGAGGCGGAGGTCACCGCGACCGGCGCGGCCACGGAATTCGGCCAGATCGCCGGTCTGACCGGCGGCACGGCCCAGCACAAGACCCATCTCGAACGGCATCTTGGGCGGCTTGCGACGCAGCTGGGCCTCGCCGCCCTCGCCATCGCCTCGGGCATTGCTCTTCTGGGCCTCGCGCTCGGACGCGACATGACCGAGATGCTGATGACCGGCCTGTCGCTGGCCGTGGCCATCGTGCCCGAGGGGCTGCCCGCGGTGGTCACCATCACGCTTGCGCTCGGGGCGGCGGCGATGGTGCGCCAGCACGCCCTCGCCCGCCGTCTGCAGGCCATCGAGACGCTGGGCGCGGCCTCGGTGATCTGCACCGACAAGACCGGCACGCTGACCGAGAACAAGATGACCGCGACCGATATCTGGACGCCCGCGCAGCGCTACACGGTGACGGGCACCGGCTACGATCCGACCGGTCATATCGCCCGCGACGGCGCGCGCATTCGGGTCACCGACGACCCCGTGCTGGCGGATCTCCTGCGGGTGGCCATCGGCTGCACCCATGCCCGGCTGACCCGCGGCCCGTCGGGCTGGACCATGGCGGGCGCGCCCACCGAAGCGGCGCTGGTGACGCTGGCCTACAAGGGCTGGCAGCCGGTCCCGCCCGAGGGCGCGATCCTTGCCGAGATCCCCTTCGACAGCGACCGCAAACGCATGAGCGTGGTGGTGCGCGACGCGGGCGGGCTGCGGCTGCTGATGAAGGGCGCGCCGGAGGCGGTGAGCGCGGTCTCGACCCGGGTCCGCGACGGCGCGGAGGCCCGCGAGATGACCGATGCGGACCGCGCGGCCATGCGCGCGGCCTATGAGGGCATGGCCGAACGCGGCCTGCGGGTGATCGCGCTCGCCGACCGCGAAACCGACAAGATCGCCGCCGAGGAGGCCGGCATGACCTTCTTGGGCCTCGTGGGCCTGATCGACCCGCCCCGGGCCGAGGTGCAGGCCGCCATCGGGCAGGCCCGGTCGGCGGCGATCCGGGTCCTGATGGTGACGGGCGACAGCCCGGTCACCGCGCGCGCCATCGCCGACCAGGTGGGGCTCGCCCCCGCCGAGACGCTAACCGGGGATGCCCTCGAGGCGCTGTCCGATGCGGAGCTGGCCCGCAGGCTCGAACACGACATCCTCTTCGCCCGCACGCGCCCTGCCGAGAAGATGCGCATCGTCCGGGCGCTGCAATCGCGCGCGCAGATCGTCGCGATGACCGGCGATGGGGTGAACGACGCGCCCGCGCTGAAACAGGCCGATATCGGCGTCGCCATGGGCATCCGCGGCACCGATGTCGCGCGGGAGGCGGCCGATCTCGTCCTGCTCGACGACAATTTCGCCACCATCGTCGCCGCCATCGGCGAAGGGCGTCGGCAATTCGCCAATATCCGCAAGTTCGTGCGCTATCTCCTGTCCTCCAATGCCGGTGAGATCGTGGCACTGGTGGTCAATATCGCCCTTGGCGGGCCGCTGATCTTCCTGGCGACGCAGATCCTCTGGATGAACCTCGTGACCGACGGGGTGACCGCTGTGGCGCTCGGGCTCGAGAAGGCCGAACCGGACCACATGGAAGAGCCGCCGCGCGGCCGCGACGCCCCGATTCTCGGCTGGGCGGGGATCGGCACGATCGCGCTCTTCGGGCTCTATTCCGGCTCGGCCAGCCTGTGGCTGTTCTTCTCGCTGCAGGAACACGGCGTCGAGCTGGCCCGCACCGCCGCCTTCACCGGCATGGTGGTCTTCGAAAAGGTCAGCGTCTTCGCCTTCCGCTCGCTGCACGCGCCCTGCTGGCGCATCGGCTGGCTGTCGAACCCGCTGCTCCTGCTTGCGCTGACGGCGACGATGGGGATGCAGGCGCTGGCCGTCTACTGGCCGCCGCTGCAGGTACTGCTGCACACCGTGCCCATCGGCTGGGCGGAATGGCAGTTGATCCTGGCGCTCGCGCTGCCGCTGCTGGTGGTGCCGGAACTCGTCAAGACCGGATGGCATCTGCGCGCTCAGCGCACGAGGTAATAGGCCCAGAGACTGCCCGCGAAGCCCAAAAGCACGAGGATCGAATCGAGCCCCGCCGCTCCGATCCGGGGCTTCCGCCGCACGATCATGCCCACGATGTAGAGCGCGGTCACGAGGATCCCGAAACACAGCGACAGCCGCACCGTGGCCGAGGCCTGGTTCAGGATCGGCGCGCCGCCGACCATGAGATCGGCGGGAAAGACCAGCACGACCATGATGAGGTTACTGCCGAAGATGTTCGAGATGGCCAGCGTGTAGGCGCCGATCCGCACGGCGGTCAGGCTCGTCGTGAGCTCCGGCAGAGAGGTGGCCGCAGCCAGCAGCGTCACCCCGATGAAGCTCGCGCCGAGCCCCGATTGCTCCGCGATCCGCGCGGCGAAGACGACCAGCAGCAGCCCGAAGACGAGGATGAGCGCGCAGGCCAGCACCACCTGCAGGCCCAGCGCGCGGTTGCTGTCCAGATGCAGCCCGGTCGGCGCCGGGAACGGCAGCGGTTCGGGATCGGGCAGGTCCACCGGCACCCAGTCCGACTTGTCGTCATAGCGCCGCAACAGCGCCACGGCCCCGAGATAGGCCAGCGCCACGAGCGCACTGCCGAGCCCCGCCCCCGCAACGCTCACCCGGTCGCCGAGGATCGTGAAGATCAGCGTCAGCGACAGCAGCAGGACCACGAGCGTCGCCTCGAGCGCGTGGTTGGCCTTGCGCGGAAAGCTGGTGATCGCGCGGCCCACCCGGAAATCCGCCGCCGCGAGGATGGCCGTCTGCAGCGCGATGCCCCCGAAGAGGTTGTTCAGCACCAGATCGCTGTCCTGCCGCGCCGCCGCCGACAGCGTCGTCGCCACCTCCGGCAGCGAGGTGGCGAGCGACAGGAACAGGAGACCCACCAGCGACGAGGCCAGCCGCAGCCGTTCGGACAGGGTATCGGCGAGATAGGCAAGGCGCGCGCCCGTCATCCAGACCACGCCCGCCGCGAGGGCGAAGACGACAAGGCTGATCGGCAGGGATGTCGCGGGCAGGACCATCGACCTGCCTTACGACACCGCGCCGCCGGGCATCTTGACCGCGATCAAGCGCAGGGGCCGGGCTGGCCGTCCCCTGCCCCGCGCGCCGTTTTGCTTGCGCAAGATCAAGCCGGGCGCGCCGCCGCGCGCTAGGATGACGGCCTTCACATCGGGTGCCGCGATGTCCCTGTCCACGTTCATGCGCCGCTGGCGCGCGTTTCCGCATCCGCCCCCTCCGCCGCCTCCGCGGGCCGCAACCGTGGGCGGCGTTATGACGCGCGATCCGGTCTGCATCTCGCCCGACATGACGCTGGCGCGGGTGATCGACGGGGTGATCCTCGGCCGCGGATGCGGGGTGCTGCCGGTGGTCGAGGACGGGGTCCTGCTGGGCCGGCTCGACCGCCGCATGGTCGCGGCCATCGACCGCGAGCACTGGGCCAGCACGCGGGCCAACGATGTCTTCGTCGAGACCCGCGCCGATCATGTGCTCAGCGCGCCGATGCGGCTGGCGGAGGTCTTCACTCTCATCACCGAAACCGGGCAGCACAAGTTCCTCGTCACGCAGGAGGAAGGCCGCCTCGTGGGTGTGGTCACCCTCAGCGATCTGACGGAGTATTTGTCACCGCCCTGAGCTTCGGCTCTAATCGCGCCGCGCCCGCGCGCATCCCCGACCGGAGGTCCCGTTGCCCCAAGCCGCCGACAGCGAAATCCTGAGCGCCATCCTGGATGCCGCGGTCGACGCGATCATCGTCGCGGATGCGCAGGGCAGGATCCTGCGCGCCAACCACGCCACCCATACGCTCTTCGGTTACCCGCCCGAGGCGCTGGTCGGGCGGAACGTGGCCATGCTCATGCCCCGGGAACAGGCCTCCGCTCATGAAGGCTACATGGCGGCCTATCGCGAAACGGGCATCGCCCGCATCGTCGGGATCGGGCGCGATCTGACCGGGCAGCGGCAGGATGGCAGCACCTTCCCGGTGCACCTGTCGGTAGGCGAGGCGAAGGTGGGGCCCGACCCGATCTTTGTCGCGATCCTGCACGACCTGACCGCCCGCGCCGCCAGCGAGAGCGCGCTCGCGCGCAGCATGCGGCTCGATGCGGTGGGGCAGATGACCGGCGGGATCACCCACGACTTCAACAACATCCTGACCGTCATCATGGGCAATCTGGAACTGGCGCAATCGAGCGCCGGGGATGCGCGCACCGCGCGCTACCTGTCCCAGGCCATGGAAGCGGCGGAGACCGGCGCGGGGCTGACCGCCCAGCTGATGATCTTCGCGCGCAAGGGCAGCCTGAAGCCCGAAGCGGTCGATCTCGGGCGCATCTGCCAGAAGACCACGCGCCTGCTGTCCCAGACCCTCGGCGAGACCTACGAGATCAGGGTCGACTGCCCCACCGGCCTGCCGCATGTGCAGGTGGACCCGGTGCAGCTCGAATCCGCCATCGTCAACATCGCCGTGAATGCCCGCGACGCGATGCCCGAAGGCGGCCGCATCCTGTTCCAGGTCGACGAGATCGAGATCGACGACAGCTACATGGCGCAGGAGACCCATGTGGCGCCGGGCCATTACCTGCGGCTCCTCGTCAGCGACGACGGCACCGGCATGTCCGCAGAGGCGCAGGCCCGCGCCTTCGAGCCCTTCTTCACCACCAAGGCGCCGGGCCACGGCACCGGGCTCGGGCTCGCGATGGTGCATGGCTTCGTGCGGCAGTCGGGCGGGCATATCACGCTTTACAGCGAGCCCGGGCACGGCACGGCGATCGGCCTTTACCTGCCCGCGCTACCCACTGACGCCGAGGCCAGCCGCCCGGGCCACGGCGGCGACGCGGACCCGTCGATGCCCCTGGGCCGGGGCGAGCGGGTGCTCGTGGTCGAGGACAGCCCGCATGTCCGGCGCATCACCGCGGAGCGGCTGGGCGCGCTCGGTTACGCGGTCGAGATCGCCGAGACCGGCGATGCCGCCTGGCGCATGCTGCAGGACGGTCTGAAGGTGTCCGCGGTTCTGTCGGACGTGGTGATGCCGGGCACGCTTTCGGGGTTCGATCTGGCCCGGCGCATCCGCGCGGACTTCCCCGACATGCCGGTGATCCTGACTTCAGGCTATGCGAGCGACGTGGTCTCGGAACAGATGCCCGGCGCGGATGCCTTCGAGATCCTGCACAAGCCCTATCATCAGGGCGCGTTGGCGCGGCGGCTGGCGGCGGCGCTTGACCCGGCATCGGGCTGAAGGCGCGTCACCTCGGCGGCGAAGCTGTAACCCACGCCGCGCACGGTCTTGATGATCTGCGGATCGGCGGGATCGCGCTCGATCTTCTTGCGCAGCCGGGCGACCTGGTTGTCGACGGTCCGGTCATAGGGGCTCCAGCTCACGCCGCCGATGAGGTCCATCAGGCGGTCGCGCGACATCACCCGGCCCGCATTCTGCAGGAACGCCGACAGCAGCTTGAAATCCCCGCTGGTCAGGTCGCAGCGCGTGCCGTCGCGGTCGATCAGCTCGAACCGGTCCGGGATCGCCTTGAGCCCGTCGAAGCCGAAGGCGGGGGCGGACTCCGCGCCGTCCACCGGGCCGGGCATGGTGCCCGATGCCGCATCGGCGGGCGCCTCGGGCTGGCCCGCACGGCGCAGGACGCTGCGCACCCGGGCCAGGACCTCGCGCACATGGAAGGGCTTGGTGATGTAATCGTCCGCGCCCAGCTCCAGCCCCACCACCCGGTCGACCACGTCATCGCGTCCCGTCACCATCACGATCGGCACGTCCGAGCGCTGGCGGATCTCGCTCGCCACATCGAGCCCGTCGCGCGATCCCAATTGCAGATCGAGCGTCACGAGGCGCACGCCTCCGCGCTCCAGCGCGGCAAGCGCGGCGGCCCCGTCGGCGGCCTCGAGGACGGCAAACCCGCCGCTTTCGAAGACGTCGCGAAGCAGCGTGCGGACCCCCGCATCGTCGTCCACGACAAGGATGGTGTGCGCTGTCATGCGGCGCAGGCTAGCGCCTTGCGGGCGGCCCTGCCAGCATTGATCGCGGGGCATGCAGCACCGCCCTTTCGGACGGCCAAGCGCTCCGTCCCAGCCCCGCGCGATACACTTTGATACAAACCGTTACACCGCCCCGGGGACCGCCGCGACATCGGCTTGCAAAGGTCTGCCTCTCGCAGCCTTTGGGGGGACTGAGACGATGTACGTGACAAATGCGAACCAGGCCGTGGACATGGCCGATTTCGCCCAATTCCCGACGGAGACCTGCGCGCTGCCCGAAACCCGGCTGGCCGCAGGTGCGCATCTTTTCCGCGAAGGCGACGCGGTGACGCGGATCTACCAGGTGGTCGCGGGCGTCGTGTCGCTCAACCGCCTGCTGGAGGACGGGCGGCGCCAGATCATCGCCTTCGGCCTGCCCGGCGACCTCGTGGGCTTTCCCTGCGACGGCCGCCACCACACCGATTGCGAAGCGCTGTCGCTGGTGCGGCTGCAACCCTTCCGCATCACGCAGATCGATTGCGCCACCGGCGATCCGGTCCTGCGCGCCCGCTTCATGGAGGCCGCGCTGCACGAGATCGCCGCGATGCAGGACCATTTCATGATGCTCGGGCGCAAATCCGCGGCAGAGCGGGTCGCGTCCTTTCTGATCGCGCTCGATGCACGGACGGGACAGGATCGCGACGGTCAGCGCCGGGTCGACCTGCCGATGAGTCGCGCCGATATCGCCGATTTCCTCGGGCTCACGACCGAGACCGTCAGCCGCGTGCTGAGCCAGTTGCGCAAGAGCCGGGTGATCGCGCTCGACGGTATCCACCGGGTGGTGTTCCTGCGCCCGGCGGCGCTCAGGGCGCTTGCCACCGGCGATTGCGACTAGGTCTTTCGCCGCGACGCCCGCGACCACGCATGCAATCTCAAGGCCCGGCCACCAAGCGCCGGGCCTTTTTTCGTGGCGCTCAAGGCGGCTTTCCGTTGCCCGATCGCCGTGCTGCTTGATCGCGATCAACGCGCGCGCCGGGCTTTTTGCTAAGACGGTTCCATCGCGTCAGACCCACCGCAGACAAAGGAAGACCAAGATGGACACAGACCAAGCCCCCGGCCCGGAGACCAAGGCCCGCGGCGTCGCACCATTCGCGCCCGCGCCGTTCTTCCAGGCGATGCAGCGCGAGATGAACCAGCTTCTCGAGCGCTTCCGCACGCAACCCCTCGCGTCGCCCGACAGCTTCTTCGACGCCATCGGCACCGGCGCCTACCCGGCCATCGACGTGGCGGAGACCGAGGGCGCGCTGGAGATCACCGCCGATCTGCCCGGCGTGCAGGAGGACAATCTCGACATTTCGATCTCGGGCGACGTGCTGACCCTGAAAGGCGAGAAATCCAGCGATCACGAACAGAAGGACGCCGATTATCACATGGTCGAGCGGCGCTACGGCCGGTTCCGGCGGCAGATGCCGCTGGGTTTCACCCCCGAGGACGGCGCGGTCGAGGCGACGTTCACGGACGGCGTTCTGAAGCTCAAGATCGCAAAGCCCGACGGCGCGCGGAACTTCGTGCAGAAGATCAAGGTCAACCGCGGATGATCCGCGGGCATGGACCGAAAAGCGGCGCCGCTCCGGGTCATCCGGTGCGGCGGAATGCAGCCGTGATCGTGCGGCGGGCCATCTGCCCGAAGCCGCGAAGGAGCCTGTGATGAAAACGCTGCTCTGTTGCCTGATGAACCATGAGACCGCCGATGCGGTCCTCAACTGCGCGGTCCCGCTGGCCGATCGGCATGGCGCGCACCTGATCGGTCTGCACACCATCGAGGCGCTGCTGGTCTATCCCGGCATCGCCATGCATGTGCCCGACGCGACCTTCGCCGCCTTCAACGCCAGCCAGAACGAGGAAGCCGAGGCGATCGAGGCGGTGTTTCGCCGCCATACGGAAGGCGCCGCCTTCACCGCCGAATGGCGCTGCCTGCGCGCCGAATCGACCACCGCCGCGGACCGGATGATCGAAAGCGCCCATGCGGCCGATCTCGTCATCATGCCGAAGGAGGACCGGGCCATCGACCGGGGCGACCAGGTCCATGCGCAGACCCGCGTGATCCGCGAAAGCGGTCGGCCCGTGCTGATCGTGCCGCCCGATTTCGACGGCCCGCCGGTGGGCCGCTCCATCGTTCTGGGCTGGAGCGACACCCGCGAGGCCGCCCGCGCGGCCCATGACATGGTCGCGCTCTCCGATCCCGGGGCCGAGGTGTGCATCCTGCGGGTCGACGGAAACCGGGACGCGTTGCATGACCATGACGCCATCGACCTCGCCACAGCACTGGCGCGGCACGGGCTCAAGGCGGAAACCGCGCATCGCCACGGCCATGGCGCCGACATCGCGCGGATCCTGATGGAGCATGCGCGCGAACATGGCGCCGACCTCGTGGTGACCGGCGCTTACGGCCATTCCCGCACCTATGATTTCGTGATCGGCGCGGTGACCCATGGCCTGCTGCGCGAGGCGGAGATGCCGGTGATGTTCAGCGCCTGAGCGCGCCGCGCGGCCTCTGTCTTGCTGCCCGCCGGTCGGACCAGCCTGCCTTGCCCTTGGCCGGCATGGTCCCGGGCAAATCACATGCGCCGCCCGTTACCCCGCAATCCGGCCCCACCCGGCAGGCGGGGCCCCGCGACGTCCAAAAACCCCCGAAGATGCCACAAAGCCCCGTTGTCGCGCCGCTCGAATATCGCGATGGTGGCGGCACAGACGTGATCCACTGCCAGGAACCCTCCGCCATGCCCGTCATCCGCGAAGACGACCTCATCGCCTCCATCGCCGAAGCGCTGCAATACATCTCGTATTTCCACCCGCAGGACTTCGTCCGCGCCATGTCCGCCGCCTGGGAGCGCGAGGAAAACCCCGGCGCGAAACAGGCCATGGCGCAGATCCTCGTCAATTCGCGGATGTGCGCGCTCGGGCGGCGCCCGATCTGTCAGGATACCGGGGCCGCGAACATCCATGTGAAATACGGCGTCGAGGCGAAGACCGATTTCAAGCGCGGCCTGCAGGAGATCTGCGACGAGGGCACGCGGCAGGGCTATCTGCGCGACGAGAACCCGCTGCGCGCCTCGGTCGTCGTGGATCCCTTCGGCGCGCGCAAGAATTCCGGCGACAACACGCCCTGCATGCTGACCGTGGAAATGGTGCCCGGCGACACCATCGAGGTCGAGGTCGCGGCCAAGGGCGGCGGGTCGGAGAACAAGTCGAAATTCACCACGCTGAACCCCTCGGGCTCGGTCGCGGACTGGGTCGTGGAGACGGTGGAGACGCTGGGCGCGGGCTGGTGCCCGCCCGGCATCCTCGGCATCGGGGTCGGCGGGAATGCCGACAAGTCCATGGCGCTCGCCAAGGCCGCCCTCTCCGAGCCCATAGACATGGCCGAGCTGCTGCGCCGCGGCCCAGCGAACAGGACCGAGGAGCTGCGCGTCGAGATCTACGAGCGGGTCAACGCGCTCGGCATCGGCGCGCAGGGCCTCGGCGGCGTGACCACGGTGCTCGACGTGAAGGTGAAGTCCTTCCCGACCCATGCGGCCTCGCTGCCCGTCGGCCTGATCCCCAATTGCGCCGCCACCCGGCATGTGCATTTCACGCTCGACGGCTCGGGGCCGGCCACCTTCACGCCGCCCGATGTGTCCGACTGGCCCGAGATCCTGCTCGATCAGGCCAGCGCCCATGCCACGCGGATCGACCTCGACAACCTGACGGACGAGGTGGTGGGATCGCTGACGCCGGGCCAGACGCTGCTGGTCTCGGGCACGCTCTATACCGGGCGGGACGCCGCGCATAAGCGGATGATCGACATGCTGGATCGCGGCGAGCCCCTGCCCGTCGATCTGAAGGGCCGCGCGATCTATTACGTGGGCCCCGTGGACGCCGTGGGCGACGAGGCGATCGGCCCTGCCGGGCCGACGACCTCCACCCGGATGGACAAGTTCACCGACCGCATTCTCGGCGAGACCGGGCTGAAGGTGATGATCGGCAAGGCCGAACGCGGCCCCGCCGCATTGGAGGCCATCGCGAAGCACAAGGCGGCCTACCTGATCGCCGTGGGTGGTGCCGCCTACCTCGTCTCGAAGGCGATCAAGGAGGCCAGGCCCGTCGCGTTCCAGGACCTCGGGATGGAAGCGATCTACGAGCTGCGCGTCGAGGACATGCCCGTGACCGTCGCGGTCGACACAGAAGGGAACTCGATCCACAAGACCGGCCCCGCCGCCTGGCGTCGCGTGCCGGAACCGGCCTGACGGATCGGCGCCGAGCCCTTCGGCGCTCGAGCGGCGTCAGCCCTCCGCGTCCCCCGCTGGCAAGGACTGCTCCACAGGATCGGTTGCGATCTCGGTGAAGGTCACCGGAACGTGCCGCGTGCGGTCCACGTGCAGGTCGAATACGTCGAAGCGGTTGTACCCGGCCGAGACGTCGTGGAAGCGCTTCGGCTCGATCCCCAAGCCGAGGTCGATCTCGGCATAGCCGATGCCTTCCTCGGTCATCTCGTCGCCGATGGGCTTGCCAGTGGGATCGACGAAGAAACTGGGCGCGGTCGGGCAGGCCTCGAGCATCGCCGCGACTTCGGGCGCGCCGTCCGCGATGATCGACTTGGCCTCCGCATCAAGGAGCCCCGCCGCCACCAGCCCGAAGACCTTGGCCTCGAAGGAATGCGCCGCAGCGCGGATCATGTTGGCGCCGCGATTGTCGTAATTCGCGCCATCCTCGGGCGGACGGGTGGGCCAGACCGGCGGGTAGCTGCTGATATGGACCTGCTCGGCCTGCGCCATCAGCGCAAAGCGCGCGAGCGGATTGGTATTCTCGCCGCAGATGAGCGCACCGACCCGACCGACCGAGGTCTCGGCCACGCGCAGACCCGCCCCGTCGCCCGGCGCCCAGACGAGCTTTTCGAAGAACGTCGCCACCAGCTTGCGATGATGGACCAACACCGCGCCGGTCTCGTCGATCAGCAGGTTGCTGTTCCAGAGCCCGCCGATGGAGGCCGGGTTCGCCTCGGAAAACCCCAGCGACACGAGGATGCCATGCGCCCGCGCCGCCTGCCGGATCGCCGCGATCTCGGGCCCGTTCGCGCGCACCGAGGCGGCGGCGAAGCGGGCGAAGAGATCATGCGTCTCGATGGGCCGGAAGAGGGCCGCCCAGACCGGAAATCCCGGCAGGAAACTTTCCGGAAAGGCGATCAACCGCGCACTGTTCCGCGCCGCCTCGGCAATGAGCGCGCAGGCTTTTCGGGACGTGGCCGCGGGGTCGAGATAGACCGGGGCGGCATGGGCGACCGCGGCCCTGAAGCTGTGCGTTGCGAACATCGACCTGCTCTCCGTAATGCGACCCGCGGCAGGCTCGTCCCGCCCGCGCGCCTGTCAGGAAAGGCCAGCGGCGCGGGCTTGTCCAGCATCCCCGCCCCGAAAATGCGCCTTGCGGTTCAGCGTGCCGGTGCCAGCGCCCGCAGGACGGTCTGCGCGGCCCGTTGCAACGGGGCTTCGATCTCGGACAGGATCTGCACGCGGTCGAACCGCTCCGGATCGGCGGCCAGCGCAGCGCGCAGCGCGGTACCGAAGGCCATGCGCAGCTCCGTGCCGATGTTGAACTTGGCGATCTTGGAGCTCCGCGCGAGTGCCGCGCGCTGCGCCACCGGCACGCCGGAGCCGCCATGGATAACGAGGGGCAGATCGGTCACCGCCTCGATGGCGCGGATGCGGTCCTCGTCGAGACCGCCCTCGTGGTTCTGCTGCAGATGCACGTTGCCGACCGAGATCGCCATCGCATCGACGCCCGTCTCGCTGGCAAAGCGCGCGGCCTCCTCGGGGTCGGTGCCCTGGCTGCCCTCGCCCGCGGCATAGCCCACAAAGCCGATCTCGCCCTCGCAGGAAATGCCCGCGGCATGCGCCATCTCGGCGATGCGCGCGGTCTCGTCGATGTTCTGCGACAGCGGCAGGCGCGAGCCGTCATACATCAGCGAGGTGAAGCCCGCATCGAGCGCCTCGCGGCATTCTTCAAGGGTGTAGCCGTGGTCGAGATGGGCCACGACCGGGACCGAAACGCTCTCGGCCAGCTTGCGGAACATCGCGCCCAACACCGGCAGCGGCGTGTGCTTGCGGCAGGACGGTCCGGCCTGCAGGATCACCGGCAGGCCCTCGGCCTCGGCGGCGCGCGCATAGGCGCGCATATCCTCCCAGCCGAGGCAGACGAGCCCGCCCACCGCGTAGCCGCCCGTCATCGCCGGTTGCAGAACGTCCTTGAGGGTTGCGAGTGTCATGTCGTCTCGGGTTTCTGCGGCCCCCGGCCGCGGATGGGAGTGAAGCGTCCGCCCGGGGGGCGGGGCGGGGCGTGCGCTCAGATCGGGCCGGTCATTTGAACTTTGCCACCATGTCCATGATGCCCGGGATCGTGTGCAGCTGTTCGGCATGGGTGGGCTGGAAATACTGCTTCAGGCTGCGCTGGCTGAGCCCGCCCAGGATGGTGAAATAATACATCTCGTAGCCCGGCAGCACGCAGCAGGGGTGATAGCCCTTGTCGATCAGCATCGTGGAGCCGTCGACGATGTGATAGGCATCGCCCGGCTCGTTATCCGCGCGCTGCAGCATCTGCAGACCCGAGCCATAACTCGGGCGGAAGCGGAAATTGTAGGTCTCGTCGTGGCGGGTCTCCAGCATCTCGCCGCCGGAGCTCTCGCGCCGGTCGGTGTCGTGCTTGTGGCTCGGAAAGCCCGACCAGCCGCCCTGCCCCACTGTATAAAGCTCGGACACCAGAAGCCGCCCCACGCGGTCGTGCTGGTTCGCGCCGAGGATGTGCTTGATCTTGCGATGGGTCTTGGTGTCGTCCGAGCCGTATTGCACGAGGTCGATCTCGTCCGCGCGCACGGCGAAGGGTTCGAGCACCTCGTCGAACCTGGCACCCGCGACGAAGACCTCGGCGGTGTCGGAGAGACAGGTGAACTCGGCCTCGGCCCCGGTCGGCACATAGACGCCCTCGGGCTCGCCGTCCCAGACATCGACGCCGCGCCCGCCCAGATCGCTGACCGAGAAGCCGCCCACGGTGACCGCGATGAGACCCGTCGCGGGCACGATGCAGGTCTCGTAGCCCGGCACGTCATAGGCGAAGCTTTGGCCCTTCTTAAGTTTGACGATGTTGAAGTAATTGAGCGGCACATGCGCGTCGCCCACATCGACGATGGGTGCGTTCTGGTTGTCAAAGGGGGGGATATGCATGGGATCAGACCTCCGTCGGGCCGGGATGATCGGCGAGAAACGCCGCGAGTTGATCGCTGTCGGGCATGGCGGGCGCGCAGCCGGGTTTCGAGACGACGATGGCCGCGCAGGCCGAGCCGCGCAGGATCGCGTCACGCAGATCGCGCCCCTCGCCGAGGCTTGCGAGCAGCCCCGCCATGAAGCTGTCGCCCGCGCCCACGGGTTTCAGCGCCTCGACCGGGAAGATGCCGGTGCGGATCTCCGCGCCCTCGGCGAAGGTGATCGCGCCGCCCGCACCCATCTTGTAGACCACGATCGCGGCGCCTTCGGCGGCGAGCGCGCGGGCCTTGGCGAGGCCCTGCCCGGGCGCGCCCGCCATGAAGTCGAATTCCTCGTCGTTGCCGATGATCACGTCCGAGGCGGCGCCCGCGCGGCTCAGCACCTCGGCGGCAACCTCCGGGGACGGCCAGCTATAGGGGCGGTAGTCGATATCGAAGATGACCGGCAGACCTTCGGCCGCGGCGCGGGCGAACCCCGCGAAGGTCGCGGCGCGCGACGGCTCGGCGGCAAGGCAGGTGCCGGTCGCGACCATCGCGCCAAAGGGCGTAAGATCGAGCGCGGCGATATCCGCCTCGGTCATCTGGAAATCCGCGGCCCCGTTGCGGTAGATCACGTTCTGAAAGCCCTCGTTGCGGCTTTCATAGATCGCGAGCGAGGTGCGGAATTCGCCGCGCACGGCGCTCACGTAGCGCGTCTCGACCCCGTAACGTTTGAGCTGGTTCAGGCAGAAGCGTCCCACCGCATCGTCCGAGACGGACGTCACGAGCGCGGCTTTTGCGCCCAGTTTACAGAGCCCCGCGGCGATATTCGCGGACGACCCGCCGAGGCCCGAATGGAATTCCTCGGCCTCCTCGGACGAGGTCCCCGGCGGATGGGCGAAAAGGTCCATGCCCGCCCGGCCCAGGATCACGAAGGCGCGATTTTCGATCCCGGCGCGCACAGCGTCCGGCGAGAGCCCGGCCATCAGACGCCCCGCCTCTGCTTGGCGCGCTCGGCCTCGATCTCCGCATGTTTGTCCCGGACCGAGGCATGCTCCGAGACATGCGGCGTGCCGACCTCCCACCACGTGTGGCCCTGCGCGGTCCAGCCCTCATAGGCATCGACATTCATCACGATCACGCTGGTCTTGTCGGCGGCCTTGGCGGTCTTGAACGCCTCGGCGAGCTGCTCGGGATTGTCGACATGGACCGCATGCGCGCCCATCGCCGCGGCATGGGCGGCGAAATCCACCGCGAAGGGCTGCGGGATCGTCGGCGCATCGGCGAAGAGGTTGTTGAAGCTTTCGTTCCCGGTGTTGTTCTGCAGCTTGTTGATGACCGCGAAGCCGCCATTGTCGAGCACGAGGACGATCAATTTTTTCCCCGTCAGAACAGAGGAATAGATGTCGGAGTTCATCAAGAGATACGAGCCGTCGCCGCAGAAGACGATGGTGTCGGCGTCGGGTTCCACCTCGGATTGCGCGATGCGCGCTCCCCAGCCACCCGCGATCTCGTAGCCCATGCAGGAAAAGCCGAACTCCACGTCGACCGTGCCGATATCGCGCGTGCGCCAATTCGCCGTGACCTCGGCGGGCAGGCCGCCCGCCGCCGCCACGACGCGGTCGCGCGGATCGCAGAGCGCGTTCACGACGCCGATGGCCTGGGCGTAGGAATTGGGCCGGTTGCCGGATTTGGTGTTCTCGGCGACGTAGGCATCCCATTTCCGCCGCTCATCCTGCGCGAAGCCGGTCCATGTCTCGGGTGCGGTGTAGCCCGCCATGCCCTCGGCCAGCGCAGCCAGTCCCAGCTTGGCATCGCCCACGACCGGCAGCGACATATGCTTGCCCGCATCGTGGCGCGCGGCGTTGAGCGACACGATCCGCGCCTCCTTGGCGAAGGCCGTCCAGGAGCCGGTGGTGAAATCCTGCAGGCGGCAGCCGACCGAGAGGATCACGTCCGCGGCCTCGGCCACGGCATTGGCGCTGTCCGATCCGGTGACGCCCACGGGGCCGATATTGAGCGGATGCTCGGCGGTGAGGTTCGCCCGCCCCGCGATGGTTTCGATCACCGGGATCTGGTGCGTCTCGGCGAAGGCCATGAGCTCGGCCACCGCGCCGGAATATTGCACCCCTCCGCCCGCGATGATGATCGGACGTTGGGCGGCCCTAAGCGCCGCCACTGCATCGGCCACCTCGTCCGCATCGGGCGTCACGCGGCGGATCCGGTGGGTGCGCGCCTCGAAGAAGGACAGCGGGTAGTCGTAGGCCCAGCCCTGCACGTCCTGCGGCAGGCCGAGGAAGGCCGGGCCGCAATCGGCCGGGTCCAGCATGGTGGCGATGGCCGCGGGCAGCGACTGGATGACCTGCGCAGGATGGGTGATCCGGTCCCAGTAGCGGGTGACGGCGCGGAAGGCGTCGTTCACCCCGAGCGTCGGGTTGTTGAAATGCTCGAGCTGCTGCAGCACCGGGTCGGGCAGCCGGGTTAGGAAGGTATCGCCGCAGAGCATCAGCATCGGCAGGCGGTTGGCATGGGCGAGCGCCGAGGCGGTCAGCAGGTTCGCCGTGCCCGGCCCCGCCGAGGCGGTGCAGAACATGAAGCGCCGGCGCAGGTGGTACTTGGCGTAAGCCGCGGCGGCGAAGCCCATGCTCTGTTCGTTCTGGCCGCGATAAAGGGGCAGCGTGTCGCGGTGATCGTAGAGCGCCTCACCCAGACAGGTGACGTTGCCGTGGCCGAAGATGCCGAAGCCGCCGCCGCACAGGCGCTGGCGCGCACCGTCGATCTCGATGAATTGCGCGTTCAGATAGCGAATGATCGCCTGAGCGGTGGTCAGGCGGATGGTGTCGCCGATCATGATGTCCCTCCCTGACATGCCGATTTCAGCCCCGCGATGCGCGATCGCGCTTGACCGGATCAGTGATTTATAGATACGCGTATTGCAACCGGTTGCAAACCGTTTTTCGAGGGAGGAGCGCCATGACCGAGATTGGCATCGGGATCATCGGCGGCGGCTATATGGGCAAGGCCCATGCGGTGGCCCATGCCGCCGTGGGGGCCGTGTTCGACACCGCCCTGCGCCCCCGCCTCGAGATGGTCGCGGCCTCTTCGCCCGCCTCGGCGGCGCGCTATGCCAAGTCCTTCGGCTTCGCGCGCGCGGCCGATAGCTGGCAGGCGCTGGTCGCGGATCCGCGCGTGGACGCGGTCGTCATCGCCTCGCCGCCCGAAACCCATCTCGAGATCACCCGCGCCGCCGTCGCGGCAGGCAAGCCCGTCTTCTGCGAAAAGCCGCTCGGGGCCTCCATCGCCGACGGCGAGGCCATGGTCGCGGCGGTCGACGGCGCGGGCATCGTCAACATGATCGGCTTCAACTACATCCGCACGCCCGCCTCGCAATTCGCGCGACGGCTCATCGCCGAGGGCACCATCGGCGAGATCACCTGGTTCCGGGGCGAGCATGTGGAGGATTTCTACGCCGATCCGGCCCTGCCCGCGACATGGCGCGCCACGGGCGACGCGAACGGCGCTTTGGGCGACCTCGCGCCGCACATGATCAACGCGGCCCTCGCGCTTGCCGGTCCGATCCGCACCGTCATGGCCGAGATCGAGACCGTGCATCCGACGCGCGGCGGCGACCCGGTCGGGAACGACGACCAGGCGCAGATGATGTGCCGGTTCGAGAACGGCGCGATGGGGCACATGTTCTTCAGCCGCGTCGCAACGGGCCGCAAGATGGGCTACATCTACGAGATCAACGGCACGAAGGGCGCGATCCGCTTCAACCAGGAAGACCAGAATTCGCTCTGGCTTTACGAGGCGTCCGGCCCCGAGGCCACGCGCGGTTTCCGCCAGATCCTGACCGGCCCCGCGCATCCCGATTACCTGCCCTTCTGCCAGGGGCCGGGCCACGGCACCGGCTATCAGGACCAGATCATCATCGAGGCCCGCGACTTCCTGCAGGCCATCCACGAAGGCCGGTCGCTGTGGCCCGCCTTCCGTGATGGCCTTGCCGTCTCCCGCGTGGCCGAGGCCGCCCGGCGCTCGCAGGCCGAGGGCCGCTGGCAATCCGCTCAACCGCACTGAAAGGACGCTCAGCCATGAGCATCAGAATAGGCAATGCCCCCTGCTCCTGGGGCGTCGAATTCGCGAACGATCCGCGCAACCCCGCATGGCGCGACGTGCTCAGCGACTGCGCAGCGGCGGGGTACAAGGGGATCGAGCTGGGCCCGGTGGGCTTCATGCCCGAGGATCCCGCGATCCTGGCCGATGCGCTTTCCGAGCATGACCTGACGCTGATTGGCGGCGTCGTGTTCCGCGCCTTCCACGACCCCGCGCTCTGGGACGATGTGCGGGACGCCGCGTTGCGGACCTGCCGCGCGCTCAAGGCGCACGGGGCCGAGCATCTGGTGCTGATCGATTCGATCTCGCCGCGTCGCGCCCCGACCGCGGGCCGGGCCGAGGCCGCCCTACAGATGGACCCCGCCGAATGGGCCGCCTTCCGCGACCGCATCGCCCAGGTGGCGCGGATGGGAACGGAAGAGTTCGGCCTGACGGTCGGCATCCATGCCCATGCGGCGGGTTTCATGGATTTCGAGCCGGAGCTCGAGCGGCTTCTGGACGAGGTCGACGAGAGCATCCTCAAGATCTGTTTCGACACCGGCCACCATTCCTATGCGGGCTTTGACCCCGTGGCCTTCATGGAGCGGCATATCGGACGGATTTCCTATATGCATTTCAAGGATATCGACCCCGATGTTAAAGCGGACGTGATCGCCAAGGGCACCGGCTTCTACGAGGCCTGCGGCCAGGGCATCTTCTGCAATCTGGGCGATGGCGACGTCGACTTCCCCCGCGTGCGTGAGATCCTCCTCGAGCACGGCTTCGAGGGCTGGTGCACGGTCGAGCAGGATTGCGACCCGACCCTGCCCGATACCGATCCCCTGCGCGATGCGAAGATCAACGCCGCTTACCTGCGCTCCATCGGCTTCGACTGAGAAAGGACCCGTGCCATGACGAAATTGAGATGGGGCATGATCGGCGGCGGCGAAGGCAGCCAGATCGGCCCGGCGCATCGCCTCGGCGCGCAGGCCGATGGCAATTTCTCGTTTGAAGCCGCGGCGTTGGACGTCGATCCTGAGAAGGGCCGCGCCTATGCGCAATCCCTCGGCATCGCCCCCGACCGGGCCTACGGCAACTGGCAGGAGATGCTGGCGGGCGAGAAGGATCGCCCCGACCGGATCGACCTCGTGACCGTCGCCACACCCAATGCCACGCATTTCGAGATCACCAAGGCGTTCCTAGACGCAGGCTTTCATGTGCTCTGCGAAAAGCCCATGACCATGACCGTGGAGGAAGGCGAAGAGATCGTCCGGCTGGCCGAATCCACGGGGCGGATCTGCGCGGTCAATTACTGCTACAGCGCCTATCCGATGGTCCGTCAGATGCGCGCCATGGTCGCCAAGGGCGAGATCGGCGCGGTGCGCTGCGTCGTGGCGAATTTCAGTCACGGGCACCACGCGGCGGGCGACGACGACGCCAATCCGCGCGTGCGCTGGCGCTACGACCCGGCGCAGGCCGGCGTGTCGGGGCAGATGGCCGATTGCGGCATCCACGCACTGCACCTGGCAAGCTTCATCCTCGGCGACGAGGTGCGCAGCCTGTCGGCGGATTTCGCCTCCACCGTCTCGGCACGCGTGCTCGAAGACGATGCCATGGTGAATTTCCGCACCGAGAAGGGCACCGTCGGGCGGCTCTGGACCTCGACCATCGCGCTCGGGCGGATGCACGGGCTCGACATCCAGGTCTTCGGCGAGACCGGCGGGCTTCGCTGGGCCTCGGAGCAGCCGAACCAGGCATATTACCAGCGCCTCGGCGGCCGTGTGGAGATCATGGAAAAGGCCGAGTCCGGGCTGCACACGGATGCCGCGCGGCTCTGCCGGGTGGCGATTGCCCATCCCGAAGGCTTCCCGCTCGCCGTGGCCAATATCTATGTCGACCTCGCCGCGCGCATCCGCGGCGAGGCGCGGGACGGCTTGCCCTCGGCAGCGGACGGTTTGCGGTCCATGGCGGCGGTCCATGCAGCGGTGGACTCGGCGCGGCACGAGGGGGCCTGGGTCGATGCCCGCCCGCCGATGTTCCGCTGATCACTCCGGGCGCGGCCGGAGCGTGCCGCGCTCGATCACCTCGCAGGCGAAGAGCCGTGCTTCGGGGTGGCGCTGAGGATTGTCGAGCATCGCCACGACCAGCTCGATCGAGCTGTCGATGATCTCGCGGATGGGCTGGCGGATCGTGGTCAGGTCGATGAGCTGCCAGCGGGCCATGTCCATGTCGTTGAGCCCGATGATGCCAATGTCGCCCGGCACGTCGATGCCGTTTTCCCGCAACGCACTGAGCGCGCCGATGGACAACACGTCGTCGCCGCAGAAATAGGCCTCGCAGAGCGGGGCGCGCATCAGGCTCAGCATCTCGGCGCGGCCGGCATCGAAGGAATAGGCGCTGGCGAAACTTTCGGAGGCCGAGACGCCCTCGGTCTCGGCGATCACCTCCCAGAAGCCCTTGCGGCGGTCGATGGTGGAGGTGGCCGTGGCCGGGCCGCCCAGAAATCCCAGCCGCTTGTATCCGCGCGCGATCAGCGTCCGCGCCGCCATCCGCCCGCATTCGACGTTGTCGATGCCCACCACATGCACCTTGGGCGCGCTCGCGAAGCGTCCGAAGGAATGCACGACGGGCAGCCCGGCCTGCTGGAAGGCATGGGCGAATTCCGGCGACAGGGTCGAGGAGGCGACGATCACCCCGTCGACGGAATATTGCCGCAACAGGCGGATCGACTGATCGGGATCGGTCGTGTCGGTCAGGTTCACCAGGAGCGGGCGCAGGCCCCGGTTCTGCAGGCTGCGGGTGAAGAGGTCGAAGACCTGCAGGAAGAGCGGGTTGTGGAAGTTGTTCGAGATGAGCCCGATGAGCTTCGTCCGCCCCGTCGTCAGCGACGAGGCGAGCGCGTTCGGGTGATAGCCCAGCTCCCGCGCCGCCCGCTCGACCTTGGCGCGGGTCTTGTCGGAGACCGAGGCCCCCTCGGTGAAGGTCCGCGAGACCGCCGAACGCGAGACGCCGGCGCGCAGGGCCACGTCCTTGAGGGTCACTGGCATCGTCAAAACTCCTTTTTCCGCCCGGCGCGGTGTGCCCGAAGACCTGCCGCGCGACGGAATGCAACCGGTTGCAATAATATTAGACCTGTGCTTTCATCCCTTGCAAGGCCGAGGGAACGGTCTTGCAGGACTGCAAAGTCTATTTTGGGAGGACTCATGAATACATTCGTCAAAACCGCCATTGCGGCGGTGTCTCTGGCTGTCGCCACGCCCGCGCTGGCCGCCGACATCATCGTCGTCAGCCATGGCCAGGCCAGCGACCCGTTCTGGTCGGTCGTCAAGAACGGCGTCGAGAAGGCGGCTGCCGATACCGGGGCCAACGTGGAATACCGCGCGCCCGAGACCTTCGACATGGTGGCGATGAGCCAGCTGATCGACGCCGCGGTGAACCAGGAGCCCGACGGCATCGTCGTCTCGGTGCCCGATGCCGACGCGCTCGGCCCCTCGATCGAACGCGCCGTGGCCGCGGGCATCCCGGTCATCTCGATGAATTCGGGCGGGGCCGCGGCCAAGAGCTTCGGCGCGCTTCTGCATGTGGGCCAGGAAGAATTCGACGCGGGCCGCGCGGCGGGCGAGAAGATGGCCGAGCTTGGCGGCACCAGCGCCATCTGCATCAACCACGAGGTCGGCAACGTCTCGCTCGATGAGCGCTGCGCGGGCTTCGCGGAAGGCTTCGGCGGCACTGTCGAGGTCCTGCCCACCACCAACGATCCGGCGGAAATCGAATCCAAGGTGCAGGCGTCGCTCGATTCGAACCCCGACGTCGACACCGTGATCGCGCTCGGCGCGTCGCTGGCCGGGGAGCCCGCCGTGGCCGCCGTCGCAGCGCTTGGCCGCACCGGCGAGGTCAATGTCGGCTCCTTCGACCTGTCGGCGAATTTCCTGCAAGCGGTTGCGGACGGGAACGCGACCTTCGCCATCGACCAGCAGCAATACCTGCAGGGCTACCTGCCCGTGGTCTTCCTGGCGCTGCATGCCGATTACGGCCTCATTCCGGGCGGCAACGTGCCGTCGGGTCCGAACCTGATCACCGCCGACAAGGCCGCACAGGTGGTGGAGCTCTCCGCCGAGGGCATCCGCTAAGCAAACAGGGTGCCGGGCGGCCCACCCGCCCGGCATCGGCACCGATCCAGGGGAGGGGATTATGGCCGCCGACAGCACAGCCACCACGCAGACGGACGAGCGGATCAAACAGGAATCCCTGTTCACCCGCCTGATGAAACGGCCGGAATTAGGCGCCATCGCGGGCGTCATTCTCGTCACCGTCTTTTTCCTGTTCACCGCCGATCCCGCGATGTTCTCGCTTGCCGGTTTCATGAACTTCATGTCGCCCGCGGCCCAGCTCGGCATCCTCGCCATCGGCGCGGCGCTCTTGATGGTGGGCGGCGAGTTTGACCTGTCGCTGGGCTCCATGGTGGCCTTCGCGGGCCTCTTCTTCGGGGCCTGCGTGGTGACCTTCGGCATCCCGCTTCTCTTCGCCATTCCGCTCACGCTGCTCTTCGCGGCGCTCGTGGGCAATCTCAACGGTCAGATCGTGCTGCGCACGGGCCTGCCCTCCTTCATCGTCACGCTGGCCTTCCTGTTCATCCTGCGCGGCCTGTCGCTGGTGGGTCTGAAATGGGCCACCGACGGCTCCACCCAGCTGCGCGGCGTGCGCGAGGCGGTGGAGGGCGACTGGCTCGCGCCGATCTTCTCGGGCGAGGCCTTCCCGGGGCTCTTCGTCATGCTGGCCGAGGCCGGGCTGATCGACACGTTCAAGAACGGCACGCCCAAGGTGCAGGGCATCCCGGTCGAGATCCTCTGGTTCGTGGTGATCGCGCTGATCGCCAATTACGTGCTGACTCGCACGCCCTACGGCAACTGGATCTTCGCCTCGGGCGGCGACGCCAACGCGGCGTCCAATTCGGGCGTGCCGGTGCGCCGGGTGAAGCTGAGCCTCTTCATGATCACTGCCTGCTGCGCGGCCATGGTGGCCATCATCACGGTGCTCGATTCCGGGTCCACCGATGCCCGCCGCGGCTTCCAGAAGGAATTCGAGGCGATCATCGCGGCGGTGATCGGCGGCTGCCTTCTGACCGGCGGCTACGGTTCGGCCCTGGGCGCGTTCTTCGGCGCGATCATCTTCGGCATGGTGCTGATCGGGCTGACCTACACCGATATCGACCAGGATTGGTATCTCGTCTTCCTGGGCGGCATGCTGCTGATCGCGGTCGTGTTCAACAACCTCATCCGCAAGCGCGTCACGGGGGAGCGGTAAGATGAACTCACGCACGGAACACGCCCCGATCATCCACATGGACAATATCGAGAAGCATTTCGGCAACGTGATCGCGTTGGCCGGGGTGTCCTTCGACGTCTCGCCCGGCGAATGCCATTGCCTTCTGGGCGACAACGGCGCGGGCAAGTCAACCTTCATCAAGACCATGTCCGGGGTGCACAAGCCCACCAAGGGCTCGATCATGTTCGAAGGCCGCGAGATGCATTTCGACAGCCCGCGCGACTCGATGGAGGCGGGCATCGCCACGGTCTATCAGGACCTCGCGATGATCCCGCTCATGTCGGTGACGCGGAATTTCTTCATGGGGCGCGAGCCCACCAAGGGCTCGGGCCCGTTCAAGCGCTTCGACACGGAGACCGCGAACGCGATCACCATGGAGCAGATGAAGAAGATGGGCATCAACCTGCGCGCGCCGGACCAGGCGGTTGGCACCCTTTCGGGCGGCGAGCGTCAGACCGTGGCCATCGCGCGGGCGGTCTATTTCGGCGCCAAGGTGCTGATCCTCGACGAGCCGACCTCGGCGCTCGGTGTGCGGCAGACCTCGAACGTGCTGGCGACCATCGACCGGGTGCGCAAGGACGGGATCGGGGTGGTCTTCATCACCCACAATGTCCGCCACGCCATGGCCGTGGGCGACCGCTTCACCGTTCTCAATCGCGGCAAGACGCTCGGCACCGCGCAGCGCGGGCAGATCACGCCCGACGAGTTGCAGGACCTCATGGCGGGCGGTCAGGAACTGGCCCAGCTCGAAGGCTCGCTCGGCGGGACGGTATGAGCAAGCTGCGCTTCAGGCCCACGGGCCGGCACGGGCATGTCCATGACATCACGCCGGAGCGGGCGGGATGGGGATATGTGGGCTTCGGCCTCTATCATCTCGCCCCGGGGGACCGCGCCTCGGAACAGACCGGCGGGCGCGAGGCCATCCTCGTGTTGGTGGAGGGCCGCGCCCATCTGCGCGCCGCGGGCGAAGAGTTCGGCGAGATGGGCGACCGCCTGTCGGTCTTCGAGAAAACGCCGCCCCATTGCCTTTACGTGCCGGGCGACAGCGACTGGCAGGCCGAGGCCACGACCGATTGCGTCCTCGCGGTCTGCACGGCTCCCGCCACGGCCCCCTACCCTCCGCGCAAGATCGGCCCGGAGGGGATCGCGCTCACGCCGCGCGGCAAGGGGCAGAACACGCGCCACATCAACAACATCGCCATGGAGGATCGCGACGTCGCCTCTTCGCTTCTGGTGACCGAGGTGTTCACGCCCGACGGCAACTGGTCCTCCTATCCGAGCCACCGGCATGACGAGGACGACTTTCCCCGCATGACCTATCTCGAAGAGACCTATTACCACCGGCTGAACCCGGCCCAGGGCTTCGGCATCCAGCGGGTCTATACCGACGACCGCAGCCTCGACGAGACCATCGCGGTGTCCGATGGCGACGTGGTGATCGTCCCACGCGGGCATCATCCCTGCGGCGTGCCCTATGGCTACGAGATGTATTACCTCAACGTGATGGCGGGCCCGCTGCGCAAATGGCGCTTCGAGAACGACCCCGACCATGACTGGATCGCCCGGCGCGACGCGGGCTGAGTCCCGCCCTGCGCCGGCGGGCCCGCCGATCGGACCAAGGAGGCCGGCATGAAGGACGTCCCCCAAGGCCCCGGCGGCTATTACGACGCCGCCAGCTGCACGCTGGCCGATTTCGCCGCGCTGACGGCCCGCAGCGTCGATCCGGCGGAGGTGCCCCACGCGGCGGAAGTGGCGCAGAACATCCCCGTCTACGACATGGTCGCCCGCGCGCCGATGCTGGAGAGACCCGAGACGCGTCGCGCGCTGATGGCCGAATGGGCGCGGATCCTGCATTCGGGCGCGGGCGTCTTCGTGCTGAAAGCGGCCCTGACCGACCAAGCGGCAATCGACACCGCAACCGGGATCTATACCCGCATCATCGCCGAGGAGAAGGCCGCAAGAGGCGGCGGGGCCGACCATTTCGCCGCCGCGGGCAGCAACGACCGGATCTGGAATTCCCTGCAGAAGCTCTGCCTCGCGGCGCCCGCGACCTTCCTGCGCTTTTTCGCAAGCCCCGCCGTCGATGCGGCCTGCGAGGCCTGGCTCGGCCCCTTTTACCAGATGACCGCGCAGATCAACCTCGTTCATCCCGGCGGCGCGGCGCAGCAGGCCCATCGCGACTATCACCTGGGCTTCCAGACCGCCGAGGTTTGCGCCACCTACCCCGCCCATGTGCACGACCTGTCGCCGCTGATGACGCTGCAGGGCGGGATCGCCCATTGCGACATGCCCGTCGAGAGCGGGCCGACGAAGCTTCTGCCCTTCTCGCAGCTCTACAAACCCGGCTATGCGGCTTGGCGGCGCGACGATTTCCGCGCCCATTTCGAGGCGCATCACGTGCAGCTGCCGCTCTCGAAGGGCGACGCGCTGTTCTTCAACCCGGCGCTATTTCATGCGGCCGGAAGCAATCGCAGCGCCGACGTGCACCGCATGGTGAACCTGTTGCAGGTCTCCTCGGCCTTCGGGCGGGCGATGGAAAGCGTGGACCGCGCTGCCATGTGCCGGGCGGTCTTTCCCGCGCTCAAGACCGGCTGGAGCGATGGTACGTTGAGCCGCGCCGGGCTGGCCGCCAGCATCGCCGCCACGGCAGAGGGCTATTCCTTCCCGACCAATCTCGACCGCGATCCGCCCGCGGGCGGGCTCGCCCCCGAGACGCAAGCGGCGCTTCTGACCCGCGCCGTAGAGGAGGGATGGATGCCCGAGGCGCTTGACGCGGCGCTCGCGGCGCAGGCGGCAAAGCGGCGGGCCTGAGCGCGGCCCGAAGGCGCGCCGGTCAGACCACCTCGACGCGCATCTCGCCCAGCCCCGCGATGGCGACCGTCATGACATCGCCCCGCTCAACCGGGCCCACACCGGCGGGCGTGCCCGACAGGATCACGTCGCCCGGCGCCAGTTCGTAATAGCGCGAGAGGTACGCGATCTGCTCGGGCACCTTCCAGATCATCTGGTTCAGATCGCCTTCCTGGCGCAGGACGCCGTTCACATGCAGCGTGATCGCCCCCGCATCGAGATGCCCGGTCGCGGCGGCCGGATGCACCGGCCCCACCGGGGCAGAGGCCTCGAACGCCTTGCCGATTTCCCAGGGGCGGCCGCGCGCCTTCTGCTCGCCCTGCAGGTCCCGCCGCGTCATGTCGAGCGCAATGGCATAGCCGAAGACATGATCCAGCGCCTCGTCGACGGCGATGTCGCGCCCGCCGCCTTTCAGCATCACGGCAAGCTCGGCCTCGTGATGCACGTCCTGCGATTGCGGCGGATAAGGAAAGCGCCCCGTCGGGTCGAGATTGTCCGGGTTCTTCTGGAAGAAGAAGGGCTCCTCGCGATCCGGATCATGGCCCATCTCGATCGCGTGGGCGGCGTAATTGCGCCCGATGCAATAGACCCGGCGCACCGGAAAACACGCCTCCGATCCCGCGACCGGCAGGGCGATGGTCGGCGGACAGGGGATGACGTAGCTCTGCGATGTGTCGGTCATTGGTCGTCCTCGTCGCGGGCGCGCCCGGCCCTTTTATTACGTGCGTTCGGCGCTCGAATGGCGGCGAGTGCCGGGTCCCGGCCATGCGGCGCGTGAACCGCCGCATGCTGAGCAGAGAACGCCCGCCGCGGCAAGACCGCGAAGCCGTGCCGGACCTCGCAAGCGCTAGGGACAAGGCGATCCCCGCCGCCTGCCCGTCAATGTTCCTCGAAGATGCGGCCACGGCCGCGCAGGCGATCCGCGATCCCCGCCGACCGGACCGCCGACCATGCGCTCACGGTATTGATCGACAGCGCCGGTTTACCGAGCAAGCGCTCCGCCTCCGCGCAGACCCCGGCACCCGCAAGGTTGGTGCCGACCTGAACGAGCGCGTCCACGTCGTCGCCATCGAGGTCCTGCAGCGCGCTGCGGATCCGCGCCTCGGGCACTTCGGCGATCTCCCGCGGGCTCGCGCATTGCAGGCCGGTCAGGCGGCGCACCGTGAAGCCGGCCTCCTCCAGCCAGTTCCGCACCTGTTCGTCGCCCTTGGGCATGTGCGGCGTCAGCACCGCGATGGATTTCGCCCCGAAGGCGCGCAGTCCCTCGGCCACCGCGTCCGAGCCCAGGATGACCGGCACGCCCGCATGGGTGGCCAGCTTGGCCTTGAGATCCTCGGAACCTTCAAGCCCGCCCCAGAACGCCTCGAGCGCCACACCCATGATCAGCCGGTCCACGCCCGCACTTATCACCTGATCCGTCGCCGTCTCGATCCCCGCCCGCATCGCCGCGACGTGGTCGAGGAAATTGTCGGTCGAGATCTTCTTGTTGCTGATCGGGATCCGCCCGATGTGATAGGTCACACCCGGCAGGCGCACGGCGTCCGTTTCGGGCTGCACGATGGTATTCGTGGAGGGCACCACGACCCCGATCTTCTGACGATAGCCCAGCGCGTCGGTTCCGGTGCTCATGACGAAATGCTCCCTGTCTGGTCTTTCAGCGAATTCAGCCCGGCGATGAGCGAGGCGTTCATCACCCAGGCAAAATGACGGTCCGGATCGGCGCAGGTGGCGCGCAGCTCGTCCGCAGCCGCCTTCCGCTCCTCGGGGGTCTTGGCCTCGAGGCGCTTCTTGTTCTGGATGGTCTGCGCCTGCACATAGCGGTCGGCGATGCCGCGGCGCTCCACGTCATAGGCATCGAACAGCGCCTCGGCGCGGGACGGGTCCGCCTGTGCCGCGACCAGTTTCCCGGCAAGGTTCACGGCGTCGTGGATGCCCGAATTCATGCCGAGCCCGCCCAGCGGATTGTTCACATGCGCCGCATCACCCGCCAGGAAGACGCGCCCCTTGCGGAAGGACGCCGCGACGCGCTGATTGACCGCGTAGATGTTGCGGTGGGTGATATCGGCGAGCGTCAGCGTGTCGTCGAGCCCCCTGATCTGCGCCAGCACATAGGCGTCCGACACCGCGTCGATGCCGGAGCTGACGCTGGGCGCCGGAAACACGATCCGCCAGAGGCCCGGCGGGCCCTCATGCGGCACCTTGAAAAGCGCGCACCATTGCACCGGGTCGAGCACGTAGTTGCGCACCCGGAAGCCGCGTTCGAAGAAGTCCCGGGGCGTGGTCAGCACGAGGAAGCGTTCCTCGTAGGTGAAGCCCTCGAAGGCGATGCCGAGCGCCTTGCGCGTCAGGCTGCGGCCACCGTCGCAGCCGATCAGGTAATCGACCCGTAGCGTCTCGGCGGTGCTTTCGGGGGTTTCGACATGGACGGTCACGCCGTCCGCGTCCTGCTCGAACCCGGTCACGGCGGTCTTGAGCCGCAGCGTGCCGGGGCGCGTGGCCTCGATGGCCCGGGCATTGGTATCGGCGACCTTGAACTGCTCGCATTGCACGGCGAAGGGGAACGGCGTCTCACCCTCAAGCCGTCCGTAATCGTATTCGGCCAGCACCGCGTCCGAGGCGCGGTCGCGAAACTGGAAGACCGGCGCGGAAAGCCCCTTGGCGATGATCTCGGCGCCGGTGCCGAGCGCGCTCAGCATCTCGAGCGTTGGCGGCTGCAGTGTCGCGGCGCGGGGATCGGCGGGCAGGCTCGCCTCGCGTTCGAAGAGGCTCACCTCGAAGCCCGCGCGGATGAGCGCCAGCGCCATGGTGGTGCCCACCGGCCCCGCCCCGATGACTGCGCAGGATGTCATGGCGTCTCCTTTCGATTGAGCGCGGCCCAGACCCGCGCAGGCGTGGCGGGCATGTCCATCGGCCCCGCACCGGCCGAGGCGAGCGCATTGCAGACCGCGTTCATCACGGCAGGCAGCGCACCCACCGTGCCGCTTTCGCCCGCGCCCTTGGCGCCCAGCGCGTTGGCCCGGGTGGGCGTCGGGCTGTGATGCACCGCGATGAAGGGCAGATCGTCCGCGCGCGGCAGGGCGTAATCCATAAAGGAGCCCGACAGCAGCGCACCCGTTTCGTCATAGGTCAGCGTCTCGTAGAGCGCCTGACCGAGGCCCTGCGCCACGCCGCCATGCACCTGCCCCTCGACCAGAAGCGGGTTGATGACCGTGCCCACATCGTCGGCGACGCAGTAGGACAGGACCTGCACCGCGCCGGTTTCGGGATCGACCTCCACCTCCGCGAGATGGGCGCCGTTGGGTAAGGTGCCGGCATCGGTGGCGACGAACGCCTCGGCCTCGAAACGCGCGCCCTGCGCCGTGCACAGCTCATGAAGCGTGACGACACGGTTGGTGCCCCGGGCCTTGAAGCTGCCATCGGCGAAGGCGATCTCGCCTTCGGGCACGTCGAGATGCCGCGCCGCTTGGGCCGTGGCCTTGGCGATGATCTCGCGCGCGGCCGTCGCCATGGCGTGTCCGGCCGCCCCCATGGTGCGCGACCCGAACGTGCCGACGCCCTTCGGGACGGCATCGGTATCGCCCGCGACGACGGTCACGTCGCCGTCCCAGCCCAGAAGATCATGCAGGACCTGGCGAAAGACGGTTCCGTGCCCCTGCCCCGCATCCCCCGACCCGGTGGCGAGCCTCGCGCCCGATGCGTCGAGTTCGATCCGCGCGAACTCGGGCAGCTGCGCGCCTTTGGGTCCGCCGCCCGCAGGTTCGATGGCCGCCGCAAGGCCGATGCCGCGCAGCATGCCGCGCGCCTGGCTGTCGGCCCGGCGATCCGCAAAGCCCGCCCAGTCGCCCGCCGTGAGCACCGTGTCGAGAGCGGCCTCGAAATCCCCGCTGTCATAGACATAGCCGAGCGGCGTGGCATAGGGCATGGCCGCCGCCGGGATCATGTTGCGCCGGCGCAGCTCCGCCGGGTCGAGGCCCAGCGCTGCGGCGGCCAGATCGACCATCCGCTCCATGATGTAGATGGCCTCTGGCCGCCCGGCCCCGCGATAGGGCGCCATGTGCATCGTGTTGACGAAGACGCCGCGCATGACCGTGTGCAGGACCGGGGTGCGGTAGACGCCGACGATGCCCGGCATGTTCGAGCTCATCGGATGCATCGCCATCTGCCCCAGTTGCGCACCGACCGGCGCATAGCCGTCGACGCCGAGCGCCAGAAAGCGGCCGTCGGCATCGAGGGCGAGCGTCGCGTCCACCGACATCTCGCGCGATTGAGTGTCCGACAGGAAACTGTCGGACCGCGTCGCCTGCCAGCGCACAGGGCGCCCGAGCCGCGCCGCCGCCATCAGCACCAGCACGTCCTCGGGATAAGCGCCGTTGCGCATGCCGAAACTGCCGCCGGTGTGCTCCGCCTCGACGACGATCCGCCCAGGGTCGAGGCCCAGCACATGTGCCACCTCGCCCTTCACGCGGTGCGGCGCCTGCGTGCCGGTCCGCAGGTGCAGCCGCCCGCCATCGAGCGGCGTGGCAAGCGCATTGCGCGGCTCGAGCGCGACGGCGGCGACGCGGCTGATCTCGAGCCGCGCGGTAAGCACATGATCCGCCGAGGCGCAGGCCTCTTCGAAGGCCGCGCGGTCGCCCAGCTCCTGCGTGAAGACGAGGTTCGGGCGATCCGCCCAGACCCGCGGCGCGCCGTCCACTGCAGCGGCGCGCGCATCGGTCACCGCGGGCGCGTCGGCGATATCCAGCAGGATCAACTCGGCGGCATCGAGGGCGGCGTCCCGGCTCTCGGCGACGATCGCCGCCACCGGCTCCCCGGCGAAGCGCACGCGATCCGTGGCCAGCGGCAGGAACGGCGTCGGCGCCACCTCGCAGCCCGCGGGCACGTAACGCAGCGCGAAGGGCTGCAAGCCGTCCTGATCCGCGCCGGTATAGACCGCATGCACGCCCGGGGCCTCCCGCGCCGCGGCGACGTCCAGCGCGCGGATCTCACCGGCGGCATGATCGCTGCGCAGGACATGCAGCCAGAGTGCACCCTCGGCCCGCGCGTCGCCCGCAAAGCGGCCTTCGCCCCGCAGCAGTAGGTCATCGCCGTCCCGCGTCTGCGCCTTGCCGATCCGGGTCCATCCCGCCGCCTGCATGCTCAGAACCTCATCTCGGGCAGCCAGAGCGCCAGCGACGGCACCGCGATCAGCAGCACCAGCAGGATCAGATCGCAGAGCAGATAGGGCACCGCCGCCTTGGCGATGGTCCAATAGGTGGTGCCGCGCGGTGCCACGCCCTGCATCACGAAGAGCAGGAGGCCGAAGGGCGGCGTCGTGCCGCTCATCTCGATGGCGAGCAGCATGACCAGCGCGAACCAGATCGGATCGAAGCCGATGGCCTGCGCGATGGGAAAGAAGATCGGGATGGTCAGCAGCATCATCGAGATCGCGTCGACGAACATGCCCAGCACCAGAAGCACCGCGAACATGATCAGCAGCATGGTGATCGCGTCGAGCTCGAACCCCGTGGCCCAGCGGATCATGCCCGACGTGGCGCCCGAAAAGGCCAGCACCTGCGAGAAGGTCTTCGACGCGATGATGATGAAGAACACCATGACCGAGACGCGCAAGGTGCCTTCCAGCGACTTGACGATCATCGGCACGTTGAGCCGCCCGTAACAGGCCGACAGGAAGAGCACCGACAGCACCCCGAAGGCCGCTGCCTCGGACGGCGTGGTGATGCCCAGCAGGATCAGCCCCACCACCGAGAAGACGACAAGCGACATCGGCAGGATGTAGATGCAGACGAGCCGGATCTTCTCGGATGTGGGCACCGTCTCGACATCGTAGGCGGGCGCCACGCGGTCCCCGCCCCGGCGCAGCTGAACCCAGATCGTGGCGAGGTAGAGCAGCGCCAGAACGAGGCCCGGCACCACGCCCGCCAGCAGCAGGTCCGCGATGCTGATCTGCGCGATCGAGCCCAGCAGCACCGCCAGCGTAGAGGGCGGGATCAGAAGCGCGAGCCCGCCCGAGCCGATGATCGGCCCGATGGACATGTGCCGGTGGTACTTGCGCGCTTCCATCTGCGGCAAGAGCAGGCTGCCCATCATCGCGGTATTGGCCATGTTGGAGCCCGACAGCGCCGCGAAGATGGTGCCGCAAAGCACCGAGATATAGCTGAGCCGCCCCGGCGCCTTGCGCAGCGACTTGTCCAGCGTCTCGATGATCTTGAGCGCGATACCCGAATGGAAGAACAGGTTCCCCATCAGCACAAACATCGGCACGGTGACCAGAACGAAGCTCGAGACCGCTTCGCCGGTATTGGCCGCCAGCTGCTCGATCCCGATCCAGCCGCCCATGAAGATATAGGCGCCGACGAGGTTCGCGATCAGGAACGCGAAGGCCACCGGCACGCACATCGCCATGAGCGTGATGACCATGCCCAGCATGACGATCGCCGCTTCCCACCATTCCATCATGCCCATGGCTCAGAGGTTCCCGGCATCGGCGTCGATGCCGCGATAAAGCGACGTGCCGGTGATCAGGAACCGTGCGAACTGGACGGCGCAGAGTGCAAAACACAGCACGATCGGCGCGTAGAGCAGCCAGCGGGTCAGGAAATTCGCCCGGATATCCGTGACGCCGATGTTCTGGATCATCACCGGCACCGCGACCCAGGCCACCACCAGGCAGGCCGCCGTGCAAAGCACGATCACGATCTTCTCGATCACGCGGTTCACGGCTTCGGGCAGCACCGCGCGGAACGCCTCCATCGAGACATGGCCCTTTTCGCGCAGGAGCCACGGCGTGCCCAGCGCCGCCACGTAGAGCAGCGCGTATTCGGTGATCGCGACCACCCAGTTGATCTGGAACACCCGCAGCGTGCGGGTGGTCACGTCATAGATGATCGCGGCGAAGACGAAGGGCAGGATCGCCGCCGCGATCAGGGCCAAGAGGTTCAACACCCGGTCGAAAAGGGACCAGAAGGTCTGCATGGAGTTCTCCCGGGGCACGGCCCGCGTTCAGCTGGCGTTGGCCTTGTCGACGATGGCGCGGAACGCGTTCGAGGTCTCCTCGCCCAGCGTCTCTTTCAACGTCTCCCAGAAGGTATCCTGGAACGCGCCGGTGATCTGCGCCTCGCCCGCCCCTTCCAGCACCACGTCCTGCACGCCCGCGGCATGGACCGCTTCGGTGTCTTTCTTCTCGAGCTCCTTGGCCGCCTCGTAGGCCAGCATCTCGTGCTTCATGACCATCTCCATGAGGTAGTCACGCTGCGCATCGGTCAGCCCGTCGAGCTTCGCGGCGTTCATGGCGAGGATCGTGTTGCCCTGCCGCCAGGTCGGGAAGATGCGGTATTTCAGGAATTCCTGCCACCCGCCCGAACTGACGCCGATGGTGGTGAAGCCGATGCCTTCGACAAGCCCGCGTTCGAGCGCCGTGTAGATATCGCCCGCCGGGATATCGACCCGCGCGATATCGAGCGCGGAATACATCGGGTCGTAGCTCGACCCGCCGCGGATCTTCATCCCCGAAAGATCAACGGTGCCGTCCTCCATGACCTTGGGCTCGTTGATGGTGTAGAACTGGAACGCGTAGCCCGTGCCCATCGCGCCGAGGAACGCCACGCCGGCCCGCTCGCGCGCGGCCGCGTCGATGGCGTCGTGCAGACCCGCCGCGCGCAGCTTGTCCGCCGGCACCGAGGCCGCATCGAGCGGCGTCAACTCGGGGATCTGGCGCTGATAATAGCCTGCCGGGCCCATATACATGTCGATGATCCCGCGCGAAACCGCGTTCATCTGCTCGTTGCGGGGAATGATCTCCGTACCGCCGCGCAGGTCGATCTGCAGGACGCCCTCGCCGTTGGCGTTCACGTCCTCCACGAATGCGAGATAGCTTTTCATGAGATCGTTGGTGGCCGGCAGCGAATAGACCGCCGAAATCGTGGCCTCTTCGGCGCCTGCGAGGGACGCCGTGACCATGAGCGCCGCGACACCGGCCTGAATTCGAGAGATGACAGACATTTCGAACCTTACCCTCCTGCTGGGTTTCCGGAGCCTGGCCGGAGCGCGAGCCGCATTCGGGAAAGGCGGCGCATGGGCCCCCGAACCGTCCTGCTTCTCCGCCGCGCCATCCTCCTCAGATGGTTGAGCCGGCGCGTCTTCACGCCCCTCAATGTATACCAAAATTCAGATCATCTGCGATTCGCGCAAGGGATTTGCGCCTTTTAGCGTGCAGAATCCCTGGGGTTGCATGCCTTGAGATTCTGGAGACGCCTCACGCTCAGCGGCCATTCCTCGAGACTATCCACCTGTAAATTCGATATTTTCTTCTTCTAAATGCAAATTCTCACGCATGGCGACGATGGATGCGCAGCAAAGCCCCATAGACAGTCGCACAAAATTTCATCACGCTTTGGGATACAAAATTTGCGACTCTCGCGAGATGCAGCCCGGACCGACGCGGCGCCGCCAGCCCTCTTCAAGCGGCAAGGGCCTGCAGCTTCGCGCTCACCTGTCTTGTCCGGCATGAAGTCGCGGGTCTCTCCCCCTCACGCTTGACGGCACCGCTCGCAAATCGGGCTTCCGAACTGCCCAGCGCGTCCGGAACGCTGGCACGGCGCCGCGCATGCCCCGATCCCCCGCCCCTTCGAGAGCCTCATGCGCCAGACGCAACGCGCATATATACGATTGCGCGCAATTCATGCCCTTATCGGACCCGCGCAATCCCGTTCGCACGGCTTCGCGCCACATACCCGGTCATTTAATGTCATTTTCATGAAGAGACACATTCGGATCTTCACTCAAACATTTCACTCTCAATCGATCCTCTACCGGGGACCCGCAATGCAAGGCAGACCCATGAAACATATCTCGCAGAACGCTTTCATCCTGCCGTCCCGCCCAGGGTTTCATTCGTTCTCCGCCAAAAGCGTATTCGACGACATCGATCCTCTGTCCGGCTCCCTCTCTCAGGTTCAGACAAAACTCGAACGCGACCTTGCATTCGAGAGACAGAACGAGACCCAAGCGACCGACGATAATGAGTTTGGGTCCTCGACGCTCGTGACCATTTGCATGGCGGTGACGATCAGCGCCATTATCCAATGCGCTCTCAGCCACCTCTTCGCCTGAAACAAAAATGAAATAGGATCAAAAGGGGGCGCCAATTGGCGTCCCCCTTTTGATTTCGAAACAATCAATTCAAAACAAGGGTGGCCCTGGCCGCCCTTGTTTCGTCGCATCCCGTCTCAGCCCAATCCGAAGAGCGCCAGGAGCGGAAGCAGAAGCACGAAGCCCATGTCGCCCATGCCGCCGCCATCGCCGCCGCCGTCTCCATCCTCGTCCCGATCCCTGTCGTCGTCCTGATCCGCGTCATCGTCGGCCGCCTGGGTGACGGCGCTGCCGGCGCCCATGAGCGCATCGACATCGTCGGCGGTGATTGTGTTCCTGTCATCCGCTGCATCGGCGACCATGGGCTCGGGCAAATCCGCGGCGGGCTCGGGCGCGGGAACCACGTTCTGCGGATCGGCATCCACCTCTTGCATCACCTCGTCGAAGTCCTCGGTCGGCTCGAAGGCGTCGACGACCACGTGCATGATCTCGCCGGGCTTGAGCTCGGCCACCAGCACACCGTCCTGAAAGACCTCCTCGAGCGGGATCTCGGTCAGCACCGCGTCGGAGCTGTTGTCGCCCGGCGATTGCTCCTCGGCGACGCCCAGAACAGTGATCGTGGCCGAGGAAATCGACGTGAACATCGATGACAGGTCGATTTCCTCGACGGCGGTCTCATCGGCGATTGAGGCGATGAAGAAGACCACCTCGCCGTCGCCGTAGAATCCGTGCACATCGGCGTTCTCGCCCTCGGCCTCGGTCTCGCGGCTGGTCTCGTCGAAATCCAGAATGGCCTTGCCGGGAAGGCTCTCGGCCATCATCGAGAACATCTCGCCCGGGGCGGTCAATTCGTCGTAGGTGAAGCCCTCGCACAACGCGTTGGCGGTGTTCTGCAGCAACGGCCAGACCTGCGCCTGGTCGACGCCCATATAGACCATCTCCTCGAGCGTGTTCAGCATCTCGTGCGACTGGTAGAGCCCGTAATCTTCCTCGCGGTCGTAATGGCCGGAATTGCCTGCCTGGTTCCACTCGGTAACGTAGATGTCGATATCCTCGAATTCCTCGCCCCAGGTCTGATCCACCATGTCGAGCTGGAAAGTGCGGTTGGCCGGGTTCACGCTGCCCTTGGAATAGAGATGAGTGACCACGCCGTCGACGGCCTCCTTCGCCTCTTCGGTCTCGAAGGATTGGAGGATCAACTCGTTGGCGACGAGCGTCCAGTTGACCGAGCCCGAGGAGCCGATGATCTCGTCGCCGAAGGACGTGCCGTAATCTTCGTGCAGCGCCGCGACCACCTCTTCGGCGGTGGGATATTCCGCGTAATCGTCGGTCAGCGAGGCATAGTTGTAATTGTAGCCCGACTGCACGATCAGGTCGATCTCCTCGGCCTCGGGATGCGCATCGGCCATCTGCGCCAGCTCGTCGTCGATGATGCGGGTCATCTCGGCGGCCAGACGCCCGTACTCGACCGACGACATCTCGCCCGAGCCCCAGTATTCGTTGCCGATTTCGAAAGCGTCGATCGTGGCATCGCCATAGACACCGCTGACCACGTCATTGACGAAGCCGCGCAGCGCCTCTTCGTCGAGGTCGACGTACCGGTCGCCGTTGGCATCGGTCTCTTCGGACAGGAAATCGCGCGTGGGCAGCACGATGACCACCGACAGCCCCTCCGAAGCTGCGAAGGCCATGAAGTCCGACAGCGCGATGAAGCTGCATTCCTGGCCGCCCTCGTTCACCACGATCTCCGCATCGGGGTCGGTGATGTCGAAGTAGTTCTCGGTCAGCGAGCCGCCGGGATAGCGCAGGGACGTGACCCCCAGATCCTCGACCAGGTCGGCGAACCCGGTCTCTTCGGACAGCTCGTCGCGGGAGGCGAGGATGTTTCCGCCGAAATGCGCCTCGGTGAAGGTGGCATCCAGCGCCTGAGGAACGGCGAGGCTCACCATGACGCCACCAGGGCCAGGCCGGATGCGCGGACTTTGCGGGCGTAGGCAATATAGAGGGTCAGGGCTTTTTGCGTCGACCCGTCGCGAAAGAAGATGGCAGCTTTCATTTTGCGCTCCTGGTGGAATTGCGGCTCCCGATCGAAATCGGGGCAGGAATAATTCCACCGGATTGGCGCGATTTTTGAATATTGTCTGACGTCAGCGCCCACCGGACAGATTTAGGGTTTTTAGCAATGGAGGATTTCTGGTTCATCGAAGCCATCAAGGAGCGAAGATGAACAA
>NZ_FTOQ01000008.1 GCF_900156805.1 Roseivivax lentus | reverse complement strand
TGCCCATCTCCAACCCCCATATCTGCCATGCAGATAGGGAATCACAAATCAAGCCTCATGGGAATCCTGAATCAGAAAGCTCGCAACCCGCTCTAGTGCCGAGGTGCAAATGGATTGGCCTGAATCCGGGCGCTGCTGTCGCGGAAATGTCAAGGAATGGCCGCTTGCGGAAAGGGGTTTTTAGGATCATCAACAACCTGTGCTAGCATGCCCGCACCGATCCGGCCCCAAGCAGAAGGCAGCTTATGTCCCCGAGTGGCGCAACAGCCAAAGACCGAAGGTTTCCAACGCGCTACAGGCTCGCAGAGGGAGTGACGCTGACCGAAGTCCAAGACCGCAGCCGCAACACGCCCGGGGCTTTCGTGAAGACCGGGACGGGCGCGCTATTCCGCATCGGGCGCGAAGAGCTGTTTCTGCTGCGCGGCCTGATCGACGGAACCCCGTTCGTGGATCTGGCCGAAGAGTTTCGGCGCAAAATGCATTTCGCGGTTGGGATCACGGATATTCAGTCTTTCGCGGCCGACATGGTCGGCAAGAAGGTCCTGACCGGCGAAGATGCCACTGCAAACACGCCGCAGCGTCGGCAGCGGCCCGCGGTGGTTGCGTCGAACGCTTCGGAGACCCGCGGGATGGAGAAAGCCGCCGAGGCTGAGAGCGCGGCGGATGAGAGCCCGGAAAAGACCGGGCCGCGTCCCGAGGCCGGGCGCGACACCCGCCCGGAGGCGTTCGCTTTCGACGCGGGCAGCGATGACGAGGACGACGACGAAGACGATCTGGGGCGCGTCGAGATCGAGGAGGTGCTGCGCTTCGGCCAAAAGGCCGAGTCCGCGCGTAAGCAGACGACCGGGTTCGGTGGGGCCGACCCACGGATCGCCCAGCGCGAGATGGCCTTCGAGGGTAAGGAGCCCGAGCCCAACATCCGAGACATGGATATCGTGCTGTTCAATCCCTCGAGCCTGCTGCGAGGGCTGACCAAGGTTTTCTGGCCGCTTGCCTATGTAATCAGCAGCATTCTCCTGCCGCTCGGCCTTCTGGCGATCCTGTCCATATTCAACCGTCTGTCCGAAGTGCAGGCTGCGGTATTCGCGTCCTCGACGACCTTCAGCCTCGCCGCAATCCTAGTGATGTCGCTCTTCACCGTAAATCTCGTCACTCGGCTGGTGATTGGCGCGGTGATCCAGCGTCGCGGCGGAGAGGTCCGCCGCTTCGGGGTGAATTTCCTGTTCTTCCTGATCCCGCGCTTTGCCATCGATATGACCGCTCTGGCCAAGCTCGACCGGGATGGCCGCATCGCGGTCTTCGCCTCGGCGCTGCGCACGCGTTTTGCCATCTTCGCGCTGGCCACGCTGTTTTGGGCGATGTTCCGGCAATCGGGTACGTCCATCGACGAGATCATGGCAATCCTCGGGCAGATGGCGCTTTTTTCCTTCCTGCTCTTGGCCTTTCCGCTGTTCGGGGGCGAGGGGTATCAGTTGCTCTGCGCGCATTTTCAACAACCCATGCTGCGCGAGCGCTCGATCTCATATCTCTTCGGTTTGAAGTCGGCCCCGAAAGACCCGAGCGCCGCGGATCGCTGGGCCTATTCGTTGTTCGGGATGGGCTCGCTGCTGACTTCGGCGCTTCTGGCGACGCTGCTCGTCGCCTATCTCTCGACTGCGCTCGAGAGACGGTTCAACGGCACGGGCGTCGTGATCTTCCTCGTGCTGCTGGGGCTGACGCTCGTCTGGTTCATGGTCAGCCGCGCCCGCGGGCGGAAACTGCGCAAGCACCTGATCAAGGAACATATAGCCGCGCAGAAGGCCACACAGGACGGCGGCGCTCCAGGCCGTCCGGGCCTGCCGGCGCTGCGGCCCGCGAACACGCTACCAGTGCCCGCGCAAAAGACCTCCATGCAGGTCTACAAGCCGTTGCCCGGGCTTTACGGCGACAATGCCAAGGGCAGCCGGTTTTGGGTCTGGGTCCGGCGGTTTCTCGGGATTGGAATGCTTGCAGGGGCCGTCTTCGTGGCCTTCCTGCCCTACAATTACGAGACCGGCGGCGATTTCACCGTGCTCGCCGATGACCGCGTGCAGGTCGTGGCGCGTGTTCCAAGCGAGCTTGCGCTGTTGGCGGTGGACGAGGGCGACATAGTCGCCGAAGGCGACCTTTTGGCCGAGCTCGACAACACCCGCGAACGCCACCAACTCCAGGTCTCGCAGGCCGAGCTTGCCAAGGCCCGCGCGCAATTGCGGAATCTCGAAGAGGGGGCGTCCGCCGAAGAGATTCGCGTCGCCGAAGAACAGGTCGAGCGCCAGCGTGTGCAACTGCCCTACCTGCAATCCGAGGCCGAGCGCGCCGAGGAGCTGCGGGGCAGAGGGGTAATCCCCGAGGCAGAGGCGGAGCGCCTGATCGGGGCTTATGAAACCGGCAAGGCCGAGATGCGCGCTGCCGAGGCCAATCTCGAAAAGGTGCGCGCGGCGGCCTCGGCGACCGAGATCGCGATCCTCCAGGCCGACATCGACCGGCTCGTGGCGGAGGTGGATTACAACCAGTCGAACCTCGATGCGACGCGGATCGCAGCCCCGGTAGCCGGACGCGTGGTCTTCGCCCGCGAAGGCCCGGTCGTCGGCAAGTATTATGACCGCGGCACCGCGCTGATGGAAATAGAGGACCACAGCATCGCCCGCGCCGAGATCAAGGTGCCCGAAGCCGATGTGGGCCTCGTAGAGGTAGGCGAGCGGGTGCGGCTCAAGTTCTGGTCGCTGCCCGGCGAAGAAAAGATCGGGACGGTGTCGAGCTTCGCGCCGGTCGCCGAGGACGAGGAATTCGGCAAGATCGTCCGGGTGAAGACGTCGCTCGCCAACGAGAACGGTCAGTTCCGCCCGGGCATGACCGGCTACGCCAAGATCGAAGGGGCCGAGATGAAGGTCTGGGAGGCCTATACCCGCCTCTTCGTGCGTTTCTTCCTGATCGAGTTCTGGGGCTGGATCCCCTGATTTGTTGCTCTGCCTCGTGCCATCGGCGCTGGGCCGTGCCCTGTGTCGAGGTCGGGGCGGGCGGGCTCAGGCGCGGTTGCGGTAGAGATCGGGATTGACCACTTCTGCCATAGCCCGGGTATCGAGCGACAGCCCGAGCCAGGCCGCGATCCCTTCTGCGGCACGTTCGGGATCGCCCACGACGCCCGCGTAATCGACGTCATAGACCTCGATATTGTCCCGCTCGGCGGCCCACTCGCTGAAGGCCTGCATCTCCTGCTGGAAAAGCTGTACGAGCATGTCGCGGGCCTCGACGCCCGGGTCCCGCCCCTCCCGGACAAGCATCTTTTCCTGAGAGCGCACCACCTCGGTCACGTCGCGGCGCATTAGGAGGATCTTGTAGGGCACCTCCATCGGCAGGTCGTATACCAACTTGTAGATCACCTTGACCGCACGGCCACGGGATTGCGCGACCCAGGAGCGATCCGCGTCGAGGTCCTTGACCGGCTCGAACTCGTAATAGCCCATCGGATTGTCTTCGTTGGCTTCGCGCAGCCCGTCGGCCACGGGTGCCACGCCGCCTGCTTCAAGCATGCGCATCATCATGGAGGTGCCGGACCGCGGAAGGCCGGAGACGACGGTCACAAAGTCAGGGGCTGTGGTCATATTTTGGGCTCGAACTTCTCGATAGGCAAAATGGGTCTTGGCAGGCGGCATGAAGACACCGAAAATGGTGAACAAGCAATAATTTTGCTAAGATTGAAACGGAAAGATCTTTCAAGGGGGCGTATTATGACCGAAAAACCAGGACCCAATTTCATAAGTGATCACTTGAGCCGCGACGGTCTCGACCAGGAGGCTGCGGGCGGCAAACAGCCCTACGACGCCGGGCAGATCGGATCCGGTGGGGGGGGCGGTCAGAGCTTTGCCCGCCAGCGCTTTGCTGCACAGGGTCCGGGCGACCAAGGCCACGCGGGCCAGGGCTTCGGAGCGCAGAGTGGTGGCCGTTTCGGGCAAGGTCAATCAGCGGCCCAAGGTCCAGGCCACGGGGGCGCACAAGGCTTTGGTCAGGGTCGGGGCTTTGGCGGCGGAGCATTCGCCGGGCAAGGCGGGGCCGGAGCAGGCGGCTTGGGTGGCCAGGGCAACCCGGCGCTGATGCGCGCCTTCTTGATGGGAGTGATGGCCGGTCGTCGCCTCGCCGCGGTCGGAGGTGCTCCCGGGGCTGGACAGGCCGGCGGCTCAGGCCCGATGGCAGGCCGGTTTGGCCAGGCCGGCGCTGGCTGGGGTGCTGGCGGCCAGGGCTTCGGCGGTGGTGCCGGTGGCGCGGGCCCGATGGCGGGCCGCTTCGGTGGCGGTGCCGGTGGCGCGGGTCCGATGGCGGGCCGCTTCGGCGGCGGTGCCGGTGGGACGGGTCCGATGGCGGGCCGCTTCGGCGGCGTTGCTGGTGGGGCGGGTCCGATGGCGGGTCGCTTCGGCGGCGGTGCCGGTGGCGCGGGTCCGATGGCGGGCCGCTTTGGTGGCGGTGCTGGTGGGGCTGGCCAAATGGCAGGTCGCTTGTGCGGGGCCGCGGGCCAGCCGGGCGGGACAGGTCGATTTGGCGGCGGTGCCGCTGCGGCCGGACGCTTTGGCGGGGGTGGGGCAGTCGAACCGCAATATGCGCCCAGTCCGTCCACGCAACAGCAGCGCTCCACCTCCGCCTCGGCTCCCTTGAAAAGTGGGGCCGACAAGGAGACGGAGGCGAGCTGAGCCGGGCGGGCCACGCGCTCGTCGACATGTCGTGGGCCGGCGCGCGAGATCCGCGCCGGCCGGCCTGTTTCGACCAAACCGCGCGTCGAGGGCCTTCGTGGCCTTATCCCCGGCATCCTGCTCTGCTAAGTTTTCGGAAAGCCCGAGACCGCAGGAGGAGGCACGCCATGGACGGACAGATATCGCCCCATTCCGACGTGATCGAGGCGCTGCGGGCCGAGCTGGGCGACCGGCTGTCCACCGGCGCGTCGATCCGCGATCTGCATGGCCGGGACGAGGCCTATTCCACCCCGCACCTGCCCGATGCGGTGGCTTTCCCCGAGACGACCGAGGAGGTCAGCCGGATCATGGCGCTCTGCCATGCCCATCGCTGCCCGGTCGTGCCCTTCGGCATCGGCTCGTCGCTCGAGGGCCATGTGATCCCGCTCCAGGGCGGGATTTCCATCGATACGAGCCGGATGAACCGGGTGCTTGCGGTGCATGAGGCCGATCTCGACGCGGTGGTGCAGCCCGGTGTCACCCGCAAGCAGCTGAACGAGGAATTGCGCGCGACGGGGCTGATGTTCACCGTCGATCCCGGCGCCAATGCGAGCCTCGGCGGCATGGCCGCGACGCGGGCCTCGGGCACCAACGCGGTGCGCTACGGCACCATGCGGGAGAACGTGCTGGCGCTCGAGGTGGTGCTGGCCGATGGCCGGGTGATCCGCACGGGCACGCGGGCGCGGAAATCCGCGGCGGGCTACGATCTCACGCATCTGTTCCTGGGCTCGGAGGGCACGCTCGGGATCATCACCGCGCTGACCGTGCGGCTCTTCGGGCAGCCCGAACGCATCTCGGCGGCGACCTGCGCCTTCCCGGACGTGCCCGCGGCGGTGGATACGGTGATCCTCGCCATCCAGTCAGGCCTGCCGATGGCCCGGATCGAGTTGCTGGACGAGGTGCAGATGCGCGGCATGGCGCTTTACAATCCCGATCTCGACATGCCCGAGGCGCCGCATCTCTTCCTCGAGTTCCACGGCACCGAAGCGGGCGTCGCCGAACAGGTCGCGCAGTTCCGCGAGATCGCAGAAGAGCACGGCGCGTCCGAGTTCAGATGGGCGACGAAGACCGAGGACCGCACCCGGCTCTGGGAGGCGCGGCACAACGCCTATTACGCCGCGCAGGCCCTTCGGCAGGGCGCCAAGGGCGTGGTCACCGACAGCTGCGTGCCGATCTCGGCGCTCGCCGAGGCCATCGCGCGCACCAAGTCCGCCATCGCCGAGGCGGGGCTGATCGCGCCCTTGGTGGGGCATGTGGGCGACGGCAATTTCCACCTGTCGATTCTGGTCGATCCCGAGGCGGCGGACGAGGTCGCTGCGGCGAAGGCGCTGGCCTCCCGCGTGAGCCACATCGCGCTGGAGCTTGGCGGAACCGTAACCGGCGAGCACGGCGTCGGCACCGGCAAGATGGGCTATATGCGCGACGAGCATGGCGATGCGCTCGACGTGATGGCCGATATCAAGCGCGCGCTCGACCCGCTGAACCTGATGAACCCCGGCAAGATCGTGGAGGTGTGAGGGGGCGGGGGGCCGACGCCGCGCGTCTGCGTTGGCGCTTTCGTCATTTCGCGCACACGGCGCAATGACGTGGCGCGATAAGGCGTCCATGCCGCGCGGAACAGCGCCATCCCGCGGGCAAGCATCTGCATCGTTTCGCCATTCGGCTCGTTTCTTCGGTCCGAGGGTCGAGCGAAGTAACCCGAGGCGCGGAAACAATGCTGCTAGCAGCCGCCGCGCCAGCGCCGGTCCGGCCCTATCGGACTGGCGCTTTGGCGCCGCAATCGCGCCGCGGGAACGGAGCGATGATCCGGCAGCATAAAGCACTGACCACAAACATTGCTGCGCCAGCCCGCCGGACCGGCGCCCCGCGCGATGCGTCTGTGACAAGACCCCCCGGATCAGACCAGCGGACGACGCCCCACCGTGCCCGAACCCCCCCTCAGGTCACCCGACCGCGCACCCGGTACTCCGGCGCCTGCCAGGCGTCGGTCGCCATGATCTCCTCCAGCACCTCCGCCGCGCGCAGCACGTCCGCCTCGTCCAGATAGAGCGGCGTGAAGCCGAAGCGCAGGATATCCGGGGCGCGGAAATCCCCGATCACGCCCCGCGCGATCAGCGCCTGCATGATCGCATAACCCTCGGGATGCGCGAAGGAGACCTGCGACCCGCGCGCCTCCGCCGCCCGGGGCGAGGCCAGCGTCAGCGACGGGCAGCGCGCCTCCACCTCGGCGATGAAGCGCTCGGACAGGGCGACCGAGGCCGCGCGCAAGGCCTTGAGCGTCACGCCCTCCCAGGCGTCGAGGGCCGCATCGAGCACCGCAAGCTGGATCACCGGCGGCGTGCCCACGCGCATCCGCTCCACCCCGGGGGCGGGGCGGTAATCGCGCGCCATCTCGAAGGGGGCGGCATGACCGAGCCAGCCCTGCAGCACCGGGTCGATGCTGTCGGCGAGATCGGGGCGCACGTAGATGAAGGCCGGCGCGCCCGGCCCGCCATTGAGGTACTTGTAGGTGCAGCCCACCGCGAATTCGCAGCGGCACGCGACCACGTCGACCGGCAGCGCGCCCGCCGAATGGGCGAGATCCCAGATCATCACCGCGCCCGCGTCATGGGCGGCGCGGCTGATCGCGGACACGTCATGGCGCCGCCCGGTGCGGTAATCGACCTCGGTCAGCATCACCACCGCCACCCCGTCGTCGATGGCCCCGAGCACGTCTTCGGGCGCGGGTGTGCGCACCTCGTGGTCGCGCCCGAGATGCCGCACCAGCCCGTCCGCCATGTAGAGATCCGACGGGAAATTCCCCGCATCCGACAGGATCACCCGCCGGTCGGGGCGCATCTCCAGCGCCGCCGACAGCGCCTGGAAGACCTTCACCGACAGGGTGTCGCCCATGGTCACTGATCCCTCGGGCGCGCCGATCAGGCGGCCCACCCGGTCACCGACGCGGCGCGGCAGATCCATCCAGTCGCGGCTGTTCCAGGCGCGGATCAGCTCCTGTCCCCAATCGCCCTCGATCACCTCGACGGCGCGCCGGGCGGCCCCCTTCGGCAGCACGCCCAGCGAATTGCCGTCGAGATAGATCACCCCCTCGGGCAGGTGAAAGCGGTCCTTCACGGGCAGGTCGGTCATGCGGGCTCCAGTCGGATTGCGGTCTCCTGCCGGTAGCGGTTGCCCGGGCGCAGCACAACCTGGTCCGCGAAAGAGCGGTTGGGCGCGTCGACCCAGGCCTGCGGCTCCAGCGCGACGCCGCTGCCCGGCCCGTAATGCGCGCCGTCGAGCCCGCCCGCGAGATCGAGATGCCGCCCGTCATAGACCTGCAGCCCCGGCTCGGTCGTCTCGAGATGTAGCGTGCAATCGGGATGGATCAGCGCGGCCACCGGGCGCCGCGCCTCGCGATGCCGCGACAGGCACAGGTTGTGGTCGATGGGCTCCGTCACCGGCTGCCCCGCGCGATAGTCGAAGCGGGTGCCCGCAACCGGGGCCGGATCGCCCTCGGGCACGTTCCTCGCATCGACCGGCTGGTAATGATCGGCGGCGATGCGCAGACGCGTCTCCGGACCGCGGGCATAATAGACATGGCTGGCGAAGTTGCACAGCGTCTCGCGGTCGCTGACGGCCTCGATGTTGAGATGCAGCGCGGCGCCCGCAACGCGGTACTCCGCCACGACCTCCAGCGTCCCCGGAAAGCCCATATGCCAGTCCGGCAGCGTCAGCGCGAAGCGCGCATGCGCGGCCGAGGCGTCTTGAAGCGTCCAGAGCTTGCGCCACGCGCCGTCGGGCCCGCCATGCAGTATGAGATCGCCCTCGTTGACCGGAAAGCGGCAGGGCATGCCCGCGATCACCGCCCGCGCCCCGGCGATCCGGTTCGCGACCCGGCCCACCAGCGGCCCCATGAACTGCGTGTTGTCGAGGTATCGCTGCGGATCGTCAAAACCCAGGATCAGCGGTCGCCCGACCGCCGCATGGCGCAGATCGATCAGTGCGGCGCCGGCATTGGTGACGCGCGCGCGCACCGGCCCGGAGCCGAGCGCGACCTCGACGAACGGCCCCGCATCGGTGTCGCGCAGAGGGCGGATATCGGCGCTCATGGCCGCGCGCCCCGGGGCGGGCGGGGCCTGCCTCTGGCGGCTGTCCTTCGGCCTGTCATCGCGGCGCTCCCTGCTCTTTGGGCTCTTCGGGGACGACAGAACCAGCCAATCGGCGCGAAGGGAAGCCGCCCGGGATCATTTTCCGCGCGCTGGGGGCTACATAAACCGCCGTCGGTCGCGTATGACGGCGCAAAGCATCCTGATGAGAGGCGGTCCGCCATGATCCGCAGAACCTTCCTGTCCCTCGGCCTGGCGCTCGCCGCCGCCGCGACCTCCGCAATCGCGCAAGACGGCCCCATCGTGGTGGGCGAGATCAATCACTTCAAGCGCATGGCCGCCTTCGCCGAGCCCTACCGCAAGGGCTACGAGATGGCGATCGAGGAGGTGAATGCCGCGGGCGGCGCGGATGGCCGCCAGATCGAGGTGATCTTCCGCGACGACCAGGGCGAGCCGGGCGAGGCGATCCGCATCGCCGAGGAACTGATGACCCGCGAAGGCGCCGTGATGCTGACGGGCTCGATCCTGTCCAATGTGGGCCTCGCGCTTTCCTCGCTCGCGGCGCAGAAGGAATGGGTCTACCTCGCCTCCGAACCGCTGGCCGACGCGCTGGTCTGGGAGAACGGCAACGACTGGACCTTCCGCCTGCGCGCCTCGACCTACATGCAGGCCGCGATGCTGGCCGAGGAGGCCGCCAAGACCGACGCGCTGCGCTACGCGACCATCGCGCCCAACTACGCCTACGGCAAGGACGCCGTCGCGGCCTTCAAGGAGGCGCTGACGGCGCTGAAGCCCGAGGTCGAGTTCGTGGCCGAGCAATGGCCGCAGCTCTTCCAGATCGACGCCGGTGCCGAGGTGCAGGCGCTGGAACGCGCCAAGCCCGACGCGATCTACAACGTCACCTTCGGGCCGGACCTAGCGAAGTTCGTGCGTCAGGGTACCGACCGGGGGCTCTTTGACGGGCGCGCGGTCTTCGGCCTTCTGTCGGGTGAGCCGGAATACCTCGAACCGCTCGCGGACGAGGCGCCCGAGGGCTGGGTTGTCACGGGCTATCCCTGGTACGCTTTCGAGGACGGCCCCAATGCCGATTTCGTCGCCGCCTACACCGAGCGCTTCGGCGAGAGCCCGAAGAATGGCAGCCTCGTCGGCTACATGACCGGCCTTTCGGTGGCCGCCGCGCTCGACATTGCGGGTTCGACCGACAAGCAAGCGATCCGTGCCGCCTTCGAGGGGCTGCAGGTCGAGGGCCCCGTCGGGCCGATCACCTACCGCCAGATCGACAACCAATCGACCATGGGCGCCTTCGTGGGCACCACGGCGCTGGAAGATGGCGGCGGCGTGATGGTCGACTGGACCTATCGCGACGGCGCCGATTACCTGCCCGCCGACGACGCGGTGCGCGCGCGCCAGGGGCAGTGACGACCGCTCCGGTGACGACACGGGCGGGGCCGCCAGGTCTCGCCGCTCGCTGAAGGCACGCCGCGATGGGCTTTTTTCTCGCTCAGATCCTGACCGGGCTCGCCAATGCGGGCGCGCTCTTCATGGTGGCCTCGGGCCTGTCGCTCATTTTCGGCGTCACCCGGATCGTGAACTTCGCCCATGGCTCTTTCTACATGCTGGGCGCCTATATCGGCTACACGCTGATGCAGGTCCTGCCCGGCGCGGTCGGGTTCTGGGGGGCGATGCTGCTCGCGGGCGTGGCGGTGGGCGTGATCGGCGCCTTCGTCGAGATGGTGATCCTGCGCCGCGTCTATGCCGCACCCGAGCTGTTCCAGCTGGTCGCCACCTTCGGGGTGATCCTGATCGTGCAGGATCTGGCGCTGATGATCTGGGGCCCCGAGGACCTTCTGGGCCCGCGCGCCCCCGGCCTGCGCGGCGTGGTGCGGATCATGGGCGAGCCGGTGCCGAAATACGACCTCGTCCTGATCGGGGTCACGCCCCTGGTGGCGCTCGGGCTCTGGGCGCTCATCACCAAGACCCGCTTCGGCATCCTCGTGCGCGCGGCGACGCAGGACCGCGAGATGGTGGCCGCGCTCGGCGTGAACCAGCGCTGGCTTTTCACCGGGACCTTCGGCTTGGGCTGTGCGCTGGCAGGCCTCGGCGGCGCGCTGCAATTGCCGCAGGGCGGGGCGGATCTCTTGATGGATTTCACCATCCTGACCTCGGTCTTCGTGGTGGTGGTGATCGGCGGCATGGGCTCGCTGCCGGGGGCCTATCTGGCGGCGGTGCTGATTTCGGTGCTCGGTGTCTTCGGCGTGGCCTACCTGCCGCAATCGACGCTGGCGCTGACCTTCGTCGTCATGGTGGCGGTGCTCATGTGGCGGCCCTTCGGGCTTCTGGGCCGCGAGGAAGTCGCGGGCGAGGCCGGCCAGGTCGGCCCGCCCGAAGACCCGATCCGGCCCGCCGGCTGGTCCGTGCGCGCGGGCGTGGCGCTGGCGCTTCTCGCCCTGGGCGCGCTGCCCCTCTACGGCTCGGATTTCGCGCTGGTGTTGGCCACCGACATCCTGATCTTCTGCCTCTTCGCCGCCTCGCTGCACTTCCTTCTGGGGCAGGCGGGGCTGGTGAGTTTCGGCCATGCGGCCTTCTACGGCGGCGGCGCCTATGCGGCGGCGCTTCTGGTGCGCCATGCGGGCGCGCCGATGGAGCTGGCGCTGCTCCTCGCCCCTCTGATCGCGGGGCTCCTCGCGCTGGCCATCGGCTGGGTCTCGCTGCGGGCCACGGGGGTCTATTTCGCCATGCTGACGCTCGCCTTCGCGCAGCTGCTCTGGTCGCTCGTCTGGCAATGGGCGGAGTTTACCGGCGGCTCGGACGGCATGGTGGGCATCTGGCCCGCGGACTGGGCCGGGGGCAACGCCGCCTTCTTCTGGCTGGCCTTCGTGCTTTGCGTCGCGGGCATCCTGGTGCTGCGCCACGCGGCCCATGCGCCCTTGGGTTATGCGCTGCGGGCGGCCCGCGACAACCCGGCCCGCGCCGCGGCCTCCGGGCTCGCGGTGGCGCGGCTGCAATGGGTGGCCTTCGCCTTCGCGGGCGCGATGGCGGGCCTTGCGGGCGGGCTTTTCGTCTTCGCCAAGGGCTCGGTCTTTCCCAACGAGCTCGAGATCGCACGCAGCTTCGACGCGCTCATCGTCGTGTTCCTGGGCGGGGTGAAGACGCTTTCGGGGGGCTGGGTCGGCGGCGCGGTGTTCGAGGCGGGCACCGACTGGCTGACGCGCTTCGAATATTGGCGCCTGGCCCTCGGCCTCACGGTGCTTTTCATCGTCACCCTCGCACCGCAGGGCATCGTCGGGGCGGCACGGCGGCTCTGGCAAAGGGGGCGGTCATGACCGCGCTGCTGCAGGTCACGCATCTCGCGCGCCATTACGGCGCGTTGCGCGCGGTGGAAGATGTGAGCTTCGACCTCGCGCCGGGAGAAATCCGCGCGCTGATCGGTCCGAACGGCGCGGGCAAGTCCACGCTCTTCAAGATGCTGATGGGCGAGACCCGGCCCACCGCCGGCACCGTGAGTTTCGAAGGCCGCCGGATCACCGGCCTCCGCCCTGCCCAGATCTGCCGCCGCGGGGTCGGGCGCACCTTCCAGATCACCGGCACCTGGCCGTCCATGACCGTGCTGGAGAATGTCCAGACCGCCTGCCTCGCCGCACGGCGGCGGACCTTTTCGCTGATGGGCTATGCCCGGCGGCAGGAGGTCGCGCCCGCGCGCGCGCTTCTCGGGATCGTGGGCATGGCCGAGCAGGCCGAGCGCCCCGCCGCGGTGCTCGCCTACGGCGATCTCAAGCGGCTGGAACTGGCCATCGCGCTGGCCAATGACCCGAAGCTTCTGCTCATGGACGAGCCCACCGCGGGCATGGCCGCCACCGAGCGCGCGGATCTGATGAACACCGTCACCGGGATCGCCCGCGACCGGGGCATGACGATCCTCTTCACCGAACACGACATGGACGTGGTCTTCGCCCATGCCGAAAGCGTCATGGTCCTAGACCGCGGGCGGCTCATCGCTCATGACACGCCCGACGCGGTGCGCGCCGATCCGCGCGTGCAGGCGGTCTATCTCGGCACCGGGCTCGATGCGGCGGCGCTGGACGATGCTTGAGGCGGAGGGGCTCGACGTCTTCTACGGCAAGGCGCAGGTGCTTTCAGGCCTGTCGCTGCACGTCGCGCGGGGCGAGGTGGTGGCGCTCCTGGGCCGCAACGGCGCGGGCAAGACCACGACGCTGAAGGCGCTGATGCAGATGCTGCCGGTGGCGCGCGGCACGGTGCGGCTGTCGGGGACGGAGATCACCGGTGCGCCGCCCTACCGGGTGGCGCGCGCGGGCCTCGGCTACGTGCCCGAGGAGCGGCGCATCTTCACCCAGCTCACCGTGCGCGAGAACCTCGAAGTGGGCCGCCAGAAGCCGCGCGAGGGGGTGCCCGCCTGGACCGAAGAAGGCCTCTTCGCGCTGTTCCCGAACCTCGCCGAACGCGCCGATGCGCCGGGCCGCGCGCTGTCGGGCGGCGAGCAGCAGATGCTCTCCATCGCCCGCACGCTGATGGGCAACCCGGCCTGCCTCCTGCTCGACGAGCCCTCCGAGGGCATCGCGCCGGTGATCGTGGCCGAGATGGTCCGCGCGATCCGCCGGCTGAAGGGCGAAGGGCTGACCATCCTGCTCTCCGAACAGACCCTCCCCTTCGCCCGCGCCGTCGCGGACAGGGTCGCGGTGATCGACCACGGCCGCGTGGTCTTCGAGGGCACCTTCGACGCCCTCGACGCCGCACCGGGTATCCGCGCCGATCACCTCGCGGTCTGAGCGCTTGCACCGCGCCGCGCGGGCCCCGGCCTTCGGCAGGCGTATTTCAGAAAGAGGCAAGACAGCCGGATTTGCACCCGACGTCCCGGGCAGCGCCCGGCCCCGCCGCGGGATTGGCCCCGGTGGCGCGGTCTCTTGCACCACATGCCCATGACGCGCCCGGGCACCGGATGCGCCGAGCCCCCTGTCTTGCCTCTTGGAAAAATACGCAAACGCGCCGGTGCCACCGGGCGCGTCACGCGTTCCAGCGCACGGCGCCCGCCTCCCCGACATCGTAACCGCCGAGCCGGGCCGCGTGGTCGCGGAACTCCGCCCCGCGCAGGAAACCGAGCAGCGCCTGCAGGGGCGGCTCGAAGGCCGCGCGCCGGTCGAGCAGCAGGTCGTAGCGTTCCTCGGTCACCGGTACGAAGGCGAGGTTCTGCGCGGCGGCCACGGCGGCGAGCCCGAAGGTCACGTCGGCGCGGCCCTGCGCCACGGCGAAGACGGCGTCTTCCTCGCTCTGGGCGGTCTCGCCACGGGTGAGGTCCGCCTCCGCGATCCCCGCTTGCCGCAGCACATGGGCCAAGAGCCGTTCGCTGCCGGTATCCTCGGGCCGCGCGGCGATTCGCAGGCCGGGCAGGTCGGCCAGGCCCGCCACGCGCCCTCTGTCCTCTGGGCGCAGCACCAGACCGCGCTGGCGCCGGGCGAAGGCGATCAGCACCGCGTCCATGCCGCCCGCCTGCCGCATCACGTCGGGGATGTTCCACGCATCGCCGGGGTCTCGCCCGCCCCCGGTCCCCGAAATGTCGATCAGGTGCAGGCCGGCGGCGATTCCCTCGCCCGCGGCAAAGCGCTTGAGCCCGTCCATCGAGCCGTCGAAATAGCTCGCGAGACCCGCGCGGGACTGCCGGAGCGCCCAGCCCAGAAGCGGGTCGTGACTGCCCAGAACGACATCCGGCGCCGCCGCGCGCGCAGGGTCGGGCCCCGAGCGTGCCCCGGCGATCCAGGCATGGATTTCATCCTCGGGAAACAGCAGCTTGCCGGTCACTTTGGAGCACGGCACCGCCCCCGAAGCGGCCAGGTCATAGACCTTGCGCTCCTTGATCCGGAGCAGCGCGGCCAGTTCCTTGACGGTCAGAAAGGCGGGCATGGACACGGGCTCCGGGCGGGGGTGGCGGCGGTGGCTGAAGGGGGCGGATACGACGCGATGCGCGCAAGGCCGATGCGACGGGGCCGCGGCCGCAACGGGCGTCCGGGGCGGGCGTGGATTCCGGTCACGTCGCTCCCCCTTCCCGCGGGCGGGAAGGGGGCACTCATGACCTGTGCACTGGTTAAATGACAGGCAGCCCCGGCTCCGGACCGCTCACTCGGGCGCATTGGGAAAAAACACCTGCGTCCCGTCAATCGTGAACTCCGCAATGGCGGATTGTCCGTCCCGTCCGGTCAGCCAATCGATGAACGCCATTCCATCTTCCTCCTTAACATCGGGACAGCGGTCTGGCGAAACGAGAATGACGCCGTATTGATTAAATAACGCAGGGTCGTGTTCCACGAGAACCGCAACGTCGCCCTTGTTGCCGAAACTCAGCCATGTGGCCCGGTCGGTCAGGGTATAGGCGCCCATGCCCACGGCGGCATTCAGCGTGGCGCCCATGCCCGACCCGGTCTCGCGGTACCAATCGCCCGAGGCCGCGTCGGGATCGGCGCCGGTGCCCTCCCAGAGTGCGCGTTCCTTCTTGTGGGTGCCCGAATCGTCGCCGCGCGACGCAAAGAGCGCCTCTGCCTCCGCGATGCGGCTCAAAGCGGCGCCCGCATCGGTCAGCCCGGCCACGCCCGCAGGGTCGTCCGCCGGGCCCACGATGACGAAATCGTTGTACATCAGGTCCTGCCGCGACACGCCGTAACCTGCGGCGACGAAGGCCTCCTCGGCGGATTTGGCATGGACCAAGAGCACGTCCGCGTCGCAATTCTGCGCGTTGCGGATCGCCTGTCCGGTGCCCACCGCCACCACGTTCACCGCGATGCCGGTGGCCTCCGTGAAGCGCGGCAGGAGGTTATCGTAGAGCCCCGAATTCGCGGTCGAGGTCGTCGATTGCACGAGGATCGAGGGGGTGTCGGCGCTGGTCGCGCTCGCGCAGCAAAGCGCGAGGGCCAGGGTCAGGGCGCGGAAGGTCATCTTGGTCTCTGGGCTCGTCTGGTTGGGGTTCGGGGTTGGGCTCGGGGCCGGGGGGCCGGGGGGCCGTTCAGGGCACCAGCCGCCCCTCGAGGAAGTCGCGCGCCACAGGCGTCGCGGGGGCGGCGAGTATGCGCATCGCGGCGCCCGCCTCGGCGATGCGCCCGCGGCACATGACCATGGCGTGATCGGCGATGCGGCGGGCCTGCGCGATGTCGTGGGTGACCATCAGGATCGTCGTGCCGCGCGCCGCCACCCGGCGCAGCACCGCCTCGATCATCGCCGCCGAGGCCGGATCGAGGCTCGCGGTCGGTTCGTCCAGCAGCAGCAGCTCGGGATCGGTCGCCAGCGCCCGCGCCAGCGCCAACCGCTGCTGTTCGCCGCCGGACAACCGCCGGGCGGGCTGATCGGCGCGGTCCTGCAGGCCCATCTCGGCCAGCAGCGCATGGCTCCGGGCATGGTCGCGGCCCAGCACGAAGGCCATGTTCGCCGCGACCGAGCGGCGCAGCAGCACGGGTTTCTGGAAAACCAGCGCCTGCCGCGGCGCGGCGCCTTGCCCCCAGTCGATCCGGCCCGCATGGGGAATGAGACCGTGGATCGCGCGCAAAAGCAGGCTCTTGCCCGCTCCGTTCGGCCCGAGGATCGTGGTGATGCCCTGCCGCGGCACGGCCATCTCGACGCGGTCCAGAAGGACGCGGCCGCCGATCTCGACCGAAAGATCGCTCAGCGTGAGGCGCGGCGCTTCCCGCCGCCCGGTCTCGATGAAATCACGCATGGGCCAGCTGTCCTTCGCTGTTGCGCACCCCGTGCACCGCGGCGTTCACCACGAGCGCCAGCACCATCAGCACGAGGCCCAAAGCCAGCGCCAGCGCCAGATCGCCCTTCGAGGTCTCGAGCGCGATGGCCGTGGTCATCACCCGGGTCAGGTGGTCGATATTGCCGCCGACGACGATCACCGCGCCGACCTCGGCGATGGCGCGGCCGAACCCGGCCAGCCCCACCGTCATCAGCGCGAAACGCCCGTCCCAGAGCAGCGCCCGGATCGCCGCCACGCGCCCGAGGCCCAGCGAACGGAACTGTTCGTCATATTCGAGATGCAGCGCCTCGAGGACCTGCCGCGACAGCGCCGCGACGATGGGCGCGATCAGGATGGTCTGGGCGATGATCATCGCCGCCGGCGTGTAAAGCAGCCCGAACGTGCCAAGGGGCCCCGACCGGCTCAGCGCGAGATAGACCATCAGCCCCACGACCACCGGCGGCAGCCCCATCAGCGCGTTGATGCAGACGATGGCCGCGCCGCGCCCGGCGAATCGCTGTGTCGCCAAGAGCGCGCCCAGCGGCATGCCAATGAGGCAGGCCAGCGCCGTGGCGCTGAGGCTCACGCGGAGCGACAGAAGCACGATCTCCCAGAGGTCGCCATCGCCCGACAGAACGAGCGTGACGGCGATGCGGAGCGCCTCGGCCATGTCGTTCATGTCGTAATCCTGCAAAATTTCCCGCGGCCTGCAAAGTTTTCCCGATTGCCACAGGGATTGCAAGCCGCGATGTCGGGCGACTGCGGCGCGCGGCTGCGCTAGAGTTCCGCGCAGGGCCCGATGACGGCCCGAACCCGCCGCCCCCCTGCAGGAGAGCCCGCCATGGACAAAGCCGACGATCCGCGCCCCGGAGAGACCCGCCGCGACCCGCCCCGGATCGGCGAAGCGGTGGTGCATTTCATCGGCCGCTGCCGCACGCCCTACGCCACCCGCGCCGATTGTCCGCGGCAGGGTGCGCTCGACGGTCCGCTCTGCCGGCTGGAGATCGATCCCGACTGGGCCGATGCGCTCGACGGGATAGAGCGATTCGCCCGGCTCGACGTGCTCTACTGGCTGGACCGGTCGCGCCGCGATCTCGTGACCCAGAATCCCGGCAAGGACGGCGCACTGCGGGGCACGTTCTCGTTGCGCTCCCCGGTGCGGCCGAACCCGATCGGGCTGGCGCGCGTGGCGCTGGAACGGCGCGAGGGCGCGGTCCTCTTCGTGCGCGGGCTCGATTGCATCGACGGCACGCCGCTTGTGGACATCAAGCCCGAACGCTGCGCCTACACGCCGCTCGCTCCCGCAAAAGCGGCGGATCGCGCCGATGGCTGACGCTGCCGCATATGGCTGTTTACAGGGCATTTTGCCCGAAAAATCGGCGCGCGGGCGCCGGGGCGCGGCCCGCATGCCGGATCGCCTTGATCCCGCGGGGGGGCTTTTGCTTTGATGAAAGAGACCGGCGGCACCCCGTCCGGGGAACCGCCCGCGCCTTGAGCCAGATCAAGGAACGGGCCTCGCGGATTTGGCATCCGTCGGTCGTGGCGCCGGGTCGGACACGAGAATGGAGGACAGCCATTCCGGCACGAGATCGCCGAATTTGCGTTCGGGCGTCATGTCGCGTTGATCTTCGTGCGGTATCACGCGACACGGGTTAGGGGTTGCGGTTTCCGGACCGCCGCCGGTATTTCAACCGTTTTGCGTTAACCAAATGTTAGTGAAAGCGCTCTCGGCTTCGGATGATGCTCCGGGGCGAGTGCGGGGACAGATTTCGATGCGCCGGGTCGGCGCAATTCCGGGGTGGGAAGACCCCGTCAGGTCATCAGGGAGGAAAACATGACCTATATGACACCCATGGCAGCGACTCAGATGTGGTTCGCCTGGACCGGCGCGCTCTGGGCGCAGCAGATCAAGGTTGCGCAGATCATGACGCAGGCCGCGCAGCAGGGCGGCTACTCGATGATCGGCATCGAGCCGCTCAAGGCCGTGCCCGCCGATCCGCGGGCCGAGGCGGGCGCGCCGCGTCGCACGGTCTCGCCGCGGGTGATGGCCACGATCACCGAGGCGGGCCAGGCCCGGCGCGCCATGCGCAAGCCCTCCGCGCCGCCGCAGATGCCGCCGCGCCGGACCCACGCCACGCCGGTCTGAGCCGGGCCGGACGCCCGGACCGGGCCCTCGGGGCGGCGCGATGCTGCCGCCCGGGGCGCAGGCCCGCTGGGCAAAAACCGATGCCGTGTTACCCTTCTTTGAGGCGCGGTCCGCGATCCATGCGGGCCGCGCCTTGCCACAGGAGGATCCGGCATGTGTGATATCTGCGTAATGAACAAGGTGAAGGACAAGATGCTCTCGCGGCGTCAGTTCTTCTCGGCCAGCGCGGGCGCGGCGGCGGCGGCGGCGACGCTGGGCGCGGTCACCGCGGCGCCCCCGGCGCTCGCGGCGGGCCATGGCGGCGTGATCGACATGAGCCACAAGCTCAGCCCCGAATTCCCGACCTTCTTCGGGACGCCCGGCATCTCGATGGAGCAGCAGTTCACTTTTCCCGAACACGGCTTCTCGCTTTTCAACCTCTCGATCAACGAGCACACCGCGACCCATATCGACGCGCCGCTGCACTTCACCGCCGACGGCGCCTCGGTCGACGAGATCCCGGTGACCGACCTCGTGGTGCCGCTGGTGATGATCGACATCGCCGCCCGCGCCGCCGAGAACGCCGATGCGCAGGTCACGCCGGACGATCTGCAGGCCTGGATCGACACCCATGGCGACATCCCGAACCGCGCCTGCGTGGCGATGCATTCGGGCTGGGCCGGGAAATCGGGCTCGGCCGAGGCTTTCGTGCGCCGCGATGCGGACGGCGTGGCGCATTTCCCGGGCTTCCATGTCGAGGCCGCGCAGATGCTGCTGGAGACCGGCGCGGCGTCGATTGCCACCGACACCCTGTCGCTCGATCACGGGCCCTCGGCGGATTTCGCCACCCATTACGCCTGGCTGCCGATGGGCCGGTTCGGCATCGAGAACCTCGCCGGGCTCGAAAACGTGCCCGCCGCCGGCGCGACGCTGGTGATCGGGGCACCCAACCACGTGGGCGGCACCGGCGGGCCGGCGCGCATCTTCGCCATGGTCTGAGCCATGGCGACGGTCCCGCTTCTGACGGACGCGGAGGTCAGCGCCGAGGCGCTGGCCGTCTTCGCTGATATCCGCGCCACCCGCGGCACGGATCATATCAACAATTTCTGGCGCGCCCTCGCGCATGACCCGGCGACGCTGGCGGCGACCTGGGCGCGGCTGAAGGCGGTCATGGCGCCCGGCGCGCTCGACCCCCTGGTCAAGGAGATGCTCTATATCGCGGTCTCCACCGCCAATGGCTGCGCATATTGCATCCACTCCCACACCGCCGCGGCGCGCGCCAAGGGCATGAGCGCCGCGCAACACGGCGAGCTTCTAGCGGCGATCGGCATGGCGATGCAGACGAACGGGCTGGTCTCGGCGCTGCAGGTGCCCATCGACGCGGCCTTCGATGCCGGAGCGCCGGAGAATATTAGTTAATATTCTCCGGCAGAGCGCCCGTTCGAAAGTTGCGCAAGATCAGGGCGGTCGTCGTCCCGTGACGTCAGGCTGATAATATTAATTAATATTATCATAATGTTACCTTTCGCATGCGAAAGGTTTCAGCCGATCTTGCCGCGCGTGCCGCCGGTCTGGGCGCGGTCCAACAGCAGGTGATCGAGGATCACGCAGGCCATCATCGCCTCGCCCACCGGCACCGCGCGGATGCCCACGCAGGGATCGTGCCGCCCCTTGGTGACGACCTCGGTGGGCTGGCCCGACTTGGTGATCGAGGCGCGCGGCTTCAGGATCGACGAGGTGGGTTTGACGGCAAAGCGCACCACCACGTCCTGGCCCGTGGAAATACCGCCGAGGATGCCGCCCGCATGGTTCGAGGCATAGACCGGCTTGCCGTCATTGCCGAGGAAGATCTCGTCGGCATTGTCCTCGCCCGTCAGCGCGGCGGCCGCCATGCCCTCGCCGATCTCGACGCCCTTCACCGCGTTGATCGACATCATCGCCGCGGCGAGCTCGGTATCGAGCTTGCCGTAGACCGGCGCGCCCAGCCCCTCGGGCACGCCGCGCGCCACGACCTCGATCGCGGCCCCGCAGGAATTGCCCGACTTGCGCAGCCCGTCGAGATAGGCCGCCCAGTCCTCGGCGGCCTGCGCCGAAGGCACCCAGAACGGGTTCTTCTCGATCTCGTCCATGTCCCGCTCAGGGCCCAGCACATGCGGGCCCATCTGCACCATGTAGCCCCGGATCTCGAGGTCGGGCACCAGCGCGGCCAGCACCGCCCGCGCAAGACCGCCCGCCGCCACCCGCGCCGCGGTTTCCCGCGCCGAGGAGCGACCGCCGCCGCGCGGGTCGCGATGCCCGTATTTCTGCCAGTAGGAGATGTCGGCGTGACCGGGGCGGAAGGTCTCGGCGATCTCGCCGTAATCCTTCGAGCGCTGGTCGGTGTTCTCGATCATCAGCTGAACCGGCGTGCCGGTGGTGCGCCCCTCGTAGACACCGGAAAGGATGCGCACCTGGTCGGGCTCGCGCCGCTGGGTGGTGTACTTGTTCTGCCCGGGCTTGCGCCGGTCGAGCCAGTGCTGGATCGCTGCCTCGTCGATGGGCACGCCCGGCGGGCAGCCATCCACCGTGCAGCCGAGCGCGGGCCCGTGGCTTTCGCCCCAGGTGGTGACGCGGAAGAGATGTCCGAAGGTGTTGTAGCTCATGGTGCCTCGCCTCTTGCCCGCCCCTGTTAGGCCAGCGCGCCCACCGCCTCAAGAGGCAGGGACCGCGCGGGGACCGGGCGCGGGAGGCGCGACACCGGACCGACCGCCCGCTATCATGGGCGCAGCCGCCGAAAGGATCCCCATGTCCAACCCCGCCGAGAAACACGCCCGCTTCCAGGCGCTGCATCGCCGCGACGCTCCCTTCGTGATGCCCAACCCCTGGGATGCGGGCACTGCCCGGCTGCTGGATGCGATGGGGTTCGAGGCGCTGGCGACGACCAGCGCCGGGCTCGCCTTCGCCCTGGGGGTGCGCGACAGTTTCGCCGCGATCCCGCGCGAGACGCTGCTCCTCAATGCCGCCGCCATCGTCGCGGCGACCGATCTGCCGGTCAGCGCCGATCTCGAGGACGGGTTCGGCGCGGCGCCCGAGAACTGCGCCGAGACCATCCGCATGGCCGCGGGCACGGGCCTTGTCGGCGGCTCCATCGAGGATGCGACCGGCGATCCCGACGCGCCGATCTATCCCTTCGCCGCGGCGGTCGACCGGGTGCGCGCGGCTGCCGAAGCCGCCCGCGACCTGCCCTTCGTGCTGACCGCGCGGGCCGAAAACTACCTCTGGGGACGGCCCGACCTCGCCGACACGATCGCCCGCCTGCAGGCCTTTTCGGAGGCCGGGGCCGAGGTGCTCTACGCTCCGGGCCTGAAGAGCCTCGCGGAGATTCGCACGCTCTGCGCCGAGGTGGACAAGCCGGTGAACGTGGTGATGGGGCTCTCCACCGCGGATTTCACGGTGGACCAACTGGCCGAGGCGGGCGTCACCCGGATCAGCGTCGGCGGCTCCTTCGCGCGCGCCGCCCTCGCCGCGGTGGAGCGCGCGGCAGAGGAAGTGTTGCAGCAAGGCAGCTTCACCTATGCCAAGGCAGCGATCCCCGACCGGCTGATGGCGGCGATGATGTCCGGGGCGCGTCCGGAGGACCGCAGGGGCTGAGCCGCGCCGGGTCCCAATCCCCCCGGCGCCGACCGGCGCCCGTCGCCCGCCCCGGCGCGGATCCGTGCCCGTCGCCCGCTGCGCGAACCCGCACCCTTTGCACGCCGCGCGAACTCGCGCCCATCGCCCTCGTCGCGAACCCGCGCCCGTCGCCCACGCGGCGGACCCGCACCCGTCACACGCGACGCGCCCTTGCACGCCCCCTTCCGCTGCTCTACCTCTCAATGTACCTCGGGGTGCCCGACAGGGCTGAGATGCGCATGATGCGAACCCGTTGAACCTGAACCGGTTAACACCGGCGGAGGGAAGGTTTGCCGGGCATCGCGCCCCATGATCTGACCCATCCGCCGCAAATAGGAGGATGGGACATGAAAGCCCTCACCACATTTGCAGCGGGCACGCTTCTGGCGGGCACCGCGCTTGCGCAGGACAACGTCCTGACCGTCTATGCGGGCGATTACATCGTCTCCGAATGGGGTCCGGGCCCCAAGATCGAAGAGATTTTCGAGGCCCGCTGCGATTGCGATCTGCAGTTCAGCCCCGGCGACCTGATGCCGCGGCTGCGCCTCGAAGGCGGCCGCACCGAGGCCGATATCGTCTTCGGGCTCAACACCGACGTGACGAAAGAGGCGCGCGCGGCGGGCCTCTTCGCGCCGCACGGGCAGGACCTCTCGGCGTTGACGCTGCCGATCGACTGGCAGGACGATGTCTTCCTGCCGTTCAACTACGCCCATACGGCCTTCGTCTACGACACCGACCGGATCGCCGAGCCGCCCGCGAGCTTCGCGGCGCTGCTCGAGGCGGGCGACGATCTGTCCATCGTGATCCAGGACCCGCGCACCTCGATCTCGGGTTTGGCGCTGGCACTCTGGGTGCAGGCGGTCTACGGCGACGGCGCCGAGGAGGCCTGGGCCCAGCTCGCCGACAACGTGCTGACCGTCACCAAGGGCTGGTCGGAAAGCTACGGCCTCTTCACCGATGGCGAGGCCGACATGGTGCTGTCCTACACCACCTCGCCCGCCTATCACCTGATCGCCGAGGACGACCCCACCATCAAGGCCGCGATCTTCCCCGAGGGGCATTACTTCATGGTCGAGCTGGTGGGAAAGGTCGCGGGCACCGACAATCCCGAGCTGGCGGACCAGTTCATGGATTTCGTGCTGACCGAGGAGTTCCAGTCGATGATCGCCACCGGCAACTGGTCCTTCCCGGCGGCGTTGCCGCAGGCGCAATGGCCCGAGGGCTTCCGGCAGCTCGACCTGCCGGAGACCGCGCTTTTCTATTCCGAGGATGAGGCCGACGCGCTCAAGGATCAGGCGATCGAGGCATGGCGCGCGGGCCTGTCGCGATAATCGCGGCCTTGGCGGTGCTGGCGCTGACGCTGGTGCCGCTCGGGGCGGTGATGATCCGGGCGGGGGGCTTTGCCGGCTTCGCGCCCGGAGACATGGAGGCCGTCCGCTTCACCCTCTGGCAGGCGACGCTGTCGGCGCTCTTTTCGGTGCTGGCGGCAGTGCCGGTGGCGCGCGCTTTGGCGCGGCGCAACTTCCCGGGGCGCGGCCTTCTGGTGGCGCTTCTCGGGGCGCCCTTCATCCTGCCGGTGATCGTGGCGGTGCTGGGCCTGATCGCGACCTTCGGCACGAACGGCATCGTCAACCGCGCGCTGGCGGCGCTGGGCCTGCCGGAGACGACGATCTACGGGCTGCATGGCGTCGTGATCGCGCATGTCTTCTTCAACCTGCCGCTGGCCACGCGGCTGATCCTGCAGGGCTGGCTTGCGATGCCGGGCGAACGGCTGCGGCTGGCGGCCTCGCTCGGGCTGACGCCTTGGGCGATGTTCCGCACGCTGGAGCTGCCGATGCTGGCGCGCATCCTGCCAGGGGCCTTCGCGGTGATCTTCGTGATCTGCCTCTCGTCCTTCGCGGTGGCGCTGACGCTGGGCGGCGGGCCGCGAGCGACGACGGTGGAGCTCGCGATCTACCAGGCGATGCGCTTCGATTTCGATCTGGGCCGTGCTGCGGCGTTATCGGTGGTGCAGCTGGCCCTCGCCATGGTGGCGGGGCTCGTCGCGCTGCGGCTGTCGGGCGGCGCGGGCTTCGGCGCCGGGCTCGACCGCATCGTGCCGCGCTGGGACGGGCAGGGCGCCGTGGCGCGGAGCCTCGATGCCGGCGCCATCGCGGCGGTTGCGCTGTTCCTGCTGACGCCGCTGGTTCTGGTCACGCTGCGCGGGTTGCCGGGGCTGGTCATGCTGCCGCCGGGGATGCTGGAGGCCGCGTGGAATTCGCTTTGGGTGGCGCTCGTCTCCACCGCGCTCTGCCTCACCTGGGCGCTGCCGCTCGCCACCCGGCGGGGCGAGCTTCTGGGCCTTCTGGGCATCGCGCTGTCGCCGCTGGTGCTGGGCACCGGGCTCTTCTTGATCGTGCGGCCCTATGTCAATCCGTTCACGCTGGCGCTGCCGGTCACGGCGCTCGTCAACGCGCTGGTCAGCCTGCCCTTCGCGCTGCGCATCCTGCGCCCCGAGGCCGAGGCGATCCGCGCTGATCATGCCCGGCTGGCGCAATCGCTGGGGCTGACGCCCTGGGCCTGGACGCGCTGGGTGTTCCTGCCGCGCCTGCGCCGTCCGCTGGGCTTTGCGGCGGGGCTGACGGCGGCCTTGTCGATGGGCGATCTGGGGGTCATCGCGCTCTTTGCCGATCCCGAGCGGGCGACGCTGCCGCTTTATGTCTACCGGCTGATGGGCAGCTACCAGATGGCGGCGGCGCAGGGCGCGGCGCTGGTGCTGCTGGCCTCCAGCCTCGCGCTCTTCTGGGCGTTCGACCGGGGCGGGCGCGTCGATGCTTGAGCTTGCGGATCTCACCATCCGCGCGGGCGCCTTCACGCTGCGCGCCGACATGACGCTGCAACCCGGAGAGCGGGTCGCGGTGATCGGCCCGTCCGGCGCGGGCAAGTCGACGCTGCTCGACGTGATCGCGGGCTTTTACGCGCCAGAGGCGGGCGTCGTGCGCTGGCAGGGGCGCGACATCACCGGTCTCGCCCCGGGCGCGCGCCCGGTCTCGATCCTGTTCCAGGACCAGAACCTCTTTCCGCATCTGAGCCTCGCGCGCAATCTGGGTCTTGCCCTGCGCCCCGGGGGTGGACGGCTCGGCGAGGCGGACACAATGAATGTGGAGGAGGCGCTTGCCGAAGTGGGACTCGCGGGCTTCGGCGCGCGCAAGCCCGCGCAATTGTCGGGCGGGCAGGCCAGCCGCGCGGCGCTGGCCCGGGTGATGCTGCAGGACCGGCCGGTGCTGCTTCTCGACGAGCCCTTCGCGGCGCTGGGCCCCGCCCTCAAGACCGAGATGCTGGACCGCGTCGCCGCACTGGCCGAAGCCCGCGGCGCGCTCACGCTTCTGGTCAGCCACGATCCCGCCGATGCGCGCCGCTTTGCAGAGCGCACGGTGCTGGTGGCCGACGGCGTGGCCCATCCGCCGCGTGACACCAAGGCGCTTTTCGACGATCCGCCCGCAGCGCTCGCGGCCTATCTCGGCGCGTGAGCGCGGGGTCGCTGCCGGGTCATCCGCGCGTGACCTCAAAGGCACCCGGCCCCCGCCTCGGCTGCCACCGCGATTGACTTTGCGCCCCCCGCCGGACGACAAGAAGTCCAAAGGCCCGGGTCACACGGGTCAGCGACACCCGATGAGGCGACATGACCACAGCACCCAAGATCGACCCTTCCCTGCGCCACGAGCTGATCGAACGGCCGGACCTTCTGCTCGAGGATGCGGACCTGATGCGCGCCCTCGTGGCCGCCAACGAACGCGCCATGGGCGCCAATATCGTCGATCTGCGGGGCATCGCGATGGAGCGGCTCGAGGCGCGACTCGACCGGCTCGAGGAGACGCACCGCTCGGTGATCGCGGCGGCCTATGAAAACCTCGCCGGGACCAACCAGTTGCACCGCGCCATCCTGCGCATGCTCGACCCGACCGAGTTCGAGGCCTTCCTGCGCGATCTCGGCGGCGATGTCGCCGACATCCTGCGTGTCGATTGCGTGAAGCTCGTGCTCGAAAGCACCCAGGCGGATGCCGAGGCCGACGCGCTTTCGGGGCTGGGCGGCGTTCTGATCGTGGCCGAACCGGGCTTCATCGACGGCTATGTCGTCGAGGGCCGGACCACCGGGCCGCCGCGCCAGGTCACCCTGCGCCAGATCGACGAGGGCGACGCGCGGATCTACGAGGATCTGAGCGACTGGATCCGCTCCGAAGCCTGTCTGAAGCTCGATCTGGGCGAGGGCCGGCTGCCGGGGCTTTTGATCTTCGGCGCCGAGGACCCGCATCAATTCACCCCGCAGCACGGCACCGACCTTCTGGCCTTCTTCGCCGGCGTGTTCGAGCGCTCGATGCGGCGCTGGCTGCAATGAGCCTCGCGGTCTCGCCGCAGGCGCGCGATGCGCTGCAGGCCTGGCTGGAGACCGCGCGCGCCCTCAAGGGCCAGTCCGACAACACCGAGGCCGCCTATCGCGCGGACGTGCTGGGCTTCATCCTGTTCATGACCGGCTATCGCGGCGACGCGCAGGGCCTGGGCGCGCTTGCGCGCATCTCCACCACCGACATGCGCGCCTTCATGGCGCATCTCAGGGGGCAGGGGGCGAGCCCGCGTTCGATGGCGCGCAAGCTCTCGGCGGTGAAGTCCTTCTACCGGTTTCTCGCCGACCGGGAGGGGTTCGAGCCGACCGCCGTGCTGTCCGCCCGCGCACCCAAGTTCCAGAAGAAGCTGCCCCGCCCGCTGACCGAGGACGCCGCCCGGGCGATGATCGACAGCGTCGGCGATCAGGGCCGCGAGGACTGGATCGGGGCGCGCGACGCCGCGGTGGTGACGCTGCTTTACGGCTCGGGCCTGCGCATCTCGGAGGCGCTGGGCCTCACCGGCGCGGACCTGCCGCTGGGCGACAGCCTGCGCATCCGCGGCAAGGGCGGCAAGGAGCGGATCGTGCCGGTCCTGCGCGTCGCGCGCAACGCGGTCGAGACCTATCTGCGGCTTTGTCCCTACGAGATGACGCCGGGTGCGCCGGTCTTCCGCGGCCAGCGCGGCGGGCCGCTCAATCCGCGGCTCGTGCAGAAGGTGACGGCGGCGGCGCGGATGCAGCTCGGCCTGCCCGCGACGGCCACGCCGCACGCGATGCGGCATTCCTTCGCCACGCATCTGCTGCAGGCGGGCGGCGATCTGCGCGCGATACAGGAGCTTCTGGGCCATGCCTCGCTGTCCACGACGCAGGCCTATACCTCGGTCGATCAGGTGCACCTGATGAAGGTCTACGCCGCGGCCCATCCCAAGGCAGGCTGACGCCCATGCATCCCAACCCCGCCTTCCGGTCGGCCGATCACGCCAAGGACATCGCCTTTGCCCGCGCGCGCGGCTTCGGCACGCTGTGTGTTTCCGCCGAGCCGGTGCCGCTTCTGGCGCATGTGCCGTTTGCGCTGTCGGAGAACGGGCACCGCGCGATGCTGCATCTCGTGCGTTCGAACCCGATCGCGCGGCGCACCGACAGCGAAGCGCCTGCGCGGATCGCGGTCATGGGGCCCGACAGTTACATCTCGCCCGATTGGTACGGGGTCGATGACCAGGTCCCGACCTGGAACTACGTCGCGGTGCACCTGACTGGGCGGCTCATCCGGCAGCCGCAGGAGGACATGCGCGTCATGCTCGATCATCAATCGGGTATGGCCGAGGCGCATCTGGCCCCGAAGCCCGTCTGGCAGACCGACAAGATGACGCCCGAGGTGCTGGAACGGATGATGCGCCAGATCGTGCCCTTCCATTTCGAGGTGGAGCAGATCGACGCGACCTGGAAACTCGGTCAGAACAAGCCCGACGCGGTGCGGATGGCTGCGGCGGAGGCCGTGGAGGCGGATGGCGTCGGGCAGGAACTCGTGGCTCTGGCCGCATTGATGCGCGATCCGCCCGAACTGTGAGGGCTTGCGGGTCGCGGGCCGCGCTGTAGGCTCGCCGCCAAATCCCTCCGTGATCCCGGCGCGAAAGGCCCGTCTGCCATGATGAAACTCTACAAGCTCAGCCCGTCGCCCTACGTGCGCAAGGTGCATGTCACCCTGATCGAGACCGGCCTCATCGACCAGGTCGAGCTGATTTCGGGTGCCAATTCGCCGCTCGATCCCGACCCCGCGCTGACCGCGCTGAACCCGTTGGGGAAAATCCCGGCGCTGGTGCGCGATGATGGCGGCACGCTTTACGACAGCCGGGTGATCTGCCGGTATCTCGATCACGTGGCGGGGGCGGGGCTCTATCCCGAGACGCGGGTCTGGGACGTGCTGACGCTGGAGGCCACGGCGGACGGCATGCTCGATGCGGCGCTGGCGATGACATACGAGGCGCGGTTCCGCGAGGGCGAGAAGTTCTGGCCCGAATGGGTCGAGGCGCAATGGGTCAAGATCGCCCGCGCGCTCGCGGCACTCGAGGGGCGGTGGATGAGCCATCTCGCGGGGCCGCTCGATGCGGGGCAGATCGCGGTGGGCTGCGCGCTGGGCTATCTCGACCTGCGCCATGACGCGCGCGGCTGGCGCAACGGGCATCCGTCGCTGGCGCGCTGGTATGAAGGCTTCGCCGCGCGCCCGTCGATGCAGGAGACCGTGCCGAAAGGGTAGGGAAGTTACGTTCTGCGGACAGGAGCGCTTGAGAGCCTGACCTGACACAGGTCACTCGCTGGATGCGCCGGTCCGGCGGGTTGGCGCAGCAAGGCCTGTGCGGCGCGCTTTATCTCATCATGTCAGGGCGTTGCCCGGGCGGTGCGCTGACGTCACCAAAGCGCCAATCCGGTGGGGCCGGATCGGCGCTGGAGCGCGGCGGCTGCAAGCAGCCTTGATTCCGCGCTCAGGAGATTTGCGACATCGGTGGATCGTCCAATTGGCGCATAACGCAGCGCTACCGAACCGGGTTTCACCGGACGCTGGGCGGGGCCCACGGTCACACGCGTCACTCTTGCGCCCACGCCCGGCCTTGGATACCCGGTCAGGCGATATCCAGAACCCGAAAGGCCGCCCGATGCGGATGCGCGACACGTTTCTGAAACCCATGCACCCCGAGGGGCGCCGTTTCGTCGGCATCTTCGCCGCGGTCACGCTGGGCCTTTTCCTGCTGTGGGAGCCGTTGGGCTGGCTCGGCGTCGGCCTGACAATCTGGTGCTATTACTTCTTCCGCGATCCCGAGCGCGTCACGCCGGACCGTCCGGGCCTTGTCATTTCGCCCGCCGATGGCGTCGTGTCGCTGATCGAGGAGGTCACGCCGCCCGCCGAGCTGGGCCTTGCCGAGGACAAGCGCCTGCGGGTGTCGGTCTTCATGTCGGTCTTCAACTGCCACGTGAACCGCGCGCCGGTCGCGGGCCGGGTGAAAACGGTGGCCTACACGCCGGGCAAGTTCCTGAACGCCTCGCTCGACAAGGCCTCCGAGGACAATGAGCGCAACGGCCTCGTCATCACCATGGCAGACGGGCGCGAGCTGGGCGTGGTGCAGATCGCGGGCCTCGTGGCGCGGCGCATCCTGTGCTTCACCGAGGAAGGCGCTGAGATCGCGCGGGGCGAGCGTTTCGGCCTCATCCGCTTCGGATCGCGGCTCGATATCTACCTGCCGCCGGGCGTCGAGCTGGACGTGGCCATCGGCCAGACGATGATCGCGGGCGAGACGGTGCTGGCGCGTCTGGACGGAGCGGCCGAATGACCGACGGCCCGCGCGGAGACAAGCTGACGCTGGTGCAGCTCATTCCCAACATGCTGACGATCACGGCGATCGGGCTGGGAATGACCTCCATCCGGTTCGGCCTGTCGGAGCGCTGGGAACTCGCCGTGCTGATGATCCTGCTCGCGGCGGTGCTCGACGGGCTCGACGGGCGGATCGCGCGGGCGCTCGGATCGGACAGCAAGATGGGCGCGGAACTCGACAGCCTCGCCGATTTCCTGAATTTCGGCGTGGCGCCGGCGCTCCTGCTCTATCTCTGGGCGCTCGAGGATTTGCGCGGTCTGGGCTGGCTCGCGGTGCTGATCTACGCGATCTGCTGCGTCATGCGGCTGGCGCGGTTCAACGTCGCCCGCAAGGAGGAGATCCCGGGCGGCAAGGGCGGCGACAGCGCCTATTTCATCGGTGTGCCGTCGCCCGCGGGCGCGATGCTGGCGATGCTGCCGATGTTCGCCTCCTTCGCCTTCGCGCAGGGGCCGGTGCTGCACGACATCGCGCTGGCGATCTATGTCATCGCCATGGGGCTGTTGATGGTCAGCCGGGTGCCGACCTGGTCGTTCAAGACGACGCGCGTGCCGCGGCGCAACGTGAAGCTTTTTCTCGTGGCCTTCGCGCTCGCGGGGGCGGTGCTGCTGACCTATGCTTGGATCAGCCTCGTCGCGCTGTGCATTGCCTATGTGGCGGTGGTGCTGATCAAGCTCGCGGCCTTGCGCCGCCGGGGGCGGTCGGGCTGACCCAAGGGCATGTCCGGACAGGCGCCCGGCCTGTCGCGGCGGCCATGGAACCGGCCCGAGCGATTCTGTCGCCGCCCGGGGTGGCCTTCACCCGATCTTGAGCGCAAGTGCCGAGCCTGCCGCCGAATCCGGCCAATTCAGCCGCGACAGAAGCGCGCTTTTTCGATTCTAGACGTTTTGCCTTCTGGACGGTGCGGGGCAGGGCCGCTAGGTAGCTGTGCAGATTACCAAAGGGCCCTGTGCGGGCCATGACGTCTTGCCGGCCAGCCGGCGCCAGAACGGAGAAAACCTCGTGTCGAATGCAGAAGATCACGCAGGCACCCGGAGGGACTTCCTCTACTACGCCACCGCCGGTGCCGGCGCTGTCGCAACCGGAGCGGCTGTCTGGCCGCTCGTGAACCAGATGAACCCCTCGGCCGATGTGCGCGCCCTGTCGACCATCCGGGTCGATGTCGGCGCCGTGTCCGAAGGCTCGCAGATCACCGTGCAATGGCTCGGCAAGCCGGTGTTCATCCGCAACCGCAGCCAGTCCGAGATCGAGGATGCGCGGTCGGTCGACCTGTCCGACCTGCCCGATCCCGTCGCCCGGAACGAGAATATCCAGGGTGAGGCCGAGGCCACCGACGAGAACCGCACCCTCGACGAAGAGGGTCGCTGGCTCGTCATGATGGGTGTCTGCACCCATCTGGGCTGCGTCCCGCTGGGCAACGGCGCGGGCGATTACAACGGCTGGTTCTGCCCCTGCCACGGCTCGCACTACGATGCCGCAGGCCGCATCCGTCGCGGTCCTGCACCGACCAACCTGCCGGTTCCGCTGGCCGAGTTCGTCGACGAAACAACCATCCTGCTCGGTTAAGGGAGAATATCCATGGCTGGTATCCCACACGACCATTACGAACCGAAGACCGGGGGTGAGAAGTGGCTGCACAAGCGCCTGCCGATCCTCGGGCTCGCCTATGACACGTTGATGATCCCCACGCCCAAGAACCTCAACTGGATGTGGATCTGGGGCATCGTGCTGACTTTCACGCTGGTCCTGCAGATCATCACCGGCATCACCCTCGTGATGCATTACACGCCCGATGCAGACCTCGCCTTCGCCTCGATCGAGCATATCATGCGCGACGTGAACGGCGGCTGGGCGCTGCGCTACATCCACATGAACGGCGCCTCGCTGTTCTTCGTGGCGGTCTACGCGCATATCTTCCGGTCGCTCTATTACGGCTCCTACAAGGCGCCGCGCGAAGTGACATGGATCATCGGCATCCTGATCTACCTCTTGATGATGGGCACCGCCTTCATGGGCTACGTTCTGCCCTGGGGCCAGATGTCCTTCTGGGGCGCGACCGTGATCACCGGCCTCTTCGGTGCCATCCCCTTCGTCGGTGAGACCATCCAGACCTGGCTTCTGGGCGGACCCGCGGTGGGCAACTACACGCTGACGCGCTTCTTCTCGCTGCACTACCTGATGCCGTTCCTGATCCTCGGCCTCGTGATCGTGCATATCTGGGCCTTCCACACCACGGGCAACAACAACCCCACCGGTGTCGAAGTGCGCCGCACCTCGAAGGCCGAAGCCGAGAAGGACACCGTGCCCTTCTGGCCCTACTTCGTCATCAAGGACCTGTTCGCCCTGGCGGTGATCCTGGCCGTGTTCTTCGCGATCGTCGGCTTCATGCCCAACTACCTGGGCCACCCCGACAACTACATCGAGGCGAACCCGCTCGCGACGCCCGCGCATATCGTGCCGGAATGGTACTTCCTGCCCTTCTACGCCATCCTGCGCGCCTTCGACGGCGATGTCTGGGTCGTGATAGCGGCAAGCTGGCTGACCGGCGGCATCATCGACGCGAAGTTCTTCGGTGTGCTCGCGATGTTCGGTGCGATCGCCGTGATGGCGCTGGCGCCCTGGCTCGACACCTCGTCGGTCCGTTCGGGTCGCTATCGTCCGCAGTTCAAGTGGTGGTTCTGGCTGCTGGTCATCGACTTCTTCGTCCTGATGTGGGCGGGTGCGATGCCGGCGGAAGGCATCTACCCCTACATCGCGCTGCTCGGCTCGACCTACTGGTTCGCCTACTTCTTGGTGATCCTCCCGTTGCTCGGCGTCTTCGAGAAGCCGCTGCCGCGTCCCGACACGATCGAGTCCGACTTCGAGGCGCACAAGGCCGCATCCGGCGGCACCAAGACCGCGCCGTCCGTCGCTCCGGCCGAATGAAAAAGGATCGGAAACCCATGATGTTCAAGAAAACCCTTCTATCCGCCTTCGTGGCGCTGGGTCTCACTGCCGGCGGTGGCTACGCCGCCGGCACGTCGGGCGAAGTCATCGACTACGACTTCTCCTTCGAGGGCCCGTTCGGCACCTATGACCAGAACCAGCTGCAGCGCGGCCTTCAGGTCTACACGCAGGTCTGCTCTGCCTGCCACGGCATGCAATACGTCTCCTTCCGGTCCCTGGGCTGGGAAGACGGCCCGGGCTTCTCCGAGGACGAAGTGCGCGCCTATGCCGAGCAGAACTTCGAGGTCTATGACGAGGAAGAGGACGATTTCCGTCCCGCGACCCCGGTCGACAACTTCCCCGCCAACGACGCGGTCGGCGCGCCCGACCTGTCGCTGATGGCCAAGGCCCGCGCCGGTTTCCACGGCCCCTACGGCCTCGGGATCAACCAGTTCTTCAAGGGCATGGGCGGTCCGGAATACATCGCGTCGCTGCTGACCGGCTATACCGGTGAGACGATGGAGCAGGCGGGCACCGTGCTTTACGAAAACACCGCCTATCCGGGTGGCTACATCAACATGGCGCCGCCGCTTTACGGTGACGACGTGGCCTATGCCAACCCCGATATCGAGGTCACCGTCGAGCAGCAGGCCAAGGACGTGGCCGCGTTCCTGATGTGGACCGCCGAGCCGAAGCTGATGGCCCGCAAGCAGGCCGGTTTCGTCGGTGTGGTGTTCCTGACGATCCTGTCGGTGCTGCTTTACCTGACGAACAAGCGCATCTGGAAGCCGATCAAGGCGCGCGCCGAGGACTGATCCCCGGCACGAAGAATGCAGGAAAGGCCCCGCTTCGGCGGGGTCTTTTCGTTTCCGCAGGCGGGTGGGGCGGGCTGCCGGGATTTGCGTCTTGCGCGATCGGGCGGAAGGGCGCCAGAGGCCGCGCGGTCCCGGGGTGCGGCGGCTATTCGGGGGGCGGATTACGGGCGCAAAGCCCCGCATCGTGGCGCTGGTCTCACCCAAGCCGCGCCCGGACGGCATCAACCTGTCGCCAAGCCCCGCGCGCCCCTTGTTTACTGGCCACCCGCAATCTAAGTCCAAGAACATGAAAAATCCCATGACCTACTTCAAGCGCGGCCCCGTCGTGTCGGTCGTCCGGCTGCAGGGCGCCATCGGGATGGGCCGGGCCGGCATGTCGGACCGGTCGGTCGCCGACATGCTCGACAAGGCGTTCAGCCGGGGCCGGCCGAAGGCGGTCGCGCTCGAGATCAATTCGCCCGGCGGCTCGCCGGTGCAATCCTCGCTGATCGGCGCGCGCATCCGACGCCTCGCCGAGGAGAAAGAGGTGCCCGTCATCGCCTTCGTCGAGGATGTCGCAGCCTCGGGCGGCTACTGGATCGCCTCGGCCGCGGACGAGATCTTCGCCGATGAAAGCTCGATCCTGGGCTCCATCGGGGTGATCTCGGCTGGGTTCGGCGCGCATGTCTTCCTGCAGCGGCAGGGCTTCGAACGGCGCGTGCACACGGCGGGCAAGTCGAAAAGCATGATGGACCCGTTCCGCCCCGAGAAGGAGGAGGATGTCGCGCGTCTGAACCGCCTGCTGGAGGAGCTGCACGGCAATTTCATCGGCCATGTGAAGGCCCGCCGCGAGGGCAAGCTCGCCGATAATCCCGACCTCTTCACCGGCGAGGTCTGGCTGGGCCGCAGCGCGGTCGATGTGGGGCTTGCGGACGGGATCGGCCATCTTGAGACGGAGATGAAGAAGCGCTTCGGCGAGGACGTGAAGTTCCGCCGCTACGGGCAAAAACGCGGCCTTCTGAGCCGCCTTGGCGCCGATGCCGCCGAGAGTGCCTTCCACCAGATCGAGGAGCGCGCCTCCTTCGCGCGTTACGGCCTCTGACGTGATCGTAAAGATCGTTCTTCTTTTCCTGATCTTCATGGGCGTGCTGGCGATGTTCGGCAAGCTGCGGGTGCCGGGCGCCAAGCAGCTGGCGAGCCGTAAGTGCAAGTCCTGCGGACGCTTCCGGATCGGCAAGGGCCCCTGTCCCTGCGGCGAGGGGACGAAACGATGATGGTCTATCTGACGGGCCTCCTGGGCCTCGCCATCCTGCTTCTGGCGGGCGACGCGCTGGTCAAGGGCGCGGTAAACCTCGCGCTGCGGCTGGGCGTGCCCGCGCTCATCGTGAGCCTGACCATCGTGGCCTTCGGCACCTCGGCGCCGGAGCTGCTGATCTCGATCAAGGCGGCGCTGGAGGGCGCCCCGGGGATCGCGCTTGGCAATGTCGTGGGCTCGAACACCGCGAACGTGCTGCTGGTGCTGGGCATCCCGGCGATGCTGGCGGTGATGCACACATCGAGCCACGACACGCGCAAGAGCTTCTGGATCATGCTGGCGGCGACCTTCCTGTTCATCGGGCTCGCCTTCCGGGGCGTGTTCGACTGGATCGCGGGCCTGATCCTCGTGGGCGTGCTGGCGGTGATCCTGGGCGATGCGTTCCGCGACAGCCTGAAGCACCGCAACGGCGCGCTGGAGGGCGCGGAGGACGACGAGGACCTCGAGGGGGCCGACCCGGACATGGCGTGGTGGAAAGTGCTGCTGTTCCTCGCGCTGGGCCTCGTGGGCCTGCCCGTCGGCGCGGACCTGCTGGTCGACAGCGCCCGGGTCATCGCCACGCGGTTCGGCGTCTCGGACACGGTGATCGGCCTGACCCTCGTGGCCATCGGCACCTCGCTGCCGGAACTGGCGACCACGGTGTCGGCGGCGCTCAGGAAGCAGGCGGACGTGGCGCTGGGCAACGTCATCGGCTCGAACATGTTCAACCTGCTGGCCATCATCGGCGTGGCGAGCCTGATCGCGCCCATCGACGTCGACCCGGAATTCCTGCGCTTCGATCTGTGGGTGATGCTGGCGGCCTCGCTGTTGCTCATCCCCTTCGTGCTGATGGGGCGCGATTTGACGCGGGCCTGGGGCATCGGCCTGACCCTCCTCTACGCGGCCTACGTGGCCTATGTTCTGAGCTGACCGCTCGAAGGAGACGAAGATGAGCGACGTGAAACGCGCCCTCGTGACGGGCGCCGGGCATCGCCTGGGACGGGCCATGGCGCTGTACCTTGCCGACCGGGGTCTCGATGTGGCGGTGCATTACAACAGCTCCGACCAAGCCGCCGAAGAGGTCGCAGGCCTGATCCGGGACAAGGGCCGGCAGGCGGTCACCGTGGGCGCGGACCTGCTCGACGAAGAGGCCGTGATGGGCCTGTTGCCCGCCGCCGCCGAGGCGCTGGGCGGGCCGGTCACGCATCTGGTGAACAACGCGTCGATCTTCGAGTACGACAATATCGACAGCGCCACGCGCGAGACCTGGGACCGGCACCTCGAAAGCAACCTGCGCGCTCCGTTCGTGCTGACCCAGGCGCTGGCCGCGCAGGTGCCGCCGCCCGTCGCGGACGAGAACGGCGAGCCGATGGCGCAGGGCCTTGTCGTCAACATGATCGACCAGCGGGTGCGCAAGCTGACGCCGGAATTCATGACCTATACCATCGCCAAGATGGGGCTGTGGGCCTTCACTCAGACGGCGGCGCAGGCGCTGGCGCCGAAGGTGCGGGTCAACGCGATCGGCCCCGGTCCGACGCTGCAGGGCGGACGGCAGAGCGACGCGCATTTCGCCAAGCAGCGCGCCGCGACGATTCTCACTCGCGGCGCCAACGTGGCGGACATCACCGGCGCCTTGGGCTATTTCGTCGATTCGCCGGGGGTGACGGGCCAACTTCTGTGCATCGATGGCGGCCAGCATCTGGGCTGGGAAACGCCGGACGTGGTCGGGGTCGAGTAAGTGACCCTGGGTCATGTTATGCACCGGCGCCGTTTGCGCAGCCTGTGACCGAAAATATACGATGGGATTCAGAACTTTGTCTGACGAATAAAAAAATACCCCAATAAATCAGTATGTTGAAAATGCGCCCAGAAATTAGGCAATGTAACAAACCGGTCGAAAACAAAGGGAAAATTCGCCCAATCCGAAATTTCCCCAGAGGTTTATCCACAGGTTTCGTGGATGCAAATTCGCTTGATCCGGAGGGAGTACAATTGCAGCGCAGCAATCGAATCATGCGGCCCTACACAGAATCATGAAATTTTGATGACGATGGCAGAGACAGAGCGCGAATCCGGCACGCCCCTGCGCGGGCATGACTGCATCCAGAGCTATCTGAAGACGCTCGATTCCTCGCCGGGCGTCTACCGGATGCTCGATGAGCAGAGCCGGGTTCTCTACGTCGGCAAGGCGCGCAATCTCAAGGCGCGGGTGTCGAATTACGCCCGGCCCTCGGGTCATTCGCGGCGCATCGCGCGGATGATCGCCGACACTGCCTCGATGATGTTCTTGACGACGCGCACCGAGACCGAGGCGCTGCTCTTGGAACAGAACCTAATCAAGCAGCTCAAACCCAAGTTCAACGTGCTGCTGCGCGACGACAAGTCGTTCCCGAACATCCTCGTCACCGGCGATCATGCCTTTCCGCAGATCAAGAAGCATCGCGGCGCCAAGCGCGAGAAAGGGTCCTATTACGGACCCTTCGCCAGCGCGGGCGCGGTGAACCGGACGCTGAACCAGCTGCAGAAGGTGTTCCTGCTGCGCAATTGCTCGGATTCGGTGTTCGAGACGCGCACGCGGCCCTGCCTCCTGCACCAGATCAAGCGCTGCAGCGCGCCCTGCGTCGGCCGGGTCACGGAGGCGGAATATGCCGAGACAGTGCGCGACGCGGAGCGCTTCCTGTCGGGGCGCGACACCAAGATCCAGGAGACGCTGGCGGCGCAGATGGCCGAGGCGTCCGAGGCGATGGAATTCGAACGCGCGGCGGCCCTGCGCGACCGGATCCGCGCGCTGACGCAGGTGCAGTCGGTGCAGGGCATCAACCCGCGCGGCGTGACCGAGGCCGACATCATCGCGCTGCACATGGAGCACGGGCAGGCCTGCGTGCAGGTCTTCTTCATCCGGGCGAACCAGAACTGGGGCAACCGCGATTTCTATCCCCGGGTGGGCGAGGACGTGGATGCCGCCGAGGTGCTCGAGGCGTTCATCGGCCAGTTCTACGACACCAAAGAGCCGCCCCGTCAGCTGATCCTGAGCCACGGGATCGAGAACCCGGACCTGATGCAGGAGCTCTTGTCGGACAAGCTGGGCCGGAAGGTCGAGATCCTCGTGCCGCAGCGGGGCGAGAAGGCCGAGCTGGTCGAGGGCGCCGCGCGCAACGCCCGCGAAAGCCTCGCGCGGAAGATGTCGGAGACGGCCACCCAGACGAAGCTCCTGCGGGGTCTCGCGGATGCCTTCGGGCTCGACGCGCCGCCCGAGCGGGTGGAGGTCTACGACAACTCCCATATCCAGGGCACGAACGCCGTCGGCGCGATGATCGTCGCGGGGCCGGAGGGATTCCTGAAAAGCCAGTACCGCAAGTTCAACATCAAGGGTGAGGACCTCGTCCCGGGCGACGATTTCGGCATGATGAAGGAGGTGCTGACCCGGCGCTTCAAGCGGTTGCAGAAAGAGGACTCGGATCGCGAGAAGGGCATGTGGCCGGACCTGCTGCTGATCGATGGCGGCGCGGGGCAGGTCTCGGCGGTGCACGGGATCATGGCCGAATACGGGGTCGAGGACATCCCCATGGTCGGGGTGGCCAAGGGCGTCGACCGCGATGCGGGCAAGGAAGAGTTCCACCGGAAGGGCCAGCGGCCCTTCGCGCTCAGGCACAACGATCCGGTGCTCTATTTCGTGCAGCGGATGCGCGACGAGGCGCACCGCTTCGCCATCGGGACGCACCGGGCCAAGCGGGCAAAGTCGATGGGCAAGAACCCCCTCGACGAGATCCAGGGTGTGGGCGCGTCGCGCAAACGCGCGCTTCTGGCGCATTTCGGCTCGGCCAAGGCGGTGAGCCGGGCGAACCTCGCGGATCTGAAGGCCGTCGAAGGCGTGTCCGAGGCGCTGGCGGAACGGATTTACGGCTATTTCCACGAGAAGGGTTAGCGCGCGGGCCTTGCGATCCGGGGCGGGGCCGGAGGGATTGCCAGGAGGGCCCGGGGTCGGTCTGTCCGGGCGGATCGCCGCGCCTTGCGAGGCCGCGCGGCGCGGGTCGCGGGCATCACACGGCGATGCGGGAGAGGCGCGCGCGCAGATCGTCCGGGATCGGCGTCGGGCGGCCATCGGCGCCGGTCAGCACGTTGACGAAGAAGCCGAGGCTCGCCGCCTCGTCCTCGCCCGCGCGAAAGAGCCCGATTTCGATCCGGAAGGACGACCCGCCCAGCCGCGCGACCCGCAGCCCCGCCGCGAGACGGTCGGGAAAGCCCACCTCACGGAAATAGGTGCAGCCGCTTTCGACGACGACGAAGCGCCAGGCGTCGGGGCCGCGGATCGTGATGCCGTTCTCGATCTGCCAATAGCTCATCGCGGTGTCGAAAAGCTCCAGATAGGTGGCGTTGTTGAGATGTCCGTATTCGTCGTTGTCGTTCCAGCGGGTCTGCAGATCGACGAAGGCGGGAAACCCCGCGCGGTCCGGAGGGGGCGTGCGCGGCATCAGGACCTCAGCAGTTGCGTGACGGCGGAGGCGGTCCAGCCCGCGACGAGCGCGATCACCACGGCGAGGATGCCGTAGATCAGCGGCTGGCCCTGCGCGAGGTTGAAGAGCCAGCGTCCAAGGCCGATCTTGCGCACGGCGATCTCGCGTTCGAGCTGGCCGACGACGCGGCCCTCGCGGGTCAGGAAGATGCGCGTGCGGTAAGTGCCTTCGGTCAGGTTGGCGGGCATCTGCACCCGGGCGGAAAAGAGCGTCTGTTCGCGCACCGACACCGACCCTTCCTTGAGCTGGTAGGAACCGCCCGCCTCGCGGATGCGGATCACCGCATCGGTGAAGACCTGGGCATTCTCGACCTCCACCGGCGCGCCCACCGACCGGATCGCCCGGGGGATCGAGACGTGGTGGCGCAGGTCCTCGACATTGCTGAGGACCTCTTCGAAGGGGGCCGAGGTGGCGATGGCGTAGAAGGAGGGGGCGAGGTCCACCTCCACCGCCTCGGTATTGGCCCAGACGCCCAGCACGCGCGCCTTGCGGTAGACGGTGAGCGGCACGAAGGGGCCTTCGACGGTGATGACCACGTCAAGCTCGCTGTCTTCGGGGATCGGATCCTCGCGCTTTACGGCGCCGTAGACGAGGATCTCGGAGCCGTCGAAATTGGTGGAGATGGAGACCTCGTCCTGGCTGAGATCGAGGACCACGTCCTCTGCGGCGCGGGCGGGCAGGGCGGCGGCCAGAAGCAGGGCCATGAGGACGAGAAGGCGCCGCATCAGCCCGCCTCCGCGATGACGAAGAGCTCTTCCGGGGTCAGGAAGAGGTCGAGCGCGAGCTTGAAACAGACCGCGAGAACCAGGCCCGCGAGGAGAATGCGCAGCTGCTCGGCCCGGAGTTTCGAGCCGATCACGGCCCCGACCTGCGCGCCCAGAACGCCGCCCACGATCAGTGCCACGGCGAGGATGATGTCCACCGTCTGGGTGGTCACCGCGTGCAGGAGCGTGGTGAAGGCGGTCACGAAGATGATCTGGAAGAGGGACGTGCCGATCACGACCTTCGTCGGCATGCCCAGAAGGTAGATCATCGCGGGCACCATGATGAATCCGCCGCCGACGCCCATGATCGCCGCCAGAACGCCCACCGCCGCGCCGACCATCAGGGGCGGAATGGCCGAGATGTAGAGCCCCGAGGCGCGGAAGCGCATCTTGAAGGGCAGCCCGTGGACCCAGACATGGGAATGGCGTTTCTTGCGCGTGCCGCCGCCGGATTTGGAGCGGCGCAGCGCCCGGACGCTTTCGATGAACATCAGCCCGCCGATCACGCCGAGGAAGATCACGTAGGCCAGCCGCACGAGCAGGTCGACCTGGCCCTGCTCCTTGAGGATGTTGAAGACCCAGACCCCGAAGCCCGACCCCACGAGACCGCCGGCGAGCAGCACGACCCCCATGCGCAGATCGACCGTGCGGCGTTTGAGATGGGCCATGACGCCCGAGACCGAGGAGGCCACGATCTGGTTGGCCCCGGTGGCCACGGCGACGGCGGGGGGGATGCCCATGAAGAACAGGAGCGGCGTGATGAGAAACCCGCCGCCCACGCCGAACATCCCCGAGAGCATGCCGACGAGCGTGCCGAGCCCCAGAAGCAGGATCAGGTTGACCGAAACCTCGGCGATGGGGAGGTAGAGCTGCATCGCTCCAGAATGTGCCGCGCCGGGCGGAAAGGCAATGTGATCCGGTGGGGTGCGGAGCCGAGGCTCCGCACGCTGGTCATGTTGCGGGCGCAGGCGCCCGCGCCGGTGGGGACTTGTGGCGGGGGGAGTGCGTTTTGCGGGGAGGGCGGGCGTGTGGAGCGGTGCGTGTTTGCGTATTTGGAAAGAGGCAAGGCGGGGGAGGGGCCTGTTGCGGGGGCGCGCGGGGTTCGGGTGGTTTGCCGGTGGCGCGGGTTGCGGATGCGTATTTGGAAAGAGCCAAGGCAGGGGGCCGGTGACGGTCGCCGGGCGCGGTGCGGATGGCGGGCGCGTTGGGCGTTTGGACAGCGGCCTTGCAGGTTGGGGGCTGGTGTCGGAAGCGTGGGGGGCGCGGCGAGGCAGGGGCAGGAGAGGCGCGGGCGCGCTTCCGGCCGGGGCGCGGCTCAGCCGACCTGGGTCTTGCCGCGGCGGTCGAGGCGCAATGCGGCGTAGAGCACATGGGTGCGCCAGCGGCCGTTGATCTGCAGGTAGCTTTGCGCCACGCCCTCGTATTTGAAGCCCGAGCGTTCCAGCAGGCCCCGGGAGGCCACGTTCTCGGGCAGGCAGGCGGCCTCGATCCGCGACAGGTCGAGCCGTTCGAAGGCGTAATGCACCATCGCCTCGATCGCCTCGCGCATGTAGCCCTGCCGCGCGAAGGGCGCGCCGATCCAGTAGCCCATCGTGCCCGATTGCGCGGGCCCGCGGCGGATATTGTCGAGGGTGAGCGCGCCGAGCAGGCTCTGATCCGCGCGGCGGACCAGGAAGAGCGGCACCGCCGTGCCGCCTGAGATCGAGCGGTTGGCCCAGTAGACGCGGTTGGTGAAGGCGCGCCGGGTCAGGTGATCGCCCGCCCAGGTGGGTTCCCACGGGGTGAGGAAATCGCGGCTGTCCTGGCGCAGGGCCGACCAGGCGTTGAAATCGCCGTGCACGGGCGGGCGCAGCGTCAGCCGCTCGGTCTCGATCTTCAATTTCCGGCGGCGGTTCAGCATCAGGCGGCGCGGGCGGCGTTCAGCGCCTCGAGCGAGGGGGCTTCGGCGACCGGGCCGTAAAGCGCGAGCGCGGCGGGGGCCGTGACCGCGAGGGCCTCGGCGAAGACGCGCACATCCTCGAGGCTCACGGCGTCGATGCGCGCGATGGTTTCCTCGAGCAGCGGCACCTTGCCCCAGATCTGCACCATCCGCGCCTGCCGTTCGGTGCGCGCGGAGGCGGATTCGAGCCCCATCAGCAGCCCGGCCTTGAGCTGCGCGCGGGCGCGGTCCAGTTCGGCGGGGCGGATATCGGAGGCCGCGCGCTTCATCTCGTCGATCACCAGGTGCGACAGCGCGGAGACTTCCTCGCCCGAGGTGCCGGCATAGATCGTCGTGGTGCCGGTATCGGCATAGGCGCCGGAATTGGCGAAGATCGTGTAGCAGAGGCCGCGCTTCTCGCGCACCTCCTGGAAGAGCCGCGAGGACATGCCGCCGCCCAGCACGGTGGAATAGATCTGCGCGGCGTAGAAATCCGGCGCGCGGTAGCCGGGGGATTCGAAGGCCAGCGCCATATGCGCCTGTTCCAGCGCGCGGGTCTCGCGCACCTCGCCGCCGCCGAAGCAGGCGGGGTCGGCGGCGCGGAAGGCGCGGGGCACCATGTCGCCGAACAGCGCCTCGGCCTGCTTGACGATGTGGTCGTGATCGACGGCACCCGCCGCCGACAGGATCAGCTGGTCGGGGCCGTAATGTTCGTCCACGAAGGCGGCGAGGTCGGATTTCGCGAAGCGCGAGACATTCGCCGAGGGGCCGAGGATCGACCGGCCGATGGCCTGGTCGGGATAGGATTTCTCCTGCAGCCAGTCGAAGATGATGTCGTCGGGCGTGTCGCGGACCTGGCCGATCTCCTGCAGGATGACGTGGCGCTCGGTCTCGATCTCGCGGTCGTCGAAGACGGGATTGCGCAGGATGTCAGCGATGAGCTCCAGCGCGAGCGGCACGTCGGGTTCCAGCACGCCCGCGAAATAGGCCGTGGTCTCGCGCGAGGTGTAGGCGTTGATATAGCCGCCCACATCCTCGATCTCCTCGGCGATCTTCAGCGCCGTGCGCGAGGCGGTGCCCTTGAAGGCCATGTGTTCGAGAAAATGCGCGATGCCGTTTTCCGTCTCGCGCTCGTGCCGGCCGCCCGCCGAGACCCAGATGCCGAGGGCGGCGGATTTCAGGTGCGGCATGGCCTCGGTGACGATGCGGAAGCCGTTGGGCAGCGTGGTGATGCGGGAAGTCAAAGGGCGATCCGCTCCTTGATGAGGGTTTCCAGTTCGGTGAGATCGTTGGCCGCGCGCGTCACGCGTTCGGGCCGGTCGAAGAGATCGGCCATGCGTTCGGGCAGGGGCGGGCGCAGGCCCGAGGCCTGTTCCACCGCGTCGGGGAATTTCGCGGGATGGGCGGTCGCGAGGGTCACCATCGGCACGGCGGGATCGAGATGCCGTTCGGCGACATGCACGCCGATGGCCGAATGGGGGCATAGAAGCTCGCCCATGGTGGCATGGGCGCGGGTGATCATCGCCAGCGTCTCCACCTCCGACGCGCGGCCGGAGGTGAAATCCTCGCGCAGTTTTTCGAGCGCGCCCTGGGAGACGTGGAAACCGCCCGCCTTCAGCTCGTCCATGAGCTGGGCGATGGCCGCGCCGTCGCGCCCATAAGCGTCGAAGAGCGCGCGTTCGAAATTGGAGCTGACCTGGATATCCATGGATGGCGAAATGGACGGTGCGACGCTGTCGGTCAGGTAATCGCCTGTGGACAGGCAGCGGTGCAGGATGTCGTTCTGGTTCGTGGCGACCACAAGCTTGTCGATGGGCAGGCCCATGCGCTTGGCGATGTAGCCGGCGAAGATGTCGCCGAAATTGCCAGTGGGCACGGTGAAGCTGACACGGCGGTCGGGCGCACCGAGCGCCACAGCGGAGGTGAAGAAATACACGACCTGCGCCAGAACGCGGCCCCAGTTGATCGAGTTGACGCCCGCAAGGCGCACCGCATCGCGGAACTCGAAATGGTTGAACATGTCCTTCAGCCGCGCCTGGCAATCGTCGAAATGCCCGTCGAGCGCGATGGCGTGGACGTTGGCCTCGGTCGGCGTGGTCATCTGGCGGCGCTGCACCTCGGAGACGCGGCCATGGGGGTAGAGGATGAAGACATCGACCGCATCGAGCCCGCGGAAGGCCTCGATCGCCGCAGAGCCCGTGTCGCCCGAGGTGGCCCCGACGATGGTCACCCGGTCGCCGCGGCGTTTCAGCGCCTCCTCGAACATCTGGCCGATGAGCTGCATCGCGAAGTCTTTGAAGGCGAGCGTGGGCCCGTGGAACAGCTCGGCCAGGAAATGGCCGGGTGCCAGCTGCACGAGCGGCGCGCGGGCGGCGTGCCCGAAGCTCGCATAGGCGTTCTCGATGAGGCGCATGAAGGTCGCGTCGTCGAAGGCATCGCCCACGAAGGGGCGCATCACGCGATAGGCGACTTCCTCGTAGGGCAGGCCGTGCAGGGCGCGGATATCGGCATGCGACATCTGCGGGATCGTCTCGGGCACGTAGAGGCCGCCGTCGCGGGCGAGGCCCGACAGCATCGTCTCCTCAAAGCCGAGCGCGGGGGCCTGCCCCCTGGTCGAGACGTATTTCATGTGGCGGGGCCTTTCGCGGTTTTGCGCGTGCGGGCGATGTAGAACACAGTCATAGCCGCCCAGATCGCGGCGAGCGAGAACCATGTGATCGCGTATTGCAGGTGGTCGTTCGGGATGCCGGTGATCGACACGGGCAGGGGCTGGATGCCCGGCGCGGGCGGGTCCTCGGCGCGGGCGATGACCAGAAGCGGTTCGGTCTGCAGCGCCTCGGCCATCGGCCCGATGTCGCGGGCGAACCAGGTGTTGCCGGCCTCGTCATTGGCGGGCGTCGAGGAGGTGCGGTCGTCGGGCCAGTGCAGGTTGCCGGTGATCGTGGCGGGGCCGGTGCGGCGCTCCGCGCTCTTGGCCTCGTTCGGGACATAGCCGCGGTCGAGCAGGATGGTGCGGCCGTCCTCCGTCGTGAAGGGGGCGATGATGCGGTAGCCCGCGCCCTGCGACTTGGTGGAGACGAGGACGTGCACTTCGCCGTCGCCGATCGCGCCGCCGAGTTCGACGGGCTGGTAGCGCTGCGCGCTGGGCGAAACCTCGGTGGGCAGGGGCTGGGGCGCGCCGTCGATGCGGGCCTCGATCTCGGCCAGGATGCCCTCTTTCCATGCGAGGCGCTGCACCTGCCAGGTGCCGAGCGAGATCAGGATCGCACAGCCGATGAGGCCGAAGAGAAGGGGGGCGATGAAGCGCATGGGGTCGGGCGGAATCCGCTTGGTTGGCTGGAGGATCGTCTATCGTCTGGCGCCAGTGGGTTCAATGGAGGGAATGGGAGGGGCGATGCGCAGCGGTGGCGCGGGTTCGGGTGTCGGTGCCACGTCGAGAGCGCCTGCCCGCGGGGTGGCGCAAAGACCTTGGAACGCAAGCGCTTTATGGCTGCCAAGTCATCGCGCAGAAGGAACGTCGCACTTGCGTCGCCAAAGCGCCAGCCCACCGGGGCGGGCAGGCGCTGGAGCGCGGCGGCTGCAAGCAGCCTTGTTCCGCGCTCCGGGTGCATCGCTGTGGCGGGTTTTGGCTGACACCATCGGTCCGAAAAAAGAAAACGCCCGGGCAAGCCGGGCGTTCTCTCGTGCAGGTCTCGTCCGCCCGGGCTCAGCCGCCCCAGACGTAGACGGCGGCGAAGAGGAACAGCCACACCACGTCGACGAAGTGCCAGTACCAGGCGGCGGCCTCGAAACCCACGTGCTTGGTGGGGGTGAAGTGGCCGCGCTGCAGGCGCAGCAGGCAGATGAACAGGAAGATCGTCCCGATGATCACATGCGCGCCGTGAAAGCCCGTCGCCATGAAGAAGTTGGCACCGTAGATGTTGCCGGAGAACCCGAAGGCCGCGTGCGAATATTCATAGGCCTGGAAGGCGGTGAAGATCAGGCCCAGCACGACGGCCAGGATCAGGCCGTTCTTCATGTCCTTGCGGTTGTTCTCGTGCACCAGCGCGTGGTGCGCCCACGTCGCCGCCGCACCCGAGCAGAGCAGGATCAGCGTGTTGATCAGCGGCAGGTGCCAGGGATCGAAGGTCTCGATGCCCGCGGGCGGCCAGACGCCGTCCACCGCCGGGCTTTCGGGGCCCATCGGGTACATGGCGTGTTTGAAGAACGACCAGAACCAGGCGAAGAAGAACATCACCTCGGACATGATGAACAGGATGAAGCCGTAGCGCAGGCCGATCTGCACGACCGGCGTGTGATCGCCCACCTGGCTTTCGGCGATGACATCGGACCACCATGCGAACATGACGTAGAGCACGCCCACCAGTCCGATGAGGAACATCCACGGCCCGCTGTCCTTCATCCAGAGGACCGCGCCGAAGAGCATGACGAAGCCCGACACCGCCCCGATGAAGGGCCAGATCGAGGGGTTGAGGATGTGATAATCGTGGTTTTTCGCGTGCGCCATGTTTGTTCCCTCGCTCGCTTTCGCGTTGTTCAGTTGGTCTCGGTGTTCCCGGTTCCGAGACCTTCGTCAACCGCTGCCACGTCTTCGGGCAGGTCGATTTCGTAGAAAGTGTAGGACAGGGTGATGTGCTTGAGGTTCTTCGCGTCGGCATCCTCGACGATCTCGGGATCGACGAAGAAATTGACCGGCATCTCGACCCGTTCGCCGGGCATCAGCACCTGCTCCTGGAAGCAGAAGCATTCCACCTTGGAAAAGTAGCTGCCCGCGATGAAGGGGGCGACGTTGTAGCCCGCCTGTCCCGCGATGGGCCGGTCGGTGGGGTTGTAGGCTTCGTAGAAGGCCAGCCCGTCGCCGCCGATCTTGACCGTCATCTCGGTCTGCATGGGGCGGAATTCCCAGCCGAAGCCCTTCTCGGTATTGGCATCGAAGCGCACGGTGATCTCCCGGTCGAGCACCGTCTCGGACGAGGCCGTGGCCGTGCCGGTCGTGCCGCCGTAGCCGGTGACCGCGCAGAACCAGTCGTAAAGCGGCACGGACGCCCAGGCCATGGCGCCCATGAAGGTCGCCACGCCTACGAGCTGGGTCACGGTCTTGGTCTTTGCGTCCATCGCCATCACTGATCTCCCACGATGGTGGAATTGGCGCGCGGCACCTCGAAATCGCCGCGCGTGACCTTCACGAAGGTCAGGCCGAAGACGATGCCGATCAGCGCCACGAGCGTCAGGCCGACGCCCATGTTGCGGCTGAACCGGCGGGTGTGGATTTCGTGTTTATGCGTGAGGCTCACAGGAAGACCTCCCAGGTCAGTCCGAAGCGCGCCAGCGCCTGGTCGGCGAGGATCGCGCCGAAATGGGCGAAAAGATAGAGCAGCGAGAGTTTGAAAAACTTGCGCTCCACGAGGTAGTTGTCGGCCTCGGCCATCGCCTCGTCGCGGCGCCAGATCGCCACGGCACCCTTGAGAAAGAGCGCATTCAGGATCAGCGCGGAAGCGAGGTAGACCGGGCCCGCGACGGCGGTGACACCCATGGCGAGGGCGAGTGCCGCCAGCAGAACGGTATAGATCAGGATATGGCGGCGGGTGGCGGGACGGCCATGGGTCACGGTCAGCATCGGCACGCCCGCATCGTCGTAATCCGAGCGCATGAACAGCGCCAGCGCCCAGAAATGCGGCGGCGTCCACATGAAGATGAGCGCGAACATCAGCACCGATTCGATGGACACGCCGCCGGTGGCCGCGGCCCAGCCGATCATCGGGGGAAACGCGCCCGCGGCGCCGCCGATGACGATGTTCTGCGGCGTCGCGCGCTTCAGCCACATCGTGTAGATTACAGCATAGAAGAAGATGGTGAAGGCCAGAAGACCCGCGGCGACCCAGTTGGTCGCGAGGCCGAGGAACACCACCGAGAAGGCCGAGAGCGCAAGGCCGATGGCCAGCGCCTCGTCGCCCGAGACGCGGCCCGACGGGATCGGGCGCTTGGCGGTGCGGCGCATCACGGCATCGATATCGGCATCCCACCACATGTTGAGCGCGCCCGAAGCGCCGCCGCCGATGGCGATGAACAGGATCGCGCAGAAAGCGACGAACGGATGCATCCCGCCGGGCGCGGCCAGCAGGCCGACAAAGGCCGTGAACACCACAAGCGTCATCACGCGCGGCTTCAGCAGCGCGAAATAATCACTGAATTGCGGCTCGTCCTGATAGGCGGTTTGCAGCGAAACGTCGGTCATTCAACACTCGGCGGGGTCAGGGGAAGGGGGGCGGCGCGGGTGGTCCCGCGCCGACCGGGATCGGGGAAGAGATCAGTCGGCGGAGGCGAGCTGGACCGCCTCGGCGGGTGCCGGGGCCGCGTCGTTGGAGGCGTATTCCTCTTTCATCTGCACCAGCCAGTCGGCGTATTCCTCTTCGCTGACCACCTTCACGGTGATCGGCATGTAGGCATGGGCGATGCCGCAAAGCTCGGAGCACTGGCCGAAATAGATGCCTTCACGCTCGGCCTCGAACCACAGCTCGGCCAGGCGGCCCGGGATGCCGTCCTGCTTCACGCCGAAGGCCGGGATGGTCCAGGAATGGATCACGTCGCCGCCGGTGACCTGCACGACCACGGTCTTGCCCACGGGCACCACGACCTGCGTGTCGGTGGCCAGGAGGAAGTGCTCGGGCTCGTAGCCGGCCTCGATCAGCTGCATCTCGACTTCCTCGGTGTAGGAATTGTCGCCGCCGGTCGCGGGCGAGCCGATCATGTAGCTGTCGAAGCCGAAGCCCTCCTCGGGGTACTCGTAGCCCCAGTACCACTGGTAGCCGGTCGCCTTGATGAAGATGTCGCCCTCGGGAATTTCCTGCTGCTTGAAAAGCACCGGCAGCGAGAAGGCGCCGATGAAGACGAGGATCAGAATGGGCACGACGGTCCAGGCGATCTCGACCGGAGTGTTGTGGGTGAAGCCCGCGGGCTCGGGGTTGGCCTTGCGGTTGTAGCGCACGATGCACCACAGGATGAGACCCAGCACGAACAGAACGATCGCGGTGATGATGATGTTGATCATCCCGTCGAGCCATTGCAGATCGCGTGCAAGCTCGGTTACGGCGGGCTGGAAACCCATGCCGCCAGCCGAGGGCGCGCCGACCACTTCGTCGCTCTGGGCGAAGGCCGGTGCGGCGAGCGTGGCCGCAAGGAGGCTAGAGAGCATCGTTTTAAGTCGCATATGTCACCTTGATCGGTTCAGTCGTTCCAGCGTCGGTCGGGGCGAAGGCCGCGTCGAACGGTATGCCGCGGAATCCCCGATTTGTTTCTCCGGCGCTTCAAACCATATTCTTACAGCCAGATAAAGATGGATGCTTGCGGCAAAGAGCCGCTTTCGCTCAATCCGACCAAAGAAGGGTTCCCCCATGTCCGACGCGCCGTTCCGCCCGCTTGAGACGCATCTCGACCACGAGGCCGCGCTGTCGCGCCTGCGCAGCGCCCTCGATGGCGCCGAGGACGGCGAATTGTTCTTCGAGCGAAAGCGCAGCGAGGGCATCGTTTTCGACGACGGTCGGGTCAAGACCGCCAATTACGACGCCTCCGAGGGATTCGGCCTGCGCGCGGTCAGGGGCGAGGTGGCGGGCTACGCCCATTCGACCGAGATCAGCGAGGCGGCGCTTGCGCGCGCGGCGGAGACCGCCCGGCTGGCCATCGGCGATGGTGGCGGCGTCATGGCGCCCGCGCCGTCGCCGACGAATCGCAGGCTTTACACCGACGCCGATCCCATCGCGGGGCTGAGTTTCGCCGCCAAGCTGGAGACCCTGCGCGAGATCGACGCCTTCCTGCGCGACCTCGATCCGCGCGTCGTGCAGGTGTCGGCCTCGCTCGGCGCGTCGCTGCAGGAGGTGACGATCCTGCGCGCCGATGGCGGGCTGGTCAGCGACACGCGGCCGATGACCCGGCTCAATATCAGCGTCATCGTCGAGGAGAACGGCCGCCGCGAACAGGGCACGGCGGGCGGCGGCGGGCGTGTCATGCTGGACGGTCTGGTCACACGCGCGGATTGGGAGGCGAAGGCGCGCGAGGCGCTGAGGATCGCAACGGTGAACCTGCGCGCCGAGGCCGCGCCCGCGGGCGTCATGGATATCGTACTGGGCCCGGGCTGGCCCGGCATCCTTCTGCACGAGGCGGTGGGGCATGGGCTCGAGGGCGATTTCAACCGCAAGGGCAGCTCGGCCTTTGCCGGGCTCATGGGCCAGCGGGTGGCGGCGCCGGGCGTGACCGTGCTCGACGATGGCACCATCCCCGACCGGCGCGGGTCGATCACCGTGGATGACGAGGGCACGCCATCGGGCAAGAACGTGCTGATCGAGGACGGCATCCTCGTGGGCTACATGCAGGACCGCCAGAACGCGCGGCTGATGGGCGTGGCGCCCACCGGCAACGGGCGGCGCGAAAGCTACGCGCATATCCCGATGCCGCGGATGACCAATACCTACATGCTGGGTGGCAATGCCAAGCGTGAGGACCTCGTGGCCGAGCTGAAGGACGGCATCTACGCGGTGGGCTTCGGCGGCGGGCAGGTGGATATCACCAACGGCAAGTTCGTCTTCTCCTGCACCGAGGCCTATAGGGTGAAGGACGGCAAGGTGGGCGCGCCGGTGAAGGGCGCGACGCTGATCGGCGACGGCGCGACGGCGCTGCAGCAGATCCGCGGGCTGGCCGACGACATGGCGCTCGATCCGGGCATGGGCAATTGCGGCAAGCAGGGCCAGTGGGTGCCGGTGGGCGTCGGCCAGCCCTCGGTGCTGATCGGCGGGCTGACGGTGGGCGGCGCGCAGGGCTGAGCGCCATCGCCGCGGCGCCTTCCCGCCGCAATCGCGCCGCGGCTCTTAAGCTTATGTTAAGGCGCCGGGTGCTATACCTGATTCTGCAAGCAGACGGGGACGGGCGAATGGCCGAAGACCATCCTTCTTCCACTCACCCCCCAATCCCACCCACCACGGAAGACGACCGTTTTGACCGGCTCCGTCTCTTGCGCTCACGGCGCGTCGGCATCGCCACCTACCGGCGGCTCATGGCCGAACACGGCACCGCCCGGGCCGCGCTCGATGCGCTGCCCGACATCGCCCGCGGGGCGGGCCTTGCCGATTATCACACCTGCCCGGACGCCCTGGTCGACGCGGAACTGCGCGCGGGCCGCCGCGAGGGCGCGCGGCTGATCTTCGAGGGCGAGCCGGATTATCCTTCCGCCATGTGCGATATCGACGATGCGCCGCCCTGTTTCTGGGCCATCGGCGACGTGGCCGTGCTGTCGCGCCCGCTGGTCGCGATGGTGGGAGCGCGCAACGCCTCGTCGCTGGGCCTGCGCATGGCGCGGGCGCTGGCCGCCGATCTGGGCGCGGCGGGCCTCGTCGTGGTCTCGGGCCTTGCACGCGGTATCGACGCGGCCGCCCATGACGCCGCGCTGCGAACCGGCACGGTCGCAGTGATGGGCGGCGGGGTCGACGTGCTCTACCCGCAGGAAAACGCCCGGCTCGCGCAGGAGATCGTCGCCGCGGGCGGGCTCAGGATCAGCGAACAGCCGATGACGCTGGCGCCCAAGGCGCGCCATTTCCCGCTGCGCAACCGCCTGATTTCGGGGCTGTCGCGCGCGGTGATCGTGGTGGAGGCGGCGTTGAAATCGGGCTCGCTCATCACCGCGCGCACGGCGCTCGACCAGGGCCGCGATGTGATGGCGGTACCGGGGCATCCGTTCGATGCGCGGGCGGGCGGCTGCAACGCGCTCATTCGCGACGGGGCGCAGCTGGTGCGCGGCAGCCGGGATGTGCGCGCGGCTTTGGGCATGGCGCCGTTCGCCGACATGGCGCAGGCGGCAGGCGCTCATGACATCGCGCTCAGAGCCGGCGCCGGTGGCCCCGACGCGCCATGCGCGGTGACGGCGCCGGTGCCGGGCACCGATCGCGGTCCCGCGGATCGCAGAACCCTGCGCGAGACCGCCGATCTGCACAGCCAGATCCTGCAACGGTTGGGCCCGTCGCCCATCGCCGAGGACCAGCTGATCCGCGATCTGGATCAGCCCATGGGTCGAATCGGACCGGTGCTGACCGATCTGGAGCTGGAGGGTCGAATCGCCCGCGCGCCGGGTGGCATGTTGGCGCTGAAACTGGCCTGAGCGGTCGAAAAGGTCACACTCTCAAGGCGAAAGGCGAGCCGAACAGGGTGATATTGCACAAATCCCCGGCGAAGACTTGCGCATGCCTTCATCTGCCTTAGTCTTGAGCGGTGCCGGTTGCTGTGCTTTCCGGATGAAATGAATGGAATACGGGACAAAAAACTTATGAAGAAAGTCGCTTTGCTGCTCGCTGCGACGCTCGGCCTCGCCGCATGCGCGGACGAGACGTTCGACGTCGTCATCACCGTTGATCCCATCTACGCCAAGGACGGCACGGTTGTGGATTACCGCCCGACGGTCATCGCGCCCGCAGAAGGCGGCTGATCGGATCTCAGCGGACCGAAAGGCCCGTATCGGAAGCGAAAACGCGCTGCGATCCCCGCAGCGCGTTTTCTGTTTCGGGCCCTGCCGGCGTCGTCTTCGGGCCATGTCACCAACGCCGCCGCGGCGCGCCGTCGCGGGCGCCGCCGGAAACCGCGCGATGACGCCCGCCGCCGCCGTTTGACATTGCGCGCTTGCACCCCACGTCCTGCGCGGCCATATCACATCCGTCATTTTCCGAGGTTTTTTCATGCCCGTCGTCGTTGTCGAGTCGCCCGCAAAAGCCAAAACGATCAATAAATACCTGGGCTCCGATTACACGGTTTTGGCCTCCTACGGCCATGTGCGCGACCTGCCCCCGAAGGATGGATCGGTCGATACCGATAACGGTTTCGACATGACCTGGGAGGTCGCGACCGACAGCCGCAAGCACGTCAAGGCCATCGCCGATGCGCTGAAGGACGACAATTCGCTCATTCTCGCGACCGACCCCGACCGCGAGGGCGAGGCGATCTCGTGGCACCTCAAGGAGGCGCTGACCAAGCGCAAGTCGATCAAGAAGGACACCGCCGTCAGCCGCGTGACCTTCAACGCGATCACCAAGGACGCGGTCACCGAGGCGATGAAGAACCCGCGCGACATCGACGCGCCGCTGGTCGAGGCCTATCTGGCGCGCCGCGCGCTCGATTACCTCGTGGGGTTCAACCTGTCGCCGGTCCTGTGGCGCAAGCTGCCGGGCGCGCGCTCGGCGGGGCGGGTGCAATCGGTCTGCCTGCGGCTCATCGTCGAGCGCGAGATGGAGATCGAGGCCTTCCGCGCGCGCGAATACTGGTCGGTGAAGGCGCAGCTGAAGACCCAGCGGAACCAGAGCTTCGAGGCGCGGCTGGTCAGCCTTTCGGGCAAGAAACTCGACCGCTACGACCTGGAGAACGAGACCCAGGCCGAAATGGCGGTGCAGGCAGTCAAGAGCCGCGACCTGACCGTCACCTCGGTCGAGGCCAAGCCCACGAGCCGCAACCCCTCCGCCCCCTTCATGACCTCGACCCTGCAGCAGGAGGCCAGCCGCAAGTTCGGCATGGGCGCCAAGGTCTGCATGTCGACCGCACAGCGGCTCTACGAGGCCGGGCACATCACCTACATGCGGACCGACGGCATCGACATGGCGCCCGAGGCGGTGAGCGAGGCGCGCGACGCCATCAAGGACCGGTTCGGCGCGGAATATGTGCCGAGCAGCCCGCGGATCTACAAGAACAAGGCCAAGAACGCGCAGGAAGCGCATGAATGCATCCGGCCCACCGACATGACCAAGGATGCCGGCGCGCTGGGCCTGCGCGACGCGGACCAGAAGAAGCTCTACGATCTGATCTGGAAGCGTACGCTGGCCTGCCAGATGGAGGCCGCCCGGCTGGAGCGCACGACGGTCGAGATCGGCAGCCGCGACGGCGAGGTGGGCCTGCGCGCCACCGGCCAGGTGGTGCTCTTCGACGGGTTCCTGCGGGTGTACGAGGAGGGCCGCGACGACGTCGTGGATGACGACGACAAGCGCCTGCCACAGATCATGGAGGGCGAGAAGACCGCCAAGGAGGGCGTCACGCCCGAGCAGCATTTCACCCAGCCGCCGCCGCGCTACACCGAGGCGACGCTGGTCAAGAAGATGGAAGAGCTGGGGATCGGGCGCCCGTCGACCTATGCGAGCGTGATCTCGACGATCCAGGACCGCGAATATGTCCGCAAGGACAAGAACCGGCTGTTCCCCGAGGACAAGGGGCGGATCGTGACGATCTTCCTGCTGAATTTCTTCAAGCGCTACGTGGAATACGATTTCACCGCGGCGCTGGAGGAAGAGCTCGACGACGTGTCGGCGGGCGAGGCGGATTACAAGGAGCTTTTGTCGAAGTTCTGGCGCGATTTCTCGGCGGCCATCGCCGAGACTTCCGAGCTGCGCATCGCCGAGGTGCTCGACGTGCTCGACGACGCGCTGGCGCCGCAGCTTTATCCGCCGAAGGAGGATGGCAGCGATCCGCGCATCTGTCCGCTTTGCGGGGAAGGCTCGCTGCATCTCAAGACCTCGCGTTCGGGCGGCTTCGTGGGCTGCTCGCGCTATCCCGAATGCCGCTACACCCGGCCCATCGGGGGCGATGCCGCCGAGCAGGGCGACCGGGTGCTGGGCGAGGACAATGGCGACGAGATCTCGCTCAGGTCGGGCCGGTTCGGGCCTTACGTGCAGCGCGGCGAGGTGACCGAAGAGAACAAGAAGCCGCCGCGCGCCAGCCTGCCCAAGGGCTGGTCGCCGGATGACATGGATCTCGAGAAGGCGCTGACGCTGCTGTCGCTGCCGCGCGAGGTGGGCAAGCATCCCGAGGATGGCGAACCCATCGAGGCGGGCATCGGGCGCTACGGGCCGTTCGTGAAGCACGGCAAGCTCTACGCGAACCTCAAGGAGGTGGACGAGGTCTTCGAGATCGGCATCAACCGCGCGGTGGACGTGCTGGCCGAGAAGGCGGCGAAACGCGGCGGCGGTCGGGCGGCGGCCAAGCCTCTGAAAGAGCTTGGCGAGCATCCCGAGGCGGGCGGCGCGATGAACGTGATGGACGGGCGCTACGGACCCTACATCAAGTGGGAAAAGGTCAACGCGACCCTGCCCAAGGATGTCGCGCCCGAGGATGTGACGGTGGCCATGGCGGTCGAACTGATCGCCGAGAAAGAGGCCAAGTCCGGCAAGGGCAAGAAGAAGGCCGCGCCGAAGAAGAAGGCTGCCGCGAAGAAACCGGCGGCCAAGAAGGCTGCAGCGAAGAAATAGACGCCCGGGCGCGCCGGGCAGACGCGGCGTGCACAATCGGCCCAGTGGGCGGCGATGCCGCCCCGGGAGGCGTGCGCGTCATGCTTGCGCCGCACTGGCCGCGCGCCGCCGCAGCTCGACAGCCACGCCGGGGATTGCGGGCATCATGCAGGGCTGCAGGATCCCGCCGGGACCGTCGGGCCTGCCCTTTGCATCGATGCTGCGTTTGCATTGACTTCACCCCGGGCGCTCGCCACAAACGGGCGGAAATCAACGCTTACGGGGGAAGACTTCCATGCAGAAAGTCTACAATTCCGCTGCCGAGGCGCTCGAGGGTCTGTTGCACGACGACATGCTGATTGCGGCCGGGGGCTTCGGCCTCTGCGGCATTCCCGAGTTGCTTCTGGAGGCGATCAAGCAATCCGGTGTCAAGAACCTGACCTTCGCGTCGAACAATGCGGGTGTGGACGATTTCGGCATCGGCATCCTGCTGCAGACGCGGCAGGTGAAGAAGATGATCTCGTCCTATGTGGGCGAGAACGCGGAATTCATGCGCCAGTACCTGTCGGGCGAACTGGAGCTGGAATTCACCCCGCAGGGCACGCTCGCGGAGCGGATGCGCGCGGGCGGCGCGGGTATTCCGGGCTTCTACACCAAGACCGGCTACGGCACGCAGATCGCCGAGGGCAAGGAAGTGAAGGAGTTCGACGGCGAGAACTACATCCTCGAGCGCGGCATCTTCGCGGACCTCTCCATCGTCAAGGCGTGGAAGGCCGACACGACCGGCAACCTCGTCTTCCGCAAGACCGCGCGGAACTTCAATCCGCCCGCGGCCATGTGCGGCAAGACCTGCGTGGTCGAGGTGGAAGAGATCGTCCAGCCCGGAGAACTCGACCCCGACAACATCCACCTGCCGGGCGTCTACGTGCACCGGCTGATCCAGGGTGCGCATGAAAAGCGCATCGAGAAGGTCACCACGCGGAAGAAAGCGGCCTGAACCATGGCGGGCGCTGCGGTGAAATCCAGGCGATTGAGTTCGGTCCTCGACGAGCGTTCGGCAATGGCGGGCTTTTCGCGCCTGTCGCTTGCGATCGTCATCACCAATCCGCAGGTGCCCGACAATCCGATCGTCTACGTCAACGACGCGTTCGAGCGGATCACCGGGTACGCGCGGTCGTCGGTCATCGGGCGGAACTGCCGCTTCCTGCAGGGCGAGCGGACCCGCAAGACCGACGTGGACCGCATCCGAACCGCCGTGGAGAACGGCCGCGAAGTGTCGGTCGATATCCTGAACTACCGGGCCTCGGGGCAGCCGTTCCTGAACCGGCTGACCATCGCGCCGATCCTCGACGAGCAGGGCAACCCGTTGTATTTCCTCGGCTTCCAGAAGGAATTGCGCGAAGATGAGGACGAGTCGGTCTCTAACGACACCATTCTCGACCTGCTGCTGGGCCGGGTGCATGGCGACCTCGGGCTGATCCTGCGCAATATCGCCCATCCGGATATCCGCGAGAACCTCACCGAGCCCATGACCGAGATCGAGGCCATGCCGCGGCGGCTCGATTGCATCCAGCTCGTCTACGAGGAGATGCAGAAGGCCGACCGCGAACTGGACCGTGCCGGGCTCGATCTCGGGGCGCTGTTGAGCCGCATCGCCGCGAACGTGACCCATCACGAAAGCCGCCCCGGCATCCGCGTGGTGCAGCAATTCGAACAGATGGAGGTCGGGCTGGACGACGCGCTGAGGATCGCGCTGATCCTGTCCGAGACGCTGTCCAACGCCTTTTCGCATGCCTTCGTCGGCCTCGACAGCGGCTTCGTCGACCTGCGGGTGACCAAGCTCGCGGCGGGGGGATTGCGGCTGATCCTGTCCGATGACGGGGTCGGCATCCCGGCCAAGATCGACTGGCCCTCGAACAACACGGTGGGCGGTCGGCTGATCGCCTCGCTGCTCGACGGGCTCGATGCAACCATCAATGTCGCGCGCGGCGCGGCGGGCACCGTCGTCATGGTCGACGTGCCCGTGCACCCGCACGACCTCGCAAAAAAAGGAGCATGAGACATGCCTTGGGATCGTGAACAGATGGCGGCGCGTGCCGCCCAGGAACTCGAAGACGGCACCTATGTGAATCTCGGCATCGGCATCCCGACGCTGGTGCCGAACTACATCCCCGAAGGCGTGACCGTCACGCTGCAATCGGAAAACGGCATGCTGGGCATGGGCCCCTTTCCCTATGAGGGCGAAGAGGACCCGGATCTCATCAATGCCGGCAAGCAGACCATCACGGAGCTGCCCGAGACCTCCTATTTCGACAGCGCCACCTCGTTCGGCATGATTCGCGGCGGCAAGATCGCGGCGGCCATCCTCGGCGCCATGGAAGTGTCCGAGAAGGGCGACTTGGCGAACTGGATGATCCCCGGCAAGCTGGTGAAGGGCATGGGCGGCGCGATGGACCTCGTCGCGGGCGTGCAGCGGGTCGTCGTGGTGATGGATCACCAGAACAAGGCGGGCGAATCGAAGCTGCTGAAGGAATGCACCCTGCCGCTGACCGGCAAGGGGGTCGTGGACCGTATCATCACCAATCTCGGCGTGCTGGACGTGACCCACAAGGGTCTGCACATCCAGGAATGCGCCCCGGGTGTGACCCGCGAGGACATCATCGCGGCCACTGACGCCAAAATTGTCTGAAGACCTGCGGTCGGGCAGCGCGGCCGCCTTCATCGTCGCGACCGCCGCCTACCCGATGGACCAGCTGCCAGACTGGGCCGCCTATGCCGCCAAGATCGAGGCCTGGGTGGCCGAGGCCGCGGGGCAGGGCGCGCAGCTTCTGGTCTTTCCCGAATACGGCGCGATGGAGCTGGCCACGCTGGCAGGCCCGGAGGTGGCGGGCGATCTAGAGGCCTCGCTGCACGCGGTGTCGGCCCGGATCCCCGAGGCCGACGCGCTGCACCGCGATCTGGCCATGCGGCACGGCGTGCACATCCTCGCGGCCTCCGCGCCGGTCTTCGATCCGGAGATCGGGCCGCGCCCGGTGAACCGCGCGCGGCTTTTCACACCGGACGGGCAGATCGGCGTGCAGGACAAGCAGATCATGACCCGGTTTGAGCGCGAGGTCTGGGGCGTCGTGCCGGGCGGCCCGCTGCGCCTTTTCGACACGGCGCTGGGGCGGATCGGCATCCTCATCTGCTATGACGGGGAATACCCGCTGCTGGGCCGCGCGCTGTCGGAGGCCGAGATCCTGCTCATGCCCTCCTGCACAGAGGCGCTGACGGGCTATTGGCGGGTGCGGATCGGGGCCACGGCCCGCGCGCTCGAGGCGCAATGCATCGCGGTCATGGCCTCGACCGTGGGCGATGCCCCCTGGTCTGAGGCGGTGGACACCAATTGCGGCGCGGGCGGCGTCTTCGGCCCGCCGGATACGGGCTTTCCGGCCACGGGCGTGCTGGCCGAGGGCAGGCTGAACGCGCCCGGCTGGACCTATGCGCGGGTCGATCCCGCGCAGGTCGCGGCGGTGCGCGCGGATGGCGTCGTGCTGAACCGGGCGCATTGGGCGGACCAGACAGGCCGCGACGGCATTGCCGCACTGCAGCGGCTCCGGTGATATTGCCTCTTGAAAAAAGCTTGAAACGGGCTCATTTACCGCGCATCGCATCGCTTTCCCTCGGGGAGCGGTGCAAACCCCAATGCAGGAGAGACCATGGCCAAGGAAGATACGCTCGAATTTCCCGGTGTCGTGAAGGAACTCCTGCCGAATGCGACGTTCCGGGTCGAGCTAGAAAACGGCCATGAGATCATCGCGCATACGGCAGGCAAGATGCGCAAGAACCGCATCCGGGTTCTGGCTGGCGACAAGGTCCAGGTGGAAATGACGCCTTACGACCTGACCAAGGGGCGGATCAACTACCGCTTCAAGTAAGCCGAACCGCAAGATCGGGATCGGCGATGACAGGGGCCTCCGGGCCCCTCTCGCATGTCTGGGGGACGCATCATGGCGCTCATTCTGGGATCGGGCAGCCCGCGGCGGCTGGAGCTTCTCGCCACGCTTGGCGTGGTGCCGGACGCGGTGCGCCCGCCCGAAATCGACGAGACGCCCGGCAAGGGCGAGTTGCCGCGGCCCTATTGCCAGCGGATCGCGCGCGAGAAGGTCCGCGCGGTCGCGGCGGAGCCGGACGATATCGTGCTCTGTGCAGACACGACCGTCGCGCTGGGCCGCCGCATCCTCGGCAAGCCCGAAGATGCGGGCGAGGCGGCGGCCTTCCTCTGGGCGCTGTCCGGACGGCGGCACCGGGTGGTGACGGCGGTGGCGGTGCGGCGCGGCGACCGAATCTGGGAGCGCGACGTGATGAGCCAGGTGAAGATGAAGGCCCTGTCCGATATCGAGGTGAACGGCTACCTCGCCACCGGCGACTGGCAGGGAAAGGCGGGCGGCTACGCCATCCAGGGACCGGCGGCTGCGCTGATCCCGTGGATGTCGGGCTCCTATTCGGCCATCGTCGGCCTGCCGCTCGCGGAAACCGCGCAGCTCCTGCAGGCGGCGGGCCACCCCATCTGGACGGAGGAGGCGGCATGAAGGGCGCACAGATCGCATTGGGCGAGATCGCGGGCCGCGAAGCGGCGGCGCTGATGGTGGACGGGCGGCTCGACGATCTGTTCGTCGCGGGCGACCAGCCGGCCCCCGGCACCATCTACCGCGCCATCGCGCGGCGGCCCATGAAGGGCCAGGGCGGCATCTTCTGCGACACGCCGGACGGCCCGGTCTACCTGCGCCAGATCAAGGGCGTGGCACCGGGCGACGCGCTGATCGTGCAGGTCACCGGCCATGCGGAGCCCGGCAAGGCGGTGCCGGTCACGACGAAGCTGCTGTTCAAGTCGCGCTACGCCATCGTCACGCCGGACGCGCCGGGGCTGAACGTCTCGCGCCAGATCCGCGACGAGGAGACGCGCGACGCGCTGCTCGAGATCGCCCACGAGGTGATGGAGGGCACGGCGGGCCTGATCCTGCGCTCGTCCTGCGCCGGGGCCGATCCCGCCGAGATCGCAGAGGATATCCGCGCGATGCAGGAGGTCGCGGACCAGGTGGCGGGCGATCAGGGCCGCGAGGCCGAGGTGCTGCTGGAGGGCGACAGCCCGAGCCTGCGGGCCTGGCGGGAATGGGTGATGCCGGCGGATGTGGTCGAGGGCCCGGACGCCTTCGAGATCACCGGCGCCGCCGATGCGCTGGAGGCGCTGGCCTCGCCCGTGGTCCCGCTGAAGGGCGCGGGCACCATGGCGGTGGAGGAAACCCGGGCGCTGGTGGCGGTCGACGTGAATACCGGCGGAGACACTTCGCCCGCGGCGGGGCTGAAGGCGACCATCGCGGCCCTGCGCGACCTGCCGCGGCAATTGCGTCTGCGGGGCCTCGGCGGCGTCATCGTCATCGACCCCGCGCCGTTCCCGAAAAAGGAGCGGCGGCAGATCGAGAGCGTCTTGCGGGCCGCGCTCAAGTCCGACAGCGTCGAGACGACCTTCGTGGGCTGGACGCCCATGGGCAACATCGAATTGCAGCGCAAGCGCGACCGCGTCGCACTCAGGGAGGTGATGGGATGAGCTGTCCGATCTGTTCGGAGAAAAGCGACGCGAAGTACCGGCCGTTCTGTTCGCGCCGCTGTGCCGATCTCGATCTCGGGCGGTGGTTCTCGGGTTCCTACGCGGTGCCGTCGACCGACCCCGAGGAGGTGGAAGAGGCGCTCGACGCCGCGCTGGCCGCGCGGGCGCGCGACGACGGGGAGAGCACGCATTGACCGGGGCGGTTCCGATTGAGGACCATGGGCAGCTCATTGCGCGTGTGCGCGCGCGCTTCGCCCATGTGGAGGAATGCCCGCTGACCGGGCCGCGCATCTTCTTCGAGAATGCGGGCGGCGCATTGACGCTGAAATCGGCGGTCGAGACCAGCGCCAAATTCGCCGCGATCCCGGACAACCAGGGCCGGATGAACGCGGCCTCGAAAAAGCTGCAGGAGATCATCGACACCGCGCGGGCCGACGCGGCACTGTTCTTCAATGCCGAGGGCGGCCGCGTCTTCGTGGGCGAATCGGGCACCGAATTGCTGTTCCGGCTCATTCGGGATGCCTGCCTCGGCGCGCCCGAGGGCGGCATCGTGCTGGGATCGTCGGTGGAGCATCCCGCCTCGCGGTCGGCCGCGCAGCGCTGGGCGGACGTGGCGGGCAAGCCTTATGTGCAGGTCATCCATGACGATGCCGAAGGCCGCGTCACGGCGGAGGCCTATGCCGCAAAGGTCACGCCGGAGACGCGCGTGGCGACGATCCTGCACACCTCGCCGGTGACCGGGATCGGCAACGACATCGCGGCGATCGCGGCGGCCATCCGGGCCACGGCGCCCGAGGCTTTCATCATCGTGGACGGCATCCAGCATGCCTGTCACGGCGGCATCGACCTCAGGGCGGCGGGGGTCGATGGCTACGTGATCTCGCCCTACAAGGTGTTCTCGCGCCATGGCTACGGGGTGGCCTGGGCGTCGGACCGGCTGACGGCGCTGGATCACGACGCGCTCAAGGGCGGGCCCGAGGGCAACTGGGAGCTGGGCACGCGGGATACCGGCGCCTATGCGACCCTGTCGGACGTGGTGGCCCATTTCGACTGGCTGGGCGGCGAGGTCTCGGACGCGACCGAGCCCCGCGCGCGGATCGAGGCGGCGGGCCGGGCCATCGCGGCGCAGGAAGCGATGCTCTGCGAGGCGATGCTGCACGGCACGGGCAACCTTGCGGGTCTGGCGGAAATGCCGGGCGTCACCGTGATCGGCGGGGTCGAGAACGCCCATCGCGAGGGCCTCGTGACCTTCGTCGCCGAGGGCCGTCCTGCGGCGGAAATCGTCGAGGCGCTGGAGGAGGAGGGCGTGCGGGTGCATATCCGCAAGGCCGATCATTATTCCGGCAACATCCTGACGCCGCTCGGGTTCGAGGCGGCGGTGCGGGTGTCGATGTGCCATTACAACACGCGCGCCGAGGTGGCGGCCTTCCTCGCGGCGATGTCGAAGATCCTCTGATCAGGCGGCGCGGCGGGTGCCCGAGAGGGCGACGACGGCAAGCCCAGCCAGCACCAGAAGCGCGCCCGCGACGCCCTGCGCGCTGACGGGCTCACCCACGAGGAAGGTGGCGAGCAGCCAGGCGGTGACGGGCTCCGCAAGGGCCAGGGTCACCGCGGTCGAGGCCGCGACCCGCGTCAGCCCCCAGGTGTAGAGCGCGTAGGCGAACCCGGTCGCGCCGAGGCCGAGCGCGCCGATGGTCAGCGCCGCGCCGGGCGCGGCCAGCCAAGCCAGGGGCAGCACGAAGAGGACCGGCAGCGCGAAAAGCGCCGCCATCGTGAAGGTCGCCGCGGCAATGGCAGTGGATGGCGCGCGATGGCCCATGCGGCTCGTCGCGAGCGAATAGGCGGCATAGCAGGCGCCCGCGCCGAGGGTCAGCGCGATTCCCAGGACCGATGCCGCGCCGCGCGCATCCGAGCCCGCCAGAAGCGCCACGCCCGCGACCGACAGGACGAGCCCGCCCGCGCGCAGGGGCGTGGGCAGCCGGCGCAGGACGAAGACCTCGTAGGCGGTGGCCCAGAACGGCGCGCTGCCGATGGTGATCGCGGTGCCGATGCCGACACCTGCCTCGGTCACGCCCCAGAAGAACAAGAGGTTGTAGAGCCCGATGGCGGCGCCCGCGAAGACGATGCCCGCAAGGGGCAGCGTGCGCAGCGCCCGGCGGCAGGCCGGTTGCGCCGCGGCCAGCGCCAGAAGCCCGCAGGCGCCGACGAGAAGACGCAGCGCGCCCACCGCGAGCGGCGCGCGGTCGGGCGGCAGCAGAGTCTGCAGCGTGCCGGTGGTGCCCCAGAGCATCGCCGCGGCGATGATCGCGGCGAGACCGGCGAGGCGCGCGCGGGAGTCCAACCCGCCTCAGAGGCCCTTGCGGGCGGCCTTCTCGGCAAGGCCCGAGCGTTTCTGCCGCTTGGCCAGTTCGTCCATCACGTCCGACAGCGGCACCTTGCGGGCCTCCAGCATCACGAGGAAGTGGAAGAGTACGTCGGCGGCTTCCGCGGTCAGCCCGGCGCGGTTGCCCTTGGCGGCCTCGATGATCGCCTCGATGGCCTCTTCGCCGAATTTCTCGGCGCATTTCTCGGGGCCCTTGGCGATGAGCCGCGCGGTCCAGCTGTCCTCGGGATCGGCCTTGGCGCGCTTGGCCACGGTCTTGGCCAGCTCTTCGAGGGTCATGGTCATCGGCGCACCGCGATGCCGTGTTCGGCCATGTAATCCTTGGCCTCGCCGATCGTGTAATCGCCGAAATGGAAGATTGAGGCGGCGAGCACCGCCGAGGCCCCGCCTTCGGTCACGCCCTCGACGAGGTGGTCGAGCGTGCCGACGCCGCCCGAGGCGATCACCGGAATCGTCACCGCGTTCGAAATGGCGCGGGTTAGCGGGATGTTGAAGCCCGAGCGCGTGCCGTCCTTGTCCATCGAGGTCAGCAGGATCTCGCCCGCGCCCTTGGCCTGCATGGTGAGCGCGAAGTCGATGGCGTCGATGCCGGTTTCGCGCCGCCCGCCATGGGTGAAGATCTCCCACTTGTTCTCGCCCACGGATTTCGCGTCGATGGCGACGACGATGCACTGGCTGCCGAACTGGTCGGCGGCTTCGGAGACCACGTCGGGATTGGCGACGGCGGCGGAGTTGAAGCTGACCTTGTCGGCACCCGCGAGCAGCAGGTTGCGCACATCGGCGACCGAGCGGACGCCGCCGCCTACCGTGAGCGGGATGAAGCATTGCTCCGCGGTGCGGGTGACCACGTCGAGCATCGTGTCGCGGTCTTCGTGGCTGGCGGTGATGTCGAGAAAGCAGATCTCGTCGGCGCCCGCCTCGTCATAGGCGCGGGCCGCATCGACGGGGTCGCCCGCATCGCGCAGGTCGACGAAATTGACGCCCTTGACCACGCGGCCATCGGCCACGTCGAGGCAGGGAATGATCCGGGTCTTCAGCATCGCGTTCGGTCCTTCTGGCTTGTTCCCGATATGCCGAAAGCGGCATCGGATCACAAGAATGGATGGCGCGCCCGAAGCGGCGGCGAACCGCCTGCCGCCTTCGCGTCACGCCGAAGTGTCGCCCATGTGCGGAACGGCCGTGTCAGGATGGCGGTTACCACCTTTTGACCGGAGGAAAACCCATGCCGAACCTGGCCCCCAACCTTGCCGCCCTTTCGCTGATCGTCCTTAGCGCGGGCGCCGCGCAGGCCGATTACATCGAGACGCCGAGCCCGCATTCGGTGGAGGTGACCATCGACAAGCTGGAGACCGCCGTGAAGAACGCGGGCGCCACGATCTTCGCTCGGGTCGATCACGCGGGGGGTGCCGCGAATGTGGAGATGGAGCTGGCCCCGGCGGAGCTGCTGATCTTCGGCAACCCGAAGCTCGGAACGCCGGCGCTGCAGGACGACATCCGGGCGGGCGTGCATCTGCCGCTGCGGGTTCTGGCCTATGAGGACGCGGCGGGGCAGGTCTGGGTCGCCTATGAGAGCCCCGAGGCGATGCTGGACGGGCTGCAGGTGCCCGGCGATGCGCCGTATCTGGCGATGATGAGCGGGGCGCTCGACAAGCTGACCGGTGCGGCCGTGGCGGAGTGAGGCGCGGGGCGTTTGGCCCGGGTCATCGAGGGCGCGCGGTCCGAGCGGCCCCCGGTGATCGCGTTTTTCGGCCCGCCTCGGCTTGCGTCTGGAGCCTCGGGCGTTCCGGTTTCGGCGCGGGTCGCGATGGCGCCTTAGCCCAGGGCTTTCAGCGCCGCGCCGAGATCGAGCGCGCCATCGTAGAGCGCCCGGCCCGAGATCGCGCCGGCGATCACGCCGGTATCGCGCAACGCCTCGAGATCGGCCAGCGACGACACCCCGCCCGAGGCGATGACCGGGATCGAGACGGCGCGCGCGAGCGCCTCGGTCGCCTCGATATTCGGGCCGCCCATGGCGCCGTCGCGGTTGATGTCGGTGTAGATGATCGCCGCGACGCCCGCATCCTCGAAGCTGCGCGCCAGATCGGTGGCGTCCACGTCGGTCTCCTCGGCCCAGCCCTTGGTGGCGACCTTGCCGCCCCGCGCGTCGATGCCGACCGCCACCTTGCCCGGGAAAGCGCGGGCGGCGTCGCGCACCAGCGCGGGGTTCTCCACCGCGACGGTGCCGAGGATCACGCGCGCCAGCCCCTTGTCGATCCAGGCCTCGATCGTGGCCATGTCGCGGATGCCGCCGCCAAGCTGCGCCGGAACGCCGGGGCAGGCGGCGAGGATCGCCTCGACCGCCGCGGCATTCACGGGCGTGCCCGCGAAGGCGCCGTTCAGGTCCACGAGGTGCAGCCATTGGCAGCCGCTGTCGACGAAGGCCCGGGCCTGGGCGGCGGGATCGTCGTTGAAGACGGTGGATTTCTCCATGTCGCCGCGCAGCAGGCGCACGGCCTGGCCGTCCTTGAGGTCGATGGCGGGGTAGAGGATCATGGCATGCGCTCCGCAAATCTGGGCCGCTGCCAGATGACATGACGGAACGGCACATGCAACGCGACCCGGCGTCAATCTTGATTTGCCGCGCGGGCCGCGCTCTGGATTGCCGCGTCTCATGGAGAGGAGGACACCCGTGAAAGCCATTCTGACCGCCCTTGCAGGCCTCGCGCTGAGCGCGACCGCCGCGTTCGCCGACCCGATCGAGGGCATGTGGAAAACCGAAGTCGACGAGGGAAATTACGCCCATGTGCAGATGGTGCCCTGCGGCGACAAGCTCTGCGGCGTGATCGCGCGCACCTTCAACGGGTCGGGCGAATACGACTCGCCCAACAAGGGCAAGGTGCTGGTGCGGAACATGGTCGCGCAGGGCGGCGGCAAGTACGAAGGCCGCGTCTGGCGCCCGTCGAACGACAAGATCTACCTCGGCAAGATGGATCTCAGCGGCAACACGCTGAAACTGCGCGGTTGCGTGGCGGGCGGGCTGCTCTGCTCGAGCCAGACCTGGAGCCGGTTGAACTGATCGCATGGGGGCGCCCCGGGGCCCCGGGCGTCGGATTGCGTATTTGGAAAAGAGGCAAGGCAGGGGACGTGGCTTCCCTGCCTTTTCGTTTAGGGGCGGGGCGGCGTCAGGCGGTGGCGCTTTCCGGGTGCAGATCGGCATAGGCGTAGCCGTCGCGGATCTCGGTCCGGGCGTGTTTCAGCGTGAGCGGCGCGCGGAATTCCGGGCTGGCGGTGACGATGGTGTGGAACTCGCCATTCTCGCCGCAGGGATCGACCGTGCCGGGCAACTCCGCCAGCAGGGCCGCATCCCAGGTCCGGCCCGCGAAGGCCGCATCGAGGCGGGAAGTGTCGCAGGTGGCGATCCGGGCCGCGAGCCCGCTTTCCATCATCTCGCGGGCGAGGCGCGGCGTGTCGGCGGGCGCACCGAAGATCGGGAAGAGCGGCGTGATCCCGGTGCCCGCGAGCTTTGCCTCGCGATAGGCGCGGATATCCTCGAGAAAAAGATCGCCGAAGACCATGTGGGTGATCCCGGCGGCTTCGAGCTTCGCCGTCTCGGCGGCCATGATGCGTTCGTATTCCGCGTTGGGGCAGGGCCAGGGCAGCGTCACCTCGATGAGCGGCAGCTCCAGCGCTGCGGCCTGCGCGCGCAGAATCTCGGCGCGCGTGTCGTGCATCGCGACGCGGCCCGCGCCGGTCACCGTGGTGAAGAGCGCCTCGATCTCCGCGAGCCCGTCGCGGCGGCAGACATGCAGCGCATGGGCGCAATCCTTGCCCGAGGACCAGGAGAGGACCGCGCGGGGCGCGCTCACGGGGTCCAGCGAAGGAAGTTGGAGATCATCCGCAGGCCGGTCTCGGCGCTTTTTTCCGGGTGGAATTGCAGGCCGATGCGGTTTTCCGACCCGACGATGGCGGTGACCTCCTCGCCGTAATCGCAATAGGCGATGCGCTGGGAGGGATTGGCCATGCGGATCTGGTAGGAATGCACGAAATAGGCGTGATCGCCGGTCTCGACGCCTTCGAGCACCGGGTGGGCCTGTTCGATCACCAGGTCGTTCCAGCCCATATGCGGCACTTTCAGCGCGGGGTCGGTAGGCACGATCTTCAGCACCTCGCCGTCGATCCAACCGAGCCCGTCCGCCTCGACATATTCGTGGCCCTTGCGCGCCATGAGCTGCATGCCGACGCAGATGCCCATGAAGGGACGACCGCGATTTTCCACCGCGTCGACCAGCGCCTCGTAGACGCCGTCCTTGCCGCGCAGTGCCGCGGCGCAGGCCGGGAAGGCGCCGTCGCCGGGCAGCACGATGCGGTCGGCTTTCGCCACCACCTCGGCTTTGTCGGTGACGACGACCTCGCCGCCCGCGCCTTCGCGGGCCATCTTCTGGAACGCCTTGTCGGCGGAATGCAGGTTGCCGGATTCGTAGTCGATGATCGCCGTGAGCATGCTCAGAGCGCTCCTTTGGTCGAGGGAATGGCGTCGGATTTGCGAAGATCGGTCTCGAGCGCGTCGCGCAGGGCGCGGGCCACGGATTTGAACGCCGCCTCGGCGATGTGGTGGCTGTTGATCCCGGCAAGCGCGTCCACATGCAGCGTGATGCCGCCATGGGTCGAGAACGCCTGGAAGAATTCGCGCACGAGCTCGGTGTCGAAAGTGCCGATCTTGGCGGTGGGCATGTCCACGTTCCAGGCAAGGAAGGGCCGGCCCGAGAGATCGAGGGCCGCGCGCACCAGCGCGTCGTCCATGGGCAGCAGGCAGGACCCGTAGCGGCGGATGCCGCGCTTGTCGCCCATGGCTTGCGTGAGCGCCTGGCCGAGGGCGATGCCCACATCCTCGACGCTGTGGTGATCGTCGATGTGCAGATCGCCCGCGCAGCGCACTGTCATGTCGATCAGCGCGTGGCGCGCCAGCTGGTCGAGCATGTGGTCGAAGAAGCCCACGCCCGTCTGGTTGTCGTACGTTCCGCTGCCATCGAGGTCGAGCGTGACGGTGATGTCCGTCTCGGCGGTCTTGCGGGTGATCTCGGCGCGGCGCATCTCGGGCATCCTTCGGGGGTGTTCGGGGCGCTTATAGGCGCGGCGTCGCGCGAGGAAAAGGGCGGGTCCGGGGCCATTGTGCGCCCGTGACTTCCGTGCCAGCTTGGAGACGTCCCGCGAGCCCGAGGAGAGACCATGAGCGCCCTGTTCATCCAGATCCGCTGCACCCCCGGCAAAACCTATGACGTGGCCGAGAAGATTGCGCTGCGCGAGCTGCATTCGGAGCTTTATTCGACCTCGGGGGAGTATGACCTTCTGATGAAGCTCTACGTCCCCGAGGGTGAGGACGTGGGCAAGTTCATCAACGAGAACCTGCTGGTGATCCCGGGGATCGAACGGTCGCTGACGACGCTGACCTTCAAGGTGTTTTGAGACCGAAACGGTCGTAATCGCCCGAGACGGAAACCTGTGAGCATTGGCACGCTCCGCGCTTTGGGGATGTCAGGAGAGCGCCAAGATCAACGAAAGCCGCGCGAAAGGGACGCGCTTTCTTCGCGATTATCTCTCCGACGCGGGAACCTCTCTCAAGCGCAGGCTGATTTCGTCGACGTCGTCGCGGGACCATCTCGAAAGAACCCGGTCCGTCCTTGCCGGGTGACTGTCCAATCCGGTGTTCACACCCGTCCGGTTCGACGAGCGCGGTCGGATTGGTCGCTGCACGAAGCCGCCTCCACAGGTCGCGCAGACGTTGTGCAGGACATCCTCCACGCATTTGGCGCAATACGTGCATTCATAACTGCAGATGCGTGCATCGGGCGCATCGGGTGGCAGGTCCTTGTCGCACCACTCGCAATTCGGGCGTATCTCCAGCATGACTGCTCCCTTCGTTTGCTGTTCATCAGGGGCAGGAAGGCCGCGGAATGCAATGGCAGAACGGGTCGCTTTGTCTTGCCGCACGCAGTCGCTGACTTGGGCGTCGATTTCGGTGCGGTGATGTTTTGGAATAATCGGGTCGGAGCGGTCCGCCTCCCTCACGCAATTCGCAAGGCTGCCTGAGGGATGAACCGACCGGATTTCTGTTCGGTTGCCGGGCGCCAAAGGCATTGCGGGCCAGGTCCAAAGACATGGCGTACAACAAGAATCATGTCTGGGATGAGACGCCGTTCCGGGCGTCCTGCGGTGGGTCCGATGGAGCGGGCGAGGCGATTCGAACGCCCGACCCTTACCTTGGCAATCTACTACTCAAGATAGCCATTCTGTCCCTCACATGAGGGACGCTTGTAAAACCCCTTTTAAAACAGTGGTTTGCGTGGTTCATTTTTCCTGTTCCCGAAAGAGGGACGTAATTTATAGTGACAAGTGAGGGACGGAGCCCGGTTTTTGAGGGACGGCAAGCGGCACCGTCCTTCACTCTCGTTTTTTCTTCAAGTCCTGTCCAGCTGCATCTCTTAAGGCGTGGGGGCGTTACTAAGGAAGTGAGGGACGCTAAGGGAGTGGTTAGGTAAATTATTGATTTAATTACGTTTTAAAGGCGCTACCAAGACTTTGCAGCGAACTAATAAGTTTCGATTTCCGCTTTTCTTCGTCCACTATTGAGAAGCTGTCTAGCTGCGTATCGAAAGAAGTGAGGGACGGTTCGTAAGAATTGAGGGACGCAGTAATAGTATATCAACATGTTGATAATATTATATTTTATATGCTTCCAATGGCCTCGTACGCACTGGCTTTGTTGCGCAAGCAGAGTAAACTCCGGACTCACCCTCCTCTGGACCCTTAACCCACGCTCTCCGTGACGGGTATGGCGAGCGCCGTGTTGTCGTCCAGCACGGCGAGGCGGATCTGTAGTTCGACGAGCTGACGACCGAAGCCGCGCACCTATGGCTCTGCCTCAATGGATTCACGCGATGATCCGCTGACTGTCATCCCTTCAAAAAACACAGACCATTCAATCTGTTTGGCTTCAAAAGGCACGATTTCCCCTGTGGCGTTGACTTTGCCAGCCATTACTCCTTGCTATCTTGATAGACATATTATTCCGATACTCTGAATGACATGTGCAGCTCATAGGCGTCCTCGTCCGATAGAGTATTGTTCCGATATGGAACGGGATGTTGAAGCATTCTCTCGACCCTGGGAAAGTCCTCAGGATAGAAATTTTTAAAGATAAAACGAGAAAAAGCATTCCAACAAACCGAAAGGGCTACAGGAATACGAGACGTTGAAGGTCCGACATGTACATGATTTTTTGGGTGCATCAAATCCTCCTGCGCAGGATCAAGTTCGAACCTGAACGGTGCACGTATACGTAGTCTTGCCTTCAATTCGTCGGTTGTGAGTTCGTCAATGAAGTCCTCTAGGGGGTATAGTTCGCCTCCAGCATTGAGTTCAGCTAGATCAAATTCAATTGGACAGGGGATGTAGTAGTATCGACTTTCGACAATCTCATTTCTTTCGAAATTAGCTGCGACCTGTAATAGGCCTCCATCCGCCAGTAGGAGTGAGAAATCACCACAGCGTAAGCATTCCAAGTATTCTTGAAGATCAAGATCTGGAACCCGTCTGAACTCGCGTGACCGCAGCGGCGTCCATTTTACTGAGTATCTCCCTGAGCCAACTTTACGCACTACGTGAGACGAAATATTTATCGCCAGCCCCTCTCGGAGACATGTTGCACAAAACTCATCTAAGGTTCTAGCGAATAGAACGGCCGTCATTTATGATCCCTAGGTACAATTCGCGACAGTGCTTCAAGTAACTCATCGGGCAAAGCATCAGGCGACAATTCGCCGCTGTCAATCTGCGCAACAATACTTGAAAAATCCGAGACACTTCTATTGATTTGCTTTTGTTCGGCCTCAGAGCGGTCCCGATGAATTCGACGCATCTTCTTAATTTCTGCTGCATTTGGGTAGTCGAATTCAAGAACAAAACCTTTGTCACGAATTTTTCGGAATTCTTCAGTAAGGCGTTCCTGTGCTTGACCTACTCCACAGACACGTACCCAGGCACGAGAGCGAGTGATTGCGGTAAATAATGTATTGCGTTTTTTAGAAAGTTCTAAGCCGCTGAAACAGTGATCCGCATTTAGTACGTAAACCATCGCTGCTTCGTTGCCTTTCGCGCGGTATATGTGCGTGACAGCGATGCTATCGTTTACAAAGATTTCATCTCGGCTGGAGTTAACGCCAGCCAGATGGGATTGAATTCCCCGCTCCATTAATGCCTTATAAATAAAAGAAAATTGCCTCTTCGACGTATATGCGTCGGGCAAAATAATTAAAATATCGCGCGCGAGAAGTTCATCCTCGAGCAGGTTTTTCTCAATTTGATCTGCGACCCAATCCGCCTGCTCTTCTACGTCGGCGAAGCTTTGGAAGGCGACGGCATCATCTCTATTGATTAATGCCTTATCAGGGTCCGTGAAAAACACCGGCGAGCACTCCGCTTTACGTTTTAGAGTCACGTGCGCGCCTAGTGCCAGATTCCCGCTTGAGACTTCATATCCAATATCATCCCAAAGCTCTGGTTCATCAAAAATTTGCACTAACCCTGAAGCCGAACCCTGTGGAGCTTCCCTCGCAATCCCAAAGCCGAGGCCGTGAGCGACCGTGAGAGCCCAAGGTGTATTCCGATAACATACGGGCAACACAATATCTTGAGGGGGGCGGTTAGGATCTTTACGCAATTGAACTAGTGGCTGACCATTATGATTTTCACCAAAAAGCGCTTCGGGAGATGGCATGCTATATTCACCGAGATTTTGCAATTCATCATAGGCCCAAACAATACGCTTTGGTGAGGCACAAGCAGAATATGCAATCCTGAAGAATGATACTGGAAGGTCTTGAGCTTCATCGATAAGAAGGGCGTCGTAGAGTACCTTGTGCTCTTCTTGACCTTCTATTATTTTAAGGAGCTCGCTGCAGGCTCCATCGAAGCTTTCTCTGCCGTACTTCTGATCAGCAGCCTTCCAAGTTAGTGGCTCAACGTCATACGCACGCGCCACTCGAGAATAAAAGCCTGGTTCTGATCGACTGCCCCAGCAATGAAAAATATGAATCTTACTCCAATCAGGCTCATCTTTCTTGGTTTCGTACATAAACGGCGAACCAAATCTTTAAATTGCTGCTGCAGAGACCTACTGTAATACGTAACCGCTATATTCCAATCGGGATGGCGAGCATGAAGATATGCAGCCTTTAAAGCTAGGACGATTGTCTTTCCAGAGCCAGCGAGGCCTCGAATCCTCTGTGGCCCTTCAGGATAAGCAATCGCAGACTTTTTCTGCCAAGAATCAAGATTTGCTACTCCGGCTTCAATCTTCTTTAAGACTGCTCCAAGCGAATCTTCCTTATCAACATTCAAGCGCTTATTGTTCGGCTTGATTGTCGTGACGCGCTGAATTGTGGCGTTTAGAGCGCGCTCATGCTCCTCGAGGAGAGATGGAAAGCTGCCAATAAGCTGCACTAACGTTTCCGGAGTTGCGAAAATTATATCATCTTCACTTATCTCTGGATCTTCTGCAAAGTATGTAACAATTTGAGGTTCTAGGACTAGATCTCGGCGCTTGACGAGATTTTTGTTATCGAAAAGCTTCGAACTGATATTCCGAAAAATCTCGTCTTGCCGGTCTAGGAGCTCCTCTATCCAGGCGTCCGATTCTTGGTCGCCTCGCGGATGAGGTGTGAGGTCAAAAAGTACGAGACCATGTTCTCGGGTGATCAGGAGAGCGTCAGCGCTCACTTGACCGTCTGCGCTGTCGAACAGCGGATAAGCAAAGTACAATGTTCCGTCGAGATTAGCGCTGGACAAGACCTCGCGAAGACTGGTTTCTGCAGGGCTTTGTCCTGCTGACCCAAACACGATGTCCAGCATGCTCTCTCCTTTCGAATGCTACAAAATCGCTTCGCAAACGAGAGAAGCATGGCCTCTCGTATCACAGCTAAGCGTTGCTACCCACACTAGCTCTCTCTTGTAGGCGCAGCCAGTGGTAGCAGAGAGAAAAGTTTGAGCTAGCGTTCTTCGGTTATCAAGCGACCTTATAAAAGGTTTGTTCTAAATTTTGGGTGTCCCCGATGTATTGGCGCGTCTTGAGTGCCCCCTTATCTACACGTATGAAGTGGTTCGCTCTTCGGGGTGCCTAATCCTCCCAAACAACTCGATGTACCCTGTGCGGATTATGGAAGCGATCGGCGGGCAAAGGCCTCTGAGATTTGATATGACACGGTAAGTTTCGAGCAATGATTTACAGCCGTCTGTCGTCCTGCATGGAGACCGTAGAGGAATACGCTCTACAAAATAAAGTAGTCCGAGCTTGGGAATAGGCAAAGCAAGAAAGGTATCAAGGTTCTGGTGTTATGGCGAACAAAAATCCTGGCAAGTTCCTTGGTTGGATTATCAGTTATCCTTTTTGTTGATTGCAGGTAGCTTGAAATTATATCTTAGAGGGTGGAATCAATGGAGTTTATGTCCTCACGAATAGGAGCCTTAACTAAGGTTAAGGCTCTATCAATGAGAAAAGATAAGGTACGCCAGTCCCAAATGAGTAGTTCGTTGTATTTTCGGTCGCAGAATACAGTATTTGCCACGTTTCGATCTCGGACCGGAAGTGATTAATTGCGAAATCAGCGTCGCAGACTGAAGCTGCGACACAAAGACCCAGTCGATTAAAAAAACGATTGATCTGTCTTAGCTTTATCTCTGCGTCAGGAGTGGATGCGTGTTGCGAAATAATTTGCATTACCGCAAAATCAAAGCTTTCTTCTGATATCCTAGGGCGCGCTTGTATTGCCGGTGTTAATTTTTCAGAAATCAATTGTGTCAGCGCTTCAAATTGGAGTGAGACTTCTTGTTCCTCCCACTGAGAGATAAGTTCCAGGGTCTCTTTTAACTCACGAAAATCCTCATTAGATTTTTGCTCTCGATAAGCTAGCGTTACTCCAATAATTGCTATCAGAATGCCTAGGCTGGAGAATACGGTAATCACGTTACTGAGCATGGTCCACTGCGCAGCTGATAAGCCAAGGACCGGTGCGGGAGCTTCAGAAGAGTTTTCTGAGCCTTCTTTGGATTTCTTGAGTTCATTCATGTGGAAAGAATGTGGTTACGGGTGATAAGTGTCATGTTTTAGCTTGAAGGGTATGTGATTTATATTTTTGTTTCAAAGCAAGTAAAAAATTTCCGAATACGTCGAGATAATCGGTGTAAGCGTCTTGTCATGGATTTTAAAAACACCAGCTAATCGGAGCTTGACTTGCACAAGGAGTGGCATCCGATGAGCGGGTCGATCCAACCCATCACGGATTCGAAGCGTGGTGCTCCGTTAACTCAAGAGATGTGCGTGTTTGGAGCGGGCGATGAGATTCGAACTCACGACATCCACCTTGGCAAGGTGACGCTCTACCCCTGAGCTACGCCCGCGACGACTGATTGCCTATCGTCGTTTTCGATCGTGTTCAACCCAAAATTTTGCGGCGACGTGGGGTGGGCTTGAATGACCTGGAATCGTGAATAATATGTTTAAAAACAAATATTTGTACCGGATCCGTGTTGGGCGTCCGGGCGCATATAAGCGGGCGTTTGCTACAGATGCAGGCAAAAATCTCGTCACAGCGATATGTTGAGCCCAGAAAGTTGGTGTCTGAAATCAGCGGAGTGATGACCGTACACCCTAGTCAGAACGGCTTCCGAAGTGTTGGTCATTGCCGCGATGGAAGCTATGGGTACGTTTGCCTGCATCATCCAGGTGATAGCAGTATGCTTAAAGATGTGCGCAGGGGCGCTTGGACGACTTAAGCCTGCATCTTTGTAAAGCGACAAAAGGCCTTTCGTAATGTTAGATACCGGGCGACCATGGTATTGAATTACTTGATCATCTGGAAGGGCTGAGCTCGCGCGTTCATGTAACCACGCAAGCAGACGGGAATTGTGCGAAATAGAAATTTTGGGCCTTCTTTTATTTCCAATAGATTGGCCAAAATCTATCCAGTCAGCCTCTCCTGTGCGGGAGTTCGCCACGCCACCGACTGTTGGCGAAGAAAGATGAACTCCGCTCCAGCGAAGATCCAGAATAGCTTGTTTGCGTGCTCCAGTGGTCACTGCGATTAAAACGAAACCCTCAAGGTGCTCCCGGTTTTGAACATGGCTATGCGGCACACTGCGAAAGTCACTGTGCCCATGGCTTGGGCGACAGCTATTCAGTAATCGTTCGACGTCCTTGGGAGATAAAAATTCATTGCGTGCAGGCGCATCAGACAGGCGAATTCGAAATGTTGGGGCTCTTGCAATGTAACGACGTGCTGCCGCGTCGTTGAGGCATGCGCGAAGCATCACTAGCGCCTTGCGTATTGTTGAAGTTGAGTAGAAACCCTCCGAACGGTTTGGAGGTACTTCTATCTTCATGATCGCGGTAAACTGGTCTACGTGGTGTTGCCCAAAAATTCCTATCGGCACACGACCCATCCGATCAGCAACCAGGTTAAGGGCGCAAGTCATTGTCGCGTGCTGCTGCTTCGTCTTCCAGCGTCGTTGATGACGCAGGAAGACGTCAATCAACTGTGACAAGTTCGGATTTCGTCCTAGGCGGTGCTGTGTAGTATTTTCCAAGATTTGCGGCAATGCGAACTTTGCCATGGAGATGTCACGAAGTCCGGTGGTTCTCCGCTTGCGCACCCCATCTTGATACCAAACAATCTCATAGATGCCGCTTGGCTTCCTTCTAAGGTAGGGAGTATTATCTGACGTATGCTGCAATACCATAAGCGCCCTTCTGAGGCCGGACTATAACCAATCTCAGCACCAGAGTATTGCAATAGCAAGGTAAGTCTCAGTGACATAGATTCATGCATCTTAGTTGAGTGCGCTTTAGCTCAACGGCTCGCGATTCTCAGTCGTGCTAGCGAATCTTAGACAGAAGTTGATCGAACTAGAAACTGGCGTTTTTCAAAGCTTTGCTTCGAGCGTTTCACTTCGCAAACACATGCGGTTAGGCGGATGGTCTTGCTCCCGTTCTGCCGGACGCTCCGGCTGTTGCGGTTTGAGCTGCGGGGAACTCGAGAGGCCAGCGCATCTTCGGCTACGAGTGCGGGTGGTGGTCGTTGTAGCCTTCGAACCACCCTGCGATCAATTCAAGGACTGGACAGCTTCAGGACCTGGCGTGACGTCGACGTAGTCGCGCTATGATGTCCACATGAGCGCCTCCGCTATTCGGCTGTCTCGAGGTTCCTCACGGCGGTGTAGCATGGACTGAGGCCGATTTGGCGAGCGCAGATTCGCGGCCCCTTGGCGACGCAACATGAGCCGACGTCGCTCAGCATCTGTACTGTGTGCGGGGCTCTGTAGCTTCCGAAACTCTGTTCTACGGCGCTCTCATCAGGTCGCGGATGCCTTATCCGCTGTTACCGGCATTCAACACAGTCCGCCGGGAGATGATCTCCCGGTTGTCCGCAGTGATGATGAATGCCCCGCGGATTACTTCCCCGGTTCAGGCAAGAAATTTTAGCCACCGAAATTCATATCCGCATCTCACTCGTAAACCCCTTCAACGCACTCGGCATCGGCGAGATTTCGAGTGTCGCTGGAATCAGTAGAGACAGGGCCGACCGCGCTTCAGTCTCAGATTCAACGGAGCTCGTGCAAACTACTTACCGCGCTTCGGGAAAGTAATACTCATAAATTCGCTGGCATCAGTGGGGAGGGAGCCCGTCGCGCTTCAGTCGCGGATTCTACGGCGCGCGCCCGCAAATTACTCACTGCGAATCGGAAAAGTAATACTCGCAAGCCTGTAAGCGCCTGTTTTTGTTAATTTTTTCAGGTTCTCAAATTTTGCGAATGTTGTGCAAAGTCAAGTTTAGGCGCAATAATCTGTTCCATTGGAACAAGATTCTGCTCAGCTACTGGCTGGGATCAACGTAAGTCTTTGATTTTTCTAAACAATTGGAGCGGGCGAGGCGATTCGAACGCCCGACCCTTACCTTGGCAAGGTAATGCTCTACCCCTGAGCTACGCCCGCTTACCAATCGAGTAGCGGGGATGTAGAAAATCGCGCGACCTGCTGCAAGGGGAAAATCGCGCCGACGGCCGGGATTCTCGGCCCGCGGCCGGTCTCACCACAGGCTGTGGGCGATGAGCGCGACGGAGGTGGAGCCGACCGAGAGGATCGTCAGCACCATCCCGCCCGAGCGCAGGAAGACCGACGGCGTCTCGCGCGAGAGCGCCAGCCCGTGCATCGCGCGGCCCACGAGCAGGAGCCCGCCCGCGAGGTGCAGCGCCTCGCGCGGCGCGCCCATCAGCTCGGTCAGCAGCATGAGCACGAGGCCCAAGGGCGCGAATTCGGCGAAGTTGCCATGGGCCCGGACGCGCCGTGCGAGCAGACGGTCGCCGCCATCGCCCATGCCCGTGCCGGTCTGCCCGCGCCGCAGGATGACGCCCGCGGTGAGGGCGAGGAACAACAGCCCCAGAAGGCCGCCATAAATCGCGGTGATCGCGAGGCTTGTCGACCCGTCCATCAGCGCGACCGGTCGTCTTTTTCGACGGCGCCACCCTTGGCGACCCAGTCGTTGAAGCCGTCTTTCATATGCGCGGCCTCGAAGCCCATCTTCTGCAGCTGGAACACCGCGAGGGCCGAGCGCCATCCGCTGGCGCAGTGGAAGACATAGCGTTTGCCGTCCTGGGCAAATTCGGGCTTGTGGTAGGGGCTGTCGGGATCGACCCAGAATTCCAGCATGCCGCGCGGCGCATGGAGCGATCCGGGGATGAACCCGGTCTTGGCGCGTTCGCGGATGTCGCGGATATCGACGATGACGACATCGGGGTCGTGCGCCATGGCCAGCGCCTCTTCGGTGGTGACCTCGGGGATCTGGCTGCGCGCCTCGGCGACCAGGTCGGCGGCGGAGATTTCGAGCTTGCTCATGGATGCGGCGGCCTTGTCTGGCTGAGAGGCTGTGTCGGCCAGAGCCTAGGCGCGGCGTGTGCGGGAAGGCAAGGGCCGCGGCGCGGCTGGGCGGCGTCTTCGGGGCGATTGGTCCGTGTCGAGGTCCTGTGCCGCTCGGGTCGATGGCCGGGCGCGGAATCGAGGCTGCGTGCAGCCGCCGCGCCAGCGCCTGCCCGCTCCGTCGCACCAGAGGTGCGCCGATTGGAAGTGACACGCCTTTGGCGTGGCGGGCTGGTGTTTTGGTGCCGGGGACGCATCGTTCTCTCTGCGCGGTGATCTGGCGGGGATAAAGCGCCTGCGTGCGCCGGTTGCAGCGCCATCCCGCGGGCAGGCGTGTGGCTGGGGTGCTTGTGTGACGGGAGCGTTTCGCAGCCTTCGAAGGGACGACGCGAAGGCTGCCTGGCGCGTTGCCGCGCCAAAGCCCCGCCGGGCCGCAGGCGGAAGGAGTGCGCCGGCGGGAAGGGCGCAGGCCTCCGGCCCGGCGGGTTGGGTTGGCGCTTTCAGCCAGACCCTGTCGGAAGACGGATCAGGTGGCCGGACGCGGTGCCTCTCACTCCGCCTCGTATTCCACCAGCAGGTCCTTCGCGTCGATCTGGCCGCCCGGCGTGGCATGTACGGCCTTGACCACCGCGTCGTGCTCGGCGTGCAGGCCGGTTTCCATCTTCATCGCCTCGATGGTCAGCAACAGGTCGCCCTTCTTCACCGATTTGCCCGCCTCCACGGCGACCGAGGCCACGACGCCCGGCATCGGCGCGCCGACATGGTTGGGGTTGCCCATCTCGGCCTTGGGCGCGGCCGCCTTGCCGCCCGTCGCCTTGCGGTCCGCGACGCGCACCGAGCGGGGCTGGCCGTTCAGCTCGAAGAACACCCGCCGCTCGCCGTTTTCCTGCGGCTCGCCGATGGTGATGAGGCGGATCTCCAGCGTCTTTCCAGGGTCGATCTCGGCGGTGATCTCCTCGCCGGGCTGCATGCCGTAGAAGAAGGTCTTCGTGGGCAGGGTGCGCACCGGCCCGTATTGCTGGTGGCGCGTGAAATAGTCGGTGAAGACCTTGGGATACATCAGGTAGGCGTTCAGGTCCTCGCCATCAAACTCCGCATCCTCGAATTTCGCGGACAGCTCGGCGCGCTTGGCGTCGAAATCGACGGGCTCGAGATGCTTTCCGGGCCGGTCGGTGAAGGGCTTTTCGTTCTTCAGGATGCGCTTCTGCAGGTCCTTGGGCCAGCCGCCCGGGGGCTGGCCGAGATTGCCGCGCATCATGTCGATCACCGAATCGGGGAAGGAGATGTCGCGCTTGGGGTCCTCCACATCGGCGCGGGTGAGGTTCTGGCTGACCATCATCAGCGCCATGTCGCCCACCACCTTCGAGGACGGCGTGACCTTCACGATATCGCCGAACATCTTGTTCACGTCCGCATAGGTGTGGGCCACCTCGTGCCAGCGCTCCTCGAGGCCCATCGACCGGGCCTGTGCCTTGAGGTTGGTGAACTGCCCGCCCGGCATCTCGTGCAGGTAGACCTCGGAGGCGGGGGCCTGCAGCGAGGATTCGAAGGCCGCGTAATTGCCGCGCACCGCCTCCCAGTAATTGGAGATCTCGCGGATCGCCTCGATATCGAGGCCGGTCTCGCGCGGGGTGAAGCGCATCGCCTCGACGATGGAGCCGAGGGTCGGCTGCGAGGTATTGCCCGACAGCGCGTCCATCGCCGCATCGACCGCGTCGACGCCCGCTTCGGCGGCGGCCATGACCGTCGCGATGGCGGCCCCCGACGTGTCGTGGGTGTGGAAGTGGATGGGCAGGCCCACCTCGTCCTTGAGGGCGCGGATGAGCGGGCCGGCGGCGGCGGGTTTCAAGAGGCCCGCCATGTCCTTCAGCCCGAGGATATGCGCGCCCGCGTCGCGCAGCGCCTTGCCCATCTCGACATAATACTTGAGGTCGTACTTGGCGCGGTCGGGATCGTTGATGTCGCCGGTATAGCAGATGGCCCCTTCGCAGACCTTGTTGGTCTCGAGCACGGCATCCATCGCGACGCGCATGTTCTCGACCCAGTTGAGGCTGTCGAAGACGCGGAAGACATCGACGCCGCTCTCGGCGGCCTGGTGCACGAAGCCCTGCACGACGTTGTCTGGGTAATTGGTGTAGCCGACGCCGTTCGAGGCGCGCAGAAGCATCTGCGTCATCAGGTTCGGCATCTTGGCGCGGATGTCGCGCAGACGCTGCCAGGGGCATTCCTGCAAGAAGCGGTAAGCCACGTCGAAGGTCGCCCCGCCCCAGCATTCGACCGAGAAGAGCTGCGGCAGGTTCGCGGCATAGGAGGGCGCGACCTGAATCATGTCGATCGACCGCATGCGCGTGGCCAGCAGCGACTGGTGGCCGTCGCGCATGGTGGTGTCGGTGATCAGGAGCTGCGTCTGCGCCGCCATCCAGTCGGCCACCGCCTGCGGGCCTTTCTCTTCGAGCAGGTTGCGCGTGCCCGGCTCGGGCGTCTCGACATTGGGTTTGGGCGCGCGGGCGGGGCGCAGGTCGGCGGCGGGTTTCGGACGGCCCTCGGTCTCGGGATGGCCGTTCACGGTGATGTCCGCGATATAGGTCAGCACCTTGGTGCCGCGGTCCTGGCGCGGCTTGAAGTCGAAGAGCTCGGGCGTCTCGTCGATGAATTTCGTGGTGTATTGGTTGTTGAGGAAGGTCGGGTGCTGGAGGAGGTTCTCCACGAACTCGATATTCGTCGAGACGCCGCGGATGCGGAACTCGCGCAGCGCCCGGTCCATCCGCTTGATCGCCTTTTCGGGCGTCGCTGCCCAGGCGGTGACCTTCACCAGAAGCGAATCGTAGAACCGCGTGATGACCCCGCCCGCATAGGCGGTGCCGCCGTCGAGCCGGATGCCCATGCCGGTCGCGGACCGGTAGGCGGTGATGCGGCCGTAATCGGGGATGAAGTTGTTGGTCGGATCCTCGGTGGTGATGCGGGTCTGCAGCGCATGGCCGTTGAGGGTGATGTCGTATTGGCTGGCCTTGCCCGTGGCCTCGGCAAGGCTCTTGCCCTCGGCGATGGCGATCTGCGCCTGCACGATGTCGATGCCGGTGACTTCCTCGGTCACCGTGTGTTCGACCTGCACGCGGGGGTTCACCTCGATGAAGTAGAACTTGCCGGTTTCCATATCCATCAGGAACTCGACGGTGCCCGCGCATTCATACTGCACATGGGCGCAGATCTTGCGGCCAAGCTCGCAGAGCTCCTCGCGCTGGGCGGCGGAGAGATAGGGGGCGGGGGCGCGTTCCACGACCTTCTGGTTGCGGCGCTGGACGGAGCAGTCGCGCTCGAAGAGGTGGTAGATATTGCCCTGCTTGTCGCCGAGGATCTGCACTTCGACGTGGCGGGCGCGGGTGATCATCTTCTCGAGATAGCCCTCGCCGTTGCCGAAGGCCGCCTCGGCCTCGCGGCGGCCCTCCTTGACCTTGGTCTCCAGCTCGTCCGGGCCCTCGATGGGGCGCATGCCGCGACCGCCGCCGCCCCAGGAGGCCTTGAGCATGAGCGGGTAGCCGATCTTTTCGGCCTCAGCGCGGATCTGGTCCATGTCCTCGCCCAGAACCTCGGTGGCGGGGATGACCGGCACGCCCGCCTCGATGGCGACGCGCCGGGCGCTCGCCTTGTCGCCGAGCGCGCGCATGGTCTCGGCGCGGGGGCCGATGAAGGCGATGCCCGCGGCGTCGCAGGCATCGACGAATTCGGGGTTCTCCGACAGAAGGCCGTAGCCCGGATGGATCGCATCGGCCCCGGATTGCTTGGCCACGCGGATGATCTCTGGGATCGAGAGATAGGCCTGGACCGGCCCCAGCCCCTCGCCGATGCGGTAGGCCTCATCGGCCTTGAAGCGGTGCAGCCCGAGCTTGTCCTCTTCGGCGAAGACCGCGACGGTCTTCTTTCCCATCTCGTTGGCGGCGCGCATGATACGGATGGCGATCTCGCCGCGATTGGCGATCAGGATCTTCTGGAAGTCGGGCATGGAGGGTCCTTCACGGAGTGTCTGACGCCTTCTTAGGCAATCGGTCGGGGGCGCTCAACTCGTAGCATTGGGTAGCGCATGGCCGCGCAGGTCTTTAGGGTGGCGCGCGCCCAATTGGCCCAAATTAGCGGCAAGATCGGCGGTGAGGATGCGGATCAGGTGGTCGGGGCCGTCGGGGCCGAGCGCGGCCAGCGCGTAATGCCAGGCCCGGCCCAGCATGACGAAATCGGCGCCCTGCGCCATGGCGCGGATGATGTCGAGCCCGCCCTCGATGCCGCCGTCGAAGACGATGGGCAGTTCGGTCGCAGCACGGATCCGCGGCAGCACGTCGATGGCGGGCGGGCCGCCGTCGAATTGCCGGCCCGCATGGTTCGACACCCAGATCGCGTCGACGCCCGCGGCTTCGAGACGCGGCGCATCCTCGGGCCGCAGCACGCCCTTGATGATGAGCGGCCCGTCCCAGAGGGCGCGCACCGCGTCGAGGTACTCCCAGTCCGGCCCGACGCGGAGCTGGTAGCCGATATGGGCGGTCGAGGAGAGGCTGGCATCGGCGCGGGCATACTTGTCGAGCGTCTCCATCCGCGGCAGGCGGCCCTGCGCCGCCCAGGCCATGGCCCAGGCGGGCCGGAGCGCGGTCTGGGCGAGAAGCCGCGGGGTGAGGCGCGGCGGCTGGGTGAGCCCGCCCTTGACCTGCCGTTCGCGGCGCGAGGCCGTGGGCAGATCGACGGTCATGACGAGCGTGGAAAAGCCCGCATCGCGGGCGCGGGCGAGCATGTCGGCGCGGATCCCGGGATCGCGGGGGGTATAAAGCTGGTACCAGCCGCGCCCGTCCACGTGGCGGCCGATCTTTTCCGGCGTGGAGGCGGCGACGGTGGAGAGTGTGTAGGGCAGGCGCGCGGCGGTGGCGGCGCGGGCGAGATGGCGTTCCGCCTCGGGCCAGATGAGCCCCGACATGCCCACGGGTGCCACGCCGAACGGCAGCGCATGGGTCTCGCCCAGAAGCGGCGTGTCAAGCGCGGCGGCCACCTCGCCATGCAGGATCGAGGGGGCGAAGCGGAGCCGGTCGAGGGCGGCGCGGTTGAGCCCCTGCATCGTCTCGCGTCCGGTGGCGCTGTCGAGGTAATCCCAGACGAAGCGCGGCAGGCGTGCTCGGGCACGGTCGCGCAGATCGGCGATGGCGGGGTAGCGGGCATCGAGGTCCATGCCGCAATTGTGCGCCTGCGCCGTCTTTTGTCCAGAGGAGGGCCGCGTGCCGCGGCCCGCATGTCTGGCGCGCTGATCGTGCCGATCATCGCGCGGCGTGCCGCGCCGGTCGGAGGGCGGGTTCGTGCGGCGCGGGCGCGCGCGAAGGCGAGGGGGCCGTCTGCCCCACCGCCGTTTTTCTTGAAACAATGGCGCGCGAAAGCGAGGGGGCTGTCTGCCCCACCGCCGTTTTTCTTGAAACAACGGCGCGCGCAAGGCGAGGGGGCTGTCTGCCCCCTCGCGCTCCCCCGAGAGGTATTTCCGGTCCGGTCGTGACAGGGCTGCGGCGCGCCGTCCGGTGGCGGGGCGTGGGGCGGTATGTTAGGAAGTGTTAAGATTTCCTTAACGCTCCGGTGGCTTGCCATGATGGAAACCCAGATCGCGCTTCTGCTCTGCAGCCTCCTGTCGGGCGGCGATGTCGAGGCGCGGCACGACTTCGCCAATCTCGGCGGCACGCGCGGCATCCGGGTCGATTGCGAGACGGCGCGCCACGTGATCGAGATCGGCCTCGACGACCGGGCCTCGGCGCGCGACAGCCTGCACCAGGCGCTCTTCGCGGCGGAAATCACCGGCAAGACGCCGCTTGTCGTGCTGATCGACCGGGATGGCCGCGAGGGCCGCTACGAATACGAGATGCGCCTTGTGGCAGCGCGGCTGGGCGTCGGATACGTGCGCTGCGCCGAGGCCTTCGTGCAGCGCTGGCGGGCCACGGCCCCGTGGCGGCGCGCCGAGGGCCACGACATTCCGATGGCCGGGCCGCAGCGCGGTCTGTGCGACCTCGCCAGCCTTCTGGAAGACGGCAACGGCGTCTGATCGGGGCCCGCGGCTGAGACGATCGGTCCCGGGATCCGGGCGGAACATTCTGCGAACGCCGCTTTATCTCGGGCCGGTTTGCGGCTATCTTCGCGCGCATGAGCAGTTTCGATGACATGGATGCCTTCGAGGCGGCGGCGACTCCGGGCCTCGCCGCGCGGGCGATGCAGGCGCGCGGCGCGCCCTATCTCGACGGGTTGAACCCGGCGCAACGCCAGGCGGTGGAGACGCTGGACGGTCCGGTCCTGATGCTGGCGGGGGCAGGCACCGGCAAGACCCGCGCGCTGACCGCGCGAATCGTGCATCTCTTGAACCAGGGCCGCGCCCGGCCTAACGAAATCCTCGCCGTGACCTTCACCAACAAGGCCGCGCGCGAGATGAAGAGCCGCGTGGGCGGCATGCTGGGCCAGACGATCGAGGGCATGCCGTGGCTCGGCACCTTCCATTCGATCTGCGTGAAGCTGTTGCGGCGGCATGCGGAACTGGTGGGGCTGAAGTCGAACTTCACCATCCTCGACACCGACGACCAGGTGCGGCTGATGAAGCAGCTCATCGTGGCGCGCGGCATCGACGAGAAGCGTTGGCCCGCGCGGCAACTGGCGGGCATCATCGACGGCTGGAAGAACCGCGCGCTGAGCCCCGACCGGCTGCCCGCCGCCGATGCGGGGGCCTTCAACCACGAGGGGCCGGCGCTTTACGCCGAGTACCAGGCGCGGCTGAAAGAGCTGAACGCGGTGGATTTCGGCGATCTGCTGCTGCACGTGGTGACGATCTTCCAGACCCATGACGACGTGCTGGCGCAGTATCAGCGGTGGTTCCGCTACATCCTGGTGGACGAGTACCAGGACACCAACGTGGCGCAATACCTGTGGCTGCGGCTTCTGGCGGGCGGGCACAGGAACATCTGCTGCGTGGGGGATGACGACCAGTCGATCTACGGCTGGCGCGGTGCCGAGGTGGGCAACATCCTGCGCTTCGAGAAGGATTTCCCGGGCGCTCATGTGATCCGGCTGGAGCAGAATTACCGCTCGACGCCGCATATCCTCGCGGCCGCCTCGGGGGTGATCGCGGGCAACCAGGGGCGGCTCGGCAAGGAATTGTGGACCGAGGCCGAGGAGGGCGAGAAGGTCCGCCTGATCGGCCATTGGGACGGCGACGAGGAGGCGCGCTGGGTCGGCGAGGAGATCGAGGCGATGCAGCGCGGGACGCGGGGCATGCGGGGCTATTCGCTGGACGAGATGGCGATCCTCGTGCGGGCCTCGCACCAGATGCGCGCCTTCGAGGACCGGTTCCTGACCATCGGGCTGCCTTACCGGGTGATCGGCGGGCCGCGCTTCTACGAGCGCATGGAGATCCGCGACGCGATGGCCTATTTCCGCGTCGTGACCAGCCCCGAGGACGACCTGGCCTTCGAGCGGATCGTGAACACCCCCAAGCGGGGCTTGGGCGACAAGGCGCAGCAGACCATCCAGCAGATGGCGCGGGCCAAGGGCGTGAGCCTCGTCGAGGGCGCGCGGATCGCGGTCGAGGAGGGCGCGATCAAGGGCAAGGGGGGCGCGGCGCTCAAGGTTCTGGTGGAGGATATCGCGCGCTGGGGCCGGATGGCCGGCGATGCGGATCTGACCCACATGGAACTGGCCGAGATCATCCTCGACGAATCGGGCTACACGGGGATGTGGCAGGACGACAAGACGCCGGAGGCGCCGGGGCGGCTCGAGAACCTCAAGGAACTCGTCAAGGCCCTGGAAAGCTTCGAGAATCTGCAGGGCTTCCTCGAACATGTCAGCCTCGTCATGGACAACGAGTCGGACGATGGCGGCGCGAAGGTGTCGATCATGACGCTGCACGCGGCGAAGGGCCTGGAATTTCCTGCCGTGTTCCTGCCGGGCTGGGAGGACGGGCTCTTTCCCTCGCAGCGCTCGATGGACGAGTCGGGGCTGAAGGGCCTCGAGGAGGAGCGGCGGCTGGCTTACGTGGGCATCACGCGCGCGGAAGAGGTCTGCACGATTTCCTTCGCCGGCAACCGGCGGGTCTTTGGCCAATGGCAAAGCCAGATGCCCTCGCGCTTCATCGACGAGCTGCCGGAGGACCATGTGGAGGTGCTGACCCCGCCGGGGCTTTACGGCGGCGGCTACGGGGCGGCGGGCATGGCGGCGTCGGCCTCGCCCGAGATCATGGCCAATGCGCAGAGCGGCCTGCACGACCGCGCGGCGCGGGCCGATGTCTACAATTCGCCGGGCTGGCGACGGTTGCAGGAGCGGTCGAAGGACCGGCCGATGAGCCAGCCGCGCGAGAGCCGGCACCAGGTGATCGACCTCGACGCGGTATCCTCCTACGTGATGGGCGAGCGGGTCTTTCACCAGAAATTCGGCTATGGCGAGATCGTGGGCATCGAGGGCGACAAGCTCGAGGTGGCCTTCGACAAGGCGGGCACGAAAAAGGTCGTGTCGCGCTTCGTCTGCGCTGCCGACGATGTGCCGTTCTGAGCGAAACGCGTCCCGCTTTTCTTGCGGCCCTGACGGAACCCGCGGCGCGCCCGGGCGCAAGCCTCTGACATCCGGGCAGTTTCAGAGCCTTGATGATGGTGCATAGCGGCAATACCCGTCGGGTGATTGTGCATGCGCAGCATCCGCTTATCTCACCTGTAACGATTCATGCTCATATCGAGACAGCACAGGAGGCTTCCCATGGCCTATGCACAGAACGACCTGACCCAAAGCGGCCTCGGCCGCTTCAAGGCGCGCTTCGAGACCCTTCGCGCAGCCTACAGCGCGCACCGTGCGCGCCGGGCGATCTACCTGCGGACGGTCGACGAGCTTCACGCGCTCAACGATCGCGAACTTGCGGATCTGGGGTTCCACCGCAGCGAGATCCCGCGTCTGGCCCGTCAGGCCGCCGCCGAAATGTAAGCAGCCCGCGCCCGCCTTTCGGGACGGGCGCCGGTTGTACCACAGGCACGGGGCAGGGGGGCACGGCGCCGCCCTGCCGGATCGTCTTTGCAAAAAAAACGCAGCCGCGCCGCCGGGGCCGCGTCCGCGCCTCTGTCTTGACGCGTGGCAGGCTGCGGGTTTATAGCAGCGCATCGTGGCGATTTGTTCACCGGATTGCGGGCCACGTTAAACAATCCGCTAAAGAGGTCAGCCGAGAGTGCCCTTCCGAGGAGACCCCTTTCGCTTGGCCGCGACGGGGTTTTTTTGTGCCCGCGACAGGGGCCGAGACGGAGCGAACGAGATGTCAAAGCGCAAGACACGCACCAACCTGATCCATGGCGGCACGCGCCGCAGCCAATACGGAGAACTCTCCGAGGCGATCTTCCTCACACAGGGTTTCGTCTATCCGTCGGCGGAGGCCGCCGAGGAGCGCTTCGTCGGCGCGGGCGAGGACGAATTCATCTATGCCCGCTACGGCAACCCGACCGTGCGCATGTTCGAGGAGCGGATCGCGCTTCTGGAAGGCACCGAGGACGGGTTCGCCACGGCCTCGGGCATGGCGGCCGTCAACGGCGCGCTGATGTCGATGCTGAAGGCCGGCGATCATATCGTCTCGGCGCGGGCGCTTTTCGGTTCGTGTCTCTACATCGTCGAGGACATCCTGCCGCGCTTCGGCGTGGAGGTGACGCTGGTCGATGGTGCCGATCTCGACCAGTGGCGCGACGCGGTGCGCGACGACACCCGCGCAGTGTTCTTCGAAAGCATGTCGAACCCGACGCTGGAACTCGTGGATATCGCGGCGGTGGCCGAGATCGCCCATGCCAAGGGGGCCACGGTCATCGTCGACAACGTCTTCTCGACGCCGGTCTATTCGGACGCGGTGGCGCAGGGCGCCGACGTGATCATCTATTCCGCGACCAAGCATATCGACGGGCAGGGGCGCACGCTGGGCGGCGTCATTCTCGGCACGCGGGAGCATATCCGCAAGGTCGTGGAGCCCTACATGAAGCATACCGGCGGCTCGATGAGCCCGTTTACCGCCTGGGTGCTGCTGAAGGGCCTCGAGACGGTCGATCTGCGCGTGCGCGCCCAGACCTCGAACGCGACGGCGATCGCCGATGCGCTCAGCGGCAATGCGCATCTGAGCCGGGTGATCTATCCGGGCCTCGAGAGCCATCCGCAGCACGCGCTGGCGGTGCGGCAGATGGGCGCGGGCGGCACCATGATCGCCTTCGAGGTGAAGGGCGGCAAGGAGGCCGCGTTCCGCTTCATGAACGCGCTGGAGATCATCCTGATCTCCAACAATCTCGGCGACGCGAAGACCATCGCGACGCATCCGGCCACGACCACGCATCAACGGCTTTCGGAAGAGATGAAGGCCGTTCTCGGCATCACCGACGGGCTGATCCGGCTGTCGGTCGGTCTCGAGGATGCGGACGATCTGACGCAGGATATCGAGCAGGCGCTCACGGCGATGTGAGGGTCGGGCAGCGCCCGGCGGTCATGGGGAAACCTTATGATCCGGTCGGGCGTTGTACCCGTAACAGAGAGGAAAGTTGGGCAATTTGCCCCGACCCCCTATCTCTATCCCACATGGATGCGGAGTGCCCCTCATGAACGTGTACGACCCCGAGTTTGATCGCAAGCCCAGCCGCGAAGAGGCGGAGGCTGCGTTGGCCGTGCTGCGCCAATGGGCAGACCGCGCCCATGAAGCCGAGATCGAGGCGCTGGACCCGGCGGTCCAGAAGCTGCTGCCCGGCGCCGACAGCTATCCCATTCTGGCGCGCGATTACGACAGCGGCTTCGACGTGGATACGGCCTACAAGGACACGCTGCCCGACCTGCAGAACGGCCCCTCGTCGCTGATCCGGGGCGCCAACCGTCCGATCCAGCATGTGGGCATCTCGAACTTCCGCCTGCCCATCGCCTATCACACCCGCGACAACGGCGATCTGCATCTGGAGACCAGCGTGACCGGCACGGTCAGCCTCGATGCGGACAAGAAGGGCATCAACATGTCCCGCATCATGCGGTCCTTCTACAAGCATGCCGAGAAGACGTTTTCCTTCGAGGTGATCGAGGCCGCGCTCGACGATTACAAGACCGACCTCGAAAGCTTCGATGCGCGCATCAACATGCGGCTCCGCTTCCCGGTGAAGGTCGATAGCCTGCGCTCGGGCCTGTCGGGCTTTCAGTATTACGACATCGCGCTGGAACTCGTGGAACTGGAGGGCGTGCGCCGCAAGGTCATGCATCTCGACTACGTCTATTCCTCGACCTGCCCCTGCTCGCTGGAGCTGAGCGAACATGCCCGCCGCGAGCGGGGCGTCTTGGCCACGCCGCATTCGCAGCGCTCGGTCGCGCGGATCTCGGTCGAGCTGAAGGGCGAGGACGTGCTGTGGTTCGAGGACCTGATCGACCTCTGCCGCGCCGCCGTGCCGACCGAGACGCAGGTCATGGTCAAGCGCGAGGACGAACAGGCCTTCGCCGAGCTGAACGCCGCCAACCCGATCTTCGTGGAAGACGCGGCCCGGCTGTTCGCCGACCAGCTGCAACGCGACGGCCGCATTGGCGATTACCGCGTGCTGGCGAGCCATCAGGAAAGTCTGCACAGCCATGACGCCGTGTCGGTCCTGACCGAGGGCGATCTTTTCGCGCAGGAAAGCCTCGACCCGCAGCTCTTCTCGACGCTGTTTCACGTCGGCTGATCGCGGGCCGCGCCCGGGCAATACGATGCGCCGTCCCTTCGGGGGCGGCGTTTTCGTCTGCGCGGCCTGCCCGCCGGCGGTCCCGGTGGCCAAGCGCGCGTTTGCGGATTTCGGGAAAGGTGAAGCGGCATGGGCAGCATGCCGCCCGCAGCTTGAGCCGGGCGGGGCCTGCGGGGGCCGATAACAGCGCAGGGCGCCGCGCGGAGCGGCGGAGGCGATGCGCGGATGCGCCGATCGAGCGGCGCGTCCAGGCGCGGCGGCGCGGTCTCTTGACTTGGCGAGGTGCGCGGTTCAACGCTCGGCGCCATGTTCGATCTGCGCCCCGTGGCCTATGTCATCGGCCTGCTCGTGATGTGCCTCGGCCTGACCATGCTGGTGCCCATGCTGGTCGATATCGTCGAGGGGCGCGGTGAGTGGGCCGTCTTCTTCGAAAGCGCCATCGTGACCACGCTGGCGGGCGGGTTGATATCGCTTGCCTCGCAGAACGCGGTGAAGGACAGGCTGTCGCTGCAACAGACCTTCCTGCTGACCACCTCGGTCTGGGCGGTGCTGCCGGTCTTCGGCGCGATCCCCTTCGTGCTGGGGGCGACTGAGGCGCGCTTCGTCGATGCCTATTTCGAGGCCATGTCGGGGCTGACCACCACCGGATCGACGGTGTTCAGCGGGCTCGAGGAGCTGCCCAAGGGCATTCTTTTGTGGCGCGGGCTGCTGCAATGGCTGGGCGGCATCGGCATCATCGTCGTCGCCATGGTGTTTCTGCCGGAACTGCGCGTCGGCGGCATGCAGATCTTCCGCTCCGAAGGGTTCGACACGATGGGCAAGGTGCTGCCGCGCGCCGCCGAGATCGCCTCGTCGATCTCGTCCATCTACATCACCATCACGATGAGCTGCGCGCTGGCCTACCTCGCCTGCGGGATGGATGTGTTCGACGCGACGGTGCACGCGCTGACCACCGTGGCGACGGGGGGATTTGCCAATTACGACGGCTCCTTCGGGGCCTTCACCGGGTCCGCGCAATACGTGGCGGCGCTGTTCATGATCCTCGCGGGGCTGCCCTTCGTGCGCTACGTGCAGATGCTGAACGGCAATTCGCGGGCGATCCTGCGCGACAGCCAGGTGCGCGCCTTCCTCGCCATCATCGCGGTGGTCTGCGTGGTGGTGACCGTGGCGCTGCTGATCCTGTTTCCGCACGATCCCGAACGCGCGGGCCGCGAGGCGCTGTTCAATATCGTCTCGATCATGACCGGCACCGGATATGCCTCGGTCGATTACATGCTCTGGGGGCCGTTCCTCGTGGCGCTGTTCTTCTTCCTGGGGCTGATCGGCGGCTGCGCGGGCTCGACCGCCTGTTCGATCAAGGTGTTCCGATGGCAGCTTCTGGTGGTTTCCGTGCGCGCGCAGCTGGGCCGCATCCGCGCGCCGCACGGCATCTTCACGCCGCGCTTCGAGGGGCGGCCCGTGGGCGACGACGTGTTGTCCTCGGTGATGACCTTCTTTCTGTTCTTCATCGTCACGCTGGGCCTCTTTGCCGTGGCGCTCGGGATGACCGGGCTCGATTTCATCACCGCGCTTTCGGGGGCGGCGACGGCCTTGGGCAATATCGGTCCGGGTCTCGGGCCGATCATCGGACCGGCGGGCAATTTCGCGCCGCTCAACGACACCGCCAAATGGCTGCTCATCCTTGCCATGCTGATGGGCAGGCTGGAGCTGATGGCGGTCTTCGTGCTCTTCACCGTGCGGTTCTGGCGTGCATGAGCTTTTCACCCCGCTCCGAATGACCCACACTGGCCCGCGACATGAATGACGCCCTGTCCCTGACCGTCGAGACCGCCGCCGATCACCACTTGGTGCGTCTGTCGGGTGTCTTCACCGTGCACGACCTGCCCGGGGCCGAGCCGCGCCTGGCGGCCATCGCGGCGGATCGGGCGGTGCTGCTCGATCTTGCGGCGCTGGAGCGGCTGGACACGGCGGGCGCCTGGGCGCTCGACCGGTTGGAGGCGCGGATCGCCGAGGCGGGCTTCACGCTGGAGACGCAGGGCGCCGCGCCGCATCTTTCGGCGTTGATGCGACGGGTGGATGCGGCCATCCCCACGCCCGATCTGCCCGAGGATACCGGGCCGAAGGGCCTGACCGGCCGGCTCGACGCCATCGGGCGGCGCGTGGTCGATATGGGCAAGCATGGCGGCGTCTTCCTGAATGCTTTCGGGATGTTCCTCTACCGGCTGGGTCAGAGCCTGCGGCATCCGAGCAGGTTCCACCTCACGGCGCTGGTCGCCCATTGCGAGGATGTGGGTTGGCGCGCGGTGCCCATCGTCAGCCTTCTGTCCTTCCTGATCGGCGTCGTGCTGGCCTTTCAGGGCGCGACGCAGCTGCGCCAGTTCGGCGCCGAGGTCTTCGTGGTGGACCTCATCGCGATCTCGATCCTGCGCGAGCTGGGCATCCTTCTGACCTCGATCATCGTGGCGGGCCGCACCGCCTCGGCCTTCACCGCCGCGATCGGCTCGATGAAGATGCGCGAGGAGATCGACGCGATGCAGACCCTGGGCATCGACCCCGCCCATGCGCTTTTCGTGCCGCGTATCCTCGCGCTGATCCTGATGCTGCCGATCCTCGGGCTTGTGGCCAACGTGATGGGCCTTCTGGGCGGCGGGATCATGTCCTACCTCGTGCTCGACATCTCGCCGGGCATCTTCCTCGTGCGGCTGATCGAGGGCACGGATGTCTCCAATGTCTTCGTCGGCCTGATCAAGGCGCCGGTCTTCGCGGTCATCATCGGCGTGGTGGGCTGCAATGCGGGCATGCAGGTCGGATCGAACGCCGAGAGCCTCGGGCGGCAGACCTCGAACGCGGTGGTGCAGGCGATCTTCGCGGTGATCGTGGCGGACGCGATCTTCTCGGTCTTCTTCGCGGAGATCGGCCTATGACCGAGGAGCGCGACGTCGTCATCCGCCTGCGCGGCATCCATAACCAGTTCGGGCGGCAGGTGGTGCATCACGACCTCGACCTCGATGTCTACCGGGGCGAGATCCTGGGCGTCGTCGGCGGGTCGGGCACCGGCAAGTCGGTGCTGCTGAAGACCATCGTGGGCCTGCAGACGCCGCAGGCGGGCGAGATCGAGGTTCTGGGCTACGATCTGCGCCGGGGCGGGGAGGAAGCGCGCGACAAGGTCGATGACCGCTGGGGCGTGATGTTCCAGGATGGCGCGCTGTTCTCGTCGCTCACGGTGCGGGAAAACGTCGAGGTGCCGCTGAAGCACGTGCCCGATCTCGATCCGGGCACCCGCGCGGCGCTGGCGGATCTGAAGATATCCATGGTCGGGCTGTCCTGGTCGGCGGGCGACAAGTACCCGTCGGAGCTTTCGGGCGGCATGCGCAAGCGCGCGGGGCTGGCGCGTGCGCTGGCGCTCGATCCCGATATCGTGTTCCTCGACGAGCCGACCGCGGGGCTCGACCCCATCGGGGCCGCGGCCTTCGACCAGCTTATCCATGGACTTAGCCGGTCGCTGGGGCTAACGGTGTTCCTTGTCACCCATGACCTCGACACGCTTTACGCCGTCTGCGACCGGGTCGCGGTGCTGGCGGAACAGCGCGTTCTGGTCTCGGGCACGATTGAAGAGATGGGCCGCGTGGATCATCCATGGGTGCATGATTATTTCCACGGGCCGCGGGCCCGGGCGGCGCTGACCGCCAAGGGCGAGACGTAAGGCGAGGGCGATGGAGACGCGCGCGAATTTCATTCTGATCGGCGCCTTCACGGTGGCGGGATTCGTTGGAATCCTGGGCTTTTTCCTGTGGTTCGCGGGCGTCGAGCTGGACGAGCGCTACGCCTATTACGACGTGAACTTCGCCTCCGTCTCGGGGCTGTCCATGGCCTCGGACGTGCGCTTTGCGGGCTTCCCGGTGGGCCAGGTCGTCGATATCCGCCTTTCGCCCGACCGCGACGGCACGGTGCAGGTGCGCCTCGAGATCGACGCGGAGACCCCGGTGCGCGTCGATTCCGAGGCCACCATCGAGAGCCAGGGCGTCACCGGCGTTTCCTATGTGGGCATCAGCGCGGGCACGCCCGAGGCGCCGATGCTGGAGGCCGCGAGCGAGCAGGACGTGCCGGTGATCCAGGCGGGCCGGTCGGTGCTGCAATCGCTGAGCGAGGACGCGCCGGAGCTGCTTTCCGAGGCGCTGGAGGTAGTGCAGGACCTCAACGCGCTGCTGAGTTCCGAGAACCGCGACCGGGTCGACGAGATCCTCGGCAACGTCGCCGAGGCCTCGGCGAGTTTCTCGACCGTGCTCGAGGATTTCTCGGCGGTGACGGCGGAGGTGTCGGATTTCTCCGAACAGATCGACCGGTTCAACACCACGCTGGAGACGCTGTCGGACGACCTGTCGGTCGTCCTGCAGACCGCCGACGGCACGCTCAATTCGGTGACTGCGTTGGCCGAGGACGGACAGGACCTGCTGCAGCGGGGGCAGGGCACGCTCGACGCGACGACGCGGACCATCGACAGCGCGCAGGGCTTCCTGTCGAACGACCTGCCGGCGCTGACCATCGAATTGCAGGGCGCCATCGCCGATCTGCGCCGGGAGCTGCTGGTCCTGACCGACGAGGCGTCGGTGACGCTGGCCACGATCAACGATGCGGGCAGCGTCGCGCGAGACCGCTTCGAGGAGGCGGGGCCGCTGATCGCCGAGACCTCGGCGCTGATCGCGAGCTTCGAGGAAGCGTCCGATTCGATCTACGAGACCTCCGAGAATATCGACCTGTTGTTCGAGGAAGACGGCCAGTGGCTGATCGACGAGATGCGCATCGTGGTGGCCGACACCTCCGAGGTGGTGGACATAATCGCCGAGGCCGCGCGCGAGGATCTGCCGGTGGTGCTGGAGGATGTGCGCAGCGCCACCGCCACGGCGCGCCGCGTGATCGACGAGGTTGGCGCGAGCGCCACCGCGACGGCGGAGAACGTGCTGGAATTGTCCGACGAGGCCGAGGCGGCGCTTGTCGCGGCCACGACGACCTTCGAGACCGCGAACAACACCCTCGAGGCGGTCGATGCGGCGCTCGAGACTGGCAACCGGACGCTGATCGCGGCGGAGCGGGCATTCAATGGTGCGGACCGCGTCATCAATACCGAGGTCGCGGCCATCACCGAGGATCTGCGCAGCGCGATCACCAGCTTCGACACCGCGATCGCGGAGGTTTCCGAGGATATCCCCGCGCTGAGCCAGGACCTGCGCGAAGCCGCCGCCGCGGCGCAGGCGACCTTCGTGGAATTGCAGCGCGTGGTCGCCCAGACCGGCGCGCCCGTGGCGACCTTCGCCCGCGAGGGCCTGCCGCAATATTCCGCGCTGGCCTCGGAGACGCGGCGCCTCATTCGCAACCTCGACAGCCTGGCGCGGCAACTTAGCCGCGACCCGACGCGGCTTCTGCTTGACCGCGACACGCCGGAATTCAGAAGATGAGCCCTGTCATGCCCTTGCTTCGCCCCCTCGCACTTGTCGCGCTGATCCTGCTGCCCGGTTGTTCGGCCCTGTCGGCGCTGTCCCAGGCCACCGAGGCGCTGGATGTCTACGAGTTGCGCGCGCCCGAGAGCATCGCCGAGGCGCCGCGCCGCCTGCGTCTCAACGTGACCGTCGAGGAGCCGACCACCACCGGGGCGCTCATGACCGACCGTATCATGATCAAGCCGTCGGACCTGCAGGCGCAATACCTGCCCGGCGCGCGCTGGGGCGAGGAAGTGCCGGTCATGATGCAATCGCTGATGCTGCGCGCGCTGCAGGCGACGGACGGGCTGACCTATGTGGGCCGCGAGCCCCTGGGCCTGTCGGGCGACGTGGCGGTGGTCAGTGACCTCATCGACTTCCAGGGCCGCGCGGTCCCCGGCACGGAGACCGCCATCGTCACCCTGCGCGTCTCGGTGCAGCTGGTGCGGGAGCGGGACGTGGCGATCCTCGCCAGCCGCACCTTCACCGCCGAGGCGCAGACCGCCGGGCTGGAGAACGCACAGATCGTCGCGGGGTTCGATCAGGCCTCGGATATCCTGCTGGCCGAATTCGCGGATTGGGTCGTGACCGGCCTGCGCTGAGGCGGCGCGCCCGGCTCAGAAAAAGCTCTGCGGGTCGATATCGACCGACACGCGCAGATCGCCTTTCAGCTTGAACTGACCCACCCAGTCGGCGAGCGCGGGCTGCAGCGCGGTGCCCTTCGGCGCCTTCACCAGAAGCCGCACCCGGTGCCGGCCGCGGACCTTGGCGATGGGGGCGGGGGCAGGGCCGTAGACCTCGGCCCCGACGGCGCGCAGCATTTGCGCGTTCCGCGCCAGCGCATTGCCCAGATCGAAGACGCGCTGCACATCCTCCGACGACAGCACGATCCCGGCCATGCGCCCGTAAGGCGGCACGCCCGCCGCCTCGCGTTCGCGCGCCTCGGCCCGCCAGAAGCCCTCCTCGTCACCCGACAGGATCGCGCGGATCACCGGGTGTTCGGGCTGGTAGGTCTGCAACAGCGCGATGCCGGGCTTTTCGGCCCGGCCCGCGCGGCCCGCGACCTGGCGCATCAGCTGGAAGGTGCGCTCCGCGGCGCGCAGGTCCGATCCCTGCAGGCCCAGATCCGCGTCGATCACGCCCACCAGCGTCAGCAGCGGGAAATTGTGCCCCTTGGCCACGAGCTGCGTGCCGACGATGATGTCGGCCTCTCCGGCGGCGATGGCGGCGATCTCGGCCTTCAGCTGCCGCGCGGTGGTGTACATGTCCGAGGAGAGGACCGCGATCCGCGCCTCGGGAAAGAGCGCGCGCGCCTCCTCGGCCAGCCGCTCCACGCCCGGGCCCACGGCGGCGAGCTTGCCCTCGACCTCGCAGGCGGGGCAGGTCTCGGGCCGCGGTTCGGTCTCGCCGCATTGGTGGCAGACGAGGCGCTTCAAGAAGCGGTGTTCGACCATGCGCGCATCGCAGTGCTTGCATCCGATCTGATGCCCGCAGGCGCGGCAGATCGTGACCGGCGCGTAGCCGCGGCGATTGAGGAACAAGAGCGCCTGTTCGCCCCGGTCGATCCGCACCTGAACCGCCCGGGCCAGCGTGTTGGACACCCAGCGGTCGGACGGCAGGTCCTCGCTGCGCATGTCGAGGCTGCGCATGTCGGGCAGGGCGGCGGTGCCGAAGCGCGAGGTCAGTGTCAGCCGGTCGTACTTGCCGGCCTCCGCGTTGGCCCAGCTTTCCAGCGACGGCGTGGCCGAGGCCAGCACGACCCGCGCATCGTTGATGGAGGCGCGCAGCACGGCCATGTCGCGGGCATTGTAGAGCACGCCATCCTCTTGCTTGTAGGAGGTGTCGTGTTCCTCGTCGACGACGATGAGGCCGAGGTCCTGGAACGGCAGGAACAGCGCCGAGCGCGCGCCGACCACCAGTTGCGCGCCGTTCTCGGCGACCATCGCCCAGGTGCGGCGGCGTTCGGTCTGGGTGACGCCGGAATGCCATTCGGCGGGACGCGCGCCGAAGCGGGCCTCGACCCGGGTCAGGAACTCCGCCGAAAGCGCGATCTCGGGCAGCAGCACCAGCGCCTGGCGGCCCTGGCGCAGGCATTCGGCGACGGCTTCGAGATAGACCTCGGTCTTGCCCGACCCGGTCACGCCCTTGAGAAGCGTGGTGCCGTAGCGGCGGCTTTTGAGCCCGTCGCGCAGGACCTCCGCGGCGGCGGCCTGATCCTCGGCCAGGGCCTTGCTCGGCAGGGACGGGTCGAGACGCGGGAAGGGCGTGTCGCGCGGGCTTTGCTCCTCGCGCACGACGCCTTGTTTCACCAGCCCCTTGACGACCGAGGTCGAGACGCCCGCCATCTGCGCCAATTCCGACAGGGTCAGGGCGAGCCCGCCCATCTCGGACAGCGCGTCCATCACGCGGCTGCGCGCGGCGGTTTCGCGGTCGGGCCGGCCATCGCCCGCGCGGTAGACCTTGCGCATGCCGGGGGGCTGGCCGAGCCCCGGCGCGCGGGTCGCAAGCCGCAGCATCTGCGGCAGCGGCGTCAGCGTGTAGGCGCCCGCGCGGATCAGGAAATCCCGCATTTCGAGGCGCATGGGCGGGATATCGAGCACCGCTCCGACGCGGCGCAGCTTCGCGGCATCGAAGCCGCCCTCACCGGGCCCCCAGACCACGCCCATGACCCGGCGGGGGCCCAGCGGCACCTCGACGAAACTGCCCGTGGCGACACCGCCCTCGGGCGCACGGTAGTCGAGCACGCCGCCGAGAGGCTGCGTGGTCAGGACCGCGATCCGGTCGCCTGCCGCGAAGAATGAGGGTGTTTCCGCTAACATCCGGGGCTTTTGCCTTGCTTGAAACTGAGGTAAAGGCTCTAGAGCCTGAGGCCAAGCCATGCGGGAGGAGAGCCAAATGAAATTCTTTGTCGACACCGCCGATATCGACGCAATCGCCGAACTCAACGAATTGGGAATGGTGGATGGCGTCACCACGAACCCGTCGCTGATCATGAAGTCCGGTCGCGACATTCTCGAGGTCATCAAGGAGATCTGCGACATGATCTCCGGCCCGGTTTCGGCCGAGGTCGTGGCACTGAAGGCCGAGGACATGATCGCCGAGGGCCGCAAACTGGCCGAGATCGCCGAGAACATCACGGTCAAGGTGCCGCTGACCTGGGACGGCCTGAAGGCCTGCAAGACGCTCAGCGACGAGGGCCGGATGGTCAACGTGACGCTGTGCTTCTCGCCGAATCAGGCGATTCTCGCCGCCAAGGCGGGCGCGACCTTCATCTCGCCCTTCATCGGGCGGCTGGACGACCTGAACCAGGACGGTCTCGACCTGATCGCGGATATCCGCCAGATCTACGACAATTACGGCTACGAGACGCAGCTTCTGGCGGCCTCGATCCGGACCGCGAATCACATGTCCGAATGCGCCAAGATCGGCGCGGACGTTGCCACCGCGCCTCCGGGCGTGATCAAGGCGATGGCCAACCACATGCTGACCGACAAGGGGCTCGATCAGTTCATCAAGGACGCGGAGAAGGCGGGCATCAAGATCGTCTGAGCCTTGCCTCTTGCGAAACACGCAGAGCGCTGCGGACATCCGGCGGATGTCTGCGGCCAGACATGCAAAACAGCGCCCCTCGGGGCGCTGTTTTTCGTTTGGATTACCGGGGGGCGGATTACCGGGGGTCAGGTTACCGGGGGTCAGCCCGCCGCGCGTTTCGGCGGCTGAAACCCGATCTCGTCCGAGGCGGCAAAGCGGCCGCCGTCGAGCTTGGAGATCTTGCCCTCGCGCAGGAGCTTGCCCAGCACGCGCAGACGGTCTTCCCGGCTGCTTTCGGATTCCTCGGCCTCGCGCAGCTTCGTCATGAGCTGCGGGCGGGAAAACGCGCTCAGCCCCTCCACATGCGCCATGTAGGCCGCGGCGGCCTCGAGAAGGTCGCGCAGGTCGCGCGCGCCGACGCTTTCGGCATATTCCGCGAAGCTCTGTTCGGCCTTCGCGCGGGCCTCCTGCGGCACCTCGTCGACGAGGGCGACGCGGCGGGGTTGCACCGGGCGGCTTTCGGGCGGCGCAATATCGACGCGCTGCTCGGCCACCAGTTTCAGCGGCGCCGGGCGCACGGGCGCCGGGCGGCGTGAGCGTTCGGAGGCAGGGGGCGTCGACACGGCGGCGGGGCGGCGGGGCCGGACCGCATCGGCCAGATCCTCGCGGTAGCGTTCGGTCTTCGCGCTGTCATCCGCTTTGCGGCCCAGAAGCCGGTCGGCCCGGGTCGCGGCGACCGCGGCGCGCAGATGCTGGATCGCGGAGCGGCGGCCCTTGCTTTCCGGCTCGTCCATCTCGCGGTTGGTCTCGTCCATCAGCCGCCCGACGCCGCTTTCATCGTCTTCGACCGGCGTCTCGGTCAGCATCGCGCGGGCCGGGGAGGACATCTTGACCGTGCGGCGCGCATCTTCGGTGGCGCGGTCCATCGCGGCCTTCAGCGCGGCCTCGTCATCCGCCTCGTCCTCGTCCGCGTCGTGATCGGCCTCGACCGCTTGGGCGGTGGCGCGCAGATCGGCCTCCTCACCCTCGGCGAAGGCCTCGTCGAGCTCGTTGGCGAAGGCGTCCTCGAAATCGAGATCGTCGTCATCCTGTTCGGTGCGGCGGGCGGCGGCGGGGCGGTGCGCTTTCGCGTCTCCGTCCTCGTCCTCGTCCTCGTTATCGTCCAGATCGTCGAACTCGTCGAGATCGTCGAGCCCGGCATGGGCATCGGTCTCGGCGTCGTCAGAGGCGGTGTCTTCGTCCTCGTCCTCGGCCATGTCGGGCGCCGCGGCATGGGCCGCGGTCAGCTGGAACGGCGCGTCGTCGTCTTCGTCCTCGTCGTCATCCCGCGCTTTGGAGGTGACAGGCTCCTCGGCCGCGGCCTCTGCCTCGGCGAGTTCCTCGGCCTCGAAGGCCGCGAGCTCACGGGCAAGGTCGGCCTCTTCCTCGGGGGACAGGGTGCTGTCCTCGGTCAGGCCGCGCGGCGCGGCGCGGAGGGCGGTCAGGGGCGTGTCGGTCGCCTCGGCCTCGGCTTCGTCGTCCTCGGCCACCGCTTCGAGCGATCCGTCCGACAGGGCGTGGTCGAAATCGGCGCGTTTGACCTTCATGATGCGCAGCTGGCGGGCCGGTGTCGGCGCGGGATCGGCCTCGGCGGCCTGTCCGTCATCCGTGCTGTCGGCCTCGTCAGGGGTCTGCGCCAGGTCTTCTGCGGTCTCGGCGAGATCGGCGTTATCGAACGCCGCGTCGTCGTCGCCGAGCGTATGCTCCGCGACGGCCTCCTCCGGCGTGTCATCCACAGCGCGGTCTGCGTCCAGCTCGGGCGCGGATTCTACCTCCGCATCATCCTCGAGCGCGTCGATCTCGGCGATCTCTGCGGCGTCTTCCGGTTCTTCGGTCTCGGTTGCGTCGGTCTCGGTCGTGTCCGAGTCCCCGGACTGGGCCCAGGCGAGCATTTCGTCGAAATCGAACTCGCCGTCGTCATCGGCACCGGTTTCCGGGCCTGCCGAGGGGGACGCGCTCTCCGCGGGCTCGGGCTCTTCTGCGATGGCAGTCGGCGCGGACGGCTCCGCCGTGGCCTCGGAGTCGCCGGCGAGGAAGGTCGCGATCGTGTCGTCGATCGCGCTCTCATCGGGTTCGGGCTGTGCTTCGGGCTGCGCCTCGGCGACGGCGTCCGCTTCACTGGTATCGGCGGCGTCCTCGGCGTCGACCTGCGTGATCGGGCCGGATTGCGCGCCGGCAGGCGTTTCGGGATCGCCCAAGAGCGAGGCGCGCATGACGGCGGCCAGCGCTTCGGTGTCGAACGGATCGTCTTCTTCGGCGATGTCGTCCTGCGGCGCCTCGGCGGGCTGCATGTCGTCCGCTTGCGCGACCGGCTCCTCCGCCGCTTGCGCAGCGTCCTCGCCGGAGTGGCGTTCGGGCGCGCCGATCATATCTTCGGCATGTTCGTCCTCGATGAAGGCGCTGGCTGCCGTGGCCGCGAAGGGAACCGCGGTCGCCGCGGCGGCCGCGGCGGCGGACGTGTCGGTCGGAACGGCAGTCTGGGCCGAGACGACCGCGCGGATGCGGGCGAGCTTGGCGGCGACGCTGTTCTCAGGCGGGACGGGGGCCGGGCTGGGCGCTTCGGCAATGGGCTCGGCCTGCGCATCCGCCGCGGCGACGAGCGCATCGGCTTCGGGTGCGAGATTGGTGTCGTCGGGCTGGGCCGGGCTCACGTCCTGCGGGGCCGGGGCCTGCGGAGTCTCGGGGGCTGCAGCGGCCTGCGATTCTGTCTCTGCGGGGGCCGCTTCTTCGGCGAGAGCTTGCGTTTCTGCGGGATCGAGCGCGTCTTCCGCGTCCTCCACCGGCATGTCCGCGGCGTCGACCGTATCCATGGGGGCGGAGGCGGGCGGTGCGCTCGGGCTATAGTCTTGCGTATCCGTGGCTGCGGCGGCCTTTGCGGTGTCGTCGCTCAGGCGGGCGCGCAAAACCACGCTGCCGTTATCTTCGAACCGGGCCTCGACGCGGCGGGCGATCTCACGCTCGGCGATCCGGGCCAGCATCTCGGCATCCGGGGTCGGAGGTTCGGCGCCGAAATAGCGATCGTCCTGCGCCAGGTCACGAAAGTATTCCGCAATCGCCTTCATCGTATCGAACGAGTCGTCGAACCCCTCTAGGGTGCACGAGAAGGTCCCGTATGAGACCGTCAGGATTTTGCTCGAACTCACCATGGCTGCTCACTTTCAGTCTATCCGCAACAAACTGTTTAACATTTGGACAGGGACCAAAGCCGACCGAATCTGCGTCCTACAACGTATCATTTCGTGTCTGTATTGTGATCATGTGCTTAAATTGAGGTGAATTCGCCATGATTTCCCCGATTGTTTCCACTGTGGAGCCAATTCTGCTCGTTGGTGGCGGAGACGTGGATAATGCCGCGTTGAGACGGGCGTTGTCTCGTTACCCGAATGTGGTCGCGGCGGATCGCGGTGCGGAGGCGGTTCTGGCCGCGGGCGGGCAGCCGGGTGCCGTGATCGGCGATATGGATTCGCTCTGCGATGCCGCGCGGGCCCGGCTGCCGCGCGGCGTGATCCATCGCATCGGCGAACAGGACAGCACCGATTTCGACAAGTGCCTGTCGCGGATCGCGGCGCCGCTGGTGGTGGGGATGGGATTTCTGGGCCAGCGGGTGGATCATCAGCTTGCCGTCTTCACCGGGCTCGTGCGGCGACCGGCGCAGCCGGTGCTGCTGATCGGGCCGGAGGACGTGGTGACGCTGTGCCCGCCGCGGATCGCGCTTGACCTGGCGCCGGGCACGCGGGTGTCGCTCTGGCCAATGACGGAGGTGACAGGGCGCTCTGAAGGGCTGCACTGGCCGATCGCCGATATCGCCTTCGCGCCGTGGCGGGTCACCGGCACCTCGAACATGGCCGAGGGGCCTGTCACGCTGGAGATGGACCGGGCGGGCATGCTGCTGATCCTGCCGGCGTCAGGGGCGCGGATGCTGGAGGACGCGCTCAGGGCGGCGCCGCGCTGGCCCGCATGATGCTGCGCGCGGTCACCCGTTCGCGCCAGATCACGTAGAGCCCGGCGGCGCAGATCACCGCGATCCCGAGGCTCGCCTGCGGCCCCGGCAGATCGCCGAAGATCACGAAGCCGAAAAGCGTGGCCACCGGGATCTCGATATATTGCATCGGCGCGAGGGTGGTGGAGGGCGCGTATTTCAGCGACCAGATCATCAACAGATGCGCGTAGGTTCCGAGCAGTCCGAGCGCCGCCAGAAGGGCGGCATCGCGCGCGGAGGGCACCGTCCAGGCGCCGAGGATCACCACCGCGGGCAGCAGGACCGCCGTCGCCATCCCGCCCGAGATTGCGTGCATGGTCATTGAGGCCACGTGCCGCGACAGGCTGCGCGTGACGAGCATGAACAGCGCGAAGGTCACCGCGACCCCGAGGGGCAGCAAGGCGATCCAGCCGGCCTCCTCGAAGGCCGGTTGCAGCACCAGGAGGGTGCCGCCGAAGCCGATCGCGCAGGCCAGAAGGCGGCGCAGCCCGACCTCCTCGCCAAGCCACAGCCAGCCCAGGAGCAGCAGGATGAAGGGCATCACGAAGGCGATGGAGACCGCATCGGCCAGCGGCATGTGGACGAGAGCGCTGAACATCATGCCGATGCCCGCGATGTGCAGCGCGGTCCTAAGCGCAATGAGCCAAAGCAGGCGCGGGCCGAGCGCCGGGCGGTCCTTCAGCGCCATGGGCGCCATCAGCAGGCCCTGCGCGGCAAAGCGCACGAGCAGGAGTTGCAGGAGCGGGATGGTGGGCCCCAGGATCTTGGCGAGACTGTCGCCGAGCGGGGCCAGCACGCAGAAGCCCGCCATCAGGGCAATGCCCAGAAGCGGGCGGTCGATATGGGCGGGGGTGGTCATGGCGGCATGCTCTGCGGTGGTGGGCGCGATGTCGAGGGAGGATGCGGGGCGCGGAAAACGGCATTGATGAAAAAGCGGAGGGCAAAACAAAACCGCCCCGCGCATCTCTGCGGCGGGGCGGTTCGTGGGTCTGGCCGGAGGCGGGGTGTTCCCCGCGCCCGGGCCGTCTATCGCTTATGCGAGGGCGAGGTTGGTCGCGCTCTCGCGGCCGTCGCGGCCGGTCTCGAGGTCAAAGGTGACCTTCTGATCGTCGGAAAGACCGGTGAGGCCCGAACGCTCGACGGCGGAGATGTGCACGAACACGTCCTTGCCGCCCGATTCGGGTGCGATGAAGCCGAAGCCTTTGGTGGTGTTGAACCACTTAACGGTGCCAGTTGCCATGATAGCATTCCTTGCTGTTGTCGCTGCCCGCTGAAGTGCGGCAGCCCGGCGAAGTCACGTCTGGATCGAGAGACCTGAGTGCCGGTTTGAAGAGAACAGCAGGGTCGACAGAGAAGATCGTTAGCAGGGGCCGTATGACAGGTGCCGGGCCGTCTGGCAAGGATAATCGGGGCGCCGGCCTTTGTTCACGGGATCTTAACCGTGGCGGTCCAGGCTTCGGGGCATGGCTTTCGTACATCCCTTCGTCACTGGCGTGACACTCTATTTTGCGGTTGCGCTGGCGCGCCCCGGCACCTCGCTTCTGGTCGACGAGATCGATCTCCTGCGCGCCGCGGTGCGGGACGTTCTGCGCAAGCGGCCGTTCCATATCGATGCCTTCGTGGTGCTGCCGGACGGGCTGCACGCGGTCTGGACGCTACCCGAGGGCGATCCGAACTACTCGGAACGCTGGGGCAGCGTGAAGGTGCATTTCTCGCGCCATCTGCGCCGCGCGGGCCGGGCGCCCGATCCGCCGCCGGGGCGGTTGTCGGCCAAGGCTGCCCGCCGCGGCGAGGTGGGCATCTGGGCCCAGGGCTTCACCCGCCGCGTGATCCAGGATGCCGAGGATTATCGCGCCGCGGTGGCCGCCTGCCACGAGGCGCCGGTCTTCCACAAGCTCGCCAGGCGGGCCGAGGACTGGCCGTACTCGTCGCTGCACCGCGACCGGCGGCTGGCCGGCCACTTGGGCGGCGCTGCCGCCGCCGCGCGGCCTCTTCCACCCGCGCAGCCCGCACAGGCGTCGTTGTTCGCGCAGGCGTAGCCCGAGACGAAAAGCCCCCCGCCGCGAGGCGAGGGGCGCATGAGGATCGGGCGGGGTCGCGCGGGGCACGCCGCGCGAGGATTACCGCGCGAATTTCTTGTGCTTGATCCGCTTGGGCTCCAGCGCGTCGGCGCCGAGGCGGCGCTTCTTGTCTTCCTCGTAATCCTCGAAATTGCCCTCGAACCATTCCACATGGGCCTCGCCCTCGAAGGCCAGGATATGCGTGCAGATCCGGTCGAGGAAGAAACGGTCGTGCGAAATCACCACCGCGCAGCCCGCGAAATCCGTCAGCGCATCCTCGAGCGCGCGCAGCGTCTCGACATCGAGATCGTTGGTCGGCTCGTCGAGCAGCAGCACGTTGCCGCCGGATTTCAGCAGCCGCGCCATGTGCACCCGGTTGCGCTCGCCGCCCGAGAGCTGGCCCACCACCTTCTGCTGGTCGCCACCCTTGAAGTTGAACGCCCCGCAATACTTGCGGCTGTTAACTTCCGCATCGCCGAGCTTGATGACTTCCGCCCCGCCCGAGATCGCCTGCCAGACCGTGTCGGTCGGATTGAGGTCGTCGCGGCTCTGGTCCACGTAGGACAGGTCCACCGTATCGCCGAACTCGATCGTGCCGCCGTCGGGGGTTTCGTTGCCGGTCAGCATCTTGAACAGCGTCGACTTGCCCGCGCCGTTCGGGCCGATCACGCCCACGATGCCGCCCGGCGGCAGCGAGAAGGTCAGATCCTCGATCAGGAGCTTGTCGCCCATCGCCTTGTTCAGGTTGGCGACCTCGATCACCTTGTTGCCGAGGCGCTGACCGTGCGGGATGACGATCTGGGCCTTGCCGACGCGCTCGCGCTCGGACTGGCTCGCCATCTGCTCATAGGCCTGGATCCGCGCCTTGGACTTGGCCTGCCGCGCCTTCTGGCCCTGCCGCATCCATTCCAGTTCGCGCGACAGCGTGCGCTGCTTGGCCTTGTCCTCGCGCGCCTCCTGCTCGAGCCGCTTGGCCTTCTGCTCCAGCCACGAGGAATAATTCCCCTCGTAGGGAATGCCGCGCCCGCGATCGAGCTCGAGGATCCAGCCGGTGATCGAATCGAGGAAGTAGCGGTCATGGGTGACGATCAGGATCGTGCCCTTGTAGTCGATCAGGTGCTGCTGCAGCCAGGCGATGGTTTCCGCGTCGAGGTGGTTGGTCGGTTCGTCGAGAAGCAGCATGTCCGGCGCTTCGAGCAGCAGCTTGCAGAGCGCGACGCGGCGCTTCTCGCCGCCCGAAAGCGTGGTGACATCCGCGTCGTCGGCGGGGCAGCGCAGCGCCTCCATGGCGACGTCGATCTGACTGTCGAGATCCCAGAGGTTCTCACCGTCGATCTCGTCCTGCAGCTGCGCCATCTCGTCGGCGGTCTCGTCCGAATAGTTCATCGCCAGCTCGTTGAAACGGTCGAGCTTGGCCTTCTTGGCGGCCACGCCCAGCATCACGTTGCCGCGCACGTCGAGGGCCGGATCGAGCTCGGGCTCCTGCGGCAGGTAGCCGACCTTGGCGCCTTCCGCGGCCCAGGCCTCGCCCTGGAAGTCCTTGTCCATCCCGGCCATGATCTTGAGCAGCGTGGACTTGCCCGCGCCGTTGACGCCGACGACGCCGATCTTCACGCCGGGCAGGAAGTTGAGCTTGATATTCTCGAAGCAGGTCTTGCCGCCCGGATAGGTCTTGGAGACGCCATCCATGTGGTAGACGTATTGATAGGCTGCCATGTCCGGCCCCCCTTTGTTCGCGCATGTGACGTGTTGCCGGCTCTCTACGGGATTTGGCGCGACACTGGAAGGGGCGGCATGTGGTCCGGCGCAATGGCCCCGCGGCGGCGCGATGATTGCCTTTCGCCGCGATCCGGTGTTTCACCGCGTCCAATGAATGAAGCGGGTCCGAACAGCATGCAACGCGGCGATCATGGCCTGTCCCTGCCGGATGGCGTCCGGATCGGGCTTTTGGGCGGCTCCTTCGATCCGCCCCATGCGGGTCACGTGCATCTGAGCCGCGAGGCGCTGAAGCGGTTCGGGCTGGCGCGGGTGATCTGGCTCGTCTCGCCGGGCAATCCGCTGAAGGCCGAAGGACCCGCGCCGCTTTCGGAGCGACTGGCGGCGGCGCGCGCCCTGACCGGCCATCCGCGCATCGAGGTGTCGGATATCGAGGCGCGGCTCGGGACGCGCTACACCGCCGACACGATCGCGGCGCTGCAGGCGCTTTATCCGCGGGTCGCCTTCACCTGGCTGATGGGGGCGGACAACCTCGTGCAATTCCATCGCTGGGACCGCTGGCGCGAGATCGCCCACCGCGTGCCGATGGGCATTCTCGCGCGGCCCGGATCGCGGATGGCCGCGCTTAACGCGAAGGCTTCGCGGTGCCTCGCGGAGGCGCGTCTGCCCGCCCATGCGGCGCGAGCCCTGCCGAGCGCCGAGGCACCTGCCTGGTGTTTTCTGAACATGCCGATGAGCCCGCTCAGCTCAACCGCGCTGCGCACTGCCCGGGCGGGCGGGTAGCGCGAAAGACCGCCATCCGAGCCGGACCAAGATCACGTCCGCGCCGATGATGACGGCGAGCCCCGCCCAGGTCGGCGTATCGGGCAGATCGCCGAAGACCGCTCAGCCCGTGAACAGCGGCGCGAGGCTTGTACGGTCACCAGAAACTTTGCCGCCCTATCGCCTGCGGGGATGCATGGCATCGCCAGCGCCATCAGGAGAAGGGCCCGCCACATGACAATTGCGCTACCACCGCGCGGGATCGCCGAAAAGCCCCGCGGGCGTCCTTGTTCTGCCCAAGGCGGGTGTATTAACTCCGGGGCATGACGCGTATGCTTTCCCGAAGACGGCTTCTGGCCGGAATGGCGGCGGGACTCGCCGCGGGGCCGTCGCTTGCCGCGGCGCCCGAGACTTCGCTGCGCCCGTTGGCGCGCGCGCCGGATTTCCTCGTCAAGACCGTGCCTTCGCTGCAGGAGCTGGTGGCCGGGGCGCGGCTTGGCGGCGCGACCAGCGTGGCGGTGGCGCATGTGGCTTCGGACCAGATCCTCGAGGATTATGCCGGCACGCTGAGCCTGCCGCCCGCCAGCGTCGCCAAGGCGCTGACCGCCGCCTATGCGCTGGAGGCGCTGGGCCCGGAGCATCGCTTCGTCACGCGGCTTCTCGCTACCGCCGAGGTGTCGCCGGACGGCATCCTCGACGGCGATCTGATCCTCGCGGGCGGGGGCGATCCGACGCTCGATACCGATAGGATGGCGGAACTCGCCGCGGCGATGAAGGCCGCGGGCCTGCGCGAGGTGCGCGGGCGCTTCCTCGTCTGGGGCGGCGCGCTGCCGCGGCTCGACGGGATCGACGCGTTGCAGCCCGATCATGTGGGCTACAACCCCGCGATCTCGGGGCTGAACCTCAATTTCAACCGAGTGCATTTCGAATGGCGCAGGGCGGGCGCCGATTACAGCATCACCATGGACGGACGGTCGGCCAGGTACCGGCCGGAAGTGTCGATGGCCCGCATGGTCGTCGTCGCGCGCCGCGCGCCGATCTACACCTACCGCGATACGGGCGGGCGCGACGACTGGACCGTCGCCAAATCCGCGCTGGGCAATGGCGGCGCGCGCTGGCTGCCGGTGCGCCAGCCCGAGCTTTACGCGGGCGAGGTCTTCCAGACCATGGCGGGCGCGCAGGGCACGCGGCTGAAAGCGCCCGAGCTGCTGGAGACGCTGCCCGAGAGCACGATCGAGGTGGCCCGGGTCGAAAGCGAGGACCTGCCCGGGATCCTCGAGGACATGCTGCGCTATTCGACCAACATCACCGCCGAGATCGTGGGCCTTGCCGCCAGTGCGGCGCGGACGGGCGCGGTGCCCGAAAGCCTCGCCGCCTCGGCCGAGGCGATGAACAGCTGGGGGCGCGAGGTGCTGGAGCTCGAACGGATCGCCTTCGTCGATCATTCGGGCCTGGGCGATGCCAGCCGCATCTCGGCGGTGGACATGGTCCATGCGCTGGTGCGGCTCAGGGCGCGCGGCACGCTGAAACCGATCCTGAAGGAAATCCCGCTCGAGGACGAGACCCGCACGCCGCTGCCCGATGCGGGTGTCGAGATCCGCGCCAAGACCGGGACGCTCAATTTCGTGTCGGGGCTCGCGGGGTTCCAGACCCTGCCCGACGGGACCGAACTGGCCTTCGCGATCTTCTCGGCCGATCTGGGGCGGCGCGCGGCGCTGAGCGAGGCCGAACGCGAACGCCCGCCGGGCGGACGGACCTGGAATGGCGGCGCGAAACGCCTGCAACACGCCTTGCTGCGCCGCTGGCGCGCGGTATACGGGCCGGTCTGAGAGCCGGTAGTCCCGGGCGCGCAGAGACAGGAAGGACAGAGATGGCAATCAGGATCTCCGACGATCTGCGGCTCGGCACGCGGACGGGACTGCCCGACGCGCTCCGGGTTCTGGTGAAGGAATATCCCCGCACCGGCTGGGAGGCGCATGCGCATTTCACCGGTCTCGTCGAATTCTGGCTCGGGCGGCACGGCATGTTCCGGCAGATCTGCGCGGCGCTGCGCGAGGATGCCGAGGCCGAGATGGACGGCAAGCTCGACCCGCGGATGCGCAATCAGCGCCTGTCGCGCTATGGCGGCATGCTGCTGAATGAGCTGCACGGCCATCACCAGATCGAGGACCACCATTACTTCCCAAAGCTCGTCGGCCTCGACAGCCGGGTGGCGCGCGGCTTCGATATCCTCGAGGCGGATCACGACGACATGGACGGCCTTCTCGCGCGCTTTGCCGAGCATGCCAACGGCGTGTTGCAGGGCAAGACCGAAACCGGGCGCTTCCGCGAGGAACTGCTGTCCTTCGAGGCGCTGCTCGACCGGCATCTCAACGACGAGGAAGAGCTGATCGTGCCGGTGATCCTGAAGAACGGACCGCAGGGCCTGCACTGACGGGCCGCTGCGCCCGGCCTAGTCGACCGACGGGAAATGCAGCCGCGCGCTGAGGCCGGGGCCGTTGTCGCCGAGCGAGAGGGTGGCGCGATGGGCCTGCGCGATCGCCGCCACGAGCGCGAGGCCAAGCCCGTTGCCGGGCGTCGTGCGGCTGCGCTCCAGCCGGTAGAGGCGGCGGGTGACAAGGTCGCGTTCCGCCTCGGGAATGCCGGGGCCGCGATCCGACACGCAGAGCACCGGGCCGTCCGGGTTCCGGGCCACCGACACGGTGATCGGCGTGCCGCCGCCGTGGCGCAGTGCGTTCTCCAGCAGGTTGGCCAGCGCCTGGCCCAGCAGCGCGCGGTCGCCGGTCACCGGGACGGGGGTCTCGGGCAGATCGGTGCCGAGCGTCACGCCGGCCTCCTCGGCGGCGGGTTCGTAGAGCTCGGCCATCTCGCGGGCGATCTCGGTCAGGTCCACCGGGGCGGCATCGGCCCGGGCGCCCGCGCCTTCGATCTGGGCGATCTGCAGCAGCGCGTGGAAGACCTGCACGGCGCGATCCGCCTCGGCGCGGGCGCGGTCGGCCAGCGGAGCGCGGGGGTCGTCCTCGGTGGTCTTCGACTGCAATTCGTCCAGCAGCACCGCGATCCGCTGCAGCGGCGTGCGCAGGTCATGGGCGATGTCGGCGCTGACCTGGCGCAGGGCCTCGGTCGCCGCTTCCTGCCGCGCGGCCATGCGATTGACGCCGCGCCCGATGCGGGTCAGGTCGTCCTCGCCCGCCGCGCCGGGATCGTAGCGCGCCGTGAGGTCGCCCGCCGCGATCCGGCCCAGCGTCGCCTCGATCCGTTCCACCCGGCGCGCCGAGCGCCGGGCGATCAGCGTGCCGAGGCCGAGCGACAGCACCACCGTGGGCAGGAGCGACAGCGCCAGCAGCCACAAGAAGGTGCGGCGCAGATCCTCCACCCGTTCGAGGCTTTGCGCGATCACCAGGATACCCGAGGACAGCCGCCGCACCTCCTGCAGGTAGCCGGTATGGGACAGCGCCCGCCCGTCCGAGGCGCTGAGGATCACGTTGCCCTCCGACAGCCGCGCATCGGCATTGCCCGCGCGCAGGCCATCGTCGCCGATAAAGAGGTAGACCCGGTCGCGCGGGTCGGAGGCACGGGCGCGCACCTCGACGAGGCGGCGCAGCGCATTGGGCGTCGCGGTGATGTCGAGGCCCGCGATCTCGGCGGTCAGATCGGCGCGGATCGCGGCCTCGGCCTGGGCCTTCAGGGTCACGTAGGCCCCGCCCAGCGTCACGAGATTCACCGACGCGAAGACCAGCACCAGCCAGAGCGCGATCCGCACCGGGGTGGAGCGGATGATGTTCGACAGGCTGGCGCGGGGCGTGTTCATTCGGTGATCTTGTAGCCCGCCCCGCGCACGGTGACGATCAGATCGCGTTCGAACGGTTTGTCGACCTTGGCGCGCAGCCGCGAGATATGCGTCTCGACCACGTTGGTCTGCGGATCGAAATGGATGTTCCAGACGCCTTCGAGCAGCATCGTGCGGGTCTGCACCCGGCCCTTGCGGCGCAGCAGGTGTTCGAGCAGGGCGAACTCGCGCGGCAGGAGGTCCAGCGGCTGACCGCCGCGCGTGACCGTGCGGCGCACCACGTCCATCTCCAGGTCGCCCGCGCGCAGCACCGTCTCGGCGGCATCCGACATCGGCAGCCGGCGGCCGAGTGCGGCGATGCGCGCCGAGAGCTCGCCGAAGGCGAAGGGCTTCACGAGGTAATCGTCGCCGCCCGCCGAGAGCCCCTCGATCCGGTCGTCGAGCCCGCCCATGGCGGTCAGGAAGATCGCGGGTGTCGTGACCTTGGCGGAGCGCAGCGCCTTGACCAGCGACAGCCCGTCGAGATCGGGCAGCATCCGGTCCACCACGATCACATCGTAGGGATGCGACATGGCCAGGCTCAGCGCCTCGCGGCCCGAAGTCATGTGATCGACCGCGTGTCCCTCTTCGGTCAGGCCGCGGGTGATGAAGTCCGCCGTGGTGGCGTCGTCCTCGATGACAAGTATCTTCATGGGCATGGCCCTCGGAATGGTCTCAACCGGCCCGTGAGACAAGGGACGCGCGCGTCGCCGTTTCAAGGCCCGGCGCCCGCCATATACGGTCTCTGGCGCGCCTGTGAGAAACCTTGCGAAATTGTAATCCCGGGGCCTGTGCGGCTGCAATCTTGGTGTTCAATCTGTTGCAGGGAACCGGGGGCGGCGCGCGCCCCGCGGTCGGATATGAGATCAATCCGGATCACCGGGAGAGAACAGACATGACAAGAACCACTGGACCCGCGAAGACCTACCTGACCGGCGTTGCGCTGGCCGCGCTGGTTGCCACCGGCGGCGTGCTGAGCGTCGCACCCGGCGCCACGCCCGCGACCGCAGCGCCCGCGATGGGCACCGATTACGTCGACCTCGTCGCGGAACTGACCCCGGCGGTCGTCACCATCGAGGTGACCCAGCTTGCCCGCACCGCCTCGGCGGAGATGCCGCAGGAGCAGCGCGATTTCATGGAGGAATTCCAGAAGCGCTTCGGCATGCCGATGCCTGGCATGCCCGGTCAGCCGGGCCGTCCCGGCGGCGAGATGAAGGGGGCGGGCACCGGCTTCGTGATCTCCGAAGACGGTCGCATCGTCACCAACGCCCATGTCATCGACGGCGCCGACGAGGTCACCGTGACCTTCGAGGATGGTCGCGAATTCACCGCCGAGGTGGTGGGCGCGGATCCCGCGACGGACATCGCCGTGCTCGACATCGAGGCCGAGGGCCTGCCCTTCGTCTCCTTCGGGGACAGCACCACGCTGCAGGTCGGCCAGAACGTGATCGCCGTCGGCAACCCCTTCGGGCTGGGCACCACCGTGACCACGGGCATCGTGTCGGCACTGGGCCGCAACATCAATGCCGGGCCCTTCGACGACTTCATCCAGACTGACGCCGCGATCAACCGGGGCAATTCCGGCGGGCCGCTCTTCAACGAGATGGGCCAGGTCATCGGCGTGAACACCGCGATCATCTCGCCCACCGGCGGTTCGGTCGGGATCGGCTTCTCGGTGCCGTCCGAACTGGCCTCGGCCATCGTCGAGGACCTGTCCGATGACGGCACGGTGGAGCGCGGCTGGCTCGGCGTGCGCATCGCGCCCGTCAGCGACGATGTCGCCATGGCGCTGGGCTTCGACGAGGGCACCGGCGTGATGATCGAGGACGTGACCGCGGACACCCCCGCCGAGGCAGCGGGCTTCAGGAAGGGCGACATCGTCCTGTCGGTGAACGGCGAGGGCGTCGAGACCCCGCGCGATCTGACCCGGGCGATCGCCACGCTGCGCCCCGGTGCCGAGGTGGACATCACCTATCTGCGCCGCGGCGAGGAAACCCAGGTGACGGTGACGCTGGGCGACCGGTCGAACATCGACGCCTGATCGGGCACGCCCCGGCGGGCGGCCCCAAGACGAACCCTGCCGGGGCGGCGGGAAGGCGCGGGTTGCCAGACCCGCGCCTTTCTTTTTGCGCCGCGCCTGCGGGCTCGCCCACAGGGACGCGCGGGCGGGCCCGGTCAGCTTGCAGTCGCGGAGGTGGTCTTGCGCGAGGCCGTCTTCGCAGGGGCCTTCTTGCGCGCGGTAGTGCTTTTCTTCGAGGTGGCGGTCCGCGTCCCCGACTTGGCGGCGGTCTTCGCCTTCGAAGCCGCCTTGGGAGAAGGCCGCGCGGGCGCCGTGGCGATCCGCGCGAAGGTCGCGGGCAGGCGGAAGGGCAGGCGGGTCTGGGTGCGCGGCGCCCCCACGCCGCGCCCGCGTCCGCGGAAGCCGTCGCGGACGAGGTCGTGAAAGGCGATGAAGCTTTCCTCGTAGCTCGAGATCGCCGCCTCCTCGGGGCCAAGCGAGACATCGCGCTCCACCCCTTCCTTCCAGTGATTGGTGAAGCGCGCGCGGTCCGGCCAATGCGCCGCGACCTCGGTCTGGATCGCGCGGCGGGCGGTCAATTGCCGGCTGTCGGCGTAATGCAGATGCGCGAGGTGCAGGCCCGGCGCGACGTAATACTCCACGTCGAGCGCCCGGTGCCCGCCCGGACGATAGAAGACCGGGCGGAAGCTCACCGCGGGCTTCGTGTAGCCCGAGGCCCAGAGGCCGTAGCGCCGCTGCGTCCAGATCGGCGCGGAATCGTCGAAGGGCGCGTCGAGGTCGGGATGCTCCACCAGGTCGAAGCCCGACGCGAAGACGCAGGGCCGGTCGCGCCATTGCGCGAGCACCTGATCCAGCGGCCGGTCCACGTCGCTGGCGAAGACCAGTTCGTCGACATCGCCGGTGATGACGCAATCATAGGTCTCGTGCAGCTCCGCCTGCCGGGTGTTCAACTCGTGCCAGCGCGCATCGTCGAAATTGGCGAGATCGTCGCGCGGATAGGCGATGATGCGGGCGCCCTGCGCGATCTCGCGGATTTCGGGCTCGTCGCCATGGCTGAGGATCACGCAATTCTCGCGTCCGATCTGGGCATCGTAATGCCGGAGCCACTGGCGCAGGTACCAGTGGTCGCGATAGACCATGGTGAGGGCGGCGATCTTCATGGCGGCTCACTGCTCTTGTCTTTTGGGCAGGGTAGGGCCTGCGGGCGCAGCCGGTAAAGGGGCGCCGTACCGGAAGGGGGCGATCTGTGTCCGCGCGGTGTCGGGGCGCGGGCTGCCGGGCCGCGCTCAGGCGTCTTCGGGGATGCGGGCGCGGCATTCGGCGGCGGCGGCCTCGGCTCCCGGGCGCAGCACCACGATCTGCGCGGCAAGCTCGTCGCGGCGGCGGCGCAACTCTGCTTCATCGACCTCGACCCGGATCGTGCGGGTGCGGGTCAGGTCCTCGAAACAGGGCACGCGCCGGTCGAGCGATGAATCGTAGCAGGTCGTGTAGAACGGCACGGTGGTCTCCACCGTCTCGAGCGCGTAGCCGCGGGCCAGCGTCGCCTCGATCTCGCGCAACTCCTCCTCGGCGGCCCAGAGGCTGCGATTGGCCTGTTCCACGCACCGCTCCAGCGGGCTGAGGCAAGCCGCAAGCAGCAGGCAGGACGGCAGGAGGAAGAGGGGGCGCGGAAGACGCATCGGGGGCTCTCGGACAGGGGCCGGTCTGGCGGGACGTGTCGATCCATCATAGTCTTGCGAGAACGATGCGGAAAGGTGGGAAAGATGCGGGTCATGCAGAAGGCGCGACGGATGTTCTGTGCGGAGGGGGCGCGTGTGGGCCTGGCCGCCGCGCTGCTGGTCGGCTGCGCGCCGGAGACGGAGACCGGGCGGACCGAAGCGGATCTCGATCCCGACCGACATGTCTGTCTGCCGACGGCGGAGGGCGGCGTTCTGCAGCGGCTGCCTGAGGGGCAGGAGCCCGACCCGGACCGGACCGTGCGTTATCTGCCGCCGGGCGCGATGATGACGATGGATTACCACCCCGACCGGCTGAACGTGCGGACCGACGAGACCGGCGCGGTGCGCGAGCTTTTCTGCGGGTGATCCGCGACGGGGGGTGATCCAGATCAAGGCGCCGTCCGTCCGCGCGTGTCACTCAGGCGGAAAAGGAGGACCCTTCATGTATCACAACATTCTCATTCCCGTGGCCCCCGACCATCCCGAACGGCTGTCCGAACAGCTTTCGGTTGCCCGGGCGCTGGCCGCGGACGGGGCCAAGATCACCGTGGTGTCGGTGATCGAGGCGGTGCCGCTTTACATCGCCGCCGAAGTGCCCGCGGTGATCTTCGAACAGGCGCAGGACGAGGCGGAAGAGGCGCTGAAAACGGCGCTGAAGGACGAGGCGGACGTGACGCTTCAGGTGGTGCACGGCCATGCACCGACGCTGATCCTCGACAAGATCAAGGATGTGGGGGCGGACCTGGTGGTGGTGCGGTCGCACAAGCCGGATATGAGCGATTGGTTTCTGGGCTCGACCGCGGGCCGGGTGGTGCGGCATGCGCCTTGCGGGGTGCATGTCATCCGCTGACCCGCGCTGGAGGCCGGGGCGCGCCCCAACGCGCCCCGGTGGTTTTTGAGGGCGATCGGCCTTCGGCATGGGCCGACGGCGCGCCTGTCAGGTCCGAACGGCGGCGCCGCGCGGGCCCGCGACGAGCCAGGCGAGGAAGCCCAGCACCGGCAGGATCAGGATCGCCAGCGTCCAGAGAATTTTCGCCAGCGTCGAGGCGCCGGAGGTCAGGGTCTGGTAGATCGCGTAGATATCCAGAACGAGGATGATCAGTCCGAGAAGGCCGTATTCCATTGTCATGCTCCAAAGTTGCAATCAATATACAGGTTAACGAAACCGTGAGGGAATGGTTCCGCCCGAAAGGTGGATCGAAGCACAGGGAGGATCACGAGATGACGGAAACGCGACGGATCGGAGCGCTGGCGCTGGTGCTCGGCATGGCCATCGGTGGGCTCAGCCCGAACGGGGCGGAGGCCGAGGAGGCGGTGAACATCACGCGGGATCTGCCCTCGGTCACCGTCGAGACCGGCGGCGGCGCGGTCGAGATCAAGCGCATTCAGGACGTGGACAACGTGCTGACCGGCGCCTTCGCGCGCACCTCGCGGCCCTGTCCGGATTTCTGCATCCAGCCGATGCAGCCCGCCCCGGGCGTCACCACGATCGGCGAGCTGGAATTGCTGGCGGCCCTGCAGGACCCGGAGGTGACCGTGATCGACAGCCGCGTCCGCCCGGATTGGGAAACGGGCACGATCCCGGGGGCCATCTCCATGCCCTATACCGAAATGCCCGACCGCCTGCACGAATTGGGCTGCGAGCCCGATTTCGACGGGTTCGAATGCGGTCCGGACGTCGGCGCCATCGTGCTGTTCTGCAACGGGCCCTGGTGCGGACAATCGCCGACCGCGATCCGGCGCATCATCGAGGCGGGCTTTCCGGCCGAAAAGATCAGCTATTATCGCTGGGGCATGCAAGGCTGGCGTCTGCTGGGCCTGACCGTGGCGGGCGGGTCCTGATTTCGGCCCCGTGCTTGGGGACTTGAAGAGCGGCGGGCGCGCCGAATGTCTGCGTGACGAACGGAGGTGACGATGGAAGCGTTTCTGGATGTGCTGGGGGCCGTGTCGCTGACACTTCTGGTGCTGATCGGCCTGTTGTCGGGCTGGATCGCCAGCGTCATCGCGGGCGGGCACCGCGTCCGCTACATCGTGCTGGGCGTGGTGGGCGCCGTGGCGCTGCCCTTCCTTCTCGCCGCGCTCGGTGTCGGTATCCTCGCCGCGGGCGGGCTGATCGCGATTCTCATCGCGGCGCTGATCGGCGCGGTCATCGTGCTGGCGCTGGCCCGCATGCTCGAACGCTAGGGCCCGGAGGTCAGCGCTCAGGCGCAGAAGGCGGCGCGCAGCTGTAGCGCGTGCCGTCCGGCAGGTGGCAGAGGGCCGTGAAATACCCCTCGGACAGGCTGCCGTAGCGCGGCAGGAGATGGTCGCGGTCGGCGGCGTCGAGGTAATCCGAACAGGCCGCGACGTAATAGGTCGAGACCCGGTCGGGTGCGAGATACCAGGCATCGAAGGCAAGGGATGCGGCGCCGGCGAGATCCGCGCCCGCCGCCCGCGCCTCGGCAAAGGCCGCGGCGATATCGGCCTGCATCGGCCAATCGGCCAGCGCCTGCCACATCGCCGGCGCACCCGCCCGCGCAAGGGCATCCGCGATCACGAGGCTGGTGACGGAGGCATCGGCCTCCATCGCCGCCACGGCCTGCGCGTAATCGCCCATCGCCAGCGCGCGGTCGGGACAGACCGCGCTTTCGTATTGCGCGGCGTGGCGCAGCTCATGCACCAGCACCGCCATCATCAGCGGCGTCTCGAGCCCGTCCGAGAGGACGATCCGGCGCGTCTCGGGTTCGAAATAGCCCTGCGCCTCGCCCGGGCCGTCCCGCAGGCAGATCGCCGCGACCGTGTCGTCGAGCGTGCGGCGCAGGGCCGCATATTCGTCGAGCGCGGGGGCGAGCGCATCGAGCGCCTGGGTCACCCCGGGCAGATCGGTGAAGGGGGCCGACGCGCAACTCAGCGGCTGCGCCGCGAACGGCGCGGCGCAGGTCAGGGCGAGCGCCGAGGCGCGCGCGAGGCTCAGCACGGATCGGGCCGGATCGGGGTCATCGCGGCGAGTTTCGGCGCAAAGACGGCGCGCTGTAAAGCCGGGCTAGCGTTTCTTGCGCCGCTGCACGTTGCCGCCGCGCATGCCCCCGCGTCCGGCGGTGGAGCGCCCCGTGCGTCTCGTTGCCTCTTCCGAGGCCTTCTCGACCGCCTGCTGGCGCGCCATGGGGTCGTCGGCCACCACCAGGTCTACCGCCTCGAGACGCTTGACCTCGTCGCGCAGCCGCGCGGCTTCCTCGAATTCGAGGTTCTCGGCGGCCTTGCGCATGTCCTCGCGCAGCCCCTCCAGCACCGCCTGCAGGTTCGATCCCTGCGCCTTCGGGTCGATCTGGGCGGTGACGCGGTTCATGTCCACGTCGCCCTTGTAGAGCCCGGCCAGGATATCCTCGACGTTCTTCTTGATTGTCGCGGGCGTGATGCCGTGTTCCTCGTTATAGGCGATCTGCTTTTCGCGGCGGCGGTTGGTCTCGCCGATGGCGCGCTCCATCGAGCCGGTCATGCGGTCGGCATACATGATGACGCGGCCCTCGGCGTTGCGCGCGGCGCGGCCGATGGTCTGGATGAGCGAGGTCTCCGAACGAAGAAAGCCCTCCTTGTCCGCGTCGAGAATGGCCACCAGCCCGCATTCGGGAATGTCGAGGCCCTCGCGCAGAAGGTTGATGCCGATCAGCACGTCGAAAGCGCCGAGCCGCAGGTCGCGCAGGATCTCGATCCGCTCGATCGTGTCGATATCCGAATGCATGTAGCGCACGCGGATGCCCTGTTCGTGCAGGTATTCGGTCAGATCCTCGGCCATGCGCTTGGTCAGCACGGTGCAGAGCACGCGGTAGCCGTCCTGCGCGACCTTGCGGATCTCGTCGAGAAGGTCGTCGACCTGCGTCTCGACGGGCCGGATCTCAACCTGCGGATCGAGCAGGCCGGTGGGCCGGATGATCTGTTCGGTGAAGACGCCGCCGGTCTGGTCCAGCTCCCACGCGGCGGGGGTGGCCGAGACGAAGACCGATTGCGGGCGCATAGCGTCCCATTCCTCGAACTTCAGGGGGCGGTTGTCCATGCAGGAGGGCAGGCGGAAGCCATGTTCGGCCAGCGTGAACTTGCGCCGGTAGTCGCCTTTGTACATGCCCCCGATCTGCGGCACCGAGACGTGGCTTTCGTCGGCGAAGACGATGGCGTTGTCGGGAATGAATTCGAAGAGGGTGGGGGGCGGCTCGCCCGGCGCGCGGCCCGTGAGGTAGCGCGAATAGTTCTCGATCCCGTTGCAGACGCCCGTGGCCTCCAACATCTCGATGTCGAAATTCGTGCGCTGTTCGAGCCGCTGGGCTTCCAGCAGCTTGCCCTCGGCGACGAGCTGGTCGAGCCGCATGCGCAGCTCTTTCTTGATCTCGACCACGGCCTGTTTCATCGTCGGGCGCGGAGTGACGTAATGCGAATTGGCGTAAATGCGGATCCGGTCGAAACTGCCGGTCTTCTGGCCGGTCAGCGGGTCGAATTCGGTGATCGCCTCCAGCTCCTCGCCGAAGAAGGAAAAGCGCCAGGCGCGATCTTCGAGGTGGGCCGGCCAGACTTCCAGAACGTCGCCGCGCACCCGGAACGAGCCGCGCTGGAAGGCCTGATCGTTGCGGCGGTATTGCTGCGCCACGAGGTCCGCCATCACCGCGCGCTGGTCGTATTCTTTGCCGGTGAACAGATCGACGGTCATCGCGCCGTAGGTCTCGACAGAGCCGATGCCGTAGATGCAGGACACCGAGGCCACGATGATCACGTCGTCGCGCTCCAGCAGCGCCCGGGTGGCCGAGTGGCGCATCCGGTCGATCTGTTCGTTGATCTGCGATTCCTTCTCGATATAGGTGTCCGAGCGCGGCACGTAGGCCTCGGGCTGGTAGTAATCGTAGTAGCTGACGAAATACTCGACCGCGTTTTCCGGGAAGAACTGCTTGAACTCGCCGTAAAGCTGCGCGGCCAGCGTCTTGTTGGGCGCGAGGATGATCGCCGGACGCTGGGTTTCCTCGATCACGCGGGCCATGGTGAAGGTCTTGCCGGTGCCGGTGGCGCCCAGCAGCACCTGGTCGCGCTCGCCCGCGCGGATCGCCTCGGAGATCTCGACGATGGCGCCGGGCTGGTCGCCCGCGGCGCTGTACTCGGTATGCATCACGAAACGCCGGCCGCCTTCGAGCTTTTCGCGCTCGGCGACGTGCGGGGCCGGCGCATGCAAGAGCGCGGGCATCTGTGCGGGGTTGTTGTTGTGCATCGGGCGGGCTTCCTTCTGGCCTGCTACACTTGCGCCCTGCCAGCGGGGTTTCAAGGGGGCCGGAAAACCGCGCAGAGGCCCGCCGCGCGGTTTTGCTTGCCCGCAAAAGCCTGCCCATGCCAAGCTTGCCCCGGGGGAGGCGCCGCATGGACAGGGCCGTAGGCGACGCACGCAAGACGCTGGATGCCGCAGAGATCGGCGCGCTGGCGCATCTCTATCGCGGCGAGGTCTACCGGTCGACGCTGTGGCGCACGCGGCTCGACACCACGACGAACTGGGCGGTGGTGACGCTGGGGATCGCGCTGTCGATCTCCTATTCCTCGCCCGCGGCCTCGGCGTTGCCGCTGATCCTCGTGGGTATCCTCATCTGCTTCTTCCTCACGCTCGAGGCGCGGCGCTATCGCTATTTCAACGTCTGGCGCGCGCGCTGCCGCTGGATGGAGACGCATTTCTTCGCGCCGATGCTGCATGACGGCGATCTGCACATGGAGGATGGCTGGCAGAAGACGCTGGCCGAGGATTACTGGGCGCCGCGTTATCACGTGTCGATGTGGGTGGCGCTGGGGCGGCGGATCCGGCGCAATTATTTCTGGATCCTGCTGATCCAGAGCTCGGCCTATACCGGCAAGCTCGTGGTGCATCCCACGCCGGTGGAGAGCCTCGCGGATTTCTCCGGGCGCGCCGCGATCGGCCCCCTGCCGGGCTGGGTCGTGCTGGCGCTGGGCGTGGTTTACTGCGCAAGCTGGGGCGCCGCGTCGGTCTGGAGCTGGCATGACGACCGCCAGCGCGCGCGACGGCGGCACAACCCGGCCAGCATGGGCTGAGGTCAGCGCCGGACGTAACCCTTGGCAATCTCGGCGATGCGGTCGAGCCCGAGGATCGGGGGCAGGAGCGTCAGGAAGGCGCCGTCCCCGTCGAGCAGGTAGATATGGCTGCCATGGGCGTAGACGGGCTGGCCCGACGGGTCGGTGAAAAGCACCTCGTGCTCGACCGCGAAGAGGTCGTAGACCGGCTTGAGGTCGGCCGCGCTGCCGGTCAGCCCCTCGAAGGCGGGGTGAAAGCGCGCGAGCGGCGGGCCGATCGTCGCGACCGTATCATGGTCGGGATCGACGGTGATCATCACCGGGCGCGCATCGATGCCGCCCGCGGCCAGCGTATCGGCGGCGGCGGCCATGGTGGGCAGCGCCACCGCGCAGATCGAGCGGCAATTGGCGTAGCCGAAGAAGACGAGCTGCAGATCGGCCCCCGGCGCGGCCTCGGTCCGGGGCGCGCCCGACTGGTCGGTCAGGGTAAAGGGCCCGCCGAGCGCGATGGGAAAGGGCGCCGGCGCGGGCGTCTCGGACGCCGCGCCGCCCGCCGCGAGGCAGAGCGCGAGAAGGGGCGCCAGCCGCCTCATTCGATGCCGAGCCAGTCCTTGAGGAACGCCTCTTCCTCGGCCACGCCGAGACCCAGATAACCTTCGGCGGCGATCTCGGCGCGGATGCGCGGGTCGCGGCGGAACCATGGCCCGTCGCCCGCGGCCTCGGGATTGGCCTTGGCCCACTCGTCGGTGAAGCGGTTGGTGGGTGTCCACTCGCCATCGGGCAGGGCACGGATGCGCTGGACCTGGTAGACATGGGTCGCGCCGTTCTCGGGGTTCTCGATCATCAGGCCGTCGACCTCGACCGTCTGGCCGCAATAGGGCGCGAGATCGGCCGCGGCCCCGGTGAAGATGGGCTGGTTGTTCTTCAGCGGCATGATCAGCGCGTCGTCGGCGCTGCGCAGCAGGGCCGATTGGCGCCCCGGCGCGCAGGCATCGTCGCATTGGCCCGAGAGCACGCAGATCGGATCGACGACCTCGGCCTCGAAGCGGGCCTTCTGTTCGCCCCAGAGGCCCCATTCATTGGCCTCCGATCCGGCGGAGAAATCCTGCGCTGCGGCAGGGGCGGCGAGGCTGGCGGCCAGCGCCAGTGCGGGGAACATGCGGCGCATCTCAGTTCTCCAATGCATCATCGGGGATCGCGAAGCCCGGCGTGACGCCGTAATCCTCGTGATTGAGATTGGTGATGTCCATGTCCGAGACGACGTCCTCGACCATGATGTAATTCAGCCCGTCGCGCTGGTAATGCAGGCCCTCGGCGCGCACGGTGTGCGACGCCAGCGTCAGCGCCGTGTCGCCGCCCGCCAGCTGATCGGTGCCCGGCAGCTTCAGGACCATGTAGACGGTGCCGTCGGGGGTCAGCAGCCCCACCGGGATGCCGCCCGCCGAACACCAGAGCGCGCAGGTGTGATGCGCCGAGCCCACGACCGCGTCGGGCCCGCCCATGACGCCCGAGAAGTAGCACCAGGTGTCGATGATCTCGCCCTCCACGGTGATCGGCGTGCCGCCCTCGGCCTGGGCCATCGTGGCCGATACCGCCATGAAAGCGGCCCCTGTCCATCGTCTCATCGCGTCCTCCCGTCCTGAATGTCCTGCCCCCAGCCTACGCATTTTGGTGTGACATTGCGTCACGAATGCGTGGCCGGTCCGTGCGCGGCCCCGTGCGGGCGGATGCCTTGCCAAGAGGCGGGATTTTGACGATAAGCGGCGCAGAGATCGACGGAGGTCACCATGCGCGCACGCATCTACCAGCCCGCCAAGACGGCCATGTCTTCGGGCTTCGCCAAGACCAAGAGCTGGGTTCTGGAATTCGTGCCCGAGACGGCGCGCTCGGTCGATCCGCTTATGGGGTGGACCTCGTCCTCGGACACGCAGGCGCAGGTGAAGATGCAGTTCGACACCAAGGAAGCCGCGGTCGAATACGCCGAGGATCACGGCATCGACGCGCAGGTCTTCGAGCCCAAGCGGCGCAAGCACAACGTGCGGCCCAAGGGCTATGCCGAGAACTTCTCCTATACGCGCCGGTCGGTCTGGACGCATTGAGCTTGTCCGTCCCGCCGGGGACGTTCTAGAACGGCGCCAGCGGTCCCTTAGCTCAACTGGATAGAGCAGCTGACTTCTAATCAGCAGGTTGAGGGTTCGAGTCCTTCAGGGATCGCCATTTCAGACGTTTGCCAAGGGCCGGGAGGCGCGCCGTGCGGGCGATGCTCAGTCCGGGTCGCGACGCTATTCCCTTTGTCGCATGACCTACGCGCGGTCCCGTCGGGTGCTGTCGCGGGGCATCAACGCGTAGCCGAGGTCGCGGACCTTTGCGTCCGGGTCGCGGCCTTCGATGCGCGCAAGAAGCATTTCGATGGCCAGCTTGCCCATCTCCCGCCGGAAGGTGCGCACGCTGGTGATGGACGGGTGCGCGGCCGCCATGACCTCGAGGTCGTTGAACCCGCAAAGGCCAAGCTCCGGACCGATGGCGATGCCCCGTCGCAGGGCGGCGAATTGCACGCCAAGGGCCAGATCGTCGTTGTTGCAGAGAATGGCGTCGGTCTCGGGCGCCTGCGCCAGAAGCTGCGCCAGAAGGGTCTCGCCCAGGGCCACGCTCGACGGCGTGGTCGTGGTCACGACCCGGGCGCCCTCGGTGATGCCTGCCGCCGCGAGGGCGTCGCGGAAGCCTTGCAGACGCCGCTCCGACCGGGGGTCCATGCGCGCGCCGATGAAGGCCGGGCAGCTGTAGCCCCGCGCGATCAGGTGCTCCGTCGCAGTTCGGGCCGCATCCCGGTGCGAGAAGCCGACCATCATGTCGATCGGCGCATTGCCGAGATCCATGATCTGCACGATCGGGCAATCGGCGGCCTCGAGCAGGGCGCGGGAGACGGGGGACTGGTCCACCCCGGTCACGATCAGTCCCGCGGGCCGCTGGCCGAGGAAGACGCGGATCAGCGCATCCTCGATCCCGGGGGCATAGCGCGTATTGCCCAGCTGCGCGTTGAACGGCTGGCCCGCGATCGTGTCGTAAAGCCCCGCGAGGACATCCGCGAAGACGGAGTTGGTGACCGACGGGATCAGCACGCCGATCACGTTGGAGCGCCGCGAGGCCAGCGCGCTCGCCGCGGGATCGGGCACGTATCCGAGCTCGGTCACGGCCTCGGCGATTCGCGCGCGCAGCTTCTCCGACACCATTTCGGGACGGCGCAGCGCCCGGCTGACGGTGATCGACGAGGTCTGCGCACGGCGTGCCACATCCTCCAAGGTCACGCGATGCGGGGCTTTTTCCGGGGCTTTGGTCATTTTTGGCTCCTTACGGAGTCTATCCTTGACCGATGACAGCGCTGTCAACTAATGATAGCGCTGTCATTCGGCGAACAGCCGCATTTCGGGAGGGGATTGCGTGACACATGTGCTGGTCATGGGAGTGTGCGGAACGGGCAAGTCGTCCGTCGCCAGCCGCCTGGCCGACCGTCTGGGCACGCAGTTCATCGAGGCCGACAGCTATCATTCCGCCTCGGCCGTCGCGCGGATGAGCCGGGGCGAGCCGCTGACCGATGCGGATCGCTGGAGCTGGCTCGACCGGATCGCGGAGGCGGCCCGAGAGGCGGGCGGGGACACGGTCATCGCCTGCTCCGCGCTGAAGCGATCCTACCGTGACCGGCTGGCGGCGGCGCTGGAAGACCTCCGGATCGTGCATCTGTCGGGCTCCCGGTCGCTCGTTGCCGAACGGATGGCCGGGCGCAAGGATCACTTCATGCCAGCCAGCCTGATCGACAGCCAGTTCGCGCTTCTGGAGGCCCCGGACGGGGAGGATGTCCTGACCATCGATATCGCCCGTCCGGTCCAGGAGATCGTGGACGCCGCCGAGACTTTCGCGACCCGGACACGCCCTTTGGCGTGACCGGCTTTCATTTCACCAAGGGAAGAGGACCCATCACATGAAACATCTTACAATCGCAGCCCTTCTGGCCAGCGTCGCAGGCACCGCCTTCGCACAGGACATCACCCTGCGCTTCCAGTCGTCCGACCCGGCGGGCAATCCGAATTTCCAGCTTCAGCAGCAATGGGCGGAAAGCGTGTCGGAGAAGACCGGCGGAACCATCGAGATCAACCTGCTGCCGGTCGAGTCGATCGTCGCCCATAACGAGACGCAGGACGCCATCGCGGCGGGCATCCTCGACGGACACGTGACCGACACGTCGTATTTCTCGGGCAAGGACCCGGCCTTCGGCCTGATCGCGAACCCGGTCGGTGCCTATTCCGACCCGCAGGAAATGTTCGACTTCATGAACGAAGGCGGCGGCAAGGAGCTGATGAACGAGCTCGTGCAGCCGTATGGCCTGCAATTCATCGGCGCGACCACGCCGGGCCTCGAGGCCTTCGTCTCGAAGGTGCCGCTGGAGGGGGTCGACGACCTTCAGGGTCTGAAGATGCGCGCGCCCGAGGGCCTCGTGCAGCAGGTCTTCGCGGCGGCGGGCGCGGCCCCGGTCAACCTGCCGGGCTCCGAGGTCTTCACCTCGCTCGACAAGGGGGTGATCGACGCGGCCGATTACACCGTCTTCTCCACCAACCAGGCGCAGGGCCTGCACGACGTGGCCAAGCACCCGGTCTATCCCGGCTTCCACTCCATGCCGCTGGTCGAGATCTCGATGAACAAGGCCAAGTGGGACAGCCTGACCGCCGAACAGCAGGCTGCGCTCGAGGAATCGGTGGAAGAGTTCGCGCAACTGCAGGTGTCGACGCTGCGCGAGGCCGATCAGGAGGCCGTCGAAGCGGCCAAGGCCGCCGGCGACATCACCGTGCATGACTGGTCCGCCGAGGAGCGCGCCAAGTTCCGCCAGATCGCCCAGGGCGAATGGGAGAAGGTCGCGGCACGGTCCGAGAACGCCCAGAAGGTCTATGACGCGCTGACGTCCTACCTGACCGAAGCCGGGCTGATGTAAGCGGCGCGATCCGCGATCAGACAGCGGGCCGGCACATGCGCCGGCCCGTTTTTTCGATAGGGGAGGGGACAATGAGCGATCACCAGGCCACGGACGAGACGGCCCGCGAGGCACCTGCGGGGCCGATCCCGGAGGCGGGTCTTCTCGGGCGCGCGATCTCGAAAGCGGGGCTGATCTTTGCCGCCGGCATCGTGCTGGCGATGCTGATCCTGATCCAGGAGGTCGTGCTGCGCTACTTCTTCAACGCGCCGACGACATGGGCCCACGAGACGACGATCTTTCTCTGCGGCGTCGCCTTCATCTATGGCGGGCTCTATTGCGCCGCCCGCGACCGTCACATCCGTGTCGTGCTGATCTACGACGCGCTGTCGCCGCGCTGGCGCAAGGTGTTCGACGTGACCATCTCGCTCGTCTGCGCCGCCGCCTCGATGATGTTCACCTATGCCGCCTGGCTGATGGTCCAGCGCGCCGCCTTCACGCCGTCGGGGGCGTTCCGCCTCGAGCGGTCGGGCAGTGCCTGGGATCCCGTCTATCCGGGCCTGATGAAGGTCTTCCTTCTGGCGGTTCTCGCCGTGATGGCGCTGCAATTCCTCATCCTGGCGTTCAACTACGCCCGCGGGAGACGCTGACATGGAAATCTTCGGATCGCTCCAGGGGCTCGGCGTCGAGACCGCGACCTATCTCATGTTCGGGATGTTGCTGCTGCTTCTCGTCACGGGCATCCCGCTGGCCTTCGTGACGCTGCTCGTCGCGCTGATCTTCGCGCTGGGCTGGTTCGGCCCGATGGCGGTTCCGCTGATCACGAGCCGGGTCTATTCCTTCGTGTCGTCCTTCGTCTTCGTCTCGGTGCCGATGTTCGTGCTGATGGCGGCGATCCTCGACCGGTCGGGCATCGCGCGCGATCTCTTCGACGCGATGAAGCTAGTCGGCGGACGGTTGCGCGGCGGTGTGGCGATCCAGACCATTTTCGTCGCGGTCATCCTTGCCGCCATGTCCGGCATCATCGGCGGCGAGATCGTCCTTCTGGGCCTCATCGCGCTGCCGCAGATGCTGCGCCTCGGCTATGATCGCAAGCTCGCCATCGGCGTGGTCTGCGCAGGCGGCGCGCTGGGCACGATGGTACCGCCCTCGATCGTGCTCATCATCTACGGGCTGACCGCGAATGTCTCAATCGGAGAGCTGTTCACCGCGTCCTTCCTGCCCGGCCTGATGCTGGCGGGGTTCTACGTGACCTACGTGCTGGTCCGGTCCTACCTCAACCCGGCCATGGCGCCGATCCTCGAAGAGGAGGACAAGACGCCGGTCGGCGAGCGGCTGAAGCTGCTCAAGGGGCTGATCCTGCCGATTCTCGTGGTGATCGGCGTGCTGGGGTCGATCTACGGCGGCATCGCCTCGGTCACCGAAGCGTCGGCGGTGGGTGTCCTGGGCGTGATCCTCTCGACCATCCTGCGCGGCGAGTTCACCCTCGCGCTCTTGCGCGACGCGGCGCTTCAGACGCTGCAGACCGTCGGCATGATCGTCTGGATCGGCATCGGCGCCTCGGCCCTCGTGGGGGTGTTCAACCTCATGGGCGGGATCGATTTCGTCTCCTCGCTGATCACCGGCATCTCGGAGGACCGGCTCTACGTGCTGCTCTTCATGATGGGGATCCTGTTCCTTCTGGGCATGTTCCTCGACTGGGTGGGGATCGCGCTTCTGGCAATGCCGATCTTCGTGCCGATCATCACCGATCTCGGCTACGATCCGGTGTGGTTCGGGGTGCTGTTCTGCATGAACATGCAGGTGAGCTTCCTCTCGCCGCCCTTCGGCCCGGCCGCGTTCTACCTGAAATCGGTGGCCCCGCCCGATATCAGCTTGGGCGAGATCTTCCGCGCGCTGCTGCCGTTCATCGCGCTGCAGGTCCTGGCCCTTGCCGTGCTGATCGCTTTCCCGGGTGTCACCGGGCGGTGAGGCTCGTTGAGACCCGCCAGCACGCCCGGGCTGGCGGGGTTTGTCGCAGGCGTCGTGACGGCGCCGGTGCTTTTTTGCACGGGTTGGTCGACACTTCGCGAAGGTCGATCTGGGGACGTGCGCCAGCCCGGGCACAGGGACGATGCGCTGCCAATGAAGAATGTGGGTTCAGCCGACGAACCTGCCGTTCGGCGAGGTGCGCCGAACGGCAGGTGCTCCGTCTTGCCAATTCCCCGGCATCTCAGGCGAATGCGGGTTCGCCGCCGAAGAGGGCCCAGAATTCTTCGCGGGCGTTGCTTCTGGGGAAAGCGCCCTCCGGCGCATCGACGCCGAGGAAATCGCAGAGCGGCTCCCATCCGTCCGACGGCGTGAAGACCAGCAGGCGGTCTTTCGGGATCGTGTCGCGGACCTTTTCGTTGTTGCGCCGATAGGCTGCGATGGCGCTGTCCTTGTCATGCCCGCCCATCACGCCCTCGATCAGAAGCTTGTCCATGGTCGCGAAGACGGCGGCCACGGGCGGGGGCAGAGGCAGGCTTTCGCGATGCCGGAAGAACTTGCCGATCGTGGCCGAATAGCTGGCCCACCAATCTTCCTCGGGGCGTTCGGTATGGATGACCTTTGCTTCGGGGAAGGCGATCGCAAGCGCGTGCCAGACCGCGGCACCGGGAAAATCCACCTGCGCGGAATAGCCGTCGAAGACCTCGGCCCAGTCGGGCTCCGCCCCTCGGGCAAGGGCATGCCAATGCGCGGGCTGCGCGGGGTTCTGCATGACTTCGACCATGTGATGGCACGGGCCGAAGCCCAGTTGTTCGAGGGCCATCTTGGTCGACATCGTGCCGGTCCGGCCGAACCCGGAGCCAATGATTTTCAGTCCCATGGGAATGGGTCCTTTCCTTGCTGCCAGTCTGTGCTTGTGAAGTGCGCTCAGATTGCGCCAAGCTTCGGCGTCACTCAAACGAATGGTTTTCAGCGGTCATGAAGGAGATTCAGCTTCACCGGATCGACCTGAACCTCCTCGTCGTGTTCGAGGCGCTGATGTCCGAAGGAAGCGTGGCGGGGGCGGCGGAGACGCTTGCAAAGACGCCTTCGGCGATCAGCCATGCGCTGGCGCGTCTGCGCGAGCAGGTGGGGGACCCGCTCATGGTCCGGGTCGGCGGGCGTATGCAGCCAAGCCCCTTCGCGCTCGTGCTGATCGAGGACGTCCGCCCGATCCTGCGCAGCATCAAGCGGGTCCTCGCGGTGCCCGAGGCCTTCGATCCGGCCACCAGCGACCGTGTGTTCCGCGTGGCCTGCCCGATCAGCGGGAAGGTCCTGTCGGACGTCATGCGACGGATCCGGGCCGAGGCCCCGGGCGTCAAGCTCGAATGGCTGTCCGCCCCGCGGCAGGTTTACGATGCGGTGGCCGAGGGATTGGTCGATATCGCGCATCTCGGTGGCGAAACCCGGCTGCCCGATGGCCTCGACGCGGTCGAGGTGGCGCCTTTCCGGTGGACCAGTTTCCTTCGCGACGGTCATCCCGCGCTCGCGGATTGGGGGCCCGAGGCCTGGTCACGCTATCCGCATGTCCAGGTCAACATCGCGAACGATGCGCGCAGTCCGCTCGACAACCCCGCCGACGGCACGCCACCCGACAGGACCATCGGTGCGCTGATCTCGGAATTCTCGAGCCTCGGTCCGCTTCTGGCGGAAAGCGACCTGATCGGCACCTTTCCGAGGATCATGATGGCCTGGGACATGCAGACCTACGGGTTGCGCCCGGTCGTTCCACAGATCACGCCGGCGATGTTCCGCACACGGTTTTTCTGGTCGTCGCGCCTCGCCAGCGATCCGGCCTCGAAATGGATCCGCGAGATCGTCCTGACGGCCTATGCCGCACGCCATGCCGAGGCGGACCATCTGGTCGAGCAGGCGCTTGGCTAGGCCGTGAGGGAAACCCAGCAGGTGGGCGCAGGCGCAAGATCGCGTCGTGCTGCGGTCAGGCGTCAAGCGACCGGGGGCACAGGGTGTGTACAGACCGGCCCTCGCGTCACCGCCGCACGGGTGCGAAGCGTATGATGGTTGATGGCGCGGGACCGGACCAGCCCGGTCATCCAGCGGCCGCAAGGGCCTTTCCCAGATCCGTTCCATTCCAGACGCCCTCTGCCGAAACGACGGCCATCCGCGTGAAGGACGCACGCGCCGTGGCGCCGTTGCGCAGCGTCATGGCCGTCTTGTGCGGGTCGCTGCGATAGGCGCCGTGGATGATCTCACGCTCGGACCGCCAGAGCGTGAGGGTCGGGCCGTCGATCACGGGCAGGTCCGGAAGCATGTTCATGTCGAGAAGCACGGAGGGGTTTTTCGCAAAGGCATCGCGCACGGCCTTCACGCCCTGCCCGAATTCCACCAGCCCGTCTTCGGGGTCGCCGATGCCAAGGCTCGTCATGACGAGGATCGGCTGCGTCTGCCCGGGGCGCTTTCCGAGATGGGGGTAGAGCGAGGATACGTCGCCATCCGCGCTCCAGTTGAGGTTGCCGTGGCAAGAGAACGGGATGCCGAGAAGCGCGATCGTCTCCGACGCCTCCGCCAGGATCGGCAGGTGGTCGGCGCGACCGGACAGGTGAGCCTCCGCGGCGCCGGGATCGGGCCAGATCGCCATCCAGATGCGCACGCTGCGTTCGCGTCTTGGATAGCCGTCTGCGGTGTCCCAACTGGTTTCGGTGCCGGCGGTGGCAAGCGTGGCCCCTTCCGGCCGCGCCGAGGCGTCTTCCCCCCTGCTCAGGGGGCGGCTGAACCGCGCTGCGATCACGGTCACTGCGGACAGGGGGGCCATTTGCTGCACTCCTCGCGGTTTGTTTCGACAACTCGTCGTCGGTTCGAACGATGTCCTCCCGCGGCCTGTCGGCAAATTCGCGGGTCTGGGTCTCGGGAATGCCTTGGTCGGCACGGGTTCGCGAAAGCGATGGCGCAGCTTGCCGGAACGCGCGGGGAATGTCCCGCGCGGCATGGCATAATGGCAGCTTGGGATGACACCGGGGGTCGCGCGGGCCCGTGCCCGGATCGCGATCATGCGGGCTGCGACCTGGAGGGGGCGGATCCCGTCCGGGCCCGCCTCCGGCATCGACTGCTTTGGATCAATTGCGGCACGTCGCTACGGGTAACACGAAGGTCTGCACGGCGGACGGCGCGGTCGTGATGTGTTACTGCCGAACCTCCATTTCGCCGGTCGGTGCAATTCTTAGGCATCGAGCAATTCCGCGAACTCGCGATGGGACCGTAGTGTCACCACCGGAACCTCAGGACCATGGCGATCAATGCCACTTGATATGCGCGGCGCCATCCGGGTCTCGAATGTCCAGATGAAGGTCAGGAACTCACAATCAGGCAATTTCTCAGGACATCCTTCCGCCATGTCAGTCCTGACTTTTCCGTAGTTTGCCAGAACTCTTCGCGCGATCCCGGTCAGTGCGACACGTCTCGGCACGCGAACCCAAATCAACAGGTCGGCGCGCGGCAGACGCAAGTCGAATGTTGACACGGTAGTGCCGTCCATGATCCATCGATCCCTTTTCACCAGATCGGCAACAATCAGGCGCTGCTCTTGGCGGTCACGAACCTGCCAGCCCGGCAGCCAGCGGACGTCCCGATCATAGGACAAGTAATCCAAGCCAAATCGTTCCGATATCTTGATGGAAAGCGTGCTCTTTCCGCCTCCCGAACAGCCGACGACGAGCACGCGGTTCGCCGATTGCAGCACATTGGCTGCCTGAGATATCGACACGTTGTTCGGCATTCGGTGGGTCCGTTTGAAAAGCCCGGTCTTCAAGATAGCGGCTATTCGCGACGCCTGCAGCATGCGTCAGTCCGGGCTTGGATATTCGGGCGCCGCGACGCTCACGAATGATCGCTCAGGGCCCCTGTCATCTTCCCGCATAGCCAAGCGGCCTTGGCACGCCGCTATGCCGTTCTCGTGCCGGACCCCGTTCTTCGAAGCGCAATTCCGGTCATGGCCGCGCCAGCAGGAAATCGGGAGAGATGCCCGCCGCCTGCAAGGCGCTCTTTGCATCGGATGCCGCGAAAAACCCGTGCTCCGTCACGAGCGCCGATGCGATCCCGGCGGTATGCGCGCCCAAGACATCCGTGTGGAGACTGTCGCCGACCATCAGGATGCGTGATCTGTCGACCGCGCCGAGACGAGCGAAGGCAAGATCGTAGATGTTGCCGAAGGGTTTTCCGAAAAACTCCGGCGCCACGCCGGACGCCTCCGCGAGACGATGCGCGAAATGCCCGGGCTCGATCGAGAAACCCTGCTCGCGCGGGGCGACGATATCGGGATTGCCGACCCAGACGGGACGCGGGCGGGCGCGCAGGGCGTGCTCCAGAAGCGACTGCCGCGCATCGGTCCATTCGGCAGAGCCCAGAAGCAGGAAGGCGTCGGCGGCGTCGTAATCCGCCGGGTCTTCGCCGAGGAAGGTGACGTCCAGCCCTTCGAGGTCTTCGGTGCCGAACCGTTTCGTGGCCATCATGCCCCAATGTCGGGAAGGGGCCTCGCGGAGGGCGGCCAGAAGCGTCTTGCGGCTCGAGATGACGTCCTCGGGGGCGAAGCTGTAGCCCAGCTTTTCGTACCGCGCCATGAGCATGGCATGCGGGTAGCCTGCCGCGTTGGTCACCACGATGCACCGCTTGCCCATCGCCTGCAGGCCCGCGATGCGATCCACGACACCAGGAATTGCCGCCTCGCCGATGTTCAGGACCCCGAACGCATCGAGCAGGAAGACATCGAACCGGTCCGCGAGGTCATCCAGCGTGTCCACGGGCTCCGCCGCGCCGCCTTCGGCAGCGGGCGGCAGTCGGTGGCGCACGGCCTCGTAGGCTGCGAAGGCCTCGGACGGGGTCAAATGATCGCCTTCCGCACCGATGCGGAGACCCATTCGCTGACGACGACGGTCCCGAGGATCAGAAGCAGGATCACGGTCACCTGCGGCCAGGCCAGGACGTTGAGCGACGCCTGCAGCTTCAACCCGATGCCGCCCGCCCCGACGAGGCCGAGGATGGTGCTCTCGCGGATGTTGATGTCCCAACGGAAGACCGAGATCCCCCAGAAGGCCGGCATGATCTGCGGCACGATGCCGTAGCTCAGCACCTGCGTGGCGCTGGCGCCCGTCGCCTCGATCGCCTCGATCTGCCGCGCGTCGGTCTCCTCGATCGCTTCATAGAGCAGCTTGCCGACGAAACCGATGGAGCGCAGCGCGATGGCCACGATGCCCGCAAGCAGGCCGGGCCCGATGATCGCGACGAGCAGCAGCGCCCAGATCAACGAGTTGATCGACCGGGAGGCTACGATGATGAACAAGGCGATGGGCCGCAGGAGACGCGTCGACGGGGTCGTGTTGCGCGCGGCCAGAAACGCCACCGGGACGGCCATGATGACGCCGGCAATCGTGCCGAGCGTCGCGATGTTAAGCGTGTCCCAAAGCGGCACCATCAGTTCCGGAAGGTAGGACAGACGGGGCGGCATCATTCGCGACCCGATATCGGCGGCCTGGCGCGGCGCATCCCACACGAAAGCCCAGATCGTGTTTTCGGTCATCACCTGCCAGCACCAGAGGAACAGCGCGACCAGCGCTGCCCAGCCGGTCCAGAGCAGAAGGCGCGCACGCGGCGTGCGGTGCGTCCAGGTCTGTCTGTAATGCGTGATCTCGGTCATTGCAGGAACTTCCGCAGGTAGCTGGAGCCGTATTCGGCGATCATCACGATGCCGATGATGATCAGCAGGATCGCCCCGGCGCTGTCGTATTCGTAGCGGTCGATGGCGGTGTTCAGCGTCGCGCCGATCCCGCCCGCGCCGACGATGCCGATCACCGCGCTTTCGCGGAAATTGATGTCGAGGCGGTAGAGCGACAGACCGATCAGCCGCGGCATGACCTGCGGCTGCACCGCGTAGTTCACGAGTTGCCACCAGGACGCGCCGGTCGCGCGGATGGCTTCGGCCTGCGCCTCGTCGATCTCTTCGATATCGTCGGCCAAGAGCTTCGCCAGAAAGCCGATTGTCGCGAAGCTCAGCGTCAGGAAGCCCGCGAAGGGGCCGAAGCCGAACATGGCTACCAGAAAGATCGCGATGATCACTTCCTGCAGCGCCCGGCTGACCGCGATGATCGAGCGGCAGATATAGTAGATCCAGGCCGGGGCGAGGTTGCGCGCCGCGCCGATGCCGATGGGCACCGAGACCAGCACGCCCACCACCGTGGAGGTCAGCGTCATGGTCAGGCTTTCGACCAGCCCGCGGGAGATGTCGTTCCAGCGGCTGGTGAAGTCCGGCTGCAGGAAGCCCATGATGAAGCGCTGGCCGCGTTCAAGCCCGACCGAAACGCGCTGCCAGTCCACTTCGACCGAGCCCATGGCGAGGACGAGGTAGGCCAGGATGCCCAGTTGCAGCGCGATGCGCCAGCGGCGGTCGGCGACGATCTGCGGCGGGCGCCGCCACGTCGTGGGATAGGTCTTGTCGCTCATTCTGCCAGCGCCGCCATCCGGTCGCGCGCGTCGGCTTCGGCCTCGGATTGTTCCTCGTCGCCCCGGCGCATGGCGTGCCAATCCTCCGCGCCGTAGATCGTGGTCAGCACGCTTTCGGTCAGCTCCGACGGCGCGCCGTCGAACACGACCGAACCCGCGCGCAGACCGATGATGCGCTGCATGAACTGCTGCGCAAGCGGCACGTCGTGGATGTTGACGATTGCCGGAAGATCGCGTTCCGCGCAGACCTCGGTCAGAAGCCGCATGATCTGGCGCGAGGTCTTGGGGTCGAGGCTTGCCGTCGGTTCGTCGACGAGCAGCAATTCGGGCTCCTGGGCCAGGGCGCGGGCGATGCCCACGCGCTGCCGCTGGCCGCCCGACAGCGCATCGGCGCGCTTGTCGGCCTGGTGCATCAATCCCACCCGGTCCAGCAGGCGGTAGGCTTGCTGTACGTCGCGCCCGGGATAGCGGCGCAGGAAACTGCGCCAGAACGGCACGTAGCCCAGGCGGCCCGACAGGACGTTTTCCATCACCGTCAGACGCTCCACCAGCGCGTATTCCTGGAAGATCATGCCGATCCGGCGGCGCTGGCGGCGCAGCTCGGTCTTGCCCAGGCGCGCAAGGTTGATATCGCCCAGAAGCACCTTTCCGGCGGTGGGCTCCACCAGCCGGTTGATACAGCGGATCAGGGTGGACTTGCCCGCACCCGACGGACCGATCAGGCCGACGATCTGACCCTTGGGAATGGTCAGTGTGACGTCGCTCAGCGCCGCGTCGCCGGTCTTGTAGGTCTTGGATAGCCCCTCGAGTTTCAGCATGTCTGCCCCCCCCTGAAACCGGAACGGAATGCGGGCGGCATCGCTGCCACCCGCATCCCTTGGGTTCCGGTCGTCTGTCTACGTCAGTTGCACTCGTAGACGACGCCGTTGGCTTCGTCGATCGTGCGGATGACCGACCAGTCGTCCTTGAAGCTGATCTCGATGAACTGGTCTTCGCCGTTGCGACCGAATTCCTCGGCGAGGGCGGTGCCGTCCCAGTCGAAGCTGAAGAAGGCCTCGCGGATGTTCTCCTGAAGCTCGGGCGTCAGGTTGTACACGGTGCCGTAGCCGGTCGTCGGGAAGGTCTGGGACGTGTAGACGGTCACGAGCTGGTCTTCGGTCACCACTTCGCGGTCGAGCATGCGGCTCTTCACCGAATTCGCGATCGAGGCGGCGATGTAATCCTTGTTGGCAACGCCGAGGATCGAGCTGTCATGCGCGCCCGAGAAGGCGGCTTCGAAATCGGTGCCCGCTTCGAGGCCGAACTCGGCCTTGAGGATCGCCGACGGCGCCTTGAAGCCGGAATTCGAGGTCTCGGAGGTGAACGCCAGCGACTGCCCCTTCAGGTCCTCGACGCTTTCGATGCCCGAACCGGGATAGGTGATGATTTCCATCTCGTAGCCGAAAGAGCCGTCTTCCGCAGCCATCATGGCGAAGGGGCGGAAGCCCGCACAGGCGACCGCAAGCGGGTTCGAGCCGGTGTTGAACCCTGCGATATGCAGACGCCCCGCGCGCATCGCCTCGATCTGTGCCGCGTTGGACTGGACCGGGAAGAACTGGACGTTCTTGCCGGTGACCTCGGACATGTGGTCGAGGAAACCCTGCCAAACCTCGGCATAGACGGCCGGGTCTTCGACGGGCGTGTAGGCGAAGATGAGCGTGTCGGGATCGAGCAGCTCCGCGGGGTCGGTCGGGATGTCGGCGATCAGGTCGCCGTCATTGTCGACGTAGCGATCGCCGAGTTGGAACTCCGCGTGGGCCTGGGTTGCCGATGCGAGGGCTGCGGCGGCTGCGAGTGTGGTCAAGGTCTTCATGTCATGTCCTGCTTGGAAGGGATGGCCGGACGCCTAAGGCCGGACTGCTTCGGTTACATGAAAGTTTTGTAACGGCCCCATGACAAGCCTTTTTTCTTTGTCATGTCCGAGGGAGGAGGCGTCCGCTGCGGGGCGTCGCGGCGAATCTCACTTTGGTGCAAGGCGGTTTCCGGTTGCGACGGCTGTGATTGGCTGCTGCTTGCGGGGCGCGGTCGATGGCTGCGGGTGGCCCCGCATTCTGCTGCGCGGACGGCAGCGGGCTTCGCGCCTGCGCGTCATGGTGCGTCTGAAACACGGCGGGGTCAGCACATTCGTGCGATCAGCCGATCAGTCCCAGCTGTCGGAGGATGGTGGCGCTGTCGTAGTAATCCCGGCCCTCGACAACCATGCCGTCTTCGACGCGCATCACCGAACAATACCGGACTTCGGCCCTCTTGCCGGTGGGCGGGAAATCCCCAAGGCTTGAGCGCAGAACCCCAGTATGTGTGCCGGTGTTGCGAAACTCCACAGTCGCCCATTGCCCGTCCTGGCTGACGATGACGTTCTCGACCTTGCAAAGACCGTCCGGGAACGCCTCGCGCCAGCGATGGTAGTCGGATTTGTAGGCTTCCTTCCCGGGAAGCGTTTCGCCGCGGGCGATATCCTCGAAAGCACAATCTTCGGCAATAACCTCCGCCCCACGGTCAGGATCGCGCAAATCCCAGGATTCGTGAAATTGCCGAACGACCTTTTCAGTCGGATGCATGACCTTCGTTCCCTCCGAGCAAGACCCGGCGAGCTTAGCAGCCGACCCTTGTCCGTCCACCGGAAACTCCGTCGCGTGGGTCAGGCCGGGCTTGGCCGCGAAGAGCGACATGGCCAGCTCGGGGCAGAAATCGGCCAAGGCTGCACAGGGCATTGCCGGGATGAAAGTTTTTCAAGCGGGCCGCCCGTGCCTCGCGGGTCAGCCGCTTGGCCGCCGGAAAACAAAATCGGTGAGGGGCAGGGCGCGGGGCGCGCGCCGCCCGGCCGTTCTCGCTGGCCGAAGCGTGGCGGTCGCGTGAACCCGCTTGTGTCCAGGAACCGGCGTCCAGTGACGAGCGAGGTCCGACCTGTGCGGCCGGACCTCCCTTGATCGCGTGATGAGCCAAGCTCAGTCCTGGGCGTTGGCGTCGCCGGATTTACCGCTCGGGCCGCCATCGGTGCTCTTGCCCTTGCCAAGGGTTTGCGCGGCGCTGGCCGTTTCTGCACCGGCATTCTGACCCGCCGGGGTCTCGGGCGATCCGTTGGGCCCGGCCCCCTGATCGTGGCCCTTGGCGATAGCCGAACCCGCGGCGAGGGCGGCCGTCAAAGTCAGAACGGTGAGCTTGCTGGTCAGTGTCATCTGTGATCTCCCATTTACGTTGCGTAACGGAGCCACGGACACTGACCGCACGAAGTTTCACTTTGTGAATTTTTTCTTCGGAAACCTCCGCGACAGAACATGCCTCGCGCAGTCACGGAAAACGTCTTGGCGGGACGACGAGCGCCGCCTTCTTGTGAGGCCCGAGCACGGTTTCAATCGATCCGAATGTCCTTGTCCGCGCATCTTGCCTTTTTTTTGTTTCGAGACGGCTGCCGAGCCATGCATGCGTCACCTGCGCGGGGTTCGCCGGGGTGTTTGCCGGGAACGTCGGGGGGGAGGGGCCGGCGACAGCTGAGACCAATCAGGGCCGGTCAAGCCGTGCATCGAACGCGCGAACGCAATCCGCACGACCTTCCACCGTGACGTCACCCGTCTTGATGAGGTCATCGATCGGGTCGCCCGCGATGATCCAGCGCGCAAGGCCCCCATTTGAATGCGTCAGGGTTGCGTCCGGGACGATGTTCAGCGGACCGATATCAAGGGAGGTTTCGGTGATCGTCAGCAAGAAGCTGGCCGTCTCGAATACAAGGCCAATCGTGCAGTCACAACCGCCCCTGTACCGGCGTTTCAGGTTCAAAACCAATGCGCGACGCGAAACTGTTTCATCATGCCTTGGCGGCAGGCGGAGAGACTGGCTGCCGAAATCTGCCAGTGCCAACACGATTGGCTCTACCTTGCGGCCACGCTCGGTCAGTTCGTATCCGCCCGTGCACTTCGCGATCAGCTGCGCGTCGGTCAGATGGGCGAGGCGCTTGGCCAACAGGTTTGTCGTGATCCCGGGAAGACCTTCCAACAGGTCGCCGTAACGCCGTGGCCCGGCAAGAAGATCGCGCAAGATCAACAGAGTCCAGCGTTCGCCCAGAACATCCAGCGCATATGCCGTGCCACAGAACTGATTGTAGGTCTTCACGTTTTCTACTTTACTTTTTGATAGTCACTGGCGAATGATGCCTGGCGAACGCTATTAGAAAGTAAAGTGAGCGGCAATATGATCGCCCCGGTCCCCCTGACGCTATTCGTGCTGGTCATTGCCGGGTTATCGGCCGCTTTGGCGGCGATCATGGCCCGGGCCATGCAATGGGGACCCGTAGCGTCCGCTTTGGTCATGGTCACGTGGCTTGCGCTGACCGGGGCGCTGCCGTTTCTTTTCGTGTGGCTCGATCTTGGTCCGGCCGGGCAGTTCCCGTCATTTGCCCTCACCCTGGTCCTCGTTGTTCTCCTTGGCTTGACCAAGCCTGGTCACCGTGTTGTCGCGGCGAACGGTCTGGCATGGTTGGCCGCGATCCATGTGTTCCGGCTGCCTTTGGAATACGTGCTGATCCAATGGAACGGGGCCGGTTTCATGCCAGAGCAGATGACGTGGCGCGGAGACAACCTGGACGTCATCACAGGCCTGCTTGCGATACCCGCTGCGGTCGTGATTGCACGGGACATCCGGCCACGCCTGATTGCCTTCGCCTTCAATGCGTTGGGGTTGGCGATGCTGGTGAACATCATTGCAATCGTCGCACTTTCCAGCCCCACGCCGTTGAGGGCCCTGCTCGGTGGGTACCAGACAAAGCCGGATGTCCTGGTCGGCCTCTATTTCCCGACCGTCTGGATCGCCTCTGTGGCGGTTGCGGGGGCCGTATTCTTGCATGTTTCGTCTTTGAGTTACCTGATCAGGCAAAGCCGTCACCGAACCAGTGCCGTTCCAGAATAGCCTGCAGCAAGGCGCAGCAGGCTATTCTGGAACGGCAGAGCAACTGTGCGCTTGAAGCGGATGTCCGCCATCGGCGCGAAAACCGCAGCCTCAAGTGGATGCCCGCTGCGGGCCGTTTAAGCCGTTCGGCGCGTCGCGCAGGAGGCGGGGTAAGCCGCCGCTCGCTACAAATCGTGTAAAGCGCCCGCCGTTTCTTTCAGGCGATCCTGACACCTTGCGACAGCAGAACCTTCTGCAGGGCGGCCACGTCGAGAGCGGCAAGCGCGCAGTCGGTCTTCACCGACAAAGCCGCCGCGACCCCCGCGCCTTGTCCCGCGACGGCGCAACAGGCCATGTTACGCGTCGCCGCATGGGCGATCCTGTCGCCGCCGATGGCGCGTCCTGCGACGAGCAGGTTTTCGACATTCTTGGGAAGCATCGACCGATAGGGAATATGCATGTAACGGCCGGTCGTCGGGATGACCAGGATACCGTAGCCGTCGATGAATTCGGGATAGATCCCGATCGAATCCTCGAACCGCGCCTCGCCGCGCACGTCGGTCTCGGTCATGTTGTAGAGGGCGTTGATCTTGCGCGTGTCGCGAATGCCGATCGACATTCCGAAATTGCGCAACCGCGCCGCGCCGCAACCGGGCGTGTATCGGCGCAGCGCGTCGATGGCGTGCATCGCCTGGCGGCGGCCCTCCATCTCGGACCTCGTCATGCTGTCCGGATCGGTGCCGTCGCAGCCGGCGAGATGCAGCACGTTCATGTAGGTGAGCTCACCGCTGTCATGCATCGCCCCCCAGGTGCCGCCGATGGTATTGAGATGGGCCGGAATGACGCCGTCCCTGATCGCCTGTGCGAAGGGTTTCCCGAGGAAAGGCGAGAACATGTCGTCTTCCTTGCCATCGGTCTCGACCTCCCACTCGCCGGAAGACCAGTCCCTGTAGGATTGCGGATCGTCTCTCACGCCCGCCAGAAAGGCCGCCTTGTCGACACCGGCCAGATGGAACATCACGCTTGCCGCCTGCATCTCTTCGATAGGTGTCTTTCGCGTCGGCGCGCCTGCGCGATGGGCCACATCCGCATCCCCGGTGGCGTCGATCACGCGCTTGGCGAGGATGGCTTCGCGCCCGGCCTTGGATTCGACGATCACGCCGATGATCTCGCGGCCGTCCATGATCGGTGCCACGAATTGGCGGTGCAGCAAAGGGTGGATGCCCGCCTCCCGGACCAGCGTGTCCGCGACGATCTTGAACCCTTCGCTGTCGAGCTCGTAGCTGAGGGACTGGCTTTCGGGAACCGCCGCGCCCATCTCCTTGGCGCGCTCCTCGAATTCCCGCCCGATGCCGCCTGCCTCGACCGTGGCCTCGTGGCGGTACCATGCGAACCCCTCGACGCCGACCACGGTGATATTGCCGCCGAAACAGCCGAAACGCTCCAGCAAGGTCACTTGAACGCCGCATCTCGCGGCGGCCAATGCGGCGGACAGACCGCCCGGGCCCGATCCGACGACGAGCACATCTGTCGCGTGAACCACGGGCGTTTGGCGTGCGGGTTCTGAAATGGTCTGGGTGGCGATGGGTCTTCTCCGGTAGATCGTTCGTGCGGGCCGGGGCCGATGCCGCCCATGCTGTTCGCTATACAGCACCGCGCCGGACGACCGAAGTCGATTGATCGCGGTCGCCGATGGGCGGCTGACGGCGGGCCATGTCGGATCGCCGGTGAGATCGGGACGATCCAGGCTGCCGCAGTTTGCTTCCGATCCGCAGGCTTGGGAGCGCCCCCTTTCCCGGATCGCCTGCCATGTTCGCACATGGCGGAGCGGCGCCGCGCCCTTCGCATGCTCGGCAAGGCGGTGCCTGCCAGCATCACGCGAACGGTGCCGGGGCTTGCACCCCGGCGGCTGCAGTGAGATTGCCACGCAAGGGCGGCATCGCTAGCCTTTCCGCATCAGACCAGACCGGGGATAACGCGTGATCCGAAACCTCCTGCCTCTCGGAGCCCTGCTCATGGGCTCGGCCTTTCTGCTGTTCGCGGGCGGTCTCAACGGGCTGATCCTGCCCATCCGCGGCGAGATCGAGGGTTTCACCGCCGCCTCGCTGGGTCTTCTGGGCACCGGCTGGGCGCTGGGCTACGTGATGGGCTGCCTGTTCACGCCTTGGCTGGTGAAGCGGGTGGGCCATATCCGGGCCTTCGGCGCGATGTGCGCCATCGCCGCCATCACCGTGCTCGCCTCGCTGCTGTTCCTGACACCCTGGGTGTGGATCCCGCTGCGCGGGCTTTGCGGGTTCTGCTTCGCCGGGGCCGCGATGGTGGTGGAGAGCTGGCTCAACGACAAGGCCGACAACAAGTCGCGCGGGCGCATCTTCGGGATCTACACAATGGTCAATCTCGGGGCCACGACGGCAGGCCAGCTGGTCATCACGCTGGGCGATCCGTCGGGATACCTGTTCTTCGTGTTGGCGGCGATGATCTATTGCACGGCCTTGCTGCCAACGGCGATGTCCGCAACGACCACTCCGACCGCGCTGGTCAGCGTGAAGCTCGACCTCAAGAGGCTGTGGCGCAACTCGCCCATCGCGGTGTTCTCGGTGCTCATGGTGGGGGTCTCGAACGCGGCCTTCGGATCGCTCTCGGCGGTCTATGCCGCGCGGATCGGGCTCACCCTGTCGGATGTCGCGCTCTTCGCGAGCGTGCCGGTCCTCGCGGGGGCGCTCGCGCAGGTGCCGGTGGGCGCGCTGTCGGACCGGCTCGACCGGCGGGTGGTGCTGGTGGGGGTGGCGCTGCTGGGGCTCTGCGCCGACCTGATCTTCATCTTCGCGGGGCTCGAGGGGGTGACGCTGACCCTCGCGGTGGCCGCGGTGTTCGGCGCGTCGGTCTACGCGATGTATCCGCTGATCGTGGCGCATGCCAACGATCACGCGGCGCCGGGAACCTCGTTGCAGGTCTCGGGCGGGCTGCTGCTGGTCTTCGGGGTGGGCTCCATCGTCGGGCCGACGATTGCGGGTTTCGCGATGACCGGGCTCGGCACGTCGGCGCTGTTCTGGGTCACCGGATCGGCGCATGTGCTGCTGATCCTCTTCGCGCTTCTGCGCATCCGCACCCGCGCGCCCGTCCCGCAGGAGGACAAGACCGCCTTCAAGGCGGCGCCCTCGACCCGGGCGATGACGCCGGAAACGGCGGTGCTTGCGGGCGAGGACGAGGTGCCCGCCGCGACGAAGGAATAGACGCCACGCGCCGGGCAAGCGCGCCCGTCCCTATGGGGCGGCGCGGTCGGCGGGTCTCAGTCGGACAGCCGGAGGGTTGGGTTGCTCGGTCCGGCATCGCCGACGCGGACGGCCGAGGGGCTGGACGTGGTATCGGCGGCAGAAAAGCCCCAGACGTTCAGCCCGTACCACGCGCCGACGGAAATGACGGCAATCGCGGCGAATCCGAGGATCATGGCTTTCATTCGGTTGTCTCCTTTGGCGCGGTTTCCCGGCGCAGATAGGCGATCAGGTCGGCGCGGTCCTGCGCGCCGGTGATCCGTTGCATCGGCATCTTGGTGCCGGGGATATAGTGTTCCGGTCCGATATCGAAGAGGGCATCGACGGTCTCTTCGGTCCAGACGAGGTCGCGGCCGTTCAGGGCGTCGGAATAGGCGTAATCCTCGACCGTGCCCGCCACGCGCCCGAACAGGTCGTAAAGCGATGGGCCCGCCCGGCGTGCCGAGCCGGGTGTCAGCGTATGGCAGATCGAACATTTGCGTTTGAACTGCCGCTCTCCGTTGGGCATCGAGTCCGGGTCGGCCAGAAAGGCGCTGCCCGCGGTGTCCATCCGGCCATCCTCGCCCAGCCGGGCGACGGGCCAGGAATGCACCCGGCTGTCGAGCCCCGCCGCGTGCAGGTTCTCGCCCGAGGGCGAGAAGGCCAGCGCCCAGATCGGCCCGCGCGTGGTGGCGCGGAAATCCTGCAGGATGCGCCAGTCGCCGGTCGAGATCACCGAGATATAACCCTCGCCGTCGCCGATGGCGATCTGCCCGCCATCGGCGGAGCGGGTCAGTGCAAGGATCGGGCGGCGGTCGAGGGTCAGATCGGCGAGGCTGTCGCCGGTGGCCATGTCGATGACCCGGGTCACCCCGTCGACCGCGCCGTAGGCCAGCCAGCCCGCCGCCTCGTCGAGGACGATCTCGTTCAGGCCGAAGCCGTGTTCCACGACGAGCGCGATCAGATCGCCGGTTTCCACGTCCCAGAGGCAGAGCGTGCCATCGGCGGAGGCCGAGTAGAGCCGCGCGCCGCCGGCAACGAAGGCCACGTCGTTGACCGGGCCGTCATGGCCGTCGAGAAAGCGCACGGGCCCACCATCGCGCGGCCAGAGGCCGATCGTCCCGTCCCAGCTCGCCGAGGCGATCCATGAGCCCGCGGCATCGAGCGCCATGACCTTGCCCTTGTGGCCCGGCATGCGGGTGGCGCTTCCGGTCTGCAGATCCCAGCGGATCAGGTCGAAATCGTCGGCGCCGGACACCGCCTCGCTGTCCGACAGGAACAGCACCGCGTTCACCGCCGCCGCGTGCCCGTCGAGCCAGCGCGGCGCGGCGTCGGCCCAGAGACCCACCGCATTGTCGAAGCTCGCCGTGGCGACGCGCCCGTCGGGGCCCACGGTCACGTCCATGACCGGACCGCCATGTCCCTCCAGCGTGTAGTATTCCTGCGCCGCCGCCGGGAGGGCGGCGAGCGCGAGGCAGGTCACGAGGGCAGCGCCGCGCATGGAGGGTTCACTCCGCCGGCGTGGCCGATGCGCCGGAGGCCGGTTTGGCGGAGGTCCTGCCGCGCTTGGCGATCTCCTCCTCGGCCCAGATCGAATGGTGCTCCTTGGCCCATTGCTCCTCGACCTCGCCGGAGCCCATGGCGTCGTAGGCGCCCTCCATCCCGACCGAGCCGATATAGATGTGAGCGAGGATCACGGCCATCATCACGAAGGAGACGATGGCGTGCCAGAGCTGCGCGTATTGCATCTCTTCCTGCGGCTCCATGCCGGTGGGGAAGGCCTCCATCCCGATCAGGGACGGCACGCCCCAGGAATTGAGCATCGCGAAGGTCGGCTCGAACAGCGTGATCTGGAACGGGAAGAGCAGCGCGAGCCCCGAGGCGGAAACCGACGCGCCGAACAGGATCACCACCCAGAAGATCATCTTCTGCCCGGCATTGAACTTCTTCGCGGGCGGGTGGCCCTTGGTGAAGATGCCGCCGCCCTTGAGGATCCAGTTGATGTCGGTGCGGTCGGGGATGTTGTGGATCACCCACATCACGAAGACCATCACCAGCGCGATCATGAACGCCCACGAGACGTTGTTGTGCAGCCATTTGGAGGCCTGCGCGATGGTGGCGAAGGCCTCGTGACCCAGCAGCGGGATCAGGAAGGTGCGGCCCATCAGCGACAGAAGGCCGGTGATCCCGAGGATGAGGAAGGAGCCCGCCAGCAGCCAATGGCCGAAGCGCTCGATCCCGGTGAAGCGGGTGAGGGTGCGGCCCGTCTTCTCGCCGTCGATGCGGATGCGTCCCCGGGCGAGGAAGAAGATCGCCAGAAGGCCGATCGTGCCCAGCAGCAGGTAGCCGCCATAGACCATGACCGGCCCCTGCCGCAGGTCGAGCCACCACTGGCCGCCGCCCTGCATGATGACGTTCGTAGCGGGGCCGCGGGTGACCGTGGTGATGTCGCGTTCGTCGAAGCGGAAGGCGCGCCAGAGATCGGAATCGGACGAGGCGCCCTGCGTGCCGAGCGTCGTGCCGGTCTCGGCGCCGGGCTCGAGCGCGTCGCCCACCAGCGCGCGGCGGGCCTCGGTGTCGTCCGATTTCAGGCCCTGCTGACGGCGGAGGATATCCTCCAGCGTCGTGGTGGCCTGGTCGGGCGCGGCTTTTGTGACGGTCGGATCGACGGCCTGTGCCGCGCTGTCCTGCGGCAGGGCCACGCCGAGCAGCGCAAGCGTCAGGAGAAGAGATCTCAGGATGGTCATCGCGGTGCCCCCATGAACCTTATCGTGTGTGATGTGTCGCGGATAAACCGGAACGGCGCGGGATCGGGATGCGCCGCTCGGGTCTGTCCGCCGCACCCGCGGGAACGGGCGCCGGTCGGGATGGAAAACGGGGGCCAGCGCTGTGGCTGGCCCCCGCCCGTTCGTGAAGACGCTTACTGGCTCTTCTGGTCGTAGGCGGTGCCCCAACCCCAGGCGCCCGAGCCGAAGCCGCGGGCGACGACGCGCTCGCGGTAGATGCCCGAGACCACGTCGCCGTCACCGGCGAGCAGGGCCTTGGTGGCGCACATCTCGGCGCAGATGGGCAGCTTGCCCTCGGCGATCCGGTTGCGGCCGTACTTCTGGAACTCGGCCTGGGACGTGTCCTCTTCGGGGCCGCCGGCGCAGAAGGTGCACTTGTCCATCTTGCCGCGGCTGCCGAAGTTGCCCGCCTGCGGGTACTGCGGCGCGCCGAAGGGGCAGGCATAGAAGCAGTAACCGCAGCCGATGCAGAGGTCCTTGGAGTGCAGGACCACGCCGTCGGAGGTCTCGTAGAAGCAGTCCACCGGGCAGACGGCCATGCAGGGCGCGTCCGAGCAGTGCATGCAGGCGACCGAGATCGAGCGTTCGCCCGGCTGGCCGTCCTGGATGGTCACCACCCGCCGACGGTTGATGCCCCACGGCACCTCGTGCTCGTTTTTACAGGCCGTGACGCAGGCATTGCATTCGATGCAGCGTTCGGCGTCGCAGAGAAATTTTGCGCGTGCCATTATTCTTGGTCCTCCTTACGCGGCTTCGACGCGAACAAGCGTGGCTTTGGTTTCCTGCATCTGCGTGACCGAGTCGTAGCCGTAGGTCTGCGCAGTGTTGGTGCTCTCACCCAGGACATAGGGATCGGCGCCCTCGGGGTAGTGGCTGCGGCGATCCTCGCCCTGCCAGAAACCGCCGAAGTGGAAGGGCATGAAGGTCACCCCCTCGGCGACCCGCGGGGTCACCATCGCCATCACCTTCACCTTGCCGCCGTTCGGGCCGTAGACCCAGACGTCGGACCCGTCGCGGATGGCCAGGTTGTTGGCATCGCGCGGGTTGATCTCGATGAACATGTCCTGCTGCAGTTCCGCAAGCCACGGGTTCGACCGTGTCTCGTCCCCGCCGCCCTCGTATTCGACCAGACGGCCGGAGGTGAGGATGAGCGGGAAGTCCTTCGAGTAATCGTCCTTCTGGATCGACGCGTAGAGCGTCGGCACCCGCCAGAACTTCTTGTCCTCGTAGGTCGGATAATCCGCGACCAGGTCGTAACGCGGCGTGTAGAGCGGCTCGCGATGGACCGGCACCGGATCCGGGAAGGTCCACACGACGGCACGGGCCTTGGCGTTGCCGTAGGGCGCGCAGCCATGCTTGATCGCGACGCGCTGGATACCGCCCGAGAGGTCGGTCTTCCAGTTCACGCCACCCACCTTCTCGGCGTAATCCGACGGGAAGGGGCCGGTCTGGCTCTGCTCGCCGGTCTCGGGCATGTCTTCCTTGATGTAGCCCGCGACCATCTCGATCGTGGCGCGCTCCTCGTCGGTCAGATCGCTGTCCCAACCGAGGTCGATGAGCATCTGCATGGTGAACTCGGGGTAGCCGTCCATGATCTCGGAGCCCACGGGTGCCACACCTTCCGCCAGAAGGTTGTCGCCGTCCCGCTCGACGCCGAAGCGTGCCCGGAACCCCATGCCGCCATCGGCGACGGGCTTGGAGATGTCGTAGAGGTTCGGCGAGCCCGGGTGATTCATCTCGGGCGTGCCCCAGCTCGGCCAGGGCAGACCGTAATAGTCGCCATCGGCAGGGCCGCCGACCGCCTTGAGCGTGGTGCGGTCGAAGGTGTGCTGGTTCTCCATGTGCAGCCGCATGCGCTCGGGCGACTGGCCGGTATAGCCGATCGTCCACATGCCACGGTTGAACTCGCGGGTGAGGTCCTCGATCAGGGGCTCGTCGCCGTTCACCTCGATGTTCCGGAAGAGCCGGTCGGAGAAGCCGAACTTGTCCGCGAACATCTTCATGATCGTGTGATCGGGAAGCGATTCGAAGATCGGATCGGTGACCTTCTCGCGCCACTGGAGCGAGCGGTTGGACGCCGTGACCGAGCCGTAGGTCTCGAACTGCGTTGCCGCCGGCAGCAGGTAGACGCCGTCGGTGCGGTCGTTCATCACCGCCGAGACCGTCGGGTAGGGATCGATCACGACCAGCAGGTCGAGCTTTTCCATCGCCGTCTTCATCTCGGGCAGACGGGTCTGCGAGTTCGGCGCGTGACCCCAGAACACCATCGCCTTGGTATTGTCGGGCTGGTCGATATCGGCGGCCTCTTCGAGAACGCCGTCGATCCAGCGCGACACCGGGATACCGGTCTCGTTCATCATCATCCGGTCGGCACCGTCCGCACCGGCGCCCGGCATGACGTCGAAGCGGCTCTTGAGCCAGTCGAGATCCTCGTCCCAGACGCGCGCCCAGTGGGCCCAGGAGCCCGCCGACAGGCCGTAATAGCCCGGCAGCGTGTCCGCGAGAACGCCGAGGTCCGTGGCGCCCTGCACGTTGTCATGGCCGCGGAAGATGTTGGTGCCGCCACCGGCCGCACCCATGTTGCCGAGTGCCAGCTGCAGGATGCAGTAGGCACGGGTGTTGTTGTTGCCGTTGGTGTGCTGGGTGCCGCCCATGCACCAGATCACGGTGCCGGGACGGTTGTTGGCGAGCGTGCGCGCGACGCGCTCGAGCTGGGCGCCCGGGGCGCCGGTGACGCGCTCGACCTCTTCGGGGGTCCAGCGGGCGACCTCTTCCTTGATCTGGTCCATGCCCCAGACGCGGGTGCGGATGAATTCCTCATCCTCCCACTTGTTCTCGAAGATGTGCCAGAGAATGCCCCAGACGAGCGCCACGTCGGTGCCCGGACGGAAGCGGACGTATTCGTCCGCATGGGATGCCGTGCGTGTGAAGCGCGGGTCGCAGACGATGAAGGGGGCGTTGTTCTGCTCCTTGGCCTTCAGCATGTGCAGGAGCGACACCGGGTGCGCCTCGGCGGGGTTGCCGCCGATCAGGAAGATCGCGCGCGAATTGTGGATGTCGTTGTAGCTGTTGGTCATGGCGCCGTAGCCCCATGTGTTCGCCACGCCGGCCACCGTCGTCGAGTGGCAGATCCGTGCCTGGTGATCGACGTTGTTGGTGCCCCAATAGGCGGCGAACTTGCGGAACAGGTAGGCCTGTTCGTTGTTGTGCTTGGCCGAGCCCAGCCAATAGACCGAATCAGGGCCGCTCTCGTCGCGGATGCGCAGCATCTCGTCGCCGATCTCGTTGATCGCCTGTTCCCAGGAGATCTTGGTCCACTCGCCGTCGACCTTCTTCATCGGGTATTTCAGGCGGCGCTCACCATGGGTGTGCTCGCGCACGGCGGCACCCTTGGCGCAATGCGCACCGAGGTTGAAGGGGCTGTCCCAGCCGGGCTCCTGGCCCGTCCAGACGCCGTCGCGCACTTCGGCGATGACGGTGCAGCCGACCGAGCAATGGGTGCAGACCGACTTCACGGTCTGGACCGCGTCGTTCACGGCCTGCTGGGCCGAGGCCTGGGTGACGGAACCGGCGGTCGCGCTGATCGCGGCGAGCCCCCCGATGGCGAGGCCCGAGCCGCGCAGGAAGCTGCGGCGGTCGACGGACTTGCCCGCCATTTCCGACAGAAGGCCGGTTCTCTGGGATCGGCGCGCGACCCCGGTGGTCTTTTTCCTGAGCATTGTTCCCTCCGCTATGTGCCCGGGTCTTTGTGACCTCGGGCCAGGATCCGGCGTTCGGGCGGCTGCCCTGTCACCGGTTATCAAACAAAACCGTCCGTCAGAAACGGGCGCTGTCGAAATAGGCGCGGGTATGCGCGGTGTCCTGCATGCCGGATTTCCCGGTCTCCGCGAGGTCTGCCGCTTGCGCTTCCGTGCCGCTGATCGCGACCGCCGCGAGCGCGGCAGGCGCCGAGGTCCCGGCCAGTTTCAGGAAGTCCCGGCGGCCCTTGTCCGCCTTCTCGTCTGTCGACATCCCAATGTCTCCCTTCGGTGTCATTCGGACCGCGTACGGTCCGGGCTGTGCGATCCCGATCGTTCTGCTCCCGGGACCGTCGGAGCGCTGTGGCCCGGGCGCGGATGCGCCGGACCCGGGCCGGATCACTCCGGCGACAATCGGAACGCTTCGCGCTCGATTTCCATGAAGGCCCGTCCGACCGAGCCCACGGCGGCATACAGCATCGCCGATTTCGCGTTCTCGAGATCCGCGAAGAAGTGCCCGGCCCAGGGGCCGATGTGACGGTTGAAGAAGGTCTTCTGGTCGGCCAGCGTGGCGGGCGGGCCGAAACGGCCGACGATGAGTGCCGCCATCACCTCCATCAGCGAGGCCATGTTGTCCTCGGGCTCGAACACGTTGGGCGCGCGGGTCACGCCGCGGGCGCGCAGGTCCTGGCGCAGCGTCGCCAGCGGCTTTTCGTTGAGAAAGCCCGTCAGGTAGTAGCTGGCATAGGGCAGAAGCTCGCCCCGGCCGAGACCGATGAAGAGCGCGTTGAACTCGCGCTCGAGATCCTTCGGCTTCGAGGTGCGGGCGCATTCCGCCAGCCGGGTGATGGCCTGGCCGAGATCGCTGTCATCACCGGAAAGGCCCGCGACCTGCGCGAGCAACAGCTCGTCCGGCGCGCCAGCCAGAAGCAGGCCGATGAAATTGTAGAGATCCGCGCGCAGGCGGTCCTCTTCGCTCACGGTGATATCGGCCTTGGAAGCGTGGGTCATCCAATCTCCTCGAAACGGAATCGCATCCGGCGTGGCCGGAGGGGCGGTTCCCCGTCATCTGTATACGATGGTACTGCGACCTTCCCATGGGTCGCCTCTGCGACTTTGGTCGCAGATGCGGCTGCAGCATCAATGGGTTCGGGCGCGTCGGCCTGCTCCGCGACGCCGGTCCGGGCGGCCGTGCGGACGGGCGTCGGTTCGGCGGTCTCCGCCGGGGCGGGCGCATCTTCGGCGGACGGCGCCTCGGGGCGCGGCTGCAGCGCGGCGGCCTTGGCCTCCTCCTGGGCGGCCAGCGCCTCGACATGGGCCTTCATGCCCTTGCCGATCTGGTAGGCGGTCTTCACGCCGGGCATGTCGGTCGCGGCATTGGTGTAATCGCCGTCGTAATCGTTGAGCCCGTCGACACAGGCCAGAACCGGGTTCGAGCGCCACAGCGTACGCAGCGCGCGGCGGCGCAGGCGTTCGGGGATCTCGCGGCGCATGAACCCCGCGATGCCGTCGCCCGGCACCAGCTCGTCGGGGTCGGGCAGGCCGTATTCGGCAAGGATCTCGGCGTCGGTCTTCTCGGCCAGCTCGCCCGCCACGGCGTCGGCGCGCACCTCCTCCGCCCTGCGGGCGTCCTCGGCCGCTTCGGCCTCGACCCGGGCCTTGCGGCGGGACCAGAAATCGCGCGGGCGGCTCATGATCCGCCCCCGTGACGCCGTTCGGTGGGCGCGCGGTAGATGTCGGTGGGCTTGGAGATGCGCGGATCGCCGAGCGGGCTGTCGGCCTCGGGGCCTTCCGCGCGGCGGCGCTTGCGTTTCACGAAGGGCTCCTCGTGGTAATGCGCCTCGACCCAGCGCCCGGCCCATCCGACGAGGTCATCGGGCAGCGCCACCTTTTCCACGATCTCGTCGCCGGATTGCTGGAACAGGGCGGCCTCGTGCGGCGACGCGGTCACCAGATGGACATACCACGGAAAGCCCTCGCGCGCCGAGGGACGCAGCACCACGTAGGCCGCGGGTACCGGTTCGCTGAGCGCCACGCGATAGGCCTCCGCCTCGCCGCGATAGAGCGTGAGCGGCACGGTCGCGGCATGGTATTCGATGCGCCCGCCATCGCGGCGCAGCTCGCGCCAATCGGCCGGCGGCGCCTGCGGCAACAGCGCCTTGGGCTGCCAGATTTCGCGCACCCAGCGGGTGACCCCGGGGCGTCGTTCGACGATCACCCCGACGGGGACGCTCGCCGCCTTGCGGTCGGTGAAGGATATAGCGGTCTCTCCCATGGGCCCTGTCATGTCGTTCTTTTTGAGCCTTGTCTTGTGTATACGCCATCGGGCCGCTATCGAAAATCACAATTTCCCGAGCCCGCGCCGCCCTGTGGATCGCTCCGCCGCGCGCGGGCCGGGACGCGTCACGATGGGGAGGGAATATCGTGAAACGCCTGTTGATCTGCGACTGTCTGGGCTCGCAGCACCTGGACCCGGCGACACTTGCGACCGCGACCGGGCTGGAGGTCGGCCGGGTGCATCGCGCGCTTTGCCAGGAAGAGGCCGAGGCCACCGCGAAGGCGCTGGCGGAGGGCGAGGTGCTCATCGCCTGCCAGCAGGAAAGCGCCTTTTTCGAGATGCTGGCCGAGGAGCTGGGCGTGGATGCGCCGGGCTTCGTCGATCTGCGCGACCGGGCGGGCTGGTCTGACGAGGGCGCGCGCGCCGCGCCGAAACAGGCCGCGCTGGCCGCCGAGGCGCTGATCGAGGTTCCGCCCGCGCGCAGCCGCGACGTGACCTCGGAGGGCACCTGCTTCATCCTGGGCGACGGCACGGCGGCCTTCGAGACCGCCGCGACGCTGGCCGATCAGCTGGCCGTCACGGTGCTGCAGGGCGACGAGACCGAGCCGCCGGTCGACCGGCGCTTCGACGTGGTGCGCGGGCACGTCGTGCGGGCCTCGGGCGCGCTGGGCGGCTTTTCCGTGCGCATCGACGGCTTCCGCGAACTGGTGCCCGGCGGGCGCGGCGCCTTCGGTTTCGGCCAGCCCCGCGACGGGGCGTCGGCGGAGTGCGACATCATCCTCGATCTCCGGGGGGGTACGCCGCTCTTTCCGGCCCCCGAGAAGCGCGAGGGGTATCTGCGCGCCGATCCCGCGCGGCCCGTCGCGCTGGCCGAGGCGGCGTCACAGGCGGCGCAGATGGTCGGCACCTTCGAGAAGCCGCTCTATATCCGCGCCGAACCCGCGCTCTGCGCCCATTCGCGCGCCGGGCAGACCGGGTGTTCGAAGTGCCTCGACATCTGCCCGACCGGCGCGATCAGCCCCGAGGGCGATCACGTCAGCGTCGATCCGATGGTCTGCGCGGGCTGCGGCGCCTGCGCGGCGCTATGTCCCTCGGGGGCGATCAGCTACGACGCGCCGCCGGTCGCGACGGTCTTCCGCAGGCTCGACGTGCTGGCGCGGGCCTATCGCGCCGCGGGCGGCGGGGCGCCGCGGCTTCTGGTCCATGACGCCGCGCATGGCGGCGAGATGATCCGCCTTGCCGCGCGGTTCGGACGCGGCCTGCCCGCCGATGTCATCCCCTTCGAGGCCGATGCCATCGCGCGGTTCGGCCATGCGGAGATGGTGGCGGCGCTGGCGGCGGGGTTCGCCCGGGTCGACATCCTGCTCAGCCCGCGGACGGAGCGTGCCACGCCCGAGGGCGAGGCGGCGCTGGCCAACGCGCTGTGCGGCACCGAGGCGGTGCGCCTGCTCGATCTCGCCGATCCCGACGCGCTGCCCGAGGCGCTATATGGCGGGGCGGCGGCGGCGCTGGCGGCCCCGGCCTTGCCGCTCGGCACGCGGCGGCAGGTCACCCGTGTCGCCGCCAAGGCGCTGCAGCCCGAGGCGGAAATCATCGCGCTGCCCGAAGGCGCGCCCTATGGCGCGGTGCTCGTCGATCAGGAGGCCTGCACGCTGTGCCTGTCCTGCGTGTCGCTCTGCCCGTCGGGGGCGCTCGGCGACAATCCCGACAAGCCGCAGCTGCTGTTCCAGGAGGATGCCTGCCTGCAATGCGGGCTCTGCGCGACCATCTGCCCGGAAAAGGCGATCACGCTGGCCCCGAGGATGAACGTCACCGACCAGGCCCTCTCCCAGGTCGTGCTGAACGAGGAGGAGCCCTTCGCCTGCATCGAATGCGGATCGCTCTTCGGGGTGAAATCCACCATCGACCGGATCACCGAGAAGCTCGCCGGGAACCATGCGATGTTCGCGAACCCGGACGCGGTGCGGATGATCCAGATGTGCGACGATTGCCGGGTCAAGGCGCAGTTCCACTCGACCAATAATCCCTTCGCCGCGGGCGAGCGTCCGCGCGTGCGGACCTCGGAGGATTACATCGCCGAGGGGCCCTCGAAGCGGCGCGATCACTGATCGCGCGGCCTGCGGCGCGGGGGATCGCGGCCTCCGGCCGCGCTGGAGGCGCTGCCTCCAGACCTCCGGAGGTATTTCCGGTCCGATCGTGAGAGGGCGGGGCGCCCGGGGCGTCGGCGCGGGACGCCGGAATGGCCCGGGCGTGTTCGGCCTGTCTGGGCGCGCGTGGGTCCGGTCGGGGTTGCGGCGCTCAGCGGGATTGCACCGGGGCGCCGAGATCGGCGGGCGGGATCGCGGCGACGAAGGCCAGGATATCGTCGAGCTCGTCCAGCGTCATCTCGACCGGCGCGATGGGCGAGGGGCGGCGCGGGTCGAAGGGTGGGGTCACCTCGGCGATCTGGGTGAAGGCCGGGTGCGGGGCGAGCGCGTAGAAGCCCTCGAAGCGGCGGGACCAGTCGGGCAGGGTGCGCAGCATGCCGAAGGACGGGGTCGAGCCGATGGAATTCATCCGGTTGATGGCGCCCACCACATGACAGCGTCCGCAGAGGCTGAGCGAGAGGTCGGCACCGGTCGCGGCGTCGCCGTCGAATTCGAGCGCCTTGACCGCGACCGCAACCTTCAACTCGGGTGAGAAGGGCGCCCGGCCGTCGCGCGTGAAGGCCGCCACGGTGGCGCGCCCGATATCGGAGCCGAGCCAGTCCGCGAAGGCCTGCGCATCCGGGTCGTCCGAGACCGCCAGCGACCAGACCCGGTCGGGCCCTTCGAAGACCGCGGCGCCGCCGTCGCCGAAGACCGCGTCGGCGCTGGCGGGATCGGCGCCGCGGGTGATCCGCGTCGCGGTCTTGAGCGCGAAGCGCGGCAGCAGGAAATCGAGCAGGCCGCTGTCTTCCAGCGCGGCGGGCGCGGCGAGGGTGAAGCGCTTGTCGGCCTCGGCGAGAGCCGGGCCGCCCGCGAGGAGCGCGCACAGAACGGTGATGAGGCGCATCCGGCCCTCCCTGCCGGTGGTGTCGTGGCTTGCAAGGCTAGTGGGCCTATCCTACAGAGGTCAACGCTTTGATGGGGGAGGCCAGGCGATGAACGAAGAACTGAACATGTCGATGCGGAAGTTCCTGAAGCAGGTGGGTGTCACGTCGCAGAAGGCCATCGAGGACGCGGTCGCGGCCAAGGGCGGCATCGAGGGCGAAAGCTTCGAGGCGCGGGTGACCCTGACGATCGAGGGGCTCGACCTGACCCATACCGTGACCGGCACAATCAAGGGATAAGCACAAAAGTGGCTCTGACACGCGACGCGGTTCTGACCGCACTCAAAGGCATTTCCGATCCCGCCGGCGGCGACATCGTCGGTGCGAACCGCGTCAAGGCGCTGAATGTCGAGGAGACCGGCGCCGTGCGCTTCGTCCTCGAGGTGCCGGGCGACAAGGGCGCGGCCTATGGGCCGGTGCGCGAGGCCGCCGAGGCCGCGGTCAAGGCGCTGGGGGCCGAGAAGGTCTCGGTGGTGATGACCGCGCATTCCGCGCCGAAGCCGCCGCCCGACCTGGGCACCGGCGCCAAGCCCAAGCCGAAGGGGCCGCAGAAGGTGCCGGGGATCGACCGCATCCTCGCCGTGGCCTCGGGCAAGGGCGGCGTGGGCAAGTCGACCGTGTCGTCGAACCTCGCCTGTGCGCTGGCCGCCGAAGGGCGCCGCGTCGGCCTGCTCGATGCGGATGTCTACGGGCCCTCGCAGCCGCGCATGCTGGGCGTCTCGGGCCGGCCCGCGAGCCCCGATGGCAAGACCATCCTGCCGCTCAGGAATTTCGGTGTCACCATGATGTCCATCGGTCTCATGATGAACGAGGGCCAGGCCGTCGTCTGGCGCGGGCCGATGCTGATGGGCGCGCTGCAGCAGATGATGAACCAGGTGCAATGGGGCGCGCTCGACGTGCTCATCGTGGACCTGCCGCCGGGCACCGGCGACGTGCAGATGACGTTGTCCCAGAAGTTCCAGGTGGACGGCGCCATCGTCGTCTCGACCCCGCAGGACGTGGCGCTGATCGACGCGCGCAAGGGCATCGACATGTTCACCCAGCTCAAGGTGCCGCTGATCGGCATGATCGAGAACATGTCGACGCATATCTGCTCCAATTGCGGGCACGAGGAACACATCTTCGGCCATGGCGGCGTCGCCCGCGAGGCCGAGAAGCTGGGGGCGCCGCTTCTGGCGGAGATCCCGCTGCATCTCGATATCCGCACCGCGTCCGATGGCGGCGCGCCGATCGTCGTCTCCAAGCCCGACAGCACGCAGGCGCAGGCCTTCCGGACCGTGGCGCGCGACCTCATCAGGAACGGGCATGCGTGACGGCATGGGCGGGGGCGCGCCGGATTTCCCGCCGCTGCTGACCGGCCGGGCGGTGGCGGGCGAGGCGCCGCGCGCCGCCGCGATCCGCGCCGCCGAGGCGGGGGCTGATCCCGGGCTGATCCTGTATGATGCGCTGGCCGAGGACCTGCATGCGGCCATCGTCTTCGCCCCCGACCGGCCCCGGGAAGAGGCGGCGGTGATGCTGCCGCTCGCGGGTGTCGCGCTGCAGAACGCGCTGGGCAGCGTCGCGCCGCCGGAGGTGGCGGTGCATCTCGGCTGGGACGGTTCGGTCCATGTCAATGGCGGGCGCGCCGGGCGCATCGCCATGATCGCGCCGGCCTCGGCCGATGACGCCGCGCCGGACTGGCTGGTGGTGACGCTGGATCTGCATTTCGTGCCGCGCGACGCGGATGGCGGGATGCATCCCGACGAGACCACGCTCCATGCGGAGGGCTGCGGCAACCTGACCCCGATGCCGGTCCTCGAAAGTTATGCGCGGCACCTTCTGCACTGGCTGCATGACTGGGACACGGACGGCCTTTCGGGGCTGCACCGGGAATATTCCGGGCTGGTCTGGCAGCTTGGCGAGGAGGTCACGCTGGCGGGCCGCAGCGGGCATTTCCTGGGCCTCGACGAGCGGCTCGGCGCGCTTGTGAAAGCGGACGGCACGACGCATCTTCTTCCCCTCTCCCTCATGATGGAGCAGCCCTGATGAACCTCGCCCGTGCGATCCATTTCGACGAAAGCGACACCCGTGTCTTCGCCAGCCCCGCGCGCACCGGGGAATGGTGCATCTCGGGCGGTTTCGAGTTTTCCAACTGGGGCGAGGGCGACCTCGAGGGCAAGGCGCGGCAGGCCTTCGCCAATGGCTGGCTCGGGCTCGAGACCTTCGGGCGGGTGACCTTCATCGCCGTCACCCAGATCGAGGAGGCCGAGCGCGTGCGCCTCGTGGAGGGGCTGGCCGAGCATTTCGTCGCCATCTACGGCGCGCCCTCGATCGAGGATGCGCGCGCGGTGGCCGAGGCCGAGATCGCCGAAATGGCCGAGATGTGCGCCGATTTCAATCCGAACACCATCCTGACCGTGTCGCGCGAGCTGACCGATGCGGGGGTGCGCGAGGCCTACCGCGTGATCGAGCCGCAGGAGGCCGAGCTCGAGGCCTTCGCGGTGCATGGCGACATGGAGGAATAAGATTACCCCGAGAGTCGTATTTTTTCGCGAAGACGGAACAGCGCGCCGTGCCGGCCCGTTGGTCCTTCAGGAAACTGAAGGAGAGACGACATGAACATGGACGAGTTGAAGGGCCGCTTCACCGAGATGAAAGGCCATATCCGCGAGCAATGGGGCGATCTGAGCGACGACGAGGTCGCCGAGACCCGCGGCGAGCGCGAGCAGCTGATCGGCAAGATCCAGGCCAAGTACGGCAAGACCCGCGAAGAGGCGGAGCGTGAGTTCGACGAGTGGCTCGCCAAGCTCTGAGCCCGCGCCATCGCGACGATCCCTGCAAGAGGCGGCCCCCGAGCCGCCTTTTTGCCGTACGGGCGGTGCATCGCGCCGGTTCTTGACGCGGATCAAGGACGCCGGCGCGGATTCGGCCGCAGGCTGCAGCGTCCCGTCACGAAAGGATGCCCCAATGCGCCGGTTGCTCGTGCTGTCCATCTGTCTGAGCGTCTCGTTTCTCTGGCCTGTCGCGCTGGCGGCGCAGGACCTCGAGGCGGGCGAGGCCCTGTTCACGCGGCATTGCGCCACCTGTCACGGTCTCGATGCGACGGGGGGCGGGCCGATGGCGCCCGCGCTCCTGATCCAGCCCACCGACCTCACGGCGCTGTCCGCGGCCGAGGACGGGAAATTCCCGCTGGTGCGGGTCGTGATGCGCATCGACGGGCGCGATCCGCTGATCGCGCATGGCTCGCCCATGCCGGTCTACGGCGATTTTTTCGAAGGGGTGCAATCGGTCGCGCTGAAGACCGCGTCGGGCCAGCCGGTGATGATGCCCGCGCCGATCGCGGACATCGCGGCCTACCTGATGACATTGCAGGATTGATCGGGCGCGCCCGGCCGGGGGCGCGTCGCGCCTCACTCCGCGTGGCAGATATTCTCCGTCTCGGCCTCCGCCCAGGGAATGCGGATACGCGGCGCGTTCAGAACCGTGTCGAGCGCCGAGATATCCATCGCCCCCGCGATCATCCGGTGCAGCCGCGCGGTGCGCGGGGCATCCGGGTCGAGCAGGCGGCAGCAGACGTATTCCTCGACGATGGAGCCCTGCTGTTCATAGCCGTAATCGAGAAAATCGCCCTGGTCCGTCTCGAAGAGATAGGGGTCGGCGGAGGCCGTGTGTTCCAGCGCCGCGCGCCACGGCGTGAAGCCGGTGCGGTCGCGGTTCTGCCACTGCCAGACATGAGTCATCTCGTGGGCGAAGAGCATCGCGTCGAAAAGGTCGATCACCTCCGGCAATTCGCCGAGGAAATCGTCGCGGTAGAGGTCCTCGCGGTAGAGCACGCGGTTGAAGAAGGTGGTGGCGCCGGGCGACACCGTGACCTCGCCCGATCGCGGCGGGAAGATGCGTTCCTGGCAGGTGACGCGGGGCCGCGCCGGGCGGGTGTAATTGTAGGAGCCCGCGAAATGCCCGTCATGGAAACGCACGCGCGCGGGGTTGATCGCGTCGCCGTGCAGCGCGCGGGCGAAGGCCGTCTCGTTGTCGGTCAGCGGGCGGCCGCAGGCCGTGGCGAGAAGGGCGAGGGCGAGAAACAGGATCGGGCGCATGGCGGGCATGGAACCGCAAAGCGGCGGGCGCGGCAAGCCCGTCACCGTTCGGCATGGCGGGGCAGGGCGTGGGTGCCCGAGATCTCGAGGATAAGCTTGCGTTTCACCGCCTCGGCGAAGCTTGCGCGGCTTTCGGCGGTGACCACGAAGGCCCCCATTCCGCCGATGATCTGGGCCTCGTAGGCGGCTTCGAGCCCGCCATGGGCGCGGCCCGGATCGTCGGGTCTGAGGATCGGCAGGGCGTTGATGGTGACGCCCGCGGCCAGCACCTGCGCGCGGGCGTCGGCGATGGAGGGGCCGGCATAGTTGTTGACGCTGTCGCCCGAGAAGTCGATGACGCGGCGCCAGCCGTCGATATCGTTGGTCTCCATCAATTCGAGCCCCGCCAGAAGCGCAGAGCCGATGGCGTTGCGCCCATAGGCCTGGCGCGGTTTCGACAGCAGGTCGGCAGCGAAGCGTTCGGCGTGTTCGAGGGTGGCGATGCGGGTCCAGGGCGCGACCACGGCCTGGTTCGCGGCCCATTCCACATAGGTCACGGCGATGGAGCCATAGGCGGTGTCGGCGATGGCGGCGAGCACCTCGGGGTCGGTGATGGCCTGGGCGTAGCCTTCGCGCTGGAAGGCGATCTCGGCGGCGTCGATGGAGCCCGAGGCGTCGGCGAGGAGGACCAGTTCGAGGTCGGTGTCCTGCGCGGCAAGCGGCGTGGCGAGGAGGGCGAGGGCTGTGAGGACGTGGCGCATCCGGTGAGCGTAGCATGGCGGCGCGCGGGGCGGCTCACGTTTTGGTGGGTGATCTCTTGGGCGCAACGGCACCGCCCCGGACTGGTTGCCAGGGTCATGGCATCATGCCGGGTGCGCTCATGGCCCGCGCGCCCCGGGGGCAGGCCATGAGCGCCGGCCGCAAGGCGGCTTATTTGACGGGTTTGCCCGCGATGGTCGTCGTCGACTTGCCGGCCGCGCTGGTCGCGGTCGCAAGCACCTTCGGCTTTTCCTTCTTGGGTTTTTTCGCTTCGCGGTTCCCGCGGTTCTTGCTCTTGGACATTGGAGGTCTCCCTTGTAGCTCCGGCAGGCCCAATGCCTCCCGGGGTCGCGCTCAGAGGGGCAGGGTTGCCTGACAGGTCAGGGCGATGTCACCGGTGAGACAGACGCGCCACGCGCGCTGCGCGTTAGAAATGGGGAGGGCGACGGGTGCAGCGCAAGGGCTGCGGCGCGGGATATTTTCGCCGCGTGTTCCGTGTCTGGCGGCGGTGAAGCGCCCGGCCCGACCGGACCGGCGCTTTGGGGCCGCTGGCGCGCGGTTCCGGCGGCGCGATGATGTGGGGAGGTAAAGTGCGGACCTCAGCCGTTTAAGCGCCAGCCCGCCGGACCGGCGCTCGATACGGTGCGCTGTTTTATTTGAAGATGTCGGCGCGGCGCACCGTCTCTCTCCGCCTGCAAGCCTCAAGGGTTTGCCACACTTGTGGGGCCTTGGAGCCAAGCAGGGAACGCCCAGACGGTGCGCCTAAGATCTTATCCGCGAGGTTACGAGCCTTTTCCAGGGGCCTCGGGGGCCGCGAGCTTCACGCTGTTGGGCCAAAGCGCCTTTATTCGTGGTGTTGCGGACCACACTTCGGCAAAAGCGTGGTGCGATTTAAACCTTACCAGTTGAGCCCTTTTGGGCGCTCATCTCGAGTTGCCGCTCTCGATCTTCGGCAAGGGACATTCAAAAGCTTGGTCAAGAGACTGCTCCAGTCTGCCCCGTCGATTCGGGCTATCTCGACTCAGCCAGATACCTGCCGACTTGTCAATATTTAGGTATCACAGCTCAATCGCGCCCAGCATTTAGTAGGTGATGCGCGGTAAAGATACCTGATCTAAATTGAGTCTCAAACATCCAACTCCTCCACGAACCGCGCATTCTCCTGGATGTACTGGAACCGCAGCTCGGGCTTCTTGCCCATCAGCCGCTCCACCAGATCGCCGGTCTCGCCGGGCTCGTCCTCGTCGATGGTCACGCGGATCAGCTTGCGCGTCGCGGGGTCCATCGTGGTCTCTTTAAGGTCCTTCGCGTCCATCTCTCCGAGACCCTTGAAGCGCTGCAGGTCGATCTTGCCCTTCCCGCCGAGCCCCTTTTCGAGCCAAAGCTCCTTTTCGGCGTCGTCGGCGACATAGACGCGCTTGGCGCCTTGGGTCAGGCGATAGAGTGGCGGGCAGGCGAGGTAGAGATGCCCGTTATCGATCAGCGGACGCATCTGCGAAAAGAAGAACGTCATCAGGAGCGAGGCGATATGCGCGCCGTCGACGTCCGCGTCGGTCATGATGATGATCTTCTCATAGCGCAGGTCGTCGAGGTTGAACTTGGTCCCGAGACCCACGCCGAGCGCCTCGCAGAGATCGGAGATTTCGGCGTTCGAGCCCAGCTTCGACGAGGCCGCGCCCAGCACGTTCAGGATCTTGCCCTTGAGCGGCAGCAGCGCCTGGGTCTCGCGGAAGCGCGCGCCCTTGGCCGAACCCCCTGCGGAATCGCCCTCGACGATGAAAAGCTCCGTGCCCTCGCGGGTCTTCGACGAGCAATCCGTCAGCTTGCCGGGCAGGCGCAGCTTCTTGGTGGCGGATTTGCGCGCGGTCTCTTTCTCTTTCCGGCGGCGCATCCGTTCCTCGGCGCGCAGCACGAGGAAATCGAGGATCGCGCCCGCGGACTTGGTGTCGGAGGCCAGCCAATTGTCGAAATGGTCGCGCACCGCGCCTTCGACGAGCTTCGCCGCCTCGACCGTGGCCAGCCGGTCCTTGGTCTGGCCCACGAATTCCGGCTCGCGGATGAAGCACGAGACCAGCGCGCAACCGCCCGTCACCAGGTCTTCGCGGGTGATGTTGGCGGCCTTCTTGTTGCTGGCCAGTTCGCCGTAGGCGCGGATGCCCTTGAGGATCGCGGCCCAAAAACCCGCCTCGTGCGTGCCGCCTTCGGGGGTCGGCACCGTGTTGCAGTAGCTTTGCAGGAAGCCGTCGCGGGACGGCGTCCAGTTGATCGCCCATTCCACCTTGCCGGGCTTGCCGAAGCGTTCCTGGAAACCGACCGTGCCCGCGAAGGGGGCGGCGGCGTAGGTGGCCGCACCGCCAAGGCTTTCGGTCAGGTAGTCCGAGAGGCCGCCGGGGAAGTGGAACGTGGCCTCTTTCGGGGTCTCGCCGTCGTCGATGGCGGTTTTCCAGCGGATCTCAACGCCCGAGAAGAGATACGCCTTGGAGCGGACCATCGCGAAGAGCCGCGCGGGCTTGAGCTTGTGATGCCCGAAGATCTCCGGGTCCGCGTGGAAGGTGATCGTCGTGCCGCGCCGGTTCGGGGCCTGGCCGATCCGGGCCACCGGACCCTGCGGCACACCGCGCGAGAAGCGCTGTTCGTAAACCTCGCGGTTGCGCGCCACCTCGACCACCATCAGGTCCGACAGGGCGTTCACGACCGAGGCGCCGACCCCGTGCAGGCCGCCCGAGGTCTCGTAGGCCTTGCCCGAGAACTTGCCGCCCGCATGCAGCGTGCAGAGAATGACCTCGAGCGCGGACTTGTCGGGAAACTTCGGATGCGGGTCGATCGGGATGCCGCGCCCGTTGTCGCGGATCAGGCACGACCCGTCCGCGAGCAGCTCCACCTCGATGCGGTTGGCGTGGCCCGCGACGGCCTCGTCCATGGAATTGTCGAGGATTTCCGCCACCATGTGATGCAGCGCGCGTTCATCGGTGCCGCCGATATACATGCCGGGGCGTTTGCGGACGGGCTCCAGCCCTTCGAGGATCTCGATGGAGGAGGCGTCGTAATCGGTGGGCTCGTGCCCCGCGAGAAGGTCTTCGGCCATGCGCTGCTCGGTCCCGGATTCTGTGGTTGGGTTGAAGAGGGATTAGACCATCTGGCGCAGGGCGGGGCAAGCGTCACTATATGTGGGTTGCGCCGCCGAGGCTCGTGGCGTTCGGTCGTGCCGTGTTTTCGGACTTGGGGCAGGGCGGCCGGGCGCCGCACGGGCTCCACGGTCGGACAAGCCCGCCGCGCCGAGCCTTTCCGCGCCGCCCTGAAAACACTTGCGCGGGACTTGCGGAGGTCTAAGAGCGAACTCCATGAGCACGGATGCCGACAATCGCCGCGGGGCGGGTCTGATGATGGCCTCGATGGCGGCCTTCACCATCAACGATGTCTTCGTGAAGGCGGCGGCGACGGACCTGTCGCTGGGGCAGATCCTGCTCTTGCGCGGGGTGATCGCCATCGCCGTTCTGTTGCTGCTCGCGCGCCGCTTCCATGCGCTGCGGCGTGTTCCCGCGCGCGACGCGCGGCTGATCGCGCTGCGCTGCGCGGCCGAGATCGGCGCGGCCTATTTCTTCCTCACCGCGCTTCTGGCGCTGCCCATCGCCAACGTGACCGCGATCCTGCAATCGGTGCCGCTGACCGTGACGCTCTGTGCCGCGCTGTTTCTTGGCGAGGCGGTGGGCTGGCGGCGCTGGTCGGCCATCGCGGCGGGCTTTGTCGGCATGCTGCTGATCACCCGGCCCGGCACCGGGGATTTCACGCTGGCCTCGGTCTACGTGCTCATCGCGGTGGGTTTCGTGACCCTGCGCGATCTGGTGACGCGGCGGATGTCGGTCGCGGTGCCGTCGCTGCTGGTGACGCTGTCGGCGGCCATCGCCGTGACGCTGTTCTCGGTCGGGCTGACGGCGGTGCAGGGCTGGTCGCCGATGACGCCGCGCCTGTCGGGGCTGGTGCTGGGCTCGGCGCTTTTCGTGACCGCGGGCTATTTCCTGTCGGTCGCGGCGATGCGGGTGGGCGATGTGGGGGCGGTGGCGCCCTTCCGCTATACCTCGCTCATCTGGGCGCTGGTGCTGGGCTGGGCGGTCTTCGGCGAATGGCCCGAGCCGCTGACCTTCGCGGGTGCGGCGATCATCGTCGGCGCGGGCGTCTTCACCCTCAGGCGCGGGCGCGCGGTCCGGACGCAGACGCGAATACCTGCCGGATCCGGTCCGCGTCCACGTTGAAGCGCGCGCGCATCGCGTCCTCGCCCGCGGCATCGAGCCGGGGCAGGGGATGCGGCTTCACATGCGCCTTCTGGCGCGAATCGTTGAAGCCGTTATGGCCGCGCAGATACATGTCGGGCGCGTTGAAGGTCACCGTCGGCATGTGCAGGGCGATCTTCTGATGACCGAAATTCATCACGCTCTGCCGCACGCCGCCCTGCACGTGGAGGGCCTGCGCCACCCCCCAATAGGGATGCACCACGGGCTCGGCGCAGAGCCCCTGCGCATCGGCGCTGACCAGGTGGCCGCGGTTCCAGTCGAACCCGACGAGCCGGTGCGCCGCGCAAAGCGCCGCGCAATCCGCCGCCGCCTGCCGCAGCGCGGCCACGAAATCCACCGCGATGGCATCGTCGTCGTCATGGCGGAACTGCAGGCAGGGCGCGGCCATGTCGGATCGGGCGGCGTTGATGGCGTCCTGGCAGACCTTGCGATGGGCGCCGGGCGGGCGGGCGTCGATCACCGCTTGCGGCACGCCCGCCACCAGCGCCTCGAGCCGCGCCTTGGCGGGTTCGGGCAGGCTGTCGCCGATCAGAATGACGAAGGTGAAGTCGGGATCGGTCTGCGCGGCGATGGAGGGCAGGCAGATCGTCTCGAAGAGCCGCAACCTTTCATCGAGCCGCGCGGGGGCGTAGAGATAGGCCATGCGCGCGGCGAGGTCGTCATGCTCGACCTGGAAGCCGCCCTCGGCGGGATAGGAGAAGCGGCAGAATCCGATCACCTGCATGTCGATTGTGCCTCGCGCGAAACCGTGCCTTCGGGGCGCAGGCTGACAGCGGGCGGCGATGCGGGCAAGGCCCGTCCCTGCAGGGCGAAATCGCTGCCGGGAACTGTGTCCCCCGGGCTGTTGACAAGGTACCCGACTCCCCATATACGCCGCCCATCCTGACCGGCCTGCCACGTGGCATCCGGTCTGACCATACAGACGAGAAGCGGTCATGATCCGGGCCCTGTTGCCCCGATCCTCTGGTATCTCCCGCGTCGTTCCCGAGATGAGGGAACGAATGCGGCTTTTTGCGTCGGGCTATCGTGGCCATGGCGGGGACCAGACCGGAGACGGCGGCGCAGCCATTCAGGCGCCCCGGAGGCCCTCTCAGCGAGACAGCAGGTGTTCCCGCGGACGCGCGGGCATGCCGACCCAGAGAAACCGCGCCGGGCCCGGGCCTTGCGCACCCATATGTGAGCTATACGGGGAATCCGGAATGCCAACGATTCAGCAGCTGATCCGCAAACCGCGGCAGCCCAAAGTCAAGCGCTCGAAGTCGCAGCACCTCGAGCAGTGCCCGCAGAAGCGGGGCGTGTGCACGCGCGTCTACACCACCACGCCGAAGAAGCCGAACTCGGCGATGCGGAAGGTGGCCAAGGTGCGTCTGACCAACGGCTACGAGGTCATCAGCTACATTCCGGGCGAAAGCCACAACCTGCAGGAGCACTCTGTCGTGCTCATCCGCGGCGGTCGTGTGAAGGACCTTCCCGGTGTGCGCTACCACATCCTGCGCGGTGTGCTGGATACCCAGGGCGTCAAGGACCGTAAGCAGCGCCGTTCGAAATATGGCGCCAAGCGTCCGAAGTAAGAGGATTACACCATGTCCCGTCGTCATTCCGCCGAAAAGCGCGAGATTCTGCCCGACGCCAAATATGGCGACACGGTGCTGACCAAGTTCATGAACAACCTGATGGTCGACGGCAAGAAATCCGTCGCCGAGCGGATCGTCTACAACGCGCTCGATCGCGTCGAAGGCAAGATCAAACGGGCACCCGTCGAGGTGTTCCACGAGGCGCTCGACAACATCAAGCCCGCCGTCGAGGTCCGCTCGCGCCGCGTCGGTGGTGCCACCTACCAGGTGCCCGTCGAAGTGCGTCCCGAGCGCCGTGAGGCGCTGGCCATCCGCTGGCTCATCATCGCGTCGCGCGGCCGCAACGAGAACACCATGGAAGAGCGCCTCGCGGGCGAGCTTCTGGACGCGGTTCAGTCCCGCGGTTCCGCGGTGAAGAAGCGCGAAGACACGCACAAGATGGCCGATGCCAACAAGGCGTTCAGCCACTACCGCTGGTAATAACAATCTAGCCTGAGGACCATTCCCAATGGCACGCGAATACACTCTCGACCGCTACCGGAACTTCGGGATCATGGCGCATATCGATGCAGGCAAGACCACCTGCACCGAGCGCATCCTGTTCTACACCGGCAAGTCCCACAAGATCGGCGAAGTCCATGACGGCGCCGCGACCATGGACTGGATGGAGCAGGAGCAGGAGCGGGGCATCACCATCACCTCCGCTGCGACCACGACCTTCTGGTTCCGTACCGAGGACGGCGAGAACCCGACCGGCATCTACGGCGACACGCCGCAGGAAGCCAAGTTCCGCTTCAACATCATCGACACGCCCGGACACGTGGACTTCACCATCGAAGTCGAGCGTTCGCTGGCCGTGCTCGACGGTGCGGTTGCCGTTCTGGACGCGAATGCGGGCGTCGAGCCGCAGACCGAAACGGTGTGGCGTCAGGCCGACCGCTACAAGGTCCCGCGGATCGTCTTCGTCAACAAGATGGATAAGATCGGCGCGGACTTCTACAACTGTGTCCACATGATCAAGGACCGCACCGGTGCGACCCCGGCGCCGATCCAGCTGCCCATCGGGGCGGAGGATCAGCTCGAGGGCATCATCGACCTCGTGACCATGAAGGAATGGGTCTGGAAGGGCGAGGATCTCGGTGCATCCTGGGTCATCCAGGACATCCGCGACGAGATGAAGGACAAGGCCGAGGAATATCGCGCCAATCTCGTCGAGCTCGCCGTCGAAATGGACGACGACGCGATGGAGAAGTACCTCGAAGGCGAAGAGCCCGATTTGCCGACCCTGCGGGCGCTGATCCGCAAGGGCACGCTGTCGATGTCCTTCGTTCCGGTGCTGGCCGGTTCCGCGTTCAAGAACAAGGGCGTGCAGCCCCTGCTGAACGCCGTGATCGACTATCTGCCGGGTCCGCTCGACGTGCCGCCCTACATGGGCTTCGCACCGGATGACGAGACCGAGACGCGCAACATCGAACGCCGCCCCGGCGACGAGCAGCCCTTCGCGGGCCTCGCGTTCAAGATCATGAACGACCCGTTCGTCGGCTCGCTGACCTTCACCCGCATCTATTCGGGCCTCCTCGAGAAGGGCGGTTCGGTGATGAACTCGACGAAGGGCAAGAAAGAGCGCATCGGCCGGATGATGATGATGCACTCGAACTCGCGCGAAGAGATCGATTGGGCCGGTTCCGGCGACATCATCGCCATCGCGGGCCTGAAGGACACGACCACGGGCGACACGCTCTGCGATCCGCAGAAGCAGGTCGTGCTCGAGACGATGACCTTCCCCGATCCGGTGATCGAGATCGCCGTCGAGCCCAAGACGAAGGCCGACCAGGAGAAGATGTCCGCCGGTCTGCAGCGGCTTGCCGCCGAGGACCCGTCCTTCAAGGTCGAGACCGACATCGAGTCGGGCCAGACCATCATGAAGGGCATGGGTGAACTTCACCTCGACATCCTCGTCGACCGCCTCAAGCGGGAGTTCAAGGTCGAGGCCAATATCGGCGCGCCGCAGGTGGCTTACCGTGAAACCATCGGCCACGAGGTCGAGCATACCTACACCCACAAGAAGCAGTCGGGTGGTTCGGGTCAGTTCGCCGAGGTCAAGCTGGTGATTTCGCCGACAGAGCCGGGCGAAGGCTACTCGTTCGAGAGCAAGATCGTCGGCGGCGCGGTGCCGAAGGAATACATCCCCGGTGTCGAAAAGGGCATCAAGTCGGTGATGGATTCCGGTCCGCTCGCGGGCTTCCCGGTGATCGACTTCAAGGTCGCGCTGATCGACGGCAAGTTCCACGACGTGGACTCCTCGGTTCTCGCGTTCGAGATCGCGGCACGGATGGGCATGCGCGAAGGCCTCAAGAAGGCCGGCGCGAAGCTCCTCGAGCCGATGATGAAGGTCGAGGTCGTGACGCCCGAGGATTACACCGGCAACATCATCGGTGACCTGACGTCCCGCCGGGGCCAGGTGACCGGGCAGGAGCCGCGCGGCAATGCCGTGGCGATCCATGCGATGGTGCCGCTGGCCAACATGTTCGGCTACATCAACAACCTGCGCTCGATGTCCTCGGGCCGCGCGCAGTTCACGATGCAGTTCGACCATTACAATCCGGTTCCGCAGAACATCTCCGACGAGATCCAGGCGAAATACGCATAAGCCGGGTGGCGGGGGAAACCCCGCCCTACCCACCATTGTAGGGTGGGCGAAAGCCCACCATCCGCAAAAGAACAGGAGGCCATATCATGGCAAAGGAAAAGTTCGACCGCTCGAAGCCGCACTGCAACATCGGCACGATCGGTCACGTCGACCACGGCAAGACCACGCTGACGGCGGCGAT
>NZ_FTOQ01000013.1 GCF_900156805.1 Roseivivax lentus | reverse complement strand
CCTGCTCCACCCCCGTCTGTCATCGGTCCGCGGCTTGCCGTGCGACTTTGAGAAGACAGGGGCAAGCTTGGCCGTCTGATCGCCGGTCGGCAAGACACGGTGGATCATGTCACAGTTCGGTTTTCCGAGCCGTGAATCACGTAGTGCGTTGGAAATGAAAGCATCTCGACCCTAGAACCTAAATCTTGCCACTATAACGGTTCTTCTTGCCCGAAGCGCGGCGCGCCGCCATTGGCCCTGTTGACTGCGATATGATCAGGCGCCACGCAGAATTGAACATTTCTAATTTTATAGGTTCTTTTCGCCCATAAGAAGTATGCCCCTACAGCAAACAACCTTAACATGTTTTTTGGCAACTGTCCGGATTTTTCACGGATAAGACGCCGTGTTCTTAGACAGATGGCAATTTCGAGCATGATCAAATATGTCTTTTCTAAGGCGGCCTTTTCAGTTACTTTCATCTGTAGTGTGTGTGCCGTCCGCGGCTTGCGACTGTTTTGCTGTGGTAATTTTGGAAGTGAAGCTTGGTCATGATTAGAAGCCGATTTTTGTCCGTCATTGGCGCTGCAGGGCTTTGTGTCGCCGCTGGTTCTGCCGGGGCGACCCCGCTCAATCTCGAGTATCTTGGGCCTCAATCTGGTTACAGGACCTTGCAAATTGTCGAATCGCCGGTTGACCCCATCGGAGGCGGCGCGCTGCCTGATAACGTTTTGGCCGGGGCATTTGATATGCTCGACACTACGCCGGGTAGCCTCTTGGGCAATTTCGTAGCGTGGTGCCTGGACCTTACAAGCTGGTTGGGCACTGGGTCCGGAATCACTTATCCTTACGAGACGACTGATACGCCCTTCAGCAATAGCTATGGTTTGGACGCAAGCGAGATGGCTCGTGTTCAGGGCCTCTTTGACGCCAACTACTTCGAAGGCCTTGCAGATGACAGGAATCGGTCGGCGGGGTTTCAGATGGCGCTATGGGAAGTGCTCTATGATGACGACTACAGCCTGACCAACAACACGGCGGCGAACGACGATTTTCGGGGTGTTGCAGGGTACGGCGCAGGTTCCGCCTTTGCTTTGGCCGAATCATATTTGACTGCCGCAGCAGCCTACGATGACGGCCGTCAATGGAACCTTCTCTTTCTAGAAAGCCAGAGCGGCAAACAAAACCTTGTGACAGTGTCCGCGGTGCCGTTGCCGGCTGCAGGACTTTTGCTGTTGACAGGTTTGGCCGGACTTGCTTTTGCGGGAAGGCGTCGTAAGGCTGCTGTCGCCGCTTCGGTGTAGCATGCTTGCGCAACGGCGCTTTTGCCCTGAAAAGAAAATCGGCAGGAAGCTCAAGTAAGCATTCGGACGGTGTGCCTGGTAGTTCCAGAGTATGCCTCGCTCGGTTGATGGATTTCCTTTTAACCAAATCCAAGAGGCCATGAACGGCGGTCATGCAGCGTGGCAAGTCTTTCCCGTTGCTTCGTCATGGGTCAGACGCGTTGTGGGGTCGCGGGATTCGGGCATCGTCTTCCTTCGCGACTTCTGGGCGCCCGTCGAAATATATAAAAGCGATTATGACGGAATAGACTTGCCAGCGATGAAAATCCGGCATCAAAATTTTGCATGCTATGCGTTATTGTGAGTCTGGTTACCAAGTCGGCCCTTCGAAGCGTGTATCCACAGCAAATTTTGTGAGTGAACTCAAAATGCTATACCCAAAGTTAAGTATTGGGCTGCCAGTCTATAATGGCGAAAATTATTTGGCTGAGAGCGTGCAATCCATCCTTGATCAAGATTTCGAGGATTTTGAACTAATTATCAGCGACAATGCTTCCACGGACGGGACCGGAGAAATATGCCAAACCTTCGCCGCAAAGGATTCCCGAATCCGCTATATTCGGCAAGAAAGTAATCTTGGAGCGGCTCCTAACTATAACCTTGTTGTTGAGTTGGCGCGTGGGCCATATTTCAAATGGCAGGCACATGACGACAATCTACTGCCGGGATTCCTGAGCCATTGCATGACCGCGATGCAACTCGATGCCGATGCGGTGTTGGCCTACCCCATGACATCCGTGATCGACGGATCCGGACATGAGATCGGCCTTTTCGATGACGGTCTCGACCTACCACAAAACACTCCAAGTGCGCGTCTGGAGGCATACCTTAAGCAGAATTTCATGCGGCGACGTGGGCTTTGCAACCCAATCTTTGGCATCATTCGAATCAATAAATTACGCCGCACCCGCCTTATTCAAGACTTTTTAGCCTCGGATCTGATATTGCTAGCGCATCTTGCGTTGCTTGGAAAATTCATCCGACTGCCTGAAAAACTGTTTGAGCGACGGGTCCATCCGGGCATATCTACCGCAGCACAGGCCAGCCACGCCGATCGCCGCAGATGGTTCAACACATCTTCCAAACAAGGTTTGCCGTTATTCGATAATGAGTTAAGCCTGCGCATAAAGCACATTCGTAATCTGTTCCAGGCAATCGACGAGCTGGTGGACGATAGGAAAGAGCGCGATCTCTGCCGCAGGATGCTGCGCAAGATGCTAATCCGCGATCCGAAGTGGATATATATTGATCTGAAATATTCGCTTGGCTTCCGACCAAGCTGGAGCGAGAGCGCGCGCAGTATCTCTGCGAACAACCGCCCACAGCCCCATTCGGACGGCAGTGCTTGATCGTGAAGATCTTGGTTGCAATCGCCAACTACGGTGACTCGAATACGTCATATGTGCAGACCCTGATTGATACTTACCGAGGGTTCTCGCGGTATCAGGTCGATATCGTTATCCTGTCTAACGTGGACAAGAACTTTGGCACGTCGATCGAAGTTGCCGTCGGCCTGCCGACAAGCAATCCGTGGTCTCTGCCCTTCGCGCATCGTCAGATCTTTGCGGACCGTCAGGACGACTACGATGTCTTCATATATTCTGAGGACGATACCCACATACTAGAGACCCATGTGGAAAACTACCTCGGCGCAGAAGCTGTGCTGCCGCCGGACCACGTCGCCGGTTTCATGCGGCACGAGATCGACGCGAGCGGGGCTTGGCACTACTCGACCGTCCACGCTACCTATCATTGGGATCCCAGTTCGGTCCTACTCGCAGGCGGAGAGGTTTTCGCGAATTTCACCAACGAACATTCCGCGGCCTACATTCTTTCCCGCGATAAACTGAAGCGTTGTATTGCCTCTGGTGGGTTTCTCGTGCAGCCCCATTCTGGCCGTTACGATATGCTTTGTTCGGCCGCGACCGATCCATACACGCGTTGTGGTTTGAAAAAAGTCATCAACGTTTCGCGGCTCTCAGATTTCAGCTTACACCACCTTCCAAACAAATACATCGGTCGCATTGGTCTGCCGAAAGTGGAGATGGACCTTCAGATTGAAAAATTGCTGACAATCCCCAAGAACGACCATCTGCGAACCTCTCTTATTGACGGAACGGTCAAGTCGGATCATTCGAGCCGCTACGACCGCAGCTATTTCACACCCGCGTTTGCGAGCGTTGCACGCGCAATGCCAAACCGGCGATGCAGGGTGCTTTCCGTCGGGTGTGATATGGGTAAAACTGAGGCGGCTCTCGTCGCGCAGGGCCATGAGGTTGACGCCATTCCTCTCGATCATGTCATAGCCGAATCCGCAAAATCGCGTGACATCATGATACTCGATGCTGCCCTAAGTGATCCAATCTCTGCATTCCAGCCAGGCCGTTACGACGTTCTTCTGATGAATCTGTGCCTTCCATATATGAGCTCACCGATCGACATGTTGCGCTCATTTTCACCTGCACTCTCGCGGGACGGGCAGTTGTTGGTAGCCTTTTGGAATTGGTCGGCGGAATCCGAAAAGCGCAAGAGGCGCGAAGAAAAGAAGAAATTTGGCCCATTGACGGTCGGTGAATATGCCGAGAGCGGCATACATCGAACCGACCCGCAGATCGTTCGGGACTGGCTCAAACAGGCGGGTTACGGGGCCTTTTCGACATATTTCGACGTTCCAGAAAAACACCGGCTCTTATCGAATCTCTGTCTCAAACTGATGGACAGCCGTATAGCGGTCACCGGAACCGTTCGCGCCACAGCAGTCCAGTAGACGAGAAACCTTCTTGAAGCGTTCGGCATCAGAAGCGATCTCTCGCGCCCAGCCGTCTAGCTCCCCCTGTCGAGATGACGCAGGTGCGCAGTGGCGCACATTTCAAGGTACTCCTCGCGTTTATTCCATATTGCCCGGACCCGTTCGCAGTATTCCCTAGGACTCGCGTCGGACGGCACAAGCATGCCATTTACGACATCGATGAGATCCTAACCTGCCACAGAACATTCACCCAGCCAGAACTGGAGTCCCGTAGCTTGATACGCCGGCCCTACCCCACATCGTCTTTCAGTAATTCGTAAAGTTTGTCGGAATAGGTGCTCAGTCGGCGGTCCGCCTCCGCCCGCATGCTGTCCATGTCTTTGCGAAGCGTTTCACGCTGCTCGAAGCCTTGGTGAATCTTCGACATTATCTCATCTTCGGTATCGGCAGTGCAGTCGGCGACAAGATCGTAGCCCAAGGTCCGAAACACGCCGATGAACTTGCGGCTATAGGCAAGCGGAAGGGTTGGCACGCCTGCCGAAAAGGCGGCGATGCAGGCGTGCATTCGCGATCCACAAAAGAAGTCCATACGTGCGATCTGGGCCTTCGTTTCACCCGGCGTCGCGCCAGCCGGAGAAACCCGGACTTTCGGAAATTCCTTGGCAAGCCTTTCGGCAATGCGCTGGTCGTCTTCCACGGTATCAACGTTTTTCGGCACCACCACATGACTGAAGAGGTGAACTTCCACGCCGTCCTTCGACAGAAAATCCGAGATGATCCGTTTCACAAGCGACGGGTAATCGACGAGCAATCTAAAATCGTTTCGCTTCTTGTAACCGCCGGCATTCAGAAGCCCGGAAATGTTTAGCCCGACCCTCACTCTGCCGTCGCCGATCGGCGGGAGCGCCGGATAGGGAAGGTGAAACGCCACATCCGTCGCTTCCAGAAGTGGGATGCCCGGATGCAGATCGCGGACGAAGCGAGTCGAGATTTCGTCGCGCGTTACGACGAGCCGACACCTGCGCATGATCTCTCGCGCGATCATACGGGACCATGCCGACTGGAAAGGTCCGATGGTTTGCGGTGCCAAAACCAATGGAGTTCCCGATCGGAGAACCACCGCCTTCGAGACGGCTTGGTATAAAAACCGCTTGGCCCCGTATATGTCGGTGAAACTGTCGCCCCCACCAATATCGAGAACCATCGCGCAATCGGCCGCAACTTGACGAAGCCCGTCCCGACGAGCCAGAAGAAAGCGTCGGCTGAAAGGCTGCATCCTTGCGCGCGGATGACGCAGGTAGTCCGGCATGTCGGGATCCGGCCAATTGATGACGTCGAAGTCGAAGTCTGCGCTCAGACGTTCGGCCAGTTCATCAAGGATGCGAATATGCGCGACCGTCAACGCGCCAACGCCAAGATTGGCATTGTTCACAGTATGCCAAAGCAGGCCAAGCCGGAGCTTTGAGCGCGCTGAATCTGATATCACAACGGGACTCCCCAATCTGCCGGCGTGCGTCAACTGGGCCGCTGCGCTCGAAAAAACCGCATCGCGGCCAATACTGCGCCGAGAGCCAGACTGAACTCTGCAACGCTGGCCCTGACAGGACAAGCAGGTTTATCAGCTTGCAACAAAGGATGTTCCAAGGCAGCGTTAATAAAGGAGGCCGTCGATCCTTCGATCAGCGGCGGAACCCTGCTTCAGTCGTCACGGAGGAAGCCGAGCATGGTCTCAACCGGGATACCGCGCCGCGGCGATCAGCGGTCTGCACCGGCAAGACCGCTCCGTGTCGGCTTTGTCACGATCGGCGATCCCCGAAAGGTCGGTTTCTGGTCCGGAACGCCATATTACATGGCGCGCGCTCTCGAAGAGCAGGCAATGGAGATCGTCGGTCTCGGCCCCTTGCAGGCGCCGGCTTTGCCCCTGCACAAAGCCTATGCAAAGATCCGGCGAACGTTTGGCCTGCCTCGCCTATCTCCGTTCCACGCGGCGCCCGTGGCGAGGCAATTCGCGACCGACGCAGAAAGGAAGATCTCGGACGCCGAGGTCGACATGGTATTTGCCCCCGCTGGTTCCACCTTCGCCAGGGGAACACCGCCCGACGTGCCTCTGGTCTACACGTCGGATGCGACCTTCAAACTGGTCGAGAATTACCATCCGAATTACAGGAACCTGTCCCGCCGTGCACGCATCGAGATCGACGCTCTGGAGCGCGACAGCATATCGCGAGCGGACCTGCTGCTTTACCCCACCGAATGGGCTGCCCAATCGGCCATGGAAGACTATGGTGCCGACCCGGCGCTTGTACACGTTATTCCTTGGGGAGCAAATTTGATGGATGCACCGGACAGAGAAACAGCCCTTCGCGAGCGGGCGCATACCGGCCTGCGGCTGCTTTTCGTCGGTGTAGACTGGGCAGAAAAGGGTGCCGCCATCGCGATCGAGGCCCTGGACTGCCTGCGCGCGCAAGGCATCGATGCCCGATTGACGATCTGCGGCTGTTCGCCCCCTCACCCGGTCGACCGCGATGGCCTGGAGATCATCCCTTTCCTCGACAAGCAAAACCCGGAAGAGATGAAAAGACTCACTCGGCTTTTCGACGAATCCGACTTCTTCATCCTTCCCACACGTGCGGATTGCTACGGGATCGTATTCTGCGAAGCCGCCGCGTATGGCCTGCCGTCAATCGCACCGGCGACAGGCGGCGTGCCTGGTGTAGTCCTCCACGGAACGAACGGTATCTTGGTCGACCCGGACGCGCCCGGCCGTGACTACGCCGCTGCCATCGCCGCACTGCTAGCCGATCCTGGCCGCATCTCCCGACTCCGAGAAAGCACCCGCAATCGATATGAAGCGGAACTGAACTGGAGCGCTTGGGGGCAACGCGTGGGAAAACTGATGGCCAGCCTATGATCATCCTGAATTACCATGAGATTTCGGACGAGCCGGGGCGTGACCGCTGGACGGTCTCCAGCTCAAGGTTCAAATCCCATCTGGATCTCTTTCGAGATCGCTTGATATCGCCCGAGACCTTCCTCAATCATTGCCATAGCAGGAACCACGACAAGGATGGCCGGGTCCTTCTCACCTTCGATGATGGCAGACTCTCTGACTATACCGTCGCGTTCGAAGAATATTTCGGATCAGGCGAAATTCCGGGGTTCATGTCATTTATCCCCACGGATCTTGTTGGGAAACCCGGCCACATGAACTGGCAAATGATCAAAGAGCTTGCCAGCCACGGCATCACTGTCGGGTCTCATGGCCTGGCGCATGTGGATCTCACCGCTCTTTCCGATGTGGACCTGGAAAACGAGGTCAGAACCTCCAAATCCGTGCTTGAGGACAAGACGGGATCGAGCGTCAAGCTTTTCGCCTTTCCGTTTGGCCGGTTTGACAAAAGGGTGTGGAACGCGGCCCTGGCGGCAGGCTATACACACCTTTTCACGATCCAACTGGGCCATCATCGGAGTTTCGAGACGTTTCTCTACTCCCGCCTCTGCATCACGACTTCGATAGATTCAAACTACATGGCCCGGCATTTGGCGAATCCTGACGAGTACCGCGGTATGGCTTGGCGGATGAGCAATCGCCTCGGGATTTACCGCCTCCTCATGCGGCTGCGCTATCACTGATAGAGATAGGGTTCGCCGTGTTTCATTTTCGGTCCTCAGTTTTAGCATCGGACTTTTGGCCTGAAACATACCCTACGTCGTCGACAGATGTCGCAGTTGGCCCGCCCCCTGAAATGTAGCCCTCCACGAAGTAAGCTTTCGAGCCAAATGGAGGATCGATGAATGCCCCGGAAGACGGATAGCCCGAAGAGATTGTCGCGAGACCGCGACAGGTCGATGTTCGTGTCGCAAGGTCGATCCGTGGCCGAGTCGGTGCGCTCGATCGGCGTGACGCAGTTCACCTACTCCCGTCGGCGCGAGGCGTATGATGGCCTGAAGACCGATGAGGCTAAGCAGCTGGAGCAGGGAACGAGTGGCTCAACAAGGCAGCGCCGGATCTCACGCTCGAGAAACTGATCTGAGGTGGGCCGCCTCTGGAAACTACCAAGCCCTACCCATCACCGTGACTGTGTAGACCATTTCCGGCAAAAGTTCCGAGTATCGGAGCGGTTTGCGTGTTTTGTGCTCAGCCAGCAAGGATCTACCCTGCGTAAGGTGCCGCGAGCGCGTCCCAACAAGGACGCTCTCACCGCAGACGTCATTGCGCTGGCATCACAATACGGTCGTTATGGCTGACGGCGCATTGCGGCTCTCCTGCGAGATGCTGGCTTGGCCGCGGTGATCATGTTCTGGTTCCGAGTGCTGACCCTCGTCCGCCATGCCGCGCTCAAGCAGCTTGCGCCCTGACTTTTTCGGCGCATACTAGGCAATGAATATTAGAAGTCAGATTTGCCTGAGGAATACCAATTAATCTACCGGCTTCAGAAGTCTCACATGATCAAGCAATAGAGCACCGGCATCATCCGTAGCTTGTCGGCGAGAGTGAGCCGCAATGCGTTCTGGAAGGAACACAGTAATTCCAACCTTCGCCATCAATTGTTCACACACTCATTAGTTGATACCTGATCGGAGCCCGCGGATGCCGAGTCATGAAGTTGCAATCATTATACCGCACTACAATGACGAGATACGCCTCTCTCGTTGTTTGCGCGCGCTCATGCCGCAGCTTCGTGAAGGTATCCATGTAATCGTCGTGGACAATAACTCACCTCGTCCACCGGAAGTCCCTGCGCCGATCCATCTCGTAATCGAGCCTCGAAAAGGCGCTGCCCATGCCCGCAACCGGGGAGTTTTCGAAACCAAGGCACATCGCATTTTTTTTATCGACAGCGATTGCGTACCGGCTCCCAACTGGGTCGAGACAGGCCTTCGTACATGTCATCGAGCAGACCTTGTCGGTGGAAAGGTTACAATCTTCGATGAGACGGCCCCTCCCCGCTCTGGCGCTGAAGCCTTTGAAACCGTTTTTGCATTTGATTTCCAACACTACATAGAGAATCTCGGCTTTTCGGGGTCCGGAAATCTGCTCACGCATCGGGGAGTCTTTGACACAATAGGCGGGTTCCGTGACGGCCTCTCTGAGGATTTCGACTGGTGTCAACGGGCCCGCGCCGCTGGGTTTTCACTTGTCTTCGAACCGACGCTCAGTGTGGGTCATCCTTCCCGCAGCGACTGGCCGACTCTGAAGTGCAAGTGGCGCCGCCTGACCAGAGAAAGTTTTGGACTGAATGGCTGCAGTCCAAGAGCCAGGCTGCGATGGGCGCTGCGGGCGTTGGCCATGCCGGCAAGCATAGTCGTTCACGCCTCAAGGGTCTTGCGATCGCCAAAACTGGATCATGCCGAACGTATGCGCGCACTGATCACGCTGGCTCGGCAACGCTTCCAGCGTATGGGCTGGATGCTCAAGCAGGCCGCCGGATTCGACATTTGAGTACGAGCATGATCCTCAGCGCCGGCTTTGGTCGACCTTGTCGCGGCTTGAAGCATGGGCGGACGGGAACGAATCATTGTGTGCGCGGGCGTACAAACCGAAGCTCATACAGCAGTACGAATATATTGGAGGTTTTGATTCAAACGTTGAATTATCAACTCGAAAATCAGCCAGAGTGGGCCGTGCCCTGCAGAGCGCCACAGTCATGAATAGGTCCCAGACGCAAGCCCAACACGCAGTCGTGTCGATCGTGGTGGTCAGCTATAACACCAAAGATATGACACTCGAATGCATCAGGTCGATCTTGACCGAAACCAAATGTGGTTTTGAGCTTATTGTCTATGACAATGCGTCGTCCGACGGGTCCGCGCAGGCTATAGCCGACGAATTTCCGGAAACAAAATTGATTGCCAGCGAAGTCAACCACGGGTTCGCAAAGGCCAACAATATCGCTGCCGGACAAGTCTCGGGCAAGTACTTGCTGTTGTTGAACCCGGATACCGTCGTTCTCAACGGCGCCATCGATAAGCTTGTAAGCTTCGCCGGGTCCAGACCCGAGGCGCGTATCTGGGGCGGGCGCACACTTTACGGCGATCAGAGCCTGAACCCAACGAACTGTTGGGGTCGGATGACCCTTTGGAGCGTCACCTGCCAAGCGTTTGGCCTTACAAGCCTGTTCCGCGATAGCGCCCTCTTCAACCCTGAGGGTTATGGAGGCTGGCCGCGAGATACCGAACGCGCAGTCGATATCGTCTCAGGTTGTCTATTTTTGATTGAGCGAGACTTGTGGAATCAGCTTGGCGGTTTCGATCCAGCATTTACGATGTATGGTGAAGAGGCCGATCTGTGCCTGCGAGCTCGTGCGATTGGAGCCCATCCTCGTATCACCCCTGATGCCGAAATCGTTCACTATGTCGGCGCCTCGACAAAGGTTCGGGCGAACAAGCTTATCATGCTGCTTAAAGCCAAGGTTACGTTGATCCATCGATATTTTCCAGAGTGGCAACGAGCGCCGGGCGTTCTCTTGCTAACCTGTTGGCCACTATCCCGGATGGTCGGCGCGAGAATATTGTGGGCAATGTTTCGCAAGCCGAAATGGAAGGCGACACAGCTCGCTTGGACTGACGTTTGGAAAGCGCGTTCTGAATGGCGTGGAGGGTATTCGCAGGTTCAATGAGCCGTATATGCAATAATCGGCTCGACTCTCGACTAGACGCGAGCGCCAGCTGCAGAGAAGCGCTTTGCTACTCCTTTTCAGGCTTGGGAGGTTACTGAGGTTGGCCAATATCATAGAAGCAGCGCACCCGCAGTCTGCGGTCGGCACACGGTTCGGTAGACCGACTTGGCCGGTCACGTTGCTTCTCTTGTCGCTGGCCGTTCCCTTCTTTTTCCCGATTGGACCGTTGCTCCTGACGGCCGATCGTATCGTTTTGCTGGGCGTATTCCTACCTTGCTTGATTATTTGGTTGAGAGGGGGTGCAGGGCCGAAGATTTTACCGGATTATGCTCTGCTGCTGTACTGCCTCTGGATGAGCCTCAGCACATTCATCCGAGACGGGCCATCCGTTGCCACCGAGTCTGCTGGTATCAATCTTATCGAGACTTTCGGTGCTTATCTGGTTGGACGTTGTCTAGTTCGGGACGCTGACGGCTTTTTTGCATTAGCCCGGCTTTTGTTCCTGATGATATTGGTCATGTTGCCATTCGCGATCCATGAGAGCCTCACCGGCCGCAACATCCTGCTGGAGTTCGCAAACCGCGTCTGGCCATCTTACGCCGACGTGATGAAGGAGCCTCGCTGGGGTCTTGATCGCGTGGCTTTGACATTTTATCACCCCATCCTCTATGGCACCTTTTGCGGGGCCTGTTTTGGGATATCCTATTACGTCCTAGGTCACAAATCCTCGCCTTTCATGAGGGCATTCAGGCCTTCGCTTGTTGGCCTCTCTATTTTCCTGTCGTTGTCCTCTGGGCCGATTACAGCGATGGTGGCTCAACTCGGGCTGATCCTCTGGGATCGTGTCCTCGCAGGTTTCAAGAAGCGCTGGTTGGTACTGGTTTCCGGAGTTTCCCTCTTATGGACCGGCCTTGCAATCGCGGCCAACCGTTCTGTGCCAGAGTTGTTCCTAACCTATTTTGCTTTCAATCCAGCAACAGCATACAATAGAATCCGTATTTGGGAATTCGGGGTCATTAACGTAAAGCAGAACCCGATATTAGGGACTGGCATTACAGGTGATTGGTTTCGCCCGTGGTGGATGAGCGGCAGCATGGACATGTTCTGGCTCGTACCAGCCGTTAAATACGGCCTGCCAGCCGGGATACTCATGCACGTTGCATTCCTCGGTATGTTTGTGATGGTGATGCTGAAAAAGGGCCTGAGCGAAAGAGCGCAAACGTATCGAACAGGAATTCTCATTTCACTTGTCGGATTTTACCTGGCCGGCTGGACCGTTCACTATTGGAAAGTTGTCTATGTTTTATTCCTGCTTTTGCTAGGCGCCAGTTCTTGGCTTCTTACCGATACGGCGCGGCCAATTCCTGACGACAAGGCTGGAGACGTGCCGCGGGTTAAGAACCATTTGAATTTGACGCGTAGGGCTATCCCGAATGGCCCTGTAGGCTCAAACCCTGCTCGCCAGGGCGGCACGACCGGGCGCTACTCGCGGTTTTCAGCCAGGGGAGGCACCGGAAGGTAACGATCGGATCCTGTCGTACACGTGAATGAATTCTGTCGGCGAAGGACGCAGGTCTGCTGCAACTATTCGTAGCGTGAAATTGAGTCGCTACCGAGCTTTCACCAAGCCGGAATTGGAACCCTGAAGGATAATACGTCGTTTGGCGCGGTCGGAGCAACCAAGAGCGGCGCGGAGCTTTTGTGCAACGCAGCGCGGCTGTGGGTTGTGGTTAAAAGGTCCTCGAACAACGGCTTTGGAGGTTTGGTCGCCACGAGCACAACGCAGTCTCTCTTCATTGCGATCTTCCGCGCAGGCTTGGATTGCGAATCGTGCGTGGGCCATGTCGCGAAACATGGCCTCGTTCAAAAGGTCATTGGCACTCGGCGGCTACGCTCCACATCAGACTGACAAGACGCCCATCGATCGATGTTCCATCCCCTCATCATTCTCAGATTCGGTTTTTTGTCCTTTCTCTTTAATCTACGCCGCGGCCAATGCCTCGGTGCGGTATCGATCACCCTTCGTCGATACAGCCCAAGCATTGCTGGTCAGCTTGTCGGGCATCGCGACCGCGGTAACATTTACATGAGTCCGTTAGGTGAGCCCATTCGGTGAGCCCTCCGCTCTAAGCACAAACACGATGCAGCACCGTTCGTGCGCCGTGAATGAAGAGGCTTCGCGATTAGGTTTTCTCTGCTTGAAGTTGCCGATGAGCTTAGCCTGGCCGCAGGGCGTGATCTTCTGTGGAATCAGTCCGAGTCACGCCGCAAGATCAGTCCATTGGCACGGCTTGAGCTGGTGCCGATGGCGACCATAAGAGCCGTAGCAATAGTCTGGTCGACGCCGGGTCTATTTTCAGGCGGCGCAGGTCCTCGTCATTGCTGGCCAGGTGGCTGATATCGACATCCATGACCGCAACAAGTCGATTGATCTCGCTCAAGTCGGCCGCCATGTCACCCAACATCAGGAAGATTTGCGGTGATAGATCGCCGCCACCTTCAGCCGCTAATCTCTTCAGTTCCTCCTAAAACACATGACGTCCGGTTCCGACAAACAGGCCACACTCCATTCAAAATCCACAGCTTTGTTTAACAGACCCGTCCTGTCCGTCACCAGCCAATTCATTGCGCTGCGCAATGCTTGAAGGTCAAGCTGCTCTTTAGATTTGACCGCGACGAAAGGCGTGGTTGCGGGAGTTCGCAGCCTTGATCATCGCTTCCGCGTCATAATCGCCGTTCTTGTTGACCTTAACTTTGAGCCACACATAAAGCGGCAACTTCAGCCTTGTCTCATGGTTTTGCTGCTGGCGGAAACGCCTGATGTGATGCGCGCCGCCACAGGCTTACATGACCGCAACACAAGTCGACAGGACGTGCTGGAAATCCAAAAAACTGATGTCGTTAAGGGCGCTTGCGGAAACGACCGCGCACGCATCGTCCAACCTAGCTGGACTGCAAAACATCTTGCCCGGACCGATGCCCAGAACCTTGATGTTCATCAGATGCTCCTCTCCTTCACTTTTCCAGCTACAATTACCGCGGATCGGTAGGAAGGCGGTTCATCGCGTTAGGTCAGGGAACGGTGAAGGCTTCAGGGGTCAATTATGCGAATTATCCAGCTAGAAATCGCTCGACCGACTGCAAAAAGCCAATTATTCCTTGGAATGAACTCAATCTAAAAAATTCCACTTTTCTATTCTTCTAAGTGGATTCTTCGCTGCGCCCGTGCCGACTGTCTTGTACGCAGGTTGCACCGGATTCGGACCGACTAGTCTAGGGAGTGATCCTTGGACCTTTTGCGTCGCCAAGGCTATGTGCCAATGCCTCGACAAGCCGGTCGTACGCCCCAAAATTTTCAACGGCTGAGCCAGAAACTGGCGCCAGATCACTGATTGTAATGCCTAATCCTCGGTCTGCATTGGCGAAATATCTGCCATAGTGCCACTCAGAATTTGGATCGGTCGATTGTATGTTCAGATTTCCATCCATCAGTCCAAGCCCGGAATGCCCAATGTAAGAGCTTTGGATATTTCCGTAACTCTTTCCATCCACGATAATGAACGTCGCTTTACTGCCCCTCCCCTTCACGTGCAAAACGGTATTGTTCTTCGCAACTACATCAGTACCGCTGGTTACCGAAATTCCCCGAATCATCCCTGTTACGATAATGTTCTGTTCAATCAGCACATTAGAATAATGCGCGTCGGCGAGGAAGATGCCTTGCACGTCAGCCCGTGTGCTGGGCAGGAAAATATTTCCGCGGATGACAACGTCGGATGAGTCTCCACCTTGAAATTGGATAAAGTCAAGATGCGCGTTTTCGGAAGGAAACAAATTAGTCGCACCAATATTATTCTCGATTTTTACATCGGTCACGCTGAGAAATTTGAAGCTATCGTTTCCAATGTAGTCAATTTTGTTACCGATCACCTTAAGATCGGTCGTGTCAATAAACGTCCCGCCATTCTTGACATCGTGGACATAATTATTTGCAAAAGTGATCCTTTTCGCGCGACCGTTAGAATAAAGTCCATGGAAACCATTATAATCGCTATCAACAAGTCCATTTATTTCGCTATTTATTATTTCCACGTCACTGCTTCCCCCGACGACAGCGACCACGGCCGATGAAGCAGCGCCGTTACTCGAATTGCTGACGTGCACGCCATCGATGCGAACAAAACGGGAGTTATCAATAATGATGCTATCGAATACGGCGCCGTGGGTGTTTGCAGACTTTAATGTCACATAGGCCGGGAACGCGCGGTCAACGATATGGAGCGCGCCGTAATTCCCGTCGGCCAAGACGATGGTCTCGCCGCCCTTCGCCTTCGCCAGCTCATCTAGAAGTTGAGCGCTCAACCCATCGCGGAAATTCTGAGCATGCAGAGCCGAAATCATACAAGAAAGAAGCAGCGCCGCCAGACCCGCGACCGATATCACCTTTGGCGCATGCCGGATTTCTCCCGATGGTGTGCCCTGAGCGTCTCCAACGCTAAAGCATCGGTGAGCTTTGAAACAGACGGATTTCGATCCAGGCGTCCTTCGTCCTCGGTTCTCTGGCTGACATGCCATGGGATAGTCCCTTTTTGTCGATTTGGCCCCGACGACCGCCTTGGCTCACCGATGAACCGCTGCAGAGCAGACTTGTTTCCCCAAGGGAAACAGTGCTACACTAAAACACAATTTGTATCTGCGTTTAAATTTCTAACCTAAGCCATGCGATCTGGCAAATTTTGCGAAGGGGAGTTGATCATGGCTCTTTGGTCATCCATCACTTCTGTCTATCTTGCAAGCGTTGTTGTCGCCCTAATACTCACCTACGGGGAGCAGAAGCGACGAGGTCAGAACAAGCCCTTCGACGTTGTCATGGGCTACTTGCTTTGTATGGTTTGGCCTCTGGTCGCTTTCATCGTTTTGATCTTTTACAAGCCAAATCAAGCCTGAGCGTACAGTTGTGCAGGGGACTGCATTGATTGGCGTGGCAACCGAATTTCTCCCGCCTTGGCTGGACTGATATGCGTCCGCCCTACCTTCAGGGACAGGACCTTGAGGAAGTAGATTTGCCCCTTGAGGGTTTTTAAACCGGCAGGTAGACCCGCTGACTATCTGCGCCGCTGCGACAAAGTGATGGAAATTTGCGCAGGTCATAGTTCCACGGACATCTACGATGCTAAGAGGGCTCTGACAATTCTGGCCATCAAAGCCATGAAAATCGCCCGGCGTCGCCCGCTGGAAATAGCGCCGAAGACTTTGAGCCATGAGAACGGGCTTGGTCACATCATGCATTATTGTTGATGATACTGAAGTCCCCTCTCGTCGCAGTGAGGGACGATTATTCTATTTATCTCTTGCGCGAGGCGGAGCATCGCAGCGACGCTAATCTCTGCCAGCGACGTAGCGCTGCGATTTCTCCAGACTGGCGATGGATGGAAACCGGTAAGAACTACGCGGACCGATCCGAACGATTCAGACCTTCTGCTCGAAGATGGATACAATCCCAGCAGCACGTTTGAACTTTGCGATCCCGACAACTCGGTTATACAGAACCTGCTTCGTCGGCTGGCAGCAGGTGACGATCTCGAGGTTAATCGGGTACCGCGTATCTTCCCCGACACCATCGAAGTCGAGGACGCCTACCGCGTAAGCTTCAGGCGAGCCGGGGATTTCTCTTGTTTGAAAGTCGCCCTAATTCTTTGATCATTATGAGGCAAAGTTGTATTTTTCCAGAATGGATTTGGTCGCCGACGCACATGCAAGCTTTTATTACAGCCTTTTCAACCGACGTACCTGTTCTGCCGATGGCTTATAGCCGCAAGTTTGCAGGCCTATATGAGGCGTTCCAACATGAGGCCACCACGGTTGGTCTGATAGGCTCGACGTTGGAAATGCGCCCATGACCGCAAAAGGGGGCTCTATCGCACTTAAGAAGGTCGCGGATGGAAATCTGTGCAGCGGCTGCGGGGCCTGCGCAGCAATAGCACCCACCGCCATCGAAATGCAGCTTGTCGACCCGGGCTTTCTGCGGCCGGTTGTACTTGATGAGGTCGCGCCAGAAGAAGACGCCCGCATTAGTAGTGTCTGTCCGGGACTTGGGATCGCAATTGAGCCGGACAAACGAAGCGATGATCCGCTTTGGGGACCGTACGTAGAACTTTACACCGGGTTTTCGCGAGACCCCGCACTTCGCCACAAGGCCTCCTCGGGCGGAGCACTTTCAGCGCTGCTGGTGCACCTTCTGGAAAGCGGCGAGGTTGACCGCGTCTTACAAGTCGGCGCCGACAATGAAGTGCCATTCGCGAACCGCTCGGTCGTAAGCACGACATCCGCCGAAGTAATCAAGCACGCCGGATCTCGTTATGCTCCCTCTGCGCCGCTGGCCAATGTCGGGCCGTTGCTCGAAAGCGAGCTGCGGCATGTCTTTGTTGGAAAACCTTGTGATGTAGCCGCGCTACGCGCAATGGCGCGCGACGATCCACGGATCGCACTGCGCATTCCGTGGATGCTATCGTTTTTCTGCGCCGGCGTGCCGAGCCATGCGGGCGCCCGCGAGGTGCTCGCGAAGATGGGGTTGGAGGAGTCGGATGTCGTGCGGTTTCGGTATCGTGGCAATGGTTGGCCGGGAAATGCCACGGCAACGCTGCGAAACGGTCAAACGGCCAAGCTGAGCTATTCTGAAAGTTGGGGCGGCGTGCTGTCGCGACACGTGCAGGCGCGGTGCAAGATCTGCCCCGACGGGACCGGGGGGGCCGCCGATGTTGTCTTTGCCGACGCGTGGGAAACCAATGCAAAGGGTTACCCGGTTTTCGAGGAACGCGATGGAATAAGCTTGGTCATGGCCCGCACGGAGCGCGGCCATGCGCTGGTACGCTCGGCAGAAGCTGCTGGAAGGCTAGCGCTCACGCCTTTTGACGTCGGCATGTTGGAAGGAATGCAGCCGGGGCAGACCAGCAAGCGCCGCCTCACGCTAGTCAGGATGGCGGCACTGAGGCTTCTAGGTCGACCTATTCCGGAGTATCGAGGCTTTCACCTGCTTGCAAATGCTCGCAAAGCAGGAATGCGCGCCTCCGTTCGAAATTTCTTTGGAACGCTCCGGCGTGGTTTCCTCGGACGTCTCTGACCGATCGGCCCTGAAATCTGTTTTCAGCGAGTTCCAGTGAGACATGCGGACGGCGATCTGGCCTAGGCTCCGGACCCATGGCCAACTGTATGACGATTGCGGAGAGAGCGATGCAAGCGGCGTCTACGCACCACCGGAGTTCAGGTTGACGGCTTGCAGTTCCAGGGTAGCAAAGCGTCGGGCCGGTTTGCGGGATGCCCTGTGGCAACCGCCTCGCCCCCGCCGCGAGATAGGCGAAGGGCTCCATTCCGTCGATTTTGTCTGACATCAGCACGCATCGGACAGATTCAGGATCTTGAGCAACAGAGGATTTCCGGTTCGTCGAAGCCACTGAGGAGCGAAGATGAAAAAGAGCCCCGGAGCCTCGAATGATACCGGAGACAAGCTGGTCATGCGTACAAAGCGTTAGCGCCGCAAGCGCTATTCGACCGAGGAGAAGATCAGGGTTGTCCTGGCCGGTCTGCGCGGCGAGGAGAGCCTTGCCGCGCTCTATCGGCCCGAGGGCAGCGCTGAGAGCCTTTGCTATTCTTGGTCGAAAATATTCGTGGAGGCCGGGCAGGCCTCAGCACCTGAGCTCTTAGTCCGCAGCCTCGAAGGAAGACCACAACCATTGCCGCAAAGTCCAACTCGTGCGCCGAACTGACCTAGAACTCTCCTCTTCGGCGAGTTTCTGCCCGAAAATCTGCGTCCGCTTGTCATCGTGTTGTCCATCTCTCGACGCGTTGGTAGGCGGCCCGGGCAGGCAACGAATAACGCAGTAGCGAGTAATCGAACAGATCACGCCGTGACGTGTCCGCCCCGGGATGGGGGCTGGACTGCCGGAGGTGTGTCTCTGCGGGTAACTGATTGTAAACGCAAAAATCGTAGTGGTCTGCGACAATGGGCGACTCGAAGAGCCCGTCACCTCCCGGGTGTGACCGTACGGGAAAAGAAAAAAGGACACTCTCTGATGCAGGGCGTTAACACGACGAATTTCCGCCGCTCGACGACTGAAGTCGTATCGGGCTGCTCCGCCAAGCAAACCATCGTGATGCAGCAAAAGTGGATTTGGGCATGATCAGCGTAACAACGCGCGCGCAGCTTGAAAATGCGCTGGCATCCGCACAGGCCGGCGATGAAATCGTCCTCGCGGCGGGCGATTACGGATCGTTCGACTTCAATGGCTACAACTACAGCGGCTATGTCACGGTGCGTTCGGCGGATCCGGACAACCCCGCTGTGTTCGATCAGATCGACATCGTCGGGTCCAGCTTTCTCGCCATAGACAGCGTGCACGTGGACAACCCGTCGAACGGCGCCGCTTCGTCGAAAGTGGTCAATATCGACGGCAACAGCCATGACATCGTGTTTTCGAACTCAGAGGTGAACGGCTCCGTCACGACCAGCACGAATTACAACGAGTTCCAGGGCCATTACGGCATCTATACCGGCGGCAATGTGCGGAACATCCGCATCGAGGAGGACGAGGTCCACGACGTGAAGAACGGCTTCGTGGCCTTGGGCAGCGACAACATCGAGGTTGTCGGCAACCATTTCGACCGGCTTGGCAACGACACCATGAAGTTTGCCGGCGTCAATGGCGTCCTGATCGAGAACAACATCGGGCCGACGTCGAACTTTCCGTCGCCGACCGCCCATGTCGACTTCATTCAGTTCCAGGGCTCGTCCGAGAACATCACCATTCGCGGCAACGTTTCCCTCGCCGGCAACATCGGCACGACCCAAGCCATCTTCATGGCCGACGGCAGCTACAACAACGTGCTGATCGAGCAGAACATCCTCTATACCGGGATGCTTCACGGGATCACCCTCTATTCCGGCGCGAACGTCACGATCCGTGACAACACCGTGTTGAACGCGCCCGATCTGGTACACAAGGCAACGGTCATCCAGAGCCCTGACGGTGCCACGGTCACCGGCAATATCATCTCGGCCACCGGATATGACGGCAAGGTGAGCGGCGGCAACCTGTACGTTCAGCATGACCAGCCCAACCAAGCCCATCACTACAGCGACTATTTCCCCAACGCAGAGACCGGCCTCGGGGTGACGCTGCAAGACCTCGTCCCGCTCGCCGGCTCATTGGCCGAGCAATACGGGGCCTATGAGCGGCTGATGGAATTGTTGAACGGCGACACCTGGGTGCCCCAGCCGGTTCCGCAGCCGGACCCCGATCCGCAACCGGAGTCCGAGCCCGATCCGCAACCGCAGCCCGACCTCGATCCGGCGGAAGGCACCGTCTTCAGCCTGCCGGGTGAGCTCACGATCGCGGATGCGGGGGACGTGTTCGAAATGGCACACAGCGCCGAGCTGGAGATATCTTCCGGCACGGTTGCGTTCTCTTTCACGGCAGACGATGTCGCCGGCGTGCAGGGCCTGGTCGCCAAGGACGCCAGCGGATATGTCGGCGGCGGTCACCATTTTGCCGCCTACCTGCAAGGCAACACCCTGATGGTCCGCCTACAGGATGCCGCCAGCGACGCCTACCTGAGCCTTGATGGCATCGAGGCGGGAAAGACCTACGCCGTGGCAATCACGTTCGGGCCTGACGGCGGTGAACTCTGGGTCAATGGCGAACAGGTCTCGACCACCGAGCTGGTGATGGACTGGACGCAAAACCAGCAGCATCTGCAATGGGGTGGCCTTGGCTGGGCCAGCGCGGACCAGGCGGCGGGCTATGTCGCGAACTTCCAAGGCACGATCAGCGATGCGACGGTTTATGACAATACCTCGCTGCCTGAGCCGGTTCCTCAGCCGGAGCCCGAGCAGGTTCCTCAGCCGGGGCCCGATCCGCAACCTGAGCTCGACCTCGATCCGAACGAAGGAGCCGTCTTCAGTCTGCCGGGTGAGCTGACGATCGCGGACGCGGGGGACGTGTTTGAAATGGCACACAGCTCCGAGCTGGAGATATCCTCCGGTACGGTTGCTTTCTCTTTCACGGCAGACGACGTCGCCGGTTTGCAGGGCCTCGTCGCCAAGGACGCCAGCGGATACGCCGGCGGCGGTCATCACTTTGCCGCCTTTCTTAAGGGCAACACTCTTGTGATACGCCTGCAGGATGCCGGAAGCGAAGCATACATGACCCTTGATGACATCGAGGCGGGAACAACCTACGCCGTGGCGGTGACCTTCGGCCCTGACGGTGGTGAACTCTGGGTCAATGGCGAACAGGTCTCAACCACCGACCTGGTGATAGACTGGACGCAAAACCAGCAGCATCTGCAATGGGGTGGCCTTGGCTGGGCCAGCGCGGACCAGGCGGCGGGCTTTGTCGCGAGCTTCCAAGGTACGATCAGCGATGCGACGGTCTATGACAATACCTTGGAAACACTAGAGTATTCCGTTTCCAATGAGGTCGGGATCGTGGAGGCAAACGACTACGATTTCTTCATCTAACATGTTGGTGGAGAGGAATCTCTTGGAAAGGCTTTTCTGCGCAATGGCAAGCGGAGCGCAGAGAAGCCTTTCCGCAATCGCTTCCCGTCAGAAGTCTTTTGTGGCAGACTCTTCACTGCCGGAAGGCACGTGCATTTCGAGAGTTCTACCGTGGCTAGATTCGACATAGTAGAGAAATTCCGCATGCCTCGACCTTGGTGCGGCAGCAGGTAGAGGAGCGCTGCTTGAGAGTTCTGGGAGAGTACGTAATGCGTGGCCGATGACGGGAATTTAGAGCTTTCTTAGCTGCGTCAACATGACCTTGACCCTGCGTCGCTGCGCAATTGTCTAGTTGATCTAAGTGGTCTGTTTCCCACAGGAAATGACCGGGTCATCGGAACAAACTAGCCATATAAAGTTTAGGAACCTCGATCTTGATTTCGCAAGAGATACAAACTCTTCAAGCCGCAAATCGCGCAGTGAGGCGCGGCCTTCTGGCCGTTGCGCTATTCTCATCGGTGATCAACATCCTGATGTTCACCGGCCCGCTCTACATGTTGCAGATCTATGATCGTGTGCTGGGATCCGGTTCGGTGGAGACGCTGGTGGCGATGTCGCTCCTGGCAATTTTCCTTTATGCAGCGATGGGCCTTCTGGATGCTTTTCGCTCCCGCGCACTCGGCCGGATCGCGGGACAGATGCAGACGCGGCTCGATCCTCTAGCTTTTCGCGTGGCGCTTGACCCCGACGGTCCGCAGGGGAAGGGCCAGACACCGGGGCCTGAGGCGCTGTCCTCGATGACCCGAGGGCTGTCCTCGACCGCGGCGGCAGCGATCTTCGACATTCCCTGGACGCCCCTGTTTCTGTTCGTGATCGCCCTTTTTCATCCATGGCTCGGTATCCTTGCCACCGTCGGAGGGACATTGCTGGTGCTCATCGCACTGTCGCAACGTTGGTTGACGCGGTCTCGCGAACAGGCAGTGGCTGTCAATTCTCAGCGCAGCCAGCGCATGGAGATACAGGCCAAGTCCGAGCGTGAGACGATCTTCGCTCTCGGTATGCGCGGCTCGCTTGCCGAGCGCTGGCGACAGGTCCGCGATACCGGGTTGGAAGGTCACGTCGCACTGACTGATAGGGTCGGCGGCTTCACCGCGACTGCGCGAGCGATGCGGCTATTTCTGCAATCGGCCATGCTCGGCCTTGGGGCTTATCTTGCGATCCAGGGTGAGTTGAGTCCCGGCGCAATGATCGCAGCCTCGATCCTGATGGGCAGGGCGCTCGCTCCCATCGAGACGGTCATCGGGCAATGGCGGCTGTTATCGAGCGCACTTGCCGCTTGGAAATCGCTGCGAGAGGCCATTTCGAACCGTCCACCCACTCCGGAGCTTCTTGCACTGCCTCACCCAAAGGCCAAGCTCGAGGCACAGAATGTCACCGTCCTGCCGCCGGGCCAGCCGGAACCGACCTTGCGCGGTGTCAGCTTCGAGGTGGCTCCCGGCCAAGCGCTAGGCGTGATCGGGCCTTCAGGTGCAGGCAAAACCACGCTCGCCCGGGCGCTTGTCGGTCTCTGGCCCACGCGGCTTGGCGATATCCGGCTCGGTGGAGCTCGTCTTGACCGCTACGAAGACGAAAGATTGGGGCGTCTTATCGGTTACCTGCCGCAGCGTGTTGCGCTCTTCGACGGGACCGTCGCTGATAACATCGCCAGAATGGACGCAAACCCAGACCCCGAAGCGGTCTTGAAAGCAGCGAAGGCTGCGGGCGTACATGACATGATCTTGCAACTACCTCAGGGCTACGAGACGCCGATCACCGCCCCGGGCGCGCCGCTTTCGGGCGGGCAAGTGCAGCGGGTCGGCCTGGCACGTGCGCTATACGGCGATCCGGTTCTACTTATCCTGGACGAGCCCGACGCCCATCTCGATCATCCGGGCGGACAGGCGCTCAACGCTGCCATCCGGTCGATCAAGGCGCGTGACGGAGCAGCGATCATCATGGCGCATCGCCCCTCCGCCATCTCCGAGTGCGACCTATTGCTGATGCTCAAGAATGGCCAGCGCGAGGCCTTCGGGCCGCGGGAAGAGGTGCTGCGCGCAAGGGTTGCCAACCATGCCGACCTGAAGGCCGTGACCGCGACCGGCGGGGGAGCAAAAAAATGACCACGCCGTCCTATTCCCTCCGCCCGGTTATTTTGGCGGGCCTGTCTGCCGTCTTGCTCCTGGGCGCGGGCATCGGCGGCTGGGCGGCATATGCGCAGATCGAAGGCGCTGTTATCGCCTCCGCCGTGATCGAGGTCGATGCCGATGAAATCATCGTCCAGCATCCTGAGGGTGGGGTCGTGTCAGCGGTGCCGGTGCGCGAGGGTGACAGCGTAGAGGCAGGGCAGACCATACTGCGCTTCGACTCGACCCGCATCGATGCCGAGATCGCCGAGGCGGATAGCCAGTATTTCGAGTATCTCGCCCGGCGCGCGCGGCTCGAAGCCGAGCGGGATGGGGCGGATGACCTTGTCTTTGATGACGCGCTTACAGCGCGCGGCGATGCGGACCCCGACGTGGCTGAACTGATGGCGGGTCAGAAACGCCTGTTCGCCGCCCGCGCTGCAGCATTGGTACGCGCCGAGGAGCAGCGCGAGTTAGTTCGATCCAGGCTTGCAGACGATCTGCGAGCGATCGAAACCGAGCGTCGCGGTCTGCTCATCGAAAGCGAAATCGTTGACGAGGAGCTTATTGACCAGCAAAGCCTGCTCGATCAAGGCCTCGTGCAAATGAGCCGCGTAAGGGGCCTCCGTCGAACCGAGGCTCAACTCGATGCCCAGCTTGAGGCACTTGAAGCCCGCGCGAGTTCCACAGCCACCCAGATTGACGAAATCTCCGCCGAGGCAGCGCGAGTAAAAGGCGAACGCCTCGCCGAGATCATTGCAGAGCTGCGCGAGACCCGCGCGCAGACCCGCCTGCTGGAGGCGCAGCGCGCCGCTCTCGCCGAGGACCGCCGCAGGCTCGAGATCGTAGCGCCGATTTCCGGCACTGTGCACGATCTGCGTGTGACTGCCGAGCGCGCCGTGATTGGTCCGCGAGACCCAATGATGACGCTGGTGCCGCGTGGGGAAAAGTTCCGTGTCATGGCCCGGATTGCGCCGTCCGACATTGATCGTGTTTGGCCGGGACAACCGGTGACATTGCGACTGTCGGCTCTCGACCAGCGTCTCACCCCTAATATCGACGGTGAGGTGCTCTGGGTCTCGGCCGATGCGCTGACTGATCGCGATGCTGGTTTGTCCTATTACCGTGCCGAGATTGCCTTTGACGCTGGCGATCTGCCGGAGGGCACCACGCTCGTGCCCGGTATGCCCGCGGAGGCGTTCCTGCGCACTGGCGCGCGCACACCGCTCTCCTACCTGCTCAAGCCGCTCACAGATTACATGACCCGTGCTTTTCGCGAGGCATGAAAGGCATTTCGACGGGTTTCAATATGGGAGCTGATCCCTTTTCTGATCCAAGCCTCTGGCCTGCTGCCGATTTCATGGAAAGCAGTTTTGGTTCGCATACCTCGGTCCTCGAACAATACGGCGGCTTAGGTAGCTCAGCTTGGAATGGCGTCGCTTAGGATCGTATCAGCGCTCGATGTGGTCGAACACATTGGCGCGGGCGGCATCGCCGCTGCGGTAGATCTTGCGCGCGGTCTGCTCGGTCATCAGCTTCACCGCCTAGATCTTGAACTTGCGGCTGAGTTTTCGTCTCGTCATATCCAACTCTCCAGTTACACGGTAATGATCTAATCTTCGTGTCCACGAAACCGGCAGCAGGGCACGGCGACAAACGAGCCTTGAAACCGTCGCCCGCGTAGCCGACGATCCAAGCATCAAGCCGCCCGCGGTAGACACCTGATAAAGCCTTGGACTCCCCGAGGCTCCGGGCTCTAACACCGCACCGTTACACATTACTCAGACCGTACATCTCCCTGTGTCGTCGCCATGTTCCGCAGCCTAGCCGTTGGTGATTGTGTAACCACCCGCAAATTGATGCGCGTCACGGACCCGTTCGATGAGACACTTGGGCGTGCGGCGCTGCTTTCAAGACCGGCCCCGACCCTAGGTAAGCCACTGATCATTATTCCCAGTGAACCCGTCCAACTTCAGGCGCGGGATCGGTGCTGACCGCGATAACCGGGCGGAATCGAAAAAAGGATCACTTTGTCTAAACTGTCGCGCGAGATCGCAACATTTCATGCAATCGCCCTCTTGCTTACGCCCTCCTTAATTTGGTCGAGGCGAACCTTCCGATACAGCGCCGAAGAGACAATTGTGAGCTGCCCATTAATACATGCAGGGCAACTTTGGTCGGCTTTTGCGGCGGCAAGGTCGGATCACCCCGCCGCGACCGTGGCCATCTTTCTTACCGCCGATCTCAGCCGCGCTTGACTGCCGAATATCCGGCCATCGCCGCGTAGCCGCCCACGATGGCCTTGCGGGTCTCGTAATCGATCACGTGGTCGATATCGCGGAAGCCCGCGGGCGCGCGCTTCTCCACCTCGTCGATCACCCGTTCCGGACCGCCGACGCGATTGGTGCGCACGACCTCCGCCGTCTTCGGCAGCCGCTCCTTCTCGTAGACCCAAAGGGCGGCGCGCGGATGTTCGGACCGGGCCAGCGCGTCCGCGAGGCAGCGCGCATCGAGGATCGCCTGGCTCGCGCCGTTCGATCCGACGGGATACATCGGATGCGCCGCATCGCCCAGAAGCGTGACGCGCCCGAAGGTCCAGCGCGGCAGCGGGTCGCGGTCGGCCATGGGGTATTCGTAGATCGCGGGCGTCGCGCGGATCAGCCCGCCGATATCCATGCCGGGCACGTTGAAGCGCAGCCCATGCGGCAGAACCTGCGCCAGCGGCACCTGCCGGGACCAGTTGTCGGGCGGCGGGGGCGACACGGCAGGGTCCTTGATCCGCACGTTCACGACCCAGTTCGTCAACTGCCGGCCCTTCTCGGCGGGCGCGATGGGATAGAGCACGAACTTGCCGCCGAGACCGCCACCGATGGCCATGCTCTCGCCATCGCCCCAGACCGGCCACTCGGCGGCCCCGCGCCACATCACCACGCCCTGCCAGGACGGCGGACCTTCGTTGGGATAGAAGACCCGGCGCCCTGCCGAATGAATGCCATCGGCGCAGATCAGGATCTCGCCGCGATCCGTCTGCCCCGCCCCTCCTTCGACATTGTCGGTGAAATGCGCGGTCACGCCGGATTCGTCCTGCACGAAGCCCGCGAGCTTGCGGCCGGTGCGCACCGCCTCCGGGCCAAGCCGCTCGATCACCGCGTCGAAGATGGCCTTCTGCAACCGCCCGCGATGGATCGAGAATTGCGGCACGTCGTGGCCCGCATGCATGCCGCGCAGCTCGGACCAGACCTCCTGCCCCTGCCGGGTGAGATAGGTCAGCTTGCGGGTGCGGATGCCCACCTTGTCGAGCGCGGGCAACAGCCCCAGCGCGTCCAGCTCCTTGATCGCGTGGGGCAGCACGTTGATCCCGACACCCACTTCCCTTACCTCGCGCGCGGCCTCGTACAGCGTGACCGGAATGCCGCGTGCATGCAGCATCAGCGCCGTGGTCAGCCCGCCGATCCCGGCCCCCGCGATCAGGACGCGCATGCGCTCAGCCCTCCTCGGGAGGCGGCAGGAAATCGACCTCGTGCTGGGCCGAGAGGGCCACGACATCGGCGGGGTTCGCCTCGGGTCCGAGATTGTGCAGCGCCCAGAAGAGATCGTAGAGCCGCCGCGTCGGCGCGACCCAGAACAAGCATTTGATCGTCGTGTCGGTCTTGTTGAAGATCCCGTGCGGGATGCCGCGCGGCAGGCGGATCAGATCGCCCGGCTCGGCATAGGCCTCGACCCCGTTCAGCAGAAGATCGAAGCGGCCCTCGAGGACATAGATGAACTCGTCCTGCGTCGGATGGATATGCGGCGGCACGAAGGTCCCCTTGGGCAGGGAGGCATGCCAGGACATCGACGCTTCGCAATGCTGTTTCGGCACGTAGGTCTGGCCGAGGATGTTCCAGGTGATGTCGTCGATGCCGGAATTGGCCTTGGTGACGCCGGGCAACATGGTCATGGGGTGTCCTCCTCAGGATCAGACGTGCAGGAAGCGATCCTTGACCTCGGGGGTCGCGAGGATCTCGGTATTGGTGCCGGTCCAGACCACCTGGCCCTTTTCGATCACCACGTGACGATCGGCGAATTTGGTCAGCGCGTCGACATTCTTGTCGATCACGAGGATGGCCTCGCCCTCCGCCTTCAGTTTCGCGAGCACCGCCCAGATATCGGCCCGGATGAGCGGCGCGAGCCCTTCGGTCGCCTCGTCGAGAACGATCAGCCGCGGGTTCGTCATCAGCGCGCGGCCGATGGCCAGCATCTGCTGTTCGCCGCCCGACAGCTGACTGCCCATGTTGCGGCGCCGCTCCTCGAGGCGGGGGAACAATTCGTAGATGCGCGGGGCGGTCCATTTGCCGCCGGGCCGCGCCGTGGCGACGAGGTTCTCGTGTACGTTCAAGGTCGGGAAAATCTGCCGTCCCTCGGGCACGAGGCCGAGGCCCGCATGGGCGATCTTGTGCGGCTCCGCCCCGGTCAGGTCCTCGCCGTTCACCTGAACCGTGCCGGCGCGCGGCTTCAGCAGGCCGAAGATCGACTTGATGGTAGTGGTCTTGCCCATGCCGTTGCGGCCCAGCAGCGTGACGACCTCGCCCTTGCCCACCTGCAGGTCGATGCCGAAGAGGATGCGGCTGTCGCCGTACGCCGCCTCGAGGCCTTCGACGCGCAGCATCAGGCGGCCTCCTCTTCTTCGCCAAGATAGGCTTCGCGCACCTTGGGGTCGCGCCGGACCGCGTCGGGCGTGCCCGTCGCGATGATCTTGCCGTAGACCAGCACCGACACCCGGTCGGCGAGCTGGAACACCGCGTCCATGTCATGCTCGATCAGCACCATGGTGATCTTGCCCTTCAGCCGCTTCAGCCGCGCGACGAAGGCCTCCGCATCCTCGCCCCCCACACCGGCGAGAGGCTCGTCCAGCAGCAGAATCTGCGGCTCGGTGGCCAGCGCGATGGCCAGCTCGAGCCGGCGGTGTTCGCCGTGACTGAGTGCGGAGGCCATCACCTCCGCCCGATCCTCGAGGCCCGCCTCGGCCAGCACCGTCATCGCGGTCTCGTTCAGCGCGGCCTCCTCGGCCACCGGCGCGAAGAACCGGAAACTGCTGCCCATCCGCGCTTGCACCGCCAGCGCCACGTTTTCCAGCACCGTGAAGCGCGGCAGGATGGAGGTGATCTGGAACGACCGCGCGAGGCCCAGATGCACGCGCTCGGCCATGCTGCGGGCCATCAGGCTTTGCCCGTCGAGCAGGATATCCCCGGAATCCGACGGCAACTGCCCGGAAAGCTGCGCGATGAAGGTGGTTTTCCCCGCGCCGTTCGGCCCGATGATGGCATGCAGCTCGCCGGGCTCCACAATCAGCGACACGTCGTCGGTGACCTTCAGGGCACCGAACGCCTTCTGCAGGTGACGGATCTCGAGGCGGCTCATTGCTTCGTCCCCCCGAGGCCCAGCTTCTTGAAGACGCCGGTAATCCCGTGCGGCGAATAGAGCACCATGAGCACGAGGAAGAGGCCGAACCACAGCTTCCAATGCTCGGTCAGCGAACCCAGCACCTCTTCGAGCAGCAGCACCGCGACCGCGCCGCCGATGGCGCCGGTCAGCGTGCCGATGCCGCCGAGCACGACCATGACGATAAGCTCGCCCGAGCGGTGCCAGGACACGAAGGCGGGCGACACGAACTCCGCCTGGTTGGCAAGGAACACGCCCGCGACCGAGGTCAGACAGCCCGAGATGACGAAGGCCGTCAGCTGGTAGCGGAAGGGCGCATAGCCGATCGCCTCCATCCGCACGCGGTTTTCGCGGATGCCCGTGAGCACCCGCCCGAAGCGCGACCCGACGATGCGGTGGCAAAGCCAGAACAGCCCGATCAGCACCACGAGCGTCGCGTAATAGAGCGTGAAGTCGTTCTCGAGCATGTCGCTGCCCAGCACGGTGGAACGCTGCCTCAGCCCGTAGCCGTCATCGCCCCCATAGGCCGAGAGCGAGACGAAGAAGAAATACGCCATCTGCCCGAAGGCGAGCGTGATCATGATGAAATAGACGCCCGTCGTGCGCAGCGAGATCGCGCCCGTGACGAGCGCAAAGAGCGCGGAGACGATCATCGCCGCTGCCACCTGCAGGAAGATGTCGTTGATGCCGTAGCTCGACAGGACCGCAACGGCATAGGTGCCGAAGCCCAGATAGGCCGCATGCCCAAAGGACACCATCGCGCCGTAGCCCAGGATCAGGTCGAGCGCGAGCGCGGCGATCGCATAGGCCAGGATTCGCGTACCGATGAGCACGAGGAACGGATCGTCGATGGCCGCGGCCACCGGCGGCAGCGCGGCGAAGATCGCGAAGAGGATCATCGCGGCGCGCACCCGCCCGGCCATGGGACGGCGCGCGGGGCGAGTGTCGGTCAGCGTGGTCTCCGCCATCAGCCGCGCCCTCCGAACAATCCGGCGGGTTTGGCGAACAGGATCACGGCCATGAGGATGTAGACCAGCATCGGCGCCAGCATCCGCCCCACCTGCCCCGCCGCCGACGGATCGAGCACGGAACGCAGCCAGATGGGCCCGAAGACGCCGCCCACCGTGTCCACGACCGCAACGAGGATCGCGCCGAAGAAGGCGCCCTTCACGGACCCGATGCCGCCGATCACCACCACGACGAAGGTCAGGATCAGCACGCTCTCCCCCATGCCTGTATCGACAGACAGGATCGGCGCCACCAGCGCACCCGCGAAACAGGCCAGCACGCCGCCCATGGTGAAGACGATGGCGAAGAGCTTGCCGATGTCGATCCCGAGTGCCGAGACCATCGTGCGGTTCGTGGCCCCCGCCCTCAGCAGCATGCCGATCCGCGTGTGGTTGACCACGACGTAAAGCCCGAGCGCCACGGCAAGGCCCGCCGCGATGATCGCGATCCGGTAGACCGGGTATTGCAGCGGCCCCATCAGCGGCACCGACCCGGACAGCAGCTCAGGCATCGGCACCGAGAGCGGCGACACGCCCCAGATGATCTTCACCGCCTCGTTGGCGATCATCACCAGCCCGAAGGTCGCCAGCACCTGGTCGAGATGCGAGCGGGCGTAGAGCCTTCGGATCACGAGAACCTCGAGGACGAGGCCCACGACGATGGCGGCGGGGAACATCAGCAGAAGCCCCCACCAGAAAGAGCCCGTGAGCGCCGCGAAGGTCGCGATCAGGTAGGCGCCCACCATGTAGAGGACGCCATGGGCGAGGTTGACCACATCCATGATCCCGAAGACGAGCGTCAGCCCGGCGGCGATCAGAAAGAGCAGAACGCCCAGCTGAACGCCGTTCAGAAGCTGCAGCACGAAGAGATTGGTCATGGTGCGGCCCTCCTCGCCTTTTCGCTTACTCCATCTCGCAGGCGTCGGCGTAGTTATCGACGTAATCGTCGAAGACCTGCTCGCGGATCGAGGTGCCGTAGAAGCCGTCATCCCGCTTCACCGCCTCGACGACGTAGAAGTCCTGGATCGGGAATTGGTTCTTGCCAAAGGCGAAGTCGCCGCGCGGGCTGTCGAAATCGGCCTCGGTGAGGGCCGCGCGCAGGGCCGCGCGATCGGTGAGGTCACCGCCCAGCTTTTCGACCGCGCTGTGGATGAGCTGCGCCGCGTCATAGGCCTGCATCGCGTAGGTGCCGGGCACCGCGCCGTATTTCTCGATATAGGCCGACACGAAGGCCTCGTTGGCGGCATTGTCCATGTCCGGCGCCCAGTTGGCACCGCCCAGAAGACCGACGGCCGCGTCCTGCGTGGCGGGCAGCGTGGTCTCGTCCACGGTGAAGGCCGACAGGAACGGGATGGAGGAGAGGCCCGCCTGATCGTATTGCTTCACGAGGTTCACACCCATGCCGCCCGGCATGAAGGTAAAGAGCGCGTCGGGCTGGAAGGCCGCGATCTGCGCCAGTTCGGACGAGAAGTCGAGCTGCCCAAGCTCGGTGAACACCTCGCCCGCGATGCCGCCGGTATAGGAGTTCTTGAAGCCGGCGAGGCTGTCCTTGCCCGCCTGGTAGTTCGGCGCCATCAGGAAGACGTTCTGATAGCCTTGTGATTCCGCGTAGGCGCCCATGACCTCGTGGTTCTGGTCGTTCTGATACGACGTCACGAAGAAGTTCGGATTGCACTCGGCGCCCGCGAAATTCGACGTGCCCGCATTGGTCGAGATCAGGACTGTGCCTGTCTCGGTCACGGGGCGGTGGATCGCGATCAGCACGTTGGAGAAGATAGGGCCAACGACGAAATCGACGGCGTCGCGGGCGACAAGCTCGCGCGCCTTGTCCGAGGCAAGGTCGGGACGCAGTTCGTCGTCGACGACGATGATCTCGGTCTCCATCCCGCCCAGCATCTCGTTCTGCTCGGCGAAAAGCATGAAGCCGTTGCGCGCCTGTTCGCCAAGAGCGGCGGCGGGCCCGGACAGCGTGTAGACGAGGCCGATCTTCAGCACGTCGTCATTGGCCGAGGGCGGCGCTTCGGCATGGGCGGCGGCAAAGGCCGCGCCGGTCAACCCGAACGTCGCGCAGGTCGAGGCAAGAAGGGTTCTCTTCAAGGTCATTGTGGTGTCTCCCGGTTGGTCTGTTGGTGGGCCCCGCCTCTGTCGGGCGATGTGCCAGGTGAATATGCCGTGTTACCGTCTCGTCGTTTTCGGCCTTCCGTCCTGTTCCGGACCCGCCCCGCAGAGGACCGCGTATCCCCCGGGCGGTCAACGGCAATGATGATCCCGTTGTGCGGGTCGTCCCCCGCCAGCACGCCTTTTCCCCTCATCGTTACCCGCGATTCGATTTATTTCAAGCTCAAACCTTTTTTGCTTGAAATAAAAAAACGTGCCGCCTACCGTTTCAACACCGGCCGGGCCCATCGGTCCGTCCGCCACGCGAGAGCAGAGGCATGATGGACCCGCATGTTGACCTGACAGAGACGCCGGAGGCCGCGCCCCGAGGGGACGCCTCCCAGGGCGACGCCAAGGAGCATCTGCGCCTCTGGCTGCGGCTCCTGAAAACCTCCCGCCGCATCGAGGCGGTGCTGCGCGACCGGCTGCGGACGGAGTTCGACACCACCCTGCCCCGCTTCGACGTGCTCGCCGCCCTCGCGCGGTTCGAGGACGGGCTGAAGATGAGCGCGCTTTCCGATGTGCTGCGCGTCTCGAACGGCAATGTGACCGGGATCGTCGACCGTCTGGTCGAGGACGGTCTCGTGACCCGCATTCGCGTGCCGGGCGACCGCCGCGCCTCGCTGGTGCGGCTCACCGGCAAGGGCAGCACGGAATTCGCCCGTCAGGCCGCGGCGCATGAATCCTGGATCGGCGAGATGCTGGGCGCGCTTTCGCCCGAGGATGCGGCACATCTGTCGGTCCAGCTCGATGCCATATCGCCTTCGGAGGCCCCATGAGAACCGACACGAAGAATTTCCGGTGCGATATCGAGAACGGCGTCGCGACGCTCAGGCTCGACCGGCCCGACCGCAAGAACCCGCTGACCTTCGACAGCTATGCCGAGTTGCGCGACTGGTTTCGCGATCTGGCCGCCGATGACGGCGTGCAGGCCGTGGTCTTCGCCTCCAATGGCGGGAATTTCTGCTCGGGTGGCGACGTGCACGAGATCATCGGCCCGCTGACCAAAATGAACATGAAGGAGCTTCTGGCCTTCACGCGCATGACCGGCGACCTCGTGAAGGCGATGATCCATTGCGGCACGCCGATCATCGCCGCCGTGGACGGTATCTGCGTCGGTGCGGGCGCGATCATCGCGATGGCCTCCGACATGCGGCTGGCCTCGCCCGATGCCAAATGCGCCTTTCTCTTCACCCGGGTCGGGCTCGCGGGCTGCGACATGGGCGCCTGCGCGATGCTGCCCCGGATCATCGGGCAGGGCCGCGCGGCGGAGCTGCTCTATACCGGCCGCTCGATGAGCGCCGCGGAAGGCGAGGCCTGGGGCTTTTGGAACCGGGTCGTGCCCGCCGATGCGCTGGAGGCCGAGGCGCAGGCGCTGGCCGCCAAGATCGCCGCGGGGCCGAATTTCGCGCATATGATGACGAAGACCATGCTCGATCAGGAATGGTCGATGTCGCTCGACCAGGCCATCGAGGCCGAGGCGCAGACCCAGGCCATCTGCATGCAGACCGCCGATTTCACCCGCGCCTACGAGGCCTTCGTGGCCAAGGAAAAGCCGGTGTTCCAAGGCGATTGAGCGCGGCGCGGGCCAGATGGTCCGGCATGCGTATTTTTGCAAGAGGCAAGACAGGAAGGACGCATTTTGCCCGACCGCAGCTTTCTCGACTGGCCGTTTTTCGAACCCGGGCACGCCGCGCATGCAACCGCGCTCGATGGCTGGATGGCGGGCTTCGGCGCAATCGACCATGCCGATACCGATGCGGCCTGCCGCGATCTGGTGGCGCGTCTCGGCGCCGATGGCTGGCTGATGCCCACCGCCGCCGATCCCGCCGATCCCCAGCCGCTTGACGTGCGCACGCTTTGCCTCTCGCGCGAAACGCTCGCGCGCCATGACGGGTTGGCGGATTTCGCCTTTGCCATGCAGGGGCTCGGCACGGGGGCATTGTCGCTTTTCGGGTCGGACGACCAGCGCGCCGAATGGCTGCCGCTCACCCGCACCGGCAAGGCCATTTCCGCCTTCGCTCTGACCGAACCGCGCTCGGGCTCGGACGTGGCCAATTCCACCATGACCGCGACCGAGGACGGCCATCACTACTTGCTCGACGGCGAAAAGACCTGGATCTCCAACGGCGGCATCGCGGATGTCTACACGCTCTTCGCCCGCACCGGCGAGGGGCCGGGCGCGAAGGGCCTGTCGGCCTTTGTCCTGCCCGCGGACACTCCCGGCCTCGAGATCGCAGAGCGGCTGGATACGATCGCGCCACATCCCCTGGCGACCTTGCGTTTCAGCGGCTGCCGCGTTCCGAAATCCGCGATGATCGGCGCGCCGGGACAGGGCTTCAAGATCGCCATGTCTGTGCTCGACGTGTTCCGCACCACCGTCGCGGCCGCCGCCTTGGGCTTCGCCCGCCGTGCCCTCGATGAGGCCCTGGCGCGGGTCACGTCGCGCGAAGTGCAGGGCGAGAAGCTCGCGGAATTGCAGATGGTGCAGGCCCATATCGCCGAGATGGCGCTGCGCGTGGATGCCGCCGCCCTGCTGGTCTACCGCGCCGCCTGGACCAAGGATCAGGGTGCGCCGCGCGTCAGCCGCGAAGCGGCGATGGCCAAGCTCTACGCCACCGACGAGGCGCAGAAGGTGATCGATGCCGCGGTGCAGTTGCATGGCGGCGATGGCGTGCGGTCCGGCCAAACGGTGGAGCGGCTGTACCGCGAGATCCGCGCGCTGCGTATCTATGAAGGGGCTTCGGACGTGCAGAAGGTCATCATCGCCCGCGCCGCCCTGTCGGAGGCCGCGACATGACCGATCCGCGCGCAGACGGGGCCGAGACCGACTTCGCCGCGCGCATGTCCTATGGCGACTACCTCTCCCTCGACCGTCTGCTCGATGCGCAGCGCCCGCTGACCGACGCGCCGGACGAGATGCTCTTCATCATCCAGCACCAGACCTCGGAGCTGTGGATGAAGCTCATGCTGACCGAGCTCGATGCCGCGCGCCGCGCGCTGGCCCGCGATCGCACCGGCGAGGTCTTCAAGATGCTCGCCCGCGTCAGCCGGATCATGGAACAGCTCAATAATGCCTGGGACGTGCTGCGCACCATGACGCCCTCCGATTACACGACGTTCCGCGCGCGGCTCGGCCAATCCTCGGGCTTCCAGTCGCTGCAATACCGGCTCATCGAGTTCGCCCTCGGCAATCGCAACCGCGCGATGATGGCCGCCCATGCGCATGACCCCGCAGCCACAGCCGCGCTGGAGACCGAGCTTGCGCGGCTCTCGCTCTATCAGGAGGTGCTGAGCTTTGCGGCGCGCCGCGGCATGGCGGTGCCCGAGGCGCTCATTGCCGCGCCTGCCGAGGCGCCGCATGCGCCCGACGAGCGGGTCACCGCGCTTTGGGCGCAGGTCTATCGCGACACCGCGCGGCACTGGACGCTTTACGAGATGGCCGAGAAGCTCGTCGATCTCGAGGATTATTTCCGCCGCTGGCGCTTCAACCACGTGACCACGGTCGAACGCGTCATCGGCTTCAAGCGCGGCACCGGCGGCACGGCCGGTGTCGCATATCTAAAGAAGATGCTCGCCACCGAGCTCTTCCCCGAACTCTGGCACGTCCGCACCCAATTATGACCCCGCGCGGGGCGCATCGACAGGGAGCCTTGATATGACACATGCTCTGGGGCCTTCGGCCCATACCGACAGCTTCACCCGGGACAACCTGCCGCCCGCGGATCAATGGCCCGATTTCCTGCTCGACGGGTTCGACTACCCCGAGCGGCTGAATGTCGGCGTCGAATTGACCGACGCGATGGTCGAACGCGGCTTCGGCGACCACGTGGCGCTGATCGGCAACGGGCGCCGCCGCACCTACAAGGAGCTGTCCGACTGGACCAACCGGCTGGCCCATGCACTGGTCGAGGATCTGGGCGTGAAACCCGGCAACCGCGTGCTGATCCGGTCCGCCAACAATCCCGCGATGGTGGCCGCCTGGCTCGCGGCGACCAAGGCGGGCGCGGTCGTCATCAACACCATGCCGCTGCTGCGCGCAGGCGAGCTTGGCAAGATCGTCGACAAGGCGGAGGTGCAGTTCGCGCTGTGCGACACGCGGCTGATGGACGAGATGGCAACCTGCGCGAAGACCAGCCGGCACCTGCAGAAGGTGGTGGGGTTCGACGGCACCTCGAACCACGATGCGGAGCTTGACCGGCTGGCGCTGACCAAGCCCGTACAGTTCGACGCGGTCGAGACCGGGCGCGACGACGTGGCACTTCTGGGATTCACCTCGGGCACGACGGGTAATCCCAAGGCGACGATGCACTTTCACCGCGACATCCTGATCATCGCCGACGGCTATGCGAAACACGTCCTGAAGGTCACGCCCGAGGATGTCTTCGTGGGCTCGCCGCCGCTGGCCTTCACGTTCGGCTTGGGCGGTCTCGCGGTCTTCCCGCTGCGCTTCGGCGCGGCGGCGACGCTGCTGGAGAACGCCTCCCCGCCCAACATGATCGAGATCATCGAGACCCACCGCGCCACCGTCTGCCTGACCGCGCCCACCGCCTACCGTGTCATGCTGCGCGCGATGGCGGACGGGGCGGACCTGTCCTCGCTGCGCGCCGCCGTATCGGCGGGGGAAACCCTGCCCGCGCCGGTCTACGAGGAGTGGATCGAAAAGACGGGCAAGCCCATGCTCGACGGGATCGGAGCGACCGAGATGCTGCACATCTTCATTTCCAACCGCTTCGACGATCACCGCCCGGCCTGCACCGGCAAGCCCGTGCCCGGCTACGAGGCGAAGGTCATCGGCGAGGACGGCACGGAAGTGCCGCGCGGCGAGGTGGGTCGCCTCGCAGTGCGCGGGCCCACCGGCTGCCGCTATCTCGCGGATGACCGGCAGAAGGAATACGTCCAGGGCGGCTGGAACATCACCGGCGATGCCTTCGTCATGGACGAGGACGGCTACCTGCATTTCGCCGCACGCAACGACGACATGATCGTCTCGTCGGGCTACAATATCGCCGGGCCCGAGGTGGAAGCAGCGCTTCTGTCCCATGACGCGGTCGCCGAATGCGCCGTGGTGGGCGCGCCCGATCCCGAACGCGGGCAGGTGGTCGAAGCGCATGTGGTGCTGAGCGCGGGTGCTGCGCCCGATGAGGCGACGATCAAGGCGCTGCAGGACCACGTGAAGGCCACCATCGCGCCCTACAAGTATCCCCGCCGCGTGCATTTCGTGGACGCCCTGCCAAAGACCGAGACGGGCAAGATCCAGCGCTTCCGCCTGAAAGAGCGGTGACCGGTCACGCCTCGATCTCGACGCGCCCCTTCGGATGCGAACAACAGGCGAGGATGTAGCCCTCGGCGATGTCGTCTTCCGAGATGCCGCCGTTATGCACCATATGCACCTCCCCTGCGCGCTTCTTGACCTTGCAGGTGCCGCAGATACCAAATGTGCACCCCGACGGGATGCGCAAACCTTTCGCACGCGAAAGACTGAGGATCGTATCGGTCTCGAAGCAATCCACGGTGACGCCGGATCGGGCGAAGACCACCTCGGCGCCCGAGGCTTCCTGCGGGGCGAAATCGTCGAACTCGGGCACCTCTTCAGCCAGCGCCGCGGGCGCGGCGAAGCTTTCCTGGTGATACCGCTCCATGTCGAAGCCCATGCCGATCAGCGCCTCGCGCACCATGGTCATGAACTCCTCGGGTCCGCAGCAATAGATCTGCCGGTCGAGGTAATCGGGCGCCATCAGGCCCAGCATCAGCTGGTTGAGCCGCCCGAGATAGCCGGTCCAGACCTCGTAGGGTTCTTCCTCGGTCACGGCGAAGCTCAGGTGCAGGCCGGGCACGCGACTTGCCATGTGGATGAGGCGCTGGCGGAAAATCAGCTCGGACGGGCGGCGGGCGCAGGCGATCAGGCGCACATCGGGGTTGTCGCCGAAATCGTAGAGATAGGTCGCCATCGCCATCATCGGCGTGATCCCCGACCCCGCCGAGACCAGCAGGTACTTCGCCTTCGGATCACCGAGGGCGAATTGTCCCGCGGGGCCATAGGCCTTGATCCGCATGCCGGGTCTCAGATGCTCGAACATCCAGGCGGTGCCGATGCTGTCCTCCTGCCGCTTGACGGTGACCGACAGGGTCAGGGGCCGCGAGGGCGCCGACGAGATCGTGTAGGTCCGCTCGATCGGGCCGCCCGGCAGGGGCAGCTCGAGAGTGATGAACTGCCCCGGCTTGTAGTCGAAGGTCTTTCCCGACGGCGCGCGGAAGGCGAAGGTGCGCACGTTCGGCGCCTCGGGCACCACGATGGTGCATTCGAGCGGTTCGTCGTCGGTCCAATGCCGGGTCATGGTCACTCGGCCGCGTAAAGGGCGCGGCCCGTGAGCCGGGACGTCATCGTCTCGCAATACCAGTCGACGAATTGCGCCACACCGGATTCCTGCAGCGCGCTGTAGGGGCCAGGCTCATAGGCGGGCGAGTTGATGCCGCGCTGGTTCTCCTCGACGATGGCGCGGTCTTCGTCGTTGGTGTGGATCCAGACCGGGGTGAGCCGGTCCAGCGTGTAATCCGTGCCTTCGACCGCATCACTGTGGACGAACCACTTGGTGGTCACCGCCGTTTCCTGCGGGCCGATCGGCATCATCGAGAACAGCATCACGACATCGCCGAGGAAGTGGTTCCAGCTGTTGGGATAATGAAAGAACAGCAGCGAGCCCGCATCGCGAATGGTCACGTCGCCCACGAGCTTCTCGCAGGACGGCCCGCCATCCATCGTGTAGCTGACCGCGTCGCCCAGAAGCGGCACGCGGACGAAGCGCCATTGTTCGTTGGGGGCAATGAGGAAGGACGAGGGCAGGCCCGCGCCCTCGCATTTCCGCAGATGCGCGGCGATCACCGGGTCGTCCTTGCCCGAGCCGTCCCCCGCGATGTTCGGATTGTCGTCGAAGCTGACGCAGAGCGAGGGGTGCGAGCCCGAGCAATGGTAGCATTCGCGGTTGTTCTCCATCACCAGCTTCCAGTTGGCCTTCTCGATGATGGTGGTCTCATGGGCGAGCTTGCACTCGGACAGCTTGTGCGGCCCGGCATAGTGCTTTGCTGCCTCCGCCAGCGCGTCGAAGGCCGGGGCCTCGTCGGCGAGCGACAGGAACAGGATGCCCGCCGCCTCGCGGCAATGGACGGGTTTCAGCCCGTGCTGTGCCGGGTCGAAGTCGGGGCCCATGTCGCGGGCCCATTGCAGTCGCCCGTCGAGGTCGTAGGTCCATTGGTGATAGGGGCAGACCAGCTTCGGCGCCGATCCCTTGGCGGTCTGGCAGATGCGCGATCCGCGGTGCCGGCACGAATTGTGGAAGGCCCGCACCTGCCCGTCGGTGCCGCGCACGACGATCACGGAATACTCGCCGATCTGGACGGTCATGTGATTGCCCGCCTTCGGCACTTCGGCGACGGAGCCCACGAGCAGCCAGTCGCGGTACCAGATCCGCTCCATGTCGACATCGTACATGTCGGCGTCGCGGTAGAGTTCGCGCGGCAGGGTATGGCCGGGCTTCCGGCGCATCAGGTGGGCGAGCATATCGGATTGGGCGCTCATGGCTCAGATATCCTTCACGAGACGCAAGGCGTCGTAGATGGCGGCATGGGTGTTGCGGGCAGAGACGGCATCGCCGATCCGGTAGAGCGCGAAGGCCCCGTCCGGGTTGCGGGTCTGCGGTTGCGGGCGGCCCTCGATCAGGGCCTCCTGATCCACCGCGCCGTGATTGGTCGAGCGCGGTTTCAGATCGAAATAGAGATCGGCCATGGGCAGCGTGCCATGGTTCACCACCACCTGGTCGAACTCCCGCGTTTCGACATGATCGGAGTAATCCGTGCCGATACGGGCGGTCAGCATGTTGCCGCTGCGGGTCACGTCGCGCAGCCGGTAGGTCACGGTGAAGCGGGTATCGAGCGCCTGCATGGAGCGCATGTAGGGCACGAGGTTCATCGCCATGACGTCAGGCGCGAAGCTGCGGTCGGGGGTCATGATCTCCACATGCGCACCGGTTTTCGCGATGATCTCGGCGGCCTGCAGCCCCGCGTGATCGCCCGCATCGTCATAGACCAGCACGCGGGCGCCGGGCTTCACGTCGCCCGCGATGATGTCCCAGGACGACACGACCAGATCGTTGCCCGTCGCACAGACCTCGGTATGCGGCAGGCCGCCGGTGGCGACGATGACCACGTCGGGCGACAGCGCCTCCACGTCCTCGGCCTCGGCATAGGTGTTGAAGCGGAACTCCACGTCGCGCGCGGCGCATTGCGCCATGCGCCAGTCGATGATCGAGATCATCTCGCGGCGCCGCTCCGATTGCGCGGTCAGGCGGATCTGCCCGCCGGGATCGGGCTGGACCTCGAAGACGGTCACGGCATGGCCCCTTTCGGCAGCGACCCGCGCGGCCTCGAGCCCCGCGGGCCCAGCGCCGACGATGGCGACTTTCTTGTTCTGCGTGGCGGGCGGCACCACATGCGGCATGGTCAGCTCGCGCCCTGTGGCGGCGTTGTGGATGCAGAGCGCATCGCCCGCGGCATAGATCCGGTCGAGGCAATAGGTGGCGCCGACGCAGGGGCGGATCTCGTCCTCGCGGCCCTCGACGATCTTCTGCACGATCATCGGATCGGCCATATGCGCCCGCGTCATGCCGACCATGTCCAGAAGCCCGGCGCTGACCGCGTGCCGCGCGGTCGCCACGTCGGGGATCTTGGCGGCGTGGAAGGTGGGCATTCCGGTCTCGGCCCGGATCGTGCCCGCGAAGTCGATGAAGGGCGCGTTCTTCATGCCCTGCACGGGGATCACGTCGGTCAGGCCCGGATCGGTGTCGATATGGCCCTTGATGACATTGAGGAAGTCGACCTTGCCGCTCTTGGCAAGGCGCCGCGAGATCTCGAGCCCCTCCTCGACGCCGATGCCGCCCTCGAGCCGCTCGTCGGCGGTGTAGCGGATGCCGACGATGAACTCCTCGCCGACCCGCGCCCGGATCGCGTCGAGCACGTCCCAGGTGAAGCGCAGGCGATTGTCGAGATCCGGGCCGCCATAGGGCCCGTCGAGCGCGTTCGTCAGCGGCGACCAGAACTGGTCCATCAGGTGGCCGTAGGCCTGCAGCTCGATCCCGTCCATGCCGCCCGCCTTCATGCGCTCCGCGGCGTCGGCATAATCCTCGATGATCCGCTCGATGTCCCAATCCTCGAGCATCTTCGGAAAGGCCCGGTGCGCCGCCTCGCGTTCGTGCCCCGGAGAGACCGCGGGCAGCCAGTCGCCCTTGGCCCAATGGGTGCGGCGGCCAAGATGAGTGAGCTGGATCATCACCGCGCAGCCATGTTCGTGGCAGGCATCGGTCAGCCGGCGGATCCACGGGACCACCTCGTCCTTGTAGGCGAGGATGTTGTTGAAGACGGGCGGCGAATTGCGCGACACCGCCGCGGAGCCTGCGGTCATCGCCAGCGCCACACCTGCCTTCGCGCGCGTCTCGTGATAGGCGCGGTAGCGATCCTTGGGCATGCCGTCTTCGGGATAGGCGGGCTCGTGCGCGGTGGTCATGATCCGGTTGCGCAGGGTCAGGTGCTTGAGCTGGTAGGGCTGCAGCAGGGGATCGTTGCGCATCGCTGGACTTCCGAGTTCGGCGGAGCCGGACCGCCGGCACCTCGACCAATTGCGCGCAGACATCGCCCATGCCGGGCCCGCGCGCGTGCCGCAAGGCGACATGGGCGCGTCTTTTTACGACCGCAGATCAACTCAGCCGTGAACATGGGGCACTGGTCCTCCGGGGTCCGGCGCGTTAGGTCTTGGCGCGGTGTCACGCAACGGGCGGATACCGCAGGCTTTGGGGAGCCCGAACCGACGACATGCCGACAGTGGCCACAGACACCAACTTGCCCGATGCCGCGCCGATCGAAGACCTGATCGCCTGCCCGCATTGCGACGCGCTTTACGTGGCCAAGATGCCCGAGAATGGCGCGCGCGCGATCTGCAGCCATTGCCACACGGTGCTGATCGCGCCGAAGCGGCAGGCCGGAAAGAAGATCATCGCGCTGACGCTCGCAGTGATGATCCTCGTCTTCGCGGCGCTGTTCTTTCCGTTCCTCGACATCAATGCGAGCGGCTTCGGCAACTCGACCTCGATCCTCGATGCTGCGTCGAGCTTCCGGTCGGTCGACATGCTGTTCCTGTCCTTCCTCGTGGCCGCGGCGATCATCTTCGTGCCGCTGCTGCGGACCTTTCTCATCCTCTACGTGCTCGTGCCGATCGTGCGCGACCGCCCTCCCCTGCCCCATGCCCGCCGCGCCTTCCGCTGGAGCCAGGACCTCAAGCCCTGGGCCATGGCGGAGATCTTCGCGATCGGCTGCGCCGTGGCCTTGGTCAAGGTGGTGGACCTGGCGCAGATCGGCTTCGGCCCCGCCTTCTGGATGTTCAGCGCGCTGGTGATCCTCGTGCTGATCAACGACAACTTCCTTTGCACATGGTCCGTATGGAAATCGCTCGAGCTGGAAGAAGACTGACCGCGCGAGAGGCGGGCCTCGTGGCCTGTCGTCGCTGCGCGCGGGTCTGGCCCATGGGCCGGGACCGCTGCGGGCGTTGCGGCGGCAAGCTGTCGTCGCGCGACACCAAGAGCCTGCAGAAGGTCTGGGCGTGGTGGATCGCGGGCATCGTGGCGTATATCCCCGCCAATATCTATCCGATGCTCGTCACCAACACGCTCGTCTCAAGCTCGGAAAGCACGATCATCGGCGGCGCGGTCGAGATCGCCAAATACGGCAGCTACGGCGTCGCCGCCATCATCCTGATCGCAAGCGTGCTGATCCCGGTGGGCAAGTTCCTGGCCATCGCCTTTCTCGCGCTGTCCTCGGTCCGCGGCTCCAGCGTGTCGCCCGGGCGGCGCACGCATCTTTACGAGATCGTCGAGTTCATCGGCCGCTGGTCGATGATCGACGTCTTCGTCGTCGCCATCCTGTCATCGCTGGTGCAATTGTCCGTCGTGGCCTCGATCCGCCCCGGCCCGGCGGCTTTGACATTTGCCCTCTCCGTCATTTTCACCATGTTGTCCGCTCAGGCCTTCGATCCCCGGCTCATCTGGGATGCGGAGCGCCGCGCGCCCAACGGAAAGACCCCCTGATCCATGTCCGATACCCCCCCTTCGCCTGAAACCGTCCCCGTCGAGGAAGGCAAGCCGTCGCTCTGGGAACGCATCTCGATCGTGTGGCTGGTGCCCGTGGTGGCGCTTGTGGTCGCGCTTGGCGCCGCCTGGAACAATTACAACAACCAGGGGCCGCTTCTGCGAATCACCTTCGACAATGCCGCGGGCGTCAAGGCGGGCGAGACGGTGATGCGCTACCGCGACATCCGCGTCGGCCTCGTGGAGGACGTGAGCTTCACCGACGATCTCGAACAGGTCGAGGTGGCGGTACGGCTGGAGAAGGAGCTGGCCGATTACGTCGATGCCGATGCCCGGTTCTGGGTCGTCCGGCCGGAGGTCAGCGCGCAGGGCGTGACCGGGCTCGATACGGTGCTGTCGGGCGTCTACATTCAGGGCGTCTGGGACAGCACGCCGGGCGGCTTCAGCGCGGAAGTCGTTGGCTTGCCCAACGCCCCGCTGCTCGGTGCGGATCAGCAAGGGATCGAGTTCACCATCCGGTCACCCGCGAGCCTGCCCGCCGCCAACACGCCCATCGTCTACAAGGGCGTGCAGGTGGGCCAGGTGGCCGCCGCCGAAATCGACGACGGCGGCTCCGGCGTGAGTGCCCGGGCGGTCATCTTCGAGCCCTATACCGAACTTGTCAGCAGCGGCACGCGGTTCTGGGACGTGTCGGGCTTCTCGTTCTCGCTGGGCGCGGGGGGCGCGCGGCTGAACTTCGACAGCTTCGCATCGCTCATCACCGGCGGGATCACCTTCGAGACGATGGGATCGGGCGGCACCGCGCTGGCCGAAGGCGCCGTGTTCGAGCTGTTTCCGAACGAGGACGCGGCCCGCGACGATTTCCTGGTCGAGGGCGACGGCGAAAGCGTGACACTGACGATGATCTTCGAGCAGAACCTGTCGGGCCTCAGCGCGGGCGCTCCGGTCGAGCTTGGCGGCTTGCGCATCGGCGAGGTGGCCTCGCTCACCGGCTATGTCGATGCCGACCGCTTTGGCGATGACGACGTGCGGCTTCTGACCACGATCCGCATCAATCCGGGCCGGATCGGTCTGGGCGACGGTGCGGACGAGGACGATCTGCTGGATTACCTCGAACGACGCATTGCCGAGGGTCTGCGCGGGCAGTTGACCAATGCCTCGCTGCTGACCGGTGGGCTGAAGATCATTCTGATCGATGTGGAGAATGCCGCCGAAGCGGAGCTTGACCGGAACGGCGATCCCTATCCGGTCATACCGACGACCGAGGCGGATATCACCGATGTCGCCACCTCCGCGCAGGGCGTGCTGCAGCGCGTGAACGACCTGCCCATCGAAGAGGTGATGCAATCGGCGATCGGCTTCCTCGACAATGCCACCGCGCTGATCGGCAGCCAGGCGCTGCAGGAAGCGCCGGAAGAGCTACGCGGCATTCTCGCCTCGGTGCGGGGCCTCACGGAAGGCGACGAGGTGCAGGGTATCCCGGGGCAGGTGTCGGGCATGCTGTCGGACCTGCAGGAGATCTCGGGTTCGCTGAACACCATCCTGGCGGAACTGGAGCGTCAGGGCCTGACCGAGACGCTGACCGGCGCGCTCGACCGGGTGGGCGAGGCCGCCGATGGCCTGCCGGGCCTTGTGACGCGCGTCGATGCGATCCTCGCGGAGGCCGAGAACGTGCCGCTTGGCGAGCTGTCGGACGAGATCTCGGCGCTTATCACCGCGGCCGAGGCGATCATTGCGAGCCCCGAGGCGCAGCAGATCCCCGGCGAGGTCACGGTGGCGCTGAACGAGTTGCAGTCGGTTCTGGCCTCGGTCAACGCGGTTGCGGGCAGCGAGGACACCCAAGGGCTGCCGGGTCAGGTCTCGACGGTGCTGTCCGATCTCGAAGAGATCGCAGGTTCGCTCAATACCATGGTCTCCGAGATCGAGCGGCAGGAGGTGGTCACCCGGATCACCGACGCGGTCGCGAGCGTGGAGCAGGCAGCGGACGGTCTGCCCGACCTTGTCGACCAAGCTGACGCGATCCTGCGCGATGCAGGCGAAGTGCCGCTCGAGACGCTGGCGAACCGCACCTCCGACCTGTTGGCCTCGGCGGAGGCGCTGATCGACCAGCCCTCCACCCGGGCCCTTCCCGCGGAGCTGAACGGCGCGCTGGAGCAGCTGACCCTGACGCTGGAAGAGCTGCGCGCGGGCGGGATCGTGGACAACGCCAATGCGACGCTGGCCTCCGCGCGCGACGCGGCCTCGGCCATCGAGGAGGCGACGCAGCTTCTGCCGGGCCTTGCCACGCAATTGCGCGGCGTGGCCAACGAGGCCAGCAGCACGCTCAGCGCCTATGGGCGCCAGTCGGAATTCACCCGCGAGACGCAGGGCGCCATCCGGCAGATCGAAGCGGCGGCGGCGGCCATCGAGCGGCTGGCCCGCACCATCGAACGCAATCCGAATTCGCTCATCCTGGGACGGTAAAAGCAATGATGACACATGTAACCCGCAGGCTCGCGGCGCTGGGGCTGATGGCCGCGCTCGCCGCCTGTTCCTCGGAGGCGCGCTTCGCCTCGCCGGTGATCCCGCCCGAGGCCCGGATCAATTCGAGCTTCCCGAGCCTCGAGATCGCGCAGGTCACGCTGCCGAGCTATGCCGAGGCCGAGGATATCTATGTCCGGGGCACGGATGGCGCCATATCGCCGGCCGGGCCGCTCTGGGCCGATCTGCCGGCGCGGTCGATCACCCTGCAGCTCGCGCGCGATCTGGGCACGATCACCAACGCCACGGTCGCCCCCGAGCCCTGGCCCTTCCGGCCTTTCCCCGCCGCCACGGTCGATGTGCGCATCGAGGAATTGCTGGCCACGGCAGAGGGCATCTTCCGCCTGTCGGGGCAGTATTTCGTGGCGCCCGAAGCCGGGGGCCGCGCCGCATCGGGGCAATTCGCCATCGAGGAGACCATCGTCGGCGATCCGGGATCGGCATCGGCCATCGCCGCCGCGCGGGGCCGGGCGGTGACGCGATTGGCCGAGCAGATCGCGCGCGACGGGCTCTGAAACATATGATCCCGGCGCTTCACGTTCGCGTAGAACCGATGGACGCCTCGGGGCGCGCCGGGCATCTATGAGGCCCGACGCCCCAGGAGATACCGACCTTCGATGCTCGATGCCCGCATCCGCCCGCTGATCGATCCGCCGCTCGACGCGGCGGGCCGGATGCTTGCCAATTGGGGCGCGACGCCGAACGCGGTGACGTTGCTCGGTCTGCTCCTCGGCCTTCTGTCCGCGGCGATGATCGCCTGGGGGCTCGTCCTCTGGGCGCTGGTGCCGCTGCTCGCCTCGCGCCTGGCCGACGGGCTCGACGGTGCGGTGGCCCGTGCCAGCCGCAAGACGGATTTCGGCGGCTACCTCGATATCGCTTGCGACTTCCTGTTCTACGGCGCGGTGCCGCTGGCCTTCGTGCTGCTCGACCCGGCGGCGAACGGCGTCGCCGGCGCCTTCCTATTGGCTGCGTTCTACTTCAACGGCACGAGCTTCCTGGGCTTCGCCATCCTCGCGGAAAAGCGCGGGATGGAAACCGCCGCGCAGGGGTCGAAGTCCCTCTATTTCTCGAACGGGCTTCTGGAGGGGACGGAGACCATCGTCTTCTTCATCATCCTGTGCCTCTTTGAAACTCATTTCGCCGCGCTTGCGTGGATATTCGGCACGTTGTGCTATCTGACCGCCGTGCTGCGCCTCTGGGCTGCGCGCGGCATCTTCACCGATCGTAAGGAGACCCCATGACGCCTGTGAAATCCGTCCTGCCGCTGCTGGCCGCGCTTGGCATGACAGCACCCGCCTGGTCCCAGACCGATCCTGCCGACTGGGACGCGGTGACCGCCGCCGCCGAAGGCCAGACGGTCTATTGGCACGCCTGGGGCGGATCGACCGCGACCAACGATTTCATCGCCTGGATCGGCGAAAAGGCCGCCGAGGAGCACGGCGTCACACTGGAGCATGTGAAGCTGTCGGACACGGGCGATGCGGTCACGCGGGTCCTCTCCGAAAAGCAGGCGGGTGCGGATGATGACGGCGCGGTCGACCTCATCTGGATCAACGGGCCGAATTTCGCCGCGATGAAGGAGGCCGACCTGCTGTTCGGGCCCTTCGCCGAGGCGCTGCCGAACTGGCAATATGTCGATGTGGACGGCAAGACCGTGCAGACCGACTTCACCGTGCCAACCGAGGGCTATGAGGCGCCCTGGGCCATGGCGCAGGTCGTCTTCATGTACGACACCGCGGATCTCGACGCGCCCCTGCCCTCGGCCGAGGCGATCCTTGACTGGGCCCAAGCCAATCCCGGCCGTTTCACCTATCCGCAGCCGCCCGATTTCCTCGGCACGACCTTCCTGAAGCAGACGCTGATTGAGCTGGTCGACGACAACACCGTGCTGTCGCGGCCCGAAAGCGAAGCGGATTTCCAGGCGGTGACCGCGCCGCTCTGGGATTATCTCGACGCGTTGACGCCGGTCCTGTGGCGGCAGGGTCAGGCCTATCCGGCGACCGGTCCCGCGCAGCTGCAGCTGATGGCCGACGAGGAGATCGACCTTGCGATCTCGTTCTCGCCCGGTGAGGCCTCGACCGCCATCGCCAACAACCAGCTGCAGCCCAGCGTCCGGACCTTCGTGCTGGAAGACGGCACGCTCGGCAATGCGAGCTTCGTGGCGATCCCCTACAATTCGGGCTCCAAGGAAGGCGCGATGGTCGTCGCCAACGCGCTGATGTCGCCCGAGGCGCAGCTACGCGCTCAGGATCCGGCTATCCTGGGCTACGGCACCGTGCTGGCGATGGAGAAGCTGCCGGAGGCGGATCGCGCCGCCTTCGAAGCGCTCGATCTCGGGGTGGCGACGCTGTCCCCGGCGGAGCTGGGCGATGTGCAGCCCGAACCCCATCCGAGCTGGATGACGCGCATCGGGCAGGAATGGATCGAGCGTTACGGCGTCGTCCAGTAACGCGTGCCGATCCGGGCGCTTTCCGATGGTGGCGGCCCCGTCCCGCGCACCGGCCTCGTGGCGGCGTTCCCGCCCCTGACCCTGCTGGTGATGCTGGGTCCGGTCGCGGCGGGGCTCGCCGGTACGCTGCTGCCCGCCTTCGGCTACCTGCCCGCCGCGGGGCTCTCGACGCTCTCGCTCGACCCGTTCCGGTCGCTGCTCGATTGGCCCGGGCTCGGCGCGGCGACGCGGCTGTCGGTCAGCACCGGGCTTCTGGCGACCGCCCTCGCCCTCGCGGCGGTGACGCTGCTTTTCGCGGGCTGGTCGGGCACCCGCGCCTTCCGGGTGCTGGAGCGATTGCTGTCGCCGCTTCTGTCGGTGCCCCATGCGGCGATGGCCTTCGGCCTTGCCTTCCTGATCGCGCCCTCGGGCTGGATCGCGCGCGCGCTGTCGCCTTGGGCCACGGGATGGGAGCGGCCGCCCGATCTGCTGATCGTGCATGATCAGCTGGGCCTTGCCATGGTCGCCGGGCTGGTGGCCAAGGAAATGCCGTTCCTGATGCTGATGGGCCTGGCCGCGATGGGTCAGGCCGACGCCACGCGGCGGATGCGCGTGGCGCAGGCGGCGGGCTATGGGCGCGTGGCGGGCTGGCTGAAAAGCGTCTTTCCCGCGATCTACGCCCAGATCCGCCTGCCGGTCTACGTGGTGCTGGCCTATTCGATGTCGGTGGTGGATGTGGCACTGATCCTCGGGCCATCGACCCCGCCGCCGCTCTCGGTCCAGGTCGTGCGCTGGATGGCCGATCCGGACCTCGCGATGCGGTTGACGGCCTCGGCCGCGGCGATGCTGCAGCTGGCCCTCGTGATCGCCGCACTGATCCTGTGGCGGGCGGGTGAGTGGGCCGTGGCACGGCTGGGCCAAGCCTGGATCGCGCGCGGCGGGCGCGGGCGCGCGGCGGACCAGCTTCTCCGCCCGCTGGGCGTCGTCGCGGGTGCCTTCTCGGCTCTTGCGGTGCTGGGCGGCATCGCCTGCCTTGCGGTCTGGTCCTTCGCCGGGTTCTGGGGTTTTCCCGATCCGTTGCCCAACGGGTTCGACATGCGCAGCTGGGCGCGGCACGGGCCCGAAGCCTGGCAGGCGACGGGCGCCACCGCGCTGATCGCCGGGATCGCCACGGCCCTCGCCCTGATCCTCGTCATCGGCTGCCTCGAGGCGGAATATCGTCGCGACCGGGCGCTGACGCAGGCGGGGCTGTGGCTGGTCTACCTGCCCCTCGTGGTGCCGCAGATCGCCTTCCTGCCGGGGCTGCAGACGTTGTTCCTGACCTTCGGGCTGACCGCCGGGACGATCCCGGTCGTCATCGCGCATCTCGTCTTCGTGCTGCCCTACATCTTCCTGTCGCTGGGCGATCCCTGGCGCGCCTGGGAGCCGCGGACGGGCATCGTCGCGCGCGCGCTCGGCACCTCGCCCTCGGGCGTGCTGTGGCGGGTCCGTCTGCCGATGCTGGCGCGGCCGATCCTGACCGCCGCCGCCGTGGGCATCGCCGTCAGCGTCGGGCAATACCTGCCGACCCTTCTCGCGGGCGGCGGTCGCGTCGCCACCCTGACGACGGAGGCGGTGGCCCTTGCCTCGGGCGGGGACCGGCGGGCCATCGGCGTCTACGGCGTGGCGCAGACGCTGGTCGCCATGGTGCCCTTCGCCGCCGCGCTTCTCATCCCGGCCCTTCTGTGGCGCAACAGGAGGGGCATGCATGGCTGACGGCCTGACACTGGACCGCGTGTCGATCACCCGCGCCGGACGAGAGGTCGTCGCGCTCGACCGTCACGTGGCGCCGGGCGAGGTTTTGAGCGTGATGGGCCCGTCGGGCGTCGGCAAGTCCACGCTTCTGTCCCTCATCACCGGCACGCTTGCGCCCGCGTTCCGCTTCGACGGCCGCGTGCTTCTGGACGGCGCCGATATCAGCAGGGCCGCGCCCGAGGCCCGGCGGATCGGCATCCTCTTCCAGGACGACCTGCTGTTCCCGCATCTTTCGGTGGGCGCGAACCTGGCCTTCGGGTTGAGCCCCGGGGGCAGCGCGGCGGAGCGGCGCCGGAAGATCGCCGAAGCGCTGGAAGAGATCGGCATGGCGGGCTTTGCCGAGCGCGACCCGGCCACGCTTTCCGGTGGGCAGAAGGCGCGCGTCGCGCTGATGCGGATGCTCTTGTCGGAACCGCGGGCGCTGCTTCTGGACGAGGCGTTTTCGGGCCTTGATGCGGATCGCCGCGACCAGATGCGCCGTCTCGTGTTCGACAGGGCCCGCGACCGGGGCCTGCCGGTGATCATGGTCACGCATGACAAGGCCGACGCCGATGCCGCGGGCGGGCCGGTGGTCACGCTTGGCGGTTGAGCGCGCCCGCCACCTGCCTTAGCGTCGCCGGAGCCACGCCGATGGAGGCCCCCGGATGATCCAGAACGTCGCGATCCTGCTGCTGTTCCAGCTGGGCGGAGAACTGGCCTCGCGCGGGTTCGGATTGCCGGTGCCGGGGCCGGTCATCGGCCTTGCGGCGCTGTTCGCCACCTTCATCGCCCTGCCCCGCCTTGCCGACCGAATGCGCGAGACGACATCGGGGCTTCTGGCGCATCTTTCGCTGCTGTTCGTGCCCGCAGGCGTGGGCGTCACGGCGCATCTCGGCACCTTCGCGGAGAACGGCCTTGCGCTGGCCGCGGCCCTGATCGGCTCCACCACGCTGGCGATCCTCGCCGGGGTCTGGGCCTTCATCCTGACGGCGAAGCTGACCGGTGCGGCCGCCGATGACTGATCCGTTCGAATTGTGGTCCTATCTCGCGGAAGAGCCGCTGCTGTGGCTAACCGTGACGCTTGCGGCCTATGTCATCGCCGACCGGATCGCCGAGGCGTTGCGCCGCCACCCGCTGGCCAATCCGGTGCTGATCGCGATCATCCTCATCGCGCTGGTCCTGACGATCAGCAGCACGCCCTTCGAGGCCTATTTCGAAGGCGCGCAATTCGTGCATTTCATGCTGGGGCCCGCGACCGTGGCGCTGGCCCTGCCGCTTTACGACAACCTCGGACGGGTGCGGAAGACGCTTCTGCCGATGCTGGCCGCACTTCTGGCGGGGGCGGTGACGGCCATCGGCAGCGCGCTTGGCATTGCCTATGCGCTTGGCGTGCGGGGCGAGGCGCTGCTGTCGCTGGCCCCGAAATCCGCCACAGCACCCGTGGCCCTGGGCGTGTCGCAGGCCATCGGCGGGGAGCCCACCCTGACCGCCGTCCTCGTGATCCTGACGGGGATCACCGGCGCGATCGTCGCGACGCCGCTGCTGAACGCGTTGCGGATCACCGATTGGCGCGCGCGGGGTTTCGCGGTGGGCCTCGCGGCGCACGGGATCGGCACGGCCCATGCCTTCCGCGTCAATTCGACCGCCGGCGCCTTCGCGGGCATCGGCATGGGGTTGAACGCGATGCTGACCGCCTTGCTGGCGCCGCTGGTGGTGGGCGCGCTGTTCTGAGCGGCGAAGGCCCCCTGCCCTACCGGATGGTGATCTCGACCCGCTGCGTGTCGCCAGTCGAGCCGGGGATCTTCAGCTCGTAGGTGCCGGGCTTGATCGCGACGAATTCGATCTCCATCTCGCCCGCCTCGTCGAATTCCACCGATTCAAGGCCGAAGGGCCGGATTTCGAGGCCGTTGACGACCACCTCGTTGACCCAGATCGCCCGGAAGAAATCGGGCCCCGTGAGCGCCAGTTCCGCCGATCCGTCCGCGGTGATCTCCATCTCGTAGACCTTGCCGGATTCGAGCGTGATGGGCCCGTCTGCGATGGGTGCGCCCACAGACAGGGTGAGGCCCGGCATCTCGCCGGAATTGCCGTTCGAGAGGATGCCCGCAAAGCCGTATTCATGCGCGGCGGCAAGGCTCGCCGACAGGCTGAGGGCGAGGCCCAGGACGATGGGTTTCAAGGTTTCACTCCTTTGGTTTCGACAGGATGGGGCGCGAGGGTCGCGGGGCTGCCGCGCAGCGCGAGGGTTCGGGTGGCAAGGCGCCGCGCCTCGGCCGCGGCATGGGTCACGAAGAGCGTGGCGGGCCGCGTCTCGGCGATAAGCGCCTCGGTCAGGCCGAGCATCGTCTCTGCCGTCGTTTTGTCGAGCGAGACGAAGGGCTCGTCGAGGATCAGAAGCTCCGGCGCGCCCGCGAAGGCGCGGGCCAGCGCAAGGCGTCGCTGCTGACCGAGGGAAAGCTGGCCCGGAAAATCCCCCGCCTTGTCGGCAAGGCCGACGCGGTCGAGCCGCGCGCGCGCCGCATCATCCCCAAGCTCCGGATGCACCAGCGTGAGATTCTGCAGCACCGAGCGCCAGGGCAGAAGCGTCGGTTCCTGGAACACCATGGCGATGCGCGGGGGCGTGGTCACGTGGCCTTCGAATTCCGTGTCGATCCCCGCGACGATGCGCAGGAGCGTCGATTTGCCGATCCCGGACGGGCCGGTGACGGCGACCGTCTCGCCCGGCGCGATATCGAAGCGGATCGGCCCCAGGACGGGACGGTCGCCGAAGGACTTCGCGGTGATGGCGATCTCGATCATACCACGCGCCAGCGCCGCACGCGCCGTTCCCATGGCTGCAGCAGCGCCCATTCGACCAAGAGCATCACGCAGATGAAGGACAGCGCGTAGACGAGGACCATGGCCACGTCGAATAGCTGGAAATAGAGATGGATCTGAAAGCCGATCCCCGAGGAGCGGCCGAGGAACTCCACCACCAGCACGATCTTCCAGATCACCGCCACGCCCGACCGCGCAGCCCCCGCGATGAACGGCGCAAGCTGGGGCAGCAGCACGTGACGCAGACGCGTGGCGGGCGGCATCCGGTAGACCCGCGCCAGGGCGTCGAGCGCGGGCGAGGTGGCGCGCGCGCCTTCGCGGATCATCGTGGCCACGTTCGGCACCTTGTTGAGCACGACCGCGACGATGGCCGCGGTCTCGTTCAGCCCGATCCAGAGATAGCAGAGCACGATGAGCACCAGCGCCGGCAGGTTCAGGAACACGACCAGCCAGGGATCGAGCCAGCGGTTCACCCGCTCCGACCGCCCCATGACGAGGCCGAGCGCGATGCCGAGCGCCATGGCCAGCGTGAAGGCCCAGGCGACGCGCAGCAGGGTCTGGCTCAGATGGTAGAGCAGTTCACCCGAGGCGAGCTCCGCCCGGAGCGGCGCGATCAGCGCGTAGGGCTGCGGCAGAACCGAGGCATCCGCGGTCAGCGCCGCCGCGCCCATCCAGAGCACGAGAAGCCCGAGCAGGGAAAGCGCCGTGACCGCGCGCTGATCCGGCCCGGACGTCACGGTCACTCGACCTCGGCGAAAAGGCCCGCGGGCACGCTTTGCGCGTCGCCGACAAGATCGGCGCCCCCAAGCGCGTTCATGAGCGCAAGGAAGGCATCCGCGCCCGCGCGGTCGATCGGTCCTCGCTCCGGCACGCCGGCGATCCAGTCCGCCTTGAGCTGCGCGAACTGCGCCTCGGTCTGGGCGTTCATGCTCGGACGGATCGCCTCCCACGCGGCGGGATCGGACATCAGGAGCGCCTTTGCCTCCCGCGAGGCGTTGTAGAAGGCCTGCGCGATGCCGGGGTTCTCGGCGACGAAGGCATCCTTGAAATAATAGCCGAGAAGCGGCGTTTCGGGATTGAGGCCAAGCGCCGTCGCGGCGGTCTCGACCGAGATCAGCTCACGCATCCCGGCGGCTTTCATCTTTGCGAGGAAATGCCAGAAGTTGATGGCACCGGCATAATCCCCGCCGAGGCCGGATTTGAAGATCAGCGGCGGGGCGCCATAGACCTGTTCGGTCCCGGCCTTGAGATCGAAGCCGTATTGCTTCTGCGCATAGGCCCGCAGGATCAGCCAGGACTTGTCCAAGGGACCGCCAGCGATACCGATCTTGCCGCCTGCGAGATCCGCCAGCGTCTGCGCATCGCTGCCTTCGGGCACGACGAGGCTGCCGACCGCCTTCGAATAGGGCACGAAGGTGTAGTCCTTGCCCCCTGCCCGCTGGCGCGCCACCCAGATCCAGTCGGCGACCGCCATGTCGGCCTCGCCGCCTTCCACGGCCACGCGGGTCGCGCCATTGTCGGCGAAGGGCATGATCTCGAGCTTGAAGCCGTGCTTTTCGTCGAGACCGTTCTCGACGATGGTCGCCAATTCCCAGTTCACGGTGCCGATCTTGAGCACCGCGCCGCGAATGGTCGGCAGGTCCTGCGCCAGCGCGGAGGTTGCCAGCACGAGCCCGGCAAGCGCCGCGCCGAGGCGGGTGAGGATAGGTGTCATCGAAGCCTCCCGTGCCGGGCGGCGGGCCCGGCTCGCTCCAAGACTGACACATGACCGGCGCCGGGGAACCGCGACTTTTGGGGGAGAGACAGCAAAACGCCCGGGCCGCCGAGATGGGGGCCCGGGCGTGATCGTTGCGACGAGGCGGCTTACTCGGTGGTGCGGGTGCCGTCGGCGTTGTAGGTCGCGAGATAGGCGATCACGTCGTTGCGCTCTTCTTCCTTGCGCAGGCCCGCGAAGGACATCTTTGTGCCCGGTGCCCATTCGCGCGGGTTCTCGAGGAAGGCCGCGAGGGTCTCGGGCGTCCAGACCACGCCTTCGGCGTTCTTCTCCATCAGCACGTCGGAATAGCGGAAGTCTTCGACCGCGCCCACGGTGCGGCCCAACACGCCGTTCTGCTGCGGACCGACACGGTTCTGCGCGTCCTCACCCACCATGTGGCAGGCCTGGCACTTGCGGTAGACCCGCTCACCCGCCTCGGCATCGCCAACGATCTCGAATTCCATTTCGCCCGACGAATGGCTCTCAGCCATGGCGAAGCCCGCGGGGAGCGCGAAGAGGCAGGTGGCTGCAAGAAGTTTCTTAAGCATGATCGTCCTTTCTGATCTGGTTTGACCCAAGGATACCGTCGCCGTTTCGCCGTCGGGCATGTTCTCCTCCCTCATCGAAACGGGTGCCGGTCGTCCTTCATCCATGCAGATGTCGAGCTTAGCCCTGTTTTCGTGATTGGCTATGCCTTCCTTGGTCTCAAAGCGAAATTCCACTATTTTCGAGCATATACATCCTCGTAGCGGATGATGTCGTCCTCGCCGAGATACGCGCCGGTCTGGACCTCGATCAGGACCATGTCGAACTTGCCCGGATTCTCCAGGCGGTGTTTCTCGCCCAGAGGGATGTAGACGGACTGGTTCTCGGTCACGAGCACCACCTCCTCGCCGATGGTCACGCGCGCCGTGCCCTGCACCACGATCCAGTGTTCGGCCCGGTGATGGTGCGATTGCAGCGACAGCGCGGCGCCGGGATGCACGACGATCCGTTTCACCTGGAAACGCCCGCTGATGACGAGGCTTTCGAACCAGCCCCAGGGGCGGTAATCGCGCGGGAAATCGGTGGCCTGATGCGCCTTCTTGGCCTTGAGCGCCGCAACCGCCTCCTTCACGCGTTGCGCCTGCGACTTGCGCCCGACCAGCACGGCATCCTGCGTGGCCACGGCGATGATATCGTCAAGGCCGATGCCCACCAGCTCGACCCGTTCGCTGTCAGAGCGCAGAAGCGTGTCGGTGCAATCGATGGCGGTGGCATGCTCGGAGGTCACGTTGCCCGCCGCATCGGGTCCGCCCTCGGCCCAGACCGCGTCCCAGCCGCCGAGATCGGACCAGTTGCCGCCATAGGGCATGACGGACAGGCGGTCGGACTTCTCCATGATCGCGAAGTCGATGGAGATGTCGGTGACGCGCGACCAGGGCTCGGGGGCAAGGCGGGTGAAGGCGAGGTCACGCTCGGCCTTCTCGACGGCTTCGGTGACGGTGGGGATCAGGTCGGGCGCATGCGCCTTGAAGGCCGACAGGATCGCGTCGGCCCGGAACAGGAAGATCCCCGCATTCCAGAGGAAATTGCCCGATGCGAGCATCGCCTCGGCCCGTTCGAGGTCAGGTTTCTCGACGAAGCGGGCGAGCGGCTGCACCTCCCCTGCCCCGGCATCGGCGTCGGGAGCGAGTTCGAGATAACCGTAGCCAGTCTCAGGCCGGTCGGGGGTGATGCCGAAGGTCACGAGGCGGCCTGCCTCGGCGGCCGGAAGCGCCGCCGTGACGGTTTGCCGGAACCGCTCCGCATCGGCGATCTTGTGATCCGAGGGCGCCACCAGAAGAAGCGCCTCCGGGTCGGTCTTTGCAGCCAGAAGCGCCGCGGCAAGAACGGCGGGGGCGGTGTTGCGGCCCTCGGGCTCGATGACGATGGCCTGCGCCTGGATTTCCAGCGCGGCCAGCTGTTCGGTCACGATGAAGCGGAACGGGTCGCCCGTGAGCACCATGGGCGGCGCGAAATCCGGGCCGGACATGCGCCGCGCCGAGGCCTGGAAAAGGCTTTCAGGACCCGTCAGCGGCGAAAACTGCTTGGGATAGGACCGCCGCGATGTCGGCCAGAGCCGCGTACCGGAGCCACCTGCCAAAAGCACGGGAATGATCGTCATCTCAAGCCTCGTTCTGCCCGCGGGCCCTTTTGCAGCGCCCTTCGCGCGCAAGGATGCCCGGACTGCGTGGCGAATTTAAGAAGAATTGCAGACGAAACTACGATTCCCACGCGGTGCGGAGCCCGGGACGCGTCGCGAAGACCCGATCCATGGTCACGAGCGTCAGATCGTCCAGTTCGGCCGTGGCAGCGAGGAAGCGATCGAACGGATCGCGATGCGGCCAGTCCATCTGACCGGCCAGAAGGGCGATTGCGGCAGTGACCGGCGCTTCCTGCGTGCCGTCGCGCCCGATCAGGTCCGGAAACCGGCCCACCAGATGCGCCGCTTCCGGCCATTTGCCGACACGGACCTTCTGCGCGATCTCGAACGCGCTGATGGGTGAGATGAAGATCGCATCGGCGGTTTCCAACTCCTGCATCATGCCGGTCGGGATTCGGGATCGGTCGAGATGAAGGAACGCCCAGGCGTGGGTGTCGAGCAGGAACCGGCTCACCGGCCCTCCCACGCGCGCAGGTCGTCTTCGTCCATCGGCTCGAGGAAATCGGGGATGGTCGCGACTTCACCTTCGAGCAGTCCGAAGGCGAATTTCGGCTTCTCCACCGGCACGAGCCGCACGACCGGATCCTTGCCGCGGGCGATCACGACCTCTTCACCGCGCAGCGCGGCTTCGATCAGTTTCGACAATTGCGTCTTGGCGGTGTGGACGGTGACTTTCATGGGCGCGACCTCTCTTCTTAGCTAAGTTAGCCAAGCATTCGGGCCATTTCAAGATATCTCAGAGATCGTCGAACGCGCCGGGCACCATTTCGTCCCAGAATTTCACGATCGCGGTGCGATTTGTGGCACTATCCCAGCCCGATTTGCCGAAATCCGCACGCGCCGCGCTGTCCTTCAACCGCGCGAGAAAGAGCCGCTTGTCCGCGTCGCGTTGGGTCGGGCTTCGATCCGCCACGAGCGCGCGGATGCGGTCGAGCTGGCGGCTGCGCAGCGCGCGCATCTCGTCGAGCGATCCGATCTCGGCGGCACCCGGAGCATCCGCGGCATCTGCGGGTTTGTAATCGTCGCGGATCGCGGCGGTGAGGTAGCGCACCGGGCTTTCCACACCGTCACGCCCGGCCAGGTAGTCCAGCTTTTCGTTCACGTAATCCTCGCCATGCTGGGCGATCCATTGCCGCGCCAGACGGTCGCTGACCCCGACCGCGATCAACCGCCGATAGGTCACGCCCTGCCGGATGCCGCCACCGTCGTCGATGTTCAGCAGACCGAGCTGCGGGTTCTCCTTGATCTTGAAGCGCAATTCCACGACCTGCCGGCCCATCTTCCGGAATTCGGGCTCCAGCAGGATGTTCGAGGTCTTGTTCACCTCGGCCACGGCGGGTTTGATGACCTTGGCGTTGAGATGCTTGAAACTGTCGTAATAGGCGGACCCATCGACCCCCATCAGGCGGCGGAACAGGTCAATCGGCCACCAGCCGGTCGATCCGGTGCGCACGAACCGGTAGCAATTCTCATAAAGCGCGAGTGCATGGCCCGAGGTGAAGCGGCGCTGGATGTTCAAGTTGATCAGCGCGAAGACCTTGGGGTCGTGGAGCTTCTCGGCCAAGGCGGGCGAATAGGCGTATTCGCAGATACCGCCCTTGAGCTTGGCATAGGACAGAAGCGAGGACACACCCCATTCCTGCCGTCCCTGCTCGTCGAGCATGTCCCATTCCGCCGTCGTCTCTGCAAGGCTGCGTAGAGACTGTTTCAGCGTCTCCATGTCGTTGGAATTGTACCCGACCATCAGGCACAGCGTGCGCGCGTCGATCTGGTGCTTGGGCCGAGAGATCAGCGTGTCGTAGGCATTCAGCAAAAGCACGTTCGAAAGCTTGCGCTGCAGAAGCGTGAGCTTGCCCGATACGTGGATTGCGGCCACGTTCTTCTTGACCGAGGGCCGCCGGAGCGATCCTGTCAGCTTGTCCCGGGGGATGCCGTCCCCGGATTCCGATTGGGTGAGATCCTGCATCGCCCTGCCCATATGTCTTGCCTGTTGCGGCGCCCGTTTTCGAGTCGCCCTGCCTCTCACACAGGATGGCCGAAAAGGCGCCCGCACACAATTGCGTTCTGGGTACCTTGTTTCGGGGAGCCTGCGCCGGGAAATGCGTCCCGCAAACGGGTGCCTAACGCGCTCATTCGTCCGGGAGGGCGGTCTTTAGGGGACCCGTTTACGGGAAGGCAGCGCAGGAGATTCGAGACTATTCAAGCCAATCGGCGCGCTCCCGAGTCTCGGCGCCCAAAAACCCGCGAATCGGGACCGATCACACCGCAGATGGCACCCCGTCATCCTGCAAACAGGTACCGAACGTCCTGTATCCGGCGACCAGAAGCCTTTTATATCATTGTTTTTATTTGGTATTATCTGGATAAAGATTCAAAAGACCTAAAAGATCCTTCAACATTATATGTCGTGTTGATCTTTGAATTTCTTGGATTTTCAAGAAAGGCGGGCTCGCGGACTGCGCTGATGCCAGAAAAACCGGCCGAGCCCGTTTCCACGATTCACCTTCAGCAAAAGATGTGCGATGATTTTGGTAATAACGCCGAAAACAGGCGATATCCAAGAGGTGAGCGAGCATGGCACGAAAACCGGAGGTCCCCCTCCCCCCCTATTTCAACCTGGACCCGAAGACGGCAGCGGGCAAGATCGGTGACCCGGTCGACACCGCGCGATTCGCCAAGGCGGCGGCCTTCGCCGGGCGCGGCCGCGACGACCTGGCCAAACGGGGCTATTCGCCGGACGGGCGCAAGCGGCTGCGCAAATTCTCGATGTGGGAAATCTGCCGGTACCTGATCCCGGTCGCTCCCGCGCATCTGCGGCGCGTGCTGAACAAGCATCCCGATCTGCCGCAGGGCGAAGGCCAGGGCAACGGGAAGTGGTTCACTCTCGAAGACGTCCTGAAATTGCGCGATCACTTCGCGGAAGAGGGCGTAAGCACGAAGGAATACCGCCCCTACCGGCCCGAAGGTCTGCCGGCCAAGGTCGTCGCCGTGGCGAATTTCAAGGGCGGTGTCGGCAAGACCTCGACCGCGGCGCATCTGGCGATGTCGGCGGCGCTCGACGGGTACAAGGTGCTGGTGGTCGACCTGGACAGCCAAGGCTCGATGACCTCGATCCTCGGGGGCCGGGTGGCGGATGAATGGCAGACGGTCTTCCCGCTGCTCGCCCGCGACTACGCCAACCATCTGCAGGCCGAGAACAAGGTGCGTGAGGCGGCGGGCGAGCCCCCTGCCCCGCTGGACGAAACCCTGACCGAGGCGCTTGGCATCGGCTTGCACGATGTCGTTCAGAAGACCCACTGGCCCAATATCGACCTGATCGGCGCGCAGCTGAACCTCTATTGGGCGGAGTTCCAGATCCCCGTCTGGCGGATGGGTCTCAGGAACTGGCCGCTCTGGGATGCGCTGACCGCCTCGCTGGATCAGGGCGGTGCGCTCGATGAATACGACATCATCCTGCTCGATACGCCGCCGGCGCTTGGCTACCTCACGATCAACGCGTTGGCCGCGGCGGATATCATCCTCGTGCCGCTCGGGGCGTCCTTTCTCGAGTTCGACTCGACGGGGCGCTTCTTCGACATGCTGTATTCGACCTTTGCCTCGATCGAGGACGGTGAGAACGCTGCGCGGGCGCGGGCGGGGCTTCCGGAAATGCGGTTCGAATGGGATGTCGTGCGGGCGATCATCACCCGGTTCGATGCCAGCCAGCAGACGGACCTTGCCAACGTGATCCAGGCCTATTTCGGCGACATGATGAACGCATATAGGCAGGAATACACCGCGCTTGTCGGGCAGGCCGGCGAAACGGTGTCGGGCATCTACGAAGCCGATTACCGCAACTTCAATCGTGAAACCTATACAAGGGGGCGGGAAGCCTTCGATCGGACCTACGCGGAATTCAAGGAGCTTCTGATCGGGTCCTGGTGGCGGGATGCGCAGGCAATAAAGGAGGCCGAGCATGGCGAAACGCAGACAGCTTGAGGTGCCGTCGGCCGACGCGCTGAAGGCCCTCGAAGAGGGTTTCGCGCGCGAAACCTCCCGAACCGGTATGCGTCCGCCCATCGCGGACGTGGTCGCCGATGCTGCCCGCCTGTCGGACCCCCTGCCCCACGGTGAACGTGCGGAGATCGCGCGCGACCGCAGCGATGCGGAGACACTGCGCGCGGCGCGCCAGAAAGGTCTCGTCGCGGTGGAGGTGCCGCTGGGCGAGATCGCGGTCGATACCCTGGCGCGCGACCGCATGGGCATCGACGACGAAGAGATGCAGGAGCTGGTCCGCTCCATCGACGCGCATGGTCTGCGCCTGCCCATCGAGGTCTATGCGCAACCCGATGGCAGCTATGCGCTGATTTCGGGCTTCCGGCGGCTTTCGGCGTATCGCCAACTCAATGCGAGCTACGGGTCGGTGCATTACGCCACGATCCCGGCCTTCGTGCGCGCGCCGAAATCCTCGGTTGAGGCGATCCAGGCGATGATCGAGGAAAACGAGGTTCGTGCCGGGATCAGCCAGTATGAGCGCGGACGAATCGCGGCGATGGCGGTGCATGGTGGTGTGTTCTCGAACCTGGATGAGGCCGTGTCGACGCTCTACGCGTCGGCGTCCAAGGCGAAGCGGTCGAAGATCCGCTCCTTCGCGCTGATCCACGAGGAGTTGGGCGACATGCTGCATTTCCCCAAGAGCCTCAGCGAACGCCAGTGCCTGCGGCTCGCGGGCGCGCTGCGCATGGGCTTCGGAGATGCAATTCGGGCAGAGTTAGAGACGCAAGTCATCGCGGATCCGGACCGGGAATGGGCGGCGCTTGTGCCGTCGATCGAAGCCGGGGAAGCCGCGGGCGCCGGTGAGGCGCGTCGCGACCGGGGCGGGCGTCCGAAAAAGAGCGCCAGCGCTGCTGATCCGGGGCGCGACCTCGGTCGGGGCATCCGTATGAAGGTCGGGCGCCGCGCCGACAGCGTGTCGATCACCCTGTCGGGTGCGACGCTCAAAGGCGACGATATCGACACTGTTCTTGCCCGAATCGAGGAATATTTCGCCGACTGACCTTCGCGAAATCGCGACATCGTTCCGACGGGGTTTCGCATGCGAAACCCCGTTTTTCGTGCAACGCGCGGTGGGGTCGTGCGCCATTAGGGTTTTCCGGCAAGGGTCTGGGCGTCCCCGATCAGGAGAGAGCAGATGCCGATTTACGATCCCTTCAAAGGCCAGTCCGCCGGATACGATTCCCCCGCGTCCCACGCCTTCGCCATCACACCCGACGATGCCGCCGACCTCGCGGCCCTGCCGCGCGGTCTTGTCCTTGGCCAGGGCGGCGACCTCTCGGTGGTGTTTCAGGGCGGCGAGACCGTGACCTTCCGAAACCTCGCCGAGGGCATCGTCTATCCCTTCCGGGTCCGGTCCGGTCCGTTCTGGCCACAGGCACCACGGCGACCGATATCGTCGGGGTGTATTGATGCTGGCGATCAAGGCGGGCCTGGGCATGGCGGCCCTGCCCGCATCGCGCCACGCGCCACCGGCGGGCCTTGGCGGCGGCTCGGTTCTGTCCGCGTTGACGCCGGTCTTGTCGCGGGGGCGCGTCACGACCGGGATCGACCCGCGCAGCCTTGTCGATCCGGCGATCTGGACCGGGCCGGTCTATCACGTGGACGGGTCCGCGGGCGATGACGCGAATTCCGGGCTGGGCGCGGTTGCCGGAGACTTCTCGAATGCGCTGCGCACGATCTACCGGGCCTTCGAGCTTGGTAACGCGACCAACGCCGCCTACCGGATCGCCGTCCAGCCTGGCTCTTAAGAAGAAGCAGCGTTCTCGAAGAACGGCCAGCGGGAGCCGTCCCAGCCCGTGGCGATCCTCGGATGGGGCGGGCCGGTGCGTTACCGGACCGGGCCTCACAGCGTCACCTGGAGCGACGCGGGCGGCACCTATAGCGCGGCGGTCTCGTCCGTGCGCCGGGTCTTCCGGTCCGATGAGACGAGCGCGGCAGGCATCGACCGGGAACTCGTCCAGGTCGCCGATGCGGCGCTCTGCGCGGCGACGGTCGACAGCTGGTGCGATGTCTCCGGCACGGTGCATGTGAATATCGGACGGGTCCCGGGCCCGAGCGATATCGTCCTGTTGCGCAGCTTTCACGGCGCGCGCTTTCTGACCCACGCGCATGACCTCTACATGGAGGATATCCATTGCGAGGGCGGGATCACCGGCACGTTGCATTGCGACGCGGCGGCGGCGCGCAACATCGTGGCGGTTCGGTCGAGCTTCCGGTTCTCCGCGCCCTCGAACCCGAGTGCGCCCTATGACGCGGTGCGGATCCGGCGCACCGCCGGGCTCTGCGCCTTCTTCGACTGCGAGGCGTCGGGCGGGGCGAAGGACGGCTGGTCTTTTCACGAGGACGGCACGCCCGGCATGAACGTGTTGCTGGTCAATTGCCGGGGCGTCGGGAACGGCGACGGAACCGCGACCTCCTGCAACGGCTTCACCACCCATGACGGCGTCGTGGCGGCGGTGCTCGGCGGAACCTACGGGCATTCGGTCAACGGCACCGAGGTGCATTGCATCCAGAGCACGAAGACCTGGTGCCTGGGAACCAGCGTCGTGGCGCGGGACGTGGACGGCACATCGGTGGCCTTCAAGTGTTCCAATGCCGGGACCATGTGGCTCGAGAAGACGCGCGCCGATGCGGCGGGGGCAGGGACCGCCTATGCGATCGAGGCAAATGCGGGCCTCGTGCTAACCCGCGGCCACCGCACGCTTGCGGGTGGCATCGCGACGTCGAACGGGGGTGCGGTCCTCGACTACTGAACCAGCGCACGGGCGAGTTCGGACCAATCGGGCAGCCGTTCCGGACGGCGCGTCCAGGTTTCGCAGCGAAACGCGGCGTCGGGCGCATCGTACCCGACGAGGGCCGGAATGGATGGATGGCAAAGCCGTTCCGGCCCGAGGATCGGCAGGCCGTAATGGCGATAAAGCTGGATTCGGTTGGAGTGCGCGCGCTGGTACTCGACGCCCGGACGATCGCGATAGGCGGCCAGCCCGACATCGGCATGGGCCACGAAGCTCAGCATGTCGCGATAGGGCATTTCTCCGTGCAGAACGAGATTTCGGGGCAGGGAGGGGGGGCGCGCCTTCACACCGCCGATCACGTGGCACCGCCAGGATGCGTGGCCTGCAGCCCAGTCGCACAGCGTCGGAAAGTCGATATGGCTGGTCCCGGCGCAGACCGCTTCCATCGGGTGGCGCGGCAGGAATGGGTCAAGAGTGCTGTCCTTTGACGGAAGCGCGCCGCGGGGCACTCCCATCGGGTCGATGGTCACGTTCGGATGCTCGAAGCGGCGTCCCAGCTCGGCGCTGGCCAGGCTGATCCGATCGCACATCGCGGCCAGCGGGGCTTCGGCCTCCTTGAGCCAGTCGGGCAGGCGCATCCCGGTCAGATCGTCGTTCACGCGGTAGACGATCGGTACGCGCGGCGCGATCTCGCGCAACAGCGGGACAAGGGTCAGGGGTGCGCCGCTTTCCACGATCACCACATCGGCTCTCAGGAGGGACGGACGCAGGATAGGTACCCATTTACGGGACGCCCTGCGCCATACAACGCCGAGGCCGTGGTCGAGGGGCGAAAGGCCGGTGCGCAGCGGATGAAGCAGCTGCGGCGTGAAGAGATGCCAGAGCCCCGGCGCGACCTCCGCGCGGCCGGCGACGGGCTGGCAGTCGGAGTGCCGCCCGGATCCCCGAAGCCGCGCGAGCCGCGACTGCCCGACCGTCGCGAAATCGACCTGCCATCCGGCGCCGCAGAGCGCTTCGGCGATCCAGTGGAAACTCGCGCGGCGGTCTGACCACGGCAGATGGGTCGACAGGAGGAGCGCGCGCTTCATGTGGGAACGACGCCGGGCCGGAACGCCATGAGGCGCGTGACGCCAGCATAGACCGCCGAACCGAGGCAGAGCAGCAGGCCCAGCCTGAGCGGCGAGGGCGGCAGCGCGAGAAGCGGCATCAGGCCGATCATCATGCAGGTTCCGGCGATGATGGCGGTGCGGGGCAGGGCAGGGGCCACGCCTCGGTGCCGCAAGGCCACGACCGCGAAGGGCGCGGCCCAGAAGACGCAGCCGATCACAGCAAGGGCATGCGCCGCCGCGATCACCGACAGATCCCTGCTGAGCCAGATCGCCCCGCCGGACAGGAGCAGAAGCGCTGCACTGCGCCACAGCAGGAACCGCGTGCCGCGCGCGGCGGCCACCGCCTGCAGCCAAGGCATCGAGAGTGCGCAGAATAGCCCGAACGGGGCCAGCGCGCGCAGCACCGGGGCCACGGCCTCGGCATGCGCGGGACCGACGGCGATAAGCGCGATGTCCGGCGCGGCCACGTAGAGCCCCGGCCAGGCCCAGAAGGCGATCCGCGCGGTGGCATCGGCGGTGTCGGACAGAAGGCCCGGCACACGGCGCAGCGCGGGCAGGGCGGCGAATTTCAGAGGCGCGAGAGTCAGCGCCTCGGTCAGCTGCACCAGCCGCACCGCCATCTGGAAGGCCCCGGCTGCGGCGAGCCCGAACACCGCGCCGACCAGCACCTGCGCCAGCGGATAGAGACCGGAGGACAGCATGTCCCGGCAGGTGATCTGCGCCGGTCTGCGCAAGAGTGCGATGCGCCGACGCGACGGCCAAACAGGCCCGATGGGCGCGGCACGAAGGGCAAGGAAAGACGCGGTGCCGGTCGCGACGACGGCAAAGAGGGCCAGCGCCTCGATGCCCGCGCCGCGCCACAACGCGATACCGGCGACCAGCGCGGCGAAGGTCTGCGCCAGCGCGGTCCGAATCGCGAGAGCGCGGAGGTTCATGCGCTTGCGCAGGATGCCTTCGGCGACCGCACCAAGGGCGCCCAGGAAGGGCAGGGGGGCCAAGGCCGCCAGAAGCGGCATGCCGAGACCCCAGGCGGCGACACCGAGGCCGAGCGTCGCAAGCGCCCCCGCCGCCATTCCGATCCCGCTCAACGCGCGGTGGTAGCCTTCACGATCCGGCCCGAGGATCACGGTCTCGGACAGGCCGACGCGCAGGGCGTTCTGGAACAGCCGGATCGGCGCCAGAAGGACGGCATATCGGCCGATCTCCTCGATCGGCAGCAGGCGCGCGGCCAGCAGGAAGACGAAGGCCGACAGGCCCACCCGCGACCATTGCAGAAGCGCCGCCCAGCCTGCACCGCTCATCTCTGCGGAACCGGCTGGCTGCGCGGCGATGCCGAGACGAGCGCGGCGACGGGCCGTTCCACGAGGGTGAAGACCAGCCAGCCGACGCCAGCCGCAAGCGCCACGGCAAGCACGCAGAACAGCGGGGCAGCCCAGGGCGCGGCGGGCAGCAGCGGCAGCAGCACCAGCGTCAGGGCGCGCAGGGTGAAGCGGTGCGAGAGATAGATCGCGAAGCTCGCATCGCCGATCCGTTGCAGCGGCCAGCCTTGCCACGGCGCCGGCCAGATGACCGCTCCCACGATCATCGCCGCCGGCACGCCCGCGGCGAGGAAGCGCGGCAGGTCGGTCGCATCGAGTGCGACAAGCAGCACCGCGCCACCGATGCCGAGGCCCCACGCGATCCGCGCCGATACGCGGCGCCGCGGCCAGAGCCGGGCCAGCACCATGCCGAACAGGAATTCGAGGCAGATGGGATTGGTCGCGAAGGCCCAGATCGTCTTGATCTGGGACGAGGTGGTGCTGGGGAAGGGGCCCTCAGGGCCGCTCAGCGCCCCGAGGAGCGCGAGCGCGCCGAAAAGCAGTCCCATGGCCAGTACGGGCCGTCTGAGCGTCAGGCAGAGACTCAGCGCGGCGTAGAAGGCCATTTCGTAGTTCAGCGTCCAGCCGACGGAGAGCACTGGCGCGATCCGGCCATCGTAGCGTTCGGTCGGCCAGAACGGGTAGGAGCCGACGATCTGGCCGGGCGCGAGGGCGGTGTCCTTCACCGCACCCGGTGCGGCGAGCAGTGTCAGCACCATCAGCGTCGTGAAGAGGTAATAGAGCGGGGCGATCCGCAGGAAACGCCGGGCAAGGAACGCCCCGGCCCCGGCCTGCCACCGATCCGCCGCGCGAATGACGATGAACCCGGAAATCACGAAGAACAGATCCACCCCGCGCGTCCAGGGGATCGCGTCGCCCGGCAGGTCGATGGCGAAGTAATGCTCGGCCTCGGCGATGACATGGCCGGTCAGCACCATCAGCACGGCGATGGCGCGGGCGAATTGCAATCCCTCAAGCCGGGGCATGATGCACCTCCTCCTGCAACTGCGCGGCCCGGCGCCTCCGGGTCCCGCGGCACAGCCAGAGAATGCAGAGCGCCCCGAAAAGCAGGTTCTGGTGCAGCATGTAATTGCCATGCGGTGCGAAGAGCAGCGCGGCGCCGATCTGCGCATAGAGAACCGCGCCCAGAAGATGGCTGCGGGCGGATTGGAACAGCATCTGCGCAAGAAAGACCGAAAGGGCCACGAAAAGCGCGCCGCCGAACGGGCCGAAATCGACGTAAGGTGCTGAGAAGAATGAAGACTCCCCGCCGCCGCGGGCCTTGTCGAGCGCTTCGATCTGGGCCGGGAAGGTGGCGTCATAAGCGCCGTCGAGGCTCAGCAGGATCAGGGGGCCGCGGAAGCTGACGGCGCCCAGGGCGTGCGGGATATCGCTTTCGAACGGGGCGAAGCTGTTCCACATGTCGTTGACGAAGTAGAAGGCCAGCTTCTGCTTCGCGACGTCGAAGACCGGATCGGACAGGGTGGGATTGGTCAGCGCTTCGCGCAGGAACCAGATGCCGCAGAAGAGACCGATGAGAAGCGGCAGCAGAAGCAGCCCGCGCAGCCGCCCGCGTGCGAGGCTCCAGGCGAGCCAGGCCGAGACCAGGAACTGCATCAGCAGGATGCGCTGGCTGAGCACGATGGGCAGGATCACGAGGCAAAGACCGGACAGCACGACGATCCGCCACGCGCGCCGTTTGCCGATCCGGGACAGCGCGCCCGAGGCCAGAAGCCCGGCAGCAAGGCAGGCGAGCGCGGGCAGCGCGCCATAGGCCAGCCGCATGCCCGGAAACAGCGTGTTGTCGAGCAGGATGGCGCGCAGGATCGCGGGCTCTTCCTCCGCCAGATGCAGGAAATGCGCGGGCCCGCCGGCCTTGGGCACGCAGAGCGCGATCCAGATCAGCGTGATGCCCACGAACAGCCGGGTCATGATCTCGACCCGCCGCACGACGCGGTCGGGTGAAAAGCCGATGCGGAAACCGGTGCGCGGCGCGGCCACGAGCTGCGCCGCAAGGCTGCCCGTCACCGCCGAAAGCGCCGCGACGATCAGCCAGAGCCCGCCGAGCAACCCGAACCGGCTGGGGTCTATGCCGGAGCGCGCCATGAAAAGCGGGATGAGATCGAACGTGTCGGGCAGGGCGAGCGCGATCCAGGCGACACCGCCCGCGACACACCAGGTCACGGTCAGGAGAGACAGGGGAGACAGAAGTCCGATCATGCGGCGCACCGGTCGGGGAACTGGGTCTCGAAAAGCTCCAGATCGGCGGTACAGACGGCTTCGATCCGCCGTCGTAGGGCGGCGGACAGGACGAAAGGCGCCGCGGCGCGGTTGCGCGTGAGGAAAGGCAGCGGCGTGCCCACGGCGCGCGCGAGATCGCAGCGGAAGGGGGCGGCGTCCTCGAGCCGTCCGACGAGGTCGTAGGCGTCAAGCGCCTGCCGCGCGCGGTCGAGTTGCGGCGCGAGGTCCAGGCCGGGCCGCGCCCAGTCGCCGCTGAAATAGAACAGGCACTGGCTGCCGATGCGCAAGGCGTCGGGCCCCTCGGAGAAGGCCTCGAGCGACGGGGCGCGGGCGGGGTCCGGGTGCCTGCGCTGAAGGTAATGGTAATGCGAGGCGAAGCGGGTCACCGGATCGCGCAGGAGCGTGACCCAGAGATGCGACCGACCCGGCCCGAGGCGCAGGTCGGGGGCGTCCAGCGCATGCGCTGCGATGACCTTGGTCCCGCGCAGGATCGCCCGGGTCAGCGCCTGTTCGCGCAGGGCGTAATCGGCCCGGATCAGGGCCGTGCCGCGAAGGTTGGGATCCTGCGCCAGCGCCGCCTTGCGGGTTGCCGCGATGTCGATCGTGGTCTGCGAAAAGAAGGCGCGCATCCGGAGCGCCGCGCCGAAGCTCGACCCGCCGCATTTCGGTACGTGGATATACACCACTCGGCGCATGCCGGGTCTCCTCCGCCGCATTAGGCTTTTGGTAACCATCGCGCGCCCAAGGTTAACGCGAGTTTAACGCAAGGAGGCGGAATGCGAATCGTTCACATCCTGACGCGGATGCAGCGCGGCGGCTCCGAGGAGAATACCGCCGAGGTCTGCCGCTGGCAGGCCGCAGCGGGCCACGAGGTCTGGCTGATCCATGGCGGCGACGCCCATCCCTGCTGGCACGGGGCCATGCCCGGGGTGCTGCGCCTCTGCCTGCAAAGCCTGGTGCATCCGGTCGATCCGGTGCGCGACCTGAATGCGCTGCGCACCCTGCGGCGGGTGCTGCGGGATCTCGCGGCGGACGTGGTCCACACGCACCAGTCGAAGGCCGGGGTCCTCGGGCGTCTCGCGGCGGCAGGGCAGGGGGCCCGCGTGGTGCATGGCATGCACATCATGCCCGCCGAGGGCACGCTGATGCGGGCGGCGGAACGGCGGGTCACCGCGGTCACGCACCGGTTCATCGGTGTGTCCCATGCGGTCTGCGCGGCGCATCTGCGCCACGGGCTCGCGCGGGAGGCGGACACGGTCTGCGTACGCTCCGGCCTCGATCTGGAGCGCTTCCGCAACGCCGCGCCGCCGCCTGACCGGGCGGGCCTGCTCGGGCTCGACCCGCTTGGCGCGGGGCTTTCGAGCCCGCCGACCGCACTTTTTCTGGCCGCGCTCGAGCCGCGCAAGAACCACGCGGCCTTCCTGCACGCCTGGGCCGCGGCGGCGGCGATCCGGCCCGATGCCCGCCTGCTGATCGCCGGCGACGGGCCGCTTGCGGCGGAGCTCGGGGTGCTGGTGCAGACGCTCGGTCTGGGCGACCGGGTGCGCTTTCTCGGCCATCGGGACGATCCCGAACGGCTGATCGCGCTGGCGGACGTGGTGTGCCTGCCCTCCGAACGGGAAGGATTGCCGCGCGTCGCCGTGCAGGCGCTGGCGGGTGGACGGCCCTTCATCGGCACGATGCTGCCGGGGCTGACGGAACTGGTCGTGCCGCAGCGCACCGGGCTGGTCGTGGACGGACCGGGCGCGGTGGCGCGGGCCACGCTTGCGCTTCTGGCCGATCCTGCGCGCCTCAGGTCGATGCAGGCCCAGGCACGCCGCGCCGATCTGTCGGACTGGGCGTTGAGCGGGCTCGGCCCCGCGACGACACGCGCTTACGCTCGGCAGACCGATGCCTCGGTGCAATCTTCCGACGCGCGGGCGACGCTTTTCGCATGACGCTGGCGATCAATGCGCGGTTCCTGACGCAACCCGTCTCCGGCGTGCAGCGCTATGCGCACGAACTTCTGGGCGCGCTCGATACGCTGCTCGATACCGATCCGGCGCTGGCCGGGCGGATCGGGCCGGTCACCGCGTTCACGCCGCGCCTGCCGGAGGTGATGCCTGCCTGGTCGCGGATCGCCCTGGCCTGCCGCCCCGGCGCGTCGGGCCATGTCTGGGAGCAGACGCAGCTTGCGACAGCGGCCCGCGACACGCGGCTTCTGAGCCTCGGCAATAGCGGGCCCTTGCGGCATCGCGATCACATCGTCGCCTTCCACGACACCCATCTGTGGGACATGCCCGAGGCCTATGACTGGCGCTACCGGGCGTGGCACAAGGCGCTTCGGGGCCCGCTCGCGCGGCGGGCAGCGCATGTGCTCTGCGTGAGCGATCATGCCCGGCGCGCGCTGTCGGAGCGGCTGAACCTGCCTCAGGCCCGCGTCACGATCGTGCCCAATGCGGCCGATCACATCGCCCGCCATTTGGCGGATCCGACGGTTTGTGCGCGCTACGGTCTTCAGGCGGGCGGGTATCTTCTGACCGTGGGCAATGCGTCTCCCAACAAGAACGTCGCGCGGCTTGTGGCGGCCCATCGGCGCCTTGAGGCCCCGCCGGTGCTGGTCGTCGTCGGTGGCGCCGTGCCCGGGATGGCGGCGGCGCGCGGGCTCTCGGCGGATGTGGCACACCGCTTTCTGGGCCGGGTGCCCGACGTGGATCTCGCGAACCTCATGCGCCATGCGCGCGGCTTCGTCTTCCCGTCGCTGCACGAAGGCTTCGGCATTCCGCCGCTCGAGGCGATGGCGCTTGGCGTCCCTGTGGCGGCGGCGTGGTCCGGTGCGCTGCCTGACGTGCTTGGCGCGTCGCCGGTCTGGTTCGATCCCGAGGACGTGGACGACATCGCCCGGGGTATGCGCGCGCTTCTCGACCAGACTGGGGCGATGCGGGCGCGATCCGTCGCGCTAGGCCTCGCGCAATCCGCGCGCTTCGGTTGGGCGCAGAGCGCGCGTCGCCTCGCGGAGGTGATCCTGACGCCGCGCGCCGCTTAACTCCCGGTCTTGGCGAAGAGCACCAGCGCGGTGCGGCCGAGGATCTTCACGTCGCCGCCGAAGTCGAGCGCGCGGGCATAGTCCCGGTCGCAGGCCACGCGTTGCACGTAGCAGCCCGATGTGCGGGCCTCGACCTGCCACAGGCCGGTGATCCCGGGGCGCAGCGCCAGGTACGAGGACAGGTCGTTGCCGTAGCGGTCGAGTTCTTCCGCCGTGACGGGACGGGGACCGACAAGCGACATCTCGCCCCGGATCACGTTCCAGAGCTGGGGCAATTCATCGAGGCTGGTGCGGCGCAGCAGGCTTCCGAACCTTGTGACGCGCGGGTCGCAGCGCAGCTTGCGGCCTTCCTGCCACTCGTGCGCCGCATCCGGGTTCTGTCGCAGATGCGCTGCGAGCAATGCGTCGGAGCGTGGCAGCATGGTACGCAGCTTGATGCATCCGAACCGCTGCCCGCCCCGGCCGACCCGTTCGTGCACGAAGAAAGCCGGGCCGCCCTGGCAGCGCAGAACGAGCGCCAGCACGACGATCAGCGGCAGGGCCAACACCAGAAGGAGGCTGGCCGCGACAAGATCGAAGAGCCGCTTGCCGAGGCGGCCATAAGACAAAGCTGGCGCATGCTGAAACAGGGCGCCTTCGGTGATCGACACGTGATGAACTCCAAAAACGCGAGCCCACCCACGCTTTGGTCCATCTCAGGTGACAAAATTTGTCTTAATACATCGTTAAGCCTGACGGGTCGTGTCGCGGTTTTTCACGGCCGCGACCGTGTTTGCCCGGTCAGGTGGCGATTAGCTCGATGCCCTCGGGCGCGATGACCGCCGCCGTCAGACGCCCGGTGGCAAATGCCCCCGTATCGAGGGAAATCCGGCCCTCGGACACGATCGCCTCATCGACGATCGTGTGCCCGTGCGCCACCCACCAGCCATCCTGGCGCGGCGTCGTCATGAAATCGCGATGACCCCAGATCAGCGTCTTGGGCGGATTGTCCTCGATCGGGACCGCGGGATCGGCCCCGGCATGGACCACGGCGATGTTGCCCGACCACCGGATCAGCGGCAGGTCCTCGACCCATTTCACGAGGTCCTCGCCCATCTCCTTCACGAGCGTGTTGCGCGCCTCGCGCAGTTTCATGCCGCGCGTCATCTCGGACAGGCCGCGCACGCCCAGATCGGCCAGCGTCTGCAAGCCGCCATTGCGGATCCATCGCGGCCCCTTCTCCTCGGGCTCCTTGATGAAGCTCAGGAGCATGTCCTCGTGATTGCCCTTGAGGCAGGTGATGTCGGGACGGTCCTTGAGAAAGCGCAGCGTCTCGATGGATTGCGGTCCCCGGTCGATATAATCGCCCACGCAGACCACCGGGACGCCGTCGGGCAGCTTGGCGAGAAGGCCCTCGAGCAGGTCCAGCCGGCCATGCACGTCGCCGATCACGGCAAAGGTCGCATCGGGCCTCGGATCCTCGAAAACAGCCGTCGGAGCGGGACGAAGCCGGGTGAGCAGGGATTTCAGCATGAAGCTTCCAGTTTTTTGGGCATCGCGTGATTTATCCCGTGGGTCGCGGCGTGACAACGCATTTTACCGCGAGCGCATCTGCCGCGCCGGCAGCGGGTTTCCGCGCAGGGCCGGCACAACATGCGCAATCCCGTGGCAATTTTGTGTCGCTTGGGCAACACGGTCCGCGGGCGCGACGAATTGTGAGGGGGGCAGGGGGTGCCCGTCACAGCGTCTTGGCCTAAGGACAAGCTGTTTCCAAGGGGGGCTTCACGTGACTCGCGCACCGGCTACGATTGCGTTCATCTGCGCAGCAAGCAGTGCCGTAGCGCAATCGAGCTTCGAGACACGCTACAACTTCTTCGGCATGCCCGGCATGGTCGACATGCCGAACGCGCTTGTCCTGCCGGATGCGGAGCTTGGCTTTTCCGTGAGCCAGTTCGAGGGCACGACGCGGATTACCGGCGCCTTTCAGATCCTGCCTCGGGTGACCGGATCTTTTCGGTATTCCAGCATCGATGACTTCCGCGGCGGCGACACGAATTTCGACCGAAGTTTCTCGATCCATTACCAGATGCTTGAGGAACGGCAGTATCGGCCTGCCCTTGCGCTCGGCATCAACGACCTGTTCGGCACGGGCATTTACTCGGGCGAATACCTTGTCGCCACGAAGCATCTGATGCCCCGCCTTCTGGCCACTGGCGGTATCGGTTGGGGGCGACTTGGAGAGCGGAACGGGTTCCGCAACCCGCTGGGCGTGCTCAATGACGCCTTCGAGACGCGCCCGGGCCGTGATTTCGGGGTCGGTGGCGAAGCCGAATTCGACCAGATCTTCCGCGGCGATGCGGCCTTCTTCGGGGGGCTCGAGTTTCAGGCCAGCGAGCGTCTGAGCTTCGCTGTCGAATATTCCTCTGACGAATATTCGACCGAAGACGGCCCGACGTTCGACTACGAGTCGCCCTGGAACTTCGGGATGACCTACAAGGTCCGGCAGGACCTATCCCTGACGGCGGCCTACATGTACGGCTCCGCCGTCGGGCTGCAGCTGACCTACGCCATCAATCCGAAACGGCCGCCGAATTCCGTGGGTCTGGAGGCCGCGCCCTATCCGGTCACGCCGCGCTCCTCCGTTGATGCCGAAGCGCTCGGCTGGACGCTGCCGGACAATGGGCAAGCGGCCATCGGCCAGGTACGGGACGTGATGCTGGCCGACGGGATTGCGTTGCACGCCTTCCGGCTCGACGCCAGCACCGTTCGCGTGGAAATCGAGAACCAGCGCTACCGCACGACGGCGCAGGCGGTGGGGCGGACGGCGCGCATCCTGACGGCCTCCATGCCGCCGGCGGTCGATACCTTCGTCATCGTGCCGACCGTGCGCGGTATCCGCGCCTCGCAGATCGTCATCCGGCGCGACGACATGGAAGAGCTGGCCTATGACCTCGACAACAGCTGGTCCAGCTATGCGCGGGCACGGATCGAGGCTGCGACCACCGAGGTCCGGCCGTTCGCCGATATCTACCCGCGCTTCGACTGGAACATCCGACCTTACCTGACGCCCAGCTTCTTCGATCCGGACGATCCTGCGCGCTTCGACGTTGGCGTGGAGGTGAACGCCTCGGTCGAGCCTGTGGCGGGCGTTCTCTTCGAGGGCGCAGTGCGCCAGCGCATCGAGGGGACGCTGGACGAGTCCACCCGTCCGTCGGATTCAGTGCTGCCGAAGGTGCGCTCCGAGACGAACATCTTCCAGCGCAACGCCGACACCTTCATGACCTACCTGACGGGCAACTATTTCTTCAAACCCGCGCAGGACTTCTATGCGCGCGTCACGGTCGGCTATTTCGAGACGCAATATGGCGGCATCTCGACCGAGCTTCTATGGAAGCCGGTAGGCAGCGACCTCGCCTTCGGGGTGGAGGCGAATTACGTCAAGCAGCGCGAGTTCGAACAGGGGTTCGGCTTCCAGGACTACGAAGTGGCGACCGGCCACGCCACGGTCTACTACACCTTCGAGAACGGTTTCGAGGCGCGGGTCGATGCAGGGCGCTATCTTGCGGGTGACTGGGGCGCGACCCTGACGCTGCAGCGCACCTTCAAGAATGGCTGGCGCGTGGGCGCCTTCGCGACCTTGACCGACGTGCCCTTTGACGAGTTCGGCGAAGGCTCCTTCGACAAGGGCCTGATGATCACCATTCCGATCGACTGGGTCCGCGGTACGCCCACGACGAACGAGTTCAACTACATCCTGCGGCCGATCCTGCGGGACGGCGGCGCCAAGGTGAATATCCGCAACCGTCTCTACGAGTTGGTGGACGACAATCATCGTCCCGACCTGCAGGACGATTGGGGCAGGTTCTGGAAATGACGCGGATCATCAGACTTTTCCTTCTGACGGCCCTTCTGGCGGCCTGCACAGAGAGACCGCCGCTCGGCACGTTGCGCGCGGGGCTGACGCCCGAGATCGTCGCGACCGTCGAGAACGAGCTTCTCTATATCGCGGTCGAGGGCATTCAGACCGAGTCGACGGTACAGCCCGCGGAACGGCTCTACGGTGTCATCAACTGGCGCACGCTCGACAATTTCTCCGAGATCTCCACCAGAAACGGCGTGATCGTGGCGACGCGGTCGCTTGGCGACGACCTGATGTCGGCGGATGTGACCGGCACCATAGCCGCGCTCCAAGGGCGCGACGGCGGCGATTATTACCCGCGGTTCCACACCATGCTCGACGGCGAATACCAGCCGTACTTCGAGAGCTTCCAATGCATCGTGGAAAGCCGCGCGCCCGAGACGCTGACCATCATCGACCGGACCTACCGCACCACCCGGATCGAGGAAGTCTGCGCCACGCCGGAACGCACGGTCACCAATCGCTATTGGGTCGGGTCGGACGGGACCGTGTTGCGTTCCCGGCAATGGATCGGCGAAAGTGTCGCCCACATCCAGACCGAAAGACTGAAATGATCCGGCCGCACCGGATCGGAAAGAGGGACGTGTTATGAACAGAGCGCTGTTCGGATCGATCTTGGCGACACTGGCCATCGCGCTGGCAGGCTGCGGGATCAGTTACAATTCACCCAGCGTGTCCCAGCAATCGGGCGGCACGGAGGTGCGCGTCGTGGATGTCGACCCGCAGACCGTGCTCGTGGCCAACCGGCAAAGCTACACGCCGCGGTCGCTGCCCGAGATCTATTTCCGCGCGGCGGGTGGCTCGCAATTGCGCGGCATCGACGCGCTGCCGCCCGAACCCTTCCTGCCTGACGAACAGCGTCGCACGCTGGAACTGCGCATCCCCCCCGACGTGGCGCCGCAGCCCTACCGGATCGGTGTCGGCGACGTGGTCCTGCTGGCGACGAAATCCGCGGGCACCACGGTCGAGGAATTGTCGGGTCTGCTGGCGGCGCAGAACGCGCGGCAAGGCTACACGGTCCGCGACGACGGCGCGATCGCGATCCCCGATCTGGGCACGGTGCAGCTGGCAGGCATGACGATCGAGGAAGCCGAGGCCCGCGTCTTCGAGGCGCTGGTCGACAACCAGATCGACCCGGCTTTCTCGCTCGAGATCGCGGAGTTCAATTCGAAGCGCGTGGTCGTGGGCGGTGCGGTCGGCAATCCGACCCTCGTGCCGATCACGCTCAATACGCTCGATCTCGGCGAGGCGATCACAGCGGCCGGCGGTGTCCAGGTCTCGAACGAGGAATTCGCCTCCATCCGGATCTATCGCGACGGCTCGCTCTACCAGATCCCGTTCGAGGATTTCCTCGCGCGGCCCGACCTGCAGCGCAAGACCCTCATCAACGGGGACGCGGTCTACGTGGATACAAGCTATGACCTCGAGCAGGCGCTGGAATTCTACCGGTCGCGGATCGACGTCATCAATGTCCGCCGGGATGCGCGCACCGCCGCCATCGAAGAGTTGCAGGCGACGGTCAATCTGCAGCGCGGCGAGCTGAACGAGCGGCGCGAAAACTTCACATCCCGGCTCGAGCTTGGCGCGGAAGCCCGCGATTACGTCTATCTCGCGGGCGAGGTCACCGAACAGAGCCGCTACGTGATGCCTTTCGAGCAGCAGGTGACGCTGGCGGATGTTCTGTATGACAGCGGTGGCATGCCGACGGTCACGGGCGATCCGTCGGAGATCTACGTGCTGCGCGCGTCAAACAACCCTGCGGAGTTCGGCGCGGTGACGGCGTGGCACCTGGACGCATCTAATGCGGCCAACCTGACGCTGGCCACCCGGTTCCAGATGCGCCCGAACGACATTGTCTTCGTCGAGGAGCAGCCGATTACGAAGTGGAGCCGCGCCCTGAACCAGGTCCTGCCGTCGCTGATCAACGTGGCGGCGTCCTCGCTGCGGACGGCCGTGCAATAAACTCAGGAAACAGCCCCGCTGCGCGGCGGGGTCATCTTCGAAGCCCCTGCGACCGGTTCGCAGGGGCTTTCCTTTGTGTGGGCCCGTATCGGATTTGCGAACGATTTGTTTCGAATTCGGAAAATTGCAAAGCCATGTTTTCCGCCCTGACACGGAATGGGGAAAGACTGCCCCGGACTTGCCCCATTTCGACCACGATCGGTCGCCATGCTCGACCCGATATAACAACGCCCTTCTCGGAACGGACAGGAGCCCATCATGCGAATCCTCGCGGTCGACGATGACCCCATCATCCTGGACTTGCTGGAAACGAGCCTCGGGCAGGCGGGCTATACCGACCTCGTGACGGCGCGCTCGGCCGAACATGCGCTGTCTGTGCTGGAAACCGTCGAGCAGCCGTTTGACTGCCTGCTGTTCGACATCGTGATGCCGGGCATGGACGGTGTCGCGCTGTGCGAAACGGTCCGCCGCATGCCGACCTATGCCACAACCCCGATCCTGATGATCTCTCGTCTCGACGAGAAGAAGCATTTCGACCGGGCATTCGCCGCGGGGGCCAACGATTACGTCACCAAGCCGCTCGACGCGACCGAGCTTGGCGTGCGCCTGCGCCTTGCCGATCAAATCTCGAGCCAGCAGCGCCAGATCGCGGCGCAAACCGGCACCACGACGGCCAGGAAGGTGCTGGTGTCCGAGGCGTTCATGCTCGACGACGTGCCGGGTGCGATCGACAACATGGCGCTCGACGCCTATCTTGAACGGATCCCGAACGGCTTTGCAGGCATGCAGTTCTTCGCGGTCAAGATCGCCAATATCGTCGATCTGCACCGCAAGGCCACGCCCGACGAGTTCCGCCTGATCGTCAATTCCGTGGCCGATGCGGTGACCGACGTGCTGGCGGGCAGCAGCTTCTTCATCACCCATAGCGGCAACGGCATCCTGTCCTTCGTGGTCCACGGGCACACCGACATGACGGTGGACGAGGTCGCGCGGATGGTGCTGACGGAAGCGGGCGGGCTCGATTTCGTGCTTGCGTCGGGCAACACGGTGATCCCGGAAATCATTATCGGGACCGGCACCACGCGTACCCTGACACGCGCGGGCCGGATCCAGGCGCTGCGCGAGGCGGTGATGGATGCCGAGGAGGTCGCGGCGACGATCACGCGGCTCGGTGTGCAAAGCATGGCGCATTCCGCGCCGCGCAGCGGATTTCTCGATCGTTTGATGGCGGGGATCTAAACAGTGTCGCAGGCCAATGCAGTCAGATTCGCGACGGATGATCCCATGCAGGCGATCCGTCAGCGCTTTCTCGATGGTCTCGAGGAGCGGCTTGCCGAGATGGAAAGCCTGGTCGACCTGCTCGACGACCCCAACAGCGCTTCCCGCGTCTGGGCCGAGATCCGGATGCGGGTGCATCGCATTGCGGGCGTGGCCGGGAGCCTCGGGTTCGCGGCGCTTGGCGCGCGCGCGGCGCAGATCGACAATGCCATCGAGGCGATGCCGCAGCAGGGCGCGCCCCTGAAGGACGCCACGCTGCGTGCGGCCATGGATTCCCTTTTGGACGATATCGACGAGATCCTCGAAATCGAAAGCGCCGCTTAACCCTGTTTCAGAAGCGCCTTGATGTCGTCGGTCAGGGTCATCGGGTCGAACGGCTTCGAGATGAAGCCCGCCGCGCCCGTCCGTGCCACCAATGCAGCGGAACTGTCATGCGTCTGCGCCGACATGAACACCACCGGAAGCGTCTCGTAGCCCGGCACCTCCCGCAGCGCGGCCAGCGTTTCCTCGCCGTTCATCTCGGGCATCATCTGGTCGAGCAGGATCAAATCGGGCGAAAGGGAAGGGGCCGCGGCCACTGCTGCCTGGCCCGCCGAAAATTGGTGCACCTGCAAGCCGCCCACCATTTCGAGCGCAAGGCGGGCGATTTCCTGAATGTCGGCGTCGTCCTCCACGTGGAGGACAGTGTTCAGTGCTGGCATCTTCGACCCCGTTTTGGAGATGCTACTCGAAACCGGAAAAGATGCCATCCAACATTGCGTTGACTTTTGGCAACGTATTTACGGCCAGAGTGTTTTAGGCCTGTAATATCATTGGATTATCCGGATAATCCTCCCGGATTGGTTGTAGCCCCGTTCTGTGTTTCGCGTATCAAAAAATATCGGTAACCTGGGTGGTCTCCGTGATGCTGAAGAAACGGTCTTCTCTTCCACGCCATACGACTATCGCGATTTCGATCCTCATCGCGGTCTGCGTGGCAAGCCTGTTCGTCGTTGACAAGTCCCTGTCATACGACAAGGCGACATCACGGCTGGAGGTCGAAGCGCAGGCACAACGGCTTGCCGATCAGATCGAAGCCAACATCGAAGGCCTCGCCTTCATTGCGCGGGGCGTGGCCACGGCCGTCGCGCGCGATACCGATATCTCTGACGAGGTCTTCGCCAAGATCGCGGCGCGCTTCAGCGCGGATGCCGTGGGATTGGACGACGGGATCGAAATCCTGAACATCGCCGCGGCTCCGGATCTCGTGGTGCGCCATGTCTACCCGAGGGGCCCGAACGACAGCGTCATCGGCATCGATTACCGAAACCTGCCCGATCAATATCCCGGCGTCCTGACGGCCATGGCCAGCCGGAAACCGGTCATTGCGGGCCCCGTGGATCTGGCGCAGGGCGGACGCGGACTGATCGTCCGGGTCGGGGTGGACGATTTGATAACCAATAGCCCCTGGGGCGTTGTGTCGATCGTGGCCCGGATCGACGATGCGTTCGACGCGGTTGCAGATGTCGCGACCGCCAGCGGGCTCGATTTTGCGGTTATCGGCGATCCGGTCACGGGCAGACCTTCGGTGTTCGGTGCCTCCGACCTTCTGCCTTCCGCGGCGATCGAGGTGCCGGTCGAGGCCCTCGACCAGAAATGGACGCTGACCGCAGCGCCGAGCGTGGGATGGCCGACCTCGGCCTCCGATACCGCTTCGATCTGGGCGCTCTTCGCCGGTCTCGGCGCGTTCGTCTTCTTCGTTTACATTCTTCTCGACCGCTTTCATGCCGCGCGTCGCCGGGCCGAGGACCGTCTTCAGGATTCGATCAACGCGATTGACGACGGCTTCGCGATCTACGACGCCAATGATCGCTTCCTGACCAGCAACGATGCCTATCGCAATTACTACCCGCTCTCCGCAGAGAAGATGACGCCCGGCACCTCCTTCGCCGACATCATCCGGTTCGGCGTGGACAGGGGCGAGTACCTCGATGCGATCGGTCGCGAAGACGCCTGGTTCGAGGAACGGATGCGGCGGCATCGCACCCTCGATGGTGCGACCGTCCAACGTCTGACCGATGGCCGCTGGCTGAAGGTGTCGGAGAAACTGCTGGCCGATGGCAGCACCGTGGGCTTCCGCGTCGACATCACCGAGCTGGTTCAGGCGCGGCAGGCCGCCGAGGCCGCGAACCATGCCAAATCGATCTTTCTCGACCAGATGAGCCACGAATTGCGCACGCCGCTTTCGGTGCTGCTGGGCTATGCCGCGTTTCTCGAAAATCCGCAGAACCTCGGAAGCTACAAGGGGCTGCCGGAGGACGTGTCCAAGGAATCGCTCAGCCCGTTCGTTGAGGATATCGCGAGAACCGGTAACCGCATTGGTGCCTCGGGGCGGCAGCTTCTGGGGCTTCTTGACCGCATTCTGGATATCTCCGACATCGAGGCGGGTGGCAACGCGGCGCCAGTGACGGACCTTTGTCTCGAAGGCCTGCTGTCGCCGCTCGTGCAGGGCCGCACGGTGCTGGGTGAGCCGATCGCACGGGTCATGCCGGATTACGCCCGCCTCTCGGTTCAGGGCAGCGCCAACGAGCTGTCGCGCGCGCTCAATGCCGTGTTGCGCCACATCTCGCACGCCTACCCGGCGCCCGATCTGTCCGTCGATCTGCGGGAAGAGGACGAATTGCTCGTCCTTGTCTTCGAGGTGACGGGCCCGCGCTATCCGAATGTGCTTCCGGGCACGGTCTTCGGGGATCGTTTCACGCTGGATTGCGGCAGTGCCGAGGGCGACGATCCCGGCCTCGATCTGGTCATTGCGGATCGTCTCGCGCGCAAAGGCGGGGCCGCGCTTCGGTATCGGCGGGTCGGGTCCGAGACCGACCGGATCGAGTTCGTGTTGACGCGCACGGCATACCGCGCGCGCACCAGCGACGCGGCATGACCCGTAAAGCGTCCCTTACCTGCCAAAGTCTTGTCCTAATTCGGGGATAATAAAGGATTTACGAGCCGAATTGTGCGGCAGGAGGGGCAAGGATGAGAGCAGAACGGATCAGGCGGGCGCTGTCCCGGTATCGTTCCACTCTGGGCGGTGCGCTTGTCGTGTCCGGTCTGCTGGTTGCGTTCGCGATCCTGACCATCCTCGAATTCTCGCCCGCGACCGATTACCTGTCCTTCGATATCTACCTGCTGACCAGTACCGTGCTGATCGTGGCGAGCTGCGCGTTCTTCCAGTTGCAGACCTATAACAAGCAACAATCGCAGATCCTCTCGATGCAGTTGAAGGAAAACGCGGCGATGCGCGGCGCGCTCGATACGCATGCCATCGTGTCGGTCACGAATTCCGCCGGAGAGATCATCGACGTGAACGAGCGGTTCGCCGAGACCTTCGGCTATTCGCGCCATGAATGCATCGGCCGGACACCCCATTTCCTTTACGACGGGAAGGACGGGACGCGGGTCTTTCTCGAGATCCGCGAAAAGATCTCGAAGGGCATCTCCTGGTCGGGTGAACACTCCGCCGTAATGAAATCCGGCGAGCGACGCTGGTTCCAGGCGACGATCGTGCCGATCACCGACAAGTCCGGGCGGCTCATCAAGGCGATCTCGATCCGGTCGGATGTGACCAGCCTGCGCGCTGCGGCGGCGGACAGGCAGGTGCGCGGCCTTCTCGATAACCTGCAGGACGAGGTCTACATCTACCGGCTGACCGACCTGTCGATCACCTACATGAACAATTCCGCCTGTCAGCGCCACGGCTGGACACAGGACGAGGCCTTGCGGCGGCGTATCCTCGACATCGATCCCCAGCTTGACGAGGCCCGTATCCGCGAGCGGCTCGCACCGCTGGTGCGCGGTGATGTCGAGACGACCTTCTCGCTGACCAACGAGTCCGAGACACCGACCGAGATCTCGACCCGGCTGTTCGAGCAGGCCAATGGCGAAATGGTCTTCATCTCGCTCGTGCGGGACGTGACCGAACGGCAGGCGCTGGCGCGGGCCAAGCTGTCCTCAGTGTCCATGGTCAGCCATGAATTGCGCACGCCGCTGACCTCGATCGCGGGCGCGCTGAAGATGCTGGAGGGCCGCTTCACGAGCGATCTGACCTCGCAGGCGGGCGAGCTTCTGAAGATCGCGGCGCGCAACACCGACCGGCTTTTGTTCATTGTCAACGACATACTCGACCTCGAGAAGATCGAGGCGGGCCAGATGCGGTTCGAGAAGGAGCATATCGACCTCGATGTGCTGATCCGCGACGCGGTCGTCTCGCACCAGACCTATGCGAGCGGGCTCAAGGTCGGCCTCGCCTATTCCTCGGATCGGTCGGGCGCGATGATCGAGGGCGATCCGGCGCGGCTGATGCAGGTCATGGCCAACCTGATCTCGAACGCGGCGAAGTATTCCTACGAAGGCGACGTGGTCGATGTGTCCGTGACCGATCACGGCACGGCGTGGCGCGTCGCGGTGCGCGATCGCGGTCCCGGCATCTCCGAGGACGGGATCAAGAAGCTCTTCGATACTTTCGCGCAGCTTCAGGCCGCCGACGGCGTGCGCCGCGAAGGCACCGGCCTCGGCCTCGCCATCACCAAGCGCATCCTTGACAAGCACAGTGCCTCCATTCACGTGGAGAGCCGCCTGGGCGAGGGCAGCTGCTTCTACTTCGACATGCCGAAGGCGCAGATGCAGGCGCTCGAGACCGACAAGGCCGCCTGAGCCATCCGGGCCGTCGCGCCGGCGCATCCCCAGGTTTCCCACAACCGCCAAGCCCTGTCGTCCGGCGCGCGAAGATGCGCCGGAAGCCTGCGTGACGCCGCGCGGGACGGTTTATGTCATGCCCCTTCCTGTGCGATACAACGGCAGACGGATCACGCCCGTTTCCGATGATCGCCGGTGCGGGATCGCGGGGTTCAGATCTTGGGACCCACAAACGCACAGGCTGCAGAAATTTCGGTAGACCATGGTATACCGAACGGGTATAGAGCGCTCAAACGGATGAAAGGACACCAGCCATGTCGGATTCGCACACGCCCGATATCATCTACACCAAGGTCGACGAGGCCCCGGAACTCGCGTCGCACTCGCTTTTGCCGATCATCCGCACCTTCGCGGCGGCGGCGGGCGTGTCCATCGGCATGAAGGACATCTCGCTCGCGGGGCGGATCCTCGCGGCCTTCCCCGAGCGTCTGAGCGACGCGCAGAAGCAAAGCGATGACCTCGCGGAACTGGGCAAGCTGGTCAAGGAACCGCATGCCAACGTCATCAAGCTGCCGAATATCTCCGCTTCGGTGCCGCAACTCGTCGCGGCTGTGAAGGAACTGCAGGCGCAGGGCTACGACATCCCCGACTATCCCGACGCGCCCGAAACCGACGCCGAGAAGGACGCCCGCGCGCGCTACGACGCGATCAAGGGCTCGGCGGTGAACCCGGTGCTGCGCGAAGGCAACTCGGATCGGCGCGCGGCGGCGGCGGTGAAATCCTACGCCATGGCCAATCCCCATTCGATGGGGGGCTGGAGCCCGGACAGCAAGACGCGCGTGGCCTGCATGTCCGACGGCGACTTCTTCTCGAACGAGACCTCCACGACGCTGAACGGCGCCCAGGCGGGGGCGGCGAAGATCGAGCATGTCGCGGAAGATGGCAGCGTCACCGTGCTCAAAGACGGCGTCAGCTTCCCCGAGGGCACGGTGGTCGATGCGACCTACATGTCGGCGGCGAAGCTCGATGCCTTCCTGGCCGAGCAGATCGGGGCCAGCAAGGAAGACGGCATCCTCTTCTCGCTGCACATGAAGGCCACGATGATGAAGGTCTCGGACCCGATCATCTTCGGCCACGCGGTCAAGGAATTCCTCAAGCCGGTCTTCGAGAAGTACGGCGAGGACCTGAAAGCCGCCGGCGTGAACCCCAATTCCGGCATCAAGGACCTGATGGCGCGGATCGAGGACATGCCGAACGGTGCCGAGATCAAGGCCGAGGTGGAGCGCGTGATGGCGGAGCGTCCGCCGATGTACATGGTCGATTCGGCCAAGGGCATCACCAACCTGCACGTGCCGTCGGACGTCATCATCGACGCCTCGATGCCCGCGCTGATCCGCGCCGGCGGCAAGGGCTGGGGTCCGGACGACCAGCAGCACGACACCAATTGCGTGATCCCCGACAGCTCCTACGCGCCCGTCTATGACGAGACGATCGAGTATTTCAAAAAGACCGGCGCGTTGGACCCGACGACCTCGGGCACGGTGCAGAATATCGGCCTGATGGCCCAGAAGGCCGAGGAATACGGCTCGCACCCGACGACCTTCGAGATCCCGGCCAACGGCAAGGTGCGCATGATCGCCGCCAATGGCGACGTGATCCACGAACACAGCGTCGAGGCAGGCGATATCTGGCGTTCGGCCTCGGCCAAGAAGGCGCCGATCGAGGATTGGGTGAAGCTCGCCATCGACCGTCAGCGCGCGGAAGGCTGCGAGGCGATCTTCTGGCTCGACGAGAACCGGGCCCATGACGCCGAGCTGATCAAGATGGTCAAGCCGATCCTCGAGGCCGAGGGCGTGGCCGACAAGTTCCAGATCATGGCCCCGCGCGAAGCGACCCGCCAGACGCTGGAGACCATCCGCAAGGGCGAGAACTCCATCGCCATCACCGGCAACGTGCTGCGCGACTATCTGACGGATCTCTTCCCGATCCTCGAGCTCGGCACCTCCGCCAAGATGCTGTCCATCGTGAAGCTGATGAATGGCGGCGGGCTCTTCGAGACTGGGGCAGGGGGCTCGGCCCCGAAGCACGTCCAGCAGCTCGTGGAGGAAAACCACCTGCGCTGGGACAGCCTGGGCGAGTTCTGCGCGCTTGCGGAAAGCCTGAAATTCCTGGCCGATGCGCGCGACAACGAAAAGGCCCGGGTGCTGGGCGAAGGCGTTGAGGCCGCGACGCAAGGGGTGCTCGACAACGACCGTTCGCCCTCGCGCAAGGTCGGCCAGCCGGATAACCGCGACAGCCATTTCTGGTTCGCGCTCTACTGGGCGCAGGCGCTGGCCACCCAGACCAAGGACACCGAGATCGCGGCGCATTTCGCGCCCATCGCCAAGGTGCTGACCGAGAATGCCGACGCGATCGTCGCGGAGCTTGCCGAAGCGCAAGGCCAGGCAGTGGATCTCGGCGGCTATTACCATACCGACGAGGCGAAGACCTCGGCGGTGATGCGGCCCTCGAAGACGCTGAACGACATCATCGGCTGATCGCCGCGTCTCGCGACATGCTGAACCCGCCGGCCCCGTGCCGGCGGGTTTTTTCATTGCATGCTGCGGTCAGCGGGTGACGGCAGGTGGCAAGAACTGTGCTCCGTATCGCCGCGATCATTGTGCGGAAGGCCCGCCCGGCGTAAAGCATCGGCATGGGATCACGGGCAGGATAGACGCCACCGATGGGATTGTCGCGACGCCAATTGCGCCTCGTCCAGATCGCGGTGAGCGTGACGCTGCTGACGCTCTTGTGGATGGCGGTGGACGGGCAGGAAGCGCTGCGCATCCTGCGCCGCGCGGATCCGGGCTGGATCGCGCTGGCGGTGGCGGTGATGACGCTGCAGACGCTTCTGTCGGCCTGGCGCTGGAAGCTGATCGCCGGGCGGCTTCGGCAACCGATGAGCTACCGTCACGCGGTCCGCGAATATTACATGTCGCAATTCGTCAACCAGTCGCTGCCCGGCGGCATGATGGGGGATGCGGGCCGGGCCTACCGGATGCGCAAGCCCGCGGGCCTGCTCAGGGCGGCGCAGGCGGTCTTCTTCGAACGGCTGTCGCAGCAGGCGGGCATCTTCGCCATCTTCGCGGTCACCTATGTCATCACCACGATCCAGCCGGGCGGGCTGCGCTGGCCGGTCTGGCTGACCTCGATCACGGCGCCCCTGTTGCTGGTCTGCCTCGGCCTGCCCTTCATCCTGTGGTTCGGCTGGCTCCTGCCCGGGCCGCAGCGGCGGGCGCTGCAGGATCTGTGGTCCGCGCTCGAGGCGTCGCTTCTGGGCCGGAAGGCCTTGCCGCTGCAATTGCCGCTGGCGCTGACCACGGCGGGGTGCAACATCTTCGCCTTTCATGCCTGCGCGATGGCGATCGGCACGTCGCTGCCACTGGCCGCCGTGCTGGGGCTGGTGCCGCTGATCCTGTTCATGATGCTGGTGCCGGTCACGGTGGCTGGCTGGGGCCTGCGCGAAGGTGTCGCCGCCGCCCTCTTTCCCATCGCGGGCGCCAGCGAGTCGGCGGGTCTTGCCGCCTCCATCGCCTTTGGGCTGGTCTTTCTTGCGGCCGTGTTGCCGGGCGTGTTGCCGATCCTAATTCGTCGCAGGCGTGTTGAGGCCGAGGACCCGCCCACTTAGGTGTGACCTCTGACCTTCCCAAAGGATAGTTCGCTGCAATGATCGGCCCGGTCCTGATTTTCCGTCATCTCGACGACACGCATCTGCATCTCGCCGCCGTCGTCACGGCGGACGGGCCCGACGCGCCCGGTCCGTTTGTTGTGGACGGGCACGAGATTGCGGCGACGCTTCTGACGCGGATCGACGCGACCGGCATCTGGCGCTTCGATTTCGCGGTGCCGCGCGGGCAGAACGCCGCCTATCGCTTCGCCGGGGAGGATCACCCGATCGCCACCGATGTGGACGGCGATCTGCGGATCGGCTTCGTCTCCTGCAACGGCGAGGAGCATGGCGATCTCGACCGCGACGGGGACGAGCGCAACGCGATGTGGATGCGCATGGACGAGACGCATCGCGCCGCACCGTTCCACCTGCTGATCCATGGCGGCGATCAGGTTTATGCCGACGAGATCACCCACACCCATCCGCTGACCGCCGACTGGCCTGAAGCGGTGCCAGACCGTGTCTCCGAGGCGGAGCTTGACGATCTGCGCGCGCATCTGCGCCGGGGCTTCCTGCACCGCTATGTCGAGACCTATTCCGGCGCGGGGTTCTCCCGCATGTGCGCGCAGGTGCCGTCGCTGATGATGTGGGACGATCACGATATCTGCGACGGGTGGGGGTCGCTCGACGAGGACAAGCTCGGCTCGCCCGTGGGGCAGCTGCTGTTCGAATGCGCGCGCGAGGCGTTCCTGCTGTTCCAGCACGGGGCGACCGATGCGGATGTCCCGGCACTGTTCCTCGATGAAAGCGGCGCGTCCCTGTCCTTCCGGCGCGATCTGCCGGGTGTGACGATCCTCGCGCCCGATCTGCGCTCCGAACGGACCAAGGCGCGGATCATGGGCCCGGCGGGCTGGGCGGCATTCGATGCGGCGCGGCAAGACGTGGCGGATCGGGTGATCCTCGTCTCCAGCGTGCCGCTTCTGGGGCCGCGCCTGTCGATCATCGAGCGCATCATGAACGCGCTGCCGACGATGCAGAAGTACGAAGACGACCTGCGCGACCAGTGGCAAAGCCACGCCCATCGCGCGGAATGGCAGCGGATGCTGCGCGCAGTCCTCGCGATGGAGGCGGCGGGGTCCTCGGTGACGGCGGTATCGGGAGAGATCCACCTCGCGACGCGCGCCACCCTCGATGGCGGGCGCGGCCCGGTGCATCAACTCGTGGCGTCGGGCATTTCCCACCGCGCGCCGCCCAAGGCCTGGGCCTGGACCCTCGGCACCTTTGCGCGGCTGGGCGAAGCGCCGCTGGCGGGCCATCCGATCCGCATCCGGCCCTTGCCGGGGCAGGGCACGAACTACACCGCGGAGCGGAACTTCCTGATGATCGACCGCCGCGACGAGACATGGCAGGCGCGCTGGTCACTGGAAGAGAGCGGCGTCACGCCGTCCCTCGCGATCTGAGCGCTCGCCGCTTCAGCCGAGATAGATACGCCCCTTCGGATAGCGCACCCGCGCCACGCTGTGGGTGGCAAGGAAGAAGCCAAGAGTCAGCGGGCCGACCCGACCGAGAAACATCACCACCATGATCGTCGCGCGGCCAAGCGCGTCGAGCTCGCCCGTGGCCCCCATCGACAGCCCGACCGTGCCGAAGGCCGAGACCACCTCGAAGGCCAGTGTCAGAAACAGGCCGTCGAAAGTGATCGAAACCACGAAAAGCGCGAAGGCGAGGATCAGGATCGAAACGACTGTGAGAGCGAGCACCTTCATCACCTCATCAAGGGCGAGGCTGCGGCCAAAGGCGTGCAATTCCGTGCGCTTGCGGAAGAAGGCGATGGTGGCGAGCACGAGCACGACCGCCGTGGTCACCTTGATCCCGCCGGCGGTAGAGGTGGAGCCGCCACCGATCACCATCAGCGCCATGGTCATGAGTGTCGTGGCCTCGTGCATGCCGGCGGTATCGAGCGTGTTGAAGCCCGCCGTGCGCGGCGTCAGCGCCTGAAACCAGCTGGCCTGCAGCTTGTCCCAGATGGACAGGGGGCCCAGCGTTGCGGGGTTGGTCCATTCCAGCGCCGCGAACAGCACCCAGGGCACGATCATCAGAACGGCAGTGCCGTAGAGCATTATCTTCGTATGCAGGGACAGGCCACGCCACTGGCGCGTCTCGTAGAGATCGGCCAGCACCACGAAACCCAGCCCGCCGAGAATGAACAGCGCGGAGATCACGAGGTTGATCACGGGGTTGCCGACCCAGGGCGACAGGCTTTGCGACTCGAGGCTGAAGCCCGCGTTGTTGAAGGCCGAGATGGCGTGGAAGATCGCGAACCACAGGCCGTCCAGCCAACCCATCTCGGGCACGAAGACGAAGGCCAGGATCGCGGCGCCGCCTGCCTCGCAGATCAAGGCGACCGACAACAGCAGCTTCACGAGCTTCAGCAGATCGCCCATTGAGGATTGGTTCAAATCCTCGCGCAGGATCAGGCGCCCGCCGAGCCCGACCTTCACGCCGATCGCGGAAAGCACGAAAACCGCGAAGGTCATCAGGCCCAACCCGCCGAACTGGATCAGCAGCGCAAGGATGACCTGCCCGATGAAGGTGAAGTCGCCGCCGGTATCCACGACCGCAAGGCCGGTGACGGTCACCGCCGACGTGGCGGTGAAGAGCGCGTCGAAGAAGCTGATCCCGGCCTGTTGCGAGATCGGCAGCCACAAAAGGATCGCGCCTGCCAAGATGACGGTCAGATAGAGCGTGACCAGGAGCGCGGGAGGCGACAGCCGGACGATTCGGCCCCAGAGCGTGGAGCGGATACCGATCAGAGCCATGTCAGAGGCTCGCAGCAAAGCGGCGCAGGTCGTTCCGCTTGCCGAGCAGCAGTAGCAGATCGTCGCGCTCGAAGGTGCAAGGCTCGCCGTCCTGCGCGATGAACTCGGTGCCGCGCATTACGCCGACGCAGCGCAGGTCGAAATCCGTCTTGTGCGCCAGATCCTCGAGGCTCTTGCCCTCGAGGCTTTCGGGGATCCGGAAATTGACCACGTAATAGCTGTTTCCGAGGCTGATATAGTCCCGGATCAGCGGGTTGTGCAGCACCTGGGCCACGTGTTGACCCACCTCCACCTCGGGATGAACGATGCGGTCGACGCCCAGCCGGGACAGGATGCGATGATGGGTCTTGGTGCGGGCCTTGGCCCAGATCGTCTCGACGCCGACGAGCTTGAGGTTGATCGCCGACAGGATCGACGCCTCGAGATCGGACCCGAGTGCGATGAGCGCGATATCGCACTCGCCGAGGCCCGCCTCCTTAAGCGCCTTCTCGTCACGCGCATCCACGATCAGGGCCTGGCTGATATCGTCGGCATGGGCGGTCACTCGGGCCTCGTCGACATCGACGCCGATGACCTGATTTCCGAACCGGGTCAGCTCCTTGGCGACCGTAGATCCGAAATTGCCAAGTCCGATGACAGCAAAGATGCGAGCTTTTTCGGCCATGATCTCCTCAGGGTTCCGTGGTGGGTGCGAGAGAGCATGGAGCGGGTGCGACCTGCGACAAGGCGTAAACTGCGGAAGGGTTCAGTCGTCGACTTTTTCGACCATGTCCATCGAGACGGACAACCTCGATTCCTGCCCCATGAAATGCATCAGAAGCTGGATGCGCGCGTTGTCATCCATCCGCTCGATGCGGCTCACGAGATCTGCCATGGGGCCGGCTACGACCCGGACCCGATCGCCGGGCTTCAACTCCGGCGGCGGTTTCAATAGCCCCGATTCGTCGCTGCGCTCCATCAGGGCGGCCATGAAGTCGTCGGGCAGGGGGGTCGGATGCCGTGGATCGTTCACGATGACCCGCGTCAGCCCGCGCGTGGCGTTGAGGGCGCGCCATTGCGGGGCGAGCGGATCGAACTGAACGAAGATATAGCCGGGAAAAAGCGGCCGCGGTGTGGTCACGACCCGATTGGACTGCCGCCGTGTTTCCAAACGTTTCGGCGTGAAATGGCTGAAGCCTTGCCGCGAAAGGTTCCGTTCCGCGATGCTGAGACCGTTGGGTCTCAGTTGCGCGGCAAACCAGTTCGAAGAGGTCTCATGGACAAGACGATGCAGCACGCGCCCTCCGGACAATCGGTAGCTGGCCGGGATGTGACACTTCGCCTGCGCAAGTGCAACGGCTCAGCCGGCGACGTCCCGCTCACGAATTGTAGTAATCCGAACCATAGGCCGAGTAGGCGCCATGCTTGCCGCCGTATCCGTAGCGCTTCATGCCCTTGGGATCGATCTGCGCGAGTACGAGGCCCGACACACGCAGATTGGCGGTGGCGAACTGGCGCATGGACTCGCGGACCTGCACTTTCGTCGTCCTGTCCCAAGCGGTGGTAAACACGATCGCGTCGCAATGCTGGCCGATCACCCGGGCATCGGGTACCACCAGAACCGGCGGTGTGTCGATGATAATGATGTCGTAGAGGCCTCTGATTCTCTTCAGGAATTCCTTGAATTTCACGGAGGAGAAAAGATCGGCCGCATTGAGGTTCGACTTGTCGCCCATCAGGATATCCACCGGCATGCGTGGATCGCGAATGACGGCCTCCTCGATCGGGCATTCCTCCATCATCGCGGCCACGAGACCGGGATGGTCGTCCCCGGTCTTGAAATATTGCTGGAAGGTGCGGCGGCGGATGTCGGCCTCGATCAGGAGCACCTTGCGGCCCATACCGGCCAGGTTATGCGCCAGGGATATCGCCTGCGTGGTCTTGCCCTCGCCGGGAAGCGAAGAGGTCGACATGATCATCTGGGGCGGATTGTCGACATTCGACAAGAGGACCGAAGTGCGCAGATTTCGAATCGCCTCGGCCGCGGCAGAGGTGGGCTTGGCGTTCAGGTAATCGATCAGCTGGTCGCGCCGCTTGATGGGCATTTTGGGGATCTGACCGAGAATCGTCTGCCCGGTATGCTCTTCGAGGTCGTCAGCGGTGCGGAAGCCGGAATGCATGAACTGGCGCGATAGAATGATCGCAGCGCCAAGCATGATTCCAAGGATGCCTGACAGCGCCAGGATCAGCGACTTGCGCGGCTCCACGTACTCTCCGGGTGTTGCGGTGGACAGGACCCGGCTATCCGCTTCCTGAAGGCCCCGTTGCACCGAGGCTTCCTTCAAACGACTCAAGAAGGTTTCGTACAGCGTCTGAATGGACTGAATTTCGCGGTCCAATTGCTCCAGGCGCGCGAGGTCGTCGGATTGTTCGGCGAGCTCGGTTTCCTGCCGCTGAAGCGAGGCGGCCAGCGCCGTTTCCTGCGACCGGGACCGGTTGAGGCTTGTTTCTTCCCGCGAGATCAAGAGCTCAGCGCGTGACCGGAACAAGTCGATGGCGTTGCTGTCGCCAGAGAGCGCCTCGGCGCGCAAACGGTTCAGCGTCGAGTCCGACAGGCGGGTGGCAAGGGCGTCGAAATCGTTCTCGGCGAGCAGATCGCGATATTGCTCGAGCCGCTGCTCCTGCACCGCAATCTGCGCCCGGGTTTCCCCGAGGCGATTGCGCAGGTCGATCAATTGCCGGTTCAGGGCCTCGAGCGCTTCGGGACTGATCAAATCCGTTTCGGTGCGGGCGGACTGCAGCTCGTCCTCACGTTCGAGGAGGTCGCGTTCAAGCTCGGTGACGCGCTCTGACAACCAGCTGACGGCGTTTTCCGTCGCCTGGAATTTCTTGGCCACCTGATCTGTGATGTAGATTTGCGCCAAGGTATTCACAAGGCGCTGAGATTTCACGGCATTTTCCGTGCGCATGGAGATTCTGAACACATATGTATCGCGGATCACACTTGCCGAGATGGCCTCGCGGACGGCGGCGATCGTGTCGTTCCGAATTTTCTCTGATTCAGGCACTTCGCTCTCTGCGGGCGTGGCGCTGGCAAGATTGCGCAGAAACGTCATGATCGGATCGAGAGAGATGGCGGGTTCCGGGCGCAATGCTGCGTTGAATTCCGGATCGTCCAGCAGGCTCATCTCTTCCACGAGCTGCATGATGATACCGCGGGAGCGGATCACTTCCAGCTCGGTATTGAGGCTCGCATCTTCGGTCGACACGCCTGAAACGACGGCTTCGATGTCAACGATCGGAGGTGCCTGCAGTTGGATGGCAAGGGTCGTGGAAGCCGAATATTTTGGAACGGCAATAACATATGCGTAAACGCCACCGATCAAGATCGCGACGGCGGCACAGAGCGCGATGACCCACTTGCCACGCCACAAGGTGCCGGCCAGCTCCATCAGGTCGATTTCATTATCCTGAAGGTCATCGCGTTGCGGCGGGTCCTGAGGACGCTGAATCGGGGATGAGTACGAAGTGTTCACGTGGCCTCGAATGATGGTCCGGTTCTCGCCCCTTCATAAAGCCGGGGAGAGGGTATGCAACCTGCACAGATGCACTGATTGCGCAGTACGAACAAAAAGGGCAGCCCTTCGGGCCGCCCTTTCGTAGCTGGTTGCCTTGGAGTCGGCGATTAGGTGCCGCTTGTTCCCGACGTGCCGGTCGTGCCGGACGAGCCGTCACCATCGCCCACGGACGAGATGATCGCCACGAAGACGAGGCCGGCTGCACCGACAGCGGCCGGTCCAAGACCTCCACCGAGTTCCGCCATTCCGGCACCCGCGCGAAGGCAGGTCACGCGGATTGTCGTCGCATCGATGAACTCTGCGGACTGGATGGTTGCTTCGGCGCCGCATGCGCCTTGGTCGGCTGCGATTTGCAGCGCCTCGGCGGTCGTGCCCTGAGCGGAGGCAGAAAATCCGGTCAGCGCAAGCGCGGCGGATGCAACGATTGTGCGAATATACATTGGTGGCTCCTGAATCTGGCGTGTAACTCCACGGCGTTCTACGAAACAGCACGCATGATGACCAGAAAAAATTTCAATCCAATTTGGTTTAAGAGAAAATTAGCGCTTATGAGCCTCAGCGGCAGGCATCCTCTTGGAATGATGGTTCACTCGACGTGGTCAGAGCACGCACACAGAAAGATGGTGGGGTCATAGTGCAGGACGGTCGCTGGGTAGTGCGCTCTGCAACGTCTCTAAAAATTTTTGTATGGTTTTGTGATGTTGACCGGCCGCTCCACGGATGCTCGGCGTCGTAGCGCTTGGCTGAATTAGTTGTCGGAGTTCTCTCCGATCTGCTCTTGCGGCGCGAGGGCAGGCGGACGCTTGCCTGATGTCACAAGAATGCTTGGTTAAGATCGCAAAATCGACTAGGGGGTCTGGCTGTGGGACTTGCTGACATTTGGCTACCTGGGAAGACATTCGATATGAAGTATTTGATATGACGCATCTTCTGGGACGTTTTCTCGGGCTGTCGCGCCGTACAAAGCGCAGCCTGCTCGTCATCGCCGATCTCATAGTCGCGCAGGTTGCCATATATTCCGCCTTGATGTTGCGCTACGGTACGCTCAACCCCGAGAATGTGCCGTCCTTCGGATGGCCTCTTTTCTTCGCCGTGCTGTGCATCAGTGCCGTGGCTGCATTCGGGCTGCGGCTAGATCGCGTGAAGTTGCAGTCGGTCGAAGGTCGCGCCGTTGGAAATATCGCCGCGTTTGCGATCCTTGCTGCCGTTGGTGTGAGCGCGTTCTTTCACATGACTGCGCTGCCGGGTCCCCGGTCTGTGCCGATTATCTTCGCGGCTTTCTGTTTCTTCGGCGCTGCAGGTTACCGCCTTTTGGCGCTTCAGATTTTCCAGAGCTTCGCGACGGGTGACAGCCGCAAACGCGTCATCATCTACGGCGCCGGTGCAGCCGGAATTCAGCTTGCTTCCGCGTTAAGAGCGGCGGCTGAAGCGCGGCCGATGGCATTCATCGACAACAACCCGAATCTTCGCGGACTAATCATTGCCGGACTCGATGTTCATGCACCTGGTCGGCTGCGCGATTTGGCCAGGAAAATGAAGGCAGAGCAGGTCCTGATCGCCATCCCGTCGCTGGAAAAGCCGCAACTTGCCAAGCTCGTGCAGGAGGTGCGCGATGTCGGCCTGGAAGTGCAAGTTCTGCCCTCATATATCGACATGATGAGCGGGGTGGTATCCACGCCTCAGCATCGCACGGTCGTCCCCGAAGAACTCCTCGGACGTGACGCCGTCGATCTGGCGCATCATGAAATCGACGATGCCTACGAAGGGCGTTCGATCATGGTGACCGGGGCGGGAGGGTCGATTGGATCGGAACTGTGCCGGCAACTCATGAATTGCAAACCTAAGCGAATCGTTCTGTTTGAGCGGAGCGAGTTCGCGCTTTACAGCATCGATCAGGACCTGAAAAAGTTGGCCGCCAAGCGCGGGATCGAGATCATTCCTGTGCTGGGCTCCGTGACCAACAAGATGCGGGTTTCTTGGGCGATTGCGCAATATGATGTGCAGGTCGTACTGCATGCTGCAGCTTACAAGCATGTCCCATTGGTTGAGGCCAACGAACTCGAGGGTGGGCGCAACAACATTCTCGGAACGATGGTTGTCGCGGATGCGGCGATCGAAGCGCAGATCGAGCGCTTCATCCTTGTGTCGACCGATAAGGCTGTGCGCCCCACAAACATCATGGGCGCCACGAAACGTATGGCGGAACTGGTCGTCCAGGATCGGCATACACGTTCGGGTCGTACGGTTTTCTCGATGGTGCGCTTCGGAAACGTCCTCGGCTCGTCCGGGTCGGTAATACCGCTATTCCAGAAGCAAATCGCGGCGGGTGGTCCGGTCACTGTGACCGATCCCGAAGTGACTCGCTACTTCATGACGATCCCTGAAGCGGCACGGCTTGTGCTTCTGGCTGGCGCCTATTCTGAAGGCGGCGATGTGTTCGTGCTGGACATGGGAAAACCGCACAAGATCATTGAGATTGCAAAGCGTATGATCAATCTGTCTGGGCGAAGCGTAAAGGACGTTGAGACAGGTGTTGGCGATATCGAAATCGTGACGACCGGCTTGCGCCCGGGCGAGAAGCTTTTCGAAGAGCTGCTGATCGACAATGACACCTTAGGTAGCACTCCGCATCCCAAGATACTTCGGGCTCAGGAATACGCGCTGTCGCAGGAACAGGTGCGCGAAATGCTGAACGAGTTGGGACGCTGCATTCGGGAAAACATCCCGCATGAATTCCGCAATCTCGTTGCGCATACCGTACGCGAGTACCGGCCTTGGAAAGACGTTTCGAAACCGACGCGAAGCGAAGACACCGAGAGAAAAGATGAGGCCAGGCTATCGAGTTGAGGATCTCAGGTAGGCCCTTCATCCCGGTTCTTCATTTTTCGGCAAGTGCTCTTTTCAACCAATTTTCAGAAGTACTTGAAGCTCCTCAACGCCCTGCGACACGAGGTTCGTAGCGCGCGCGACGTCAGACATCTTTGCAGAGCGTTTTTTTTCTCCGCCATGGAGGCTCTGGTTCGGCTTCTGTTTGAAACTCGCCGGCAGCGGTTTGGTGTTGGAAGCGACGCTCTCGGATTGCCTGCTTTTTCGTGACTTGAGATTGGGCTTCTCTCAAACCTTTGAGAGAAGCCGTCGTTTGATTTTTGGCCTAACTAGCTACCCCCCCCATCAATTGGACGGTTTCCGCCGCGGCTTAAGCTTGTCTCCTGCGGCTTGAAGATCGAGATCATCTGCTCCTCGGTGAACCGTGCCCACTTCATTCTGTCGGTCTCTTCGGTTGGAGCGGACGCTACCTAGATCGGCAGAGGAGGCAGGTGTCAGTTCTCCGGATTTCCAAGAGGCAAGATGCGAAGCTCTTGCAGCGGTTTTTCGGAAATTTTGTGCCTGTGTGCTATGACTGACGTTACGCGTTACGGATGTTCAATACGCGGTCAGCAGGGTCTTGGGCTGCGGAGCCCAGCCAGTCGGAGACGCGAGCCACCGTCACTGAAGATCAGCGGCCCGGATTTTTGGTGATGGCAAATCCGAATTCATATATTCTTTCTGCACCTTGCTTGGGGTGGTGCTGATGCGCTATATATTCGTTTTCATTTAATGGCTTAAGGCTTTTTTAAGGTGTCAGTTCTCGAGATTATTTTCGATTCTCGCTCTGAGGCGCATCCAAGTGCGCCATAGAAGCGCCGGAACGAGTAATTTCTGCTCGAATGAGCACTTTGTCGGATGGCGCACTGCGGCCTGCGCCAGCATTCCAGCAGGAGGGCACGCGACATGGAGTATCTCATCTACCGAAGCCGAGCGCTTGTCGCGCCTCGCTCGGCCGCATGCGATTCGATTGTCGTGGTTTCTCAGCGCAACAACACACTCCTCGGTTTGACGGGATTCTTGCACGCGGAGGAGGGGTTATTCATCCAATATTTGGAAGGGAGTCCAGACGTCCTTTGGCCGCTTTATGAACGGCTACATAGCGACTTAAGGCATACTGACCTTGTCATGCTTGGTCATGGCACTGTCGGTAGGCGCAGATTCAGCGATTGGAGCATGGGGTACTCGTCGACCAATGTTCTCGTGTTTGAAGACTTTCTCGGAGAAGTGTCGTTCAAAAAGCAAACGGAGCAGGCCTCCTGTTCGGAAGCTCTGACATTTCTTGCGGTTGCGGCCGCACGCCTTGATTTGGGAATCTCAGACCCGCTCTGAACACTCGTCCGCCGAACAAGGTGTCCGTCATCAATGGATGTGATCCGAGTGAGCTAACAGCGTTAAGGACGGTCTGCCGGCGACAGTATCGGAACGGCGAACTCGCGACCGGGAGCGGTCAGGCGTTCGTGCCGGTGAAGATGTCGCGGGGCATTGATGCCCAGTCGCCGCGGCAACCGATCCCCGACGTCCAGCTCTAGATCGTTCTGAGGATCGGACGTTACCTGTGGTTGTCCTCGTCGGCGGACCCGGACGCATTGCCTCGGCTGCAGCCGAGCCTCGAGGGCAAATGGTCGCCTTCCCGGCCGGGGCGCGCGTAGACCGTTCATCCTCCCGTCGCAAGAGCACCACCAGGCGCCAGTAGCCGAACCTGCGCCGTTCGTTGACCAGGTCGCGCAGCCGCGGCGCAGTCCCGTGTCGGGGGGCCTGACGCACCGTCTTGCGATCTGCCCCGATCATCTGGCACGCCCGCCGTTCCCACCGGCTCATCCAGGCCCGCAGATGCGCAACGGCCGCGCGCTTCACAGCTGGCCTTAACATTTTTGAAAGCAGTTCCTTCATCGCCGCTGAATAGAGCATCTGCTCTGCCAGCAGCTTCTTCAGCCGGCGTTCTCGTCTTCAGCCGCCTTTAGCCGCTTCGCATCCGAAACCGTCCTGCCGCCAAAGTTGGCTTTTCACTTGTAGAAGGTCCGGTCCGACATGCCGTGCTTGCGGCAGAGTTTGCCGCACGTCGCGCCAGCCTCATGCTCGGCTAGAATGCCGACGATCTGTTCTGCCGAAAACCTTGATCGCTTCATTATCTGTCCCTTCGGTAGGACGGACCCTAGTTCCAAGCGGAGGAATAATCCCCTGGCTGGTCAGTCTATTCTGTCGAGATGCTTGACCCGATTTGCCGCTGAAGCGTGCAACTTTGGCGCGAAACCGACGCCGTTTCGGGAAGGGCGCGTAGGATCCGCTTTTCTGCGAGCGCCACGATACTCAAGCACCTCTTTTCCCGCGGCGGCGCACCGCCGCGGGAGAGCTTGTGTGTCACGATGTCAAAGAGCGAGCTGCGGCGGCGCGCAAGAGAACAGCCCACGCACCCTTGTTGCTATCTTTCTGTCGCCTCCAGTGGTAGCGGCATGGGCTCTGCTTCCAGTAGCGCCTTTGTATAGGCCTTCAGGGCTCGCCTCCGAGCGGTCTCAGCTTCGCGCCGATAGCGTTGAAGCTTGCCGGCCTCGCGCCAGAAGGCACGCTCGCGCTGTGCGGCAACACGCGCTGCGATGTCCCTCGTCTCCGAGGCGATAATGGCGCGGAGGTCCTCGACGTTCAAAGTCATGAACTCGCCGCTTGCCTCCCCCGCCTCGCCGGCGCCCTGAATTTGGGCCTGGGCAAAGCGGCCGCAGAGAAAGGACCGCTCCGCCGCTATTGCGCGTGCAAGCCGCGCCTCGCATTCTGCCAAGAGAAAGGCATGCCGATCGATGTCATGCGTCGCATAGCTCGCTGGCACCCGTTCCGGTTCGTTCAGGATCAGCCGATACTGTACAAGGGCTTCGTTCACACCCAAGGCGGCTGTCACTCCGTGACGGCGAGCGTTCTGTGCAGGATCGCGCTCAGGCATGGCGCCGAACCCGCGGGGCAATGACACGCAGCGTCTCGTAATCCTCGAGAAGCTCGCGGCGGCGCTTTTCCAGAGATGCAATCCGCGCTTCGTGATGACCGAGGGGCTCGGCCAGGATGTGGTATGCTTCTGCGTGCAGCGCAACCGGATCAATGCTATAACTCGCCATGGCGTCGAGCGCCGCGTTTTGTTTGTCCAGGTTTTCAGAAAACAGGTCCCGAGCTTTTGCCTGCTCCTCGGGATGCTCATTCCGCGGTATTACTTGGATTATGCCGGTTGCAAAAAGCCCCGCGGCAAGCTCCTGCGTCTTGGAGACGAGATGGGCATCGCGCATACGTCTGTGCTGCTCGAGTTCAACCTCCATATCAGCAATCTCGCGCGCGCGGCGGCGTTCATATTCGCTAACAGGACTTAACATGTCCAGCATGGCGCGACGGATCTCGTCGACGCTCTTGCGGCCGCCGTTGAGCAAGTTATCGGCAAGCTGGAGGAGCGGATCGGCGGGTGGTTTGGTCTTGGAAGCCATATTTGGGTCCCTTCAATAGGCTGTGTAATACCGTTGGAGAACGGATGCTCCAGGGGGGGGGGTGCATGGTGGCGCGCGCAGTCTCCTGCGCATTTCGATAAGGCGCGCAGCTGGGCGCGAACCCAGGCCGAAGTGTGGTTTTCGGCCCAAGCAGACACGCCGCAGGAGACCCGGGAGGCGGTCTTATTTTGATTTGAGTGCCCATTGTGGTGCCTCCGGCGCAGATGAGGAGGCACGAGCATTATGCGCGATCACCTCCGCGATTAACGGATTCAGATCTCAGCACATCATGCGCGAGGTATAGAGTTGTTATGTACCAGATATAGTAGTGGGTCTGGCAACACAAGCCCGGTCTGGCCGCCACGGCTGACAGCGAGGTCTGACTGCGACGAGACCCGTGGACTTGCAGCGGCGAAACAAGCGCTGGATCAAGCTATCACTCTTGGGTGCCGTAAATTCGCAGACCCGGACCCTCCTCTGGTGTGCCGACAAAGACAATTCCGGCGGCCTCGAAACAGCTGCGCAGGGTCTCGAGGTTGTTCTTGCGGGATTTTGGCAGGCCTCTCTCGACCGCCTCATATCGCACAATTGTCGCCGAGCCGACGCCTGTGGCATCGGCGAGGTCCTGCACTGTCCAGCCCAATGCGGCCCGGGCCGCGCGAATTTGTTGTCCGGTGATTGACATGAGGTTAGTTATGATCAATCATTTATCATAACTAATGTTTATCAAAGGCGGGAGGATGAGACGTGTTGGATTGGAAAGTGGCATTGGAAGCTCTCGATGGTGCGTATTCTGATGCCACGATGCGCGCCTATTTCGCCGATGTGCAAGCCTACGTGTCCTGGTGTGATGAAACCGTCTGCGATCCTTTGCCGGGAAGCGTGGCGCAGATCTGTGCCTTCATCGAAGACCAAGGACGGAACAAGGCGCCCTCGACGGTGCGGCGGCGTCTCTACGCCATTCGAAAAGTCCATCGTCTGCTTGGGCTTCCCGATCCCACGGAGGATGAAGCCATCAACCTTGCTTTGCGCCGGGTCCGGAGGGCCAACCCGGTACGGCCTCAGCAGGCGCGCGGTTTGAACGCTTCGGACTTGGAGCGATTTCTGGCGGTGCAACCCAAGACGCCTTGGGGCCTGCGCAACGCCGCAATGCTGGCGCTTGGATACGAGCTAATGACGCGACGTTCGGAATTGATAGCGTTGCGGGATTCCGATCTCGAGTTGCGTTCGGATGGCACGCTGCGCGTTCTCATTCGCCGCAGCAAAGCGGATCAGGAAGGGCAGGGACGTCTGGCGTTCACATCTGTGAAAACAGCCGATCGTGTGCGCTTCTGGCAGGAGTGGCGCGGCTGCGTCACCGATTGGCTGTTCTGCCCGATTTATCAAGGCCAACCTATCGATCGAGGTCTGAGCGACACCACGGTCAAGACCGTCATCAAAACGGCTGCGAAACGTGCCGGATTTCCGCCCGAAGACGTCAGGGCCTTCAGCGGGCACTCGATGCGGGTTGGCGCCGCGCAGGATTTGCTGAAGCGCGGTTTCGACACATCCGCCATCATGCGGGCTGGCGGCTGGAAATCTGTCTCTGTCCTTGCCCGATACCTTGAAGTCGCCGAACAGAATGTCTGGGAGATGTGATGAGAGACTCTCAGCGTCTGGGCATGTGCCAGCGGCTGTCCAATAGATGATTAGATCGCCGCGCGCATTTTCATACATATGCCGAGCTGGACTCAGCCGTGATCAATGTCGAAATCCGCGAGCTTGGCAACTCCAGCAGTCGTCACGCTGTGCTCCGAGATGCTTGCAATGCTCGACGCCAAAATGGCGACACGCGCAACGCGGTCTGAATGCATGACGAGGCCCTGAAGCTCATGCTTGAGATCCAGAGTTGCAGGCAGCGCTGGAAGCTGCGGAAATCGCCACGAATGAGAACCGAGGTCTCTTCCAGGCGGTTGCATGACGCTGTGGAGCTGGCGTCCAACCCCCGATGGGCGTCCGCATGATGGAGGACCTCTCTTCCGGCACCGTCAACGAACAAGGCTTTGCTCCGTTGTAGGTTTCGCTGCCACCGAATGGTGCTTAGATGACTTCGCGCATTTCTTTGCTTTGATTGCTGAGGCAGAGGCGCGCAGGTCCATCCGCGGTCAAGTCGGCGCTCTTGATGGTGCATCGCTTCGATGGCATGGCCGCGGAGCGAAATTAGGTCTCAAATAGGTTGCGCTCGGCGGCGTGGATGTGGACCCAGCAACCTGTCTTCGCGCGCCATGTCTGCTCGTGCCTTTGCAATCAGTTTCTTGTCTTCTTTTCGTTTTTTATCGGGCTCGAGCAAGCCAAGGTGCCGCATAGCCAGGTCAAGAACCTCTAGGCGATTGATATGTTTGATCGCGATCGTTCGCTCAACGACTTGACCGCGGCGGCTCTTGGTCTTGATTGCCAGACCAGAGAGCGCACCACTTACAAAGTGCCTTGACCAATCGGCCGGGTGTTTGATCTTGTTTTGTTCGTCAAAAATGTCGCGTATGTCCGCGTCAAGAATAGCCTTCAACTCGGCCAATACTTCCTCTCGCGCGGTTTCACTGCGATCGCGCAACTCTGTCACGCGAAATCTGATCGCTTGCTGGATCTTGCGCATGTTGAGCAATTGGTTTGCGATCTTCTTGATATGCCGCGCCTTGAACCCGGCTTCTCGCGCCGCGCGGTCCGGTTCAAAATGATCAACATAGCTCACGACAAAGGCCGTCTGCTGTGGTGTGAGATTGAATTGCAACGCCCATAACGGGACGTCCAATCCGGTCAGCTCATTGGATAACATGTTCATGATGTTGGCCTACATATCGCGTAACTATGGCATAATCTGTACCATATGTTGTATTGTTTTGCAAAAAACGAGCATACAACAGAGGGTACACTGCGGCCGGAGCGATATCGGCGGAATCCGCGAATGGTTCGTCCCGGCCAGTGGGTGCAAGCTCTGATTAAGGAGAAGCATTCGCGAGGCGTACTGAGATTATCCAGCGAGATGCTTGATGCAGCCTATGCCTCGGCCTCGTTTCGGTCAGTCAATCTCCAGCAGTTGCCGGATCTCGACGACGCCTTTATCCACGAGCGCGGCGTCTTCTCGAGCTTCCACATTCAGCCGCACGATCGGCTCGGTATTTGAGCTGCGGAGGTTGAACCGCCAAGTACCAAGGTCGATCCCAAGGCCATCTGTCTCGTCAATGCTTCGGGCGTCGGGTTCAAAGCGGGCACGCACCCGCTCAATCGCCGCAGGCGGATCAGAGAGCTTGAAATTGATCTCGCCGGACGACGGGAAGGCCGCTTGGCGGTCTGCCACCAACTCCGCCAATGGCCCGGACCGACTCACCAACTCCGCGATCAGCAGCCATGGGATCATGCCCGAATCGCAAGAGCAGAAGTCGCGGAAGTAGTGATGGGCTGACATCTCTCCGCCATAGACGGCGTCATGGTCTCGGAGAGCCTGTTTGATGAACGCGTGTCCGGTGCGCGCCTGGATGGCAGTTCCGCCCGCTTTGGTCACGAGATCCTGCGTGTTCCAGATAATGCGGGGGTCGTGAATGATCCGAGCTCCGGGGTCTTTGGTCAAAAACGCCTCGGCGAGCAGGCCCACGACATATTCGCCGTCGATGAAGCGGCCCTCATGGTCGAAAAAGAAACAGCGGTCAAAGTCGCCATCCCAAGCCACACCGAAATCAGCGTTGCAGGCGCGAACGGCCTCTGCCGTGGCCGGTTGGTTCTCGGGTAGCAGCGGATTTGGGATGCCTTGCGGGAAGCTTCCATCGGGCGCGTGGTAGAGCCGCTCGAACGCCAGAGGGCTTCGTAGGGCCCGGAGTTTCGCGGCTATGGCATCGAAGGTGGGGCCCGCTGCGCCGTGACCCGCGTTTACCAGGATTTTGAGAGGGCGGAGCGCAGAGATATCAACGAATGAGATAACCCGCTCAACGTACGCGGCACGCGCCTCCGCGGCGACATCGCGGACTGTGCCGCCGTCAGCGGTCCCGCCGAATGCATTCTCCTCGGCCAGCGCCTTGATCGAGGTAAGTCCGGATGCGGCATCGAGCGGCGCCGAGCCTGCGCGGACCATTTTCATGCCGTTATAATCCATCGGATTGTGTGAGGCGGTCACGCAGATGCCCGCATCCGCCGCGAAGTGGGTCGTCGCAAAATACATCTCTTCCGTACCGGAAAGCCCGAGGTCGAGCACGTCGCACCCTTCGGCCACAAGCGCCTGCGCGACTTGGGTCGCCAGACTTTCTGAAGACGCTCGTACGTCACGGCCCAGAACGATTCGCTTGGCGCCGAGCGCTCTGGCAAATGCGCGGCCGATCCGATAAGCTATCTCTTCGTCGAGATCGACACCGAGACGCCCGCGAATATCATAGGCTTTGAAGCAGGTGAGCGCGCTCATCCCATGGCTTCCTGGCCGCGGCAGCAACGGGTCTCGTCTTGCAGGATATCATCCTCACCGGGGTTTCTCCCGCTTTGCAGCTCGATCAGAACCGTGGGGATTTTTCCAAGGTTCTCCATGCGGTGCACCGCGGCAAGCCGAGTGTAAACTGATTGATTTTCCGTCACGAATTGGCCCTCCACATCTGTGGTGATATTGGCTGTGCCTTGCACAACAATCCAGTGCTCAGATGGGTGGTGAGTGCCGAATTCGCCTATGAATTGGTAGCTCATGCGAAGCAATCCCGTTCGTCGCGCACCTTGGCCGCGACCATGGGCGCACGGCCAACTTGTGCGCAGAACAATCCGCCGTCTGGGCGAATTATCGCCCGAAAATGGCGCTCGGCGGGTCATCGTGTTGCCCTTGATTCGACGCGTTGCTACGTCATCGTCGCAAGCAAGAAATAAAGCAGTAGCGAGTAATCAGCGAGATCAAACTGTGACATGTCCACCTCGGTATGAGGCTTGGACGGCCGGAGGTGTGTCTCTGCAGGTCCCTGATAGTAAACGCAAAAATCGTAGTGGTCTGCGGCAATGGGCGACTCGAAGAGCCCGTCACCTCCCGGGTGTGACCGTACGGGAAAAGAAAAAAGGACACTCTCTGATGCAGGGCGTTAACACACCGAATTTCCGCCGCTCGACGACCGAAGTCGTATCGGGCTGCTCCGCCAAGCAAACCATCGTGATGCAGCAAAAGTGGATTTGGGCATGATCAGCGTAACAACGCGCGCGCAGCTTGAAAATGCGCTGGCATCCGCACAGGCCGGCGATGAAATCGTCCTCGCGGCGGGCGATTACGGATCGTTCGACTTCAATGGCTACAACTACAGCGGCTATGTCACGGTGCGTTCGGCGGATCCGGACAACCCCGCTGTGTTCGATCAGATCGACATCGTCGGGTCCAGCTTTCTCGCCATAGACAGCGTGCACGTGGACAACCCGTCGAACGGCGCCGCTTCGTCGAAAGTGGTCAATATCGACGGCAACAGCCATGACATCGTGTTTTCGAACTCAGAGGTGAACGGCTCCGTCACGACCAGCACGAATTACAACGAGTTCCAGGGCCATTACGGCATCTATACCGGCGGCAATGTGCGGAACATCCGCATCGAGGAGAACGAGGTCCACGACGTGAAGAACGGCTTCGTGGCCTTGGGCAGCGACAACATCGAGGTTGTCGGCAACCATTTCGACCGGCTTGGCAACGACACCATGAAGTTTGCCGGCGTCAATGGCGTCCTGATCGAGAACAACATCGGGCCGACGTCGAACTTTCCGTCGCCGACCGCCCATGTCGACTTCATTCAGTTCCAGGGCTCGTCCGAGAACATCACCATTCGCGGCAACGTTTCCCTCGCCGGCAACATCGGCACGACCCAGGCCATCTTCATGGCCGACGGCAGCTACAACAACGTGCTGATCGAACAGAACATCCTCTATACCGGGATGCTTCACGGGATCACCCTCTATTCCGGCGCGAACGTCACGATCCGCGACAACACCGTGTTGAACGCGCCCGATCTGGTACACAAGGCAACGGTCATTCAAAGCCCTGACGGTGCCACGGTCACCGGCAATATCATCTCGGCCACCGGATATGACGGCAAGGTGAGCGGCGGCAACCTGTACGTTCAGCATGACCAGCCCAACCAAGCCCATCACTACAGCGACTATTTCCCCAACGCAGAGACCGGCCTCGGGGTGACGCTGCAAGACCTCGTCCCGCTCGCCGGCTCATTGGCCGAGCAATACGGGGCCTATGAGCGGCTGATGGAATTGTTGAACGGCGACACCTGGGTGCCCGAGCCGGCTCCGCAGCCGGACCCCGATCCGCAACCCGAACCCGATCCGCAACCGCTGCCCGACCTCGATCCAGCCGAAGGAACCGTCTTCAGCCTGCCGGGTGAGCTCACGATCGCGGACGCGGGGGACGTGTTTGAAATGGCACACAGCGCCGAGCTGGAGATATCTTCCGGCACGGTTGCGTTCTCTTTCACGGCAGACGATGTCGCCGGTGTGCAGGGCCTCGTCGCCAAGGATGCCAGCGGATATGTCGGCGGCGGTCACCATTTTGCCGCCTACCTTGAGGGCAACACCCTGATGGTCCGCCTGCAGGATGCCGCAAGCGACGCCTACCTGAGCCTTGATGGCATCGAGGCGGGAACGACCTACGACGTCGCGGTGACCTTCGGGCCTGACGGCGGTGAACTCTGGGTCAATGGCGAACAGGTCTCGACCACCGAGCTGGTGATGGACTGGACGCAAAACCAGCAACATCTTCAATGGGGTGGCCTCGGCTGGGGCAGCGCGGACCAGGCGGCGGGCTATGACGCGAACTTCCGGGGCACGATCAGCGATGCGACTATCTATGACACCAAACTGACGACGGGCGGAGTCACGACCCAGACGGGCACCGAATTCGCCGATCTTTTGGTGGGGGATGACTTCGCGAACCGCCTCCAAGGCTTGAACGGCAACGACACGCTGAACGGCAATGGCGGCGACGACTTTCTCGACGGCGGCGCTGGCACTGACCGGGTCTCTGGCGGAGCGGGCAACGACGATCTCGACGTGGGCGCGGGGAATGGCAGTTTCCAATACGCGGACGGAGGCGCCGGTAATGACACCTATCACTACGCGAAGGACGCCGGGAGGCTTTATCTCTCGGGCGAAACGGCGAGCAGCGGGTCAGCCGACCGGATTGTCTTCAGCGATCTGACGCTCGACGACTTCACCTTCGATACGCTCGACTACGGGCCGCTGCCCTATGGCGGGGACCAGGTCGCGCTCCGGATGCTCTGGAACGACGGCGAGAGCTCTGGCGAGCTGCGCGTGGC
>NZ_FTOQ01000006.1 GCF_900156805.1 Roseivivax lentus | reverse complement strand
AGAAACCACGAAACGCCTGAAGGGAAAGGCGCTTGAGCCAATCACGAGCGCCAATATTCTGCGCTCGCGAACAGGAGTTTTTCAACGGAATCGGCGGGAAGCCGACATTCGCTACAGCCGCGAACAGACCAAGTGGCTCCAGCGAAAGCCGACATTCAATTGACCTTGCGCTCGGAAATTTCCCTGCATTGCCGCAAGGGCGCTTCCAGCTCAGAGCCATGGTACGCATTGAAAATGATGAGCTGAAAGCGGTCAGTGTCTTCGGTCGCGATCGAGCAGCGAGGCCATTTCCCACGGGCTGGTGTAGCCTCGGAATACCCGACTACCCGGCTTGAAACTCTTCTGAGCCTTCGCCCTCGCGCGCTTGCGCTCTCATGCGGCACGCCTTTTGCGTTAGAGCCGCAAGCCAAAAAATACCATCGCCAAAGATACCAGTGAGACGGAAAGCGCGATGTTTGCGATGGTGGCAAGTGGTGAAAAGATACCGCTGAGGCCCGCCATACGCATGATGCCACCGCCGCCGCCGATGACCGAGTTTCCGGGCGTGTTCACCGCCACGGCCAGCGCGACATAGCGATAACGGATCGCGCGCCGCAGCGCGCGCGCCGATTGCCCGTCCAGCGGCATGGCAATCCGGTCCTCACCAGACAGGGGTGCTGCCCGGGCAACGAGGTCCGCGGCCCTGTGCATCCGTAAGACCGACAAAACCCGCCGCAAGACATCAATGGGTAAAAACCGCCCCGCCGTGTAGGCGAGGATCATCGACGCCACGGTGCAGACATAGATCAGCGGTGCGATGGCCGGACCGAAGGCCGCGAGCATGGCCAGACCGATCTCGGCCCCCGGCACGAAAGGCAGCGCCAGCAACCCGATATAGGCCACCGCGCCAAGCATGATCATGCGGTGAATCTGCTGTTCGTTGTCGGGCCGGATCTGCAGGTTCAGTGCATCTCGGACCATGTGCGCGCCCCAAGTGGCCAGCAGCAGCACCGCGATCAGGATGGCGACGCGCAGGACAATACTGCCCAGCGAGGGACCGGGCGTACGCATGGCGCGGGTCTCAGCCGGAGGCGGCGAGTGCGGCGTCGAAATCGGTGGCCGTGCCAGCCACTTCCATGACGATCTGATTGGTCCAAAACCAGCGGCGCGTGGTCCACGTCCCTTGAATCGTGACAGCGTCGCCATCAACCTGGCCGTAAAACACCACTGTGTGTGGCGCATCCGGGCAAACGGTCGTGGCGGTAAAATGGATCACGCCACCGATCTCTTTTGTTTGATACTCGGACCAGCTGAAATCGCAGTAATTCTGGCAATCAACGGACTGAAAGGTCCCATCCCGGAATATGATTTCGTCTTCCAGAACGGCACCACTGTTTACGTCTTGGCCGTAAACCTCGAAGGCCCGGCCATCCAGCGCGCCGGACGACACCCAGGCACCTTCTGGCACTTGCAGGTCGGGGATGTCTTCATTCATGACAGACATCGTGGCCGCGCCGGTCCCAAGCGTCGCGACGGCTATAACAGCGACTTGAATGGTCTGGGGCATGGAAACCTCTGAATGAGAATGGGGACTGGTGATTGGAAATCGTGCTGGAACGATACCGCGCAGACTCCTCTGGTATCAATTGGATTGGGTCGGAGCCGCGACTATGCACCCGGGAATGCATTGAGTTTGCGCAGACTGGCGGCGCGCTTCGGTGTGCCAACCCGGTCCTGAGACCGGGTCGAGAGCGGCTTTGCGCCCCACATTCGCGTGGCGTTCCCTCTGACGAGACGCCCTATTCGACGGCCAATACCTGCGCGAACATCTCGGCATAGGCCGGACGCGCGAGGGCGACGCCCTCTTCGAGCGACGGATGCGGCGACAGGGTCGTGATGTACCCGACATCGAGCATCGAAAGGTAGGACTGACCATCCTCTTCGTAGAAGGCGATATTGCCACAGGGCATTAGGGCGAGGTTGTGCAACCCCGCGGCACCGACATAGCCGCGCATGGCATTGAAGCAGATCTTCATGCCGATCGCAGCACCGCCCATCATCTCGAAGTCACCGTTCATCGACCAATCTTCGCTCATCGCGATGAAATCGCGGATCAGCGTGGCGGCTTCCTGCGGCGTCTGTTCCAATTCATGGATGATGAAGTGTTCGGACACCTCGGCCCTTGCGGCCGGAGCCGAAACCAGAGCGGCAAGTGCCGCGGCCGACAGGGTTTTCAGGATCGTGTTCATGGGTCTTTTCCTTGTTTGGAGATTGCGTTTGGGTCTTGGGCGGCCGCTATCGGCGCGGCTCGGAAGTGGTTCAGACGGCTTTTTCGGCCATGAGGATGCGGAAGGTTGCGCCAATCCGGTAGCCGCCATCGGGCTGGACGAATGGGGCAAGCACCGCTTCGTGCGCTGCGTCCAGCGCGGCCTGCCCGCTGGTCTCGGCGGCCTTGAAAGCGACACCCGACGAACCCAGTCCGCGCAGTGCCGTGGCAAGGTCCGGATAGCGCCAGGCGCTGTCCACATCGAAAACCTCGCGCGGGGTCAGGCCGGCGCGTGCTGCGAGCTCTTCGAGTTTGCCCGGTTCCGATAGCGCAAACGGCCCGGCAGCACCTGGGGGCGGTGGCGGCAGCAGCGGCTTCAGCGCGGCGACGAACGCGGTTGCCTCCATGCTGCCGGGCTCGCCCCATGTCATGATGAACACCTTGCCACCCGGCGCCGTGACGCGGTGGGCTTCGTGCAAGGCAGCGACGGGATCAGTGGCGTATTGGAAAGAGTTGAAACCCGTCACGACGTCAAAACTGTCATTCTCGAAAGGCAAGACCTCGAGGTCGCCCCGTTCCAGACGGGCACCCGGCAGACGCTCACGGGCGACATCCAGCAGAGCGGCGGACGCGTCGATGCCCGCAACCGCAGCACCCAGATCGGCGGCGAGTTGCATGGCCATGCCGGCACCGCAGCCCGCATCAAGCAGGCGGGTCATCGAGCCGACGGGCACCTTGTCAAACACCGCGTGATAGCCCGCTGCACATTGCTCTTCCTGGATGCGCGCCCAATCGGCGGCGCGTGCGCCCCAGATCCGGCCATTGACTCCACCGCTAAGGGTATGTGGCGGTGCTTCGGGTTTTTCGGCAACAGTCATGGGTTGGGTCTCCTTCGGCTGGTCCGGGCGGAGCACAGCTTTCCTGTCCGTGCCTGTTTTGGGCGCCGCGGATCGGTCTCTGCCGGGAATGAAATTCAAGTCTTCGGATATCGGCTGCCCCAGTTCCCCGGAGCGGCGTCGTCAAGGTTTCTCTTCGTGGAAAACGCCAGATATTCAGTCGCTTGCCCGAGTGTCGCTGGTCCGCGCGATGCTTTCCGTTGGACATGAGAAGACTATCCGCTGCAATCTCTCTCCAATCCAGCGAAACGATTTCAGGCCGACATGAGCCAAATTCAGTTACACAAGATCGATCTCAACCTGCTCTCGACTTTCGAGGCGCTGATTGAGGAAGGCAGCGTCGCCGCGGCTGCGGACCGGCTGCACCTGACGGCATCTGCTGTCAGTCATGCGCTTGGTAGGATGCGAACCCAGTTCGACGATCCGCTGTTCGTTCGGGTCGGCGGCAAGATGCAGCCGACACCGCGTGCGCTTCTGCTGGCAGACGAGATCGCCCCGATCCTGCGTAACCTGCGCCGCGCGCTGGAACCAGCCGAGACCTTCGACCCGGCAACGACAAATCGCGTGTTCCGTATCGCTCTGCATTCCTCACCCGCCTTCATGGCGCAAGCGACGGCTGAGATCAGCAGGCTGGCTCCGGGTGCGATGCTGGACTGGGTCAGGATCAAGCCGACCAACCAGAACGATCTTATCGACGGGCTGATCGACCTTTTGCACGTGGGCGGCCCGGCGCATCTTGCAGACGGGATCCAGGCGGTCGATCTTCCGCCGGTGACCTTCTTCAGCTTCGTGCGACGGGGTCATCCGGCCGTCGAAACCTGGAGCGCCGACACGGCCGCAAAGTACCGTTACCTTCAGGTCGCCGTTGAGGATACCGGCGGCACGCCGATCGAAAAGGAGCACCGTTTGCTGGACCGGCCGCGCACGCTGGGCGGCAAGGTGCACGACTTTCCGCTGACTGGCCCAGTCTTATTGGAAAGCGACCTGATCACCACCCAGCCAAGCTTCGCCATGATGGAGACCTGGAAACGCTACGACCTGCAAGTGCTCGAGCCGGTGGCCGCGCCGAAGGACTTTCCGATGCGGTTCGCGTGGTCGGCGCGCTATGCAACCGATCCCGCCAATATCTGGCTGCGGGACACGGTGATCGCGGCGTATCGGAAGCACGAGGCCGATATCACCGCGCAGATGCATGAAGCGGTCCTTACTCTTGAACCTTGATCCCGCAAAGGCCGAGGAGCGGCCATGACGGACCCCAACTGGAGCGACTTCCGCATCATTCTTGCTCTCGACAAGGGCGGGTCCGTGAGCGGCGCGGCCCGGCTCTTGGGCGTCGACACCTCGACAGTCAGCCGCCGTCTGGCCGCGGCCGAAGGTGTCTTTGGCGCCAAGCTGATCGTGCGCGGCGGCGGCGCGTTCCGTTTTACGCCCGAGGGTTTGGCTGTTCTGAAGGCCGCCGAAGTCATGGATGCGACAGTCAGCACGACCACGCTTGACGTGCGGTCGATGCGGCAAGCCGCTGAGGGCACCGTCCGGATCGCCTGCGTGCCGACGGCCGCGCATGTCCTGCGCCCGCTTGTCGGAGAGGTTGGTGATACTCATCCCGGCCTGCATGTCGATCTGATGAGTTCGATCTCGGGCATCGATCTGTCAAAGGGCGACGCGGATATCGCGGTGCGGACCATCCCGCCGAAAGATCCAGGCCTTGTGATCGCGCATACGTTTACGTGGGGAAGCGCCCTCTATGCCTCGAGGGACTATCTGGCGCGCCATGGACGGCCCGACACGCCAGAAGCCCTGTGCGATCACCCTCTTGTTTGATACAATGCGCCGCTCCTGCATGCGCGCGCCTTCGGGTGGGTTGAGCAGTTCGCCGATCCCGACCGACCAGCGACGCGGGTGGAAAACTCGGATTCCGCGCGAGTCATCATCGAACAGGGCGGCGGCATCGGCCCTTTGTTCTGCGCGGTGGGCGATACATGTCCGGCGCTGGAGCGCGTGTTCCCCGAGCCATTCGACCAGATGGACAGTTGGGTACTCTATCACGAATCCGCCCGCGGCTCGGCCAAGATGCGGGCGGTGCTGGACGCTTTGGTAGCGTTCCTCAAAGCGCGCCGCCCTGCATTGAAAGGGACCACGGCTGCGCTTTGAACAGGGACGCGTCGGCCCGTGATCGCAATCCGCGCAAGGGTCGAATGGGGCTCAGCCGACCGGCTCTTCTTCGAAATTATCCCAGAATTCGTCGCGACCATTGCTACGCGGAAACGGCTGATCCGGCATCGGAGCGCCGAGAAAGTCACAAAGCGGCGCCCAGCCATCGGACGGCGTGAAGACAAGTAGCCGATCGGCCGGGACAAGCTCACGCACCAGCTGGTTATTCCGGCGATAGGCGGCGAGCGCCATGTCCTTGTCGGGCAGGCCGCCGAATGTGTCGTCAATGTAGAAGGGGGAGAGTTTCACAAAGATGTCCTGAATATGTGGCGGCATGTTCCGTGTCAGCCGCGCATGATTGGCCCAGACCTTCAGCACCGTCTTGCTGAAGCTCGCCCACCAATCCTCCTCAGGCCGCTCGGTGTGCAGCACCTTGGCCTCGGGAAAGGCATGGATCGTCTGCTGCCAGATACGGCCGCCGGGAAAGTCGACCTGCGAGGTGTAGCCTGCAAAGACTGCCGGCCAGTCCATTGGCTCACAGCGGGCAACTTCGGCCCAGATCGCGACCTGAGCCGGATTGGCGAAGAGTTCCATCATGTGGTGGCACGGACCGAAGCCGAGCATTTCGAGGGCTGTCTTGGTGGACAATGTGCCAGTACGGCTCATGCCGCTTCCGATAATTTTGAGGGACAATTCAATCTCCAGTGCGTTCGTCGTGTTTCACGATCGCTGTTTGGAGGCCGCGAGGGATCCTACGGCTGAGAAGGTCCCCAGCCAGCCCGTGCCCTGAGTTTTTCGGCCGATTGTTGCAGCGATGAGAACAGAATACAGCAAGCGCTGCTTGTCCGCGCCGAGCATGATTGCAAACAGTGATTGCAGAATTACCCAACACCTTCACCCGGCAGGATTATCCGACTGAATGTCCGGAAATTTCGCAATGTGTGACTTGTAGTGACCCCGGCGTTTGCCGTGGCAACGCATGGCCGGTTTGATGAACTGCATCGCAACAAAGGACAGACCAAGCTGACGGCTGCTATGGGCCGAGCATGCACAATCGATCATCTGGACGCTCTCGTGGAAGATGGCAAGTAGAGCCGGAGGGTGGCCTGCGCCTGGACCTCCGGCCCCGGTATTCACCCAGATCTTGGTGCTCTATCCATTTGCATCGCGTGCGTTTGAAGGTCCGCGACTGGAAAACCGCCCGTAGCCTTTTTGGTGGTCTTGTCTGGCAGCTCTGGGCCGATTCTGACCAGTAAAGCTCTGGGGATAAATTCCGGGATAGCCAACGGGCTAATGACGCCAACCTGACGTGGTACAAGCCTTATCCGATCAGTGATGTCGGTAACTTGCCGGGGCCAACATATCGAGCGAGCGCAGTCCGGGCGGGGCTGCAATCACATCGGGGATGCGATTTATGAGCGTTGAGCAGGTCGTGAAGCGATAGTTGGCGTCATCGCACCTGAGTTCGAGGTCCGGCTCACCCTTCACCTGCCAGAGATTGTTGTCGGCTTCACCAGCACGGTAAACGCGCCCTTCCATCGCGAACTCGAAGCGCGGGCCTTCTCGTGTGGTGATGAAAGTCCTGTCAACCGTTCCAATCACGAAACCCGTCGCGATGTCCGTGCCCAGGCTTTGGCAATGGATGGGCTCTTCGGACGTGACTGCGCTCACATTCGATGTGATCGAGGCCACTTCGAGCCCGATACGCGCGATCAGGGCCTCCAACGTTTGCCGCGCAACAAATTCAGGCCATCCAGATGACGCTACATATTTATCGAAGTCTTCCTTGGAGCGACCGATCAACAGGTGCCCGGCAACCTCGGGTCCGTAGTCATCCACGTTCCATCGGCATTGCCCGGATAGTCGGACGATCCTGTGGGATGCGCCCAACAGCGTGGTCACCAAGTTCAGCCAGAACACGTCCTGAGCGCCCGACGCGGCGAGGGTTACCTTATTGGCCTTGGCGAGCGCGTCCAGCGATTGAGCTTGATCGGCAGCAGTCGTCCAAGGGAATACCGTTTCTTCTTCGATGGTTACGACGTTAATGCCGTGCTCAAGACAAGCCGCGAAGTGCTTGTGCATCGTGGACAAGTAACTGCTGACGCACACCACGGCGATATCTGCACCTCGCGACAGCACGGCTTCGAGATCATTTTCGACCGGAACGCCCAGAAACCTATCCAGTCCGGCGATATCGCCGAGGTCACGTCCCACCTTGGAGGGGCTCCGTCCGATGGCCCCCACGATCTCGGCGCCTTTGTCCAAGAGAAGACGCGTGGCGATCAACCCCATAGCGCCGACGCCATAGACAATGACGCGGATCCCGGAATACGGAGCGTTTGTCATCCTGATACTTGGCGGTCGTATTCCTCGCCGTCAAACCAGCCGAGTGAAGACGTGACCTTCATCTCGTCGTTCAACTCCCACTCTTCCCAACCTTTCACGTGCAGCGAGTTTCCGGTTTGTGCGTGATGGCCGGTAAAGGTCCACATATAGACGACATGTGTGCCAGCCCCGCGTATTCCGTCACAGCTGAGGTGCAAATCCGGGACATCCGCATGAAAACCTGCCGCCATCGCCGTGAGACCTTCATGACCGGCCGAGGGCTCGCCGCGGTTGATCACGATGCCGCTCGTCGGCGCATGAAACGCAGCCACGTTTTCGGGGACTTTCGAATTCCAGGCTTCCGTGTAGCGCTTCGCGAGGTCATCCAATTCGCTTTGAGTAAATGACATCTTCCGCCTCCCTGACCGTGGAAAATGCTATGCCGCATGCGCGATCCAATCAACAAGCAGCCGTTTAACAGAGGATCACGGAGGTCAGCTTCCGTCCGCACTGCTGACCGAGCGCTGCCAGACTATGCTGCACGTGACGACGAATGACTGGTTCGGGGTAGCTGCGCTGCAGCGGCGGACCACTGCTTGAGCGGCAGGTAAGGGCCGGGAGCGTCGCTGTGCCCTGCTCGGGTGAGCGCGTCTCGCGCTGCGATGCCGCAAGTCCCCTCCGAGCCCTTTACGGTCATTGAGTAGCGACCCACCTCAGCGGAGCAGAGCTTGATGCTGTCAAAGCGCATCAGTTGATGTCCTGCGACGCAAGTTGCGGATCGCCTTGAAGACTCGGAGCGTTTCCTGAAGCTGACCCTGTCAGTAAAAAGAAACCTTCGCGGGATTCGCTACATGCTTGATCTGCTCACCTACGATGTGTTCACCGATACTCCGTTTCTGGGCAACCCGCTCGCGATTGTGCCGCGAGCAGAAGCCTTAACGACGAAGCAGATGCAGACACTGGCGCAAGAACTGAACCTTTCTGAGACGATCTTCGTCATGCCGCCCGACGATCCAGTAAACACAGCGAAGGTGCGCATATTCTATCCGAAAGCGGAGATAGCTTTCGCCGGTCACCCGACCATCGGCTGTGCCGTTCATCTCTCTGGTTTGATCGAAGCACAGGCTGATGCGACGGTTGCAATGACTTTAGAGGAAGAGGCGGGACTGGTTCCGGTCCGCGTGCAAAGAGAGAACGGCCGGGTAACTGCTGAATTCACGGCGCCACTCCTTCCAGTGCGAAACCGCGTCATAACAGACAAGGAACTGACAGCAGACGCCCTTGGTCTCGACGCCCGAGACATCGGCAATGCGACCGTGGCAATGCCCGAGGTCTGGCAGGCCGGGCCGTCCTATCTGCTTGTACCTGTCGCGTCGGTCGATGCGCTTGGGCGCGCTCGGCCAACCGGAAGCGACTGGGACAGGCTGACCGAACGCGCGGGCACGATCAGTGCATGGCTTTTCACTTCGGACGCAGAGAATTGCTTCCGAGCTCGGATGTTCTCACCGGCGGGTGGAACCCCAGAAGATCCCGCGACTGGATCAGCTGTTGTGACTTTCGCGGGGCTTCTGGCCTGTCATGGCCACTGCACACGAGCTGAAACAAGTGCTCGAGTCCTGCAAGGCGTTGAAATGGGGCGCCGGTCGGAGATCCAGGCGCGGATCATGTTGAAGGATGGGGAGCTTTCCGCGGTCCGAATTGGCGGCTGCGCTGTCCCGATCTCTTCGAGCAGGATAAGAATTCCATGATACAGGGCCCGCATTCGCAAGTCCCCGTCACTGCTTGGTAGTAGCCCGATCCCCTGGTGCCCTATTGCTCACGGATGCCGGTTTGCGAAGCCTTGAACGATGCGTTCGTAGCGAATGACCGGAAGTCCCGCACTGCGGACCTTGGGCTGGAAGACAATGCTGCGCGTTGCCACGAAGGGCCGGTTCGAGGAAGCTGCGGCGCGGCGTTGGCCAGCCTCGTGAATGTCCGGAGAGGGCCGGTTGGGTTGTTCTGGCGGATAGGAATGAAATCCTTCACAATCGGAAATATGATAGCGCCATCGATTGCCTAAAAAATTGACTTGCAATCCGTAGAACGGCTGGTTCAGGCTGCTTGCAACGGTTCCAGGAGAAAGCTCACCTATGAACTCCTCTACTGCGGACCTTGGCATAGCGTACTTTCTCGATGATGTGCCCGGCGCTGCTATTCCCGGAAGTCGCCTTTACGCTGTCTTTCAAAGAGTTGATGCTCGCTGTCCTCTCACGAGCATTCAACAGCATTTCTTGCGAGAACGCGGTTACGATGCTCTGCTTCAGTTAGCTACTGGCAAACTGGACGCCGAAGGATTTCAAAAAAGTTCGCAGAAAGAGCGGGAAATGCGTCTCGATGCGAAGATATCCGCCGAGCAAAGAGAGGTGGGCGAACGGTGTCGCCGAGATGAAGCAACGAAACGCAAGAATAAGGCGCTCTTCGCAAAGCGGGAAAGACAGATCGAGCGCCGTTGGCGTCGCAGCCGTTTCGGTCTCGGCTATATCGAGCGGGCGGATTACGGGAGGGTCATGCGCATCCTTTGGGAAGTCGAAGATGGAAATCCAATCGATGCAGATGACATTCTGTGGCTGGGCTCTACCGGCTCGGACTACTGGACCGAAGAACTGCGTAAGGCCCACCACTGTAACCAAGCGAAAGCCTTTACCGAAGCATGGCATAAGACCGGCGATGCTTGGCAAGCCATCAATGCGTGTGCCCAGTGGCGGAAAGCCGATCATGCCGAAAAAGGACTGGAAGTCGCGGAGGATGCGCTCAGTCAAGCTACAGGCAAAAAACTGCGCTCGGCTGCACTGACGACACGCGGCGGTGCGCTGCGTGACCTAAAACGTCACCAAGAGGCGCGGGGGGCCGGAGGCGAAGCTTACAGCTTGACGCCAAGCGACTTCCGCCCATGCACGCTGCTCGGCGCAATCCACATGGAAATGGGCGATTATGCAGCCGGTGCCGACTGGTATGCGAAAGCGGAAGCTCGAGGTGCCACTCATGAGTCGGTCGACAGAGAGCTTCAGTCAATACTCGCGGCGGCGTCGCCAAAAGAACGCGATGGCATGAAGGCGGCGCTCAAGTCACGGGACCCGCATCGGTATAACTGGCTATAGGTACAGGCCTTCGATCTTTTCTGCGGCGTCCATGCTGCCAACACTCACTCTCCAGGTTATGCTGCACACCGGTTCGAATGGCGGGTTCCGGAAAGCCGCACTGCGGCGTCGATGACGACAGCGAATGTCGGGAAAGCGCCGATCGCGCCAAGATGAACCTTACTGCACGCGCGAACTCCGCCTGGCGCGCCGCGGTAAATCTGGGCTCGCAGCCGCCACCCGTTGCGCCTCGCACAGACGACCGCCCGGGGCCTTGAGCCGACCCTGTCAAACGAGGCAGTGAGCAGACCCCCGCTGCGGCCGGCGGCGGGCTTTGCTGAGCGGGGCAAACCAAGATTGCGCTTCTGCAGGCGACCGCATCGGCTGACGCCGGATGGCTTGCGGTAGCTGAGCTATTGTAGACGGTGACGGCAAAGTCGATGTTGCTCGTATGGCAACCGAAACAGAGTTTTCCTTCGCAGCGCTGACCGGTTCGGCACGACGGCATATCCGCGTGTTTCAGATACACCAGTTCCTCGACCGTTTCGCGATGGGATTGACGGTTTCCGTGGTCGCTCTGGCGCTGACCGACCGGGGAATGGACCTCTTTCAGATCGCACTTCTCTTCGGGGTCTACTCGCTCACGACGATGGCACTGGAGCTGCCGTTCGGCGGTCTTGCCGACAGCATCGGCCGCAAGCCGGTCTTCCTGACCGCGGTTGTCGCCAGCCTGATGTCGCTCGCGCTCTTTCTTTCCACGCGCGATTTCCATGTTCTCGCGGTCTCGTTTGCCTTCATCGGGTTCGGACGCGCGCTGCGGTCGGGCACGCTGGATGCGTGGTTTGTGGAAACCTTCGCGGCCGCCGCACCGAATGTCGATGTCCAGCCCGCCCTGGCCAGGGCGCAATGGGCGAATGCCGTCGGGTTGGCCATCGGGGCCGTCGTCGGGGGATTTCTTCCTGATGTATTTGGCCCGGTCGCGGAACGCCTCGGTTTCAGCATCTATGACGTATCCTACGCGGCAAGCTTTGCTGTGATGCTGGGCGTCTTTGCCTTCACGATGTGGGCCATCGTCGAAAATCCGCGTCCCATGAACGTCAGGGCTCTCGGGCACGGCTTCGCGAATGTCCCGACAGTGATACGGGAGGCGAGCCTCTTGGCGCTGAAACATCCCGCCTTGTCGATACTTCTGGCCGCGCTGGCGTTCTTTCTGATGGCCACCAACCCCGTCGAGGTGATTTGGCCGACCCATGCCAAACCCATGTTGGACGCAGGCTACGCCAACACCGTCATCGGTGTCGTGACGGCGACCTATTTCTTCTCGATCGCGCTCGGCGCCTCTCTGTCGCCGCATGTCAGCTGGATCTTCAGGCGGCGGCACGCGATGACGCTGGCGGCGACCTTTGCGTGCCTGGCAGGCGTCCAGATCGCATTGGCATTGCAGGGCGGCATCGTCGGCTTCGTGGCGGTCTTCATCCTGTATTCCGTGCTCATCGGTGTCAGCGAAACACCGGCCAGCACTATCCTGCATCGCTGCGTCGACGACCGTCAGCGGTCGACAATGCTGTCTTTGAGATCGCTGATACAGCAACTCGGGGCCGCTTTGGGCCTGATCCTGGCGGGAGCCATCGCCGATATCTACTCCACACCTGTCGCTTGGCTCATGGGTACGGTGTTTCTCGTCATTGCCGCGGTCCTGACCATTGTGCTGGCCAGACGGCTCAATGCGGCGGCCGGATAGCTGGCATGCGACCAGAGCGCGGCATTTGGCTCTGAGGCGCGGAGCTGTCATTCGCCGCGGCGCGCATGAACGCCCCCTCGAGGCCGCGCGCAACCATGTCATGGAACCCGCCATTCACCGCGCCGTGCTGCCGCTTCGCGGACCGACCGGCCATGCGCCTTTCCTTGCCCTTGCGCCGTACCTGAGGCAGACTTCGGCAAGGAGGAGGGATGTCTCGTTCACCGCCGGGTCTTTTGCCGAAAGGGCCGGCGCGCTGCCATGCTTTGGGAGGAGTGTGTCATGACATCCAAGATCGACGGGTCCACACCGCCGGACAAACTGACGCCGCATCAGCGCAGCTTGCCCAAGGTCAACAAGGTAACGGCCGATGATATCACCGAGTCGCTGAAGGCCGGGTTCTCCGACTTCCTGGCGCGCCCGCTGATGAGCGGCTTCTTCGGGTTGTTCTACGCGGTTTTCGGCATCCTGCTGGTGTGGTGCCTGGTCTGGCTCGACATGATCTGGATGATCATTCCGTTCATCGTCGGCTTTCCGCTCGTCACGCCCTTCGCCGCGGCCGGGCTTTACGAGATGTCCCGCCGGTTGCAGCGGGGCGAGAGTTTCGGCTGGTCCGACATCCTCACCGTCATGGCCGATCAACGGAAACGCGAAATGGGCTGGATGGCCTTCGTCACGCTGTTCATCTTCTGGGTGTGGATGTACCAGGTCCGTCTCTGGCTCGCGATCATCCTGCAGAACACCTCCTTCTCCGACTTCGAAGGGTTCCTGAACGCGGTTCTCTTCACACCGCAGGGCTGGATCTTTCTTGCGGTGGGCACCGGCGTGGGCGCCTGTCTCTCGGCTGTCCTCTTCGCGGTGACCGTCGTCTCCATGCCCATGCTGCTCGACCGGGAAACCAATTTCGTCTCCGCCATGGTCACCTCCGTGCGCGTCGTCACGGAAAACCCGGTGGTGATGCTGGGCTGGGCGGCGATCATCTCGGTGACCATGGTGGTGTCGCTGGTCCCGGCCTTTCTGGGCCTGATCTTCACCCTGCCGATCCTCGGCCACACCACGTGGCATCTGTATCAGCGGGCGGTGGCACCTGCGGAGGAGTGATCCTTCCAGTGGTTCGCCTAAAGCCCCATTTCCGGATCGTCGCGGAGCAGGTCTTCGGCGGAATTGCCACGAGCAAGCCGCGAACGGCGACGGCCTAAAGTCGCCGTTCCTGAAGGAGGGATTGCGAGGGACCGTTTGCTGACCTCGCAAGCTCAATCTCGGACAGCAATGATGTCCCACACTGCGCCCTGCCCCGAGATCATGGGGTAAGGTCGGCCACCTGCGTCACACGGCCAAACCCAAGACGATCATTCCCGTAGTGCCGCTCCGCGCTCAAAAGCGCGCCAGCACCCCGCGCCGCCTCACACCTTCCCTAGGGCCCGCAGGATCCGCTCGGGCGTCATAGGCATCTGGTGGATCTCGGCGCCGAGGGGCCGCAGCGCGTCGTTCACCGCGTTCATCACCGCCCCCGGCGCGCCGCCCGTGCCCGCCTCGCCCGCGCCCTTGGCGCCCAGCACCGAGGTCTTGGTCGGGGTCTCCACGTGTTTCACCACGATATCGGGCATCTCGAAGGCCATCGGCACGAGGTAATCGGCCATGGTCGCGTTCTGCAGCTGGCCCTCGGCGTCGTAGATGCATTCCTCGTAAAGCGCACCGCCGATCCCCTGCACCACGCCGCCGCGCACCTGTTCGTCGACCAGAACGGGGTTGATGACCCGGCCGCAATCCTCGACCGCCCAGAAGTTCAGGACCTGCACGAAGCCCGTCTCGGGGTCGACCTCGACCTCGGCGGCCATGGCGCAATTGGTGAAGACGAAGGGGAAATCGGTGACCCGGTAATGCCGCGTCGCGACCAGTTCGGGCTTCAGATCGGCGGGCAGTTCATTGCCGCGGTAATAGACCGTGCGCGCGAGATCGCTGAGCGTCATCCGCTCCGCGCCGCCCTCGGCATCCACCACCGCCCCGGCGCGGATATCGAGCTTGCCGGGTGCCGATTGCAGGATCACCGCCGCCACCTCGAGCACCTGCTCCTTCAAGGCCTGCGCGGCCTGCAGGCAGGCCTCTCCGCCGATGCCGGCCCCCCGCGACGCCCAGGTTCCGCCGCCATAAGGCGTAGTGCGCGTGTCGCCCGTGGTGACCTTCACCCGCGCGATCGGCACGCCGAAGACATCCGCCGCGATCTGGGCGAGGATGGCGTTGGTGCCCTGCCCCTGTTCGGTCACGGACGAGGAGACATGCACCCCGCCGCCCGCATCGAGCCGGATCGTCGCCCCGTCCTGGCTCGCGATGGGCGCGCCGCCGATGCCGTAAAACATCGGGCTGGGGTTGGTGACCTCCACCATCGAAATAAGGCCGAGCCCGCGATAGATGCCGTCCTCGCGCAGCTTGGCATGCTCCGCCCGGCGCGCGTCGTAGTCCATTGTCTCGACCAGGGTCTCGAGGCTCTTGTGATGGCTCAGATCGTCGAGCTTCATGCCCGAGGCGGATTGCGTCGGATAGGCGTCGTCCGGGATCAGGTTTCGCCTGCGGATCTCCACCACATCCATGCCGATTTCGTGCGCGGCATCCTCCAAGAGGCAATCCGCCACCGCCATGGCGATGGGATGCCCCACCGCGCGGTACTGGCACATCATGTTCTTGTTCTGGAACACGACCTTGGCATGGGCGCGGTAATTCCCGATCACGTAAGGCGCGCCGGTGAGGTTCAGCACCTGGTTAGCCTCGATGGCCGAGGTGCGGGGATACATGGAAAACGGCCCGATCCCGGTGATATCGTCGAAGGCCAGCGCTGCGACCCTGCCCTCGGCATCGACGGCGATCCGCCCGTCGACCACGTGGTCGCGCGCATGGATGTCCGACAGGAAGCTCTCCATCCGGTCTGCCACGAACTTCACCGGGCGACCCAGAAGCTTGGCCGCGAGCGCCGTCGCGACCTCGTCGCCATAGGTGTGGATCTTGATCCCGAAGGAGCCGCCCACATCCTGGCTGACGACGCGCACGTTCTCTTCGGGCAGGCCCAGATGCTTGGCGAAGATGAACTGCATCATGTGCGGCGCCTGACCCGAATACCAGAAGGTCAGCTCGTCCTCGGAGGGATCATAGGCCGCGACCGCGCCCCGCGTCTCCAGCGTGACGCCGGTATGCCGCCCGAAGCGGAAGCGCCGTTCGACGACGGTCACGTCATCCCTCGCGAAGGCCGCATCGACGTCGCCCACATCGACGGTGCGTTCCCAGGCGAGGTTCGAGTCCATTTCCGCATGGATCACCGGCGTCGCGGGATCGAGGGCGGTTTCCATATCCGTCACCGCCTCGAGCGGGTCGATCTCGACCGTCACCAGGGCCGCGGCATCCTCGGCCACGGCACGGCTCTGCGCCACGATCATCGCCAGCGGCTCGCCGATCCAGCGGGTCACCCCCACCGCCAGCGGCATCTGCGGGGCGGAGCGCAGGCCCGCGAGGTGGCTCAGCACACCCACGTAAGGCTCCACATGCGGCGCGATGTCGGCGCCGGTATAGACCGCGACGACGCCGGGCAGCGCCCGGGCCTCGGCCACGTCGATGCCGGTGATGACCCCATGCGCCACGGACGAGCGGACGAAGGCCGCATGCAGCATTCGGGGCAGCTGGATGTCGTCGATGAACGTGCCGCGGCCCTGCAGGAGCCGCTTCGTGTCCGCGCGCGGCACCGGCTGGCCGATATAGTCGCGGGGCCGGTCGAAGATCGTCAGCGGGCCGCTCATGCCTCGACCCTCCCCTCGATCACGTCGCAGACCGCGTCGACGATGGATTGGTAGCCCGTGCAGCGGCAGTAATTGCCCGACAGATGCGCCCGGATCGCATCGCGGTCGGCCGCCCCGCCGCCCTCGACGTAATCGAGCGCGGTGGCCAGCATGCCCGGCGTGCAATACCCGCATTGCAGCGCGTTGCGCGCGGTGAAGGCGGCGCGCAGGGCAGCCCCCCGGCCGCTTTCGGCCAGCCCCTCGATGGTGGTGATCTCCGCCCCGTCGGCCTGCACCGCGAACATCAGGCAGCCGCGCACCAGGTCGCCGTTCACCTCGATGGAACAGGCGCCGCAGACCCCGTGCTCGCAACCCACATGGCTGCCGGTGAGGCCCAGATCGTTGCGGATGAAATCGACGAGGTTCTGGCGCACCGGGACGGTGTAGCTGCCGGTCTCGCCGTTCACCGTCAGGCGGATCATGCGTGTCTGCGCCATCTCAGAGCCTCCCCAGAGCGCGTTTCAGAACCACGCCCGCAAGGTGGCGCTTTGTCCTGGCGTCGGCATTGAGATCGCCCGCGAAGTCGATCTCGTCGAGCGCGGCCATTGCGTCCTCCGCATCGCCCGCCTGCAGCGCGGCCTCGGCCCGGATCGCCCGCACCGGCCTGTCCGAGACCGAGAAGAAGGCTATGCGCGGATCGGCGCGGTTCGTGCCCGTCGCCGCGACGGCGACCCCCGCCATGGCGTAATCGCCGTGCCGCCGGGCCAGTTCGTAGAATGCAAAGCGACGGCCCTCCGGGGCTGCCGTGATATGGATCGCGGTGACCAGCTCGCCCGGCGCGAGGGCCGTGTCGTAGATGCCGGTGAAGAACTCCGCAGCCCGGATGCGGCGGCTGCCTTGGGACGATTGCGCCTCGATCTCGGCATCCATGGCCAGCATCAGCGCGGGCATTTCCGCCGCGGGATCGGCGAGCGCCACGCTGCCCCCGATGGTGCCGCGGTAGCGGATCGCCGCGTGGGCGATGTGGGGCAACGCCATCGCGATGAGCGGCGCATGGGTGGCGACAAGCTCGGACGCTTCGAGGTCCGCGTAGCGCGTCATCGCCCCGATGGTCAGACCGCCCGCCGCGCCCGGGGCAATCCCCCGCAGCTCATCGAGCGCGCCGAGATCGACCAGAAGATCGGGCATGGCCATGCGGAAATTCATCATCGGAACAAGGCTTTGCCCGCCCGCAAGGGGGCTCGCATCCCGGTCGGGATCGGCCAGAAGCGCCAGCGCATCGGCCAGGTTTCCGGGCTTTTCATACGCGAAATCCGCGGCTTTCATGATCCCTCCCCGGTCCCGAGGCGCGCCCCGATCGGCGCTCTTGTCATTGCAGGACCCTTCCCGTATCAGTTAATTTATCGACTTATAAATAACTGGCAAGCGCAAATTCGGAGGCCCCCGATGGTCAAGATGACGGCGAAACCGACGGTGCCGATGGCGATGACGGCGATCGGCGAAACCCATGCCCGCTCCCGCATCACCAGCCGCGACGTGACCGCGACCATCGACGAGCCCGAAGCGCGCGGCGGCACCAACCAGGGGCTGAGCCCGACCGAGACGCTGATGTCCTCGCTCATTGGTTGCACCAACGTCATCTCGCACCGCATCGCCGAGAAGATGGGCGTCGAGATGGGCGAGATGCAGATCGCGCTCAGCGCCGAGTTCCACCGCATGGGGGCCATGCTGGAGGAAGAGATCGACCTGCCCTTTTCCAACATCGCGATGCAGATCGAGGTGGCCACCAACGCCACGCCCGATCAGCTCGAGGCGATCAAGACCGATCTGGCGAAGTATTGCCCGATCGCCAAGGTGATCCGCGGCGCGGGCATCACCATCACCGAGAATTGGACCTCGACGCCGCTCTGACGCGTTCGGGTTCCAGCGACCGACACACCCCAAAAGATACAAAGGAGACGTCCCCGATGCCGACCAAGATCATGCCCGGCACCAAGGCCCCTGCCCTGTCCCTTCCGCTCGTGGGCGGCGGCACCTTCACGCTGGCCGACGAAACACCCGAAGCGGTGACGATGATCCTCGTCTATCGCGGCTATCACTGCCCGGTCTGCAAGGATTTCCTCGCCGGTCAGGTGGAGCCCCGGATCGACGCCTTCGCCGAGGCCGGCGTCAAGGTCGTCGCGGTCTCCATGGACCCCGAGGACCGCGCGACCAAGACCAAGTCCGAATGGGGCCTCGAGAAGACGCCCATCGCCTACGGCATGACCGAAGAGGATGCGCGGAACTGGGGGCTGTATCTCTCGAGCTCGATCAAGGAGGCCGAGACCGCCACCTTCGCCGAGCCCGGCACCTTCTGGGTCAAGCCCGATGGCGAGCTGTACCTCGTGGACATCGCCACAATGCCCTTCGCGCGGCCGAACCTCGATATCCTCTTGTCGAAGGTCGGCGCCGTGGGCGCGGGCTATCCCGCGCGCGGCACGAAGGCCTGACGACCCGGCGGCGCGGCCCCAGGCGGGTCGCGCCCCACCCGGCGCCGAGGCGGCCTAGCCCGCCTCTGCCGCCGCCCGCACCTTCGGCAATTGCCCGAGGAAAGCGTCGATCGAGCTTTCGATCACGAAGGCCTTGTTGTTGAGCACCGAGGCCTCGTAGATCAGCGTGCGGACACCGTAATAGAAAATGCCGCCATGCATGATCCAGGCGAACTCGACCTCCTCGTCGGTGGGCTCGAGCCCGTCCATCCCGCTTTCGTGGCGGTGTTCGCGCAGGATCGGCTCGAGGATGCGGGCGCGCACGAGCTTCATGTATCGGCGGTTGATATCGGCCCCCTTGAGGCCCGAGAACAGGAAGATCCGCATCCAGTCGTCATGGAAGACAACGTCGGTGTAGGCCGCGTAGAACTCGACCAGCCGGGCGCGCACCGGTTTGCTGCGGTCCGCCAGCAGGTCGCTCCATTCCGCGCGCCAGCGCTTGACGTAGATGCGGTCATAGACCTCCGCGATCAGATCGCCCTTCGAGGGGAAATACCGGTAGAGCAGCGGCTGGGTGACGCCCAGCTGCCGCGCCAGCGCCCGGGTCGAGCTTTCGAAACCCTGCTGGGCGAAGAACTCGATGGCCTTGGCGATGAATTCCTCGCGCCGCTCGTCCGAAGACAGCCGCTTGCGCCGCGGACGGCCCGCGCCGGCGTCGTCTTTCGCGTCCAGCCTTTTCGGATCGTCAGTCAATGGCCTGCCATGCATCGTCCACCTTCAACCTGTGCCGGACCGCGACCCCCTCGGCCAGGCTCTGTTCGATGAAACATCCTTTCTTCGCGCATTCAAGCAGATGCGTCAGCGCCTCCGCCCCGGCATCGCTGTCGATATCCACATCGAGCGCGAAGCCCACCGGCGCGGTCACGTAGGGATCGTTGCCGACCTGTTCGCCGGACCAGTGCAGGGTCGCCTTCACCTCCAGGTCACGGATCTCGATCCTGAGCCGCTTGGCGAAGGCGCGGATCTGGGTCATCAGGCACCCGGTCAGCGCGGCGGTGAACAGCGCCAGCGGCGGCGGCGCGGTGCCGTCCCCGCCATGGAACGGGCCCTCGTCGGTCGCCAGTTCGAACCGCTCCTTCATCATCGGCCATGCCACCGCGATGTCGTTGCGCATCTTGCCGCTGGACCGGCCCGTGCCCTCGAAGATGACGTCGAATGTCTTGCTCTGCTCGTCTGCCATGTCGCGCTCCTGTTGTGACGGGCCGGGGTAGCGGCGCCGCGCGTGGTCTGGTCGTCTGGTGGTCGGGATGGGTCGGGCCGGCCCGTCGGATCGCCCGGTCGTGATTATCCGAAATCCGCCACCGCGGTGAGGCGCAGGATCTCGTCCTGGTTGGGGTTGTTGCGCCCGTCCCGGTTATGCCCCGTCGCGGGATCGGCGAAGATGTAGCGCCCCAACATCTGCGCGCGGTCATGGGCGGCGCGCGCAGCCGGCACGCGCTCCGCCGAATAGGCCCTGAGCGCCGCCGCAACGCCGTCCGGGCCGACACCCGCAAGGTGCCGCCCCAGCGCCAGCGCGTCGCCCCCGGCCTTGGTCACGCCCATGCCCACATGGGGCCGCGCGACGCAGGCCGCGTCGCCCGCGATGGCCACGCGGCCCTGGGCGAAATCCGGGCTCATATGATCGTAGATCGGGGTGAAGAAGGGGCGTTCGCTGCGCGCCAGCACATGCTCGAACACGTCGGGCAGCCATTCGGCGGCGCGCTGCGCGGCCCGTTTCACCACCGCCTCCCGGACCAGCGGCGGCGGGATCGAGACGGCGTGCCGCCTGCCCTCGGCATCGGTCAGCATGTCATCGAGGTCGGCGGCCTCGGTCGGCACGTACCAGACGAAATTGTAGCGCCGGTGCCCGGGGCGCAGATCGTTGCCCTCACCGGCGATGGGATAGCCCACGATCTGCGTGCCCTTGGGCATGAACATGCCGAAGACGTCGAAGACGCGGTCGCGGATGCCGGGATCGAGATCGCCCTCTTCGGCGAGCGCGCGCCAGACCACGTATCCCGAATAGACCGGCTGGATATCTGGCGCGATCTGCCCGCGCACCACCGAGCGGAAACCGTCGGTTCCGATCAGCAGATCGGCGCGCGCCTCCGTGCCGTTCTCGAAGCGCAGGGTCACGCCGCTGTCGTCCTGCGTGAACCCGCTCAGCGCCTGGCCCAGCCGGTAGCGATCATCCGGGATCAGCACCCGAAGCGCCTGGTACATCCGGTCCCAGGAGGTCACCACCTGCGGATAGGGCATGCGGGCATGGGCGCGGCCCTGCTGATCGAAGGCGATCCGCTCCTGCACCTGCACCCCGAGATCGGCCGTGTCGGCGTCCACCGCCTGCAGCGCCGCCACGAGCTCGGGATGAGTGACGATGCCCGCGCCGCGCCCCGCCAGCGGCACGCCCGCGCGCTCATGGACCACCACGTCCCACCCGGCCCGGGTCAGCGCCGCCGCCGCGAAGAGCCCGCCAATCGATCCGCCCGCAATCGCCGCCCTGCCTCCCATCCGCGCAGCCCCCGTCCCTTGCACTTTCCGACCTCTAATTATCACTCTATAATTAAAAAGCGAGCGCAAGGGAGCCATGACATGACGAAGACCACCGCCCGTCCGCAGGAAGCCTTCTCCGGACCGCACTGGACGCCGCAATACCTGGCCGAACTCGACACGGCGCATGAGAACGGCCGCGTCGGCTCCACGCTGGTCAGCGAAAGCGACCGGGCGCGGGTCTGGCTGATCGAGATGCAGCCCGGCGACCGCCTGCCGCTCCACACCCATGTGCTGGATTACTTCTGGGTCGCCACCACCGCCGGACGGGCGCGGTCCCGCTTTGCCGACGGCACGGTGTCGGAGATGGATTACGACGTCGGTACGACGCGGCATTTCACCTTCGGAAAGGGCGAAAGCATGACCCACGACCTCGAGAATATCGGCGACACGGTGCTCTGCTTCACCACGGTCGAATATCTCGACAGCCCCAACGCGCCCCTGTTCTGAGCCTCAGCCCTCGGGCTCCTGCAGGGTCGAGAGGCGCCCCTTGGCGAAGACCAGCGGCGCGGCCTCGCGGCGGTCGTGCTGCAGCACCTCGCCGAGGATGTTCTCGTGATCGCCGCCATCGTAGCGGGCATAGGCGCGGCATTCGAAGACCGCGGCGCTGTCCGACAGCACCGGCGCCCCGCCGATGCCCTCGCGCCAGTCGAGGCCCGCGAAACGCTCCGCCACCGGGCTGGAGAAGATGCGCGGCAGGTCCGACTGGATGTCAGACAGCACGTTGACCGCGAAAAAGTCCGCCGCGCGAAACTCCGCGAGGCTGGCGGCACTGAGCGCGAGGCTCCACAGGATCAGCGGCGGTTCCAGCGACACGGCGTTGAAGGACGACACCGTCACCCCGATCGGCGCCCCGCCGCGCCCGCGTGCGGTGACCACCGTGACCCCGGTCGGAAAATGCGACAACGACCGGCGCAGGTCACGCGGATCGCGGGTACGGGTGAATGGCGGTGCGGGTGCGTTCATGGCTCTGGTCCCCTTTGGAACGAAGATATCCCGCGCGCGCCTCAAGACCAATTCCGTTGCCTGATTGTTTGCGAAAAGGCACCCAATGCGCCCTTCCGCCGCGCCATCCTGCCCATCCGGCAGACAATGCGCGGGCCGGTCGCCTGCGCAGAGGCGCTTCGCACGCTGACGTGGCGGAGGTCGGCACGGGTTTGGAAATGGCGCACCCGAGAGGATTCGAACCTCTGGCCTCTGCCTTCGGAGGGCAGCGCTCTATCCAGCTGAGCTACGGGTGCCTGTGCGTCGGGTTAACGCGCCAGATCGTCCGACGCAAGACGCATCCGGCGCGGCGCGGGCAATTTCACCGCCCCTTGGGCCACGCGCCATGCAACCGGGGTCCCGCCCGGTGCGCCCCTACGCTCAGCGCGGTTTGCGCGCCACTGCCAGCATCGTCATCTCGGGGATCATCGGCGCGATCTCCACGTCCTCGAAGCCCGCATCCTCCAGTTCCCGCGTCAGTCCCGCCGTGTCGGTCGACCGGGCCTCCGGGGTGAAGGCGGTGTGCTGCAACTGCCAGAGCGCGGCCAGCCGCGGCCCGGTGCGATCCGCGTGGACGATGAAGTCATGCACCATGACCCGGCCGCCCGGCGTCAGGACCGCCATCGCCTTTGCGAGCAGCGCCGCATGCGCATCCCCCGGCACGCCCGAGAACAGGTAGGACATGAGCACCGCGTCGACGCCTCCGGGCCACTCGGCCTCCAGCGCGTTGCCGGTCTGGTAGCCGATCCGGTCCGAGAGCCCCGCCGCGGCGATGTAATCCCGCCCGAGCTTCGCGACATTCGGAAAATCGAGGATGGTGACCTGCAGGTCGGGATTGGCCTGGCAGAGACCGATCGCGAAGGCGCCGGTGCCGCCGCCCACGTCGAGCATGCGCCGCGCGCCCTCCAGATCGAGCCGCCGGGCAAGCTGGCGCGCCGGGCCGGTGGAGCCCGCATGCTGGCTTTCCGAGTAAAGCCGCGCCTCCTCGGCATCCGAAAACCAGGTCTCGTAGCTGTCGGTGGCGTCCTTTCGCAGCGTTCCGGTCAGCGCGGGCGTCAATTGCCCCAGCAGCCGGTACATCTGCTTGTCCACCTGCAGCCGCAGGTAATCGCCGAAATCGTAGCGCGCGCCCGCCACCAGGAAATCCGTCGCCGCGGGCGCATTGGCGAAGCGGCCCTCGGCGACCGACAACAGGCCCAGCCCCGCCAGCGCCGTCAGCAGCGTCTCGGCGCGCGCCGGATGCAGCCCGGTCTCCACCGCGACCTCCTCGGCGGTCTTTGCGCCGTCCGCCAGCGCCGTGAACAGCCCGACATCCAGCGCCGCGAAAAGCGCCTTCGATCCCATGAAGCCGAAGGCGATATCGGAGATCTGGTCGGCGTCGGTCAGAAGGTCGGTGGACATGGCGGGCGGCTCCCTCGTGGTGAACATCGCCGCCATGGTACGGACCGGGCCGCCGGGCACAACCGCCGGCCCGGTCGGCAATCAGCCCGCTCAGCCGAAGAGATCGTGCGCCAGTTCCAGCGCGTCGATCAGCACGTCGACCTCGTCCTCGGTGTTGTAGAGCCCGAACGACGCCCGGCAGGTCGCCGCCACGCCCATGTGATCCATGAGCGGCCCAACGCAATGCTGACCGGCCCGGACCGCGACTCCCTTCTTGTCGAGAATCGTCGAGATATCATGGGCATGCGCGGCACCGTTCATGGTGAACGAGAAGATCGCGGCCTTGTCGTCGGTGGTGCCCTGAACCGATAGCCAGTTGAGCCCGTCGAGCCGCTTGCGCGTGTAATCGCGCAATACCGCCTCATGCGCCGCGATGTTCTCCATCCCGAGACCCATCATGTAATCGAGCGCGACACCCAACCCGATGGTCTGCACGATGCCGGGCGTGCCTGCCTCGAATTTCATCGGCGCGTCGTTGTAGATGACCTGATCCTTGTGCACTTCGCGGATCATGTCGCCGCCGCCCATGAAGGGTTGCATCTCGGCCAGGCGGTCGCGATGCACGAAGATTGCCCCGGAACCGCTTGGTCCGTATAGCTTATGTCCGGTGATGGCATAGAAATCGGGGTTCAGCGCATCGAGGTCGAGCGGCATGTGCACCGCCGCCTGGCTGCCGTCGACCAACACCGGCACGCCCTTCGCATGCGCGCCGTCGATGATGGACTTCACATCAACAACGGTTCCCAAAACGTTGGAAAGATGAGTGATTGCGACAAGCTTTGTCTTCGGGCCGATGGCGTCGATCACCGCCTGCGGGTCGAGCGCACCGCGGCTGTCCACATCCACCCATTTCAGCTGCACGCCCTGCCGTTCGCGCAGGAAATGCCAGGGCACGATATTGGCGTGGTGTTCCATCACCGACAGGACGATCTCGTCGCCCGCCTCCATCCGCGGCATCGCCCAGCCATAGGCGACCATGTTGATGCCCTCGGTGGTGCCGGAATTGAGGATGATCTGCTCTTCGTCGGCCACGCCGAGGAACCGTGCAATGGTGCCGCGCACGCCTTCGTACTTCTCGGTCGCCAGGTTGGACAGGTAATGCAAACCCCTGTGAACGTTCGAATATTCCTCAGCATAAGCCCGCGTGACCGCGTCGATCACGACCTGCGGCTTCTGCGCCGAGGCCCCGTTGTCGAGATAGACGAGCGGCTTGCCGTTCACCTGCCGCGACAGGATCGGAAAGTCCTTTCGGATCTCATGAACATCATACATTTGCGGTCATCCCCGAGGCGGTGGCCCCGATCAGTGTGAAAAAGAAAGAGATCCCCAGTGCGAGGCCGGTGACGGCCAGCAGAAGCACCAGGGCGGCCTTGCCGAGCGAGGCGAAGCCATGCGCCTCGGCCAGAAAATTGACGAGCAACCACAGCCCCAGCAGCGACGCCCCGACCGAGACGAAGGCCGCCAGCGTCGCGGCCACCGGCGCGAGGACCAGCATCGCAAGCTGCACCAGCACCCGCAGCCCCTGCAGCCAGATCATCATCAGGCCGACATCCTCGATCCGGCCGGTGCCGCCGACGGCGCGACCGCACCAGGTAAGCACGAGCGCCATGATCGCGAGGACTCCGCCCAGGCCCATGAAGAAGGTCAGCGGCTGCTCGACGAAGGCCGCGATGGCCGGGTCGGGCGGCGTGATCATCGCCGAGGCGCGCACCAGCGCGGTGTTCAGCACCAGCACCAACGCCGCGGACAGCAACAGCGCCTCATGCCCGAGCCGCAGCGACAGCAGCAGCCGCGCCACGTCGCGCGGGGCCAGCACGCTTTGCCACGCAAGGCGAAGATAGCCCGCGGGGCTCATGCCGGTTGGCCCCGCTCCGCCACGCGCAGTCCGGCGATCCAGAACCACAGGAAGACGCCGACCCAGAGAATGCCGACCGCCGTCAGCCCCGGTCCCGGCCCGATGAAACCCGCCACCAGCCCGTTCAGCAACACCAGCGGGGACGAGGCCAGAAGCGCCCAGAACAGCGCCATCCGCGCGCCGTACCACGTGCCCCTGCCGCCCAGCACCCGTGCCAGCATGTGGCTGACCCCCGCGACGGCGTAGAGAAGAAGCGGCGCGATGAACAGCCAGCCGAAAAGCGCACCCCCGAGCAACGGGTTCAGTTCCTCGCCCCGCAAATGCGCCTCCCGCGCCAGCGACGGCAGGCGCGAGAGGAAGTAGAGCAGGCAGGCGGCCATCAGGATGGCAAGCGCCCGCTCCTCCCGTCGGCCATGCGACAGAAGACGGCGCAGCACCTTGCCGGGGCCGCGATAGGAGGCGACGATATCGCTCGAGACCGGCATCGGCTCAGGCGGTCCGCCGTCGCATCAGCCACGCCTCGATGCGGCCGTTGACGGCGTCCTGGAGGTCCTGGTCCTCGATCTCAAGCACCGCTTCGGCCAGGAAAGCGAGCGTCAGCAGGTCCTCCGCATGGCCCTGCGGCACCCCGCGCGAGCGCAGGTAGAACAGCGCCTCCTCGTCGATCGCGCCCGAGGTCGAGCCATGCGAACAGGCCACGTCGTCGGCGTAGATCTCCAGCTCCGGCTTGGCGAGGAACTGGCTGTCCTCGTCCAGAAGCAGCGACTGGCTGATCTGGTACCCGTCGGTCTTCTGGGCCCCTTTCTTGACGAGGATCTTGCCCTGGAAGACGCCCGTCGCGCCGTTGCGCAGCACCTTCTTGAAGACCTGGCGGCTTTCGCAATTCACCGCGTCATGGGTGATGAAGACGGTGTCGTCATGGTGGAAATCACCGTCGCCCATGCAGGCGCCCGCCACATGCGCGACCGCGTCGTCGCCGGTTAGCTCCAGCACGCATTCGTTGCGAGTCAGCACGCCGTTCGCTGTCAGCGTGAAGGACTTGAAGATCGATTCGCGGCCCAGGCGCCCGAAGATATTGGTCGCCGCGCGGCGTTCGTGATCGCGCCCCTGGGTGCGGATATGGTGGAACGTGGCCTTGTCGGCGACATCCACTTCCATCACCTTGTTGAACCGCGCCGCGGCCGGGCCGTTTTCCAGCACGGTCAGTTCCGCACCCTCATCAAGCTTGATGCAATGATGCAGGATCGCGTCGGAAGTCTCTGAATTATGGATGTAAATCAGGTTGACGGGCTTCTCCGCCTTGGCCGTGGCATGGATCAGCACGCCATCCGTGGCGAAGGCGGTGTTGAGCGCGGCCAGCGGGCGCTCCACCGGGCTCTGACCCGCCAGTTCGAGCTTGCCGTAAAGGTCGCGCGCCCAGTGGATATCGGCATTGCTGTCGGCCAGCCGTTCGATCGTGATGCCCGACATCGACAGAGCGTCCGAAGCCTCGGGATCGAAGACGCCATCCACGAAGACGACCTTCAGCCGGTCCACGTCGTCGAAGATCGGGGTCTCCTCACCGGCGAACAAGGCTGCTGCCGGCGCTTCGGGCTGCACCAGCGTCGCGGGCTTGGTGTATTTCCAGTACTCGTCGCGCGCATGCGGCAGGCCCATGGACCGCACCCGGGACAGCGCATCGCGCCGCGTCGCGGCACTCCAGCCGCCCTCGGGCAGGGTCAGGCCCGAAAGCCGCGCTTCGGTATCGTCGAACTTGCGTTGCAGGGCCGCCATTACGCGCTCTCCGCCATGATGTCGGCATAACCGTTCTTCTCGACCTCGAGCGCGAGCTCGGGCCCACCGGTCTTCACGATCCGGCCGTCATACATGATATGCACGACATCAGGTGTGATATGGTCCAGAAGCCGTTGATAATGCGTGATAACAAGGAAGCCACGATCCGGCGCGCGCAGCTTGTTCACCCCATCCGAAACCAGCTTCATCGCGTCCACGTCGAGGCCGGAATCGGTCTCGTCGAGGATGCAGAGCTTGGGCTCGAGCATGGCCATCTGCAGGATCTCGTTGCGCTTCTTCTCGCCGCCCGAGAAGCCGACATTGACCGGACGCTTGAGCATGTCCGCACCGATCTCCAGCTCCTTAGCCTTCTCGCGCACGACCTTGAGGAACTCGGTCGAGGACATCTCCTCCTCGCCGCGCGCCTTGCGCTGCGCGTTCACCGCGGTGCGCAGGAAGGTCATGTTGCCGACACCGGGGATTTCCACCGGGTACTGGAACGCGAGGAAAAGACCCGCCGCGGCCCGCTCCTCGGGGTCGAGCTCAAGGATATCCTGCCCGAGAAGCGTCGCCTCGCCCTCGGTCACCTCGTAGCCGTTGCGACCCGACAGGACATAGGACAGCGTCGATTTGCCCGACCCGTTCGGACCCATGATCGCATGCACCTTGCCGGCCTCGATCGTGAGGTCGACGCCCTTGAGGATCTGCTTGTCCTCTTCCTCAAGCTTGACGTGCAGGTTCTTGATTTCCAGCATATTTCTTCCTTTCGTGTCTCGTCTCGGCGGGCTCAGGGGCGCACCATCAATTGCATGATCCGAAGCAGGCGATCCGGCGGGATCGGCTCGGGTGTGACGTCGAACCGGGCCATGCGGCCGGTGATCTCTGGTCGGCCGAGGAAGGCCTCGACCTGGTGGTAATGCTTACGATGGAGGTAATCATCGAAGAGCACCGTGACAGGGGCACGGGCGAGGTATTTCGCCGCAAGCGCGCAGCCCTGCCGGAAGCGTCCGTCGACCAGCACCACCTGCGGCTGGCGAAACTCCTCGAGGCCCCACACTTCCAGCGGATAGCGCGGATAGCGCTTCCATTCGCTGTCATCGACCGGCTGGCCCCATTCCCGCGTCTGGCCGATATCGGACCAGATCACGTCGACCTCGGAGCCCGACGCGGGCGGATGCGCCGAAAACCAGGCGCGCATCATCTCGGCCCAGGCGCGGTCGGATTCCACCGTGAAGACGTGCTTGCCCGGCATTTCCGCGGCCATCACCGTCGATCCGCCCGACCCGTATTCGAGGATCACGTCGGCGCGCGAATACTCCGCACGCACCAGCGCTGCCTCGGCCTCCGGCAGGGTCAGCTCGGGCCGGGTTTTGACGGCCGTCTCGCTCATGCCGGCTGGCCCTCGCTTTCGCGCAGCATCTGACGATAGGCATCGAGCGCCGCGGCCGGGATCGCCTCGCGCCGGACCAGTTCCGTGAGGCAGCGCGCGGCCAGATCCTGCAGGTCGAGCGCGCCATCGGCCAGAAGCGCGTAATGCTTGAGTTGCTCGTCACTGAACGCCTCCATCCGGCGCGGGTCGCGCAGGAAGATCGCGTCGCCGTCGATCAGCTGGCCGTGCTTGTGCGCCCCGCGCGGCACGTGCAGCCCCTGCGCGTCGTAGAGCGCGGCATCCACGACGGTACGGAACGAATGCAGCAGGAAGCCCTGCGCCAGAAGCTCGCCCATCTGCTGATCGAGCAGCGGCTGATCCTTGTAAAGCGGCATGAAGGCGACCTCGGTCACCACCGCCAGCGCGCCGCCGAGCTTTTCGCGCCCGTTCTGGAAGACCGCCAGTTCGCCGCCCTGGATGTCGATCTTCAGAAGATCGAGCGCGTCGATCTCGTCCATGTCGTCCATCCGCCGGGTTTCGACCGGGATCGTGTCCATCACCGTGGTCATCCGGCTCCAGCGCGGCCGCCAGAGATAGGTCTGGGTCAGCGGTTCGGGCTCCAGCAGCGAGGTGAAGCCGTCCTTGCGGCAGATATGCAGCGTGCCGGGCTGACCGTCGCCCACCGCGTAAGGCAGGTAGCGTTCATGCGTCGTCTGGCGCGGCCCCAGCGCCTCGAAGGCGGCGGGCTGCGGCTCGAACCCGGTGACCCGGGCGGCCTTGGCGTCGATGAGCGGCATGTAGAGCGGCAATTCGGTCGGGTTCGCGCCCACATCCACGATTTCCGTGAGCCGCGCGGGCGCCAGCAGACCGCGCAGGGTTTCGATGCGTCTTGCGCGTGCGGCTTCGCTCATCCGACCTTCTCCGTGACGACGGCCGTGCCCGAAACGGACACCATCAACATCGAATCGCCCACGACCTCGTAGTCGATATCGACCCCCAGGACCGCCGTCGCACCCAGTGCCGCGGCCCGCTCCTCCAGCTCGCGCATGGCGGTGTCGCGCGCATCGCCGAGCTTGGCCTCGTAGGCCCCGGCCCGGCCGCCGACGATGTCGCGCACCGAGGCGAAGATATCGCGGAAGACATTGGCCCCCATAATCGCCTCGCCCACGACGACGCCGCGGTAATCGATGACCCGGTAGCCGTCGAGGCTGTTGGTGGTGGAAATGATCATGCCGGCAACCTCAGATACGTGACGACCATCATGACAAGAAGCGCCAGCCCCGCCGCCGCCAGCGCGGTCAACGTGACCGACCCGCCGATCATCCCCTCGGTCTTGCCCTTCCGGTCGCGGATCACGAAGCCGATGAAGGTGCCGAGAAAGACGCCGACGGCCGCGCCCGCGCTTTTCATCACCAGGAAGACCAGCAGCTCCGCGCTCATCGTCCGCGTCCCCCGGTTACGATTTGGGCGAAAAGGTTGCCGAGAAAGCCCGATACGAAGGACACGCCCAGAAAGACGATCATATCAAGCGCGCTCGCCAAGGCACTGACGACGATCGAGAAAAAGACGCAGAACACGCCGGTCAGCACGGCGGGCAGAAGGGCGAGTTTCATGCCGGGTCTCCCGGTTCGATCAGCACGTTCTTGTTGGTCTTGTAGCGTTGGTGGACCTCGGTCTCGACGTAGCCGACCTCGGCCACCCAGGCGTCGAATGCGGCGTAGTTTTCCTGGTCCACCTCGACCATCATGCGCGGCCGCGCCCGTGCCAGCGTGCCGCGCAGACCGTTCAGCACGCGCATCTCCATGCCCTCGACATCGACCTTGATGAAGTCCGGTGTCAGATCCGCCAGCGCCGCATCGGCGGTGGTCACGGGAATGTCGCCCTCGCCCTCCAGCATGCGGGTCGCGCCGATATTGCGGTCGCGCTTTTCCAGCCCGAACGAACCCGAGGGCGTGTCCGACATCCCGATGCCGAGCCCGCGCGTATCATAGCGCTCGAGCACGCCGTTCAGCATCGCGGTCAGCAGCATCAGCCGCAGGCAGCGCGGATTGGGCTCCACCGGCACCACGCAGGCAGCGTTGAGGAACGTCGCGGCGAACAGCGAATGGTTCCCGACATTGGCGCCGATATCCACGAAGGTCGCGCCCATCGGCACGTAGCGGCGCAGCGCTTCCAGCTCAGGCTGCTCGTAGAAGGCCCCCCGGCGGTGGTTGCGCTGGATCGGATCGCGCCAGGTATCGGTCGCGAACCACATCGGGCGGCCGAACAGCGTGGCCCTGGTGATGGTCAGGTCGGAAAAGTTGACCGGACTGCCCGAAGCCACCGCCGCGAGGGCCGCGGCGGCGTCGAAACTGTCCTGGTCTGCGGCCAGCGCCTCAGCCATTGCAAGCGTCCTTCAGTGCGCGACAGGCCTCAGCCCACCGACCCCTCGAGCGAGATGGCGACAAGCTGCTGGGCTTCCATCGCGAACTCCATAGGCAGCGCCTGCAGCACTTCCTTCGCGAAACCGTTCACGATCAGCGCCACGGCCTCTTCCTCGTCCATGCCGCGGCTCTGGCAGTAGAACATCTGGTCGTCGTCGACCTTGGAGGTCGTGGCCTCGTGCTCCACCCGGGACGAGTTGTTCTTCACCTCGATATAGGGAACCGTGTGCGCGCCGCACTTGTCGCCGATCAGAAGGCTGTCGCACTGGGTGTAGTTGCGCGAATTGGTGGCCTTCTTGTGCATCGAGACGAGGCCCCGATAGGTGTTCTGCGCCTGCCCCGCCGAGATGCCCTTGGAGACGATCCGCGAGCGGGTGTTCTTGCCCAGATGCACCATCTTGGTGCCGGTATCGGCCTGCTGCCAGTTGTTGGTGATGGCGATCGAGTAGAACTCGCCCTGGCTGTCGTCGCCGCGCAGGATGCAGGACGGGTATTTCCAGGTGATGGCCGAGCCGGTTTCCACCTGCGTCCACATCACCTTCGACCGGTCGCCGCGGCAATCGGCCCGCTTGGTGACGAAGTTGTAGATGCCGCCCTTGCCGTCCTCGTCGCCGGGATACCAGTTCTGCACCGTGGAATACTTGATCTCCGCATCCTCGAGCGCGATCAGCTCGACGCAGGCCGCGTGCAGCTGCGAGGTGTCGCGCTGGGGCGCCGTGCAGCCCTCCAGATAGGACACGTAGGAGCCCTTGTCGGCGATGATCAGCGTGCGCTCGAACTGGCCGGTATTCTCCGCGTTGATGCGGAAATAGGTCGACAGCTCCATCGGGCAGCGCACGCCCGGCGGGATGTAGACGAAGGAGCCGTCCGAGAAGACGGCGGCGTTGAGCGTCGCGAACTTGTTGTCGGAATTCGGAATGACCGAGCCCAGGTATTTCTTCACTAGATCGGGATGCTCGCGCACCGCCTCCGAGATCGAGCAGAAGATGACGCCCGCCTTCTTCAGCTCCGCCTGGAAGGTCGTGCCCACCGACACGCTGTCGAAGACGGCGTCCACGGCGACCTTGCGGCCCTCGGCGGGCGCGTCCTCGGCGCCCTCCACACCGGCGAGGATCATCTGCTCCTTCAGCGGGATGCCCAGCTTCTTGTAGGTCTCCAGCAGCTTCGGATCGACGTCGTCCAGCGATTTGGGCTTTTCCTCCATCGATTTGGGGCGCGCGTAGTAATACTGCTCCTGATAGGGGATCGGCTCGATGTTCAGCATGGCCCAGTCGGGCTCGGGTTGTTCCTGCCAGCGGCGGAACGCCTCGAGGCGCCATTCCAGCAGCCATTCAGGCTCGCCGTTGCGCTCCGCGATCAGGCGCACGATGTCCTCGTTCAGACCCTTCGGCGCGTAATCCATCTCGATGTCGGTTGCCCAACCGTACTTGTACTTGCCGCCCAAGGTGCGGACCTTGTCGACCGTGTCCTGATCGACGCCTTCCTTGACTTCGGGATTGTCCAGAGCTGCCATTGTCCGACCCTTTTCGTGTTCGATCCTGCGGCGCGGTGAGCGGCCTCAGGCCGCCTTCGCGCGGTGTTTCTTCAGATGCCGCAGCCAGCATTCGGCAAAGCGCATCACGTCGTCTTCCGTCGTTTCCGGCCCCAGGCTGACCCGGATGGCCGATTGCGCCTCGGCCGGGCTGTAGCCCATCGCCGTCAGCACGCCACTGGCGCGGACCTTGCCCGACGAACAGGCCGAGCCCGCGCTGATCGCGAACCCCGCGAGGTCCATTGCCATGACCTGCGTCTCGCCCCTCCAGCCTTCCGCGATCATGCAGGAGGTGTTGGGCAGCCGCGCCGCGCCATTCCCGACAAATTTAGTTTCTTTGGCGCCCGCTGCAATAACATTTTCTAGAATGTTTCTAAGTTTCTCGACCGCCGCCCAGCGGCCCGCATCCAGATCCCGCATCGCGGCCTCGGCCGCGGCGCCGAACCCGGCGATGCCGATGACGTTCTCGGTGCCCGAGCGGCGGCCCATTTCCTGCCCGCCGCCGCGGATCTGCGCGGCGATCTCCGTGCCGCGCTTCATCACCAGCGCGCCGATGCCCTTGGGCCCGCCCAGCTTGTGCGCCGAGACGATGGCCATCTCGGCCCCCGACCAGTTGAAGGCGAAGGGCAGCTTGCCGAAGACCTGCGTCGCATCGGTCAGCACGAGCCCCTCCGGCAACGTCTGCAGGACGCCAGTCTCGCTGTTGGCCGCCTGCAGCACGCTCCGGCCCGGATCGGGCACCGCGACCCGGCCCTCGGCATCGACGGCGAGGCTGCCGTCGGTCCAGGCCGCCACCGCGTCATGCTCCACCGGCGCACCATGAAGCGCCCGCCCGGCCAGCGCCAGCGTCGCGGCCTCTGTGGCGCCCGAGACGAAGACCACATCCGCGCCGTCCGCCCCGAAGGCGGTCGCCACCTGCCGGCGCGCGCGCTCGATCAGACCCTTGGCGCGGCGTCCCTCCGCATGGACCGAGGACGGGTTGCCCACCACATCCATCGCCGCGATCATCGCCTCGCGCGCCTCGCGCCGCAAAGGCGCGGTCGCGTTCCAGTCGAGATAGGTCTGGCTCATGCGCCCCAATCCTGTCTTGCCTCTTTGCAAATACGCAGCCCCGCGGTGGCCACCGGTGCTGCCGCCCGATTGGCACGGCCCGGCGCCCGCGCGGACAGCCCGTAAGGGATGGACAAGCGGCTCACCCCTCGTCCACCACCGAAAACAGTGACGGCACGGCAGGGCACGGCACCATCGCGTTGCCCACCACGTCCGACAGCCGCGTCTGGTGCAGGAAGACGTAGACCTGCGCCGAGAGCCCCTGCCAGAGCCGGTTGGTCAGCGATTGCGCCTTCGATCCCGACGCGCCGCCCGACGCCCCCGCGCCCTTGTGCATCGCGTCCACCGTCTCGTCCACCGCGCTCAGGATATCCACGACGCGGATCTCGGTCGTGGGCCGGGACAGCCGGTAGCCGCCGCCGGGCCCGCGCACCGAGGTCACGAGTTCGGCGCGGCGCAGCTTCACGAAGAGCTGCTCGAGATAGGGCAGAGAGATATCCTGCCGCCGCGCGATGTCGGACAGGGTCACCAGGCCGTCCTCGGGTTGCAGCGCGATATCGACCAGCGCCACCATCGCGTACCGGCCCTTGGTGCTGAGCTTCATTCCCCGCCCTCCCGATCGCGGCGCGCCGCCTGCGCAACCGCCTTAAACGATTGACCTTAACCGCCCAGTTGCATATCTGCGGGCAAGCCCGGGGCGCAATGCCTGGCCGGGTTTAGAATTGTTCTAAAGTGCTTGATCGAATTCGTCAAGAATTCCGCACCTCAAGGAGCCGTGTCGCATATGCCCGAGGTCATCTTCCCCGGACCCGAAGGCCGCCTCGAAGGCCGGTATCATCCTCAGAAGGACCGCGATGCGCCCATTGCCATCGTGCTGCATCCGCATCCGCAATTCGGCGGCACGATGAACAACAAGGTCGTCTACAACCTGCATTACGCCTTCTACAACATGGGCTTCACCGTCCTGCGGTTCAATTTCCGCGGCGTCGGGCGCAGCCAGGGCGAATACGATCAGGGCGTGGGCGAGCTCAGCGATGCCGCCGCCGCGCTCGATTACCTGCAATCGCTCAATGCCAATTCCAAGCATTGCTGGGTCGCGGGCTTTTCCTTCGGCGCCTGGATCGGCATGCAGCTGCTGATGCGCCGGCCCGAGATCACCGGCTTCATCTCGGTCTCGCCGCCCGCCAACATGTACGACTTCTCGTTCCTCGCCCCCTGCCCCGCCTCGGGCCTGATCATCAACGGCACCGCAGACCGCGTGGCGCCGCCCGCCGATACCCAGACGCTGGTCGGCAAGCTGCAGGACCAGAAGGGCATCACCATCACCCACCAGGAGATCGAGGGGTCGGGCCATTTCTTCGAAGAGCCGCACATGGACACGATGATCGGCAACGTGACCGAATACGTGAAGCGGCGCCTGACCGAGACCTCGCGGTAGGGACATCCGGACATGTCCTTCATTACCGATCTCGCCGACGAGCTGGCGCGCGACACGCTGAAGGTCATGGATGCGACCGGCCAGGACCGGCTGTTCATGGACGTGGCCGAGGTGCTCGCCGCCGCATCGACCACGATGGAAGAGGAATACCTCACCTGCATCCGCGTCCGGCTCGCCGAACGGCGCGGGCGCGCCTTCCTGACCAAGCTGGCCAAGGAAGCCCGGTCGCGCGCCGTCGACGGCACCAAGGCGCCCGAATAGCGTGCAGGCCGCGCGGCCGCGTCGGGCATCTGAATTGACTGTCGGGTGGTGTGCGGCAGCGTGTGAAATCAGGCGATGAGCGGCCAGCTCGGACGGAGTGGTCATCGCCCGCCGACCACGCCCACTGGAACCCCTAAAGAATGATGCGCGCCATGCCCGCCGGGCAGGCACCGGACCCCCCGCCCCGGCGCGCAGGTCTTCCGCCATCACAGCGCTCAACGCGTCCCGTCGGGACCGCGCGACGCTGCGACTGTCAGGCCGCTTCCTTCTGCAGATCCCGCAGGATCGCCCCGTAACCACCTTCCTCGATGAAGGCGGTCTCCGCCGCGGTGGAGGTCCGCGACAGGGCGTCGTTGCGATAGGGGAACCGCCCGAACCGCCGGATCACCTCGCGATGCACGCGCGCATGCAAGAGAGTGCTCTCCGCCTCGGGCATCCGTTCCTTGACCAGCCGGATGCATTGCTCCTGATCGCTCAGGTTTTCCGAATGCATCATCGGCAGGTAGAAGAATTGCCGCGCCGGCGGGTCGATCTTGCGGTCCCATTCGCGCCGCACCGCCTGCTTGGCCGCCGCGCGCGCGACGGTATCCGAGCTGAAGGCGCGCGGGCTGCCGCGGAACATGTTGCGCGGGAACTGGTCGAGCAGGATGATATAGGCCAGAACGCCCGAGGGATGCGTGAGCCACAGCGCGAAGCGGCCCTCCATCGCCTCTTCCCAGACCGGCAGGAACCGCTCCCGGATCGACGCGTCGAGCGCATCGTCCTGTTCGTACCATCCCTTGGGCCCGACCTCGTCGAGCCAGAAATTCAGTATCTCATCCGGTCCCGTCATACGCACGCTCCTCGCACTCATACTCCCCAAACCATGCCTTCGAAGGTAAGAACGCCCCTCTCCGGCGCAAATCACCTTTTGTGTCACCGCCCTTCAGGGGCGGCCCGCGATCAGGCCGGAACGCGCTTCGCCCCGGCGTTCTCCTCGTCCTCGGACTGGCCGTGCCAGACCTCGGCGGCGGCCTCGAGGGACATCACCGACGACGTGTGCATCATCGGCACGTAATCGTTCGGATCCTCGACCAGCGGGCGCTTGGTCATCCGGTAAAGCGCATAGCTCATCAGCAGCAGCATCGGCACGGCGATCAGCACGAAGAAGGCCTGCGGCCCCGCCTGCACCATGAAATAGCCGGTCACGATCGGTCCGATCACCGCGAAGACCCCGTTGAGGAATTGCAGCCCCGCCGACGCCGCCGCCATGTCCTCGTATTCAAGGAAGTCGCTCGTATGGGCGATCAGCAGCGAATAGAGCGGGTTCGCCGATCCGCCGACCAGGAACGCCGCGGCGACGAGCACCTGGAAATTGCCGGAGAAAAGCGCGGCCACCACCGCCGCCGCCCCGCCCATCGCGGCGGTGAAGGCGATCACGATCCGCCGGTCGATCCGGTCCGACAGCATCCCCAGCGGGTACTGGAACAACAGCGCGCCGACGTAGAAGGCCGCCACGAAGATCGAGGTCTGGGCCAGCGTCAGCCCGGCCTCCACCGCGAAGACCGCCGCCATGCCGTATTGCAGCGCAAAGACCACGCCCATCAGCGCCATGCCCACGCAGCCCAGCGGCGACGAGGTGAAAAGCGTCCGCATCGTCATCCGCTTGGTGCTCTCGAAGGCGGGTGTCGGCGTGACCGACAAGAGGATCGGCGCGAAGGCCAGCGACACCAGCACCGAGGGGATCACGAACAACAGAAAGCCCGTCGGGTCGGGCAGGTTCAGCATCGCCTGCGCCGCGATCACGCCGATCATCTGCACAATGATGTAAAGCGACAGCGCCTGCCCGCGCGTGGCATTGGTCGAGGCGCTGTTGAGCCAGCTTTCCGCGGTCACGTAGAGCCCGCAGAAGGCAAAGCCGAGGACGACACGGCCCGCGATCCAGAACCCCGCGTAAGGCAGGGCGGGAAACAGGATCAGCACCGCCGAGATGATCGAGCCGAGCGCTGCGAAGACCCGCACATGCCCGACCCGCTGGATCAGCAGCGGCGTCGTCTGCGAGGCGATGATGAAGCCGAAGAAGAAGGCCGACATGACGATCGACATCACGAAGGGCGAAAAGCCCGCCTCCGAGCCGCGCACGCCCAGCAGCGACCCCTGCAAACCGTTGCCGACCATCAGAAGAAGCATGCCCAGAAGCAGCGCCCAGGATCTGTTCAGTACGGTCAGCATCGCGCGCGTCCTTCTTGCCCATGGCCTGAGGCCGCCCTAACGCGATTCTCCGCGCGGCCTCAATGCGATAACGACGCCCGCATGTCGCTTTCGGACCTCAGCGCCCGGGGATGAGCAGCGACGCATCGCCATAGGAGAAGAAGCGGTAGTTCCGGGCGACTGCATGGGCGTAGATTTCCATGATCCGGTCGCGCCCCATCAGCGCCGAAACGAGCATCATCAGCGTCGATTTCGGCAGGTGGAAATTGGTCATCAGCGCGTCGGTCACGCGGAAGGTGAAGCCGGGATAGATGAAGATGTCGGTCTCGCCCTCGAAGGGCGCGATCTCTCCGGTGGCGCGCGCGGCGGTCTCGATCAGCCGTAAGGCGGTGGTGCCCACGGGAATCACCCGCCCGCCCGCCGCCTTCGTGGCGGCGATCTCCGCGGCGGCCGCTGCGCTCACCGCGCCCCATTCGGCATGCATCTTGTGGGTGGTCACGTCGTCGACCTTCACCGGCAGGAAGGTGCCCGCGCCCACATGCAGCGTGACATGGGTGAAGGCCACGCCCCGCGCCTCAAGCGCCGCGAGCAGGGCTTCGTCGAAATGCAGCGACGCGGTGGGCGCCGCGACAGCACCGGCGTTTTCCGCCCAGATCGTCTGGTAATCCTCGCGGTCGCGGGCATCGGCGGGCCGCTTGGCGGCGATATAGGGCGGCAGCGGCATGGCCCCCGCTTGGGCCAGCGCCGCGTCGAAATCATCGCCCGCAAGGTTGAAGCGCAGCCGCCCCTGGCCCGCCTCCCGGCCTTCGAGGACGGCCGACAGGGCGGACGAGAAGACCACCGTCTCGCCGTCGCGCAGCTTCTTCAAAGGCTTGATCAGCGCCGTCCAGCACCCGTCCGCGGCGGGCTCCAGCAACGTCACCTCGATTCGCGCCTCGGTGGGCCCGTTCGCCCCGGCGCGCGTGCGCGTGCCCGACAGCCGCGCGGGGATCACCTTGGTGTCGTTCAGCACCAGCCGGTCGCCCGGGCGCAGCCAGTCCGGCAGGTCGCGCACCACCGCGTCGGTGATCGCCCGGTCGCCCTCGGCCACCAGAAGCCGGGCGGCGGAGCGGGGCCGCGCGGGCCGCGTGGCGATGCGGTCCTCGGGCAGGTCAAAATCGAAATCGGACAGCTGCATGTGGTCGTCTCCGGGCCTCCGGCGGGTGGATGGGCTCAGTTCCCGGTCTCCGGCGGCGGGCGCCGGAAGAGCTCGCGGAACATGCCCGGGGTCAACACCGAAAGCGGATTGACCGCAACCCTCGGACGCGCCGCGGTGCCGCCGATGGTGAAGTTGAACCCGAAAAGCCCCTCGCCGCGCCGGGTCAGCACCTGCCCCACCGCGTTGAGGAAATAGATCGGCGAGAAGACGCCCTGCAGGTCCAGCGCCTTGGTGGCCAGGTCGATATAGCCGTCGACCGAGATGCCGATGGAGGGCCCCGTCGCCGAGGACCGGCGCAGGATCACCTGGCGCGGCGTCAGCCGGAAATCCGCATCGACCCGGGTGAAGTAGATGCCCGCACCATTGAGCTCGTCGAGCAGCCCCACGATGGAGACCGCGTCGAACATCGCCCCGAGTGCGGGCGCGTCGCGCAGCCGCGCCTCGCGCACCACGACCGTGCCGTCATAGGTCCCGGTCGCGCCCGGCACCGGGACCAGCGACATATCCAGCACCCCGTCATCGACGTTGCGGAAAAGCCCCGTCGCCTCGAGGACCGCGCCCGCATCCTCCGATTGCAGCCGGATCGCGGTGCCGCCGTTGCGCACCTGCGCCGCGCCGGTCAGGCGCACGCTCCGGCCGACGATGCCGGTCTCGAACCGGCCGTTGAGCCCGCCCACGACCTCGAAACTGCCCGTGAGGTCGCGAAAGACGATGCCCTCGGTCACCGTGAGCGTGTCGAGTGCCACGCCAAGCGGGATCGCCCCGCCGCCCGGCCCGCCGCCGCCCGATGTCCCGAAGGTCGCCCGCCGCAGATCGAGCGCGCCGCCCGTCACCGCGATCGCCGGCACCTGCCCGGGGCCCCGCGCGCTCAGGGTCACACCCCCGTCGAACCAGCCGCCAAGCGCGACCTGCGGCAATTCGAGCCGCCGGAACCCGCCCGCGGGCTCCAGCACCACGGTGCCGCTTGCCTCGAGCCCCGCGCCCGACAGCGCCAGCCCGTCGATGCTGACCGGCGTGCCGAGCCGCCCCTCGAGCGTGAACCGGCCCGTCTGCCCGGGGGCGAGCCGCCAGCCCACCGCCGGAACCGAGAGCGCGATCCCCGCCAAGTCCGAAGTGAGCGTGAAGGCCGGGCGCGCCCCGTCCCGCGGCAGATCGAGCGCGAAGGTGCCCGGCCCGCTGCCCGCGAGCAGGCCGTCCGGCAGCACGACGCCGAAGGCCCGCGCCGCTTCATCCGACAGGGTGACCCGCGCGGCGACGCGGGCGGGCTCGGTCACGTTTTCGCCCAGCGGCAGCCGGAAGCTGCCCTCGGCGGGCACGCCCGACAGCTCGGCCGCGCCCGCGATCTCCAGCGCCTCGGTGTTCAGCGTCACCTCCAGCCGCTCCGCGCGCAGCGTCCGCTCGGGCACCACGCTCGCGCTGACCGCGCCGGTCACCTCACCAGAAAGATCGAGGGTCAGATCGTCGAACCGGATGCCGCTTTTCAGGGGCAGCGTCAGCCGCCCCGCCGCTTCGACGCGCCCTTCCTCGATGAGGCTCGGCGCCCGGTTCGCCCGCGCCATGAGGCGCAGCGGCTCCTCGTCGAGAAAGGACAGGAGTGCCGTGACGCTCGACCGCGCCCGGAGGCGGATATCGCCCGTGGCGGGCCGGGCATCGGTGTCGGCGATGATGAAATCCGACCCGGAGATGTCGATCGCACCGCCCTCGGGCGGCACGGCGCGGCCGCGCTCCAGCATCACCGACAGCCGGTTCCCGGCGATGACCAATTGGCCCGCGGCCTCCTCGATGGGCGGCAGGGTCTGCGCAAAGCGCACCTTCGCCCGCTCGAAGCGCAGATCGATATGGCGGGCAGGCGGGCCGGGCCGCGCTGGATCGATGCGCAGGGCGAGCCGCGCGTCGTGGACGATGCCGCCCAGCACGTTGGTCACGAACCAGTCGCGGCTGCGCGGCGCCAGTGCCGCGGGCCAGTAGCGCGCGACGACCGAGGGATCGGATTCGGCCAGCGCCGCATCGAGGGCCACGGACCAGCCCTCGGGTCCCGCCTGAACCCGGCCCGTGGCGCGCAGCGGCGTTCCCGCATCCATGATGCGCAGCCGCCCGATCTCCAGCGTGAAGGGGTCGAGGGTCAGGCGCAGATCGGTCTCGGCGCCGGCGATCTCCACCGGCGCGGCAAAGAGGTTCCGCGGATTGGCCGCCAGATCCGACAGCGTGAACTGGCCCACGAACGCCGCCGGTTCGGGGGCCGCCCCCTCCGGCGCGGCGCCCCCGCCCACCAGCGCGACCTGCCCCTCGGCGCGCGCCCGGCCCACCGCCGTATCCACCGCGATCTCCGAAAAGCGCAGCGTCTGCCGGTCGGGCGCATAGGAAAAGGCGGTGCGCGCGCCTGCAAAGCTCACCGGTTCCGCGCGCGGATTGGGCTGCAGCGCGCCCGCGCCCATCGACAGCGTCACGTCGAGCCCGCCCAGCGTGCCGTCGGTGTCCAGATAGCCGCCAAGCGCGCCCGAAATCGGCGCCCGCAGCGCGCCCAGCCAGGCCAGCGCCGGGCTCTGGGTGGCGATATCGCCCGAGGCGAGGTTCTCCAGGCTGACCGAAAAGCTGAGATCCTGCGCGCCGATATCGCTCTCGGCGCCCAGCGTGACCGTGGCAAGCCCCGCGGCCCCGCCCAGCAGCGCCACGTCCCCCTCGAGCCGCAGCCGCCCGTCCTCGCGCCGCACGACAAGCTGCCCGCCATCGGCGGTCCAGCCCCGTCCCGCGCGCAGATCGTCGTAGCGCAGCGTGATCGTGTCGAGCGTCACCGCGTCGAGCCCTTCCAGCAGCGGCGTGCCGAGCGCCGCGTCGATCCGCGCCAGTACCGTCGGAAGGTCGGGGCGCGCCTGCCCGGGCTCGAGCCCGAAGCCGAGGCTCAGCGCCCCGTCGCGGTCCCGCTCGAGGCTCAGGAAAAGCCCCGAGGCCTGCGCCTCGCGCAGCGCGAGCTGCCGCGACAGAAGCGCCCGCGCCGACAGCCCCGCGCGCATCTCGGTCAGCGCCGCGACCGGGCGGCCATCCTCGGTCGACACCCGCAGGTTGCTCAGCCCGATCCGCACGAGCCCCGCGCTCAGCACCTGCACCCGCAGGTCGGAAAAGCCGATATCGAGGCCCGGCAAGGCCCGGTCGATCCGCGCCTCCACCTCCTTGCGCAGCCAGTCCGGCGCATCGAGCGGCCGGTCGAGCGCGGACCAGACCAGCAAGGCGACAAGCGTCGCCGCCGAGGCCAGAAGCCCCAGCGTCCAGCCGCCCATCCGGGCCGCCCGCGCGCCCGCGCCGCGCCGTCTTGTCTGACCTGCGCGTTTCACCACTGGAAGCGCGCCCCGGCTGCGTTACCCTTCATGTCCAACAGCTACCCCATCCGCCCGGATCATGGAAACCGGGCAATGCGCAGAATGAAAAGAGGACACATGATGCCGACCCCCGGAGACACCGCCCCCGATTTCACCCTGCCCGCCACCGGCGGCACCGATGTCAGCCTGTCCGCCCTGCGCGGCAGCCCCGTCGTGCTGTTCTTCTATCCGCGCGACGACACGTCGGGCTGCACCAGGGAGAACGAGGATTTCACCCGCCTCCTGCCGGAATTCGAGGCTGCGGGCGTGAAGGTCTTCGGCATCTCCAAGGACAGCATCGCCAGCCACGACAAGTTCATGGCGAAGAAATCGCTGTCGGTGCCGCTCCTGTCCGACGAAGAATCCGATGTCTGCGAGCGCTACGGCGTCTGGAAGGAAAAGAAGATGTACGGCAAGACCTTCATGGGAATCGAGCGGTCGACCTTCCTCATCAATGGCGACGGCACCATCGCCGAGGTCTGGTCTAAGGTGAAGGTGCCCGGACATGCGGACGCGGTGCTGGAGCATGTGCGCGCGCTGGGCTAGACGGACGGCGTCACCCCGAGGAGACGCCCGATGCCCGACACCCTGGCCGAGATGGCGGTCGACGTCCTGACCACCGCCGATGGTCGCGCCAAGACCGCGAAATCCCGCGATTACGCCGCGCGCTGGTTCGCCGCCCGCGCGGCCGGCGCGCCCCTGCCGGTGGGCCGCGCGATGCCGCCCCTGCGCCCGTCCCGGCCGGAAGCGCCGGCGCTCCTCGATCCGCGCGACGTGCCGCGCCGCCGTCCGGGCAGCCCCGAAGGCCGGATCGCGCTCTTGCATGCCGTCGCGCATATCGAGCTCAACGCCGTGGACCTGCACTGGGACATCATTCCGCGCTTTGCGCATATCGCGATGCCGCCCGGCTTCTACGATGACTGGGTGAAGGCCGCGGACGAGGAATCCAAGCATTTCAACCTGATGTGCGACTGTCTTGAAGCGGCGGGATCGCATTACGGCGCGCTGCCGGCCCATGCGGGCATGTGGCGCGCGGCGGAGGATACGGTGGACGATCTGGCCGGGCGCCTCGCGGTCGTGCCCATGGTGCTCGAGGCGCGCGGCCTCGACGTGACCCCGGGCATGATCGAGGTCTTCCGCAAGGCCGGCGCGCAGGATGCGGTGGCGGCGCTGGAGACGATCTATGCCGAGGAAGTGGGCCATGTGGCCTATGGCTCGAAATGGTTCCACTATCTGTGCGGCGCGGGCGGCATCGACCCCACGCCGGAATTCCAGCGCCTCGTGCGGCACTATTTCAAGGGTGCGCTGAAGCCGCCCTTCAACGAGGAAAAGCGCGCCGAGGCGGGGCTCGCGCCGGATTTCTACTGGCCGCTTGCCCAGCAATCGGGCACGGGCCGGGACCGCTAACATCCCGTTAAACCCCGACAAGATCGGCGGATTATCGCCAATACGATCCATTTTGGGCTGATTCGCACCAATCCATGACCGAAAAAGTTGCGAAACCGTGACGGACTAAGTACCCCCGTTGCCAAGGTGCCGGTTGGGGAAGCGAGCGCCGCGATTGGGACGGGATAGAGGATAGACACGTGCGGACGCAGCTTGCGATAAAGCTCCATTCAGTGATGGAGCGCTATTTTCCTGAACGTAGACTCTTTCTGAAATCGGAGACCGATACCCGCTTCATCCGGCTGCGGTCGGAAACGCAGGCGGTGGCCGCGCTCGGCGGGGCCGGGGTGATCGCCTGGACGATCATCGCGACGGCGGTGCTCCTGATGGATTCGATCGGTGCCGGCAGCTTCCGCGACCAGGCGCTCAGGGACCAGCAGAGCTACGAACAGCGGCTCAACGAATTGTCCGGCGAACGCGATGCCCGCGCCGCCGAGGCGCGCGCCGCGCAGGAGCGCTTCAACGCCGCGCTCGAACAGGTCTCGATCATGCAATCCGAGCTTCTGGCGGCCCAGAACAAGGTCCGCGAACTGCGCACCGGGCTCGACGTGGTCCAGTCGACGCTCGGTACCACGATCAAGGAACGCGAGAGCGTGCGCGACAAATACGCCGCCCTGCGCAACCAGATCGAGGAAGGCGGCACGCTTCTGGCCGAGGACGATGCCGGCAACGAGACCGTGGCCTTCCTGACCGACGCGCTGTCGCGCACCGCCGAGGAACGCGACCAGGTCGTCGCCGATGCGCAGGACGCGCTGGTGCGCGCCGACGAGATGGCCACCGAGATCCGGCTGATGGAAGAGAAGAACGACATGATCTTCCGCCAGCTCGAAGAGGCGATGACCGTCTCGGTCAAGCCGCTCGACAAGATGTTCAAGGCCGCGGGCATGGATCCCGACAATGTGCTGAACCAGGTGCGCCGCGGCTATTCCGGCCAGGGCGGCCCGCTGACGCCGCTCTCCTTCTCGACCCGCGGCGAAGAACCCTCCGAGGAGGCCGAGCGCGCCAACCGCATCCTGAACCAGATGGACCGGCTCAACCTCTACCGCATCGCCGCCGAGAAGGCGCCCTTCGCCTCGCCGCTCAAGGATGCGTTCCGCTTCACCTCGGGCTTCGGCTACCGCTGGGGCCGCCTGCATGCGGGCACGGATTTCGCCGCCCCCCACGGCACGCCGATCTATTCCACCGCCGATGGCGTGGTGGTCCATGCCGGCTGGCAGTCGGGTTACGGGCGGCTGGTGAAGATCCAGCACGAGTTCGGCATCGAGACGCGCTACGCGCATAATTCCAAACTCTACGTCGAGGTCGGCCAAAGGGTCTCGCGCGGTCAGAAGATTGCTGCTATGGGGAACACCGGACGGTCCACCGGCACGCATCTGCATTACGAAGTGCGCGTTGGTGGGAAACCCGTGAACCCCATGACCTACATCAAGGCTGCGAACGATGTTTTCTAAGAGCAAGATCAACGACCCTGCCCCGAAGGCAGAGGATGCCAAGCCCGCGGCATCGGCCGAGGGCGCGCGCCCCGCGGCGCCCGATTACAAGTCGGATTTCAAACCGACGGCGCCCAAGGCCAAGCCGCCCGCATCCACCCTGTCCGCCGATCTGCACGTGACCGGCAACCTCAAGACCACGGGCGACATCCAGGTCGAGGGCACGGTCGAGGGCGACATCCGCGCGCATCTGCTGACCATCGGCGAGAGCGCCACGATAAAGGGCGAAGTGATCGCCGATGACGTCGTGATCAATGGCCGCATCGTGGGCCGGGTCCGCGGCCTCAAGGTCCGCCTGACCGCCACCGCGCGGGTCGAGGGCGACATCATCCACAAGACCATCGCGATCGAGTCGGGCGCGCATTTCGAAGGCTCCGTGCAGCGCCAGGACGACCCGCTGTCGACCAAGGGCAAGACCGGCGCCGCCCCGGCCCCGGCCGCCGCGCCCGCGCCGCAGAAGGCCCAGCAGCAAAGCTGATCCCGCCTTTCCCGGACGAGACATGGACAAGGCCGCCCGACGGGGCGGCCTTGTCCATGTCCGGAAGGGTGGCCCGGACCGACGACCCGGACCGCCGCGCGCTTCGATGCGACTCGTTTTGCCGCCTTCGGACCCCGGAGCCAACACCCCGCGCCGCCCCGTCCCGGGGCGCGCCCCCGCATCCCCCTTCACCTTTCGAAAAAACGTCGGAGAGCACGAGAGGCTGGCCTCTCGTCGGCGTGGGCCCGGCTCGATGCCGGGCACGCGCCGCTCCCCCGGCGCAGGACCCTCAGGCCTGCAATTCCGCGTCCCAGTAAAGGAAATCGAGCCAGCTTTCATGCAGGTGGTTCGGCGGGAACTTCCGCCCCATGTTGCGCAGCTCCTCCGCCCCCGGCTGGCGCGGCGGCCGCCTGAGCGACAGGCCCGAGCGGTGCAGCGCCTTGGCGCCTTTCTTGAGGTTGCAGGGCGCGCAGGCCGCCACCACGTTCTCCCAGCTCGTCACCCCTCCGCTCGCCCGCGGCACCACGTGATCGAAGGTCAGCTCGCCTTTCGATCCGCAATACTGGCAGCGGAATTCGTCCCGCAGAAATAAATTAAAGCGCGTGAAGGCCACGCGCTTTTGGGGTTTGACGTAATCTTTCAGCACCACGACGCTGGGTATCCGCAGCGTCATCGAGGGACTTCGCACCACCTCGTCATATTCGGCGATGATGTCCACCCGGTCGAGGAAGGAGGCTTTCACCGCCTCCTGCCAGGGCCAGAGGCTCAGCGGATAATAGGACAGCGGCCTGTAATCCGCGTTCAGCACCAGCGCGGGATGCTGCCTGAGGCTGCCCGGTTCACGTACGAAATGCGTTCTGAAATCGCCATCCATGGCCTGACTCGTCTCCCGCCCTGTCTGCCCGTCTCAAGCACCAGAGCGGGGAACCCGCCCCAGTCTTCTCAACCACTATATATCGCGTCTTTGATCTGGCAAGCCTCGCATGCCTAGTGTCGCATCAAAGACCTAGCGCGGCTTTGCAACGCTCATGTGACGGGCAGATGAGGCGCGGATCAGAACCCGCATTTGTCCCGCAGGAAGGCCAGCGCGACGCCCAGCCCATCGGGCGCGATGCCATGGGCGGTGCCCTTCATCACATGGGCGTAGACCTCGCTCCAGCCGGCCTTCTGCAGCGCCTCGGCGGCCTCGGGCAGCGATTGCGGCGGCACCAAGTCGTCGCGGTCGCCATGCACCAGCAGAACCGGCGGGCGCACCACCACCTCGTCGACCAGCAATTCGGGCCGCAGAAGCCGCCCGGAAAAGCCCAGGATGCCCGCAAGCGCGTCCTCGCGGCGCGGCACGACCTGAAGGCTCATCATCGTGCCCTGGCTGAAGCCCAGCACCGCGACCTGCTCGGGCAGCACGTCCTCGTCGACCATCAGCTTGTCGAGAAAGGCGTTGAGGTCGTCGGCCGCGGCCAGAAGGCCCGCCTCGCTGTCCTCCTGGCTCGATCCGTCGATCCAGGGGATGGGAAACCATTGAAAGCCGAAAGGCGCGCCGGCGCAGGCCTCGGGCGCGTCGGGGGCCACGAAAAGCGTGTCGGGCAGATGCTCCCCCAGCGGATCGGCCAGCCCCAGAAGGTCGGCGCCATTGGCCCCGTAGCCGTGCAGGAAGACGACGACGGACCGGGTCGATCCCGATTGCGGCGCTTTGCGTCCGGCTTGCAGCACGCGTGTCATAGAGTTCCCTCCCGATCCTTGGCCACGTGGTAGTAGGCCCAGAGCGCGCGGGCCGCAACCGCCCGCCAGGGCGACCAGGCCTCCGCCATCTCGCGCAATCCTTTCTCGCGCGGGCGCTCGGGCAGATCGAAGAGGATGCGCGCCGATTCCTGCAAGGCCAGATCCCCCGGCGCGAAGACATCCGCATGGCCGAGCGAGAACATCGCGTAGATCTCGGCGGTCCAGACGCCGATCCCCTTCACCTTCGTCAGCGTCGCCACGACCTCGTCGGTGGGCGCGTCGCGCAGCGCGTCGAAGTCGATCTCCGCCTCGGCCAGCGCCTTGGCATAGCGCGCCTTCTGGCGCGACAGGCCCTGGGCGCGCAGCGCGTCCTCGGTCGCCGCCCGGATCGCCGCCTTGTCGAGATATCCCGCCGCCTCCAGCCGGCCCCGGATGGCCCGCGCCGAGGCGACGGAGACCTGCTGGCTAACGATGGCCGACAGCAGCTGGCCGAACCCGTCGGGATTGCGCCTGAGCGGCAGGGGCCCGGTCTGCGCCAGCGCCGCCGCGAAGCGCGGCTCGGCGCGGCACAGGAAGGCGGCGCCCTCCGCGACGCAATCCTCGGTTCTTATGATCCGGCCCTGATAAGCCATTCCACTGCCTCCTCGGGCGTGCGCACGATCGGTCCCGGCGGCGCATGCGGGCGCGCGATCAGCGCCACGCGTATCTTCAGGCGCCGCGCCGCCACAAGCTTGGGATAACTGCCCGCGCCGCCCGCGTCACGGGTCACCAGCCAATCGATGCCGAGCCGGCGCATGAGTCGCATCTCCTGCGCGACGCTGAACGGGCCCGCCCCGCCCAGATAGACCGCGCCCGGCAGGGGACAAAGCCCGGGCCGCGCGGCGCGGCGCCGGATGAAAAGCCGCGCTTTCAGCCGTCGAAGCGCGGGCAGATCCTCGCCGCCGGTCGTCGCGAAGACGCGCGCATCCGCGCGGATGAGCTGCGCCGCCGACGCCACGTCGGGCAGATAGGTCCAAAGGTCCCCCCGCTGCCGCCGGTAGCCCGGCCGGCGCAGATGCAGGACCGGCACGCCCCGCGCCCCGGCCAGACGGTGCAGCCGCCAATGCGCCCGCGCATCGAAGGGATGCGCCGCATCGACGACGCGGTCGAGCCCTGTCAGATCCGCCGCGTCCATCTCCTCCGGCCGAATGGCCCGCGCCGCCGGCAAGCGCGCCAGAAGCGCTGCCGCCTCGGCGCTGCCGGTCACGACACCGATCCGCTCCTGCCCGCTCATGCCCGCCTGCTCGTCCCTGCACGCAAATTCGCAAAACTGCCGCGCGGCGCTGCACTCTTGCCGCCGACCCGCGCCCCGTCTAGCAAGACGGGATGGAACAGTCCCGCGCCAAACGCAACGTCGCCGTCCTCGTCGCCGCCCAGGCTTTGCTCGGCGCGCAGATGCCGATGATCTTCACCATCGGCGGGCTGGCCGGGCAATCGCTGGCCTCCAATATCTGCTTCGCGACGCTGCCCATTTCACTCATCATCCTGGGCTCGATGCTGTCGGCCTCGCCGCTGTCGTCCTTCATGCAGCGCTTCGGACGCCGGGCAGGCTTCGTGCTGGGCGCGGCGGGCGGGGCCACGGGCGGTCTGATCGGCGCCTACGGGCTCTACCTCGCCTCCTTCCCGGTCTTTCTCGTCGGATCGCTCTTCACCGGCATCTATTTCGCCGCGCACAACTTCTACCGTTTTGCCGCCGCCGACACCGCCTCCGAGGCGTTCCGCCCCAAGGCCATCTCCTACGTGCTGGCGGGCGGGCTCGTCTCGGCCATCATCGGCCCGCAGGTCGTCAAGCTGACCGCCGATGCCTACGTGATCCCCTTCATCGGCACCTATCTCGCGGTCATCGCGGTCAACGTGCTGGGCGCGTTCCTGTTCATCTTCCTCGACATCCCGAAACCCGCGCCGCCCGCGCCCGACAGCCCCGTGGGCCGCACCCGGATGGAGCTTCTGAAGACCCCGCGCATCGCCGTCGCGGTGATCTGCGCGATGGTCTCCTACGCTCTGATGAACCTCGTGATGACCTCGACGCCGCTGGCGGTGGTGGGCTGCGGCTACGACAAGGCGGATGCGGCCAATATCGTCTCGGCGCATGTGCTGGCGATGTATGTGCCGTCCTTCTTCACCGGTCACCTGATCGCGCGCTTCGGGGTCGAGAAGATCATGGGCACGGGCCTCACGATCCTCGCCGCCGCCGGCATCGTGGCGCTTGCGGGGATCGAGCTGGAGAATTTCTTCGTCGCACTCGTACTGCTCGGCATCGGCTGGAATTTCGGCTTCATCGGCGCGACCACCATGCTCGCCGGCAGCCACCGCCCCGAAGAGCGCGGCCGCATGCAGGGCCTCAACGACGTGATCGTCTTCGGCGGCGTGACGCTCGCCTCGCTCTCTTCGGGCGGTTTGATGAATTGCTCGGGCGGTACGCCCGAGGCGGGCTGGGCCGCGGTCAATATCGCGATGATCCCGCTTCTGACGCTGGCCGGGGCCGCGCTCATATGGCTCGCCCTGCGCCCGCGGACCAGCCCGGCGGAATAGGCCCGGGGTCCGCCCGGCCCACCAGCGCGCCGCTACCAGCGCCCCGTCGCGCGCATCAGCGCCAGCCGCGCCGCGGACCGCGCGGGATTGATCGCGAGGGTCCCATCCGCTACGCGCGCGGGCTCGCGCGCGGCCTGTTTCAGGATCGGCTCGGCCTCCCATGTCGCAAGGAAGGCGGGCATGGCTTCGGGGGACACGGCGCCCCGGCCCTTCCGCGCCCGCGCCAGCCGGTCGAGCCCGCCCTCGGCCAGCACCGCCACCGCGGCCGGGCGGCCATCGACCAGCGGACGGCGGCCCTTGGCCTCGAGCTCCGGCACCGCGCGCAGGAAGGCCGCCAGCCCGGCGGCATAACCCGCGTCCCGCGCCACCTGCGGATCGGCCGGCCCGAGCGACGTCGCCGCGGCTTCCAGCAGCAGCCCACCGGTTTCCTCGATATACCGCTCCAGATGCGCCTGGTCCTCGAAGGCGTCGCGGTAGAGATCCCAGCGCCGCGCGCCCACCAGCAGATCGAGCTTCTCGGCGATGCCCGGCGCCAGCGCCAGCGCCAGCGGGGTCACCACGTCGTGCCGCCGCACCAACCCGCCCGCGGCAATCTCCGCCAGCGCGTCGCGCCACCATTGCAGCCGCATCTCGCCGATCATCGCCTCGGAGGTGACCCAGGGCGCACGCGCCACTTCGAGATTGAAGGCGTAGATCGGAAAGAGCTGCGCCCGCGCGGGCACCGGCGCGGCCATGACCGCGCGGAACCGCGCCGGGTCGCCGCGTTCGACCGCTTGCGCGCAGGCAATGAGGTCGTCATCGAACTCCATGAGGGCCCAGCTAGGCCGGGACCGCCGCGCGGGAAGGCGCATCGGCCACATCGCGGCAGAGCTTCCAGTTGACCGCGTCGATCAGCGCCGAGAAGGAGGCATCGACGATATTGGCCGACACGCCCACCGTGGACCAGCGCCGCCCCTGCCCGTCCGCGCTGTCGATGATGACGCGGGTCACGGCCTCGGTGCCGCCTTCGGTGATGCGCACCTTGAAATCGACGAGCTGCATGTCCTCGATCATCTCCTGGTAGCGCCCCAGGTCCTTCGCAAGCGCCTTCGACAGCGCGTTGACGGGGCCGCGATCCGATCCGGTCTCGTCCATCGATTCGGAGACCGACAGCTTCTTCTCGCCATCGACCTTCACCACGACCACGGCCTCGGACAGCGACACCATGCGGTTGCGCTTGTTCTTCCGCCGCTCGACCGAGACGCGATAGCGCTTGACCTCGAAGAACTCGGGCATCAGGCCCAGCTCCTCGCGGGCCAGAAGCTCGAACGAGGCCTGCGCGGTGTCATAGGCATAGCCCTCGTCCTCGCGCTCCTTCACCCGCTCGAGGATGCGCGGCAGGCGCGGATCGTCCTCGGCCACCTCGATCCCCGCCTCGGCGAGCCGCCGCTTCAGGTTCGACCGCCCGGCCTGGTTCGACATCGGCACGATGCGGGCATTGCCCACCGCGCCCGGATCGATGTGCTCGTAAAGGTCCGGCGCCTTGATGACCGCCGAGGCATGCAGCCCCGCCTTGTGCGCGAAGGCCGAGGAGCCCACGTAGGGCAACTGCTTCATAGGCACGCGGTTCAGCACATCGTCCAGCATCCGGCTGATCCGCGTGAGCCCCTGCAGCGCCTCGCGGGTCACTCCCGTCTCGAGCCGGCCGGCATAGGGCAGCTTCAGCAGCAGCGTCGGCAGGAGCGAGACGAGATTGGCATTGCCGCAGCGCTCGCCCAGCCCGTTCAGCGTGCCCTGGATCTGCCGCGCCCCCGCATCGACGGCCGCCAGCGATCCGGCCACCGCCGTGCCGGTATCGTCATGGGTGTGAATGCCGAGCCTGTCGCCCGGAATACCGTCGGCGATCAGCGCCGCCACCACGTCGCCGATGCGCGCGGGCAGCGTGCCGCCATTGGTGTCACAGAGCACGACCCAGCGCGCCCCGCCCTCGAGCGCCGCCTCGAGGCAGGCCCGCGCATAACCCGGATCCGAGGCAAAGCCGTCGAAGAAATGCTCCGCATCGAAGAGCGCCTCGCGCCCCTCGGCCACGCAATGGGCGATGCTCGCGCGGATATTGCCGAGGTTCTCCTCCCGGCTGATGCCGAGCGCGGCCTCGACATGGTATTCGTGGCTCTTGCCGACGAGGCAGACCGCCCTGGTGCCCGCGTTCAGCACCGCGGCGAGCACGTCGTCATTCTCCGCCGAGCGGCCCGCGCGCTTGGTCATGCCGAAGGCCGTCATGGTGGCGCGCGTGGTCTCGGCCGCCTCGAAGAAGGCGCTGTCCGTGGGGTTCGCCCCGGGCCAGCCGCCCTCGATGTAATCGAGCCCGAGCGCGTCGAGCGCGGCGGCGATCTTCAGCTTTTCGGGGGTGGAGAACTGCACGCCCTGCGTCTGCTGCCCGTCGCGCAGCGTGGTGTCGTAGAGATAGAGGCGGTCGGTCATGGGCGGGCCTCCGACAGGATATTTGGGCAGACCTTGTGGCGAGATGTCATTCTCGGGCTCGACCCATCCGCATCCAAGACCGGATCGCCTGCAATCCGGTCAGCGCCCGTCCCGCCCCCCCACGGGGCGGGCGCTTCCGGCAAAGACGTTTCTGCCGCCGCGACACAGGCGTTTTCGAATGCCGATGCGCGCAGCCCAACCCCGCCCCGCGCGGGCCGGGCGCATCGCGGGTCCGATGTTGCGCTCATCCGATCCCCTCCAGCTTGGCCGCGTCAAACTCGGGCCCGGGGACAAGTTCCACCCCCGCCTTCGACATCCGCACCTCGACGCCCGCCGCAACCAGCGCGGCCTTGAGCCGGTCCACTTCGGTGAAATCCTTGGTTTCCAGTGCCTCAGATCGCGCATCGATGAGAGACATCTCCCAATACTCCAAATCGATCCGTGAAGTTTGCGCCGGTCTGGATTGCGCCAACTCAATCAAGTCGAAGCCAAGCAAGGCGGCACTTGCCACGAAAGTCCGACGCTCGTCGAGCTGTTTGTCATCGGATAGGCTCAAGAACTCGGGGCTATTGTCAACGAAACGAGCAACATGCTTGAGCTTCGATAAAGCCAATGAGGTGTTGAGATCGTCCGCCAGAGCTTTAACGATTTGCTGATCCGCCTTTGCGGGATTGATTTCGGAGTCCATTAGCTCAGAATCGACCGATACCAAGTTGATCCAAGTGTCGATCTCACGCTCCGCCTCTTTCCGCTTCACCTCGGTCCAGTCCATCGGCTTGCGGTAATGCGTCGACAGCATCACGAAGCGGATCACCTCGCCCGGCACGCCCTGATCCAGCAAATCCCTTACGGTGAAGAAATTGCCCAGCGACTTGGACATCTTTTTCCCCTCGACCTGAAGCATCTCGTTGTGCAGCCAGACACGCGCGAAGCCGCCTTCGGGATGCGCGCAGCAGCTCTGCGCGATCTCGTTCTCGTGGTGCGGGAACATCAGGTCGTTGCCGCCGCCATGGATGTCGAACTCGGCCCCCAGCAGCGCATCCGCCATGGCCGAGCATTCGATATGCCAGCCCGGACGCCCCCGCCCCCAAGGCGAGTCCCACCCGGGCAGGCCTTCCTCCGACGGTTTCCACAGCACGAAGTCCATCGGATTGCGCTTGTAGGGCGCCACTTCCACCCGGGCGCCCGCGATCATGTCCTCGACCGCGCGGCCCGAAAGCTTGCCGTAATCGTCGTAGCTGTCGACCGCGAAAAGCACATGCCCCTCGGCGGCATAGGCGTGGCCCTTCTCGATCAGGTCCTCGATCATCGCCACCATTTCGGGGATATACCGCGTGGCGCGCGGCATATGCGTGGGCTCCAGCGCGCCCACTGCGCCCATATCGTCGAGATACCAGCCAATCGTCTCTTCGGTGATTTCCCCGATCGACCGCCCGCTCTCGGCGGCGCGCGCGTTGATCTTGTCGTCGACGTCGGTGAAATTGCGCACATAGGTCACGTGCTCGGCCCCGTAGACATGCCGCAAAAGCCGGTAGAGCAGATCGAACACGATCACGGGGCGCGCATTGCCCAGATGCGCCCGGTCATAGACCGTGGGCCCGCAGACATACATCCGGACATTCTTCGGATCGAGCGGAACGAAGCGTTCCTTTTTTCGCGTGCGGGTATTGGTGAAACTCAGTTCCATACGTGCCTCAAACCTTGCGGTCCCATCTTGCCGTGGGGCGGGTCCAGGTCGCGTCATGTTTCTGGGAAAGGAAAAGACGGCCCGCCGGTGGATCAGCGGATAATGCAACAGATGATGATGCCTGCCGTGGTCATGGCACGGGCGTAACCGCGCGGACGCGTTTTGGCAAGTCTCGCGCGCGGTCAGTGTTGTGCCGCGCCGCGCGGCACGGCAGAACGGGGCGAGGCCAGCAAAGGACGCCCCATGCCCCCCATCGCCCCCCGCATCGCCGAGATGAACGCAGGCGGCAGCGACGGCTGGGAGGTGTTCTACCGCGCCCGCGCCATGGCCGCCTCCGGCTTGCCGGTGACCGAGCTGACCATCGGCGAGCATGACATACGCACCGATCCCGCGATCCTGCACGCGATGCACGCCTCGGCGATGGGCGGGCATACGGGCTATGCGGCGGTGCCGGGCACGCCCGAGCTGCGCGCCGCCATCGCCGAGCGCGTGCAGGCGCGGACCGGCATCGCCACAGGGCCCGACAACGTGCTGGTCACGCCGGGCGCGCAGGCCGCACTTTTCGCCGCGCACATGCTGGCCTGCCCGCCCGGGGCGGCGGCCCTTTATGTCGATCCCTGTTACACGACCTATCCCGGCACGATCCGCGCGGCGTCCGCCCGCGCCGTGCCGGTCGCAACGCGCCCCGAGGCGGGCTTTCTGCCCGACGCCGACGCGCTTGAAGCCGCCGCGGCGCAAACGGGCGCGCGGTCGCTTCTCGTCAACACGCCCAACAATCCCACCGGCGCGGTCTATCCCCGCGCCACGCTCATGGGCATTGCCCGGGTGGCGCGCGCCTGCGATCTCTGGCTGATCTCCGACGAGGTCTATGAAGGCCAGGTCTGGCAGGGCACCCATCTCAGCCCCCGCGCCCTGCCCGGCATGTCCGAGCGCACGCTGGTGATCGGCTCGATGTCGAAGGGCCATGCCATGACCGGCGCCCGGCTGGGCTGGATCGTCGGGCCCGAGGCCGCCGTCGCGCATCTGATCGACCTTGCCACCGTGACCACCTACGGCGTGCCGGGCTTCATCCAGGACGCCGCCCTCTTCGCCCTGCGCGAAGGCCCGGCCCACGAGGCGCAGGTCGCGGCGCCCTTCGCCCGCCGCCGCCGCATCGCCGAGGCGGTGCTGCGGGACGCGCCGGGGCTGCGGCTCTTGCCCGCCGAGGGCGCGATGTACCTGATGCTGGATATCCGCGCGACGGGCCTCTCGGGCGCGGCCTTCGCCCAAGGCCTGCTCGAGACGCAGCGCATCGCGGTGATGCCGGGCGAAAGCTTCGGACGCGCGGCGGCGGGCCATGTCCGGGTGGCGATGACGGTCCCCGATGCGGCCTTCGAGGATGCGCTGCGGCGCCTGGCGAGCTTTGCCGCGGACCGTTCCACGCGCGCGGCGCGCGCATGAGCACGCCCGTTTCCGCGATCCGCGGCCTCGGCCCGGCGATGGAGACGGCCTGCAGCCGCGCCGGCATCCACAGCGCCGAGGAATTGCGGGCGCTCGGCGGCGACGCGGCCTATCTGCGCCTCGTGACCAGCGGGACCCGCCCGCATTTCATCGGCTATTACGCGCTGCACATGGCGCTGCAGGGGCGTCCCTGGAACGATCTCGGGACGGAAGAGAAAGCCGCGTTCCGCACCCGCTTCGACGCGCTGATGTCGGAGGCGCGAAGCCGCCCCGGCGACGGCGATCTGCCGCCCGACCTGCGCGCCGCCCTCGACCGGTTCGGGGTGCGTTGACCCGAAGCGGGCGCGGGCCGTCCGCGTCGAGGTGGCGTATTTGGAAAGAGGCAAGACCCAAAGCGCCGCACCCCCGTGCTTGCCTCTTTCCAAATACGCAAAAACAAAGGGGCACCCGGAGGTGCCCCTTTTCGAACATCTGAAGGATGCGCTCAGCCGACGATCTCGAGACCCGAGAAGAAATACGCGATCTCTTCCTTGGCGGTCTCCGGCGCGTCGGAGCCGTGCACGGAGTTCTCGCCGACCGACTCGGCGAACTCGGCGCGGATGGTGCCCGCTTCGGCATCGGCGGGGTTGGTCGCGCCCATGACTTCGCGGTTCTTGGCGATGGCGCCCTCCCCCTCGAGGACCTGCACTACGACCGGCGCGGAGGCCATGAATTCGCACAGCTCGTCGTAGAAGGGACGCTCGGCATGGACCTTGTAGAACTCGCCCGCCTGCGCCTTGGTCAGCTGGATGCGCTTCTGCGCGACGATGGTCAGGCCCGCTTCCTCGAACTTGGCGTTGATCTTGCCGGTGAGGTTGCGCTTGGTGGCGTCGGGTTTGATGATCGAAAGGGTGCGTTCGGTTGCCATGTCATGCCTCTTGGTCTGGCGGAAGGGCCGCAGGGCCGTCCCGGGATAAGTCTGGCGGCGCGCATATCACGGCCTTGCCGGGTTGAAAACACGTGAAGCGCGCGCCGGGACGGTCGGTCACGCACCGGCGCGCGCCTACCCCGATCCGCCCAAGCCGATAATGGCCGATCGCGGCTTTTCGCGGCGCGCGGCCTCTGCTATCCGCGCCCCCATGCTGAAGATCCAGGACATCTCCTATTCCGTCGAAGGCCGCCCGCTCCTGCAGGAGGCCTCGGCGACGATTCCCACCGGCCACAAGGTCGGTCTCGTGGGCGCCAACGGCACCGGCAAGACGACGCTGTTCCGCCTCATCCGCGGCGAGCTGACCCTCGATGGCGGCGAGATCGCGGTGCCGCGCGGCGCGCGCGTGGGCGGCGTGGCGCAGGAGGTGCCTTCATCCGAGACCTCGCTTCTCGATACCGTGCTCGAGGCCGATACCGAACGCGCGGGCCTTCTGGCCGAGGCCGAGACCGCAACCGATCCCACCCGCATCGCCGAGGTGCAGGCGCGGCTCGCCGATATCGACGCCTGGTCCGCCGAGGGGCGCGCCGCCGCCATCCTCAAGGGGCTGGGCTTTGACGAGGCGGAACAGCAGATGCCCTGCTCGGCCTTTTCGGGCGGCTGGCGGATGCGCGTGGCGCTGGCGGGCGTGCTCTTCGCCGAGCCGGACCTGCTGCTGCTCGACGAGCCCACCAACTATCTCGACCTCGAAGGCGCGCTCTGGCTCGAAAGCTACCTGGCGCGCTATCCGCATACGGTCATCGTCATCTCGCACGATCGCGGGCTTCTGAACCGTGCTGTGGGCGGCATCCTGCACCTGTCGGAAAAGCGGCTGACCTATTACCAGGGCCCCTACGACCAGTTCGCCCGCCAGCGCGCCGAGCGCCGCGCGAACCTCATGGCGCAGGCCAAGAAGCAGGATGCCCGCCGCGCCCATCTGCAAAGCTTCGTCGACCGCTTCAAGGCCAAGGCGTCGAAGGCCAAGCAGGCCCAGAGCCGCGTGAAGATGATCGAGAAGATGGACACGATCCGCCTGCCCGAGGATGCCGCGAGCCAGGTCTTCACCTTCCCCGAACCCGAGGAGCTGTCGCCGCCCATCGTGCATATCGAGGGCGGGTCCACCGGATATGGCGAGACCACGATCCTGTCGCGGCTCGACCTCAGGATCGACCAGGACGACCGGATCGCGCTTTTGGGCCGCAACGGCGAGGGCAAGTCCACGCTGTCGAAACTGCTCTCCGGCCGCCTGCCGCTCTTTACCGGCAACCGCACCCAGGCGACCAAGCTGCGGGTGGGCTATTTCGCCCAGCACCAGGTCGACGAATTGCATATCGACGAGACGCCGCTGCAGCACCTGATGCGCGAACGCCCCGACATGCACCCGTCGAAGCTGCGCGCGAAGCTCGCGGGCTTCGGTCTGCTCGCGGCGCAGGCCGAGACCGAGGTCGGGCGGCTGTCGGGTGGACAGAAGGCGCGGCTGTCGCTCCTGCTCGCGACGCTCGACGCGCCGCATATGCTAATCCTCGACGAGCCCACGAACCACCTCGATATCGAGAGCCGCGAGGCGCTGATGGAGGCGCTCAACGCCTATACCGGCGCGGTCATCCTCGTCAGCCACGACATGCACCTTCTCAGCCTCGTGGCCGACCGGCTCTGGATCGTGAAGAACGGCACGGTGAAATCCTACGACCAGGATCTCGACGCCTATCGCCGCGAATTGCTGGAGCCCGCCAAACCCGCCCGTGCCGCGGCGAAGCCCGAGGCGCCGAAACCCGCGCGCCCGTCGCGCGACGCGATCCTCGCCCTGCGTTCGGAATTGCGCAAATGCGAGGCCCGGGTCCAGAAGATCGAGGAGATGCGCGACAAGCTCGCCAAGAAACTGGCCGATCCCGCGCTCTACGAGGATGCGCAGAAGCACCAGCTCGCCACCTGGAACAAGAAATACGCCGAGGTGATGGAAGGTCTGGAAAAGGCCGAGGCGCTCTGGCTGCAGGCGCAGGCGAAACTCGACGCCGCCGAGGCCGCCTGACCGCGCGCCCGCGCCCGCTCCGGCGGCTCGCGCGAACGCGCGGGCCTTCCTGCGGACCTAGCGCGACGGCCCGCCGACCACAGCTCTCAACCATCCTGATCGTCCCGCCGAACTGAACGGCCCGCTGTCCCGACCAGCGCGCCGCCGCCCCGGCCCCCCTCTCCAAACCAAGCGAGCCGCCGCACCGACGCGCCCCGCCCTCCCTTCACCTTTCCAGACAAACGCATCGCGACGCCTGCCACCCGCGCCCCATCCCGGGGCCAAGGCACCGGACGCACGCCCTGCCCTCCAAAGCATCTCTCCCGCGGAAACATCTTGCCGCGCCGCGCGGCCCCGATTACGCCCGGGCCATGGATATCGCGCTTCTCATCGCCACCTTCACGACGCTCTTCGTGGTCATCGACCCCGTCGGCACGACGCCCGTCTTCATCGCGCTGACCCGCGGCATGCCCGCGAAGATGAAGCGCGCCATCGCGCTGCGCTCCTGCCTGATCGCCGCCGCGATCCTGAGCCTGTTCGCCTTCGCGGGCGAGGCGGTGCTGTCCTTCATCGGCATCACCATGCCCGCCTTCCGCATCGCGGGCGGACTCCTGTTGTTCCTCACCGCGCTCGACATGCTCTTCGAACGGCGCACGAAGCGCCGCGCGGATCAGGCCCACGGGGCGGAAGAGGACATGCCCGACCCGTCGGTCTTTCCCATGGCGATCCCGCTTCTGGCCGGGCCCGGGGCGATCACCTCGGTGATCCTGCTGACGAGCGAGGCCCGGGATGCGCTGGCGCTCGCCAGCGTGATGGGCATGCTCTTCGGCGTGCTGCTCATCGCGCTCCTGCTGCTGCTGGCCTCGGGCTGGATCGAACGCGCGCTGGGCAAGATCGGCATCACGGTCATCACCCGGCTCCTGGGCCTCCTGCTCGCCGCGCTCTCGGTGCAATTCGTGGCGGACGGGCTTCTGGCCTTCGGCTTCGGCACGCCGCCCGGCTGATCCCTTCCAAAACCGCGCGCGCCTGCCTATCTCACTCCCATGGACAGCATTTCATACGGACAACTGGGTTATCTCGTCCTTCTGGGCGCGGTGCTCGTGTTCTGGTTCTTCGTGCAGGACCGCGCGGGGCTCGGCCAGAAGGTCAAGGCGCTGGCGGCCTGGGGCTTCATCTTCCTCGGCACGATCGCGGTGATCGGGCTCTGGGACGATATCCGCGGCACCGTGGCGCCGCAGCAGCAGGTGATGCAGACCGAGGGCCGGATCATCCTGCCGCGCCAGCCCGACGGGCATTACCACGCGCGTCTTTCGGTGAACGGCACGCCCGTCTCCTTCCTCGTGGATACCGGCGCCACCGGCACGATCCTGAGCGCCGAGGATGCGGCCCGGCTGGGCATGAGCCCCGATACGCTCGATTACATCGGCACGGCGCAGACCGCGAATGGGCTGGTGCGCACCGCGCCGGTCACGCTCGACGATGTGGCGCTCGGCCCCTTCACCGACCGGGATGTGCGCGCCTATGTCAACGAAGGCGCGCTGGGGCAGTCGCTTCTCGGCATGAGCTACCTGCAGCGCTATTCGCGGATCGAGATCGCGGATAACGAGCTGATCCTGACGCGCTGAGCCCGGGCAGGCGCGCCATTTTCTTGCTCGCAAGAAAATGCCACCGCCCGCGGTCACCTGATTTTTTTGGAAAAATCAGCCCCCTACCGTTCGGCCTTCTTCTCCCAGCGGCCCGAATCCTCGGACCAGTACTGCGCCGAACAGCCCGCATCGGTCAGCGTCTTCCACTGCACCCGCGCGGCCTGCACCGCCGCCGGGTCGTTGCCGTCGAAGAGCACGCAGACCCGGGCCAGCGCCTGCACCTCCTCCGCCGCCACCGCGGCGCCGTCGATGGCCATGACGCAATCGGGCGCGTTGGGCGCCTCCGCCGCATCGGTCAGCAGGATGGGCTGCGCCGCGTCATGCGGCCCGCCCGAACGGCCATGGGGCAGGAAGCCGTCCTCGGGCCCCAGCCACAGCTTCTCGTCCAGCCAGTCGAGCCGGGCCGCCTCCACGCCCCGCACCGCGACCCGCCAGCCCGCGCCGCGCGCCTTCTCGAGCAGGAGCGGCAGCGTCTCCTCCAGCGGGTGGTGCGTCAGGTGATAGAAATAGGCGGCACCCAAGGGCTCACGCCTTCTCGAACCGGTCCGCCACGAGCCGGTTCAGCGCCAGCACCCCCCAGCCCGTCGCGCCCTTGGGCGCAAGCGGAGTGTCCTTCGACACCTTGGCCACGCCCGCGATGTCGATATGGATCCACGGCACCTCGTCTTTGACGAAGACCTTGAGGAACTCGGCTGCGGTGATCGTGCCCGCGGGCCGCCCGCCGGTATTCTTGATATCCGCCAGCGGCGTCTCGATCTGCTTGGCATATCCCGCGCCGAAGGGCAGCCGCCAGGCGCCTTCGCCCTCGGCCGCCGCCGCCGCCTCGAAGGCGCGGTGGAAATCGTCGTCATTTGAGAAATAGCCCGCGTTTTCATGGCCGAGCGCGATGATGCAGGCCCCGGTCAGCGTCGCCAGATCGACCATGGCGGCGGGGTTTTCGTGCTCCTGCGCGTACCAGAGCACATCCGCCAGGACGAGCCGCCCCTCCGCATCGGTGTTGATCACCTCGATCGTGTCGCCCTTCATCGAGGTCACGATATCGCCGGGCCGGGTCGCGCGCCCGTCGGGCATGTTTTCCACCAGACCCACCAGCGCCGTGACGTTGGCTCTGGCCTTGCGCGCGGCCAGCGCCTGCATCACCCCCGCGACGACGCCCGCGCCGCCCATATCCATGGTCATGTCTTCCATGCCCGCCGCCGGTTTCAGCGAGATGCCGCCCGTGTCGAACACGACGCCCTTGCCCACCAGTGCCAGCGGCGCCTCGCCCTCGGCGCCGCCCTTCCAGCGCATGATGACCATCTTCGCCGGCGATTCGGAGCCTTGCGAGACGCAGAGCAGCGCGTTCATGCCGAGCTCGGCCATGCGGTCCTCCTCGACCACCTCGACCTCGACGCCGAGCTTCGACAGGGCCGACAGGCGCGCGGCGAATTCCGTCGTGGTCAGCACGTTGGCGGGCTCAGACACGAGATCGCGAGTGAATATCACCCCCGAGGCGAGCGCTTGCGCCGTCTCGACCTCGGGCGCGACCTCCTCGGGCTTCGAGACCATCAGCGTGACCGCGCCGTAGGCGTCGCCCTTGTCGGTCTTGTGATCGCTGAACGCGTAGGAGCGCAGGATCAGCCCGAGCGCGATATCCGCGGCGCGCCTGGTGGTCTCCGCGAGCAGGATGACTTGCCTGCGCGACAGCTTGGCAAGATTGGCGCCGGCGCGGCGCGCGACGTCCTGCGCGGGGTTGCGCGGCAGCTTCACGAGGTCGATGGCCTCCGCCGCCATGCCCGCCGGATAGGCCAGCGAGATCGCCTCGCCGGGCTTGGCCTTCTCGAAGGCCTCGCTTTCAACCGCACGCTTGACCGCGCCCTTCGACAGGCGGTTCAGACGCCGCGCCCCGGGGCTCATCTTGCCATCGGGGCTGACGCAGACCGCGATGCGGCCCTCCGCATCGCCAAGGACCTCGAGATCCGTCTGTTCCACCGTGATCCCGCGCAATTCGGTCATGCCACTCTCCTGTCTGAATTCCATGTCGGACCAGAGGTAGCGGGCGGGCGCGCGCTTGGCCAGAGGCACCTTTCGCGCCCCCGCCACATCCGCTAGGGTCGCGCAAAATCGATAGGCGATCTGGGGGGATCGGTGGCGAGATTCGACAGATACCTGCTGTCACGCCTCATGGTGCTGTTTGGCTTTTTCGCGCTGGTCCTGGTCTCCGTGTACTGGGTCAACCAGGCGGTGATCCTGTTCGAACAGCTGATCTCGGACGGGCATTCGGCGCGGGTCTTCCTGGAATTCACCGCGCTGTCGCTGCCCGGCACCATCGCCCGGGTGCTGCCGCTTTCGGCCTTCGTGGCGGCCCTCTACCTCACCCAGCGGCTGATCGGCGACTCGGAGCTGACCGTGGTGCAGGCCACCGGCTATTCGCCCTGGCGGCTGGCGCGCCCGGTGATCCTGTTCGGCGCGGTGGTGGCCACGATGATGATGATCCTCACCCATCTGCTGGTGCCGCAAAGCCTCGAACAGCTGCGCCTGCGCGAGGCCGAGATCTCCAACGCCGCCTCGGCGCGGCTGCTGCGCGAGGGCGTCTTTCTCAGCCCCTCCTCGGACCTCACCTTCTATATCCGCGAGATCACCGAGACCGGCGAGCTGCGCGACATCTTCCTGTCCGACCGCCGCCAGGAGGGCCGCGAGGTGACCTATACCGCCGAACGGGCCTTCGTCGTGGGCGACACTCCCGAGGAGGCCAATATCGTGATGATGAGCGGCCTCGCCCAGACGCTCGATCTCGAATCCGGGCGGCTCTCGACCACCACCTTCGCCGATCTGACCTACAGCGTGGCAAGCCTGATCGACCGCTCCACCGCCGACCGCCAGCGGCTCGAATCCACCACGTCCTGGGAGATCGTCAGCGATTTCAGCGGCGTGATGGCGCGCACCGGCGAGCGGCCGGCGGAGCTTCTGGTCGCGGTCTTCAGCCGCATCCAGCAGCCGCTTCTGGCGCTGGTCGCGGCGTCCCTGGGCTTTGCGACGCTGCTCACCGGCGAATTTTCGCGTTTCGGCGTCACCCGGCAGATGTTCGTCGCGGTGGCGCTCGTCGTGCTGGTCTACGTCTTCGAAAGCGCGGTGCAGGGCCCGTCGGAGAATTCCGTCGCCTCGGCCTTCCTGATCTTCCTGCCCAGCGTCATCGGACTGACCATGACGGCGCTTCTGCTGCGGTCCGCCGCGCGGCCGCGCAAACCGAAACGGCGCGCCGCAACACCGTCCGGAGCCGCCGCATGATCCTGCATCTCTATTTCGCGCGCCGCTTCCTGATGACCTTCCTCGGCATCTTCGCGGGCTTCGCCGCCTTCGTCTTCATCCTCGACCTCGTGGAACAGATCCGCCGTTTCGACGACGAGGGCGTGGCCTTCGGCCCCATCGTGCAGCTCACGCTTCTGAACCTGCCGGGCTCGCTCTACGAGATGCTGCCGCTCATCATGATCCTGTCCTCCATCGCGCTCTTTCTGGCGCTGTCGCGGTCTTCGGAGCTGGTGATCGCGCGGGCGGCGGGCCGCTCGGGCATCGTGTCGCTGATCGGGCCGATGCTGGTGGCGCTCACCGTGGGTGGCGTGGCAGTGGCCGCGATGAATCCCATCGTCGCCGCCACCTCGCAGCGCTATAGCGAGCTGAAGGAGCTTTACGAGGATGGCCGCCGCTCGGTCATCTCCATCGGCTCGGGCGGGTTGTGGCTGCGCCAGGGCGACGAGACCGGCCAGACGGTGATCCGCGCCAGCCGCGCCAACGCCGATGCGACTCTGCTCTACGACGTCTCCTTCCTCGAATACCGCGCCGAGATCGGCCCCGTGCGCCGGCTTCTGGCCCGCGAGGCCGAGCTGGTCGAAGGCGCCTGGACGCTGCGCGACGTGAAGACCTGGCCGCTCGGCCCCGGGGTCAATGCGGAGGCCAATGCGCAGCTCTACGACACGATCGACATTCCCTCATCGCTGACGCCGGAACGCATCCGCGACCGCTTCGGCCAGCCCTCGGCGATCTCGATCTGGAACCTGCCGCGCTTCATCTCCGATCTCGAACAGGCGGGCTTTTCCGCCCGGCGCCACGCGGTCTGGTTCCAGATGGAACTGGCGCGGCCCATCTTCCTCGTCTCGCTCATTCTCGTGGGGGCGGCCTTCACCATGGAACATGCCCGCATCGCGCGGACGGGCGTGGCGGTGCTTTCGGCGGTGCTCATCGGCTTCGGGCTGTTCTACATCCGCAACTTCGCGCAGATCCTCGGCGAAAGCGGCCAGCTTGCGCCACTCGTGGCGGCCTGGGTGCCGCCCGCGGCCTCGCTGCTGCTGGCGCTGGGGTTCCTGTTGCAGCGGGAGGACGGATGAAACCGGTGCCGTCTCGTCGTTTCCGCCAGTCTCTGCGCCTGCGCCCGGCGGCGTTTTCCGCCGGCATCGCCGCCGCGTGGCTCGCCGCCTGTCTTGCGGTGACGCCGCTCCACGCCCAGACCCTGCCGCCGCCCGCCTCTGCCGGCAGCGCCGCGACGGTGCAGGACACCGCGCTCCTGGTGGCCGATATCGTCTATGTGGAGGCCGACAGCATCCTCGTCGCCGAAGGCAACGTGGAGGCGATCTACCAGGGCCGCCGCCTGACCGCCCAGCGGATCGTCTTCGACCAGGAGGCCGGCACGCTGAGCCTCGACGGGCCGATCCGCATCGTCGAGCCCAATGGCGACGTGCTGACCGCGACCTCCGCGACGCTCGATGACGGGTTCCGCAACGGCATTCTCGCGGGCGCGCGCATCGTGCTCGACGAGCAGCTGCAACTGGCCGCGGTCGAGGCCCGGCGGCTCGGCGGACGCTACACGCAGCTGTCGAAGGTCGCCGTCACCTCCTGCCAGGTCTGCGGCCGCAACCAGACCCCGCTGTGGCAGATCCGCGCCGCCCGGGTCGTGCATGACGAAGAGGCCCGCCAGATCTATTTCGACAACGCGACCTTCCACGTCCTCAACGTGCCGGTGCTCTATTTCCCGCAGCTGCGCATTCCCGATCCGACGCTGACGCGCGCCCGCGGCTTCCTGCCGCCCGAGTTCCGCACCTCCTCGCTTCTGGGGTTTGGGATCAAGGTGCCGTATTTCATCCCGCTGGGGGCCCATCAGGACGTCACCGTCACGCCGTATCTCTCGACCGAAAGCTCCACGCTTGAGCTGCGCTACCGCCGCGCCTTCCGCTACGGCGACATCGAGGTGAACACCGCCGCCAGCCGCGATTCGCTCTTCGACGGGATCCGCGCCTATGCCTTCGTCGACGGCAGCTTCGACCTGCCCCGCGACTACAAGCTGAATTTCGGCCTGCAATCGGTCTCCGACGAGGCCTATCTCGACCTTTACGGCTATTCCTCGGCCGACCGGCTGCGCAATTTCGCCACCGTCAGCCGCTACAGCCGCGACACCGCCTTCGCCGCCGGGGTGGATTACTACGAATCCCTGCGCGACGAAGACACGACCGAGACGCGGCCCTCGGCCATTCTCGACGTGGATTTCGAACGGCGCTTCTTTCCCCGCGCGATCGGCGGCGAGCTGCGGCTCAGCACCGAGGCGCATACCCATTACCGTCCCTCCGACCGCGACACCGACGGCGACGATGCCGACAGCGTGGTCGATGGCCGCGACGTGAGCCGGCTGTCCGCCACCTTGTCCTGGCGCGACCGCTACACGCTGCCCGCGGGCCTGCGCGCAGGATTGCTGGGGCAGATCAGCGCCGATCACATCCGCATCGAGCAGGACGCCTTCTCAGAACCCGAGGCCAACGTGCTGACCCCCGCCGCCGCGCTGGAGCTGCGCTGGCCTTGGCTGCGCCGGGGCCCGGGCGGCAGCGCCACGCTGGTGGAGCCGCTGGCACAGATCGCCTGGTCGGGCGGCGACCGGCCCACCACCGCCGCCGATGAAAGCACGCGGCAGGAATTCGACGAGGGCAACCTTCTGTCGCTGTCGCGCTTTCCCGCGACCGACCGGCGCGAACGCGGCCGGGTCACCGCGCTCGGCCTGCGCTGGCATCACCGCAACCCGATCGGCTGGCAGGCCGGGCTCACCATGGGCCAGGTCTGGCGCGCCGATGACGACGCTGCCTTCACGCGCTCCTCGGGCCTGGGTTTTTCCACCTCGGATCTGCTGATCGCCTCGCATTTCGAAACCCGGGGCGGGTTCCTCTTCACCGGGCGCGGGCTGCTCGACATCGACGACCGCGCCTGGACCAAGGTCGAGGCCCGCGCCGAATGGGAGACGACGCGCATGGACCTGGGGGCCGCCTACCTGCTCCTGCGCGCCGATCCGGACGAGGATCGCAGCGATACCCAGTCGGAATGGACGGTCGACGGATCCTACATCTTCACGCCGCAATGGTCCGCCGACGGGTTCTGGCGCTACGATCTGGGCGACAACCGCTCGGACCGCGCCGGGCTCGGCGTGACCTGGCAGAACGAATGCGTCTCGGCGGAGATTTCGGTCTCGCGCCGCTTCGCCTCATCCACTAACCTTGAGCCGTCCACAGATATCGGCCTGACCGTCCTGCTGAAAGGCTTCAGCACCGGCGGCAGCGCGAAGGAGTACCGCCGCACATGCTCGAGCTTCTGACCCGCATCCCGACCCCCAAGATCGGCGCGATCGTATCCGTGGCGCTGGTGGCGCTGACGGTGGCCCTGGCACCTGCCGCGGCCCCCGCGCAGAACCTCTTCGCCCCCGCGATCCGGGTCAACGACGCGGTCATCACCAATTACGAGATCGACCAGCGCGCCCGGATGCTGCAGGCGCTTAACGCGCCCGGCAATTCCGAAGAGGCCGCCCGCGAGGCGCTGATCGAGGACCGGCTGCGGCTGCAGGCCGCGCGCGCGGCGGGCATCGATCCCTCGTCCGAGGACATCATCGCGGCGCAGGGCGAATTCGCCGGACGCGCCAATCTCACCCGCGAGGAATTCATCGGCGCGCTGGCCCAGGCCGGTGTGGCCGAGGAGACCTTCCGCGATTTCGTCCGCGCGGGCCTGTCGTGGCGCATTCTCGTGCAGCAGCGCTTCGCGGGCCGCGCCAATGTCTCGGAGACCGAGGTGGACCGCGCGATCTCGGGCGGTGCCGACGGCTCCAACGTGCGCGTGCTCCTGTCGGAGATCATCATGCCCGCCCCGCCACCGCAGGCCGAGGCGGTGCGCGCGCGCGCCAACCGGATCGCGCAATCGACCTCCGAGGGGGAATTCTCGGCCTTCGCGCGGCAATATTCCGCGACCGCCACGCGCAATGCCGGCGGCCGCCTGCCCTGGCAGGACCTGACCGACCTGCCTCCGCAGCTGCGCCCGATCATCCTCGGCCTGTCCCCGGGCGAGGTGAGCGAGCCGCTGCCGATCCCGAACGCCATCGCCCTCTTCCAGCTGCGCGGCATCGAGGAGACCGGCTACAGCGCGCCCGAATATGCCGCCGTCGAATACGCCGCCTATTACCTGCCCGGAGGGCGCACGCCCGAGAACCTCGCCCGGGCGCGTGTCATCGACAGCCAGACCGACCGCTGCGACGACCTCTACGGCATCGCGCAGGGCCAGCCCGAAAGCCGGCTCAACCGCGAAAGCCTGCCGCCGTCGGACCTGCCCACCGACATCGCCTTCGAGCTGTCGAAGCTCGATGCCGGCGAGGTGTCGAGCGCGCTGACCCGCGGCGACAACCTCATGGTGCTGATGCTCTGCGGGCGCACGCGCGCCGTGGTCGAGGGCCGCGACCGGGAGGACCTCGCCCTCGGGCTGCGCAACCGCCGCCTCAGCGCGCTGGCGGACGGCTATCTCGCCCAGCTGCGCGCCGACGCCTATATCGTCGAAGAATGAGCCCTGCCCGGAATGCGCGCCCCGGCCCGATCGCGGTCTCCTGCGGCGAGCCCGCGGGCATCGGACCCGAGCTTGCGCCCGCCGCGTGGCGCATCCTCGGCGCCGAGGTGCCGTTCTTCCTGATCGGCGATCCGGCCCATGTGCCGGACGACATGGCGCCCATCGTGGCGATCACCCAGCCGCAGGATGCCGCCGAGGCCGCCCGCGACGGGCTGCCGGTCCTGCCGCTTGAGATGGCGGGCGCGCGCACGCCGGGCACCCCGCAGGCCGCGCAGGCCCGCGGGGTGATCGCGGCCATCGAACGCGGCGTGCATCTCGTGGCGACCGGCAAGGCCTCGGCGCTCTGCACGCTGCCCATCCACAAACAGGCTTTGGCCGACGGCGCGGGCTTCGCCTTTCCCGGCCATACCGAGTTTCTCGCCCATCTGGCCGAGGCCGACGAGGTGGTGATGATGCTCGCCTCGGACCAGCTGCGCGTCGTGCCCGCGACGATCCACATCCCGCTGTCCGACGTGCCCGCCGCGCTGACCGCCGAGCTTCTGGAACGCCGCATCCGCATCACCCATGCCGCGATGATCGCGCAATTCGCCATCCCCCGCCCCCGCATCGCCGTGGCGGGCCTGAACCCCCATGCGGGCGAAGGCGGCAAGATGGGCCGCGAGGAGATCGAGGTCATCACCCCCGTGCTCGACCGCCTGCGCGGCGAGGGCATGGAGATCGCGGGCCCGCTTTCCGCCGACACCATGTTCCACGCCGCGGCCCGGGCGCGCTACGACGTGGCGATCGCCATGTATCACGACCAGGCGCTGATCCCGATCAAGACGCTCGATTTCGACCGGGGCGTGAACGTGACGCTGGGCCTGCCCTTCATCCGCACCTCGCCCGATCACGGCACCGCGCTCGATATCGCGGGACAGGGTGTGGCCAATCCGTCCTCGACCGTGGTGGCGCTGCGGCTCGCCTGGCGCATGGCGGGCGGCGCGGAATGAGGCGGGGCGGCACCGGGGCGCGATATTCTGAATACGGCGCATCCGGTTATGGCGCGTTTGCGTTTTTCGGGAAAGATGAAGCGCAGAGGCGGCGCGCATCGCGCCCTTCGTATGCACTTTTGTTATTCTGCAACAAGGCGTTGCACCGCCCTCTTCACGCAATGGATGAAGCGCCATGAGCGGTCTCGACACGCTGCCGCCCCTGCGCGAGGTGATCGCCACCCACGATCTGCGCGCCAAGAAGGCGCTTGGCCAGAATTTCCTGCTCGACCTGAACCTCACCGCCAAGATCGCGCGCGCGGCGGGCGATCTGAGCAATATGGACGTGCTCGAGGTCGGGCCCGGGCCCGGCGGGCTCACCCGCGGGCTTCTGGCCTCCGGCGCGCGCCGCGTTCTCGCCATCGAGAAGGACAGCCGCTGCCTGCCCGCGCTGGCCGAGATCGCCGCAGCCTATCCCGGGCGGCTCGAGGTGATCGAGGGCGACGCGCTCAACGTGGACCCGCTGGCGCATCTGACCCCGCCCATCGCGGTGGCGGCCAACCTGCCCTACAATATCGGCACCGAACTGCTCGTGCGCTGGCTGACGCCGAAAGACTGGCCGCCCTTCTGGCAGAGCCTCACGCTGATGTTCCAGAAAGAGGTGGCCGAGCGGATCGTGGCGGCCCCCGGCTCCAAGACCTACGGGCGGCTGGCGCTCCTGGCGCAATGGCGCAGCGAGGCGCGCATCGTCATGACCCTGCCACCCGAGGCCTTCACCCCGCCACCCAAGATCTCCTCGGCCGTGGTACATCTGACGGCCCTGCCCGAGCCGCGATTCCCGGCCGACGCGAAAATCCTCGAAGAGGTCGTGGCCCGCGCCTTCAACCAGCGCCGCAAGATGCTGCGCGCGAGCCTGAAGGGCCTGCATCCCGCGATCGAGACGCTTCTGCGCGAGGCCGGGATCGCGCCCACCGAGCGGGCCGAACAAATTCCCCTCGAGGGCTTCTGCGCCCTGGCCCGCGCGATCGCCGCGGCCCGTGCCGCGGGCTAGCCGCGGATCGCGCGCGGGCTGACACGCCACGAAAAAAGGCCGGTCCCGGGACCGGCCTTCTCAATTCCATGATCGTCGCGCGCGCGGCCTAGCCTTCGTTGGCGGCATCCTCGGCCGGGGCCGGCGTCTGGCCGCTTTCCTGGGCCTCCGCGGGCTTGCGGCGCGGCTTGCGCTTCGGTTTCGGCTTCTCGGCATTCTCCGGCGTCTCGACGAGATGCGACTCGTCGTCATCGGCGTTCAGATCGACCACGTCGGCGTCCTGGCTGCCGCCCTCGCCGCCCGCGGACTTGCCCCGGCGACGGCGGTTGCTGCCGCCCTGGTTGCCGTTGCCGCCGCCATTGCCGCCGTTGTTCGACTGGCCGCCATCGTTGCCATTGCCGCCATCGCCGTTCCCAGCGGTCTCGGGCTGGGGCGCGCGGCCCGGATCGTTGCCGTCATGGCCACGCTGGTCGTCGCCGCTGTCATGCCCGCCATGCTGGCTCTTGTCGTCGCCGTCGCGGTCGTTGCGTTCGCGGTCCCGCTGCGCCTGGCGTTCGCGGTTTTCCCGCTCCTGCTGTTCGCGCTTCTGGTCCTGCTCGCGCTGCGCCTCGCTCAGCATGCGCTGGTAATGCTCGGCGTGCTGCTGGAAGTTTTCCGTGGCAACGCGATCATTGCCGAGCTGCGCGTCGCGGGCGAGCTGGTTGTACTTGTCGATGATTTGCTGCGGCGTGCCGCGCACCTTGCCGTCCGGGCCGGAGCTGTCGAATACACGGTTGACGACGTTGCCCATCGTGTTCCGGTTGCGGTTGCCCTTGGGACGGGACCGTGACTTGGAAGATCTCATAGCGCGGTTTCAGTCCTGTATCTGACTGTGGTTCGTGATCCTCCGGCGCTTTTCTGCGCCCGCCTCACAGGATCACGGTTGCTTTGTGGCTTGGTACCGGGCGCGACGGGATATCCCGTCCGAACCATTGCCCGGTGCGCTTGAGTAAACATGGCTGTCCGCGTTTCACAAGGCCTGATCGCGCAAAAAGCGGCAAATTCGCGGGAAAACCGCGTCTTGCGGCGAAAATCCCCCGGATTTTGCGGATTTGCGCCGTCTCAGGCGCTGGCCAGCAGGATCACGCCGCACAGGATCACCGCCGCCCAGGACAGCCGGCGGCGCAGATCGCCCTCGCCGAGGATCAGGCTGCCCGCGAGCACGGACAGAAGCACCGACACCTCGCGCAGCGGCGCTACGTAGACCACCGGGGTGAAGCGCATCGCGATCAGCACGAGGATATAGGCCAGGGGGCTCAGCACCGCGATGACCATCACGCCCAGCCGCTCCTCGCGCCAGAGCCGCGCCACCCGCGCCCGGCGCAGCCAGGCCACCGGCGTCAGCAGCACCAGCCGCGACAGGTTCGAGGCATATTCCAGCAGAAGCGGCGGGATCAGGATCGCGGTGACCGCATAGGCATCCCAGACCGTGTAGGCGCCGATCAGCGCGCCGGTGGCCATCCCGAACAGCAGCGAGGTCGCCCCTGCCCCGCCGGAAAAGCTGCGCCGCCCGCCGGTCAGCATGAAGACCCCGAAGACGATGATGCCCGCACCCACCGCCATCTGCGGGCTCAACGCCTCGCCGAGGACGAGCACCGCGAAACTGCCCGACAGGACCGGCCCCGTGGCCCGCGCGGTGGGATAGACGACCGAAAGGTCGCCCACGCTGTAGGCTTTCTGCAGCAGCAGGAAATACGCCAGATGCAGCATTGTGCTGCCGGCGATGAACCACAGATCGGTCAGCGCGAAGGTCGCCCAGCCCGCCGCGATCCAGAGGCCGAGCGGCGCGTAGATCACCACCGAGACGAGCGAGAACAGCCAGACAAGCTCCGCGCCCGCGTTCAGCCGCTTGACGAAGAGGTTCCAGGTCGCGTGGCAGATCGCGGCCGAGAGAACGAGGAGAAATCCCGCAAGCGACATCCCGGGCGCGGCTCAGGGCGCCGGGTCGGCGGCGGCGACGACGCGGTCGCGCCCGTCGAGATCGGGCAGAACGCGCACCTCCGCAAAGCCCGCCGCGGCGAAAAGCTCCGACACCGCGGCGCCCTGCGCGGCGCCGATCTCGACCAGAACACGCCCGCCCCGGGCCAGATGCGCCCCCGCCCCCTTTGCGATCGCGCGGTAGGCGCTCAGACCGTCCGCCTCGTCCGTCAGCGCCATGCGCGGTTCGTACTCGGCCACGTCCCGGTCGAGCCCGTCCATCTCCGAGGCCGCGATATAGGGCGGGTTCGACACGATCAGGTCGAAACGCTGCCCCTGGGCCAGCGGCGCGAACCACGCCCCTTCCAGAAGCGCCACCCGGTCAGTCAGCCCGAAGGTGTTGCGGTTCCAGAACGCCACCTCCAGCGCCGCGCGCGACAGGTCCGTGGCCACGCCCGTCGCCTCGGGCAGTTCGGCGGCGAGCGTCAGCGCGATGGCGCCCGACCCGGTGCCGAGATCGAGAAACCGCGTGACCGGCCCGGCCAAAGCGGCCTCGATCAGCGTCTCGGTCTCGGGCCGGGGGTCGAGCACGTCCTTGGTGACGAGGAATTCGCGCCCGTAGAACATCCGCCGCCCGGTCAGGTGCGACACCGGCACCCGCTCCGCCCGGCGTTCGACCATGACGTTGTAGATCACCGTCAGGTCCGGTGCGACGGGCTCGGGCAGGAACAGGGTCAGGCGGCCGGGCGGCACCTTCAGCACATGCGCCAGGAGGCGCCGCGCGTCGCGGCCCGGATCGGGGATGCCCGCCGCCGCAAGCCGCCGCGTCGCCGTGGCGAGGATCGCCGATCCGGTGGTCACGCGCCCATCTCGGCCAGAAGCGTCGCCTGCGCGTCCTGGATCAGCGCGTCGATGATGTCGTCGAGATCGCCGGCCATGACCTGGTCGAGCTTGTAGAGCGTGAGGTTGATGCGGTGATCGGTCAGCCGCCCCTGCGGGAAGTTGTAGGTGCGGATGCGTTCGGACCGGTCGCCCGAGCCCACCTGCGCGCGCCTCAGATCCGAACGCTCCGACGCCGCCTTCTGCCGCTCCGCATCGAAGAGCCGCGTGCGCAGCACCTGCATGGCGATCTCGCGGTTGCGGTGCTGGCTCTTTTCCGACGAGGTCACGACGATGCCGCTCGGGATATGGGTGATCCGCACCGCCGAATCGGTGGTGTTGACGTGTTGGCCGCCCGCGCCCGAGGCGCGCATCGTGTCGATGCGGATGTCGTTCTGGTCGATGGCGATATCGACCTCGGCGGCTTCGGGCAGCACCGCGACGGTGGCCGCCGAGGTGTGGATGCGCCCACCCGATTCCGTCGTTGGCACCCGCTGCACCCGGTGCACGCCCGATTCGTATTTCAGCCGCGCGAAGACGCCGTCGCCCTCGATCCGCGCGGTGACCTCCTTGATCCCGCCCAGCTCGGTCGTCTGCTCCTCGATGATCTCCACGCGCCAGCCCCGCGCCTCGGCGTAGCGCTGATACATGCGCAGCAGATCGCCCGCGAACAGCGCGGCCTCCTCGCCCCCCGTGCCCGGCCGGATCTCGAGGATGGCCGGGCGCGCATCGGCGGCGTCGCGCGGCAACAGCGCCAGTTGCAGCGCATGTTCGGCCTCGGGCAGGCGCGCGCGCAGCGTGCCCAGCTCCTCCTCCGCCATTTCCCGCATCTCGGGATCGGCGCGCATCGCCTCGGCCTCGGCGATCTCGTCCGTCAGCGCGCGCCAATCGGCGATCACGTCCACCACGGGTTTCAGTTCGGCATATTCGCGGCCCAGGGCGGCGATGTCGCCGTCGCCCGTCGCCATGCGCGCCTCGAGATACTCGAACCGTTCGGTGATCTGCAAAAGGCGGTCATTCGGGATCATGCACGCGGTCTTGCCGACCCGCCGCGGCGCGGTCAAGGGCACCGGCGCGGCCCGGCCGCGGCAACGAGGCCCTTGATCGACCGGAGGCGGACCGCCTAACCTTCCGACATGATGCATCGGGCCGCCATAGCGCTTCTGGCAGCAGGTCTCTCCGCCACGCCGGCGATGGCCGATCTGCTGCGCCCCGACGGGACCACGATCGATTGCTATTGCACCGACACGCAGGGCGACCGGGTGGAGCTCGGTGAGGTGATCTGCCTGCATGTGGGCGGGCGCAGCTTCAACGCGCAATGCCAGATGTCGCTGAACAACCCGATGTGGCGCGAACTGAACGAGGGCTGCCTGTCGAGCGCGCTCGACCCCGAGCCCGGGCCCGCGCCGCCGATGAGCCCGGCGCCGGACCGCGCCGGTTAGGCGCCGATCCCGCGCGCGCCCCAGGTCGAAGGGGGCACCGGATCGCGCAGGTCATGACAGGCCAGCGCCCCTCACTCCGATTGCGGCAATTCCGCCAGCCAGCCCTCGACGCGCGCCTTGTTCACGCCGAGATCGGACTGGCCGAACCGCGCGCGCGCATAAATCTCGATGCGGTCCTCGACCTGCTGCACCGTGGTGTAATCGGGAAAGCCCATCCACTTGGAGCGGGTGACATAGGTGATCCGCTCCTCTGCGACGCTGCCCGCGACCAGCTCCGTGCGCGGGGTCGACAGGATGATGCGGTCGAGATCGGCCAGCGTGTCCTCGCCCGCGTCGAGGCGCCGTCGCACACCCGCTGCGAGGTCCTGATCGGCGGTGACCTGCGGATCGACATGCCAGACCTCCGGATCGGAGGGAGCGAAGCGGATATAGGCGACGCCCGCGACGATCAGCAGGATGATGAGCCAGAAGATGAATTTCAGCACTGATACAGGCCTTTGTGATTGGAGCACGTCGTTCCGGAACGCGGTGTTATCTTCTCCGGGTCCATCCCCAGAGACAAAGAATTTCCGTCGCCACATGCGCGCCCGCGATGGCGGTCGCGCCCGTCGTATCGTATGGCGGGCTGACCTCAACCACATCGCCGCCGACGACGTTCAAACCGGCAAGTTCCCGCAGACAGATCGCCGCCTGCCCCGAGCTGAGCCCGCCCCAGACCGGCGTGCCGGTGCCCGGCGCGAAGGCCGGATCGAGGCAGTCGATATCGAAGGTCAGGTAGGCGGGCGCATCCCCCACGATCTCGCGCACCCGTGCCGCCGTGGCATTGGGCCCGGTCTCATGCACCGACCGCGCATCGAGATTGGCGATCCCCAGCATGTCGGGATTGGTCGTGCGGATGCCGATGGTCGCCGAGCGGGCGGGGTCGATCAGCCCCTCGCGCACCGCCTTGTAGACGAAGGTGCCGTGATCGATCCGGGTGGGATCGTCGTCCTGCCAGCTGTCGGAATGGGCGTCGAACTGAATGAGCGCGAGGGGCCCGTATTTCGCCGCGTGGGCGCGCAGGATCGGCAGCGTCAGGAAGTGATCGCCGCCGAGGCTCAGCGCCGCGGCGCCCTGATCGAGGATCGAGGCGATATGCGCCTCCACCCGGCCCGGCACCTCGGCCACATTGGCGTAATCGAAGGCCATGTCGCCGTAATCCGCGACCGCGAAGGCGCTCAGGGGATCGAAGCCGTCCCAGCCATAGGGCGGGTCGTAGGTCTGCAGGCTGGAGGCCTCGCGGATCGCCCGCGGTCCGAAACGGCAGCCGGGACGATTCGTGACCGCCTGGTCGAAGGGCAGCCCGGTCACCGCGATGTCGATGCCCGCGAGATCCTTGGTGTAGCGGCGCCGCAGGAAGGACGTGGCGCCCGCGAAGGCGTTTTCATAGGACAGGCCGCGCGGGTCGCCGCGGGTGAAGGCGTGGTCGATCTGGGTCTTGGCATCTTCGAGCGCCATGGCGGGCTTTGTCCTTTTCCCCGGGCGATGCGCCTCTGCCGGCGTCGCTTTTGCGTTTTTTCGGAAAGGTGAAGGGTCAGGGGCGGCGCGTCACTCCGCCGCCCGCGCATGCGCCAGCGCGTGCCGCCGCTCGATCAACCGGACGAAGAACGAGGCCCCGAGGGGCGCCACCGCGTCGTTGAAATCGAATTTCGGGTGATGCACGCCCGGACCCACCCCCTGGCCCAGCTTGAGATAGGCGCCGGGCCGCGCCTCCAGCATGTAGGAAAAATCCTCCGCCCCCATGACCGGCGGCGCGTCCGTATCCACCGCCTCCGCACCCGCGATCTCGCGCGCGATCTCTGCCGCGAAGGCGGTCTGGGCGGTGTGGTTCACCGTCGCGGGGTAGGAGCGGTCATAGGTGATCTCGACGCTCAGATCGGCGCCCGCCGCATGGGTCTCGGCGAGCTTGCGGATGCGCGCCTCGGCCATGTCCCGCACCTCGGCATCGAAGGTGCGCACGGTGCCCGCGATCATCGCCGTCTCGGGGATGACGTTCCAGGCGGAGCCCGCATGGACCTGGGTGATCGACACCACGATCTGCCCCAGCGGGTCGGTGTTGCGCGACGCGATGGTCTGCATGGCCAGACCGAGGCCCATCGCCGCCGGGATCGGATCGGTGCACATATGCGGCCGCGCCGCGTGCCCGCCCTTCCCCCTCAGGGTGATGGTGAAATCGTCCACCGCGGCCATGATCGGGCCGGGCCGCGTGGCGAAGGCGCCCTCGGGCAGCGACGGGTTGGTGTGAAGCGCGTAGACCTCCTCGATGCCGAAGCGGTCCATCACGCCCTCCTCGACCATGATCCGCGCGCCGCCGATCGTCTCTTCGGCGGGCTGGAACAGCAGGACGACGCGGCCCGCGAAGTTGCGCGTCTCCGCAAGGTAGCGCGCGGCGCCCAGCAGCATCGCGGTATGCCCGTCATGGCCGCAGGCATGCATCCGGCCCGGATTGGTCGAGGCATGTTCGGCGCCGGTCTCCTCGCTCATCGGCAGCGCGTCCATGTCGGCGCGCAGCCCGGTGACGGGCCCCGGCTGTTGCCCCTCGATAACGGCGACCACGCCGGTCCGCGCGATGCCCTCATGCACCGCGTCGACGCCGAACTCGCGCAGCCGCGCGGCCACGAAGGCCGCGGTCTCGACGCAGTCGAGGCCCAGCTCGGGATGGGCGTGCAGGTGGCGGCGCCAGGTCTTCATGTCCGGGGCGAACTCGGCGATGCGGTTGACGGGCGGCATGTGCTGGACTCCTCCTGGGGCTTCGGCCATCCCTCTCGACGAGACACGACCGAAGGGATGCCCCATGGATGACGCGCTGATCCACGATCCGCAAGGCGGGATGCCACGGCTTCTGGCGATCATGGCCGCGCTGCGCGATCCCGACCGCGGCTGTCCCTGGGACCTGGAGCAGAGCTTCGCCACCATCGCCCCCTACACGATCGAGGAGGCCTTCGAGGTCGCCGACGTGATCGAACGCGAGGCCTGGGACGAGCTCAAGGGCGAGCTGGGCGATCTTCTCTTCCAGTCGGTCTTTCACGCGCAGATCGCCGCGGACCGGGGCCTGTTCGATTTCCACGACGTGGCCAATGCCATCGCCGACAAGATGGTTGCCCGGCACCCGCATGTCTTCGGCGACGAATCGAACGCGAAAAGCGCCGAACAGCAGACCCGCGACTGGGAGGCGGTGAAGGCCGCCGAACGCGCCGCCCGCGCCGAGACCGGGGTGCTCGACGGCGTGGCCCCCGGGCTGCCCGCCCTGACCCGCGCGGTGAAGCTGCAGAATCGTGCGGCCCGGGTGGGCTTCGACTGGCCCGAGACCGACCAGGTGATCGACAAGATCGTCGAGGAGGCGGGCGAGCTGCGCGCCGCGACCGATCCCGACCACCGGGCCGAGGAATTCGGCGATCTGATGTTCGTCATGGCCAATCTCGCCCGGCATCTGGGCATCGACCCCGAGGCGGCTCTGCGCGCGGCCAACCAGAAATTCATCCGCCGCTTCGGCGCGGTGGAGGCCGCGCTCGCCGCGGAGGGCAAGCGGCCCGAGGACAGCGATCTCGCGGAGATGGACGCGCTCTGGGATGCGGCGAAGGCCCGCGAAAAGTCCCGCGCCTGACGCTTTTCCGGCGCGGAAAAGCGGCCGGTTTCCGAACGCGGAAACCGCGCCCGGCCCGGCGGTCGCAACCGGATCCAGACCGTCGCAGGCGGGCCGCGCGGCAGCCCCGGCCCATCGCCGCCACACGCAAACGCGCCCCCGTACCGCGCCAACGCCACCACCCGCCCCGCTTTCTTCGCAAGAAAGCGCGAAAATGCCGCGCCGGCATTTTCCCTTCGAAAATTTATTCCGATTTTTTTTGTCGGGTATTGACCCGACTGTTTCAGTCAGGCATTTCTGCGCCATCGGAACAGATCGCACAGAGACAACAGGAGAGCTTATGTCCGTTCCCGCAAAGACGATCCAAGCAGCCACGCTGGCCCTGATCGCGGCCACGCCGGCCCTGGCCGAAGTCAACATCTACTCGCAGCGCCAGCCCGAACTGATCGCGCCGATCACCGATGCCTTCACCGCGCAGACCGGGATCGAGACCAATGTCGTCTATCTCGACGAGGGCCTGACCGAGCGTCTCTCCGCCGAAGGCAGCCGCAGCCCCGCCGACATCATCATGACCGTCGACATCGCGCGCCTGAGCCAGGCCGTGGATGCGGGCGTCACGCAGGCAGTCGAAAGCCCCGCGCTGGTCGAGAACATCCCCGCCGCGTTCCGCGATCCGGGCAACGAATGGTTCGGCGTGACCACCCGCGCGCGCATCGTCTATGCCTCGAAGGAGCGCGTCGATCCCTCGGAAATCACCACCTACGAGGATCTCGCCTCGGACAAGTGGGAAGGCCGCATCTGCACCCGCTCGGGCACGCATCCCTACAATCTCGCGCTGCTCTCGGCGATGATCCATCACCACGGCTACGACGCCGCCAAGGAATGGGCGCAGGGCCTCAAGGACAACCTCGCGCGCAAGCCGCAGGGCAATGACCGCGCGCAGGTCCGCGCGATCTGGGCCGGCGAATGCGACATCTCGCTCGGCAACACCTATTACATGGGCAAGATGCTCGAGGACGAGGAGCAGACCGCCTGGGCCGAAAGCGTCAACGTGCTGTTCCCGGCCTTCGAGGATGGCGGCACGCACATGAACGTGTCGGGCGCGGCGATGACCGCGGCGGCGCCGAACCGGGAGGACGCGCTGAAATTCATGGAATTCCTCGCCTCCTCCGACGCGCAGGAAATCTATGCCGAGGTGAATTACGAATACCCGGTCCGTCCCGGCGCCGAAACCTCCGAGACCGTGGCGTCCTGGGGCGCGTTCACCGCCGATGACGTCAACCTGATGGACCTCGCCGCCCTGCGCCCCGACGCGCTGCGGATCATGGAAGAGATCGATTTCGACGGCTGACGGTTCCCTCCGCGCTTGTCGACCACTGCCCCGGCATCCCCGATGCCGGGGTTTTTTGTGATCTCGGCAGGCTTTGGTGGTGTCGGGGCTTTCGAATGCTATGTCTTGGCGCCTAGACAGACCAAACGAACGAGCGAAGACACCGCAGATGTATTCCAAGCCCCATGTCGCGCCCGGCGCCAACGCCACCCGCCCGAGAGAGCTGCCGCTGCGCGCCTGGTTCCAGATCCTTCGGCGGGTCTACACCGACACGATCGAGGACAATGTCCTGGTGATCGCCGCGGGCGTGGCCTTTTTCGGCCTGCTGGCGATCTTTCCCGCGGTCACCGCGCTCATTTCGGTGGCGGGCTACGCGCTGGATCCGCAGGACGTGGCGGACGAGCTCGACGAACTGGCGATGCTGCTGCCCGAAAATGCCGCCAACATCCTGCAGGACCAGGTGATCCAGGTCACCGGCGGCTCCGACAGCGCCACGGGTCTGCTGTCCATGCTGTCGCTTCTGCTTGCGGTCTATGGGGCGACGCGCGGGGTCAAGACGCTGATGGCCGGGATCAACGTGGCCTATGGCGAACGCGAGCGGCGGGGCTTCTTCAAGCTCAACTTCACCGCCTACGTGCTGACCTCGGTGCTGATCTTCGGGGTGCTCGTGTCGCTGGCGATGATGATCGGCACACCTGCGGCGCTGGCCTTTCTGGGCGTGTCCTACGCGGTCGAGACGCTGGTGCTGGCCGCGCAATTCGTTCTGCTGGCACTGATGTCGGTGGGCGGGCTGTCCTTCCTCTACCGCTACGCGCCGTCGCGCCGGCCGCCGAAATGGCGCTGGGTGGTGCCCGGGGCGGTTCTGGCGACGCTTCTGTGGATGGTCGGCACGACCGGCTTCTCGATCTACGCCAAAAACTTCGCGAGCTACAACGAGACCTACGGCGCGCTCGGCGGTGTCATCATCCTGCTGACCTGGATGTGGCTCTCGGCCTTCATCATCCTGCTCGGCGCCGAGGTGAATGCCGAGATGGAATACCAGACGGGCCGCGATTCGACCGCCGGGAAGCGCGAGCGCCGCATGGGCGAGCGCGGCGCGGCCAAGGCCGACGCGATGCCCGGTCGGGTGGGCTCCCTGTCCCAGATGACCGGCGACTAGGGCCATGCACCTGCGCGCCCTCCGCCGAGCCGATGCTGCAACGCTGTCGCAGCTCGCCGAGGCGGCCTTCGCGCCTTATGTTGAGGTGATCGGCCGCCGCCCGGCCCCGATGGACGCGGATTACGGCGCCGCGATCCGCCGAGGCGGCGGCTACATGGTCGAGGATGCGCGCGGCCCGGCAGGCTTCTGCACCACCCGGATCGAGAGCGGATCGGTCTGGATCGACACCATCGCCGTGCGCCCCGATGCGCAGGCCGGCGGGCTCGGCAAGCGCCTGATCGCGGCCATCGAGGATTGGGCGCGCGAGATGGGCAGCCGCGATCTGCGGCTCTGCACCAATGTCGCGATGACCCGAAATCAGCGCCTCTATACCGCGATGGGCTTTGTCGAGACGCATCGCGCCGAGGTCGACGGCTATCACCGCGTCTTCTATCGCAAGACGCTCTAGCCGCGCCGACTGCGCGCCCTGCCCCGCACCTTTACCATCCCCATGCGCAGGCCCGGGAATCGCCGAGCCGAGCGCGCCGGGCGGGTGAATCCCGCCGCAAAAGAAAAACGGCACCCCGAAGGACGCCGTTTTCGAAAATACGAACTTTCAAGGGCGCTTACGCGGCTTCCTTGATGAACTTCACCGCATCGCCGAAGGTCTGGATGGTCTCGGCGGCGTCGTCGGGGATCTCGATCCCGAACTCTTCCTCGAACGCCATGACCAGTTCGACCGTGTCGAGGCTGTCCGCACCGAGGTCGTCGATGAACGAGGCGTTCTCGACCACTTTGTCCTCTTCCACGCCAAGATGCTCGACCACAATCTTGCGCACGCGATCTTCGATGTCGCTCATTGTCACTTCCTCATCGTTGTCCGGGCGACTTGGCCCAATATGCGCCTCCGGAGATGTCCCCGAAGATGCGATGTCCCCGGATCGCCCCGGGGGTGAAGGGTGTCAGGCCCGGATATGTGTCCCGGTTCCAAAACTGGCTGCGCTCTTACCACAGCGGTGTGCAGAGGCAAACGCTTTCCGCCCCTGCCGTCAACCCGTATCCTACAGCATCGCCATGCCGCCGTTGACGTGCAGCGTGGTGCCGGTGACGTAACCCGCCTCGGGGCTCGCGAGATAGAGAACCGCCGCGGCGATCTCCCCGGGCGTGCCCATGCGCGCCATGGGAATCTGGCCCATGATCTGGCCTTTCTGCTCGTCGGTGAGCTTCTCGGTCATCGCGGTCTCGATGAAGCCGGGCGCCACGGCGTTGACAGTGATGTTGCGGGTCGCGACCTCGTAGGCCAGCGATTTCGACATGCCGACCATGCCCGCCTTGGCGGCGGCGTAATTGGCCTGGCCCGGGTTGCCGGTGGCCCCCACGATCGACGAGATGTTCACGATCCGGCCCCAGCGCGCCTTCATCATGCCGCGCATCACGCCCTTGCAGAGCTTGAAGGTCGCGGTGAGGTTCACGTCCAGCACCGATTGCCACTCGTCATCCGACATCCGCATGAAGATGTTGTCGCGGGTGATGCCCGCGTTGTTCACGAGGATGTCGACCGCGCCCATGGCCTCGGCCGCCTGTTTCGGCAGGGCCGCCACGGCCTCCGCATCCGAAAGGTTGCAGGGCAGCACGAAGGCGCGCTCGCCGAGTTCCCCGGCAAGCTCCTGCAGCGGCGCCTCGCGGGTCCCCGAAAGGCCCACCTGGGCGCCTGCGCCATGCAGCGCGCGGGCGATCTCGCCCCCGATGCCGCCCGAGGCGCCGGTGATCAGCGCCGATTTTCCCGTCAGATCGAACATTTTCTCTCTCCCGTCTCCGCGCCCTGCGGGGCGCCCGTACCTTAAGCGAGGCGTCGCACCTCATCGGGCCCTGCCGGGCCCTTTTTGGCCCTAGCCGGCGGCCGCCGCCGCGACATCGGCGGGCGTCGCGATGTTGCGCGTCCCGGCCTCCTTCGCGATCCGCTTCACCATGCCCGAAAGCGCCTTGCCCGCGCCCACTTCCCAGAAGGCGTCCACGCCCTGCGCGGCCATCCAGGCGACGCTTTCGCGCCAGCGCACCACGCCCGTCACCTGCTCCACCAGCAGCGCGCGGATGGCGTCCGGGTCGCTCACGGCCTCGGCGCGCACGTTGCACACGACCGGCACGGCGGGCGCGCTGATGTCGATTTCGGCCAGCGTCTCTTGCATGACCCGCGCGGCGGGGGCCATCAGGCTGCAATGGAAGGGCGCCGAGACCGGCAGCATCAGCGCGCGCTTGGCGCCCTTGTCCTTGGCCAGCGCCGCGGCGCGTTCCACCGCCGCCTTGTGCCCCGAGATGACCACCTGCGCGGGATCGTTGTCGTTGGCCGCGGCGCAGACGCCGTCTTCGGCGGCCTCGGCGGCGATGGCGCGCACCGCTTCGATATCGAGCCCGAGGATCGCCGCCATCGCGCCCTCGCCCACCGGCACCGCCTCCTGCATGGCGCGGCCCCGGATGCGCAGCGCCCGCGCGCAATCGGCGAGGCTGAGCGCGCCCGCGGCGGCCAGCGCGGAATATTCGCCCAGCGAATGGCCCGCGACGTAATCGGCATCGGTCACCTTGATGCCCGCGGCCTCGAGGGCGCGCATCGCCGCCATCGAGGTGGCCATCAGCGCGGGCTGGGCGTTCTCGGTCAGGGTCAGCGTCTCCGCCTCGCCCTCCCAGATCAGCGCCGAAAGCTTCTGCCCCAGCGCGTCGTCGACCTCGTCGAAGACGGCGCGGGCGGCGGGATAGGCCTCCGCCAGATCGCGGCCCATGCCGATGGCCTGGGCGCTCTGGCCCGGAAAGAGGAAAGCGCGGCTCATAAGGTCCTCCGAATTTCTGTCCCCCGGACCTCTTGGCGGGCCCCGGTCCGACGCAGCGCGTGGTCCGAGGGGTGTAGCGGGCGGCGCCGGGTGACGCAACGGGATGCGCACCCGCTGTGCGGTCCTGCGCGATTGCTCCGGCGCGCGCGGCATCTATCTGGAACCCAACCACATTCGAGATCACGGATCGAAGGACCCGCAAGACATGCCCGCAGGAAACACCCTGACCCGCTACGGCTGGGTCGCCAAATCCTTTCACTGGATCATCGCCCTCGGGATGATCGCGAACATCGCCTTGGGCCTCTGGGCCGAATGGCTGCCGCTGGGCGGCGAGGACGAGATCGCGCTGAAGAAGACCGCCTTCTCGATCCACAAGACGCTGGGCGTCACCATCCTCTTCGCGGCGATCCTGCGTGTGCTCTGGGCCATCGCGCAACCCAAGCCCGTGCCACTGCATCCCGAACGGCGGGTCGAGACCTTCGCCGCCGGCGTCGCGCATTGGCTGCTTTATGGCTCGATCATCCTCATCCCGCTGTCGGGCTGGGCCTACCACTCGGCCACCACGGGCTTCGCGCCGATCTGGTGGCCCTTGGGCCAGTCGCTGCCCTTCATTTCCGAGGACGAGGCGCTGGCGGAGGTCTTCTCGACTTTGCATTACCTCTTCAACGTGACGCTCTGGCTGGCGTTGGCGGCGCACATCTTGGGCGCGCTCAAGCACCACATCATCGACCGCGACGCGACGCTGGCGCGGATGCTGCCGGGCCGCACCGAGGCCGGCATCGTGCCGGTCCGCCAGGGGCACGTTCTGCCCGCCTTCGCCGCCGTCGCGGTCTGGGCGGTGGTTCTGGGCGGCGCGGGCGCCGCGGGCTGGTACGCGCCCGAAGAGACCGGCACCGAGACCGCCGCGCTCGAGGAGGTGGCCTCGGACTGGGTCGTGGAGGACGGCACGCTCGCCCTCTCGATCACCCAGAACGGCTCCGAAGTGACGGGCGAGTTCGCCGACTGGACCGCCGACATCACCTTCGAGGAACAGGACAAGCCCGGCATCTGGGGCGATGTCACCGTCGAGGTGGCGATCGCCTCGCTGACGCTGGGATCGGTGACGGGCCAGGCGAAGGGCCCCGATTTCCTTGCCGCCGAAGAGCATCCCCGCGCCCGTTTTGAGGCTGATATCGTCAAGGTCGCCGACGGCTACGAGGCCCGCGGCACGCTGACCCTGAAGGGCGAGACCGCCCCCCTGACCCTGCCTTTCCAACTGCTGATCTCCGAGGATGGCGTGGCCGAGATGGATGGCCGCCTGACCATGGACCGCCGCACCTTCGGCGTCGGCACGAACATCCAGGACGAAGGGCAGCTCGGCTTTTCCGTGGGCCTGCGGGTGACCCTGACCGCGCGCCGGCAGGCCGAAGCGGGCGCCTGAACGCGGGCGCGCGATTGGCGCGCGCCGGGACCGCACCCGCGGGACCGGCGCCGTTACCCTCTGCGCCCGCGCCTGACGCCACATAAGGCACAGGCGCGGTTCCCCGCCCGGCCCGCGCGCTCAACCTCCCCAAATCCGTAGCACGCCCCACCGCAAAACCCCGGTCCGGCACGCAAATCCGTCTCCGCTCTCGGTACCGTGAAGTTCCCGCGACGTCTCGTCTCTGGCAGCCGCGTCTTGAGGGGCCACCTATGTACCAACAAGGCAACGAACCAACCAAAGGACGTACCATGAAACGCATTCTGATGACCGCCACCGCCGCCATCGCCCTCGCCTCCCCGGCCCTCGCCGAGACCATCGAGATCGAGATGCTGAACCGCGATGCGGACGGCAACAACATGGTCTTCGGCCAGGAACTGATCGAAGCCGAGGTCGGCGACGTGATCCGCTTCGTGCCCACCGACAAGGGCCACAACGCCCAGTCCGTCGACGGCGCGATCCCCGAAGGTCAGGAAGAGTTCCGCGGCCGCATCAATGAGGCCGTCGAATACGAGATCACCGAAGCGGGCCTCACCGCCGTGATCTGCCAGCCGCATGTGGGCCTCGGCATGGCCGCGCTGATCGTGGCGGGCGGCGACACGTCGAACGCCGACGCGGTGCTCGAGGCACGCATCCCCGGCCGCTCCGGCGACAAGATCGAGGCGCTGGTCGAGGAAGCGCAAGCGCTCGGCAGCTAATTCTCAGGTGGACAAAGGCATCCACAGCGTTGCCGCCTGACCGAAACAAAACGCCCGCCCCTCCCGGCGGGCGTTTTTTCGTGGCGGGCGCCCCCGTCAGCCGTCAGCGGCCAAGGGATCCGGCCCGAAATCGTTCACCCCGTCCATGCCGCGCTGTACGAAGAAGTAGATCAGCACCAGCGCGCCGATGACGGGGATGAGGCAGAGCAGATACCACCAACCCGACTTGCCGATATCGTGCAGCCGCCGGACGCCCACCGCGAGGGCGGGCAGAAACACCGCCAGCGAGAAAAGCGCCCCCAGGATCGAGACCGGCTGCCCGTCGGTCGCGGTGCCGAAGAGCAGCCCGTCGATCATGCTCAACACCATGTTGGCAACGGTCACGAACAGGATGAACCACCAGAATTCCGACCGCCGAGCGCGTCCGCGAAAGGTGGCATATTTCGAAAAACAGGTCGTGACGGCGTCCTGGAAATTCATCGCGTGCTCCAAATGCCTTGTTCAAATCGCGGCGCTCAATGTCGGCGCTTCGCGTCGAAAGCATGCCCGGCCCGCCGCCATGCAGCAAGGCAATGGGCCCTCACGGCGCGGCGACAGCCCGGCCCAAGGCCTGCCGGGCAAAAAAAACGCCCACCGAACCGGCGGGCGCTCTGTTCAGAACCATCACGCGATGCGCGATTGGACCGGCTTAGTTGGAGGCTTGGTCCACATCGGCCTTGGAGGCCTCGATCGAGATCATCACCTGCACCTCGTCGGAGACGTAGGGTGCGAAGGCGCCGACATTGAAGTCCGAACGCAGCACCGTGGTGGTCGCGTCGAAACCGACCCAAGGCTTGTTCTCCATCGGGTGCGCCATCTGCTGGTTCAGCGTCGCGTCCAGCGTCACGGCCTTGGTCACGCCGTTCATCGACAGATCGCCGGTGATCTCGGCGGTGTTCTCGCCGGTCACTTCGATACCGGTCGAGGTAAAGGTGACCATGTCGCCGTCTTCCGCGCCGAAGAAGTCATCGGCCATGAAATGGTTGAAGCGTGCTTCCCAGCCGGTGAACATCGACATCACCGGGAAGGAGACCTCGACGGAGGAGTTCGCGGGGTCTTCCTCGTCGAACATGATCTCGCCCTCGAACCCCGAGAACATCCCGTAGGTGGTCGAGAAGCCGAGGTGGTTGTAGTTGAACACGATCTGGCTGTGGCTCGGGTCGAGGATCCACTTCTCGGGCGCGGCGAACGCGGCGAGCGGCAGGGCGGTCAGGGCGGCGGCAAAGGCGAACGTCTTCATGATATCTCCATCTGTTGGCCGGATGTGGCCTGTTGTGATGAAGAAGATGCGGCTCGGCGCGCAAACGCCAAGCCCATGAGAAATCACACAACCTGTGGAATTATGAACACTTGTCTTTTTCCGCGCACAGACGTCGCAGGACCCGCGCGGAAGGCGCCTCAGCGGGCGTGGCGGGCAAAGCCCAGGGCGGCCAGACCGGCACCGCCGAGGAACACCGACAGGCCCAGCTTGACCAGCGCGATCTCCGGCAGGGCGAGCCCGGTATCCGCGATCCAGATCCCCGGAACCGCCACGAGACAGCCGAGGCCGAGCGCGCCGAACCAGAGGCGCGCGAGGATCGACAGGCCCACCGGCATCTCCGCCGGTTCGGTGCTGTGCAGATCGTTGACATAGGCCATGGGACAATTCCTCCGATTGTTCTCGGAATGGAATTAATCGCCTGAAACGGACCGGATTGGGGCACGCACGGGGAAATGTGCAGGCACCCTGCCCCCGCTTCGCCACAATTGGCCCGCCGCGTTCGCCTGAAACACCGCCGCGCTACGGCGCCACGGCGCTGCCCGGTCCCGCCGGCCTCCGCACGGGAAGCGGACCTTGCGCCACCGGCCATTCCGTGTATACGGAGCGCTCCTTTCGCAAGACGTATCACCCCGCGCAGACTCTCGTGGACAGGGGCGGAAGGATCACCAGCCTGTCCTATGAAATGCGCCGACATATGAACGGAGACCACATGCCGCTTTACGAGCATGTCTTTATCTCGCGCCAGGACCTGTCCAACACCCAGGCCGAGGGCCTCGTCGAACATTTCTCGTCCATTCTCACCGATAACGGCGGCACGCTCGTCGAGTCGGAGTATTGGGGCGTGAAGACCATGGCCTACAAGATCAACAAGAACCGCAAGGGCCATTACGCCTTCCTGAAGACCGACGCGCCCGCCGACGCGGTCCAGGAAATGGAGCGCCTGATGCGCCTGCATGACGACGTGATGCGCGTGATGACCATCAAGGTCGACGCCCACGAAGAGGGCCCCTCGGCCCAGATGCAGAAACGCGACGAACGCGACACCCGTCGCGAGCGCCGCAACTGATCGCCTGAAGAAAAGGACATAACCCATGGCAGCAAAACCGTTTTTCCGCCGCCGCAAGGTCTGCCCGTTCTCGGGCGACAATGCGCCGAAGATCGACTACAAGGACACCAAGCTCCTGCAGCGCTACATTTCCGAGCGCGGCAAGATCGTCCCCTCGCGCATCACCGCCGTCTCGGCCAAGAAGCAGCGTGAGCTGGCCCGTGCGATCAAGCGCGCCCGCTTCCTCGCCCTTCTGCCCTACGCCGTGAAGTAAGGAGAGCACGCACATGCAAGTCATTCTTCTGGAACGCGTGGCCAAGCTCGGCCAGATGGGCGACGTCGTCGACGTCAAGCCCGGCTTCGCGCGCAACTACCTTCTGCTGCAGGGCAAGGCCCTGACCGCGTCGAAGGAAAACATCGCCTCCTTCGAGGGCCAGAAGGCCCAGCTCGAGGCGCGCAACCTCGAGACCCGCAAGGAAGCCGAAGCCGTGGCCGACAAGCTCGGCGGCGAGCAGTTCGTGGTGATTCGCCAGGCCTCCGACGGCGGCAACCTCTACGGCTCCGTGACCACGCGCGACGCCTCGGACGTCTGCAAGGAAGCGGGCTTCGATGTCGACCGCAAGCAGGTCATCATCCGCGAGCCCATCAAGGAGCTGGGCCTGCACGAGGTCGAGCTGCACCTGCACCCCGAAGTAATCACCACGATCACCCTCAACGTCGCCCGCTCGCCCGAAGAGGCCGAGCTGCAGGCGTCGGGCCGCACCATCCAGGATGCCGCCGCCGAGGAAGAGGCGCAGGCCGAGTTCGAAATCGCCGAGCTCTTCGACGATCTGGGCGCCGCCCAGCTCGACGAGCTGGAGACCGAGGTCGAGCAGGCCACCGATCAGCCCGCCGTCCAGGAAAAGGACGAGCTGGACGAGAAGCTCGACGACGACAAGTAAGCACCGGTTTCCGAACCGATTGTTCTCGAAAAGGCCGCGGCGCATCACGCCCGCGGCCTTTTTCATTGCGCGTTTATCTACGCACGTTTCCGGGTGCGCAGAACGACCCGGCCACATGCCCTAGCGTCCCGAAGGCCCGACACCGCCCCGCGCCTGCGCAAACCGGTTGACGCCGCCCCACGCCGATAGTCGTTTAGGCGCAGAGAAAAGCCCGCGGCCGCCCCTCGGGACCACAGACGCCGCGCAACGCCGGAGGGCCAAAATGATCACCCGCATCTACAGAGTGCGCATCAAGCCCGAACTCCGCGCGGAATTCGAACCGCTCTTTCGCACCGTGGCCCGGTCGTCGGTGGCCCGCTTCGCCGGCTGCACGCAGGTGACCGTCGGCGGCCCGACAGAGGCGGAGCCGGACGACTATGCCATGATCTCGGTCTGGGACAGCGAAGCGAGCCTGGGAGAATTCGCGGGATCCGATTGGACCATCGCCCATATCCCGGAGGGCATGGAAAAATTCGTCGCCGAATGCTGGGTGCATCACTTCCGTCACATGTGACCCGTGCGCGGGATGCCGGGCCCGGCGGACCGCGCGCCCGGCCGAACACCCCGCCCGCGCCCTGCATTCCAGCCCTCGAATGCGCCACCGCACCGGCGGATTGCGCTTGCATCCCGGACCGATCCCGCCAGCTTGTCCCGGACCCAAGGGAGAGCGACCATGAAACTCGCCGTGCTCGACGATTACCACGATTACGCCCGGCGCTTCGCCGATTTCGGCCCGGATTGCGAAGTGACGGTCTTCCGCGACCCGATCGCGCCCGATGCGCTGGCCGCGACGCTGGCACCCTTTGACGCGCTTTGCGTGATGCGCGAACGCACGCCCCTGACCGCCGCGCTGATCGACGCCTTGCCCAACCTGCGGCTCATCGTGACCACCGGCATGCGCAACCTCGCCATCGACACCGAGGCCGCCGCGGCGCACGGCATCACGGTCTGCGGCACGGCGAGCCGCACCCCCGCCACGACGCAACTCGCCATGACGCTGATCCTGATGGCCACGCGCAACATCCTGCCGAACCTCGCCGCGGTGAATGCCGGGGGATGGCAGGCGGAGGCGGGCCGCGATCTCGACGGGCTGACGCTGGGCCTGGTCGGGCTGGGCCGCCTCGGCGCGCTCATGGCCGAGATGGCGCGGTCTTTCGGCATGGACATCGTCGCCTGGAGCGAGAACCTCACGCCCGCGCGCTGCGACGAGGTCGGCGTGCGGCAGGCCCCCAGCCTCGCGGCCCTTCTGGCCGAGGCCGATGTCGCCTCGATCCATCTCGTCCTGTCGGAGCGCACGCGCGGGCTGATCGGCGCGGCGGAGCTTGCGTCGATGAAGCCCGACGCGGTGCTGGTGAACACCTCGCGCGGCCCGATCCTCGACGAGGCCGCCATCGTGCCTGCCCTGCGCGCCGGTCGCCCGGGCTGCATCGCGCTCGACGTGTTCGACACCGAACCCCTGCCCGCCGCGCATCCCCTGCGCGACGCCCCGCTGATCGAGGCCGGCCGGCTGATCCTCAGCCCGCATATCGGCTACGGCGCGCTGCAGACCTATCAGACCATGTATGAAGAGGCCGGCGACTGCGTGCGGGCCTTCAACGCCGGCGCCCCCGTCCGGGTCCTGTAACGCCGCGCCCCGGGCCCGATCCGGGGCCCGACCCCCGACCCAACGAAAAAGGCCGTCCCGAAGGACGGCCTTTCTCTTTTCCGGTCGCGAAAAGGATCACTCCTCGTCGAGGGCCTCCACGGCCTTCTGAAGCTCTTCCTTGGTGACTTCCTTCTCGGTCACGTCGGCCTGCTCGACGACCGTGTCGATCACCTTGTCCTCGAAGATCGGCGCGCGCATCTGCTGCTGCATCTGCTGGTTCTGGCGTACGAAGTCGAAGAAGGCGCGCTCCTGGCCGGGATATTGCCGCGCTTGGTTCATGATCGCCTGGGTCATCTCGGCGTCAGTCACCTGCACTTCGGCCTTCTGGCCAAGCTCGGCCAGCAGCAGGCCCAGGCGCACGCGGCGCTCGGCCAGCTTGTTGTGCTCGTCGGTGGGCTCGATCTCGCCGTGGTCGTGGCCCTGATCCTCGGGATGCTCTTCGTGGTAGATCTGGTGCGCGATCTGCTTGGCCTCGGCCTCGACGAGGCTCGGCGGCAGGTCGAAGCTGACCTTCTTGTCCAGCGCGTCGAGCACCTGGCGCTTCATCACCTGGCGCGCGGCACCCTGGTACTCGGCCTCGAGCCGCTCGCGGATCTGGCCCTTCAGCGCCTCGAGATCCTCGGCGCCGAACTTCTCGGCCAGCGCGTCGTTGATCTCGGCCGCGACGGGCTTCTTGACGGCCTTGACCGTCACGTCGAACACCGCGTCCTTGCCGGCCAGGTTCTCGGCGCCGTATTCCTCGGGGAACTTGACCTCGACGGCCTTCTCGTCGCCTTCCTTGACGCCCACGAGTTGCTCTTCGAAGCCCGGGATGAAGGAATTGGAGCCGAGCGTCAGGGGATAATCCTCCGCGGCACCCCCTTCGAAGGCCTCACCGTCGACCTTGCCGACGAAGTCGATCACGACCTGGTCGCCGTCCTTGGACTTGGTGCCCTTCTTGCGGTCCAAGAAGTCCTGCGCGGTCTCGGCGAGGTTCTTCAGCGCCTCGTCCACATCCTCCTCGGAGGCCTTGGCAACGAGCTTCTCGATCTTCAGGTCCGACAGGTCGACCTCGGGGATCTCGGGCAGCTTCTCGTAGGACATCTCGACATCGACGTCGTCGCCCTCTTTCCAGTCCTCGTTGGTCATCTTGACCTGGGGCTGCATGGCGGGACGGTCGCCGCTGTCCTGGAAATGCTTGTTCATGGCGCCGTCGACGGCTTCCTGCATGGCCTCGCCAAGAAGGCGCTCGCCGAACTGCTTCTTGAGCAGGGCCATGGGCACCTTGCCCTTGCGAAAGCCCTTCATCTCGATCTCGGGCTGCGCCTCGGTGAGCTTTTCGTTGACCTTCGCGTCCAACTCGTCCGCCGTCACCTTGATCGCGTATCCGCGCTTCAGGCCGTCGTTCAGGGTCTCGGTGACCTGCATTTCGGTGTCCTTTTCCTCATCCTCTGGTGCGGGTGGAGGGATTTGAACCCCCACGCCTTGCGGCGCCAGAACCTAAATCTGGTGCGTCTACCAATTTCGCCACACCCGCCAATATCCAAACGGGGCCGGGCAATGCCCGACCCCAGTCGCTGCGCTCATTAGCAAAGGCCCGGGCGGGATGCGAGGGGAAAAATCGCGCCAGAAAAAGCGCGACATTAACGTGATATTGCCATAATGTGCTGAAAACACGAGGCAGGAACTAGCAGGACAGCGCCCATGGAACCGAAAACGGTCCGGCGCGTATCGGGGGGCACCGCCCCTCTGCGCCACGACTCCATCCACGATATGACGAACGCCGTCGCGGCGGGCACATCCGTGCTCACGCTCGACGGCGCCTTGCCGGCCGAATTTCTCTCGCCCGGGGACCGTGTCATCACCCGCGATGCCGGGATGGCCGTCCTGCGCGAGGTGGTGATCCGCACCGGTCCGGTCGACGCGGTCGCGATCCGCGCCGGCACGCTCGGCCATACCCGCCCCGACCAGGACGCGCTTCTGCCCGCCAGCCAGGAAGTGCTGATCCGGGACTGGCGCGCCCAGGCGATCTTCGGCCGCGCCCGCGCGCTCGTGCCCGCCGCGCGGCTTGTCGACGGCGAGTTCATCCGCACGCTGGGACCGGTCGAGATGACGCTCGTCGCGCTAGTCTTCGACGCGCCGCACATCATCTATGCGGACGGTCTCGAACTCGCCGCGGCTTTGCCGGTGACGGAACCCGCCTGAGAAGGCCGCCGGCCGAAGGCGCGCGCCCCGCAATTTTCCCAAAATTGCGGGGAGATTATTGCCAATAATCTCTCTCCGCCCGGTGCCAGACGGCGCCGCACCAACCGCGCGCAGCACCCCGCAATTTTTCCAAAAAATTGCGTCGAGATTATTCTCGATAATCTCGCCCGCTCAGCACTCGAGATCGCGCAACACGCCCGGCAGCGCCTCGGGCAGATCCTCCGCGATCAGCCCCGGCCCGACGCGCCGCGCCGCCTCCGCATGAAGCCAGGCCCCGAACCCTGCCGCCTCCAGCGGCGCAATCCCCCGCGCCAGAAGCCCGGTGATGATCCCCGCCAGCACATCGCCCGATCCGGCCGTCGCGAGCCAGGGCGCTGCCGCGCGCCCCGTCGCGGACGCGATGACCGCCCGCCCGTCCGGGGCCGCGATCACCGTCTCGGCGCCCTTGAGAAGCACCACCGCGCCCGAAAGCCGCGCCGCTGCGCGCACGGACGCCACGCGATCGTCGCCGGGCGCCCCGAAAAGCCGTGCGAACTCCCCGCCATGGGGCGTCAGCACGCAGCGCGGATGCAGCGCCGCGAAAAGCGCGTCCGGATCGTCCGCAAAGGCCGTCAGCGCATCCGCATCGAGCAGAACGGAGCGCGCGGGCTCCGCGAGCGCCACGGGCACCAGCGCGCGCGCCCGCGCAAGGCTGAGGCCCGGCCCGAGACAGAGCGCGTTGAGCCGCCCATCCTCCAGCAGCGCCGTCAGCGCCGCGCCGTCCTCGCAGCGCCGCAGCATGATCGCGGTGACCTGCATCGCCACTTCGAGCTGCGCCGCCCCCGGCACGCCCAGCGTCACCAGCCCCGCCCCGATCCGCAGCGCGCCCCGCGCCGCAAGCCGCGCCGCCCCGGTGCGCCCCGCCCCGCCCGACAGGACCAGCGCGTGGCCGTGATCGTATTTATGCGCGCCCTCCGATTTCGTGAGCGCTGCGCGCATGGCGGGACCGGGGCCGATATGCCGGGGCGCCCGGTCGGTCACGACGAAAGCCCGATATCGACGACCGCGATCTCCGCCGCGCCGAGCGCGCCCATCGCATGGACGGGCTTTCGCGCATGAAAGGTGACCGCCAGATCGCAGGGCATCGGCGTGTCCGCCAGCGCGGCGCCGGTATCGGCATCGTATCCCGTGGGCAGGTCCACCGCCGCCACGAAGGGCCGGGGCGCGCGGGCCGCGATCCAGTCGCGCGCGGGCGCCACAACCGCATAGAGCGGCGCGCGCTGGCCGATCCCGAACAGCGCGTCGACCAGTACGACCGGCGCGTCCTCGGGCAGGTCGAGACCGGCAATGACCTCCGCCGTGTAGGGATGGACCGGCCCCATGGCGGACCAGGCCGCGTGATTGGCCGCCGCATCGGGCGGCAGCCGCGCAGGATCGCCCATGGCGCAGACATGCACCTCCCAGCCCGCCTCGCGCAGGTGCCGCGCGATGACATATCCGTCGCCGCCATTGTTGCCCGGCCCGCAAAGGATGACCGCGATGCGCGCCGCGCCGGCCCGCGCGGCAATGGCCTCCGCTGCGCCGCGCCCGGCCCGTTCCATGAGCGCACGCCCGCTGACCGCCCCCGACGCCATGGCCCGGGCCTCGCAGGCGCGCATCTCGGCGGCGGTCAGAACCGGTGCGGCGCGCATGGTGATTCACTTCTGCCTATTTCTTGAGCGACATGCACAATTCTTGACCTCGCCTATTTTTCCGGCATTCCTCACACGGGAAATCCGCGGCCCGGCGATTGTTCCCGCACATGGGACGTGGTCTGCAGCGTCTCAAACGGGAAACGAGGAGGCAAGGCGTGAAAAAGATCGAAGCGATCATCAAGCCGTTCAAGCTCGACGAGGTGAAGGAAGCCCTGCAGGAAGCGGGGATCCAGGGTCTGTCCGTCGTCGAGGTCAAGGGCTTTGGCCGACAGAAGGGCCACACGGAGCTTTATCGCGGCGCGGAATACGTCGTCGATTTCCTGCCCAAGGTGAAGATCGAGGTGGTCCTCGAGGACGACCAGGTCGACGGCGCCATCGCGGCCATCGTCGATGCCGCCAAGACCGACAAGATCGGCGACGGCAAGATCTTCGTCAGCCCCGTTGAGCAGGCCATCCGCATCCGGACCGGCGAATCCGGCCCGGACGCGCTCTAACCGACCAAGAACAGTTAATTCTCAAGTAAAGAAGGGACTTCAGGGAATGAGCAAGGACGCAGTTCTCAAACTGATGAAGGACGAGGATGTCGAATATGTCGACATTCGCTTCACCGATCCGCGCGGCAAGCTGCAGCATGTGACCGTCATGGCCGATGAGGTCGACGAGGATTTTCTCGACGAAGGGTTCATGTTCGACGGCTCCTCCATCGCCGGCTGGAAGTCGATCGAAGCCTCCGACATGAAGCTGATGCCCGACACCAACTCGGTCTACGTGGACCCGTTCTACGCCGAGAAGACCATCTGCCTGCATTGCTCGGTGGTCGAGCCCGACACCGGCGAGCCTTACGAGCGCGACCCGCGCGGCACCGCCGAGAAGGCCGAGGCCTATCTCAAGTCCTCGGGCATCGGCGACATCTCCTACTGGGGCCCCGAGGCCGAGTTCTTCCTGTTCGACAACGTCAAGTTCTCGAACAAGATCAACAAGGTGTCCTACGAAGTTGATGCGATCGACGGCTCCTGGAACACCGACACCGACTACGAGATGGGCAATATGGGCCATCGCGGCGGCGTCAAGGGCGGCTACTTCCCGGTGAACCCGACCGATCACGGTCAGGACATCCGTTCCGAGATGCTCTCGACCATGAAGCGCATGGGCATGAAGGTCGACAAGCACCACCACGAGGTGGCGTCCTGCCAGCACGAGCTGGGCCTGATCTTCGGCTCGCTCACCGAGCAAGCGGACCATCTGCAGAAGTACAAGTACGTCATCCACAACGTGGCGGACGCCTACGGCAAGTCGGCGACCTTCATGCCGAAGCCGATCTATGGTGACAACGGCACCGGCATGCACTGCAACATGTCGATCTGGAAGGACGGCAAGCCGCTCTTCGCGGGCGACAAGTACGCCGATCTGAGCCAGGAAGCGCTGTGGTATATCGGCGGCATCCTGAAGCACGCCAAGACGCTGAACGCCTTCACCAACCCGTCCACCAACTCCTACAAGCGCCTGATCCCCGGCTTCGAGGCCCCGGTTCTGCGCGCCTACTCGGCCCGCAACCGGTCGGGCTGCGTCCGGATCCCGTGGACCGAAAGCCCCAAGGCCAAGCGCGTCGAGGCCCGCTTCCCCGATCCGTCCGCGAACCCCTATCTGTGCTTCGCGGCACTCCTGATGGCCGGTCTCGACGGCATCAAGAACAAGATCGATCCCGGCGAGGCGATGGACAAGAACCTCTACGACCTGCCGGCCGAGGAGCTCGAGGGCATCCCCACCGTCTGCGGCTCGCTCCGCGAAGCGCTGGACTGCCTGAAGGCCGATCACGAATTCCTGCTTGCGGGCGACGTGTTCACCAAGGACCAGATCGACGGCTATATCGACCTGAAGATGGAAGAGCTCGAGCTGTACGAGCACACGCCGCACCCGGTCGAATTCCAGCTTTACTACGGCTGCTGATCCCGAACTCGGGAGCGAATGACGAAGGGCGCCCTCCGGGGCGCCCTTTTGCGTTGAGGGGCCATCTGGGCCTCCGTCGCTGCCAGTGAGTCGCTAGGCCATCGCCGCGGCAAGCGGCCCATGGGGCCCCTCCGCACAAGGCCCCGACCGGGCCTTAAAAGCCGCCGAAACAAATTGCGCCGGTCCTCGCCATTGTCGCGTATCGGGCGACAACAAGGCGCTTTCGGGCAGGAATACGGCGAAGAAGGCGGGTCTCGACGCGGTTCCGCCGCGATCTGCCTGCAAATCACCGCATCCCCTGCCAAATGCCGTCCGCTTTGCCCGCGATCTTGCGGTTAACGCACACACACACACACACACGCACACTCAAGCACCGGAGACATTTCGATGACCTACTCGGCCAAGCTGGTTTTCCAAAGCGAAGTCTTCCTGTCGCTCTCGCGCATCGACGCGGCGCTGCGCGCCGCCGCCGCGCAACACGGCCTCACCGTGTCCGCCGCGACCGAAACGCTCACCGGGGTCACGCTCGATTGCGACCGCGCGGTGCTGTCGCTCGATCTCGACATGTCCGAAGGCGAAACCCGCGTGGCGCTGTCGCTCAAGGGCCGGGGCCTGCTTTCGGGCGAGGAAGGCTGCCGCCGCCTCGCCGGGATCACCCAGCTTTTGCTGAAGAACATCCGCGCACCCTTCGTGATCTGGCTCGACAACGACGTGCTTCTGCCGCGTGACGCGTTCCTGTCGGCCTTCGACGCGCCCGACGCCGACGCACCCGCGGTGGCGCCCCGCCGGGTGCGCGCGCGTCCGACCGCCTCGCCGACCCGCCGGGTCCGCGCGCTGCGCAGCCCCGCGCCCGCCAATGCCGCCGATGGCCCGGGCATCGTCCGGCTCGATGCCCATGTGCGCGCCTATGACGCCTATCTGCGCGACGAGCTCTGCCGGGATGCCAGCGAGGCGGAGCTTGATGCGCTGCGTCAGGAAGCCGGCATCACCCCGGCCGAGGCGCGGATGTCGACCTGGGCCGTCTCCATCGCGGTCGCCACCGTGTCGCTACCCGTGGCGGTGCCGGTGCTCGTGCACAACGTGGTGCGCGGCGAGGACATGCGCGTGGCCTCGCTGGCCATGGGTCTCGCGGGCCTCTTCGTGGCGCTCGACAGCTCCGGCGCGATGGCCGGAATCGTCGCCGGGCTCTGAGCCCGCGCGCCGGGGCCGGGAAAACCAGCATTGCCAAAACGCCATTCGCGCGTAACCATTGGGCGGACCCCATTCCGCCCAAGAGGTTTTCCATGCCCCGTCGCATTTCCCTGACCGCCTTTCTCGGTGCGCTCGCGCTGAGCGCCACCACCGCCCTCGCCGCGCCCTGCAGCGATACCGCCGCGGGCTTCGACGCCTGGAAGGCGGATTTCGCCCGCGAGGCGCAGGCCGCGGGCGTCGGCCAGCGCGGTCTGCAGGCGCTTGCCAATACCCGGTATTCGACCTCCACCATCGCTGCCGACCGGAACCAGAAAAGCTTCCGCTACTCGCTCGACAAGTTCATGCAGGTGCGCGGGGCCGACACGATCGTCGCGCAGGGCCGCAAGCGCAAGGCGCGCAACCCGCAATTCTACGCAGCACTCGAACGCGCCTACGGCGTGCCCGCGGGCGTGCTGATCGCCATCCACGGGATGGAGACGGCCTTCGGCGGCTTCATGGGCGACAGCCAGGTCGTCTCGGCGATCACCACGCTGGCCTTCGATTGCCGCCGCTCGGATTTCTTCAAGCCGCATGCGCTCGGCGCGCTCGTGCTGGTGGATCGCGGCTCGATCTCGCCCACCACCAAGGGCGCCAAGCACGGCGAGCTTGGCCACACCCAGTTCCTGCCCGGCAACGCGCTGCGCTACGGCGTCGACGGCAATGGCGACGGACGGGTCGATTTCTACAACGAGACCGACGCGCTGGCCTCGACCGCGAATTTCCTGCGCCAGAAGGGCTGGCGTCCGGGCGCGGGCTACCAGCAGGGCCAGCCGAACTTCGCCGCCATCCAGGCCTGGAACGCCGCCACCGTCTATCAGCAGGCCATCGCGATCATGGCGGCCCGGATCGACGGCTGACCGGGCCGCGCTTCAAAAAGGGCTCAAATGGGTGCGGCTTCGGCCCAAGTTTTTCCCTAATGCCCCGCTAACGTGACAGGCAGTTGAACAATAATAACTGCTGGTGTCCCATGACCCTGCCTGTCCGTCCCCATGCCGCCCTCGTCGTTCCCAGCCTGACCGGTCTGCAGGAAGACCGGTTCCTGCGGCTCGTCCGCGACGTTCTGGAGCGGTTCGACGCGAAAAGCGGCGCGCGGCCCAAGGCCTCGATCAAGCACAGCGCGGTGGCCTCCGATACGCTGCTGGTGAAGATCGCCATCGAACTCGATCCGAAATCCGGCGCCCGGCTGACCTTCCGCGTGGCCCCGCGCCCGCGAGCAGCGACGCCCTCGATCGACAAGAGCGTCGAGATCCTGTCCGACATCGTCATGCGCAGCCTGCAATTCGTGGACGCCGAGCGGGTCGAATGGCTCGACGAGCGGACGCTGCTCAGCCCCGAGGAATTCCAGGCCTCCTGCTCTTACGTCTCGCCCAAGCGTCAGCGCCGCGAGATGATCGAGACGCCGATCACCGAACGTTCCATCGACGAGATCGAGGAAAGCCTCGCCCGGATGTTCGAGGACAGCCCGCCGGTGACCGAGCCCGGCCATGGCCGCGAACGCGCCGCCAAGATTGCCGCCGCGCGTCAGGCCGCCTCCGACACGCTGAAGAAACGCGCCGCGGCGAGCGATGCGTGGAAGGCGGTCGACGCGGAGGCGGTGAATCAAAGGGCGGACGCGCAGATGTCAGAGGATCACACGCCCGACGCCATCGCCGGCACCGCGCGCCCGCGCCGCGGCTCGGTCTTCCAGCGCATCGCCGCGGCCCTGCACCTGCGCACCGTCGCGCATGTCAGCGCGCTCAGCGGCATGGGGCTGGTGTTCTGGAAAGCGGGCATGTTGGACCCGATCCTCGCCATCGTCGGCGTCTGAGCGCCCGCCCTCAGTTCCCCAGCCCCGGCGCGTCTTCGCTGGCCAGCACGTAGGTGTGGATCGAGAAGACCACCGCCCGGCTCACCGGCAGCCGCAAGAGCACCTGCCGCTCGGTGCGGAAAAAGGCAGCCTCGGTATCGGTCCATTTCGGGTAATCGGGCCGGTCGGGCTGATGCAGCCGCCCGTCGCGATGCCGCAGCGTGTTGTAGCGCCAGATCGGCCGGCCGTCCTGCAGACCGTCGAAGAGCCGCTGCACCCGCCGCGCGACGCCCTCGTCGTAATGCGGGACGGGCTCGTGGATCGTCGTCAGCGGCCGCATGAACTTCTCCGACAGGCGCCACTGGGCCGGAAAGCACAAGGTCGCCGCGGTCAGCATATGCTCGTCGCCGCCGCGCTTTTCCATCAGCACGAAGTCTTCCTGCACGAGCAGGGTCAGCGTCGCCAGCGGGTCGTCCCGGTCGATACCCACCGTCACGCCGTCGGGCCGGACGACCTCCGCGCCCTGCCGCGCGAAGCCGGGGGGCAACGCTTCCAGCACCGTGTCGAGCATTTCCAGAACCGCCGGCCGGGCCGCCGGATCCTCCGCGATGACCACGTCGCGACGGGTGGCGAGCAGCCGCTCCCGCTCGGCCATCTGGGCGGCGAAGGCCTCGTCGGCGATGAGCCAGGGTGCATCGCCCAGGGGCCGCGTGCCGGGCAGCCGTGCCCCGGCGGTGATCTCGTAGGGGATCTCGGTCTGCAGGATCATGTCGAAGGCCCTTTGCAGAAACGGCGCGCCGGATTTCTCCGACGCGCCGCTGTCATGCGATAATGCAGCCAGTCTAAGCCGTGGTCAGCCGCGCGCGCGGGCCACGGCCTTCCATGCCAGCGGCAGAAGCAGCGCCGCGAGGCCCAGCTTGACCGCGTCGCCCACGAGGAACGGCCACAGGCCCCAGGCCAGGATCGGCTGGTCCCAGCCGTAAAGCATGCCCAGCCAGACAAGGCCCGGCGCGTAGATCAGCACGTTGCCGAGCAGCATCGCGCCCGCCATCTTCGGCGCCGACCGGTCCCAGCCCGCGCGCGCCAGAAGGCCCAGCGCCACGATGGCCAGAACGTAGCCCACAAGATAGCCGCCGGTGCCGCCCATCATGTAGGCGAGGCCCGCGTTTTCCGCCGAAGAGGACGCGAAGACGTCGAAGCCTAGCGCGCCGACCAGCATGTAGCCGAGGATCGTCACGAGACCGAGCCGCGCGCCATAGGCCGCGCCGATGGTCAGCACCGCGAAGGTGCCCATGGTGATCGGCACGGGCCACATCGGCACGCGGATCTTGGCGGCCACGGCCAGGGCCGCGATGCCCAGCACCACCAATGCGGCCTGCTTGAGGCGCAGCGCGGTGCCCTCGCTGGGCCCGAAGGCATCTGCCAGCACGTTGCGATTGAGCGCGATTGTCATAGGGTGATCCCCCTCCTGTTCCTCGTCGTTGCAGGTGTTGTGCCGCGTGGCGCGATGCGGCGCAAGGGCCAAGCATGCGGGCGCGCCGCGCGATGGGCCCGGACCCGGGTCAGGACCGCTCCGCCGCGCGGTCGCGCACGAAGAGCGTGTCGATGCGGTAATCCTTGCGCGGGCCGGTGACCTCCCAGGCCTGCGACCAGACCGGCCAGTCGCCCAGATCGTAGCGCACCCGGTAAATGTCGGGCTCGCAGGGATGCATGTCGCTGGGGGCGGCATCGGGCAGCCCGATGACGTGAAACGGCCGCCCGTCGTCGAACAGCACCTCGATGCCGCGCGGGCAGGATTGCCAGAGATAGCGGCGCGTGCCCTCGATCGCGGGCTGACCGGGCAGATCCAGCACCACATGCTCCTCGTAGCGCAGGCAGCCGCCGTCGCGGATCATGCGCAATGTGCCTTGTCCCTGGGATATCTGGCCGAGTTTCCGGTCCGTGATCTTGCGGCGAAACCGCCAGACGCCTTCGAAATCGAACAATCCAATCGGCAAATCGGGCGCAGGGCGTGCCGGGGCTCGTGCGGTCATGGCACCTACCTTCCCTTGTCCATGCTGCACCTGCAGTCTATGACCGCCACCAACTTCATGACAAGTCCGGAAAGGCTCACCCGATGATCCCGCGTTATTCCCGTCCCGAAATGGTCGCGATCTGGGCGCCCGAAACCAAATTCCGCATCTGGTACGAGATCGAGGCCCATGCCTGCGACGCGCAGGCCGCCCTCGGGGTGATCCCGAAAACCAATGCCGAGGCCGTCTGGAAGGCGCAGGACGTCGAATTCGACGTCGCCCGCATCGACGAGATCGAGGCCGTGACCAAGCATGACGTGATCGCCTTCCTGACCCACCTGGCAGAGATCATCGGCAATGACGAAGCGCGCTTCGTGCATCAGGGCATGACCTCCTCGGACGTGCTCGACACCACCTTCAACATCCAGCTCGTCCGCGCCGCCGACATCCTGATCGCCGATCTGGAAAAGCTGCTCGCCGCGCTGAAGAAACGCGCGCTGGAGCACAAGGACACGGTGCGTATCGGCCGTTCCCACGGCATCCACGCGGAGCCCACCACGATGGGCCTCACCTTCGCGCGCTTCTATGCCGAGATGGACCGCAACCTCACCCGCATGAAGACCGCCCGCGCCGAAGTGGCCACCGGCGCCATCTCGGGTGCCGTCGGCACCTTCGCCAATATCGACCCGGCGGTCGAGGAACATGTCTGCGCCAAGCTCAGCCTCACGCCCGAGCCGATTTCGACGCAGGTGATCCCGCGCGACCGCCATGCCGCCTTCTTCGCCGCGATGGGCGTCGTGGGCTCCTCGATCGAGAACATCGCGACCGAGATTCGCCACATGCAGCGCACCGAGGTGCTGGAGGCCGAGGAGTTTTTCTCCGCAGGTCAGAAGGGCTCCTCGGCGATGCCGCACAAGCGCAACCCGGTCCTGACCGAGAACCTGACGGGCCTTGCCCGCCTCGTGCGCATGGCGGTGATCCCGGCGATGGAGAACGTGGCCCTCTGGCACGAGCGCGACATCTCGCACAGCTCGGTGGAGCGCAATATCGGCCCCGACACCACCGTCACGCTCGATTTCGCGCTGGCCCGGCTGACCAGCGTGATCGAGAACCTCGTCGTCTATCCCGAAACGATGCTGGCCAACATGAACAAGTTCAAGGGTCTGGTGATGTCCCAGCGGGTGCTGCTGGCGCTGACGCAGGCCGGTGTCAGCCGCGAGGATTCCTACCGCCTCGTGCAGCGCAACGCGATGAAGGTCTGGGAACAGGGCGCCGATTTCAAGACCGAATTGCTGGCCGATCCCGAGGTGACGGCGGCCCTGACGCCCGCAGAGATCGAAGAGAAGTTCGACCTAGGCTACCATACCAAGCATGTGGACACGATCTTCGCGCGGGTCTTCGGCGCGGCGTAGGGTCGCGGTTTCTCCGTTTTGACGTGGGGTAAGGCCATGCTACCTTCCCGCTACCTCAATGGGAGTTATGACACGATGATCCGAACGGCACTGACGGCCCTCGCCCTGACCGTGGCTTCGACGTTTTCGGCCATGGCCGCCTGCGGGCACGATTCCGCGAATATCAGCTGCGCGGACGGCATGGTCTACGACAGCGAGACCGGCAGCTGCAAAGTTGTGAGCGGCTGAGCCCCGCCAGAAGACGTTTTCCGAAAGGCGGCCTCCGGGTCGCCTTTTTTCATGACATCTCAAGGCTTGGTGAAGATTCCTTAACTCCCCGGTCGTAGCAAAGAAGCATTCGCAGAACCGGAATCCACGCGCCCGATGACCGATCTCACGCCCTTCGTTCCGCAACCCGCCGCCCTGTCCGCAAGCGCCGCGCGCCCGGTGGCCACCCGTGCGCCCGCGGTGCTGGGGCAGCGCGCCAAGGCCGCGATCGTCGTGCAGTTCCTGCTCAACGAAGGGGCCGACGTGCCGCTGGCCTCCCTGCCCGAGACGCTGCAGGCGGAACTGACGCACCAGCTGGGCACGATGCGCTATGTCGACCGCGCCACGCTCGACGCGGTCATCACCGAATTCGCCGACGAGCTGGAGCAGGTCGGCATGTCCTTTCCCGGCGACATGGCGGGCGCGCTCTCGGCGCTCGATGGCAAGATATCGCCCCAGACCGCGGCGCGGCTCCGCAAGGAGGCGGGGGTGCGGCGGATGGGCGATCCCTGGGTGCGGATCAATGCCGAAAGCTCCGAGACGCTGGCGAAACTCATCGAAACCGAAAGCATCGAGGTGGCCGCGGTGATGCTGTCGCGGATCGACGTGGCCCGCGCCGCCGAGTTGCTGGGCCACCTGCCCGGCCCCCGCGCGCGGCGCATCACCTACGCGGTGTCGAAAACCGCCGCCGTCACGCCCGAAACGGTGGACCGGATCGGCCTGTCGCTGGCCGCGCAGCTCGATGCGCGCCCGCCCAAGGCCTTCGACAAGGATCCGGGGAACCGCGTCGGCAGCATTCTCAACTTCTCCAAATCCTCGACGCGGGACGAGGTGCTGACCGGTCTCGACGAGACCGACAGCGCCTTCGCCGAAGAGGTGCGCCGCGCCATCTTCACCTTCGAGAACATCTATACCCGCCTCGCCCCCGAGGATGCGCCGAAGGTCACCCGGGACGTGGACAACGACGTGCTCGCCCTCGCCATCGGCGGCGCGCAGGGCGAAGAGCAGAACCGCTCGGTCGATTTCCTGCTCGAGAACCTGTCGCGCCGCATGGCCGCCAGCTTGCGCGAGGAAGCCGCCGAACGCGTCGGCAGCCCCCGCGCCGATATCGAGGAGGCGCAGGCGCAGGTGGTGGCCGCGATCCGCGCCATGGCCGATAGCGGCGAGATCACCCTGCGCACCGGCGAGGACGGGGATTGAGCCGCCGCTTGCCGCCTCCGGACGCGCGGCCTAAGACGGGGACGCAATCCCAGACCGAGGCCCGACATTGTCCCGCCCGCCCGCCGACCCTTCGCAAGACGCCCCGACCGGACGCTTCGGCGACTGGCTGACCGACCGCGTCCTGCGCGCGCTGATCTGGCTGGCGCTGCGCCTGCCCCTAAGGCTCCGGCTCCGGCTCATGGGCCGGGCGGTGTCGCGAGTGATCGCGCCGCTTGCGGGCTACCGCGCGCGCGCCATGGCCAATCTGGCGCATGTCTGGCCCGACATGCCCGAGGCCGAGGCGCGGGCGATCGCCGACGCGGTCGCCGACCAGGCGGGCCGCACCATGATCGAGAATTACGGCGTCGCCGAATTGCTGACCCGCATGAAGGATGCCGAGATCACCGGCGACGGCCTGCCCGCGATCGAGGCCGCCCGCGCCGAGGGCCGTCCGGTGCTGTTCGTCACCGGGCATTACGGCAATTTCGAAGCGCCCCGCGCGGCACTCGTCGCCCGCGGCTACCAGATCGGCGGGCTCTACCGGCCGATGTCGAACCCGTTCTTCAACGCCCATTACGCCCGCAACATGCACGCGCTGTCGGGCCCCGTCTTCGAGCAGGGCCGCCGCGGCACGATGGGCCTCATCCGCCATGTCCGCGAAGGCGGCATGGCGGTGCTGCTCTTCGATGTCTATGACAGCGGCGGCGCGACCTTCGATTTCATGGGCCAGCCCGCACCCACGCTGACCTCGGCGGCGGATATCGCGCTGAAGACCGGCGCGCTGCTGGTGCCCTTCTTCGGCATCCGCCAGCCCGACGGCGTGTCCTTCACCTGCGTCTTCGAGGCGCCCATCGCCCATAGCGACGCGCTGAGCATGACCAAGGAGATGAGCGCGCGGCTCGAGGCGCGCATCCGGCAGGACCCGGCGCAATGGTTCTGGATTCACCGCCGCTGGAAGCCGAAGCGGCAGATGAAACGTCAGCGCAAGCGCGCCGCCGCCAAGACCGGGCCGTAATCGGGCTTCTGCACCAGCACCACGATGGGCGCGTCGCCATTGACCGGAACCTCGGTGCGGAAAGCGCCGGTGCCGTCCCAGCGCGCGACCACGTCCCAATCGGTCACGATCTGCGAATAACGCAGCTTGTGACCCGCATTCTCGCCGCGATGGATCGCGACCTCGGCCTCGGGCCGGTAGCGCACGAGATGCAGTTCCACCGCGCCCACCGGCGCCTTGGCCGACAGCGCAACGCTCAGCGTGCCGCCCGACCGGGTGAGATCGACCGAGACCGGGCTCGGCCGGTCCTCGGCGCGCTCGATCAGCGCGGTGACGTCCATCTTGCGGTTGCCGACCACGTCATGGGTGCCGTCGATGATCATCTGCGGGGTGTAGACGGCCGTCCGGCCCGAGGCGCGGGCATAGCCCTTCTGCCGCTTGGTGAAGGCGGGCCGCGCGAAACTGTCGGCCCAGCCGATGTAATCCCAGTAATCCACATGCAGCGCCAGCGCGATGATGTCGTCGCGCTTGGCCAGTTCCTGCAGCAGCGCATCCGCCGGCGGACAGGACGAACAGCCCTGCGAGGTGAAGAGCTCCACCACCACGGGCGCGTCCTCCGCCTGCGCCGCCGCGGGCAGGACAGACCCCGCCGTCAGACCCGCCAGAGCCATCGCGCACAGCATTGGTCGCATGTTCATCGGCTGAAACCTCGTTACGATCCCCTTGATGGATGTAGCCATGACCGTGTGAAATGAACAATCAACGAATTGCGATGGCCCGCGATCAGACCGGCGGTTCGGGCGCATCTGGATTTTTTGTGCACGATGGTATACATTTTCCGCCAGACCCCCTTGATCGGTCTCCCCGCATCGGGCAGACAGCGATCAACACCCCCATTCACGTCAAGCCAGGGAGGCTCATTCATGCCCATCACCGTAGGCCAGGACAGCAACAAGACCCGCAAGACCATGACGGTCGGCGGCAATTCGGTGTCCTATTACTCGATCGCTGCCGCCGAGAAGGCGGGGCTTGGCGATTTCTCCAAGCTGCCCATCGCGCTCAAGGTCGTGCTCGAGAACATGCTGCGCTTCGAGGACGGCAACACCGTCACCACCGATGACATCAAGGCCTTCTCGGAATGGGCGACCGCGGGCGGCAAGAACCCCCGCGAGATCGCCTATCGCCCCGCCCGCGTGCTGATGCAGGACTTCACCGGCGTGCCGGCGGTGGTCGACCTCGCCGCGATGCGCGACGGGATCAAGGCGCTGGGCGGCGATCCGCAGAAGATCAACCCGCTCAACCCTGTCGATCTGGTGATCGACCACTCGGTGATGATCGACGAGTTCGGCAATCCCCGCGCCTTCCAGATGAACGTGGACCGCGAATATGAGCGCAACATCGAACGCTACACCTTCCTGAAATGGGGCCAGTCGGCGTTCAACAATTTCCGCGTCGTGCCGCCGGGCACCGGCATCTGCCACCAGGTGAACCTCGAATACCTCGCCAAGACCGTCTGGTCCGACAAGGACCAGAACGGCGAGATGGTGGCCTATCCCGACACGCTCGTGGGCACCGACAGCCACACCACCATGGTCAACGGCGCGGCCGTTCTGGGCTGGGGCGTCGGCGGCATCGAGGCCGAGGCCGCGATGCTCGGCCAGCCGATCTCCATGCTGATCCCCGAGGTCGTGGGCTTCAAGCTCACCGGCGCGATGGTCGAAGGCACCACCGCCACCGACCTCGTCCTCAAGGTCGTCGAGTTGCTGCGCAAGAAGGGCGTCGTCGGCAAGTTCGTGGAATTCTACGGCGACGGGCTCGACAACGTGCCGCTCGCCGACCGCGCGACCATCGGCAACATGGCCCCCGAATACGGTGCCACCTGCGGCTTCTTCCCGATCGACGCCGAGACGCTGCGCTATCTCGACACCACGGGCCGCGACAAGGAGACCATCGCGCTGGTCGAGGCCTATGCCAAGGAACAGGGCATGTGGCGCGAGCCGGGCTACGAGCCCGTCTATACCGACACGCTAGAGCTCGACATGTCGACCGTCGTTCCGGCCATCTCCGGCCCCAAGCGCCCGCAGGACCACACGCCGCTCGATCTGGCCGCGGCGCGCTTCATGGAAGTCGTCGGCGAATATCGCGGCGAGGACATCTCGCAGGAAGCCCGCGACATGATGGCCGAGGCGCCCGCCGCCGATCCCATCGTGGGCGATCCGCGCAAGACCGCGAAGGTCGAGGGCGCGGATTACACCCTGCGCGACGGCTCTGTGGTGATCGCCTCGATCACCTCCTGCACCAACACGTCGAACCCCTACGTGATGATCGGCGCGGGCCTCGTGGCGCGCAAGGCGCGCGCCTTGGGCCTCGACCGCAAGCCCTGGGTGAAGACCTCGCTGGCACCGGGATCGCAGGTCGTGTCGGCCTATCTGGAGGCCGCGGGCCTGCAGGAGGATCTCGACGCCATCGGCTTCAACCTCGTGGGCTACGGCTGCACCACCTGCATCGGCAATTCCGGACCCCTGGAAGAGCCGATCTCGAAGGCGATCAACGACAACGATCTGATCGCCACCTCGGTGCTGTCGGGCAACCGCAACTTCGAGGGCCGGATCAGCCCTGATGTGCGCGCCAACTACCTCGCATCGCCGCCGCTGGTGGTGGCCTATGCGCTGGCGGGCGACATGAACATCGACATCTCACGCGAACCGCTGGCCCACACGCCGGACGGCGAGCCCGTCTACCTCAAGGATCTCTGGCCCACCCAGAAGGAAATCGCCGAGCTGGTCGAGAAGACCGTCACCCGCGCCTCCTTCCAGGAGAAATACGCCGACGTCTTCAAGGGCGACGACAAGTGGCAATCGGTCGAAACCACCGACAGCGAAACCTATGACTGGCCGGCGACCTCGACCTACGTGCAGAACCCGCCCTACTTCCAGGACATGGGCGCCGAGAAGGGCGAGATCACCAATATCGAGGGCGCGCGCATCCTCGCGATCCTCGGCGACATGGTGACCACCGATCACATCTCGCCCGCGGGCTCCTTCAAGGAAACCACGCCCGCCGGTCAGTATCTTGTGGACCGCCAGGTGCCGGTGCGGGAATTCAACTCCTACGGCTCCCGCCGCGGCAACCACGAGGTGATGATGCGCGGCACCTTCGCCAATATCCGCATCAAGAACGAGATGCTGGACGGCGTCGAAGGCGGCTACACCAAGGGCCCCGACGGCAACCAGATGCCGATCTTCGACGCGGCCATGGCCTACCAGGAACAGGGCACGCCGCTGGTGATCTTCGCCGGCGAGCAATACGGCGCGGGCTCGTCCCGCGACTGGGCCGCGAAGGGCACCAACCTTCTGGGCGTAAAGGCCGTGATCGCCGAGAATTTCGAGCGTATCCACCGCTCCAACCTCGTCGGCATGGGTGTGATCCCGTTCGAGTTCACCGGGGACGACACCCGTTCCTCGCTGGGCCTCACCGGCGACGAGACGGTGTCCATCGAGGGCCTAGACACGGTCAAGCCGGGCGCGCTCTGCCCCTGCAAGATCACCTATGCGGACGGCACCGAGAAGACGATCGAGATCAAGTGCCGGATCGATACCGCCATCGAGGTGGAATATGTCGAGCATGGCGGCGTACTGCACTACGTGCTGCGCAACCTCGCCAAGGCGGCCTGATCGCCGCCGATCCCGGCAATGGAAAGTTGCGAAAGGCCGCCTTCGGGCGGCCTTTTCTTTTGCCTCGCCCTGCCCCCGCGACCGAACATGACTTGCGCGATTGCAAGCGCGCCTCTGCGGTTGGGGCGCCTTCCCGCGCTTGTTAAGCCACCGCCCGACTTGATTCGCAGAGGAGAACAACAATGCTGAACGCACTCTCACGGCCGATGGTCCGCATCGTCGACCGCTATCTCCCCGACCCCTTTGTCTTCGTGATGATCCTGACGCTCGTGGCCGCCGCGGCCGCCTTCTTCACCCAAGGCACAACCCCCCTGCAGATCGTCGAGATCTGGGGCGACGGCTTCTGGTCGCTGCTGACCTTCTCGATGCAGATGCTGCTGGTGCTCGTCACCGGCTACATGATGGCCTCGACGCCGCTGGTGAAAGGCGGCCTCGCGAAGCTCGCGGGTCTCGCCTCCAGCCCCGGCGGCGCCATCCTGCTCGTGACCTTCACCTCGCTCGCCGCAAGCTGGATCAACTGGGGCTTCGGCCTTGTCGTGGGCGCGCTCTTCGCCAAGGAACTCGCGCGCCAGATCAAGGTGGATTACCGCCTGCTGGTGGCCTCGGCCTACTCGGGCTTCATCGTCTGGCATGGCGGGCTCGCGGGCTCCGTGCCGCTGTCGATCGCGACCGAGGGGCATCCCTTCCAGGACCTGACCGGCGTGATCCCGACCTCCGAGACGATCTTCTCGCCCTTCAACCTCGCCATCGTGGCGGCCCTCTTCATCGCCGTGCCCTTCATCAACCGCGCGATGATGCCCAAGGCCGGCGACGAGGTCTTCGTCGATCCCGAGGCGCTGAAGGAAACCGAGACCGAGAAGCCCGAGGCCCCCACCCCCGCCGACCGGCTGGAACACAGCCCCGTGCTGACCGTGCTCATCGGCCTTGCCGGTCTCGCCTGGTCACTCAACTACTTCGTCGGCGGCGGCGGGCTCTCGCTCAACGTCATCAACTTTGTCTTCCTGTCGCTCGCGATCTTGTTGCACGGCTCGCCGCGCAACTTGCTGAACGCGCTGCAGGACGCCGTCAAAGGCGGCGCAGGCATCGTCATCCAGTTCCCCTTCTATGCGGGCATCATGGCGATCATGGTTCAGTCCGGGTTGGCCGCGTCGATCTCGGAAGGCCTGATCGGTCTCGCGACCGCGAGCACCCTGCCCTTCTGGACCTTCCTGTCCGCGGGCATTGTGAACTTCTTCGTGCCCTCGGGCGGCGGTCAATGGGCCGTGCAGGCCCCGGTGATCCTGCCGGCGGCCGAGGCGCTCGGCCTCGACATGGCGAAAGCCTCGATGGCCGTGGCCTGGGGTGATGCCTGGACCAACATGGTGCAGCCCTTCTGGGCGCTGCCGATCCTCGGGATTGCCGGTCTGCGCGCAAAAGACATCATGGGCTTCTGCATCATCCACCTGATCCTCTCGGGTGCGATCATCGTGGCCGGTCTGACGCTACTCTGAGGCGGCACGTCGGACACAAAGACCGGAACGCCGGGCCTTCGGGCCCGGCGTTTTCAAGCGCGCGCGGTCCCGCGGCAACATCGGCACATCCTCGCCCATCGCAGCCTCGTGAGCGGACAAATCCCGGCATCGGGGTTCTAACGCCTGTGAGGGGTCCCCACCTCTCCAATCAGCAAACGAGGCAGCAGAGATGAAACTTCTTACAACGATTCAGGCCCTGATCCTGGTCGCCCTGACCGTCTACGGCGCCTCCGCCGCGGCGGATAAACCGGTGAGCGCGCCAGATTGCCCACCGACATCGAGCGCCTGCCTGACCGTCGATGTCGCCACGCTTATGAACTAGGCGCCCCAACCGGAGCGGCAGGCCCCGGCCTGCCGCGACACGAACTGCGCGGGGCTGCAAGCCCCGCTCACCCGGATCACCGACCCAAGGCCTCCTGCAGCGCGGGCATGAAGCGCGTTTCGAAATCCGTGCCGGTCAGCGGCCCAGTGAAGCGGTGCAGCACGATGCCGTTTCCGTCCACGATGAAGGTCTCGGGCGGCGCGGTCACCCCCCAGTCGATGGCCGTCCGCCCGGCGGGATCGAAGGGCACCGCGATGAAGGGGTTCTCTTCCTCGGCCAGGTATTTCGCCGCGTTGCGCGCCTGGTCCTTGATGTTGACGCCGACGATGCGCACCCCCTGTGCCTGGTAGTCCAGCAATTGCGGATGCTCGACCCGGCAGGGCGGGCACCAGCTCGCCCAAAAGTTCACCAGCGTCACCTCGCCCGAGGCCAGCGCGCCGGGCGCCAGCCCCGGATATCCCTCGAGCGCGGCCTCGGTCACCGGCGGCGCGGGCTGGCCGACCCGGGTCGAGGGCAGGCCCTCGGGATCGTCGCGGAACATGCCGAGGAAGGCCAGCGTCGCGAAGGCCGCGAAGATCAGCGGCGGCAGCGCCATGAGCGGAGAGATCCTAGCCACGGCGCCCCTCGACCTCGTCGAGCGCCCGGCGCACCTTGCGCGCGCGCATCACCGACAGCGCCACCAGCGCCACGATCAGCACCAGCGATACCGCATAGGCCGACAGCACCGTATCGGCGTATTTGCCCAGATCCGGCATCATGCCATCCGCTCCCGCGCCAGAAGCGCCCGCATCCGCCGCGCGCGGATCTCCGTCTGGGTGCGCAGGAACACGAGCGCGATGAACAACAGCACGAAGCCCGCGATGGAGACCAGCAGCGGATACCAGAAGACATCCGCCACGTTCTCCTCCTTGTCGAGCGAGAGCGACGCGCCCTGGTGCAGGCCCTGGTTCCAGAAATTCACCGCGTAGCGCGACAGCAGCGCGAAGACCGAGCCCACGAGGCACAGGATCGAGGTCAGATCGGCCGCGGTGTCGTCGTTCTCGATCGCGGCCCAAAGGGCCATGTAGCCGAGATAGAACAGGAACAGGATCAGGAACGAGGTCAGCCGCGGATCCCAGGCCCAGTAGGTGCCCCACATGGGCTGGCCCCAGATCGCGCCCGTGGCCAGCGCGATAACGGTCATCGTGGCCCCGACCGGCGCCGCCGCCCGTGCGGCCAGCGCCGAGACGTGGTGCCGTCGCACGATCCAGATCAGCGAGGCCACCAGCATCATCAGCCAGCCATTGATCGCCATCAGCGCCGAGGGCACGTGAAGGTAGATGATCTTTACGGTCGATCCCTGCCGGAAATCATCCGGCGTGAAGAAAAATCCCCAGATCAGCCCTGCCGCGAGACAGCCCGCCGCGGCCCAAGCGAGGGCCGGCAGCACACGGTCGGTCGTGGCGATGAACTTGACCGGATTTGCGTATTCCCAAAGCGACATAGGTCTTCCTTAACGGGCGGCTCCGGCGCGCACAATTCACATATCGGCAAGGTTTGTCCACGCCCCGCGGCGCGGCTCATCGCAGGTTGATGCGCAGAACCGCCGCCGAGGCGAAGGGCAGCAGCGCCACCGCCCCGAAACTGAGCCCCGCCAGCATCAGTAGCGGCGTCTCGACGGCCAGCCCGTCCGCCCCGCGCCGCGCGACCTCCGCGCCGAAAATGAGCGTCGGCACATAAAGCGGCAGGACCAGCAGCGACAGCAAAAGCCCGCCGCGTTTCAGCCCCACGGTCAGCGCCGCCCCGAAGGTGCCGATCACCGACAAGGCGGGCGTGCCGATCAGCAGCGACAGGAACAGCCACAGATAGCCCGGGCCCGGCAGGCTCAGCAACAGACCCAGCGCCGGGGCTGCCAGCACCAGCGGCAGCCCGGTGGTGATCCAATGCGCCGCGGCCTTAACCGTGACGATGCCCTCCATCGGCAGGGGCGCCGTGGCCAGGAGGTCGAGCGACCCGTCCTCCCAATCCAATGCGAAGATCCGGTCAAGCGACAGCAGGCAGGCCAGCAGCGCCCCGACCCAGAGGATGCCCGGCGCGATCCGCGCCAGAAGCGTGGTCTCCGGCCCGACCCCGAAGGGCACCAGCACCACGACGATCAGAAAAAACGCGAGCCCCAGCCCGAAGCCGCCGCCCGCCCGGATCGCAAGGCGCAGATCCCGCGTCAGCAGCGCGATCACAGGAAGGCCTCGTCTTCCGCCCGCGCGCGCGGCCGCGCCTTGTAGGGCGCGACATCGAGCATCCGCGCCTCGGGCAGCCCGAGATCGATATGCGTGGCCATCAGCGCCGCGCCCCCCGATGCGAGATGCGCCTTGACCGCATCGGCGAACAGCCCGACCGAGGCGGTGTCGAGCGACACGGTCGGCTCGTCCAGCACCCAGACCGGCCGCCCGGTGACGAGGAGCCGAGCAAGCCCCAGCCGCCGCTTCTGGCCCGCCGAGAGGTTCCCCGCAAGCCGGTCGCGCAGATCGGTCAGGTCGAACCGCGCCATGGCCGCCTCCACGTCCCCGCCGCCATAGACCGCCGCCCAGAAGGCGAGGTTCTCGACCACGTCGAGGCTCGTTTTCAGCCCGTCCTGGTGCCCGGCATAGGCCACCGCCTCGATGCCCGACACCCTGCCCTCGAGCGGCGGCTGCAGCCCCGCGATGGTGCGGATCAGCGTGGTCTTGCCCGACCCGTTCGGGCCCCGCAGCACCAGTGCCTGCCCCGCTTCGAGCACAAAACTCAGCCCCTCGAGGACCGGCACGCCGCCGCGCGACACGGCAAGATCATCCACACGTAACATGGCCCAAGAGTTAGCCCGCCCGCCCGGCAGGCGGAAGCACCGAAGACCGCCACAAGCCGAAATTTCTCGCACCAGGCGCCGCCGCCCGCCGCGCCGCCCGCCCCGAAGACCCCACAGACACCCGCGCGTCCCACCTTCCCGAAACAGGTGCGCCGCCCCTGTCACGGCCGGACCGAAAATACCTCCGGGGAGCGCGAGGGGCTGGCCCCTCGCTTTTCAGAGCGCACAACATTAGAACGACCGGCTATCGCCGACCGGTCACATACATCAGGAAACCTTCGGAAAACGCAGGCCCGTCCCGCGATCAGACCGGCAGCACCGCCAGGGCGACGCGGCGGCCTTCGGACAGAAGCACGTTGTAGGTCCGGCAGGCCGAAGGCGAGGCCATGACCTCCACCCCGATCCCGGCCGCTTCGAGCCGGTGGTGCAGATCCTTCGGCAAGTGCATGATTTCCGGGCCGGTGCCGACGAAAAGCACGTCGATGTCGTCGGCGAGGTCGAGCAGCCGCTCGGCATCCTCCAAACCGCCCCAGGCGGCGGTGCCGCGATGGGACAGACAGAGCGGCCCTTCGATGGCCTCACCGGCGATGCGGAAGAATCCCGGGCCATAGCCGTCCACGGGCTGGGCGTCGGTAAACGTGATCTCGTTCAGGCGCATGTGGTTCACCTCCGCCTCGGAAAATCGTTAACGCGTCTTTATATGTGACGGGCGTCAAGCCCGGCAAGGCCGCCCTTGCCGAAATGATCGCGCCGTCACGCGTCGATATTGGAGAATTGCGTGCCCGCCCCCGCGTCGGGCTTGTCCCAGTCGCGCTTCACGCCGAGGCGGTAAAGCAGCGCCGAGGCCACGAAGATCGACGAATAGGTGCCGACGATCACACCCCAGATCATCGCGAAGACGAAGCCGCGGATCACGTCCCCGCCCAGCACGAACAGCGCCAGCAGCGCCAGCAGCGTGGTGAGTGAGGTCATCAGGGTCCGGCTCAGCGTCTCGTTGATCGAGATGTTGAGCACCTCCTTCAGGTCGCGCTTCTTGTACTTGATGAGGTTCTCGCGCACCCGGTCGAAGACCACCACGGTGTCGTTCAGCGAATAGCCCACGATGGTCAGAAGGGCTGCGATGATCGCCAGATCGAACTGGATTCGCAGCTCCGAAAAGATGCCGATGGTCAGAAGCACGTCATGCACCAGCGCCGCCACCGCCCCCACGGCGAACTGCCATTCGAAGCGCAGCCAGATATAGATCAGCACCGCCCCGATGGCCAAGAGCACCGCGATGATCGCGGTCTGGATGAGCTCGCCCGAGACTTTCGGGCCGACGGATTCGACCGAGGTGAAGTTGATATCCGGCGCCACGCCCTGCAGAGCGGCCTCGACGGCCTCGATGGTCTCGGGGGTGACCGCCTCGGCGCCGTCCTGCGCCGCGATGCGGACCATGGCGACGTTCTGGTCGGCATCGAAGCTCGGATCGAACACTTCGGAAATGACGATATCGCCGAGCTCAAGCTGCTGCAGCGCCGCGCGATAGGCGCCCACATCCACCGGTTCGGCGCTTTCGGTGCGGATCGTGGTGCCGCCGCGGAAATCGATGCCGAAATTCAGGCCCTGGAAGATGAAGGAGACGAAGGCGATCGCCATCATCAGCCCCGAAATGCCCAGCCACAGCTTGGTGCGGCTGAAGAAATCGAAGGATGTTTCGTCGCGGACGAGCTTGAGACGCATGGCAATCAGGCTTTCTCAGACGGTAAGGGTCTTCGGGCGCTTGCGCTCGAACCACATGGTGACGAAGAGGCGGGTGACGTAGATCGCGGTGAAGACCGAGGTCACGATGCCGACGCCCAGCGTGATGGCGAAGCCGCGCACCGGGCCCGAGCCCATGGCAAAGAGGATGATCGCGGTGATCATCGTGGTGATATTGGCATCCACGATGGCCGAGAGCGCCTTTTCGTAGCCGCGCTCGATGGCGCGGGCGGGGCCTTTGGCGGTCTTAAGCTCCTCGCGGATACGCTCGAAGATCAGAACGTTGGCATCGACCGCCATGCCGACGGTCAGCACGATCCCGGCGATGCCCGGCAGGGTCAGAGTGGCCCCGATCACCGACAGCACCGCGAACAGCATCGCCACGTTCAGGATCAGCGCCACGTTCGCGAAGAGCCCGAAGAGGCCGTAGGCCGCGAACATGAAGACGAGCACCATGGCGAAGGCGACCATCGTCGCGACCTTGCCGGCCTCGATGCTGTCCTGGCCAAGCTCCGGCCCGATCGTGCGCTCTTCGAGGAAGATCAGCCCGGCGGGCAGCGCGCCCGCGCGCAGAAGCACGGCCAGCTGGGTCGATTCCTCGACGGTGAAATTGCCGGTGATGATGCCGGAGCCGCCCGGGATATGGGACTGGATGACCGGGGCCGAGATCACCTCGTCGTCGAGCACGATGGCGAAGGGATTGCCGATATTCTCGGCCGTGTAATCGCCGAAGCTGCGGGCGCCCGAGGTGTTGAAGCGGAAATTCACCGCGGGTCGGCCGTTCTGGTCGAAGGCGGGCTGGGCGTCGACCAGTTCCTCGCCGGTCACCACGGGCGCGCGTTCGAGCTCGTAGAACACGCCTTCCTCGTCGAGCGACGGCACGATCTCGTTGCCCAGGCCCGGCTCGTCGCCCTCGCTGGCGCGGCCCACGACGGGCTGGAAGGTCAGCTGCGCGGTGGTGCCGATGATCTCCTTCAGCTCGGCCGCGGAGCCGATGCCGGGCACCTGGATCAGGATGCGGTCGGCGCCCTGGCGCTGGATCGTGGGCTCGCGCGTGCCGACCTCGTCGATGCGGCGGCGGATGATCTCGAGCGCCTGGCGCACGGTGCGGTCGTCGGTGGCGCGCTGCTCGGCCTCGGACAGGCGCACGACCAACTCGTCGCCCTCGCCGGTGACGTCGATATCGGTGGCGCCCGCCGCGGCGACGGAGGCCACGGGCTGCGCCAGTTCGCGCACCGCAGACAGCGCCGCGCCCATGTTGTCGGGATTGCCGATGCGCACGCGTAGCTCGCCGGGCGTGTTGTCGCGCAGCCGGATCGTGCCCACCGTGTCGCGCAGGGGGCGCAGCGTGTCGCGCACCTCGGGCCACATGGCCTCGAGCCGCGCGTCGTAGACATCCTCCACCTCGACCTCGGCCAGCAGATGCGCGCCGCCGCGCAGGTCGAGACCGAGATTGACGATGGTCGCGGGCAGCCAGTCGGGCCAGGCCGATTGCGCCGCGAGGCGCGCCTCGGTCTCGCCCTCACGCTCGATCTCGATGACGGCGTCTTTGTGCCGCTCGACCCGGTCATAGAACAGGTTCGGCGCCGAGAAGACCACGCCGAAGGTCACGACCATGAGGATCAGGACGCGTTTCCAGGTGTCGATCTGAAGCATGGGCGCGCTTTCTTGGACGGGTCGTCGGGAAGGGATGGCCGAAACCGGCCCGGGGATCAGCTGTTCGCGGGCTCGGTCTTGGAGATGACCTGCGCGATGGTGTTCTGCACCACGCGAACCTTGACGCCCTCGGCCAGTTCGACCTCGAGCTCGTTGCCTTCCTTGACCTTCACGACCTTGCCGATGAGGCCCCCTTGCGTGACGACCTGGTCGCCGCGGCGCAGATTCTCGACCATCTTCTGATGCTCTTTCATCTTCTTCTGCTGCGGGCGGATGAGCAGGAAGTACATGATCGCGAAGATCAGAATGAGAGGCACGAATTGCGCCAGCGCGTTGCCGTCCATCGAGGGGCTCCTTTGTCGACTGAGAGGCGGGCCACGGCCCGGCCTCCTGAGATTGCGCGGAACCTATGGATTGGGACGGGGCGATGCAAGCGGGGTTGGACGCTTCCGGCGGGTCGGTTTGCCGCGTCGCCCGACAGGAGGTTTTGCTCGTTTTACGGGAAGGTGCGAAAAAGCTTTCGCATGCGAAAGGTTTTGTGATTTATAAACAATGATTTATCGGAGCTTTCGGCGGCGCACGCCGGGGTGACGGGCAGGTTATTGGTTTGGCGATTGGGAGCCGTGGTGTGATCGATGTGACAGCGGATATGGTTGCGATTGACGCAGGCCTGTTCTGGACAATGTTCGGGGTGCTTGTCTTGGCGGCTGTCTCCGCCCTTGTGATGGTCAGCATGCCGTCTGTGAAGACCGAAAAACTGCAGGATTGGCGTGCGAAGCTGGGGATTTCCGGGGTGCCGATGTTGGTGGCAATCGCCGGAGCGATCCTTTGGGGATTACTGACACTCGCCTTGAGTTACGGTCTGATCCGGACGCTGCTGTGGCTTTCGATCCCCGCATTTCGCGGCAATACTGGGTTGGAGGCAGGTGTCGACTGGCGGTTTACGCTGATTACGTTAGCGGGACTGACGGCGACCCTCGGCGCTGTGGTTGCCCTGCCCGTCACTCTGTCACGGCTACGGCTGACGAAGGATCAGACCGACACCGCAAAGGAATCGCTGTATAATCAGAAGATCACCGAGGCGGCAGCGGATTTGTATGCGCGGCGGCTGGTGACGCTGGACAAGGACGACCACGACAAGGCCCGCGACGTGTACGAAGACGACATCGTGCGCCGCTCCGCCGCCATCGACCGTTTGGAGGGCTTGGTCGATGAGCAATCTTATCACGCGGCACGGGTTGTCCGGCTGCTATCCTTGTACGTCCGGGAATTAAGCAGAGAGTTTCCTCGATCCAGACATCCCTATCAAAATATCAAAGGCCTAATAAATGGAACTAAAGAAAAGGCCCCAATAGACGAAGAACAAGCACTTAAAAAATTGGATTTGAGGCCAAATCAATTATCTGACGAAAAATTCTGGCTTTGGACCCATAACCTAGAACCAGTACGCACGGACATGGAGAAAGCCGCGCAAGCCATTGGAAGAATGAGCAGACACCTATCGATATCCAGTCGATATGAGACAATTGATTTTAGAAAAGCCAATCTGCAAGGAATGGACTTGTCAAATCTGGATTTTTGCTTCGGGAGATTTGATGAAGCTGATCTTAGTGGTACGCGATTACACGGAGCTAAATTTGAGTTTGCGATCTTATACAGAGCGGTGCTGGACGGCTCCGAGATATTTAATACAGATCTCTCATCAGCAGTGATGTTATATTCGACCCTCTACGGAACTGAGCTTCGAAGAGCTAAGCTCATCGCGACAAATCTGGATGGCGTTACACTTAATAAACTGACAAAACTCGACGATTTAGATGTGTTCGGTGCTTCCGTTAGGTCTATGGATCTATCTAATACGCAAAACATAGAGAGAATTCTTCCCTATGTTTTTGGGGATGGGAGTGTTTCGCTTCCATCGATTGGAGAGGCAGATTTGGATTTTCCTCCGCATTGGCCACAGCATAGACTTGATGCAAAGATATACGCCGCTGAATGGGACAAGTGGCGAAAGAACCCCGACACCTACACGCCACCCAAACCCGATTGACCCCACCCAGCCCCCGCCTATCCTCCGTCCATGCGCGCCCTCCTCCTCGCCCTCACGCTCCTCGCAACCCCCGCCGCGGCCCAGGACCTCTCCATCGGGCGGCTCTTCGGGGGCGGCTTCTCGTCCGTGCGGCTCTGCACCGCCACGCTCGTCGGCCCGGCCACCCTTCTGACCGCGGCGCATTGCGTGACGTTGCCCGACGGGCGGGCGCGCTCGCCCATGGGGCTCGGCTTCGTGGCGGGCTGGGACGGCAAGCGGCACGAAGCCGCCGCCTCGGTTGAGGAGATCGTGCTACACCCCGATGCGGTGCAGGAGGGCGCGGTGGACGTGGCGCATGACCTGGCGATCCTGCGGCTCAACCGGGCGCTCGCCCCTGCCCCGGTCGCCGTCGGCAGCGCGGCGCCGCAAGGGCCGTTCACCATGGTGGGCTATCCGCGCGAGGCGCCGGACCGCCAAACGACGCGCGAAGAGTGCAGCGGCGAGGCGCGGCGCGGGCGGTGGTATCTGGGCTGCGCGGTCTCCAAGGGCATGTCGGGCGGGCCGGTGTTTTTCGGCACGGGCACGGGGCGGCGGATCGTCGGCGTGATCTCGGCCATCGCGGGCGGCGACGCGGTGGTGGCGCCGGTCGACCCGTGGGTCATCCGCGAGGCGGCGCGCCCCTACACACCGTAGATGCTTTGGGGCATAAGCGGGCAACGACTCAAGTTTCTGCCCGAGAGGCCCCCGATGCACGACATCCGCATGATCCGCGACACCCCCGAGGCGTTCGACGCCGCCATGGCCAAGCGGGGCATCTCGGAGGCCTCGGCACCGCTTCTGGCGCTCGACGAGGAACGCCGCGCGGCGATCCATGCCGCCGAAACCGCGCAGGCCGAGCAGAAGCGCGCCTCGAAGGATGTGGGCCAGGCCAAGGCCAAGGGCGACGAGGCCGAATTCGAGCGGCTGCGCGCGCTGGTGTCGGAGAAGAAGGACGAGGTCGCGGCGATGCAGGCGCGCGCGAAGGACCTCGATGCGGCGCTGGCCGAAAAGCTGATGGAGTTGCCCAACCTCGTGGCCGATGACGTGCCCGAGGGCGCGGACGAGGCCGATAACGTGGAGATTCGGCTTTGGGGCGAGCCGAAGACCTTCGATTTCGAGCCGAAAGAGCATTACGAACTGGCTGCCGTGCAGGACGGGCTCGATTTCGAGACGGCGGCGAAGCTCTCGGGCTCGCGTTTCGTGGTGATGTCGGGGGCGGTGGCGCGGCTGCACCGGGCGCTGGCGCAATTCATGCTCGACACTCATGTCGAGGAGAACGGCCTGACCGAGACCTGGACGCCGGTTCTGGTGCGCGACGAGATGATGTATGGCACCGGGCAGTTGCCGAAATTCGGCGAGGACAGCTACCGGACCACGAATGGCTGGTGGCTGGTGCCGACCGCCGAGGTGACGCTGACCAACATCGTCAACGGGCTGACCGTGGACGAAGGCTACCTGCCCCGGCGCTACGTGGCGCATACCCAGTGCTTCCGCTCAGAGGCGGGCAGCGCGGGGCGGGACACGGCGGGGATGCTGCGCCAGCACCAGTTCGAGAAAGTCGAGATGGTGTCGGTGACGCATCCCGATGAAAGCGAGGCGGAACATGCGCGCATGACGCGCTGCGCGGAAGGCATCCTCGAGAAGCTGGAGCTCGCCTACCGCACGGTGAGCCTGTGTACGGGCGATATCGGCTTCGGCGCGCGGCGGACCCATGACATCGAGGTCTGGCTGCCCGGGCAGAACACCTATCGCGAAATCTCCTCGGTCTCGACCTGCGGGGAGTTCCAGGCGCGGCGGATGAACGCGCGGTTCAAGCCCCGCGATGGCGGCAAGCCCGAATTCCTGCACACGCTGAACGGCTCCGGCCTTGCCGTGGGCCGCGCGCTGATCGCGGTGCTGGAGAACGGCCAGGAGGCGGACGGGTCGGTCACCCTTCCGCCGGTGCTGCATCCCTATCTCGGCGGCAAGAGCCGGATCAGCGCGGAGGGCGTGCTGGCATGAGCGACACGGCCAAAACCCTCTGGGCGGTGGCGCTGCTGCTGGCGGCCATCGCCTTTGCCGCCTCGCCCTTCCTGTCCTCGGGCTTCAACGGCTTTTCCGCGGATCAATTCCCGGTGCCGCAGGAGGATCCGCCGGTGCAGCCCGCGGGCTACGCCTTCTCGATCTGGGGGCTGATCTATCTTTGGCTGATCGCCGGGGCGGGTTTCGGCCTTCTGCGGCGGCGCGACGAGGCCGATTGGGCCGCGGCGCGCCCGATCCTGACGCTGAGCCTCGTGATCGGGGCGGCGTGGATCCCCGTCGCCAATGCCTCGGTGTTCTGGGCAACGGTGATGATCTGGGCGATGCTCGGCACGGCGCTGGTGGCGCTTTTCCGGGTGGGCGACGAGGACCGGTTCTGGCAGCTCTCGCCGGTGGCGATCTATGCGGGCTGGCTCACGGCGGCGGCCTCGGTGTCGATCGGGCTGGTGTTCGCGGGCTATGGATGGCTTGGCGGCACGGAGGCGGCGATCCTGGCGCTGGTGCTGGCGCTCGCCGTGGCGCTGACCGTGCAGTACCGGCTGCACCGCGCGCCGGAATACGGGCTCACGGTGATCTGGGCGCTTGTCGGCATCATCGTGTCGAACACCGCGCCGCTCAACATCGCCGTGGCGGGGCTTGCCGCCCTCGGGATCGTCGCGATCCTGGCCCTGCGCGGCACCGATACGGAGTAACCCATGGCCGAGCCGACCTTCTTTCTGGGCCTCGGCGGGCAGAAATGCGGCTCGAGCTGGGTGCAGGCCTATCTCGCGCGGGCCAAGGGCAGCGATTTCGGACGGCTCGGCGAATACCAGGTCTGGGAGCACGAGCTGGGCGGCGTCTTCGCGCGCTACGCCGTGCCCGCGCCCGGAACCTTCGAGGCGGCGCGCGCGGGGATCAAGATGGCGCTTGGCGGCAGTGAACCCGCGGCGCATCTGCGCTGGCGGCTGCAAACCGACCGCAGGGCCTATTTCGACTATTTCGAGGGACTGCTGGGCAAGCGCGGCGTGGTGCGCACGGGCGATATCACCCCGTCCTACGCGGCGCTGCCGGCGGAGACGCTGATCCGGATCCGCGACGGTTTCGCCGAGCGGGGGATCGCCACGAAGGCCATTTTCGTCATGCGCGACCCGGTGGAGCGGCTGCGCAGCCAGATGCGGATGGAGATGGAAAAGGGCCGGATGGACCTGTCGGATGCGAACGACGCGCCGCTCCGGGGCTTTTATGCCAGCGCGGAGGCCGAGGCGCGCAGCCGCTACGACCGGACCCTTGCGGCGATGGAGGCGGCCTTCGCGCCCGAGAACCGGCATATCGCGCTTTTCGAGGAGATCTTCACGGGCGCGGGCACCGCCGCGCTTGCGGCCTTCGCGGGCGTGCCCGTTGAGGCCGATGCCGGAGCGCGGCAGGTCAATGCGCGCGGCAAGGGATCGAAGGTCTCTGAAGAGGTGCGGACGGAGATCGTGCAGCATTACGCCGAGGTCTATCGCGCGGTGGCCGAGCGGTTGCCGCAGGTGCGCGACCTCTGGCCCGGGGCGGACCGGGTGCTGGGCTGAGGCTATTGCCGGAGCTCGGTCGTCCCGCCGCCACTTGGCTTGCGCCGGATCGTCAGCCCGGTTGCGCGCCGGGCCAACGCATGAGGCCCACATCTATCAATTGCTGCGGATCCGTGTAGCGGGTCGAGGCGGGCCCGGTGAAGCGTCCGCCCTCGGCGCGCATCCGGCCCAGCAACTGGTCGTAATGATCGTATTTCGCGGCCCCCTCCGTATGCGCCTTCCATCGGCGCGCGCGGGCGATCTTGGCGGCGAATTCGGCGGTGAAGACGAAATGCGCGATGGTCAGCAGGTGATCGGCGGAGGGCGGCCGGTTGGCGTAATGCGAGCCCACCTGCCAGGTCTCGGCGTCGCGCCGCAAGAGCGGCAGCTTGTGCCGGGGCGAGCGCTTGAAGCGCGGCTTGGGTTTGCGCCCGGTCAGGCGCTGCAGGAAGGTCGGTTTCGCGGCGTCGATGCCGTATTCCTCGAAGAGCTTGTTGGTCTTCGAGGTGCCAAACGGGTCGGGCCTTTCGCCTTCGATCAGGGTGACGAGCGGTTCGGGCTCGAAGAACGGATAGGCCGCGAAGAGCCCCTTGGGCGTGTCGGGCATGGCGCCGTCGAGACCCGCCAGCGTTTCGGGGAAGAACTCCACCACCGAGGCGCAGATCGCCGGGATGGCGCCGCGCGTCATGGTGTCGAAGACTTCCGCCAAGGAGGTCACGCCCGGCGGCAGGATCAAGAACTCGTCGGCGTCGAAATAGGCCACGATCTCGCCCGGTGCCTCCACATGGGGCAACGCCGCCTTCACCCAGGTGCCGAAGCGGTCCTTGCGGGAGGTGTCGTCGGGAAAGACGATCTCGACCGGTTTGCCGAACCGGTGGCGCGCCTCGTAGAGCACCACGTCGGGCTGTGCGGCGAGCGTTTCGCGCGTGCCGTCCGAGGAGCCGTCGTCGAAGATGAGAAATTGTTCGATCCCGAGCGCGCGGTAATGCGCGAGAAAGGACGGCAGAAGCGCCATCTCGTCGCGCATGATCGAGAAGAGCTTGCGCGCACCGGGGGTCGGGGTGCCGTGGCGGCGCGTCTGGGCGGAGAGGTCGTCGAGGGTGAGGCGCATGAGGGCTCCGGGCGGGTCGGGACGGTGGTAGCGGGGATGGGCCGCGGGGGGAAGGGTTTGGACGCCTTATGCGGCCCGTGCACCGGTCGGGAGCGCCGGGCCGGCGGGGTGGCGCGGCAAGGGTTGCGGGTGGGCGCTTTATGGTTGCGGCGTCATTGCGCCATTCGAACGCCAGTGCTGGCGGGCTCAAAGCGCCAATCCGGTGGGGCCGGATCGGCGCTGATGCGGCGACTGCAGGCAGCCTTGATTCCGCGCCGGGGGTGCGTCGTTCCAGGCGGTCTCGATATTGGGATTGTTCCCGGGCGCGCGCGGCGGTCCCGAAGCGCGTATCGGGGCTGATGCCACAGCGTCGGTCGATCCCCTGCCCTGATCTGCAACCGCGTCCGCTTCATCGCATAAGAAAAGGCCGCCCCAAAGAGCGGCCTTTCCAAATTGGTATCGCAAGCGCGGCTTAACGCTTGGAGAACTGGAAGCTCCGGCGCGCCTTGCGCTTGCCGTACTTCTTCCGCTCGACGACGCGGCTGTCGCGGGTCAGGAACCCGGCGGCCTTCAGCGCGGCGCGCAGGCTCGGGTCGTAGAGCTGCAGCGCGCGGGACACGCCGTGCTTCACGGCACCGGCCTGACCGGAGAGGCCGCCGCCCTTGACGGTGGCCATCACGTCGAACTGGTCCTCGACACCGGCGACGGTGAAGGGCTGGCGCAGGATCATCTGCAGCACGGGACGCGCAAAATACGCGTTGATTTCCTTGCCGTTGACGGTGACCTTGCCGGAGCCCGGCTTGATCCAGACGCGCGCGGTGGCGTCCTTGCGGCGGCCGGTCGCGTAGGCGCGGCCGAACTCGTCGCGGACGGGCTCGCGCGGGGTCAGGGTTTCGGTCTCGGGCGCGGCGGCGGCGTCGATGCCGGCGGCCTGGCCCAGTTCTTCGAGGGAGTTGATCTGCTCAGCCATTACTTCGCCACCCGGGTGTTCTTGGAGTTCATCGACTTGACGTCGAGCACTTCAGGCGATTGCGCCTCGTGAGGATGCTCGGCCCCGGCATAGACGCGCAGGTTGGTCATCTGCTGACGGCCCAGGCGGGTGCCCGGCACCATGCGCTTGACGGCCTGGAAGACGACGCGCTCGGGGTGGGCGCCCTCGAGGATCTGCTCTTTTGTGCGCGACTTGATGCCGCCCGGATAGCCGGTGTGCCAGTAGAAGTGCTCCTGGCGCTTCTTGCCGGTCAGCTGGACCTTGTCCGCGTTCACGATGATCACGTTGTCGCCCATATCCATGTGCGGCGTGAAGGAGGGCTTGTGCTTGCCGCGCAGGCGCGAGGCCACGATCGAGGCGAGACGGCCGAGAACGACGCCCTCGGCGTCGATCACGATCCACTTCTTCTCGATATCGGCGGGCTTTGCCGAGAAGGTTTTCATGGTCAGGTATCCCCTGGGTCTGGTGTCTGGGGCCGGACGGGGGCAAGAGCCCACGCGCGGCGCGATCCGATGGGCGGGTTATAGCCACCCGCAAGGCACAGTCAAGCGGGGCGATTTCGGATTATACACAGGATATCAGTGGTTTACAAAATAGGTATTATTATACCCCATACTTTTGGGGCACCGGCGACCGGTTTCCGGGCCGGGGCGGAAAGCCCGCGGGGTCGATCCGGTTCGTTTCTGTGCGGCGCGCGGCAGCGCCGTGCCGCGCCCTGCCCTCGGGGCGCGGCTAGACCGCGATGCGCTCGGGCGGATCGTCGAGAAGCGCGCGCAGCCGTCCGATCGCCGCCTCGAACTCCGCAAGCGGCACCTGCGCGTTGATCGAGAGGCGCACCGCATGGGGCGCGAAACCGTCGCGCAGGGCGAACTCGTCGGCGGCGCGCAGTTGCACCCCCTGCACCTCGGCGGCCTGCACGAAGGCCGCCGCGCGCCAGCCCGCGGGCAGGCGCAGCCAGAGGAACGGCATGTCCTCGCGCCAGGTGATGTCGAACGCGCCGAGGCCGTTGACCGCGGCGCGGATATAGCGGGCATAGGCGGCGCGCACCTCGCCGAGGACGTGCGGCAGCGCCGGGTCGCGCAGCAGGTCGCAGACCAGGTCGGCCAGGGGTTGCGCGAGGCCGAAGAAGCCGTGCTCGGCCACGCGGCGCAGCTCGGACCGCCAGCCCTTGGGGGCGATGGTGAAGCCGACGCGCAGCGCGGGCGTGATGGTCTTGGAGATCGAGGAGACGTACCAGGATTGCTCGGGCAGGATCGCGCGGTAACTCAGCGCGGCGGGACGGCCCAGCCGGTAGCAATCGTCGTCGAGGATGTGAAAGCCGCGCCTTGCGGCGACCTCGACCACCGCCTCGCGGCGGGCGAGCGGCGTGCAGAGGCCGGTGGGATTGTGGATCTCGGGCGAGGTGCAGAGCAGCTGCGCGTCGTGCTTGCGGGCGAGGCGGTCGAGTTCTTCGGGTATGAGGCCCTGCCCGTCCATCGGCACCGCCACCACCTCGGCGCGCAGAAGGTCGGCGGCGCGGCGGAACCCGGGATAGGAAAGCTCCTCGACGAGGATCGTGGGCCGCGTGCCGCGCAGCACCGCCTGCATGACGAGCCCGATGCCGTTCTGCCCGCCATGGGACAGCACCATGTCCTGCTCGGAGACGGGACCGAGCGGCGTCTCGCCAAGCCAGTCCAGCACCGCCTGCCGCGCGGGCCGGAAGCCGGCGCGCGAGGGATAGTTCAAAAGCCGATCCGCGGGCATCGCGGCGAGCCGGGCGAAGGCGGATTGTATCAATTGTACCTGTCCGCGGTCCGGCAGCCGCGGCGAATAGAGCGAGACGAGGCCGGGCGTTGCCGAGGGTTCGGGCTGGTGCCAGACGAAGGTCGCCTCGGGCGATGCGGCCTCGGGCGCAGCGATGAAGGTGCCGCGCCCGACCTGCGCCTCGGCGAGGCCGCTATCGGTCAGGATCGTGTAGGCGCGCGCCACGGTTCCCGGCGTGATACCAAGGTCGTAGGCCAGATCCCGCACCGGCGGCAGCTTCTGGCCCGCCGCGAGCTGGCCCGCCGCGATGCGGGCGCGGATCGCATCCGCGAGACGGCGGTATTTCGGGCCGTCGCCCGGCATCGTCCCGTAGGCGGAGATAATTGTATCCATGACAATGTTTTCCTCGACCGGAGGCCTGACTGCATTGTATCCATAATTCGTAGCAAGCCTGTGCTTTTGTGTCAATACAATATCCGGCCCGGCCACATTTGAGACGACCTTTTGAACCTGGACACGCATTCAAGGAGAAGACCCATGTCCATCGCAGCCCCGCATGCCGCCCACCTCGCCTATCTCGCAGACGCGCCCCGCCTCGGCGTGGCCGCCGGGATCGCGCTGAAGGCCGCCGTGGTGCTGACGAAATGGACCGCGCGCAGCCGCTCCCGCCGCCAGCTCGCACTTCTCGACGATCACCTGCTGCGCGATATCGGCCTCGATCGCCACACCGCCCGGACCGAGGCGCAGCGCCGGTTCTGGCAGGGCTGAGCCTTGCCCGATCTCCGGCCGGCCCCTGGTATCCCGGCCTGCCGGATCTCTCCCTAATGGGCCGCCTGCGGGCGGCCCCTTTTTCTTGTTTCTTGGCAGGGACCCGCCGCGATGGCACAATGGACCCATTACACACATTCCCTTTTTCGGGTGACGCCCATGTCGGTCTTTTCGCAAACCTGCCAATGCGGCGAGTGTTATTGGGAAGTGGTCGATGCCACGCCCGGCACGCTCGTGTGCTGCTATTGCCGCTCCTGTCAGGGGGCGATGAAGCACCTAGGGCTGGCGGAGACGCGGCTCAACCCCGAGGGCGGCACGCTGATCTTCCAGACCCTGCCGGACAATTTCCGCATGATCCGCGGCACGCGGCGGCTGAAATCCTTTCGCATGACCCCGAAGGGCGTGGTGCGCTGGTATGTCGATTGCTGCAACACGCCGGTCGCCAACACCATCGCTACCGCCGCCCTGCCCTTCGTCGGCGTCATCCTGCCCCCCGATACCGAGGTCTTCGGCCCCAGCCGCAACCATGCCTTCACCGAGACCGCCCTCAGCCCGGTGAAACAGCGCGGCATGGCGCGGGTCGGCTGGGGCGTGATCGGGCGCGGCCTCCTGGGCAAGCTGACCGGGCGGACCGCATCGCCCTTCTTCGAGGCCGGGCATCTGCGGGTCGCGCCGGAGCTGCTGAGCCGGGAAGACCGCGAGGCGGTGATCTGAGGCCCCGCGCGCCGAACCGTGGCGCGCGGCCCCTTCACTTGCCGGGACGCTTGGCTTAGAGAGCGGCGAAGCCTGTCCTCCCGGAGTTCCCGCGCATGCAAGAACCGGCCATCACGCCCGACCTGATCGCTGCCCACGGCATCAAGCCCGACGAATACGAGCGCATCCTCGAGATCATCGGACGCGAACCGACCTTCACCGAGCTCGGCATCTTCTCGGCCATGTGGAACGAGCATTGTTCCTACAAATCCTCGAAGAAATGGCTGCGCACCCTGCCCACCGAGGGACCGCAGGTCATCTGCGGGCCGGGCGAGAATGCGGGTGTGGTCGATATCGGCGACGGCCAGGCGGTGGTCTTCAAGATGGAGAGCCACAACCACCCCTCCTACATCGAGCCTTACCAGGGCGCCGCGACCGGCGTGGGCGGCATCCTGCGCGACGTCTTCACCATGGGCGCGCGGCCCGTGGCGGCGATGAACGCGCTCTCGTTCGGCGAGGTGGCCCATCCGAAGACCCGCCAGCTCGTGCATGGCGTCGTGGAGGGCATCGGCGGCTACGGCAACGCCTTCGGCGTGCCGACCGTCGGCGGCGAGACCCGCTTCGATCCGGCCTATAACGGCAATTGCCTGGTCAATGCCTTCGCCGCGGGCCTCGCGGATGCCGACAAGATCTTCTATTCCGCAGCGAGCGGCGTCGGCCGTCCAGTGGTCTATCTCGGGGCCAAGACCGGCCGCGACGGCGTCGGCGGCGCGACCATGGCCTCGGCGGAATTCGACGAGTCGATCGAGGAAAAGCGCCCCACGGTGCAGGTGGGCGATCCCTTCACCGAGAAGCGGCTGATGGAGGCCTGCCTCGAGCTGATGCAGACCGGCGCCGTGATCTCGATCCAGGACATGGGGGCCGCGGGCCTGACCTGTTCGGCGGTCGAGATGGGCGACAAGGGCGATCTGGGCGTGCGGCTCGATCTGGAAAAGGTGCCGACGCGCGAGCCGGGCATGACCGCCTATGAGATGATGCTCTCTGAGTCTCAAGAGCGGATGCTCATGGTTCTGGACCCCGAGAAGGAGGCCGCCGCGCGCGCGGTCTTCGACAAGTGGGATCTGGATTTCGCCATCGTCGGCGAGACCATCCCCGAGGACCGCTTCCTGATCGTGCTGAACGGCGAGGTGAAGGCCGATCTGCCCTTGAAGGCGCTTTCGGGCAACGCGCCGGAATATGACCGGCCCTGGGTCGAGACCCCGCCCGCGGCGCCCCTCGAGGAGGTGCCGCAGGTCGATCCGATCGACGGGCTGAAGGCCCTGCTGCGCTGCCCCAATTACAGCGCCAAGAACTGGCTCTACGAGCAATATGACAGCCAGGTCATGGCCGATACGGTCAAGGGGCCGGGCTACGGCGCGGGCGTGATCCGGGTGCACGGCACAGACAAGATGCTCGCCTTCACCTCGGACGTGACCCCGCGCTACGTGGCGGCAAACCCCGAAGAGGGCGGCAAGCAGGCGGTGGCCGAGGCTTACCGGAACCTCTGCGCGGTGGGCGCCAAGCCGCTGGCCACGACCGACAATCTCAATTTCGGCAATCCCGAGAAGCCCGAGATCATGGGTCAGTTCGTCGGGGCCATCAAGGGCATCGGGGCGGCCTGCGCGGCGCTCGACATGCCCATCGTGTCGGGCAACGTGTCGCTTTACAACGAAACCGACGGCACCGGCATCCTGCCCACCCCGACCATCGGCGCGGTGGGTCTCATCGCCGCGGGCGAGACGCCGATCCTGGGCCAGCCGCGCGACGGCCATGTGCTCTTGATGGTGGGCGAGGCGTCGGGGCATCTCGGCCAGTCGGCGCTTCTGGCGGAGGTCTTCAACCGCACCGACGGCGACGCGCCCGCGGTGGACCTGGAGGCCGAACGGCGCAATGGCGACTTCATCCGCGCGCAGCGCGACTATATCCGCGCCTGCCAGGACATCTCCGATGGCGGGCTGGCCTATGCGGCCTTCACCATGGCGGAAGCCGCGGGCGTGGGCGTCGTGCTCGACAGCGACGACACCGCGACGCTCTTCGGCGAGGATCAGGGCCGCTACCTCGTCAGCTGCAATTTCGACTGCGCCGAATGGCTGATGGCCGAGGCGTCGAAAGCCGGCGTCGCGATCCGCACGGTGGGCAAGTTCAAGGGCGACACGGTGCGCCTGGACGGCTCCGAGGCGCCGCTGGCGGAGCTTTCGGCGCTTTATCGCGGCGCCTTCGCGGAGACCTTCGGCTAGTCGCCGCCCTGCATTTCGCGCCGCCGCATGGGCATGGCGTCGATGGTGGCGAAGAGATCGTCGATCGCAAGCGGCGCGCTTTCGCGCCGCTTGGTGCCGCCATCCTTGCCGATCAGCAGTGCGGTGAACGGACCATCGGAGAGCCGCGTCCCGAGCGGCCCGCGCGTGGCGGGATCGGTATCGGTGAAGACGATGATGTCGCGCTCGGCAAGGCCCGCCCCGGCGGAACGCAGGCGCGCCATCTGATCGCAAAAGGCCGCGTCCGCCGCATCATCGGCCAGCACCACGACGATGCGGGCCTGCCAGCGCAGGTCGGCGAAATCGGCCCGCCCCGGGTCAAGCGGGCGGAACTCCGCAGCCTCCGCGCCCCCGCCCAGGCCCGCGGCCATGAAGACCGCTCCGGCCAGGTGTCTCGATCCGATCATGGATGCCCTCCTTTCGGCACTGCGGCTCCGGCGCGTCCGGCCCGCCCGGAGCCCGCCACGCGAAGCGCCGCCCCTGCCCTTCACCTTTCCAGATAAACGCAATTCTTCGGCCGGCCACCCCGCGGCATCGCGAGACAATGGCTCAGCCCTCGGCAATCGCCCGCATCAGGCGGTCCTTCTCCCCCGGATCGTCGGGCTGCGAGATCGCCAGCGCCAGCTCCTCCAGCGTCTGGATCGAATGGCCCGCGCGGAAACTGTCCACATGGGGCAGCATGGCGCGGATGCCGCGGGCCTTGGGCGCGAAACCGTCCCAGCGCAGCAGCGGGTTGAGCCAGATGAGACGGCGCGAGGAAAGGTGCAGCCGCTCCATCTCGCGCGCCAGCCCTTCCTCGGGATCGCGGTCGAGCCCGTCGGTGATCAGCAGCACCACCGCGCCCTGCCCCATGACGCGCCGCGACCAGTCGCGGTTGAAGGCGTGCAGGCATTGCCCGATCCGGGTGCCGCCTTCCCAATCCTGCGCCTCGGCGCCTGCGGCCTTCAGCGCCTGGTCGACATCGCGCGTCGCCAGATGCCGGGTGATGTTCGTCAGCCGCGTGCCGAATGTGAAGGCATGGACGCGCGCCCAGCCCGCGCCCTTCTCGTTCGCGACCGCATGGAGGAAATGCAGCACCATCCGGCTGTACTGGCTCATGGAACCCGAGATATCGCAAAGTACCACGAGGTTCGGCCAGCGCGGGCGCCGCTTTGTTTTCGCAAAACTGCGGATCTCGCCGCCCTGGCGCATCGCCGCGCGCATGGTGCGGCGCCAATCGGCATGGGTGCCGAGGGTCGCGGCCATCCTGCGGCGCGACTGGATGGGTTTCACCGGCAGGCTGAGCTTGGCGAGCATGCGCTTGGCCTCGGCGATCTCGGCATTGGACATCTGTTCGAAATCGAGACTGCGCAGCCGCTCTTTCTCGGACATGGTCTGGGAGGCGTCGATCTCGATCCGGACCTCTTCCTCCTTCGGCTCGGGGGGCTCGGGCAGGTCGGGCTGCAACCCGTCCAGGAGCGATTCCGCCGCGCGCTTCTCGGCGGCCTGGGCGTGGCGTTCTTCCTGCACGCCGCGGATCGCCGGGATCATCATCGACATCATGTGTTCGAGATAGCGCGGATCGCGCCAGTAGAGCCGGAAGATCTGCGCGAAGACCGCGCGGTGTTCCGGGCGCGAGACGAAGCAGGCATGCAGCGTCCAGAAGAAATCGGACCGCTCGGTGAAGCCCGCCGCCTCGACCGCGCGGATGGCGTCGATCACCCGGCCCGGCCCCACCGGCAGCCCCGCCTTGCGCAGGGCGCGGGCGAAATGGATGACGTTCTGCGCAAGGCGCGGGTTGTCGGGCAATTCGAGCGGGGCGTATTCAACCATCCCGGCACCCTCTGCCGGGGCCCGAAAAACGATCCGTCGCGGCAGCGTTTCGTGCTATGCTGCGCGTATGGAACAGGGACAAAACCATCGCTGGCCACTGGGCTGGCACGGGCTGCATGCCATCGAGGCGCGCGCGCTCAAATCCGAGATCTTCCGCGAAATCGACGGCATGCACGCGCTGTCGGATCACCGGTTCGACGTGATCGGGCGCTCCGATGACGGCGACGACGTGGTGCTTGCGATCACCGGATGGGAGGCGCCCTTCGCGACGCTGCATCTCGACTGGCCGGAGCGGCGCGGCGCTTTGACGAAGATGTTCGGCGCGATCAAGCCGCGCGGGACGGCCGATCTGCGGCCCGTGACGCGGCTTGCGGATCTGCACCGCGCCGGGCGCTAGGCCCGCTCCCGGACCCGAGTCACCCCGGCGCCGCGCATGGGGCACGGGTAGCGTCCGCGTATTTGGCAAGAAGCAAGACAGGGGCGCGCGCATGCTGCCTTACCTCTTCGAAAATACGCAAACAACCCGCAGGCCGACCCGCGCGCGCGCCGCAATTGGGCACCCCCTCACGCGTTCACCACGCTGGCCCGCGCATCGTCGAGGATCTTCTTGGCCTCCGAGCCCTGCAGCTTCTGGATGTCGTCCTGGTATTTCAGGATCGCGCCCAGCGTGTCGGAGATCACCTCGGGCGAGAGGTCGATCACGTCGAGCGCGAGCAGGCACTTGGCCCAGTCGATGGTCTCGGCCACGCCCGGTTTCTTGAAGATATCCTCGGTGCGCAGGCGCTGGACGAAGGCCACCACCTCGCGCGAGAGCGCCTCGGAGAGGCCCGGCGCCTGGGCGTTCAGGATCTCCACCTCGCGCGCGAAGGTCGGGTAATCGACCCAGTGATAGAGGCAGCGGCGCTTCAGCGCGTCATGCACCTCGCGGGTGCGGTTCGAGGTCAGGATCACGATGGGCGGCTCGGGCGCCTTGATCGTGCCAAGCTCGGGGATGGTGACCTGGAAATCCGACAGCGCCTCGAGGAGGAACGCCTCGAAGGGTTCGTCGGTGCGGTCGAGCTCGTCGATCAGCAGGATCGGCGCGCCGTTCTCGTCGGGGCGCATCGCCTCGAGAAGCGGGCGCTCGATCAGGTAGTCGGGGCTGAAAAGCTCGCGGTTGAGGATGTCGCGGTCGGCATTGCCCTCGGCCTCGGCGGTGCGGATCGCGATCATCTGGGCCGGGAAGTTCCATTCGTAGACCGCCGAGGAGGCGTCGAGCCCCTCGTAGCATTGCAGCCGGATGAGCTTGCGCCCGAGGCAGGCGGACAAGGCCTTGGCGATCTCGGTCTTGCCGACGCCGGCCTCTCCTTCGAGAAACAGGGGCCGGCCCAGTTTGAGTGACAGGAAGACCACGGTCGCCAGCGCGCGCCCGCAGACATAGCCCGCCCCGCCCAGCATGGTCTGGACCTCGTCGATGGATGCCGGTGTCGTCATGTCGCCTCCCCGCGCGTGATGTCCGGCCAGAGGGCCCGGATCGCCCCGGGGAATCAATAGCGCATAGGTCGCACTCGTGCACCCGCCGGGAGATGTGGAATTGACGCGATTCCCGGCCCTGGCCTATGTTCAGGCAAAAGAAACGGTCCCGCGGTAGACGGGCACCGACGGAGCGGGCAAGGATCGGGGCGAATGGGCGGCAGCGGCAAGGGCGCGCGGTCATGCGGATAACCGCGGTGACATGCGTGAAGAACGAAGGGCCGTTCCTGCTGGAATGGGTCGCCTTCCACCGGCTGCTCGGCGTCACCGACTTCCTGTTCTATTCCAACGATTGCACCGACGGGACCGACGCGCTGCTCGATGCGCTGGAGGCGCGCGGCGGCGTCATCCATCTGCCGAACCCCGCCGAGGGGCGCAATTACCAGATGGAGGCGCTGAAGGACGCGGCGCATCAGAGCGTGGTGAAGGCCGCCGACTGGGTCTGGATCGCGGATGTGGACGAGTTTCTCAACATCCATGTGGGCGATCACACCATCCCCGCGCTGGTCGCGGCCTGCGGCGATCCGGGCGCCATCTCGGTGACCTTCCAGTTCTTCGCCAATGACGGCGTGACCGCCTTCGAGGACCGGCCGGTGATCGCGCAATTCACCCGCAGCCACAATCCGGACCTGTGGTGCGGCGAAAGCGCGATCGAGGTCAAGTCCTTGGTGCGGCAGGATTTTCCGCTGCAATATTACGGCGCGCACCGGCCCTTTTTCAACAAGCGGGTGGAGACGCATAACTATCCCGCCTGGACCGACGGATCGGGGCGCAAGGTGCCGCGCAAGTTCCTGATGGCGGACAATCCGCGCCGCATCCGCAAGTTCCCGGCTTCGGGCGCGCGCGATTTCGCCACGCTCAACCATTACGCGCTGCGCTCGCTCGACAGCTACCTCGTGAAGAACGACCGGGGCGACGTGAACCGCGAGAACCGCGCCTTCGACGACACCTATTGGCGCGAACGCAACGACCCCGCCTGGCATGACCCGTCGATCCAGCGCTACCTGCCCGCGCTCGAGGGCGCGCTCGCGGCACTCAAGGCCGATCCGGAGCTGGGCGCGCTGCATGCGGCCTGCGTCGCCGCCCATATCGCCAAGCGCGACGCGTTGATGGCGCAGGACGCCTATGCGGACATGTACGCGCATCTGAAGGCGCTGCCGCCCTATCCGCCCGGCGAATACGAGCTGATGCAGGAACTGGGGCTCGCGTCATGAGCCGCCTGCGCGTGGTCAATCTGGGCCTGCCGAAATCGGGCACGACGACGCTGGGCAAGGCGCTGAGGCGCGCGGGGCTGAACGTGGCGGACTGGAAGATCCGGCCCGGTCAAAGCGAGCATGACGCGCTCAAGGACGAATTCGTCGGCAAGTGCCTCTATGACGCCTATTTCGCCACCGGCGATCCCCTGGCCGCGATGGGCGAGTTCGATGCCTTTTCGGAGATCAGCGCCATCGGCGGCGGTGCGAATTACTGGCCGCAGTTCGATTTCGGCCTGCTCTCGGCCATCGCCGCGCACCATCCCGGCACGAAATTCCTGCTGTCCTACCGCCCGCCCGAGGCGATCGTGGGCTCGATGATGGCCTGGCGGAACCTGGGCACCGGGCGGCTGCCCAAGAACGCGATCCCGGGCCTGCCCGAGGGCTTCGGCCAGGAGGCGCATGAACTGGAACGCTGGGTCGCGGGCCATTACGCCTATCTGCGCGCGGCGTTCGCGGGGCGCGCGGACTTCATGGAATACATGATCTCCGACCCGGACGCGCCTGCGAAGATTGGAGAATTCATCGGGCGCGATCTGCCGTGGTGGGGCCACGCCAACGAACGCGCCCCGGAGGCGGCCTCGTGAGGATCGTCCTGCATATCGGGCCGGAAGCGCAATCCTCCGAACGTATCCAGCGCATCTTCAACGACAAGCGTGAGCAATTGGCGGGCAAGGGCGTGCTTTATGCTCGCTCGCCCGGCGCCAAGAACCACACGCGGCTTTTCATGGCGGTGAGCGACCCGGATGCGGTCGATACCCTGCGCTTCAACCGGGGTTTCACCCTGCCGGAGAAACAGGCGGCGCTGCGCGACGAGGTGGCCGCGGCGTTGCGCGCGGAAGCGGAGCGGGTCGCGCCCGACCTGCTGATCCTGTCCTGTCACCAGCTGGGATCGGCGCTGACATCCGAAAGCGAACGCGCCCGTCTGCGCGACCTGCTGCTGCCGATCTCGGACGATATCACCGTGCTGGCGCAGGTGGACGACCCAGCGCGGATGCTGACGCGCGCCTACGCCGCGCAGGTGATCGAGGGGCGCGCGGTGCCGCTGTCACAGGAATTGGGTCTGGTGGACGCGGAAAGCTGGTGGGAGGCGGCGCTGGCCACGCGACCCGCACCGGCGCCGGAACAGGGCGTCTTCGCCGACGTGCAGGGGGCGCCCTACTGGCTTGATCTGAAACGGTTTGTCGCAGAATGGGACGGGACGTTCGGGTCCGGGGCGACGCGGCTCTGGGGGCTCGATCCCGACGCGCTCTGGTCGGAGCGCGCGACGGAAGCGTTGCGCGCGGCGTTCGGGATCGAGGCAACCTTCGGGCGCGCCGAGGCGATGGCGCCGCCCGCGGCCCCGCCCGAGGTCTGGCTGACCCGGGCCCGAATGTTCAACGACGTGGTGCTGCGGCTCTTGCAGAAGCCCGAGACGGTCCTCGGACGCCCGCTCTGGCGCAGGCTGGTGATGGAGATGAAGCGGGACGGCCCGCCGGTCAATACAGGTGCATTGTTCAGCGTTTCCAGTCGCTTCCAGGACGACATGAAAGTGTTGCAGGAACAGCATCCGGGCCTCGGTTTCGCGCCGCTGATCCCGCCCGTGCAGTCGGAGCCCTGGACAGAGGCCGATCCGGAGATGGGTTTCCGCGCGACGCAATACCTGATGGCCGCGCGCTGGCGCATCGACCAGGCCGCGAAGGAGGAACGCGAAAGCAAGGCCGCGGAGCTGGCCCAACTCGAGGTCGGCCTGCCGAGCGCGGCCCCGGTCACCGGCCCGGTGCCGGAAGACGGGCTGACCACTGCCGCCAAGGCGGTGATGCCGCCGCTGGCGAAACAGAAATTCGCGCAGCTGAAGAACTCGCCCTTCGCCCCGCACAACAAGCTTGGCCGCGTCAACGAGGAAGAGCTGGCCGCCGCCTTCCCGGAGATGCCGGAGCGTCACCTGCCCGAGGGACAGACGGGCCGCGTCATCGTCGGCTGCATGAAGAACGAGGCGCCCTATATCCTCGAATGGGTGGCCTATCACAGGGCCATCGGCGTCGATACTTTTCTCATCTATACAAACGGTTGCGAGGACGGGACGAGTGAAATCCTCGATCGGCTCGATGCGCTTGGCATCGTGCACCACCGCAACAACGACGACTGGAAAGGCAAGTCGCCGCAGCAGCACGCGCTCAACCTCGCGCTGAAGGAGCCGGTGATCCGGCAGGCCGAGTGGATCATCCATATCGACGTGGACGAGTTCATCAACGTGCGCTGCGGCAACGGCACGCTCGACGATTTCCTCGCGCGGGTGCCCGAAGCCACGAATGTCGCGATGACATGGCGGCTTTTCGGGCATTCGGGGGTGACGCGCCTGTCGGATGAATTCGTGATCGAGCAGTTCGACCAATGCGCCCCGCGCTATTGCCCGAAGCCGCACACGGTCTGGGGCTACAAGACGATGTTCCGCAATATCGGCGCCTATCAGAAGATCTCCTGCCACCGGCCGAACAAGCTGGTGGAGGGTGCGGAGACGCGCGTGCGCTGGGTCAACGGATCGGGGCAGGACATGACCGGCGAGGCGCTGACCAACGGTTGGCGGTCTTCGAAAAAATCCATTGGTTACGACCTTTTGCAGCTCAATCATTATGCGCTGCGGTCGGCGGAAAGCTTCCTCATCAAGCGCCAGCGCGGACGCGCGCTGCATGTGGATCGCTCCATCGGGCTGAACTACTGGATCCGGATGGATTGGTCGGGCGCGCGCGATATCACGATCAAGCGCAACGTGCCGCGGCTGCGCGCAGAATACGACCGGCTTCTGGCCGATCCCGACCTGAAGCGCCTGCACGAACAGGGCCTCGCCTGGCACCGGGCCAAGGCCGCGGAGCTGCACGGCATGCCGGAATTCGAGGACCTCTATCAGCAGGCGCTGCGGCTGGAGCTGACGGAAACCGAACGCGTCGCCTATGCGCTGGCGCTGGATATGGAGAGCTGACAGGATGGATATCGCCGCGACCGAGACCTTCGAGACACCGAACGGTCTGCGCTTTCCCCGGAACCCGGATTTCATCGACAGGCGCACGGAGCGCGCCCTGAAATCAGAGGGTTACGAGGACAAGGAAACCCGCGCCGTGATCCAGCTGCTGCGCCGGGACGACCGGGTTCTCGAGCTGGGATCGGGCATCGGCTACATGTCGACGCTGATGGCGCGGCGCCGTCCGCTCGAGGCGATCGAGACCTACGAGGCCAATCCGCGCCTCCTGCCCTTCATCCGCCAGGTGCACGCGCTGAACGACCGCAGCGAGATCGAGGCGCGGAACGCGGTCTTGTCCGATGGCGGCGGCGATGCGGTGCCCTTCTATATCCGGCGCGATTTCCTGGCCTCGTCGCTCTGCCGCGAGGACGATCCCGACACTATCGAAGAGGTCGTGCAGGTGCCGCAGATGGATATCCAGGAGGTGACGGCGCGGCTGAAACCCACCTTCCTCGTCTGCGATATCGAGGGCGCGGAGGCGAGCTTGCTGCCGGCGGCGGATCTGAGCCATCTGCGCGCGGCGGTGGTCGAACTGCACCCGCAATGGATCGGCCAGGCGGGCGTGCAGGCGGTGTTCGACGCCTTCCACCGCGCCGGTCTGACCTATTTCCCGAAGGTCAGCCACGCCAAGGTCGTCTGCTTCAAGAAAGGCTTCTAGGGCGTTGAATATCCTTGCGATCCTCTGCGTCCGAAACGAAGCGGCCTATCTGCTCGACTGGCTGGCGCATGCGCAGGCGGCGGGGATCGGCCATGTGCTGGCCTATTCGAACGATTGCGAAGACGGCACCGATGCGATGCTCGACCGGATGGCGGCATTGGGGCACGTCACGCATCGGCCCAATCCCGGCCCCTACGACAAGGGCGGCATCCAGTTCACCGCGCTGAAGGATGCCGCGAAACAGCCCGTCACCAGGGCGGCGGACTGGATTTTGCCGCTCGATGTGGACGAGTTCGTCAACGTGCATGTGGGCGACCGGACGCTGCCCGCGCTGATCGCGGCCCTGCCCGAGGCACAGGCGATCACCCTGACCTGGCGGCTGTTCGGCTGCGGCGGACAGGTGCGCTACGATCCCGCGCCGGTGCCCGAGCGCTTCACCCGCGCCGCGCCGCAGGTCATGCATTGGCCGTGGCGCGCGGCGATGTTCAAGACGCTCTACCGCAACGACGGCACCTACCGGAAACCCGGCGTGCACCGCCCCCGCGATCCGCGCCCGGCGCGGGCCGAGGCGGCGCGCTGGTTCGACGGGTCGGGGCGCGAACTCGACGCGCAATTCCGCACCCGGCGCATCTTTTCGAATTTCGGGCAGGACAATGGCGCGATGGCGCAGCTCAACCATTATCCCCTGGGCTCGATGGAGGAATACGTGTTGAAGGCCGCGCGCGGACGGGCGGTGCATTCCGATCACTTGTTGGGGCTGGATTACTGGGTGGAGCGGAACTTCAACATCGAGGAGGACCGCAGCATCGCGCCGCTCACGGCGCGGGCGGCGGTGCACAGGGCGGCCTTCGCGGCCGATCCGACGCTGGCCGCGCTGCATGACGACGCGGTCGCGTGGCGCCGCGCGCGGTTCGATTCGCTGATGCTGGAGGAGCCCTACCGCGCGCTGATGGGGCGGCTGATGACCACGCCCGGATCGCGCCCGCTGGACCAAGATGCCGCGCAATTTCTCAAGTCCTACGGGCTCCGGGCGGCGCAATCCGCCGACACGTGACCGCGACCCCCTTTGAATTTCCGCGCATCAGGCGCATTTTCGTCAAAATGAGAGGGCATTGTTTCCAAGACACGGCGCGTATCCTTGCGCCGGGATTCGATTATGGGTGGCATCATGCCGACTGAGACCGCATGGGATATCGAGCTTTCGGAGCTCGACTATGGCGCATGGCGCGCGCGGCTTGAGGAGATCGGCGAAGAGACCGGCTTCTTCGAGCCGCTGGGCGCGCGCCACCATGCGCTGTTCGACGAACGCGGCGATACGCTTCTGGTCAGTTTCGAAAGCTTCGCAGGCATCACCGCGCTCGACGAAAAGGCGCGGCCCATCGCGCTGCCGGTGGCCGAGGCGGAGGATTGGTCGCTGCTGTCGGTGGTCTCGAAGAACGACACCTGGTTTCGCGACGGCGCGGTCTTCGGCTTTTTCGACCAGCTGACCGATGACGGGTTCTTCGACGATTTCGACCGGGTGGTGTTCTACGGCGCGGGCCCCTGCGGCTACGCGGCAGCGGCGTTCTCGGTCAGCGCGCCGGGCGCCGTGGTGGTCGCGGCGCAACCGCAGGCAACGCTCGATCCGCGGCTGACGAACTGGGACGAGCGCTTCACCGAGTACCGGCGGATGGATTTCACCGACCGCTACGGCTACGCGCCCGACATGCTGGATGCCGCACTCCGGGCCTATGTGCTGGTCGATCCGCGCGAGACGCTCGATGCCATGCATGCGGCGCTGTTTCACCGGGAGGGCGTGACGCGCCTGCCGATGCCGTTCATGGGCGCGACGCTGCAGACCGCGCTCATCGACATGGAGCTTCTGGGCCCGGTGCTGCGACAGGCCGCGGACGGCACGCTCGACGCGCTGTCCTTCGCGCGGATGATGCGGGCCCGGCGCGACTACGGCCCCTATCTGCGCCGCCTACTGGCCCGGGTCGAGGCCGATGAGCGGCTGGAGTTGACGCGGCTTCTCTGCGCCAACGTGGCCAGCCGCAAGAGCGCGCCGCGCTTCCGCCGGCGCCTGCGTGCCCTGCGCCGGATCGAGACGGCAGAGGCGGAAGCCGAGGCCGGGCACGCGGCGGAGGACGCAGCCGATATCGGCCCCGACGGCCAGACCGCCGCGGAATAGCCCCCGGCGTTACTTCCGGCGCGCGAGGATGATCTCGCGCAATGGCTGCTGGAAATGGCCCACCAGCCCGCCCGCCAGAAGCGCCATCGGGCTGGCCCGGACATTGAGCAGCCAGAGGATCGCCACGGCGATGGCCAGCGCGATCGCGAAGGAGATGACCCGGCGGCCCGCCTCGTCGGGCAGATGCCGCTCTCCGAGCCATTGCCACAGCAGTTCGGTCACGCGCGGCTGCAACGACATCACCGCCGCGCCCGCGCAGATCGCCACGAAGAAGGTGAGGAGCATGATCGCGTTCCGTTTCGTGCGAAGGGGTTCGTATGTCTCTTCCTGCCCGATCCCGCCGTCGGGCTCAATGTCGGGCTCAATCATGCGCAGCACCGCGCGGCCGCCCAAGGGCCCCGGCGCGGCACTCTCTGGCGCGGGCGCGGCGGTCATGCTACCGGGGTCGGCATGGAAAGCTTGACCCTGCGCCGCCCCGACGACTGGCACCTGCATCTGCGCGACGGCGCGATGCTGAAGGCCGTCCTGCCCGAAACCGCCCGGCATTTCGCCCGTGCGATCATCATGCCGAACCTCGTGCCCCCGGTGGTCACGGGGCGCGATGCCGCCGCCTACCGGGCGCGGATCCTCGACGCCCTGCCCGAGGGGGCCGCGTTCGAGCCCTTGATGACGCTTTACCTGACCGAAGAGACCGATGCGGATGACGTGGCGCAGGCCCATGCGGACGGGCTCGTGCGCGCGGTGAAGCTGTATCCTGCCGGGGCGACCACGAACTCCGCCTCGGGTGTGCGGGATTTCGACAAGGTCCGCCCGGTGCTGGAGCGGATGGCCGAGATCGGCCTGCCGCTTTGCGTGCATGGCGAGGTGACCGATTCCGAGATCGACATCTTCGACCGCGAGAAGGTCTTCATCGAACGCGTGCTCGACCCGGTGCGGCAGGCGACGCCGGGTCTGCGCGTGGTGATGGAGCATATCACCACCCGCGAGGGCGTCGAATATGCGCGCGCGGGCGGCGCCGATCTGGGCGCCACGATCACCACGCATCACCTCGTCATCAACCGCAACAACCTGCTCGTGGGCGGCATCCGGCCGCATTACTACTGCCTGCCGGTCGCCAAGCGCGAAATCCACCGGCTGGCGCTGCGCGCGGCGGCGACGAGCGGCGAGGCGTCTTTCTTCCTCGGCACCGATTCCGCGCCGCATGTGGATGCCGCGAAGGAGACGGGCTGCGGCTGCGCGGGCTGTTTCACCGCGACCAACACCATGTCGGTGCTGGCGGAAGTGTTCGAACAGGACGGAGCGCTCGACAAGCTCGAGGCCTTCGCGTCGCTGAACGGGCCTGCCTTTTACGGGCTGGAGCCCAACGAGGCGCGGATCACGCTGCAAAAGGGCGATCCGGTGGCCTATCCCGAGAAGATCGAGACCGGCGACGGGCCGGTCACGGTGTTCGATCCGGATTTTCCGCTGCATTGGCGGGTGGGCTAGGCAGGTCCCGCGCGCACGCTGTCCGGAAAGCGCCGGCGGCGGGCCGGGACCGCAACGCCCGCCCTTCCCCCCGCGCCGCTTTCGGGGTAACCGAAGCCCGGACAGCGCGACAGGAAAGGCCCCCCGATGATCCCCAGCACCTACCCCGACCGCGAAGAGATGGCGCGCCTGACCGCCGGTATGCTGCTCGATATCCAGGCGGTGAATTTCAACACGCGCGAGCCCTATACGCTGGCCTCGGGCCTGCCCTCGCCCTCCTATATCGATTGCCGCAAGCTCATTTCCTTTCCGCGCATCCGCTCCACGCTGATGGATTTCCTGACCGTCACGGTGATGCGCGATGCGGGCCTCGAGGCTTTCGACAACATCGCCGGCGGCGAGACGGCGGGCATCCCCTTCGCCGCGCTGGTGGCCGAGCGGATGGCGCTGCCGATGACCTATGTGCGCAAGAAGCCCAAGGGCTACGGCCGCAACGCGCGGATCGAGGGCGCGATGAGCGAGGGCCAACGGGTGCTGCTGGTCGAGGACCTGACCACCGATGGCGGCTCCAAGCTGTCCTTCGTCGATGCGATCCGCGACACCGGGGCGGTCTGCGGGCATACGGCGGTGATCTTCTATTACGACATCTTCCCCGAGACGCTGGAGACGCTGGGCGCGCATGGCGTGCGGCTGCATCACCTGTGCACCTGGTGGGACGTGCTGGCCGAGGCCAAGCGCCGGGAAGCCTTCGACGCGGAGACGCTGGAGGAGGTCGAGCGCTTCCTCAACGACCCGCGCGCCTGGCAGGCCGAACGGGGTGCCTGATCTTCGGGCATAGGCGGCGCCAAGCCGTCCGGTTTTTCTGAACAGAGCCATTCCACATCGGATATTGACCCCGCATGTTGACGGGCAGGCCCACCCTGCCCCATCATGTGGGACAGGCCGGCGCGCACGGGACTTATCCCCAGAAACATACAATTTGCGCGACTCGATGCCCCTGTCCTAACCAGACCCGCGAGCAGGAAACACAAAGAATCGGAGCGGTGATGAACGAGGTCACAACCTTCAATGCGACGGGCGCAGAGGTGCAGTCGCCCGACACCATGCCCCATTCCATCGAGGCCGAGCAGCAGCTTCTGGGCGCGATCCTGACCAACAACGACATCTATGACCGCGTCGCCGCGATCATCTCCGCCAAGCATTTCTACGACCCGGTCCATGCCCGCATCTACGAGGTCGCTGCGGCCCGGATCGCGCAGAACAACCTCGCCTCGCCGGTCACGCTGAAGGCCTTCATGGAAGAGGATGAGGGCCTGAAGGAGCTCGGCGGCCCGGCCTACCTGATGCGCCTCGCCGGCGCCGCGATCGCGTCCTTCGCGGTGAAGGATTACGCGCAGATGATCTACGAGCTCGCGGTGCGCCGCGACCTCATCGCGCTGGGGCGGGACATCTCGGCCAAGGCCGCCAAGGTCGACGTGGCCTCGGAGCCCTCCGAGCAGATCATCGAGGCCGAGCAGGCGCTCTACCAGATGGCCGAACAGGGCCAGGCGCAGCGCGGCTTCGTGTCCTTCCTGCGCGCGGTCACCGGCGCGGTGAACGTCGCCAATGCCGCCTACAAGCGCGAGGGCGGGCTCTCGGGCGTCTCCACCGGCCTTGTCGATCTCGACAAGAAGCTGGGCGGGCTGCACAAATCCGACCTGCTGATCCTTGCCGGGCGCCCCTCCATGGGCAAGACGTCGCTGGCCACAAACATCGCCTACAACGTCGCCAAGGCCTACAAGCGCGGCACCCGCGAGGACGGCACCGAGGGCGCCATCGAGGGCGGCGTCGTGGGCTTCTACTCGCTCGAGATGTCGGCCGAGCAGCTGGCCGCGCGGATCCTCTCCGAGGCCGCCGAGGTCCCGTCCGAACAGATCCGCCGCGGCGACATGACCGAAGAGGAATTCCGCCGCTTCGTGGAGGCCGCGAAGAGCCTCGAGGCCTGCCCGCTTTACATCGACGACACGCCCGCCCTGCCCATCGCGCAGCTCGCGGCCCGGGCGCGGCGGCTGAAGCGCACCCACGGGCTCGATGTGCTGATGGTCGACTACCTGCAGCTGGTGCGCGGCACCGGCAAGGGCGACCAGAACCGGGTGAACGAGATCGCCGAGATCTCCATGGGCCTGAAGGCCATCGCCAAGGAGCTGGAAATCCCCGTCATCGCGCTGTCGCAGCTCAGCCGCCAGGTGGAAAGCCGCGAGGACAAGCGCCCGCAGCTGTCGGATCTCAGGGAATCGGGCTCGATTGAACAGGACGCGGACGTGGTGATGTTCGTGTTCCGCGAGGAATATTACAAAGAGCGCGAGAAGCCGGGCGATCACGACCTCGACAAGATGGCCGCCTGGCAGGAAGAGATGGAGCGCCTGCATGGACGCGCCGAGGTCATCATCGGCAAGCAGCGGCACGGGCCCATCGGCACGGTGGAGCTGTCCTTCGAGGGCCAGTTCACGCGCTTCGGCAACCTCGTGAAACCCTGGCAGAACGCCGAAGGCGGGTTTTGATCGCGGGGCTCAATCACCTGACGCTGGCGGTCTCAGATCTCGACCGCGCGATCGCCTTCTACCGCGACCTCCTCGGCGGCCAGCTGCGCGCCCGGGGGCCCGGCATGGCCTATCTCGAGCTCGGCTCGCTGTGGCTCTGTCTCGAGGCCTCCGATGCGGCGTCGCCCGCCACGGGCGGCACCCATTACGCCTTCTCGGTCCCGCAGGCGGCCTTCGACGCGCTGGCCGGGCGCCTCAGGGCTTCCGCACCGGTCTGGAAGGAGAACCGCTCCGAAGGCGCCTCGCTTTACGTCGCCGATCCCGACGGGCACCGGCTGGAGCTGCATGTGGGCGATCTGGAGACGCGGCTTGCGCATTACCGCGCGCATCCCGGCAAGGGTGTGACGGTCCTGCCCTGACGCGCGGCGCTGCGCGACAGGTCCCGACCCCGCCCCGGGCCGCGCACCGGCCTCGCCTCCCGCGCGCCCGCCGGAGCCGGGTCAAGGCTGCCGCAGGCACCGCGCGGCACGCGCGGCCCGGCCTTGAGGCGGCTCCGGCGGGCCTCATCCTCGGGGAAGGCACGCTTCAGGGCAGACCTGCCCCTGAAGCGCTTCTCAGCAGGGATCCCGCACCCTCCCGGCATTCCGCCACCCCGTCCCGGCCGCCCCCGGTGCCACGGGCACCGCCCGCATGATCCATGCGGGCGGGCGCGGCTTAGGGCTGCCGCTTGCGGCGGCGCGAAGCCGCGCCCGCCGGGGCCCTGCTGGGGCCTTCGCATGGCCCGGCCGCGCCCGCCGATGCCCCGCCAGCGCCCCGCCGACGCCCCGCCAACACAAATCCGGCTTGACCTGAAAATTCTCCGTGTCAAAGAGCGGCCATGGCCCAGGCAGAACTGAATATCGATCTCGACGCGATCGTCGGCAATTGGCGCGCTCTCGACCGGCAGAATACCGGCAAGACCGCCGCGGTGGTGAAGGCCGATGCCTACGGGCTCGATGCGGCGCGGGTCGCACCGGTGCTCGCCCGCGCCGGCGCGCGACGGTTCTTCGTGGCCATCGCCGAGGAAGGCGTGGCGCTGCGCAGGGTCCTCGGGCCCGGCCCCGAGATCTGCGTCTTCTCGGGTCACATGGCGGGGGATGCGGCGCTGCTGCGCGATGCCGATCTCGTGCCGATGCTCAATTCCATCGACCAGATGCTGCGCCATGTGGAGGCTCTGCCCGGCCATCCGCTGGGTATCCAGCTCGATTCGGGCATGAACCGGCTGGGCATGGAGACGGCGGAATGGGCCGCGCTGCGCGACATCGCCATGGCCCAGCGCCCGCGTCTCGTGATGAGCCACCTGGCCTGTTCGGACGAGCCCGATCACGCGATGAACCCCGATCAATGCGCGGCCTTCCGCGAGATGACCGACGGGCTCGACGCGCCCCGCTCGCTGGCCGCGACCGGCGGCATCCTGCTCGGCCCCGACTACCATTTCGACCTCGCCCGCCCCGGCATCGGCCTTTATGGCGGGCTGCCCTTCATCGACGCGCGGCCGGTGGTCTATCTCGACATCCCGGTGATCCAGGTGCGCGACGTGGCGCCCGGCGAAAGCGTGGGCTACGGCAACAGCTGGATCGCGCGCAAACCGACCCGCGTCGCGACCATCTCGGCGGGCTATGCGGATGGCGTACTGCGCGCCATGGGTCCCGAGGCGCATGTCTATGCAGGCGAGACGCGCTGCAAGGTGCTGGGCCGCATCTCGATGGACCTCATCGCGGTCGACGTGACCGCGCTGGCCGCCCCGCCCGAACAGGTGGAGCTTCTGGGCCGGCATCAATCCATCGACACGCTGGCCGATTGGGCGGGCACGATCGGCTACGAGATCCTGACCTCGCTCGGCGCGCGCTACGCCCGGCGCTATCACGGCGGCTGAGATGGGCGCGTTCGAGCCCGATCCCGCCCTGATCGCGCTGATCTTCGTCAAGCGCTTCGTCTATTTCGAACTGCTCTTCGCGCTGGCGCTGACCCGCGTGATCCTCGCCCGTGGCGCCGCGCGCTGGGTGGCCGCCGCCGTTCTCGCGCTGGCCGCGCTGTGCATCCTGACGACCTTCGCCCCGGCGCTGGGGCTGCAGGAGGCCGCGTGGTACGCGCCCATGGCCCATGCGCTGAGCGCCGGACAGGGGCTGCGCGTGCCCCTCGCGCTCTCGGCGCTGTTCTTCGTCTCGGGCGTCGTGCCGACCCGGGCACGGCGCTGGATCGACGCGCTGCATGTGATGTTTTTGCTAGGCTTTCTGGGGCTTTGGGGCAGTACGCTCATGTGATTGTCGCGCGGGCGCGCACAATGCCCTCGCCAGGCGGATTTCGTTCGCATTTCATGACAATGCACACTTTTTTTGACACATTTTGGCCAAAATTCGTTTTCTCCCCGTAAGATGGTGGAATTGTGCCTGTATGGGCGATTCTTTTTTCGGGTCTCGGGGGGGACCGTGACATGACACGTGTGAGTATTTCGCTGCTTTGGGCGATTCGAGTCGCATTTCAATTCATCACTATTGCTCTTCTGATTTCACTGGGACTTCTGGCAACGGCGGCGACGCTCGGCTCTGCCCTGGGATATCTGCCCTGGCTGGACCTGACGCTGAGTTTCGGCGGTATCGCCTATCCCGAAGCGGGCATGGCGCTGCAGATCGCGGGCACCGCGCTGATCGTCGGGCTTCTGGCATATCTGCCGGGCAATGCGCGGGTGCTGGCGCTGGAGACCTCGCACCGCAAGTTCCACATCACCATGGAGGACGTCACCCGCGCCTATCGCCTCGCCCATGCCGCCGATCGCGAGGGCGTCTTCCATATGAAATCCGAATTCGATTCGGTGCGCGAGCGGATCGCCTATCTGCGCGACCATCCCGATCTTGCGGAACTCGAAGCGCCGGTGATCGAGGTCGCGGCGCAGATGAGCCACCTGTCGCGCGATCTGGCGCGCGTCTATTCCGACGATGCCGTGCGCCGGGCCACGGATTTCCTGACCCAGCGGCAGATCGAAGTGGACGATTTCAACCGCAGGCTCGACGCGGCGAAATCCCACGCGGTGGCCCTGCGCAGCTGGATCGAGGACGTGGAGATGGACGAGGCCGTCGCCGAGGCCCAGCTTGCGCGGATCTGCGAGGAGCTGAACGACTTGCTGCCCGAGCTGTCCGACGCCCTGCCTGAAGATCAGGCCGACGTGCTGGCCGATGCCGGGCCCGAAGCCGGAAGCGCGGCCAAAGCCGACGCGGCCCCCGTGCGCAGCACCGAGCGCGACTGGATCGAGGACGTGGCGGAGGAAGCCGAGGCGGCGGGGAGCGCCACCCGGCCCGATGACAGCGACATCGTCGAGCTGCTCTCGCGCCGCGCCGCGCAATAGGCGGCTTTCGCGGCCCCTGCGCATTTCCGGGCCCGCCCGTTTCCCCTGCATCTTGCGGCAGGCCGCCTTATGGGCCACAAGATCGGGCATGGCCCGTCCCGGTAAACCCACCTTCGTCTGTGCCGAATGCGGCAACACCACCTCCAAATGGTCGGGGCGCTGCGAGGCATGCGGCGCCTGGAACGCCATCCAGGAGGACGTGCCGCTATCGACGGGGCCCGCGGCCAAGACGCTGGGGTCGGAGCGCGGGCGGACCGTGCCGCTGAGCGATCTGTCGGCCCGAGAAGCGCCGCCGCCGCGCACCGCCTGCGGCCTGTCGGAGCTGGACCGGGTGCTGGGCGGCGGGCTCGTCCCGGCCTCGGCCATCCTCGTGGGCGGCGATCCGGGCATCGGCAAGTCCACGCTGCTGTTGCAGGCCGCCGCGGCCTTTGCGAGCCGGGGCCTGAAGGTCGTCTATATCTCGGGCGAGGAAGCCTCGGCGCAGATCCGCATGCGCGCGCAGCGGCTGGGGCTTGGCGACGCGACCGTGGCGCTTGGCGCGGAGACCAACCTGCGCGACATCCTGACGACGCTCGAAGCCGAGCGCCCGGATTTCGCGATCATCGATTCGGTGCAGACCATGTGGGCCGATCACGTCGCCTCGGCGCCGGGATCGGTGGCGCAGGTGCGCGCGGCGGCGCATGAGCTGACCAGTTTCGCCAAGCGGCGGAATACCGCCATCGTGATGGTGGGCCACGTCACCAAGGACGGCCAGATCGCCGGGCCGCGGGTGGTGGAGCACATGGTCGACACGGTGCTCTATTTCGAGGGCGAGCGCGGCCACCAGTTCCGCATCCTGCGCGCGGTGAAGAACCGCTTCGGTCCCGCCGACGAGATCGGCGTCTTCGAGATGACCGGGGCGGGGCTCGCCGAGGTCACCAACCCCTCGGCGCTGTTCCTGTCCGAGCGCGGCACGCCGAGCCCCGGCTCGGTGGTTTTCTCAGGCATAGAAGGCACGCGGCCGGTGCTTTGCGAGTTCCAGGCGCTGGTCGCCCCCACGCCGCATGCCCAGCCGCGGCGGCAGACCGTGGGCTGGGATGGCGGCCGGCTGTCGATGATCCTGGCGGTGCTGGAGGCGCGCTGCGGAATCCCCTTTACCGGGCTCGACGTCTATCTGAACGTGGCGGGCGGCATGAAGGTCACCGAACCGGCCGCGGATCTGGCTGTGGCGGCTGCGCTACTTTCCGCGCGGGAGGACGCGGCTCTGCCCCCCGAGACTGTCGTTTTCGGAGAAATCAGCCTATCAGGAGCCCTTCGTCCGGTCAGCCAGACCGAAAACAGGTTGAAAGAAGCGCGGAAACTTGGTTTCTCCGCGGCGATTGCGCCCGAGGGAGGCAAGACCGTCGATGCGTCCGGCCTGCGCCTGACCCGCATGAACGATCTGGCAAGCTTTGTGGGCGAGGTATTCGGAGCGGGCTGAGCCCGCCCGCTTTGAGGCTGAGGAAAGAGGCAGGCAATGGAAGGCTTTACCGCAATCGACGCCGTGGTGGCGGTGATCATCGTGCTGTCGGCGCTCCTGGCCTATTCGCGCGGGCTCGTCCGCGAGGCGATGGCCATCGCGGGCTGGGTTGCCGCGGCCTTCCTCGCGTTCATCTTCGCGGCCCAGGTACAGCCGCTGGTCAAGGAATTGCCGGTGATCGGCGAATTCCTGTCGGACAGCTGCGAATTGTCGATCATCGCGGCCTTCGCGGGCGTCTTCGCGCTGGCGCTGATCGTGGTGTCGTTCTTCACGCCGCTCTTTTCGAGCCTCGTGCAGCGCTCGGCCCTCGGTGGGCTCGACCAGGGGCTCGGGTTTCTCTTCGGGGTGGCGCGCGGCATCCTGCTCGTGGCGATCGCCTTCTTCGTCTACGAGACGGTGATCACCGCGCAGGACGTGCCGATGGTCGATGACAGCCGCGCGGCGGCGGTCTTCTCGCGCTTCACCGACGAGATCGAGGCGCGCAATCCCGACCAGGCCCTGGGCTGGGTCACCCGGCAATACGAAGAGCTGGTGGGCGTCTGCGACGCGAACGACGCCTGAACACGGGCGATTCACCGCACGGTGCCTTGAAACGGTCAAACGCCGGTCAATAAATCTTCAGACCTTTCGGGCATCCCTGTCTCGCGACTGGGATCGTTCGAGGCGTCATGGCAATTTACGATTACGCAGGCTATCCGACGACGGATTTCACATGGCCCGGCCGGAACACCGTCCACCGGCGAGACGATCACGTTCACCGAACCGTCGGACTACCTGATCCAGATCTCGGACGGCGATTCCAGTCTGCAGGACGGCACCGACGACCGCGACGACGAGGATGGCGACCAAATCGCCACGGTCTATGACGAGTTCGGCAACCAGGTCGACAGCGGACAGGTCCAGCCGCGCGAGGCGATTACGCTCAGCGACGGCACGGACAGTTTCGTGATGTACCGGGTCTTCATCGCCTCGACCGGCAATTCCTACTACATTTTCGACGACCCGGCCCCGGCGCTCAACACGACCTATACGGTCACCTCGATTTCGAACCCGAATTCCACCACGTATTCCAGCATCTCCAACGCAGGCGTGGTCTGTTTCCTGCGTGGCACAATGATCGAAACGCCCGAGGGGCCGCTGCGGATCGAGACGCTGCGCCCGGGCGACCGGCTCGTTTTCATCGACGGGCGGCAAGGCACGTTGCGCGCGATCGGGTCGCGCCGCGTCGCGCCCGCCGCGTTGCGTCTGCATGCCGGATTGCGGCCCTTCCGTATCCGCGCGGGCGCTTTCGGAGCGAACCTGCCCGCCTGCGATGTCACGCTGTCGCGTCAGCACCGGGTGCTGATCCGGGTGCCCGCCGAGGACCCGTCGCGTTTTGCCGGGCAGGAGGTTATGGGCCCCGTGCACGCGCTGGCCCATGCCGACGCCATCGCCCCCGTCTGCCCGCCGGTCGGGGTGGAATATTGGCACCTCCTGCTGGACGGCCACGAGGTGCTGCCCGTCGCGGGGCTCGGCCTCGAAAGCGCACTGGTCACGCAAGGCGGCCTTGTGGACGACACCCGGCTCGAGTGGCAGGGCTGCGCACCAAGTGCGATTTCCGCGATGACGCCGGCGCGACCCCTGATGAAGCCCGCCAATCTTCGCCGCCTGCTGCGCCGGCACGGGCTTCACGCGCTTGCGGCGGCTTGTCCGACGAAACGGCCCGCGCCCTGCCATTGCGGCGAATCGCGTCCATTGCGCATTTGCAATCCCCATCTTTGTGATCGGTCCGTGACAGTGCGGCATGCAAGGACTAGATAGAGCAGAAATCCGCACTGGAATCGGAGCGCTGCCCCTTGTCCGACGCCCACATGCCGCCCGCCCATCCGTTCGACGACGACAAGCTCCGCGAGGAATGCGGCGTCTTCGGCCTGATCGGATCGGCGGATGCCGCCAATTTCGTCGCCCTCGGCCTGCACGCGCTGCAACATCGCGGGCAGGAAGCGGGCGGCATCGTCAGCTACGAGCCCTCCCAGGGCTTCAACTCCGCGCGCCGCTTCGGCTACGTGCGCGACAACTTCACCTCGCAATCGCTGATGCAGACCCTGCCCGGCAGCCTCGCCATCGGGCATGTGCGCTATTCGACCTCCGGCTCCAAGGGGCCGACGCAGATCCGCGACGTGCAGCCCTTTTTCGGCGAGTTCTCCATGGGTGGCGCGGCCATCGCCCATAACGGCAACATCACCAATGCCGATGCGCTGCGGCGCGAGCTGATCGAGCGCGGCTCGATCTTCCAGTCCTCCTCGGACAGCGAATGCATCATCCACCTGATGGCCCGCTCGCTGCAGCGCGACATCCCCAGCCGGATGGAAGACGCGCTGCGGCGGGTCGAGGGCGCCTTTTCGGTCGTCGCCATGACCCGCACGAAGCTGATCGGCGTGCGCGACCCCCTGGGCGTGCGTCCGCTGGTCCTGGGCCGGGTGGGCGATGCCTGGGCGCTCGCGTCCGAGACCTGCGCGCTCGACATCATCGGCGCGGAATACGTGCGTGAGATCGAGCCCGGCGAAATGGTGGTCATCAACGAGAAGGACGGCGTACAGAGCCACCGTCCCTTCCGCCCGCAGCGCCCGCGCTTCTGCATCTTCGAGCATGTCTATTTCAGCCGCCCCGATTCGATCATCGGCAGCCGGTCGGTCTACGAGACGCGCCGCCAGATCGGCGTGGAGCTGGCGAAAGAAGCGCCGGTCGACGCGGATCTCGTCTGCCCGGTGCCTGACAGCGGCACGCCCGCGGCCATCGGCTTCGCGCATCAATCGGGCATCCCCTACGGCATGGGCATCGTGCGCAACCAGTATATGGGCCGCACCTTCATCGAGCCCACCGAGCAGATCCGCAACATGGGCGTGCGCCTCAAGCTGAACGTCAACCGCGCGCTAATCGAGGGCAAGCGCGTGATCCTCGTCGACGATTCGGTCGTGCGCGGCACCACCAGCCGCAAGATCAAGGAGATGATCCTCGATGCGGGCGCGGCGGAGGTGCATTTCCGCATCGCGAGCCCGCCCACGGCCTGGCCCTGTTTCTACGGCGTCGACACGCCCCAGCGCGAAAAGCTGCTGGCGGCGACCATGTCCGAGGACGAAATGCGCGAGCATCTGCAGGTGGACAGTCTGCGCTTCATCTCGCTCGACGGGCTTTACCGCGCGGTGGGCGAGGCCAAGGGGCGCGACGCGGCCAGCCCGCAATATTGCGATGCCTGCTTCTCGGGCGAATACCCGGTGGAGCCGTCGGACCAGATCGAGAAGGGCTTCCAGCTCAAGACGGCGGCCGAGTGAACCTGCTGCAGCTCGATGCCCGCTGGCAGCGGCTGAACGATCCCGATTACGCCTGCCCGTGCTGCGGGCGCAGCTTCGGCGGGCTGATCGATATCGGCTATGACGCGCCCGGGGACTGGCCGCATGCCCTGCCCGAACCGGGCGCGGTGATCGCGGCGGGCGAGGACCGGCTGTCCTCCGAGTTGTGCCGGTTGGGCGCGCGGCGTTTTCTTCGGGCGCACCTGGCGGTGCCGGTGCGCGGTGCCGGGGACGCGGTGCATCTCGCGCCCTGGGCCGAGGTCGCGCCGGGGGATTTCTACGCCACGCTTGAGCGGATCGAGGCGGGCATCAGCGCCCCGGCCGACATGGCGGCGGTGCTGGCCAACATCCTGCCCGGCCCCTTGGGCGAGATCGAGGTGGGCCATCTGCGGCACGGCGCCGCCGAGGCGCGGCCCACCTTCCTGCCCGCGCCCGGCCCCGCCGCCGATGCGCTGGCCGAGGGGCTGTCCTTCGACGCGGTGCTCGACATCTATGCCGAGATCGGCGAGGACATCCGCCCGCATCTCACCGGGCGCGGATAGCCCCTTCCCCGTAGCACTCTCGGCGACTTTCTGCACATGCACAATCGCGCCGCTTGTGGCGGTCGCGCGCGCCCCATAGATGCCGCGCAACACCACACCAGAGGCATCATGTCCAATCCCGAGACCCCGAAAAACGTCGCCGAGAAGGCGACGCGCCACGCAGATATCGACCTGTCCGAAATCGCGCTCCTGGGCGTGATGGGCACCGAGGCCGCGCCGACCGCGCTTTTGCGCCTGCCCTCGGGTGAGGTCGCCAAGGTCGCGCCCGGCACGCAGGTCGGCAACCGCACCGTCGCGGCGATCGACGCGGCCCGCCTGGCACTCGCCTCGGCGGATGGCCGGACCACCTGGATCGCCATCCCGGGCAGCGAGGACGGGCGCGGTTGACAAGGCCCGCGCGCCGGGCGACATGCACGCCATGAGCAAACCTGCCGCATTGGTGACCGGGGCGTCCCGGGGTCTGGGCTTCGCATTGGCGGAGCTTTTGTCCGACACGCATCACGTCGTGGCGGTGGCTCGCACCGTGGGCGGGCTCGAGGATCTGGACGACCGGATCAAGGCCCGCGGCGGCGAGGCGACGCTGGCGCCGATGGACATCACCGATCGCGACGCGATGGCGCATCTCTGCCGCTCGGTGCATGACCGCTGGGGCGGCGCGGCGCTTTGGGTGCACAGCGCCGTCCATGCCGGGCCGCTGACGCCCGCCGATCACGTCGTCGCTAAGGACTGGTCCAAATCGGTCGGCGTGAACGTCACCGCGATGGGCCATCTCATCCCCTTCATCTCGGCGCTGATCGGGCCCGAGGGCAAAGCGGTGTTCTTCGACGACCCGCGCGGCGGGCAGAAATTCTTCGGCCTCTACGGCGCGACCAAGGCGGCGCAGATCGCGCTGGCGCGGTCCTGGGCCGCCGAGACCGAGAAGACGGGCCCCGATGTGCGGGTGCTGACGCCCGCGCCCTTCCGCAGCGCGACCCGCGGTCGGTTCTTCCCCGGCGAGGAGAAGGACTCGCTGCCGAGCCCGCAGGACGCCGCCGCGGCGCTCCTGCCCGAGATCCTGCGCAGCCGCGACGCCTGATCGCGCCGCCCCCGAGGCGCAGGGCTTGGCGGCCTCGGGATTTGCGTTTTCCCGGAAAGATGACGCATGGGGCGGCGGCACATCGCCTCACACGCCCCGACCGCCGACCACCACCTTGCCAACCGGCAACGCCCGCGCGCCGCGCGCGATGCGCGACTTGTTCGCCATGGGCGCCCCGCGCATCCGGCCGCCCGCGCCGTCCCACGGGCCTCCGGGCGCAAGCCCCCCAAGTTCACCTTTCCCGAAAAACGCAATCCGACGCGGGCCACCGATGCGGGCCGCCCGGGCAGCCGCGCGCCAAAGCGTCCTTGCCCAAGCCCCGCGCCTTCCCTAGGAACGGGGAAAGCGACAAACAGGCGGGATCATGCGCATTCTCATCACCAACGACGACGGCATCAATGCGCCGGGCCTCGCGGTTCTGAAGGAGATCGCGACCGAGATCGCGGGCGATGCGGGCGAGGTCTGGACCGTCGCACCGGCCTTCGAGCAATCGGGCGTGGGCCACACCATTTCCTATTCCAGCCCCTTCATGGTGTCCGAACTGGGCGCGCGCACCTTCGCCGCCGAGGGCAGCCCCGCCGATTGCGTGCTGGCCGCCATCCATGACGTGATGTCCGATCATCCCCCCGATCTGGTGCTTTCAGGCGTGAACCGGGGCAACAATTCCGCCGAGAACGTGCTGTATTCCGGCACGATCGGTGCGGCGATGGAGGCCGCGCTGCAGGACCTGCCGGCGATTGCCATGTCGCAATATCTCGGCCCCGAGAACTGGAACGCGCCCGACATGTTCGAGGCCGCGCGGGTGCATGGCGCCGACGTGGTCCGCCGGCTGCTGGAGCGGGTGCAGGGCGCCGATCACCCCTACCGGCTGTTCTACAACGTCAACTTCCCGCCCGTGCCCGCCGCCGCCGTGGCCGGGATCACCGCCGCGCCGCAAGGCAAGCGGCCCGCCACCGGTTTTTCGGTCGAACCGCAGCTTTCGCCCGCGGGGCGGCGTTTTCTCTGGATCAAGGGCGGCGATCAGCGGCGCGCGACGGCGAAGGGCTCGGATGCGGATGTGAACCTCAAGGGGTTCATCTCGGTCACGCCGATGCGCGCGGACCTGACCGCGCATGACGATCTGGACAAGCTGGCAGACCTGCTTTCATGACCGACGAGGCGGAACGCAAGATGCAGTTCCTCTTCGCGCTCCGCTCGCGGGGCGTGACGGACAAGCGCGTGCTCTCGGCGATGGAGGCGATCGACCGGGGCCCGTTCATCCGGCATTACTTCACCGACCGCGCTTATGAGGACATGCCGCTGCCCATCGCCTGCGGGCAGACCATCTCGCAGCCCTCGGTGGTGGGGCTGATGACCCAGGCGCTGGATGTGAGCGCACGCGACAAGGTGCTCGAGGTGGGGACCGGCTCGGGCTACCAGGCCGCGGTGCTGAGCCAGCTTGCGCGCCGCGTCTACACCGTCGACCGGCACAAGCGGCTGGTGCGCGAGGCGCGCGAGGTCTTCGATGCGCTGGGTCTCACCAACATCACCGCCTTCACCGCCGATGGCAGCCACGGCCTGCCCGACCAGGCGCCCTTCGACCGCATCATCGTGACCGCCGCCGCCGAGGACCCGCCGGGCCCCCTATTGGCCCAGTTGAAGATCGGCGGTATCATGGTGCTGCCGGTCGGCCAGTCCGATGCCGTCCAGAGTCTGATCCGCGTGAGCCGAAGCGAGAGCGGCTTCGATTACCGCGAATTGCGTCCGGTGCGGTTCGTCCCGCTGGTCGAAGGGCTCGGGCGGGACAGTTGAGCCGCGCCCGGCAGAGCGGCAGATCACGACCAAACGCCCCGGCACAAGGGGCCGCGACTTGAGGAAGAGCATGATGGCCAAGACAGACACGCGATACCGCGCGGCATGGCGGGCGGGCCAGGCGGGACTTCTGGTGCTGGCACTGGGGGCCTGCGAGGGGCCGATGGATTTCGACCTGCGTCCGACCGATGCGAATACCTCGGATGCCGCGCTGAACGCGGTGGGCGACCGGCCCGCCGCCGATGCGCGCGGCGTGATCTCCTACCCGGCCTACCAGGTGGCGGTGGCGCGCCGGGGCGACACGCTGGGCGATGTCGCGGCCCGGGTCGGCCTGCCGGTGGGCGAGCTGGCGCGCTACAACGGCATCGAGGGGAACGACGTGCTGCGCGAGGGCGAGATCGTGGCCCTGCCCCGCCGGGTCAGCGAGCCCTCCGCCGCGACGGGCGCGGTGGATATCAGCGCGCTGGCCTCGAGCGCCATTAACAGCGCGCCCGCGACCCCGGTGCCCGCGGGCACCGTGGCCCCCGCCCCCGGCGGCGTCGAGCCGGTGCGCCACCAGGTCAGCCGGGGCGAGACCGCCTATTCCATCGCGCGACTCTACAACGTGACGCCGCGCGCCTTGGCCGACTGGAACGGGCTCGACCAGAATTATTCCGTGCGCGAAGGGCAGTATCTGCTGATCCCGGTGGCCACGGGCACCGGCGGGGGCACCCGCAGCGCGGCGGTCTCCGCGCCCGGCGCCGGATCGCCGACGCCGACGCCGCCCTCGGCCGCCGAGCCGCTGCCCCCCGCGCCGGTCAGCGACGGCACGGCGCTGCCGCCCGCTTCGGGCAATGCGAGCGCCGCGGCCCCGGCCACACCCGCGCCCGATGTCGGCCCCGTCTCGGAGCCCGCCTCTTCGGGCGGCGCCTTCCGCATGCCGGTCGCGGGCACGATCATCCGCGAATACGCGCCGGGCACCAATGACGGCATCGACATCGCGGCCCCGGCGGGCACGCCGGTCGCCGCGGCGGCCAGCGGCACGGTGGCGGCGATCACCACCAATACCGACGGCATCCCGATCCTCGTCATCAAGCATCCGGACAACATCCTGACCGTCTACACCCATATCGACGGCATCTCGGTGTCGAAGGGGGACGCGGTCAGCCGCGGGCAGACCATCGCCAAGGTGCGCGCGGGCGATCCGGCGCGGATGCATTTCGAGGTGCGCGACGGCTTCGACGCGGTGGACCCGAACCTCTACCTGAACTAGGGCGCCTGCCGCACCGAGAAGCGCCCCCGCCCGATCCGGGCCGGGTCAAGGCTGCCGCAGGCACCGCGCGGCACGCGCGGCCCGGCCTTGAGGCGGACCGGATCGGGATAGTCTCGGGCAGGCGTCTTGAGAGGCAGAATGCCGGCTCAAGCGCCTCTGGGCAGATGATCGGCAGGCAGGCACCGAAGACGTCCGCAAAAGCCGCGTGCGGCCACGAAAGCTGAAAAAAGCGGCGTAGCCGCTATCGCCCCGCAGGGGCGTCTCGCATGCCCCGCAGGGGCATCCAGCATGCCCCCGCAGGGGCCCGCGCGGCGCAGCCGCGCGCGGGGCGACCAGGCGTAGCCTGGGCGCAAATCCTCAGGTCACGCGTATGCCCTGACGCCCCGCGAGATCGGTGAAGAACTGCCAGGCGACGCGGCCCGACCGGGCGCCGCGGGTGGCCTGCCATTCGATCGCCTCGGCGCGCAGGCGTTCGGGATCGACGGAAAGACCATACGCCGCGCAATAGCCGTCGATCATCGCGAGGTATTCGTCCTGCGAACAGGGGTGGAAGCCCAGCCACAGCCCGAAGCGGTCGGACAGCGACACCTTTTCCTCCACCGCCTCGGAGGGGCTGATCGAGGAGGAACGCTCGTTCTCGATCATGTCGCGCGGCATCAGGTGGCGGCGGTTCGAGGTGGCGTAGAACAGCACGTTCTCCGGGCGTCCCTCGATGCCGCCATCGAGCACGGCCTTCAGCGACTTGTAATGCTGGTCGTCATGGGAAAACGACAGGTCGTCGCAAAAGAGCAGGAACCGGAAGGGTGCGGCGCGCAGGATGTTCAGAAGCCGCGAGACCGAGGGCAGATCTTCGCGCTGCAGCTCCACGATCTTGAGCGGATGGCCCTCGGCGACGATGGCCGCATGCACCGCCTTCACCACCGAGGATTTGCCCATGCCCCGCGCGCCCCAAAGAAGCGCGTTGTTGGCGGCGTGGCCGGCGGCGAATTGGCGGGTATTCTGCAGCAGCGTGTCGCGGGTGCGGTCGATGCCCACGAGGAGCGACAGGTCGATCCGGCTGACCACCGGCACCGGCTCCAGCCGGTCCGGTGCGGTGTGCCAGACGAAGGCATCCGCGCCCGCGAGGTCGGGCGCATCGAGGGCGGCGGGCGCCATTCGCTCCAGCGCCTCGGCGATGCGGGTCAGAAGTGCCGGGTCGCTCACTTGCGGTCCTTGCCTTGGCCCTCGTCCTCGTCGAACTCGGACATCAGCGGGTCCTCGTCCTCGTCATCCTCGAACCAGACGCCCTGCGCCTTCAGCTCGGCGATGCGCTTCTTCTCGACGCGGCGGACGAGGAAGATCGAGACTTCGTAAAGGCCGTAGACCACGACGAAGAGGATCACCTGGGTGATGACATCGGGCGGGGTCACGAGGGCCGCCAGCACGAGGATGCCCACCACGGCGTATTTGCGCACATCGCCCAGGCCCTTGGCCGAGACGAGCCCGGCCTTGCCCATCAGCGTCAGCAAAACCGGCAGCTGGAAGCAGAGCCCGAAGGCCACGATGAACTTGATGGTGAGGTTCAGATATTCCTGCGCGGAGCCCTGGAAGACCACCGACAGACCCTGGCGGACCTCTTCGCCGACCACCGCCTCGCCATCCGCGCCGAATTGCTGGAAGCCGAGGAAGAAGTCGTAGGCCAGCGGCGTCACGACATAGAAGGCAAAAGACGCGCCCAGGAAGAACATGAAGGGCGAGGCGATCAGGAAGGGCAGGAACGCGCCCTTCTCGGACTTGTAGAGCCCCGGCGCCACGAAGCGCCACATCTGGTTGGCGATGAACGGAAAGGCCAGCATGAAGCCGCCCAGGAGCGACACCTTGATCGCCACGAAGAAGCCTTCCTGCGGCGAGATGAAGATCAGGTCGCAATCCTGCCCGCGCGCCGAGAGCACCTGGCAGAGCGGATTGGTCAGGAAGTTGAAGATCGGCGTAGCCACGGTGAAGCAGATGATCATGCCCACGAGGAAATAGACGACGCAATGGATGAGCCGCGTGCGCAGCTCGGCCAGATGTTCGATCAGCGGGGCGGCGCTGTCTTCGATCTCGTCCTTGACGCTCACGCCTTGTCTCCGTCATCGCCGCCGAGTTTCGCCTCGAGCGCATCGGCGGCCTTCATGGCCTCCTCGGCCTCGCGGGCCTTGCGTTCGGCGGCCTTGCGGGCGGTCGCGGCCTCGATCTTCTTGGCTGCCGCGGCCCGTTCCGGGCTGGGCTTGCCGATATCGGCCTTCTTGGCGGGCTTGTCGTCGTCGAGGTTGAGGTTGGTCATGTCCCGCGCCGCCGATTTCACACCGTCCATCGCGGAATTGAGCGGGTTGGACGCCGCCTTGAAGGTCTTCTGGACGTCCTTCATGCCCGATTCGTCCGCCGCCTCGTTCATGGCGCGGGAAAACTCGCGCGCCATGCCCTTCGCCTTGCCGACGAAGCGGCCGATGTTGCGGAACAGCATCGGCAGGTCTTTCGGGCCGACCACGATCAACGCGACGATCCCGATGACCAGAAGCTCGGTCCAGCCCAGATCGAACATGGGGGCGGCCTCAGACCTTGTCTTTTTCGGTCTCGGGCGTCACGTCGCGTGCGGTCTGCGACTTGCCGTCCTCGTCCTCGAGTTGCTCTTCGCTGCCATCCTTCACGCCTTTCTTGAAGGCGGTGATGCCCTTGCCGACCTCGCCCATGAGGCTGGAGATCTTGCCGCGTCCGAACAGGACGAGCACCACGACCGCGATGAGAAGAAGGCCCGGAAGGCCGATATTGTTGAGCATGATCCGTCTCCCGTGAGGCAGGCCCGCCGATGGGACGGCGCGCCCGCTGCGCATGTACTCCTGCGGCTGCAATAGCGCGTTCGGGCCGCCCGCGAAAGCGTCCTGCAGCGCGAAATCAGGGCCGAGGGGGCTGGTCATGTCGCATTTCTTGCCACTATCCTGTCAGTTGCCAGTTTCGTGACAAATCCACCTGCCAGCACCAGAGAATCGCCCATGCGCCGCGCCGACCGGCTTTATGCCCTGATGACCCGCCTCAAGGATGGCCGCCTGCACCGCGCCGAGGACCTCGCGCGGATGCTGGGTGTCTCGCTCAGGACGATCTACCGGGACATGGACACGCTCGCGGCCTCGGGCGTGCCCATCGAGGGCGAGCGCGGGCGCGGCTTCACCGCGCGGGCGATGACGACCCTGCCGCCGCTGAACCTGACCGAAGACGAACTCGAGGCGCTGCATCTGGGCCTCGCGGCGGTGGGGGCCGCGAATATGGACCGGGTGTCGGCGGCTGCGGAGGCGCTTTCGCAAAAGATCGAGGCGGTTCTGCCCGAAGATACCGGCATGGCCGCAAAGCGCTTCGGCTTCGCCACCTATCCCTTCGCCGAGGCGGCGCAGGGTTTCCGCCACATGCCGGCCTTCCGCGCGGCGATCCGTGCCCGCCAGAAGCTGCGCATCGAGCTGGCCGAGGAGAGCACGCCGCGGGACGTGCGGCCGCTGCATCTGGATTACTGGGGCCGGATCTGGACGGCGGTGGTTTGGGACGAGCGGGCGGGCGATTTCGCCAGTTTCCGCATCGACCGGGTGCGCGCCCTGCGGCCCCTGCCCGGCCTCTTCGTCGACGAGCCCGGCAAGCGGCTGGAAGATTACCGCGCGGCGCAGGAGCGGGAGCAGACCGGCTGATCGCCCGGCGTCCGGCGCCCGGCATCCGGCCGGGGCACGCACGGCAAGGCCGGTGCGCCACCCGGGGGGGCACCTTTACAACGAGACTCGTAAACCGCCCGCTGGCGGGCCATCCCCCCGGATGACGCCTCAGAATTCACGCATTTCGCGGTGGCGGAGTTTCAGCGAAACAGTGGTTTTTTGGGGCTGAAAGTCAGTCCATGTCCTGTGCCGGAAAGACAAAGCAGCGATCCCGCCGCACCGAGAGCCACATGGGCGTGCCGATCTTGGGCAGGAAGACGTTCGGGACGGTGGCGCGCAGCACCTGACCGTCATGGTCCATGCGGAACTCCACGAGGCTTTCGGAGCCCATGAAGCGCGCCCGTTCCACCACCCCGCGCGCGGGCGTGCCCTGGATCGCGGTGGGGTTCGGGCCGCGGCCCTGCCGGTCGAAGTCGATCGAGACGTGCTGCGGGCGGAACACGATATCGACCCGCGCGCCGTCGGGCACGCCGGGGGCGAGGAACTGGCCGAAGGGGGTCTCGGTCAGCGCGCCCTGCACCGTGCCGGTGATGACATTGATATCCGAGAAGAACGCCACCGCGGCCTTGTCGGCGGGGGCGTTGTAGATGTTGTAGGGCGCGCCGCGCTGGACGATGCGGCCCTCGCGCATCAGCGCGATCTCGTCGGCCATGCGCATCGCTTCCTCGGGTTCGTGGGTGACGAGCAGGACCGAGGTGCCTTCCTCTTTCAGAAGCGCCAGCGTCTCGTCGCGGATGCCGTCGCGCAGCCGGTTGTCGAGGCCCGAGAAGGGCTCGTCCATCAGCATCACCCGCGGCTTCGGGGCCAGCGCGCGCGCCAGCGCCACGCGCTGCTGCTCGCCGCCCGAAAGCTCGTGCGGATAGGCGTCGATGAAATGCAGAAGGCCCACGCGGTCCAGAAGCTGCTCCACCCGGGCGCGATTCTCGGACCGGGTGCCGTTGAGGCCGAAGGCCACGTTCCGCTCCACCGTCAGGTGCGGGAACAGCGCGAAATCCTGGAACATGAGCCCGATGGAGCGGCGTTCGGGCGGAATGCGGAACACCGTGTCGCAGACGAGGTTGCCATCGACATAGATGTTGCCGGAATCCTGCATGTCGACACCCGCGATCATCCGCAGCGTCGTGGATTTTCCGCAGCCCGACGGCCCGAGAAGGCAGGTGACATGGCCCGGCTGGATCGACAGCGACACATCGTCGACGACCGTCTTGCCCTCGAACCGGCGGGTGAGGTGCTGGATTTCAAGCCGGGGATGCGGGGCTGCCACGCGGTACGCTCCAAAAACCGATGAAAATCGTCAGGCACTGGCAGCTAACAGCCGCAGCGCGCGGGATCAAGTCTGCCTGCCCGCCTCCAGCGCTTTGGCAAGGCGCGGCAATTTGGCCTTCTTGAGCAGCGGGCGCAGCTGCCACTCGGCCCCCGACAGGCGCCGCGCCTCGGCCAGCACCGCATCGCAGACCGCCGCCACGGCGCCGGGGGCGGCGTGGTACTGGCCCAGAAGGAAGGCATCGGGATCGGCGCGCGACAGCCCTTCCTCGGCCAGCGTGCCGCGCGGGAAGTCGGCGGCGTTGAGGGTCAGGATCACCTCGGCCGAGCCCGCGATCGCGGCGGCCAGCACATGGGTGTCATTGCGATCCGGCAGCCAGAGCCGCGCCTCGAGCGAGGGCGGCCAGGTGACCTCGGCCCCCGGCCAGTCGGCCCGCAGCGCGGCGATCTCGGCGCGGGCCTGCGCCTCGCCGCCGGGGCCGAGCTTGCGCGCGGCGCGGGCCCATTCCTCGAGGATGCGCGCCGACCAGAGCGGTTCGAACGCGCCGCTGCGCGCCACGCCGAGCACCACCGCGCGCATCACCGTGGGGTAAAGCACGCAGGTGTCGATCAGCACCTTCACAGGCGGAAGAACAGCGCTTTGAGATAGCCCGACTCGGCCAGTTGCGGCAGTAGCGGATGGTCCGGCCCCGCCCCGCCCGTATGGATCAGCTGCGCGCGCCGCCCCGCCCGGCCGATGCCGCGCAGGCAGGCGCCCTGGAACGACGACAGATCGGCCGCATGGGAGCAGGAACACAGCACGAGATAGCCGCCCTCGGCCACCAGCGGTGCGGACAGCCGCGCGATGCGCTCATAGGCGCGCAGACCGGGTTCGAGCGCCGGCTTGGCGGGCGCGAAAGCGGGCGGATCGCAGATCACCAGATCGAAGCGCGCATCCTCCTCGCCCATCGCGGTCAGCGTGTCGAAGGCATCGCCCTGCCGGGTGGCGAAGCGGTCCCCTGCCCCCATCGCCGCGGCGCCCTGTTCGGCCAGCGCCAAAGCGGGCGCCGATCCGTCCACCGCCAGGGCGCTTGCCGCGCCGCCGGCCAGTGCCGCAAGGGCGAAACCGCCCACATGGGAGAAGACATCGAGCACGCGCGCGTCCCGCGCGAGGCGCTGCGCAAAGGCCTGGTTCGGGCGCTGGTCGTAGAAGAGACCGGTCTTCTGACCGCCGGTCAGATCGGCCATGTAGGTGGCGCCGTTCATCGCGACCGGCAAAGGCGCGTCGGGCGCGCTGCCCGCGAGGACCGCATCGGCATCGTCCAGCCCCTCGAGTTGGCGCCCGCGCCCGCCGGAATTCTTCAGGATCGTGGTGACGCCGGTGACCTGCACCAGCGCCTCGCATAGCGCGTCGAGCGCCGTATCCGCCCAGGCGGCATTGGGCTGGATCACGGCGATGTCGCCGAAACGGTCGATGATGACGCCCGGCAGACCGTCCGCTTCCGCGTGCACCAGCCGGTAATAGGGAGCCTCGAAGAGCCGGGTGCGCAGGGCCAGCGCGCGTTCCAGCCGGGCGGAAAGCCAGCCCGCGTCGATGACCGCCTCCGTGTCGCGGTCGAGCATCCGCGCGGCGATCTTGGAGCCGGGCGTGACGCCGACCACGCCCAGGGGTTTGCGGTCGTGATCCTCGAGCACGGCAAGGGTGCCGGGCTCCAGCGCCTTGGTGCGGCGGTCGAGCACGAGCTCATTGGCGAAGACCCAAGGAAAGCCGCGCCGCAGAGCGCGGGCATTGGCTTTGGGTTTCAGGCGGATCACGGGATAAGAGGGCGCTGTCATGGCGCCCTCTTATCCAGTCCGGTGCGCGGGGGGAAGTCAGCGCGCGTAGTTCATCGCCTGAATGACGCCGAGCTGCGCATTCTGATGACCCGCGGGCGCGGTCAGCTCCTCGAGGAAGGTCTGCGCGAGATGCCCGGTGATGCGCACGCGCTGGGTCTGCCCGGCCGCGTCGGCGGCGATGGCGGCGGCCCCGCCATAGGCCTTGAGATCGGCGCGGACCGTCTTGACCGGGCGCAGCAGCTCGCCCGAGACGGCGTGGAAGATCGCCACGTCGAAGACGATGTTATGCACGCCGCCGGTGGTGTAGCGGGCCTTTTCGGTCAACGCGTGGAAGCGGCGCACGACGATCTTGACGTTGACCGGCACGCCCTCGGTCAGTTGGGTGGCGCTGGCGCGCAGGCTGTCGTCGAAGATCGCCTTGACCTGGCCGTAACGGTCGCCGCGGGGCTCGCCGCGCCAGACGATGTCGCCGCGCGGGATATAGGCATTGGCCTCGGAGACCTTGAGGCTTTGCGGCACCTCGATCTCGTAGCCCACGAGCGTGACCGGCGCGAGCCGCTCCGGCGTGACGGTGAGCGCGGCGTCGGGGCCGTTCTGCACGCCGAGGCCGGTGGCATTCCGCGAGGCGGTTTCCATGCCGCTGCAGGCCGTGAGCCCGAGCAGGGCCGCGATCGCCACGAAGCGCTTGAGGATGGTCATGTCAATTCTCCCATTCCGGTAGAACGGTTCTCTTCCCCGCCGGTTCTGCGCGCCGAATCGGGCTGGATTGCGGCGCGTTAACGTTAATTTCCGTTCATCTTGATCGGTGGCGGCCCCCCGGCGGGGCCCGCGCGGCCTGTCCCGCGCGCCGCGATCCGACGCGGAGCGCTTTGCGAAAAACCGGTCTTTCGCGACATTTCGGGCACTTTACCGTGAGCGTTTGGGCCTTTACCGTTAGCGCTAACCGATGTAGATCCGCCCTGAACGCCGTCCCCTCTCAGCGAGAAGGAGGTCCCGATCATGACCTTGAACCCCACCATCGCCAAAGTCACCGAGCGGATCGAAGAACGCTCGGAGAGCCGCCGCGCCACCTATCTCGACCGCATGCGCCGCGCCGCCGAGGAAGGCCCGCGCCGGGCGCATCTGTCCTGCGGCAACCAGGCCCATGCCTATGCCGCGATGGGTGCCGACAAGGACGCGCTGGCGGGCCACCGCGCGCCCAACATCGGGATCGTGACGGCCTATAACGACATGCTCTCGGCGCATCAGCCCTTCGAGAAATTTCCCGACATCATCCGCGCCGCGGCGCGCGAGGTCGGCGCCACGGCGCAGGTGGCGGGCGGCGTGCCGGCCATGTGCGACGGGGTCACCCAGGGCCAGGTCGGCATGGAACTGTCGCTCTTTTCGCGCGACGTGATCGCACTCGCCGCGGGCGTGGCCCTGTCGCACAACACTTTCGACGCGGCGCTCTATCTCGGCGTCTGCGACAAGATCGTGCCGGGCCTCGTGATCGCCGCGGGCACCTTCGGCTACATCCCCGGCCTCTTCATGCCCGCAGGCCCGATGACGAGCGGCCTGCCCAATGACGAAAAGGCCCGCGTGCGCCAGCAATTCGCCGCGGGCGAAGTGGGCCGCGACAAGCTGATGGAGGCCGAGATGGCCTCCTATCACGGGCCGGGCACCTGCACCTTCTACGGCACCGCGAATTCGAACCAGATGCTGATGGAGTTCATGGGCCTGCACCTGCCCGGCGCCTCCTTCGTCAACCCGAACACGCCGCTGCGCGAGGCGCTGACCGTGGCGGGCACCGAACGGGTGGCCGAGATCACCGCGCTCGGCAACGATTACCGGCCGGTCTGCGACATCCTCGACGCCAAGGCCTTCGTGAACGGCATCGTCGGGCTGATGGCCACGGGCGGCTCCACCAACCTCGTCCTGCACCTGCCGGCGATGGCGCGCGCCTCGGGGATCGAGCTTACGCTCGAGGATTTCGACGAGATCTCGAACGCCGTGCCGCTGATGGCCAAGGTCTATCCGAACGGCCTTGCGGACGTGAACCATTTCCACGCTGCGGGCGGGCTTTCTTACATGATCGGCGAGCTTCTGAAGCACGGCCTCCTGCACGAGGACGTCAAGACCGCCGCCGGCGACGGGCTGTCGCTCTACACGCAAGAGCCCAAGCTGAAAGAGGGCCGCGTGGTCTACGAGGCGGGCGCGGGCATCACCCAGAACGACAAGATCCTGCGTCCCGCGGACGACCCGTTCCAGAAGACCGGCGGGCTGCAGCAGCTGGCGGGCAATCTTGGCCGCGGCATGATGAAGACCTCTGCCGTGGCCCCCGAACGCCACGTGATCGAGGCCAAGGCCCGCGTCTTCCAGGACCAGGAGGCGGTGAAGGTCGCCTTCAAGGCGGGCGAGTTCACCGAGGACACGGTGGTCGTGGTGCGTTTCCAGGGGCCCTCGGCCAACGGCATGCCCGAGCTGCATTCGCTGACCCCGACCCTCGCCGTGCTGCAGGATCGCGGGATCAAGGTGGCGCTCGTCACCGACGGGCGCATGTCCGGGGCGTCGGGCAAGGTGCCCTCCTGCATCCACCTCGCGCCCGAGGCCGCCAAGGGCGGGCCGCTGGCCAAGGTGCGCGACGGCGACGTGATCCGCGTCGACGCAGTCAAGGGCGAGATCAGCTGCCTCGCGGAGGATTTCGACAGCCGCACGCCGGTCGAAGCCGACCTCGCCGATAACGGCCACGGCGTCGGACGCGAGCTGTTCGAGGCCTTCCGCCAGAACGTGGGCCTCGCCTCCGACGGCGCGGCGGTGGTGGTCTGAACCCCGCCTCTGCGCTTGCCTCTTTCCACATACGCATAACGACGCCAGCAAGACCGGACAGCACCATGATCAGCCCCCAAGACGCCAGCCAAGCCTCCGAAAAACTCTGCCGCATGGCACCGGTGATCCCGGTGCTCGTCATCGACGATCTGGCCCATGCGCGGCCCCTCGCCGAGGCGCTGGTCGCGGGCGGCCTGCCGGTCCTCGAAGTGACGCTGCGGACGCCCTGCGCGCTCGACGCCATCGCCGAGATGGCCAAGGTCGAGGGCGGGGTCGTCGGCGCGGGCACGCTGCTGACACCCGCGGATGTGGAAAAGGCGGTCGCGGCGGGCGCGAAATTCGGCGTCTCGCCCGGTGCCACCGACACCATCCTGTCGGCCTGCGAGGCCGCCGACCTGCCGCTTCTGCCCGGCGCCGCCACCTCCTCCGAGGTCATGCGGCTGCTCGAACGCGGCTACAGCGTACAGAAATTCTTCCCCGCCGAGGCCAATGGCGGCGCCAAGGCGCTGAAGGCCATCGGCGCGCCGCTGCCACAGGTGCGCTTCTGCCCGACGGGCGGCGTGTCTCTGGCCAATGCGCCGGATTACCTGGGCCTCTCCAACACGCTCTGCGTGGGCGGCTCCTGGGTCGCACCCAAGGACAAGATGGAGGCGGGCGACTGGGACGGGATCACGGCGCTGGCGCGCGAGGCGGCGGCGCTGGCACGCTGAGCTAGTGCCGGGCGCGCCAGCCGCCGCGCCTGCGCGGCGCGCCGAGGCTGACCAGCCCTTCCTGCAAAACCTTCGTCATCGGGTGGCCCGGGACGTCGTGGCGCGCCAGCATGACGCGGATCGCCTCGGCATTGTCCACCTCGATCGGCAGTCCCAGCGCCCAGTCGAGGAAGATCGTCCGGCAATCCGCCTCGTCTATCCCTTCGATCCGGTAGGCTTCCCGGATCAGGCCCTTGGGGTCGAATTCTGTCTCGCTCATGGCGCGGTCTCCTGGCCGAGCGCGCGGTCGATGATCCGGCCCGCAGCCTCGGTCCGTTCCGCCATATGCTGCGCCAGCGCGTCGGTCGAGGTCTCGCCGCTCAGCCGCAGCAGAAAATCCACTGCCCCGCCGCCGGCGGTTTCGGGATCGAAGGGGCCGTCGCTGACCAGACGCGCGCCGATCTGGAGCGCCCAGAGCCAGCGATAGGTGTCGCAGAGCTCCTCTGCATCCGCCTTGGGGAAAAGCCCCGCCCCGGCCGCGGCGCGCAGGCCCTCATCGGTGCCGCGCGGCACCTCTTCGGACAAGAGCGCGCCGGTCTGGGCCAGGAGCTCGATCTCCTGCAGGCGGCCACGCCCGACCTTGGGATCCCACGGGCTGCCGGTCCCCTTCGCGGCACTTATCCGCGCGCGCATCTCCGCAAGCTCGCGCAGCCCGTCCTCCGGCGTGGTCCGTCCGGACAGAAGCGAGCGGCGGAACGCCTCCACCGCATCGCCCAGGTCGGTATCGCCGGCGACGGGCCGCGCGCGGGTCAGCGCCATGTGTTCCCAGACCCAGGCCTGGCTCTGCTGGTATTCGCGGAAGGCCGAAAAGGCGGTGGCGACGGGGCCCTGGTTGCCCGAGGGCCTGAGCCGCATATCCATCTCGTATAGCCGCCCCTCGGCCATGGGCGCGGTGATCGCCGCCACCAGCGCTTGCGTGAGCCGCGCGTAGTAAGGCCTTGCGGACAGGGATTTTTTGCCGTTCGATTCCTCCACGCCATCGGCATCGTAGATGACGATGACATCGAGATCGGAGCGCGCATGCAGACGCAGCGCCCCGAGCGATCCCATCCCCAGCACCACCGCCCCCTTGCCGGGGGGCGCGCCGTGCCGGCGGGAAAACTCGGCCACCACGATGGGCCAGAGCGCGGCGAGCGAGGCCTCGGCCACATCGGCATATTGCGCTGCGGCCTCCTCGGGGGTGATGAGCCCGCGCAGGAGGTGCACGCCGGCGCGGAAATGCCATTCCTTGCCCCAGCGGCGCGCCGCGTCGAGGCAGCGTTCGTAATCGCCCTCGCGCGCGAGGACGTCGTCGAGAGCCGCGCGCAGCGCGTCGCAGCCCGGCCATTCGGCAAAGAAATCGCCCACGATCACCGCATCGAATACCTGCGCATTGCGTGAAAGATAGCGCGCAAGGTCCGGAGATGTCGCGACAATATCGACGAGCAGGTCGATGAGCTGCGGGTTGGCCTCGAAAAGCGAGAAAAGCTGCACCCCGGCGGGCAGACCGGACAGGAAGCCGTCGAAGGCGACCAGCGCCTCTTCGGGGCGGGCGGCCTTCTGCAGGCGGGACAGGATATCGGGTTTCAGCCGGTCGAAGATCGCCACCGCGCGGGCCGAGCGGAGCGCGGGATAGGTCGGCCAGCGCGCCAGCACGTCGCCGCCGAAATCGAGCGCGTCCGGCGGGCAGGACGCGGCCCCGGCATCGGGGCGGAAGAAGCCCTCGGTCGCGGCGTGGGTCTCTTCCAGCCGTGCATGAATATCACCCTGTAACGTCTTGATATCCATATCCATCAGGCAGGACAGCCGCGCGAATCCCTCGTCGGAATTGGGCAGCAGATGGGTCTGCGCGTCGTGGATCATCTGCACCCGGTGTTCGACCTCGCGATGGGCGCGGTAATTCTGCGTCAAGGTCGCGGCCAAAGCCTCTGGAATCCATTGTTTTTTCGCCAGGACCCGCAGGCTTTCCACGGTGCCGCGCAGACGCAGGTCCGGATCGCGCCCTCCGGCGATGATCTGCTGGGTCTGGGTGAAGAACTCGATCTCGCGGATGCCGCCGCGACCGAGTTTCATGTTGTGCCCGGGAAGCGTGATCGGCCCGCCCAGCCCCTTGTGCTTGCGGATGCGCAGCCGCATGTCGTGGGCATCCTGGATGGCCGCGAAATCGAGATGACGGCGCCAGACGAAGGGGGTCAGCGTCTTGAGAAATTGCTGCCCCGCGGCGATATCGCCTGCCGCCGGGCGCGCCTTTATATAGGCCGCGCGTTCCCATGTCCGGCCGACGCTTTCGTAATACCGCTCCGCCGCTTCCATCGCCATGCAGACGGGGGTGACGGCGGGATCGGGGCGCAGTCGCAGGTCGGTGCGGAAGACGTAGCCCTCGCCCGTCATCTCGGAGAGCATGGACGACATCTTGCGGGTGGCGCGGATGAAGCTCGCCCGCGCCTCGTGGTAATCGTCCGGGTCGAACCGGCCTTCGTCGAAGAGGCAGATGAGGTCGATATCGGAAGAATAATTGAGCTCGCCCGCACCCATCTTGCCCATGGCCAGCGCGACCATGCCGCCCGCGGCGGCGATGTCGTCCTCGGTGGCGCCGGGCAGCTTGCCGCGCTTGATCTCGGCGCCGATCGTCGCCTCGAGTGCGAGCTGCACCGACAGGTCGGCGAAATCGCTCAGCGTGCCGGTGACGGTTTCGAGCGGCCAGACACCGGCCAGGTCCGCCAGCCCGGACAGCAGCGCGATCCGCCGTTTGCCCTGCCGCAGATCGGTGGCGCGCTTGTCCGGAGCGCCGTCGCGAAGATCGGAATAGAGGGTCTCCAAGGCGCTTTCGGGATCGTTCAAAGCGGTTTGGAGCCAGTCGGTTTCCTTTTCGACAAGGCTTTTCAGGTAGGGGCTGGACCCCGCCGCGCCCTCGATCAGGTCGGCGATGGCGCCATCAGCCCAGGGCGCCGCGGCGCGGCCGTCCCGTCCGTGATCGGCATCGAAGGGGCGCGGACAGCGGGTCATGCGGGATGCAAAGGTCATGTCGGGATGTGGCCATGGCTGGGGACAAAGCGCAATGGGCGCGAGGGCGGCGGGACGCGGAGGGGCGTGGCTTGCCGGCTGGCAGGGGGGCGGGTCGGGGATTGGAAAGAGGGCCGTGCGGCGGGTCGGATCTGTGGGGCCGCGTCGCTCTCTCCATGCATGGGAAGCGCCCCGTTGCTCAAATATGCCGGGGTGGGTCCGCAAAAAAATGTTAAAAGTCTTCACATGGACCCTTGAAAGCGCCGGAAGGCATTCCGATCTACATCAATGTGAAAGACATTCACATCGCAGCACCCGAGCCCTCGAAAGGAGATCCGATGAGTATCGCCGCCGAAACCCACAATCTGCCCGCCAATGCAGGCTGGCTGAGCCGCGCCGAAGCGTGGCTCGATCAGAAAGGCAAAGTCGCCTGGATCGCCGCCATGATCCTCGGTTTCGTCCTTTTCTGGCCCGTGGGCCTCGCCCTTCTTGCCTACATGATCTGGAGCAAACGCATGTTTTCCTGTTCGTCCCGCCGCCATTCGACCTCGCGCAGCGCCTTTTCGGCGATGAAGCCCTCGGGCAACATGGCCTTCGATGCCTACAAGTCCGAAACGCTGCGCCGCCTCGAACAGGAACAGGCGGAGTTCGAAAGCTTCCTGCGGCGCCTGCGCGAAGCGCGCGACAAGGCGGAGTTCGACCAGTTCATGGAAGACCGCAAGGCCCGCGCGGACCACGAGGGCGGCGCCGAGACCGCCTGAGGCCAAGACCCGACCTTCCTTCGGGCCCCGACCGGGGCCCGGGCCCTTGCGCGGCCCGCGCGAAATCCCCACCTCCCTGTCACGAAAAGCCCCGCGAGGAGCCCAGAGACCATGACCGCCTTCGATACGCATCTGCCCGACCCGGTGCGCCAGCCCGAGTTCTACGACAGCGTCACGCTCAAGCGCTTCCTCGCCTGGGTGATCGACACGATCTTCGTCGCCCTGCTGGTGGTGCCGGCCATCGTCTTCACCTTCGGCATCGCGCTGTTCTTCTTCCCGCTGGTCTGGATCGCCGTGGGCTTCACCTATCGCTGGATCACCATCGCCAACGGATCGGCCACCTGGGGCATGCGCGCCATGGCGATCGAGCTGCGCGACGCCTATGCCAACCGGCTCGATGCGGGCACGGCCTTCATGCACACGCTGGGCTACGCGCTGTCGGTGTCGACCTTCATCGTGCAGCTGGGATCGGTGCTTCTGATGCTGAACACCGAGCGCAAACAGGGCCTGAGCGACCTCGTTCTCGGCACGGTCATGATCAACCGGCGCGTCTGACGCCGGTCCGCCCCGCCGCGCGCCCCGGCCCTTCGAACCGGGGCCGGTGCGTCTTTCCGCGGATGGCGCGCCCAGAGGCCTTGGCGGCTCCAGATTTCGTTGCTACCGTCCGAGGACATCAATAGCGGACCCGACCCCTCCATGCGCCATTCGCTGCCCCTGGCACCCCAGTTCTATGTCACGGCCCCGCAGCCCTGCCCGTACCTGGAAGGCCGGATGGAGCGGAAGCTGTTCACCGCGCTGCAGGGACCGCAGGCCGAGCGGCTGAACGATTCGCTGTCGAAGCAGGGCTTCCGGCGGTCGCAGAACGTGCTCTACCGGCCGTCCTGTTCGGAATGTTCGGCCTGCCTCTCGGCGCGGATCGACGTGTCGGCCTTCGCGCCGTCGAAAAGCCAGCGCCGCACGATCAACCGCAACAGCCACCTCGTGCGCCGGGCCACCAGCCCCTGGGCCACGGAGGAGCAATACGCCCTCTTCCGCCGCTATCTCGATGCGCGTCACGCCGATGGCGGCATGGCCGACATGGACATTTTCGAATTCGCCGCGATGATCGAGGAAACCCCGATCCGCAGCCGGGTGGTGGAATATGTCGACCGCAGGACCGACAAGCTGACCGCGACCTGCCTGACCGACGTGCTCGATGACGGCGTGTCGATGGTCTATTCCTTCTACGAGCCGGACCTGCCGCGGCAATCGCTGGGCGCCTACATGATCCTCGATCATGTCGATCTCGCGCGGGAAGCGGGCCTGCCTTACGTCTATCTGGGCTATTGGGTGCCGGGCAGCCAGAAGATGGGCTACAAGCGCAACTTCACCGGCCTCGAGGTGTTCCGCCAGGGCACGTGGGAGCGGCTTACCGGGGGCGAGGACTTCTCGGAAGAGCTGTCGCCCGACGGGACCGATCCCATCGCCGAACAGGTGGCGAATATCGCCCTGCCCGACCCGGTGCGCTGAGCGCGCCACCTTTCCCGAGTTTCGTTTCGAGCGCTGAGCGCGCAGGTCCGTCCTGTGTCGCGTGGCCTTGCGCGTTCCGGACACGTAAACGGGGCGGCCCCGAAGGACCGCCCCGGCACTCGTTACAACACTGGACACTCAGTTCGGGATCAGGTCCGGCACGATGGTGACGATCCCGGGGAAGAACCACAGTATCGCGAGGCCCAGAACCTGGATTCCCACGAAGGGCGCCACGCCGCGGTAGATATGCCCGGTGGTGACCTCTTTCGGGGCGACGCCGCGCAGGTAGAACAGCGCAAAGCCGAAGGGCGGCGTCAGGAACGAGGTCTGCAGGTTCACCGCAATCATGATCGTGACCCATTTCGGGTCGAAGGACCCGCCATAGATCACCGGGCCCACGATGGGCACGACGATGTAGATGATCTCGAGGAAGTCCAGAACGAAGCCCAGCACGAAGAGCACGAGCATCACGATCAGGAAGACCTTGAACTCGTTGTCGAAGCTTTGCAGGAATTGCTGGATGTAATGCTCTCCGCCGAAGGAGATCACCACGAGGTTCAGAAGCTGCGAGGCGATGAGGATGGTGAAGACCATCGAGGTCACCTTCGCCGTCTCGCGCACCGCGGGCGTCAGAACCCCGCCAGCGAAAAGCACCCAGCAGGCATAGAGCAGCCCGAAGAAGGCAAAGAGATACAACCCGTAGCCCACGAAGAAGGCGAACCAGTTCTCTGCGGAGACATTCTCGATATTGATCCTGAGGTCGAAATTGATGCCGATCAGGATCGTGCCGATCACCGCGAGCGTGGCATAGGTGATGATCCAGGGATCGCGGTCCTGCTCTTTCAGCTTGCGGTAGGCGGCGAGCATGATGGCCCCCGCCGCCCCGAGCGCCGCGGCGGGCGTCGGGTTGGTGATGCCGCCGAGGATCGAGCCCAGCACCGCCACGATCAGCACCAGCGGCGGGAAGACCACCCGGATCAGCTCGTTCCGGGCCATGCGGGCGGCGGCGTGTTTCACCCCCCAGAGCGCCACCAGCGCCGGGATCGCGATCAGCGCCACGGTGGCGAGCGGCGAGGTCATGGGCGAGATCAGGACGATATCGACCAGCAGCACGCCAAGCGTGCCGACCGCCCCCGCAATGAGCGGCATGGGCTCGTCTATGGGGGCTACGCCCCGGCCCACCGCCAGCATCAGGCCGAAGAAGAGCGCGATGAGCGCGATGCCGGTGCCGATGGGGGCGGCATTGGCGATCTGCTCGGCACGGGCGGCCTCGATCTCCTCGGGGGTGCGCCGCTCGCTGGTGACGCTGCCGCCCGCCTCGTTGATCGCCGTCTGTTCGGCGACGGCGGCGTCCCAGGCCTCCTGGCCATGCAGCTCGATCATCGAGGCCTGGCATTCGGGGCTGACATTGGTGCGCAGCGACGCGGCCTCGCCCGAGGCGGTGAAGCTGTCGACCTGCGTGGACTGGCTGCCCACGAGGTTGACATTGGACAGGAGCAGCGTGCCGGCGATCAGGGCCACGGGCACGAAGAGGAACCAGGTCAGCTTCTCGCCCGGGGTGATGACCTCGCCCGTGGCGCTGCCCATCTCGACGGCGGGGGCCTTCGAGGGGTTCAGCAGCGCGTAGCCGAAGGCATAGGCGGCATAGAGAAACGCCAGCAGGATCCCCGGCAGAAGCGCCGCTTGGAAAAGCGTGCCGACGGAGACCACGGCAGGCTCGCCCAGATAGGTCAGCGCATCGGTGCAGCCCGCAAGCTGGGCGCGGTTTTCCTGCGCGGCCGAGTAGAGATCGCCCGCAAGCGTGCCCAGAAGCACGATCACGATGGAGGGCGGGATGATCTGGCCCAGCGTGCCCGAGGCAGCGATGACCCCCGTCGCAAGCTCCGGCGAGTAGTTGTTCCTGAGCATCGTGGGCAGGGCCAGAAGGCCCATGGTCACCACGGTTGCGCCGACGATGCCGGTCGAGGCCGCGAGGAACGCGCCCACCACGACGATGGAGACCGCAAGGCCGCCCGGCAGCGGGCCGAAGACCCGCGCCATGGTGGTCAGCAGGTCATTGGCGATCTTCGAGCGTTCCAGCACGATGCCCATGAGCACGAACATCAGCACCGCGAGCAGCGTCTCGATGGACTGGCCCGCGAGCACGCGCTCGTTGATGCGGTTCACGATGAAGGACACGTTGCGGTCGAGCGCCACCTGCCAGCCATCGGGGAAGACCCCGTCGGCCACGCGTGGCAGATCGGGATGGGTGAAGATCGAGATCGCCTTCTCGTTGGCCCCGGCGGCCACCACCGCGGCATATTCCGCGGAGCCCGTATCGAGCGCCTGGTGGATCAGCAGCCCCGCGCTGTCGAGTGCGGCGATGATCGCGAAGGAAATGACCCCCGCCCCGCCGATGGCGAAGGCCACCGGGAAGCCCGACAGGATCGCCGAGAAGAGCGTGATGAAGACGATGATCAGGCCGATTTCGACCCCGTCCAGTCCGAATAGCATAGGTCTGTCCCCTGCCCCTTAGATGTCGACGCGGTCTGCGTGCACTTCGACGGGATCGTCGAGGCGGTCGATGTCGAGATATTTGTCCTCGCTCTCGGGGCCTTCCTTCCACTCCAGATAGGAGCGGTAGAAGAAGGCGATGGCCTGCAGGAAGATGAGGCCCGCAATCGAGAGCAGCAGGATCTTGAAGAGGAAATAGCCGGTGAAGCCGTTCGGGCTGAAGCCGATGGTCTCCACGTTCCAGCGCAGCGCGCGGGATTTGAGCAGAAGCCGGTCGAGCGTGTCCGAGGCCGAGGGGTTCGGCACGATGAGGTGCCGCCACATGAAGAACCACGCATAGAGCCAGATCAGCACGGCCATCGGCATCGTGAAGAACAGGCTGCCGAACATGTCGATCACCCGCTTGGTGCGGAAGCTGACGGCGGCATAGACCAGATCGACGCGCACATGGCCCTTCTGCACGAAGGTGTAGGTCAGGCAGAGCGCGACCACCAGGGCGTTGTAGAGCTTGAGTTCCTCGGCCCACCAGGAAATATCGAAGCTCAGCGGAATGCCGAAGCCGAAGGAGATGTCGGGCCGGGTGAAGATCCGCTGCATGAAGACGATCACCACCTGCTGGATGACCATCAGAAGCCCCGCCCAGGCGAAGACGCGGCCCAGCACGTTGGCCAGCCCCTCGAGCCCCCGCACCGCGCCCCACATGATGGAGTTTTTCCACAGCCCCACGCCGGTCAGCACCAGGAAGGCCGTGAAGACCACGAAGAAGAACTCGGTCGAGCCGCCGTAATAGACGAAGCGCATGATCGCTTCTTTGTTCGACCAGTCGAGCCAGAGCCCGGGATGGGTGATCGCGTAGCCGAAATTGTAGAACGCCAGCGCGATGTTCTGGATCACCCAGACGAGGCCCGATCCGAGCGCCGCGAAGGCACCGCCGAGGCCGATCGCTGCTTCCTCTTCCATCTCTCCCCCTCTCCGGTCAGTGCGCCGGAGTTATCTTGGTCTTGATCGAAGGGCCCACGCGGATGCGGGGCCCTTCGTGTTTCCTGTCCTGCGCGGATCAGCCCTCGCCGAGGACGCGGACGCGCTGTGCGACGTAGTAGCCGTCGGACTTGTTGATCCAGGACGCCGAGGCCGCGAGGCTCTCGTCGAAGGAGGTGCGGATCTTGGCGAAAAGCTCGTCGCCCATGTTCTCGTCCATGACCTCTTTCGACGCGGCACCGAAGGCATCCCAGACATCGTCGGGGAATTGCAGCGTCTGCACGCCTTGGCTTTGCAGGCGGGCCAGTGCGGCGCCGTTATTCGCCAGCGTCTCGGAGAGCTGGTAATGCGTCACGGCCTGGGAGGCGATGTTCAGGATGTCCTTGTGCTTCTGGCTCAGCTCGTTCCAGACATCGAGGTTCACCGAGGCCGCGAGCGCAGAGCCCGGCTCGTGGAAACCGGCGGTGTAGTAGATCTTCGCCACTTCCTGGAAGCCCGCGCGCTCGTCGGCCATCGGGCCCACCCACTCGAGACCGTCCAGCGCGCCCGAGGACAGCGCCTGGTAGAGCTCGCCGCCGGGGATGTTCTGCACCGACGCGCCGAGCTTGCCCAGCACCTGGCCGCCGAGGCCCGGCATGCGGAACTTCAGGCCGTTGAAATCCTCGGCCGAGGTGATCTCGCTGCGGAACCAGCCGCCCGACTGGGAGCCCGAGTTACCTGCGATCAGGCCCTTGAGGTTGAAGATCGAGCCCAGCTCGTCATGCAGCTCCTGGCCGCCGCCATGGTGGTACCAGTTGGTGACCTCCTGCGCGGTGCCGCCGAAGGGCACGGCGGTGAAGAAGGCGTAGCCCGGATGCTGGCCGACGAAGTAGTAATCGGCCGAGTGATACATGTCGGCCTGGCCCGAGGACACGGCGTCGAACACTTCGAGCGCGCCCACCAGTTCGCCCGGGGCCTTCTTGTCGATGGTCAGCTCGCCATCGGACAGCGCCGCGACATACTGCTCGAGATAGCTGGCCGCATCGTCCAGCACGGCAAAGCCGCGGGGCCAGGACGTGACCATGGTGAGCGTCCGCTTGCCCTGCGCATAGGCCGGTGCGGCCAGCGTCGAGGCGGCGGCGGCAGCGGTGCCACCAAGCGCGGACGTTCTCAGAAATGCACGACGATCCATGTGGTTCCTCCCATTTAATGGCCGGGAGGAGGCGCACGGCGCGGGTTATCCCCCGCGCGCGACGCGACGATCCTCTCCCCGGCGGATCGTTAAGTGGCGTGACACTAGCGTTCGCTGCCGACCCGCGGAATACCCAAAGCTACGGAGTTCGGGGGATTTCTGTCGGCTGATTTCTCGGTCGCGCGCGGCGGGGTGCCGCTATCGCACCAGCGTCCGGCATCCGGGGGCGGGCCCGGCCAGCCCGGCCCAAGAAAGCGGCAGATGTCGTGCGCCACCCCGCCCCAAGGACGCCAAAGCCTTGCAATTCCCCGCGGAAGCGGACGGAAATGTCGGCGCAGAGGGCGGCGCGGCCGGTGCCGGGCCCGCCCCTTCACGGTGGCAGCGCCCTTGCGCCATGGCGTGCGAACCGCTCTTATGTGGCGGGCACCATGGCCCGGAGGAGGCGGCAAGATCTCCGTGGACAGGCACATGGCGAAACCAGAGCGCCCCGAGAGGCGCCTATAGAAACAGGGAATGAAGATGACGACCTTTACCAGATTGAAGACATTCGCGGCCGTCTCGGCCACGCTCGTCACGCTCGGCCATGCGGCGCCGGTTGTCGCGCAGACCGCGTGGGACATGGCGACGCCCTACCCGGACGCCGAATTCCACACCCGCAACATCGCGCAATTCGCCGAAGACATCTCGGCGGCGACCGAGGGCGGGCTGAATATCACGGTGCATTCCGGTTCCTCGCTGTTCAAGCATCCCGAGATCAAGCGCGCGGTGCAGAACCAGTTCGTGCCCATCGGCGAGGTGCTGATGGCGAACCTCTTCAACGAAGACCCGATCTTCGGCGCCGACAACATCCCCTTCATCGCCACGACCTACGAAGAGGCCAAGGCGCTTTGGGACGCGCAGCGCCCGCTTGTCGAGGAAAAGCTGGCCGAGGACGGCATCCGCCTGCTCTATGCGGTGCCGTGGCCGGGCCAGGGCTTCTACACCAACACCGCGCTCGAGGCGGGGGGCGACCTCGAAGGCATGCGCTTCCGCACCTATAACGCGACGACTGCGCGGATGGCCGAGCTTCTGGGCGCCGCACCGACAACGATCGAGGCGGTCGAGATCCCGCAGGCCTTCTCGACGGGCATCGTCGATGCGATGGTCACCTCGGGCGCGACCGGCGTGCGCACGAAGGCGTGGGACTTCACCACGGAATTCTACGACCTGCAGGCCTGGCTGCCGAAGAACATGATCATCGTCAACGAAGCGGCCTTCTCGAGCCTGCCCGAGGATCAGCAGCAGGCCGTGCTTGATGCCGCCGCCGCCGCCGAGACCCGCGGCTGGGAGATGAGCGCCGCCATCGCCGAGGAATCGGTCGCCGAGCTGGGCGCGAACATGACCGTGCACATGCCGAGCGACACGCTGAAGGCCGATCTGGGCACCGTCGGCGAGACGATGGCCGCCGAATGGGCCGAAAGCGTCGGCGAAGACGGTCAGGCGATCCTCGACGCGCTGAACTGATCCGCGACACCGGCCCGGTCCGGCAGCGCAGGCTGCGGGTCCGGGCCTTGTTTTCCCCGCATCCGCCCGCTGCGCGCAGGCCGGTGCCGGCGATTGGACCGATTTCATGCTGACAGGCTTTCTCCACAGGCTCTACGACGCGGCCGGTGCGCTGGCGGGCGTCTTCCTGGTCGCGATCTGCGTCATCGTCACGGGCCAGATTGTGGCCCGGCAGATGGGCACGATCATTCCCTCCGCGGATCAATATGCGGGCTTCTGCCTTGCGGCGACGTCGTTTCTGGGCCTCGCCTACAGCTTTCGCGGCGGCAGCCATATCCGGGTGACGCTGTTCGTGCAGGGCCTGCGCGGCACGGCCGAACGCGCGCTACTGGTGCTGGCGCTGGCGACGGCGGCAGCGATCACCCTGCTTTTGGCCTGGCACACGATCGGGATGGTCATCCAGAACTTCAGCCGCGGAGAGGTCACGTCGGGGCTTGTGCCGATGCCGCTCTGGGTGCCGCAGCTGGGCATGGCCATCGGCGTGACGCTGTTCGGGATCGCGCTTCTGGAGGATCTGTTCTGCGCGCTGACCGGGCGCCAGCCCGCCTTCAACGCGGCCGAACGCGAGCTTGAGGCCCGGAACGCCGAGGGCGACGATCCGCCCGCCGCGTCGTGAGCCCTCCGCAACCGGCCATGATCCCGCCCCGCCGCATCATTTCGACCCCGTCGCCCGTCGCCCCATCCCGCAGCGCCGCTTCGGCCCGGTCAGCATAGGAGACCCGCCTCTCATGGATCCAAGCCTCGTCTCCTTCTTCCTGATCGGCATCATGCTGGTGATGCTGGCCCTCGGCATCTGGGTCGCGCTGACGCTGATGATCGTGGGTTTTCTCGGGATCGCACTCTTTTCCGGCGCGCCTGCGGGCGCGATCATGGCCACGACGATCTGGGGCCAGTCCTATTCCTGGGCGCTGACCGCGCTGCCGCTCTTCATCTGGATGGGCGAAATCCTCTATCGCACGAAGCTGGCGGCCAACATGTTCAAGGGCCTCGCGCCGTGGATGAACGCCCTGCCCGGCCGCCTTCTGCACGTCAACGTGGTCAGCTGCGGGCTCTTCGCGGCGGTGTCGGGATCGTCCGCGGCGACGACGGCCACGATCGGACGGATCACCATCCCGGAGCTGGAAAAGCGCGACTACGATCAGAAGATGATCGTCGGCAGTCTTGCCGGTTCGGCGACGCTGGGCTTCCTGATCCCGCCCTCGATCATCCTCATCGTCTACGGGGTGGCCGCCGAGGTGTCGATCAGCCGGCTGTTCATCGCGGGCATCCTGCCGGGGCTGATGCTGATGGTGCTCTTCATGGGCTACATCATGATCTGGTCCGCCGCCCATCCCGACCGCACGCCGCCGCCGGAGCCGCGCGTGCCCTTCCTGCAGCGCATCCGCGCCACCGCGGGTCTGTTCCCGATGCTGGGGCTCATCATCGCGGTGATCGGGTCGATCTATGCGGGCTTTGCCACCCCCACCGAAGCCGCCGCCGTCGGGGTGCTGGGCGCGCTCATCCTGTCGGCGCTGTCGGGCATGCTGAGCTGGTCCTCCTTCACCGAAAGCGTGGCGGGCGCCACCCGCACCACCTGCATGATCACGTTGATCCTCGCAGGGGCCGCGTTCCTGTCGGTGGCGATGGGCTTTACCGGCATTCCGCGCAACCTTGCCGCCTGGGTCGGCTCGTTCGAGCTGAGCCGGTTCGAGCTGCTGATCGCGCTGACGCTTCTCTTCGTGGTGATGGGCTGCTTTCTCGACGGGATATCCATCGTCGTGCTCACCGCCTCGGTCATCATGCCGATGGTGCAGGCGGCCGGGATCGACCTGATCTGGTTCGGCATCTACCTGGTAATCGTCATCGAGATGTCGCAGATCACGCCGCCCGTCGGGATCAACCTGTTCATCCTGCAGGCGATGACGCGGCACGATCTTCTGTCGGTCGCGAAGATGGCCTTTCCCTTCTTCCTCGTGCTGGTGGCGGCCACGGCGCTGCTGATCGTCTTTCCGGAGATCGCGACATTCCTGCCCTCGCTGATGACGCGCGGCTAGCGACGCCCGAACGCAAGCGCGCCCGCCGGCCGGCGGGGTCGGCGAGCGGGCGGGCGGGCGATGCACGCTGATCTGTCCTGACATCCGGATCGGCCTCTGGAAGGCCGACCTGGGGTCGGTGGCCGCATCAATTGGCGGCGCGCGTGACGGTCTCCACCGAGCCGCCTTGCATCATCTGCAACACGGCGTCGCGGAAGGCCTGGTTCTGCCGGTCGATGATCTCGATCCGGGCCTTGCGCTCGCCGTTATGGACATCGGCGTTCCGGATCTGGACGACCTGGGTGAGCGAGTATTGCGCCGGATCGAGGCCCAGCTTGCGGGCGAACCGCTCGTGCACGGACTCCTGGGCCTGCGCGGCAAGTCCGGGCAGCGCGATGGCGAGGGCAGCAGCGGTGACAACACGAATGAACATATCAATTCTCCTTTTTCACAGCTTTGAATGTCCCAGAAATCCCCGGGAACAGCCCCAGACTGCGCCCGGACGCGCAACGCTGCGCAAATGCACCGTCAGGCTATCGTCAATAATGTAGAAATCATTAATTTCAGCGTCTTAGGGCACAAAAAGACCGCCGCCCCGACGTGTCGGAAGCGGAGATCCAGCCGTTGGCATTTTGGTGCACTCATTGCGGGGCTTCGGCAAAAACAAGCGGCGCATCGAGCGGCGTGCCGCGCACGAGCCTGTCTTCCCCGATCACCGCGTCGAGCCAATCCTGAACGGCCCTAGTGTCGATGCGGACGACATTGCGCGGCGGCTGCGTCTCGAGCACGGCATCGGTCTCCGCGTGGTGGCACCGGTTCACGAGGCCCATGCCGGAGACGACACCCATCAGCACGAGGCCACCATAGCCCTCCGGCGGATCGTCCGCGAACTTGAACATCCCGCTGCCGCTGTCTCCGGGACAGATCGCCTTGCCGTCTTCGAGAAACACAGCTGATTGGTGCCCGGCGCAGCGCCCGTCGGCCTCCACCGGCCCGTGACATGGGCCCAGTTGCCGGGCGGCCATCCGCATTTCGCGTTTCGTCGCCCGGGCCTGCAAGTCTTGCGTGATGCCGTAGCCGATCGTCGTGAACTCGTTCTGGCCCGCGTTCGGAGTCACCCAGACCGTATCGGAGAGGTCCCGCGCCGCGATCGACACGAGGCTGCGCGCCACATGTTCAGGGTCGCGCCCCTTCTCGATCAACTGCGTCTTGGCCGCGTCGAGACTGCCGTCTGGTAGCGTCACAAGCGCAAGATCGCCGTTTTCGATCCTTTGCTCGAAGGGCGCGCCGCTGGAGGCGCAGACGCTGGTCTGGTTGTAAAAGTGAACGCCGTCCTGCTTGGGGTAGATCGCGGCCCAATCGTTCGAAATGCCCACAGAAACGGCCACGTCATCCCGCAATTGACCGTTGACGACACGATCGCAGAGGCAATGCGCCGCCGTCAATACATGCCGCGGAGAGATTAGGGAGCCGGTACAGAAAAGGCCGCGGACCATGTCCGACAGCCGCACGGTATGGAACGCGCAGCCGATATTGGCGTCGGGGTTCAGCGCGTCACAGGGAATGCGCAGACCGCTGCCCGCGAGGGTGGGACGGTTTTCGTTCTTCGGAGGCTCTAAGGGCCGACCGAAGTTGAACAGGCTGACGATATCTCCGCAATCGCGCAAAGCGCTCCCGGAACCCGGCTGGAACACGACCTCTCCGGCACTCGCTAGTTGGTCCGGAAGGTCCTCGCGCAGCTCCAGGGTCCGGCCGGCATCGGTGACGACCAGCTGGCCCCCCAAGAGATAGGCGGCAAAGGTTTCCCCGTGGTCGACCTGAATTAGCGCACGGCCGCCCGCGCAGTCGAGCCCAGCGTCGATCCGGGGCCAAAGCGCCTCTGGAATCCTTTCGAGAAGCGCGACGTGGCGCTCGGTATAGTCCACGACCAATTCGTCGGCGATGGCCTCGGGCACGGTCGGTGCGATTGGCCAGTCCAAAACTCCCCGGCTCGAGAAAGCGCCTTGGTTTCTGTTGAAGGCGCTGACGACCTCGGTCGGATTCGCATATGGCATGACGTAAAGCGCACTCGAGTCTTGCTGTGCTTGTGCGGGTGCTGCCGGAACGACAAAAGCAAGACAGGCAGAGAGGGCCGCGGTGCAGGCATAATTCATGATTCGCTTCATGTTCAAAATCCGGTCAGGTCGACGGCGCCCTTCCCGTGCGCGGCCGGAATATAATCCCGCGCCTCGACGACCAGGCCGGTCAACGTTCTGCGCAAATCGGGACCGTTCAGGGGTGCACTAGGCGCTTGGGTTATCTTCCGTTCCGCGAGAAGAGAGATCACACCGCCGACTTGCGCGGCGGCCGCCGAAGTGCCGCCGAAGCCGTATTTCTGGCCCGCATGGCTGTAATCCGCGAGGGGATCGGCCGCGAAACCGCCCGGCCCGCGTATGTCGGCGGTGGGAACGGGGACGCTGCCCGCGCCATCCGCGGTGTCGCAGCGATAGGGCGGATCCGTGTCCCGGTCGGACGGCGCAAGGACGCAAAGGCCCGGGCCATATTGGCTGTAGCCCGCACAAATATGGGTGCTGCGATCCAAGTTGTCGGGGTCGAGATCCGGCGCGCCTTCGTAATTCGCCGCCCCCACGACGATGATCCCGGTTTGCTCAAACGGATCGCCGTCGTCATCGGGGGATCGCGTGTAGAGCGGCTGCGGTTCCAGCGCGTCCTCGCGGAAAGCATCAAACGCTTGCCGCGTTTCAAACCGCATGTCTCTCGAAAACGACATGTTGTAGCTGTCGATCATTTCGAGCAGCAAATCGTACACGAAATCGCGCCCCTCGGGATGTTTCAGTAATTCGAAAATCGCTGCGTAGTCGTCGGGATTTCCCGGATAGGCCAGGCGGTCGCCGCCGCCATTGCCCGCGGGGATTACCACGGCGACTTGGGTCTGCACGATCAGGATCGCCAGGGCGAAAGGATCACAGGCGGGTCGGTCCTCATCTCGGGCCTCCTTGATCTTCTCGGCCAGCTTACCTTCCTCGGCGGCCTTTCGGATCTCGTAGGCGGAGAGATAACCGGCGCGGTCGTAATCAGGCTTCTGGAAGTCGAGCGACAGAACCACCGCCGCGATACGGGCCGCGTCAGCCTCCGCTGGGCAATTGGGCAGCATGCCGCGATTTCCCGCCAGACCGACGCCGAGGATGGCTACGCCCAGCTCGAACCGGTCGTCATGATCGTCACGCGCGAGGTTCGCGCAGCGGACAGGCAGGATCTTCGCATCGGGCGCGACGCCGAGGCTCCTGCCGCCCATCGATCCGGCCACAAGCCCCGCCATGGCCGTTCCGTGCCCGATCCCTTTCGAGCCCATGCACCATGGGTCATCCAATGGCATCGGATAGTCAAGATTGATGAACTCGTTCTGGATCGCGTCTTTAAGCGCGGGGTGGTGGACATCCACCGCAGTGTCGAAAAGCGCCACGACCGTCTTCTTGCCGGTCTCCGACGGGCCGGCGTTCCGAATTCCGAGCGCACCGAGGTTCCAACCGTTCCCCGCTGCAGGATCCGATTTCACCGGCGGTTGCTCGATCTCGCCGGGGCTTCCGAGCATGTGGCAATTGGCTTGCGGGCTGATGTTCATTTCCGCAATGGCGTCGGTGAAGACTTCGTCCATCACCAGCCGCAGGATCGGAAAGGCGGCCCGGGCCGCGATGATGCCCGCCTCGGTATCGGACGCATAATGCACCCCGGCATATTCGCGATTGACGCTGATCCGTTCCGCCGTATCGAAGAACCGCGCCACCAGGGCGGAGTCCTCGTAGATTTCCGCCAAGCCATGCGCGATGAGATGGGTCTGAACCGCGTGCGCGCTGGGATAGGACGAATGCGTCGGCACCGGGATCGACGGGACGATCCGGGGATCGAAGACGTTCGGGCGCAACCGTCCGAACTGACGTTTGAAGTAATAGCCCACCACGAAGCCGGCCATGTCCATCAGGTTCAGGACCCGCAAGACGCCCGCTGGAGGGCCCGCGTAATCCGACACCAGCTCGAGAAACGGAGTGGCGATATCGTCGACCTGCGCGTTGATCTCTGGAAGGCGCACGTCGCGCTCGTCGGAAATCTGCATCTCGAGGAGAGCCTCGACTTCATCTTGCGTCACGGTGCCGGAATACTCCGGAGGCCGCAGCACGTAAGGATCGTCGGCCCCCGGCTCCCGCAGCAATTCGGCAATCGTCGGCAGGCTGTCGGTAACGCGCTGGCGGTAGTGCGCCGTCTCCTCTTCGAAGAGGAGGTCGAGACGCTGTTGGCCGCTTCCGGTCCCGGCCAGCATGCCTTCGGGCCCGCGCCCTCGTCCCCGGCCTCGGCGTCCGCGCCCCCGGCGTCCGCGCCCCCGACCACGACCGCGCCCGAGACCGGTGATCGTATCGATCCCAAAGATGTTTTCTGGAAATCCGTCTGCCGGGCTGTGACAGATGGCGAGGGACTCGTCGATGACGGCATCCGCCGGAGCTTCATGACCGATCACTACCACAGTCTCTTGATTGCCCTGTGCGTCCTCCACTACGAACCGTCCCGTCGGCTTCGCATAGAGCCCGGCAAGGTCGAGCGGGGCGACGCCACGCGGCGTGTAGCAATTCACGATCTTGGGAACCCCGCGGGTCTGCGCGCTCAAAACCGCGGACCGCAAGCTGCCGATAAATCCTTGCCTGGTAGGGATGAAACAGTCCGAGCCTTGCGCAAACGCGCCGTCCACCCTGAGGCCCACCAGAGCCGACGCGCCCCCCAGCAGGACGCTGCGACGTGAAAATTACATAATCAAATCCTCCCGTTGCGGACGTTTTCAAAACACTTTCAACTATGGCCGAGCATCCGGAACGTGCGTCCGATCACGTCCCGGCTATCTGCGCTCGGCAATGGGTATTTCGGGTCCTGCACGGCTTCAGGGCTGAACCTGTGATCGCGGGCCCGGACCTGCTCGACCATGCTCTCGGCCTCTGAAAGCTGGCCGAGCGCCGAATAACTCGCCGCGGCATGGCGCATTACGGCCAGGAATTCCGGCAACCGCATCAATACGGAGCGCGACACCTGCACGGCGGTCTCATGCTCGCCCGTAAGGGTCGCCGTTATGGCAAGGGACGAGCGGAACAATTCACGATATGGACTGTATTGGCCGAGCTGGGCCGCCTTTCGGCTGAAGCGCATCGCATCCGGAAGCGCACCGCGATAGATTGCGTTCATCGCCGAAAAATCCCAGGCCTGCGGCATTGCGGGCGCCTGCCGCCGCGCCAGTTTCGTGGCTTCGGCCCCGACCGCAAATTCCCGTAGGGCAAAGCCGAAAACATGGCCACAAAACGCCAGAACCAAGGGATTTTGCATATCGAGTTCGAGGGCACGCGTTGCATGGCGCCGCGCCTCTTCGAGATCGGCCAAGGTCGGCTCTCCCTCCCCCAGCGTGTTGGCAACCGACAACGCGTAGCAGGCGTTGGCCAGCGCTGAGCCTTCCAATTCGGGATGCCCCTCAAGGTAACGGCGCACCGAATACTGGCCCTCGCGCGACATGCCATAGAGCTGATGCACGACGCCGATCATGGATTGCGGCCCCTTGCCGCGAAAGGCGGCGCCTTCATATTTGCGAAACGCGGCCTTCAGGATCGCATCCACCGTCTGGTTTGCGAAGGCCGCCACATCGTCATGCGAAAACAGGAACGGACCGGACTGATCGGCCGAGGTCGCATGGGCCCACAGGATCTGGCGTCCGCTCAGGACCGAGACCGACAACTGCGCCATCGAACGCACTTTTGTGAGGCTCAGCCGCAGATACATCTCCGGGTCGGAGATGCCCGGAACTCCGCCCGAGAAATGATCCGTCTCGAGGTCCCTGAAATCGAAAAGCTGAAATATTTCGTGGGCTCTCAAGCTTTCGATCACGAAATCGAGCACCTGCGTGGCCAGCAGCGCAGCCATCGGTTCATCGAGCCGCTCATGGATCGGCAGGATGCCAATGCAGATGCGGCGCGTCGGGCCACATTCCAGCGGGGCGATGATGGGCAGTTGCCGGTCCGAGCGGTTTCTCTCGGTCTGCAGCCAATCCTCGAAATCCGCACCGATATCCGTCGGCGCATCTTCGAAAAACGCCCCGCCATCGTCGGGACGGAGCAATTCGACCGGGCCGTTCAGCCAGATATGGGTGCGGTTCGCACCGACGAGGTCGGCATTCTCGCCTAGGTCATGGCGCAGGCTCGAAAGCGCCGTGCGCATGCTGCCGGAGGCCTGCTTTTCATCGCTGCGCGGCCAAATCATTGCCTTCAGCGCATCGCGGGATTTCTTGTGATCGTGAGCGGTAGCGAGGATCGCCACGATCGCCCGCGCTCTGCTGGCCCGGACCTCGACCTCGAGCCCGGCCATTACGAGCCGAAAATTTCCGTTCAGCGATATGGACGTCGCTCTCGTGCGCATGATCGCCTCCTCGCGTCATGTCACTTTCGATCCACGCGCTGGCGGCGATCAATGCGGATCGGCAGGCCCCGTTTCGAATTGACGTTGAGTTAGAGCGAGTTGCGTTCAATCAGTTTCATAGCCTGCGGCCTTGAAGAAGTTGTAGCACTCTTCCTCAGTGAAGAGATCGCAGACATTGCCAACGACCCGCCAGA
>NZ_FTOQ01000035.1 GCF_900156805.1 Roseivivax lentus | reverse complement strand
TGTCCCTGCAGCACTTCAACCTGCCGCAGCTTCAGCACAATCTCTTCGGGCTTGTCTCGCTTTCCAGCCATCGCTTGGTCCTCCTGACATCGGGACAAATCTATCCCAGTTGGTGGACCACTTCAGTGGGGGCACTCCAGGGGCCCGCTCGATGGGCAGGCGCATCTCGCCGGAGCGCAGCATGCTGATGACGTTGCCGCGCGGGAAGCCGATCTCCTCTGCGATCTCACGCTGGGTCTTGCCGGACGCGTCGATGGCATCTGCGATCAGGCGGGCTGTGGGGCTGTGGGTCATGTCGATCCTCTGAATCTGAAGTGTTGATGCATGATTGTATGAGGATCAGAGACGTCCCTGATGTGTGGGACCGTGGAGCAGGAAGTCCTAGGTGGCTGGCGGCGAGGTGCATGTTTCATCGACATCCGGTTCCGCCACTTGGCTGCGAAACCTTGGAGTTTCAAATGTCAGGATACGGGTCGCGACCAAGTGCCCTCGCTTAAATACACGCGTTTGACATGGCAGTACTAGCTCGGGGCCCGTTGCGATCCACACGAAGCGACGGGTCCGCAGCGGATCATTTTATAGGGAGCAATACTCCGTTTCCGAAAGCCATGTCTGCATCTTCGACGTCTTTGCGTCCGAGCGCAGCGGCCCCCAGTCGGCGGCAGCCCCTGCCCAATTTGATCCTTCCTTAACCAGAACGCCGTCCCGCTCGATGGTCGTGGCCATTATGCGGATCGCACAACCGAGGTTGCTCGCGCCGGTCTTCAGCGCCTCGCCCGTCCTAGCTTTGCAGTCATAGGCGCGAGCGGTGGCGGGCGCGATCTGCAACAGGCCGAACCACTTTCCCGAGCCTACAACGTTTGGCCGCCACGTGCTCTCGAACTCCGCCAGGGTGGACAGAAAGCCAACCCAGAAGGCCGCTCGCTCAGATTCGGGCGCCTCGAAATAGGCGGGACACCACTCTTCAATGTCGCCGGGCACGTTATCGACCAGCGGTTTCCCGTGATCGTCCAGCGCCTCAAGCGCGGCCTCGGTCCAAGTCTCGCCTTCCGGCAGGTGATCCCATTTCGCTTCGGGCAGCTCCTCCGCGACAAGCGGAAGAGCCCAGAGACAAGCAAGTGCGGTCACGGTTTGCAGGTGCATGTAACGATTACTTGTCCATTAATCCCAGCGCATCGCCTTCGAGGAGATCGCCAGTACCTGCGCTTTCGCCGTCTTTCATCCACTCAAGCGAGGTTCCGTCTATGGTGGCCTGATAGCAGCCGAAATCTGTATCGGGGTAGCAGACGGCGTCATCAGTGATCTCGTATACGCCAGACGTGGCGGTATCATGATAGGTGCCGTCCTCAGCGAAAAAGCTGGAATAGCCTCCGCCACCCATGTCGCCTTGGAATGAATTGCCGACAAGTGCTTCACGAAGTTCGTCCTGTGTCGCCGCAAGGGCGGGGATTGCAACGGCACTGAAAGTCGCGGCGATAGCGATACGCATGAAGGTCATTACGGGTCCTTACCAGTTGGGAATGATCAGAAGATAGCCGACGAGCCGATTTATCAACTGGATCGCATTTCTTAAGTCGGCCGAAATGTCGAAAACCTCCGTAGCGTTGTTGGACCGGATGTCTCCGACGACCTTCGTACCGCGCCTCTGCCTCGCTTCAGGTTTATGCCTCATCTCCCGTCCTGGATGTCTACAGCATGTTAAAGATCATCCGTTGTTCAAACCTCGAATCCTATCCGTGAGGCGCTGACTTCAGACAGTTTGCCTCAAGGCTAAACCAGCCTCATCGAAGCAATAATCGCAGCTGAAGTCGTATGACGTGACATATTCTCAGGTTGGGCTAGAATAAGTTTGGGAGGACGGCGGAATGGCAGCATCAGCACAAGTGACATGGGCGGCAACGTCGGGGGACACGGGGTCGGATGCCCAAAAGATCGGAGGCGTAGTCAAAAGGTTCTTCGGTAATGCAACCTGGCAGCTTGCTCCCGAGGAGGCGATTGCATGCATAGAACAAGATGAATGGAGCTTCTTCGTCGAACTAGAGGGAGAAAGATATTGGCTCGTAGTTGAGGAAACTGATGGAGATAAAAAGAAGTTAAGCCTTGCAGGCGACGCCGAAGTGGAAGCGGTTTTTGCTTCTCTACCAGACGTGCCCGATCAATAACTGAAAATCGGTCCGTGGCTTTTCGCAATACGATTCAATTTTATGACCTGTCACCAACCCTAACGCGCGCCGAGGTATCCAACGAGAGCCCCAGCGCCAATGATAGTAACAAATGTTCGGTACCTCTGCTCAGGGGCTGTTTTCGATTTTTATGGCATCGCGGTCTACGTGGGGTGGCCTGAGAAACGAAGGTCAGGCGTTCTTTGACCATAAGATGGAATCCGCTTGTGCGACTCATCAACGGGCCCTATTTTGCGATGATCCGGACGTGAGGCTCCGTCCGGCGGCTGCAAGGTGCAAATATGCCCTGAGAGCGCCATCCTCCATATGAGATAAAGACGTCATGCGTTCTCTGATTGTCGCGGTTTTCATCGCAGCCATTGCTACCCCTATATTTGCCGATAGCACCACTGGAACTGTCCTCGCCTTCGACCGACAGGCGAATGTCATTGTCCTGACCGACAAGACCGTATGGTCGCTGGAGACCCTCAAGGACGTGCCAGCGGAGCTCAAAGCGGGCGGTGTGATCGAGATTGATTTCCGATCTAACGCCGACAATGGTTGGGACAAGATCAACGCTGTGGTGATCAAAGGCTGATCGCTACATTGCCGGTCACGCCGCTGCGGGGCTCTGAGGTAAAATCCACCGAGCCCGCCGCAGCGGCTACCGCAAGAAATACGAAGCAGCGCCATTTCTCTTCGCACAGTGTTCAGCATCGCGTCCCTGCGGCAGTATCCAATGCAAATTCGCGGCTGGATGACTATTTCATGGAGTTTGAGGTTCATCGGCGAAGTGGAGATGCCTTCGCCTGGCGTTATGGCATTTGCCACGTTTAAGACCGCGATCCAGACAAACAATGTCTAGGATGGGCTCCAGTCTAACGCCGGTTACTGCGAGGCGGCTATGATACGCCTGAACACGATCTGCGCGGAACAAATCAGGTATCCTGCCGCATTTACACCATGACGCGCACGGTATTTCCGTGGCCTCGCGACATGGTGGTCGAGCGCTACGCAATTCAGGAGAGTGAAGATGAAGACCGGTATCCTCAAGACAACAACCGCATTGGCCCTGGTGGCCAGCCTTACCAATCCGGCGCTCTCGCAAACATCGCTGGAACTTGGCGGAATGGACCCGGCAGCGGCGCTTGAGCTCGTCCTTGAAGAGCGCGCCGCCGCCGAGGCCGCAGGCAATTCCGAGCGGGTCGAAGAGCTTGACGCAATGATCGAGGACCTAACCGCACAAGTGAACTTATCGTCTAATTCCGCCGCCGAGGAAGAGGTTACGCCCCAAGCAGAGGCAGAAGCTGCGCTCGAAGCAGAAGCAGAAGCAGAAGCAGAAGCAGAGCCTGAGGGCGAGGCTGAGGTAGAAGCAGAGCCTGAGGATGCCGCGGATAGCGCTGTTGAGGCGTCCGAACCTGCCGAAAGCGCAGCCCCCGCTGAGGAAAGCGCCCCGGCCGATCCCGACGCGGCGGCCGAAGAAGTGACTGCCTCCGAGGAACAAGGTTCGCCCTCCGCCGAGGCGGAACCGGCGACTGAAACGGATGCGGAAATTGAGGCCGCTCCTGAAGCCACTGCCGAAGAAACATCGAATCCCGCGCCCGTGAGCGAAGATGACGCCATGGAAGACGGCGAGCCGGTAACCGAATCCACCACAGTGGCTGCCCGTGAACCGGAAGCTGAGACTGAGGCTGAAGTCGAAACCGCGACTGAAACTGAAGCAGAAACCGAGGCAGAAACCGACACTGAGGCCGAGGTTGAGTCGGAAACGAAGGGCGAGTCCGAGGTTTCTGCTGAACCGGTATCGGACGTCGTTGAGTCGGACCCTCAGGCGCAAGCTGACGCCATTGCTGAAGAAGACGCCACAGCAAGCGCTGCCGCCGCGGATACAGCCGATGCTTCCGGTGAAGGCAACGAGCCCGAAGTTGTCGAAGAAACCGTCACTCAAGAGACCGCACGCTCCTCAAGCGAGGAATTCGAAACCTCGATCGTAGAAGGCGATGCCGCTGCCCAAAGGCAGGAGAACGAAGACGAGGACGATGACAACGACCGGCAGGATGAAGTATTCCGAGGCGCAGGTGCAGCACTCCTTGGCCTTGGTGTGCTGGCGATCGGAGACATTCTACGTCCCGATGAAAGTGTCGTTTCGAATACCGGTGACCGCCTTGTGGTCGAACGCGACGGACAGCTTCGTGTGCTGCGCAACGACGACGCATTGCTGCGCCAGCCCGGCTCGAACTTGACGACCTATCGCTTTGACGATGGCTCTACCCGGACCGTTGTCGTTCGTGAGGATGGCTCCGAAATCGAAACGATCCGGGCGCGTGATGGTCGCGTGTTGCGCCGCACCCGTACGCTGCCGTCGGGCGAGAGCTACGTGCTGTTCGACGACACGCAGACAAGCCAGAGCGTCACGATCAGTGAGTTGCCCGAGCCGTCGTCGCGCAACGTCACGAACTTCCACGATACCGACGAGGACGCCCTAGCCGCGGCACTCTCGCGACTTGAAGGCGAACCACTGGGGCGGACGTTCTCGCTCAATCAGGTGCGCAATATCGATCAGGTGCGCAAGCTGATGCCGGAGATCAATGTCGATACAGTCAACTTCGAGTCGGGCTCTGCCGTCATTCGCGCCGAAGAGGCTGAGGAATTGCAGGCTCTCGGCCGCGCCATCCGGCAGCTGATCGCGGAAAACCCGAGCGAAGTCTTCCTGATCGAAGGCCACACGGACGCGGTTGGCCGCGCCAGCTACAATCTCGCGTTATCCGATCGCCGCGCGGAATCGGTGGCGCTGGCACTGACGGAATATTTCGATGTGCCGCCCGAAAACATGGTGATCCAGGGCTATGGCGAAAGCGATCTGCTGGTGCGGACGCAATACGACGAACGCGCCAATCGCCGCGCGGCCGTCCGTCGGATTACGCCTCTTCTGCAGGCAGCCAAATGAGACGTTTGCAAAAGTGCCACGTCAGACAAAATCGGTTTGATCCAGTATTGTGAACAGCAAGACATACCATCTCCCCCGATCGCAGCATGCTGATGACGTTGCCTCTCGGTAATCTAACTTCTTCGGCGATCTCGCGCTGTGTCCTGCCGGAAGCGTCAATGGCGTCTGCGATCAGTTGGGCGGTTGGAATGTTGGTCTGTTGGATGTCACCGAGAACTGACCCGGCATTGTCACCGAGAACTGACCCGCCCTTTCGTTATGTTTGCTGGTTCATGATGGGGTCAATGCTGG
>NZ_FTOQ01000038.1 GCF_900156805.1 Roseivivax lentus | reverse complement strand
GCGGACGGAGGCGCCGGTAATGACACCTATCACTACGCGAAGGACGCCGGGAGGCTTTATCTCTCGGGCGAAACGGCGAGCAGCGGGTCAGCCGATCGGATTGTCTTCAGCGATCTGACGCTCGACGACTTCATCTTCGATACGCTCGACTACGGGCCGCTGCCCTATGGCGGGGACCAGGTCGCGCTCCGGATGCTCTGGAACGACGGCGAGAGCTCTGGCGAGCTGCGCGTGGCGGACATGGCGCAACATATCGAGAGCTTCGAGTTCGCAGACGGGACGGAGATGCAGATAGAGGATTTGTCTCTTCTATTCTAAACAGCCGATTGGCTGTAGAGTGTCAGGCCTTCTGTGTATGACTGATCCGGTTCATGTTTCACCGAAAGGAAGCATGAATGACCATCTCGAAAGAAGTCCTGGATGAACTGCTGAAGGGCGTGGAGCGCCCTGAAGATCTGCTCGGCGATGCTGGGCTCATGAAAGAACTGAAGATCAAGCTCATGGAACGGATGCTGGGTGCCGAACTGACCGCGCATCTTGGCTATGAAGAGGGCGAGAGCGCGCCGCTCAGCCAATCCAATCGCCGCAACGGCACATCGGCCAAGGTTCTCAAGGGACAGGACGGGGAATTGCCGGTGGCGATCCCCCGTGACCGGGACAGCAGCTTCGAGCCGGAGCTGGTGAAGAAGGGCCAGACCCGGATCGACGGGATGGATGACAAGATCATCGGGCTCTACGCGGTCGGGCTGACGGTCCGCGACATCCAGGCCCATCTGCTCGATCTCTATGGCCTGAAGGTCTCGCCCGACCTGATCAGCCGTGTCACCGACGCTGTTCTGGATGAGGTCCGGGAATGGCAGAGCCGGGCGCTGGAGCGGGTATATCCAATCGTGATCTTCGACGCGCTGCGGGTGAAGATCCGCGGTGCCGACAGCCGGACGGTGAAGAACAAGGCCGTGTATGTCGCGCTCGGCGTCACACGCGATGGCCAGCGTGAAGTTCTGGGCCTGTGGATCGCGGAGAACGAAGGCGCCAAATTCTGGCTCTCGGTGATGAACGAGCTGAAGAACCGGGGCACGCAGGACATCCTGATCGCGGTTGTGCCCTCTCGGCAGATTTCTTTCAGAAATCGCCTGCCGGGTAATAGACGGGCTGAAGGGCTTCCCCGAAGCCATAACCGCCGCCTTCCCGGACGCCATGGTCCAGACGTGTATCGTGCATCTGGTGCGCCATTCCCTGAACTTCTGCTCCTGGAAGGACCGCAAGGCAGTGGCCGGCGATCTGAGCCGGATTTACGGCGCTGCGACCGCCGATCTGGCCGCGGCCGAACTCGACGATTTCGAGGAGAAATGGGCCGGGAAATACGCCTCGATCGCCCCGGCTTGGCGCAGGGCCTGGCAGGAGATGATTCCGTGCTTTGGCTTCGATTCAGCGATCCGCAAGATCATCTACACGACCAACGCCATAGAAAGTCTGAACCGCGTGATCCGGAAATCGATCAAGACGCGGGGCTCGTTCACAAAAGACGAGGCCGCGACCAAGCTGATCTACCTGGCAATCCGCAAATTCGAAAAGGATGGCCGAAATGTCCGGGAATGGTTTGCCGCCCGCAATCAGTTCGCCATAATGTTCGGCGAGCGCTTCGACGCTTGAGTATCTGAAACCGCATGGACCGGGACAGATACACAGACTTCAGGACACTCCCGCAGGACGCCGCCTTTTTGGTCAGTGCAGCGATGTTCTGATGTGGTCGCGACCGCCTTCATTGTGTCAAATCTCTCCTGATGCGCTCTGTCCAGCATCGACCGCGGCCTTAGCCACACAACACTGAAGACGGTGATCAAGACCTCCGCCAATCGTGCTGGCTGCGCGCATGACGATGTCCGGGCATTCAGCGCAGCGGTCGCTTAACAGGTTGCTGAAAAAGGCCGGTCTCGACGCGCTTTCGAGAACATGATTCACCCCTGTCACGGATACGGAGGCGGGTGTGATGCGCGGGACG
>NZ_FTOQ01000016.1 GCF_900156805.1 Roseivivax lentus | reverse complement strand
CCTCAGCGCCGCCCCGTCTGGCGTCCCAACCGCGCCTCAGCGCCGCCGGTGAAGGGGCTTCTACGGCTACCAATCAAAACCCGCAAGCGGAAAATTCAGAATTCCGGTGATTTTTTTCACCATCCTCGCCAAACCTCTGCCTTGGCTGAAAAAATCCGCGCCCGTCGTGCCTTGGCCTGGCCCGTCACCTGCAGGGACGGCGCTTGCGCGGCTCATCTCAGTGGAATCGCCCCCGCGCCCTGCGGGGCTTGAGCGCCCGAAACGGGCCAAGCCCCCCTGCCCCGGCCTCCGACACGGCCGTGTAGAGGTCAGGCCCGGAAGGCCCGTGCATCTGCTGGTATGTGAAGGCGGGGAGGTGGCAGCCCGTAGGGGAATCGAACCCCTCTTTCCAGGTTGAAAACCTGGCGTCCTAACCGATAGACGAACGGGCCATCCTAGGCGGCGTGACTAGGCCAAGCGCGGGAGGCTCGCAAGGGTTTTCTTCACCCGGTGCCGCAGGATGCAGCCGCGGGACCACCCTGCGCCGCAAGCCACGCCGCGCCGCGCGGGCGGCGGACGGGCCGCGGGACGCCTCACTCTATGCGCACATCGCTTTGCACCGAGAAACGCGCGGGATCGAAGGTCGCGACCGACACTTCGATCAGCGTGTCGTCTTCCGAAAAGAGCCGCGCGTCGATGCGGAGCGCCGGGGCGCCCGGGGCGATGCCGATGATCGCGGCATCCTCGGGCGCGCAGGCCACCGCATGCACCGATTGCGTCACCCGGGCGACTGCCACGCCGAAGCTTTCCTCGATCAGCTGGAAGACCGAGCGGTCGGCGCCGTCGAGAAGCGTCGCGATCCCGGCATAGCGCGCGGGCACGTAGACGCGGTTGGCGCTGAAGGGGCGCGCCGCCCCGCCAAGCCGTCTCTGCGCGGTCACTTCCAGCCAGAAGCCCGTCTCGCTGACGAGGTCGGCCAATTGCGGCACGCTGTCCGAGGTCACCTGGCGCTGGCCGATGATCTCCAGATGGGTGTCGCGCCCGAGGCTCAGCAATTCGTCGATGCTTTGCGTGGCCATGTGGAAATGGCGGCGCGGCTCGGTGCCGATGATCTCGGTGCCCGCGCGTTTGCGCCGGCGCAGCACGCCCGCCGATTCCAGCTCCGCGAAGGCGAGGCGCAGGGTGGACCGGCTGACCCCCAGCTCCGCGGCATATTCCGCCTCGGGCGGCAGCCGGTCGCCGACCTTCAGCTCCCCCGCCGCGATCCGGGCCAGAAGCGTATCGACCAGCTGCGCGTAGAGCGGTCTCATCGCAGCGTTCCCGGGAGCCAGAGCGCGAGGCCCGGAAAGATCGCGAGCAGAACGGCGAAAACCAGCAGCAGGCCGAAGAACGGCAGCGCGGCGCGCGCGATGGTGCCGATCCCCTCGCCGGTCTGAGACTGGATGACGAAGAGGTTGAACCCGATGGGCGGGGTGATCTGGCTGATCTCGACCGCGACGACGACGAAGATGCCGAACCACAGCGGATCGTAGCCCGCCGCCGTGACCAGAGGCAGGGTGATCGGCAGGGTCATGACGATGATCGAGGTGCCGTCGAGGAACATGCCCAGAAGCGCGTAGAAGGCGAGCAGGACGAGGATCAGCGCGAAGGGCGACAGACCGAGGCCCGCGATATGTCCCGCGATGGCCTTGGGAATGCCGAGAAAGCTGAAGGCGGAATTGAGCAGCGCCGCGCCGATGATGATGAGGCCGATCATCGCCGAGGTGCGCACCGCCCGCCGCCCGGCCCGGATCATCGCCGCGGTGGAAAAGCGCCCCATCACCGCCGCGATGAGGATGGCGCCCAGCACGCCGATGGCCGCAAGCTCGGTGACGCTGGCGATGCCCATGTAAAGCGCGCCCATGATGGCCACGATCAGCCCCGCCACCGGCCCGATATCGCGCAGGCCGCGCAGGCGCTCGGCCCAGCTTGGCCGGTCGGGTTTGGGCTGCGCGCCGCTGAGGGTCTGGTGCAGCGCGATATAGAGCATGTAGAGCGCGGCCAGCGACAGGCCGGGGATCACGCCCGCGACGAAGAGCTCGAGGATGGATTGCTCGGCGATCACGCCGTAGATGATCATGATGATCGAGGGCGGGATCAGAAAGCCCAGCGTGCCCGCCCCGGCGAGCGAGCCCATGGCGAGTTGCCGGTCATAACCGCGGGCGGCAAGTTCGGGCAGGCTGACCTTGCCGACGATGGCCGTGGTCGCCGCCGAGGAGCCGGAGACCGCCGCGAAAAGCGTCGAGCCCACGACATTGACGTGCAGCAGCCCGCCCGGAAGCCGCCCGAGCCAGGGAGCCAGCCCCGAAAAGAGCGACCGGCCCAAGCCCGCCGCCACGAGGATCTCGCTCATCAATATGAAGAGCGGCAGCGACAGAAGCGGCGACGGGATCAGCGCGCCCCAGATCACCCCGCTCGAGAAGATGTCCATCGGGATATTGGGCTTGAATACCGACAGGAGAATGTAGCCCGTGGCGAAGAGCGACAGGCCGATCCAGACCGATCCGGCGAGAAGGCCCACGAAAAGCAGGATCGCGACGAGCGAGATCTCAAGCATCGCCGGGCTCCGCATCGGCGTCGCGGATCTCCGTCTGCCGCCCGGTCAGGCGGCGTGCGGCGCGCGCGGCCAGATCGAGCCAGAGCTGCGCCATGCCCCAGAGCACGAGCGCCTGCGGAATCCAGAGCGGCGTCTGGGTGACGCTGGTTGCGAGGATATCCCGGTCATAGGACGTGCCCACCTTGGTCGCCATCGCCGAGACGATCAGCGCGACGATGCCGAGGGCCGCGACATTCGCCGCGACATCGAGCCCGGTGCGCAAGCGGCGCGGCAACCGTTCGGTGACGAGCGTGATGCGCACATGCACGCCCGCGCGGATCGCCGGGCCGGATGCGAGCGCGAAGAGTGCCGCCATGGCGTATTGGCTGAATTCCCAGGTGAAGGAGAAGCTTTGCGCCTGCGAGCGGGCCACCACCTCCACGAGCATGAGGGCGCAATATCCGAAGATCAGCGCCACGGCGGCGCTTTCGGCAAGGCGCGAGAGCCGGTCGATGAGGGCGAGCGTTCTGTCCATGGGCCTGCCGGGCCGCCGGATATCGCCCGGCGGCCCTCGTCCTTTCCTGCTGCTTACTTGCCGACTTCGGCGGCATAGGCGTCGACCACGGCCTGCGCCTCGGGCACCTTGGCGAAGAAATCCGCCCACATCGCCTTGCCGGCCTCGGCCATCTTGGCCTCGAGGCTGTCATCGGCCATCGACACCGTCATGCCGTTCTCCACGAGCACGGCGGTCTGGGCCTCGTCCTCGGCGGCGGAGGTGGCCCAGAAATCGGCCTCCATCTCGTCGGCCAGCGTCTCGATCGTCGTGCGCTCGGCGTCGCTGAGGGCGTTCCACGCGTCGAGGTTGACGGTCACCGCGTCGGGCGACATCGACCAGTTGAGCGGATTGAAGTGGCTGGTGAACTGGTAGAGCTTCGAATTGGCGCCCGTGGAGGTCGAGGTCGCGGCCCCGTCCACCGTGCCCGCGGCCACCGCGGCGGCCAACTCGCCGAAGGGCAACTCGACCGGGGCGGCGCCCAGGCGTTCCAGGAACTCGAAGGAGGTCGCGTTGAAGGCGCGGATGCGCAGGCCCTCGATATCCTCGGCGCTGATTACGGCCTCCTTGGTGTAGATGCCGGGCGACGGCCACGGCACGTAATAGAGCACCTTCTGATTGTGCGCCTCGAAGATCGCGTCATAGGTCGGCCCCGCCGCCGCGAGCCAGGCGCGCATCTCGTCCTGGCCCTGGATCAGGTAGGGCAGCGTGTCGATGCCGAGGAACGGCGCCTCGCCCGCCTGCAGGAAAAGCAGCATGTCGGCCATCTGCACGATGCCGTTCTCGACCGAGGACAGCTTCTCGGTGGCGCCCACGCCCAGCTCGCCCGAGGGGTGCACGGTGATATCCACCGATCCGTCCGTCGCCTCGCGCACCGCGTCGGCGAAGGCGATGGCGCTTTCGACATGGAAATTGCCGGCGCCCCAGGCGGTGCTGAGATCCCATTGGGTCTGGGCGCTGGCATGGCCCGCGCCCAGGGTCAGCGCCGTGGTGGCGGCGATGGTCGCGGTGGCGAATGTGCTGACATAGCTCATTTGGTCTTCCTCCCGTTGGTGTTGGAACCATAGATGGTTTTCGCGGCCTCGTCCGAGACCATTCCGTGTTCCCGGTCACGCGCCAGCGCCTCCGGGTCGCGCTCCGCGGGATCGCCGAAGCCCCCGCCGCCGGGCGTCTGCAGGATCAGCCGTTCCCCGGCGGGCACCCGGTAAAGCCCCTTGTCGGTGATCGTCGTGCCGTCGGTGGTCTGCACCTGCCCCGCCGCGCCGTCCCGGCCGCCCTGGCGGCCCGCGGGCCCGGTCGAGAGCCGTTCGAACGCGGCGGCGGAAAGCGACAGGTCCTCGCCGATGCGCGATCCGATCTCGATCCGCTGGCCGAGGCCACCGCGATACTTGCCCGCGCCGCCCGTATCGGGGGCGAATTCCTTGGCATGGTAGATGAGCGGCGCGGCCACCTCGGCAGCCTCCACCGGCACGGCCCCCACCCCCGAGGGGAAAGCCGTGGCCGACAGCCCGTCCGCGCCGGGCCGCGCGCCCATGCCACCCAGCGCCACGTTGAGCGAGGCGAACTCGGTCGCCCCCGCACCCGACAGCGACATCGTCCAGAGCGCGCCCGCGCTTTCGGCCAGAACCTCGCCCGGCAGGGCCTGTTCGAGGCACCCCAGCATCAGATCCGGCAGCGCCTGGCCGATGACGTGCCGCGCGCTGACCGGGCTCGGGCGCTCGGCGCTGACGACGAGGCCCGGCGGCGCGGTTATACGGATCGCCTCCAGCGAGGCGTGGTTGTTGGGCACGTCGGGGGTCAGGAGCGCGCGGATGCCGAAGGCCGCATAGGCCGCGGAGTAGTTCAGCGGGCAGTTGATGCCGCGCGCCACCACCGCCGAGGAGCCCGCGAGGTCCACGTCGATGCGCCCCTCGCCGATGGTCATGGTCGCGCGCAGCTCGATCGGCGCGTCGTAGCCGTCGAGCATCAGGTGGTTTTCGTAGACGCCCTGCGGCGCGCGCGCCAGCGCCCGGCGCGTGCCGGTGGCGGAGCTTTCGAAGATGAAGCGCGAAAGATCCGCCAGATCGCGCAGCGCGTATTCCGCCATCAGATCGGCAAGCCGGGCCACGCCGGTATCGTTGCAGGTCAGCAGCGACAGGATATCGCCGCGCGCCTCGTGCGGGACCCGTGAATTGGCGGTGACGATGGCCAGAAGGTCCTCGTTGAGCACCCTGCCCCGGCGCAGATGCATGACCGGGAAGGTCACGCCCTCCTCGAAGACCGACGCGGCCTCCGCCGACCAGCCGCGCCCGCCGATATCGACGATATGGCTGGTGGAGGCGAGGTAGCCGACGATCCGGCCTTCGATGAAGGCCGGGGTGACGACGACGAAATCGAAGATGTGACCGGCCCCGAGCCAGGGATCGTTGGTCACCAGCGCATCGCCCGGACGCAGCTTGTCCGCCGGGACCCGGTCCAGCATCGCGCGCACCGAAGCGGCCATGGTGTTCACGTGGCCCGGCGTGCCGGTCACCGCCTGGGCCAGCATCTGGCCCTCGGCGTTGAACAACCCCGCCGAAAGATCGCCCGCCTCGCGGACGATGGCGCCGAAGGCCGCGCGCATCAGCGCGTTGGCCTGCTCCTCGCAGACCGAGATCAGCCGGTTCCAGAGCACGTTCTGCGCCACGATATCCGCCGCGTCGGTCATGAGGCGTCGCGCTCCAGCAGAAGATGGCCCTCGGGCAGGCGCCGCACATTCCACCCGGGCCGGACGAGCGTCGTGGTCTGCGCTTCGGGGATGACGATCGGGCCGTGCGCGGTCCCGCAGCCCACGGCGTCGCGGGGCACCTCGCGGTAATCGAGCGTCGCGCGGGCGCCGAGGTCGTAGATCGCGCGCGTGCGGCCGGGATCCTCGGCGGGCCGAGTTGGTGCGGCATGCGCGGCCTTGACCGTGCGCGCTTCGCGGGCGGTCACGCTGATCGAGGCCAGTTCCACCGGGACCTCGACAAGGGTGAAGCCCACGAGGTCGCGGTAGCGCTCCTCGAACCGGGCCGGCAGGTCCGCGAGCGCGTCTTCCAGCCTGGGCCCCGGTGGCAGGGACAGCGCCAGGTCGAGCCCCTGCCCGCGGTAGCGCAGCTCGGCCCGGATATCGCAGGCAATCCGGTCCTCGGGCACGGCCCCGGCAACCACCGCGCGGACCTCATCCATGGCCGCCGCGATCCGTGCGGCCAGCGCGGGGCGGTCGATCTCCGAGAGCGGTTCGACCACCGACAGCGCGGTTTCGAAGGCCACCGGAGAGCGCAGGAAGCCCACGGCGGAGCCGACGCCCGCATTGTCGGGCACGATGATGCGGCGAATGCCCAGCTTCTCGGCGATCCGTGCCCCGTGCAGCGCCCCGCCGCCGCCCGAGACGAGGATATCGAAGCGCGCGACATCGAGGCCGAGCTCGACGCCGTGGACCCGGGCCGCGTTCGCCATGGTCTCGTCCGCCAGTTCGACGATGCCCGCCGCCGCCGAGGCCGCGCCGTCGATCCCGAGGGGCGCCGCGATATCCCGCGCGATGACCGCCGGGGCGCGCCCGGGCGCGAGGTCGATGATGCCGCCCGCGAAATTCTCCGCCGAGAGATTGCCCACGGCCAGATGCGCATCGGTGATGGTCGGCTCGTCGCCGCCCCGATCATAGGCGGCGGGCCCGGGATCGGACCCCGCGCTGCGCGGCCCGACCTTCAGCCGCCCCAGCGTGTCGATCTCGGCGATGGACCCGCCGCCCGCGCCGATCTCGACCAGTTCTACGGTGGGCACCTTCACCGGCAGGCCGCTGCCCTTGGTGTCGCGCCAGGCGCGGGCTACCTCGAAGCGGCGGCTGGTCCGGGGCGTGCCGTTCTCGATGAAGCAGATCTTCGCCGTGGTGCCGCCGATATCGATGGACAAGGTGCGGTCCGACCCGACCTCGCGCGAGACATGCGCCGCGAGCGCCACGCCGCCCGCCGGGCCACCCTCGACAAGGCGTATGGGAAAGCGGATGGCCTGGTCGACGGTGGTGAGCGCGCCGTCCGACAGCATCATCAGGAACGCGCCGTCGAAACCCTGCGCCGTGAGCCCCGCGCGCAGGCGCTCGACATAGCGGGTCATCAGCGGGCGCACATAGGCATTGGCGCAGACGGTCGAGAAGCGGTCGTATTCCCGGATCTCGCCCGCCACGTCCGAGCTGAGGCAGATCGTGACCGCCGGGTCGAGCCGCGCGCGCAGCCGTTCGGCGACGCAGCGCTCGTGCGCGGGGTTCCGGTAGGCGTGCAGGAACCCGATGGCCACGGCTTCGACGCCGTCCTCTGCCAGCCGGTCGGCCAGCGCGTCGATCTCCGCCGTCTCGGGCGCGGTCAGCACCGATCCATCCGCGAGGATCCGCTCCCGCAGGCCAAAGCGGCGGGGGCGCGGCACCAGCGGCTCCGGCATCTCGATATCGAGCGCGTATTGGTCGAAGCGCTTCTCGTAACGCATCTCGAGCACGTCGCGGAAGCCCGCCGTGGTCACGAAGGCGGTCTTCGCGCCCCGCCGTTCGATCAGCGCGTTGGTCGCGAGCGTGGTGCCGTGGACGATGCTGGTGACCTCGGTGAGCGACAGGCCGTTATCGGCCATCACGCGCGCCACCCCGTTGAGTGCCGCGACTTCCGGGTGGCGCGGACTGGTCAGGACCTTGACCGAGAAAAGCCGGTCCGGCGTCTCGGCGACCACGTCCGTGAAAGTGCCGCCGATGTCGATTGCGATCCGAACCATGTCGAATTGGTACGGACTTAATGGTTTGGTGTCAACTTTACCTGTTTGCGTCGGTCTACCTGCTCTTGAGCGCCGTTCACGCAGTCGGACAGGCCCGCCTTCTGCGTGACCTCACGGGCGGCGCCCGATCAGGTCTTCTCGTCGTCGGCCTCGGTCTCGGCCTTGGCTTTCAGCTCGTCATAATTGCTGGGGTCGAAATCCTCGGGGTCGTAGGCCTCCTCGTTTTCGGCGATCCCGGTCAGATAGGTGGTGCCGGTGCTCTCGTCATAGACCAGACCGTAATTGGCCTTGCCCTCGGACTTGTAGCGCCGGAATTCGTGGATGCAGGCCATAATGACGACGGCCAGGATCGGCAGCAGAATGAGGATGGGGATCAGTTTGTCTTGCATGACAGGCTCCTTTTCGAGCTGTTCTGGGGCGGGTCCGGCACCGGCACGCCTGCCCGCTGTCGGGTCCGGTGGCAGTAGCGACCCTAGGTCAAGCGTTCGGACGGCGCTGGTTGTTCCGTGGCCGTTGGAATCGGGCAGCGCTGACGTGTGCAGGGCGCGACCGGCTCAGGCCGTGACAGGATCGCATCGATGGATGAGGAACCGCGCTGCGGCGCACCAAGGCCGGATGATCTTCCGGCTGTCGCCGCGCGTCGCGATGAACTTGCGCCATCGCCCAAACCTATTGGCAAACGGACCGGCATTCAACCGCGCCGCTTACGGAGCGACGCTGCGGATCGTGGCGATTTCAGGGGAAAGTGGCAGCCCGTAGGGGAATCGAACCCCTCTTTCCAGGTTGAAAACCTGGCGTCCTAACCGATAGACGAACGGGCCACGCTGGCTGTGGGCGGTGTCTAGAAAAAACCCGTGCCCCCTGCAAGAGGCTTTTTCAGGAATTTTCGCCGCCTGCGGGCGCGGCATCCTCGAGGCGCACCTGCACGCTGCGCCGGCCGCGGAATTCGTTGATCTCGAGCCGCCCGGCGAGGTGGAAGCGCGCGCCCTTGTGCTGCGACAGGGCCATGCCCATCGGCGTGTCGAACGCACCGAAACAGATCGCATCGAGGCGCGCGCCCATCCCGTCGCCGATGCCGAGCTTGAGATGCCCGGTGCCGACCTCCTTGCAATACTCGATCCGGGCGTCGGGAAAGGCGAAGCGCGGCGCCGGCGCGCCCGCGCCGAAGGGGCCTGCGGCCTCCAGCGCCTCGATCAGCTCGGGCGTCGCGGCGCCGGGCATCAGGAGCCCGTCGAGCCGCAGATCCGCCGCACCACCCGTCCCCGCGCCCTGTTTCGCCAGGAGCGCCCCGAGCCGGTCCATGGCGTCCTCCAGCCGGTCGCGCGCGACGGTCAGCCCGGCGGCCATCTTGTGCCCGCCACCTTTCAGAAGCAGCCCCTCGGCGGCGAGTTTCTGGATGCTGGCGCCGAGATCGACGCCCGAGACGGAGCGCCCCGATCCCTTGCCCTCGTCGCCGTCGAGGCCGATCACCACCGCGGGCCGGTTGGTGGCCTCCTTCAGCCGCGCGGCGACGATGCCGACGACCCCCGGATGCCAGCCCTCGCCCGCCGCCCAGACCAGCGGCGCATCGAGGCCTCGCGTTTCGGCCTGGGCCATGGCGGCGGCGCGCACGGCGCCCTCGATCTCCCGCCGCTCGGTATTGAGCTGGTCGAGCCGTTCGGCCAGTGCGGCGGCCTCGTGCACATCCTCGGTCGCCAGAAGCCGCGCGCCCAGATCGGCGGCGCCGATCCGCCCGCCCGCATTGACCCGCGGTCCCAGCACGTAGCCCAGATGATAGGCGGCGGGGGCGGTCTCGAGCCGGGCGATGTCGCTGAGCGCGACAAGGCCCGGGCGGGCGCGCCGGGCCATGACCTGCAGGCCCTGACGCACCAGCGCCCGGTTGACCCCGCGCAGGGGCGCCACGTCGGCCACGGTCGCCAGCGCCACCAGGTCGAGCATCGCCATCAGGTCCGGCCCCGCCTGCCCCGCGGCGCGCATCTGCCGTCCGCATTCGACCAGCATCAGGAAGACCACGCCCGCGGCGCAGAGATGCGCCAGCGCGCCATCCTCGTCCTGCCGGTTGGGGTTTACGACCGCATGGGCGGGCGGCAGCGTCTCGCCGCCCAGGTGATGATCGAGCACGACCACCTCCGCCGTCTCTGAGGCCGCCGCGATCGGCGCATGCGACAGCGTTCCGCAATCGACGCAGAGGATCAGGTCGTGATGCGCCGCAAGCTCCCGCATCGCCGGCACGTTCGGGCCGTAGCCCTCGTCGATCCGGTCGGGAATATAAAGCGTGACCGCCCGGCCCTGCCTGCGGAACCAGTCGATCAGCAGCGCGGCGGAGGCGCCGCCATCGACGTCGTAATCGGCGAAGACCGCCACCCGTTCGCCGCGGGCCACGGCCTGCAGGACGCGCGCCGCCGCCGCTTCCATGTCGCGCAGGGAGCGGGGGTCGGGCAGCAGGTCGCGCAGCTTGGGATCGAGGAAGGAGGCCGCCTCGGCGGGCGTGACGCCGAGCCGCGCGAGCGTGGCGCAAACGGGCGCCGCGAGGCCGGTTTCCTGCCCCATCGCCTCGGATGCGCGCTGCACTTCCGGGCCGGGGCCGACCCAGCGCCGTCCGGTCAGGGATGTCTCGACACCAAGGTAACTCAAGAGCGCGCGCCCCTCACGATCGGACCGAAAATACCTCCGGGGGTTTTGGGGGCAGAGCCCCCAACCGGATCGCCGCGCCCGCGCGGCGATCCGCTCTTCGGAGCGGACCCCTCACCGGGTCGGGTTGCGATAGACCATGCGCCGCACCGATCCGGTCTTCGACCGCATCAGGATCGTCTCGGTCGTCAGATACCCGACCTCGCGCTTGATGCCCGGCAGGATCGAGCCCGAGGTCACGCCGGTCGCCGCGAAGATGACGTGATCCGTGACCATGTCGTCGCGGCTGTAGATCCGGTCGAGATCGGTGATCCCGGCCTTGGCGGCGCGGCCCCGCTCGTCGTCGTTGCGGAAGATCAGGCGGCCATACATCTGCCCGCCCATGCATTTCAGCGCCGACGCGGCCAGCACGCCCTCTGGCGCCCCGCCCGATCCCATATACATGTCGATCCCGGTGATGTCGGGCTCGGCGGTGTGCATGACGCCCGCCACGTCGCCATCGGTGATGAGCCGGATGGCGGCGCCGGTGGCGCGGACCTCGGCGATCATGTCCTCGTGGCGGGGGCGTTCCAGGATACAGACCGTGATGTCGCGGGGGTGGCAGGCCTTGGCGGCGGCCAGCGCCTCGACCCGTTCGCGCGGGCTCATGTCGAGCGTCACCACGCCCTCGGCGAAGCCCGGCCCGATGGCGAGCTTGTCCATGTAGACGTCGGGCGCATGCAGCATCGAGCCGCGCGGCCCCATGGCGATCACCGTCAGCGCGTTCGGCATGTCCTTGGCGGTGAGCGTGGTGCCTTCCAGCGGATCGAGGGCGATATCGACGCCCGGCCCGTTGCCCGAGCCCACTTCCTCGCCGATATAAAGCATCGGCGCCTCGTCGCGTTCACCTTCGCCGATCACAACGGTGCCTGCGATATCGAGCTTGTTGAGCTGCTCGCGCATGGCGTTGACCGCGGCCTGATCGGCGGCCTTCTCGTCGCCGCGCCCGATGAAATCCGCCGAGGCGATCGCCGCGGCCTCCGATACGCGGGCCAGGCCCAGAGACAACATGCGGTCGTTAAAATCCTTGGGCGCGTTCATGAGGAGGCTCCGGGTCTGTCAATGTCTGGTCGTGCCCTGACTACCCCGGCCCCGTGCGCCTCCGCAAGGACAAGGGGCGGGCAGGATTTCAATTAAAATCCTGCCTTGGCGCTGACGGGCAATCCGCGCGGCAGGATTCTATCTGAAATCCTGCCCAAGCGCGCGCAGGCACAGCCGGTCGACATCCCGGCTCATGAGCAATCCGCCCCCGATCACGCGGGAGACCGGGAACCAGCCCGCCTCCTCGGCATCGTCGGCCGCCCGCGCATCGCCTTCGGCGCCGTGGCAGACGAAGGCATCGAGCCGGTAGAAGAAGTCGGGCCGGATGATGTGAAGCGTGCCGAGCGCCGTGGCCCTCTGCGCGCGCAGGCCCGTCTCCTCGGCCAGTTCGCGCAGTGCCGTCTCCGCCGCGGTCTCGCCGGGCTCGCATTTGCCGCCGGGATAGCCCCAGAGCCCCGCATCGGGCCGGTTGCGCCGCCGCACCAGGAGCGCGTGCCCCCCGCGGATCACCACCGCCAGCGCCGCGGGCGTCGGCTCAGACTTCCTCGATGCGGAGCGCAACCGGATCGCTTCCCAACACGCCCGTGGTGCTCATCGCGCCGATCGCCTGGTCGAGCGCGTCGCGCGTGGTCTTGTGCGTGACGATGAGCACCGGCGCGGTGTCGTCGGTGTGATCGTATTGCCGCATCCGGTTGATCGAGATGCCCGCATCGCCGAGCGCCGTGGCGACCTTGGCCAGCGCGCCGGGCTTGTCCAGAAGCCGCATGCGCAGGTAATAGGGCGCGGGCGTCGCCACGGTCGCGGTCTGCGCCTTGTTCAGCGCCACCGCGGGCTTGCCGAAGGTCGAGATGCGCAGGCCGCGCGCGATATCCATCACGTCGCCCAGCACCGCCGAGGCCGTGGGCCCCTCGCCCGCGCCTGCGCCGCGCATGACGATCTGGCCGACGCTGTCGCCCTCGATCACCACCATGTTGGTGCCGCCATCGAGCTGCCCCAGCGGCGAGGTCTGCGGCACGAGACAGGGCGCCATGCGCTGCTCGAGCCCGCGGCCGGTCATCCGCGCCACGCCCAGAAGCTTGATCTTGTAGCCCATGTCGGCCGCCTGCCGGATATCGTCGATGGAGACCTTGCCGATCCCCTCGAGGCGCACGCCGGCGAAATCGACCACCGTGCCGAAGGCGATGGAGGCCAGGAGCGCCAGCTTGTGCCCGGCATCGATGCCGCCCACGTCGAGCTCCGGATCGGCCTCGAGATAGCCCAGGTCGTCCGCCTCCGCGAAGGCCTGGCCATAGGTCAGCCCGGCCGATTCCATCCGCGTCAGGATGTAGTTGCAGGTGCCGTTCATCACGCCCATGACGCGGCTGATCTCGTTGCCCGCAAGGCCCTCGGTCAGCGCCTTGATGACCGGGATGCCGCCCGCGACCGCCGCCTCGAAGCGCAGGACCGCGCCCTTCTCGTCGGCCAGCTGCGCCAGCATCTGCCCGTGATGGGCCAGCATCGCCTTGTTGGCGGTCACCACGTCCTTGCCGGCATCGAGCGCGGCCTGCGTCGCGGCCTTGGCGGGCCCGTCCGAGCCGCCCATCAGCTCGACGAAGACATCGACATCCTCGCGCCGGGCAAGCGCCACGGGATCGTCCTCCCAGGCGAAATCCGTCAGCCGGACGCCGCGATCCTTGTCGCGGTTGCGCGCCGAGACCGCGACGATCTGGATCGATCGCCCGGTGCGCGTGGCCAGCAGATTCGCCTTCTGGCGCACGATCTTGACGACGCCGGCGCCGACCGTACCGAGGCCGGCAATTCCAAGACGCAGGGGCTCTGACATGGGCGCGCGGCTCCTTTTGGCGGAACGGGACCAGCGGCCCCGGAAGGGTGTGCCGTTCCTCTAGCCGCTCCGGCGGGGCGCTGCAACGCGTCTCAGCGTGGCGCGTTCCCGCGCGCCATCTCAGCGCGGTGCGATCCCGCGCGCCATCTCAGCGCGGCGCGATACCGCGCGCCATCTCAGCGCGGCGCGATACCGCGCGCCATCTCAGCGCGGCGCGATACCGCGCGCCATCTCAGCGCGGCGCGATACCGCGCGCCATCTCAGCGCGGCGCGATACCGCGCGCCATCTCAGCGCGGCGCGATACCGCGCGCCATCTCAGCGCGGCGCGATACCGCGCGCCATCCGCGCGCGCGTGCGCGGATCGATCACCGGCTCCTGCAAGCGCGCGGCGCGCGCCCGAAGCGCCGCGGCCCGCGCGGAGACGCCCGCGCGCAGATCGGGCGTGGCGCGGGCGGGCGCACCGCGCAAAAGCGCGTCGATCGGCAGAAGGTCGGGATAGGGCGCCGCGGCCACGCCCGGAGTCGCCGTCGCGTCGAGCTCGGGAAACTGAGTGCAGCCCGAAACTCCGAGACAGAGGGCGAGAAGGAAGGCAGGCGCGCGCATGGGCAATCCGGTCGGTCAGAGCCCTGTCTTGCCCGAGGCCCCGGCCCTTGGCAAGTCCGCGCCGCAGCCCCCCTGCGCCACGCGTCCCGGCATGTCTTGATCTGAACGAGCGTTCATATCACACTCGCGCCATGGCACGCACCCGCGGTTCCCATTCCGACATCACCGGACCGCGCGTCGAGCGCGCGGCGCTGGAGCTGTTCGCGCGCGACGGCTATGCCGCCGTCTCCATGCGCCGCATCGCCGCCGAGGTGGGGGTGCAGGCGGGCGCGCTCTACAATTACACGCCCGACAAGCAGACGCTGCTCTTCTCGCTGATGAAGTCGCACATGCAGGACCTGTTGGCGGCCTACGACGCCTGGGAAGCGCCGGACGATCCGCTGGGCCGGCTCGAGGCCTTCGCGCGCTTCCATATCCGGTTCAATTCCGAACGGCCCGCGGCGGTTTTCATCTCCTACATGGAGCTGCGCAATCTCGACCCCGAGCATTTCGCCGAGATCGAGGCCCTGCGCCGCCGCTATGAAGGCGCGCTCGTGGACATCCTGCGCGACGGCGCGGCGACGGGGGTGTTCGACGTGGACGACCCGCGCATCACCGCCTTCGCGATGATCGGCATGCTCACGCAGCTCAACACCTGGTTCCGCCGGGGCGGCCGGCTGAGCCTCGCCGAGGTCGAGGAGCTTTACTGGTCGATGCTCCGCCGGTTGGTCGCGGCTTGACGCGGCCCCTCACGATCGGACCGGAAATACCTCCAGAGAGCGCGAGAGACAGCGTCTCTCGCCGGGCGCGGCCCGGTCCTCGCGGCCGGGGCGCGCCCGCCCGCCGCGAGCCTATCCGGTGGAACGATCGCCCGCAGGAACGCGAGGATAAAGCCAGGCCAACCGCCTAGTCCGCAGCACACGCACAACTGACGCCGGCCGGGGCATGCCGGCCTAGCGGGTGGCCTGGATCGTGCGCAGATACTCGGTCAGCGCCACCAGCGTGCGCGGCGTGGGCGTGAGGATGCCGTCGCCGGTGTCGTAGGGCACGAGATCGCCGCGCAGCAACTCGCCGAATTCCGGCATGCCGGGCCCGGCGATATCGGACCGCGCATAGCCGTCGATCGTCGACAGCACCCGGGCTGCCGGGTACACATCGCCGTTGCGCACGCTCAGAAGGGTGAGATCGCGCGGCGGCTTGCGCATGGCGCGCGCCATGGGGCCGTCGCCCTTGCCATCGACGCCGTGGCAGATGGTGCAATATTCCTGGTAGAGCCGCGCGCCGTCCGACGCGCCCGGCATCGCGGCCTCGCCGCCGCCGCCCTCTATCTGGCAGGCCGACAGCGCGACCGTGGCGATCCCCAGAAATGCGATGCGTAACCCTGTCATGTCTCGGCTCCTGTCCCGTGCGGCCCCGGTTTCCGCCTGCCCGGTGCGCTCCCGTCTTCCCATGTCTGGCAAGCGCGGGAACGGCGCGCAAGGGCGGATCGGCCCGGTGGCGGGCCGCCGCCCGCGACGCGCAGCTTTCGGCGTGACAAGACCGCCCGCCCGGTCCACGGTCGCGCCGGGACGGCACCGGCCCGTCCAAGAGCAGTCACACCGCGAAAGGGGCGCGCCATGATCCATTATGCCGCAATCATGTTTCTGGCCGGGATCGGCATCCCGCTGCTTGCGGCGCTCAATGCCGCGCTCGGGACGCGGATGGGCTCGCCCGCCTCCGCGGCCTTCATCCTCTTCGCCGTGGCGCTGGCCGCGACCGCGCTTGCGATGCTGATCACCGGGCCGCAGGCGCTGCTGCGTGCGGCAGGCGCGCCGAAGCATTTGTTCCTCGCGGGGCTCTTCGTGGCCTTCTACGTGCTGTCGGTGACCTATATCGCCCCGCATTTCGGAGTCGGGAACGCGGTGTTCTTCGTGCTGATCGGCCAGCTCGTTTCCGCCGCGCTCATCGACCAGTTCGGGCTTTTCGGCGCGCGCCCCTCGCCGCTGACGATGACGCGCGCCACCGGCATCGCGGTCATGGCGCTCGGCGTCTGGATCACCCAGCGCGCCTAGTCGACCTGCAGCCCGCTGATGGTGGCGTCGATGCGGCTGTCGGTGTCGTCGCTGTCCCCCGAGACCGCGATGCCGACCAATGCGCCCGGCGCGCCGCCACCGAAGGCGCGGGCGTAATCCGCGGCCAGATCGACCCGCTCCCGGTGGCCGCCGGTGCCCGCGCCGCGCAGCACCACGGTCTTGCCCCGCGCGCCCAGATAGGGGCTCGGCAGCACCGCGCCGCGGGCCTGATCGCCGCCCCAGACATAGACCAGCGCGCGGATCGCCTCCTCGTTGAGAAGCCGGGTGATCGAGGCGCCCTGCAGGGCCCGCGCCTCGGCTTCGGGCAGGAAGACGAAATAGACGGCAAGATTGCGGTCGTCGCCGCCCTTGCGGGTCAGATCGGTGGGCGGCACGCTGGTCTCAACCGACCACGACCACGACGCCCCGCGCGCCTGCCAGTTCGCCGGCGCCAGCGGCCGATAGGCGATCGACACCGTGCCGTCGGAGACGACCGAGAGCGCGTCGCCGCGGAAATCGTAATCATTGCCGGAGAAAAGCGAGAAGCGCTGCACCTTCCAGGAGGCGTCGTCGAAGGGCACCGTGGCGGCGGTCACCGCGGAGGGCAGCACGGCGGGCATGGCCAGCGCTGCGGCCACAAGCGCAGACGTCAGCCCGCGGTGCAGGGAAAAAAGGCGGCGTGCGGTCATGGCGTTCTCGCTTGTCCTCGTCATTTCGCTGTGACGGAGGCTAGACCGCAGCCAGGTTACAGCGAGCCACATTGACGTGAGAGGCCCGCGAGAGACGCGTCAGAGCGCCATGTCCTCGAGGAAGGCGATGCGGGAGGCGTCGACCGGTTCGGTGAGCCCGTCGAGCGTGATGACCGTGCCGTCGGAGAGGCGCAGCTCCACGCCGGTGGCGGTGACGGTCTGGGCGGCGATCTCGGGCGCCTCTTCGCCGGTATAGCGCACCACCAGCATGTCCTCGGTGCTGTCGAAATCGGTGACCGTGGCAGCGCCCGCCGCCACGAAGGCATCCGCGCCCGCACCACCCGTGGCGATGTCGGCCGGACCGAAGAACAGAAGATCGTTGCCTGCCCCGCCATCGAGCGTGTCCGCCGCGTCGTCCTCGGCCCCGGCATCAGTGGCAAAGAGCACATCCGCCCCCTCGCCGCCCTCGAGGCTGTCGGCATCGGCACCGCCCACCAGCGTATCGTCGCCCTCGCCGCCCAGCAGCAGGTCCGCGCCCGCTTCGCCGAAGAGGACGTCGTCGCCTGCCTCGCCCGCGACCGTGTCGGCATCGCCGCCGGCACGGATGTAATCGGCCCCGCCGCCCGCCGAGACGCTGTCCGCGCCGCGATCGGTGAAGGCGCTTTCATCGGCATCGGTTCCGACGACCACATCGTCGCCACCGCCACCGGGCAGCGGCAGGGTGTCCTCGGGCAGGTCCGGGATCAGGTCCGAAATGTCGGCGGCGTCGGCGCGTGCCGGATCGGCGCCGAACTCGTCGGGCGTCTCCGCGTCCCCGGTGCCAAGAAGGCCCGCGCCGACCGCGATCGGGGTCAGCGCGAACAGAATGAAAAGAAGTTCAGCACCCATGAGTCACCCGCAGGATATTGTCGTTGCGGAGCAGAAAAGCCGGTCTTTTGGGTGATTATGTGGCATCTCCGTGCCCTTCCGGACCCGGGACCGCGCGCCGATGCAATCGGGTCACACCGCGCAGAGGCGTCCCTGATCGAGCCGCACCTGTCGGTCCATGCGCGCGGCCAGCTCGAGATTGTGCGTGGCGATCACGGCGGCGAGGCCGGTCTCGTGCACGAGGCGCATCAGCGTGTCGAACACCCGCTCGGAGGTTTCGGGATCGAGGTTGCCGGTGGGCTCGTCGGCCAGCAGAAGCTTCGGCGCGTTGGCCATGGCGCGGCAGAAGGCAACGCGCTGCTGCTCGCCTCCCGACAGGGCCGCGGGACGATGATCGGCGCGGCTCGTGAGGCCGACCGACGCCAGCAAGGCGGCGGCGCGCGCATCCGCCTCTTTACGTGAAGCTCCATTCGCAAGCTGCGGAAGAACCACGTTTTCTTCCGCGCTGAACTCGGGCAGCAGATGGTGGAACTGGTAGACGAACCCCACCGCCTCGCGGCGCATGGCGGTGCGGCGACGGTCGGATTGGCCGGTCATGTCCTGCCCGCCGATGGCGACGCGGCCCGCATCGGGCGTATCGAGGAGCCCCGCGATGTGCAGAAGCGTCGACTTGCCGGCACCCGAAGGGGCCACAAGCGCCACCGCTTCGCCCGGCGCGACCTGCAGATCGACCTCGCGCAATACATGAACCGCGTTCGGCAAGCCATTATTATAGCTTTTCGAAATACCCCTGAGATCGAGCGCGGCATCACTCATAGCGCAGCGCCTCCACCGGGTTCATCCGGGCCGCGCGGCGCGCCGGAAAGATCGTCACGATGAACGAGAGGCCAAGCGACAGGCCCACCGCCGACAGCACGTCCGCCAGCTCCAGCTTCGCGGGCAGCTGGTAGAGCCCGCGTACCGAGGGGTCCCAGACCCCGCCGCCCGCCACGTAATTCACCGCCGAGAAGATCGGATCGATGTAGATCGCGAAGATACAGCCGAGGATCACGCCCGCGACCGTGCCGATGATGCCGGTGAAGGCGCCGCAGATGAAGAACACCCGCAGCACCGCCCCTTCGGTGAGCCCCATCGTGCGCAGAATGCCGATATCGCGCCCCTTGTTCTTGACCAGCATGATGAGGCCCGAGGTAATGTTCATTGCGGCGATCAGCACGAGCACCGACAGGATGACGAACATCACGTTGTCCTCGATCTCGAGCGCGTTGAGAAACCCGCCCGAGGCGTCCTGCCAGGTCCAGAGATAGGCGCCGGACCCGGCCGCGGCCTGGACCGCCTCGCGGTAGTCCGACACGGCTTCGGGTTCGGCGACAATCACTTCGATTTCATCGGCTTGCCCGTCGCGGTTGAAGTAAAGTTGCGCCTCCGCGAAGGGCATGTAGGCGCGTGTGCGGTCGATGTCGTAGCGCCCGGCGGAAAAGATGTAGACGACCTCGTAGGATTTCACGCGGGGGCTTTGCCCGAAGGCGGTCTTCACCCCGTCGGGCGAGATCAGCTTGACCATGTCGCCAAGGCGCAGGCCCAGTTCGCGCGCCACCCCGGAGCCGATCGCGATGCCCTCGCCGTACCGCGCGAAGTCGCCGCGCCCGGTTTCGGGATCGACGATGCGCGGCAGGGTCTGCACGTCCGACGCCGCCATGCCGAAGACCTCGATCCCGGAATTGCGGCCATTGGCATTGGCCATGACCTGCCCCTTCACCACCGGTGCGGCATGTTCCACCCCTGGCACGTCCGCAAGGGCCGCCGCGCTGGCCTCGAAATCGGTGAAGCTGCGGCTCACGACGCCGTTTTCGGTCACCGTTTCAGCGGCATAGACGGTGATATGGGCATTGGCGCCGAGGATCGTGTCGACGAATTCCGCGCGAAATCCCGACCGGACCGCCAGCGTGGCGATCAGCGCGAAAACCGCGAGCGTGATGCCGATGAGGCTGATCCAGGTCATCACGCTGACGCCCCCCTCGGCGCGCCGCGCACGCAGGTAGCGCCAGGCGATCATCCATTCGAACGGGGCAAAGGGGGCGGTGCGTCGGGCCATGGCGCCTCAGGTCTGGTGTCGGGCGATAGGTGACCGCTGCGCCCTGCCCCGTCAAGCGCGGCGGCGGCTTTTCTTCGGCGCGGCGCCGCTTAGCTAAGGGGGAAAGGAGATGACGTCATGAGCAAGATTCTGGTGATCGGCGCGACCAAGGGCATCGGCCTCAACGTGGTGGAATACGGGCTCGAACGGGGGCACGAGATCCGCGCCTTCGCGCGCTCGGCGGATGCGATGACGCTGACGCATGACCGGCTGGAGCGCTGGCCCGGCGACGCCCTGAAATCCGAGGAGCTCGCCGCCGCGCTCGACGGGGTCGACGCGGTGGTCATGTGCCTCGGGATCGAGGAAAGCCTGTCGATGATCTGGAAGAAGGTCACGCTCTTCTCGGAGGCCACGAAAGCGCTCATTCCGTTGATGGAGGCCTCCGGGCCGAAGCGGCTTCTGGTGGTGACCGGCATCGCCGCGGGCGATTCGATCCGCGCGCTGAGCTGGATCGAGCGGCAGGGCCATGCGATCCTTCTGGGCGAGCCCTACAAGGACAAGACCCGGCAGGAGGACTTGGTGAAGGCGTCGTCGCTCGACTGGACCATCGCGCGGCCGGTGATCCTCACCAAGCGGCCCATGACCGGCCAGTACAAGGTGCTGACGGAGCCCCGCGATTGGCGGATGGGGCTCATTTCGCGCAAGGATGTCGCCCATTTCCTGATCCATGCGATCGAGGATAACGCCTATGTGCACCAAGCCCCGGTGCTTGCCCGTTGAAAGGGCGCGCGCGGCATGTCTTGATGGCCGCGCAACACCAGTCAGGGACCGACGCGCATGGCCATGTTTCCCCGGATCGCCGAGCAGCGCATGCAGGAAGCGGCGGAGGACGGCCTCTTCGACAACCTCAAGGGCGCGGGCCAGCCGATCCCGGACCTGCAAAGCCATGACGGCCTCGATGCGGCGACGCGGGCCGGGTTCCGGATCATGTCCGAGGCGGGTGCCGTGCCCTTCGAGGTCAGCCTGAAACGCGCCCTGAACGACGCGCGCGCGGCCCTGCGGGATTGCCGCGACGCCGAGGCGCGGCCTTCGCTGATGCGCAAGCTCGCCGATCTCGAGATGCGCTACGCGATGACGATGGAACAGCGGCGCCGCGGACGCTAAGCGCCCGGCCCCCGTCGGGCGCGATCCTGCCCCCTTGCCTGCGGGCGGCGGCTGGGCATACTCCGCGGCCATGACCGGACCCAGATATACCCGCCTCGCCGAAACGCTGCCCTCCGACGTGCCCTTCGTGGGGCCCGAGGTGCAGGAACGCCGGATGGGCCGGCCCTTCCGCGCGCGGCTCGGCGCCAACGAATCGGTCTTCGGCCCGTCGCCCAAGGCGATCGAGGCGCTGCATGCCGCCGCCCCGGACGTGTGGATGTATGCCGACGCGACGAGCCACGCGCTGAAACAGGCGCTGGCCGCCGAGATGGGCGCGCGGCCCGAGAACATCGTGATCGGCGGCGGCATCGACGGGCTTCTGGGCAACCTGGTGCGGCTCCTGGTGGAACCCGGCGACCCGGTCGTGACCTCGAAGGGCGCCTATCCGACCTTCAACTACCACGTCACCGGCTTCGGCGGCATGCTGCACAAGGTGCCCTTCCGCGACGACCGCGAGGATCTGCCGGCGCTGATCGACCGGGCGCGGGAGACGCGCGCCAAACTGATCTACCTCTCCAATCCCGACAATCCGATGGGGTCGTGGTACGCGGGCAGAGAGATCGAGGCGGCGCTCGACACCCTGCCCGAAGGCACGCTCCTGCTGCTCGACGAGGCCTATATCGAGTTCGCGCCCGAGGGCACCGCGCCCCGGATCGACCCGGACGATCCGCGGGTCATCCGCATGCGCACCTTCTCGAAGGCGCGCGGGATGGCCGGGCTTCGCGTGGGCTATGCCACCGGCGCGCCCGCGCTGATCCGGGCCTTCGACAAGGTGCGCGACCATTTCGGCATGACCCGGCCGGCCCAGGCCGCGGCGCTGGCGGCGCTGCAGGATGCCGGCTGGCTCGCGCAGGTGCAGGACGCGGTGGCGGCGTCGCGCGACCGGATCGGCCGGATCGGCCGGGCGCACGGGCTGACGCCCCTGCCCTCGGCCACGAATTTCGTGGCGCTCGATTGCGGCGGCGACGGCGCGCATGCCAAGGCGGTGCTCGATGCGCTGGTGGCGCGCGGCGTCTTCGTCCGCATGCCCTTCGAGGCGCCGCAGAACCGCTGCATCCGCGTCTCCTGCGGGCGGCCCGCCGATCTCGATGTGTTCGAGGAGGTGCTGCCGCTGGCCCTCGCGGATGTGAAGGCCGCGGCGGCGGGCTAGGACTTTCCTTACGGGTCTTTCGATATATCCTGTCTGCAACCAGCAGAAAGGCGACAGGATCATGCGCGATCACCCTCAAGGCCGGGCGCCCGATTACACCACCCCCGCTTTGGTCATGGCGGCGATCAACCTGTTCTGGATGCTGGGCGTGATCTGGGCGCTGTTCGGCCTGCCCGTGGTGCTGGCGCTGAGCTGGGCGCTGAAGACGCTGATCGACTGGATGGGCGCGCGTCGCAGCCGGGCCTGAGCACCGCGGTCCCCTCACGATCGGACCGGAAATACCTCCAGAGAGCGCGAGAGACAGCGTCTCTCGCACGGGCGCGGCCCGGCCTCGCGCCGGACCGCGCCCGTCCCCCCGCCCCGCCGGGAGACGGCGTGCGGCGCATTCAAACGCTGACGACGCCCCTCAGCCCCAGCGGGCGACCTCCTGCGGATGGGCGGGCGTGGACAGCACCGCGCCGGTGCCCTCGGCCACGATGCGCGCCGCCGCCGACACCCCGCCCGCGCCATGCGGCACGCCCAGCGCGGCAAGCCCCGCCTCCACCGTGCCGAGCATGCCCAGCACCATATGCGCGTTCACATGCCCCATATGGCCGAAGCGGAAAAAGCCGGTGCCGGTCGGGTCGCCCTCCTCCGACATGCCGAGCCCGATGCCGAGCGTCACACCCGCCTGCTCGTCGGTCCAGGCGCGCAGGCGCGCACCGTGCGGCGCCCCGATGCGCAAGGCGGTCACGGCGTGGCTGCGCTCGGCGGGATTGGCCACGTTGAGCCTCAAGGGCCCCTCGCCCCCCCAGGCATCGACCGCCGTCCAGATCGCCCGGGCCAGCGTCGCATGGCGCGCCCAGATCGCCTCCATGCCCTCGGCGTGGATCATGTCGAGCGCGGCGCGCAGGCCATAAAGGTGATGGGTGGGCGCGGTGCCGCCGAAATACTGGTAGAACATCTGCGGATCGGCGCGCGGGGACCAGTCCCAGTAGCGGCTGACCCGCGGCATCCTGCGGCGCACCGCATCGGCGCGGTCGTTGAAGAAGACGAAGCCCAGCCCCGGCGGCACCATCAGCCCCTTCTGCGAGGCGGTGATGGCGATGTCGGCGCCCCAGAGATCCATCTCGAAGCGGTCGCAGGCCAGCGAGGCGATGCAATCGGCCATCAGAAGCGCCCCGTGCCCGGCCTCGTTCAGCGCCCGGCGACATTCGGCGATGTCCGACCGGATCGACGAGGAGGTGTCCACATGCACCGCCAGCACCGCCTTGATCGCGCCGCCCGCATCCTCGGCGAGGCGCGCGCGCAGCCGCTCGGGGTCGATCGGCGCGGTGCGGCCGAAATCGAGGATCTCCACCTCGATCCCCATGGCCTCGGCCATCTCCGCCCAGCCATGGCCGAACCGGCCGGTGGCGCAGACCAGCACCGTTTCGCCGGGTGCCACGGTGTTGGCCAGCGCCGCTTCCCAGGTGCCGTGACCGTTGGTGATGTAGATCGCCACATGACCGTCGGTGCGCGCCACGCGCTTGAGGTCGGGCACCATGCCGGCCACCATCTCGGTCAGCTCGCCCTCGTAGATGTTGGGCGAGGCGCGGTGCATCGCGCGCAGGACCGCATCGGGCATGACGGAGGGGCCGGGAATGGCGAGATAGGGGCGGCCTTGGGCAAGCGACATGAGCGCGGCATCCTGTGCTGGGGGCGTCGCCTTGCAGCGGCAACGGTCCGACCCTACTTCCGGACAGCGGGGCGTCAATCGCGACACGCCCCGGCGCCGGAATTTCCGCGAAGGGTTTCGCGCCCGGGCGCGACGGGATACACCCCGCCCTCGTGACCCTGAGGCCAGTATCGGACCCGATGATCAGAACTGCTTGGAACTGGATCGCCGCGGCGGAGCGCCGTCTGATGCGTTCGTTCGGGAAGGATATCTCGACCCCGTGGAACCGGTTCCTGTCGCGCGTCCACATGGCCTTCTTCGATCACGGCATCCTGCGCGGGCTCTGGACCAATTTCTACAAGGTGGCCCCGGGCATCTTCCGGTCGAACCATCCCACCGACCGCCGCTTCCGGCAGTTCAAGGCGATGGGGATCAAGACCGTGGTCAACCTGCGCGGCCCGGACAAGTTCTCGTTCTACCTGTTCGAGCGGGAAATCTGCGAAGAACTGGGCCTGACGCTGGTCGATGCGAAACTCTGGGCGCGGCTCGCACCCTCGTCAAAGCGCATCCTCGCGGCCATCGACGCGATCCGGCAGGCGGAAAAGCCGCTGGTCTTTCACTGCAAGTCCGGCGCCGACCGGACCGGGTTCCTCGCGGCGGTCTACCTGATCGTCTTCGAGGGCGCGACGCCCGCCGAGGCGCGCAAGCATCTGGGCCTGCGCTACCTGCACCTGAAATTCACCAAGACCGGCATCCAGGACTACATCATCGACGTCTACGAGTCGCGGCAGGCCATCGGGCCCATCGGGTTCGAGGACTGGATCCGCGACGAGTACCGCTCCGCCCGGCTGCAGGACGGCTTTGACCGCAAGATCCCCCCCTCCGAACTGGCGCATCCCGAATGAGCGAGAAGACCCGTCTCAAATCCTCCGAGGACTACGCCGCGGGCGAGGACAACACCTTCCGCGAGCGCGTCGCGCTTTTCGGCTGGGTCTGGCGCGACTACCTGATCCGCCACTGGCCGTGGTTCGTCGCGGCCTTCCTCCTGATGTCGGTCGAGGGCGCGATGTTCGGCGCGCTGTCCTACATGATGAAGCCCATGTTCGATAAGGTCTTCGTCGAGGGCGGCGAGCAATATATCGGCCTCGTGGGCTTTGCCTTCTTCGCGATCTTCACCATCCGCGCACTGGCGGGGATCGGGCAGAAGACGATCATGTCCCGCGTCTCGGCGATCTCGATGATGGAGCTGCGCGAGGCGCTTCTGCGGCACATCATGACGCTCGATGGCGGCTTTCACCAGGCCTACGGGCCGGGCTACCTGATGCAGCGTCTCAATGGCGACGTGAACACGATCAACACCGTCTGGAAGGCGTTCATCACCGGCGCGGGGCGCGACGTGGTGGCGCTCATTTCGCTCTTCGGGGTGGCCTTCTTCATCGACTGGCGCTGGACGCTGATCGCGCTGGTGGGGGCGCCGCTGCTGATCCTGCCGGCCTTCTTCATCCAGCGGCTTCTGCGGGGCAATTCGCGGCAGGTGCGCGACATGGATGCGGGTCTCTCGACGCGCCTCAACGAGATCTTCACGGGTATCGTGCCGGTCAAGCTCAACACGCTGGAGAATTACCAGGCGGGCCGTTTCCGCAGCCTGGCCGAGCGCGTGGTCGGCATCAAGATACGCAGCTCCGCCGCCGAAGCGGCGATCCCGGGCCTGATCGACATCATGTCGGGCCTCGGTTTCGCGGCGGTGCTGTTCTTCGGCGGCAGCCAGATCCTGTCCGGCGACAAGAGCGTCGGCGATTTCGTGGCCTTCTTCACCGCGATCGGCCTTGCTTTCGAGCCGTTGCGGCGCCTCGGCGCGCTGTCGGGCAAGCTGCAGCCCGCGCTGGCGGGGCTCGAGCGTCTGCGCGAGCTTTTCGATCTGGAACCCGCCGTGCGCGACCCCGAGAACCCAGCCCCCGCGCCCACCGCCCCGCCGCGCATCACCTTCGACCGGGTCAGCGCGGGCTACGGCGACGGGCCGATCCTGCAGGAGGCGAGCTTCGTCGCCGAGGCGGGCAAGGTCACCGCGCTGGTCGGGCCTTCCGGGGCGGGCAAGTCGACCGTGTTCAACCTGCTGACCCGGCTCATCGATCCCGAGACGGGCACGGTGACCCTCGACGGGATACGCACCGAGGACATGGCGCTTGGCGATCTGCGGGCGGTCTTCTCGGTGGTGAGCCAGGACGCACTTCTTTTCGATGAAAGCCTGCGCGACAACATCCTGCTCGGTCAGACGGGCGTGCCCGAGGCGCGGCTGCAGGCGGCGCTCGATGCGGCGCGGGTCACCGATTTCCTGCCCAAGCTGCAGGGCGGGCTCGACGCCACGGTGGGTCCGCGCGGATCGAAGCTCTCGGGCGGGCAGCGCCAGCGCGTGGCCATCGCCCGCGCCATCCTGCGCGACACACCCGTGCTGCTGCTCGACGAGGCCACATCGGCGCTCGATGCGCAGATCGAGGCGGATGTGCAGGCGGCCCTCGACAAGTTGGCGCGCGAACGCACGACGCTGATCATCGCGCACCGCCTGTCGACCATCCGCAGCGCCGACAAGATCGTCGTGATGAACCAGGGCCGCGCCGTGCAGGAGGGCACCCACGAGGCGCTTCTGCGCGAAGGCGGGCTTTACGCCGATCTGCACAATCTGCAAATCCGCGACGCCGATTGAGCCTTGCGTTTTGCGCAGGTACCCGGGCGCGCTCCGCGCTCCGGTTGCAGGCCGCGCGCGAGGGTTTAGGTTAACGGCACATGAAAAGAGGCTGATATGAGCGAGACAGAGCGCAGTGTCCTCCGCATCGCGGGCGAAGAGGCGCATCACTTCCTGCAGAACCTGGTCACCAACGATCTGGGCAAGCGCGCGGCGGGCCCGGTCTATGCCGCGCTGCTGACGCCGCAGGGCAAGTACAAGGCGGATTTCTTCCTCGTGGCCGATGGCGACGACATCCTTCTGGACGTGGCGACGCCGATTGCGGCCGATCTGAAGAAGGCGCTGACGCTCTACAAGCTGCGCGCCAAGGTCGAGATCAGCGACACGGATATCGCCGTCGCGCGCGGCACCGGGGCGCCGCCCGAAGGCGCCTACGCCGACCCGCGCGATCCGCGCATGGGCTGGCGCGCCTATGACGGGCGGCCCTCGGAGGCGGGCGTCGATTGGGATGCGCTGCGCGTTGCTGCCTGCATCCCCGAAAGCGGCGTGGAGCTGACGCCCGAGAGCTACATCCTCGAAATGGGCTTCGAGCGCCTGAACGGCGTCGATTTCCGCAAGGGCTGTTATGTCGGCCAGGAAGTGACCGCCCGGATGAAGCATAAGACCGAGCTCAAGAAGGGCCTCGCCGTGGTCGAGGTGGATGGCGAGGCCGCGCCCGGCACCGAGATCACCGCGGATGGCAAACCGGCGGGCGTGCTCTACACCCAGGCGGGCGGCGCCGGGCTGGCCTTTCTGCGCTTTGCCCGCGCGACAGGCGACATGGAAGCGGGCGCGGCCCGCGTGAAGGTGCAGGGATGAGCCTGCCGCAGCCTCTTCTCGACGCGCTCGGAACCACGGTCACGCGGACCGAGGCGCTGGCGGGCGGCGATCTGAGCCAAGTCGCCCGCGTCACCCTCGCAGACGGGCGCGACATGGTCACCAAGCGCGGGCCGCTCGTCGATGCCGAGGCGCGGATGCTGTCGGCCATGGCGCATGTCCACGCGCCGGTGCCGCAGGTCCGGCACGCCGAGCACGGGCTGATCTGCCTCGATTACCTGCCACCTGCCCCGGCCACATCGGCGGGCTGGCGCGATTTCGGCGCGGCGCTGGCGCGGATGCATTCCTGGGACGGGCAGGATTACGGCTGGACCGAGGATTACGCCTTCGGCGACGTGCGGATCGAAAACGCCGCGGCAGCGTCCTGGCCCGCTTTCTGGGGCGAGCGGCGCCTCCTGCCGTTCCTGCCGCACCTGCCCGCAGCGCTTGGCGCACGGCTGGAGGCGCTGGCGGCCGATCTGGGCGACAGGCTGCCCGCGTCGCCCAAGCCCGCGCTGCTGCATGGCGATCTCTGGGGCGGCAACGTGCATTTCACCGATCAGGGCGCCTTCATGATCGACCCGGCCTGCTATTACGGCCATTCGGAGGTCGATCTGGCGATGCTGACCCTGTTCGGTCAGCCCGATGCCGCCTTCTGGCGCGGCTACGGCCGCCTGGAGCCGGGTTTCGAAGCCCGCCGGGTGATTTATCAGCTCTTCCCGGCGCTGGTGCATCTGCGGCTTTTCGGAGAGGGCTACGCACCGATGGTGACCGGGCTTCTGGACCAGGCCGGCGTTTAGGGACGTGTGACGCGAAGCGCGGCCTGAACGGCTGCGGGGCTGGCCGTAACGGACCGCCCCCGCAAAATTGAAAAAGCCGCGGGCCCCTGGGGCGCCGCGGCTTCTTGATTGTGCGGAACGCGGTTCAGGCGCGCTCGGAATATTCCATCGTCTCGGTGTTCACGACGACTTCCTCGTCCTGGCCCACGAAGGGCGGGACGTTGATCTTCACACCATTGTCGAGGATCGCGGGCTTGAACGAATTGGCCGCGGTCTGCCCCTTCACCACCGGCTCGGTCTCTGCGATGCGGCAGGTCACCTTCTGCGGCAGGGTCGCGTTCAGCGCCTCCGATTCGTAAAATTCGACCTGGATCGTCATGCCGTCCTGCAGGAAGGGACGGCGGTCGCCGAGGATCTCGGCGGGCAGTTCGACCTGGTCGTAGGTCTCGGCATCCATAAAGGTCATGACGCCGTCGGTCTCATAGAGAAACTGCATGTCGCGCTGTTCGAGGCGGACGCGCTCGACCTTGTCGGCGGAGCGGAAGCGTTCGTTCAGCTTCGAGCCGTTGCGCAGGTTTCGCATTTCGACTTGCGCGAAAGCACCACCTTTTCCGGGCTTTACATGATCGACCTTCACCGCGGCCCAGAGGCCGCCGTTATGCTCGAGCACGTTGCCGGGGCGAATCTCGTTTCCGTTGATCTTGGGCATGTGGCAATTCTTTGACGAAAGGTTGATCGGATCGTGCCGCCCCCTATATCTGCCCATTGGGGACCCTGCAACCTTACCATATATCGTGTGGGACCAGAACGTAGCTATGCGCCTCGCGAAGGGGAGTTATGCGTTTCTGCTGTATCCGAATCGCGGTGGATAGGCCATAAGGACCCTCACGCCCGAAGGACAAGATCAATAACCAGAAGGACGACACATGCGAGATTTCGTTGACGGAACGGCTTTCAATGCCGAGCAGGGCAACCGTGCCCGCAAGCTCTTCGCTGCCGTTGTGCTTGCCGCGCTCGACGACGCCATCGCCGACGACAAGAAATATGGAAACGGACCCGAACAGATCGCCCGATGGGCACGGTCGCGCGACGGTCGAGAGGTGCTTAGCTGCGCCGGTATCGACCCGAACGAGCGTGTGGTGGAAGGTCTGATGGAGTTCGTCTCGAAAGGTGTGCGTACCTCTGTCGCGCTCTCGCGCGAAGAGAGCGAGCGTCGCAACGCCGCGTTGCAGGCCGAAGCCGCCTGATCTTTCGAGACCTATGATTTCCCTGATTTGGCGCGCCTCCGGGCGCGCCTTTTTTATGCGCGGGTCGCAAACCGTGCCGCCGCATGGCGCGGGCCCGCGGAACGGACCCGCGGGGCGCGCTTATTCGTAGTTCTGGCTCATCAGCGCGCGCTGGATCTCGCGCCGGACGAGCTTGCGCACGTTGCGGGTGATCCGTTCGCCAAGCGCCCCCTGCAATTCGCTGCGCACAATGCCCACGACAAGCGCGCGCAGGGCCTCTTCGTCGAGACCGGCGGTCGGAGAGGCGGGCGTCTCGTCAAGCTCTTCCTCTTCGAGATCTTCGGCCATACGGGATAGTTCGCCCGCGCGGCGCGTCTGGAAGATCGCCTCGGGCCGGGGCGCGTCTTCCCATTCGAGCGTGTTCAAGAAGCGCTGCGCATAGCCCGCATTGCCGCCCTGCCCTTCGCGTTCGTCGTCCCATTCCTCGGAGCTGCTGCCGCTGATCATCGCCTCCAGCTCGGCGATCTTCTGCTCGAGCGACATGCCGTCGGACGGCGGGGCTGCGCGGTCCATGCCCGCCTCTTGCGCGGCGGCATCCATCCTCTGCGTCCGGCGGGGCCAGACCAGCGGTGCGGCATCGGCCTCGGGCGTCTCGGCGTCATCGCGGGCGTGGTGCGGATCGGCGTCTTCCGGGCTGTCTGCATGCCCTGCGGTCGCGGTCTCCTGCGCGTCGGCGCGCTCGGTCCCGGCCGCGTCGTGGTCGCCGGAGGGTGCACGGCGCAGCGCGTCGGCCAGTTCCTCCTGCACGACCTGCGCGAGGACCGAGGCCGGGGAAATCGGCGCATCGGCTTCGTCGTCCTCCGCGTCCTCGTCGTATTCCTCGACGGTCACGGCGGTCAGAACGGATTCGGCGTGGGTCTCGCCGTCATGGTCTTCTTCGTGAAGATCTTCGTCGTGATGGTCTTCGGCGTCTTGATGCTCGCCTCGGTGCTCTTCGTCGTAGTGGTGATCCTCGGGCGCGTCGGCCTCCCAGGCCTGCGGCTCTGCGCGTTCGGCCGCGTCCCCCCGCGCCGCCACCTGATCGAGCAGGAGCACCGGGTCGAGCGGTTCCTCATAGGCGTCGAACCCGTCCGAGGGATCGTGCTCGGCATGGGCGCTGTTATCCGCCACGCGATGCGGTTCGGTCAGCAGGATCGGCTGGGGCGCATCATGCGACGTGGCCGCGTCCCGGGGCTGCGCGGCCTCCCCCGGGGTGTCTCGGTCGTCTTCCCGGTCGGCTTCGTGATCGGAAATGCGTTGCGCCGGCGTCAGGATGAGCCGGTCCGCGCGCAGCACCTGCGCGGCCTTCTCCGCCCGCGCCGCTGCGGAGGCATCGACCTGTTTGGGTTGCAACGCACGCGCCGCGGACCCGCGACCGTCATCGGTCACAAGCCGACGGATGGACGCAAGCACGTCCTCGATTTCGACGCTCGAGCCTTGTTTGGACATCTTGTTCACCGCTCTACCTCGGAGCCGAGTGTAACCCCGCCCCCGATTCCGCACAACAGATCGGAAAAACCTTAATCTTTTCCAATCGCCCTCAGGACACGGTTCAGCTGTTCCCCCTGGCTGGAGAGCGCCGGCGCGTCCTTGACGAGGTTGTAATAGACGGTGGGATCATATTGCTGCACCGGCAGATTCAACGCCGAGGCGGTCAGGCGGCCCGTCGCGGCGATCACGTTGTAGGCCGCCACGTATTCGTCCACCTGCGCCGAGATCAGCAGCGTGCGCGCATCGAGCAGGTCCTGCTCCGCGTTGAGCACGTCGAGCGTGGTGCGCGCGCCGAGCTGCGCCTCTTCGCGGATGCCGTTGAAGGCGACCTGCGCGGCCTCGACCTGCTGGCGGCTGGCCTGGATGGCCGAACGGGCCACCTGCACGTTGACATAGGCATTGGCGACGCTCTGGCGGACATTGTCGGACACGACGAGCAGCTGCGCGCGCCGCTGGTCGCGGATGGCCACCGACTGGCGCAGCGCCGAGGTCAGCGCGCCGCCGCGATAGATCGGCCCCGACGCGCCGAGCGAAATGGAGCCGCCGCGATTGTAGAAATCCCGGTCATCGAGATCCTGCGTCAGGCTGTAGCGCCCGGTCAGGTTGACGGTGGGCTTGAGCGAGGCCTCGGCGATCTTCACGCCGAGATCGGCGAGCGTCACGGCATATTGCGCGGCGATGAGGTCGGGCTGGGTTTTCAGCGCGATGGCGGTCGCCGCCTCGACCGAGGGCGGGATCGCGGGCACGGTGCCGAGGGCGCTGCTGCCCCCGGGGCGACGGCCCGTCGCGGTGATGTATTCCTGTTCGGCCCGGGCCACGTCGCCCTGCGCGACGGCCAGCTGGCTGCGCGCTTCGGCAAGACGGGCTTCGGCTAGGGCCACGTCAGTGCGGGTGACCTCGCCCACTTCGAACCGGTCCCGGGCGGCGCGCAATTCGCGGCCGATGACGGTCAGGTTGTTCTGCCGGACCGCCAGCACCCGCTGGGCGCGCTGCAACTCGAAAAACGCCTGGGCGCCGCGGAAGAGGATTTCCTGCTCGATCCCGATCAGCTGGTAGCGGGTGGCCAGCACCGCCTGCTTGGCCGCGTCGATGCTGAGCCGGGTGCGGCCGAAATCGAAGACCAGGAGCGAGGCCTGCAGACCGATCGACGCGCTTTCGCTGACCGTGCCGACGCGGTCGCCGAAGGAGCTGGCGCTGCGGCTCTCTCCGAATTGGCGGGTGACATCGGCGGTCCAGTCCAACACCGGGCGCAGCGCCGCGACGGCCTGGGCGACGTCCTCGTCGGCGGCGCGCAGAACCGCGCGGTTCTGTTCCAGAAGACCCGAGCTGTTATAGGCCCCGACCAGCGCATCGGCCAACGTGTCCGCGCGGGCAACATGGCCCCCCGCGAAGGTCGCAGCGAGGCCCAGCCCCGCCGCAAGAATGATCTGTCGTAGCGCCATCCGGCTGTCTCCTGCCTGTATCCCTGCCCGGGCCGCGTCGCGGCGGCCCCTCGGCCGCGTCAGAGTGCGAAGGCCCGCGCCTGGGCAAAGCCCGGCAGGATCGGTGCGCTCGCGTTGAAGGCGTAGCGCCAGTTCAGGTGGCCATCGATCTTGTAGCCGATCCGCACCGTGCCGAGACGCCCCTCGACGAACAGGCAGGCGATGCGCCCGCCCTCCTTCAATTGCGCGGCGATGCCCTCGGGCAGCTCTTCGATGCCGCCTTCGAGAATGATCGCGTCATAGGGCCCGTGTTCCGGCGCGCCGTCCTTGAGCGGACCCTCGTGCACGATCACGTTGTCCGCGCCGGTCTCCGAAAGGATGCCGGGCGCCTCGGCGGCGAGATCGGCCTCTTCCTCGACCGCAACGACGGCCTCGGCGATCCGGGCCAGCACCGCCGCCGAATAGCCGTAGCCGCAGCCGATATCGAGCACGAGCATGTCATTGGTGACGTTGAGCGCATCGACCATCTTGGCGAAGGTGCGCGCGGCCAGAACTGTCCGGTCGCGCGCGATGTCGATGGGTTCGGAAATATAGGCGATCTCGGCCTTGTCGCTCGGCAGGAAGGCCTCGCGCGGGACGGTCAGCATGGCCTGGATGATCGGGAACTTGGTGACGTCGGAGGGACGGACCTGCGTGTCCACCATTACTCTCCGAAGGGTCGCGTAGTCTGACATCCGCTAAACTCTTTCGTTCAGAATTACCCTTCGGTTCTGCCACAGCCGCGCAGGCCCGGCAACACGGCTCGCGGGCGAAAGCCCGACAAGGCGATCACTTTTTGCCGGAGGAGCGCGCAAGTGTGCGGGGCGTGCAACGCATCTGCCGGGCGCAGCACCCGGCGGGGCGCGGTTCGGCTCAGCTCGGCCGCACCGCGCGGGTCTGCGCCTCGAGGCTGTCGTCGCTCATCGCGACGGCGATCACCAGAACCGGAATGGCCACGATCCCGCCGATCGGCCCCCAGAACCAGAGCCCGATCACCAGCGCCATGAACACCAGAAGCGGATTGAGCCGCACATGCCGCCCGACGAAGGCCGGGGTGACGAATTGCGCCTCGATGAGGTTCACGAGCATGAAGAGCACAGGCGGCGCCGCGACCATCAGGCCCTCGAAATGCACGAGCCCGCCCAGCAGCAGCACGACGACCATCACCGCGGGCCCGAGATAGAGCACGTAGTTCAACAAAGCCGCTCCGAGCCCCCAGACGTAGGGCAAGGGCATGCCAAGCGCGGTCATGATCGCGGTCACCGCGATCCCGAGGGAGAAATTGACGATGGTGATCGCCACGAAATAGCGCGAGACGAGCCTTTCGGCGACCCGGAACCGCCGCTTGATGAGCTCGGTCTCGCCCACGGCGCTGAGCCTGCGGGCGAGGAAGGAATAGACCTCGAGGCGGTTGACCATGAAGAAGTAAAGCGTGCCGGCGAAGATCAGGACCTGGCCCAGAACCGCCGGCGCCGCGAAGAGCGCGTCGGTGACCGAGGGCACGCTCGCCCCCTCGTCGCTGCTGCCGTCCCCGTTGCCGCCGCCGAGGGCCTCCTTCATTTCCTCGTTGACGTTGCCGATGCTGCGCAGCGTCTCGCGGAACTCGAAGACGATCTCGCGGATTTCCCAGCGGATGGCGGGGATGGCGTCGACGAAGCGCCAGAAGACGGGCTCGAACGCGACGACGGCGGTGGCGATGACGCCCAGCGTCAACAGCAGGATGACGGAGGCAGCCACCCCCACCGGCAGGCCGAGGCGGCAGAACGCGTCGAGCACCGGCGCGGCGATGATGCCGGTCACGACCGCGAGCGTCATCGGAGCGGCGATGTCGGAGGCGTAATAGAGCACGCCCGCGACGAGGATCGCCGCGATCACGATGACGGAGACCTGAAAGGCGCCGGTCTTCTGTTTCAAGTCCTGCTCCTCCCCGCGCGCACGGCCGCGCGTGTCACTTGCGCGACCTGCGCCCGGCATCGAGCCCGATGAGGAAGCCCTCGATCAGTTGCGCGATGGGAAGATCGGCGGTTTGCGGCGCGGCGGAATGCGAGCCGACCACGACCGGCCGCGTCGACACGATGCGCCCGACACCGAGCAGGATCAGGCCGATGGCCACGAGGCCGCCTCCGATCACCTGCGCCGCGAACAGCGCATCGCGCAACTCGACCAACAGGATCCAGAGCGCGGCGCACAGAAAGGCGAGCCCCGCGAGAATGAAAAGGACGCCGACAACCGAAAAGGCGGCCCCGCTCACCTTGCGGCGCGCGACGGCCTGTGCATGGGCGATCAGTGCCATGTCACTTCCGGCTGGTCAGGAAACCGAACAGAAACCCGAGACCGACGGCAATGCCGATCGCCGTGGCCGGCTGGCGGCGGATCGCCTCGAGCGCCTGGTCCTGCGCGTCCTCGGCGCGGTGCCGCGCCTCGCCATAAAGCCGCTCTCCTTCCGAGCGGGCCGAGGCGTAGCGCGCCTTGGCGCTTTCCAGCGTCTCGCCGGTGCGCCGCGCGCCGATATCGCCCAGAAGCTCGGTGATCGAGGCCAGATCGGCCTTCAGCGTGTCGATCTGCGCCATCAGCGCTTCGGTGTCCTGTCCGGCGTCGCCGCTGCCTTTAGACCGGGTGGTGGTGTCGGATTGTGCCATGGTCCCTCTCCATTGTTCCATCAGTCGAACGCGGGCCGCGCATCACTTGTTCCGGCGCAATGCGGCAGAGCGGCGAAAAACCACTCCGCGGGGCAGACCATAACCGCTTGACGCGGTCAGCCGAGCCTCCTAGAGACAGGGTCGCTCTGGCGAGTTGGCGGAGTGGTTACGCAGCGGATTGCAAATCCGTGTACACCGGTTCGATTCCGGTACTCGCCTCCAAATCCCCACCTCTCCGGTATCGCTGAACGCGCGCTTCTTTGTCGCGCGATTGATCGCCTGGGTGGTGGCGCAATTTGAAAATTCACACATTATCAATAACTTGCGCACCAAACCTCAGGATTCACATTAGGTTGCAAAAGGCGGGTCTGACACGAAAAAGGGCCGCCCCGAGGGCAGCCCTTCTGACGCGACCCTGATCGCGCCAACCTACGTCAGGCGTAATCCATGGCGCTCGTCTGGGCCAGACCGAAGCCTTCGAGGAGGATGGTCTGGTCGAAGAAGCTCAGCTCCAGCCCGTCCAGCGTCTGATCCACCTCGAGATTGCGCAGGACGTTCAGGGCGCCGTAATCGCTCACATCCAGACGGTCGACGCCGCGCTCGTAATCGGTGATGACGTCGTAACCGGCCTGCCCCTCGACGAAGATGAAGGTGTCCGCCCCTGCACCGCCGGTCATCACGTTGTCCGCCGCGTTGCCGACGATCGCGTCGTCGCCCGAGCCGCCCGTCGCATTCTCGATCACGACGCCGTTCGCAATGGTATAGCCGCCATAGATGCCGTCCGCATAGGAGAGCCAGCCGCCGCCCTGTTTATGGCCCCAAGTATATTAAGATGGACGATGATCTGTCGCCTCGCGAAACAGTAAATCTACAGCGCATGATACCATGGCGCAACAGGCATTCAGGCACTCATGCAAATACTGGAAACCGCGCGTTTCCGGATCAGACCGTTTCGATTTCCTGGAAGGAGCGCCGCAGCGCTTCGGACCAGGCGTTGCTCATGGCCTGGAAGCCGGCGTCGTCGGCGTCGATCCGCCGGGCCCGCGCGATCCGCAGGCCGTGGTTCTCGATCACCACGAGATCGAGCGGCATGCCGACGCTGAGATTGGAGCGCAGCGTCGAATCCATCGACAGCAGCACCGCCTTTTCGGCGTCCATCAGCGACGTGGTCGGTTCGATCACCCGGTCGAGAATGGGCTTGCCGTATTTGTGCTCGCCGATCTGAAGATAGGGCGTCTCGGCGGTGGCCTCGATGAAATTGCCCTGCGAATAGATCAGGAAGAGCCGCATCGCCCCGTCCGCGCGCTGGCCTGCGAGGATCAGCGAGGCGGAGGTCGAGACCTTTTCCTGTTGCTGGATCTTGCCGCGGATCTCGTGGCTGACCTCGGCCAGCGTGTCGCCGACGATCTGCGCCACGGCCAGCATCGAATGCGCGGTCATGATCGAGCGCTTCTCGTCGCCGCTGTCGATCGCTTCGGTGAGCCGCGCGATGGTGGTCTGGGTGACCGACAGGCTGCCCGCGGTCATGATCGCGATCACCCGCTCGCCCGGGGCCTCGAAGGTGAACATCTTGCGATAGGTCGATATGTTGTCGAGCCCGGCATTGGTGCGGGTGTCGGACAGCAGGACCATCCCTTCATTGAGCAGAAGGCCGACGCAATAGGTCATTGATTCGAACCTGTGAGGAGGACACGCCGCGAGATAGACGCAATCGGCGCGCCCGCGCAATCGGCATCGCGCGGACGAGGTAAAGGCCGTGGCGTCATTGCTGCGCCTGGGCCGCGGCGGGATCGTCGGCGTCGCGGATCTTCACCCGCACATCGAGCGTTTCGCCCCCGCCGCCCGACACGACGCCGCGAATGGGGGCCGCGTCCTGCGCGTCGAAGCCGGAGTTCAGCCGGATATAGCGGTCGTCCGGACAGCAGCGGTTGGAGGCATCGAAACCGACCCAGCCCAGATCGGGCACGTGCAGCTCGGCCCAGGCATGGCTGGCCTCGGACATATGCTCCTCGGCGGCGCTGAAAAGATAGCCGGTGACGTAGCGCGCGGGGATGCCCGAGAGCTGCGCCAGCGTAATCAGCACATGGGTCTGGTCCTGGCAGACACCCTTGCCGCCCTCCAGCACCTCGGCGGCCGGTGTCAGCTGGTCGGTCTCGCCCGGTACGTATTGCACCGTGTCGGAGACCATCGCGGACAAAGCGTGCGCGCGGTCGAGAGGCGTCGCCGCGCCCATGCCTTCGAGCGCGCGGCCGGCCAGTTCCCGCAGGCCCTGGCTGGGCCGGGTCAGGTCGGTCGCGGTCAGGTAGGCCGAGGGCGGCACCTTCTCGCGGTGTTCCTGCAGCACGCCCGCGAAATCCTGCGTCTCGACCGTGCCCTCCACGACGATCTCGAAATGATCGCGCGGACCCTGGACCGTCACCGTCTCGGTCCAGTCGCCGGCGCCGTCGCGAAAGGCCGCGCCGCGCGTCGCGCCCTCCATCCGCACCTCCCAGGACTGCACCTGCTGGTTGGCGCAGCGCGACGGCGTGAGCCGCTGCGACTGGATCAGACGCGCGATCGGTGCGCCGAAGCTGTAGCGCGTGACATGGTTGACCGTAAGTCTCATTCTGGCACCCCGCTGAGATAGGTGGCTTGCACCGCCGCCGCGATCTGGTCGTTGCGGCGCATGAAGCGCAGAAGGAACTGGTGAAGCCCCTCGTCGAAGATATCCTCGACCGACAGCTCGGCGATCTCGCCCAGAAGGCCGCGCGCCACGGTGGCCGCGCGCGAGGGTTGCTTGTAGCCCCGCGACAGCGCCTCGAGGTGATCGACGCTTTCCTGCGTCGCCGACAGGAGCGAGCGCGGAAACTGCCGGTTGAGGATCAGCAGATCGGCGATCTTCGCCGCGGTGATCTCGCCCTTGTAGCTCCAGACGAAGGCGCGGTGGGCCTGCATGGAGCGCAGAAGCGTCGCCCATTGCGTCTGATCGAGCGCCGATCCCACATAGGAAAGGCTCGGCAGGAGCACGTAGTATTTCACGTCCAGAAGCCGCGCGGTGTTGTCCGCCCGCTCCACCGTATAGCCGAGCCCGATGAAGCGGTAGCCGTCGTCGCGCAGCTGCGTGCCACTGATCGCGCCGCGAATGAGCGCGCCCGCGCGCAGCGCCCAGTCGGTCATGTCGTTCAGCAGCAGCTTCGAACGCTCGGTGCGGTGAAACTCCTGCATCTCCTGGAAGCTCGTGTTGATCGCGTCCCAGACCTGGCTGGTCAGCGCCGTGCGCACCACGCGGGCATTCTCGCGCGCATTGGCGATGCAGGACATCACCGAGGCCGGGTTCGAGCTGTCGAAGAACAGGAAGGTCTCGACGTTGCGCTGGTTGGGATCGCTGTATTTCTCGCGGAACGCCTCGAGCTGGCCAAGCGCCTGCAAAACGGCCTCCCAGTCGTTGCGGTAGCCGCCGCCGATATCGGGCAGAAGCGCGTTGCGCCCGCCCATCTGCAAGAGGCGCGCGGTGGTCTCGGCACGCTCAAGATAGCGGGCCATCCAGTAGAGATGCGATGCGGTGCGGCTCAGCATGTCTGTCTCACTCCGCCAAGACCCAGGTGTCCTTGACCCCGCCGCCCTGCGACGAGTTCACCACCAGCGAGCCCTCCTTCAGCGCGACGCGGGTCAGACCGCCGGGAACCAGTTCGATCTTCTCCCCCACGAGGCAATAGGGCCTGAGATCCACATGCCGAGGCGCCACGCCCTCCTCCACGAAGGTCGGACAGGCCGAAAGCGCCAGCGTGGGCTGGGCGATGTAGTTCCAGGGCCGCTCCTCGATCTTGGCGCGGAAGGCCTCGATCGTAGCCTTGTCCGCCTTGGGACCGACGAGCATGCCGTACCCGCCCGAGCCGTGCACCTCCTTGACCACCAGCTCCGACAGGTTCTCCAGCACGTATTTGCATTCATCCGCCTTGGCGCATTGCCAGGTCGGCACGTTCTCGAGGATCGGCGCCTCGCCGAGATAGAAGCGGATCATCTCGGGCACGAAGGTATAGATCGCCTTGTCGTCGGCCACACCCGCGCCGGGCGCCGAACAGATCGTCACCCCGCCCGAGCGGTAGACGTTCATCAGCCCCGGCACGCCCAGCATGGAATCGGGCCGGAAGCACAGCGGGTCGATGAAGGCATCGTCGATCCGGCGGTAGATCACGTCGACCTTTTTCGGGCCTTCGGTGGTGCGCATCCAGCAGAAATCGCCCTCGACGAACAGGTCCTGGCCTTCGACCAGCTCGACCCCCATGAGATCGGCGAGGAAGGAATGCTCGTAATAGGCCGAGTTGAACTGCCCGGGCGTCAGGATCACCACGGTCGGGTCGCGGTCGCATTTCTGCGGCGCGACCGAGGCCAGCGTCTTGCGCAGCGTGTCGGCGTAATTGTCCACCGGCGCAATGCGGTTCTCCACGAAGAGGTTGGGGAACATGCGCATCATGATTTCGCGGTTCTGCAGCATGTAGGAGACGCCCGAGGGCGTGCGGCAATTGTCCTCGAGCACGTAGAACTGGTCGGGTCCGGTGCGCACGAGGTCGATGCCCACGATATGCGACCAGACGTTGCGCGGCGGGCGGAAGCCGACGACGGCCTTCTCGAAAGCCTCGTTATGGGTGATGAGATGCTCGGGCACGCGGCCCGCGCGGACGATTTCGCGCTGATCGTAGACATCGGCGAGAAAGGCGTTGAGCGCCGCGGCCCGCTGCCGGATGCCGCGGTCGAGCTTGCGCCATTCTGAGGCGGTGAAGACGCGCGGGAACATGTCGAACGGAATGAGCCGTTCGGGATCGCCGCCCTCGCCATAGACCGCGAAGGTGATGCCCACCCGGCGGAACAGCGCCTCCGCCTCGTTCTGCTTCATCGCGCGCAGGTCGGCGGGCATGTCGTTCTGCCACTTCTCGAGGTTCCTGTAGGCCTCGCGGACATGGCCCTGATCGACCATTTCGTTGAATGTCTCTGCCATCGTTCCCCCTTCGTCGACCTTAAGACATAACGCGCAGGGGCGAAACGCAATGGCATGGCGGGAAAAAGCGCCTGTTCGCGCGGCATTCGCATAAATGCGCGGCGCTTGGTGCCCGGGCTTTGCGCTTGCCCGTGGGCGCCCGAGGGCCCATGTCGGGATCAAAGCGCTTAGGAGAGCTCCCTGCCATGCATCAGCCGCCCCTTCCCCTGACCCGCGATCTGGTTCTCGTCGGCGGCGGGCACACCCATGCGCTGGTGCTGCGCAAATGGGGGATGGACCCGCTGCCCGGCGCGCGGCTGACGCTGATCGACCCGACGCCGGTGACCGCCTATTCGGGGATGCTGCCGGGTTTCGTAGCGGGACATTACGCCCGCACCGAGCTCGATATCGACCTCGTGCGGCTGGCGCGCTTTGCGGGGGCGCGGCTGATCCTCGGGCCGGTCACGGGCATCGATCCGGCGCGCCGGCTGATCGAGGTGCCGGGCCGTCCGCCCATCGCCTATGATGTCTGTTCGCTCGATGTGGGCATCACCTCGGCGATACCGGGCCTGCCGGGATTTTCCGACCACGCGGTCCCGGCCAAGCCGCTCGGGCCCTTCGCCGACCGCTGGACCGGCTTTCTCGAAGACGAAGGCCCCGCCCGCGTTGGCGTGATCGGGGGCGGCGTCGCGGGCTGCGAGCTCGCCATGGCGATGGCCCATGCGCTGCGGCAGCGCGGCAGGTCGCCCGAGATCACCGTCTTCGACAGCGCGCAGGCGCTGCAGGGGCTCGGCGCCCGCACCGAGCGCGGGTTGCGCGGCGCGCTCAAACGCAACGAGGTGACGCTCCGCGAACACGTGGTGATCGAGCGGGTGTCGGAGGCGGGCCTGCATCTTGCCGATGGCACGCTCTCTCCAGCGGATTTCATCGTCGGCGCGGCGGGCGCCAAGCCGCATGACTGGGTGGCGGCGATGGGCCTCGAGCATGAGGACGGCTTCCTGTCGGTCAGCGCCCGGCTGCAAAGCAGCGATCCCGCGATCTTCGCCGCGGGCGATTGCGCCCATCTCGCCCACGCGCCCCGCCCCAAGGCCGGCGTCTTCGCGGTGCGCGCCGCGCCGGTCCTGTTCTCCAACTTGCGTGCGGCCCTGGGCGGCGGAACCTGGCGTCGCTTCGAGCCGCAGGGCGATTACCTCAAGCTCATCTCGCTGGGCCGCCAAAGCGCTTTGGGCGCGCGGTTCGGACTTTTCGCCGAGGGCGATTGGGTCTGGCGCTGGAAAGACCGGATCGACCGGCGCTTCATGGAGCGGCTGTCGACGCTGCCCGCCATGACGCCGCCGCCCCTGCCCCGCCATCACGCCGCCGGTCTTGCCGAGGCGCGCGGATCGAAGCCCATGTGCGGCGGTTGCGGCGCCAAGGTGGGGCGCGCCACGCTGGCCCGCGCGCTCGCCACGCTGCCTGCGCCCGCGCGCTCCGACGTGACCGCCCTGCCCGGCGACGATGCCGCGCTTCTGCAGATGGACGGCGTGCGGCAGGTGCTGACCACCGACCATCTGCGCGCGCTCACCCTCGATCCGGTGCTGATGACCCGCATCGCGGCGCATCATGCCTTGGGCGATATCCACGCCATGGGTGCCCGGCCCCAGGCCGCGACGCTGAACCTGACCCTGCCGCGCCTCTCGGACACGCTGAGCGAACGGATGCTCGAAGAGATCGTCACCGCCGCCACCGAGGTTCTGCGCGGCGCCGGAGCGGAGATCGTCGGGGGCCATTCCTCCATTGGTGACGAACTGACCGTCGGATTTTCCCTGACGGGCCTGCTCGAGCGCGCCCCGATCACGCTGTCGGGCGCGCAGCCAGGCGACGTGCTGCTCCTGACCAAGCCGATCGGCTCCGGCACCCTGCTTGCCGCCGAGATGCAGGGCGCGGCATCGGGCCATGACGTCGCGGCCTGCTGGGAGCTCATGTGCCAGGATCAGGCGGCAGCGGCCGCGTGCCTGCGCGACGCGCGGGCAATGACCGATGTGACCGGGTTCGGACTGATCGGGCATGCGCGGAACATGGCGGAGGCGTCGGGCTGCGGGCTCGTGCTGTCGCTCTCCGCGATCCCGGTCATGGCCGGGGCGCGCGCATTGGCCGAGGCGGGCCACCGCTCGACGCTCTATCCGCAGAACCGCGAGGCCGCGCCGGAGCTGCCCGAGACGGCCGCCCATGCGCTGCTCTTCGATCCGCAAACCGCCGGGGGTCTTCTGGCTGCATTGCCCGCAGAGGCCGCGGCGGAAACGCTCGATGCCTTGCAACGGGCGGGCTATCCGGCGGCGCGCATCGGCCGCGTGACCGACCGCGCGGGCAGTATCGAGGTCACGCCCTAGGCGCTGTCTCCATCCGGTCGAGCGCCGCCTCGATCTCGCCCGCCACGCTGTCCAAAGCGCTTTGATCGAGCGATCGGGCTGCAATCCGCGCCATGATGCGCGGCGCCTGCGCTCGCATCGCCGTGGCATAGGCCGGGTCATAATGATCGCGCATCAGGCTTTCCACGAGCCCCGGCTTGTCGCCCCGCGCGATCCGGTCGTTCCAGTCATCGACCAGCGCATGGCCGCGGTGACGCCTGAGCGGCGCGAGCTTGGCCCGCAACCTGTCGGCATCGGCCAGGATATCCGCATAGGCGTCGACCAGATAGGCGGTGCGCGCCTCGATCGGCGCTTCCACCTCGATCCAGGGCGCGTCCTTCATGGCGGCCCAGAGCGAGGGCGGCAGGATCAGCTCGCCGATCTTGCTCGATTCCGCCTCCACCACGACCGGGCGCGCCGGATCGAGCTGCAGGATGTCCTGGGCCAAAGCGCTTTCGAAGGCTTTCTGGCTCGGCTGCCCGCCGGGCCGCGCGCCCAGGAGAGATCCGCGGTGCCGCGCGAGCCCTTCGAGATCGATGACCTGCACGCCCCGCCGCTTCAGCACCGCCAGAAGATCCGTCTTGGCCGTGCCGGTATATCCGCCGAGCTGGACGAGCCGCAGGTCGAGCGGCGCGTCGTAGAGCATGCCCGTCACGAGGCGCCGATAGGTCTTGTAGCCGCCGTCGATCGTATCCGCGCGCCAGCCGATCTCGCGCAGCATCCAGGCCATCGAGCCCGAGCGCTGCCCGCCGCGCCAGCAATAGACCAGAGGCTGCCAGCCGCCCGCACGGTCCGCAAGCGGCCCCTCGATATGCCGTGCGGCGTTCTTGAACACGAGCGCCGCGCCGATCTTGCGGGCGCGAAACGGGGAATCCTGCTTGTAGATCGTCCCGACGCGGGCGCGCTCCGCATCGTCGAGCACCGGCAGGTTGATCGCCCCGGGCAGATGATCCTCGGCGAATTCCGCGGGCGAGCGGACGTCGATCACCGTGTCGAAGCCGTGATCGCGCAACTGTTTCAGATCGGTCGGGGCCATGGGCATGGGCGAGCATGTAAAGCAGCCGCCCCCCGCGGGAAAGCGCGAATTGGGCTCTTTTCGATGCGCTTTTTTCGCCTGATATGTGGCCTGGTGTCCGGCGTCGCCCGGGCTGGTCGAGCGACTTGGCGATACGGCCCGGATTTTTCGCCCGGGCCCTCTGGACACCCGTTTCAGTTCTGGCTAGACCGCGCTCACCCGAGGGCGCCGCCCTCACCCGTGCCCGGGTAGCTCAGGGGTAGAGCAGTGGATTGAAAATCCTCGTGTCGGTGGTTCGATTCCGCCCCCGGGCACCATCCTTCTTTAGAAGCTCATATTATCAGTCACTTAGGTTGCGATTTTGTCCCACCCGGCACAACCGCTGCCAAAAGTGGGACACTTTCGTCCGGGGTTTGTTCTAGGGAAAGACGACGAAGGGCGCTTTCGGCACGGGTTTTCTGACTGGCCGCGCGGGTGTAACGGGTGACTTCTTTGCTGGTTCGGTGGCCGGTGATCGCCATGATTTCCTGTTCCGTGCATCCCAGTTCGGCAAGCCGTGCTGCGGCGGCCTTGCGGAGTCCGTGAACCGCACAGTGCGGAAGCCCGGCTTCGTCGCTCCATTTGCGGAAGCGATTGCCGAAGCCGTTCGATGTGAACGGCCGACCAAAGGCGGTTTTCAGGAAGGCCATGTCGCCAGTGTCGGTCGCGTCGATGATCCGCTGAAGCTCGGGGATGATCGGAATTTCCATGCGGACCGGCTTGCGATTGCGGCCTTTGTGCTGCTTGAAGATCAGCCATCCATCGCGGACGTGTTGCTTACCCAACACCACTAGATCGGCGCGGCGTTGGCCGGTGTAGAGAGCGAGGGCCAAGGCGAGCCGCGCGGGGGTGCCAATTGGATGCACTTGTTCGTATTTCTCAATCTCGGCCAGCGTCCACGAATGGTAGCCGTCGGGGTTACCTTTTAGGTATTCGACCTTTTCCGCCGGGTTGTCGTCGTGATGGTCATAGCGAAGCGCGTAGCGGTAGAGCTGGCGCACGGCCTTCACCATGCCGTTGGCGGCCTCGGGTCGGTCCGCCATCTCATCACGGCGGACGCGGATATGGCGGGGCAGCAATTGAGCGAAAGGTTTGTCCCCGTCGCCCTTGTGCTCGCAAAACCGTTCAAGGATGGACCGGCGGACCTTCTGAGTCCGGGGGTCCAGCTCTTGAAACATGGCGCTCTTGAAGTATTGGACGCAAAGCCACCTGAAGCTCTTAGGCACCACGCGCCCGGCCTTATCGGTCTTGGCCTCTTTCGGGCCAGCGGCAGCGGTGCGGTAGTCTGCCAAGAACTCAGGCGAACCGGCGGGGCCGCGCAAGCGAACCTTCCGCCCGTTGCGGCGGTAGTAGAGGCGGACGTTGCCGTGGCGGTCCACGTCCTCCACCACGTATTTCAATCTGAATTTCATCGAACCCTCGGGCATCCTTTAATCCCAAGCATTGTGGTCGGACTCGTCCCCACCGGGCAAGGCGTCAAAAAATTGGTCCAAAGCGCGCACGTCCCACACCCTTCGCCCGTCGATTTTCTTGGCCTTGGGCATCCGCCCGTCACTCACCATGGCGTCGAATTTGGACGTGCCAACGCCGATGTATCCAGCCGCCTCCTCGCGCGACAGCCCCCGCCGCGTGGGCGGCGGAAGAGCTGAGCGCGCATGAGTGGAAGCGGCGGGCATGGTCAGCCGTCCAGCCGCACGACAACGGATGCGGACGGGTTGGCGGCGGCCGTGACTGCCACGCCGATGCGGTCATTCGCGCCGGTGCCGTCTTCGGTCGTGACCACGCCATTCGCGGCGTCGAAGTAGAGCACGTCGCCCACGATTACGGCGTCGGTGGACACCTTGGGCAGCATGAAGCACCCGACGGTAACAAGGTCGAGGCCTTCGCCGCTGGCGGCGTCGCCAGCCGCCACGCCGATCAGCGCGCCGATTTGGACGATGCTACCCGAGGTGATCGCCCCGGGCGCTGTCAGAGTGAGCGTGTCACCCGGTTGGACGTAGTTCGTTGCCATGCTCAGAGTCCTTTCGAGGTTCTGAAGAGGATGGTGGAAGGCGGCCGCCGGGTGACGGCCGAGATTTCAGCGTCAAGCGCGGCAAGGGCGCGGGCCATTTCGGTATCGGAGCGGTATTCCACTTCCTCGCCGTTCTGGTCCCGGTAGCGACGCGCACCGCTCGCCCGCGCTGTCATAAGCGCGTCACGTGCGGCCGTGAGCTGGGCGAGCGTCAGGGCCATGTTCAGGCCCCGGCGTTGCGGAATGCGCCCCGATGATCGACGGCACCGCAGCCGAAGTCGAGCACCACGCGAAACTCCCGGCCGAGCGTTTCCCAGCCATCGCGGCTGGCGAGCTGCGGCCCGGGCGCACTGGACAGGTAGGCGTATTCCAGCACCGGGGCCGTGGCCGGGTCACCGAAGACCCACCATTGCTGGCCAGTAATGCGCGGCTCCACCAGCAGCGACAGCTTCGTGGCGTAGACGTTCACGTCGTCGGTCGTGGCCGGGTAGATGCTCGCCAGCAGCTTTTCGGCGGCGCTTTCGGCCTCCGGCCCTACCAACAGATACTTGGGCCGGACGTTGACCGGCGTCTTGCCATCAAGGCCCTTCTGCGTCCGCATGGCGAGCCGAGCTTCATCCAGTGCGCCTTCGACCCCCGCACTTCCGAGGGCGACCCCCGTGCCTGCAAAGTTGCCGTGATCGGCATGGAAGAGGTTCTTCCCATCCGACAACTTAACGCCGCCACCGCTGTTTGCGGTCAGCAGGCCCATGAGCTGCGCCGCTTCGGTTTCGGCCGCCGCGCTGCCCATCATCTCGGCCCAGCGGCCGAACGCCCCCAGATCATCGTTGATGATCGCCTTGCGGGTCAGGCTGAACATGCCGCCAAAGGTTTCAAGTGAATAGCCTTCCTTGGTCTCGCCCGTGGTCATGGCCTTGATTTCACCATGCTCCGAAACCTTCTGAAGCCCGGAAAATTCCGCCACCTTCAGGATGGACAGAGCGCGGAAGTCCGACGCCGTGCGCTGGCGGGCCAGCGTCTTCAGCACCGACTCCGCACGTTGATATGCATTCATCAGCACGCGGTTGCCCGCCCCGGTCAGCAGCTCGGGGAAGTCGCTGGTGCCGTGCATGGCGCGCGTCATCAGCTCTTCGCGGCCCATCATGCCCACACGCTCGCCCGCCCGGGTCAGGGCGTCGCGGGCGAGGTCTTCCAGTCCAAGGCCCATATAGGCCCGGGCATCGTCGCTGGGGGCGTCGCCAGCCATGCGGCAGGCCAGAGCTTCGGTCTGGCGGGTAGCGATGACGGCCGGGTCTTCGTTCTGCGGTGCGACCGTGCGGATGGTGGGCGCGGTGCGGGTGGCGCGGGCGGCGACGGCCTCTTCCCGGCCGAACTCGCGCACTTCATCGTCGGTCAGCTCTTCGCCCGCTTCTTCCATGCGGGTTGCCCAGTCCTCGGGCAGATTGTGGGCCGCCCGGACGCGCTGGATCAGCGCGCCGCGGTCGGTCGTTTGGGTATCTTTCGGCACGTCGGCCTCCTCTTGATGCCGCACGGCCGCGTTCGGGTCGGCGGGGTTGCTAGTCAGGGTAACTTCGGAAAGCGTGATGCGCTTGGCGGTCTTGGTCCGCATTGCGCCACGCTTCCCGATGGTCCATCCGGCAACGCGGTAACCTATGCTGACGCCCGACAGGGTTCCGTCCGCGATCCGTTGCCCGACGGGGGCAACATCTTCGGCAGAGGAAAGCCGCATGTCGGCTTCAATGGCGGCGTCCGCGCGCCGGACGGATACGGTTCGGCCCAGAACCGCCCGCACGGTGCGGGTATTGTGCGAGTCGAGCACGGGCAGGTTTTGCGCCGCCAGATCGAAGGCGTCCGGCGGCAGGATTTCCAGATAAGGGCCTTGCGCGTCACGGCGGGCTACAGCGTGAGCCGTGGCGATGACGGCCGAGAAGGTCCGGGTTTCCGGGTCGAAAGAGTTCATCCGCACTTCGGCCGAGCGTGTCAGAATATCTTCAAGCATTGCCGGACTCCTTGGGTTTGGGGGTGAAGCCGTCGACCGCGATTTCCGAGTCCAGGTCTTCCAGTGCCCAGCCCCGGGCAGCCACGGCCTTGCGGCGGCTGGTCAGTCCGGCTTCGATCTCGGCCACGGTCGCTTGCGTGTCCTTCAGCGGGTCCACTTGCTGCCACGCCGGGGGCAACCACTCGGCCCGGTAGGCGCGCGGGTCAGACTCGTAGTCGGGCGCGTCCAGCGCGCCGGACAGCACGCCCCACGCCACCACGCGCCGCCAGATCGGGTTGAGGAGCTGCGGCACGAAAACGCCATACTGGACTTGCTCGCACCGCTGGCGGAAAGGCAGAAGCCCGGCGCGCAGGCTGGAATAGTTCGCGTCGCTCAGGTCGCCGTCCAGAAGGTGCGAGGGCAGCCCAAGCCCAGCGGCGAGCTGGCGCAGGTTAAGGCGCAGGAAGGCCCCCAGCTCTTGCGCCTGCGCCGGGCTGTTGAATTTCACGTCCAGCCCCGACGGCAGCCGTTTCAGCGTGCCGGGTTCAAGGCCGGAATCCATGATGCCGCCCGCTTCGGTGCCGTCGTAAGGCTCGCCTGCCGTGCCGTTCATGTCGGTCAGGAAGCCCGCGTGCATGGCGGCCACCTTGGCCCCCATCAAGAGCGCGTCGCAGAGCTGGTCGAAGTCGGACGCGGACAGGATGACGGGGGCCAGCCACGACACGCCCCGGACTTGGCCCGGGCCGAGTGGCTTGAACACGTGCAGGATTTCCGCCGCCGGGATGCGGACTGGCGACGCGGTCGTGGCGAAGGTATCGGTGGGCTTGGCAGGCAATACCCAATAGGCGGCGCGGGTGCCAGCGGCGGCAAACTCCACGCCCGAGACGATGTAGCGGCCGTCGGCCAGCTCGCGGGTCAGGGACTCGTCCACCAACTCGGGCGGCAAGAGGCGCAAGCGCGGTCCCTCAGGCGTGTTGAGGAGCTGCACAATGGCTTCGCCGTCCACGACAAGGCACCGGGCAATCTCGGCCTGAAGGCCCCAAACGTCCGTCCGACCGTCTACGTCAGCCTCTTCGCCCCATTGCGTCCAGAGTGCCGAAAGCCCGGCCCGCGTGTCGGCGTCGCGGTGCTGGGGCGTCGGGTTGATGCCCGTGCCAGCCAGCGCGCCCACGTAGTTGCCCACGCCCTGAGAAAGCCAAGGGTTGTTCGCCGCCAGATACCGGGCGCGGTTGCGCAAAGTCGGTCCGGCGGCGGCCGTCTCGGCCCCGTGCCGGTGATAGGTACCCACCCCCCAGCCACGCCGCCCACCCGCCGCACCATCGAAACGGCGGGTCTGCACGGCGTGGGCCGGAGTGCGGTTCAAGAGGCGCGACAGCAGGGACACGATCAGGCTCCCAGCTCCACCAGCAATTCCGCAATCAAGCGGGAGGCATGAACGGTGAAAGTCGCAACGGGCTCTTTGGTCTTAACCTCAGAGAACACATTGTCAGCGACGGTCGCCGCACTCGCATCGTCGGAGGGCCAGTCAGCAAAGAATGCAAGACGGCCGTCACGATGAAGATGCAGGTTGAAGTCGAATGTCTGCCCTTCGCGCACGCGCTCAACGGCTTCTTCGACCGGCGACATGGGACGCTCACCGCCATCAAGCCTGACGCGGCGGGCCGGTCCCGCGGGTTGGCTCTGCATATCGCGCGCGAAAGTATCCAGCACCCAGCGGTCAGAGAGGATGCCACTTGCCGCTTGAAGCACCCGCAGGGCGCAGATGGTGTGGAGGGGATAAAGGTCGGCCCGGCCGCGACGATCAGCAGGCGGGAGGTAGTGTCGTTGCGACAGGTTTCGCAGCGCCTTGTCGAGCGCGGGCAGGTTCTCTTCAGCAATCGCGTCGATGCGTGCGAAACAGGTCGTGGCTTCTTTGATGGTGAACACGGTGAGCCTCCAAAACAGCTTGAAGACTCATTAACTCACAAATGAGTTGTATGGCAAGTCAGAATCACCTTAGAGTTTAGGCGTGGCCCGTTCGCAGAGTGTGGGTCACGAAAGTGCCAAAGGCGGCCGGGGATTCCTCGCTCCGGCCGCCGCCCGCAAAGCAGGAAAATCCAATGCTGGAAGCTCTCGAAAGCACCCGCAGGGTGCGTGAAATAGTTATTGCCGCATTGGCGGCTGCGTCTGAAATGGGGATGTCCGTAGGCGAAGCTGCCGCGATGACTCAGGCTTATCTTGCGGCACGTGGAATGCCGGACGTGCCCGACCCTATCGCCTTCGCCACCGAAGGCCGCCACACCATGAAGTCGGGAGACCTTCGTGCGCCGCTTGTCATTCGGAGCTGAAACGAAGCAACATGCCACAAAGATTGGCAAATAAAGCGGCGGGCACATCGGCCCGCCAATTTCATTTTGGACACCTAGCAAGAAACTATAGCACAGAAAATAAGACTATCAGCATAGTCGTTAAGGTTGGAATTAGAAGACACGCCAGCCCAAGAATAAACAGAATGTAAATAAGTGCTCTAATCGGGAAGTTACGAAAGTCGTCTATTCTATATCCAACATAGAATACTTCTTTTGATAAATCGTTTGCCACATGGTAAAGCGGCATATGAAACGCTCGCTCTGCTCTTCTTTCGCTCACCATCAACTCCATAATCCTATCAGTCATGAAGTGACCGGTCCCCGTCTGAAGCTCAGCGAGTGTATCAGAGCCCAGCTCCGCAAGCCCCGCTAATCTATCAATAAGAAGATGTAGAGGCTCCGCAGCCGCGTATGGGAAGCTGGGATGCAAGTCCCCAAAAAAGCGGTTGGCTCTTTCGCCTTCGTTGTACTTAAAGAATGTCTCAATTGCGCTTCTTAAATGCCTATAAACAAGATTATCCGTCTTGACCGACTCCATATTCGAAACGTACTCAATAATATTCTCGTTCTCTCGGACTTTGTTTGGACAGCCCGTCGCGAAAATTGCTGCCGCCGCCCCATAAAAAACTAACCCGAAATAAAGGAAGTGTAGACTATTCTCTCTAAGCCAAACAACGCCATAACCAGTTTCTGGAACCAAAAAGTTTAGCCGCAAATATTCCTGAATCTGAGAATTATAGAGAACCAGATACCCAACGAACGGCGCGAGCGCACTAAGCTTTGCAGCTCTTGATCGAGTGAAATTCTTCAAAGTTGACCAGCGTGTTCTCTCACTCGTCCGCTCTGACAAGTCCGCAATAACACGCTGAGCCCAGTAGAAAATCTTCCTCAAAATAAAGCTCCATTGCGCCGGGTCATTCGTACTTGGGCCGCCTATCTGCTCAGCCAAGACGACTTGACCACAGAGGGCGTTGGTTTGGAAAGAGTCCTTGCCTCAACCTCTTCTGCGCGACGATCCACGCTGGCGTTTACCAGCGCCCGAACGGCCATGCCGTAGATCACGCAATCGAGGGACTCTGCCCGGCGGCCCGGGGTGCGTTCCCATTGCCGGACGGGGGCTCCGCGCCGATAACGGACCACCAGCCGTTCGGACGCCAGTTCCTCAAAGAACCGCCCTTCCAGTGTGTCGCTGAAGCGGACAGAGCGGCCCCGGGTCAGGCGGTTGATTAGCTGCTCCTTCAGGCCGTCCACCCCCACGATGAAGAGACGTGCGCCCCGCGTGTCGCTCGCACGGATCGCTTGCCGGTCACCGGACGCGCCTTTCACGGCGAAGATGCGCCGGACCATGCGCGGGCGGCAGAAGCCCAGGACTCGGTCCATGGTCACGCCGTCGCCTGCGTCGATGCCCGCCGCGTCCACCCGAAGGAAGCCGCCTTTGGGGTGCTTCCAGATGGTGCGCAAGGCGTCGTCCAGCTCGGCCCACACGTCTTCCCCCATCGGGTCGCCCCAAATGACGGATTGCCCAAGCACAAAGATTTCGTCGCGGCCCCAGCCGAGAAAGACCATTTCCAGCCGGTCGCGTTGCACGTCGATTCCGGCCGTCACGAATAGCACCTCGGGCGGGATCGCGTCGGGCAGCGCGAAGGGCTCGGCCCGGGCGGCCAAAGCGGCGTCGTCAATCTCTTCGGCCGCCTCGCGCCAGCCTTGGCCCATGAGCGTATTCGTCCAGACTTGCAGCTTGTCCGGGTGGGCCTTCGACTCCAGAAACTCTTGCGCGATCTTGCCCCAAGAGGCGTTCGCCAGTGTGGACACCAGCGCATTGAGCCGGAAGCCCGCATGGCCTTCCACCTCGGGCCGGGTGATGCGCCAGCACCCGGCGGCCACCATGGCGGGCTTGTGCCGTTCTTCGGTCACGCCGTCGCAGCTCGGGCAGACATAGGCGGCTTTCAGGGGCTCGCCCTCGGGCCATTGAATGTCCGACCATGTGATTTCATGGAAGCCGCCGCAATGCGGGCACGGCACCTCATAGACGCGGGAGTCGCTGGTGGCATAACTGCGCAGCACGTTGCTGGTGGCTTCCAGCGTGGGCGTGCTGCCCAGCACGATCTTGCGGTTAGGGAAGCTCAGGGTGCGGCGTTCTGCCAGCGTCAGGGGCGAGCCCTCGGCCCCGGGCTCCATGGCGTCGGCTTCGTCGATCAGCAGGACGCGTATATTGTGGCGGCGCAGATTCCGGGGGCTCTTCGCCGCCACCACTTTCAGGCTGCCACCCGGAAAGCGGCGGGACAGGAGGGTGTTGCGCCCGGCTTCATCGGACTCGGCCGCCAGCAGGCCCTTCAGCTCGGGCGTGGCGGCGAAGATCGGTTCAAGGTCACTCACCACGTAGTCGCGGGCGTCAGCCTCGGTCGGCTGCAAGACCATGATCGGCGCGGGTTCGTTGGCGATGTAGGACGCCACCGTGCCGGACAGCAGCGTGGTCAGCCCGACGCGCACCGGCTTGACCACGGTAACCCGCTCAATCAGCGGGTCGCTGATAGCGTCCGCAATGCCGCGTTGATACGGCCAGAGGCTCACGCGGCCGGGCGTGGCCGAGACGCCCTCGGGCAGCCGCATGGTGGACTCGATCCAGTCGGGCAGGCTCAGGCGCGGCGGCGGCTTCAGCGCCGCCAGCGCGTTGCGGCGGGTCCGGGTCAGCACATCAATCATCGTCCGACAGCTCCATGAGAACGTCGCGCACTTCGGCGTCCAGCGTCTTCAGGTCGTGCGGGGTCAGGTGGCCGAGCTTGCCAGCGGCCCGGCTCGGCAGGGCAAGGAAGGCGGCGCGCACGTCGCGCAGGACGCCAGCCCAAGCGCGTTCCACTTCGGCCGCCGCGATCAACTCTCCCCTCGCTTTGGCGTTCGCCAGTTCGAGCTTGTCCGCGTTGGCCTTCGCCAGTCGCAGTTTCTCTGCCGACAGTTCAGCGTCCGCCCGGCGACCGGTTGCCCCGGCGCGGGCGTGCTCGGCATAGGCCCGGACGGCGGCCTTGAGCGGGAAGCGTTTCGCGTCGTCGCGGGGAACGATGCCGTCTCGTGCCAGAGCCGAGACGCGGTTGGCGGTAATGCCCAGCCAATCCGCCAGCTCGCCAGCGGTCACGGTCCGCTTTTTGGGCGGACCGTTTACCAACGCTTCGATTTCGGTGAGTTCGTCTGCAAGAATATCGTTCAATGCCCCCCCCTTTCTCACACCCATTTTTTCACGTTAGTGAGCTGGTGTTGGGCTTGCTCGCGTAAGTCCTTCATCGCTCGCCACTTGGCAGTCCCCGGAGCCCGAACTTCCCAGTAGAGCCAGCCATTCAGACTTGTTTTCTTGCCATCCTTGGTGCGGGCGAGATCGGATGCGGCTGCGGAAAGGGTCGGGTACGCCTTGCCATCCACAACCAGCTTCCCGTCTAGAAACTTGCCCTCATAGAGCTGCGTGCCACGCAAGTAACGCATCCGGGCGTCGGAGCCGTGAAGAACAGAGACTCCATCTTCAACAAAGGGGAGCCCTTCGCGGCTTAGGTCCTCGTCCACGATTTCCGCCGGTTCGATTTCCGGCAACCCAAGCAGCCGCCTGAGCGCAACATAATGTGGCTCGTCGAAGCTGCGACGCTCAGCCTCAATACGCTTGTGGATGTCAAAGTCGATCTCGATGGTTTTCAAGCTCATAGCGATTCCCCTAAGTTGACTGCTAATATCGCTATTACTACTATATTTACTTTACGCAGTAAAGTGGAGTTTTTGCAGGTAATTTGTTTTTGAAGAGTGAAACACCGGGGCTCCGCGACCCCCGCGTTCCCACCCGCTGGAAAGGACCCGTCACGGTAAAGCCGGTAAAGTCGGTAACACTGATTACCCTTAGCCCTAGTAACGTGTGACCACCTCACGTTCGGATGGGTCACACGTAAGGCCATGTATTCATTGCGCCTTTGCACGCTGTGACTACCGTGACTACCTTTTCCCCATTGTAGTGGCTGAGTCTTGTCGGCCATGGGTTGGGCAGCCGTCTTACTTCCCCAGCGGTTTTTTCCGCTAAAGGTAGTCACGGTAGTCACAGGGCGAATTAACCCATCGAAAACAGATGGTTGCTTGTGACGGCAGGTAGTCACAGAGGTAGTCACGGAAGTCACCATCATTGCTCCGGCCGCCGCCAGACTTTGCCGCGTCGCGTGTGGTGCTTCGCCCATCCCAGCTCCATCAGCACGGCACCTGCCCGCATTTGATCCGCTCGGGTATGCCGCCCGGTCAAAATGCCCAGAGCCCCACTCAGGACCTCGGAAATGGTAACCTCGCACCGGGGCGTTATCTGCCCGCCGAAGTCGTCTTCCGGCTTGTCCAGCCATGCCGACACATCCTCCGCCCAGCTATCCGAGACGTAGGCAGCGGCTTGAACCGGCGCGGCGTGCTCGGCTTCAAAGTCGCGGTCCAGCCACCACGGTTCGCCCGCCTTGAACGCTGCCACGGCTTCCGCAAAGAGCTGGTCGCGTTCGGCTGCCAGTGCATCCACGTCGATTACCCGCGTTACCGCCACGGGCCAGAAGCGTCGCCCGCCCGTCGCGTCCCGCAAAAACTGGTCTTCATTGGTCGTGCCGACAAAGACGCATTGGCGGGGAAAGGCTTCATCGAATTTCGCATACGGAAGCCTCACCCGGTCCACGGCACCGGAGAGGAAGGCTTTCAGGTCTTCCGTTTCGCTCTTCCGGGACGGGGCCAGCTCGGCCAGCTCCACCAGCCACTTGCCTTGCAGGTGGCGGATTGCGTCGGTCTTATCGCCACGGATGGACGGCAACGTGTCGCTGAAATACTCGGCCCCCGCCAAGACGCGGCAAGCCGTGCTCTTGTTCTGACCCTGACGCCCGGACAGAACAAGCGTGTGGTCTTGCTTGCATCCGGGCTTCATGACGCGCGCCACCATGGCCACCAGAAACTTCCGCCCGACGGTCCGGGCGTAGGGCGTGTCTTCCGCCCCAGCGTGCCGCACAAGCCACGAGTCCAGCCGCGCCACGCCGTCCCATACCAAGCCGTTGAGCTGGTCCTGGATCGGATGGTGGGCGCGCTTGCGGGCGACAACGTGGGCGGCGTCGGCCACCATTTCCTTGCCGACGGTATCGAGCCCCCGGCGTTCCAGCGCCATTCTGGCAAGCGACACGGCCGCGTCGTTTAGCTGGCCGTCCCGCCATTCGTCCCGGCCGTTCATGAGATTGTGCGACAGCCCGGGCAGGATCGAGTCGAGGTTTTTGCCGAGATAGATCACCGTGTTGAACAGGTTCGGAATCGGCCGGTCGCCGCGCATCAACGGCGTGCCCCATTCGACTTGGGCCAGAGCCTTTGAAGGTCCGCGCACCAGCGCGGCAATCTCCTCCTCCTCTTCCGCGTCCGGCCCGTCGAAGTCGCCCGCCGCCTCGGCCGCCTGCCATGCGTCAAAGCCGGGATGCTTCCAGCCATCATCTATTGCAGGACGCAGGATCGCCCAAACAGTCGCACGCTCGCCCGTGTAGGCGTCTTCCCGGCACCACTTGGACTGGGCTTCATGATAGTCATAGCCGCCCCAGCCTTCGGACCATTCGTGCCAGAGTGCGTTGCCATCTTCAGAGCCGCCAGTTTCGTCATAGATGATGCGCCCGATCTTGAACCACTCCCCATCAGAGCCGAAATGCACTTGCCGCGCCTCAATCGGCAGCGACAGCAGTGCGTCGCGCAACACATGGAAGGGCAGCCCGGAAGGTTCGGCGGTGCTGACGCTAACCGCCCTGCGGCGCTGGACGGGCAGCGGCCACGCGGGCGGTGCCACGTCGCGCAGCGCCGTCCACAGTTGCAAATCGCCCGTCTGATAGCTGTAGCCGTCCGAACCCGGCACGCCAGCCCAGCCACCATCGGCGCGAACGTCCACGCCCTCCATGCCGTTAAGGTTCTCGACCTTGCGCTGGCCGGGCACATGCTCAAACCAATAGTGCAGCCCGCCAGTAGGGGTCTTAATAATGACGGGCGAGTCCACGGTGTGCCCCGCCTCGCGTAGCGCCGCCACGCCGTCCTTGCCGTCTTTCTGGTCGAGGTCCAGCACGTCAATTCCAGATCGCTCTCCGGTCACAATGCCGACTTGTGCTTCAGGCCATCTCTTCCACCACTTGCGGATCTGCGTCGGATCGGTCGTCGCCTTGTTCGGCCAATCGGTGATATGGGGTACCTTGTGGCCATCCTTCCAGCGCCACGGCAGGACGGGGTGTCCAGCTTCGGCGTGGTCAAGAGCGGCGGAGACTTGGCCTTTGGGGGCTTTGGTGCTACCTTTTTCGGGCATCGTATCTTCCTCTTTCGGTGCCGCGACACGGGGACTTAGCCGGTCCCGCTAGTCGGTTTTCATGGCCCCCACTGGTCGCAGCCGGTGGGGGTTTTTGATTCCGAAGGATTGGATTCTGTTGGCCGTGAAGCGCCGAACGGGTGGGACAAAAATCCTGAAAAACCTAATGAAACTATGGGAAGATTTAGCGCCCCACTTTTCCATAAGTCATTGATTCATATAATTTTATGCACTCCGCCCCCGGGCACCACTTTTTCGTAGATCGAGAACCTCTTGGAATGCTCTGAGCCACGTAATGGCAAGCAGATTTGAACGGTCCAGAGCGGTCGTTCGCTGCGCCGACCACGTATGTCGGACAGCCCACAAAACGGCTGTTTGCGCGTCTTAGAGGTTTGAAAAAACTAAGCCCCGGAATGATAACCGATGAGGTTTTCGACGGATAGCTTTCCTTCCGCTTGGGACTGTAGGCGCCGACAGGTCTCGATCACGATCGACCTGATCCAAGCGCCACCGGCATCGTTCGCCAGCCGTGAACTCCAGAAGAACCTGAACAGAACCGACTCCAGATCGACAGGCGGCTTCATCGCTTTCAGTCCGAAAGCGTCCATATCCCACGCAAGAAAATTCGCTAGAAAGGTCGCGAGGAAACCCGATGGCCACCGAAAGCTACGCCGCGCCCTGGGACGTCACCGAGAAAGATATGCAACATATGTAACCGCCCCAAGCGCAAGCGGGATTTTGAAGCATTTTCTGACGCGTTGTCGGGTGCTGACATATGTCCGGCCTCATGATGCTACCTCACAGATGCCGCGGGCCCGTATGCTGTTCGCGGATCAGGCTCCAAATCAACGCCGCGTGCTCGGGGGCACTTTGTTGCAGGCTGGTTCCTCTGATCCCGTCTCACGATCGTTGCGCCAAACTTCTCCTTGCCCTCTTCCGCTCCGACGCCCTCGCGACCTACAGCGGGCTTATGCCGCCGCAGCCGGAGATTGGTAAACGCCACCGCGGGCCATCAGGGCCCAGACGATGCGCGCCATCTTGTTCGCCAGCGCCACCCGCACCAGCATTGGCGGCTTGCGCGTCAGCATCCCGGCCAGCCACGAGCCTGGTCTGGCTGCGGCATGGACGTGCCGTTTGATGATGACGCTGTTAGTGCCAATGATCAGCAGACGCCTCAGTGATCGCTCGCCCATCTTCGTCGTGGCCCCGAGCCTTTGTTTGCCGCCCGTCGAATGCTGGCGGGGCGTGAGGCCGAGCCAAGCAGCAAAATCCCGGGCCTTGCGGAAGGTCTCGGGCGGCGGCGCAAGGGTCGCTATGGCCGTCGCGATCAGCGGGCCGATACCGGGCACCGTCATCAGCCGCCGCGCGACGTCGTTCTCCTTTGTGGATCATCGCAGACCCACCTTGGCACACCGATGCCGTCGGGGGGACGGTCACATCATCAACGCCCATCGAATACTTGATTTCAAACGCGTTTCCGGCAACCGTACAGGCAGATAGCTCCCCAGACGAAGACCTGTGAAGACTGGGACACTCCGGAACGACAGCATTAATCTAAGGCGATGATATGGGATTTGATTTCAGTGACTGGGACAAGCCAGATGAATGGCTATCTGACTGGAGAAAACTAGACAAAAAGCTGTCTGAATACTCAGAACTTTCAAGCGTTACCAATATGCCAATTGGTTCATACCCAGATTTCGAGAGGTACATTGTCACATCTATTAAAGTCGCCCAAGCCTTTCGAAGGAGCACGAAAGCGGTTGTCGATCAAGCATTTTTGGTATCCAAAAATATTGATAAAATTCTAGAAGAGATGTCAAAATACAAAACAAAAACAACGGAATACCACCGCACAAGTGGATTTCAAGATCGCCTGACTGAATTTCGCAATCAAGAAGCAGCCTGCATTGCCCACTTTTATCGCTTCCGCTCAATTGTAAGTGATACGTTGGCAGCCCGTGTTGATAATTATGTTAAAAAGAACCAGCTTTATGAAATTGAACTTTCAGGCAAGAGTTTTGCAGATGCGTTGCGTAGCTTCCTCTCTCAGGCTGGGGGATACTTGTTTTCCGACCTCAGACATATAAATCCCAAACCTGGGCATGCGAAAGAATTACTGGAGGCACAGCTTGGCGTCGGGCAACTCATATTAGAAATGGCTGAATGGTTCGATTACTACATGATGAGCATGAATAATATTACGACGACACTCGAGCATAGCTTATCATTGATATCGAACGAGCTTATCGAACTCGACCCCGATCTTTCTTGAAGGAGTGAATAGATGACAGAAATTGACAAGGTGGCCTCCAAGATCAAAAATGTTGCTGCAGAGGCTCAGGCCAAACTTGCAGAGATCGAACACAAGACAGATCCGAAAAGAACTCCTGAATTTGCCGGACCAGTCGAGCATAAATCACTTGATGATATGCTGCCCGAAGGGCATCCAATTGATGTTTCCATTCCCACCATTGAGTACGATGGCGTTTCCTTTGCCCTCCCGAAAGAAGGCGTTGCCATCCCCGATGGAGAGCGCGCTCCGCATCCTCACAACCTGAAGTTAGAAGACTGGCTTATTATTGCTCGAAGCTCAGAGATGCTTCGTGGCGTCGATATGAACGCTTTGCTCGGATTCGGGTCGGTATCAATGTCGCGCGCCTATCCGTTGATGTGGAAGAAAACGAAATCGGACAGTTTTGTAACAACAGCCGAGCCATCCACATCAAGGACTGAGGCTCACGAAACAAAACAAGGCCGTGACATCGCGATGGCCGGAGCCTCAGAGATCGGCGCGCATGTCGGCACACCATGGGTCAGCGCTGCTGCCCGGCAAAAGTCGTCCGACAGCAGCGGATCGAGCGTTGCTGGCAAGATCGTGTACATGGTTGCGCGCTACCGCGTGCCATATTGTTGGGTCGATCTGGAGCGATGTACTCTTTTGTCTCCCGCATTCATCGATGCGGTTCGCTCCGCCCTTATGCGCCGTCGAAACGAAGATAAAATCACAGCCTTGAAAGAAGTTTTTGAATTATACGGGCACACGGTCCCAAAACGCGTACTTCTCGGTGGTACGATCGCTTTTTCGAGTCGTACAACTCTATCGGCTCAAAAATCTATCTCGAAAGCTGAGGATGAGTTTTCCGCAAAAGTAGCTGGCAAGGTTCGGTCGCTTGAGGCCGGTGGTGAGATTTTTAATAGCGAGTCTACGGAGGCAGGTTCGGAAGAAGATCATTCTTCTGAGACGGTTGACTTCAAAGTCAGCGGCGGCGACGTGTCATACGTTAACAATGTTCCTGCATGGCTGCCCACAAATAAAGATCCGAACAATTGGATCGTGATCGAACGTGAAGGTGTGGTCCGCCTCTTGGATCTGTTAAAAGATCAGCAGCCAGAATTATCCGCTGAAGTCGAAACAATCTGGCAAAGGTATCGTCGTGAATCATGGGGTTCATATGAGCCACCGCTTGATGAACCATTGCCAGTCATGGAGAACGGAAGATTTAAAATTCTTCGCTCCGATGGACGCGCACTTAGCTGGAAAAAGAAGTCGAAAGATCGTGATTTCATCAATTCAGATGACCTCGACTACAAAAAAGTCGTCCGATTTCCGTCTGACGAGGTTGCTAACGTTCACATTCCGTATCAAGAAGTTGAGATAACACAGAATTTGAAAGGGAATGCGCCTCTCTTCGCACCAAGGCGCGATAATGCTGACCCGGAGGCGAAGGGTCTCTTATGGAAGCTGGTTTATAGTGGCAAGACGACACAAGGTCAAGGAAAGGGTCGGCCGATTTACGCCATAGTTGCTGCCACCAAAGAACATGAACCTAGTCGCCCATTGACATATGACCCCAGTCAGCCCTGGCCAGGCGCGAATTCCTTGTCTCTCGGCGTAGAGCAAATTGCAGCTGGTTTTCGCTACGATTGCTTTCTCTTCGACGAAAGGTTTGTGAAAGGCTATCGTGCCATTGCGCCATCAGATCATAAGGCCAGCTGGGTCGTAGCATGTATCGACGGTCCGCGCCACGTCTTGCACTCTGTGTATACGGCTGGAAACCTCTTTGGCGCGGCGGAGAATACATTTGAATTTTTATCAGGCGTTGCAGACGCGTCTGATCCTGTCGCCAACGCGGCCGTAGATACGACACTTTTCACGCTAGAGCGATATGACCCGAATTAAACCGGACCATAAAAGGCTTCGATTGCGACAGTTAGGCTCAGGACTCATAGCCAGTAGATGACGATAGCGGCGAGAGCGATGGCCGAGAGGAAGACCTTGGGGCACCTGTCGTATCGCGTTGCCACCCGCCGCCAGTCCTTGAGCCTGCCGAACATGATTTCGATGCGATTGCGCCGCTTGTATCGGCGCTTGTCGTATTTCACCGACGTCTTTCGTTGTTTCCGGCCGGGGATGCAGGCGCGTATCCCCTTGTCTTGCAATGCTTCCCGAAACCAATCGGCGTCGTAGCCGCGATCGCCGAGGAGCCAGTCGACATCCGGCAGACTGTCGCAAAGCGCGCGCGCACCGATGTAGTCGCTGACCTGTCCTGCCGTTACGAACAGGTTGAGAGGGCGTCCCTGGCTGTCGCAGATGGCGTGCAATTTCGTATTCATGCCGCCCTTGGTGCGTCCGATCAGACGACCGCGCCCCCCTTTATGGATGGCCCGCCCCTCCTGCCGGCGCCCGTGTAGGGTGTCGGTGTTCAAGAGAGGAAGGAGCGAACCATGAGTATAGTGATCCTCGGCATCGACCTGGGCAAGAACAGCTGCAGCATCGTCGGCCTTGACGCGAACGGTGCGGTAATCGTGCGGCGGCGGATGCGACGCGACGGGGTGATCGCGTTTGCCGCAAAGCTGCGTCCATGCACCATGGCGATGGAAGCGTGCTGCGGAGCCCATCACATGGGCCGGGCGCTGGCGGAGCTGGGGCATGAGGTTCGATTGATGTCGCCGGAGTATGTGCGACCTTATGTCAAAGCGCAGAAGAACGATGACCGCGATGCTGAAGCGATCGCAGAGGCGGCGACCCGGCCGACCATGCGCTTTGTCGAACTCAAGAGCGAAGAGCAACTTGACGTACAGACGCTTCATCGGGTGCGCGACCGTTTGGTCGGCGATCGCACCTCCCTGACCAACCAGATCAGGAGTCTTCTGCTGGAGCGTGGTCACGTAGTGGCGCAAAGCCATGCCCGGCTACGCCTCCTACTCGCCGAGCTGCTGAATTGTGAAGCAGGCTCGCTAAGCCCGCGCATGGTGTTCCTGCTGGGAGATATGCGGGCGCGTTGGGAGGAGCTGGATCGTCGCATTGGCGCCTTCGACGCCGAGTTCGCAGCGATGGCCCGAACCGACGATCGGGCGCGCCGACTGACAAGCATTCCTGGCATCGGTGCGCTGAACGCCACCGCATTGGTCGCCGCAGTCGGTGACGCAGCAACTTTTGACAAGGGACGCGACCTCGCTGCCTGGTTGGGTCTGGTGCCCCGCCAGGCTTCCACTGGGGGCAGACCGAAACTTTTGGGGATCACGAAGCGTGGAAGTCGATATCTTCGCAAGATGCTGATTCAGGGTGCGCGATCGGCCATGCCGTCGCTGGCCAAAAGCGACACGGCAGTTGGAGCCTGGCTGCGTGGGCTTCTCGCCCGCGCGCATCCGAATGTCGCGGTCGTGGCATTGGCCGCGAAGATGGCCCGTACTGTCTGGGCGCTCCTGCGCCACGGACAGACCTACAACTCAGCGCCGCGAGCGACGATCTGAAGAACACGCGTCGGGCCCGGACAGCTCCCGACGTGATGAACTGCGAGTGGTGAAAGGAAGATGGCCTGACAGTCGATCGGCGTCCCGAAAACCTCCGGCGAAAAATGGCTCTCAGAAGCCGACCCCTTTATGAGGATCAGGACGCGCGGATCTCCATCTTGGCGGCGGCAATCATGCCGACATGCCGGATACGTTTGTGCAGACTGATTACGCCGTCACCCAATCGTCGCTTGCAACCGGGGCGGGCCATACGTTTTGACGCCCAGACTGGACGCCGTGCGGTGGGCCTTCAGGTAGGTGGCGTCGATCATCACGGTCTTCTTCTCGCCGTGTTCGGCAACCAGTCCCGCCATCATCTTCGCGAAGATGCCCTTGTCGCTCCACCGCTTCCAACGATTGTAGAGCGTCTTGTAGGGGCCGTATGCGGCAGGAGCATCGCGCCACCGCAAGCCGTTACGATTTATGAAGATAATCCCACTTAACACGCGCCGATCATCAACGCGCGGCTTGCCATGGGACTTCGGGAAGTAGGGCTCCATACGCGCCATCTGCGCATCGCTCAGCCAGAAGAAATCAGACATATCACCGCTCTGTTTTCGTGCGGTGAATCATGCCCTTCGGCTCAGATCAATGGGTCCTGAGCCTAGGACTTTGTGCTTCACGGCTCCGCCCCAAAATATCGATCCCGATCCTCATATAATCAAGCATCAACACAAAAGATGCAGAGGATCGACATGAACCACAGCCCCACCGCCCGCCTGATCGCAGACGCCATTGACGCTTCCGGCAAGACACAACGAGAGATCGCAGAGGAGGTCCGCTTTCCCCGCGGCAACGTCATCTCCATGCTGCGCTCAGGAGAGATGCGCCTGCCGATTGAACGGGCCTCTGCCCTCGCCCGCGCGCTCGGCATCGATGAGAAGCTGCTGATCAGCACGGCCATGACGGAATACATGCCAGAGACATGGAACGTGATTTCTGGTGCGAGCCGAGCCTTTCCCGAAATCCAGATCAACGTGAAGGGACCGGCGCCTGTGATGGAGCGCTTCAAGGCGATTTGTGCGACAGAACGGCGGACGTATGCCGACATGCTCGATCGATTGATGGCCGGGTATGATCCCGAGATGGAAACGCTGCTCGACGATATCTGAGCATGTTGAGGGGCGCGACGATCGGCATCGACGCGCCCTTCGAAGCTTCTGGGCTGAGCGGCTTAGAGCGCGCCACACAAAGCTTCTAGGCGAACTTCGCGACCTCCGTCCCTATGGCACCAATGGCACTGAGCGCGGCACGCCGAGGGGCACAGGCCATCGACCAACACGTGGTGGCCCTTGCCTAAGGCGACGAGTTTCGGGCCTTTTTCACGGATCATGATTGTCGGCTTTCGCGATGGATCGAACGACTTATCAGCGTTTCCACACAGCTTATGCGCGCAACTGGATTACGTTTTCTTCCCGCCTAGTTTTCAAAATCATTTCTTGTGGAGAGACCCGCGATGACGACTACCCCGAACTTGACTCGACGCGCCGCTCTTGCCGGTGGCGCAGCCCTGCCGTTTGCTGCTACGGCCATCACCCGCCCCAGCGCCGCGGTTGCGGCTGGGCACGAAGCGATGACACCGAACGCGAACAAATACTCCTTCAAGCTCGGCGATTTCGAAGTTTCTACGTTGCTGGTGGGCACGCGCACCGTGGAAGAGCCCCAGAAGACTTTCGGCATGAACGTGTCGGCAGAGGAGTTTGCGCAAGTTTCGCGCGACAACTTTATTCCCGACGACAAGACGCAATTCTTCTTCACCCCGACTGTCGTCAACACTGGCGAGCAGGTTGTGCTATTCGACGCCGGTCTGAACGCGGAAGGAACCAGAGCAGCGCTTGAAGCCGCGGGCTTTTCGACCGACGATATCGATACAGTCGTGATCACCCACATGCATGGCGACCACATCGGCGGTCTCTCTGGAGAGGATGGGACCCCGACTTTTGCCAACGCAAACTACGTCACCGGTCAAATCGAGTTCGACGCCACCGCATCAGCGGGCAACGACACCTTCGAAGCCAAGGTCCGGCCTCTTGCCGACAAAATGTCCTTCATTGGCGATGGCGGTTCTGTTGCTTCGGGCATCACCGGCATGGCGGCATTCGGCCATTCCCCGGGTCATATGATCTATATGCTCGAAAGCGGCGGCGAGCAGATGGTGCTCATTGCTGACACTGCCAACCACTATGTCTGGTCGCTCGCTTATCCCGATTGGGAGGTTCGCTTCGACCGGGATAAAGCAGCTGCAGCTGCAACGCGACGTCGTGTCCTCGACATGCTTGCGACGGACCGGCTTCCGTTCATCGGCTACCACATGCCGTTTCCGGCGGTTGGGTATGTGGAAACGCGTGGCGAGGGTTTCCGCTATGTGCCCAGTTCTTACCAGACCATGCTCTAAACCTGGGGCTTACCCAAACGTTAATGAATGCGGGGCGCGCTTTGCGCCCCGTTGTTCATTTCGAATGCTTCGGCCTATATCCTCCGGCAAGCCGAACGCATTAGGCCGCAAGAATATTTGGTGCTTGCATCAGCAACCGATGGCTTCCGCGTGTCTCCGCCTGAGCCATGCGCGAAGACGCACAGGAGCGTCGCACAACGCACTTGAGCACCCTTTACGGCATGCCCCCCATGACGCAAGCGCCTCTCACGGGCGCACTCTGGGGCTCCGATTTAGTACACCCGCCGCGGTTCCAGCGCATCATCCGTGTCGAGCGATAGCGCCGCCTGCCAGAGCGATGTCTTGGCGTAGTGGCGACTTCAAGAAGCTGCCTTGGCTCTGACAGCTCGGCCAAAAGCCCTGCCCAACAGACGGGTCCAAGACACATAGCCGAAAATACCCTGAGCGCCCGCCGACTACGAATTGGATTTGGGACCTGACCTATACAATACCGCGACATTTGCTCTGTGCTCTTCGGTGACCGTTTCGGCTTTTAAGGATGCAGATTGTTCGCTTAGACTGGGTCCTACCAACGTCCTCGCATCGGGAGACGATGTGATATGCGCCGCCTTGTCGCGATTTTGATTTCAGTTCTCTTGATCGGCGAGAAAGCTGTCGCTCACGAGACCACGACGACTGAGGTCGGTACCACGATCTCCGCCTTCCTAAACGGAATGACTTGCTCCGAGATATCGTCGTCATATTGGGCCACCGGTCGCATCATGCGCAATCACGGAGCCCGTAGCGCCGTCTCCGCGAGCGACCTACTGCCGAGTATGATCGCGTATCTATACGCTAAAGGAGTTGAGGCAGGCGGAGGTGGCGATATCGGGGATGTCATCTCGACCGCTCAACGGTATTGCGAAGAAAACCCCTCGGCAGCGTATGTCGACGCCTTTAAATAGGCCGCCCCCATCGTCGAGCCCTTCATAGCGATCTGCGCGGCGGAGCAGCGGACCTATGCGGACATGCGGGAGTGCCTGATGGCAGGGTATGACCCTGAGATGGAAAAGCTGCTCAATGACATGTGAGCGCACAGCACGCATAAACCGATCGTAATGGTTGGGCAGGCGCTGCCGTGCACAGTGGCCTGCCCAACCGTGTCGGCCGATGTTGTCAGCCGGGGCGACCCGCGTCCCGGCTCAATCTGTGACTGCTTGCTTACGACCGTGCGGTCTGCGCCTTTGGCGCGGGTGCCGGATAGTCGAGGGCGCGCCCGGGACGGGACAGGAACGCACAGAAGAAGAGTTTGGTAATTCCCATTTTGGGAGCCTTCTATAAGATGTGAAGCGGACGGCGCGGGGCTTAGTCTTCACCTGAATATAGGAACCTGTTGAGTGTTTTCGGCGAGCACAAACGGCGTAATCCAGACTTTTTACGACACGCTCGACGTCGCCTCGTCAGAAAACGGATGCTAGTGCAGCAGATAACTCAGCCGCAGCCCCGGCCTCTTCCGAAACCCAGATCAACGTGAAGGGGCCAGCGCCCGCTATGGAGCCCTTCAAGGCGATCTGCGCGGCGGAGCAGCGGACCTATGCTGATATGTTGGATAGGTTTAGGGCGCGAGAGGGTCGGCTTCGGCGTGCCCTTTCCTGCGCCTGGGCCGAGCGGCTTAGAGCGCACCACACAGAGCGCGCCTGTGGCGTATTTACAGGCTAGCCCCCCAAACAAAAAACGGCTCTCGCGGGCAAATTCTGAAGGCTTAGCGACTTGCGAAAACCCGGGCGGGTCGCATGGGTTTTCGACCACACTCTCTTTGTACAGCAATTTCAATGAGCAGCTAAGCATCGCGATGATTACTAAAGAGGCAAGTCGCCACAGCTGTCATTTCCAAACGATGGAATGTTTACGAGAAGCTGGAGAAGCCACTCATACAAAAGCGGATTATCGGAAGTCGATGGCTACAGCTGAGATGGCTACAGCTGAGATAGATACGTATGGGCGCCAGCCCCGAATTGAACTTTAAGCACCGCTAACGCCATTGTCACATAGTACAAGGACACAAAGCATGTTTCGAGTTCTTCTCAACATTTGGGCACTCCTTCTGGGCATCGTGCTGATCATGCTGGGAAACGGCATGCACTTCACACTGATTGGCCTGAGAGGCGGGCTTGAAGGGTTCTCATCCACCGAGCTTGCAGTCGTCACCTCAGGTTATTTTGCAGGCTTCCTGCTGGGTGCTCGACAGAGTCCGATCATGATCCGCCGGGTCGGGCATGTGCGGGTTTTCGCGGCTCTTGGAAGCTTCATGTCCGCGGGCTTGGTCGCCTTGCCGCTTCTGACTGAGCCGTGGTCCTGGACATTGCTGCGCATTCTGATCGGTTTCTGCATGTCGGGTATTTACGTAACCGCCGAAAGCTGGCTGAACGATGCGTCCACGAATGAGACACGCGGTCAGGTGCTGGCCGCCTATATGCTGGCGCAAACTCTTGGAATAATCGGCGCTCAGGGCCTTCTGAACCTCGGAGATGCTGCTACATCCGTGCTGTTCATCGGAGCCTCCATATTGGTTTCGGTTTCCTTCGCGCCCATTCTCTTGTCAGCAACCCCAGTTCCTGCCGCGGCGGTCACGCGTCCGATGAAATTGCGAGACCTGTTCCGCGGTTCGCCGCTCGGCACGATCGGGATCTTCCTTTTAGGCGGCGTCTACGCGACCCAGTCTGGCATGGGCGCCGTTTTCGGGACAGAGATCGACATGAGCGCAGCGCAGATTTCGCTGTTTGTCGCAATGCTCTTCGCCGGTGCTCTGGCCCTGCAATATCCGATCGGATGGCTGTCAGATCGCATGGATCGGCGGTGGCTGATATTTGGAGCTTCCGCCTTGGGTGCCTTTTCTTGCGGACTGGGTTTTCTCGTTGGATCCAAGCTTTGGGCTCTGATGTCAGTTGCGTTCTTCGCAGGGGGTGTAACGACCCCGCTTTACGCCCTGTTTCTCGCATACACTAATGACGCCTTGCCAGCAGAAGACATGCCTGCAGCGTCAGGCGGTCTGGTCCTGACTTTCGGGATTGGTGCAATCCTTGGTCCAATCGCTACCGGGTGGGCAATGGAAACATTCGGAGCCTTCGCGTTCTGGCTCGCACTCGGTGTGACCTTCGCAGCAATTGCGTTCTACGCCTTGTATCGTATGACCCAGCGGCCAACCGCCCCCGCAGGGGAAACAGATAGCTACCTCGGTGTTGTTCCGACAGCATCGCCGGTGGCCGTCGAAGCTGCAGGTGCCTGGGCTGTCGAGAATGCCGAAGCCGCGAAGGAAGCAGAGGATCAGTGATCAATTAACGACAGCAACTTCCACCCTTTTGTATCGGCGGACATGGAACCGTCGCGTAAGAGCAGAACACGCAACAATTCCCTTCCTTCGGCTTCAAACCGGCACCGCAGGAATTGCACTCGTAGAACCACTGACAAGCGTCGGTCGGCATCGTCTCGGTCTCGACGTGCCCGCACTCGGGACAGGTTAAAGTGCTCTTCAGAACGACCCCTTGATCCGCCATCGCCATAATATCCTCGTTGGAGTGCGCCAGAACGACCTGAACTTTCGTCAGGGTTCTCCGCATGTTTCCAGATGGGCGCTTTCCCGGGATGATTTCCCGGCTTCTTGGTCGTTCCAAGCGACATACTGAGTTTTTTCAACAGAATGGGCGGAAAGCGGACCTTCTCCGCAGGTGCGAAGAGGTCCAGCGTCACCGGTGGTAGCGGACACTGGCCTTCAAGCTCGCTTCGGTTGAGCCAATATCGTTGACCAATGTTCCCGAACAGTAGCTTTATGCTCCTCGAAATTCACTCTCGTAAGGTTCCGACACACTCTCGTTCCGATCCAGACTTTGGAGTTCGAAGTTATTCACAAGATCTTCTCCGCTTTCATTGGAAGTTTATTGCGCAGAAACACATTCATTACGAATGCCTCGGGCGACGACAGGGCCTGCTCTAAAAAACTCCATATTTCAGCGCAATGTTACCACTTTCCTGCGCCATAGAAGCGGCCCGAAGTAACTGTCGGGGGCCGAGATGGCCAAGTTTAAAAAAATATCGAACTGGATCAGCCCGGCCTTTTGGTCTGGCATTTCGGAAGCGGCGGGGGGGGCATGCGCTCGATGTCCGTGGGATTTTAACCCTTTTGGTGGACATCAATTGCGACACCGGCGGGCTGTCGATCTCGGAAAAGCGACCACCTTCACAATCATTGGCAGTCACGGCATGAGCGATGTTTCACTTGTTGGTCGGCAGAGCTGGAGACAGGACAGATGGCCAGATCAGACTGTTTGGCAGACGGGCACCTTTTCGAGGACCTTCGAGTAATCATGGACATGTCCTGCATTCCCACGGATATCACGGTCGGGCCAGACGCGCTCCGGATCGCTCAGGTCCGAGTTTTGGTTTCTTTTGCCCACACCCGGATGGCGGCGAAACGCATCGGTAACCAGCGCGACCTCGTACCATTTTTTCCGAACGTAACCTTCCGCCGGACGCTCACCGGTTCGCCAACAACACCCCAAGCCTTCCCGACTGTGTGGCGCAGAGACACGGCCGACGAGATCTCAGTTTTCCATAACCGGCCAAATCAGCTCAATGCGCCCCGTCTCCGGCAAGCTGAGCCATCTTGTGAACGTGCCGCCGTTGTCGCACGAGGACCGCGATGACCGGCTATATCTCAGAGGTCGACTACGACGGCGGGGCTGGCTCGAACTTTGTCGAGGTCGTCGTGCCCGCCGGAACTGATGTTTCGGGATATACGCTCGTCATTTACGACACCGATGGCAAGATCATCGAGACATTCACCTTCGGCACTCCGTCTCAGACGATTGCTGGTCGGGATGTGTATCTTTTCGACGATGCGATCGGAAACTGGATTGATCTCCACAACAATGAAGCCGTGTCGCTTGTTGACGGCACCGGCACCGTCGTCCAATTCATTGCCTTCAAGGACCCAATCACCGCCGTTGAGGGGCCCGCGAACGGCCAATCGGCGACGCAGATCGGTGAGCATTCCGGCGGGGAACAGTCGCTCGCCAGCTCGGACGACGGAGCGTCCTATTCTACGACGAGGACCTCGTCGCCGGGGACGATAGAAGCTCCCGGAGACGGTATTGTCAGTGGCACCGAGTCGGATGACTCCATCGATGCGGCGTATACGGGCGACCCGGAAGGCGACAAGGTCGATAATGGCTGGGGAACCGGGCCCGGAGGAGATGGCGATCTCATCTATGGCCTGGGCGGGGCCGATACGATCAATGCCGGGGCTGGCGACGATACGGTATATGGCGACAGCGCCATCCCTCCACCCGGACCAGCGGCGGGTGCAGAGCTTCTGACAGCGGACATAACCGATGGCGATATCGACGGATCGGGCAGAGCGGTCTTTCTCATCAGTGACCTTGGCAACGAAAGCCTTGCCAACGACCTGACCATTACCGACACCGCAACCGAGGCGCTTACGCTTCTTGAAATACGTGAGCTGGGCGACGATGACGGCGAAGACGACGTCATCCGGATCGACCTGTCGACGTTCGACGACGATTTTGACATCCTCATCGGCAACGAGCGCTCCAACGACATCATCTACATGATGGGCGTCGAATCCGAGGTCGACAACGGCGACGGCACCTTCACCTATAGCTATATCGGCAAGGACGACGCGCTTCACACGGTGACGGTTGACCCAGATTTGGCAACCGTCATTGCCGTATTTTCAGAGGTAGCCACGCCGGGCTTCGACGATGTCATCGACGGCGGTGTCGGCAACGACCTTCTTTATGGCGAGGGCGGCAATGATTCGCTGAGCGGCGGCACCGGCGATGACACACTGATTGGCGGCGACGGCAACGACACAATCATCGGCGGCTCCGGCTCAGACCAGATCGATGGCGGTGTCGGCGACGACAGCCTGACCGGCGGCGACGGCAACGACATCTTTATCGTCTCGGACGGCAACAACACGATAACCGATTTCAATTTTGGTAATACCGGTGCGCTCGGCGACGGCGACCAGACGAACAACGATTTTATCGACTTGTCCGGCTACTACGATAGCCTCGACGAACTCCGCGCAGACCAAGCGGACGATGGCATCCTGAACCAATCGAACGCCTTCGACGACGAAGGCAAAGCCGTCGATTATTCAGACAAAACGCAGTTCGGCTTTAACTCGTTGACCATGCAGGGCGCGACGGCGTCAAGCTATTCTTATGACAATACCGGAATCGTTTGCTTCGCAAAGGGGACGCAAATCTTGACCCCACGTGGCGACGTGCCAATCGAAACACTCAAACCGGGCGAACTTGTCACGACGCTCGACCACGGACCGCAGCCCTTGCTCTGGATCGGCATGTCTCACGTTAACGCGAGGGCGCTGCGCGAAAACGAAAAGCTGCGACCGATCCTTATTAAAGAAGGAGTTCTCGGAAACGAGCGCGACTTGCTGGTCTCACGCCAACACGGGATGATGCTCGGACCTGACCACCTTGTCCGGGCGATACATCTCGCGCGCGAAACACGCGGTGTGCGGGTTGCCCACGGCAAGCGCGACGTGACCTACGTTCACCTGCTTTTCGAGCGACACCAGATCGTTATCGCCGAGGGCACCCCGAGCGAGAGTTTCTATCCTGGGCCAAACGCCCTGAAGACTATTGGGACTGCCGCGCGAGCAGACCTGATGCGGCACATCCCAGCTCTCAACGAGCCGGACGCGTTCGAGCGCCGCGAATTTACCGAGTCTGTCTACGGGCCGACTGCACGACCCTTTGCCCAAGCACACGAGGTTTCCGCTCTGCAAGCGGGACACATGTTAGGCTCAAGACCCATTGATCTGTTTGTGCGGTCGTGATTCACCGCACGAAAACAGAGCGGTGATATGTCTGATCTCTTCTGGCTGAGCGATGCGCAGATGGCGCGTCTGGAGCCCTATTTTCTGAAGTCCCATGGCAAGCCTCGTGTCGATGATCGGCGCGTTCTGAGCGGGATTATCTTCATCAATCGCAATGGCTTGTGATGGCGGGACGCGCCGCGCGAGTATGGGTCACACAAGACACTCTATAACCGTTGGAAGCGGAGGAGCGAGAAAGCCATCTTCGCGAACCCCACTCGGGTGGAGTTTCAGTTCGTCGCGTAGCCCCCCCCCCCGCGAACCCACGGATGAACTCCAATTGAGAAAGACTACGTTTCGAAGTCTGCTGCTATCGGCCAATAACCATTTGAAAAAATTGGGGATGCCCACGCCTGCATCGTCCAACATGACGAACGCCGTGAGCACCCCAACCTGTTATCGGCCTACCTCAGATACGCCCATGTTTTCGCTGCGTTTCTCACTGCAGCGGCAACCCGCTCATTTAGCTCCGCAAATGGCGTCAGACCTTCGAAGTCTTCGTTCGCAGTTCGCTTCCAGCCTGTCCGCTTCCTGCGACCTAGCGCGCGAGGATTGAGATATGCATCCTTCTCCCGCTTGGCCAATGCAGCCTGACGAGCAGCGAAGCATCCGCCATTCCGGAACCTTTCGAGTTCAGCCGATGTGATTAGGCAACCGCCGGTAACGTTAAGGACGGGTAGCCAGAACTTGAGGTATTTCCGGCCAATTTGACGCAGGCCGTCACCAATCGCATAGCAATTGGTAAGATTGTTGTGGCGCAACTCATCACCGCGGATGGACACCACAATGCTTGGCAAATATGTTTCGGTGCCACGACCACTAGCGCGTTCGTCACCTCGACCACAACTCGGGAATGCATGGTTACTGACGAAGAAATATATTTCCTCCTCAGGGCCACCAAAGAAAATAGCCCCATCTGCCTGGGCCTGCACGTAGCTGGATGGCTCCAAATACTCAAGAAATCTCGAAGATTTTGGATATCGAATTCCGTATGATCTCCAAATATCATCTATATGACGATTCATCCAGAGCTCACCACGTGCAATAGCACCACCTTGCGGGGAATAAATATCCCCTGAACCATCGTCGCCATCGGAGTTCAGAGAGTATGGAAGACCTTCCTGAACGTTCCAAACTTCAGATGGCGGAAGGAAATGTCTCCATAGCAGATCAACCACCTGCCAGTGACACAGTTCAGATTCTACACTTTGGCTGACCACCTGCATTGCGATCTTGATACTGTAAATTTCCCCCTCCGTATGCACTTCGGGCCAAGCATGAAGCTTTTGCATTGTGCAGATAACACATTTAGGAGTCGGGTGATCAAAAATTATATGGAATTCACCATTTCCATGATCTTCAATCCGGCAACTTCCGTCGGAACACAACGCAATCTCTGCTTGTAGGACCTCCCAGTCTATACAGTTGGTATATTTACCTTTTATTTTCAGGTATTCAATTCCGAGCCAAAATTTGAGCTTATTCAGATCCACTTGTGGTGTCAGCAAAATTTGGCTTTGAAAGCGATGTTGATTCTTCGATCTTACAACGTCATATCGCATAGCCACTTGGTCGCTGAGGTTGAGCCCCAAGCGCGTAGCAAACTGAATTTCCGTCGTAGAGGGAATTTTGCCCTTTAATTTCGAAACAATTAGCGGGTTCAGATTGACGTATTTCATGCTCTTCTCCTTTTTTGAGCGCACAGGTTGATTGATCTGGCGAAAGGCATCGCCAGGTTCGGTGATAGTTAAATTTCCGGAATTCAGTCGCTTACGCGGATGCCCCTGACGCTTCCGCCTCCAGCTCGCTCATGGTCATTCGCCGCCAGTCGACAGCTCTGACCTGCGTCCAGAAACCGCTGGGCGTTGGCCTGCGCCATGCAGGCACAACCCTCGACTGAAGTGCTATCAGCGCGACATGGAAGTCCTCGATGTCGTCTTCACCATCAACACCAGTTATTCGATAAAAACCATCTCGCTTCAGACCCGGGTGGAATATCGACCCATCGGAGCCGATAGGCACGAAGACGACTTGTTTGAGGTTCACATCTTTTTCGGCATCAGCGGGCAAAGACTGGTTGTATTCCAAGATCGAGGGCAAGAACGCTGTTTGTGTTTTAAGCCACTCAATGTTGGATGTCACCGAGAACTGACCCGGCAGCAGTCGGAATTGTCACTGAGATTTGACCCATGTGGAACCTTGCCTCTGACGGAGTTCGTCGGGG
>NZ_FTOQ01000023.1 GCF_900156805.1 Roseivivax lentus | reverse complement strand
CTTCCTCGGTCCCATCATCGCCAATCCTCCCACCCATCGGCGGAATTGAATCAGCACCACGGCCCTCGATCAAGCGCGGGTTTTTCAACGGAATACGCCGCAAGCAGACGTAAAACGCAACCGCACCCCAGGAAAAAGAACTGGTCGAGATGCATCCTCGACGACGTGATCGTGGTGGTATGAGAAGTTATCGAGGTGCAACCAACGCTTGGGCAGCGCCCCCTGCCACCCGTGCCGCCTGCACGATCCGCGGGAAATCGTCCCCACGGCTCCGACGCGCGTCATCAGCCGCGCGAAGGGGCGCTGCGATAACCGGCTGAACCGGGCCCCTATGCCGCCAGCGTCGCCAGCGCGCGCGCGAAGACGTCCGGATCGACATTGCCGCCCGAGATGGTGACGATCACCGCATCCCCGTCCGACGCGTCCGCGTGAAACAGCGCCGCCGCGAGCGCCACCGCGCCGCCCGGTTCGGCCACCAGCTTCAGCCGCAGGAAGGCCGCCGCCATCGCGCGCAGCGCCTCGGTCTCGGAGACCACGATCCCCGGGCCGCACAGCCGCTGCAGGATCGGAAAGGTCAGATCCCCGGGCTGGGGTGTGACGATGGCGTCGCAGAGCCCGCCCGCGCTGGTGGCGTTCCGCTCGATCCGGCCCGCCGCCAGCGAGCGGGACACGTCGTCGAAGCCTTCGGGCTCCACCGGCCGCACCCGCAGCCCCGGCGCCTCGGCCTCGAGCGCCAGCGCGATGCCCGAGGTGAAGCCGCCGCCGCCGCAACAGACGAGCACATCCGCCGCCGCGATGCCGAGCGCCCGGGCGTCCTCCGCGATCTCGAGGCCGGTCGTGCCCTGTCCCGCGATCACCTCGGGATCGTCGAAAGGCCGGATCAGCGTCAGGCCGCGCTCGGCGGCAAGCGCCTTGCCGATGGCGTCGCGATCCTCCGTCGCGCGGTCATAAAGCACGACCTCCGCGCCGAGCGCGCGGGTATTGGCGATCTTCAGCGCCGGCGCGTCGGCGGGCATCACGATGATTGCGGACGCGCCATGCGCCCGCGCCGCCCGCGCCACGCCCTGCGCATGGTTGCCCGAGGAATAGGCGATGACGCCCGCGGCGCGGTCTTCCGCGGCGAGGGCGGACAGAGCGGCCCACGCCCCGCGGAACTTGAAACTGCCGGTGTGCTGCAGGCATTCGGGCTTCACCAGCACCCGCCGGCCCGCGACCTTGTCGAGAAAGGGCGAGGACAGGAGCGGGGTCCGCAGCGCATGGCCCGACAGGCGCCGGGCGGCGGCGCGGATGCGGTCGATATCCATCAGCGCAGGGCTGCAAGCCAGCGGTGCAGCGCCTCCAGCGCCTCCGCCTCGTCGAGAAACGGGATATGACCCCGGTCGGGCACGACGGCCGCGATAATGTCGGGACGCCGCCGCTGCATCTCGGCGAAGGTCTCCGGGGCCAGCAGGTTCGATCCCGCCCCCCGGATCGCACAAAGCGGCAGACCCGCCAGCGCATCGAAGAGCGGCCAGAGATCGGGCGCGGGCTGCGCGCCGCTTTCCAGCACCGCCTCGCGCAGCTTCGGATCGTAGGGAATGACCAGCCCGTCGGGCCCTTCGCGGAAGAGCACCCGCACCTCGTTGTCCCAGCGCGCCTGCGGCACGTTGGCAAAGCCCGCGAGCCGCTGGCCAATGACCTGCGCGGCTTCCTCGTAGGTCTTCCAGACCGGGTTGCGGCCCAGATAATCGCGGATCGTGGCGAGACCTTCCTCAGCGATCTCCGGCCCGATATCGTTGAGCGCGACGCCCAGAAGCCGCTCCTTCATCGTCGCCGCCAGCATCATCGCGATGAGCCCGCCGCGCGAGGTGCCGAGGATCGCGGCCCGTTCGATCCCGAGGTGGTCGAGCAGTTCCAGCGCGTCGCGCGCCTCCACCGGGATCGTGTAGGTGGCGGGGTCCGCCCAGTCGGATTTGCCCCGCCCGCGGTAATCGAGCCGAATGAGCCGCACGCCCGCAAGATGCGGCGCGACATAGTCGAAATCGTGCACGTCGCGCGTCAGCCCGGCGAGGCACAGCAGCGGCAGGCCGTCGCCCTCAACGGTGTAATGCAGCGACAGCCCGTCGGAGGTGGTGAAGGTCGGCATCAGGCGGCAAGCTCCGGCAGGGTGGTGAGATCGGACAGGACGTGATGGGGCCGGGCGGGCAGGCGGTCGACCGGTTCGTCCTTGCGATTCACCCAGGCGGTCTGGAACCCGTAGCCCGCCGCCCCCGCCGCGTCCCAGCCATTCGACGAGACGAAGAGCACCTTGTCGCGGGCACAGCCGAAGCGCGCCTCGACCATGTCGTAGACCTGGGGCGCGGGCTTGAAGATGCCCACATCCTCGACCGACAGCACGGCGTCGAGATATTCGCCGATCCCGGCGCTGTCGACCGCGCCTTCCAGCATGTCGGGGCTGCCGTTGGACAGGATCGCGCAGGTCTTGCCCGCGGCCTTCAGCCGGCCCAGCATCATCGGCACCTCGCGGAACGGCGCCAGCTCCCAGTATAGCGCAAGCAGCCGCTCGCGCAGTTCCGCATCCGTGTCGAGGCCGCGCCGCTCCATCGCCCAGTCGAGCCCGTCGCAGGTGACCTGCCAGAACGAGCAATGCTCTCCGGTGATCGCGCGCAGCCAGGTATATTGCAGCTGCTTCTGCCGCCAGTCTTCGGCGAGATCGGTCCAGACGGCCTTCAACGCGCCGCGCCCGGGCTCTTCCGCGGCGGTGCGGGCGGCGGCGGCCACGTCGAACAGCGTGCCATAGGCGTCGAAGATGCAGGTGGTGATGGTCATGCTTTCCCCCGGTCTGTCGGCGCGACGATGGCATGCCGGGGCGCGGAGGAAAAGGGCGCGCTGTTTCCATTGCCGACCAGAGGTCCTAAAGGCAGTCGGGCAGGAGCTGCAGCAGGAGATGCGCGATCATGTCAGAAGAGGTTCTCGCCCGGGTATCCGCCTCACCGGCGCGGCGCTGGTTCGGTATCTCGAGCCTCGTGCTGCTCGGGGCGCTGGTGCTTTACGTGGCGGCGGCGACGCCGCCCGAACCGGCCTGGCAGGTGCTGCTGGTGGCGATGGGGATCGGGGCGTTCTGGCTGGCGCGCGCGATGCATGCCGCCACCGCGCTGTCGCTGATCCTGACGCGCGAGGCGCTGGTGGACAGCGCCGGGACCGTTCTGGCCCCGATCGCCGACATCCGCAGCGTGGAGCGCGGGGCCTTTGCGATGAAGCCCTCGAACGGCTTCGTGCTCAACATGAACCGGCCGCAAGCGCGATGCTGGCGGCCGGGTCTTTACTGGGTTCTGGGAAAGCGCGTCGCGGTGGGCGGGATCACGCCCAGCCATCAGGCGAAGCCGATGGCCGATGCGATCGCGATCCTTCTGGCCGAGCGGGGCCGCGAGGACGCCTGAGGATCAGGCGCCGCTGCTCTTCTTGGACGTGCCGCCGCCCTGGTTTTCCTTGCCGTCGACATTGTCCGCGCATTCTTCATGCGTGGTGCTGTCGGCAAGGTTCCACTCGGCGTTCTCGGCGTTGTTGTTGCACAGCGAGTTGCCGGCCGCATCCTGGTCGCCGTTGCCCCAGCCATTGTTGGCATTGAAGGTCTTGCCCTCGAAGTGGATCTGCGGGGCGAAGCGCGGGCGAGTGAAGGAGTAGGTCTGGATTTCGAAGGCCGACAGACCCACGCTGGCTGCGGGCACGTAGTCTTCCCACGTTTCCACCAGAACCACCTGGTCGCCGTTCGACATGATCGGCAGGCGGAACTCCATACCGACCAGATCGCCATTCACCAGCGGGGGATAGACGCCGCGGGCTTCCGACCAGAGCAGGTCGTAGCTGCCGGCGCCGGCGGAGTTGTACTCCACCACCGAGATCCGCAGGTCGGTGCCCGCCGCATTGGAGCGCGTCAGGTGCTGCAACAGCGAATAGGAGGAGTCGATATAGGCGTTGTTCAGCGGATCGGTTTCCCGCGAGATGGCATCGCCGATCGTGTAGTTGGCCTTCTGGTTCACGGCTTGCTGGCGCGAGACGTCGAACCAGACCCAGGTCGCGAAGAACAGGATGATCAGAGCCGGAAAGACGATGGCGGCTTCGACCGAGATGGAGCCCGTATTCTCGTCGCGGAACCGGGACAGGTGGCGTTTGATTGAAGTCAACATTGTCATGTCCTCACAGCGGTTCCTGCACGAAGGCAGAGGTTGAGACGATGGCCGAGTAGCCATTCGCATCGGTGACCATCGCTTCCGAGAAGTAGGAGGTCGGCGCGACGGGCTCGAATTCGTAGCAGGCGCGCAAATACATCAGCTCGTTGTCGCGTCCGTATTCGAAGTCGACGACCGGCGCGACGGTGCTGCCCTGGTCGACGCATTTCACGTCGGCGGGCGGATCGGTCCAGGCACGCATGTCGAGCTTCACCATTTCAAGCTGCAGCGTGTTCATGCAATCGGGCAGGATCGCGGCCCGCTCGCAGATGGACGTCTTGAGCGAGTTGTGATCGTAGATCGTGCCGGTGCCGAGACGCACGTCGCGGACGGTTTCGTCGAGGGCCCGCTCGAGGGCGGTATGCCGGACCGTGACGGCCGACAATTCGATACCCGAGAGGATGGTCGCCACGAAGACCGGCATCCAGAGGGCGAAGGGCACAACTTGCGTGGCACCGTCTTCGTTCTGCCAGAAGTGGCGGGCGGAGTTCAGGAGATTACGCGTCATTGGGTGAGCCTCAGCTGGTTGATCGCACGGGCGATGGAGTGGAAGGCCTCTTCGATCTCGGTGCCCTGGGCGTCGAAGTAGTGAGCCGGGGAGGAGGCGCAGTTCTGCATCACCGCGGCACCGTGTTCGGTCACCTCGAAGCCCACCGACCAGATCACGATGTCCTGTGCCTTGGCCGCCTCGCAGACCCCGTTGAGAAGCTGGTCGCCGAGTTCGGTGTTCTGCTTCTGGTAGTAGAAGTTCGACCAGTTGCGCGAGGAGACGTTGCGCTGCAGGTAGTACCACAGGTTGTTGCGCGCCCAGGTCTCGCGGTCGCTGGCGCTGTCATAGGCCCAGTCGGAGATGCGGAAGGACTTGCTGTGCTGACCGTCGGTCATCAGGACCACGGTCTTCAGCGTATCCTCGCGTCCGTATTCGAAGGGACGCCCGGCGAAGTTCGCATTGCCCTTGCCGGACGCGATGACGTTGTCGTTGATCGCCCGGGTCGAGGGATCGAGCAGCGCCGTGCCCCACTTCATGCCGAGATAGATCGACGTGCCGGCCCGCGGCTCGAGCTTGGCGATCTGGTTCTTCAGCGCCGCCTCGTTCGAGGTGAAGGGCTGGATCCGCTCGTAGCTGTATTGCGGGCAGACCGTGTCGACCACCTCGTTCACGCCGTAATAGTTCCACTGGAAATGCTGCGTCTGCTCGTAGGTCGCGGTCGTGTCGAGCGCGGCGGAGCTGAAGGCGGTCGAGGGGAACTCGAGGCAGTGGGAATAGCCGTGCTGCCAGTTGACGTTCATCGTGTCGGTGATCAGCGGGCCGGCATTGACCTGCTCCGAGTAGGGCACGAGCGAGATCGACACGAGGCCTTCGTTGTCGGCCGCGAGGACCGTCTCCACGAAGGTGTTCGCGGCGGCGCGCAGCTGCGCCATCTTCTCGCCCTGGCCCATCGAGCCCGAGATATCGAGAACGAGCGAGATCTCGACGTTCTGGATGTATTCCTCGGCGGTCGAGGTGCCGTCGGACTTGAGCGTGTCGATCCCGACGAACTTGGTGAAGTTCGAGGGCATCGTCTCAAGCGCGGTGCCGGTGACCTTGCGGTAGTTGAGGCCCTCGTCGACGACCACCGAGGTGAGCGCGTCGGGCATCAGCATCTTGTCGAAATAGTCACGAACGACCAGCTCGGGATCGAGGCCCTGCTCGAGGTCCGCGGCGGCAAGCACCGCGCGGTCCAGCGTCGCCTGGATCTTGTTGCGTTTCATTTCGGCATGCATCAGGTCGATCCCGATACCGCCCATGGTCATGAAGGCGATGGAGCCGAAGATAGCCACATAGGACATGGTGCCGTCCTCGGCGCGCAGAAAGCGACCGATCGCGGTTGCCGCGCCTCCGGTTGCCATGCGCAGCCCCGACAGGACGCGGCCCGCTCCTTTATCGTTGGTTGTGCACATTCCGTACCTTTCTACCCAAGCACTGGGCCGTTCACTCACAATTATCGTTGGAAAGGACGCACTACGCCCTTTGGGAATGTTTCTGTCCGACCAAGCGGGCCGATTTATGGCGACAAGCCGTGTCGATTGGGGCGTTCCAAATTGATGTGTCGACAATTCGAGACATCGGGCGATGACCGTTTCCACGCTGGAAAATCGTCGCCACAATCCCGCCCCATTGCTTAATTCGCGGGCAGAACGTGGACGGTGCGGCAGGGGAAGCTAATCTGCCTGAAGTGAGTCGGGGAATCGGGCAATGGTGCGGCGATCCGCGTGCTCTTTTACGACGAAAAGGACGAACTTCATGGCATCTTCCGCACAGTCGGAGCCCACCTTTCGAGAAAGCGTGGACCACATGTTCAACCGGGCAGCCGATCGGATGGAGCTCAGTCCCGGATTGCGCGAGAAGATACGCGTCTGCAACTCCACCTACATCGTGCGCTTCGGGGTCCGGCTGCGGGGCGAGATGAAGACCTTCGTCGGCTACCGCTCGGTGCATTCGGAACATATGGAGCCGGTAAAGGGCGGTATTCGCTTCGACAATTCGGTCAGCCAGGACGAGGTCGAGGCGCTGGCCTCGCTGATGACGTTCAAGTGCGCGCTGGTGGAGGCGCCCTTCGGTGGCTCCAAGGGCGGGCTCTGCGTCGATCCGCGCGAATACGACGAGCGTGAGATGGAGATGATCACCCGGCGCTTCGCCTACGAGCTGATCAAGCGCGACCTCATCAACCCCTCGCAGAACGTGCCGGCGCCCGACATGGGCACCTCCGAACGCGAGATGGCCTGGATCGCCGACCAGTATGCCCGGATGGCCACCACGGATATCAACGCGCGCGCCTGCGTCACCGGCAAGCCCCTGAATGCGGGCGGTATTCACGGCCGGGTCGAGGCCACGGGCCGCGGCGTGCAATACGCCCTGCGCGAGTTCTTCCGCCATGACGAGGACAAGCGGCGCGCGGGTCTCGAGGGCGATCTCGATTGCAAGCGGATCATCGTGCAGGGCCTCGGCAATGTGGGCTATCACGCGGCCAAGTTCCTGGCCCAGGAGGACGGCGCGCGGATCGTCGGCATCGTCGAGCGGGACGGCGCGATCTGGAACGAGAAAGGGATCGCCGTCGACCACCTGCGCGACCACATGAACGAAACCGGCGGCGTGAAGGATTACCCGCATGCCACCTTCGTGGAGAAGGGCGAGAAGGTTCTGGAAGAGGAATGCGACATCCTCATCCCGGCCGCGCTCGAAGGGGTCATCAACCTCGACAACGTGGATCGCATCAAGGCCAAGCTGATCATCGAGGCGGCGAACGGGCCGATCACCTCGGGCGCCGACGACAAGCTGCGCGAGCGGGGCGTCGTGGTGATCCCCGATCTCTACGCCAATGCGGGCGGCGTGACGGTGTCCTATTTCGAATGGGTGAAGAACCTCAGCCATATCCGCTTCGGGCGGATGCAGCGACGCCTCGACGAGCGGCGGCACACTCTTGTGGTCGACGAGCTTGAGCGGCTCTCCTCGGCGCTGGGCGACACCTGGTCGGTCTCGGAAAGCTTCAAGGACAAGTACATGCACGGCGCGACCGAGCTGGAGCTGGTGCTGTCGGGCCTCGACGACACGATGCGCGAGGCCTACCAGTCGATGCGCAAGCCCTGGATCGAACGCGAGGACGTGACCGACCTGCGCACCGCCGCCTACATGGTCGCGATCGAGCGGGTGGCGGGCGCCTACCGCGCCAAGGGCCTCTAGGCGGCAGGCGTGCCGGTCCGGGGCAGGGCGGACCCCGGCCGGACCGCGCGACGCCTCAAGCAGATGAGAGGTGACAGCCCGGCCCATGCCGCATAGGTCTGGCGGCAGTTGGACCAGAATGACGGATCAGAACGGAGAGACCCATGAAGACCATTTGGATCGCGACCGCCGCCTGCCTCGGGCTCGCCGCCCCGGCGCTGGCCCAGAGCGGCGCCGATGAATGCGGCCTGCAGGCCGAGATCGTCATGCGCGTGGTCGAGGCGCGCCAGGACGGCGCCGATGCGGAGCGCGCGCTGACCGATGTCGTCCAGGGCCTTTCGGGCGAGGGCGAGAAATACGCCGAAACCGTGCCGCTGATGGCCGAGTGGATCTATTCGCTCGACCGCGACGTGCTCGGCCCCGCGATCGGTGAGGCCTGGGCCACTCAATGCGCCCAGATGTAATGCGCCCAGATGTGAGGTGACGCGACCCGAGGCGACCGGCGCTCGCAGCGCCGGTGCCGCATGCGACAGGGCCGGGTGCGCAACGGGCAACGCGCGCCCGGCCTTCTGGACTCTGGCGGCCAAGAGCCCGATATTCGGCACATGAGTCTGCCCCCCGGTTTCCTCGATGAATTGCGCAGCCGCACGTCCCTGAGCCAGGTCGTGGGCCGCAAGGTCTTGTGGGACAAGCACAAGTCGAACCAGGCCAAGGGCGACATGTGGGCGCCGTGCCCTTTCCACCACGAGAAGACCGCGTCGTTCCATGTCGATGACCGCAAGGGCTTCTACTATTGTTTCGGCTGCCAGGCGAAGGGCGACGCGATTTCCTTCGTGAAGGACAGCGAGAACGTGGGCTTCATGGAGGCGGTGGAGATCCTCGCCGGCGAGGCGGGCATGCCGATGCCCGCGCGCGACCCCAAGGCGCAGGAAAAGGCCGACCGGCGCACGCAGCTCGCGGAGGTGATGGAAGACGCGGTGCGCTTCTACCGGATGCAGCTGAAAACCGGCGCCGCTGCGGGCGCGCGGGATTATCTCGCGGGCCGCGGGCTCGATGCCGCGGCGCTCGAGCGGTTCGAGATCGGCTTCGCGCCCGAGGGCTGGCAGAGCCTGTGGGATCACCTGACGGGCAAGGGCGTGGCGCCGGATCTGATCATGGGGGCGGGGCTTGCCAAGCCGTCGACCCGGGGCGGCACGCCCTATGACGTCTTCCGCAACCGCATCCTGTTTCCGATCCGCGACGGGCGCGGCCGCGCCATCGCCTTCGGCGGGCGCGCGATGGATCCCGGCGACAAGGCCAAGTACCTCAATTCGCCCGAGACCGAGCTTTTCGACAAGGGCCGCAACCTCTACAATCTGGGGCCTGCCCGCGAGGCGGCGGGCAAGGGGCAGAGGCTGGTGGTGGCCGAGGGCTACATGGACGTGATCGCGCTGGTGCGCGCGGGCTTCGCCGCCGCGGTGGCGCCCCTCGGCACGGCGGTCACGGAGAGCCAGCTGCAGATGCTGTGGCGGGTCGCGGACGAGCCGATCATCGCGCTCGATGGCGACAAGGCGGGCCTGCGCGCGGCGCATCGGGTGATCGACCTCGCGCTGCCGCTGATGGAGGCGGGAAAGTCGCTGCGTTTTGCGCTGATGCCGGACGGGCAGGATCCGGACGATCTGATCCGCGCGGAGGGGGCGGATGCCGTGGCCCGCGTGCTCGACCAGGCGCTGCCGATGGTGCAGCTTCTGTGGCGGCGCGAGACCGAAGGCCGCGTGTTCGACAGTCCCGAGCGCAAGGCCGCGCTCGACCGGTCGTTGCGGGAGACCATCTCGCAAATCAAGGACCCGTCGCTGCGGCACCATTACGGCTCCGAGATCAAGGAATTGCGCTGGCAGCTCTTCCGCCCTCAGCGGGCGTCATCGCCGGGGCCGCGCCGCGCCTGGACACCGAAGGGCGCGCCCGCCGCGCCGTCCGAGGCGGTGAAGGCCTCGCTTCTGGTGGCCGCCGGGCCCGAGGGCGAGCGGCGCATGCGCGAGGCGGTGATCTGCGCCACGCTGATCGCGGCGCCTGCCCTGATCGAGGAATTCGAGGCGGCACTCGAGACGATGGATTTCGCCGATGCCGAACACCGCGCGCTCTGCGCCGCGCTTTTGCGCGCGGAGCCAGGCAGCGCCGAGGCCGCCCGCGCCGCAGCGGAGGCGGCAATCGGGGCGGAGGCCCTTGAAACCCTTCTGTCCGCACGCCATGTCGCGATCACGCCGTGCTTGCGTCATCCCGGCGATCTGGAGCTTGCCCGGCTGACCGTGGCCGAGGAGATGGCCAAGCTCGACGCCGCGCGGGGCCTCGAAGCCGAGATCGCCGAGGCGGTCGAAGAGGCGCAGGAGGCCGGCAGCGAGGCGCGCACCTGGCGCCTGAGCCAAGCCGCCGCGGCCCGTGCGCAAGCCACGCGCGCCGTCCAGGAGGACGACACCGATTACGAGACGGGCGCCAATGGCGCCCTGATCGACAGGGCCGAGCGGAAGTCTTTCGCGGAGCTTCTCGACAATATCACCTTCGCAAAAGGCCGGAATAGCGGCTAATGCGCATAAACCGAAGAAAGAATGGGGCCAGACGGGTGTGCGAATCAGTGGATCGCGCTAATGATTCGAATCAACGAATCGCCCCGTGTGATACTCGCCCTCGATATGGAGCACTGAATGGCCGCCAAAGATAACGACGACGCCAAGCAGGACAGCCCGGACGACGACGTCTCCTTCGACATGAGCCAGGCTGCGGTCAAGAAGATGATCGCCGAGGCGCGCGAACGTGGCTACATCACCTACGACCAGCTGAACGAGGTTCTGCCGCAGGACCAGGTGTCCTCGGACCAGATCGAGGACGTGATGTCGATGCTCTCGGAAATGGGCATCCAGGTCACCGAGCACGACGAGGAAGCCGAGGAAGACGACGACGCCAACAAGGGCTCCACCGAGGTGGTGGACGCCTCGAAGGGCCGCGACGTGGCGGTCTCGGCGGGCGGCAGCGAGAAGCTCGACCGCACCGACGACCCGGTGCGCATGTACCTGCGCGAGATGGGGTCGGTCGAACTTCTGAGCCGCGAGGGCGAGATCGCCATCGCCAAGCGCATCGAGGCCGGCCGCAACACCATGATCGCGGGTCTCTGCGAAAGCCCGCTGACCTTCCAGGCGATCACCATCTGGCGCGAGGAACTCCTCTCCGAGGACATCCTGCTGCGCGACGTGATCGACCTCGAGACGACCTTCTCCGGGCAGATGGGCGACGAGCTGGAAGGCGTGGCCGAGGCCGTGGTCGATTCCGCCGCGGCCCCCGCGCCCAAGTCCGAAAAGAAGGACGAGCCCGAGCTCGACGCCGACGGCAACCCGATCAGCTCGAGCGACGACGACGAGGACGACGACGAGCAGGCCAACATGTCGCTCGCGGCGATGGAGGCCGCGCTGAAGCCGCGCGTTCTCGAGACGCTCGACCGGATCGCGCAGGATTACGAACAGCTCGCCGCGATGCAGGACAACCGCATCTCGGCCACGCTGAACGAGGACAATTCCTTCTCCGACAGCGACGAGACCACCTATCAGAAGCTGCGTTCGGAAATCGTCGAGCTGGTGAACGAACTGCACCTGCACAACAACCGCATCGAGGCGCTGATCGACCAGCTCTACGGCATCAACCGCCGGATCATGTCGATCGACAGCGCCATGGTGAAGCTGGCCGATCACGCGCGGATCAACCGGCGCGAATTCATCGACGAATATCGCGGCTACGAGCTCGATCCCAACTGGCTCGACCGGATGGCGGCGAAAGACGGGCGGGGCTGGCAGACCTTCATCGAGAAATCGACCGACAAGGTCGAAGAGCTGCGCTCCGACATGGCGCAGGTCGGCCAGTATGTCGGCCTCGACATCTCGGAATTCCGCCGCATCGTGCAGCAGGTCCAGAAGGGCGAGAAGGAAGCCCGGCAGGCCAAGAAGGAAATGGTCGAGGCGAACCTGCGCCTCGTGATCTCCATCGCCAAGAAATACACCAATCGCGGGCTGCAATTCCTGGACCTGATCCAAGAGGGCAATATCGGCCTGATGAAGGCCGTCGACAAGTTCGAGTATCGCCGCGGCTACAAGTTCTCGACCTATGCGACCTGGTGGATCCGCCAGGCGATCACCCGCTCCATCGCGGACCAGGCGCGCACCATCCGCATCCCGGTGCACATGATCGAGACGATCAACAAGCTGGTGCGCACGGGCCGTCAGATGCTGCACGAGATCGGCCGGGAGCCCACGCCCGAGGAGCTGGCCGAGAAGCTGCAGATGCCGCTCGAGAAGGTCCGCAAGGTGATGAAGATCGCCAAGGAGCCGATCTCGCTCGAGACGCCCATCGGCGACGAGGAAGACAGCCAGCTTGGCGATTTCATCGAGGACAAGAACGCGGTTCTGCCCCTCGACGCGGCCATCCAGGACAACCTCAAGGAAACCACCACGCGGGTCCTGTCCTCGCTCACGCCCCGCGAAGAGCGGGTGCTGCGGATGCGCTTCGGCATCGGCATGAACACCGATCACACGCTAGAAGAGGTGGGCCAGCAGTTCAGCGTCACGCGGGAGCGCATTCGCCAGATCGAGGCGAAGGCGCTGCGCAAGCTCAAGCATCCCTCGCGGTCGCGGAAGCTGCGGTCGTTCCTCGACCAGTAAGGCGGGCGAATGTCGTTTCTGAAACGTCTTTTCGGCGGTGGTGGCGGCGGGTCCTCGAAGGGCCCTGCCGCCGAACCGATCGCGCATAACGGCTTCCGGATCATCGTCGATCCGATCCCCGAAGACGGCCAGTTCCGCATCGCGGCGACCATCGAAGGCGAGGTGGACGGCGAGACCAAGTCCCATCGCATGATCCGCGCCGACGTCATCCGCGACCGGGACGAAGCCTTCGAGGCGTCGTTGCGCAAGGCCAAGCAGATGATCGACGAACAGGGCGCGCGGCTTTTCGGCTGAGGCGTCGCTGGCCGCATGGCCTCGCGCGGGGCGCGCTACGATCAGGGCCCAATCCTCATAATTCGCGAACCTGCCGCGCACGAAATCGTCGCGGGCCATCACCTTTGCGCGCCATGCGCTTGGGGCGCCGGCAGGCGTTTCCGATATCCCCTCCATTGCCCGAAGGAGGATGTCATGTTGCGCAAGCTGATTATTGTGACGCTGGTGCTGGCGGGGGTCGGTGCTGTGCCCGCCACCGCATCACGGATGATCGACGTAGATGTCGAAACGACGGTCACCGGACCCAGATCGCCTTTCTATCCCGAACAGGACGATCTGACCGAGTGCTGACGCCCCGGTCGGACGAAGCGGGCGGAGCATCACGCTCCGCCCGAATCATGCGATACCTCAGTTCGTCGGCATCACGAAAACTTCGCGGATCGTCGCCCGCGCATCGGCGTTGAGCGCGAAAACGACCGAGCGCGCGATGTCCTCTGGCTGCAGCTTGTCGGGCTTGGGGCTGTCGAAGAAGGCGGTATCGACCATGCCCGGCGCGATGATGGTGCAGCGGCCGCCAAATTCGCGCATCTCGTCGGCGAGGTTGCCGCCATAGCCGTGCACGAACCATTTCGAGGCGCCGTAGACCGACCCCGCGATGTGGATGCGCCCCGCGGCGGAGCCGGTCAGCAGCAGGTGGCCCTTGCGTTCCTTGAGATAGGGCATCACCGATTTGACCGTCCAGAGCAGACCCATGATGTTGATCTGAATCATCTTCTCCCATTCCTCGGGATCGCCCGCCTCGGTGCCCGCAGCCGAAAGGCCGGTGCCGGCATTGGCGAAGGCCGCGTCGACGCCGCCAAACTTGTGGTTGAGCGTCTTGAGTGCCTCCATCTGGCTTTCCATGGAGGTGACGTCGCCCGGCAGCGCGATGACCTTGTCGCCCAGCTCGTCGGAAAGCGCTGCGAGCTTGTCTTCGGAGCGGGCGAAAAGCCCGACATTCCAGCCCGCCTCGACGGCGGAACGGGCGGTTGCGGCGCCGATACCCGAGGAGGCCCCGGTGATGAAAAGCGTCTTGTCGGTCATGAAAATTCCTTTCGGTCCATCTTGGGTGTTGGGAGCAAAACGCGCGACCGGCGCTTAAGTTGCCTGCGGCGGCAAAGATGGCCCGGCGACCTCGCGTCAGGGGCGGGGATGCGATATCGCTGCGAAAAAATTTGAACTTTTCCGGGAGTTGGCCGTTTGTCTGCCAGCGACGAGAGGAAAGATAAATGAGACATGCAGCTTTGGCCGGAACCGTCCTCCTGATCGGAACCGTCTCCGCGATGGGTGCCGCCGCACTCATCGAGGACGACCCGCGCGACATGATCGAAATCGTCGTCAGCGCCGATAAACTGGCCGAATGCCGCGAAACGCTGGCGCAGGTGGCGGCAATGCCCGCGCGCCATGACAACGGCACCCCGCTCCTGCTCGATTGGGGTCAGAGCGACCTTCCCAAGGTGGCCTGCGTGGTGGGCGAGGCCTGATCGACGCACTGGTCCTGAGGGCCTGACAGCCATCACCCGCCATGGCACTCTGCCCCCCGGGACAACGGACGCAGGCAGTCGAGATGCAGACGGAATTCATCGTTAAGACGCGGGGGCAAGGGCTCTACGAGGTGACGCGCGACGTGACCGATTGGGTGGCGCAAAGCGGCACCGCGCAGGGCCTGTTGACCCTTTTCATCCGCCATACCTCCGCGAGCCTCCTGATCCAGGAAAACGCCGATCCGGAGGTCCAGACCGATCTCAGGGCTTATTTCGCCCGTCTCGTGCCGCCCACCACCGATCCCTCCATGGCCTACCTGACCCACACCTATGAGGGGCCGGACGACATGCCCGCCCATATCAAGGCCGCGCTCTTGCCGGTATCGCTGGGTATTCCGGTCACGGACGGGCGCCTCGCGCTGGGCACGTGGCAGGGCATCTACCTCTTCGAACATCGCGACGCGCCCCATAGTCGCCAGGTCGTTGCGCATCTTTCCGCGTGATCTATCCCCCTGTATCTTGCGGCGAAAATTCCCCTCTACCCAAGGTGTGCGCAAGCTCCTATAGTGGCTGTGGATAAGTGGGGGCGAACCCCATCGGAGCAGGTCAGACACGAGGGGGACGGCTCATGCGCTGCCCGTTTTGCGGAAACGTTGACACCCAGGTGAAGGATTCCCGCCCGGCGGAGGATCACGTCTCGATCCGCAGGCGGCGCTTCTGCCCGGCCTGTGGCGGCCGCTTCACCACCTATGAACGCGTGCAGCTGCGCGACCTCGTGGTGATCAAGACCAACGGCCGGCGCGAGGATTTCGACCGCGACAAGCTGGAACGCTCGATCCGCATCGCCATGCAGAAACGCCCGGTCGAGCCCGAACGCATCGACCAGATGATCTCGGGCATCGTGCGCCGGCTCGAAAGCATGGGCGAGACGGACATCCCCTCGAAGCAGATCGGCGAGATCGTCATGGAGGCGCTGGCCCGGATCGACACCGTGGCCTTCGTCCGCTTCGCCAGCGTCTACAAGAACTTCCAGGAAGCCGACGATTTCGACAAATTCGTCAGCGAATTGCGTCCCGCGGCCCAGCCCGACAAGTGAGCCCGACCGACCGCGCCTTCATGGCCCATGCGTTGGGCCTTGGCCGCCGCACCATGGGACAGACCTGGCCCAACCCGTCGGTGGGCTGCGTGATCGTCCGGGAGGGCCGCGTGGTGGGGCGCGGCTGGACCGCGCCCGGCGGTCGTCCCCACGCCGAACCGCAGGCGCTGGCGCAGGCCGGAGAGGCCGCGCGCGGCGCCACCGCCTATGTCACGCTCGAACCCTGCGCCCATCACGGGCTGACCCCGCCCTGCACCGATGCGCTGATCGCCGCCGGGGTGGCGCGGGTCGTCGCCCCCTTTCCCGACAGCGATCCGCGGGTCTTCGGCCGGGGATTTGCCGCGCTGCGGGCCGCGGGTGTCGCCGTTGAGACTGGCGTTATGGCCGAGGAGGCCGGGCGCGATCACGTGGGCTTTTTGACCCGAGTGCGCATGGGACGGCCGCATGTGACGCTGAAGCTGGCGGCATCCCTCGACGGGCGGATAGCCACCGCCACCGGGGAAAGCCAGTGGATCACCGGGACCGGCGCGCGGGCCTATGTGCATGCCGCGCGGGCGCAATCGGATGCGGTCATGGTCGGCGCGGGCACGGTGCGCGCGGATGACCCGTCGCTCACCGCGCGCGGCATGGGCGTGTCGCGCCAGCCCGTGCGCGTCGTGGTCTCGCGGCTCATCGACCTGCCGCTGATGGGTCAACTCGCGCGGACCGCGCGCGACGTGCCGGTCTGGCTGTGCCATGGTCCCGATGCGCCGTCCGAGACGCGGCGGGCCTGGCAGGGCCTCGGGGCGAAGCTCCTGCCCTGCAGGCTGTCCGGGCGGCAGCTCGATCCCGGATCGGTGCTGGATGCGCTGGGACAGGCGGGGCTGACGCGAATTTTCTGCGAAGGCGGCGGGGCGCTGGCCGCGACGTTGATGCAGGCCGATCTGGTCGATGAATTCATGGGCTTCACCGCCGGTGTGGCGCTGGGGGCCGAGGGCCGGCCGAGCCTCGGCGCGCTGGGCATCGACCGGCTGGCGGAGGCGCATCGCTTCGCGCTCATCGAAACGCGCGCGGTGGGCGGCGATATCCTGCACCGCTGGGTGCGCGCGGACTGAGCCGAGGTGCGGGTACTCAGCGCCAGAGATGCGCGCGGCTGGCCAGATGGCCCTGCAGTTTCGACAGCGTGCGGTTGAACGGGCCGGGCATCGGCACCTGCCCGGTGGCGAGCCGTTCGGCCACCACCTCGACCGGGCAAGGGCGGCCCGTCACCGGATCGCGGTAGCGCGGATAGGCGATCAGCGTCGCGTGGACGAGCCCCTCCAGCGTCACCGCCTGCCCGCCGCGCCGCCGTGCGGGCACCCGGCCCAGATCGCGCGTCAGGCCCCAGCCCGCATAGAAGGGCGTGCCGAGCACGGTGACGGCGCATCCGCGCAGCAGCGCCTCGAACCCGGTGAGCGAGGTGATCGTCCAGACCGCGTCCACGCGCTCCAGCAGCGGGCCCATCGGCGCCGCGCCCAGCGTGACATCGGCCCAGCGTTCGGGCGCGTCCACCCCACCTGCGCGCAGGCCCGCCAAAACGTCCGGATGGGGTTTCCAGATCAGCACCGCGTCGGGGTTCTCGGCCCGCGCCCGGGTCAAGAGGGCGGCGTTGGTGGCGACCTCGTCCGCGCCCTTGAGGATCGAGGCGTCATCCTCGACCTGGCCGGGCACGAGGATGCAGCGGCCCGGCGGCAGGTCCGGCACGGCGCCGGGCAGGTTGTATTTCGACAGCCCCGTTTCCGTGAGGTAGCGGATCAGCCGCCGCGCGCGCTCCAGCGCATCGGGCGGCAGGGCCGGGCTCTCGGCGATCACCGTCTCCAGCCGCGACGGCTGCGCGGGATCGTAATAGATGCCGAGGTCGTCAAGCGCGAGCGACAGCGGCGGGATCAGCTCCGCGCCGAGCCCGCGGGATCGCAGGAAGCCGTCCTCGACGCGGACCGCGTTCTCGTCCGGCTGGGCCTTGCCCGCCCAAACCATCACCCGGCGGCCCGTCTCAGAGGCCAGGTCTTGCGCCTTTGCGGGATCCTCCTCGAAAACGACCCGCTTCGATTTGCCGAAAAACGCCTGCAGCGGCGCGCGCTTCCACAGGCGCATGCCCCGCGCGACCCAGCCCGCGCGGTCGTCCCGCCAGGCGCGCGTCTCGGCCTCGAAGGCGGCGAGCACGTCCTCGATCTCGCAAAGCCGGTCGCGGAACGGGTCGTACCAGCGCGGATAGAGGATCATCGTCGCGGCGAAGAGCTGCGCGCGGGACAGCCGCCGCTGCCGCCGGTCGAGCGGGAATCGGTCGTCGGTCAGGCCCCAGCCCGCATAGAAGGGCTGCCCGAAGAGGCGGGGCTTGTGCCCGGCGAGGATCGCCTCGAACCCCATCTGCGACGAGACCGTGTAGACCGCGACCGCCCCCTCCAGCAGCAGCCAGGGCGAGATCGGGTCGTCATGCAGTGCCATGTTCGGACCGAGATCGGCGGCGGCGAGGTGCCCGGGACGGTGGCCCGCCTGCGTCTCGGGATGGCTGCGCACCAGGATGTGCGCGCCCGGATGCTCTTCGCGGGCATGATAGAGCATCTCGCGAAACCGGTTGCGATCGGCGCCCGAGGCCCGGACCGACGCGTCCTCATGGGTCTGGTCGATGACCAGCACGTAGCCCGGCGGGGGCGCGGGCAGGTCGGTGCGCGTCGCGGAATATTTGGTCAGATGGGCGGCTTTCAGACGCGCGATGGCGCTCTTGGCGCGGGTCAGCAGTGCGGTGTCGTCGAGCGGATGCGTGGCGAGCAGCGTTTCCAGATCGGAGGGCGCCGCGGGGTCGAAATGCACGCCGGTCGTGTCGATCAGAAGGCCCGCCGGCGGCTCCCCGTCGCGCCCGGGCCGGAGCGAGCGCAGGAAGGCATCCTCGATCCGGACGATGGGCGCGCCGGAGCGGGCGGCCATGGTTTCGCCGCGCGCGGCAAGCGGGGACATGCCCCAGACGCCCACCGCCTCGCCCGCCTTCGGACGGCCGGTGACCACCTTGTAGCCCGACAGCGCCAGGATGCGCGTGATCCGCGCATCGAAGCGCAGCTTGCGGGTGTAGACATGCAAATGCCGGGGCGGTTGGGCCCCGGCAGCAGGGTCCGGCGACGTGCCGGACATGGAGATCAGAGCCCGCCGGTGGCGATGTCGTCCACGGAGCTTGCCAGATCGCCGAGGGCGGTCACCGATCCCAGCGAACCGGTCAGCGCGGCGATGGTCTTGTCCCATTGCACGAAGGGCGCCTCGGTCACGTAGAGCGTGTCCTGATCGCGCACGACGAAGTCGCGGGCCACGAACATGCCGTTGGGCTGGGTCAGATCGAGCACGTAGACCATGCGCTGCGCGCCGATCAGATCGTTGCGGCCCAGCACCTGGTTGGCGATCTCCGCGGGTTCGTTGCGGAAGATGAAGACGCCCGTCGGGTCCGAGGTCGTGGCCACGAGGCCGCCGACCGTGGCCAGCGCCTCGACCGCCGACAGGGTCTGGGATTCGAAGGGCACGCGGGCCTGTCCGCCAAGCGCGCCGAGCGCGGTGAAGGAACGGGTGTCTTCCTGGATCAGGATCTTGTCGCCCGCCCGCAGCGCGATATCCATCTGCGGGTTCTCATAGAGGTCCTGGAACCAGATCTTGCCGGTCTGTCCGCCGCGCTGCACCGAGACCTGCGCGATTTCGGGCGGAATGGAGATGCCGCCCGCCTGCGCCAGCATCGCCGACAGCGTCCGCGTGGGCCGTTCGATGGCGAAGACACCCGCCGTGCCCGATGCCGAGACCACGGTCACGGTCGATCCGTCGCCCGCGACGCGGCGCACCTGCACCTGCGGGTCGGGCGTCTGGTCGGCGAGGCGGTCGGTGATGATCCGGCGGATCGATTCGGGCGTGTTGCCCGCTGCCCGCACGCGGCCCGCATAGGGCACGAAGATGAAGCCCTGACCGTCGACCTGCACCTCTTCGAGCGCGGTGGCATTGGCGCCTTCGCCCGCCAGAAGCCCGTCATCGACGTTCTCCCAGATGGTCAGGCCCAGGATGTCGCCGGGCGAGATGATGTCGGAGCCGAGGATGCCGGCATTCTTGAAGCTCTCGGAAAAGCCGAAGGACGGCACGAGGGCGGTCGCACGGGTGACGCGGTCATTCACCGCCACGACGAAGGCATCGCCTTCGCGCTGAACCGATCCGGCATAGATTTCGTTCTTGTTAGGCCCAACGCGCGGAAGGCCGCAGGACGCCAGAATGGTCGTCGCGGCCAGAAGTGCGACGCCACGCGCCCACCGGGATGTAACGGCTGCCACTGCTCGGTCTCCTCGACCTGTTTTATCTGCCTCAGTCTTATTATTGCGGGCAGGCTACCGAGAAGTCGGGCGAAAAGAAAGAGATGTGTGATTCGTGCCTCAGGTCACCGCGCGCAACTGTTGCCGCGGGGCCGCGGTGCCGTGGCGCAGCGCGTCATAGGGATCGTCGGGCGACAGCATCATGTCGACCACCTGCCGCATGAGCTGGCGGCGACCGCGCGCCGAGTAATAGCCGCCGGGAAGCTGGCTCGTTTCCAGGAGGTAGCGGCGGTAATCCTTGTAGGCGCGGTTGTCGGGCCGGGTGGGCTGGACGAAGAATTCGGGCAGCGGCTGGGTCGAGACGAATTCGGGCTTGGCATAAACCGCGTCGCCGAAGACCTTGAGCGGGATGCCGCGCCACAGGACCTGCTGGGCGGCGGTGGAATTGACCGTCACCGCCGTGCGCGCATCGTTGAGAAGCTGCGCGAGCTTGCCGCCGCGCACGTAATGCACCCGGTCGGCGATGCCGTGCGCGCGGGCCAGCGCGCGGATCGTTCGGCGCACCGGAACGCGGCCATCCTCCAGCGGATGGGCCTTGAAGACGAGGTGGTGATGCCCGGGCGCGCCCTTGGCGAAGCCCTCGATCACCAGTTTCAGGAAATCGGGCATCGTCTCGAATGGCGAATGCCGCTGGAAGCTCGAATCGTGTTCGAGCTGCAGCAGCGCGAGGTGATAGGGAAAGCCGCCATAGCGGATGCGCGCCGTCTCGATCACCCGTTCGAGCCAGGAGAAGGGCATCAGCATGAGCCGCCGCAGGTAGAGCAGGAATTCCTTGGTCACCGGGATCGACCGGTGCGGCGTGAAGTTCCGGTAATCGCCGTTCCGGAACATCACGAACCAATGATAGAGCGCGCCGTAGAAGATGTGCTGGCGCATGTCGCCCCAATGGGCGGGGGGCAGGGGCGCCTCCATGTCCGAGAGGGCGAGCGCGGCCTGCATGTCGCCCACCGACATCTGCATCAGCCGCGAATGCCCGTTCGATCCGCCGCGCTCATAGGTGACCCAGTAGGGCCGCATGTAGCCTTCCTCGAAGACATGCACGGCGAGGCCCATCGCGCGGGCCTCCTCGATCGCCTCGGCATGGATCTGGCGCACGTCGCCGTAGAGCACGATATCGGTCACGCGCTTTTCGGCCACGAGGGCGCGGAACGTGTCGCGCCATTCCTCGATCCGGCCGCGGAAGGGCAGGTAGCTTGCCGGGTGGAACCAGAAGGCGCGGTCGCCCGCGTTGAAGCCGACGCGCCAGACCTCCGCGCCGGTCTTGCGCAGCATCTTGCCCAGCCGGTTGAAGAAGGGCCCGTGCGGGCCCTGCAGAAACAGAAAGACCCGCTGCTGTCCGGTTGCGTTCATCATGTCGACGGACTATTTCCCACGAAGTTCCGAAAGCGACGTTACCGCGTGACGGGGGCGAAAATAAGGCTTTCCCTCATGGCTGCTTCGAAAGGCGGAAGGCGCGCGCGGCCCTCAGGATTTTTTATGACAGGACGGCCCCCATGTTCACCGGATTGATCACCGATATCGGCGAAGTGCGCACGCTGGAGCAACGCGGCGACCTGCGCGCGCGCATCCAGACCGGCTACGACACCCAGACCATCGATATCGGCGCCTCCATCGCCTGCGACGGGGTCTGCCTCACCGCGATCGCCGTCGGGACCGACTGGTTCGACGTCGAGATCAGCGCGGAATCGGTCTCCAAGACCAATATCGGCGCCTGGTCGGTGGGCTACCGCGTGAACCTCGAACGCGCCTTGCGCGTGGGCGATGAGCTTGGCGGGCATATCGTGTCGGGCCATGTGGACGGCGTCGCGCAGGTGGTGCGCATGGAGGAGGACGGCGACAGCACGCGCGTCACCTTCCGGGCCCCCGAGGCGCTGGCGAAATTCATCGCACCCAAGGGCTCGGTCGCGCTGAACGGCACCTCGCTGACCGTGAACGACGTGGATGGCGCGGAATTCTGGGTGAATTTCATCCCCCACACCAAGGAAGCCACGACCTGGGGCCACACCCAGACCGGGGATCGCGTCAATCTCGAGATCGACACGCTGGCGCGCTACGTGGCGCGGCTCGCCGAGGCCTCCTGACGCCTAAGGGCCCGGCGGCGCGCCATGATGACATGCGCCGCCCCGCCCGCCAGGTAGCAGGCCGTCAGCGCGAGGATCGCGGGGGTGGTTCCGCCGACGCTCAGCAGCGCCAGCAGGACCGGCGTGCCGGTGAGGTTCCCGAGATTGCCGGTCTGCGCGATGGCGCCGTTGGCCATGGCGCGGTCGCGGGGGTCCGAGACCAGTTCCGGCACCGCGGCGAAGCCCGCCGCCTGCACCAGGCCCAGGCAGAGAAACAGCACGATCACCGCCCAGGCCGCCCCGCCCGAGCCGAGAATGGCGAGCGTGGCCAGCGCCGAGAGCGCAAAGCCCGTGACCGAGATCCTCACCGCCGAGAAGCGCGACAGCAACCCGACGCCGAGGCTGAGCGAGGCGGCGATGGCCGCGAGCGGCAAGAGCGCGGGCAGCCATGCGGGCGGATCGGGCGAGAGCCGCGGCAAGAGCGTCAGGACCGAGACGAAGGTGAAGGTGTAGAAGGTCCAGCCCCATCCGGCGGCTGAGACGAAGGGATCGCCGTATAGCGCCAGATGCTGGCGCAGCGCCGAGCGGCGGGGCGCGGGGGGCAGTGGCGTCATGCGCTCGGGCTTCGGCAGGATCGCCATCAGCACCAGCGCGATCAGAAGCGCGTAGCCCGCATGGGCCCAGAGCAGCCCGCCGAGGCCCCGCGCGGCGATGAGGTGGGGGCCGAACCACGCCAGCGCGGCGAAGGCGACGCTGAAGAACGTGCTCCAGAGCGTCATCGCCGCCGGGCGCAGGCGCGGCGGCGCGGTTTCGGCGATGAGCGTCGGTGCCGCGACGACGAGCGCGAGATGCGAGAGCCCCTCGACCGTGCGGGCTAGAAGAAAGACCGGCAGCGGCGGCAGCAGCGCCTGGATCGCGGACATCGCGGCGCCGAGGACGAGCCCGCCCACAAGCGCGCGTTTGGGTCCGATCCGGCCCACGAGGCGACCGCCGGAAAGGCCGAAGACGAGCCCCAGAAGGCTCAGGAGCGAAACCGCGAAGCCGAGCGCGGCGCCCGCGTCGGTATAGATGGCTGCAAGCGCATCGAAGCCCACCGCAAGCTTGGCATATTGCGCCGACGCCCCGAGCCCGGCGGCCCAGATGGCCAGAATGACGATGATCGGGGGCATGGGGGCTCCGCTTGGACCCGACCTTCATGTCAGAGCGGCGCGGGGTTTGAAAGTCATGGCGCGTGGAGGGCGGGATTGCAGAAAATGACCTCATTTTCTGCGCTTCCGGCGCGGGGCTGCGGGGCACAAAATTATGTAATTTTGTGCCGCCCGGTTCAGACCGCGAGGCGGAAGCCGGTGATGAGCTGGCGCAGCCCGATGGCGGCACCCGCGAAGATCGCCGCGAAGGTCACCGGGGCGCTGAAGGCCAGAACCGAGAAGGCGGAAATGCCCTGGCCGACGGTGCAGCCCATGGCGATCACCGCGCCCGCGCCCATGATGCCCGCGCCGATGATCTGGCGGCGCAGCTCGCGCGGGTCCTCGCACGCCTCCCAGCGGAAATGCGATAGCCGCAGCGAGCCCAGAAGCGCGCCCGCCCAGACGCCCGCGACCGAACCCACCGCGAAGGTGATCGGCGTGCCGCTCGCTGTCATGAACCACAGGATCGTCTCGCCCAAGGGCCCCGCGAAGCTGTGGGAGACGACGGGCGTCGCGCCGAATTCCGCCTCCGCGATCCAGCTCGTTCCGGCCCAGGCGCCGATGATCGCGCCGCCCACCACGAGCGCCCAGGCGATCTGCCGCGGCCGCGCGCGCAGCGCCGGAGAGGCCAGCGCACCGGCGAGGATCGCCGCGCCCACCGCAAGGCCGATCGCGGTGGCGGGCAGGCCCGACAGCCGTTCGCCCCATTCGGCGATGCCGGGCGGCGTGCCCTGTGCCAGCCGCTGCGGAAAGAGCGTGACCCGCAGGCTCGCCAGCGGCCCGCCCATCACCACGTAGGTCGAGACGCCCATCACCAGCACGATCACGAAGGCGCGCAGGTCACCGCCGCCCAGCCGGGCGATGGCGCCGTAGCCGCAATTGCCCGCCAGCGCCATGCCGTAGCCGAACATCAGCCCGCCCACGACCGAGGCCCAGGGGTTCCACGCGGCCAGCAGATAGGCGGTGTCGCTGCGCGCGATGAGCCCCGCGCCGGACAGCGCGAAGGTGCCGAGGATGGCGCTGCCGATGGCGATGGCCCACATGCGCAGCCGGATGGTCGAGCCGCCATAGAGCGCGTCCTCGATCGCGCCCAGCGTGCAGAAGCGCCCGACCCGGGCGGCGAGGCCCAGCAGAATGCCGGTGATCAATCCCACGAGGGCGGTGGCCCAATGCGGACCCAGCAGTTCCAGCATGTTCGAACCCTCCCCGTTCGATCACAGGTCCCGTCTGTGAGGCTACACCAAGGGCCGCGCGCCGCAAACACTACGGCGCGAAGGCCGGCCCACCCGCGGCGGCGGCCATGCGGGCCGGCGCGGTCCCGTCAGGCGGTGCGCGCGGGGCGCGGTTCCGGGATCAGGCCGTGTCGTCCTTGCAGAAGAGATCGTAGACGCATTCCAGCATCTTGCGCGGCTTCTCGTCGGCGAGGCGATAATAGATCGCTTTGCCCTCGCGCCGCGGCACCACCAGCCCCTCGAGCCGGAGCCGCGAAAGCTGCTGGCTGACCGCAGCCTGCCGGGCGGCCAGCAATTCCTCGAGCTCGGTCACGGTCTTCTCGCCCGAGACGAGGTGGCACAGGATCATCAGCCGTCCCTCGTGGCTGATCGCCTTCAGGAAGGACGCCGCCGTGGTGGCCTTGCTGACCATCGCATCGATCTCGGCCTCGTCCATGTCGGGGGAAAGTACGGGCAGGCTCATCGGCTTCTCTCCGTGTTCCGCTCCGCGAAAGCGGTGTTTTCGGCCAGCATCTCGGACAGGACGGGCCAGAAGAAATGCTCGCCCGGGTAGCCTTCGAGACGGGCGACCTCGGTGCCGTCATCGACGAGGATGAAGGTGGGCGTGAAGTTCACGCGGCGATCGTAGGTCACGCCCTCGGGCGGTCCGTCGCGCAGCTGCGCGCGCTGCAGCGGCGCGAAATCGCCTTCGGCGGTCTTGGGATAGACCGGCCCGATTTCATCGTCCCAGGCCATGCAATAGGCGCAGCCGGGCTGTTCGACCATGATGAGCCGCACCTCCGCCGAGAGCGGCAGAGGCAGCAGCAGAAGCGCAGAAAGAGCAGTCGCGAGGCGTCTCACGTCATTCACCGATTGACCTTTGTCTCAACTACTATGTAATTTGAATATGTGAATTGGACAAGAAAATAGGCGCGTCATGTTCGACATCAGCTATCTCGGCGCGCTGTTTGCCGGTTTGCTGAGCTTCTTCACGCCCTGCATTCTGCCGATGGTTCCCTTCTATCTGTGCTACATGGCCGGCATGTCCATGACCGAGCTGCGCGCCGATAGCGGCATCGCGCCGGGGGCGCAGCGCCGGCTGTTCCTGCAATCGCTGCTCTTCGCGCTGGGAGTGACCACGATCTTCGTGCTGCTGGGGCTCGGGGCCACGGCGCTGGGCCGGGCCTTCGCCGATTACCGCGACCCGCTGAGCTATGTCGCCGCGGCCATTCTCGCGGTCTTCGGGCTGCATTTCCTGGGCGTCGTCCGGGTGCCCTTCCTCTACCGCGAGGCGCGGGTCGAATCGGCGGTGGAGCCGACGACCATGATCGGCGCCTACGCGATGGGGCTCGCCTTCGGCTTCGGCTGGACGCCCTGCGTCGGGCCGGCGCTGGCCTCGATCCTGATGATCGCGAGCGGCATGGGCGATCTCACGCGCGGCGGCTTTCTGCTGTTCGCCTATGGCGCGGGGATGACCGCGCCCTTCATCCTCGCGGCCGCCTTCTCGGGGCCGTTCCTGCGCTGGACTGCGCGGAACCGTGCGTATCTGGGTTATGCCGAGAAGGTGATGGGAGCGATGCTGATCGTTTTTGCTATCCTGATCGCGACCGGCACGGTCAACTGGATCGCGACGCTGATGCTGGAATGGTTCCCGGGCTTCGCCTCGCTGGGCTGAGCCGGAACAGGAAGAGGGGAGGAGAGATCTTTGAGACACTGGATCATGGCCGTGGCGGCCACGGTCGCGCTGGCCGCACCTTCGGGCGCGGTGGAGCTGGGCGATGACGGTCTGCACAAGACCGACTGGATGCGCGACACCTTCAAGGACCTGCAGGAGGACCTCGCCGAGGCCAATGCCGAAGGCAAGCGGCTGCTGCTGATGGTGGAGCAGCGCGGCTGCGTCTACTGCACCAAGATGCACGAGGAGACCTTCCCGCATCCCGATGTCGACGCCTATATCCGCGAGAATTACTTCGTGGTGCAGCTCAACCTGCACGGCGATATCGAGATCGTCGACACCGATGGCGAGGCGCTGTCGGAAAAGGACGCGGTCGGCAAGTGGCGCGTGCTGTTCACGCCGACGCTGATGTTCCTGCCCGAAGAGGTGCCCGAGGACCAGAATGCCGCCGAGGCCGCGGTCGCGGTCATGCCGGGGGCCTTCGCGCCGGGAACCACGCTCGACATGCTGACCTGGGTCAACGAGGAGCGTTACCTGCTTGAGAACGGGGAGGATTTCCAGCGATACCACGCACGCATGATTCGCGAGCGGGACAACGGGCGTACGGACTGACTTGGGTTGAGCGGTGCGGTAAGCGGCATTACTCACTCAATTATTCGCAATTGTGAATTTGTTCTTGCCCGAAGCGCGCGCCTGCGCTTAGGGTATGCCAAAGAGTACACGGGTTGGCAAAGGCCCGGACCATGTAGCCAAGGGAGGGACCATGAGGCTCGTAGCAATTACGGCGGCGATTGTCGTCGCGGGCGGAGCATTCGCCCAGGAAGTCGCGCCGACAGACGTATCATACGGCGAATACGGGGCCGTCGAGGCCTCGCTTTCGGGCGCGCCCGGCAACGCGGAAGCGGGTGCCGAGGTGATGTCCCAGCGGTCGCTGGGGAATTGCGTGGCCTGCCACCAGGTCTCCGCGCTGGGCGATGTGCCCTTCCAGGGAGAAGTCGGCCCGTCGCTCGACGGTGCGGGCAGCCGCTGGGAAGAGGCCGACCTGCGCGGCATCGTCGCCAACGCGAAGATGACCTTCCCCGAGAGCGTGATGCCCGCCTTCTACAAGTCGGAAGGCTTTATCCGCCCCGGCGACGCCTTCACGGGCAAGGCCGGTACAGAACCCCTGCCGCCGCTGTTGACGGCGCAGCAAGTCGAAGATGTCGTCGCGTTCCTGATGACGCTCAAGGACGAGTGACAGGCGCGGGCCGCCTGCCAAATCTCAAGGAGACCAACATGACCTTTACCAGACGTGAGACCCTGGCGATCGGCGCGGGCGCGGCACTGACCGCGATGCTGCCGGCGGCAGGCTTCGCCGAAGCCCATGCCGACCTCGAAGCGCTGATTTCCGAATTCACCGGCGGCGCCGAGACCGGCGCGGACGGCGTGACCATCAACGCCCCCGAGATCGCCGAGAACGGCAACACCGTGCCGATCGAAGTGTCGGCGCCGGGCGCCACCGCCATCGCGGTCTATGCCGCGGGCAACCCGACACCCCCGGTCGCGACCTTCCGCTTCGGCCCGATGGCCGCGGCGCAGACCGCATCGACCCGGATCCGCCTGGCCAGGACGCAGGACGTCGTGGCGGTCGCCCAGCTTGCCGATGGCAGCTTCGCGCGCACCGTGGCCAACGTTAAAGTCACCATCGGCGGCTGCGGCGGCTGAACCGGGAACAGGAGAAGACAATGGCAGACAACGTCAAACCCCGCGTCAAGGTGCCGTCCTCGGCCTCCGCCGGCGAAGAGATCGTCATCAAGACGCTGATCTCGCACCCGATGGAATCCGGCCAGCGCAAGGACAGCGACGGCAACGTCATCCCGCGCTCGATCATCAACCGCTTCACCTGCGACTTCAACGGTGAGAACGTGATCGACGTGACGATGGAGCCGGCGATCTCGACGAACCCGTATTTCGAGTTCACGGCGAAGGTGCCGGAGACGGGCGAGTTCAAGTTCACCTGGTACGACGACGACGGGTCCGTTTACGAAGACAGCAAGACGATCACCGTCTGAGCCAATAAAGCGCACCCTGTTCCGCCGCGCGCGGAGCAGGGATGTGACAAGGGAGGGAACATAATGAAATTCACGATGACATCCGCACTCGCCGTGCTGATCGTTTCGGCACCCATGGCGTTTGCGGGCGGGGCGGACGACGACGTGCTGAGCATCGACGGGGTTGAAATGACCTCGAAGGTCGCGGCGCCGCCGGCGCTGGCGGAGACCGGCATCGACACCGCGATCTCGGGCTGGCATTTCCGCGAGGACGATACGCAGGCGATGCAGACCGACAGTTTCGACAACCCGGCGATGCTCGCGGTCGAGCGGGCGGCGGATGTCTGGAACACCGTCGAAGGCACCGAGGGCAAGTCCTGTGCGACCTGCCACGAAGGCCCCGAAAGCATGCAGGGTGTCCGGGCGGTATATCCCAAGTGGAACGAGACCGCAGGCGAGATGCGCACGCTGGCCATGCAGATCAACGCCTGCCGGACCGAGAACATGGGCGCCGAGGCCTACAAGTACGACGGCGGCGACATGACCGCGATGGAGGCCCTGATCACCGTTCAGTCGCAGGGCATGCCGGTGAACGTGGCCACGGACGGCCCGGCGGCGGAATACTGGGAGAAGGGTAAGGAAATTTACTACACCCGGTACGGCCAGCTCGAACTGTCCTGCGCCAGCTGCCACGAGCAGAATTACGGCAATTACATCCGTGCCGACCACCTGAGCCAGGGCCAGATCAACGGCTTCCCGACCTACCGGCTCAAGAACGCGGGCCTCGTGCAGACGCATAACCGCTTCCGCGGCTGTATCCGCGACACCCGCGCCGAGACCTTCTCGACCGGATCGCCCGAGTTCATCGCGCTCGAGCTCTATGTCGCATCGCGCGGCAACGGCCTGAGCGTCGAAGGCCCATCGGTCCGACAGTGACCCGATAGCACCCGCGCCGGGAAACCGGCGCGGGTATTTCCCTGTTAAATGCATTCACACATGCGAATGTGTAGAGCGTCAAGTATGAGAGGCCCGTCCCATGATCTCACGCCGCGATTTCCTGCAAGCCTCCATGGCCGCTTCGGCCATCCTCGGGGCCTCGGGCTTCGGCAATTGGTCCCGCCTCGCCGCGCAGCAGGCGCTGAGCCAGGATCAGCTTCTGCAGTTCGACACCTTCGGGAACGTCTCGCTCATCCACATGACGGATATCCACGCGCAGCTCACGCCGATCTATTTCCGCGAACCGGAGGTGAATATCGGCGTCGGCGGCAACAAGGGTGAGGTGCCGCATATCACCGGGGCCGATTTCCGCCGCCTCTACGGGATCGAGGACGGCTCACCCTCGCATTACGCGCTGACCTACAACGATTTCGCGTCGCTTGCGCAGGCTTACGGGCGCATGGGCGGGCTCGACCGGATCGCCACGGTGGTGAAGTCCATTCGCGCCGCGCGGCCCGACGCGCTGCTGCTGGATGGCGGGGATACCTGGCATGGCTCCTATACCTGCCTCAAGACCGCCGGGCAGGACGTGGTCGATGCCATGAACCTGCTGAAGCCCGACGCGATGACCTTCCACTGGGAATTCACGCTCGGGTCCGACCGCGTGCACGAGCTGATCGACGGGCTGCCCTTCGACGCGCTGGGCCAGAACGTCTTCGACGCCGAATGGGACGAGCCCGCCGAACGCTTCGCGCCCTACAAGTTCTACGAAACCGGCGGCGTGAAGGTCGCGGTGATCGGCCAGGCCTTCCCCTACATGCCCATCGCCAATCCGGGCTGGATGTTCCCGGAATACTCCTTCGGCATCCGCGACGAGCACATGCAGACGATGGTCGACGAGGTGCGTGGGCAGGGGGCCGAGCTGGTCGTTTGCCTCAGCCATAACGGCTTCGACGTGGACAAGAAAATGGCGAGCGTCGTCTCGGGCATCGACGTGATCCTGTCGGGCCATACGCATGACGCGCTGCCCGAGCCGGTTCTGGTGGGCGACACGATCATCGTGGCCACGGGATCGAACGGCAAGTTCGTCTCCCGCGTCGATCTCGACGTGCGGGACGGGCAGATGATGGGCTTCCGCCACAAGCTCATTCCGATCTTTTCGGACGTGATCGACAGCGATCCCGAGATGGCGGCGCAGATCGAAAGCTCCCGCGCGCCCTACAAGGCGGAGATGGAAGAGGTCGTGGGCCAGGTCGGCGACGGCACGCTCTACCGCCGCGGCAATTTCAACGGCACCTGGGACGACGTGATCTGCGACGCGCTTCTTTCGCAGCGCGACGCGCAGATCGCCCTGTCGCCCGGCGTGCGCTGGGGGCCGTCGCTGATCCCCGGGCAGGACATCACCCGCGAGGACATCTTCGGCGTGACCTCGATGACCTACCCCGAAGCCTACCGCACCGAGATGACCGGCGAGTTCCTGAAGGTCGTGCTCGAGGATGTGGGCGACAACATCTTCAACCCCGACCCGTTCTACCAGCAGGGCGGCGACATGGTCCGCGTCGGCGGGCTCGGCTACCGCATCGACGTCTCCAAGCCGCAGGGCGAGCGGATCTCGAACATGACGCTCCTCGCCACCGGCGAGGCCATCGACCCCGCGACATCCTACACCGTCGCGGGCTGGGCATCCGTGAACGAAGGCACCGAAGGCCCGCCCATCTGGGACGTGGTCGAGGCGCATATCCGCGAATTGGGCACCGTCGAGGCCCGCGAGAACACATCGGTCGAGGTGGTGGGGGTCTGACCCCCGCCCGCCCCGGCGGAGCTTAATTTTTTTCGTCTATTCATTCACATAGGCGAATTTGATGATGAGAGACAGAAGGAGAGAGACATGGCCGATACGTCCGATCTGACGCCGTCGCGGCGCGCCTTTCTGAAAGGCACGGCTGCCGGGATCGCCGGGGCCGCGATGGGGGCGGGGGCCGCCCGTGCCGCCGGGCCCGACCCGTTGATCACCGACATCCAGCCCTTCGCGCAGGGCCTCGGCGACGGGGTGGATGCCACGCCCTACGGGCTGCCGATCAAGTTCGAGGACGACGTGGTGCGCCGCAACGTGGAATGGCTGACCGCCGACACGATTTCGTCCATCAACTTCACCCCGATCCACGCGCTCGACGGCACGATCACCCCGCAGGGCTGCGCCTTCGAGCGGCACCATTCCGGTGCGATCGAGATGTCGAAGGGCGAATACCGCCTGATGATCAACGGCCTCGTCGATAAGCCGCTGGTCTTCACCTACGAGGATCTGGAGCGCTTCCCGCGCGAGAACCACGTCTATTTCTGCGAATGCGCCGCCAATACCGGGATGGAATGGGCGGGCGCGCAATTGAACGGCGCGCAGTTCACCCATGGCATGATCCACAACATGGAATATACCGGCGTGCCGCTGCGGACCCTGCTGCAGGAGGCCGGCCTGTCGGGCGATCTCGAAGGCAAGTGGGTCTTCGTCGAGGGGCATGACGCGTCGTCCAACGGCCGCTCGATCCCGATGGAAAAAGCGCTCGACGACGTGCTTGTGGCCTTCAAGGCCAATGGCGAGGCACTCCGCAAGGAACATGGCTATCCCGTGCGGCTCGTCGTGCCGGGCTGGGAGGGCAATCTCTGGGTCAAGTGGCTGCGCCGGGTCGAGGTCACCGACGGACCCGTGGAAAGCCGCGAGGAGACCTCGAAATACACCGACACGCTGGCCGATGGCACGTCGCGGAAATGGACCTGGGTGATGGATGCGAAATCCGTCATCACCCAGCCCAGCCCGCAGGCGCCGATCACCCATGGCCCCGGCCCGATGGTGATCTCGGGCCTCGCCTGGTCGGGTCATGGCGCGATCACCCGCGTCGATGTCTCGAAGGATGGCGGCAAGACCTGGGAGACCGCGCGTCTCGCCAAGCCCGGCGAGAAGATGGCGCTCACGCGTTTCTATCTCGATACGGTCTGGGACGGCGAGGAGATGCTCCTGCAGGCCCGCGCCATGGACGAGACGGGCTATGTCCAGCCCACCAAGGCGCAGCTCCGCGAGGTGCGCGGCGAGAATTCCATCTACCACAACAACTGCATCCAGACCTGGCATGTGAAAACGAGCGGGGAGGCAGAAAATGTCGAAGTCTCTTAAATTGTTCGGCGGTGCTCTCGGCGGTGCGGGGATCGTGCTGCTGAGCGCGGTCAATTTCGCCGACCGCTTCGTGACCGAAGCCCCGGCGCCGAAGCCGCGCGTGGCCGAGGCCGCGCCTGCGCCGTCGGCCCCGCCCGCGCCCGTTGCGGCCGAGGCGCAGAGCGGCGGCATGCTGGTCGCCGCCGCCAATGCCGAGGAGCACAGCACTTCCGCGGGCGGCTTCGGCATCGGCCGAGAAGCCCTGCCCGAGGAGGTCGCCGCCTGGGACGTGAACGTCATGCCCGACGGCACCGGCCTGCCCGAAGGATCGGGCTCGGTCGCCGATGGCGAGATGCTGTTTTCCGAGAATTGCGCGGTCTGTCACGGCGAATTCGCCGAAGGCGTGGGCAACTGGCCCGAACTGGCCGGCGGCGAGGGCACGCTCGCCGACAAGGACCCGGTCAAGACCGTGGGCTCCTACTGGCCCTACCTCTCGACCGCGTGGGATTACGTGCACCGCTCCATGCCCTTCGGCAATGCGCAGTCGCTGACGGCGGACGAGACCTACGCCATCGTCGCCTACATCCTCTACTCGAACTGGCTGGTTGAAGAGGATTTCGTCCTGTCCAGGGAGAACTTCCTCGAGGTCGAGATGCCCAATGCGGACGGCTTCATCGTCGATGACCGGCCCGAAACGGAATACGGCCAATGGCGCGCCGAGCCCTGCATGTCCGACTGCAAGGATAGTGTGGAGATCACCATGCGCGCGACCGTGCTCGACGTCACACCCGACGAGGGCGCGGACGAGGCGGGCATGAGCGAGGATCAGGCCGCGGCACCTGCGCCCGAAGCTGCACCGGCCGAGGAGGCCGCGCCCGCGGCCGAGGAGGTGACACTGGCCGCGCTCGACCCCGAACTGGTCGCCGCGGGCGAGAAGGTCTTCCGCAAATGCTCCGCCTGTCACAAGGTCGGAGAGGGGGCCAAGAACGGCGCGGGGCCGCAGCTCAACGGCATTGTCGGGCGCACGGTCGGCGGTGCGGAAGGCTTCAAGTATTCCGGCGCCATGGCCGATCACGGCGGTGTCTGGGACGAGGCATTTCTGGCGGCGTTCCTGGCCGATCCGCGCGGCACGATGAAGGGCACCCGCATGGCCTTCGCAGGCCTGAAGAATGACGCGGATGTGGAGGCGGTGATCGCCTTCCTGAAATCCACCGAGGAATGAGCGATGCGGCGGCTCGTCCTCGCCGCGCTTCTCGCCTGGGCCCCGCTTCCCGGGGCCCGGGCCGACCAGGTCGCCGTGCCCCTCGGGGATGCGGAGGCGGGTGCCGAGATTTTCCGCCAATGCCGCGCCTGCCACCATGTCGGTGAGGGGGCGCAAAACCGCATCGGCCCGCATCTCAACGGGCTTTTCGGCCGCCCTGCCGCCGGCCTGCCGGATTTCGACTATTCGGACAGCATGGAACGCGCGGGCGCCGATGGGCTGGTCTGGGATCTCGAACACCTGCACGCCTATATCGAGAACCCGCGCAGCCTCGTGTCGCAGACCCGCATGGTCTTTCCCGGCATCGCCGACGCGACCCAGCGGTCGGACTTTCTGGCCTTCCTGCGCCGGTATTCCGACGATCCCGCCAATATTCCCGAAGCCGCGCCGACCGCGCTCGCGGTCGAGATCGTCTTGCCACCTGAGGTGCTCGGCCTCGAGGGAGACGCGGAATACGGCGCCTATCTCGCCGCGGAATGCCTGACCTGTCATCAGGCCGATGGCGGCAATGACGGCATCCCGTCGATCACCGGCTGGCCCGATGAAGATTTCGTCGTGGCCATGCATGCCTATCGCCAGAAGCTGCGCCCGCACCCGTTGATGCAGATGATGGCGGCGCGCCTTTCGGACGAGGAGATCGCAGCGCTTGCCGCCTATTTCGGCGATCTCTGATCGGGTCGGGGCGGTTTCTTGAGACGATGATTGCAGCCAGAGGGAGGATATCGGCATGACACTCAACAGACGCAGATTTCTCGGAACATCCGCCGTTGCGGTGACGCTCGGCGCGCCGATGCTGAAGGCCCAGGCCACGCCGCGCGTCGTGGTCGTGGGCGGCGGTGCGGGCGGCGCGACCGCCGCGCGCCAGATCGCGCAGGACAGCGAAGGCGCCATCGACGTCACCCTGATCGAGCCGTCGCGCACCTACTACACCTGCTTCTTCTCCAATCTCTATATCGGCGGCTTCCGCGACATGAACTCGATCGCGCATGATTACGCGACGCTCGCCGCCGAATACGGGATCAACGTGGTGCATGACTGGGCCACGGGGGTCGATCGGGACGCCAAGGTCGTGGCGCTCGCGGGCGGTGCCTCGGTGCCCTATGACCGGCTGATCCTGTCGCCCGGCATCGATTTCGTCGAGGGCTCCGTGCCCGGCTGGGACCTCTCGGCGCAAACCCGGATGCCGCATGCCTACAAGGCCGGCACCCAGACCGCGCTGCTGAAAGCGCAGGTCGAGGCGATGCCCCAGGGCGGCACCTTCGTGATGGTCGCGCCCCCGAACCCCTATCGCTGCCCGCCGGGGCCTTACGAACGCGTCTCCATGGTGGCCCATGTGCTCAAGGCCACGAACCCCACCGCCAAGATCATCATCGCCGATCCCAAGCCGGGATTTTCCAAGCAGGCGCTGTTCGAGGAGGGCTGGCAGAAGCATTATTCCGGCATGATCGAACGGATCGGCCCGGATTTCGGTGGCGAGAATACCTCCGTCAATGCCGCCGACATGAGTGTCGGTATCGACGGCGAGGTCATTCGCGCCGACGCGGTGAACGTCATTCCGGCGCAGAAGGCGGGTCTCATCTGCGCGGCGGCGGGGCTGACCGACGGCGATTGGGCGCCGGTCGTGCCGGCCACGATGCAAAGCCGCATGGACGAGAACATCCACATCCTGGGCGACGCGACCCAGCAGGGCGACATGCCCAAATCGGGCTTCTCGGCCAACAGCCAGGCCAAGGTCGCGGCGATGGCGATCCGCGGGGCGCTCACCGGATCGCGGGTCTTCCCGGCGCGTTTCTCCAATACCTGCTGGTCGCTCATCGACACCAATGACGGCGTGAAGGTCGGCGCCACCTATGAGGCCACCGAGGAAAAGATCGCCAAGGTCGCCGGTTTCGTCAGCGATACCGGCGAGGCCCCGGAGCTGCGCGCGGCGACCTACGAGGAAAGCATCGGCTGGTACGCGGGCATCACCGCCGACATGTTCGGCTGAGCGCGGGTCGAGATATCGCAAGATCGCGGGCGGCGCCCCTGCCGCCCGGACCGCGATGGCGGGTCCGACACCCCGTCGCGACCGAAGGCCCGCGCAACCCGTCCAAATCTTCGCGCCCGAAAGACCCACCGGCCCCCTCACGATCGGACCGAAAATACCTCCGGGGGTTTGGGGGCAGCGGCCCCAACGGATCGGCGCTGGCTTGTCCCGCGTCGATCCGATCCCGCGCCGACCCATCCCTCAGGTAGCCCCGGTCAGGCCGCGCGCAATCCGCGCATCTCGCCCAGCAGCGCTGGGATCTTGTCCTTGAACTTGAAGAACCCCGCCGTGGCATGGGGCCAGGCGCGCCGGTCGTAGGGCCGCAGGGGCCGCAGCACCGGCAGGCCCGCCACCTCGTGAAGCAGATCCGCCACCGGGCCCACCGGCGCGTAGGAGGTGACGATCTGCTCCGCGCCCACCTCTCGCGCCCAGTCGGCGATGGCCTGCGCCTCGCTCATCCCCTCCGTCACCTGACCGAGCCGCCCGTCATGGCGCGCCAGACAATCAGCCATCAGCGCGGATTTGAACGCGCCCACATCGTCGGCGGGCTGCAGGATCGACAGCCGCCCGGTCACGTCCAGCGTCGCCGTCGCCAAAGGCGTCAGCCCGCGATCGAGGAGCCAGCCCGGTGACAGATCGTCGTCATGCAGAAGAAAGGCGGTTTTCTTGGACGGATCGAAGCTGTCGCCCGCGGGCGCCTCCATGCGCGGCGGGTTCTCGGCCCCGCGCACCGGCGGGCAGTCGCTTGCGAGCTGCCATTTGGGATGAAAGCGCTCGTCGGTGTATTTGCGGATGTTGGAGGCCCGCGCCTGGTAGGTCTTGCTGGGCGTCTGCAGCCCCGCGACCCAGCGCCAGCCCAACGTGTTCGACGCGGGATCGCCGTCGCAGAGATGGCGCAGGAAGAAATCCGCGCCAAGCGCCCAGGGCAGGTTCAGGGTGAAGATCCAGATCGAGGCGAACCACATCCGGGCGTGATTGTGCAGGTAGCCGGTTTCCACCAACTCCCGCGCCCAAGCGTCGAAGCAGTCGATCCCGGTCTGGCCGGTGCAGGCATCCTCCCAGGCGCGACGCAACCCGGACTGGGTCTGCACCTGGTCCCAGGCGAAGGCCAGTTCGGACCGGTAGCCGCCCCAGACCGGCGGGCGCATCTCCAGCCAGCCCTTGAAATAGGTCCGCCAGAACACCTCCTGGATGAATTTCTCCGCCGCCGAGCGGGAATGCTCCGCCAGCACCGCATCCAGCACCTCCTGTTCGGTCAGGACACGATGCCGCAGATAGGCCGACAGCATGGAGACGTTGTCATGCGCCCCGGGTCCGAGATCGTAATTGCGGCGCGTGGTGTAGTCGCGCGCGGCCTTCGGCACGAAGGCCTCGAGCCGGGCCAGCGCAGCCTCGCGGCTGGGCGGAAAGGTGTCGAGCGCGCGGTCGGTGCTCATGCATGGTCTCCTTGGGGCGAGGTCTGGCGGCGCGTTCCGGCACCGGCTCCGGCGGTTGCGCGAAAGGGTAGGGGGCGCGGGCCGGCCTTCAACTGCGACCCGATGTCGGGACAATTCACGTAAGCCCGCCCCTTGCAGCCCCCATGGGCGACTACTAAGACTCTAGCGACCAGGCAGTGACCGACATATCCATTCCCTTTGAGGCAGCCCCGATGACCGATCCTTTCGAGACATACATGAACACGCTCGTGCCCATGGTGGTGGAGCAGACCAGCCGCGGCGAGCGCGCCTACGACATCTTCTCGCGTCTTCTGAAAGAGCGGATCATCTTCCTTTCGGGGCCCGTCCATGACGGCATGTCGAGCCTGATCGTGGCGCAGCTTCTGCACCTCGAGGCCGAGAATCCGAACAAGGAAATCTCGATGTACATCAACTCGCCCGGCGGCGTGGTGACGAGCGGTCTGTCGATCTACGACACGATGCAGTACATCAAGCCCGCGGTCTCGACGCTGGTGATCGGGCAGGCGGCCTCCATGGGCTCGCTGCTTCTGACCGCGGGTGCAAAGGACATGCGCTTCTCGCTGCCCAACAGCCGCGTGATGGTGCACCAGCCCTCGGGCGGCTACCAGGGCCAGGCGACGGACATCATGATCCACGCCGAGGAAACCCAGAAGCTGAAGCGGCGCCTGAACGAGATCTACGTCCATCACACCGGACAGGATTACGAGACGGTCGAGCGCGCGCTCGAGCGCGACAACTTCATGTCGCCCGAGGATGCCAAGGCCTGGGGCCTCATCGACGAGATCGTGGCCAGCCGTGCGGCGGCCGAAGAGGCCAAGTCTTAACCAAAGTTTGACCGGTGCGGGCTAGCGTCCGCACCGCGACGAATTTGCGATTGTAGGCCCAAGGCGGCTGCCCTAAGCTTCTCCCCACTTGGCAAGACCGGGGAAGGGTGCGGCGCAATCGGCCGGGCCCGGGAAATCAGGGCCGAGAAAGGTGATTCATGGCGACGAATAACGGCGGCGACAGCAAGAACACGCTCTACTGCAGCTTTTGTGGCAAAAGCCAGCACGAGGTGCGCAAGCTGATCGCAGGTCCGACGGTGTTCATCTGCGACGAATGTGTCGAGCTGTGCATGGACATCATCCGCGAGGAAACGAAGGGCTCCGGGCTGAAATCTACCGATGGCGTCCCGACGCCGATGGAGATCTGCCAGGTTCTGGACGATTACGTGATCGGCCAGGCCAAGGCGAAACGGGTTCTCTCGGTCGCGGTGCACAACCATTACAAGCGTCTGAACCACTCGGCCAAAAGCTCGGATATCGAGCTCAACAAGTCGAACATCCTGCTGATCGGCCCCACGGGTTGCGGCAAGACGCTGCTGGCGCAGACGCTGGCGCGCATCCTCGACGTGCCCTTCACAATGGCGGATGCGACCACGCTGACCGAAGCGGGCTACGTGGGCGAGGACGTCGAGAACATCATCCTCAAGCTCCTGCAATCGTCGGAATACAACGTGGAGCGGGCGCAGCGCGGCATCGTCTATATCGACGAGGTCGACAAGATCACCCGCAAGTCCGAGAACCCCTCGATCACCCGCGACGTGTCGGGCGAGGGTGTGCAGCAGGCGCTTCTGAAACTGATGGAAGGCACCGTGGCCTCCGTGCCGCCGCAGGGTGGCCGGAAACATCCGCAGCAGGAATTCCTGCAGGTGGACACCACGAACATCCTGTTCATCTGCGGCGGTGCCTTCGCGGGCCTCGACAAGATCATCAGCCAGCGCGGCAAGGGCTCGGCCATGGGCTTCGGCGCCGATGTGCGCTCGGTCGACGAGCGGAACGTGGGCGAGGTGTTCCAGGATCTCGAACCGGAGGACCTGCTGAAATTCGGCTTGATCCCGGAATTCGTCGGCCGTCTGCCGGTTCTGGCGACGCTCGAGGATCTCGACGAGGAGGCGCTGGTCACCATCCTGACGCAGCCCAAGAACGCGCTGGTGAAGCAGTACCAGCGTCTGTTCGAGATCGAGGACACGGTGCTGACCTTCACCGACGACGCGCTGAAATCCATCGCGCTGAAGGCGATCGCCCGGAAGACCGGTGCGCGCGGCCTGCGCTCCATCCTCGAGGACATCCTGCTCGACACGATGTTCGAATTGCCGGGCATGGACGACGTCGTGGAGGTCGTGGTCAACGACGAGGCCGTGACCTCGGATGCCAAGCCCCTGATGATCTATGCCGATCAGAAGAAGGAAGGCGCGTCGGCCGGCTGACCAGCAGCGCGACGAGTTTCGAAAGGGCGGCGCCTTGTGCGCCGCCTTTTTCTTTGCGCGGAGGCGACCTGCGCCCTAATCCTCGCGCTTGCGCGGCTCGTACCTGTTGCCGATCACGCGGCGGACCTCGTTCCAGCGGATCTTGTCCCAGGGGGCGCCGCCTTCCGCGATGAAGCCCTGCGCGGCCAGTTCCTCGCGCACACCGTCCATGTGGATCACACCCAGATCGTGGCGCTTCTTGTGGCCGCCCGTCTTGCGGAAGATGCGTTGCAGCCGCTCGATCTGGAGCATCTCGATGCCGCAGAAGCTGCGCAGGTGCTCGGCGATCTGGTCCGTGGCGCCGGATTGCCGGCGCAGGACCGTGGCGACCTGCTGGTCGGGGCGTCCGACGAAACCGAAGAGATGAAGCGCGGAGCCTTCCGCCGCCACCACCTGCCGCGCGGCCTTGTAGCGGGCGATCTGGGTCGGCAGGTCGTGGTCCTGCGGATGGAAGATCTCGTAGCCGTGCTGCGCCAGCTGCTCCTCGAGCCGCGTCTCGCCGATCAGCCCGCCTTTCGACAGCCCGAGTTTCGAGCGCGACAGGTACAGCCGCTCCGGCCCGTCCGGCGCGATATCCTTCGCGAAGCGGGAGGCCATGTAGTCGCGGAAGGCGGGCGTGCCCGAGATGATCTCGCCAAGGCCGAAGCCCTGTCCGGGTACCACCAGCGTCTCGACGCGGGCGGGTTCGGTCAGCACGCGCACGGGCAGGTCGATGCCGCACATCTGCCAGAAGGCGCGCTGCCAGCCCGCGATCTCGTCGCCGCGGGCGGGGCGTTTGGGCATGTAGAGGATGCCGTCGAACCGGTCGCGAATGGCGTCGAGCCCCCAGAGCCGCCCGGTGCTTTCCACGAGGAAATGGCCGAAATGCACCCAGAGCACGCCAGCCCAGAGCCAGCGGCCCTCAAGCGTCTCGTCGACCTGGCCGGGCGCGGAGGGGGCGGTTGTCAGCGGCCGGTGATTGCGCCAGAACGCGCCGGTGTCGCAATAGCTGCCATCGGCGCGCAGAATGCCCGCAGGCTGCTGGAAGGCGCTTTCGACGGGCGGCACGATCACCGCGTCGCGGAGCGTTTCGAGCGCCTGCGCCCAGCCGCCATCGGGCCGCGGTTTGTCCTGCGCGGGCGCTTCCGCCAGCATGTCACTCGGCCTTTTCGCAGGTCCAGACCAGCCGCGTCGAGACCTCGTCGTTGCGCACGAAACCCGCGCGTTCGAGGATGCGCTTGCATTCGCGCATCCCCTCGCGCCCGTAAGCGCCGGGATGAAACTCCATCACCACGGCGCGCACGCCCGTCAGGTCCGCATGGCGCAAAAAGTCCAGCTCGCCCCCCTCGATGTCGCAAAGAATGACGGTCGGATCGAGCTCCGCGCGCACCGCGTCGAAGGTTACGGTCTCCACCTCCACCGGCTCGGACCGGCGCGCTTCGGGCTCGATCAGGGACGAGCCCAGAAAGGAGGCATGGACATGGAAGGTCACCGTCGCGGGCGCGTCCGGTGCGGCCATGACCACGCGGTTGCGCACGGCGATGCGGTCTTCGATGCCGGAGGCGGCATAGAGCGCCTCGATGTGCGGGACGAGATGCGGATTGGCTTCGAAGGACAGGACCCGCTCCGGCGCGCGATTGAACGCGGCCACCGCCCCGACGACGCCCAGGCCGGAGCCCATTTCGAGCACGCGGTCGCCCGCGCGCACCACGGCCAGCGCGCCCGCGATCTCGTCGCCTTCGTAGCGCGCGGCTTCGATCCGGGCGATCCGGGTTTCGTTCAGATAGGGGGAATGGGGGACCTGCACGCCGTGACACACGGCGGCGATGGACATGTCTTTCATGGCACTGCTCTGCGTTGTTGTCCGCACTTTGCGGCAACCTAGCAAAGTCACGTGGCGAAAAGTAGGAAAACTGCGGAGAAGTCTCGGCGATTTGTCGCGACTGCGCGCCTTTTGCCGCGGCTGTCCCGCCGCATGTCCGCCGGCATCACTGGACCTCGTCCGGCCAATCGTGCATACCCGCAGTCAAACGTCTGATGAGGCTTGACGATGGGCATTCTGAATACCCTCCTGCGCGCGGTGACCTGGTGGAACGGCCAGACGCTGAACACGCAGCTCTGGACCTGGCGCAACGGCCAGAAGGTCGGCGAGGACAAGCAGGGCAACATCTTCTACCAGACGAAGGACGGCAAGCGCCGCTGGGTCATCTTCAACGGCGAGGCCGAGGCCACGCGCGTCGATCCCGACTGGCATGGCTGGCTGCACCACACCTTCAAGGAGCCGCCGACGGAGCGCCCGCTGCCGCACAAGGCGTGGGAAAAGCCCCATATCGAGAACCTGACCGGCACGGCCCTCGCCTATGCGCCCAAGGGCTCGATCCGGCAGGCCCGCCCCGAGGAACGCTCCGATTACGAGGCATGGAGCCCCGAGTGATCTCCGCTTTGCGCTGTCTTCTGATCGCGGCCGTCGCGGCCGCGGTGCCGGCCCTTGCCGCGGCGCAGGCCGTCGAGCAGGGCACGGGCGCGGAGCTGCGCGTCCTCGATAAGCTGAACGGCATCACCAAGGACGTGCGTCTCGGCAGCCGGCAGCGGTCGGTTCAGGGCCGCATCGAGGTGGAGATGAAGGAATGCCGCTATCCCGTCGGCAATCCGGCAGGCGATGCCTATGCCTTTGTCACCGTGCGGGAAATCGGGGTCGATGCGCCGGTCTTCGAGGGCTGGATGATCGCCTCGGCACCGGCGGTCAACCCGATGGATCACGCGCGCTACGACGTCTGGGTGTTGCGCTGCACGACCTCCTGACCGGAACTTGCCAGCTTTGTGTCGGAAAACCGCGTCTGCAGCGGCAGCGCGGCCTTCAGCAGTGACTGGTAGCGCGCGCGGCTGATCTCCTGCCCCCCGAGCGACGACAGGTGGGGCGTGACGAACTGCGTGTCGAACAGCACGAAGCCCGCGCGGCGCAGATGGTCGACCAGCCAGGCCAGCGCGACCTTCGAGGCGTCCCGCATCTCCGAGAACATGCTTTCGCCGCAGAAGGCGCCGCCAACAGCGACGCCGTAGACCCCGCCCACCAGCCGGCCGTCATGCCAGACCTCCAGCGAATGGGCATGCCCCGAGGCGTGCAGGGCGCCGTAGACGCGATGGATCTCGGCGTTGATCCAGGTTTCGCTGCGGCCCGCGCAGCCGCGCATCACGCCCGCGAAATCGCGGTCGATGGTGATCTCGAACCGGTCCTGCCGCAGGATACGCGCGAGGCTGCGCGAGATGTGAAACCCGTCCAGCGGGATGATGCCGCGGAATTTCGGATCGACCCAGAAGATATCCGGGTCGTCGCGGCTTTCGGCCATGGGAAACACGCCCACGCGATACGCCTGGAGGATCAGTTCCGGCGAGACGCTCACTTCGCGCCGAAAGTCCTGTCCAGCCAGCCTTCCAGCCAATGAATGTTGTAGCTGCCGGAATGCACGTCCTCGTTCTCGAGCAGAAGCCGGAACAGCGGGATCGTGGTGTCGACGCCATCGACGATCAACTCGCCGAGCGCCCGGTCGAGCCGCGCCAGCGCCTCTTCCCGGTCGCGGCCATGCACGATCAGCTTGGCGATCAGGCTGTCGTAATAGGGCGGGATCCGGTAGCCCTGATAGAGCGCGCTGTCCATCCGCACGCCGAGGCCGCCCGGGGCGTGATACTGCGTGATCTTGCCCGGCGAGGGCGAGAAGTTGGGCAGTTTCTCGGCGTTGATCCGGGCCTCGATGGCATGGCCGTTGATCTTCAGATCGTCCTGCGCGAAGGACAGCGGCATGCCCGACGCAACGCGGATCTGTTCGCGGACTAGATCGACGCCGAAGATCGCCTCGGTGACGGGATGTTCGACCTGCAGGCGGGTGTTCATCTCGATGAAGTAGAACTCGCCGTTCTCGTAGAGAAACTCGATCGTGCCGGCGCCGGCATAGTTGATCTTGGCCACCGCGTCGGCGCAGACCTTGCCGATGCGCGCGCGTTCCTCTTCGGTGATGACGGGGCCGGGCGCCTCTTCCAGCACCTTCTGGTGGCGCCGCTGCAGCGAGCAGTCGCGCTCGCCTAGATGGACGGCGTTGCCCTTGCCGTCGCCGAAGACCTGGATCTCGATATGGCGCGGCGTGGTGAGGTATTTCTCGATATAGACCTCGTCATTGCCGAAGGCGGCCTTGCCTTCGGAGCGCGCGGTCTGGAACGCGCGTTCCATCTCGGCCGCGGATTTCGCGACCTTCATGCCGCGACCGCCGCCGCCGGCGGTGGCCTTGATGATGACGGGATAGCCGATCTCGTCCCCGATCCGCCGGGCCGCCTCGAGGTCGGGCACGCCGCCGTCGGAGCCGGGCACGCAGGGCACGCCGAGGTCCTTCATCGTGTCCTTGGCGGTGATCTTGTCGCCCATGATGCGGATATGCTCGGCGCGCGGACCGATAAAGGTCAGCCCGTGATCCTCAACGATCTGCACGAAGCGCGCATTCTCCGACAAGAAGCCGTAGCCGGGGTGGATTGCCTGGGCGCCGGTGACCTCGCAGGCCGAGATGATGGCCGGGAAGGACAAATAGCTGTCGGTCGACGAGGCGGGACCGATGCAGATCGTCTCGTCGGCCATGCGCACATGCATGGCGTCCGCATCCGCGGTGGAATGCACGGCCACGCTGGCGATGCCCATCTCGCGGCAGGCCCGGATGACACGCAGGGCGATTTCGCCGCGATTGGCGATCAGGATCTTGTCGAACATCTGTGCCTCACTCGACGATGACGAGCGGTGCGCCATACTCGACCGGGGCGCCGTCTTCGACCAGGATGCGCTTGACGGTGCCGGATTTGGGCGCCGGGATGTGGTTCATCGTCTTCATCGCCTCGACGATGATGAGCGTGTCGCCTTCGGACACCTCGGCGCCGACCTTGATGAAGGAGGGCGCGCCGGGTTCGGGCTGCAGATAGACCGTGCCGACCATCGGCGACAGGACGGCGCCGGGATGCGCTGCCGGATCCTCAGGGGCGTCGGCGGCGGGGCCCGATGCGGGTGCGGCCTGTGCGGCGGCGGGCTGGTGGGCCTGCGGCGCGGGCGCGGCTGCCGGGGCCGGTGCGGCTTGCGGCTGCAGGCGGCTGACCCGGACGTTCAGGCTGTCGTTGTCCGCATATTCGCGTTTGACCTGCAATTCCGTCAGGTCGTTGTCGCGAAGCAGTTCCGCCAAGGCCGCGATGAAGGCGACGTCGGATTCGTGGGTATTTTTGCTCATTCCATCCTCAACCAATGCGCTTTGGGCCTGTCGGCGTCTTGGGTTGCGCGACGTTACCTGCTTATAGGCCGAGGCGGAAGGGGGGGGAAAGCGGCCTTTCACACGCGGTTTGGATGGCTTGTCCGGGCCGGGCGCCCGGTCTGGGTGTCATGCGTCCGGGCGGGCATGCCGCCAAGCGGTCACGGACCCGGGGTTTCGAGCGGCGCCCGGCCGCCCGGGCGATCCCGTTCGGCGGGGATCACTCCGCGGCGCGCACCGGCTCCGTCGCGCTTGCGGACGCGGCATAGGGTGACGTCGCGCCCGGACCTGATGACGCATCGCCGGGTTCGGCGTCCCGTCTTTCGGACTGGATCTCGGACCGAATGGCGGCGAGCTTGAGCTGCATGATGGTGGGGGGCGCCACGTGGTCCCCGTCGGCATCGGTGCGGGACTTCGGCAGGGTGGCCTCTGTCGGGCTGCGGCCGCGCTGATCGCCAAGCGCGGTGTCGTCGGTTTTCGTGGGCGCAGCCAGCCGAGTGGCGTCCGGAGCGGGACGCAGGGGCGTTGTCGGTATCGCGCCGAAGGCCACGGGCGCACCGGGGGCAATGAAGGCGTTGATCTGCATGGCAAACTCCTGAACTGGAGTGGAACTTGCCCGCGATGCACTCCGCGCATGGCGGGCCTGGGGCCAAAATACCCCGCCTGCGCATCTTCGCCGAATGGTTTCGATGTTCGTGGTTTACGAAAGATGAACACCTGTGGGCTGCGGCATAAAAAAGGCGGGTCCCGAAAGGCCCGCCCGTACCCGCCCTGCGGCGCGTCCTAGCCGCGGTTCATGCGGTTTTCGATGAGGTCTTCGACGACCTCGGGTTCGGCGAGGGTGGAGGTGTCGCCGAGGCTGCCGTAATCGTTTTCGGCGAT
>NZ_FTOQ01000024.1 GCF_900156805.1 Roseivivax lentus | reverse complement strand
GCCGGGACCCCATCATCACCGTTCACCTCAAGCTGCCGCAGCCAAATTGAATCAGCGGTCAGCTCCTCAAGCAAGGCGAGTTTTTCAACGGAATAGGTTCGAAGCCGACCTTCCCTGCACCCGCAACATAGCGAAAATTGATGCCCATCTCCCGAGAAACCATCCTCACTGCGCTGCACGCGCGGCTCTCAACGCTGCCCGCCACCGCGCTGCGCGGCGAGGTGCTGCCCGAGCGCGTTCCGACCGATGGCCTGCTGATCCTGCGCGATGGCGAGCCGGGAAAGCCCGAGGTGACACTGTCGCCACTGCGCTACCACTACCAGCACCGGGCCGAGATCGAAGCGGTCGTGCAGGGCATCGACCGTGACGCAGCCTTCGATACGCTGACCGCTAGTATTGGAGCAACAATTGCAGCGGACCGGACGCTAGGCGGCCTCTGCGACTGGGTCGAGGCGGAAGCACCGCGACCGGTCGATCTGCCCGTTGAGGGCACGGCCAGCCTGAAAGCGGCCGTGATCCCGGTGGTGCTGCATTATTCAACGGCCGACCCGCTGGCCTGATCCCGACAATCCAAGGAGAACACAATGGCACGAGCCCAAGGGGCGCGGGCGCAGATGGCGCTTGCGTTCGAGACGACCTATGGAACGCCGCCCGTGGGCGGTTTCACCAAGATGCCCTTCGCCAGCACCTCGCTGGGGGCGGAGCAACCACTGCTCAATTCGGAATTGCTGGGTTACGGCCGGGATCCGCTAGCGCCGATCAAGGATGCGGTGACCGCCGATGGTGATGTTGTCGTGCCGCTGGACGCCGAGGCCTTTGGGTTCTGGCTGAAGGCAGCCTTTGGTGACCCAACCACGACCGGCACCGGCCCCTGGACGCATGAGTTCCAGTCGGGCTCCTGGACGTTGCCCAGCATGTCCATCGAGACCGGCATGCCCGAGGTGCCGCGCTATGCGATGTATTCCGGATGCGTGCTCGACCAGATCAATTGGCAGATGCAGCGCTCAGGGCTGCTGACCGCGACGGCGCGGCTGGTGGCGCAGGGCGAGACCGTGGACACGACGACCAGCGCCGGGACACCCGCCGCTCTCGAATTGCAGCGCTTTGGCCATTTCAACGGGGCGATCACCCGCAATGGCTCGGCGCTCGGAAACGTGGTTTCAGCCGACATCACCTATGCCAACAACCTCGACCGGATTGAGACCATCCGCTCGGACGGTCGCATCGACGGGGCAGACCCCTCCATCGCCGCGCTGACCGGCTCCATCGAGGTGCGGTTCGCCGACCAAACGCTTGTGACGCAGGCCATCAATGGCGATCCCTGCGAGGTCGAGTTCGCCTATGTGCTGCCCTCTGGCGAAAGTTTCACCTTCACCGTGCACGCCGTCTACCTGCCGCGCCCGCGCATCGAGATTTCCGGACCTCAGGGCGTGCAGGCCACATTTGACTGGCAGGCCGCGCGCGACAGCACGGTCGGCCGGATGTGCACCGCAACCCTGATCAACGATATTGAGGTATATTGATGCTGACGCTCGATCTGACGAACCAACCGCGCTGGCATGACGTTGCGCCCGGCGTGCGTGTGCAGCTGCGCCCGCTGACCACGGCGCTGATGGTTGCAACGCGCAGCGATCCGGCCGTCGAGGCGGTTCCTGAGGATGTTTCCGAAGAGGAACGCGCTGTTGCCTTCGCCAAGGCGCTGGCGCGCCGGGCAGTTCTCGCTTGGGAGGGTATCGGCGACGCCGATGGCAATCTAATCGATCCCAGCCCAGAGGCCATCGACGCGCTTCTCGACATCTGGCCGATCTTCGAGGCTTTCCAGCTGACCTACGTCTCCAAAGGTCTGCTGCTGGACCAGGAAAAAAACGTCTCAGCGCCCTTGCCGAGTGGTCCTTCGGCGGGGGCGAGCGCTACTGTGAAGCGTGCGAAGCGGCCTGTGAAACCTGCCCGGCGCGGCTGAACCGTCCAGAAACTCCGGAGGGCTGGCAGGTCTGGGACCTCGTCGGCCGTCTTGGCGGCCAGCTGCGTGTTCTGCCCGGCGCGGTGATCGGCTGGGACATGTCGGCTGCACTGGCGCTCGGTGACGCGCTCGGCGTGCCGCCGCTCGCCATGGCCGAACTGCTGCCCGTCGTCGAGGCGGTGATGGTCGCGAAACTCAACGAACAGATGGATCATTCCAATGGCTGAGAAGCGCGTTTCTGTCCGCCTTGCTGCGGTAGGTGGCCGACAGGTGCGCGCCGAGTTGGAAGGCGTGGGCGAAGCCGGGGCGCGCGGCTTCGGCCGCCTCAGCCGAGAAATGGAAGCGGCCAATACACGGCTCGCGGCCTTCTCGCGGCGGGTCCGTGTGGCTGCCGCTGCCGCCGTGGCTGCAGCAGCCGCTGCTGGCGTTGCGATGGTCCGATCCGGGCTGCAAACCGTGGATGCGCAGGCGAAGTTGGCGCAATCGCTCGGCACCACCGTCGCCTCGATCCAGACCCTGGAGCGTGCGGGCGAACTGGCGGGCGTGTCGATGTCCGGCATCGAGCAGGCCACCAAGGATCTGACGCGCCGCCTCAGCCAGGCGGCCGCAGGGACTGGTCCCGCAGCCGACGCTCTGGACCGACTGGGCCTTTCCGCCACCGAGCTGATCGCTCTGCCACTGGACCAGCGGGTCGGTGCCATTAACGCCGCCATCGAGAAATTTGTGCCTGCTGCCGAACGCGCTGCCTTGGCAGGCCAGCTTTTCGGCGAGGAAGGCTCCATCGCCATGTCGCGGATCGACACCGCGACGCTGCGTCAGGCGACGGAGGACGTCCTCGCTTTCGGTGTCGTGGTCTCCGAGCAGGACGCCGACCAGATCGAGCGGACGAACGACGCCATCTCAAGGCTGGGGCTGATCTGGCGCGGGCTGTCGAACCAGCTGGCGGTCGCTGCGGCACCCGCGCTGGAAGCGGTCGCGAATGCCATGGCGGCCGTGGCCAGCCGCACCGGGCCACTCGGCATCGCGATCCGAGGCCTTTTCGACAACATCGGCCGTCTAACCACCTATGCCGCCACGTTTGTGGCTTTTCTTGCAGGGCGTTGGGTCGCCGGGATGGCGGTTGCTGCCCTGTCGGTCCGTGGGCTCGCCACGGCGCTGGTCCTATTGCGCGGCGCGCTGATCCGCACCGGCATCGGGGCGTTGATCGTTGGCGCGGGCGAGCTCGTCTACCAGTTCACCCGCCTTGTCTCCGGTGCGGGCGGCTTCGGCGAGGCGATGTCGCTCCTGAAGGAGCTCGCGGTCGACGTGTGGGACCGTATCAATATGGGGGCTGCAGCGGCGGGGGCTGCGGCCACGGCGATGTTCTTCGATCTGAAGGCCGATGCTGCCTCCGGAATGCAGAGCGCCATCGAGAGCGTGGTGGCTTTTGGCAACACTGCCGCGAACACGTTTGAGGGGGCATACGAGGCGATCAAGGCAATCTGGGGCATGCTCCCGGCGGCCATCGGCGATCTGGCGTTTCAGGCGGCCAACAGCCTGATCGACGGCGTCGAGGCGATGCTGAACGGCGTCGTCTCGCGGATCAACACGTTCATCGGCGGGATCAACCAGGGGCTGGAAGCGCTCGGCTCCGAGCGGCGCATCTCGATCATTCCCGATCTCGAACTGGGCCAGATCGAGAACCGCTTTGAGGGTGCTGCGACAGCCGCGACCACCGCCGCACAATCCGCCTTTGATCGCGCTTTTGAGGACAATCCGCTCACTGCGCCCGATCTCGGGCTCGCCGCGGCGGCCAATACTGCGCTTGCCACCGCCAAAACCTATCGCGGGGCGGCTCGCGATCTGGCCGAAGGCGCGCGTGCGCCGCTCGCCAGCTGGCAGGCCCTGCGCGATGCAGTGCGGGGCAGCGATGAAGGCGGCGCGGACGCGCTGACCGAGGCGACCAACGCAGCTGACCGCTTTGAGACAGCCCTTGGTGATGCCGGACGCGCCGCTGCCGGTGCGGGCGCAGCGGCCGGGGCTGCAGCGGCCGCCGCCGAACCCAATACCGAAGCCGCCGTCACCGGCTGGCAGGCGGTCACCGCTGCACTTTCCGACTATGCCAGCAAGGCCCGCGATATCGGCGGTGATATCGGCCAGGCGCTGGTTGGTGCATTTCAGTCGGCTGAGAACGCCGTCGGCGAGTTCGTCAAGTCCGGCAAGCTGGACTTCCGCGGTCTGGTCACCTCGCTGTTGGCCGATCTCGCCAAGCTGGCGGCGCGGCGGTTCATCCTCGGGCCGATCGCCAATGCGCTTTCCGGCGCGCTTGGGGGTGCGGGCGGGATTTTTGCGAACATCTTGCATGCAGGCGGCATGGTAGGTGCCTCCGCGCCAGGCCGGATGGTCCCGGCGATGGCGTTCGCGGCTGCGCCTCGGATGCACTCCGGCGGCGTTCTAGGGCTCCGCCACGACGAGGTGCCTGCAATCCTGCAGCGGGGCGAACGGGTGCTGTCGCGGCGTGAAGCACAGAGCTACGGCGGCGGTGGGGTCAATGTTACCATCATGGCCCGCGACGCTGAAAGCTTCCGGCAATCCCGCACGCAGGTCGCCGCTGATATCGCTCGCGCGGTGTCGCTCGGCCGAAGGGGCATGTGATGGCCTTTCATGAGGTGCGGTTCCCCGAAAATATCAGCCGCGGGGCGCGCGGCGGGCCGGAACGCCGCACACAGATCGTCGAACTGGCCTCCGGCGATGAAGAACGCAACGCCAGTTGGGCCAATTCGCGTCGCCGCTACGATGTCGCCTATGGCATCCGCCGCGCCGACGATCTGGCGGCCGTGGTTGCCTTTTTCGAGGCGCGCAACGGTCGGCTACATGGGTTCCGCTTCAAGGATTGGGGCGACTACAAGTCCTGCCTGCCTTCGGGCACGCCATCGCCGACGGATCAGTCGATCGGCACCGGCGATGGCACGACGACGGCCTTCCAGTTAGTGAAGCGCTACGCGTCCGGCGCACAATCCTGGACGCGCGCCATCGCCAAGCCTGTGACCGCAACCGTTCGCATCGCGCTTGGCGGGGTGGAGCAGCCCTCCGGTTGGTCCGTCGACACCACGACTGGCGTCGTCACCTTCAGCGCTGCGCCGGGCGCTGGCGTCGCCATCACCGCAGGCTTCGAGTTCGATGTGCCGGTCCGCTTCGACACCGACGCGCTCGACGTGACGCTCGACCTCGAGCGGCTTGGCTCGATCACCTCCATCCCGCTGCTGGAACTCCGCCGATGAAAAACATCACCCCCGATCTGCAAGCGCATCTGGACGACGGGACAACAACGCTCGCCTGGTGCTGGCGGATCATCCGTGCCGACGGCGTGACCTTCGGCTTCACCGACCACGACCGGACGCTCAGCTTCGACGGCACCGATTTCGAGCCGGAAAGCGGGTTGACGGCGTCAGAGGTCCGCTCTGGCTCGGACCTGTCGGTCGATGCGCAGGATGCTGAGGGCGTGCTGACCTCCGACCGGATCACCGAGACCGACATCCTCGACGGCCGCTGGGACAATGCCGAGGTCGAGGTCTGGCGGGTGAACTGGGCGGACAACGGCCAACGCGTGCTGATGCGACGCGGCGCCATCGGCCAGATCCGGCGCGGGCGGCTTGCCTTCGTCGCCGAGGTCCGCTCGCTCGCTCATGTGCTGGGCCAGACCGTGGGGCGAACCTTCCAGGCGACCTGCGATGCGGCACTTGGGGACGCGCGCTGCGGCGTCGATCTTGTGGATCCCACCTTCAAGGGCACTGGCGCTGTCATCGATCTCCTGCGTGATCGGGCCTTCAGCGCCTCGGGACTCGGCAGTTTTAACTCTGGCTGGTTCACCTTCGGCACGGTCGAATGGACCGGTGGCGCAAATGTGGGGCGGCAGGCAGAGATCATCGCACATGACCTGACTGACGGCATCGCCGTGCTGACGCTGCTCGAAGCGCCCGTGCGGTCTATCGCGGGCAGTGATGCTTTCACTATCCGAGCGGGCTGCGACAAGCGTATCGAGACCTGCAGTGCGAAGTTCGCCAATACCGCCAATTTCCGGGGTTTCCCGCACATCCCCGGCCAAGATGCGGTTCTGCGCTACGCCACCAAGGACGGCAGACACGAGGGGTCTGTGCTGTGAACGCCGATCCCACCCACGTCATCGCCATTGCTCGGTCTTGGCTCGGCACGCCGTATCACGACCAGGCCAGCCTGCGCGGCGTCGGCTGCGACTGCCTTGGTCTTGCCCGCGGCGTCTGGCGCGAGGTGGTCGGCCCTGAACCGTTCCCGATCCCGCCCTATAGCCGGGATTGGGGCGAGGCCGGCCCGCGCGAAGTGCTGGCCGAGGGCGCAAGGCTTATGATGCCGGAAATCGCACCCTCTGACGTCATTCCGGGCGCGCTGGTCCTGTTCCGCATGACGCCCCGCGCCATCGCGAAGCATGTCGGGATCCTGACCGGCCCCGACACCTTCCTTCATGCTTACGAGCGGCTTGGCGTGATCGAGGAGCCGCTCACCCTGTCCTGGCGGCGGCGCATCGCCTTCGCCTTCCTGTTCCCGCTACGCTGAGATCCCCACATGGCTACCCTTGTTCTCGGTGCCGCTGGCGCTGCCATTGGCGGCAGCATTGGCGGCGCGATCCTCGGCGTCAGTGCCGCCACCATCGGTGGCTTCATCGGCTCCACCATCGGCTCGGTGGTCGACAGCTGGATCGTGTCCTCGCTTGCGCCCACTCAGCGGATTGAAGGCGCGCGGCTGGACAATCTTCGCATCACCTCGGCCACCGAAGGAGCGGTGATCTCGCGCCTCTACGGCCGCATGCGGATCGGTGGCAACATCATCTGGGCAACCGATTTCCGCGAGGAGACCAAGACGACCACGCAGGGTGGCGGCAAGGGCGGCGGGGGTGGCGGCAAGGTCAAGACAACCGAATACTTCTACTATGCGAGCTTTGCGGTCGCGCTCTGCGAGGGTCCGATCACCGGCATTGGCCGGATCTGGGCCGATGGGAAACTGCTGGATACCGCCGGGATCACTTGGCGCTGGTATCCGGGAGACGAGAACCAGGCGGCCGATCCGTTCATTGCGGCGAAGATGGGGGCAGTAAGTACACCGGCCTATCGCGGCACGGCCTATGTCGTTTTCGAGGACCTGCCGCTCGGCAACTATGGCAACCGCATCCCGCAGCTGAGTTTTGAGGTGTTCCGCCCGCTTGCCGATCCGGACACGGCGGAGGGGCTGACACAAGCGGTCACCATGATCCCGGCGTCTGGCGAGTTTGCCTATGCCACGCAGGGCATCCGGAAGGGCAGCGGCGGGTCGTCCGAGCCCGAGAACCTCAACGCGCTGACCGACACCGCCGACATGGTGGTGGCGCTGGATCGGCTGCAGGCGATGGCGCCGAAAGTCGAGAGCGTATCGCTGGTGGTGGCCTGGTTTGGCGACGATCTGCGCGCGGGCTCATGCAAGGTGCGGCCAGGGGTCGAGGTATCCGCCAAATCGACCAGGCCGTCGGCTTGGTCCGTGAATGGCGTCAGCCGCGCCAATGCCTTTCTGGTCAGCCGCGATGATCAGGATCGCCCTGTCTATGGCGGCACGCCCGCCGATTTCGCGGTGGTGCAGGCGATCCAGGAGATGAAGGCGCGTGGGCTGCGCGTCACCTTCTACCCGTTCATCCTGATGGATGTCCCGCCGGGCAATATGCTGCCGAACCCGTATTCCAACAACGCCGCTGAGACGGGCCAGCCCGCTTTTCCCTGGCGGGGGAGGATCACCTGTTCGCCTGCGGCGGGATATGTCGGGAGCGTAGACAAGACCGGTACGGCCGCAAGCCAGGTCGCGGCGCTGTTCGGCGCGGCCACGCCCGCCAGCTTCAGCGTGGCGGGTCAGTCTGTCTCGTGGGCAGGGACGCCCGGCGACTGGGGCCTGCGGCGCATGGTGCTGCACTACGCACATCTTTGCGCGGCCGCAGGAGGGGTCGACGCCTTTCTGATCGGCACCGAAATGCCGGGGCTGACGACCATCCGCTCGGGCGCAACCACCTATCCGGCGGTGCAGGCCTATCGGGACCTTCTTGCGGACGTCCGCTCCATCCTCGGATCGGGTGTGAGCCTTGGCTATGCCGCCGACTGGTCGGAATATTTCGGACACCAGCCGGGCGATGGCAGCGGCGACGTGTTTTTCCACCTCGATCCGCTCTGGGCAGATCAGGAAATCGATTTCATCGGCATCGACAACTACATGCCGCTCTCCGACTGGCGGGACGGGTTTGACCATTCGGATGCGGTAGAGGGCTGGCCAGCGATCTACGACAGGGCGTACCTGCAGGGGAATATTACGGGCGGCGAAGGCTTCGACTGGTTCTATGCCAGCGCGGCGGACCGCTCAGCGCAGGTCCGCACACCGATCACCGATGGTGCCGCGGAAAAGCCGTGGGTCTTCCGCTACAAGGATCTGCGCGCCTGGTGGTCTAACCCGCATTACGACCGCCCGGGGGGGGTCGAGAGCGGGACGCCGACGCCTTTGGTGCCGCAATCCAAGCCGATCTGGTTCACCGAGCTGGGGTGTCCGGCCATCGACCGGGGCACCAACCAGCCCAACGTGTTCTTCGACCCGAAGTCGTCCGAAAGCTTCACGCCGCATTTCTCGCGGGGCTGGCGCGACGACACGATCCAGCGCGCCTATCTCGAGGCGACATATCTCTGGTGGGGCGAGGCCGAGAATAACCTGGTGTCCTCGGTCTACGGCGGCCGGATGGTGCATGTGCCGGACTGCGCCGCCTGGACCTGGGACGCGCGGCCCTATCCGTTCTTTCCGGCGCTGAACGACGTCTGGACTGATGGGGCAAACTGGCGACTGGGGCACTGGCTGACGGGGCGACTCGGGGCGGTGTCGCTGGCGGCGCTCGTCCGTCACCTCTGTCTGCGGGCGGGAATGCTAGAAGCCCGGATCGACGTCACCGGCCTGTGGGGCGCAGTTGAAGGCTACGCGATTGGTGCGCTGGAAAGCCCGCGCGCCTCGATTACCACGTTGTCGCGCCATTTCGGTTTCGACGCCGTCGAGACCGAGGGGGTGATCCGGTTTGTCATGCGCGGGCGCGCAGCGGTGGCCAGTGTGACACACGACGATCTGGTGGCCGCTCGCGACGGCGACGTTCTGGAGCTGACCCGCGCGCAGGAAACCGAGCTGCCGCAGGCGCTCAAATGGCAGGTTGCACGGGCCGACGAGGATTATGACGCCGCCCTCGTCGAGGCGCGGCGCATCACCGTGGACACGACGCGGATTGCCTCGGAGAGCTTTCCGATGGCGGTCCCGCCCGAGGAAGCTGAACGGCGTTGTCGCCGCGCGCTGATGGAAGCCTGGACCGGGCGGGAGACAGCTTCATTCCGCCTGCCGCCATCGCGGCTCGCAATGGATCCGGCGGATGTTGTCACGCTGGAACATGACGGGCGGCCAGTCCCGCTCCGGCTCGTCTCTATCACGGATGCCGAGGCACGCGGGATCGAGGCCGTCCGCCAGGATCGCGAGGCCCACGACCTGCCGCCCGGATCGCCACGGCAATCGTCCTTGTCAAAAGCGGTGGTGTTCGGCGCACCCGAGGTGATGCTGATGGACCTGCCACAGCTGACCGAGGATCAGCCCGCCCATCGCCCGTTTGTCGTGGCCCATGCCGTTCCATGGCCGGGCGAGATGGCAGTGTTCCGCAGCCCATCGACGGATGGGTTTGAGCTGCTGACCAGTTTTGGCGGCCGTGCCCGGATCGGGACGCTGGTGTCGGATTTCTATGGAGGACCGACTTCGCGCTTCGATCTCGGCAATGCGCTCGTAGTTGATCTGCTCTTTAGTACGCTGGAAAGTGTCACGGACCTGACGCTGTTCGGTGGGGCCAATGCGCTGGCCATCGAGAGCGCACCTGGCACTTGGGAAATCGTGCAAGCGGGCGTGGCGGAACTGGCACTTGGGAAATCGTGCAAGCGGGCGTGGCGGAACTGATCGCGCCGGGCCGCTATCAACTGACGCGCCTGTTGCGTGGCCAGCGCGGCACCGAGGGCGCGATTGGCAATCCGTCTTCGGCAGGCGCACGGGTCGTGGTGCTGGACGACGCTCTGGCATCATTGCCAATCGCCGAGGCGGATCTTGGCTTGCCGTGGAACTGGCGCATCGGTCCCGCAAGCCGGTCTGTCAGCGACGAGACCTATGTCGCCGCCAGTTTCATGCCGGTGGGTGTGGGCCTGAGACCATTCTCAGTCGCCCATGTCGAGCAGCCATGGCGGAAGCCGCACGCGTCCGGCGATTTGACGATCCGCTGGACGCGTCGATCCCGCGCGCTTTCGGCCGACAGCTGGGGTGCCGTGGAGGTGCCGCTGATCGAAGAGGTCGAAGCCTATGAGATCGAGATCCTCGATGGCGTTTTCGTGAAGCGCGCGCTGAGCGCGACCACGACCAGCGCAACCTACACCGCCGCCCAGCAGACCGCCGATTGGGGTGCGCCGCTCGGGCCCGGCGACACGCTAGATATCCGCATCTTCCAGCTCTCCGCCCTGATCGGGCGGGGTGCCGCCAAAACCGTCACGCTCCAGCTCTGAGGACCGCAATGCCCGACACCACAACCAACTTGTTGCTGCCCTACATTCTGGCGGCGCAGGCCCAGAAGCACGTCACCCACAACGAGGCGCTGCGCATCCTCGACGGGCTGATCCAGCTTTCCATCTTGGACCGGGATCTGACCGCGCCGCCCGGCAGTCCAGCAGACGGGGACCGATACATTGTCGCTAGCGACGGCACGGGTGACTGGGCGGGTTGGGACCTGAACGTGGCGCTGTTCACCGATGGGGCTTGGCTTCGCCTGCCACCTCGGACCGGATGGCGGGCGTGGGTCGAAGACGAGGCGCTGCTGCTGGTCTACGACGGTGCGACCTGGATCGGAACCACGCCCAACGCGCTGCAGAACCTCGCGCTGTTAGGGCTGGGCACCACCGCCGACGCCGCCAACCCGTTTTCGGCCAAGTTGAACGCGGCGCTCTGGACAGCCAAGACCGTGGCCGAAGGCGGGACCGGCGATCTCTTCTACACCATAAACAAGGAGGCCGCGGGCGACGATCTTGGGCTGACGCTGCAGACCAACTTCGTGACCAAGGCGCTGGTCGGTCTGTTCGGCTCGGACGGGCTCCGTCTCGCGGTTTCCGCCGACGGCAGCACCTTCTTCGATGGTCTGAGCGTCGACAACACGAACGGCATCGTCGATTTGCCACAGCTGCCGCGTTTCAAGGCCTGGACGAATTACGACAACTATGTGGGCGTCGGCACCTGGACGAAGATTGGCCTGAACAACACCGACTACAATGATCAGGGCGCGTTCGACGCTGGAACCGGCCTGTTCACCGCGCCAGTGGACGGCACCTACCTGTTGGGTGCGACGCTGCTCTACAAGGTCAATTCCAGCACCTCGGCCCGGATGCGCGGGCGGCTGGTGCTGAACGGGACCACAGAAATTCGCGGTTCCTTTGGCGAGAGTTCCGCCACCCATGTCTCGCTTGCCACCGCGATCTGGCTGCAGACGATGGTGCCGCTGACGGCGGGCGATACCGTTGAGCTGCAGGGATATTTCCGCGCGCAGGACGGCTACTTCGCGGCCGACCACACGTCCTTTTGGGGCTGCAAGGTCGGCTGAGCGGCGGAAGGAGGTTCTGATGACACCACCCCGATCTGATCAGGGCTTTGTCCGCATGCCCGATGCCGAATTCGAGGCCATGCTGGCACGCGCTGCTGAGAAAGGCGCCAAACGCGCGCTCGCCGATGTCGGCCTCGATGGTCAAGAGGCTGCGCTCGATATCCGCGACCTACGATCCTTGCTCGACTGCATCCGTCTTGTGCGCCGCACCGCGATGCAGACAGCCGTCCGAATGATCACCACCGGCGTGATGTTGGCGCTGCTCGCGGGTATCGCGATCAAGCTCAAGATCTTCGGCGGGGGCCCGTAGCTCTGCCGCATCCCAATCCGTTAGCCAAACCGACCCGCCCATGTGGCGGGGTTTTTCGTTTCTGGAGGACACCATGACCACGACCTTTTATGACCACTGGCGCGATGTACCCGAGGGCACTTGGCGCTGGCCCAACTTCTCCCCCGCCGAAATTGCCTGCCGCGGCACCGGCAAACTCCTGATCAACGAGCCCGCGCTCGACAAGCTGCAGGCGCTGCGGGATCGGCTGGGCAAGCCGCTGGTCGTCCGCTCCGCCTATCGCAGCCCGGAGCACAACCGCGCCGTCGGCGGCGCAACCCGCTCGAAGCACATGGACGGCGCGGCCTTCGACATCGCCATGTCGAACCAGGACCCGGTGGTGTTCGAAGCAGCTGCGCGGACAGTCGGCTTTCTTGGCTTCGGCTTCTATCCGCGCTCGGGCTTCATCCATGTCGATCTTGGCCCATCGCGCCAATGGGGCGATCGCTTCCCGGTCCGCGCGACTGCCTTCGCCGAGGAATTGCCTCCCGCGCGCGAGGTGCTGGCACAGAGCCGCACCATAAAGGGCGGCGGGGCGGCCGGTGTCGCAACGCTTGGCGCGGCTGGCGTCGAGGTGGCTCAGAGCGTTCTGGCTGACACGCAGGCCGCCGTTCTGCCGCTGGTGCCATACCTCGACACGCTTCGCTGGGTTTTCATCGCCGTGGCGCTCGGTGGGGTCGCAGTCACGATCTACGCGCGGCTGGATGACTGGAAACGGGGGCAGAGATGATCACTAGCATTCTCGGCGGGATCGCCGTCAATCCGTGGGCGAGAGCCGCGCTTCGCTACGGTGCAATCGCGCTGGCCATCCTTCTGTTCCTTCTTTCGATCCGCCGATCCGGCGAGCGCGTCGGACGCTTGGCAGAACGCCTTGAAACCAGGGAGAAGTCTAATGATATCCAACGCCGGATGCTGGAGGCGGCGGCTCGTCGTCCTCGCAATCGCGACGACTTGGTTGATCGGCTGCGCGACGGCAGGTTTTGAACAAGGCGGTACCGCGGCATGTCCGCCGGTCGTGGAATACAGCCGGGCGTTTCAGGTGCGAGCGGCCGAGGAATTGGAGTTGTTGCCAAACGGCTCGGCCGTGGTCGAGATGGTGGGCGACTATGCAGTTTTGCGGGACCAGGTGCGAAACTGCCGATGATCCCGAGAGCGCACTAGTTGTAAGTTTCGACCTTATAAATGTCGACCTTGGTTTCCAGGCATTTTCGAAGGCTCAGATCGTTTACCCCAACCTCAAACCAACTCGTAGGACGCTGATAAAAATCAAGACCCCGGCCAATTTTTATGACCCAGCCATTGTCCAGCCGAATTTCCCGATCATGCATGTTTGGGTTAAGCTTGACATCGAGTATGACGTCCACTTCGAGCAAGCTTTGTTTCAAGTCATCAAGTTTCTCGTGTATTTCTGCGAGCTGTGTCCGATCATCATAACCGGTGACGAGTTCTATCTTCTTTACCGTTCCTGATTTAAGTACTGTCTCGCAGAACCTGACAAAGTTTTGGATCTGATGCTGAAGCCTGATATAGGGATCCTCTATCACCACCGCCTTCGCACCTAAAAGATATGGGCCAAGAATTGACTCGTAGCTGTGCCCCGTGTCTCCATACATTATGGTGAAGTGCTGTTCGCGAGCCTGGGGCTGACTGGAGCTTGTCTCGTGCGCCACAGCTGGTGTTTCACTGTTCGAAACCTCAGGGGCGGGATTGGACGATGTCTCTTTATCATCGGGCTGAGCTTCAGTCTGCTCAGAAACGTTGAGCATTCTCCTTGTCGGCTCCTGAGTGGCCGCCGCGTCTTTCGACTCAGGGCAGTACACAACCACCTCTGTCCCATCTGAATTGAAGTACGATAGATTAATTAAGGCAAACTCATCATCTGGTTTGCGCTTGTTCATCTGTTCTTTTACCCGACGGCGGCATTCCATCGCATACGCTACATACTCCTCGAATTCATCATCACTTGGTGCGCCATTCGGATGAAGTATCTTTAGGAACGCCGCAACGGTTTTCTTGATGCCCTTCTCGTCACGCCCCTCAACAGCTTTCCCAAGCCGAATGCGTCGATTTACCTCTTCATATCTATTTGTGTGCTTGAATTGATAATGAAATGCCTCAGCAAGATAGTCAGTGATAAATCCGTACCTGCTGGTCAGAAATGAACTGCTATTTTTTGGAAACTCCCAGCCAGGAATATATGCTGCGAACCGGTCCATTATTGCCAGGTCAAGTTCGGGCGGCAGCGGCTGAAAGAGGTCGTATTCTGTCGAGTTGACGACCTGGCTCACGGACAGGTCGATGTTGCCTACAAAACTGAGACTGGCGTCAGCGATGACTTCCGCGCCGCGCGAAAATCGTCCATTTGCCATGAAGTCCTTCATGATTTGGATCGTATCCGGATCACGGACCTTAATCCCCCCAACTTCGTCAAATGCCACGGTGTCCCAGTAGCCAACCAAACCAACCTTACGACGAGCGTTGTTATAGAACAGCGTCGCCTTTGTTGCCTGACCGCCAGATATGAGCGTCGCGTAGGGCGAAAACTCACTGAAGAAATACGACTTTCCGGTTCCGCGAGGGCCCAGCTCGATATAGTTGTAGTTGGGCTCTACAAGGGGGGCCAAGCGGGCCACAAAGTGCATTTTAACGCGTTGAGAAAGCTTGGACGGTTCCAAGCCAACCGATCTCATGATGACGTTGAGCCAATCATCTCGTGTGAATGCGCTGCGGCCATCTGTGTACTGCTGAAAGTCAAAGCGCGAGAGCTGAATCGGGCGCAAGTCTTCTATGTAGAACGCGTAGTCATCTTCCTCGATGTCATTATGTGAAAGTGTTACCTCAGCCCAAATTCCACCCTCGAGGAGCCGTTCGTTGTCCCTATAAAATTTTTCGCCAATTGCAATTCTCTGGGAATTGAAGTTCTCCAGCGATGCCCAGTGCCGTTTTTCTTTTTCAACGTATCTAACGTGAACCTTATCAATGAAGCGGTGCTTTCCCTTGGTTGCCACCTTCGATTGAGCGGCATTGGCTTCGTCGGGCCTTACGTAATTATCCTGAAGGGTAGCAAGAACGGCTTCCATACCTGCATCCATTTCAGCCTGATCGTCGCTTGCGCAGTAGCGCGCCAAGAGAAACTCAAGCACGAATGTTGGGACGTTTGTGCCCTTTTTAATCCGATGAAGCAGATCTTTTCGAACCACCTTGCCATCGAAGGTTGACGTGAGGCTCTGGTCCAGTTCGTCCATATCATTCATACGGTATAGTCCGTCTCAAGATTCAGCGCGCTTAGGCTCGCTAGAGTTGTTGGGTTCAGGGACTTTATCGAGAATTTTCCCTCAAAGTCAGGATCCATTCGTAGCGCGATTTGCTTGCGCTGGCCCGGCGTCAACGTGATTGTGCGTGTTGCGGGGTTTACATCGCCACCGGCTCGCGGCTCACCAACCACATTCCCCTTTCCGTCCTGGGCTTCGATAAGGACCTCGACACTTTCCTCTTGAGAGAACATGTCGTCAGAAACCAATGCAATTTCCACTACTGGAACTCGTGTCGTAATTCGTTTCGCGCCGTTTTTGTAGCTGAGTTCGACACTCATTTTGGCGGCGCTCGCGTGCTCTTCATTATCGAGGCGGGCAATGATCACAGGTACAACGGCCTCCGCCAAGGAAGCTCCGCCGTGGAAGTAAAGATGTCCAGCTCTGTAGGGAGCCATGCTCTTGGGGAGCGCGACCTGTGCAAAGCTGCCTCGAATACCAAGCTTCTCAGAGTTTAAAACAACACTGTGAGAGTCGCTGTTTCCATTTCCAAGCAGGGCCCTGTCATGCGCATTTATCGGCCAATTTCCTTGTGGCTTGGTGCAAACGTCACCAGCTGCAGCGTGACCGTTTAGAAAAAATCCATGATCGGTGACAATCACGGCCTCTTTGAACCCCATTCCACGCAGCTTGTGCAGGGCGACACGAATGAGTTTCAAAGTGCTTGGTATTAAGCCGAGTGTGGTCTCAGGATTGCTCTCGAGCTGACTATCGATCTCGGTTGATCGTAGGACTAGGAGATCAACAGTGGACGTGATCTTTGGCTTTCCACGAACGAAGTCGCCCAGAGGCATCTCCTGGAACCGATCACCAAGTTTCTTTCGAAGCACATCCATTCTTTGGGTGACGTTCCCAACCTTGGCCGTTCCAAGTTTTGGGGCCAGCGCGTCGCTTTCGATCCCGAGCGACAGCTGTGTGCGGGCACCAGGAAGAAGGCTGGCCATACCGACAAGGGTTATCGTCGGTAATTGAGCATAGGCAGCCTGCAGCTCGACTGGCCCGTCTTCAGAGAGCCGCTTTTCAAGCGTCACGCCAAGCTCATACCGGAGGGCGTCGACCATGAGGTAAGCAACTCTTCGTCCGTTTTCTTTCAGACGGTCGGCCAGAAGTCGGTCATAGACGTCTGCATTTGCCAACCTGCCTTCCGGAGGCCATCCTGCACTCTCAATATGCTTAATGAAGATTGCTTGGATTTTTTCCGCCAGGCGGCGATACCGGGATCTGGCCTGATCAATGACTTCGTGCATGATGCCGTGTGGATCGAGAAAGTCTCCAACAGCCTGCTCAAATTCGCGTTGAAGGCGGTCCGCTTCGCGCAGGCTTCCAAGGTAGAAATCCAGCAAATCAGCTTGTGATCGGGCATGTTCCGGCAATTGGCGTTCGTTGTCGTCACAGCATTCAATCAGCGCTAGACCGGTGCGGATCAATTCCCACTGTGCTTGGCTTTCTCCTTTGCCGATCCAGACAGAGTTCTTATGGCGGCCGATAATGCGGCGAGTCGTGTCGGTTTCGTTGGTCGAGATGCCCTTGATCGCCGCCTTAAGGAAGGTGCGCTCCTCGAACGGGAACGTGTCACGATCGCCAAGGTCATCAATGTCGTGGCACTGATCTGGAAGAGAAAGCTCAACCTCGATGGCCTCCGCGCGCTCAATGTAGATGTCCCGAGTTGCGGGGTTGGTGCGGAGGCGATCGCACACATCCTCGACGATCGGCTTTGCTTCGATCGGTGAGTGAGGAACGCCCTTGAGAGACCCAGGCAAGGGAACCGGCAGATCAAAGACGAACTCGCTAAAAAGAACGAACCGCCACAGTTCGTCAGCGATCGACGTCCAGGTCTTGCCTCGCGTCTTGACGCTCATACCCAAGGTCGCGCGCAGGAATTCCCGGGCTTCGTCGCTCCAGCCTTCTTGAGACTTGAGGGCGTCAGCTTGCTTGGCACTCGGCGCCAACAGCGCCGTCAGGATTTCGCGGCCCGACTCCACCCTCAGCGCAGCCCTTAGTTGTGGCCAGCTCGCGCCACCGCCGATCGCATCAATCACAGAGAAGGACGGCCCATTAGGCGACCCTGCGAAGATACGGCGGATCTCCGTCGCATGATCTGGCTTCGCGCGCAGGCAAAGGCTCAAGTAGTCGTCACCATCGTCCTGGGGAAAAACTGCTCCGCTTTGCGCGTAAATCGAAAAGGGGTCAGACTGCTTTTCTTCATCGGTTTCCGTGCGCCGCTGCGGCACATAGACAACCAGCGCGTCAATCTCGCGTTTCGCCTTGCCGACTTCACGCAAGGCCATGATCGCTTCCTGGCGGCTCTCGATGCTGCTTTCAGAGGCGTCGATCACACGGATGCGGTCATCGCCAAGCCCCAAGCACAGATCGTGGTACCGGTGATCGGGGTCATAGACGACCATGCAGCCCGCTTGCAGAAGGCGGGGGCGCAAAACGGTGTCGCGGATGAAGGTGGCAATACTCATGCGTTACCCATTCTTTTTGCGGCCGCGGGCCTTTGTGGGTTTGGGCTCTGGCTCGACGTAGAGGTGTTCCAGGTCATGCGCGATGGCGAGGGATTTGTCGGTCTCGCACTTTTCGCGCACGCGGTCCGGCCAGTACGCCATGGCGAGGTGAGCCCAATCGTAGTCGCCCTTTTCCAGCTTGGCCCAGGTGTCCTTCAGGACCTTTTGCCATGGCTTGAGGCGGAACAGCTGCCAGAGCGGGGCGGCGGTGATCTGGACACCGTCGTCGTGGTTCGGGCGATAGGTTTGTGCGATGGCCAACAGGGTGTCGCGTAGCTCGATCAGTTCAAGCTCGAGCGCCTGGAGCGCCTCGAAGGCTTTCTCATCGTCGCGGGACCGGGCGCTGCCTTTGGTGCGCAGAGCGGCGACGTCCTGGCCGACCTGCTTCAGCTTCGGCTCGATGAAGTCGTTAACGGCTGTGAAGAGGGTCTGGTCGGTCAAGCTGGGATAGTACAGCCAGAGCGTGTAGCTGCCCGAACTGGTCGAGAGCGGCCAGTAGATCGGGGCCTTGCGGCGGCTCTTACTGTACTGACCGAGGTGGAACTTGAAGAAGTCGCGTTGCAGCCAACGGCGTACATCGGCGGGCACTGGGCCTTCGACGCGGGCAAGCACTTCCTCGATCAGGCGGGCGAGGTCATTCGGATGCCCCTGGTCGTCCACCAAGATGCCAGAATGGACATGGAACGGCTCTGCATCATCGGGCAGCATGCCGGGGCTTTTGGCTGGCAGCGGGTCGAAGGGTTCAGGCTCGGGCGGGGCTTCGCGTTCGCCGGTGGCCAAGCGCCAGTCGAAACGGCCGAAAGCGACACCAGCGGCCCAGCTGAGCAGACCGGCAGTTTGGTCGACCGCGTCGGCACCGTCGTCGTCTTCGCTCGCATCGTTGACGCCATCATCTTCGTCCACCGCGCCAGAAGACCCGAGCGCTGCGGCGCGGTCCGCGTCGCTGAAGCCGTAGAGATCAAAGGCGATGTCATCGATCTCGGCCTGGATATCGGCCAGTTCAGCTTCGATAGCCGGTGGATCGTAATCCCCGAGACGTGCGCACAATGCGGCTGGTAGGTGAAACGCGTGAGAGGTTTCGACAGCGGTGTCGAGTGTTCGCTTTAGAGACCATGCTCTTCCGGCGGTGCGCACCAAATCGGCTTCCCCTTCCCAGGGCCGAGGCGGAACGGGGAGCTTTAGAAATGGTCCGACGAGGAATTCGGGGTAACCAAATCGCCCCAGTGACATTTTGTAGACATAGTCAACCGCTCTGCCATTAAGCAGGCCGAGCAGGCCAGGTAACTCGTCGACAGGCGCAAAGCATGACTGCCCACGATTTGAAAAGATACAACCCGCTGGCAAGGCGCGGGGCTGAAATCGACTTGCTCGAAGTGCCCAAGTTATTCCAGGTCGATAGTAACAGTCTGCTCCGCGGCCATATCGTCCAATTTTCATTAAGCCGACTTGGTCTGCCCTCGAATATCCAACCACAAGTGCGATATCACCATAAAACGAGCCAAGCGATTCACCCTTTGCAAAGGGCACCCAACGGCCTGGAGTTGCACCTTGCGTAACTTCCCACCAACCGCGAACAAAACGATCATCTGCCGATGTCTGCAGCCCAACTTTGGCGGTTCGCGCGTCACCATCTTCATATGATGTCATAGTCACATGTAGATTTCTCACCGGCTTGCTTATCCAATAAGCGAAGGGGCTTCCTGGAATGTTCTCAAATTCAGACACATCAATATTAAAGATGGATGTGCTGGAATTCCCCTCTCGAATATCCTTTGAAATTGACCGTGTGGCGTTTTCTTTATCGCTTTCAGCAAGGGCGCGAATAAAATAGGTCATGCTGCTCGCTCCAGGACGTAGGCTGCCGCTTCGACCATGGCGTCATCCATGACGCCGAGTCCGAGATCAAGTACGATTTCTGGGTTGCTGGATTTAAGAACCACACTGCTTCGCCAATCCGTAAAACTTGACAAAAAGAAGCAGGTGCGTGAGGTGATCGCACCAATGCGACCACCGTTTCTGAGCAATTCCAAACCTCGCTCTACGAATATCCCCAACAGGTCGTTTTTGGTGAGTGGATAAGCCTTTAACAAATGTGCTTTTGTGCCTGTTGACAGCGCCCCGAATGGCGGGTTCATCACCACCACGTCGAATACCTCGCGGCAGTGGTCGATCATCCGAAGGCCCTGAAGTGCATCCTCCGCGAACAGCCGCCCCTGATAGGTAGAGCGTGCGGCGCGAGCGAACTCAGTCAGGGCCTCGCTTAGACGCACCTCAGCCTTCTGCCACTGCGCCATGTCCTCTTCGCGGAAGAGATCGCCATGCTCGCCAAACACCGCGCGCACTAGGGCAGGCAATTCCTTCTCAACCTGCAACAGCACCCCAAGCTCTGGCAGCCCCTTGAGCAGGAACAGCGTCTTCTCGAACAGCTCTGCATCCAGGGGGTCGAGCTCTTCCATGAACCGCTTGCGCAGGTCCACCTCGGCCGGGGGCGCGACCGCTGCCACCACATGTCCACGCCCCACCTGGGGCCGGTCCTTGGCCTTCACGCCTGCCTCGTGCCAGGCACGCTGCGCTCGCAGCCACAGCGCCAGCGAAGCGATCTGCGCCGCGCGCGGGTCAATATCAACGCCATAGATGTTGTGTTCGATGATCAGCCGCGGCACGTCGTGCAGGAACGCGTCCTGGTCAGCATAGGTTTGGCTGAGTGGTTTCAGATCAGCGCTGCCGCCGGTCTCGGTATCCAAGCAGCCGGGGCCATGGCTCTGCTCCCACGCCCAGGCCTCGCGATAGATCTCTAGGAACAGGTCAAAGGCGTAGAGCCCGAAATGCATCGACCCGCAGGCCGGATCGAGCAGCTTGATCGTGCGCGGATCGCGCAGGCGTTTGGCGGGCTCGGGCTGCTCATCCGGTTTCACAAGCAAGTATTGGCAGCGGTCGCGCAGGCCGGTCTGCCCGCCCGTCCAGTTGAACCAGAGCCGCCCCAGCGTGTTGTCGACCAGGAACTCCACCACATAGCGCGGGGTGAAGAACTGGTTGCGCACGGCCAGCTCGCGGCTGTTGCGTGGCGCCTGGGACGCATCGCGCATCGCTTTGCGCTCTTCCTTCGAGTTGAAGTACTGATAGATCCAGCCGATCGTCTCGTCCTCGGCCCAGAGCGGTTCGATCTCGCCGTGATTGATGAGGGCGAGGACCTGGATCAGCGCAGCCTCACGCGGGAACAGGCGGCCCTGAGGCGAGAAGCGGTCGAAGAGGCCGGGCAGATCCTGTGACAGCTCGTCGAAGACGCTCTGAAGATAGACGCGGTATGCGTCGCCGGTTTCACCCAGGCCAGTGCCTGCCAGGCGGGCGTAGAGCTGGAACCCCTTGGCCTGGTAGCCGTTGCCGACGGATTCCATCAGCAGCCCGCGGGCCTCGGCCATCCTGAGGGCCGCGAGGCGGTTCAGGACGGTGAATGCCTGTTCGCGCACGATGCGGTCGAGCCCGGCCTTCGTGTCGGTGTCCGCACTGGCGCAGTAGTGGGCCAGCGTGTCGCGCAGGATCCGCGCCGTCTCGCGCTGTTGGTCGTTGATGTGACGTAGGCTTTCGAGCGGAGAGGCCGTGCCGGAAATCGGGTCCAGCCCGTAGTCGTTCTGGAGCTGACGGGTGAATTCCTCTTCCAGGGTGCGGCGGGCATCGGTGACGAAGCGCTGGAGGCGGTTGCGGGTGGACTGATCAAACGCCATCCTTACTCCTCACTGCCGAAGCTGAATGAGACTTCGATCTCCTCATAGAGGGCGAGCTGGGCTTTAATCTCGTTGAGTTTGAGGATGAGCGCGTCCAGGTCGGCGGCCGTTGTCATTTTTGTGGGCACAGAAACCGATTGCTCGAATCTGGCCGGGCCCTTCTTGCCTTTCTCAGCGCGCTCGTCCTCGATCCGCTGGCGGATGCGTTCTTGGCCTTGACGTTGAATTGAGCGCCTGAGACCGTCGATCGTGCTGCTGATGTCATAGTCACGGGCAAGCAGCTTACGCAGGCCCGCAAGGTCGTGAGACGCCATCAGTTCAAGACCGTCCAGCTGGCAGATGGCGCTGCCGCGCTCTTCCTGGGTCAACTCTCCCCATTCAGGCACGCGTTGAAGCTCCACCGCACCTTCCTTGATGCGTAGTTTTTGCTGGTCCGAAAGCGAGATCACAGCCTCACGGACGCGGCCTTTGACATGCGTGAGCAACGAGCTGAAGTCTGCGCTATGCTTGAAGAAGTCCTCAGTTTTGAGGCGTTCGGTAAGTGCCGACAGGTCTTCGCTTAGTTCGTTTCGCAGTTCACCCGGCACGCCTGTATCCGGGAGCGCTTCGATATCTTGGCGGTGCGACTGAAGTTCGCGCAGGGTTCCATCAAGGCCATTGTCCAGCGCACGCTTTACCTCGAGTGCCCATTTGAGGTTGTCGGAGAGAGCGGACGTCTCCGCGCCTAGGCGTTGTGGCGCGTCTGAGGCGTCGGTGAACATGACGTCCGCGAGCTCCTGGTTCATCACTCGGACACGGTCGCCGCCAGCAAGCCCCAAACCGCCGAGCTTCTCTCCCAACGAGCCGTAGTCGTGTTGGAAGCGTGGGAAATGCTTGGCGGCGGCTTTGCTGATTTCCTGTTCAAGCGGAATGACAATGTCGCCGATCAACTCGGTTAGTCGATCTGCAGCGCGGCCAAGCGTTTCGTTGGACGGACGCTCATCCCGAAGGGCAACGCCAATCTGTTTGAACGAATTGTTTGTCTTGAGTGCGTCGATGGCCTGCTGACCAGCGGCGGTCACTTCTCGACCAGAGACCTTCAATTTGATCTCTCCGGCCATCAGCATGGCGGCAAGAATGTAGCGGGTCGTGTCAGGTGACCATCCGAAAGGATCGCTACTGAAGTCGTCGAGCAGCCGCTTTCCATCTACGGTGCCGCGTTTGTCGATGTAGTCCCGAATGCTTGTCATCGCCTTGTGGTCGGTCTTGAACGACGCTCGGCCGGAGGTTGTTTGAACAAGGCCAAGTGGATCAATCCCGCTGCTTATCGCGGCGGGGTTGGCCACCTTCAGGAATTTCTCAGCAGTATCGGTACCTGCACGAACAGGAGCCTCGATGTAGCGATCGAACACCTGCGTCGCCACATCGTTCAGGAGCTTCTTGGCTGCATCCAGCAGATTGGGATCCAGAGCAGACACAGCAGTCGCCTGGCCACGAAAGACGAACGATCCGGCCTGGAGCGTTTGCTTGATCTTGCTTTGAAGTTGCGTGGCCAACTTGGCCGCCCTGTCCAATTGGCCGGAACAGTAGTCGCGCACCTCCTGGTCGGGTTCGTTCCGATGAAGTTCGGCAATGCGTTGGCACCGATAGATATCGTTTGCCAAATCGTCCATTTCTGGGTTTGAGCGGGCAAGCAAGCCGATGATGTTCCGCCCGGTACGGCTGCGAGAATCGTCGAGCATCCTATTGCGCGCTGTGTCGTAGTCGGTGGCAGCTACCAACTCCAGGACCGTCTGGACGGTGTTTTGATCTCCAGCAAGGCTTGTTACGGCACTGCCAGATTGAACTTTGATCCCGGACGCAACAGCCAAAGTCCCGTGGAGGCTGACCCTTGGCAACGGGTCGAATACTTCACGAACAGAGTCGCTAAAGATCCGCCGAACATCGACGGAGCGAAGCGCCAACGCTCCACGCTCTTGCTCAATATCGCGAAGTTTCTCACTCAAGAAGACAAGGGTTCCGTCCTTCTCTCCGAGCGGAACCAACACGTCGCCCAGCATCTCATCAACAGCTTCTTTCACCTTGTCGAGTTGGGACGCTGAAGTGATTGAGGGATGCATCAAGCTGGCGACATTCTGGACGCTAACTGGCAAGTTCCCGAGGATCTGAAGAACCGCGACTGATTTAGCGATATCCTGATGGAGATCACCATCTGGGAAGCGAATGAGCACTTTCCCAACGGCCTGATGCACTGACGGGAAAGCCCGTCGAATGTCCTTCTCAAGTTCGTCGTAGAGCGTAACAGTCGTCGCAAGCCAGCCAATCGGTTGATCTGCCATGGCGGTTGATCCGCCTTCACCCTTCAGAACATCCTGGACGACCTTGATGGCCGATCGAAGGCCAATGCCGCCGGTCGACTTGGCTAGTGCACCGAGCAAATGGAGAAGAATGTCAAAGTGCGCGGGAAGGAAGGGGTACAGGTTTATGAACGTCTCACGGCTGAAGTCGGCATCGTAGTATTTCGCATCTTGAAGCCTCGTGTTGTGTCGAAGCGCTTGACCATGCGCGTCAAACAACTTCCCAAGTTGCTCCTCTCCGCTGGGTGATTTTCCAAGCAGGCGCCGGTAGCAGATTTCCTTAATATCGCTGGATTCGAGATCGATCTGAATCGGAAAACGATCCTTGAGCTTGTAGAGCTTGTCTGAGTTGAGTGCGGCCCGAGGATCGTCTTCCGTGAGCGTTTGCTGGGCCGTTGAGATGATCCAGGCTTTGCCATCTCCGAGACGTTTCAGGTTTTTCGCAAGACCATCCAGATTGAGGATCAGGTTGTCGCGCGAGGCAACATACTGACCCACCTCATCGACGATAAAGATGATGTTCTGCTTGCCACTCTTGGAGCGAACAATGTCGATCATCTCCTGGACGCGTTGGTCTTCAAACTGAAAGAATCCTTCTGTGCTCGAAGAGAAGCTCTTCGCCTCTGGGAACAACGCCGGATACATCTCGTGCGCGATTTTTGGGATTAGGCCATCAATGGCGAGGGGGTTGTTCTGGACACGATCCCATGTCGCTCCTGGCAGTGCTTCTGCGACAAGACGATATAGCTCCTCGGTACGGCCATCTTTTTCGACCATTCGCTCAAAAGCCGCGACCTTAAGGTTGCGGGAGTAGCCAGCCCATTGAAGCACTTTAAAGTAGAGAACGGTGGACACGTCCTCCATCGTCGCGCCTGCCAGCATTTCGCTTGCCAGGTCGAGCATCACAACGGCCGCGGGGAAACGCTGTGCAACCGTGTTCAGCAGGGCTTTGGTTTGCGGCTTATGCAGACGATCCTGCAGGTATTTGATGAAAGGCGTTCCTTCGATCGTGCGCTGGTCATCGAATGCGAGACCAAGGTACTTCGTGAACGAGCTTTTGCCCGATCCATAGAAGCCGGAAACCCACACGCCCACTTCATTTTCGCCGCCTGTCTCCATTGCGAGTTGCATGCGATCGAGAAGCCGTCTGAACTGCTCCTCTATGCTTTCAGTCACAACGTATTCGGCAATCTCCGACTTCAGGCGGTCTTCCTGAGCAGCGCCATAAGTGATGACCTTCTCGATGGTCCTGTAGATGTCTTTGCTTGGATCGAAGAGAGATCTAATGCTCATTTTGGTATCCCTGAAACCTTTCTGCCTCTAGCCGCCAACGTGGACAGAGCGGTAATTGCCGTCTTCGGGGTAGAACCCGAGAAACTTGAGGCGGGTCTTGCCGGTGCGAACCCCTGGGTAGAGGAAGATCGTCGGCACATGAAACTGGCCTTGGAGTTGGCTCTCGATCGCGCCAATCCGAAGGAAAGGATGCAGCGCCTCAAGGTCTGTGACCAAAAGCAATGCGCTTGGGTTGCCCTCAAGGGGCTTTAGAGCGTCCTCCAGCCTGCGCAATAGGCCGCCACCATTTGCAACAATATCTGCCAGCGCCAGGTTTGTTCGAGCCCAATCGCCTGGGGAAGCTTTGTCTTGTTGAACGCACAAGGACCAGAAGGGGTCTTCCTGCAGAAGTCCCCATAGATTTTCGGTCACCGAGAAGACGTGAACGTCCCATCCTTCTTGGTGCAGCTTTGCCTCCCAAGCTGGCGTTTGCCGCTTAACTTCCAAAATTTGGTCTGGAGAAAAGATGAGGTAGTAGATCGGCTCGAAGCTCGCATGCCCGAGCTCGCGGCCATGCCGAATCCTCTCACGAAGTTCGTCAAAGTCAGCCCTTAGCGAGGACATCGCAAAGCTCCTCCATGTCGTGTTGCTTCCAGCCGACCCGCACGACATCTCCCGCGGATTGGATAATGATGAGACCTTTCAGTGAAAGACGCTTCATTTCTTCAAGCACGTCGTCCCGCTCCAATCCAAAGAGCTTCCAGTCATCATGGTTCAGAATGGCGTTGTCGCCGATGCCACGGAAATGTAGCTCGTAGGCAAGATATGCGCTCGTCGTGGCTGAAATCCGAAACGGAAGAATGCGCCGACTTGACCGTAGCCCACGCTCGAGCAATCCGTAGTCTGCGCAACATCCAGTTAGGTACGCAGACACTCGTCGGATCGTTGATTCAGACCAGCGTTTCGATGTCTTCCCATCGTCAATTCCCCGTTCCACGAAGGCTCTTGCGTCGTCGCTGGAGACCTCTTGGTAGCCGCCCGCGTAACGTGCCCAGTAGACGTCGCGAATAAAGTCGCCAAGAATGGGGTTCGCTCGGCTGGTAAAGATGAGCATGAGCTGAACAAGCTCTGATGCAGGGAGTTCGGCGGATAGTTTCTTCAAATGCAGCGCGGGCTCGCCATCAGCCGTCAGGTAACGCGGCGCGAAGCACTCTGAGACAATGTTTCGTAGGCGGCGCGCAGTAATCTCCGGAAATCTCCCAGATTTCAGAGCAATATCATGCAGCTGGCTCGCCGACATGCTAGGTGACCACAACTCGAGAAGAGCTCTGGTCTCGTTCACAAGACCCAGCCCTGCCTGCAATTGAGTTGTGTATGGCGCCCGTTCCATCATACGACCAAGTAAGGAAGAGCTTGCGTGTCGGATGACAGCGCCATCCGGTAGATCTCGGCAATCTTGTCCAAGAGAGCGGATGAGCGGAGGTCGTCGATCTTTCCAACCAGAACAGGTCCGACAGCCTCATCAGCTGTTCCATTGCTGATCTTCGCAAGAGCGCTCAGAGCGGATGCCTGATCAACGATCAAGCTGGGATCAAAGAGCTCGAGCAGTTGTGCCTGGACCATTTCGTGCAGGTCTTGTTCGATCTCTTCTGGAAGCCGGAAAATATGGAATGAACCCACGCTCAAGTTTTCGTCGTGGAACCGACGTGCCGCTTCCACTGCGCCATGGTACTGTGCCAGAGGAGCCGTTCGCGAAAACACCGGTTCGAGAAATCGAATGCTTGAAGCCTCGTAAAACGATGTTGACCACCAATTGCACTGAGACTTCTCGCCGAGGAACCCGACAAGATATCGAAGCTTTATTATTCGCTGCATAAAATCAAACTGCTCACGAGGAACCATCTAGCCCTCTCTTTCTATAGAACTGCCTGGTGCCAGGCCTGCAATTGGGGACACCAAGACAATTTGTTGTTCTTGGGGAGGGCGGGCAGCAGCGTTGCTGTCGAGCCCAAGCCGTTTGAGCGCGTAGTAAAGCAGCGCGCGTCGAACCTTGATCTTCGCCTTGCCATCGCGCATCCCATAGTCCAGCGCGATCACCTTCTTCTGGTCCTCGGAGAGTTTAGGGTGGGGGCAAATCTCAAGCGTGACGTGCTCTTGCCAGTCCGCATCGGCAGCATCCGTGACCGCACTGGCTTCAACACTGCGCGTCGAGATGATGCGAGAGAGCAGGAAGTCCTTGAATACCTCGTCCGTCCTACAGAACGCCCGCGTGTGCCAGCGGAAGCCGTCGAACCCGATGGCGTGAGGCGCGATCCAACGCCAGCTCGGCTCGGGGCGCGAAAGGGACTGGTACTTCACCTCGATGGCCTCGGATCGGCGGATGGCACCGACAACGGATCGCAGGGTGACAGGGTTCACGCCACGGGCCGGGGTTGGCGCAGCATCATAGGATGGCAGTTCAGCGATCCAGGTATCGTCGCTGTCCATGATGCCATCGGCCAAAGACCGTAGCTGCGCGAGGTAGCGGCTGGCGTCAGGTTTCAGAAACTGTGCAGCGTAGTCGGGACCCCGGACATACGTCCGCGCGCTCTTGTCATAGACCATGTTGTCAGGCGCAAAGCCGATGTAGCGATTCAGGTCGGCGGACGCTTGGTTTACCGACAGCCCGAACTGCTCCATCAAATCGCTGCGGTTCACTCGCCCCTCCCAAAACAATCGGAACTCGATGAACTCGAGGCGCTGCGCGACTCCCCAACGAAGCTCTGATTTGTCACTTTCCACTTAGCACTCCCAGCTCGGCGCGTTTGATTAATATGCGCGTCCAATTTTTGTGCTGACTGGAGGCTAGCCGGGAGTCATGTCGCGTTCAATCGAAATGCTTCGGAAGATTGTCTTTTTCGCGATGTCGCAACCCTGGGAGGGGCGAGGTAGGCTGCTCAGCTTTCAGCCGGTAGCTCGTCCGGAAAGCTCTGAACCTCGCGTTCAAAGGCCTCGACGTCGGACACTCTGTATACAACCCGGCCGCCGATCTTCAGGTATCGCGGACCTTCCTGGGCCCAACGCCAGCGTTCAAGTGTTCGGTGGCTGATCTTCCATCGGGCCGCTAGTTCGATCTGGCTCAGACATACTTCGCTCATTTTCGTCTCCTTTTGCGCAACTCACTTCGGTCGCAAGAGAACGAATGCGTGAGAAGAAAACCTATTCAAGTCGGTATGTTGCGTGCTCGGAGGCTATGTTTGAAACAGGCGGGGCGGGGGTAAATAGGCGCAAGTCATCGGAGCCGCGTCGGAACGATCGTGACGGAGCGGACCCCATCGATACGGGTTCGGACACTTTTCTCAAGATTTCAGGGGTTTTCGTGGCGTCTAGACCCGATCCGAACTGCCAAAACAGCCGATTTAATTGTCGAGTCATTCCCTCCGCCATTTTCTTCAAGTTCGGCATCTTATAACTACCAGATAGTAGGGAGGAATTCGGCGTTTTCGCGCTGAAGGCCGTGTTTGGTCCACTTGATTTGCTGCACATTTTGCTACACAATTTGCTGCACAAATGGGGGATTTCTCCGCCATAAGCATCGCGAAACGAGGCCGTCTCTATCACCTCCGCCGCCGCGTCCCGCGCCGGTACCGGAGTATCGAGCCGCGCGAAACCGTCTGGATCAGCCTGCACACCGACTCGGAGACCGTCGCGCGGAGCAAGGCGGATCGCGCGTGGAGCCAGATGATCGAGGCGTGGGAGGCGCGGCTGGCCGGGAACAGTGCCGACGCAGAGGCGCGCTACGAAGCGGCGCGCGACCTCGCCCGAGCACGGGGCTTTCGGTATCTGGATGCGGGGGCCGTGGCCAAGTTGCCGATTGAGGAAGTCGTCGAGCGCGTCGAGGCCATTCCCGCTCCAGCGAACCAGCCCGATGCCATCGAGGCCGCCGCTCTTCTCGGCACGGTTCCCGAACCCCGCATCACGGTCACCAAGGCGCTCGAGCTCTACTGGACTCTCGCCAAGGAGAAGACCCTCGGCAAGAGCGAAGACCAGCTGCGCAGATGGGAGGCCCCGCGCAAGAAGGCGGTGAAGAACTTTGTGGCTGTCGTCGGCAACAAGGAAATCGCAAACATCACCCGCGACGACATGCTGGATTTCCGCCAGCACTGGCTTGACCGCATCGAGGCGGGCGAGGTCACCGCGAACTCGGCTAACAAGGACCTGATCCACCTGGGCGATGTGCTCAAGACCGTGAACACGATGAAGCGGCTCGGCCTGTCGCTGCCGCTTGGCGAGTTGTCCTTCAAGGAAGGTGAAAAGCAGACACGCCCGCCCTTCAGCGAGGACTGGATCAGGACGCGGCTGCTCGCGCCCGGTGCGCTGGACGGCTTGAATTGGCAAGCACGCGCTTTACTGCTGGGGATGATCAACACCGGATACCGCCCTTTCGAGGGCGCGGCGCTAACGGCGGACACGATCCGGCTCGACTGCGACGTGCCGCACATCTCCATCGAAGCGGAGGGGCGGCAGTTGAAGAGCCACTACGCCCGCCGCGTGATCCCGCTGACGGGCGTCTCGCTGGAGGCCATCAAGCAGTTCCCCGAAGGATTCCCCCGCTACCGGGACCGCGCCACCCTGAGCGCGGTCGTGAATAAGTTCCTCCGCGCCAACGGCCTGCTCGAGACCCCGCGCCACTCGATGTACTCCCTGCGCCATGGCTTCGAGGACCGCATGCTCGCCGCCGGGATCGATGACCGCATCCGCCGTGACCTATTCGGTCACCGGCTCGACCGCGAGCGATATGGCAAGGGCGCGTCGCTGGAACATGTCGCCACGCTCGTCGCGCGCATCGCCTTCTGAGCCAGCAGCGCGCGCGCCCGGTGCTGCGACTCCGACAGCCGCCTTTCCCTCTTCACGGCCGCGGCCAGTTCCGCCTCCAACCGCTCGAAGACCGGCGCGAAGGCCGGTTCCTGCGTGACCAGTAACGCGACCTTCACCAACGCCGCCTCGATCCGCGCGGCATCGACCGATTGGGCCGAGCGGCTGCATGGTGAGGAAGGGCGAAACGATGGGCTCATGTCGAAAAGCATGAGGGTTTCGTCGTTCTTTGGGCAGGACCTCAGAGCCATCGTCGTGGAGTGAGAAGGTACGTCGCGCGAAACGGAGGGGCCGCGGCTTCCATGCTGCGCTCCAGCTAGCGTGAGTTCGTGAGCGTCCGCGAGCGCACCAAAAGACTGCAAGATAAAAGAAGTGCGGCATTACATGCCCAGGTCGGTGTTGTTGATGGGAAAATCAAACGGCAACTCTCCAACCCTTGCCGCCCAAAAGGGCCCAAATATCTGATTACGCGTTGAAATCATCGCCGCAGAAAGCGCCAATGAAGAATGCGCCGCTGAATTATTGCTTCATCAGCTCCGGATCAACCGACGGTCGCCCAGTGGAGCTGTAGAATGGCGCAAGGTGCTGCCGGATGCCCGTCAGGTCGACGAACCGATCCACAGATCTGAGCATATGGTCAGGCGGCACATGCGCTTCGATACAGAACTCGTAGAACAGTGCGCCTTGCGCTTCCTGCCGGGACCCCATCATCACCGTTCACCTCAAGCTGCCGCAGCCAAATTGAATCAGCGGTCAGCTCCTAAAGCAAGGCGAGTTTTTCAACGGAATAAGCCCACAATGACCGATGCTGCACTCCGCATGAACGGCATCTTCAATCGAACAGCTATTATTCTGAAAGGTGTTCTGCTAAGAAACGGTCGGCTATGCTCCACGCTCTTTGCGTGGCTTTTTCGCTGTAAACGATGCCTTCAGCAGGAGCGTCTGCCCGGGGATGAGTGAATGCGTGGCTCGTATGGCCCAATGCAAGAAGCTGCCAGTCAGCGGACGCCATCGTAAGTTCATCTGTGAGACTGATAACATCGTTTGGTTTGGCGAGCGGATCATCCCATCCGTGCAACACGAGAACAGAGGCCTCAATTACATCGGGAGGCGTTGATGCCCATGCTGGACGGTCAAATAGTCCGTGGAACGATACCACCGCCTTGAGCCCCACGTTTGCGCGCGCGGCATCAAGCGCACATTTTCCGCCAAAACAGAAACCTATTGCGGCTGTACGGTCCGCTGCAACGTTTTCCATCTCTTGCATGGCGGTATGTGCAGCCTTCAGCCGTTCAAGCAAAAGGACCCGATCTGCGTCCATCTCGCCCATCAATGCTGTCGCTTCATCACCTGTCGTGGCACGACGACCTTGACCATACACATCAATAGCGAAGCCGACGTAGCCCAGTCGGGCTAGTCGTTCAGCATGGGTCGCTTCCACATCGGACTGACCGCCAAACGCATGGCAAACCATCACGCCGCCTCGTACCGACTTTGTATCCTCAAAGGGCCGACTAACTATACCTTCGAAGGGACCACCTGGGCCGTCATACACGAAAGGCTTGTTTACGATTTCGGATATCATTTGATTGCCCTGCAAAATGGAACTTGGACTGAGGCTAAACACATTGAAACCGGACCTCCATATTTCCTCAACGGATGCCCAGTTTGTCCTGTGGTTTCAACTGATCGCTGCAACACAGGCTTCAAATTTCTCGGCTGGCGTTTGGACGTGCGCTTGGAGCAAGCGGTCAGACGCCGCGCATTTAAGGTATTATCGTATCTGTCCGCTCCGGGGTCTGCCACCGCCATGCTATACCAACGATGGCAATTAGAGCGATCAACTGAATACCCATGAAAAAGACATTGTCGAGGTCGGGTTTGAGGTTCATCGCGACGATCATGGCCATCGTCAAAAGGCCCACACCAATGTTCGCCCATCGATTTGCGCCACTTGGCAACAGCAATGCGAGAACTGTCATCAAAATCGGGATCTCTATCATGATCCCCCCCAGCAGCATCAAGATGTCAGTCACGACGACCCCGTCAATCGTGCCGGACATCATTTGCTCCAACATGCCGGGGCGGCCCAACTCATGAATGTCACGGGCAAAGAAATTCATGATAACGAAGATCCAAAGGATCGACAAAAGGATGCGGGGATTACGATTTTCGTATTTCATTTCAAGTTTCCCTTCGTAGTGTTGAGCTCGGCGTAGGGGGTAATGACGAATTACTTCGCAGTCCTTTCGCTGGCCTGAGCATGGAACGGATCAAGATTTCCGCGACCAGCAGATTAAGAACCCAAGCAAAGATCATCAGCCCATCGCGCAGCGGTCCCATCGCCTCAGCGCCGGTCGTGATGATCCAGGCAATGCCTAGGACAGCCTGGGTCGATGCGCCTTGGCCAATGGCATAGGCCCGTAGCATTGATGCGCTGTGTTGAAGGGTGTCACGGGCTCTGATGGCAACCACAGCCCAGACGATGAGCCCGATCATTGCCGTGCCCAAGACAATCCGAACCCAATAAAGTGCTGGACCTTGCAGCGCTTCGGAAAAGACATAGAACTGCGTCATCCACAAACCGCTCAGTGCAGAAACACATCCGGCCACGGCAATCACCCGCCCGTTGATGCGATGTGCCGTCGGATGTTGCCGTCGGAAGCTTGGCAGGAACTGAACCACCCCGACGATGCAGAACAAAAAGCTGCTTACGATGTGAAGAATAATCGGTTTTGGGGCAAGCAAGGCCCGCCCGTTCACGGGTGCGATTTGTGGCCCCCCTACAAGTTCCAGTACACGGATCAAACCGCCAAAGGCAGGAATGAACGAATAGACTAGGATAAGGCCCAAAACGGCCCATTCGGCTTTTTGCAAACGTATCATGAGAAATCTCTCAACTGGTTTCCATTCATGCGGGCCGCCGTGCCCAAAAGGCCGTGCTTGCGACCCCAGCACACGCGCCAAGGTGGACCGGTTCGTATCCGACATCGGCGAGCTGACAATCATGCAACCACGCCACGCCCTGCTTTTCTGTAACTGCCCAGGTGCGCCATTTTAATTGGATCAATGTGCCGAAGAGTGAGGGGCGTGTTGCGCAAACGAACACCATACCACCCGGTTTCAGAACGCGGATCATTTCCCTGAGCGCGTGTTTCGGATCAGGTAGATGTTCAAGAACATGCGCGGCCATGACCACGTCAAAAAATTGATCATCATAAGGCAATGACAAAACATCAGCTTGTCTATAATGGGCACGCAATCCGGCGACGTGCATCTTTGATCGGGCCTGCACCAGCATCTTGGCAGAGGTATCTATGCCATGGAATGTGACCCGATCCGTGAGGATACTATCAAGAGCAATCGACAGGCTTCCGCTCCCGACACCGCAATCAAGGACCCGCGCCTCTGGCCCTACTTGTCCGAGAACCGTTGCTATATGGGAGGTCAAAAGCGGTTCTTTATAGGCGGCTTCCAGTTGAAAGCGAGCTGCCATGCGCTCCCAACTGCCCGAAGCAGCATCATAGCGGTTGGCAAGATCGACAGAAGAGAGCGGCCGCCTGGTCACGAGGACTTCCCAAGAGCCGATGCGACGAGAGGCCATGAGAATTGCGTCTTCCATCGAAGGGGTGTGCGATGGGCTGAGGCCTTTGTTTTCGAGCTGCGTCATGTTCACTGCCTGTCTTAGGGTGGTTGACGGCAGACATAGAATGCGGGCCGTTAATACGAAATTGCGCATCCTTCTTGGTTTGGTATACGTGAATGATGGAGTGGAAACGATCAGCCTTCGACTGGAATCAAGCAAGGGCATTTCTCGTTACCGCCGAGGAAGGATCTCTGTCCGCAGCCGCGCGTGCGCTTGGGTTGACGCAGCCAACGCTAAGCCGACAGGTCGCGGGCCTCGAAGAGGCTCTTGGCGTGACCCTCTTTGAACGGACATCGCGCGCGCTCTTGCTGACACAATCAGGCGTAGAATTGCTTGCGCATTTTCGGATGATGGGTGATGCGGCGAACACCATATCCGTTGCAGCAACAGGTCAATCCGAAGCCGTCACCGGACATGTGTTGATCTCTGCGACAGACATGATGGCGACGTATTTTCTACCACCTATCCTTAAGAAACTGCGCAAAACCGCGCCAGACCTTCAGATTGAGATTATCGCATCAAATGAAGTAAGCGATCTGCGCCGGCGTGAGGCTGATATCGCGATCCGCCATGGACGACCTACAGACGAGGCACTATTTGCGAAGCGGCTCAGGGATACAACAGCGCATCTTTTTGCATCAAAGCAGTATCTTGATGAAGTGGGACGTCCGAAGTCGCTCGCTGACCTGTCCAAGTTAACGTTTGTTGGTTTCGACCAGCCAGAACTGCGGCTTGGTTTAATGGCGTCACGTGGCGTCAATCTAACAACGGCCAATTTCAATTTTTTGACGTCGAGCGCAACGCTCATGCTCGAACTTGTCCGGCAGGGCTTTGGGATTGGCATTCTTCCGGTTGAGATAGGAGCGGCTTATCCCGAACTCGAAAACCCTTCCTCAGCGTTTGAGCCGCTCCGTATCGAGACATGGCTGGTGGCCCACCGCGAGTTAAAAACAAATCTACGAATTCGCGTGGTTTTTGATTTGCTCGCTGAGGGTATTGGTTAGTAACGTCCAAGCTCCCCCCCCCCCCTCAGATTGGCCGGCTTTGTCAGACAAACTCACCTTGAGGCGTGGTAGAGTGCTGGCTAGCGTCTCTGCATGACCAACCCCAACCCCTTCAAGTGGTTCAAGACGAGCCCAGAGATCATCCGCCTGGCGGTGATGCTGTACGTCCGCTTCCCGCTGTCGCTCCGGAATGTCGAGGATCTTCTGCATGAACGGGGTGTCGATGTCAGCCACGAAACGGTCCGATATTAATGGCACCGCTTTGGTCCGATGTTCGCCGAGGAGATCCGAAAACGACGGATCGAAGGGATGAAATCCAGCCGCTGGCGTTGGCACCTCGACGAGATCTTCGTGAAGATCAACGGCGAACGGCACTACGTATGGCGGGCGGTCGATCATGAAGGCGAGGTGCTGGAAAGCTTCGTTACGAAGATCCGGGACAAAAAGGCTGCGTTGAAATTCCTAAAGAAAGCAATGCGCAAGCACGGTCGCCCAGAAGAAATCGTGACTGACAAGCTCCGATCCTATGGCGCTGCGTTGAAGGCGCTTGGATCCGAAGGTCGGCAAGAAACCGGCCGCTGGAAGAACAATCGCGCAGAGAATTCACACCTGCCATTCCGACGACGAGAGCGGGCGATGCTTCGTTTCAGGCGGATGCGAAGTCTTCAGAAATTCGCCGCCGTCCACGCCTCTGTCTCAAACCACTTTAACCAGGACCGCAGCCTCTCCAGCCGACCTCACTTCAAGGCCAACCGCGCTGCCGCTCTCGCCGAGTGGCGCGCTCTTTGCGCGACATAAGGGTCACCGTCACTGTCCTTGCTGAGACGAGTTCGAATTCGTCTGGCAGCACCCGCTGTCTCAACCTGACAGGATAAGGACAGCGCTCAGAAGGATGAGGCCGGACATGAAAAGCAGGAGGCCGCGGCTCCAGATGCCGGCCGAAAATCGCGCCAGCAGTACGCGGCCGCCCAGCAACCAGGTTCCGTTGCACAAGGGGGCGACGATCATGAAGGTGAACGACATCAGCGCTGCGCGATGCCACGCAAGGTCGGCCAGATCCGAATAGGCGGCCGTGACCGCCGCAACCATGGCCCAGGCCTTCGGATTGACCCATTGGAACAGCGCGGCCTCTATCAGAGTCATCGGACGCGCGCCCGAAGACTGGCCGACGGAGCCCTCTGCGGCTTTCTTGGGAAACAACGCTGGCCTTGCAAGTTGCCAGGCGAGGACGCAAAGCCAGGCAATCCCCGCCCATTTCAAGGCCACTAGAAGGAGCGGCCACCGGTCAAGCATCGCACCAAGGCCGAGCGCGACAGACGACAGCATGACTGAGAATCCGAGTGCAATGCCGACGATATGCGGAGCCGTTGCGCGTATCCCGAACGCAGCGCCCGAGGCGGCAACCATCAGGTTGTTGGGACCCGGCGTTATGGACGCGACAAAGGCGAAATTCACAAACGCCAGAAACACGGAAGGATCGAAAAACGTCATTGCGAAGCTCCTATTTGGGGCGGGATACACGGGCCAGAGAGCGCGCACCCAAGGGGGGCGCCGAACCCCGGACGGGGCAGTCTCCGTTAGGCGGCCTCGCGTATCGCCCGGGCTTCGATGAAGCGCCGGTTGGCAGCGACCAGCTGGGCGATCTGCTTGCGGATTTGCCACTTCATCAGCGGCCCAATAATGCGTCCAAGCACGCCCAGCTTCGGGACGAAAGACAAGCTGAAGGTCAGCTCCGTGCGGCCTGTCGCAAGGGGGACGAGGGCGATGCGCGCAGTCGCCGATTTCAGAGGAATGGTTCCGTCATAGATGTCGACGACCATCAGTCGTTCCGGCACGTATTCGACGATGCGCTCCTTGACGTGGTTCTTGCCATCCGCGAGGTCGCACTGACGCTGCGCACCCAGTCCTGTACTGGCGCTTTTGTCGATCAGGAACGATCGCTTCAGGTTCGGATTGAACTTGTCGATGTGCCCGAAATTGTCCCATGTGGCCCACACCTTGGAGACCGGGGCTTCGATTACGGTTTTGACGACGGCTGTCGGCATGGTTTGGGTCCTCTCTGAGGTTTGCATAGTTGGCATGTTGATGTACTCGGAGCGGTCCTGTGTCCGCTCCGGTCGTCAGGTGGTCATCATTCGGCGGGGGGGACGAAGGCCGGCGCGAGAACTATGTTGTTGAGCGAGGTGCTGGCAATGCGCAGTTCGATGGCCTCCTGATAGGCGTCCGAGTTATACCAGTCCTGCTTGGCGGCCTCTTCAGACGGAAATTCGATCACCACAGTCCAGTTGCCGCTCCATGCGCCTTCGAGCGTGTCGACCGTGGGCGAAGCCACAAGAACGCGTCCGCCATTTCCGAGCACCTGCGGGCCCGCTGCGGCACCGTATTCCTCGAAGAAGGCAGAGTGATCCTCGATCTGGATTTGCGCGATCATGTAGATGGGGTCGGCCATGGCCGGTGCGGTGAGCGCTGTGGTTGCGATGGCAATCGTTGTCAGGGCCTTGAAGATGGGGTGCATTGAAGTCTCCTTGCGGGTTTTGTGATTTCACTCTCCGTGAAAAGCTGTGTATTCGGGGCAATATTGCCAATCAACGCGAGGTTTTGCTCTTTCATGGGCAAGAATACACGTAGCTCACTGCCTTGGTCCGACGCACCATTCCTGCTGGCTCTAGCGAGATCCGGCAATTTCATGGCCGCCGCGCGCGAGCTTGGGGTGGACAGAACGACCGTCGCGCGAAGGCTTGACCGTCTCGAAGAGCGCCTCGGGACGAAGTTGTTCGAGCGAATTTCCGGGGAGCTCGAATTGACGCTTCACGGCCGCCGGACGCTGGCCGTCATGGAACGCGCCGAACAGGAACTTAGTCATCTCTACCCCGACACGGACGACGCCCGGATCGCTTTCGGCAAGGTTCGCGTGTCGCTTTCGCCGCATGTGCTGGCCGGGTTCTCCGATGAAATCATCCGCTTTTCGGCGTCGCATCCCCAGATATTCCCGGTGCTGACGACGTCGGATCGCTTCGTCGATCTGCATCGCTATGAGGCGGATATCGCGCTGCGTGTCGCCGTGACACGGCCGCACGATCTGCACAGCATCGATCTTGGCCCGATCCGCTTCGGCCTTTACCGACGAAGTGATCAGAGCGGCCCCGTGCGCGCCGTCTTCACGCCGCCGGGCCAAACGGAACTGTCCCGGGATTTCGTGCCGCAAGACGAGATGCCCATCGTCGTCGCTAGCGTCGATGGCGTCCTGCCGACCCGCGAACTCGTTCTCGCCGGGGGGGGCGCAGCGCTTCTGCCGCAATTCATCGCAGAAGACGATCCGCGCCTGGCGCGCCTGTCCGGCCGTCTTGCGGAAGGGCGACACCGCCTTTGGATAAGCTGTCTTGCTGAGCAAAAGGCCAATTCCCGGATTAGAACGGCGATGAAGGGGCTATCGGGCGAGATCGCGGAGCGGCTGAAGGCACTCGATGCGGACGGGCCGTCATTCGCCCCGGGTTGAACTCTCATGGCCGGTGTCGAGGCGACATCGGGCGGGAGCGCCTCCCGATGCCGGTCGGGTACCAAGGCGCGCCCAACCGGGCTTCGATGTCGGGTTCAACTTCACTGGCCCTGCAACGAAAGCAGTTGCGCCCGTTCCTTGCGCTCCGCCCGCAGGCGGCTGATCGCGATGAAATGGAAGCCCATGAAGATTGGAACGAAATAGGCGGGAAACAGCGCCAGCGGGTAGTCGTTAATGATGTTTGTTGCATCCTTGGACAGTATGTGGAACATCCCCTCCGATGTCATGACGCCAAGCACGACAGCAAGCGCGAAGTCCGCAAGTCCTATGGTGTTGGCGCGCGCCAGTTTCCGGCGCGCATCGGGCGCACCCGCGGCCAGAGCCCGGGTTGCCTGATATCCAGAGATAGCAGCCCAGATGTCGCCCAAACCCGCGGGAATGGCGAATTCCGGCGGCACACGCCCCATCAGACAGCCGATGAGAAACAGGCCTCCCATTACCCGCGCAATCTGAACGGATGCAATTGCGCTGAGCGGCGCGGCATCGGTGATCTGTCGCCCGGTCGATGTCAGCCGCGCGAGCGCCCATACCAGGGCTGCGCCGCCGATGAGAAAACCGATGACCAGAGGCGGCTCGGCGAAGCTGTCGGGTACACGGAACGCCCCGATCTGTGACAGCGGCACACTGGCCGCGAACCACGCGCCACCGATCAGCGCCGTCCAGATTACCGCCTGCGCCATCCGGAAACCCGAGAGGCCGGCGCGCACCGCACCAAGGGCAAGGATGGCCATGACCCAAACGGGCAAGGCCACGGCGAAAACGCGCACGAAAATTTCCAGAACGTCAAACATTGGTCTCTCCCGGGTAAGTGCCTTGCGTGACGGCAGTGTTGGGGGGGGGGAGGATTGCGAGATCGTCGGCGTACCACGCTTCGATCGCCTCGCAGATCGGGCCGGGTGCATCCTCCTGAATGAAGTGGCCGGCATTGCGCAGGGTGATGTTCCTGTGGTTCGGGAATGCCGCACGGAACTGGTCCCGCTCTACCGTCTTGAAGGCAAAATCGCTGTCGCCCCACAGGATCAGAGCGGGTTTGTCCGCGATCTCCGGCAGCGCGGCCTTGATCCGGGACAGGAACGGGCCCGCCCCAACCAGTTGCCGCGGGAAGATCGCCGTCGGGCGGCGGGTGTCGTGCTGGCGGAATGGGGCGAGATACATGGCCCACTCCGCCCGCGTCAGTTTGTTCATAACTCCGACGGTAAAGAACCATCGGACCACGCCGTTGAAGGACCATGCCGCGAACCGTCCCGCTGGTCCCCCCATGATGGCCGAGAAGACGCGCGGCCCGCGCCGCCGGAACGGCCCGGCGAACGTGTTGCCGATGATCAGCCGATCGATCCGGTCCGGTCGCGCCAAGGTCGCAGCAAGCCCGATCGGCCCGCCCCAGTCCTGCATCATCACGCCCGCCCCGCTCAGATCGAGCGTGTCGATGAAGGCAACGATCGCCTCGCTCTGCTCACGGGCTGTATAGCCGTATCCGCTCCGGGCCGTGGATAGACCGAAACCCGGAAGGTCCGGCGCGATGCAGCGAAAGCGGCGGCTCAGCCGCGGGATGATTTTGCGATACAAGAACGACCAGGCCGGGTTCCCGTGTAACAGCAACAGAACCGGCCCAGACCCTTCATCGACATAGTGGATCCGAGTGCCATCGGCGAGCGTCAGCCACCGCGAGGTGAACGGAAAGAGTTCCGGATCGGGCCTGAAGCTCATGGGTCATTCCGCCATGGGCACAGCGGCGCCGACGTTCGCCGCGCGGTATTCGGCAAGGCTCTTGACCGGCGCGACCTCCTGCACCGCTCCGGTGGCCACGTCATATACCATGGCTGACACCGTCATCTCGCCGGGCATGCCCGGCGCATCGGCAAGACGGCCGATATCCGTCATGAGGTCGGCAGCCTGATCTGTGACCGCATATTCAGAGACATCGATGCCGAATTTCTGCTGCAGCATGCCCTGCAACTGCGGGTCCGCCAGGCGCTGCGCGCCGCAATTGGTGTGCTGGAGCAGGACGATATTGAACGCCGTCTCCTGGCCGCCCGTCGCTGCGCCGACGAGGACGGTCAGGGTCAGTATTTCTTCGATGACGGCCCTCGTCACCCGGCCACCGTTGTTGCGGGCCACGATGGCCTCGCCCAGATCGAGGCCGAGGATATGGGCCGGATCGACCCGCGCATCGATGCAGGTCACAATCAGGGTGCGCAACTGCGGCAGGATAGGCATGTCGCCAAGCTCGAACGTGGCCGCGAAGCAGGCGTTGCGGGCCATCAGCTCATTTTGAATGTTCATGAGGAAGTCTCCATTGTATTAGTTGGAGGTGCTGTGAGCGCGGGGGATCAAGCGACGCGCAGGTGCGCGGTATCGCGGAGGCTGTGACCGCCCAGCCATTCGGCGTCGTCCTGCGCGTAGGCCGGCTTAGCGATCCGGACATAATCGCGTGCCTCCTCGGCAGCTTGCAGGTCGAATGGCCGGGTCAGGAGGATCTTGGCGAACCCGCCCATGGCACCCAAAGTGCGGGCTGCACTGCGGCGCACTGCAGGGCGTTCCTGCACGTATCTGCGCACGACCGTCTCGAAAGGTTCGGGGTCGCGCCCGCCGATCCGCGCCACATGATCGGTCGGCGCGCCGACGGCAAAGGTGCCCCGGCGGTATTCCTCGGCATAGAGTGCTAGTTGCGTCACCGCAGCGACGGAATAGTTCGAGGGAGGGTGCGCCTTGAGCGCTTTGATCATCATGCGCTCGGAAATGTTCATGTACCGGACCTTGCGGCCCAGCGCGCGGCCCATCGCCGCCGCGATCTCGTCCGGAGACAGAAGCTCCGGTCCCGTCGGGCGATACGTCTGGCCCGAATGCGTGTCGGGATCGATCAGCGCCGCCGCGACCACACGCGCGATATCCTCGTTCGAGGGCGCAGCGTTCTTCTTCACGCGACCATCTCCAAGCGGCATGGTGAAGACGCCCAGATGCGCCGCCATATCCAGAACCATCAGGTAGTTGTCGGCAAACCAGCCCGGATTGACGGTGGTCACCGACATCTCGCCCCGCATCCCGATCAGAATATCGCTGATGTAGACCTCGCGGGTGAACAGCGACGGGTGGTTCGCGCTCGACAGCCACTGGCTGAGTGTCACCACGTGTTCCAGCTTGGCCTCAAAGGCCGCGGCGGTGAAGACCGCGTTGAAATGCAGGCCATTGGGCGCGGTCGGTGCGCATTGATAGGCCCTCTGCACGCCGCGCATCGCCGAGCGCATATCAGGCAGCGCGTATTGATTGGCGACCATGACCTCGGCGCCTGCACGCTCCAACCGCTCGGACCGGTGGTCGCGCCTCCGAACGAGCGCCCGGACGGGAAAATCCCGATGCAGCAGCATCAACGCAGTTTGCAGGCCGGTTTTTCCGCTGGCGCTGGTGACAAGGATCTTTGGCTTTCTGGACATCGGGCGGCACCTCTTTTGGATGTTGGTTGTAATCTATATTTTTAGATGATACGCAAAATCCAAACTGTCAAGCCCCGGAGGTCGGCCCGATGCCGAGAATGTCAGCGGACGAAAAGCAGAAGACCCACGAGCGCATCCTCAAGGCGGCCTCGCAGCTCTTCCGAGAGCGCGGGATCGAGACGACCAGCGTCGCTGATGTCATGAAGGCCGCTGGGCTGACCCATGGCGGCTTTTACCGGCATTTTGCATCCAAGGAGGCCTTGGTCGCCGCAGCGTTCAGCCACGCGGTGGACGAGGTGCTGTCAGATGTCGAGGCGGCGCCTTCTGGTCCGGACCATGCTTCCGCCTTGGACCACTACGTCGCACGCTACCTTTCGGCCGAGCATGTGGCGGATCGTGGTCAAGGGTGCCCGCTTGCCGCTCTGGGTACCGAAATTGGCCGTCTCGACGGCGCAGCGGAGGCCGAAGCATCGGATGCCGTCGAACGCATGGCCCGACTGCTGGCCGCGGACGAACGCGCAGCGACGGACAAGGGGGTAGCAACGATGGCATTGCTTCTGGGCACCATCACACTCGCCCGCCTGGCCAAAAACCGTGAGCTTGCAGACAGGATTCTCGGTGCAGGAAAGCGAGGGACCGCGCTAATCGAGCAGCGCTGGTGAAGTTGCCTAGAGAAATCGCGAGAGGGCGATCGCTACCCTTCCGAGCCGTCCTGCCCTACCGAAGCGCGTCGCAGACTGCCCGGTGAAATATTGAACTCCCGCCTGAATGCGCGGCAAAATGCTGCCTCGGATTGGTAGCCGAGGTCGTGTGCGATGACCGCTTGCGGGTCTGTGGTGCGCGCGATGCGATTGCGGGCGATACTCAGCCGCCAGTGTCGGGCATAGGCCATTGGCGCCACACCCACCTGAGCCGCAAACCGCGCGGCGAAGGCAGAGCGCGACATTCCCACCGCGTTTGCCAGACCGTTGATCGACCAGTCAGCACCGGGATTGCCATGGATCATCGCGAGGGCCCGTCCGATCTGCGGATCACGAAGAGCGGCCAGCCAGCCCCGCCGCGCGTCGGGCGCGTTGTCCAGCCAGAACCGCAGGGCCTGAATGACGAGGATGTCCGACAGACGGGTGATGACGGTCTCTCCGCCCGGCCGCAACTCGGCCGCTTCCCGTGCAGCAAAGCGCAGCGTGCTTTGAAGCCACGTCCCCATATCGCCATCCCAGCTGTCGATATGGATGACCTGTGGCAAGTGTTTGATGAGATAGTGCGCCGCGACATGGTCGAAGCGGACGCAACCATACATTGTCCGCGTCATGTCTCCGCCGCCCCCATGGCGCAGGATCTCGAGCCGCTCTGAGATTTTCTCGATAGGAATGTCGAACAGAGGAACAACGGGGACACCAACCTCGCTGCAGACGGTATGCGGCGTGCCGTGCGGCAGGATCACGAGGTCGCCTTGGTCAACGCGGATAGGATCCTGACTATCGAGCACCAGAAAGCAACGCCCCTGCGTGACGACCAAAAAGGACAGGACATCGTCTTGCCGAGGGATCGAGATGCTCCACGGAGCCGTGAGTTCGCTGCGGTTGTAGAGCGTACCCTCCAGCCGCAGGAGATGCAGGCTTGCGCCAAGCGGATCGGACAGGTCTGTCGGGGTGGAGGCGGAAACAGTCATACCACTCGATAAACCGACTGTTGCCCGCCGTCTATCATTCTGGACTAATTGCATATGATGATAGAGCTTCTGTCATAGCGTGTCCCGACATCTCAGCTTAGCTGATGTGCATTGTGCAAACGGCATAGGGACCTTCATCATGCACTCTCTTCCCATCCTCGTGATCGGCGCGACCGGAAAGACCGGCCGCCGCGTCGCCGATCGTCTTGAAGCGGAGGGCCATGCGGTCCGCCGAGCATCGCGGAGTTCGCCAACCCGTTTCGACTGGGACGAACCAGACACATGGACCCGCGCCTTGCAGGGCATCTCGGCGGTCTATATCAATTATTACCCCGACCTTGCCTTCCCCGACGTGCCTGCAAAGATCCAGAAGCTGACCGACATGGCCGCCGCGGTCGGGGTCGAGAGACTGGTGATGCTAGCAGGCCGGGGCGAGCCACGGGCCGAAGCGTGCGAGGAGATCGTGCGTCGGTCCAACCTCGACTATACACTGGTTCGCGCCGCTTGGTTCGCACAGAATTTCTCCGAGGGTTTCCTTTACGACGCGGTGACGGAGGGCATGCTGGCTCTGCCGGCCGGAGGAGTCGCCGAGCCTCTTGTCGACATTGATGACGTCGCCGAAGTCGTGGCCGCTGCGCTTATCGATCCGCGCCATGCCCGCCAGGAATATGACGTGACCGGCCCGCGCTTGCTGAGCTTCCATGACGCAACTGAGGAGATGAGCCGAGCGACAGGTTGGACCGTGGCCTATCAGCCAATCAGTCTCGAACAGTTCCACGCCGCGCTTATCGAACTCGATGGTCCGCTTCTGGCGGATGTCTTCACCGAAGTCTGCCGGCAGATCTTCGACGGACGAAACGCAAGGCTCGGCGATGGCGTGCAACGCGCCCTTGGGCGCAAACCGCGCGACTTTGCCGCGTTCTGCGCGCAGGCTACGGCCGTAGGTGCGTGGAATAGGGCCGCGTGATGCAAGGCTCCCTGGAGCCCGCCTTGCTGGCGGGCTCCAATGGATATCATTATTTCAACGAGTTGAGAGCAGAGAAGGTTCGACGTCAGGCCCGTCCCCTCCGCCATTATCCTGGCTCTATCAGACAAACTCAGCTTGAGGCATGGCGGAACGCTACTCGCGCCCCTGACCTGCCTCAAGCTGAGTTCTTCTGACAGAGCCGCCGCAACGACAGGTTCAGTCGGCCGGTGCTTCGTCTCGATCCTGAAGGGTCTGACGTATCTTTCTTAGAGCCTCGATTTGGGCCGCAATGCGCTGGCGGGCACTGTCAGAAGAACTTGGCTTGAGCTGGAGCAGGGTTGTCTCGTAGCCTTCCCGCATGACCAAGCGCGGCCCATTCAAGTGGTTCAAGACGAGCCCCGAGATCATCCGTTTGGCGGTGATGTTGTACGTCCGGTTTCCGCTGTCGCTTCGAAATGTTGAGGACCTACTCCACGAGCGTGGCGTCGACGTGAGCCATCAGACCGTGCGTTTCTGGTGGCACCGCTTTGGTCCAATGTTCGCCTCCGAGATCCGGAAACGCCGGATTGAAGGCATGCGCTCCAGCCGCTGGCGATGGCACCTCGACGAGATGTTCGTGAAGATTAACGGCGAGAGACACTATCTATGGCGAGCCGTCGATCACGAAGGTGAGGTACTCGAAAGCTTCGTGACGAAGACCCGAGACAAGAAGGCGCCGCTCAAATTCCTAAAGAAAGCAATGCAGAAGCACGGTCAGCCCGATGTCATCGTTACGGACAACCTGCGGTCCTTGCCCGCCGTCTGCATTGAAGCGCGACATGCCAAGGCTGCGATGGTGGCCATGAACCGCAACAAGAATGACCGCAACGACGCTCGATCTCTGG
>NZ_FTOQ01000025.1 GCF_900156805.1 Roseivivax lentus | reverse complement strand
TGTCCCTGCAGCACTTCAACCTGCCGCAGCTTCAGCACAATCTCTTCGGGCTTGTCTCGCTTTCCAGCCATCGCTTGGTCCTCCTGACATCGGGACAAATCTATCCCAGTTGGTGGACCACTTCAGTGGGGGCACTCCACTTGAAAACCCGCAATCCAGCGCGATCGGATCGTTGATCGTAAAGGGATTCCCCCTGAACGCGGCCGGCTGACCGTTGTTCTGAAACCCGACAAACGCCCCGTCAGGGTCTGAAAACTGATAATAGAGGTTGCCGTTCACACCCTGCAGAACGATCGCCACACCGCCCGCTTCTGGATAGCCATCAGGCAAAACGATGGACGTTCCGGGAACGGTTGACGTGAAGGGCGTGGCTCCGGCCAGCGTGGCCGCAAAGGTCAACCAAATTATGCCGAGAAGCCGTGCGGCGTGCACAATCCGTGGACTCATCATGCAGCCCTTCCCGACACTCATTTCTTTGATTTTCCACCTGTGCCGGAGGTGTGCCCATCGCGCCACTTGGGCCGACGCAATGTCGACGGTTGTGCCTCCCGCGCAACACAATTAAAATCTTATATTATAAGATACTTATAAGGATTTTCGCAGATCTTGAGCCATCAGGATCGGCGGTTTACCGCAAGTCACGCTGGCCGGGATCGTTTTTTCTCGAACGGGGCGTTTTGCGTCGCGTCTGGCTGCACGGTAAGCTGCGCCACTCGCATTCGGGTGAAATATCCAATACGCGCACGTCCGACCTGCGTGACATCACACGCGTTGCACCTTGCGCTCGGCGTCGATTGGCACAAGTAAATCTTTAAGTCACAGCCCACACGCACGTCATTCATTGATGTCCAAAGCCTTCGACCAAGGGAACATTTTCATGCATATTCGGTCATTCCCCGCATTCGCGCTTCTTTCCCTTCTTTCGATCCTGACGAGCCCTGTCGGGGCGCAAGACACCGACGCCCCCCCGAGCGAACTCGTCAGGCCCGCGAAGCTCATGACGCTCAGCGCCGAGCAGGCCATGCTGCGCCGGGATTTCTTCGGGCGCGTCACCGCGAAGGAAACGGTCGATCTCGCTTTCCAGGTCAGCGGGCAGATCGAACGCTTCCCGGTCGCCGAGGGCGAGACCTACGAGGAAGGCGCGCTTCTGGCGCAGCTCGACCTCGAGCCCCTGGAACGGAGCGTCGCACAGGCCGAGGTCAATCTGAACAAGTCGCAGCGCGACCTCGACCGGCTGCAGGAACTCTCCAGCGCGAATGTCGCCGAGGTGCAGGTGCAGGATACCCGCACGCAGCGCGACCTGGCGCGGATCGCGCTCGAGGATGCGGAGGAACGGCTGGCCGACGCGACCCTCCGCGCTCCCTTCGAGGCGCTGATCGTGCGGCGCCTCGCCGCCTCCTACTCGACGGTCTCGGCGGGCACGCCGGTCGTGCGCCTGTCGGACATGTCGGAGATCCGCGTGGATATCGACGTGCCGGAGATCCTCTTCCGCCGGGCGCAATCGACGAACGACGTGCGGTTCCTGGCGAAGCTGCCGGATACCGACGCGACCTATCCGCTGGTCATACGCGAGTTCGAGGCGGAGACCGCCGCGGTGGCGCAGACCTTCCGCGTCACGCTCGCCTTCACCGAGACACCCGGCGCCTTCGTGCTGCCCGGCGCCTCGGTGACCGTGACCGCCGAGGCCCGCGAAGGCGACCGGACGCGGATGCAGCTGCCGGAGACCGCGCTGGTCTACGACGCGGAGGGCGCACCGCATGTGATGGTGTTCGAACCGTCGTCGGACAATCCCGATACCGGCACCGTGCGCCGGACCCCGGTCGAGATCGCGGTCGGCGATGACGGGCGGATCGGCATCGCCGACGGCCCTGCCCCGGGCACCGAGATCGTGCGCGCGGGTGCTGCGATGCTGCGCGACGGGCAAAGCGTGCGCCGCTTCACCGGCATCGGGGAGTAAGACCATGGGCAAGGGTATCGCCGAGGGCGCCATCAACCGCCCGCTTCTGACATGGATGCTGATGATCGGCTGCCTGTTGGGCGGTCTCTGGGGCTTTGCCAGCATGGGGCGGCTGGAGGATCCGGCCTTCACCATCAAGACCGCCGTGGTCTTCACACAATATCCCGGCGCTTCCGCCGAACAGGTGGCGACCGAGGTCAGCGAACCGCTCGAATCGGCCATCCAGCAGATGTCCGAGATCAAGTTCATCACCTCCTCCAACAAGCCCGGAACGAGCCGCATCACGGTCGAGATCGAATCGACCTATGACGGATCGGAATTGCCGCAGATCTGGGACAAGCTGCGAAAACGCGTGGAGGACGCGCAGAACGCCCTGCCCTCGGGGGCGGGCCCAAGCCGGGTCAACGACAATTTCGGCGACGTCTACGGCATCTTCTACGCCGTCACGGCACCGGGTTTCACCGATGCCGAACGGCACGACATGGCCGATTACCTGCGGCGCGAATTGCTGACCGTCACGGGTGTGGCGGACGTGACCGTGGCGGGCCTGCCCGAGGAACGGATCTTCGTGGAGCCCGACACCGCCGTCATCACCAATCTCGGCCTGCCGCCGGGTGCGATCATTCAGGCCATCTCGGATTCGAACGCCGTCACCGATGCGGGATCGGTCAGCCAGATGGGGCAGGAAATCCGCATCGACGCGCCCGAGGGATCGGGCACCGTGGACGATATCAGCAGTCTGACCATCGGCGTCGCCGGAGAGGTCATCGAGGTCACCGATTTCGCCCGCGTCTACCGCGCGCGGGTCGCCGATCCCGAGATGCTGATCCGCTTCGACGGCGAAGAGGCCTTCACCTTGGGCGTCTCCGGCAAGGAGGGCGAGAACATCGTCGATGTGGGGCGCGGCGTCGACGCCAAGCTCGACCAGCTGCAATCGAATATTCCCATCGGGGTGACGCTGCACCCCATCTACCAGCAGCATGTGGTGGTGGACGAGGCCTCGACGAGCTTCCTCGTGAACCTCGCGATGTCGGTGGGCATCGTGGTGGCGGTGCTGGCGCTCTTCATGGGCTGGCGGGCCGCGATCGTTGTGGGCTCCACCCTGCTGCTGACCGTGGTCGGCACGCTGTTCTTCATGGCGCTCGCCGATCTGCAGATGCAGCGGATCTCGCTGGGCGCGCTGATCATCGCGATGGGCATGCTGGTCGACAATGCCATCGTGGTGGCCGAGGGCATGCAGGGCGACATGAAACAGGGCAAGACCGCCCGCGAGGCCGCACGGGACGTTGCGGGCAAGACGCAGGTGCCGCTCCTGGGGGCGACGGTCATCGGCATCATGGCCTTTGCCGGGATCGGCCTGTCGCCCGATGCGACCGGCGAGTTTCTGTTCTCGCTCTTTGCCGTGATCGGAATCTCGCTTCTGCTGTCTTGGGTGCTGGCGATCACCGCCACGCCGCTTCTGGCGCATTACGTGTTCACGCAAGGCACCGGCGAAGGCGGCGATCCCTATGGCGGTCCGGTCTTCCGGGCCTACGGGGCGGTGCTGCGTGGCGCGCTCAACCTGCGTTGGCTGGTGATCGTCGCGCTGATCGCGGTGACCGTCGCCTGCTACTGGGGGTTCGGGCAGGTGAAGCAGCAATTCTTCCCCGACAGCAACACGCCGCTCTTCTACGCGCATTACAAGCTGCCGCAGGGGGCCAGCGTCAACGCCACCGCGGCGGACATGGCCATCCTCGAGGAATGGCTGGCGGACCGCGACGATGTCGTGTCGGTCGCGACCTTCGTGGGCGGCGGGGCCACGCGCTTCATGCTGACCTATGCGCCCGAGGAATCGCTGCCGACCTATGGCCATCTGGTGATCCGCACCGAGACGCTCGAGGAAATCCCGTCCTTGCGCGCCGATCTGGAAACCTTCGGGCGCAATGCCCTGCCCGAGGGCGAGTTCCGGACCGAGCGTCTGGCCTTCGGCCCGGGTGGCGGCGCGCCCATCGCCGCGCGCTTCTCGGGCAACGATCCGGACGTGCTGCGCGCGCTGGCCGAAGAGGCGAGCCAGATCATGCGCGACAGTTCGGACCAGGTGCGCGACCTCCGCACCGACTGGCGCGAACGGGAGCTTGTGTTGCGGCCGGTCTATTCCGACGAACGCGCACAGACCGCCGGGGTCACGCGTGCCAACCTTGCCACCGCGCTGCAGACCGCGACAGACGGCTCGCGCGCCGGGGTCTACCGCGAAGAGGACCGGCTGATCCCGATCCTGGTGCGCATGCCCGGCGCGGCGGAACCGGGGGCGGCCCACCTCATCGACCAGATCGTCTATTCCGAGGCGGCAGGCGACTTCATCCCGGTGGAGCAGATCATCGACGGCTTCGATTACGGTGTCGAGGACACGCTCTACCAGCGCCGCGACCGCATGCCGACGATCACCGTCGAGGCGGGCGTTCCCGCAGGCGTCAACGCCTCGTCGGTCTTCGCCGAGGTGCGCGGCCCGATCGAGGCCATGACGCTGCCCGAGGGCTACAGCCTCGAATGGGGCGGCGAATACGAAAGCTCGACCGAGGCGCAGCAAAGCCTCGGCGGTCAGCTGCCGGTCTCGCTCTTGGTGATGGTGGTGATCTCCATCCTCCTCTTCGGCAAGTTGCGCCAGCCGCTCATCGTCTGGCTTCTGGTGCCCATGGCGGTGAATGGCGTGGCCATCGGGTTGCTGAGCACGGGCCTGCCCTTTTCTTTCACCGCCCTTCTGGGCCTGCTGTCGCTGTCGGGCATGCTCATTAAGAACGGCATCGTCCTGGTGGAGGAGATCGACCTGACCCGCGCCGACGGCATGCCCTTCCGGGACGCCATAATCTACGCCTCGACCACGCGTCTGCGGCCGGTCGTGCTGGCGGCGGGCACGACGATCCTCGGGATGATCCCGCTGCTCTGGGACGCCTTCTTCGCCTCTATGGCGGTGACGATCATGGGCGGTCTGGGCTTCGCCTCGATCCTGACGCTGATCGCGGCGCCGGTGCTCTATTCGCTAATGTTCCCGAAGGCGGACAAGGAAGCCCGGCAGGCGGCCTGACCCGTCTTCCCTGCAACCATGGGGCCGCCGTCACACCGGCGGCCTCATGTCTTCAAAGCGGCAGCGCGGTGGTGTCCTTGATCTCTTCCATGGCGAAGCTGGCGGAGACATCCGCGCTTGGCACCTTCTGGATGAAACGCTGATAGAACCGGTCATATTCCCCGACCGAACCCACGCGGACGCGCAGCATGTAGTCGATCTCGCCGCTCATGCGGAAGGCACCGACGATTTCCGGCATCTCCGAGACCGCCGCGCGAAACCGCTTGAGCCAGTCTTCCGAATGCTCCTTCGCGCGCAGCATCACGAAGACCGAAAGCCCGAGCCCCAGCGCCTCGGGATCGAGCCGCGCGATCCGCGCCACGATGACCCCGGCATCCTCCATCTGCTTGATCCGCCGCCAGCAGGCGTTGCGCGACAGGTGCACCGCCTCGGACAGGGCATCGAGAGACCGGCTCGCATCCTTTTGCAGGAATGCGAGGATACGCCGGTCCGTTTCGTCGATATTCATGCTCATGTATGGGACGTTATCCCATCTCATCCCGAATCTTCAATTATGATTGGGATCCATGCTCTCGTCCCGCAGGATAAACGTAGCGAAACAGAGGAGTTTCCGATGCAACATCTTGCCCGCCGTTTCACCGACCACCCCGCCAGCGTGGACGAGACCTATCTCGAGCATATGCGCTTTGCCGCGAGTTTCGCGGGCAAGCTCCTGCTGGCCGGCTGCGCCGCGACCGTGCACGCCATCCTGCCCTGGATGTTCGAGAAGACCGCGAGCCGCATCATCCGCGACCTGCATCATCGCATGGAGAACCGCTGACGCTCAGTCCGAAAGGACGGCGGTCGCCTCGATCTCTATCTTGGCGTCGTCCTCGACCAGCGCCGAGACGACGACCATCGTCATCGCCGGAAAATGGTAACCCATGACCTCGCGATAGGCCGCGCCGATCTCTTTCTGATGGGCGAGGTATTCGGTCTTGTCGGTGACATACCAGGTCAGCCGGGCGATGTCGGCCACGCAGCCGCCCGCCTCCTCGACCACGGCGCGGATGTTCTTCAGCGCCTGCACCATTTGGCCGATGAAATCATGCGCCTCGAAGACCTGATCGGCGGTCCAGCCGATCTGGCCGCCCACGAACAGGATGCGGCCCTCGGCGACGATGCCGTTGGCGTAGCCCTTGGCAGGCTTCCAGCCCTCGGGATGAATAGTGATCGTGCTCACGGTGTATCCTCCATGAATTGGGCAAGTGCCGCCCGTTTGTCTTCCGGCCAGCGCACCGAACGCATCGCTTCGAGATCAACATAGACCAGCGTCAGCGTTGCGGTCAGACGCGCCTCGCCCGCGCATGCGGCGGACACCGTCGCATCGAGGCTCGCCCCGCCGATCCGCGTGACGACGAGCCGCCAGTCGAGCACATCGCCCAGGCGCGACGGGGCGTGGAAATCGGTGGAGATCTTACCGGTCGGCACGCCCATGCGCTCGCGCACATGCATCTCGGCGAAGGGCCAACGCAAAGCGTCGCGAAACAGCGTCTCGACCACCTCGTTGATCATCTCGAAATAGCGGGGATAGAAGACGATGCCCGCGGGATCGCAATGCTGGAACATCACTGCGTTGCGATATGTGTAGCCCGCCATGCCGCACTCGTCCCGTTGCATCCCTGCCCCATCTGAGACCCGGAGCATTCCGCCGAGACTGTCCCGCACCGCGACAAAAACTTCAAGCCTAAAGTTTTATACTTGAAATTTCTTGGGCCCGGTAGATACTCCCCCTACCCAAGCTCGAAGGAGGGGACGCCGATGAAGACCGTCTGTCTGGGAGGTGGGCCTGCCGGCCTCTACTTCGCGATCAGTCTGAAGCTGCGCCAGCCCGACACGGAGGTCGTCGTGATCGAGCGCAACCGCGCCGACGACACCTTCGGCTGGGGCGTGGTCCTGTCCGACGAGACGCTCGACAACCTCGCGCGGAACGACGCCAAAAGCGCCGAGGCGATCCGCGAACACTTCGCCTATTGGGACGATATCGCCGTCGTGAAGGACGGCACCCGCATCACCTCCACCGGGCACGGGTTTTGCGGGATCGGGCGCAAGAAGATGCTGCTTCTTCTGCAGGACCGCGCCCGCGAGCTGGGCGTCGATCTGCGCTTCGAGACCGAGGTCGAGGATATCGACGCACTGCGCCGCGATTACGATCTGGTGGTCGCCGCTGATGGTGTGAATTCCCGCACGCGCACTCGCTTTGAGGACGCCTTCAAGCCCGAGATCGACACCCGCGCCTGCAAGTTCATCTGGCTCGGCACCCATGCCAAGTTCGACGACGCCTTCACCTTCATCTTCGAGAAGACCGAGCATGGCTGGATCTGGGCCCATGCCTACCAGTTCGACGACGACACTGCGACCTTCATCGTCGAATGCTCCGAAGAGACTTGGCGCAGCGCGGGTTTCGACAAGATGGACCAGGACCAGACCATCGCCGTCTGCGAGGCGATCTTCGCCAAGGATCTCGATGGCAACGCGCTGATCTCGAACATGAAGCATCTGCGCGGCTCGGCCTGGCTCAACTTCAACCGCGTGCTCTGCGAAAAGTGGCACTTCGATAATGTGGTGCTCTTGGGTGATGCCTCGGCCACGGCGCATTTCTCCATCGGGTCGGGCACCAAGCTGGCGCTCGAATCCGCCATCGCGCTGGCGGAGCTCGTCTCGACCAAGCCGACGCTCGAGGATGCCTTCACCACCTATCAGGAAGACCGCCGCCTCGACGTTCTGCGCCTGCAATCGGCCGCGCGCAACTCGACCGAATGGTTCGAGGACGTCGAGCGTTATCTCGACCTCGACCCGGTGCAGTTCAACTATTCGCTGCTGACCCGCTCGCAGCGGATCAGCCACGAGAACCTGCGCCTGCGCGACGCCAAATGGCTGCGCGAGGCCGAGGAATGGTTCCAGGCGCAGGCCGGGGCGAACGGCGTGCACCGCGCGCCTATGTTCGCACCCTTCCAGCTGCGCGACATGCGGCTCGCGAACCGCGTCGTCGTCTCGCCGATGGCGCAATACAAGGCCGTGGATGGCTGCCCGACCGATTGGCATTTCTCGCATTACGCCGAACGCGCCAAGGGCGGCGCGGGGCTCGTCTATGTCGAGATGACCTGCGTCTCGCCCGAGGGACGGATCACGCCAGGCTGCCCCGGGCTTTACGCGCCAGAGCACGAGGCCGCCTGGAAGCGGCTGGTGGATTTCGTCCATGCGGAGACCGAGGCGAAGCTCTGCATGCAAATCGGTCACGCGGGCCGCAAGGGCGCCACCCAGCTTGGCTGGGAAGAAATGGATGCGCCGCTCGAGGATGGCGGCTGGCCGCTTCTGTCCGCCTCAGCGATCCCGTGGTCGGACCGGAACGCGACGCCCAAGGCCATGGACCGCGCCGATATGGACATGGTCCGCGACCAATTCGTCGCCGCGACCGAAATGGCCGCGCGCGCGGGCTTCGACATGGTGGAGCTGCACGCCGCGCACGGCTACCTGATCTCCTCCTTCATCTCGCCGATCTCGAATATCCGCGAGGATGAATATGGCGGCAGCCTCGAGAACCGGCTGCGCTATCCGCTCGAAGTGTTCCGCGCCATGCGCGCCGTCTGGCCCGAGGGCAAGCCCATGTCCGTGCGTATCTCGGCCACCGACTGGGTCGGCGATCGTGGCATCGAGGGTGAGGAGGCGGTCGACATCGCCGCGGCCTTCCGCGACGCGGGCGTCGATATCGTCGATGTCTCCGCCGGTCAGACCAGCGTCGAGGCGAAGCCCGTCTACGGCCGCATGTTCCAGACGCCCTTCTCGGACCGGATCCGCAACGAGCGCGGCATTCCCACCATGGCCGTGGGCAACATCTACGAACCCGACCACGTCAATTCGATCCTGATGGCGGGCCGCGCCGATCTCGTGGCGCTCGCCCGTCCGCATCTGGCGGATCCCTACTGGACGCTTCATGCCGCCGCGGCCCTGGGCGACAACGAAACCGCGTGGCCCCTGCCCTATCTGCCCGGACGGGACCAGATGCAACGCCTTGCCGAACGCGGCGAAGGTCTGGGCATCCGCGTATGACGGACCTGTCCGGCAAGACCGTGCTCGTGACCGGCGGCGGCACCGGCCTGGGGGCAGCGCTTGCCCGGGCCTATGCGGATGCGGGCGCCACAGTCTGGATTGCCGGGCGCCGCGACGGCCCATTGGCCGCGCTCGCCGCCGATCACGACCGCATTCACGCCGTGACCGCCGATGTCACCGATGAGGCCTCCGTCGCGGCCATGTTCGAGGCGATCGGCCCCTGCGATATCGTGATCGCCAATGCAGGCGCCTCTGCCTCTGCGCCTTTCCCGAAGACCGACCTCGCCACTTGGCAGCAGATGCTCGACGTCAATCTGACGGGGGCGTTCCTGACCCTGCGCGAAGGCGCGCGGCATCTGAAAGGCCGCGATTGGGGACGCCTGATCGCCGTCGCCTCCACTGCCGGGCTGAAGGGCTATCCCTATGTCGCCGCCTACACCGCCGCCAAACACGGCGTGATTGGCATGGTGAAGGCCACCGCCCTCGAGATGGCCAAGACCGGTGTCACCGTGAACGCGCTCTGCCCCGGCTTTCTCGACACCGAGATGACCGAACGGTCGATCGAGAACATCATGGACAAGACCGGCATGTCCGCCGCCGATGCCCGCGCGCAGCTTGAAAAGATGAGCCCGCAGCGGCGCCTGACCCAGCGCGCCGAGGTCGTGGCCGCCGCCATGTGGCTGACGGGGCCGGGATCTGAAGGGATCACCGGGCAGGCAATCTCAATCTCGGGCGGGGAGGCCTGAGCCTACCGGAAGCCGTGCAATAGCAGGTCCGCCGCGGCGAGCAGGTCATCGCGGACAAGGTCCGCACTACCAACGGCAATCCCGATCTCGGTCGGCGGAAGCGCCACCATCTGCGACACTAGGATGATATAGGGCGCGCCCGTGATCACGGTCTCCACATGCAGCTTCGGCACCAACGCGCCCCAATAGGTGCGCGGCACCACCGGCGCGCACAGGATATAGGGCGTCTCAATCCCCAGATCGGCCTGCAAGCGGCAGAGGAGGTGCAGACCGTCCTACGTCTGGAAGATCGTGCCTTGGCTCAGCCCATTCGCGCCACCTTAGGTTCCAACACAGCCGGAATTACTGCTGGAGCGACCAAGGGAAGTAGAACGCAAATCAAACTTGTCTGGCATGGTCTGCCACGATCTGTCGTCTATCGGCGTCCATTGTTGAGAATAACGTTAGGAATATGGTGATAGGCAAGCATGAACAGGCCAATTATGCACAACCTGAGGGGCCAATGTTACGGCAGGCCAGCTACTTTGCCGGCTTCTTGGAGGCGCACATAGCCGCGGAGAAAGCGGTCGAGTCGGTGATCTAAGAGATGTGGATCGGCGGTGTCTCAACCTGCCGCTTCAATGAGTTGGCGCAGGCGATGGGCCTTCAGGGCATGTCCAAGAGGGCGGTGTCGAAGCTCTGCAAATAGATCGATGAAAGGGCGAATGGGTTCCTCAACCGCCCGCTCTCCGGCGAATGGCCCTATGTTTGGCCGGATGTGACTTACCTGAAGGTGCGCCGAGGAAGCCGGATCGTCAGCGTGGCGGCAATAATCGCCGTTGCAGCCAGCACCGACTGGCGGCGCGGAATAATCGCGTTGGGGCTGGAGCCATCCGAAGATGAGACCTTCTGGATGGATTTTCGGCACGTGTTGAAAGCCCGTGGGTTCAACGGAAGCACGCTGGCTATCTCAGACGCCCATAGCGTTCTGAGTGGCAGCCATAGAGCCGGTCTCGTGAGCGGTCTGGTTTAGAATAACGATTGCTGAGAGCCGAGGCTCGGATATGGCCACCCACCGCGCTATTTGAGCACCTTGCGCGTGGCCATAACCTTGAAGAACCTCTTCTTCGCGACGTGCTCCGGCCCAGTTTTTGCTGGGCGTCTGCTCGCCCGGAAGGCTTCCCCTAACAATGACGAGGTCGACTTCTGACGACCCGGAAATCCAAGCGACTATGCGTGCATCGAGGCATTCAATAGTTGCGTCAGGCATGAGCGTCTCAACGCCTCGTGGTTTGAATCCACGGGCGATGTCCGCTAAGGGATCGGCTAGTGGCGTATTTTTTCGACATAAGCCGGCCGAATACGGCACTCGGAAACCTGACTTCACCCGCCTAGGCTGCCCAACTTCAACGCCTCCGAAAGGTCACATGTAGCCGCGTCGAAAAACGAAGTGAGATCTTAGTTTGACAATCCTTGTTTGTGGGATACTCCATTTGAGGACTACTCGCTGGTATTTTAAGAAGAAACCATGCTTATGAGAATATCTCAGGATTGACTCGCCCCGACAAGACGCTACCTATGGTTGCAAAAGAAGCTGAACGAGACCACGAGCATGTCGGACGCAAGAACCAGGGCAGACAAATGCGGCAAGGCCCGCACGCTTTTCGCCTTGGTCGTCGCCTCTAGCGGATTCTGGACAGTGCTTCTGCTGGTCGGTCTGGGCACGGACACGGGGTGGGGCTACGCACTGATTGCAGGCCTCGTCACAATGATCATTCTGTTTTCGCTCGTCTATATCTACCCCGGCCTGCGCAACAATATTACAAGCGGAGCAGCCAGCAATACTGCCTCAAACCGCTGACGATCCTTTCTGCGCACAACATTATCAATTTCTTTTACGCGGCGTCCGTGTCATTCTAGACCCGCACCGTGTCGCATCTTGCGATCTAGTATTGGTATGTGCGCATGTTAATTTCGGTCTGTAAGTTTTGCCATGTTCAAGCACTTAGCTCATATTTTCGCCGTGTTGCTTTTGCTCGGCGCCCTTTCCGCCTGCGATTCATCTGAGGATCGAGCAGAGAAACACTTCCGCAAGAGCGTTGAGCTTTACGAAGCTGGCGATACCGCGCGTGCAGCGGTTGAGTTGCGCAATGTTTTCAAGCTCAACGGCGCCCACCTCGACGCGCGCAAACTGATGGCGCGAATCGAAGAGGATAGAGGCAATCCAGCTGCGGCCTTCAACCAATACTTAGCGGTTACCGAGCACCATCCCGAAGACATTCAAGCAGTGCGCGGCGCAGCGCGGCTGGCAGCGATGCTGGGGAATTGGACTGCAGCGAGCCATCACGCCAAGGTCGCTGGCGAATTGCTGGCGGTCGGGCAGACCGATCAGGTGTTAAGAGAAATCAACCTCGCCCTTGCTTACCGACGTGCGCGTGAGGACCAAGATCCGCAAGAGATGCAACGCATTTCGCGGCAGATGGCGGACCTGCTGACGGACGACCCCACCCTTATCCTGGCACGCAGGGCGCAGATCGACGAGCGGCTCTACCGGCAGGATTGGACCTCCGCGCTGCAAGCCATCGACGCGGGCCTAGAACACAATCCTGACGAACGCGTTTATTATGGGCTTCGGCTTGTAGTGCTCAAGAAATTGGGGCGGTCCGATGCCATTGAGGCGCAGCTTCGGGATATGGTTGACCGTTTCCCCGACGAGGACAGCCTGCGAAGAACACTGCTGCGCTGGTACGTATCTCAGAATCGCACAGACGATGCCGAGGCTTATCTGCGGGATCGAATACAGCCGGATGTTCGTAATCCCGATGCGCGCCTCATGCTAGTCGACTTCCTTATCCAATTTCGCGGACCCGATGCCGCCCTTGCAGAGATCGACAAAATCCTCGCCGACACCGCACCCGCCGATCCGGACCGGCCGTTATACCAGGCGGCGCAGGCCATGCTGGCCTTTGAGGCTGGTGATCACGAGACCACAATCACCGAAATGCGCGCAATCGTCGACGGGGCGCAGTCCTCCGAACACCTCCCTGCGATCAAGATCGCGTTGGCGAAAATGATAGAGCAGTCCGGAGATCTGGTCGCTTCCCGGGCCCTCGTCCAAGAGGTTTTGGACGCCGACGCGACAAATGTCGAAGCCCTCAAGATGCGCGCCGAGTGGATGATTCAGGCGGATCGCCCTGAAGAAGCGCTGGTGGACCTGCGGCGCGCTCTTGATCAGGCACCGCGCAATGCGGATCTGTTCACCCTCATGGCCCATGCACATGAACGCCTCGGCAACAACAGCGTGATGGGCGAAATGCTGTCGCGAGCGCTCGAGGCGTCCAACAGCGCTCCCGAGGAATCAATGCGTTACGCGGCCTTCCTCATGGGAGAAGATCGGCTCCTACCTGCGGAAGACGTCTTGATCGGCGCGCTGAGGCTGAGACCGGACCACATTCAAATGCTCGTCATGCTGGGCGACTTGTACGTCCAACTTGAAGATTGGCGCAGGGCGCAAGGTGTCGTTGATCGATTGGCCCAACTCCAAGAAGCCGACGCCGCAGTCAATGCTCTTACCATCCGGGTCCTCGTCGGCCAGCGTCGGCAAGACGATCTTCGTGCCATGCTTGAACGGCTGTCTAGAAATACGAGCGGTGACAAGAGGGCCGTAGGATTGGCTGCAAGGGCGCGGCTGGATGAAGGGAATCTCCACGGAGCGTTGGACCTAATCGCTGACGGACTGGCTGAATTCCCAGATGACCCCGAGTTGCGACTCATCTCTGCGGGGCTGTCGGCGCTCAGCGGCGAGACCAATGAAGCACGAAAGACACTTCTGAAGCTCGTGGAAGAGAGCCCTAAAAATGAGCGGCCTTGGATCGCGTTATATTATCTGCATCAGAGCGAAGGAGAGCCCGAGCAGGCGGAAGAAGTGCTGGACCGAGCACGGAAAGCCTTGCCGGAAAGCTCTGTTTTGAACTTGGCATTAGCCGGACATCTTGAAAAAATGGGAAATTTCGAAGCGGCGATCGCTGTTTACGAGGACCTCTATAACCGAAATTCGGACTCCGCTGTGCTCGCCAACAACCTGGCAAGCTTGCTCTCTTCCTTCCGTGAGGACAAAGCCAGTCTCGAGCGGGCCCACGTCATTGCCCGCCGCCTACGTGGCACCAACGTACCTCAATTTCAGGACACCTATGGCTGGATCACTGCCAGGTTGGGCAACCATCGGGAAGCGTTGGACTATCTCGAGCCTGCCGCGAAGGCGCTTCCCGATGACCCGGTGGTGAACTACCATCTTGCTCGGACCCTCGCCATGGCCGGGAATAACAAATCGGCTCTAGAAACTTATCGAAAAACGCTACGACTAATAGAGACGAGCGGACGGCCCCTGCCCTTCAGAGATGAGATCAATACCGAAATAGTTCGATTGAGCAGCGATCTGGCTGTCCAAGAGTGATTTGTACCGTGCGGTGATAGGCGGCCGGGCTGACTGAATGGATAACAGAATTGCCGTTGTCGATAGAACAGGAAGCAAAGAATAGCTATGTGACCAGTATTCGTTTACAAGTATATCCCTTTAGATTTTTTGAAGGATATGAGGATAATATGTCCTTGAAGGATTCAATTATTGTATTCGGTTTTATTTGAAATTGTCCATTATCCGGTACTCTAAAGAAGCGCAACCGCGAACATTTCAACCTATGCGTGCAAGATAAATAATTTGTTGATTTTCCACGCCTTCCCAAGGATTATGAGTAAATCATTGAACTCAAGTCAGGTGTCTGAGACCGGCAGCCTGAATGCATTTTGGAGACCTATTGATGAAAACGGCTATTCTTGCCGGGGGCAAGGGCACTAGACTTGCCGAAGAAACAAGCATTCGTCCGAAACCGATGGTAGAGATCGGCGGAAAGCCGATCCTATGGCACATCATGCAAATCTATTCCCATTACGGGTTCAATGAATTTGCCGTCGCGCTTGGCTATAAGGGTGACGACATAAAGCGCTATTTCGTCGAATACGGGACACTGTCAGGCAACTTGACGGTCGATTTGAACAAATCGGACGCATTGATGCGTCACGAAAAAGACCATGCGCCCTGGAAGATCGATCTGATTGAGACCGGCGACGAAACCTTGACCGGCGGTCGGGTGAAACGTCTGCAACCCTACCTTGGTAATGAAACCTTCATGTTGACCTGGGGTGACGGGGTTTCAGACATCGATATCAAGAAGCTCATCGCCTTCCATAAGAGCCACGGCAAACTTGCCACTGTCACTGCAGTGCGACCACAGGCGCGCTATGGCCACATGCGATTTGACGGCGATCGGGTCACGGCTTTCGAGGAGAAGCCGCAGACCGCAGAAGGCTGGATCAATGGCGCGTTCTTCGTACTCGAACCGCAAGTTTTTGATTACATCGAAGGCGATATGGCCATGTTCGAACATGCGCCGCTAGAAAATCTCGCTAAGGACGGTCAACTTATGGCCTATCGTCATGAAGGCTTCTGGGCGGCGATGGATACTTTGCGTGACAAGCACACGCTGCAAAAAGCCTGGGAATCCGGCGAGCGTCCTTGGGCGGTTTGGGAAGAATGAACATGCGCGTATTGGTTACCGGACACCGCGGTTACATTGGAACCGTACTCACCCCGATGCTTCTGAATGCAGGATATGACGTCGCAGGCATCGACAGTGATCTCTACGAGCGTTGCACCTTCGAACCAGGCGGTAAAATGCCTGACATTCCTACTGTCCTCAAAGATATCCGGGCAATCACCCCAGCTGACCTTCTAGGCTTTGACGCGGTATTGCATCTGGCGGCGCTGTCGAACGATCCTCTTGGTGATTTCCGTCCCGAAACCACCTACGACATTAACTTCGAAGGCACGATGAAAGTGGCCCGCGCCGCCAAGGCAGCGGGGGTGGAACGCTTCGTCTTTTCCTCTTCATGCTCGAATTACGGTGCGTCGGGCTCCGACTTCATCGACGAAACCGGTGCCTTCAACCCGGTTACGCCTTACGGCGTATCGAAGGTCCGGTCGGAGAAGGCGCTGGCAGAGCTGGCGGATGACGGGTTCTGCCCAACCTTCCTGCGGTCTGCCACCGCATACGGCGTCAGTCCGCGGATCCGCTTCGACCTGGTTTTGAACAATCTTGTCGCCTGGGCGGTCACAACGGGTAACATCCACATGAAGTCCGATGGGACACCTTGGCGGCCGATCACGCATATCGAGGATATCTCGCGCGCGTTCCTGGCCACCCTGTCGACGCCGGTAGATCGGATCCGCAACGAGGCGTTCAATGTCGGCGTTACCGAGCACAACTACCAGATCAAGGAATTGGCTCAGATTGTGGCGGATGTCGTGCCGGGCTGTGAAGTGACGTTTGCCGACGACGCTGGCCCAGACAAGCGCAGCTACCGCGTGAATTGCGACAAGATACGTCGGGTCATGCCTCAGTTCGAACCGCAATGGAACGCCCGAAGCGGTGCCGAATCCCTTTATGAAGCCTACAAGGCGCAGCACCTTACTCTGGAGGAATTCGAAGGGCCGCGCTATCAGCGGATCGGGCATATCAAGAGCCTTATCGCTGACGGAATCATCGACCAGACGCTTACGCATTCCCAAAAAGCAATCGACGAACGCGCTGGAGCGTCGCCAGACGCGCATGGAGCCGGTTTCGCCGCTGATGCGGCCAAGGTTAGCTGCATCTCCTGCCATCACAAAGGCCTCCGCCCAATCCTCGATTTGGGCCGAATGCCTCGGTCCGACGGACTTCTTGAAGAAGGGGCGCTCGATCGTCAGGAATCGCTCGTTCCCCTTCGATTGGGATTTTGCCCAAACTGCACACTCGTACAGCTTCTGGAAACACGCCCGCCCGAAGAGATGTTTGGCGATGACTATCTTTACTTCTCATCGTTCTCTGAGGATCTGCTGAAGCATAGCCGCGAAAATGCCTTGGAGCTCATTGAGACGCGGGCCCTAGGATCGGAAAACCTAGTGGTCGAGATCGCGTCCAACGACGGCTACCTGCTGCAAAATTTCAAAGAAAAGGGCGTACCGGTCCTTGGTGTAGATCCGGCCAAACAACCTGCGAGCGCGGCTATCGAAAAGGGTATCGAGACAATCAACGATTTCTTTGGCACACGCTTAGCAGGCGATCTGGTCGGTCAGGGGCGAAAAGCCGATGTCATCATCGCCAACAATGTCGTCGCCCATGTTGCTGACCAGAATGACCTTGTGGCCGGGATGGCCGCCCTCCTCGCGGAGGATGGGATCATTTCAGTCGAATTCCCATACGTCCGGGACCTGATCGACTTCATCGAGTTCGACACGATCTATCATGAACATCTGTGCTATTTTTCGGTATGTTCTGCCAAATCACTCTTCGAACGCCACGGGCTCTTTCTTAACGACGTGCGTCGGTTGCCGATACACGGCGGATCTCTCCGGCTCTACTTCGGGAAGACCACCGCGCCATCCAACTCCGTCGTCCGTATCCTCGCTGAAGAACGCGAACTTGGCCTCGACAGCTTTGAATATTATGCCAACTTCGGCTCGCGCGTCCGCGCTTTCCGCGATGAGGCCCGCGCATTGATCGGCAAGCTGAAGGCCGACGGCAAACGCATCGCTGTCTACGGCGCCGCCGCCAAGGGTACGATCATGCTTAACTTTCTTGATCTCAACTCGCGCGCCATCGAATATGCCGTAGACCGCAACGTTCACAAGCAAGGCAAGTACATGCCGGGTGTGCGGGTTCGTATTGACGACCCCGATAGGCTTGCCTCTGACCGACCAGACTACGTGATCATTCTGCCCTGGAACTTCCGGGACGAGATCATTCGTCAACAACAGCACTTTCTGGCGAACGGCGGCAAGTTTGTGGTGCCGATCCCCGAACTCGAAATCGTCTCGAACTGATGGTGGAAGAGTTGCGCGCTTGCCCGGCCTGTGAATCCCAAGCCGTGGCTGAGATTTACCGGCTGGATGCAGTCCCGGTTCAGAGTTGCATTCTGTTGGACAGCGAAGCGGAGGCTCGGTCGTTTCCGCGTCGGCCGCTCCAGCTCAAGTTCTGCGACGACTGCGGTTTCGTGTTCAACGCTGTGTTCGATCTCGCTTTGGTGGACTATGCCTCGACCACCGAGGAGAGCCAGCATTTCTCGGGAACCTTCAACCGCTTCGCAAAAAATCTCGCTTCCGAGATCGCTTCGATTTACGATCTTAAGGGCAAGCAGACGGTGGAAATCGGCTGCGGCAAGGGCGAGTTCTTGCAGGAACTGTCCCAACAGACGGGCACCCGAGGCCTAGGTGTCGATCCAGGTTTCATTCCCGACCGTCTGCCGGGGGCCGACGGTCACGATATCTATTTCCAACGCGAATACTTCGACTCTACAACCATTACCGATCCACCGGACTTCGTGGTCTGCCGCCACACGCTGGAGCACATCCCTGAGGTCGGTCGGTTCATGAACGATATCGCTCGGATGATCGGCAACCGCAGTGACGTAGGCATTTTTTTCGAGACACCCGATGTACGACGCGTCCTCGATGAGGGCGCATTCTGGGACATTTACTACGAGCACTGCTCGTATTTCACTTTGGGCTCACACGCGCGACTATTCCGCCGACACGGCATGGACGTCACGAAACTCTATCTGGCCTATGACAACCAGTACATCATCCAGTATGCCAAGCCGACCATTGGCAGCCGTCCCCTGCCGGAAGAAGACGATCTGGACACTCTGCGCGCGCTAGCAAAGACCTTCCCCAGGAAGGTCGCTGAAACCCGCGCCTATTGGACCGATTTCGTCCAAACCCGGCATGCAGCAGGCAAACGCGTGGCGATCTGGGGGGGCGGTTCAAAGGGCGTGTCCTTCCTAACAACCAACGGGCTCGGGCCGGAGGTGGCGCAGGTCGTCGACATCAATCCTTTCAAACAAGGCCGTTTCCTGCCCGGTACCGGACACCGCGTCTGCGGCCCCGAAAGCCTGAAGCACGCTCCGCCAGATACGGTGATCGTGATGAACCCGATCTACCTCGACGAAATTGGCAGTGATCTCGCTAAGAATGGGCTTGCCCCCGAACTGGTGGCTGTCTGATGAGCCTGAAGACGACATGCCCCGTCTGCGGCGGAACCGACCTTCGTGGTGTATTCATCCTCGGCAACGTGCCCGTAATCTGCAATCAACTCTGGCCTAACGCTGAGACTGCCCGCGCCGCGCCTGCCGGCGACGTGGACCTGATGCGTTGCGGCGCCTGTGCGATGATCTGGAACACGGCCTTCGAACCCGATCGCATGGTCTACGCGCCCGGCTACGAGAACGCGCTGCATTTTTCACCCAAGTTCCAGGCCTTCGCCGAAGATCTTGCAAAGGGCTTGGTTGAGCGCTTCGGCTTGAAGGGCCGCCACGTCGTCGAGATCGGCTGCGGCGACGGCCATATGCTCGACCTGTTGGTGAAGCACGGTGCGGCCACCGCCACTGGCTTTGACCCATCCATGGAAGGCAAAGAGACACCCTTCACCGCCCGCGACGGGGTCGAAATCGTGCCGGAATACTTCCGCTCCGACCAGTTGAACCGCTCCTTTGACGCGATCCTCTGCCGTCATGTGCTGGAGCATCTCGATGCGCCGATGCCATTGCTGCACGATATCCGCCGCGCCATCGGAGACCGCGACGTACCGGTCTATTTCGAGGTCCCCAACGCCGGGTGGATGCTGCGCGCAGTTTCGATGTGGGACGTGATCTACGAGCACGTCGGCTACTGGACCGCCGCCTCGATGGAGACAGCTTTTCGCCGCGCCGGCTTCGAGCCGGCCTCGGTGCGCGAAGGCTATGACGGCCAGTTCCTGATGCTAGAGGCAGCCCCGGCCGCGCCGGACCCGGCCTGGGTCTCGCCGGATGCGACAGAAGTGGCGGCGGACGCCGACGCATTCGCCAAGGAAGCCAATGGCCTACTCGAGAAGTGGCGCAACCGTCTCGGCCAGCTCGACGGCACCGCAGTGATATGGGGCGCTGGCTCGAAGGGCATCACCTTCGCCAACGCGCTCGGCCAGGCGGCTGAGCCGCTCGTTGCCCTCGTTGACTTAAACCCGCGCAAGCACGGGCTCCATGCTCCTGGCGTCGCGCTGGCTGTGGTAGCCCCGGACGCGCTTGCGAAAGTGAGACCCGACCTCTTGCTCATTTCCAATGCGCTTTATGAGGCCGAGATCACGGCCCATGTGCGTGGGTTAGCGCTCGATACTGAAATTGCGGTGGTAGCAGGCTGATATTGTGAGTCTTTTAGGTGCGTTCGCTGCAATTCGCCACAACCGCAGAGCCTCACGGAATGAACGGCCGTTCTCAAAGACGTGCAGCGGCGCCACACCCGCTGAAAATATGATCAAGTCACGGGCGCGCCAAGAATTTACCATATTGATATCAAAGGGTTCACTAACTGGAGCTGTCTGAAGATTTCGCCTATACTGAGTTATTATTTACCATGTGTTGTCGCGTCAGCGATTCCTTCTGAAGGTTTGCGTAGGTTTCATGTCGTCAGCGAATATCTACCTTGATTTCTTCGGCTTCGATAACCGCCCGTTTTCGCTTGTTCCTGACTCAGACTTCCTTTTCTGGTCAGAACAACATAAGCGCGCGTATGCCATCTTGGAGTTCGGCATTTTTTCGAGCGCGCCTATAACGCTGATTACCGGCGAAATCGGCACCGGAAAGACGACACTGATCCAAAAGTTGCTGGACGACGCTTCTCGTGATCTGACGTTCGGTTTGGTTTCCAACGCTCATGGCGACCGAGGAGAACTCCTCCAATGGATATTGAATGCGCTTTCGGTCAGCTTCGAGTCAAAGGCCAGCTACGTCGAAATGTTTCAGATCTTGCAGGATTACCTTTTGGAACAATATGCCGATGGTCAGCGCGTCATTATTGTATTCGACGAAGCACAAAACCTGACGCTTGAGGGGCTTGAAGAGCTTCGGCTACTCACCAACATCAACTCCAAAAACGATGTCTTGATCCAGCTAATATTGTCTGGCCAGCCTGAATTGCGTGACATGGTGAAAAGCCGGTCGATGCAGCAACTTGCGCAGCGCGTCGCCGCCAGTTTTCATCTTGGACCAATGGACGCTGAGACCACGATCGAATACCTCTCACACCGGTTGAAAACAGCCGGCGGGACGGGTTTAGAATTTACTCCAGCTGCTTGCAAAATGATCCATGGAGAAGCTGGGGGTGTGCCACGACTAGTCAACCAACTGTGTGAATTCTGTTTGCTCTACGCCTGGGAAGCCGAAAGCCGGGTCGTGGATGAAATCACCGTCCGAAATGTCTTGGACGACGACATATTCTTCAAAGGATATCAGCCAGCCAGCCCTCCGTTGGCTCTCATAGAAGCAGGGGGCGACAGCAATGGATGATTTGAGGTTTTACCTCTCACTTTTCCTGCGGCGGCTGCCCTATTTTCTGGTGGTCGCCACCATCGTTTCAACCATCTCGATCACCGTGGCCGTGTCGTTGCCCCCTGCCTATGTCAGCCAGATGCGGCTTGTGGTTGAATCACCGCAGATTCCCGAGGACCTTGCGGCGTCGACCGTACGCACGCCTGCGCTCGAACAGTTACAGATCATTGAACAGAGACTTTTGACCCGCGCCAACCTGCTGGACCTCGCGCGGCGGCTGCAGGTCCTGCCCAATATCGACGAAATGAATCCAGACGAAATCGTCCGGGCGATGCGCTCCCGAACGATTATTGAGACATCGTCGGCACGTAGCCCCGCAAAGATGATGTTCGTGAGCTTCGAGGCGCCGGAGGCGCACAAAGCTGCCGAGGTCCTGAACGAATACCTAACGACCATCCTTGAGGCTGATGCCGAATTCCGCCGCGGCAGGGCCAGCGACACGCTGGAGTTTTTTTCCCAGCAAGTAGCGCGTGTCGGCGACGAGCTGAGTGAAGCGAGCGCCAAGATCATCGCGCTTAAGCAAGAGAATTCGGATGCGCTGCCCGAAAGCCTGGATTTCCGCCTGGAAAAGCGTTCGGAACTTCAAGAGCGCGTGATCCAGACCGAGCGCGACATCTCGCGCTTGCGCGGCCAACGCGCTCGTCTGTTGGAAATCTACGAGACGACAGGACGCACCGACCGCTTGTTGCCCCAGGAACCACCGAGCTTGGCGGAACAGCAGCTTAGCCAGGCCGAAACCGAGCTCGCGCAAGCGCTTTTGGTATTTTCCGAGCAAAACCCAAAAGTCAAACTGCTGCGCGGGAAGGTCGAGGTGATGAAGGCCGAAGTCGCTGGCGAACAAGCTGTTGTTTCGCCGTCAGACGACGATCAGCCTAACGATCCTCAACGCAACCTGATTAATGCGCAACTTGACGAGATCGACGCAGAAATAGAACAGACCGAAATCCAGGTCGCGGCGCTGCAATCCGAAATCGCAGCCTTGACCGACTCCATCGAGCGGACACCCGAAGTAGCCGCACAGCTGTCAGCGCTGGAACGGGCTTATGAATTGCTCGTAACCCAATACACGATAGCGGAAGAGCAGGTGTCGAGAGCGCAAACTGGAGATCTGATTGAGTCGCGCTCGCGCGGGCAGAGAATAGCTGTGATCGAACAGCCGAACCTGCCCAACGCTCCGAGCAAGCCAAACCGCATCCTAATCGCCGGTGGCGGAAGTATTCTTGGACTGCTGGCCGGCCTCGGGCTGGTTGTACTTCTGGAATTATTGAAAGCTACGACAATCCGTCGACCCGAGGACCTGGTAGCACGGTTCGACATCGTGCCGTTCACCACAGTTCCCTATATCTTGACGCGCCGGCAGCTCATTCTTCAGCGAGGCATCAAAGCGTCGCTGATACTTACGATACTCATCGGCATTCCAGCGATGATATATGCGGTGCACGTGTATTATCTGCCGATAGACCTTTTGGCGGAAAAGTTGATGAACAGATTGGGCGTGCGCTGGTAAGACGCGCTGTAAAGGAGACCCGCGGGCATGGAACGGCTACAGGCTGCAATCGACAAGGCTCGTGCCCAAAGAGACGGAGAATTGGGCATCGAGACCCAATCTCAAAGGTCCAGGCCCAAACCGGCCTCTTCCGCAGAGCAGGAAGCTGCCTGGCTGGCCGTCCCTGAAATCAAGCTGAGAAGTTCCCTTCTCAGCAGTAAACGCGTGTTCACAGTGCAAAGTGGGCCAATAGCGGCGCCCTTCGATATTTTGCGAACCCGCGTTATCCAGCAGGCGCAGAGCAATGGCTGGCGCCGCATCGCCGTGGTATCGCCACGCAGCGGCTCGGGAAAGACCACGACGGTGGCCAATTTGGCGTTCGGCCTTGCGCGTCAGCAAGGGATCCGAACCATTGCCATGGACGCGGATTTACGACGCAACGGGCTAGGCCGCGTGCTTGGGCAGAAGGGCGATGTGCCGATGTCCGATGTGCTAAACGGTCTGATACCCTTTTCTCACGCAGCCCGGCGCTACGGCAGCAACCTTATATTTGGTCTGGGCTTCGGCGCGGCCGGTAACCCGGCGGCAATCCTGCAAAGTGCAATATCTGACGACGTACTCAGAGGTATCGAAGCGAAGTTTGGCCCCGATATCTTCCTTTTCGATATGCCGCCACTCTCGGCCAGTGATGACAATCTGGGTTTCCTGACCCGCGTCGATGCAGCGTTGATCGTCGTGGAAGCTGAGAAAACAAGGTCGAAGGAATTCGATGTGGCCGAGCGCCAAGTCAGCGAGCTGACCAATGTCATGGGCGTAGTGCTGAACAAGTGCGTCTACACGTCTGGCGCCTATGGCTACGAGGAAGGCTATTACTGACGTTCCAGAGGTGACCGAAACAATTCTCAGATCGCCGAAACCAAGAGCTCCGTCCTAGAACAAGAGCTTCAGTGCGGCACGAATCGAGGCAAATATCCGAGGCTTTGTTCGACGAAGCCTTGCAGCCGCGCCTCGGCGTCCGCCTCAGTTTCGTCGGGATTGATCGCGGTGACGTAGCGCACTAAGGCACCGTCGGTACGGCCAAGGACAACTCCATCCACCAGCACACTGAATTTCGCCAAGACGTCGTTGGTCATCCGTTTGCCGCGCTGCTCGAACCAGTAATAAACCAACTGTTGCGACAATTCTTTCTGGATCACCGCGCGGTTTACCTTGAACGAGCCATATCCCACCATGGTCATGTCGATCAGGTGCGGCTCCAACGCGAAGATTTCCCAACCACCAACCGGCAGACAGACCTCCGGCGAATGAAGTCCTTCGCCTTCGACCTGGGAGTCATAGAAAGCTACGAACATATTTACCTGGGCGCGCGCAACAGGTGATTGATAGGAGACATTGAGATAGTCGCTGGCACCCAGAACGGCCTCGATCTCAGGCGACAGCTGCTCGCTGTAGCCTGACCAATCGCCAATCTGGTGCGGGAAGAGACTGAATCGCTCCCGATCCAGCGTCAGCGCATCGGATTCGCCGCGCGCTATCCACACCGCCGAGACCGCCAGCGTCGCCACGGCGCCGATAGCCAAGGCACCCGTGGGGCGGATAAAACGAATACGTCCCAAGATCGACAAGAACCCCTCGGTATCGAGGTCGATCAAATCTGCCATCGGCTTCGGGCTGTCCGTCAGCCGCTGTAGCCCCGCAGCTGTCGCGAACAAGATACCGATGCAGGACACGAAGATCACCCAGCCTTCGAAGAAATGCAGAAATCCTTCAGCCTGTGCGATACCATAGCGGTCGACCAGGATACCGATGACGCCGATCCGGAATGAATTCATTAATACCGTCAGGGGAGCTGCCATCAGCAGAAGCAGAATCTTGTGCCAAACCGGCCCGCGATAGAGGATTGAGAAGAGATAGGAGAAGCTCAGGATAGGAAAGAGGTACCGTAAACCGGAACAAGCCTCGGCCACTTGCAGTTTATAGATGCCAAGGTCGATAACATTTCCTTCCAGGAAAACCGGGATTCCTGCAAGTCCGACGAGCCATACCCCCACGAGCGAAGAAATCCACTGCAGGAAGATCGTAAGTTTCCAGTAGAGGACCTGCGGCAAGGGCAACATGAAGATAAGGTGCACGACACCCAGTTGGTAACGTCTGCCCAGCTGCCAACCGAAGACGGTCAGCACCACTCCACCGACCCAGATAATGATAGCGTAGGTCACGATATCCGGGATGTGAGCCAGGTTGCCCAAGACGGCAACGACCAGAGAGGTCAAGACCACAAGGATACCTGGCAGGCGATTGATTGGGCCCGCTTTCGCCTCAGGCATCTGACGCATTTGGCGCAAAAAGAGATACAGCGACACTATGGGGATCAGCGGCCCGTGGCTGTATTCGGGCGTGCTCCACGCTGCCCAGAGCGACTCCAGGCCAATCCAGAAGATCGGCAGCGATCCAATGACCAGCAGCGCAAACAGCAAAAGTCCTATGGCATTGAAGCCATACCGGCTGAGCTCGAAGTGATGGTCAGAGCGGACGCTCATAGGCTTCAGCTTTCGCTAGTAATGTTCATAAGTAGCAATCGAAATTGCGCTTTGGGAAATATCCCAAGGCGGCGTACGGCGTACGGCTTGCGGATCGGGGCGTAGGCGCATGATCGGAAACTCCAAGATGCAAAGCCGTTCGTGCGCTTCCTCATAGTCGCATGCCGTGGCCTGAGCCTCTGATTGTTCACACGTATCGAAGATGTCCTTTCGTTCAAGCTTATTGATCGAAGCTCGTAGGCGAAAGTACCCCAACACCACAGCAGCAGGCAAGAAAGACGCAAGGCGCTGCGCGCTGTCGGCTTGCCAACCCCTGCCCGGCCAGACTGCATCAAGCCACATGGCGACCGCGTTTTCCAAATCGGTCACCAATTCCCGAACAGCCTGGCAGAGCGACTAGGCCCAAGAAATAAGCGAACGAAATTGATGATGATTTCCTTTACCAGCGCGTTGCCTTCAGATCTGCGCCTCACATAAAATCCGCACATTTCTTGAAAGCAGCGAACTCTATCGCGGCCGGAGGGCAAGACAATCGCTCCCCGCACTCTTTGCCAGAATGCTCGCCACCGAGGGAAAATCAGTCGCGGGGCCTGTTTACCGGAGAACCATTCGGTTCGGGCATCGTATTCTTCACTGTCTCGCATTGAGCGGTCACGGTGATCCCGCTTAAAGAACAGCCGCTTCTCTATCTCCACGAAAGCACCAAGCATGAGAAGCTCTTCAATAAGGATAGTGTCAGATGCAATGTAGTTACCAATGAGAGACGTCTGTCGGAGCATATCGGTCCGGATGACACCGTATATCGGGATCCAAAACCCCTCAATCGCTTCCTTACCCCATGCCTTACGCTGATCGACGCCGACAAACAGGTCGTGGTAGCGCTTGAGTCGCAACGCGGGTTCTACCGCATCGAGTGCGAGTCCGGCGTTCAGTTCAATGATTGTATCGCCGTATTCGTCGATTTTGGCCGACTGGGCATAGGCGAGGATCGCTGACCGGTTGCTCGAAAGAGCCGCCACGGCGCTTTCGACATAGGTGGGATCCCATAGGTCGTCGTGATTCGCCCATGCAAAAAGTGTGCCCTTGGCGACCATAGCGACGCGATTAAAATTACCAGCCGCGCCGATGTTCGCGCTGGTGCAGGAATAGCTTATTCTGGGGTCGGCGCCCGACAATCGCTTGCAGATATCCGGGGTGGCGTCGGTGGAGCAATTGTCGGAGATGACTATCTCAATGTTCGGATAGGTCTGCGCCTGCAAAGACGCGACAGCCTGTTCAATATAAGCTGCTCCATTGTAGACAGGAAGACCAATGGAAACGAGAGGCAAGGCCTTCAAGTTCGCGTTCGGTTTGGAGCCGTCAAGCGCGCCAGGCCGAATATTTGTCACGAGCGAATTCTCCCTAATAGGGATTGCATATCTTTTCTTTCATCCATGTCGAGGCATTGTCCGAAGAGAACCAGAAGATAGATAGAGGCTCCGATAATTCCTTGGGTAATAAGTGTGCCCCAGCTCTCGGGAGGGAATGTGATGCGCATCGCGGCCCACGCCAACGCGCCAATGGCGGCGGGAACCATCCCCCGCACAAGGGTATTAGACGCGAAGTCTTTGAAGCTGCGCTGCGTAAGGCGAAGGCATAATTGCCAGAAAAAGCTCAGTTGCGACACGATGGTCACCAGCATCAGGGCCATGGTCACCCCTACCGCACCAAGCTCGAAAACATATGCAAGAATCAGCATCAAGACAAAGCCGAGGCACTGGAACATGAAAGCCGGTAGAAAAAACTCGCGGACTGCCTTTTTGGCCATCGCCGTGGACGCCAGCAGAATTGTGGGTTGGCTGAATGGAAAGGTGACCATGAACATGATCAAAATCCAAGCCGCAGTTTCATAGCCCGGGCCCATGTAGAGCCGCACAAAGATATCGGCATAAATCGCCAGAGGTACCGCCAGAATGAGGGCGGCCCAAAGCGCATACCGCCCACCCCGAAGGACGGCCGCGCCAAGTCGAGCGTTGTCCGCGACCGCGTTCATCGCCGTAACAATCGGAAGCAACGGCATCGCGGCCAGTTTTATCGTGCTTTCGATCTGGCGAAAGAACGTTGCACCAACGTAATAGGCTGTCACATCCGCTGCGGTACTAGTCAGGTTGAGAATGAGCGTCGCCGCATGGGTATGCATGATCGCCCCCAGCCGGTCCAGAGTCGTCCAGAAACCGAAACGGGTCATTTCTCGTGCCAGCGGCCAGGAAAACAGTCGCCATTCAAATCCAAGCTCCGGAACAATGCGGAACGACCTGAAGAGCATGATCGTGTTCGTCAAGCTTTCGGCGATTACCGCGGCAATCACGACCCAAATGACCGACGGTCCCAAGATAAGAAGCATACCGACGGTGAGCGCCGCACGCACCAGGTCGCGTATGACGTCAAGCAGGTTCTTTTCGTAGTACCGAAGGCTAACGGCATACGCCGAAGTGAAAGGCACAATTACTGTCTGGTAAGTGAAACTAAACAGCAAAAGACTGAACATGAGCCGCGCATCGCCAAGCATTCCGGGAGAGACGTTGAACACTTTTTCGATGTTTGCCGCGAAGAGCACGCCCAAGGGCAAAAGGATACAGCTGACGCCAGCAAGAACAGGGAAGAGCGAGGACGTCACCCGCCGCATTCCCTCCACATCACCTTTGGCGTAAGCGTCGACCATATATCGGGCGATTCCGCCAATAAAGAACGAAAAGAAGAGTGGACCGAAGACCATCAAAGAATTTACGAGCGGAAGAACCGCAAATTCCTCGGCCGACAGATGCCTTAGCAGGAACTGATAGACCCAAAGCAGCACCACGAAGTTGACGAGGCGCGCAAACACGCTGCTTGCGGAATTGATAGCCACAAGCGACTTGGAGATGACGAGAGACGCCTGCCCGCTCATTCCAGCACTCTACCTCGGAAACGGAACCAATGATGAATTACGCGAACTGTCCCTCGTAGATGAAACTCGTTCCATAGAGATCGAGCCCCGTCACATCGTTCAGCAGACCGATGAGCTCGTCGCTCTCATCGGCTTGGCCGACGCGCCATATAGCAGTGCCTGGCGTCAGACCCGCATGATTTTCTGTAAGAACGTAATCCACTGGACCGCCAGCCAGTTGGACCATATCGATTCCGACCTCGAAATCCCAAACAAAACCGTAATCGTTGAGACCTTCATCGCTGGCGGTTGTATCGTCGTAGTAAGTGCCGTTTGCATCGCCGAAGACGAATATGTCACTGCCGCCGCTTCCAACAAATACGTCAATCTCGCCGATACCCGGTGCGGCATCCAAGACGTTCACTGCCATCAGAACCTCGTCAGTTTCATCGCCCTGAATAATGTCATCTCCGGTAATTTCGGTAACTGTCAGGTCGCCGAACGTCACGTCGAAGTAATGCGCGTTTAGATATATCGATCCCGTGGCCGGCGCTTCGTCGAGCGAAAAGGTCTCGACGGTCTGCAACGTCCAATCGACCGGCTCCGTTGTTCCGACTTCCCAGGCCTTCAGGCTGTACAGTCGGTCATACAGGCCAATCTGTTCGACCCGAACCGTGAAATTGTAGCTGAGACCCTCTTCGAGCGAGAGGCTTCTGGTGGTGCCAAGCACTTCTGAGAATGTATGGTAACTGTGGCTTTTGAAAAGATGAGTGTAAAAGAACGACGCGCCCGGTTCGTAGCCGCTTGCGGGCTGCCAACCGGTGAACCGCCCCGTTGTATGCCCGTCCCAGAGCATCCCGATGGCCAAACCACCGCCATCACGTCCAAGCGGATCAACGTTCTGAAGATCGTGAGCGGTAATGACTACGTTCAGCTCGTAGTTGTCCCAGCTTTGATCGCCAAGCACCAGAAGCCGATCGTATCCCAATTGAACTGGCCGGGCACCATTTTCATCCCAGGTCCAGGCGCCGTCTACGACTTGAACAACTTCCTGAATATCGGCCACGGAACCCCAGTCGATCGCGTAATTCGGGTCCCAAGTGCCGCCACCCTCGTACTCGATTGTCACATCTTGAGCAAAAACCGCACCGTTCGCCAGCGTCGCATAGATAGTAACGATGTCGTCCGTGGCACTTGGATCAAGCAGGGCATAGTCGATATCGATATTGAAATCGCCGTTCTCCTGCAGGCGCCTTGTATCCGGCCCCATGGAGAGTGAGACAAGAGCGCCACCGTTCAGGCTGTAGGCCAGACTGGAGACCGTATCAGCGGCATTGCCCAGTATATTGATCCACCGCTGACCTTCCCCGGGACTCCCAAAGCTTTGCACATCGCCGTGCCAGACATCTATCGGCTTCTGGACATCGAGCGTTGCCGTCGCTTGCGACGTCAGCGTCCCGTCGGTTATCGTATAGGCAAAGCTGTCCAGCCCTTGGAAGCCTTCGTCCGGCACATACAGGAACGTGCCATCGCCATTATCGGTCAGCGTGCCATGTGACACAGAGCCAACCGAAGTGACTGAGATCGTATCGCCAACATCCGGATCATAGTCGTTTGCCAGAAGATCATCATAACTAAAGATCAGATTGTCCGGGACACCGAACGCATCATCCGAAGCGACTGGGGCATGGTTCTGCGGGACATAACTTCCGTCCTCATCCACGATCGGATCAAGCGAGTTCTGGAAATAGTCGATCTGAGCTATGTACCCCGGAACATCGCTATCAAACGACGTGCTACCCGCAAAAACACCGACCTTCGTGACGGTCATTTCCCGTTCCAGGGTATGGGCCACGATCCAGTCCGATGTGTCCCCCCGATATTCGAAGGTGAACAAATCACCTTCCCGGGTGATCCGGAATTCCTCGACCGCACCGGAACCGACCGTGCTGAACAACGGGTAGGTCGTCGTGTTGCCGTCGATATTACCGACGATCAAAGTCAGTTTGTTGCCTGTGTAGGCCAAATCGAACCGCAACCAGTTTCCGTCATCCTCCACCACGAGCAAGCCGTGTTCCTGATACTTCAGGCCAGGCTCGGTCAGAAACCCGGCCTGTATTTGAAAATCCAGATCCAGGACATCCTGCATAAGCCGGGGTGTCGTCAGGTTGCCCGACGCGCTGACCTGTACTCCCTGCGGCGAGATGATCTGCGCAAAGGCCTCGACTCCATCATAGCCAATGTAGGCAGCTCCGGAGATGCCCTCGAAGGTCCAGACGGATGACAGTGCGTCGCCCGAAAAATCGTCAGATACAGCATCGAACAGATCGACAAGTACCGAGACTTGACCTTCGGAAGTGAACGAACCGTCACTGACAGTGTATGTGAACGTCTCGATACCTTCGAAAGAAGGCGCGGGCATGTAGACGTAGTTGCCACCGCCAAGGCCATCGATAGTACCGTTTTCAAGTCCGCTGAATCCGACGATTACCAATTCATCGCGGTTGATATCGTAGTCGTTGCTCAGAAGATCGGCGGCTGTAAATTCAAGAAACGTGTCCGGGTCCATCGAAAAATTGTCAGGCGCGGTCACAGGCGGAGCGGGCGCTGGCTCGTATCCCGCGTCCTCGTCCAGTAGCGGCGTTTCCGAAGACTGTACGTAGTCCACTTGAACCGTCAGGCCCGAATCCGCGCCCACACTCCCCGCGAAAACTCCCGCTTGGGTAGGGGCCATCGCGATCACGGCATCGCCAGCGACTGTCCAGGCGTCTCCATCCTCGGAATAGGAGAACGTAAACAAATCAGCGTTCCGCTCCAAGCGCAGATACTCGACCGTTTCGGGTATCGGTGTCTTGAGCAAGACCGAGGAATTGCCACCAACCGTTAAGGCAGCAAAGGCGTAAAGTCGTGTGCCGTCCGAATACATGTCATAGCGCAACCAAGTCCCGGCACCTTCCTCGATCAGGAAACCCTGCATCTGGTGGGCTTGGGACGGCGTCGAAATAAAACGTACCTCGTAAGAAAAATCCTCGTCTGTGATCTCTTGCATGGCGCGCGGCGCATTGCGTGTGGTTCCCCACAGGTCAAAATTACCGCCGGTCGTCGCGATCTCGAGGTAGGCATCGTCGGCATTTCCGCCAAGACCGAAAGTGGCGCCCTGCTTTGGCACGACCTGCCAATTGTGAGACAGGGTCGATCCGTTGAAATCGTCAGCAACAAGTTCGGGTGGCGGAGGCGTGCCGACCGTGAGCGTCACCGTGGCGGTGTCTTCGGACGTGCCGTCCGAAACCGTGTAGGCAAACCCATCGTACCCTTCATAGCCGGCAGCCGGCGTGTAGGTATACGTACCGTCGCCATTGTCAGTGAGAGTGCCGTTGCTTGGTGCAGTCACCGAGACGATGACCATGGGATCACCGTCCGGTTCGATGTCATTGGCGATCAGTTCCGCAGTCGACAGCGTAAGCGGGACGTCAGGAGCCGTCGCAAAGGAGTCGTCCACCGCATTCGGCGGGGCCGTGATGCCGTCCTCGGTCAGCACCGGATCGCTTGTCGCTTCGACATAATCTACAATAGCGGAGAACCCGTCGGCAGCTCCGACGCTGGCGCCGAAAACCCCGGTCTGGGTCACGACAATGCTGCGGGTGGCAGTACCGGCAACAGCCCAAGTCTCCCCATCTGTCGAATATGAGAATGTGAATGTGTCTTCGGTCAGCACCGGATCGCTTGTCGCTTCGACATAATCTACAATAGCGGAGAACCCGTCGGCAGCTCCGACGCTGGCGCCGAAAACCCCGGTCTGGGTCACGACAATGCTGCGGGTGGCAGTACCGGCAACAGCCCAAGTCTCCCCATCTGTCGAATATGAGAATGTGAATGTGTCTTCGGTCAGCACCGGATCGCTTGTCGCTTCGACATAATCTACAATAGCGGAGAACCCGTCGGCAGCTCCGACGCTGGCGCCGAAAACCCCGGTCTGGGTCACGACAATGCTGCGGGTGGCAGTACCGGCAACAGCCCAAGTCTCCCCATCTGTCGAATATGAGAATGTGAATGTGTCTCCGGTGCGATCAAGCCTCAGATAAGGCGCGGCGCCCTCCGGGATCACGGTCCGGAACAACTGCGAAGAACTGCCCTCTACAGTAGACGCGGCAAAGGCGTAGAGCCGGGAACCGTCGGAATAAGTGTCGAAGCGCAACCAGTTGGACTCATCTCCCTCGATGAGGAAGCCTTGCATCTGGTAGGCCTCGGTTGGCACGGAGAGGAAACGTGCCTCAATTTCGAAATCTTCGTCCGATACATCCTGCATAGCACGAACAGCGTTGTTGCCGTTCCAGATGTCATGGTTGCCGGGTCCGGTGCTGAGCGATAGGAATGACTCTTGGCCCTCGCTTCCGAGTGAATGCGACGTGCCGTTCGGCGCCACGATCTGCCATTGCAGTCCGAGTGCACTATTATGGAAGTCATCCGAAACAAACGAAGGCGGTGGCGGGGTGCCGACCGTCAGAACGACCTGTGCCGTGTCTTCGGTGATCCCGTCTGACACCGTATACTCGAAGACATCGTATCCTTGGTAACCCGCATCGGGCGCATAGGTCCACGTTCCGTCCTGGTTGTCCGTAAGCGTGCCGTTCTGCGGCGATCCGACGGAAATCACCGTCAGAGTGGTTCCATCCGGTTCAAGATCGTTGTACAGCAGGTCGGCGACGGCAAACGTCAGCGGTACGTCCGCATCGGTGACAAGGCTATCGTCCACCGCATCGACGGGCATCAAGCTACCATCTTCGCTGCCAAGCGGGGCCAGGGAGGTTTCGAAATAATCGACCTGCGCAGTAAAGCCCGTGGCCCCCGCCGCATTGCCTGCATAGACACCAGTCGCGGTGACATTCAGCGCATGCGTGAAGCTTCCAGCCGTTACCCAGGTCGCGCCATCGGTGGAATAGCGGAAGGTCCATTCGTCGCCGACGCGCACCACCTCGAGGTACGGCGCAGCTGCCGTCGGCAACGCTGCGCTGATCCGCACCGAAGACGCGCCGTTCACGGTGACCGCTGCAAAGACGCGCAACACGTTGCCATCGGAATAGGTGTCGAACCGGATCCAGTTGGCTTCATCCTGCTCGACCAGAATGCCCTGCATCTGATAGCGCTCGCTCGGCACCGATAGGAAACGCGTTGAGAGTGTGAAATCCTCGTCCGGCGTGTCCTGCATCGCCCGTCCGGCGTTGTTGTTGTTCCAGAGATCGAAGTTCCCGTCCGGTGTTATCAGTTCAAGCCAGGAATCGATGCCATCGGACACCAACCCGCTCGTGACCCCGGAAGGCCCTTCGATCCGCCAACCGCCGCCCAATGACAAAGATGAAAAATCATCCGAGAAAGGATCGGACGGGGGCGAAGGCGCTTGGACCGTAACCGTCACCGTCGCGCTATCTGTCAGTTCGCCGTCCGACACCGAATAGGTGAAGGTGTCATCGCCCACATACCCTGTCCCCGGCGTGTAGGTCCAAGTGCCGTCAAGATTGTCCGTAAGCGTACCGTTGGTCGGCTGCGTGTAACCGGTAATAACCAGCGTGTCATTTTCCGGGTCCGAGTCATTGGCCAGCAGGTCTGCAGCATTGATTGACACCTCAGTATCGGCCATCGCCGCCACTGCGTCATCCTGCGCCGTCGGTCCGGTATTGGCACCGATAACCGTTCCATCTTCGCTGCCAAGCGGGGCCAGGGAGGTTTCGAAATAATCGACCTGCGCAGTAAAGCCCGTGGCCCCCGCCGCATTGCCTGCATAGACACCAGTCGCGGTGACATTCAGCGCATGCGTGAAGCTTCCAGCCGTTACCCAGGTCGCGCCATCGGTGGAATAGCGGAAGGTCCATTCGTCGCCGACGCGCACCACCTCGAGGTACGGCGCAGCTGCCGTCGGCAACGCTGCGCTGATCCGCACCGAAGACGCGCCGTTCACGGTGACCGCTGCAAAGACGCGCAACACGTTGCCATCGGAATAGGTGTCGAACCGGATCCAGTTGGCTTCATCCTGCTCGACCAGAATGCCCTGCATCTGATAGCGCTCGCTCGGCACCGATAGGAAACGCGTTGAGAGTGTGAAATCCTCGTCCGGCGTGTCCTGCATCGCCCGTCCGGCGTTGTTGTTGTTCCAGAGATCGAAGTTCCCGTCCGGTGTTATCAGTTCAAGCCAGGAATCGATGCCATCGGACACCAACCCGCTCGTGACCCCGGAAGGCCCTTCGATCCGCCAACCGCCGCCCAATGACAAAGATGAAAAATCATCCGAGAAAGGATCGGACGGGGGCGAAGGCGCGTCCACAAAGTCCGACTGGTAGGCCACGCCATCCTCTGTCGTAAGCGGGTCGGACGAGATTTCGAAATAGTCAATTTGCGCGGTATAGCCGGTTGCAGCGCCCGAGTTACCTGCAAAAACGCCCGCCGAGGTCACCGTCAGTTCCTGGCTAAAATTGCCCGCTTCGACCCATGTCTCCCCATCGCCAGAATATTCGAACGTCCAGACTCTGCCGTCCCGGGATACTCGAATGAATTCTGCGCTGCCTTCTGGGATCACCACGTTGATCCGAGCCGAGGACTGGCCGTCCAGCGTCACCGCTGCAAAGGCCCGCAACGAGGTCCCGTCCGAGTACACATCGAAGCGAATCCAGTTGTTGGCATCGCTTTCGATCAAGATGCCCTGCGTCTGTGCACCAGTGTCGGGCGTCGAAAGAAATCTGGTCTCAACAGCGAAGTCTTCGTCGCTTACGTCCTGCATGGCGCGGGCGCTGTTGTTGATATTCCAGAGGTCGTAATTTCCGTCAGGCGTCACCAGTTCCAGCCACGCTTCGCCGTTCGCCGATCCATGCCCCCAGCCCACTCCGGCAGGGCCTTCTACCCTCCATCGGCTATCAAGGATCGAACTGGAAAAATCATCTGAAGCCATCAAAGCAAACCTTCACAGAAAATATAAAAACAACTTACGCCAGAGAACATTTTACGCGTTGCATATTGAATCACCAAGAAATCAAACCGGAAACTGGCGGTGTATGCTACCCTTCCGTGCTTCGACGTGGGCGCCAAAACATACAAAAATTCAACTTCAGCGTGTGAGCATGTTCCAAAACAATTCGATATCGCTGAAAATTTTTCGTACGGATCAATACTTAGTGCCAGAAGATTATGCGCTTGGGTTGATCACCGGTCTCAGTTTCGCACGGGACGCTGTCACACATCGCTCGATGATTTTATACTCGCAGGAGTGTACAGACTGCATGATGAATCGTCTTTTCGGTGTTAGACGGCTGCTTCCCGGCCCGTTGATTCGTCCAAATCCAATCGAAGACATCCATTGGAAACCCGAGCAGCGCAAGTCATTGCCTCGATGCTGTCTGGCGTTTGCTTGAGAGACAGGACTCGCAAACCCATGCAGAAGGAGGGTGCCCCGCCTTACCGAGGCTCTGGACCCGTTCTTGTGTCATAACCAAAACATGACGATTGCGTTGCGTGCGAACGCGGACAGAACGAATTTTGGACACATGTCAAAGCGGGTTGCGACGCGCCGTCAGTGCTTGAGCGTGCCTGACATGCCACTGGACTTTGACCGCGCCCGAACCGGAGCCATGCAGATGGTTCCGGCGTTTGGCGCGGATGGAGCAGCCGAAACATGCGCGGAGCTTTCTAGTGGCGCGGCGCGGCTGTCGGTAGTGGTCAAGAGCTTCTCGGCGAAATCCTTTGATTTCAGTTTGCGCTTCACCCTGATCGTCAAGCTCTCCCGGCTGTGCTCGTCCGGGATGTGGCGTGTCCGGAAGACCATTGAGTCCTCAATCCGACACCGCACGAAGTCATAGCACCAGATATGTTTCGATAATCCGGTCGCAGCCGAACACATGATCCGTCATTCGACCAGAACCTCTCGGATCGCATCCACGCGCGCCTTAACTTGCCCGACAAGCAACTCACCTTGCCGCAGCTTCGTAGCAGTTCTGATGCTACGTTTTCCCAGATTTTACGCGGACCACTTCAGTGAAGGAGGATCACGGGAGCGTTCTTCAGCTTCTCAAAACATCGTTCGACCAGGTTGCGCAGCTGATACCAGCTCGGGTCACGATCGACACGTCCTGCGAGTCCATTTTTTGAACACTGCCGAGCCGCCATTCAGCTTTCTGGAACAGCTTCTAGGCACCGACACACGCAGTATCGGGATGCACGATAGAATCTTAAGAAAGAATCATTGAAAACTTAGAAAGCTTGTCATGAAATAAGTCTTAATTGTGACATTTTTTGTTCGTACTAGGGTGGATTACTATGAAGGTTATTTTCGACAACGCCGCGCAGACGCATGGCGCTTTTTCATACGAGACAACCACAGATATCGTCAAGGTTGATGGATTTTATAGCAGATTTATTAAGAGAGGTCTAGATGTAGTATTGGTGTGCTTCGTCGCCCCAACGGCGCTCATAGTTATCCTATTTTTTGCGGCACTGATCGCGATGGATGGAAGTAATCCTTTCTATTCCCAGACCCGCTTAGGGCGAAACGGCCGAAAATTTCGGATGTGGAAACTGCGAAGCATGATTCCCGACGCGGATGCAAGGCTTGAAGAGCACTTGAAGGCCAACCCGGACGCTGCACGCGAGTGGCGTACCAAACAGAAATTGCAGAACGATCACCGACTAACCCGTGTGGGTTCCTTTATCCGCCGCACGTCGATTGATGAACTGCCGCAGGTCTGGAATGTCCTGAATGGGACGATGTCCTTGGTTGGTCCGCGCCCGATGATGGAATGCCAGGCCGAACTCTATCCGGGAAAACGCTACTATCGGCAGCGGCCTGGAATTACCGGGTTGTGGCAGATCTCCGATCGCCATACCTCCGATTTCGCTGAACGCGCCAAATTCGACGACGCCTATGACAGGGAAGTGTCGCTGATGACCGACCTGCGGATCCTCGTTGCGACAATTGGTGTGGTTTTTCGTTGCACCGGTGTTTAACACGGGTGCGACCTGCCAAGGCCGCGTGACCTTACTGCCATAGAGTACAAAAGAAATCTGCTTGGCGTGATGTTTTGCGAGCGGTCGGTCGCCTGATGTGGAAACCTTTGTTGCGGTCACCTCCGATCAACAGAAAGGTGTCCTCATGCAGGCACTCTACAAAGCAACTTTGGTTTTCGTAATCTTGACCTTCGCGGGTTTGGCTTCTGCTCAATCTGCCTATCGCATCAGCCCGGGCGACACGCTTCAGGTCGAGGTTATCGAGGACCCGTCGTTAAACCGCAACGTGGTCGTGCTGCCGGATGGTCGCTTCAGTTTTCCGACAGCGGGTTCGATCATGGCGGCGGGCCGCACGGTCGAACAAGTGACCGCCGCGATCGCCGTCGCAATCGAGGACAACTTTGCCTCACCCCCGAACGTCTACGTAGGCGTTCAGCCGGCACCACCCCGACCCTTGCCGCCCGTAACTGTGGAACCCCGCGAAGAGCCCGTGATCGCCGTCTTCTTATTGGGCGAAGTCAAAACGGGCGGTCGGATCGAGATGGTGCCAGGCACGACTTTTTTGCAAGCTCTTGCGCAGGCCGGGGGGCTTACGCCTTTTGCTGCGACCAAGCGCGTGCAGCTCCGGCGGACCGACGCGTCTACCGGTCAGCAAAAAGTCTATACGGTGAATTTTCATGCCCTTTCGCGAGGCGCTGCTTTGAGCCGAGATATCCGACTTCTGGATGGCGATGTAATTCTGGTTCCCGAACGCCGACTGTTTGAGTAGGACGCCAAACATGCCTTGCAGCAATTGGCCGTGGACGACAGCGGCGAGTGTCGGCTGCCTTATGGCGCAGGGCATTTTCAGCGGTGCCATTGCTCAAGAAAACACAGGCGGTATGCTGGCACGAGCCCAGCTGTCCTTTGGCATTCTGGCCGAGAACAATGATCTTCGCGCTCGCAGCGACCTAAGTTTTGACTTGAGTACTGTGACCCGGACGCAGGAATTTCGGTTTTCAGTTGCGACCGAGCTAGAATATCCAGACTCCGATTCTTCATTGGGCTTGGTTTCGCCAACGCTCCAGGCGGAGTACGCGCGAACAAGTGCCAACGCGTCACTTGGTGTAACCGCATCTTATAGCCGGAATGAGATCGATTCCTTCACCGCTCAAGAGATCGAGGAAGACAGCGACGCGCCTCGCCAGGCAGAGCTTATTGCCGACAGCGGCTTCCGTTCAGACACCCGCGTCTCGACGCGGCTGACACTTGCGACCCGTTCGCCGGTTGGAGCCGAGCTCGGGGTTGGTCTTCAACAAGTGCGATACACTGGAGTGGATAACGTATCACTGACCGACTACGACGTCTTCGATACTGAGGCGCAGTTGCGCTTCACTGTTGATCAGCGCATTGAGGCGCGAGTCTCATTGCGTCAGAGTGACCTGCGATCAACAGATGCTGGTGATGACAGGATCGAACAGTCTGTCGGCATCGGCACCACCCTTTTGCTGTCTCAATTGGCGCGGTTAGACGTCAATCTGGATTATACCGAGATTGAAAGCAGCTCCGCTGGCCAATCGACCAAGACCGACAGCGGTCCGACCTTCACTGCTGCGGCGGTCTGGGATCGGTCGAACGGCGAATTGCGTTTTGATGTGGATAGCCGGATCACCGGGGGCGGAACCCGGTTCACTGCGGAAGCGGGACGGTCGCACGAAAACCCGCGAGGCGCATTCAGTTGGTCGGTGGGTGCCTCCCGAGGTGGAGATGGCCTCGTCCATGCGACACTCGCTTTTGGCTACGATGTCGAGAACCAAAGCTCCGGGTTTGGTGCCGGGCTGTTTCGGGAAATCCGAGCTGATGCCTTCGGCGAAGAGGCGCTCCAGAATCGCATCGACGTCAATTATCGAAATGCCTTGACAGAGCGTGATGCCGTTGAAGTCGGTCTGGGCTATCGCGTTACCGAACCACTTGTCAGCGAAGATGAAGGCGTAACAAGCTTGGATTTCACGCTCGGCTACAGCCGCGAGGTAACGCGTGGCATCCATCTGCTGACAAGCCTGTCGCATTCCCGCACTCGAGTAGAGTCCGATAGCGATCAAAGCGAGACGTCACTTTACTTCGGGATCCAGAGACGTTTCTCTTGGTCGCCTTGAGACTGCGTTTGCGGTTGAGATACGCGCCCGAAGCTAGTCGGAGCCGCCGAACCCTCGGGCCCTTTTAAACTGATGAAGTCGGCCAGCGCCCTTACCAAAGAGGCATGGCGCCGACCTTGTGACAATTGCGGGGCAACAAGTTCGGTTGAGGTGAGGAGCCTGGGCAGTTCAGAGACATCCCATGCCACATAAAGACCTGGTGTGCCCTCGAAGGAATGAGCGGTTGCGACCTGATGGTCGTTGCGATGCTCGCCCAGATCATGCCGTCGTGGTACCAGGATCAGGGGGCGCCGGTAACGGCAGGCTGAAAGAACCGTCCCGATCCCAGCATGGGCTACTATGACTCGCGCACGCTGAAACATTTCACCAAATTCATTCGGAGGTATCATCGAGCGCACGTCTAGATGCGGGCGTGAGGCCTTTTCCTCCCCGATCTGCGCCACGACTTGCTCGTCGTTGACCGAGGCGAAATGGTCCATCGCTTCTGTCAGTCTGGGAAACGGTAACTGGGTGCCGATGGTCAGAAAAATCATAGGACAGCCCCAAAATACTTTGCATCTTCCCGCTGTGCGAGGTCAGGCCATTGCGTCACCCAAAGGTCCGAGAACCGACGAGCGAGCTTGCCCGACATGGAGATCGTTTCAGCATTGGCAAGGGAATCGATCCACACCGTCCGCTTGCCCAGTCCTTTGGCCAGCACCAAGGCAAGCAGACCGGGCAGAGCCCCGGTCGAGATGACAATGTCAGGCCGGAATTTCAGCAGGCGGTAGCTTATGCTGACAACGGCCCAGGGAAGCTTGATTAGGCTGTCGCGGCTAATATCGGGGATGACCACTGCCGGCGCTGCGTCGAATTCTTCCGAAAGCCCGGCAAGAGTCGTGGCAAAAAGCACGTCGCAATCTTCGAACGCCGACCGCAGCACCATGAGTTGCTGCCAGTGCCCGCCGGCCGATGCGATGGCAAGGACCCGGGTGTGTCGAACGTTCTCTGTCCTCTTCATATGTGCTCCTCCAAGCCAGCCGAGAAAGGCGCTCGCGCACAGGCAATTTTCAGCACCGGGAATAAATGTCTTCGTAGCGGCGGATATCGTCTTCACCGAGATATGTGCCGGTCTGGACCTCGATGAGATACATCGGCACCTTTCCCGGGTTGGCCATGCGGTGAACGGTGCCAACCGGGATGTAGACCGAGCCGTTTTCCGAGACGAGCGAGACCTCTTCGCCAATTGTCACTTCGGCCGTACCGCCCACGACGATCCAATGCTCGGAACGGTGGACGTGAGACTGTAGAGACAGCACACCGCCAGGTTTGACCATGATCCGTTTGACCTGAAAGCGACCGCCGACGATCAGGGACTCATACCAGCCCCAGGGTCTGTGGTAGCGAGGGTATTCTGTGGCCTGCGTCTTGCTTTGCCTCTGAAGCTGGGCGAGCGCCTCGGGCAATTCGTCCAGTTTGCTACGGTCCGCAAAAAGCACCGCATCGCGCATCGCGACCGCAACCACGTTGGTCAGTCCGAGGCCGAGGACCTGGATGGCCCCGTCATCGCTGCGTAGCAGCGTATCGCGGCATTTCACCGCCAAAACGTCCCCCGACGTCGCTACCCCGTCGGCGTCGCGCGCGCTGAACGACCAAAGGGCGTCCCAGCCGTCGAGATCGAGACATCGGGTCTTGTGAGCGATCCGCGGACGGTGCGTGTCTTTCCCAATAATATCCTCTACGAAATCGAGCTTCTTTGCTTGGGAGTAGGCGGCAGCGTCGCATAGGAAGGCACCCGGTTCCGCGGTGCCCTCACTGACTGCCCGTCGGCAGACTTCCACTAGCTCCGGCGCAGTATTGTCGAATGCAGTTATCAGATCAGAATGCCGCATCATCACGATGCTCGCAGAGGCATCTGCGGCGCTTGTTTGCTCGAAGCTCTCTTCATCTGGATCGGACAACACCCGAAGTGCCGCACCTCTGGAGTCCGGAACAGACGCGACACTGCGTTTGGCGCTGTGGTTCACCTGTTCTCGGTTTGCGACCGGGAATATTACTATCTCGCCGCTACGAACCTCGTCCTGGGCATCAAGAAGAGCGGCGCGAAAGGCTGCGACGTCGTTCGCGACGTGGGTTGCAGAGATAATGAGCAGCAAGCTTTCCGAGTCTTTGTCGACGGTTAAGGCCGCAGCAAGGACTGAAGCGGCAGTGCCGTGACACTCAGGCTCGGCGAGTACCGTTGAGTCCCAAACGCCCACTTCTTCTGCTTGATCATGCGCAAGGTAACGAAAATCCGAATGTGTGACGACCATTGGCGCGGCAAACCCCTCGCCGGAGATTTGCCTCAAAATGTTCTGGAAGGGTGAGGAGCCATTCATCAGCGGAGCAAATTGCGTGGGCAAGCTCTGACGTGAACTGGGCCACAACGGAGTCTCTGAGCCTGCACAAAGGATAATAGGTTGGATCATAAGAAAAACCTTCACTTTTGAAACGAGGAAACAGGGGACCTGAAGTACGCAATTTCATTGCGAGTTGTAGAGTTGAATGCACTGGGAAGTGCAAAGCGGACTGAAGCCAGCCTGTGCGTCATCACGTGAAAGCCGAAATGACAATGTTGAATAGATCAAATTTTGTCCACGTAGCCAACGCCGCCCATTGTCGGCACCCATCGGAAAGCGTTAACTCATGCAGAACGATTTAGGCTGAGACAGATTTCCTTTCAAACGCGATCAGTCGTAATGAGCCCCTATAGCGAAACGCTGCCGACAGAAGGTCAGCGTTAACCTTAAGGCAGCAATCAGTTTTATATTGGACCCTACAGGTCGCAATCCGTCAACTGATTCCTCTTGCCCTCGAGAGGGTGGAAGTTTTGAGAAAGTGGCCAGCGCGGGTAAGTCAGCAATGCGCTTTTCCAAGCTAAAGAATTGATAACAATTGCTTTTTAGATTGATTTGGCCTGCGAAACAAAATCTTTCCAGCATTTAGGCTTTGTAAGGTTTAGGCGATTGCTTCGCCGTATCGTTAAAGGGATATGTGCACTATTATAGAGAGTCGGTATATCGCAGCACAGCTCAAGGTGGTATTTCTTAGGCAATGTTGGCTTGGATCAAGGTTTGTAACCAGTAGATCACGGTTGCCGCCAGCGCGATGGCTGAGCTGAAGACCTTTGGACAGCTTTCATGGCCTGTCGCCACGCGTCGCCAATCTCTGAG
>NZ_FTOQ01000041.1 GCF_900156805.1 Roseivivax lentus | reverse complement strand
TGTCCGTTGTCAGAGTTTTTCGGAGAGTATGATCTGTTTCGCTACGGAGGCTCTGGTTCGGCTTGTGTTTGAGATTAGGCGGCAGCGGCTTGGTGCTGCAAGCGGCGGTTTCTGATTGTCTGCTTCTTGATGTCCTCTCTCATCTTCAGGATTTTTGCGCCTCGACCGTGGTAGACGTCAGCGGGCGTGAGATTGTCCAAGCTCTCGTGGTAGCGGTGGTTGTTGTAATGATCGACGAAGGTGCCGATCTGCCGCTCCAAGTCGCCGGGTAGGTAGTAGTTTTCCAGCAAGACCCGGTTTTTCATGGTCTGGTGCCACCGTTCGATCTTGCCCTGCGTCTGTGGATGATGAGGCGCACCACGCACGTGATCCATGCCCTTGTCTCCAAGGTAGTCGGCCAGGTCAGCTGCGACGTAGGACGAGCCGTTATCGCTGAGAAGACGCGGCTTTTGCACGACCTTTGCTACGTTGCAGCCTGACGCTTCAAGCGCCAGCTCTAGCGTGTCCGTCACATCCGAAGCCTTCATGGTCGTGCACAGCTTCCAGGCGATGATGTATCGGCTGTAGTCGTCGAGGATCGTGCTGAGGTAAAACCAGCCCCAGCCAATCACCTTGAGATAGGTGAAGTCGGTCTGCCACAGCTCGTTCGGACGGCGGGTCTTTTCGCGGAACTCATCGGCGGCCTTGATGACCACATGGGCCGGAGCTGTGATCAGATCTTCGGCTTTGAGAATGCGGTAGGCCGATGACTCAGAGACGAAATACCGTTTCTCGTCAGTGTATTTGACCGCCAGTTCGCGCGGTGTCAGGTCCTCGTGATCGAGCGCGAAGGCGACAAAGGCTTCGCGGACATCATCCGGGATGCGGTTCCAGACCGATCTCGGGCGCGGTGAGCGATCCGCCAGCGCGTCGATCCCGCCTTCGGCCCAACTCGCATACCAATCGTAATACGTGCTGCTGGGGATACCGATTATCGCCAGCGTCTGTCTGACCGGCAGATGCGAGGCTTCGACCGTGCGGATAATCTCCAGTTTTTCCGAGGCAGGATATCTCATTCGTCGTCGCCCCCATTCCCGATCATGCTTTTTTTGAGCAAACGGTTCTCCAGGGTCAGGTCGGCAACCACTTCCTTCAGAGCCGCGGATTCCGACCGCAGCTCTTTCACCTCGGGCGCTGTCGCCTGACGGGCTGTGTCGCCCGCCAGGCGAGCCTTCCCGGCTTCCAGGAATTCCTTCGACCAAGAATAATAAAGGCTCTCAGCGATCCCCTCGCGACGGCAGAGCGCAGCAATACTCTCCTCGCCGCGCAGACCGGCCAGGACGACCCTGATCTTCTCCTCGGCTGAATAGTGCTTGCGGGTCTTCCGCTTGATCCCCCTAACCAGCTTGTCAGCGGTATCCTTCGAGGTTCCGGACTTCTTGTTCATCTTCGCTCCTTGATGGCTTCGATGAACCAGAAATCCTCCATTGCTAAAAACCCTAAATCTGTCCGGTGGGCGCTGACGTCAGACAAT
>NZ_FTOQ01000027.1 GCF_900156805.1 Roseivivax lentus | reverse complement strand
CCAGAGATCGAGCGTCGTTGCGGTCATTCTTGTTGCGGTTCATGGCCACCATCGCAGCCTTGGCATGTCGCGCTTCAATGCAGACGGCGGGCAAGCCCGCGCTCGTGAGGCCATTGTAAAGCCACTGCGACAAAGGCCCGGCTTCGAAACCAACTCGCTCGAAGGTGCCGTCGATACCAGCCAGCACATCGCCGATGTCGACAGGGTCCGAAACCGCCTTTGCCTCAAGGATCATTCCGCCCTGGGCATCGACAACGCAGATGCTGGTCATCTCCAGTGAGACGTCGAGGCCCGCATACAATACTCTCGTCATGGTCGTTCTCCCGGTCATGGACTTACCGGCAAGAAGACTACCGGCGAACCCGGGGACTGAGCCCCGATTACGCCATCTGAACGGCGAGGTCTTCTACTCGCTACGCGAAGCCCAGATCCTGATCGAGAGATGGCGTCGCCACTACAACACTGTCAAACCCCATAGCTCTCTGGGATACCGTCCACCCGCACCAGAAAGCATCGTGCCGATAGACCAGAGGCCGACCATGCACTAACAATCAAACCGGACCACTCGATGGGGGCAGACCACCCTTTCTCTTGTGGCACGACGTTATGCGCTCCGTAATTGCAGCAAGCGAACGGCAATATTTCCCTTAGCAAGAGGACTGCTTCACATGGGATGAGTTTGATTTCATCGTTGAACCCGTGGGTCCCGCAGGGTGTGTTCCTGCCCGGCGACTTAGCGACAGTGAATAAACCGAGGTCGCCTTACGCATCGCGATGCGCAAAGAAACTTATATTCGCGGCAGGTATTTCTTCAGACGGCGGAAAAGCTCTTCACTGCGTGAATTGCACTGAAAATACGAAAAATCTTTCCTCCATACCTGCTTCATAGTGAAAGCTGTCCCCAAAAGCCCAATTCAAAAGTCGGTGACACGAAAACGGGATGCAAAAAAGCAAGTTAAGTGGACAGACAGACAAGAAATCTTCACGGGTTCTTAACTGCGCCGGATGAAATTCGTCACTGCATCGAAGACCGGACGCGCGCGGCGTTCGGCGTTGATGAAATGCGTGCCGCCGTGGATCTCGACGTAATCCTTGTCGAGGCAGGTCAGCCGGTCTAAGAGCGCCAGCGCGTCGCTGCGGGTCGAGGTCGTGTCCTGCGATCCCCGGATCAGCATAGTGGGACAGGCGATGCCCGCAGGGTCGTGGATCGGGCGCCCGTTGAAGCACTCCCACAGTTCCACGAAAGTTCCGTTCGGCACGCGGAAGCTGGGCGGATCGGTGTCACCCTCCGCGCCGTCATCCGCACAGGAGGACTCAACCAGCGCCAGAAGCGCCGCCTCGCTGCGCCAATCGGCCCCGTTGGGGATCTGTTCATCCCAGCGGATCCGCGTGTCGGACAGGTTCACCCGGCGGTAAGGCCCAAGCGGGCGCAGGCGGGACCGGTCTGCCGGATCGGCCAGCATGTCGATCCAGCCCGCATTCCTCTCCGCGTAGATCGGGGCGTAAAGACACAGGCTGCGGATCTTGTCGCGTCCGTCGGCCATGACGTAGCGAGACGTGGTCAGCGTGCCCCAGGACCAGCCCACCAGCGCCACGCGGGCCCCGTCATGCCGTGCCATGATCCAGTCGACCGCATCGCCGATATCGGCGATGGCCTGCGCGCCCGAGGCATAGACTCCCTCTTCTGGAAAGGCCGTGGGCTTCGACAGGCCGTAACCGCGCAAATCGAGCGCATAGGCGCTATAGCCCGCATCGGCCATGACCTGCAGCCAGTTCAGGTCCTCGTGCGGGATGTCGAAGATGCGCCCCGAGAAGGTCGCGCCATGCACGAACAGCACCGGCGGGCCCTCGCCGCGCTGTCGCAGGGTCAGCGAGAGGCCCGACTCGGTGTACGAGGCGAAGCTGTGCCGGATCGAGCGATCCGCGCTCTGCCATTCGGGGCGGGGCGCCATCGCTCAGGCCACCTTCAGGATGATCTTGCCGATATTGGCCGAGCTTTCCATGCGCGCATGCGCCTGGGCTGCCTCCTCGAGCGGGAAGGTGCTGTCATACACGGGACCGATGGCGCCGCTTTCAAGATGCGGCCAGACTTCGGCTTCGAGCGCGGCGGCGATCTCGGCCTTCGCGTCCAGCGATTGCGGACGCAGGGTGGAGCCGGTGAAGGTCAGCCGCCGGGTCATGACCTGCATCAGGTCGATCTCGACCTTGGAGCCCTGCAGATACGCGATCTGGACAAGCCGCCCGTCCATGGCAAGCGCCGTGAGATTGCGCGCGATGTATTCGCCGCCCACCATGTCGAGGATCAGGTCGGCCCCGCCTTCTGCCTTCATGGCTTCAACAAAATCCGCTTCGCGGTAATTGATCGCGGCCTCGGCCCCGAGTTTTTCACAGACCGCGCATTTCTCGGCTGTGCCGGCCGTGGCGAAGACACGGGCACCGTGCAGCTTGGCCAGCTGGATCGCGGTCGTGCCGATCCCGGAAGATCCCCCATGGGCCAGGAACCGCTCACCGGCCTTGAGGCCGCCGCGCATGAAGACGTTGGTCCAGACGGTGAAGTAGTTCTCGCACAGCCCTGCGGCGGCCTCAAAGCTCATACCCTTGGGCACGGGCAGGGCCTGGCGCGCATCGGTGACGGCGTATTCCGCGTAGCCGCCTCCCGGCAGAAGAGCCGTGACCGCGTCGCCCTCGGACCAGCGCGAGACGCCTGCGCCGACGGCGGCCACATGGCCCGCAGCCTCCAGCCCCGGCAGCGGCGAGGCATCGGGGGGCGGCGCGTAATTTCCCGCGCGCTGCAGCGCGTCGGGGCGGTTCACCCCGGCATGGTCGATCTTGATGAGGATCTGTCCCTCGCCCGGGCGCGGCACCGGCGCGGTTGCGGGCTTCAGCACGTCGGGCCCGCCATATTCGGAGATTTCGACGACGGTCATGGTGCTGGGCAAGCTCATTGCGGCCTCTTTTGTCTGGCGGTGTCAAAACTGGCGGAGGGCACCGTGGTGCCCTCCGGAGTGTCGTGCGGCGGACGGATCAGATCCGGCCGGTCATGGTCAGGAATTCGCGCAGCATCTCGCCCAGGCGACCGGAATATTCCGGATCCTGCGCCGAGAAGTCGTCGACGACCTCGAGCGAGGCGGTCCGCAGCGCGCGCACCGTGTCGTCGTCCATCTGCGTGAGCGTGCCGCCCATGTTGTTCACGAATTCCTGCTTGTAGAGGTAATCGCGATAGAGGAAGTGCGCCGCCGCCTCGGCAGAGGTGGCGCGGGTCACTTCGTTGACGACCGCCTGCAGCTCGGTGCCGATGGAGTTCCAGGCATCGAGGCCCACCATCACCTCACCGTTCAGATGACCGACAAGGTCGGGCTCAATGATATGGGTACAGACCTCCTGGAAGTTCATGCCCCAGGCCGTGGCCGTGGCGCCCCAATGCGCGCCGTCGACAACGCCGGTTTGCAGCGCCTGATAAAGCTCGCCGCCGGGGATCGACACGGGCGCCGCGCCGATCTTTTCCAGAACGAGGCCCGCCGCCCCGGTGGAGCGCACCGGCCAGCCCGAGAAATCCTCGACCGTTTGCAGCGGACGGTTGGCCCACAGAGTCAGGCCCGAATAGGAGACGGGACCGACCTGGTGCACGCCCTGTTCGGCATAGGCTTCGCGGATCACGTCGATGCCGCCCATTTCGAAATAGAAGATGTCCATTTCCTCATGGCCCTGCCAAGTGCCGATATGCCCGTTCAGGTGGCCTGCGGCCGGGATCCGCCCGATCCAGTAGGCGGGATAGATGAACGCGCTTTCCAGAAGGCCGCGACGCACGGCGTTCAGCACCTCGCCCGTGGGCACGATGGCCTCGGGCGCGTAGGGCTCGACGGTCAGCTCGCCGCCGGTGGCCTCCGTGATGCGGTTGCAGTAGCGCACGAAGACTTCGTCATAGTACCAGTTGCCCGTGGGCCAGTGGGTCTGCATGCGCCAGGTGGTGGTGCCCTGCGCGATGGCCGGCGGCGCGGCCAGGCTCAGGCCCGCGGCGGTCCCGGCGGATGCGGCCAGAAAATTCCGGCGCGACACGCTCTTGGTGTTCTCAGTCATGGTCTTTCTTCTCCCTTGGTTGGACAGATCTTCCTCGGGCCTCAGCGGCCGTCGGGAAGGGCGGTGAAGCTGGTCAAAAGCTCCGGAAACAGGAACAGCACGGCGCCGGTCACCAGCATCAGCAGCAGGAACGGCATGATCGCCCGGTAGATCTCGGAGATCGGGGTCTCCGGGCTCAGCGACTTCAGGTAGAAGAGGTTGTAGCCGAAGGGCGGAGAGATATAGCCGATGCACAGGTTCAGCTGGAACAGGATGCAGAACCAGATCGGATCGTAGCCAAGCTGCACGACGATCGGGAAGAAGATCGGCAGCACCAGCAGGATGATCCCGACCGGATCGAGGAACATGCCCAGGATCAGCGTGATCACCTGCATCAGCAGGATCATCATCCAGGGCTCGATCTCGAGGCCCAGCAGATAGCCCTGCATGAAGCGCGTGCCGCCGCCGCCGCCATAGACCGCGACGAAGGCCGAGGCGCCGAAAACGATCCAGATGACCATGCCGGTCAGGCTGGCAGTGTCGTGGCTGACGGCCTTGATGTAGGTCCAGTTCAATTCGCGCCGGATCGCCACCGACAGCACGACCGCCGCCGCGCCCACGGCTGCCGCCTCGGTCGGTGTCGCAATGCCTGCGAAGATCGACACCAGCACCGACAGGATCACCAGAAGCGGCAACAGCACCGAGCGGAGCGAGCTGATCCGCTCGCTCAGTGGCGCGAGTTCATCCGAGCCCGGCGCCAGATGCGGCGAAAATCGGCTTTTTAGGAACACATAAGTCATGAACATCGCCAGCAGCAAAAGCCCCGCGATCAGACCGCCCAGGAACAGTCGACCGACGGATTGGCCGGTCTGCAGCGCGATCAGGATCAGTGTGATCGACGGCGGAATGAGGATGCCAAGCGTCCCGGACGCACCGATCGTGCCCAGCATGAAGCGCTTGTCATAGCCGCGTTTCTTCATCGCGGGCATGCCGACAAGACCTGTCGTCACCGTGGAGGCCGCGCAGCTGCCGGTCATCGCCGACAGCGTCGCGGCAAAGCCGGACGTGCCGATCAAAAGACCGCCGGGCGTGCGGCCCGACCACAAATAGAACGCGTGATAAAGGTCGTCCGCGATCTTGGACCGTGCCAGCGCCACGCCGATGAAGACGAAAAGCGGGATCGCCGACAGCAGGATCGACCACATCGAGCCGAACATCGTCGAGACGATGGTGAACATCCCGTTCAGACCGAAGGTCAGCAGGCCGAAGACCACCGCCGTTCCGCCAAGCGCGAAGGTCAGCGACACGCCCAGCAGGATCGAGATCAGAAGCATGCTGAACATGCCGATTGTCAGAAGTTCCGGGCTCATCACACCACCCCCGCCGAGTAATCCTTGCGGCCGGTATCGGCCTCGGGATTGACGATCAGGATGACCGAGCGGATCGCCTCCACGAGGCCCTGCAGCGTGATCGCGGCCACGCCCACGAACATCGCCAGCTTTACGGGCCACATCGGATGCCTGAGCGCGCTGTCATCGACCTCGTTGAAGCGCCAGCTGTCCTCGAAGAACCAGAAGGCCTCGTAGGACAGGACGATGCCCCAGAGCAGCAGAAACCCGAAATTCAGCAGATCGAGGAAGGCGCGCCAGCGCGGCGACGCCACATTGAGCAGCAGATCCACCCGCACATGGTCCTGCCGCAGCAGCGTATAGGCGCCCACAAGCACGAAATAGGCCCCGAAGATGCGTTGGGTGTAGCCATGCGCCCAAAGCGTCGGCTGCTGGAAGACGTAGCGGGCCACGACCTCGAAGCACAGCACGACGATGCCCGCCCAGATCAGGAAGCTGACCAGCTTCCCCAGACCTTCATTGAAGGTGTCGAACAGTTTCAGAAGCCTCATACCATCTCCCCGATGCATGTATTTTTGTTCTGGATGACCTCGACGCCCCGTCGCGCGAAACGCTCTGCGAGGGGACCAAGCTGCGCGGCCTCGGCAGAGGCCGCCGATCCGCTGCGCGCGCGGTCCGCGATGCCTACGAAGATCACGGCAAAGCGGAAGAGGGCGAAGGCCACATGAAACGGCAGAAGCGGCGCGGTCGGGCGGGCATGGGCGTGGTATTCCGCGATGAAGTCGATGCATTCGGGGATACCCGCGCCGCGCCAATCCGTGCCTTTCAGCCCGCCATATTCATCCGGCGCCGAGTACCAGGGCAGAATGCAGAACCCCAGATCAGCGAGCGGGTGCCCCAGCGTCGACAACTCCCAATCGAGCACGCCCACGACGCGCGGCTCGGTCGGGTGCCACATCAGGTTGCCGACCCGGAAATCGCCATGCGCGATGGAGACGGCGCCATCGTCTTCGGGCATATTGTCAGGCAGCCATTCGACCAGCCGGTCAAGATCGTCGATCCGCGGGCCGGTCGAGGCATGGTATTGCTTCGTCCAACGCCCGATCTGGCGCTCGAAATAATTGCCCGGACGGCCATAATCGGCCAGGCCCACCGCGTCGGGCCGCACCGCATGCAGCCGCGCCAGCGTGCGCGCCATGTCGAGATACATCTCGCGCCGGTCCTCGGGCGAGACACCGGGCAGGGCGGCATCCTCGAACACCCGGCCCTCGAGCCGGTTCATCAGGTAGAAGGGCGTGCCAAGAATGTCGGGATCTTCTTCGAGCCACAGCGCCTCGGGCACCGGCACATCGGTGTCGCGCAAAGCGCGCAGCACGCGGAATTCCCGCTCGATCGCATGGGCGCCTTTCAGGATCGGCCCGCTGGGTTTCTTGCGCAGCACCAGCCGGTGATCGCCGATGGTCACGAACCAGGTGGGGTTCGATTGCCCTCCGCCGATCCGATCAAGCGACAGCTTCTCTCCGCGCACATCCCGCGCGGCCAGCCAGGCGCGCAGCGCATCGGGATCGAACTCGGTCCCGGCGGCTCGGGTGGCGGTCCCGCTCATGCTACGTCCTCGCGGTTGGCCATGTCGCGCGCGACCTCGCGCAGCCTGTATTTCTGGATCTTGCCGGTCGCGGTCTTGGGAAGCTCGCCGAAGATGAAGCGCTTGGGCCGTTTGAATCCGCTCAGATGGTCGCGGCAAAACCGCTCGAGCGTCTCTTCGGTGACGCTGTCGGCGACCTTCGTCTCGACGAAGGCCCAGGGCGTTTCGCCCCATTTCGGATGCGGGGCTGCGACGACGGCAGCCAGGCGCACGCCGGGATGGCTGTGCAGCGTCTTTTCGATCTCCAGGCTCGAGACGTTCTCTCCGCCGGTGATGATGACGTCCTTGAGCCGGTCGCGGATCTCGATCTGGCCGTCGGGATGCATCACCGCGATATCACCCGAATGGAAGACGCCATCCTTGAACGCGGCCTCCGTGGCCTCGGCGTTCCTGTAATAGCCGGACATGACCGTGTTCCCGGCCAGCACGATCTCGCCCATCGTCTCACCGTCGGCAGGCACGTCGTGTCCCGCCTCATCGACGACGCGCGCGCGTCCGGCGGTGACATGCCGCCGTCCCTGACGGGCCATAAGCGCCGCGCGCGTCTCGATATCGGCGGAGGAATCGCCCGGATCGTTGATCGTGGCCGGGCCGAAGCTTTCGGTCAGCCCATAGAGATGGTGCAGATCGAAACCCAGCTTCGACAGCCCCGCCAGAAGTGCGGGCGTGGGCGCGGCCCCTCCCGTGGCCACCCGCACGCGCACCGGCGGTTGCTCGGTCGCGTGTTCGAGAAGCATGTAAAGGACGACCGGCGCGCAGGCCATATGCGTGACCCTGTGGGCCGCAATCGTGTCGAGGATCAGCACCGGCTCCACCCGGTCGAGGCACACATGCATCCCCCCGGCGGCGGTGACCGCCCAGGCATGGCACCAGCCGTTGCAGTGAAACATCGGCAGCGTCCAGAGATATCGCGTCTCCGCGGTGAACCCCAGCGCCAGCACATTGCCCACGGCGTTCAGATAGGCCCCGCGATGGGCATAGACGACGCCCTTCGGCCGACCTGTCGTGCCCGAGGTGTAGTTCAGGCTTATGGGCTGGGCCTCGTCCGTGACCGCCCCAGACAGGTCGAGCGGCGGCACGTCGCCCGCAAACAGATCGAGCCCGTCGCCTGCCCCCGGCGCGCTGCACAGCACGTCCACGGGGATGTCGAGGTCCAGATCGGGCCGCAGATCCCGTTCGCACAAAAGCGTCTTGCTGCCCGCATGATCCAGAATGTAGGCCACGTCGTCCGGCCCGAGCCGGGTGTTGATCGTGTTCAGGACCGCGCCCAGGGCCGGGACCGCGAAATGGGCCGCGATCATCTCGGGCCGGTTGCCGACGATCACCGACACGACATCGCCGGCGCCGATGCCCTGCGCGCGCAGATGGCCGGCCAGACGCGCCACGAGCGCGCCGAATTCATCGTAACTCCAGACATGCGCGCCCCAGGCGACCGCCGGGCGGGCACCATGCACTTCAAGCGCCTGATCCAGAAGGTCGAGCGGTGTCAGAGGCCGGAAATTCGCCGAACGCGGCGCCAGATGCGGGTCTGTGAACATGTGTGGCCTCCCTTCCTTGCGTGACACTCAGTTGGTCGCGGCGTCCCACTTCCAGAAATCCCGGTCCTCGGTGGCGAGATGGCGGTTCAGCACCATCTGGTGCACCTCGTCCGCCCCATCGACGAGCCGGGCCTGGCGCGCGTAGCGGTAGATCCATTCCAGAACCGTATCCTTGGAATAGCCGCGCGCGCCGTTGATCTGGATGCCCACATCGGCGGCCTTGTGCAGAAGGTTCGCGACGTGGATCTTCGCCATCGACACCTCCTTCTTGGCAAAGCGGCCCTGATCGAGCTCCCACGCGGCCTTCATGACCAGAAGGCGGCCCATCTCGATCCCCATGGCCAGATCGCCCAGCTTGATCTGGATGCTTTCCCGGTCGGCCAGTCGGACGCCGAAGCCCTCGCGCGTCTCCGCATAGGCGCGCGCGATCTCGGTGCAGCGCTTGGCCAGACCCAGCCACCGCATGCAATGGGTCAGGCGCGCGGGGCCAAGCCGCATCTGCGTGACCTTCAGGCCAAGGCCTTCGCCCAAGAGCACCCGGTCCTCGGGCAGGACCAGCTCGTCATAGATGATCTCGCAATGCCCGCCATGTTCCTCGGGGCCCATGATCGGGATGCGGCGGTCGATCCGCCAGCCAGGATCGGATTTGTCATGCAGGAACGCCGTCAGACCGCGGCGCGGATCATCGGAGGTGCGCGCCATGAGGATGAAATGATCCGCGTCCTCCGCCCCGGTGATATACCATTTATGGCCGCGAATGACGTAGCCGTCGGCTGTCTTCTCGGCCTTGGTCATCATCATCCCCGGATCCGAGCCGCCGCCCGGATGGGGCTCTGTCATCGCAAACGACGACCGCACCGCACCCGACACGATTGGCTCCAGCCAGCGCGCTTTCTGCTCGGGCGTGCCCGCCTGTTCGAGCACCATCATGTTGCCGTCATCGGGCGCTGCGGAGTTGAACACGACAGGCCCGAAGACGGAGCGGTTCATCTCCTCGTAACAGACCGCCATGCCGACCTTGCCGAGCCCCTGACCGCCGGTTTCCGGCTTGAGCTGCAGGCACCAGAGCCCTTCCGCCTTGGCGGCCGCGCGCAACTCGTTCAGCCGCTCGGTCGTGATGTTGCCATGCGCGTCCCATGCGGCGGGATCTTCTTCCTGCGGCAGGATACGCTCTTCCACGAAGGTGGCGATGCGGGCGCGATAATCCTCGATCTCTGCCGGGATGGTGAAATCCATGTCGTATGTCCTTCAGATCGATGTGACGAGGTGGCCGCCATCGACCACGAGTTCGCTGCCGGTCATGAACCCGCCGAGATCCGAGACCAGCAGGAGAAGCGGCCCGTCGAGATCGCGGACCTGACCCAGCCGCCGCTGCGGCACGCGCCGGATCAGCTTCTGACCGGGTTCGGAGGCGAAGAAATCGGAGTTGAGTTCCGTTTCGATATAGCCGGGGCAAAGCGCATTCACCCGGATGCCGTGGCGCGCCCATTCCAGCGCCTGCGCGCGCGTCATCTGGATCAGTCCCGATTTCGAGGCCGCATAGGCCGAAACATGGCTGGCCACCCGCACACCAACGATCGAGGCGACATTGACGATCACGCCGCCTTTGCCCGCATCGATCATCGCCTGCGCGGCGGTCCGTGCGACGCGGAAGGGGCCCTTGAGGTTGGTGTCTATGATCCGGTCGAGCGTATCGTCGTCATGATCGAGCGCCGTGGCCGACGCCGCGATCCCGGCATTGTTGATGACGATATCGAAGGCTTCGCCGCCAAGCCCCGCCGCAATGGAGGCGGGATCCGACACATCGAGTTCAAGCGGATGGGCCGTGCCGCCTTCGCTACGGATGTCCTCGCAGAGCGACTGGATACGGTCGATGCGGCGTGCGGCCAGCGTCACTGCGACGCCGTGCGCTGCCAGAAGCCGTGCGAAATGCCGTCCGAGACCGGAAGAGGCACCGGTCACGAGGGCCGTGCGATCCGCAAGGCCGGGCCATTCCCCCAATGGCGAAGAAACCACGATAGCCATACCTCCCAATACAACCTATCGAACGTTCGTTCGTTTATGTTTATAGTAGGACTTAGCTTGCCGCAACGTTAAGTCGAGAAATCCCGGGATGGCGCAATTAAAATACCGAAGCGATGTCTCCGTGGCTGAGGGGGCCCAGGAGAGGCTCGCTCTGAGCATGGAAGACATGTGCCGCGATATCCTGGCCCGGCATCAGGACACGATCTCGGTGCGCAATCCCTCGATCGCCGTGCCGCGCCTCAAACGCATCCTCGTGGCCGCGCTCGATCTGTCGAATTCGGGCGGCTTCCAGGCCATGTCCCTGCGCGACCTGTCCGAGGAATCGGGCATGTCGACGGGCGGGCTTTACGCGTATTTCGACAGCAAGACGACGCTGCTGAGGATGATCCTCGCGCAGGTCACGCATGTGGTGGAGACCGTGCTGACAGCGCCGCCGCCAGGCATCACCGACGATGCCGTCGCGCATTTGCAATGGATGATCGACGCGCATCTTCGCCTGACGGAGGACTTGCTGGCTTGGTTCGTTTTCGCATTCATGGAGGCGAAGAGCTTCCCTCCGGCCGAGCGGCGCCTGGCTATCGAAAGCGAAGCGCTGACCGAGGCGCTATTTGCGGACATCATAAAAAAAGGAATAGCGAAGGGACAGTTTCGATCCGAAACCTCAGAGCTTCTGCCCGCGCTAATCAAGCCGCTGCTGCAGGACTGGTACGTGAAACGTGCAAAGTATCGGCGACGCCGGATCTCTCTTGATGCCTACAGTGCCACGGTGAAGAGCATTGTCCTTAAGTATTGCGTGCTGAATGCGGGTGATTATTGATCGATAAGGGAATTGAAACTCTGAATTTTGGACGACGATCCTTCATGTGGGTTTTAGCCCTGAAGACCCAAATTCTTTGATCGAGACAGAGCCTATATAATCGTAAAAGATAATACGGGCGTTTAACCGGCGAGTAGAGACCGAGGCAGTAGGGTCAAAGCCGTCATTCGTTGGCATGTTAGTGAAGGTCGGCTGTGGGCCGATAACGAGCCTGCCGACGAAGGGCTGTTATTGGTCATGCGCGGGTATGACGGCTGGCTATCGGCGGTGCGGAGGCCATCACAACGGCCCTGGTGAGACAATGGATTGATGCTCCGCGCACCACGAGTAATCGTCAGCAGATGAGCAAGTGGCTTGAAGTGTTTTAAGCCTCAAGCCACATCCCAGCGGTCGTTTACATCATGCCATCCATGTCAGCCATTTCGTTTCTGGTGGATCGCGTTGGGCGGTCTGCGACCATGGCTTCGGTTGTGACCAGCAAGCCTGCGACCGAGGCTGCGTATTGCAGGGCAATCCGGACCACTTTCGCTGGATCGATCACACCCGCTTTGAGCATGTCGCCGTATGTGTCTGCCTGAGCGTCATATCCAAAGGTCTTGCTGGCGTTTTCGGAGACCTTTCCGGCAACCACCGATCCGTCCACGCCCGCATTCGCCGCGATCTGGCGAAGAGGGGCCTGAAGCGCCTTCGTATGATCGCGATACCTGCGGCTTGATCCGCATTGTCGCCTTGCAATGCGGTGAGCACCTTTCCAGCATGAACCAACGCGACACCCCCGCCCGGAACGACACCTTCCTCAACGGCCGCGCGTGTTGCATTCAAGGCGTCATCGACCCTGTCTTTGCGCTCTTTGACCTCAATTTCCGTAGCACCTCCGACTTTGATGACCGCGACACCGCCTGCAAGCCGTGCAAGACGTTCTTGCAGCTTCTCCTTGTCGTATTCGGAGGTCGTATCTTCAATCTGATTGCGGATTTGGGACACGCGCGCGGCAATGGCTTCCGTGTCGCCTGAACCGCCGATCACGGTGGTCGCGTCCTTCGTGATCGAGATCTTCTTGGCAGCCCCCAGCATGTCTAACGTGACGGTTTCCAGCTTCATGCCAAGCTCGTCGCAAATGACCTGACCGCCGGTGAGGATGGCGAGGTCCTCAAGCATCTCCTTGCGTCGACCTCCAAACCCGGGTGCCTTGACCGCGGCAACTTTGAGCCCGCCCCGCAGCTTGTTGACCACAAGCATCGCAAGCGCTTCGCCGTCGATATCTTCGGCAACGACCAGGAGTTGCTTTTCCGCCTGCATGACGGCCTCAAGCAAAGGGACCATAGGTGCCAAGGACGTCAGCTTCTTCTGGTGAAGCAGGATGACGCAATCCTCCAGGCTTGCCGTCATCTTGGCAGCTTCGGTGACAAAGTAAGGACTGAGATAGCCGCGATCGAACTGCATGCCCTCGACAACTTCGGTCTCGGTTTCGAACCCCTTGTTCTCCTCGACTGCGATCACGCCTTCTTTTCCGACTTTCGCCATCGCATCCGCGATCTGCCGACCGATCGCGGCCTCGCCATTCGCCGATATGGTCCCGACCTTGGCGATCTCTTCTGTATCGCCAACCGGACGAGACATGTTTTTCACCTCAGCCACAACCGCGGCCACAGCCAGGTCGATACCCCGTTTTAGATCCATCGGGTTCATGCCCGCGGCGACCGCCTTCATGCCTTCCTTGATGATGGCTTGTGCCAGGACAGTCGCTGTGGTTGTGCCGTCACCCGCCTCGTCGTTGGTGCGCGATGCGACGTCCTTGACCATTTGGGCGCCCATGTTTTCGAAGGGGTCTGATAGTTCGATTTCCTTGGCAACTGTGACGCCATCCTTGGTGATGCGCGGTGCGCCGTAGGATTTACTCAAAACTACGTTGCGGCCCTTGGGGCCCAGTGTGACTTTTACAGCGTTGGCGAGCGTATTGATGCCCTTGAGCATTCGGTCGCGTGAATCGGTGCCAAACTTGACATCTTTTGCAGACATTTCGGTGTTCCTAATAATGAAGGTGAGAACGGAAAGACATTCAGGCGATAATGCCGAGGATATCGCTCTCCTTCATGATCATCAGATCTTCACCGTCGATCTTGATGTCACTGCCGGACCATTTGCCGAACAGGATCTTGTCACCGGTTTTGACGTCCATTGCGATACGAGCGCCAGTATCGTCTCTTGCGCCCGTCCCAACAGAAACCACTTGGCCTTCTTGCGGTTTTTCCTTCGCAGTATCCGGGATAATCAGGCCACCCGACGTCTTGTCATCGCCTTCAATGCGGCGGACCAGAACTCGGTCGTGTAGAGGGGTAAACATGCTGGAAATGCTACTTCTGAAGATTTCCGATTGGGGGCTGTTTTGGTGAATTGGATGATGGTATTTTATTAGAATCTGAGCATCATTGCTGGCGCAAAAAGAATTCAGCCTAAGGCTTTCAATGTGCCGGCAACGTGTATCGATCTGTGTGGCTCGGGGATCCAGTCGTAAGTGCGCCGGATTTATTTCACCTTCTTTCCACTGATCTCCAAAGCGGGCTTGCCTGAGAGTGTATTGGCTGTCGCCAAAACCTTCGGTTTTTCCTTCTTTGGCTTCTTGGCTTCCTTGTTGCCGCGCTTGCTATTATTGCCTTTAGCCATTGTCTTGACTTTCATTTTTATGCGATCCGGCACCGGAAAGGCACCTTTATCGCTATTGTGGACTAACTGCCTGCGATCCTTGCCATTGTCTGGGGCTCAAAGATTGCGGGAGGCGAGGGGTGAGTGTGGCGATGATCGCCCCACTCCAGAAGGATCACTGGGGATTGTGTCCTGACCAGTGGTCGTAAAGCTCGAAAAGAGCACTCAACACAAAGACGGCGCCGATGATCTGAGCGTTCCAGACAGCCACGGAATTTTCGGCGAGACCGAGGGCGAGAGGTGCTGCAATCATCGACAAACCCAATGTCACACCAGCCACCATCTGCACTTGATCGTGCCAAGGCTTGTTCAAACAGGCCAGCAAAAGCGCAGTCAGACCACCGAGTATCAAAACGCTGGTTTCACCGATCCGTGCATTCATCAATGACGATTGTCCGCCAAGGAGCAGGAACGGAGAGACGAGCAACCACAAGCCCAGGGATGCGTAGATCCATCTGACCCTTGCAAACATCTCCATCTGACGACCTCCAGTTGACGGCGTTACGCATCTGAGTTGATCGCAGGCAGCATCTCGGTCCCTACCGCGATCATCATTTCCTCATCGTTCACCAAGCCGTCGGCGTCGCTATCGATCTCTCGGAATAAATCTTCGGTAAGTTCGGGAAAGATGGCCTGAAGTTCAGCCAGGGATGCTTTTCCGTCCCCGTCGGTATCTATCTCAGGGCTCATGGCGTGAGCTGAGACGGCTACCAAGGTCGCGAGAAGAGCGCCAAATGCCACTCTACTCATTGTTCTCTCCATCAGAGATACAGAAGTCCACATTGGACTCCTTATATTTGAAGTGGTTGTGCCTTTGTCATGAAACAAGGCGCGCCCAAAAATATACTCCGGCAGCACTTCAGCTCGATGGAGGCGGCGCCGGGCCGAAAGTTGCGTTTTCTGTCAGTCGGTCATCGGAGAGCAGCAAACAATGGCGAATTCCTAATGAAGCATCGCCTTTGATCGTACAGCTAACGCCCCACGGGGCTATAGCAGGACAGTTGGTTCTACACCGTGACCTATTGGGATGAGCCGCTGCACGTCGGCCAGTGCCAGATGTCGTCGCGTGGCCGACTTCGCCACCCAGGACCGCGTCGTCGCCCACGCCAACCGTAGCTCCCAAGACCATCATGAACTAAAACTGAAACCGGACCTCTTCAGTGGGGCAGGTCAGCCGCCTGTACGTGGTGCATATACATCGAAAAGCTGCCCGGAAACTTAAACGACATTTTTGAAGTCGGCTTGCGGACCTACCTTGGCACAAATGCCGACGGCGGCTCTGGGCCGGAACGTAATTTGCTCGTGGAAGGCGCGAAGAACTTTGAGGCACGCGTTACTACGGTCAACTTGCCGAAAAGCGAGGTCCTCGTGGACAGAGGGACAACCATCTGCTTGGCCAAGGAAGTCGACAGGTTAATCGGGTGCACCGCCATGTGAAGTCAGAGGGCCTGCGAGTTCGGGATGCAAATAGGCCTCAGGATATGTCCGTGGAAAACGGGGGCCCAGCGGCACAACACCATTCCAGGACCGGCCGAAGTAACCCTGCCGGCAATGTACCAGCGAACCGGCCTCGGCCACGCCCTCTATCGCATAGACCCGGCAGAGCCATCGCCACAGCGCAGGGTAATCGAGAATGCGCGCGCCATTGAGCTTCATGCGGACATAGTACACGGGATCATGGCGATAGAGCGTGGGAAACAGGCGCAGATCGCTTTCGGTGAAAGTGTCGCCGAGTAAAAAAGGCCGACCATCGGAAAGTATGTCTTCGAGCGAATCGATTGTTTCGAAGTATGTGTCGAAGGCTTTGCCATAGGTGGCCTGGTCGCTCGAGAAACCCGCCTTGTAGGACCCGTTGTTGACGGCCACGTAAATCTGCTCGTTCAATGCGTCAATTCTTTCACGCCTATCGGCATCAGAGGGATAAAGCCGCGGGCGCTCGGGACTTGTGCTGCCAAGTGCTTCTGCATGGTCATCGAACATGCGAATGATTTCGGCGCTTTCGTTATTGACGATCCGACCGGCGCGCTTGTCGTAGAGGATGGGCAACGATTGCTCTTCGGAGTTCTCGCGCCGGTAGATTTCCTTGGCGAGTCGCAGCGCGAACCCGGTTCCCGTCTCCGGCGTACATTCGGGCAGCGGTCCGCCGGTCACGCTGGCAATCCGGTCCGGCGCGAACTCCCACAGGTTGGGTCCCGCCGGATCCGTGTCGCCGGTCCGGTTCGGGAAGGCCACGTCCATGGTGATGCTGTCCTGCAACCCGAGAAGGCTGCGTGCCAAGGTCACGCGATGACACCAGGGGCAATTCAGCGCGACGAAGAGGTGATACCGCCCAGGTTCCGGGGGAAAGTCCACCTCGCCGATCACGTTCCGGAAGCCGCTGACGCCGCGCACGAATTCTCCTCGGGCGCGGCGCGCAGCGGCGTTCGTCTGGTCTTCTTCCTTGGACGTTTCGGTGGACATTGATCTTCAGCCTCGCAGCCTGTGATGGAGAATGATCGGAACCGCGGGGTCTTCCTCATCACCAAGGTGCCGTTCGAGAAAGGCCTCGATCGCCTGTGATTGACCGTGCAGCGCCCCGGCTTCTTCCATGGCCTGCGCTTCGTCAAGACTTGTCAGCTTTATGATACGGTTGGCCTGCCGGGTGAACGCATCAAGCACAGCGTCGAGATCGGCGTGATCCTTTTCCAGCACCTCGAGCCCGGCGTCGAAGCGTGGCTCGGCGGCGGAGAGTTCGGGGAAGTAACTCCGATCCTCCCATCCATGATGGCCGTGCAGGTTGCCGACGAGGCGACCGCCGTAGAGCGACAGCCGCGCAGCGTAGTCATCCGCTGCAATCTCTTTGTCCAGCAGCGCCTCGGTATCCAGGCGCACCCGTTCGGCAAGCATTCGGAATCCGCGATGCGCGTTCAACCATTGCCGGGTTTTGTCCCGGAAACCGGGATGCGCCTCCCACCCGTCGCGGGGGTATTGGTTCAAGAGGAGTCGCATCTCTTCGGGCATGTCGGTCTGACGAATTGCATAAGTGTCGAGCATCGGCTCTCTCCTTTCTCAAGCTATCTGTGGCGCGACGGTCAGAGACACCAGACAGGGCGGCTCATGGCCGCCACGCGACCCCGGCAAAGCGGACGCCGCTCAATTCGGCCATTTCGCGCTTCCATGTGGTGATGTCGCGTGGGCCAAAGCCCGAAAGGCTGTCATGTCCGCAAGCGCGAGCAAGAACGTGCATCAGTTCCACGCTGGCACTGAAATATCGGGCCAGCCGCTCCGCGCCGACCTGCACGTCGAGCCGCTTGCGCAATTCCGGTTTCTGCGTCGTGATGCCGGTCGGGCAATTGTTGGAATTGCACATGCGCGCCGCGATGCACCCGACGGCCTGGATCGCGGCATTGCTCACCGCAACCGCGTCCGCGCCAAGCGCCAAGGCCTTGGCGAAATCCTCCGCCACGCGCAGCCCTCCGGTGATGACCAGCGTCACGTCGCGGCCCGTCCTGCTGTCGAGATGCCGCCGTGCGCGGGCCAGAGCCGGGATCGTCGGGACCGAGATGTGGTCGCGGAAGATCAGCGGCGCGGCCCCTGTGCCGCCGCCTCGTCCATCGAGGATGATGTAATCGGCACCGGCCTCCAGAGCGAAGTCGATGTCGTCCTCGATGTGGTTGGCCGAGAGCTTGAAGCCGATGGGAATGCCGCCCGAGCGTTCGCGAACCTCATCCGCGATCCGCCTAAAATCCGCTGGCGTATGCAGCTCGGGGAACGTCGCGGGGGAAATCGCGGCCTGACCGGGTTCGAGTCCCCGGACTTCGGCGATCTTCCCCTGAACCTTCTCGCCCGGAAGATGGCCGCCGGTTCCTGTCTTTGCCCCTTGGCCGCCCTTGAAATGAAACGCCTGGACCTTGGCCACGTGGTGCAGCGACCAGCCGAACCGGGCCGAGGCGAGCTCATAGAAATAGCGGCTGTTCTCGGCCTGCTCCTCGGGCAGCATCCCGCCCTCTCCCGAACAGATTCCGGTGCCCGCCATCTCCGCACCCCGCGAGAGCGCTGTCTTGGACTCTTCGGAGAGCGCGCCAAAGCTCATGTCTGAGACAAAGAGCGGGATGTCCAGTGTGAGGGGCCGCTTTGCGCGCGGTCCAATGGTGACGGCGGTGGAGACGTCCGCATCGTCCAGCAACGGCTTTCGGGCCACCTGGGCCGGAAGGATCTGGATATCGTCCCAATGCGGCAAGTCCTTTCGCGGAACCCCCATGGCGCCCATCTCGCCGTGGTGACCCAACTTCGACAGGCCGTCCCGGGCCAATTCGTGGATGCGGGCGACCGTGGGTTCCTCTGGCGTCGGCTGCGCTTGCGGCATCTCCGAACGGGGCTCCGGAGACGGGTCACCCGGTTCAAGATCGCCCAACCGCGCATGCGAGCCATCGCAAAAGGGGGCGTTGGCACTCGCCTTGCAGCGGCAGAGCGTGGCTGTGCTGTCCTTCTCTGCCGTGAAGCGCAGGGGCGTGATCCCTGTGCCGGCATGAGAGCCATCGCAGAACGGCTGGTTTTTCGACCGGCCGCAGCGGCACCACAGATACGACGTGCCCTGCTCGAGCTTGGCCTTCGTGGGGGTCTTGGCGGCAATGATAGGGACGGTTTTCTCGGGCATTAAATCCGGTCTCCTTGTTTTGGGTGAGGCGATCTTGGCTTGGGTTTCGTCCTCGGTGCGTCGCGTCGGGTTGGCTGAAGTCGGTCCTATCAGTTCCCGATCCCGAGGGGCAGGATCACCGGCCGTTCGCTCGCACCGATTGTTCCCGGTTCCGCGTCGAAAGCCGAGCCGACGGAATTGCCGGATACATCCTCGAGGTCAGGTGCTAAGACGAGATGATGAAGCCCCTCGGTCCAAGGCCGGGTCGGGGTCAGGCTCCAGCCACCGCCGTCGGTCCTGACCATGCCGCGGATGGGGCGACCGTCAGGCCCCATAAGCTCGATCAGATGCCGGGCGGCGCCGCTGTCCATGATGCGGTCGAAGACGATGGTCAGCGGCACTTGGCTACCGGCCAGCGGAGGGACGATGTGCCAATCAGTTGGGTCGACCGCGCGGCGTTCGGACGGGCCGGCCCGAAAGGCAATCGTGACAACCTCCCCGAGCGGAACACCTGCCGCGCTTTCCATGTCTGCCGTGACCGTCAGTCGGTAACTTTGGCCTGCTTGCAGCGGTGCGCCGCCGGTCAAGTTCGGCCCGACACCCTGCTTGATGCGGCCGGGATCCAGCAGGAGAGTCGCGCGGGTCTGGGACGGATCCCATAGTTCAGTCTCCAGCGAGAGGAACGGACGATCTACCAAGCGCCCACCGGCATCGCTTAGCATGACCGCCCCGCGGAGCTGCCCCCTCGCCATGGGTTGGGAGAAACGCAGGTAGAGCCGTAGCGTATTGGCCGGGATCGTGGATTGGGAAGGGGCAAAAGCGACAACCATGGGTGCGGGGGCGATGGGCTCCGGCAGAGAGACTGGGTAGCTTTTGTTCCCAAGGGCAACAACGTAGTTCATGCCAGGCATCAGCGTAAAGCGGGGGGCGACGACCAGCGCGCCGTTTTTCTTGGCCAAGGTCACTGGTGTGCCCCTTTCCGACGCGATGCCGGAGACGCGCAGGCTTACGATTTCGGGGTCGGCGAGCATGGCGGCGACCTCACCGGCTTCGAGCCCGGAGATCACGACGGCCCCTGAGGCATCATCCACGTCCGCCATGACCTCTGCGTGCACGGCCAGCGGCAGGAGGCAGAGGGCGGCGAGCAATGCTCGCCACACCAGATGTCCCAGAGCGCTCATCAGTTGTACTCAAGCGGCGGTGCCGACTTGTAGCCGAAGGGATCGCGCGGATCGGACGGAAAGTTCATCTCCACGATATGATCGGCTCGATCGAAGAAGAACGGCATCGGCAAGGTATGAAGCTGGATGTTCGTCGGGTCATCCGGAGATCGGCGGATGACGACCGCCCAGGTCTCGTCAAGCGTATCGAGGTGCAACGTGCCGCTCATCGGCAGCGGGAACTGCGGCACGCCAGCCGCGGCAAAGACGTTCCCTACGCCCTCGCCATGCGGCATCGGCTCGGCTGCGGCCACGGCCTCAAGATTCAGCGAGGCGGCGGACCGGTTGGAATTTGTCACCACCACGTTGCTGCTTCCGTCCCAAGCATTGACGTAGGGTACGATGTCCAGCGGCGTGTTTCCGAACCCCATCTCTCCAATCATCGTCCCACGCACCTCTGCACCGTTGTTGAGCTCGGCCAGAGGGATCCGCACGATAGGCGTGCAGGCATAGATCGCGATTAGCGTCGGCTCGCCGTCGAGTTCAGTCACAGTCTGGGTGATGATCGGCGCACGGGTTTCGTATTGGGCGTGGACCCCGTGCCAAATCTCGATGGAGGAGGTGCTGATCTCATCCGTAAAGGGGAAAGGTATGCGCCGCAGCTTGGAGGAGAACTCCTCGTTCGACACGCCGGCAACGAACAGTTCGCCTTCGAAAAAGTCGATGTCCGTGATCGCCAGAGTGTTAAGCGGCTGGCCGAATTCCAGCGTTTCGGCCGTGGGCACATACGCCCCCGCTCCGCCGAAGCGCCCATTCCGATCACGCTTGATCACCGTGTCTGTCTTCAAGTCCATCGTCAGTCTCCATTTCTGATCTGACAGGGACGTTGGTTCGGTACGGAAATCGCGGAAGAAAAAGTTGGATCCGGAAAAAGGGTGTCATCCCGGTAGTGAATGTCTTCTACCGGCGCGACACCTTTTCGACCCTGCGGCGAGAACGGAAGTTCAAAGCAAATTACTTGTATCATTGGAAATTTCTGCGCCGGAAATTTCCGTGACCGGGTCATGGGACCCACTTCCTCCTCGAGATGATGGAGGACACCACATGAAGAAACCCACCTATTACAGCGCGAACGAGGTTGCCGATATCTTCAAGCGCGATCCGCACACGATCCGCGACTGGATCAACCACGGCTGCCCGACACCGAACGGGATGGTCAAACTGCAAGCGGTCAAACTCGGAAAATCGTGGACGATCAAGGACGAGTGGCTGGCGGTCTTCGAGCTGAGGGTCCGGCCTGAGCCTGGGAGGCCGGACCTCGATCTCGAATGACCCCACCCCATACCTGACAAGGAAATACCAATGGCACTCGACACTCTTCTGCGATCCTATTTCGACTCTTCCGGCGAAAGCATGCGCGCCCTCTCCCTGCGCGCTGGCCTGAACCCGAAAGCGGTCTCCGATATCCTGAACATTCCGGGACTGAAACCGCGCCATGCAACTTTGACGGCTCTCTCCGAAGCAACCGGCCACGACCTGTTCGCTGCTGTGGGTGAGACGCGGGTGACTTACGCGGACCTGATCGCTCGGGTGCTCAACACAGAAGATCGAGCGCTCGCTTCGAAGCTGCGTTGGCTCTGCCGCAACGCCGGGTGGACGCCCGAATTGCGCGCCGTCTGCAAGCAGGACGTGATCGACTTCTTCGACGCGAACACGGCGGCTCGGTTCGATCTCTCCGAAGGCAGCTATGCGACCTACCGCTCCGCCCTGATCAAGGCAGCCGGGCGTGGCGAGCCGCACCGGCGCAGACGACGGATTGACGATATCGCCGGGATCTATCGTGACGCACACCAAGCGATCAAAGAAAGTGCGCTCCCGAAGTCGGCGCGCCTGTCAGCAGGGTCCTTTCTGCTGTATTTGCATGATGTGGACATCGCTCCGGGAGAGATCACCACGGCGACCCTCGGCGACTACTACAACCATCGGATCACGGTATCGCCAAAGAGCGAGGCGCAATGCGAAAAACACGTGCGCGAGATCGCAACTCTGCTCAAGCGTTTGGCCAACGACCCGGAATTCTCCGACTTCGGATTTGTAACAGCAACTCACCCGTTCGCCAATGCACGCAACAGATACGGCGTCGCCGAGGAAAGGATTGCTCCGCTGATGGCAGAATTCGACGCTCGTGTCGCGCCCTGGGTTCTCGGCCAGATGTCCCGAGACGGAAAGACGCGCGAAGCCTTCATCGCCGAACTCGATGCGAAGGAAGACGAGGAGCCCATCGCGGACAAGAAGGCATTGCTTCCTGCCAAGCGCCGGGAAAAGGCTCAGCGTTCGGGGCAGCCCGACCAAGATTGCGGGAGTGCGCGGAACGATGCCATTCGGAAAGCCGGAGTTCTCGTTGGAAAGAGCACGTGGAGCGAAGAAACCCTGAAGACGCGTCGCGGCTATGTCGTGTCGATCGCCAAGGCTCTCTCAGCGTCGACCGGAATCGCGCCAGACACAATCGAAGAACTGACCGATCCAGAATTCCTGGAGGCGGCGACGCAAACCATCAAAGAGGCCAATCAAGGCGAATTTCCGAGTTCATATATCGACAAAGTACTGCAATCGATCCGCAAGATTGCCCAAGACTATCAATGCCGATCCGCGGACGATCTGCTTGTGATCGACGATCTGATCAAGCTGCACAAAGCCGGTTTCAAAGGAATTTCCCCGCGCAACAAGGCAAAGCTGCGGCAATTCAACGAAGCCAGGATCAAGAAAACGATCAATTTGAGCGGCGAAATCCTGGGAGACGTGAACAGGATAATCGACAAAAACGAAAGTCCTGGCGGAAGCGCCACGGCATCCTGCCGAAACCTGTGGAGGTCGTCGACGCCGAACTCGCCCGTGACATCATGGCGGCGCTCGCTCACGACATTCTCTTGTCACGCGCGCCGCGGAGCGCGAACGTATTTGCAAGCGCGCCTCGACTGGATCACCTGGCCGGACGACCGGGCCCGGATTGTCGTTCCGGCATCCAAGGTGAAGATGCGCCAGGACGGTGACGCTGATCTGACCATCGTGCTCGCCCTCTCCACGAGTCGGCTGTTGCAAACCTATCTGCAAACGCTCAGGCCGGCACTGGTGAAGGACCGACCGGGCACAAATCCGTACCTCTTTCCCGGACAAGGCGCGACAAACCAAGACGGTCATTACGGGGCCCTTCTCGAGCGCGTGACCCAGATTCTGCATAGAAAAGTCGGCGTGAAGATCCACCCGCATCTCTTTCGGCATTTGGTCGGCTGGATCTGGTTGAAGGAGAGCCTCGACAATCTTCCGAAGGTTCAGAAGCTGCTCGGGCATCTAAGCATCGAAACGACGATCGAATTCTACGCGGAACTCGATGAAAACCTGATCTCGGACGAATGGCTCGCAGTTCTCGACCGCCGCAAGGCAGCGTGAGAATCGTGAAAAGACAAGGACATGCAATCATGAATGCTCACCTGACCCTGTTGCGCGCCATGCGCGCTGCGGGACCCTACTCCAGGGTCCCGCAGCACGGTGAACTCCAGGAACACCTGCAAGACCGGTTTGCAGCGGTTGGAAAAACAGCCTGGGCGGAGTTTGCCAACGTGCAGCGCGTCGCGGCTGGGATTTGGGGAGCGGAGGCCACGGCGCATTTCGGGCAAGTGCTCCGCGCCGCCCGCGTCTCTGCGAAAACGAAGCGCAAGACCGACTGGCAACTGGCCGAGGAAGCGGTTGAAACCCTTCCAAGTCCATGGCGCGAAGCATTGAGCGGCCATGGCGCGTTATCGAAACAGGGAGAACGCGTGAAAGGCACACGGATCTGGAGCGCAGCGCATCTTCGCAACGTCGCGCTGGCCCTCGGGCGGTGGGCAAATCACTGCCAGACCTCCGGGCTGCCACTGACACCCACAGGTGCAAGCCTGGATGCATATGCGCGCGCAGTTGCCAATCGCGCCACCGCCCGCACAGCGGCGGATTACGCCGCGCGTATCCTTTCGGGTTTCTCGATCATCGCGCCTGGCTTTTCCTCGGAGGCTTGCGATTTCGTCGCTCAGGACTGGAAAGAACGCGCCGCCAAAGAAGGCTGCACCACGAAAACCGGTGCGCAACTGGTCGGCGCGCGCCGTATCTATGATCTCGGGTTTGAGCTCATGGACGCGGCGCGGGTTCGGCCTGTCCGAGGTACACAAGCCGCAAAAGAATTCCGCAACGGCATTCTGCTGGCCCTGGCGACCGCCCTGCCCCAGCGCGCACGCGCCATGTCGGCCTTGGCTTCCGGCACGACGCTCCAATTGATCGGTGATCACACGATCCGCATTTGGCTTCCCGCTCGGTTGTTAAAGCTCCCTGAGGACCAGAAAAATGGCGAGCCGTTCGAACGGCTGCTGACCTGTCAAAAGCTCTACGAGGCTGTCGAGGAATACCTGGAGAAATTCCGGCCGATCTTTGACGACGGCACCTTCCTGTTTCCATCATCGCTCAATCGCGGTGAAGCGGTCACCGAACAGCATCTCGGTCGGCTTGCCGGTGACCTGACTGAGCGCGCCTTCGGCGTGCGCGTGTCGCTGCATCGCCTGCGCGATAACGTCGCGACGGATGCCAGCGAGTATCTCTCTACGGGCGGACGGAAAGCCGCTTATCTTCTTGGGCACAAGGACGAGCGCACGACGCAGCGCCATTACGATCATTCCCAAGGGATTGCCGTTGCGCAGGAGTTCATCGATCTTGTCGAAGCGCGCCGGGCGTCCATGCCCGAGCTGGCCCTGTGAGGGTTTTCAGAATGTGCTTCCGCTCGCCACCGCAGGGCGCTGAAAATACTGTATTTTCCGAGACGTGTTAAAAACGGGGCGCAATCACCCGAACGGGATGGTGACGAGCCGTTTTCAACAAAATCCAGCCTTCGCTGAAACTTCCACAACACGCGGCTTGCCATTGGCAAAAGACTCAACACACTTGCTACTTGATCTGAAGTTTCATTTCCCGCGTGCATTCAGCCTAAACCCGACATCGCAACGATCACCCCATGCTGCGTCACAGCCCGTCGAAGCGGCCACTCGTGCATCATGCAACATTTTCGCTTGGTGGGCGGCGGCTATGCAGACGAAGCAACATTTCGCTGCGACATGCGCGAGTGTCTTCTTTCAGAACTGTCCTCGGTTCGATTTGAAGGGGCGGTAGCGAAATTTGATTGATGAAAAAAAGTTGGCGGCGAGTTTGAATTCACCTCAGGATTTCAGATCATTAAGGCTGCAATGTGTGATTAGCCAACCACCATCTGGCTGACGCGCCAGAACATTTAGCGAGACGCCTTGCCCTGTCGAGCCTTCGCTGAAGGCTGCAAGACACCAGCCGAGATCGCCATCTCGACTTGCACTCGTAACACTGATGTTCTTGTTGTCGGCACCTTCCGCGACCCACTCCGAATGGGTGTCTTCAATAGCCCGTCTTCCAAATGCAGGTGGCCCAAACGGTGAGTACATTTCTGCATTCGCGGCATATATGGACGCACATCCTTTGGCGTCACCCTGCTGATAGCAGGTGACATAGTGATCGAGTAGCTCCTGGCACTCTTGCTTAAATGACACTTGCTTGCTCCCTGTTGCGGGGTCTGAGGAGTTCTCCACGAAATCCTGCCGTTAAAAAAACTCAGCGTGTCGGACGCACTTCTTCGAAGATACTTCGCGAGAGGACATTCGTGAAGGGCGCAGCATCCAGTGCTTAGGGCTCAGAGCAGACATGCGGCGTCGCAGCCAAGGCATACGCACGCTCACCTCAAGCGCGGCGTCTTTTCCGGCCCTGAGCTGCCGTCCACCAGTGGCAGTGATGCGGCGCCGCAGCTTCCCGAGACCGGTCATTCCTGCTTCGCGCAGCATTTTTGAGATTCCAGTAGCTGCAATGCGGATATTCCTGCCGCTCGCGGAAAAGCGTTTCCGATGGGAATTGGATAAGCCTCGAAGGTCACAGCCTTGCGCTTGTCGTCTTGGGCGAATATCAGGGCGCTCATCATCTGGACTCGGGGTGCGACTCCCCGGGTGGCTCTCCCGGCCGCCGATCCGTCGGGCCAACCAAGACTATCTGTATAGATGACCGGCGCGGCGCCGCCGCCGGGCCGGACTGGAACGGGACATCCCAAACATGAACCTCAACGCCTACCGGCGCCAATGGCTCGGTAACGTGCGCGGCGATCTCATTGCAGGCATCGTCGTCGCGCTCGCCCTTATCCCCGAAGCGATCGCCTTCTCGATCATCGCCGGCGTCGACCCTAAAGTGGGACTCTACGCCTCCTTCTCCATTGCTGTCGTCACCGCCATCGCTGGCGGCCGACCCGGCATGATCTCGGCTGCGACCGCGGCCACCGCCGTGTTGATGGTGACGCTGGTGGCTGATCACGGCCTTGAATACCTGCTGGCGACCACCGTGCTTGCCGGCCTTCTCCAGATCGCCGCCGGGTTTGCACGGCTTGGTCACCTGATGCGGTTTGTCTCGCGCTCGGTGATGACGGGCTTCGTCAACGCGCTGGCGATCCTGATCTTCATGGCGCAGATCCCCGAGCTGACCGGCGTGCCGTGGCTGACCTATCCGCTTGTCGCGGTCGGCCTCGCGATCATCTACCTCTTCCCATACCTCACCCGCGCGGTGCCGTCGCCGCTGGTGACGATCATTGTCCTGAGTGTGGTGGTGATGATCATGGGCTGGGACGTGCGGACCGTCGGCGACATGGGCGCGCTGCCCGATACGCTGCCTGTCTTCCTGATCCCCGACATCCCTCTCAACCTCGAGACGTTGACGATCATCTTTCCCTATGCCGGTGCGGTGGCCGTCGTGGGCCTGCTCGAGAGCCTGATGACGGAAAATATCGTCGATGACCTGACCGACACCAGATCGGACCGGAACCAGGAATGCGTCGGCCAGGGCCTCGCCAATACCGCGACCGGCTTCATCGGCGGCATGGCGGGCTGCGCGATGATCGGCCAGTCGATCATCAACATCAAATCGGGTGGGCGCGGGCGGCTATCGTGCTTCTCGGCCGGCGTGTTCCTGCTGTTCATGGTGGTCGTGCTCGGCGATCTCGTGGCGAAGATCCCGATGGCCGCCCTGGTGGCGATCATGATTATGGTCTCGATTGGAACCTTCTCCTGGTCCTCGATCACGCAGTTGAAGACCCATCCGCGGTCTTCCTCCATCGTTATGCTCGCGACCGTGGCGGTCGTCGTCTACACCCATAACCTCGCCATCGGCGTTCTGGTGGGCGTCCTCTTGTCGGGGTTGTTCTTCGCCGGGAAGATCGCGCAGCTCTTCCGGGTCACTTCATCCCTGTCGAACGATGGGCGCGTGCGCACTTATCATGTCGAGGGACAGCTCTTCTTCGCCTCGGCAGAGGACTTTATGGACGCCTTCGATTTCAAGGAAGCGGCTGACCGCGTGGTCATTGACGTGAGCCAGGCGCATATCTGGGACATCTCCTCGATTGCGGCCCTGGACATGGCCGTGCTCAAGTTCCGCAGGGACGGCTCCGAAGTCGAGATCGTTGGCATGAACGAAGCATCGAAGACCATCGTCGACAAGCTCGCTGTCCACGACGAGCCCGGCGCGATGGACAAGTTGATGTCTCATTGAGGGAGGAGACGACATGACCAACAAGATCATCGCCTTGGTGGATGGCTCCAACTACTCGAAAAGCGTGTGCGATCATGCGGCATGGATCGCCGGACACGGCAGCTACGCGGTCGAGCTGATGCATGTCCTCGGCCGACGGGAGAGCGGCGCGGGCTCCGACCTCTCCGGCGCGATCTCTCTGGGGGCGCGCAGCGCTCTTCTGGAAGAGCTGTCAAATCTTGACGAGCAGCGCGCCAAACTATCCATCGTGCGCGGACGCGCCATCCTCGAGGACGCCAAGGCGCTTCTGGCTTCGGCCGAAGTGAAAGCGATCGAACACCTCCGCCACGGCGACCTGATCGAGGCGATCTCCGAGAAGGAGGGTGACGCCGAGATGATCCTGATCGGCAAGCGCGGCGAAGCCGCCGACTTCGCCAAGGGTCATCTCGGATCGAATCTCGAGCGGGTCGTCCGCGCCGTGTCGAAGCCCCTGTTCATCGCCTCTCGGGCGTTCCGTCCGATTGGAAAGGTGCTGATCGCCTATGACGGCAGCGCGAGCGCCATGCGCGCGGTCGATTACGTGGCGCGCTCTCCGCTCTATGCCGGTCTCAAGATCAAGATCGTTACGATCGGGTCCGCGACCGACGCCGCGAAGAAACGGCTCCAGGATGCGAAAGCAATGCTGTCGGCGGCAGGGCTCGAAGCGGAGACCGGCATTCTTCCCGGCCAACCGGAAGAAGCTCTCGGAAAGCTCATCGATGACGCCGACTTCGATCACCTCGTCATGGGTGCTTCGGGACATTCCCGATTGCGGTCGCTTTTCGTCGGCTCGACGAGCCTTGAGATGATCCGAACCTGCAAGGTCCCGATCCTTCTCGTGAGGTGATGACAAGGAAGAGACGACGGAAGATACCGGGTCGCAATATGCCGCGCCTGCGGGAAGAGCCGATCCTCTCGCGGGCAGCCTCTGAGCCAGACATTGGCAGCTGGCCTTGCATGCGAACAACGAATAATAAGCAGCCGATGGACATCACCCTGATAAAGACTTTTCTCGAAGTTGCGAACACGGGCTCGTTTGTTTCCGCTTGCGAAAGGCTCTTTGTCACCCAGTCCGCAGTGAGCTTGCGTGTGCAGCGGCTCGAAGACAGCCTTGGCCATAAGCTCTTTGTGCGCTCTAAGGCGGGCGCTGTTCTTACACCTGAGGGCAAACTGTTTGAGCCTTACGCGCTTAGCTTGCTCAAGATCTGGGAAGAAGCCCGGCAACAGATCGCGATCCCTGAAGGGTATTCGCGAGCCTTCAGCATCGGGGCGCAATACTCGCTTTGGCCCGGACTGGGATTTCGCTGGATGGATGCAATGCAGGCGGAGATGCCGGAGTTAAGCGTGCATTGCGAGTTGGGCATGAGCGACCGGATCATACGATTTCTGGTGGAGGGAGTTATCCAGGCGGCTCTTCTCTACACCCCACAGATGCGCCCTGGGTTGGTTGTGGAGCCAGCGATCGACGATGAACTGGTCCTGGTGGCATCATGGCCGGATGCTACGCTGGATCTTGGCAAAGCGTTCATCTCTGTTGATTGGGGGCCGGAGTTCACACATGCGCTTGCCATAGCTATCCCAGATCTCACTGATAGTGGTCGATCTATGGCTCTGGGCGGCTTGGCCATGGAGTATATCGTGAACCGCAGGGCGGCCGCATATTTGCCAGCCCGTTCTGTCAAACGGTATCTGGACGCTGGGAAGCTGCACCTTGTGGCAAATGCGCCACGCTTTCCATATCCTGCATACGTGATCTGGCGGGAGGATATCCCAGCCGACTTATTAGCGCTGACGAAACGCACACTGGCAAGAGTTACCCATACGCTTGAAAAAGAAAAAGAAAGCGTGGTTGGGCACCTGAAGGTGATGGATAGGTTTATACCTGTATCAGACGCTGAAGTTACAAATGAGTAAATCTCGTCTCAAGCATAAATAATCAGAATTTAACTTACGGGTCAGGCGTCCGTAAATCTGTACCCAGCAGAGATGCTTCCATCCCTCCGAAAATGATTTCGGGGACTGGTTCACCTGGTAGGGAAAGAAACGTCCAATGAACGCAATCTCAAAATCCAACATCAGCGCTCTGGCACTGATCGCAGTAGTTTCCGCATCCACAGCCTCCGCACAATCGCTTGTTGGTGGAGACTCCGTTGCCGCAGATCGTAACGAAGACCTGCTCGAAGCAATTGAGGACGATGCAGAGCGTGAGCTCGATCGGTTTGGCAATGAAGGCCGCCCGCAAGGCTTCGACGGTTCTGTCGCTCTGCGCGCCATTGCCTCAAGCGGCAACACCGAGAGCTTCGACGTCGGCATAGGTTCCAACCTGAACTACGTCTGGGGCCCCAACGGGATCGAGCTTCAGCTCAACTACGCCTATGGTGAAGATGACGGAACGAAGACCGAAGAGAGCTTGTTCTACGGCCTCGAATATACCCGTGACTTCAACCCGCTGGTGTTTGGCTTTGCAAAGGTCCAAGGCTCGGTCGACGAGTTTTCTGACTTCGAAACCGACACGTTCGCAAGCTTCGGCTTGGGTTACCGTGTGGTCAACCAGCCTGAACTTCAGTGGTCGGTTCAGGCTGGGCCGGGGTATCGGTTCGCCGATCTTTCGGATGTGGCCAGTGGGGACATCAGTGAAGGCGCATTCGGCGTTAGCTCCGATTACGCGCACAAGCTCAATGAAACCGTCTTCGTTACCAACGACACAGACGTAATTTGGTCGGAATCTGACACAGCGGTGTTCAATGATCTCGCATTGAACGTATCCATGACCGATGCAATGGCGCTGCGCACCAGTATTTTGACTGAATATCACTCTGAAGTGTCAGGCGGGCAGAAGAATACGGACAACACCTACGGCGTAGCGCTGGTCTACTCGTTCAACTGATACTCAGACGGCCCTCATGTGAACTTGGGGCGGAGAGATCCGCCCCTTTTTTAGATTCAAAGTTCCCTTTTTGGGAATTGATTGTGGCACTCTTGGTCCCTTATTCAATTTCCGAGTTTTTTCAGCTTCTTATCACTTTCTTGTCAAGGGTGGAGAAAAAACCGGTTACACTTTAGTCAGGTTAGAGCAAAGCTCGGTCACGACGTCACTTGAATGTCGGCTCCCAGCTTCGCGCCGTGTCTGTCTCGCACTTGCGGCAAATGTCCGGAATCCGCCCTCATACGAAATGCGTTGGAAGACGCAGCGAACACTGAGCAGGTGCGGCGAACGGCAGGAAGGTCCCGCACAACAGACTTTGGAACGCCATGCCGCAACACCCGTTTTCCGCCGTTTTTCGATTGTGGCGGCTTGCAGTCAACTTTGACGATGATGGATTACGGCCCCTACCCCAAGGTCGTGCCGAGGATGGCGGAATAAATTCGAACATAAGGCATGCTCTGGCAGATCGATTTGAACCAAGTCCAGCTTCGAAAATGGCTCTGATCTCCATTCCACGCAGAGGGCGAGCAACACGGCAAGTAGGGCTCTTCTCAGCGCCGGCACTCAGGCAACTGCCGCGGCTGAGGTGCAGGACTACAGGACCAGCGCAGTCACCAATAGGAAGTAAAGGGCGAGGCTGGACGCGTCTTGGACGATTGTACAGATCGGCCCCGAGCCGAGTGCGGGATCGAAGCCCAAACGCAAGAACAGCCACGGAAGCATGAAGCCGGTGAGAGCTGAAACCGTCCCGCCACCCAAGATGGACAGCCCGACCGCAAGGGCCAGAGATGGTTGGCCGAAGAACGAAAACACGCCAATCGCAGCCATCAACCCAAGGACGGCGCCAATCCCCAAGCCGATTGCCAATTCATCTTGCAGGAGCGGCCCTATCGCGATGTCGTACATGGAGAGACTGCGCACCGAAACCGACACTGCTTGCGTGCCGATCGCGCCTGCGATGTAGACCAGTCCAGGGACAAAGAACGCCGCTGCCACGTTTTGGGAAAGCGTTTCCTCGAAGCCGACCATGACAAGGGTAATCAGCGACGAGGCCAAGAGACCGAAGATCAGCCAGGGCATGCGTCGCGCAAATCGGTTCATGATCGAAGAGTTCCGCGCGGCCTCCGTCCCGTGCTCGTGGGTGGTGATGCCAGCGAGGCGCTGCAGATCCTCGATGTGCTCTTCACGCAGAATCCGGAACAGCGCTTCGGGCGGGACCGCGCCGATCAAGTGGCCGAGATCGTCGACGACGGGCACTGCGATCATGTCGAACTTGAGCGCGTTTTGCGCGATCCGCTCCTGGTCGTCCCCGGGCCGCACGGCCTCGTACCTGTCCTCCATGATGTCTCCGATCCGGCTACCCCCGTCTCCGAAAAGGTCGTTGATCCGGACGACTCCCATCAGCCTGCCAACGTCGTCGGTGACAAAGACAGTATCGGCACAGTCGTAGAGATGGCCCCGGAGCGCTTCGATGACCTTGTCGACGGGGGTGTCGAATGTCGCACGCGGAATGTTTGCAACCATGTGGGCGGCTGCCGCTTCGCGATGGTAGGCGGCGTATGTTTCGACTGCGGCTGGCATATGTCTTCCCCGGTCTGTTTGTCTGGATCGACCGATCTCAGATCTTCGGCAATTCCATGTAGAGAAACCGTCAAAACCTCTCACTGCGCGCGATCAAATTGAAGCCGCAACGCCAAGACATCATCGAGAGCTTACGTGCCAAAGATCTCTGCCCGTTCTGCGCACTGCTTGGGCCGTGGCGCTCGACAGCAGCGGTGGACCGGTTCCGCACTGCCGCTTGACCTTCATTAACGGCACCGGCGTCTTCCCCTGGGCCAAGGCGCTTCGTCGACGCGTGGCGGGCTTTTTTTGCGGCGAAAAGCATTTTCACCTGTTCAATGGCGCCGGCCAGATTGCGTCATGTCCTCTTTTTCTCTGGCGAAAGCAGGTTTTCACCAGCCTCGGTCGGATCGGCGCCTTCGGCCTGCCGCTCCAGTTCATCCATTTCGGACAGCAGGTCGCCCTCGCCAGGTGTCGCGATCTCGGCCTCCCCTTTGCCAAGAGCTGAACTTGGCCTCTGATCCGCCATGGCCCGGTTCCCACCCGGTATTTGTCGCACGGGCACCCCATCCGGAAAGATGATCTCGCGCGCCGTATCCGGCATCGAGATGCCTGCGTCTTGAAGCGCTCGCTTGACCTGGCGCATCAGGGCGGACCTGACCTTGTAGACCGAATAGGCCCGGCCATCGAACCAGAATTGTACCCGCATGTTGACGGTCGAAGGCCCAAGCTCATCGACCAGAACATTGGGTTCCGGATCGTCCAGAACCGCGGGATGAGCGCGCAGAACATGGATGATGATATTCTGTGCCTGCTCGACGGGATCGTCATATCCGATCCCGACGACAAAATCCGATCGTCGGTTGGGATTGGTCGAGAAATTCTCGATGACGCTTTCGTAGACGAGCGCGTTCGGGATCTGAATATGGTTTCCATCCAGCGTCAGCAGGACAGTCGTGCGCATGTTGAGGTTCTGGACGATGCCTTGATACTCGCCCACGCGGATCCAGTCACCCGCTCTGAACGGGTTTCGGACGCTTAGAAGGATACTTGCAAGCGAGTTGGCCGCAATCTCACGGAACGCGAGGCCCAAAACGATACCGACGAGGCCGGTACCGCCCAGGACAGTGATGGCGAGGCGCGTCAGACCAGCAATTTGAAGGACAAGATAGAGGCCGATCAGAATGACGGGGATCGACAAGGACCTTGCGACCAGCTGAAGCAAGAGCGGTGATGCGATGCGGTGCCGCAGAGAGTGCCGCGCCAACGTCACCACTCCGCGCGATACAAGCCATGCCAGCAAAAGGATCAGCAGCGACACCACGGTCAGCGGCGCGAACCACTGAACCCGCTCGGCGAGCCTTTCAATCTCGCGCCATGTCGGGGTCAGGTCCCAGCTGATCTCCGGTTTCACGTCGATCCGGTTGACCACGGCGACAACGCCTTCGGTGCGCAAAGCCAATTGGCGCGCCCATTCCTTGCGCTCATCCGTTTCGGTCTCGCCATCGAGGAAAACGATGCCCTCGCGCACCGATACGGCAAGCGGCTCGAACCACTCGCTTGCGACCAGAATTCGGCGGAGACGATCTGCGATCGCGTCGTCTCGCACGCTCGGGTCGACAGCGACCTCGTTTTGCGGCTCGCTGATGGCGGTATCTGACGTCGTCGGTGACGTTTGCGCATGGGCAGGCTCTTGCGCACAAATGAAGAAAAGCGCGCAGAGTATTGCCAAAACGCCAACGGCTCCAGAAAAACCGCGGCTCGCAGACTTGGATGGTGACTCCATGAACTGATGGCTCAAGGGTCGTTGCGACGTTTTCCGCTATCTCAGTTTCATCATCTCTTCTCTGAAGGCTTCGGTTGGGGTGCGCCATCCGAGGCATTTTCTGGGTGTCCCGTTCAGGCGGTCACAAATCGCCTTCATATTGCGATTTGAGAGC
>NZ_FTOQ01000028.1 GCF_900156805.1 Roseivivax lentus | reverse complement strand
CTCTCACGCAAATCCAGTTCTGTGTGGGCCAATTCCATTCTCCTTGCTTTCCAGCAAGATAGGGGATTTGTCGCAACCCAGTTTAGAATGTGCCCCGCGCTTCAGAAATGCTCTCATAATGTGTTTTATGCTGAATTAGAGCCTAATCCAGCCCCTCGAAGACCGGTGCCAGCAGCGGCGCGAGGCGTCGGGCGGCGCTGTTCGTGAGGTGGTTCGTGTCGAAATACTGCCCGACGCCGTCACGGGTCGCGAAACAGGTGTGCGCGTCGCAGAGCGCGGGCCAGGGATCGAGCAGCGTGACCTCCGCCCCGGACCAGAGCGCGCGGGCCGCCGCCATGCGGGGGCCGAGCGCATCGCGGGGCACGGAGGTCCGCGTCACCGGCGGCGCGGCCCCGGGCCAGCCGGCATGGGCGGCCTCGCGGGCGGCAAGGCGGCTGTCATAGGCGGGCTGTTCGGGCGGTTGGGCCAGGACGAAGACCGGTCCGATCCCGCCGCGCAGGGCCGGCACGGTCTCGGCGACGGCCCGCGCCAGCGCGTCCGGGCCGGTCGTGCCGCTGCCGGGATGGGCGACGGCGATGCGGTTCCCGGCATCGAGGCCGATGCCGGTGCCCTCCGTGTAATAGGCCCACCGCCCGATCAGCAGCACCCGTGCAAGGCTGGGCGTCGCGGCGATGGCCGCCGCGATCCGGCTATTGGCGGCGGCGCAGGCGGCATCCTCGGCGGGGGTCGCGCTGTTCTCGGACTTGGCGATGCCGAAAAGCGGCGGGCAGCCCGCGCGCCAGATGGCGAGCGTCGGCATGTCCGTCGCGGCAAGGCGCAGGCCTTCATGCATCGCACGCAGGTGGCTGTCGCCCCAGACCAGCACGCGGGGCGGCCCGTCGGGCCCGAGGGAACAGATCTCGAGCCCGGCAAAGGGGCCGTCACCCGGGGTGGTGCAGCGGCTGAAATCCTGCAGGAAGTCGCCCGAGGCCGCGATATGCAGCCGCGCCTCGGGCCCGAACCGGCCCGGCAGCCCGTCCTTGAGATAGGCCGCGGTCCCGAAGGCGAGGGCGGCGGCGCTGGCCGTGATCACAAACCCCAGAAGTGCGCGCGGGCTGCCGAGGCGCCCCCGCCGCACCGGCTGTTCGATCGCCGCCCAGGAGGCCCAGGCCAGGAGAACCGACAGCCCCATCCAGAGCGCGGCCTCGCCCCAGCCCGCATAGGCCCCGCGCAGCTGCAGCGACAGGGTGAGAACCGGCCAGTGCCAGAGATAGAGCGAGTAGGAAATCCGCCCGACGAAGACAGCCAAGGGATGGCGCAGGACGGCCCCAACGCCGGGCCCCGCCCCGGCCCAGAGTACCCCCATCGTGCCCAGGACCGGTATCAGCGCCCAGGCCCCGGGAAAGGCCTTTTGGGCGGAAATAGTGACGAATCCCACCCCGATCAGCAAAAGCCCGCCCCAGCCCGCCCAGGCCGGGCCGGGCCCGGGCCGCCCGCGCATCCAGATCGCCAGCAGCACGCCCGACAGAAGCTCCCAGGCGCGGAAGGGAAAGAGGTAGAAGGTGGCCTGCGCATTCTGCGGCGTCACCCAGAGGCAGGCGGCGAGCGAGGCCGCCCAGATCGCCGCGAGGGTCCAGACCAGCCCGCGCGGATGCCGGGCCAGCGCCAGCACCAGGAGCGGCAGGCAGAGATAGAACTGCTCCTCCACCGACAGCGACCAGGTGTGCAGCAGCGGCTTGTCCTCGGAGGCCGCGTCGAAATAGCCCGCCTGGCGGTAGAACAGCACGTTGGCCAGATAGAGAGAGGCGGCGATCAGCGCCTTGCCGTATTCGCGCAGCTCGAACGGCAGCAGCAGCGCCCAGGCGACGAGGCTCGTGACCAGCGCCATGGCGAAGAAGGCCGGCGCGAGGCGGCGGAACCGCCGCAGCCAGAAGGCCCCGAGGCGCACCCGGCCGGTCTGCGCGCGCTCGGCCCAGAGAAGACCGCCGATCAGGTAGCCCGAGATCACGAAGAACACGTCCACCCCGGTGAAGCCGCCGGGCAGGGCCACGCCGAAATGATAGAGCACGACCGACCCCACCGCGATCGCGCGCAGCCCGTCGATATCGGCCCGGTAGGGCAGATGCGGGGTGGCCAGCCCGCTCATCTGGGGGCGGAACCGGGGGCGGGGCGATGCGGCATCGGGCGGGTCTTGTCCTTGGGGAGCCGGGCTCTGGCGCCCGATTGCCAGAAAGCGTGGCCCTTTCGATGGGTCAAGTTGGGTATTTTTCGGGCAGGACCGCCTGTGGCCGATCAGCCTTAAACGGTCCTTAAGGGCTGGCATGTTTCCTGAGGGCGTCTTCCGGCTTCACAGGACCTTCGCCCATGCTTCGCCGTCTTGCCGCGCTGTTCGATCTTTATGCCGCCACCCGCTGCCGCGCCGCGCGGCCCGGCCCGCCGATCCTCGATGCCGCGGGACGGCAGGTGGGTCACGTGGACCGGGTGGCCTTCGAGGCCGGGCATCTCCTGGTCGAGGGCTGGGCCGAGGCGGCGGGCGTCGCGCTTTATCTCGGCGGGGCGGTGGCCCGGGGCCGGGCGGATCTGCCGCGCGCCGACGTGGTGGCGGGGGGCTGGCGCGCGGGGGGCTTCCGGCTCGACGTGCCCGCGCGGCCCGCCGATCTGGCGCGCAGCGCGCCGCCGGGGCTTGCGGTTACCGCCCGGCCCGGGGCCACGGCGATCCCCGCGCTCAGCCTGAAGCGGCCCCGGCTTGGCCGCTGGCGGCACCTGCCGGCCTTCGTCGCGGCGCTCCTGCGCAGCCTGCCCGCGGCGCTGGCCTGGCGGACCTCGCGCGATCCGCGCCACCGCCAGCGCGTGAAGGCGGCTTTGGGGCTCGTGGCGCCGCCGCTCGAAGCGGGGCCGCTCCTGCCCGGGATCCTGCGCGATCGGGCCGAAACAGAGACGATATCCGGCCCGCCGGTCACCATCCTGCTGCCGGTCTATAACGGCTTCGACCTGCTGCCCGAGGTGCTGGACCGGATCGAGGCGCATACCGATCTGCCCTGGCACCTGGTGATGATCGAGGATGCCTCGCCCGATCCGCAGGTGCGCCCCTTCCTGCAGGACTGGGCCACCGCGCCGGGCCGCGTCGCCCGGGTCACGCTGCTGGAGAACCGCGAGAACCTGGGTTTCATCGGGTCGGTCAATCGCGGCTTCGCCCATGTGCTGGGCCTGCCCGATCCGGCGCCCTGGGCGGATGCCCTGCCCCCGACCCCGACCCCGGCGCGGGCCCCGACCCCGGCGCGCGGCGGCGGTCCGGTGATCCTGCTCAATGCCGATGCGCTGGTGCCGCAGGGATGGGCCTCGCGCCTCGTCCGGCCCTTCGCGCATCACGACAACGTGGCCAGCGTCACGCCCGCCTCCAACGCCGCCGAGATCCTCTCGGCCCCGGTGATCTGCCGCGACGTGCCGCTGCCCGCGGGCGCGGGCGACGTCATCGACGGGGTGGCGGCCCGGCTCGATCCCGACGGGGCGCTCTGCGACCTGCCCACCGGGGTGGGGTTCTGCATGGCGATCGCGCGGGACTGGCTGCAGCGCCTGCCGCGCTTCGATCCGGCCTTCGGGCGCGGCTATGGCGAGGAGGTGGATTGGTGCCAGCGCATCGCCGCGCTCGGCGGGCGGCATCTGGGGCTGGGCGGGCTTTACGTGGAGCATCGCGGCGGCGTCAGTTTCGGCCCCGACAAGGCGGCGCTTCTCGCGCGCAACAACGCGGTGATCTCCGCGCGATATCCCGATTTCGACGCGCGCGTGGCGCGGTTCAAGACCGCCGATCCGCTGCGCACGGCGCGGCTCGCGCTGGCGCTCGGCTGGGCGGGGGCGGTGATGCGGGGCGCGGCGGTGCCGGTGATCCTGACCCACAGCCTGGGCGGCGGGGTCGAACGGGCGGTGGCCGCGCGCATCGCCGCGGCGCTCGCGGCGGGCCAGCCGGTGGTGCGCATCCGCGTCGGCGGGGCGCGGCGCTGGCAGCTGTCGGTCCTGTCGTCCTGGGGCGTGAGCACCGGGGAGGGCGACGACTGGACGGTGATCGCGGCGCTGCTGGGGCTCTTGCCCCGCCGCCGGGTGATCTATGCCTGCGGCGTGGGCGATCCCGACCCGGTGGCCCTGCCGGGGTTGCTGCGCGGGCTCTTGCGCGACGGCGACGCGGCGGAGATGGAGCTGCACGATTACTTCCCGCTCTCGCCCGCCTACACGCTCTGCGACGCGGACGGCGTCTATCGCGGCCTGCCGGTGCCCGGGGAGGCCGGAGATCCCGCCCACCGCGCGCGCCGGCCCGACGGGCGCGCGGTGCCGCTGGCCACCTGGCGGCGGGCCTGGCACCGCTTCGCCTCCCGCGCCGAGATCCGCTGCTTCTCGGAGGCCTCGGCGGCGCTGGTGCGCGCGGCCTGGCCCGATCTCGCCGGGCGCATCCGCGTGGCCCCGCACGACCTGCCGGATCCGCCGGAGCGGGTGACGCCGCGCGCCGGGCCGCGGCCCGTGATCGGCGTCCTGGGCGCGATCGCGCCGCAGAAGGGCGCCGATGTCGTGGCCGCGCTTGCGCGGGAGACCCGCGGCCGCGCCGGGCTCGTCCTCGTCGGAGAGATCGCGCCCGAAACCGCCCTGCCCGTTCACGTCACGCGAACCGGGCGCTACCGGCCCGCCGAGATCGCCACGCGGGCGCGGACGCACGGGATCACCCATTGGCTCATCCCCTCGGTCTGGCCCGAGACCTTCTGCTTCGCGCTGCACGAGGCGCTGGCGACCGGCCTGCCGGTGCTGGCCTTCGATCTCGGCGCCCAGGGCACGGCGCTGCGCGCGGCGCCGGGCGGCCATGTCCTGCCCTACCGGCCCGGCGAGACCGCCGCAATGGCGGCCTCGGTGCTGGAGCGGGTGCTGACCCTGTCCGAGGCCCGGGCGCGCCCCGCCCTGCCCCGGCCCGCCACCGGCTCCGGCCCGCGCCCGGCCAAGACCACCGGCGGGACCGCGGCGCCCGGCGCCGGCCCGGCATGCGGCCCGGTGCGCGGCCCGGCGCGCGATCTGGCGCGGGCGCCGCGGCGCCGCCTGACCGGGACGGGCTGAGCCATGGCGGAGGTCACCATCGCCTGGCTGCGCGCGCGCGGCATCGAGGCCCTGCCGCGTCCGGGCGGCAAGGTGCGCCTGCCCCCGCGCGGGCGGATCGAGGCGCCGTCGAGCCTGAAATGGACCCAGTTCGAGCAGATGATCGAGCTCGGCGCCTTCTCCTACCAGGTCTCGGGCCATGCCTGCGCGGCGAAGATCGGGCGCTATTGCTCGATCGGCGAAGAGGTGCAGATCGGGCGGCAGAACCACCCGATGCACTGGGCCTCGACGAGCCCGGCCTTCTATCTCGGCGCGCGGCTCTTCGATCTGGAGGACGGCTTCACCGGGGCGGCGGACTGGCACGCCACGCCGCCGCCCCGGCCCGAACACGGTCCGCCCACCGCGCTGCAGGAGACGGTGATCGGCCACGATGTCTGGATCGGTCACGGCGCGATCATCGCCGCGGGCGTCACCGTGGGGCACGGCGCGGTGATCGGCGCGGGCTCGGTCGTCACCCGCGACGTGCCGCCCTACGCGGTGGTCGCGGGCGCGCCCGCGCGGATCCGGCGGATCCGGCACGCGCCCGATCTCGTCGCGGCCTTTCTGCACCTGCGGTGGTGGCGCTTTGCGCCCTGGCAGCTGGCGCATCTCGATCCCTCCGATCCCGCCGGCTTCGTCAAGGGGCTGCGCGCGATGAAGGACATGCCCGATTTCACCTTCGATACGCTCGATCTGGCGGAGGCCGCGACATGACCTGCGACACGGAAAGCCCCCTCGTCTTCCTGCACATCCCGAAGACCGCGGGGCAAAGCGTGCACCGGGCGCTGGGGCAGGCCCTCGGTGGCGCGCTCGGCGGCGAGGCGGGTCTCTCGCCGGTGCGGCTGCACAGCCAGGCCGCCCGCGGCGCGGCGCAGCTGCCGCCCGGATACAGGCTCTATTCCGGCCATATCGACTGGGAGGCGCTGGAAACGCTCGGCCCCCGCGCCCGCGCCTTCACGGTGCTGCGCGACCCGCTGGAACGGATCGCGTCCTTCTATCTCTACCTGCGCCGCAAGGCCGCCACGCTCGATGCCGCCACCCTCGCCCGGCCCGAGCATACCGGGCTGGCGCGGGCCGGGCACTGGAGCGCGGAGGAGTATTTCTTCGGCGGCGATCCCGGCTGGCGGCGCTTCGTGGAGGATCATTACCGCGCGCCCTATTGCACCTATCTCGTCACCCGGCGCATCCGCGGCTGGGACGCGGTGGCCACCCTGCCCCGGCCCGAGCTGATCGCGCGGGCCGCGGATGCGGCGCGCGGCCTGTCCGGGGTCTATGACGTGGCCGATCCCGCGCCGCTGATCCGCGACCTGACCCGCTGGACCGGGCAGCCGGTGACGCTGCCCCGGATCAACGCCGCCCCGGAGACCGGGGCGCGCTGGCCGCGCCTTGCCGCGGAGCTGTCGCCCGCCTCGGCGGAGCGGCTGATGGACTGGGTCGCGCCCGATCAGGCGCTGATGGCGCGGCTCGGCTTCGGCCGCAGCGTCGCGGCATGAGCGCCGCGCAGAAGATGGCGGCGCCAGCTTTCCCCCTGCCCCGCCCGCAGGCGGGCCATCGCGGCCCGGGCGGCGGGGCTGAGCGCGCAGGGCTGGGCCGCGAGCGCGTCGAGATTGGCCGCGACCATGCGCGCATATTCCCCCGACAGCACGAGCCGCGCGCGCCGCACGAGGCCCGCCGCCGCCCCGCGATGACCGAGGGCCGCGGCCCCGTGCTGGCGGTAGAGCAGCCCCGGCGCGGGGTCGTGGATGAGCCGCCCGCCGATCCCGGTCAGCACCAGCGCCGCCCACCAATCGTGGAAGGGCACGCCGGCCTGCAGCGCCGCGGGCACCGTCGCGGCGAGCCGCGCCGCGGCCTCGGCCGACAGGACCAGCCGGTTGCCGCCGGGCGCCTGCCCGAACAAGAGCCCGGCGAAATCCGCCGGCCCCGGCGCCGCCGCCCCGCCCGAGGGGCGGAGATCGGGGCCGGTGGGCACCGCCCGGCAGGCCACGCCCACCGCCGCATGCCGACCGCCCGCCTCGCATTGCGCCAGCGCGCGGGCGAGCTTCTCGGGCAGCCAGACATCGTCCTGGTCGCAGAAGGCCAGCGCCCGGCCCGGCCCCTCGGCCACCGCGCGCGCCGCGGCGGACAGGAAATTCGCGGCGAATCCCGCCTGCGGGCCGGAACAGAGACGCACACGGCCCGGATGCGCCGCCGCGAAGGCGGCCAGGATCGCCCGGGTGTCGTCGCGCGAGCCGTCATCGGAGGCCAGGAGCCGCCAGGCCACCCCGCGCTGCGCCGCGATCGAGCGCAATTGCGCGGGCAGATGGGCCGCCCCGTTGCGGGTGGCAAGCACGATGGTGATGGCTGGGTGCATGGCGGCGATCCTCGGAGCGCCTTCTTTCTAGCCTGCCCGTCTTACCGCTTTCTGAACGGCGCCCGGCCCCGGCCCGCGCCGTGCCTCCTGCCCGTCCTGCCTTTCCGCCCTGCTTTGCCCGCCCGTCCTGCCAGAAGGAGATGGCCATGACCGCCGCCCGGTCCCCGATCCCCCAGACAAACGCCCCGGCAAAAGCCCCGGCAAAGGCCCAGTCCAAGGCCCAAGCCAAGGCCCAGTCCAAGGCCCCGACAATGGCCAAAACCGCCCCCGCAACCGGTACGGTCGACCGCAGCGCGCTGTTCGAGACGCTGCGCCGGACCGATCCCCGCGCCCAGCCCAAGGCCGCGCCCGGCCCGAAACCGGCCCCGGTTCACGCCCCGGGGCCCAACCCGGCCGCCGCCGCCGATCAGACCGTCCGCCCCCTGCCCGGGGTCCGGCCCGCCCGGCCGCGGCGGCGGCATGCGGGCATTCTCGTCTCGGCGCTGTTTTGCGTGGTGCTGCCCACGGCCCTGACCGCCTGGTACCTATGGGACCGCGCGGCGCCGCGCTTCGTCTCCGAGGCGGGCTTCTCGGTCCGCTCCGAGGAGACCTCCTCGCCGCTCGAGCTTCTGGGCGGGGTCGCGGACCTGTCGGCCTCGACCTCGGACGATACCGACATCCTCTATCACTACATCCAATCGCCCGGCCTCGTGGCGCGGATCGACGCGGCGCTCGACCTGCGCGCGCTCTGGTCCGTGCCCGGCCGCGCCCTGACCGATCCGGACAGCGATCCGGTCTTCGCCTATGCCGCCCCCGGCACGATCGAGGATCTGACCCGCTACTGGCAGCGCCGCGTGCGGATCGAGCGGATGGCGGGCACCGGGCTTCTGGCCCTCGAGGTGGAGGCGTTCAGCCCCGGCGCGGCCCAGGCCATCGCCGAGGCGGTGGTGGCGGAAAGCACCGCGCTGACGAACCGGCTCTCGGCGCTGGCGCGGGAGGATGCGATCGGCCATGCCCGCGGCGAGCTGGCGCGCGCCAAGGCGCAGCTCGGCGATGCGCGGGCGGCGCTGACGCGGTTCCGCAACCGCACCCAGATCGTCGATCCGGTCTCGGCGCTGCAGGTGCAGACCGGGGTCATGTCCTCGCTGCAGGAGCAGCTGGCCCAGGCCATCATCGAGCTCGATCTCATCCGCCAGACCGCGCCCGATGCGCGGTTCCGCATCGAGGGCGCCGAGCAGCGCGTCGCGGTGATCGAGGCGCGGCTTTCGAGCGAGCGCGCGCGCTTCGGCCCCGGAGCGCCCGGTACGTCCGGCGCGCCCGGTGCGTCCGATGCGGCGGGCGGCACCGGTCTGGGCGCCGGTCTGGGCGGGGCGGCCTTCGCCGATCTCGTCGGCGAATACGAAACGCTCGCCGTCGATCTGCGCTTCGCCGAGGAGAATTACACCGCCGCCCGCGCCAGCCTCGAATCCGCGCTGGCCGAGGCGCAGCGGCAATCGCGCTATCTCGCCCTGCACCTGGAGCCGACCCCGCCCGAGGCGGCGCTGCGTCCGCAGCGCTGGCTCACCCTCGGCGCGGTGGCCTTCTTCGCGGTGCTGGCCTGGGCGATGGCGGTGCTGACCGCCTGGTCGATCCGGGACCGGCGCTGATGGTGGTGCTCGAGAACCTGCAGAAGAGCTTCGCCCGCGACGGCGGCCGCGTGGTGGTGGCGGGCGGCATCACTGCCACGCTTCCGGGCGGCGTGTCGATCGGGCTTCTGGGGCGGAACGGGGCGGGCAAGTCGACGCTGCTGCGGATGATCGCGGGCACCTGCCGCCCCGACGGGGGCCGGGTGCTGACGGCGGGGCGCATCTCCTATCCGGTGGGGCTCGCCTCGGCGTTGCACGGCGATCTGACCGGCGCTCAGAACACCCGGTTCGTGGCCCGGCTTTATGGCGCCGAGACCGGCGATGTCTGCGCCTTCGTCGAGGACTTCGCCGAGCTGGGCGCGGCCTTCCGCGCGCCGGTGCGGCACTATTCCAGCGGAATGAAGGCGCGGCTCGCCTTCGGGATCAACATGGCGCTCGATTTCGACACCTATCTCCTGGACGAGGCGCTGGCCGCGGGCGACGCGGCCTTCCTGCAGAAATCCCGCGCGCTTCTCCGGGCGCGGCTGGCGCGGGCGGGGGCCATCGTGGTCAGCCATGCGGCGGGCCAGATCCGGCAGCTCTGCGAGATGGGCGCGGTGCTCGAGGGCGGGCAGCTGACGCTGTTCGACGACGTGGAGGCGGCCATCGCCCATCACGAGCGGAAGCGCGCCGCATGACCGCGCCCGCCCTGCCCCTCCTGCCGCCCGTCGCCCTGCCCGGGGGTGCACGGATGCTGTTCGTGATCGGCGCGCAGAAGGCCGGCACGACCTTCCTGCACCGCACGCTGGGGCAAAGCCCGGACCTGCACCTGCCCCCGGTGAAGGAGCTGCATTACTTCGACATCCGCGGCGGCATGGGCAAGCTGTCCTGGCAGACGCGCCTGACGGAGATGACCCGCGCGACCGAGGCGCTGGCCGAGGCCGGGCCGCGCCCGCAGGTCCTGGCCCGCGCGCAGGCCGCCTTCGATCTTCTGGCGATGATGGGCGGCGCGGGCACCGGGCCCGACCGGCACGCGCCCTATATCGACTACATCACCCGCGGCCTCGACGGGCAGGCCGTGGTCGCCGACATCACCCCCGCCTACGCGATCCTGCCGGCGCGCGATTACGCCGACATGGCGACGATCGGGCAGGCGCGCTTCGTCTTCGTGCTGCGCGATCCGGTGGCGCGGATGTGGTCGCAGATCCGCATGGCCGCGGGCGTGCAGATGGGACCCGGCGCCAGCGCCGAGACCCTGTTCGAGACCGCGACCGCCCGCGCACGCCACCTGATCGAGACCGGCCGCCTGCCGAATATCGAACGGGCCGATTACGCCCGCACCCTGCGCGCGCTCGACCGGGCGGTGGCGCCCGAACGGCTGCGGGTGCTGTTCTACGAGGACATGGTGCGGGACGTCTCGGTGACGGCGTCGCTCTGCGCCTTTCTCGGCATCGCGCCGGTGGTGCCGGATCTGTCCGCGCGGGTGAATGCGGGCGCGTCCCTGCCCCTGCCCGAGGATCTGGCCGAGGCCTTCCGCGCGGCCTTCGCCCCGCAATACGAGGCGGTGCGCGCGCGGTTCGGCGATGCGGTGCCCGCAAGCTGGCGGGGGTGAGGTGCCCCGGAGCGCGGAACAAGGCTGCTGACAGCCGCCGCGCTCCAGCGCCGGACCGGCGCCTTCAACCGCCTGCATATTGGCAGCCTTGTTCCGCGCCCCGGGTCACTGCGCGGCGCCGACGCTTTCCCGCGGCTTGTGCCGCATGTTCAGGAAAACAGTCTCGAACCCGCGGAAACTGACCTCCGCCACGAGCCAGCAGGCGCCCCAGTAAACGAGGTGGAACAGCACCGTCCCGAGCCCGAGCCCCAAGGCCTCCGCGGCCTCGCGGACCACGTGCAGGACCGGCAGGTGCAACAGGTAGAGCCCGTAGCTGACCGCGCCCAGGCGCGCCACGGGCGCCAGCCGCAGGACCGGCGCCAGGGCGCTGTCCTCGCGCATCACGAGGGCCGCCAGCAACGCCGTCATCGCGAGATGCAGCACAAGGTTCGGCAGGCCGGTGACGTCGCGGGGCAGAACGGCCAGCAGCGCCACCAGGAGGATCAGCGCGGCCGGGCTCGCCCAGCGGGCGCCGAGGACCGGCCAGAGCGCCGCGAAGCCCCGGGCGCCATGCAGCACGATCGCGAGGCCCGAGCCCATCAGGATCGGCGCATAGGTCGCGACGGGCAGCGCGAACCGCAGGGGGCCCCATTCGGGCGCGGTGAGGCCGAAGACCCCGATCACGCCCGCCACGTTCACCGCGATCCCCGCCGCCAGCACCGGCAACAGCCAGCGCGCGGGCAAGAGGATCAGGAGAAGCGGCCAGAGCAGGTAATATTGCTCCTCGACCGAGAGCGACCACATCGGCGCGAGGTTGGGGATGTCGGCGGTCAGGAAATTGGCGAGGAAGAGATAGTAGAAGGGCCAGAGCCGGGCCGCCTCGGCCTCGCCCTTCACCAGCACGTAATAGCCCCCGACCGCGGTCACCACGACGAGGTAGAGCGGCAGGATCCGCAAGGCGCGCCGCCAGTAGAAACCGCCGAGCGAGATGGCGCCCGTCCGGTCCCGTTCGCGCAGCAGGAGCGTGGTGATCAGGTAGCCCGAGAGCACGAAGAAGAGATCGACGCCGAGAAAGCCGCGCGCGGCGATCACCGGCCCGTCGCTCAGCGCCGCGCCCACCGGGGAGTGGTGGTAGAGCACCATCGCGATGGCCAGCGCCCGCGCCCCGTCGAGCGCGCCGAAATGGCGGGTGGCCAGGTAGCGCGCATGGGGCGCCACGGGCTCAGCCGCCCGTGAAGGGGGTGGTGAAGCCCGCAAGCCCCGGCGCGGCGGCGTCCTTGTCGGACAGGATCGGCGGCACGCCGGGATCGGGCCAGGCGATGCCGATCTCCGGATCGTTCCACAAGAGCGCGCCTTCGGTTTCGGGCGCATAGGTGTCGGAGCATTTGTAGACGATCTCGGTCTCGGCGGTCAGCGTCATGAAGCCATGGGCGAAGCCCGCGGGCACCAGCAGCTGGCGGCCGTTCTCGGGCGTCAGCTCCACGCCCACCCAGGCCCCGTAGGTCGGGCTGCCCTGCCGGATATCGACCGCCACGTCGAAAAGCGCGCCGCGCCCGCAGCGCACCAGCTTGTCCTGCGCGCGTGGCGGCGCCTGGAAATGCAGCCCCCGCACGGTGCCCGCCGCCGCCGACAGCGAATGGTTGTCCTGGCGCCAGTCGAAGTGGAGCCCCGCCGCTTGATAGACATCGCGGTTCCAGGTCTCCTCGAAAAAGCCCCGGTGGTCGCCGAAGCGGCGCGGCGTCAGGATCAGCACGCCCTCGAGGGCGGTCTCGTCGATCTGCATGGTCTCTCCTCAGCGTCGTTTGCGCGCCCAGCCCAAAAAGGCGCGGTCGGGATCGGTCAGGCGCGGCGCGCCGGTGGCCGCCCAGACCCCCTGCCATTCGGCCTGCAGCGCGTAGATATCGGCGCCGGGCACCAGCGCGCGCGCGGCCTCCAGCGTCTCGGGCGCCAGCACCGGCGGACGGGGCGCGCGCAGGCGGCGCGGCGTGATGCGGATCACGTCGCCGGGCGCCTCGGCCAGATGATAATCGGGCAGGTGATCGGCGGCGATCATGTCGCGCAGTTTCGCGCGGAAGACCCGGCGCGGCGAGGCCGAGCCCGATTTCTTCAGGAGCACCTCGACCGAGACGCGCCATTCGGGCTGCCGGCCGCAATGCTTGCGCGCGAGTTCGTAGATCCGTCGCTCGAGCGGCTTTCGAAGCCGGAAGTAATCGCGGGAAAGCGTCAGCACCGATTTCGCCAGCACCGCGCGGTAGAGCCAGTCCGACAGCGTGACCGACACCGAGGCCATCCGCCCGCCGCGGGTCTTGCGCACGATGCGCCAGCTCTCGATCAGGCCGAAGCCCGAGGTGACCTCTTCGCCGCCGGTTTCGTAATTGGTGGTGATGCGCGTGCCCGCGAGCCGCTCGAAGGCCTCGCGCAGCCGCCGGTAAGCGTCGCCGCTGGTCTCGCGGTTGGTGGCCACGAGGAGGTCATGCGCGGTCAGGTGCAGATGGCGCGACACCGCCCGGCCCGCATTCACCGCCGCCATGAGCTGCGAGATGCAGTAGATCAGGATGTCCTTGTCGTGGATCGTGGCCAGCCCCTTGACCGAGGGCGTCACCTCGATCTCGGTGCCGTTATGGGCATAGCGCAGGATGCGCCGGTCGGGGCGCGTCGCGAGCGAGAACATCGGGTGTTCCATCGAGGCCAGGTCGTCCTTCGGGGCAGCATCGAAGATGTCGCAGACGAAGAAATCCGGCGTCGGGTGATGAAGCGGCCCCAACGCGGAAGCGCCGGGTCCGGGAATGCCTGTCACGGGGTCTGTCCTCGTTCTACTGCTCGCCACGGCCCCGCCCGGATCTTCGCGCCCGGGTCCTGCTGGAGATTCGTGGTTTCGGTGACACCGAGCGTAAAGATATCCACAGGCCCGGTCCAGCGCCCGGACCCTCCGAACGGGTTTTCGGAATCGCCGCTTCGGGGGTTTGGAATCGCCTCAACGTGGTTTCGGAATCGCCAGGGCCTCCCGGCGGGCTCCGAACCCCCTGTTATCGGGGAAAAATATCACCGGGGCTTGACCCCGTAACACATTACTAACTCAATTTAACAAGCTGCGCGGCCGGATCGCGCATCGATCCCGCGCCATGCACGGGCAGGATCCCGGGGGATTTGCCGGGAAAGCGGCAAAAAGCGGGGGCGGTGTCGCCAAAATCCTTGGATGTGACGGGTTTCGGGGTATAGTGCCCAAAACACAGCACATCGAGCAGAAGATGGCACAAGACCAGACGGCCCTACCGCCCTATTTCAACATCGATCCCGATCGCGCCATGGCCGAGCTCGACGGCGATGCCTCCACCGCGCGCTTCGCCCAGATCGCCGAGGCCTGCGCCCGGGGCCGCGCGGACCTGTCCTCGCGCGGGCTCGACGAGAGCGGGCGCAAGCAGCTCAGGCTGTTTTCCACCTGGGAGATCACCCGCTACCTCATCCCCGTCGCCGCCGCGCATTTCCGCCGCGTGCTGCGCCAGAACCCCGACCTGCCCCAGGGCCGGTCCGAGACCGAGGGCGGCGCCAAGTGGTTCACCTTCGAGGAGGTGCTGCGGCTGCGCGCGCATTTCAGCGCGGCGGGCAGCCGGGCCAAGGAATACCGTCCCTACCGCCCCGCGGGCCTGCCCGCCAAGATGGTCGCGGTGGCCAATTTCAAGGGCGGCGTCGGCAAGACCTCGACCGCGGCGCATCTGGCGATGTCGGCGGCGCTCGACGGCTACAAGGTGCTGGTGATCGATCTGGACAGCCAGGGCTCGATGACCTCGATCTTCGGCGGCAAGGTCGCGGATGAATGGGGCACGGTGTTCCCGCTGCTCGCGCGGCATTACGCGCGCCACATGCAGGGCGAGAACCGCGCCCGCGAGGCCCGCGGCGAGGCGCCGGCCCCCCTCGACGAGACGCTCTCCGAGGCGCTCGGGGCCACTGCGCGCGACCTCGTCCAGCCCACGCACTGGCCCAATATCGACCTCATCGGCGCGCAGCTCAATCTCTACTGGGCGGAGTTCCAGATCCCCGTCTGGCGCATGCAGGGGCGCTCCTGGAAGCTCTGGGATGCGCTGACCGACAGCCTCGAGGCGGACGGGGTGCTGCAGGATTACGACCTGATTTTCCTCGATACGCCGCCGGCGCTCGGCTATCTCACGATCAACGGGCTGGCCGCCGCCGATATCCTGCTGGTGCCGCTCGGCGCCTCCTTTCTGGAATTCGATTCGACCGGGCGCTTCTTCGACATGCTGCATTCCACCTTCCGCTCCATCGAGGAGGCCGAGAACATGGCCGCCCGCGCGCTGGGGCGCGAGGGGCTGGCCTTCCAGTGGGACGCGGTGCGCGCGCTCATCACCCGCTATGACGGCGCGCAGCAGGGCGAACTCGCGGCGCTGATGCAGGCCTATCTCGGCCAGACCCTGTCGCCCCACAAGCAGGATTACACCGCCCTCATCGGCCAGGCGGGCGAGCAGGTCGCGGGCATCTACGAGGCCGATTACCGCGATTTCAACCGCGAGACCTATGTGCGGGGCCGCGAGACCTTCGATGCGACCTATGCCGCCTTCAAGCGGCTGCTGCTGGGGGTCTGGCGGCGCGAGGAGCTGGCCCGGGCGGAGGCCGCGGAATGAGCCTGCGCCGCCTTCCGCACGGGCGGGTCAGGTTTTGGCAAGACCCCTGTGCAGACCCTGTTGCGGCGAAAAAGGAGGCGCTGTCATGGCCAAACGCAAACGCCTGAGCCCGGCGCAATCCGATTACCTCGAGGCGCATCTCACCGGCCCCTTCGCCCCTGCCCCGAGCCGCGCGCCGATCGCCGATGTCGCCGGCGAGGCCGCGGCGGCGGCGGCCTTCGAGGAGGTCGCCGGAGAGCTGACCCGCGCCCGCGAGGAAGGGCGGCTGGTGCTCGATCTGCCGCTCGAGGAGATCGACAGCGAGCACCTGATCCGCGACCGCATCGACCTCGATCCCGAGGCGCTGGACGAACTCAAGCAATCCATCCGCGAACGCGGCCAGCAGACCCCGATCGAGGTGGTGGATCGCGGCGAGGGACGGCATCCGCGCTACGGGCTCCTGTCGGGCTGGCGGCGGCTCGCCGCGCTGCGCGCGCTCTGCGAGGAGGCGAACGGGCTCCAGCGCTACACCCGCATCCGCGCGCTCCTGCGCCTGCCCCGCGACCGCGCCGATGCCTACCGCGCCATGGTCGAGGAGAACGAGATCCGCGCGGGCCTGTCGTTCTTCGAACGCGCCCGAATCGTCGCCCGCGCCCTCGAGGCGGGTGTCTTCGCGCGGGAGAAGGACGCGTTGGGCGGGCTGTTCGCCTCGGTCTCCTATTCCAAGCGCTCGAAGATCAAGTCCTTCCTGCCGGTGGTCTCGGCGCTCGACGGGGTGCTGGCCCATCCCGCGCGCCTGCCCGAACATCTGGGCCTGGCCCTGGCGCGCGCGCTGAAGGACCGGCCCGATCTCGGCGAAAGGATCGCCCGCGCCCATGCCGCCCTGCCCGAGGTCACGCCCGAGGCCGAGGCCGAGATGCTGCGCCGCGTGATGGAGACCCGTCCCGCCCCGGCGCCGAAACCGGCACAATCCGCTGAAACAGAGAGGAAACCGGCGGACAGGACGCTGATCGAGGGGCTCTCCATCGCCGCCGATCCCGCGCGGGGCCGGATCCTTCTGAAGGGCCGCCGCATCACGCCGGATTTCGTGGCCGAGCTCGAGGATTGGCTGAAAAGCCGGGACTGACCGCGCGGGCGCCGCCCGGCCCGAAACCTTTCGCATGCGAAAGGTTCGCCCCCTGCCCCGCCCCCTGCCCCTGCCCGGTCCCTCCGCGCAACGCGCGCGCCCTTAGGCGGGCCTTCACCCCGGCGACCGAGCGTCCCCTTGGTCACATCAGCCCCCGGGGGAAGTCACCCATGTTCACCTCAGCCTTTCTCGGCCTGCCCTATATGGCCCCGTCCCAGGCCCAGAAACACGTCACCCATAACGAGGCGCTGCGCCGTCTCGACATGATCGTGCAGCTGGGCGTGGTGGATCGCGGCCGGACCGCGCCGCCCGCCACGCCCGCCGACGGGCAGCGCCATATCGTCGGGGCTGCCCCGACCGGCGCCTGGACGGGCCGGGCCGATGACGTCGCGGTCCATGAAGGCGGGGCCTGGCATTTCCTGACCCCGGGCACCGGCTGGCAGGCCTATGTGGCCGATGCCGCCGAGATGGTCGTCTGGGACGGCGCGGCCTGGACGCCGGTCGGCGGGGATCTGCAGAACCTGCCGGGCCTCGGCATCAACGCCACGAGCGATGCGACCAACCGGCTGGCGGTCTCCGCCCCGGCGACGCTGCTGACCCATGAGGGCGCGGGCCACCAAGTGAAGATCAACAAGGCCGCCCCGGGCGATACGGCAAGCCTGCTGTTCCAGACCGGCTGGTCGGGCCGCGCCGAGATGGGCACTGCCGGGACCGACGGCTTCGCCATCAAGGTCAGCGCCGACGGGGTGGCCTGGGCCGAGGCGCTGGTCTTCGACCCGGCCACCGGCCACGCCTCGGGCGCCGCGGTGCAAGGGGCGGCGACCGACACGACGCCGGGGCGGCTCATGCGCGCCGATTGGGGTTACGGGCCGGGCAATGTGCTGGGCGCCGTGGCGCAGGCCGGCGGCACGCCCACCGGTGCGGTGCTGGAGGCGGGCGCGGATTACCTGCGGCTGGCCTGCGGCACCCAGATCGCCTGGGGGGCGGTGACGCTGACGCGGCTCGATGCCGCCACGCTCGGCGCCACGTGGACGCTGCCGCAGCCCTTCGCGGGCGATGCGTTCGCGCAAGGCAGCATCGATGCGACCGATGCGGCGGCGCTGAGCCCCGGCGCGGCCGGGCTCGGCCCGGTCATGTGCAGCGCCGGTACCGGCACCGCGCTCGATCTGCGGCTCTCGCGGATCGCGGGCCAGACCGATTTCGCGCCGGGCGAGAGCTGTACCGTGCGGGTCACGGCGACCGGGCGCTGGGTGTGAGAAAGGCGCGGCCCGGCTCTGCCTGGCAGGCGCCGCGCCCCGAAACCTTTCGCATGCGAAAGGTTTTCCCGCCGGTTTCGACCCGAACCAGCCTTAACGGGACCTGAAGGAAACCGTTCGACTTTTCCCGGAAGGTCCGATTTCCGCCGCGCTCTTGTCCCCTCCCCTGCCCCGCTGCCCGGTCAGTGTCGTCGGCGGTGAATGGGAAAACTCGGGGTGTGAGATGGAGGTGGTCTTCGGCCACGTCGGCAGCATGTCTGCCGACCAGGCGGGGGTGCTCGAAGGGGTTCGGGCATTCGCGCTGCATGAGGGTCCCGACGGGGCCACGCTGCAAGTGATCTCGAGCGGTGACGGGGTGAGTGGCCTGTCAGCCTGGGATCTGCGGGGGACCGGACCGATCTCCGAAGACCAGATGGGTCTGTCGGGCGGTCCGGTCCCGGGGGTGACCCCCGACATCACGCCGATGACCCTGGCCTCGGGCCAGGAGGTGGCGCTGATCACCGGGACCGGCGCGGCCGGGCTGGTGATGGTGCGGGTCAATGCGGACGGATCCTTCGGCAACCCGATCTCGATCAATGCCGCCGCCGCGGGGGTGCCCGCGGATCTGAGCGACGTGGCCGTCGCCACCCTGCCCTCCGGCACCTATCTTTACGGCATCGCGCCGGGCAGCACCGCGCCCATGGTCTGGCAGGTCTCGGCCACGGGGCAGCTGACCCTCGTGAGCGCGGGCAGCCGCGCGCCCGATCAGAACGGGGTGCCCGCGCCGGGGCTCACGGATCTCGCGGTGGTGGACAATCACCTGGTGGCCGCCGGGTCGGGCGAGACGTATCTGACGAGCTACACGATCACCGCCTCGGGCACGCTGACCGCGCCGCAGCGCCTCGGCGCGTCGGACAATCCCGGCATCGCGGGCGAGATCACGCTCGATACGGTCACGATCGGCGGCACCGATTTCGTGATCCTCGGGGCGGCCGGGACCGGCACGCTGACGCTTTACGCGCTCGAGGGCGGGCGGCTGACGCTCACCGATCACGTCATGGACAGCCGCGACAGCCGCTTCGCCGGGGTCAGCGCGCTCGACACGGTGGTGATCGACGGGGTGGCCTATCTGGCCGCCGGCGGCGCCGATCAGGGCGTCAGCCTGTTCCAGGTCACGCCCGAGGGTGACCTCGTGCATCTCGGCGTGCTCGAGGACACCACCCGCACGGCTTTGGACGGGATCGGCGACCTTGCGCTCTACGAGAGGGCGGATGGCACGCTGGGGCTGGCGACGCTGGGCCTTGCCGATGGCGGGTTCAGCCAGTTCAGTGTCGAGATCTCGGGCAATCTGGCGCTGGACGGCGCCGGGGCCGACACCCTGACGGGGAGCGCCGGATCCGATCTCTTCGTGCTGACCTCGGATGCCGTGCCCGACCGGATCGAGGGGTTCGACCCGGCGGAAGACAGGCTCGACCTGTCGGGCTGGGCCTTCTACCGCGACCCCTCGCAGCTCTCGATCAACGCGACGGCGACGGGGGCGGAGATCCGCTTCATGTCGCTGGCGGGCGAGGAGGTCCTGGTGATCGAAAGCGCCGCGGGCACGCCGCTCTCGGTGGCGGCGGTGACCGTGGCGATCGTGCCTGCCCCGTCTCGATTCCTGCCCGAATGGCTGTCGCCGGACCTGACGCCCGCGCCCACGGATCCGTCCGTGTCGCGCACGGGCTCGACCGGGAACGACACGCTGGAGACCGGGTCGGGCAATGACACGATCATCGGGCGCGGCGGTTCGGACGTGATCTCGGGCGGGGCCGGGCGCGACGACATCAATGGCGGGATCGGGGCCGATACGCTGCTGGGCGGCGATGAAGAGGACACGATCACGGGGCTCGACGGCTTCGACGTGATCGATGGCGGCGCGGGGCGGATTCGCTCATGGGCAATGCCGGCTCCGACCGGATCGAGGGCGCGGACGGCGCCGACACGCTGATCGGCGGCAATGCGGCGGACATGCTCTGGGGGGGCGCCGATGACGACCTGATGCGCGGCGATGACGGCGCCGATACGCTCTGGGGCGAGGCGGGCGACGACCTGATCTACGGCAATGCCGGGCCGGACAGCGCCCATGGCGGCGACGGCGCGGACGTGATCGAGGGGGGATCAATCTCGATGTCCTGCACGGCGATGCGGGCGCCGACACGATCTCGGGCGATGGCGGCGACGACACGCTGACCGGCGGGCAGGGGGCCGATTCGCTGATGGGCGGCGGCGGGCGCGACCACCTCTCGGGCGGCGCGGATGACGACTGGCTCGATGGCGGGATCAGCCATGACGTGCTGTTCGGGGATGGCGGCAACGACGTGCTGATCGGCAAGAACGGCTCGGACCGGCTCGATGGCGGGGCGGGCGACGACACGCTGTATGGCGGTTCGGGCGACGACACGCTCACCGGGGGTGGCGGGACCGATGTGCTCGACGGCTCGACCGGGGCGGATACCTTCATCTTCTCCGAAGGCAACGTGGTCATCACCGGGTTCCAGAACGACGTGGACACGCTGCTGCTCGATCCCGCGCTCTGGGGCGGCGGGGCGCAGGACGCCGAGGACCTCGTCGCCATGGCCGAGGTGATCGACGGCGATCTGGTCTTCACCTTCGATGCCGGGCGGCTGGTGATCGAGGATCTGACCAATCCCAACGCGCTCTTGAACGATATCGGGCTGATCTGAGGACAGGGGGCCTTGATGCCCGGGCCCAGGCCCGGGGCAGGGGCCTAGCGGTCGAGAATGTCGCGATGGGCCGCGCGCAGGTACAAGAGGCCCAGTAGCCCCAGCACCCCCGCCACGGCGAAGACGAAACCGGGGGCGAGATAGGGCGCGTCGTAACCCGCATAGACGCCCGCGCGGGCCGCGCCGGTCACATGCGTCAGCGGGTTCCATTCCAGCCAGCCGCGCCAGGGATCGGGCAGGCGGTCATGCAGCAGGATCACGCCCGAGACCAGGATCAGCGGCCGCGTGGCCACCGACCAGACCGATTGCCAGAGCGGCGCGCGGGTGATCGGGCCGCACAGCGCCGCCCCCATGCCCGCGCCGAGCGCCAGCGTCATCGCGTAGGACAGCGCCAGCGGGCCGGGATCGAGCCGCGCCTCGGGGGCGAGGAACAGGACGATGCCGCCCAGGATCAGCGCCGCCACGACGAGCTGCGTCAGCGCGGCGAGCAGGAAATTCGCCACCAGCGCATCGAGGAAGGAAACCCGCGGATAGGCCAAGAGTGGGCGCGAGCGGTTGAGCGCCTGGGCCACCGCCATCGCGGTGGTGGTGAAGGCCAGGAAGGGCAGGACCCCGGTGGCGTAGAACAGCGCGAAGCTGTGGCCGAGCGGCGGCGCGCGGAAGCCCGCCTGGAACACCACGCAGAGAAAGGCGATGCCCGCCGCGGGTTCCAGCACCGCCCAGAGATAGCCGCCCGGATTGCGCCCGTAGCGCGTGGCCATTTCGCGCAAGGTGAGCGCGCCGATGGCACGGGCCGTGGCGGCCAGCGGCGCGGGATGCGCGGTGATCGCGGCGGGGCCGGGCAGGGCAGGGGGCGCGGATGGCGGGACGGCGTGCTGCATGGCGCGAGCTTGGCCCGAAAGCGGTTAACAGCGCGTATCCGGCGGGGCGAAAACCTTTCGCATGCGAAAGGTTTTGGAGAGCTCCGGCAGAGCCGGGAGCCGTGCCCGACCGGCACCGCAGGCGCCGGGCCAGCGGTCACGCGGGACGCAGGCCTCCGGCATGACCCGGCCCGACCGGTCCGGCGCTTCGGGCATGGCGGCGCGCTGTTCGCGCGATGAGCGGCGGGACGGGATGAACCGCACCCTTCTGTCGTCATGGCGCCCACCCGCCGATCCGGCGCGGGCCGTTCCAGCCGTTCTGCCCGGTATCCGGAAGGCGGTCACGGGGGTTCGAAACCTTTCGCATGCGAAAGGTTTTGGAGTGTTTCGGGCCAGAACAGAGCCTATTTTCACATCCAGAGGATATCCGCCTCGATCTCCGTCAGGTCCGTGACCCCGTCGAGCGCGATCTGCCCCGCCGCGCCGAAATCGAGGATCAGCGCCGCACCCTCGAGCCGCGCATGGTCCGCCAGGTCGGCGCCGGCAAGAAGCGCCGGGTCCAGCAGCAGCGTGTCGATCCCGGCCTGGAAGGCGACGATTGTGTCGCTGCCCTCGCCCGCGGCGAAGGTGAAGGTGTCGGCGCCGATCCCGCCATGCAGAAGGTCGTCCCCCGCCCCGCCGGTCAGCGTGTCGCTGCCAGCATTGCCGAGAAGCGTGTCGTCGCCCGCGCCGCCCATCAGCGTGTCCCAGCCATCGCCGCCCTCGAGCCGGTCCGCGCCCTCGCCCCCCGACAACCGGTCGCGGTTGATCCCGCCCCGCAGCAGGTCGGCCCCGTCGCCGCCCGACAGCGTATCGGCCCCGGCATTGCCGATCAGCGTGTCGTTGTCGTCCTGCCCCGAGATCAGGTCGGCGCCGTCCGCGCCGAGGATCCGGTCGGCCCCGGCATTGCCCGACAGCGTGTCGGCGCCGATGCCGCCCTCGATCAGGTCCGCGCCGGTGCCGCCCGCGATCTCGTCCGAGCCGGCATTGCCCGAGAGCGTGTCGTCGCCCGCGCCGCCCGAGATCGTGTCGAACCCGCCCGACCCCTCGATGAGATCCGCGCCGTCCCCGCCCTCGATCGCGTCGAAGCCCGCCCCGCCGGAGATCGTGTCGTCGCCCGCCCCGCCCTGAAGCGTGTCGCCGCCGCCGCGCCCGGACAGCGTATCGCCGAGCGCGCCGCCCGACAGCACGTCGCCGCCGCCACCCCCCGACAGGGTGAGCCCGCCCGGGCGCGCCGCGTCCGCCTCCACGTCGAGCGACACGTTTTGCGCCGAAACAGTGACGGTTTCGGTGATCGTCCCGTCGAGCCCGCCCCCCGAGAAGGTCACCGTATAGGTACCGGGCGGCAGCGCCATCTGGTAGCCGCCGGCCTCCCAGGAGGTGGTGACATAGGTCTCCTCCACCCCCGTCGCGGTGACGGTGACGCCGCCCATGCCCTCGCCCGGATCGTAGAAATCGTCGCCGTCGGCATCGTCGATCACCACCCCCACGATCTGCGCCTGCGGGTCCCAGGTGGTGCCGAAATGCTGGGTCACGATCTCGGTGCCGACCTGGGTCGCGCCGCTGGTGTCGGTGACGATGCCGATGCCGATCTCGGTATAGGTCGGGCTCAGGATGGCGATGCGGTGGCCCGCGGGCGATTGCATGCCGCCGGGCCCGTAGCCCCAGTCGATCAGGAAGGCCGCGTGGCCGTGCAGCGGCCCGTCGGAATAGGCATAGACGTTCTCCGCCACCGCGCGCAGATCGCTATAGCCCGCCGCGACGATCCGTTCGTAGAGGCCGGGCTCCCCGGGCAGGTTGTGCGATTGCGTGTCGTACTGGACGATCAGCAGCGAATGCGCCTCGGCCGAGCTGGCCAGCGCGCCGTTCCAGGCCAGCGGCGGAACCGGCGGGAAGGCCGCGAGCTGATCCTCGAGCATCGACAGCGAGACGCCGAAGAAGGCGATCGCGGCCTCGGTGCCGGGCGTCGCTTCGGCCAGGAGCCGGTCATAGGCGCCGGCCGGATCGGCCCGGTCGCGGTTGATCAGGCACAGGTAATATTGCTCGGCCACGCTGGGCGTGACCTCGGGCGGGGGGAGGTAGATCGCCATTCCCGGAACGCTCCATCCAAGACGGGCCGGATATGACAGAGCCAGGTTAAGGCCGTGTTCAGGAATTGCGCTGAATTAGAGACGAATTTGCCCGGGCGATCCGGCGGGGCAGGGGCCCCAAACCTTTCGCATGCGAAAGGTTTGGGGCGCGCCGGGGGTGTCGTGCCCGGCCCTGAATCCCCGCCCCTCGCCTAGTCCGGATAGCCCGCCCGGCCGATCGCGGCATAGGCCTCGAACCCCGCGGCGCGGGCATCCTCGGGCGCGTAGATGTTGCGCAGATCGCCCAGGCGCGGCGTCTTCATCGCCCCGGCCATGGCCTTCAGGTCGAGCGCGCGGAACTCGTTCCACTCGGTCAGGATCACCAGGAGATCGGCGTCCTTGGCCGCCGCATAGGGATCGGCCTCCCAGGTGACGCCGGGCAGCAGCGCCTCGCCCTCGCGGCGGCCCTGCGGATCCACCACGCGGACTTTCGCACCGCCACCCACGAGCGCGGGCACGATGGTGAGGCTGGGCGCGTCGCGCATGTCGTCGGTATTGGGTTTGAAGGTCACCCCGAGGATGGCGACAACCTTGCCGTTGAACGACCCGCCCGCGAGGTCCATCAGCTTGTCGACCATGCGGCGCTTGACCTCGTCGTTGATCTTGATGACCGCCTCGGTGATCTGCATCGGGCTGGCATGTTCCTGGCCGATCCGGGCGAGCGCCTTGGTGTCCTTCGGAAAGCACGACCCGCCATAGCCCGGGCCCGCATGCAGGAAGGTCTTGCCGATCCGCCCGTCGAGCCCCATCCCCTTGGAGACCTGCTTGACGTCCGCGCCGACCTTTTCGCAGAGCGCAGCGATCTCGTTGATGAAGGTGATCTTGGTGGCGAGAAAGGCGTTGGCGGCGTATTTGATCATCTCGGCGCTTTCGAGATCCGTCACCACGATGGGAAAATCGCGCAGGTAGAGCGGGCGGTAGATGTCCTGCATGACCTGTGCGGCGCGCTCGGTCTCGACGCCCACGACCACGCGGTCGGGCTTCATGAAATCGTCGATCGCGGCGCCTTCGCGCAGAAACTCGGGGTTCGAGGCCACGTCGAAGTCGAGATCCGGATTGGCCGCGGCCACGACCTCGCGCACCTTGGCGTTGGTGCCCACCGGCACGGTCGATTTGGTCACGATGACGAGGTAATGATCGGCGGCCTTCGCGATCTCCTCGGCGGCGGCCATCACATAGGTCAGATCCGCATGCCCGTCGCCGCGGCGCGTCGGCGTGCCCACGGCGATGAAGACCGCGTCGGCGCCGTCGATCGCCGCCTGGATGTCGCGGGTGAAGGACAGCCGCCCGGCCTCCACGTTGCGGGCCATGAGCCGGTCGAGGCCGGGCTCGTAGATCGGCACCTCGCCGCGCTCCAGCATCTCGATCTTGCGCGGATCCTTGTCGACGCAGACCACTTCATGGCCGAAATCCGAAAAACACACACCCGAGACGAGGCCCACGTAACCGGTGCCGATCATCGCAATCTTCATGGGATCAATCCCTGCTTCAAAACCATTGCCGGTCTGAATGGGGCAGGGGGGCCGTGGTGTCAACGATGCCGCCGGGCAGGGCAAGCGCGTGGTGCCGCGCTGCCGGGGCCTGCCTGCGGGCCGGGCAGAGGCGCGTGGACAGGGCCGGGCGGCCCCGGTACACCCGGGCGCATCGAGCCCGAAGGACACCACGCCCCCATGACCGCCCCCCGGAGCAGCACCCGGATCGCCCGCGCGGTCCTCGAAACCGAAAGCGCGGCCCTCGCGCGCCTGGCCGAGGAGATCTCGCCAGAGATCGAGGAGGTGGTCACCCGGCTCCTCGCCATCCCGGGCCGCATCGTGGTCTCGGGCATGGGCAAGTCGGGCCACGTGGCCGCGAAGATCGCCGCGACCCTCGCCTCCACCGGCAGCCCGGCGCAATTCGTGCATCCCGGCGAGGCCTCCCACGGCGATCTGGGCATGATCACCCGCGACGACGCGGCGATCCTGATTTCCAATTCCGGCGAGACCCGCGAGCTGGCCGACATCATCGCCCATACAAGACGCTTCCGGGTGCCGATGGTGGCGATCACCCGCAATGCCGCATCGACGCTGGCGCGGCAGGCCGATCACGTGCTGGTGCTGCCCGACGCGCCCGAGGCCTGCGCGCTGCGCATGGCGCCCACCACCTCGACCACCATGACCATGGCCCTGGGCGATGCGCTGGCCGTGGCGCTGATGGAGGCCCGGGGCTTCGACCGCGAGAACTTCCGCACCTTCCATCCCGGCGGCACTTTGGGCGCGCAGCTTCTGAGCGTGGCGGCGGTCATGCATAAGGGCGACGCGCTGCCGGTGGTCGGGCCCGAGACGGATATGGGCGAGACGCTGCTGACCATGACCGCCAAGGGGTTCGGCGTGGCCGCGCTCGTCGAGGACGGCAAGCTCGCAGGCGTGATCACCGATGGCGACCTGCGGCGCAATCTCGACGGGCTGATGGGGCGCCGCGCGGGCGAGGTGGCCACGCGCACCCCCGCGACCATCGCGCCCGAGGCGCTTCTGGTGGAGGCCCTGGGGATCATGAACGACCGCAAGATCTCGGCGCTGTTCGCGGTGGACGAGGCGGGCGCGCTGAAGGGGCTCGTGCATATCCACGACGCGCTTCGCGCCGGTGTCGCATGAGCGCCGTCGTCTTCATTCCCGCGCGCTACGCCTCGACGCGCTATCCGGGCAAGCCGCTGGTGGAGCTGACCGGCGCCACCGGGCGCAAGGCGTCCCTGATCCAGCGCAGCTGGGAGGCGGCGCAGGGCGTGGCGGGGGTCTCCCGGGTCTGCGTCCTGACCGATGACGACCGCATCCGCGATGCCGCCGAAGGCTTCGGCGCCGAGGTGCTGATGACGAGCAGCCAGGCCCGCAACGGCACCGAGCGCTGCGCGGAAGCGCTCGCGCAGCTGGGCGCCGATCCCGAGATCGTGGTGAACCTGCAGGGCGACGCGCCCTTGACCCCGCCCTGGTTCCTCGAGGCGCTGATCGCGCGCATGCAGGCCGACAGCGCCGTGCAGATGGCGACGCCCGTGCTGCGCACCGAACCCGGGACGCTGGCCAATTTCGTGACCGACCGCCGGGAAGGCCGGGTGGGCGGCACCACCGCGGTGATGCGCGGGGACGGCACGGCGCTTTATTTCTCGAAAGAGGTGCTGCCTTACGTGGGCAGCCTCGAAGCCCCGCCCGAGGTCTGGCACCATGTGGGCGTCTATGCCTATCGCCCGGAGGCGCTCAGGGCCTACGGGGCCTGGGCGGAAGGCCCGCTCGAACGCGCCGAGGGGCTCGAGCAGCTGCGCTTCCTGGAACATGGCTGGCCCGTGACCTGCGTCGAGGTCGAGGCGCGGGGCCGGGTCTTCTGGGAGCTGAACAACCCGGTGGATGTCGCCCGGATCGAGGCGGTTTTGCAGAAGGAAGGGATCGCATGAAGGATGTCGTCATCGGGGACATAACAGTCTCTAACAAGGCCCCGTTCGCCCTGATCGCGGGGCCCTGCCAGTTGGAATCCCTCGATCACGCGCGCATGCTGGCCGCGCGGATCGCCGCCGCTTCCGAGGCCGCAGGCCGCCCCTGGATCTTCAAGGCGAGCTACGACAAGGCGAACCGCTCGTCATTGGGCGGCAAGCGGGGCCTGGGCATGGAGGCGGGCCTCGAGATCCTCGCCGCGATCAAGGCCGAGTTCGGCGTGCCGGTGCTGACGGATGTGCATGGGCCTGAGCAATGCGCGGCGGTGGCCGAGGTGGTGGACGTGCTGCAGATCCCGGCCTTCCTGTCGCGCCAGACCGACCTGCTGCTCGCCGCCGGCGAGACCGGGGCCGCGATCAACGTCAAGAAGGGCCAGTTCCTCGCGCCCTGGGACATGGAGAACGTGGCGGCGAAGATCGCCTCCACCGGCAATGAGCGGGTGATGCTCTGCGAGCGGGGGGCCTCCTTCGGCTACAACATGCTGGTGTCGGACATGCGGTCGCTGCCGATCATGGCCAAGACCGGCTATCCGGTGGTCTTCGACGCCACCCATTCGGTGCAGCTGCCGGGCGGGCAGGGGGCGTCCTCGGGCGGTCAGCGCGAATTCGTCGAGCCGCTGGCGCGGGCGGCCCTGGCGGTGGGCTGTGCGGCGGTCTTCATCGAGACCCACGAGGACCCGGACAACGCCCCGAGCGATGGGCCGAACATGGTGGAAATCGGTGGGCTGGAGCGGCTCTTGAAGGGGCTCGCGGCGATCGACGATCTGACCAAGGGGCTGTGAGGCGGGGCAGGCTGGGTCCCATAGTGGCGCGCGCGCCGGACCGTCCGGGGCCTGCCCATCCGGGCCGCATGCCACCGGCATGACCGCGCGCCCGACGGCCGCCAGAGGCGGCCTTGTTCGGGGCGGCCGCATCGCTCAAACCGCTGATGGCTCAAGGGTCGTTGCGACGTTTTCCGCTATCTCAGTTTCATCATCTCTTCTCTGAAGGCTTCGGTTGGGGTGCGCCATCCGAGGCATTTTCTGGGTGTCCCGTTCAGGCGGTCACAAATCGCCTTCATATTGCGATTTGAGAGC
>NZ_FTOQ01000029.1 GCF_900156805.1 Roseivivax lentus | reverse complement strand
CCTCTCACGCAAATCCAGTTCTGTGTGGGCCAATTCCATTCTCCTTGCTTTCCAGCAAGATAGGGGATTTGTCGCAACCCAGTTTAGAATGTGCCAACCTGCTCCGATGTTGGCGCATAATGTCCTCCATCATTACAGTATTTCTGGCATTCGCACGCCCAGTGAAGTCATTTATTGAGCATCCGGCTGTCCCCTCGGCGGTCCGGAACGGCAGCAAGCATCAGTGAGGCTCTCCTCGAGGGTTTGCCAAGATATCGTCCGGGTTGCCCCAAGGAGCCAACCGTGAGCTGAGTTGGTCACAGCGCGCGAGAATGGATCTTCGCTGCCGTTGACGCGGAGGAGGGGCGCCGCTTGAAGCTGGTCGTCGACTTTTGTGAGGTCTCTAAGGTCGGCTTCCAAACCGCTGAACGAAGACCTCTGCTGACTGACCCAAAAAAAGCATGGGCAAATGCGAGAACCCAAATCGACAGAAAAGAGCCACAGATGATCGTATAGGCTCCGTACCAGACCAGACCGACGCGGGTTGCACTGAAACCTGCATACGATCCGATCAATAGTGCCGGCGCTGTGTAGGATGAGATTGCAATACTCAGCGCCCATCCCGCAGCGAAGGTCTGCTCACCGCCCTCACTGCCAGAGCAGCGCATCCGACGCGAACGACCCATGACGACCTATGTGCTGAGTAAGGCAAAGTTCTGGAAAAAGCTCCCAAGCGGACAACTCACGCCTCGGTCCGGAGCTTATCAATGGCGGTGAGACGTGCCTGTGCTGATGCGAACGGCGTTTCGCCATGCGTGCAGGCCTTTGCAACGTCGGCAGATCCGCTCTCCAAAGCCTTCACTCCAGAATGAAGTGTTACAGCGCATGCACCGACGTTCTCGTGCGACATCGCTCGAAACCCTTTTGGCTGTAATGTCAGATGCTCTGACGGTCGCCATGGCCCTCTTCCCTTTCATACTTGTCCCGCGTTGAGCCGTTTCAGCCCAGACGCCGCCCCCTCTTGTCTTGGCGGCATACCTTCATTTTCGGCGGCCTGAATTGACGATTTGTCCCATAGCCCGGGCCCAATCGAGGACTTCGCCGGCGAATTACTGCCCGAAATCGACGGACGTTTCTTGCACACCGAATAATGGTTTCGCAGTTGAGTTTCAGAGACGCCGTCAGCCTTCATGACGAGAAGCACCATCGGATCGGCCAGCATTTCCTCAAAGAAGAAGTCTGACAATTCTTTGCCCGTCAGCTTGTCTCGGGCGCGTGCGTAGTCGAGATCGGCAAGCGAAAGGGACAGCGTCCTCGACAGCCCGGGATGGGTTGTCCGGGGATGCAGTGTCAAAATCACCGAAGCCTTCCACGCATCGGGATCGCGCTGGTTTGGAGGCGGCATCAGTTCGGTTTCGATCCCGTATTCTCCCGCCGGGAGCGTTTCGTCAAATCCCGGCACATTGAAGGGCTGGGAAAAGATGGCAACAGTCTTGCTGGTCAGGTTTTCCATCTGGTGGTCCTCTTTCTTGGTCTTGCTCGGTTTGATCCAGATCAGCTTTCATCAAGGGGGCGCCCCGTACTTTGCATCCCCGGACCTTGCCTTGAGGAATGGACCAGATGCATGACGGGGCCTCGAGCACCTCCTTCAAGGCAAGTGCATCGCCGGCTGGGACGTCTTGGCCGGCCTCGCGTTCAGCATCGCGATGATCGGGGTCGGCTGAGCCAGGCTGTATCGCAGATGGCAACCAACACTGACGCGCATGCCGGGGCGGCCCCTTTGGGGCGTTTCGGAACTACCGGGCAAGGACGCAGGTCCCGTTGGAAAGCTGAAAACTTCGGTCACAGCGCCACCGATTGCCCGAAAGGTCGAGATGCGCATTGTCGGGCACGTCGATAGCCAGGCAGGCCCCGCCTTGCGGTGCGTAGCCGCGCGCGCATTGCCAACCCGGCCCATTGGTGGCCGGATTCAGAAAGGCGTTTTTCGGAACGCCGATGGCGTCGCAGCGTCCTTCGGTCCGGGTGAATCCCCTCTCGCAAGCCCAGGCTGGCCCATAGCCTGCGTTGGTGAGATAGCCATTCTCGGGGACGGCAATCGCGAGGCAGCCTCTTTCAGATGCAAAAAACCCGCGCTCGCATGTCCAACCAGGACCGGACGCATCTCCCGTCAAATAAGCATTGTCTGGTAGAATGATCTCGACACAGGCCTCGCGCTTCTGCCGGAAGCCCCTTTCGCATGTCCAGCCATAACCCGAAGACCTCAAGAAGGCATTGTCAGGCACGGGGATCGGATCGCAGGATGCTCCGTCGACCTCTTGGTATCCGCGGCGACAGGCCCAGCCTGTCCCAAAAGACCGGCCAGTCGCATGGGCGTTCTCGGGGAGTTGAATTTCAAAACAGGCCCCTGCCCTCAAACGGAACCCAAGATCGCAATCCCAGCCGCCGCCATAGGACCTCGCCGTTGCGTTTTGTGGGATTGTGCCAATGCCATCCTGCGCCAAACCAGGCACCGCGAGACAGACGATCAGAGTAGCAATGAGTGTGACCTGCGCGATGAGCCACCTCAGCCGAGACCTTATTGGAGTCGTATCCTGTGTCATATATTCCGCCTTCCAGGCACCGGTCTTGTTTTCATTGATTCTATCAAGGCCAGGCGTTCCCGTGCTCAGGGGTGCGCGCGGACCTTGGCGATGCAAGCAGTCTATATCGACGTTCTTTAGCAAGCCTTGGTTAATAGCCGCGTTTTTACTTCTAATCGGCTGCAAGTTCGCTTGGGACGTTTATCGACGAGGTCGATCCAGCAAGGCAGCCGCCGCCAAGGCATGTTCTTCCTGATGGTAATCGCCGCGAAACTTACCATCGAGCGTCACCTTCCAGATTCCATTCTTCTTAAAGACTTCAATGCCATGGCCTACGAATTCGGGCGCCTTGGACAAGCCTGATCGGTCTGCGCGTTTCGGTGGCCAGAATTTTTGATTATAGGTCATGCTCAAGCTCCTTGATGGAGGCGCGCGCCATTCCAGGAAGCATTGCGGCGCGAATTGACTATTCCGCATGATTGTTACTTTCGCGACAATCTTGTTCGTGTCCCACCATGCGCACCGGCTCTACAAACCGCTCGCAAAAATGGCCGACTAACCGCGTTTCGGCCTTGGCCATTCAGGCGATCAGTGAATGCAAGATTCATTTTCGCGCCAAGACACGCGGTTCGAGATCAGTCGCCTCGGAATGCTGGATTTCCTGCAGAGCCATCAGTGACATGGCCTCTATCTCCCGGAGCTCCGATAGCAAGGCAGGTCTTGCTTGGCTCAGAGCTGAAGTGCCGCGAGACAAGCTTGTGCTATGTCCCTGTCCGGCGCTTCGGATCCGGGCACTGTTGCCCACCCCGTCGCCATGAGTGCGTCGCGCTTTTGATAGGTCGAAGCGGCCCGGATACTGGTCAGTTTATCCGTCCGAGCGGGGTCAGATCGCGCCATGTCGACGCAGACGGGCACCATTGAAGCAACGACATCGCCGTGTGCCATCGCCATCGCTCTTTCGTTCGCGGTGCCACCCGTAACCCAGCCGCCCCAAGTGAAGCCGACAACACCGACAAAAACAGCGCCGATTACGGCACCATAGATGCCGGGTTTAAGCCATTCGGGAGTGTTCATTTCGAGATCTCCTGTAAAGAAAGCGACACTTCGCTCTCCGTGTTTATCTGGATGCGGCCTGATCGCGCCGGAGCGCCTCCTTCAGGTCGCGCTCGTGAATGGCCCGCATCTCTGTTCGACCTGCATGACGGCCCTTGCCGTGTACCATCAGGTACGTCGCCGTTCTTCGAAATGCCTCGAAGCTGACGCCTTGCAGGCGCTCTTCCTTAACGAGAACTTCGTACTCACCTGCAGGCAGTTCGGTTTGAAAGCCGGGCATTTTGAAGGCATTGGAAAACGTCACAACCGAAGTGGTTGATCGCATGTGCATGCCCTGTCTCCGCGTTGTCTTGGAGCTGATCGTTTACGATCTCGGACGATGCCCTGGTTTCAGAGCCAATTCGGACGAACGATCACCCCACTTGTAAGCCGATCTCATCCGGTCGGCGCTGATCCAGGTTAGTGTCCGTAACAAAAAGGATGCCTTCGGCGGATGAGTGGGCGCTGAGGACAATCGGTAAGACTGATCTGTGTAAGGGCGCCGCGGCATCAACTCTTTTAGAATTATTGTCTGTCGAAACGAGCTGTAGCATTTGCGTCCAGAGATCATCCTCGGTGCAAGGCATACCGAAGTCGGAATCGACGTCAATCATGGAGACGAGCGACAATGACTGCGTCCAATGTTCTGAAACCGCATCCTCCTGAATTCCAACGCTTTCTCTACGCGTCGGTTGGGCACGACCGCAAAGGGCGTACTGTGACGGTTCTCTCGGCGCTTGCTCGGCTCGATCTCGATCCCTGGAAAGAGACCGCGGACCTAGTGGCGCTGGGCAGAGATACCGCGGCCACGCGCCTCGGGCTTCTGTTAGCCAAGTTCCGCGATGTCCCCGCGCTTGCCTCGAACCCTGGCCCAGTCGTTCAGCATCTGAGCCTGCTGCTTCCGGCGCCCCCACAACACCAAGCGCTCGCGACCGCAGCTTCGTCGGCGGCAAATAGTCTGCCACAATCCACCGCGCTGATTTGGACAATCCTCGCGTTCCTGTTCGTCCTGTTACAATTTCTGTTCACCGGAACACTTGGGGTGGGCGAATGACGCGTTCTCCCGCATCTCGCGTTGCGCACGGGAATGTGCAGCCGAAGACCGCATCCTTGTCCGGTCCCACGGATGCAACGCTTTGGGACCTGGAGGAGCATTTCTGGACCAGCGGCCGAGATAATGCGCGCGCAACTTCCGCAGAAGATGCGGTGATGATCCTGCCATATCCGCCCGGAATCCTTCAAGGCGACGAGATCTGGAGCCACGCGTCGCAAAGCACGGGTTGGCGTTCGGTGGTGATGACTGACCGCCGGACGATTCATCGCGGTGCGCTTGCCTTGCTTGTCTATCGCGTGTCCGCCGAGAAGTCGGACCTACCGCTTCACAATGCGTTCTGCGCATCGACCTATCTGCATGATGACGGCACCTGGCGGCGCCTCGCCCATCAGCAGACCGCGATCCAATGAGCGCAGGTTCGTGGTGGAGCTGTCACTCCAAGAAGCGCGATACCTCTTGCCACAAAGCTGCTGGACTAACTTGCATCAGTGCGAAGGGGGCAGGCTTGGTGAATATAACAACGTGCCCGCCTAATATTTGGAGGCATAGTTTTTCCGAGTACCCGAGGAGCGTGTTGAGTTGCTGATTTACCAAGGTCGGCATGTCGGCACGCTTCTTATTTTTCGGGTCATCCGTGATGGCACACTCTCAAATCCTCTCAAGTTGCTAACCTGGATCAGTCTGGCAGGATCCGCGTCAGTATAGTATCGAAACTACCCACTATGACCCCGGTGGGACACCGCTCCAAGCTCCACAAATCCTTGCACCGGACTGGCCATTTTCCAGACCGACGCGCCGCATTCGCCGACGCTTGGACATTCCTGAAAAGATTTTTCCATGACACATTTCAAGAAAACTCTCGCAGCCACAACTTCCCGACGGTTCAATCTGCTTCTGGGTTCCGTCATGTTGCTCGCGTCCTCTGCGGCCGTCGGGCATGCAGAATCCATATATCCCCAAAGCATAAAAACGACCGCCTCCCAGTCCTCTGACATCATTCGGCCATGCACGGGACTGGAGAAGGCCGCGAAGCTGGCGGCCGCAGAGTGTGGAACCCTCACGCTTTCCGATGTCGTCGTCCGAATGCACGCTCTTGAACGGGACGATCACGGCCAATGATCGCGCCAGGCGGATTTCGGTACACACCAAGTGCGTCCCGGCGCCGCTTCTATCGTCCGAGGAACGGGTCGCCCTCTTTACACCGGAGGGCGGCCCTTCACGTCAGAAGCGGTCCGGTCTGGTCGAGATACGATGCGTCGAACCCGGCCAGCTTCACCAACGCGTCATGGTCGTGGATCGTCACATGACCATCCCGGAACGTCAGAAGCCCGTCTTCCCGCAGATGTCGCAAGACACGGTTGACGTGCACGGCGCTCAGACCCAGCGCATCGGCAAGGTGATACTGCGTAAGTGGGCATTCATATCCGTTCGAATCCGCCAACCCCACAAGAGCAAGCCGAGCTTCCAACTCGAGCAGGAAATGCGCCATGCGCGCGTCTGCATCGCGCCGTCCGATCCCAACGAGATGTTCGACCACCATCGCCTCGTCTCGGGATGCTGCCCATAGAATGGCCGTGGCAAGCCGCGGCGTCTGTGCGAACGCATCCAGCAGATCCTTGTCCAGAACCTCCGATGCCTCGATGTCCATCACGGGCTCGAAGCTGTGATCGGAGGTCCGAAGCAGAACGCTGCGAAGACCCAGGAAATCCCCGGGGATCTGGAAGTCAACGATCTGTCGCGTCCCGTCAGGTTGAAGCTTGTAGGAACACACCCACCCCGCAGACAATATGAAGGCGGCCCGCGAAGACTGGCCTTGATGCACCATGTCGCGCCCTGCGGGGAAGATACGTCTACGCGTGTGAAGGCGGTCAAGTACAGCGAGCTCGACATATGACAACGCGACGAAGACCGAAAGCTTGCGGGTCAGCGGGCTGGTCTCGGTGGATCGCATGATAGAGATCGCCTCGTGGGGTTACGCAGGCTGGAATTGCTCGGGGGACTGCTGTCAATCAGTCCAGCATAAAGCATTTTCTGCGATAAGCGTGAACGCATCGAACCATGTCACCGGCCTCTATCGTGAAGCGAACAGAAGGAACAGCGCATATGTCAAGATCGAACCACCGTGCCGGGCTGGCCGCCTTGTCCATCTGCGAGGCGCTCCTGCTTGCGATGAACGACCATGGACTGCTACCCGAGACCGAAATCGTCGGCGTTCTCCGCGACGCCGCAGCAAGTCACGAGAACGTGGCCGGCACCGAGGCGGAAACCGCTGTTCACCGAGAGGTCGCCGACATGATCAATACCATCATCGCAGGCGGGAACTCGGTACGTCGCACGTGACGCCATCCCGTTCAGTCTCCGGTGACGAGGCGCAGGGCGTCATGCCGCATTACGATTGGCATGACTGGCTGTTTCGGGAAAACCCGATGGGCGCGCGGATGCCGTTCAATTCGAAAATTACCTGCGCGCACGCGCAGCACTGATTATGCGTACCGCCTAACGCAATTTCATGGGGGCCTACGGGCGCCCCTTTTTATTCCGGCCCCTCGTTCCGTTTTCATCCTGTTTCATCGTCGAGGTGTTCTCGGGTACATCACGAACATCGAGGTTTTGTCTTGCCGTATCTATCGAGGAAGAGACTATTGGATCGAAGTGCTTCACTGCCAAGTCCCCACGTGGTCCTTCATGGGACGCGCAGCTAAAAGCTGCTCACCGCTCGTTCTGCATCTCTTGGGTGAAGTGAACGGCCCGAACGAGACATCCAACCATCAAACCAGATGCTGCGATGCGGCTCTCTGAATTGGACATCGCGACCGCAGGGTCCGAGAACCGCCGAGGCGGCCGGTGTGCGGGACCTTCCGGCCGTCCGGAGGCGCTTGCTACCCAGCTCAAATCCTTCCAGCCACTGGTAATCGCTGCGCCACGAAGCTGCATCGACAAAGGCCCTTCTTCCAACATTGGCAAAGGAAGTCGGCCACACTTAAGCAACACGAGACTTGTGGGCGTTTGCATCACCCCTTCCTCTCTGCGCCGGAGCTTCCGGCCAGATGGGCAAAGCGTCCTGCATGGCACCTGAATGAGCAAAATCCGAGGCATCTATCAGCGCCCTGTCACTTATGGCGCCGACCGCATCGCGTTGAAGCGGTCAAACGTCTACGCTGACGCGGAAACCCCAAGGAGCTTGTCCTGCATGCGCGTATTTTCCAACCCTCTCGGGGCCGGTTCGCTCTGGTTCGACAACCTCGCCACGGCGGACGGAACCCCTGTCGCATACGACCCGCAGGCACGGGCGTTTATTCCGATGCCGCCTTTCTGCGCAAACCGGGAGGTCATCGGATGCAACTGGATCGCGCCGGAGCAGGGCAACTTTTGCCGATCCTGTGCCATGACGGTGCTGGCTCCGGACACGACGATCCCCGATGCAATCCCGAACTGGGCCCAGACAGAGGCAGCGAAGCGTTGGGTGCTCGACAATCTCGGCCGCTGGCACTGGTTCCGCCCCGAGGACCCGGGGACGCGTCCGATGTTTCACATGCTGGCCGAAGGCCCGACCCCGGTCGCCATGGGTCATGCGAACGGAGTGGTGTCGATCAGCGTGGCCGAGGCCGACGAGGTGCTCAGAACGACCCGTCGCGAGGCGTTGGAGGAGCCCTATCGCACCATGATTGGTCATATGCGCCACGAGATCTCGCATATGCTCTGGTGGCGTCTGAGCCTGCGCGCCGATTTCCTCGAGGCCTTTCGTTCGGTGTTCGGCGACGAACGCGAGGATTATCAGGCGGCCCTGCAACGCCACTACGGCATCGGCCCGCCGTCCAACTGGAGGCAGCATTTCATAACCACCTACGCGTCCGCGCACCCGCACGAGGACTGGGCCGAAACCGCCGCGCACCTGCTGCACCTGACCGACATAGTCGACAGCATCGCCGCAGCGGGCTTCTCTTCACCGGATTTGCCATACCCTGGATGGGATCCCTATTCGGAACCGGATGCCGAGCGTCTGATCCGTATCGCCGCCCCGCTCGTCGCCGGCGTCAACCACGTAAACCGTTCGATGGGGCTTTCGGACATCTATCCCTTCGCGCTTTCGGATGCCGCCCGGAGCAAACTGGCCTTCGTCCATGATTGGCTGCGCAGGGGCGCTCAGGGATGGTAAAGGATTGATGTAATATCAAGCCTGCAGCCTGGGTTCGATCTGCTTCATCTTCGGGAGAGGGTATTGAGGCGGCCCAGAGCCGTTATTCGCCGAGGCATCGTTCGCCGCGATGCAGCATCCCCGAAGCAGACGTTGGCGACATGTTTCAGCAACGCCGAGCAGGTCGAGCTCCGCAGTGCGGAGGAGGTCGCCACTCCGGATTGCATGTCCTCAATACCTACTGGTCCTAACGATCTTAAATTTCTTTGCGTGGAATCGTCGGAATATCGAGCGCCCAAGGCTGCGCAGACCGGCACCAAACCTGTTGTTTCGGCGCAAGCAGATGACGTTGGCGGACTGTGCCTACCCTAAGCCCAAAGAACGCGTCCGGTTCCTCGGGCGTTTGTGCATGGATGCGCGTACCGCAGTCACCACAGAAGCTCAGACAACGGCGGCAGCCGCTATCGGCGCAGAAGATTTCTCTCCAAATTCAGCCCTTGGCTGTCCTATACCTGTCGAGACCAACGCCCCCAAGGCAAAGTCGCGCGCCATTTGAAGCGCTATGATCACAGGTTGCGAGCAACTAAGCTCGGGCGAACACACCGCCCGAGCCTTAACCTCGTATGGGCACCATCGCTTTGCGTTGGGCTGCTTGTTAACGGTCGATGCCGAACGGATCAGTTGAAGAAAGCCGACGTGTTAACGTAACGCCTGCTATTCGACTGGAGTCCTTACCAGCCGCCCAAAAACGCGGCAGGTCCGACCAATCTCGGTTGATGTGCGAGAGCTCGTACCGAAACACGAGGCGTGGTCTTACCGACTGAACACCCGCCGTCGATGCTTGGCGAAGCCCCCTTCAGACAAGGTGACGGGGGATCGACCGCTTCCACTCAAGGTCGCGAACCAGCGCTTCGCCCTCCCACGCACGCAGGCGTGCAGCGATGTGGAACGCGTCGCGGTCGCAGATCAAGGTTGTGTCCGTCACCGACTTTACCGACCAGTCGCCGCGCGACATCTCGTGCATCCAGACCACCTGCCCCTCGGCTGACAACGGGTTGTCCGGCAGCACCGAGTAGCGTTCGCGCACGTCGGCCGAGTGGAACAGATCATGCGGCGTGATGCGCGCGGCGCCCTCATGGTCGAAGGACTCGACTACCACGCGGCCGGTGTTGCGATCCTCGGTGACGCTCCACCCGGAATGCGGCTCGACGTCATAATCGACCTCCAGCGGTTCCGCCGCCCGGGGCGGGTCGAAGCGGTCGGGCACCATCAGATCGCCGGTGCGCACCGGCAGTGTCAGGGTGCAGCGTGCCGGGATCAGGGTCAGGGTCACAGGTTCCGGCGCCGGCCAGATGATCGGGAAATAGCAGTTGGACAAACCCAAGCGGATGCGATGCCCGGCGCGGAAAGTCTGCGCAACGTGCTTCATCTCGACTTCGGCCGAGTAGGTCTCGCCGGGGACCAGCGCCTCGGGCGTCTCGTGACTATCGCGGTGGGTCAGGTTCAGCACGCCGTAGCTCACGCGGGTGGCCGCGCCGTCCGGGGCCACATCCATCAGGCGCGCTGCGACTTGCGCCACCGGGCGGTCCACCTGGAAGGTCAGCGTCACGGTCGCATCGCCCGTAATATGCGTGTCTTCGGCGAGCGGCGCCGTCTCGAAAACCAAGCTTCCGGCGTCCTCGCGCCGCTGGTCACCCGGCTGGTCACCCCGCTTGGCGTACGAACACCACTTACCCGCATGCGACCCGACCCATAGCGGAGAGGCTACCTGCAGCCGGTCATCGGGCTCCGCGTCGCCACCCAAATGTCCATTGGTACCCAAGGAGAAAACCTGGCGGTCGATGTTCGGCGATGGCCAGGCCGGTTCCGTGATCCAGTGGCCGGCACGCTGCGCGTAATGGCCGCTCGGCTTGGCATGATCCTGAAGGAAAAGGCGCAAGGGGTCCTCATCCATGATGCCGGTATCGACACCCTTCAGCCAGTGATCCCACCAGCGGGTTTCCTCGGTCAGCCAGTCGATGGCAGGTCCGGGTTCGCCCAGATGCGGGTATTTGTGTGACCACGGCCCGACGATGCCCTTGGCCGGCGCCTGAAGCGTCTCGACCAGCCGGAACACGGCGCGGCAATACCCGTCTGCCCAGCCCGACACCGCGTAGACCGGGATCTTGATCGCGCCGATATCCTCGCAGACCGAGCCGTGCTTCCAGAACGCGTCGCGGGTCTGATGGCGCAGCCATTCGTCCAGCCACAATCCCGACTCGTCCAGCCGCTGGTGCCACATTTCGCGCCAGCGCTCGCCCACATGGGCCGGGTCGGGCGGCAGCGTGTTGATCCCGAACATCACCGAGGCCCAGGACAGGTGATCGCACAGCAATGCGCCACCCATGTAGTGGATATCGTCCGCATAGCGGTCGTCGGTCGAACAGATCGACACCACGGCCTTCAGCGCAGGCGGTTGCAAGGCGGCCAGTTGCAGCCCGTTGAAGCCACCCCACGAAATGCCGACGATGCCGACGCCGCCATCGCACCAAGCCTGCTCAGCGATCCAAGCAATGGCATCGCAGCCGTCCTGAAGCTCCGCCGACGTGTATTCATCGGTCATAAGGCCCTCGGATTCGCCGCTGCCGCGAATGTCCAGCCGAACATAGGCATAGCCCCGCGCCGCGATCCATGGCGCGCGCGCGTGGTCGCGTTCCAGAGTCTTGTCGTTCTTGCGATACGGTATGTATTCTAGGATCGCCGGAACCGGGGTTTGGTCCGCATCCTCGGGCAGCCAGACGCGCGCAGCCAGCCGCGTGCCGTCGGGCATCGGGATCTCGATATGCTCGATCTCGCGCACACGGCGCGGAAGGTCGGTGTCAATCTTCATATGCTCACTTGCCTAAAATCGCTGAGCCCAAGGGGGCGTATCGTCTTACTCGAGCGGGAAGTCCATCCGAGGCTATTCGACGATGTCCGTGAATTCGTAGTTCAGGCGTTTCATCACCTGCTCGTAGTTCCATAGCAGCTTCGACTGCTTGGTCGCCCCCATCCAGACCGAGGCGACGGCAAAGCTGTAAGCGTCCTGCTCGGGCAGTTCGGACAGTTTCATGCCCTTCGACACATACGAGCTGATGCGCGTGCCCTCGACCTGTTCGGCGGCGACCTCGATTTCCGCCCGCGATGGCGCGCGCGAAATCGTCGCGTCGCGGAAAAACACGCGGTAGAAGAATTCCGCCGCCACGTTTTGCGGCCCCTCCCGGTGCGGCAGGTCCGGCTTGCGACCGAGGCCCAGATCGACGGTCACCTGCTGGTGGCTGACGCCGTCGACCATCTCGAAGAGGTCGCAATGCGACTGCGCGATGCGGGTATTGATTTCGAGCAGCCAGATCTTGTCCTGTATCTCGTCCCAGTAATACTCGATGTTGAAGCCTGCATTGTCATAGCCGATATGGGCCATGATGTTGCGCGTAATTTCCCACATTTTATCCTGGACCTTGGGTGGGAGCTGCGACGGATAAAGGTAATAGTAAAAGCTTAGAACCTGTGGGTAGCGGATCGAATCCACAGTTCCGTAGGGCACGGTCTCACCATTATATACGTAGCCCTCGACGGTGCATTGCCGACCGCCGATCACCTGTTCGGCCATGCAGTAATGCCCCTCGACCGCGCGGATATCGTCAGGCATCTCGGCCAAGCTCAAGACATGGTCGAACGGCTCGCCGATCGAGCGGATCTCGGCGCGCAGCTTTTCCGTGGCAAAGTCGAAATCCTCAGGGCTGTCGATGCGGAACCCGAGCCGCGAGCCCGACGACTTGATCGGCTTGACGAAGAACGGAAAGCGCAGGTCAGCCTCGCCGATCTTCGACAGGGCGGTCTCGTCGAACGGGTCGAAGGCGGTGAATTTCGGGATGTGGTGAGGTATCGCCTCGAGCATCACACTGCGCGACCAGTACTTGTGCTCGCATTTTAGCAGGCTTTCAAGCGACGCCTGCGGCGTGCTGTATTTCTTACAAAGGATCGGCAGCATGGTCGAAACGGGAAAGTCGATGTAACCTACGATCGCGTCGATCGATCCGTCATGTGCGTCAAGGGTTGCCTCGGCTTCGGCCAACATCGCGGGCATATCGAAATCCTGCGTCTCCGAGACCTGGGCCGGGCTCAGCAGCGGATGGAACTTCACATCTTCGACGCCCCGCAGGCGTTTCAGCCGTTCGGCGTTCAGATCGTTCAGTCCTATGACGAATACGTGCTTGGTCATGTTTGCGCCCTCCCGAGACGAAAGTGTGTGGGTGGGCCGGGCGGGCGCTTCGTGCTACGGGCCGCCCGGCGCAAGTGGAGGTTGGGCCGGGCCTGACCCGCGCACAGGCCAAGGACCGGTGCCCGCGTCAGGTCTGCGCCAGCTTGGCTTGGGTGGCGAAGCTGCGCCCCTTGAGCCGGTCGGTGGTGCCCGCGATGTCATCGACCAAAAGCAGCAGGAAATCGCCGGGCTCAGCGATATCCATCGCGCGGTCGACGGCGTCGGCCTCGTCCATGATGATCTCGACCCGGTCGGCTCCGCCCTGGGCTGCCGCACCATCGCGGATCAGTCGAGCGACCTCACCTTTTTCGCGGCCACGCGCGTCGGTCTCATAGACGATGACGGTGTCGCACATCCTCGCGAGCTGCGCGCCGAGCGCTTGCAGGTCCTCATCGCGGCGATTGCCTGGCGCGGTCGAGACGGAGATCCTGCGCTGCGTGCCCAGGCCCCGGACCAGAGGTTCCAGTGCCACCAGCGCGGGTACATTGTGGCCGTAATCGATCAGACAGCGCACGCCGTCGGCCTCGAAGTAATTCGTCCGACCAGGCATCTGGGCGGGCGTTGGATGGAAGGTCAGCAGTCCGGCGCGGATATCGTCAATCTCGATCCCATGTGCCAGGGCTGCGCCTGCCGCCGCCATCGCATTTTGCACGTTGAAGGGCGCGTGCCCCTCGAAGGCAATGGGTACGTCGTTGACCTCGACGATGTCGACCGTGACCTTGCCGCGCAGCAGCACGATCTTTCCCTGCTTCACAGTCAGGACCATCCCCAACCCGGCCAAGTGGTCGACGAGCGCGGGATTGTCCGGGTCCATGGTGAAATAGATGATCTCGCCGCGTGCCCAGTAAGTGCCCTGGTCCATCACCAGCGGATCGTCGGCGTTCAGTACGCAATAGCCCCCCTCGCCCTTGCGCTTGACCGCGTCGACCACGACGGTCTTGCAACGCGCAAGCTCGTCGAGGGTGTGGATTCCGCGCTCGCCAAGGTGGTCGGACGCGATGTTCAACAGCACTCCAACATCCGCCTCGTCGAAACCAAGGCCGCGGCGCATGATGCCGCCGCGTGCGACTTCCAGCACGGCATGTTCCACGGTGGGTTCGCGCAGCACAGCCTGAGCCGCCGCGGGCCCCGAGTAATCGCCGCGCAGGATGACGTTGTTGTCGATTTCGACCGTGCCGGTGCAGCCCATACCTACCGACCAGCCAGCCTGCCGCAGGATATGCGTGGTCAGACGCGTAGTCGTGGTCTTGCCATTGGTACCGGTGATCGCCGTGATCGGAATGCGGCCGTCGTCGGTCGGATCGGGGAAAAGCATGTCGATGACGTGCTCGCCCACCGGGCGAGGCGTGCCGTGGGTCGGCGCCATATGCATCCGGAACCCCGGACCGGCATTGACCTCGACCACGCCAGCGGGCTGCTGGTCCAGCGGGATCGAAACGTTCTGGCACAGCAGGTCGATGCCGATGACGTCCAGACCGACCAATCGGCCGATCCGCTCCATCGCGAACTTGACCTCGGGGTGGACCTCGTCGGTCAAGTCGGCGGCGGTGCCCCCGGTCGAGATGTTGGCGGTCGATTTCAGGAAGGCGATCTCGCCCTCGGGCAGCACGGTGTCAAGCGCCAGCCCCGCCTGATCCAGCATGCGCCGGGTCTGGTCGTCGACGTCGATCTGGGTCAGCAGGTTCTCGTGTCCGACGCCGCGCCGCAGATCTTTGTTCTCGGTGTCGATCAGTTGCTGGATCGTGTGCGTGCCGTCGCCCGTCACATGTGCGGGGCGACGCCGCGCGGCGGCGACCAGCTTGCCGCCGATCACCAGCATGCGGTGATCCTCGCCCTTGATGTAGCTCTCGACGATCACGCCAGCGTAATCGTCGCGGGCCCGCGATACCGCAGCGTCGTACCCAGAGCGCAGATCACCGACCGAGGCGATATCGGTGGTCACGCCGCGGCCGTGGTTGCCCGATAGCGGCTTGGTCACCACCGGCCAGCCGATCCAATCGGCGGCGGCCCGCGCCTCTTCGAAGGAATAGCATGTCTGACCCCGCGGCACGGGCACGCCCGCATCTGCCAGAATCTGCTTGGTCCAGTCTTTGTCGTCGGCGATCGAGTGCCCGATGATCCCCGACGCGTCCGTGACCGTGGCCTGGAACCGGCGCTGCTTCTTGCCATGTCCCAACTGGGTGTAGCTGGTGCCTTCGGTTAGATTGTGCCACGGGATGTTGCGCGCCTTGGCCGCGTTCACGATCGAGCCCGTCGACGGACCCAGCGCGTTGGCGTCGCGCACTTCCTTGAGGTGGTCGATATGCGGCTGCAGATCGACCGGCTGGCTATCATACAGCTTGCGCACGATCTCGACGGCCGCCACTCCCGCCGCAATTCCGGTCGCCTCGTCGCGGTAGCGATAGACGACGTCGTAGATGCCGCGGTCGTAGCTGTCCACGGTCTTGCCGTACCCCACGGTAAAGCCCACCAGGTTCTGCAGCTCGATGGCGACGTGTTCGACCATGTGCCCTGCATAGGTGCCGTTGGCTACGCGCTGCAGGAAACCTCCCGGTTCACCGACCGAGCAGCGATGCTCATAGATGGTGGGTATCAGCGCCCTGAGGGCGTCCACGATCCCGGGCACCTTTTCGCTCGGTCGGTCCTCAAGATCGGCGATGTCGAGCCGCATGTAGATTGCTTGGTAGCGGCTAAAATAGTTCGGGCCGCGCAGCGCGCGGTGTTCAAGAATATGCAATCCTATGCTCCAGGCCTTGTGCCTCGAGCTCGTCCGGCCCGAGGACCCGCCGGTCCGTGAGGCAGTATCCATACCCGTCGACCAGCGCGTGCATTTTCACGCCGGAAACCGCAACGGCTTGTCCCTCGGCGAGATCATAAACATTCGACCCGCTGATGTCCGAACTGTCAACCAGGATCACGTGACCGGAGCCGAAGACCCGGATCAGATCGCCGTCAAACTGTGCTGCCGCGTCCTCTCCGAGCCCGACGCCGAGGTACTCGGGGTTGGTCGCGCCAACCTCCATCAGGCGTGAAAACCGTCCCCGTTCCAGGAAGTGCGTGTCGATGATCACGCCATCCACGAAACCGAAACCGGCCGACATCTTGACGACTCCCTTGCGCAGCGCATCGTCGGCCGCGCCGCCATACACCATAGTCGACGATTGACAGGCCGCGCCCGCGCTCGTGCCGGCAATAACCATCCCCGCCTCGTGTCGTCTCCTGATCGAGTCGAGCGCTCGCGAGCCGCCTAAGACATGCGTCAATCGCATCTGGTCGCCGCCCGAGATGAACAGGACGTCCAACCGCTCGATCATCTCGATCACGTTCGAGGCATTGGCGCCAATCCGGTCGCGCACACGCACGTCAAGCACATCCGACGCGCCGATTGTGCGGAACGCTGCATCGTAGGCGGAGAAAACGTCGTCAGGAATGCTGCTGGCGGTGGTGATCACGCCCACCACCGGACCGGGCGTGATCGACAGGGCCAGCACATGGCGCAGGATGCCGATCTCGTTGGTCTTGTCCTCGGCTCCGCCAATGGCGACAAGCGCGCCGCGGGTGCGCCGCGGCGCCGGGCCGGTTTCCGGAGCACCCTTGGTAACCTTTGCCGACATGTCCATCAATTTGTCCTGAATTGGGGGCGATGCCCAAGATGTTGTGGCTTAGCTTACCAACATTTCGTGTACGCAACAGCCCATTGTCGCAAGATTTGATCTTTGCGCCGCAGACTGCCACTTGTTTCGGCAGGTCTTTGGTACGAGGGATGATGCCTATCCGAAATTTTGCACGAGGTGCAACATGACTGGCGGCTTCACTCTCTTGATCCATGGTGGCGCCGGGGTGCTCCCCCGAGATGCTATGACGCCCGAAGCCGAGGCGCGCTATCACGCGGCGCTCGACCGGGTCCTGGCCGTCGGCGAGACCGTGCTGGCCGCCGATGGCAGCGCGCTCGACGCGGTCGAGGCGACGGTCTGCGCGCTCGAGGACGAACCGCTGTTCAACGCGGGGCGCGGCGCGGTGTTCACCCGCGACGGTCGGCACGAAATGGACGCCGCGATCATGGAGGGGCGCGACCGGATGGCAGGCGCGGTCGCCGGCATCTGCGGCCCCCGCAACCCAATCCGCGCCGCCCGCGCGGTGATGCAGCGGACCGAACACGTGCTGATGATGGGTGAAGGCGCGCAGGCCGTCGCCACCGAGGCCGGGCTGCCTTTCGAGGAGGACGCGTACTTCTTCACCCAAGCGCGCTGGAACAGCCTGCAGGAGACGCTCGAGATGGAGCGCACCGGTAGGCTGAATGACGATCCCAGTCGCCGACACGGCACTGTGGGCGCCGTCGCGCTTGACCGGCACGGCTCGGTGGCGGCCGCCACTTCGACCGGCGGAATGACCGCCAAGCGCGCCGGCCGCGTGGGCGACACCCCAGTCATCGGCGCGGGCACCTTCGCCGACAACCGAAGCTGCGCCGTCTCAGCCACCGGTGACGGAGAAGCTTTCCTGCGACTGGCCGTTGCGCACGAGATCGACGCCCGGATGCGCTTGGTCTCGGCCTCTCTTCACGAAGCAGCCGCCGGGGTGGTTCAAGACGATCTTACCGCGATCGGCGGCTCCGGCGGACTGATCGCGGTCGCTGCGGACGGCAGCTTCGCGGCGCCCTTTAATTGCGAAGGCATGTATCGCGGCTGGAGCGTCGAGCACGGTGCGCGCGAGACGAACATCTACTGATGCCGGACAAGGCGGTTTGAGCAGGATCCGGCAGAAACGTCGCTGGAAGTGACTTCTCCTATCCCCGGAGTGATCATTGCGTCGAATATGTCGCGCGACGCCTTGAGTGTTTTTTCTTCCAGCTGATCGGCGATTTCATTCCGCAGGCTACGACATGCTCGCAAGAATGACGTGAGAATGTCTTCTTCCGGGAACGCGAGCAAGGTCGCTCTTACTGATAGCGAATGTACGGATTCCGCCGAACTTCGTGTGCTCTCTCCACCATATAATCTCCAAGGCCAGGTCCGTTGTGGTCTGCCTATGCGACGTCAAGCTCATTACCGATGGCAGCTGGTCAATTTGTGTAGCCTCTCTTTCTCAGGGAAACTTTCCGATGGCCTGTGCTCGAATGTCCGAAAACCTGCGCCGAAGCTGGCAGCGTGTGACGATGGATCAAGGGACTTCACTCGGGTCCGCCGCCATCAAGCGAATTTAGGGGCTATCTCGGAGCATTCGGGTCAAAACCGGCGATCCGTCGATCTGTATCTCGCCGATCACATCGAAGCCGTGGCGCTGATAAAACGGAATGTTCTTCGGATTGGTCGATTCCAAATAAGCCAATTTGCAGGTCGTCTTGCATTTGCGCAGGCTCTCGCCCAGCAACACGGCACCATATCCACGGCCTTGAACCCGGGGATCGACGCCCATGGCCGGCAGATACCAGTGCGCTTCTTCGGGATGTCCAGCGCCGACCTGCTCCATGACAGCAAAGACCTGCGCTTGTCTTTCGGCATCGATGTTTTCTTCGAGCACCTGCCCAAGACCTTGTTCATCAGGGGAAATTCCGGGTGGCAACCAGAGCACTGCACTTTTGATATCTTCGCTCTTGTAGGCTGTTCCGGTTTCGAAGGCCGCGCCTGCAAAGTACTTCAAGACGAGGGGAAATGCGGCGAGGTACCGTTGGGGTTCCGGAAACATCCACCGAATGAACGGGTCATCCACAAAGGCGGTGACAAGCGTCGAAACCACACGCGATATGTCGTCTTCGTGAGCGTGCAAGGCGGAAATTGGTGACATTTCGATCTCCTTATGTCGGAGGCGGCCGAGACCATCGAGGCCGCCAGTCACCCACAAGCGTGCCAGACGCAATGCCGCAAAAAAACTGATGCAAATGCATCATCATGCTGCAAAACTGCAGGCATGAACTGGAACGATTTGAAAGTCGTGCTCTCTGTCGCCAAGACAGGAACGCTCGCCGGCGCGGCCCGCGACCTCGAAAAAGATCCTACGACCGTCGGCCGTAGGATTGCCGCCATCGAAGGTGCCTTTCGGGCGCGCCTGTTTGACAGATTGAACAGCGGCTTCGTCCCGACCGAAGCGGGTCATCGGGTCATTGCGCTCGCCGAACAAGTGGAGCTTGACGCGCAGGCACTGCAGAACGAGATCGAAGGCGCAGATCAGCGGATCGATGGCACGGTGCGGCTCTCCGGATTGGATGCGATCTTCAATCACTTGATCATTCCGCAGCTTCCCGGTCTTCTTGATCGATACCCCGGCCTGGAGATCACGTTTTCCTCGCATCTGGATTTCGCGGATCTGTCACGGCGCAAGGCGGACATAGCGCTTCGCAGCCGCGAACCTCGGCACCCCGATTCAGTCGGACGACGGCTTGGCACGCTGGTGCAGGCGGCCTATTCCACGAAAGGATCGCAGTTTGGCCCAGGACTGAATTTGATCGGGCTTCCAAGAGAATACGAAGGCTCGGATTATGCCCGCATTCTGGCGGATAGCTTTCCGGATGGCACGATTGTCGCTCGGGCGAGCACAGAAAGTCACATTCACGAGTTGGTCCGGGCGGGTGTGGGAATTGGTATCCTCGATTGCTTCGTCGGCGACACGGACCCCACGTTAAAACGCGTTCTGCCAAATCCCGTTTGGACTCAGACGGCCTGGACCGAAGTCCATCTGTCGATGGCCCGCGCACCGCGCATCCGCGCAGTTATTGATTTTTTGCAGGACATATTCACCGAAAATGCAAATCTGCTTGCGGGAAAGCGCTCGGAATGAGCGAACAACTTGGGCGGCGAGAAACGAGCGGCATTTGCCTGAAACCGGACGCCCGTGCACGCGCCGCGTACGCCCGTTGTGGTCCGGATTCCTCGGAAAAACAGCGTGTTGCTGGCGCAGAAAGTCGCGCCCTGAAGAGCGGGCCGCGGCCTTTCTGATCAGGCTTTTCGCGTTTGCTGCGGGGCAGGAAAAATCTTTGCCAGTTTCCTGAGGTTCTGGGCGGTGGCGGCGAGCAGGAATTCGTCGTTTGCGCCACATGGGCCATGTAATCGTAGCCGCCCCAGTCCGAGGATGCGCTTCAGGTGCGCGAAGAGCATCTCGACCTTCTTCCTGAGCTTCATCGATATGTCGTACTGGCGCGTCTTCGCGATATCTCGGGCGACCTGGCCGGCGTCTTCGTTCTCTTCGCCGATTATCTTTCTGGCGTCGGCGTTGGGGCAGCACTTGGCTTTGGACGGACAGGCCTGCGCCTCCTGCCTCGGTCCCATCATCGCCATTCCTCCCGCCCTTGGGCAGAATTGAATCAGCGGCATGTCCCTCGATCAAGCGTGAGTTTTTCAACAAAATAGTCCGCAAACCGGACCCTGGTGCGTCGCGCCACGAAGGTCCGCAATCCGCCCTTTTCTGCAGATTGCCAACATTTTGGCACCAGTTTGAAACGCACGGTTGGGTGGGATTTATTGATCTCGCCACCAGCTATGATATTCAGTTCAATGTATCGACCAACTGCCAGAAACCATATTTGCGCACATGCTTCTTCCTGAGACTTCCAACGAAGTCCGCGTGCGTTGGAAAAGTCCGGTAATCATCAATCATCACATCGGTGGCGGCGCATTCGGCGAGATGACGCGCCGCATGCCGGTAGCGTTTTGATTTGGCCCCGTCCAGCGTATCGCTAACCATGCTGCGCCGCAGGAGCGTGGCGGCGAGGGGATAATCGGTTTCGAGAGCGTCCGCGGCAGCCGATAGAAGCTCATAATGATTGCCGTCCAGATCCTCGTTCCGCGCCAGCACAAGAGCTGCCGCTTGATCACGTGCTGGCCAGACGACAAGAAAACTCAACGCTGCGTCGAGATCGGAGTGGCGTGAAGCCAGGTCAAGCGCCTTTTCCTCGGCCTCGATATCATCGAAATCCGGGAGCCGACTCAGGTATTTTCGAAGAGGTCGCGTGCTGAGGGTTTGCTCGAAGGCATCCCAGAGATGCGCCATCAGATCGTCTGTTCGGTCCAGCTGCTCGAGGCAGGCCTCAAGGACCTCGTCGAGGTCGGGATCGATTATGCGGAACGGTTTGGCCGCATCCGCTGATCGGGCGCGGGATATGATGTCATGCGCTTCCTCAGGGCGTCCCGCGTCCAGCAGTCGGCGCGCAACGTCGGGCGCGATGGTCGCATAGGTCAGTTGTTCTGCGGAATAGCGCGCCATGTAGGCATCCACATCGCCTTGTGCATCCGCGATATCGGCGAGGATGACCGACGCCGTGAGAACCTTGTTCCGCCGGATGCTGTCCTCTGGCGACGACTGCAGCCCGAAGCCCTGATACTGCTCGATGTCCTCCTGGCTGGGCGGAGCCGATTGCCACTCTGCGGTGATCCGCTTGAGATGTTCCAGCCCTTCGGTCCCAAGCGCCACGGAAGTGGCCGGGATGATACCATCGAATTCCCCGTATCCCGCGTCGGCCACGGCTTCGAGGATACGCTCTGCGAGCGCTTCGCCCCCGACGTCGACCCGCGACGAGAGCTGTTCAATGAGGTCCACGGCGTCGCTCATGACATCTCCGACAGCCCCGTTGCTGTCATCGGTACGGTCATGGATCGACGAAGCCAGGAGAAGATAGGACCAGAGCAGCTCAAAGGCCTCATTCGGATCATGCGGAGCGACGGATGTCTCGATTATCGCAAGGATACCGCACGGTTCCTTGACCAGTGCCTTCTGTTTCCGCCAATCCACAAAGCTGCGTGACCTGCGCAATGAGGCAAAGCGTTTGCGCAGGTCGGTCGCGACGTCCTTGGGCCCCTGAGCCGCGCTGAGTTCCATCCGGGCGCGACGCTGCAGGGCAGCGCTGCCCTGCACAAGATCCATGACGAGCGAAGCCAACTTCTCTGCACCCTGTCTTTCGAGGTTGGCTGTGTTCAGGGTCTTTTTGGACATTATTCAGGGGGCCATCATTTTTCTAAAAGACTCAAAAGGACCTGCCATACAGCCCTGGTGCCGGCAATGTTGCATAGGGACGTCGTGTCACGATGAGGCACGCAAGCGCTTACGACGGCTGAGGCTGAGACCTATCATCCTCGACGCGGTTTTCTTGCCAGCAACCCTCACCCAAGCCCCAAATTCGACCGAAGGCAGTATTTTGCCGGTCATACGTCGCGTAGCCCCTCCAACCATGCGATTGTTCTGCCGCCGATCACCAAAAATGGCCCCTTCCCGACGAAGGGGCACCTGAATAATCTGCAACTCGCGACCCGACAGGTTTTTCCATTCTGAACCTGTCACGACACCCCGCGCATGCGCTGACGCCCGTCAAGCTGTTTTGCGGACCTCCTTTAGAGCGGGTTGCGAGCTTTCTGATTCAGGATTCCCATGAGGCTTGATTTGTGATTCCCTATCTGCATGGCAGATATGGGGGTTGGAGATGGGCA
>NZ_FTOQ01000031.1 GCF_900156805.1 Roseivivax lentus | reverse complement strand
ACCAGCATTGACCCCATCATGAACCAGCAAACATAACGAAAGGGCGGGTCAGTTCTCGGTGACAATGCCGGGTCAGTTCTCGGTGACATCCAACACGCATCCATGCCAAACTGCCCGCAAAAGTGCATGATTTGGTGCCCCGCCTCCCTGCGCCCCAGCCGCGGGAAGAGCACCCCTACGAGCATCTCGACAGGATCGCCCGGGCGCTCCTCGCGCGCAATACCGCCGGGCTGTCGCCCTTCTCTATATTCCAAGCCTGGAACGATTGGGCCCTGCATATGAGCCGGGCCCCGGGGCGGCAGATCGAACTGGCCGAAAGGGCGGTCAAGAACACCATACGCGTGATCTCGCACATCTCAGGGATCGGAGAGGACGCGGACGCGGCCCCGCCCTTTCAGCCGAAGCCTTACGCCTCGCGGTTCGCCCATTCAGGCTGGGCAAAGATGCCCTTCTTGTTCTGGCAGCAATCATTCCTGGCCACGCAGGATTGGTGGGATCATGCCACGGACGAGCTGCGCGGCCTGTCCGCGGCCGACAGCGAGCGCGTCCGGTTCATGGTGCGGCAGGCGCTCGACGTCGTCTCGCCATCGAATATGCCCCTCACCAATCCCGAGATCATCGAACAGACCATCGAGTGCCGTGGCAGGAATATCGCCGAAGGCGTTCAGCATCTGCTCAACGACATGACGCATACGCTGACCCAGACTCGGACAGAGCCGCCCGAAGGGTTTCGCATCGGCGAGGACCTCGCATGCACCCCGGGCGAGGTCGTCTTTCGCAACGAGATATTCGAACTGATCCAATACGCGCCGACGACCGGAACCGTGCATGCGGAACCCGTTCTGATCGTGCCCGCCTGGATCATGAAATACTACATCCTCGATCTTTCGCCGAAAAACTCGATGATCCGTTACCTGGTCGAACAGGGCTTCACGGTCTTTGCGATCTCCTGGTGCAACCCGACCCGCAAACAGGCCGATCTGTCGCTTGAGGATTACCGCAAGGACGGCGTGATGGCCGCGCTGGACGCCGTCGGCAAGATCGTCCCGGACCGGAAGATCCACGCTATGGGCTATTGCCTCGGTGGCACGATCATGGCCATCGCGGCGGCGACCATGGCGCGGGATGGCGACGACCGGCTGGCGACCGTGACCTTTCTGGCGGCGCAGACCGATTTTTCCGAGGCGGGCGAGCTGTTGTTGTTTCTCGACGAAAGCCAGGTCGCCTTCCTTGAGGACATGATGTGGGCCCAGGGCTATCTCGATCGTCCGCAGATGAGCCGGACCTTCGCCTCCATCCGTGCAGAAGACCTGATCTATGCCCGCGCCGTGAAGCGCTATTTCCTCGGCCGGGATGACCTGCCCTCGGACCTTACGGTCTGGAACAACGACACGACCCGCATGCCCGCCAGGATGCATTCGGAATATCTCAGGGGGCTGTTTCTTGAGAACCGCCTGACCGCCGGGCGCTTCGCGGTCGAGGGTCGCGTGATCGCGCTCAAGGATATCGACGTGCCGCTTTTCGTGGTGGGAACGGAGACCGATCACATCGCGCCCTGGCGCTCGGTTTACAAAATCCGCCTGTTCACCGATTGCGACCTGACCTTCGTGCTTACCAATTCCGGCCATAACGGCGGTATCCTGAGCGAACCGGGCCACCCACGCCGTCATTTCCGCATCGGGCATCGCCCGGCCGGAGCGCGATATGTCGATCCGGATACCTGGCTTGCGGCGCATGACCCGCGCGAGGGGTCGTGGTGGACCGACTGGGTGCGCTGGTTGGCCGACGCGTCGAGCGCACGAACCGAACCGCCTGCCATGGGGTCCGCCGGCGCGGGCCTGCCGCCGATCATGCCGGCGCCGGGCCAGTATGTGTATCAAGCGTAAGGACGACGGCACAGGTTCGCGCAAGGAGCCTGCAGCTCAGAGCTCCGGCTTGTAGTGACCGACCTTCATACGCAGGCGCTCGGCCGCCCGCAGGCGAAGGGCGTCGGCGAGATTGCCGAAGGTCATCGGCACCACCACGACCAGGCCGTGCCCCAGCCCGTAGCCCGGGTTCCGCTTCTTGAAGAACGCGACATCCGGTCGGTCATCGCGCGCATTGAGCCTGGTTTCCTGCGGCGTCTCGATCGTCACCCAGCCGACATCTCGGATGAACGGATCCGAAGGCGTCACCGGCGGGTCGGAGAAACTCTCGATGAGTTCGCGCGCGACCTCCTGCATTTCCGCCGGGTTGGCCGCATCCGGCCGCGGGAACAGCCGCGGGAAATATTTGCAGAACAGGTGATAGCTGGACGCGTGCACCAGGGTGCCGAGGTAATAGACCGGCGTGAACGGGTGCCGGAGTTTTTCGACCGCAGCGCGGATCATCCCGAACCCGTAGGTCACTCCGCGCCCACGATATTCCGGCAAGAGCCCCGCCTCGGCGCGCAGCACGATGGCATCCCTGCCGCGCACTCGGCGCCGGTATCGATGGATCCCGCAATAGCCCAGTATCTGCCCCTCGGGTGTCTCGTATATCTGTATCCGCGTCGTCTCTGCCGGGGGCGTTATGACATGCTCGCGGAATTCCTGTGCGGTGAGGCCCGCGAAGACTTGCGCGTGCACATGATAAAGACGTCTGGCAAAGGCGTCGCGTTCGTCCTCGGACAAGGCGGCGGGCACCACCACGCGATGGCGGAGCCGCATGGTTTCAAGTGCGGCGGGCGGGACCGGTTCCGCACGCCCCTCGCCCTCCGTCGCAGACGCAACGGGCTGGGCGGCCTCGGTAACCCCCGCGGACCGGTGTCTCAAGGGATCACACAGTCAGAGGCATCGCGCGTCTGAAGGGCATCCCCCGGCGCGCCTTTCCCGCCCGATATCGGAGAGGTTGCCGGATCGTCACAGCCCGGACGCAGAGACGCGGGTACCGGACGCTTCGCGAAAGACGTGGAACGGCGGGAACGAGCATGAGGGTCGGACATATTTGCCCCTATTGAAAACGACGCATCCGGAGAATGTTAGCCGACGCCCGCCGGGCCGTTATTGATATGGCTCTATTCCCGCGACGATTTCGCCCGCGAGGCCCGATCCGGTGCGGGGTCTTTCTGCCTCACATGATCCGGCCTGGAACTCCTGCAGTGCCGCCCTTCTATCCATGGGTTCCATGCTTATCCGTGCGCGCCCTGATGGCTCCGTTGAGCCAAAATCCTCCGTTGCTCGAGAACTCCAGACCCGTCAGGGCCGCGCTGTTGTCGAACAGAGAGCCGGGCAGCCATCATGAGGAAACGGCTTGAAAAGGACGGCGGTTCAGTCACTGCCATCGGCTCACAGAGATCGCAAGAAAGTTGACAAGTTCCCCAACGTAAAGCGATCCTGATGGTCTGCGGCGAGACGGCACTTTCAGAATGCGACGCCGCCTTACGTCAAATTGGGAGGAACAAATGATTAGTCGGAAAATTCTTTCCGGGCTTCTGCTTGGAACAATGCTGTCCAGCCCGGTGCTGGCTCAGGACAACATGGAAAAACTGAGCAACATGCAGAAGACGGACGCGACCTTCACCTACATTGATCAGGAAGGTGAGCGGGCCGATTCACTTACCGCGATCCTTGAGCACATCAACGTGCCCGACGGGTTCGAGGTCAGCCTCTATGCGGTCGTGCCCGATGCGCGTTCGATGGCGATGGCGCCGCAGGGCACCGTGCTGTTCGCAGGGACCCGCAAGGACAAGGTCTGGTCGATCGTCGACCGTGACCGCAACCGGGTGGCCGACGAGGTGAAGGACTTCGCACCCTCCGTCACCTTCGACATCCCGAACGGGCCTTGCTTCTCGCCGGACGGGTTCCTGTATATCGCGGAGCGGAACCGCATTCTGGTCTTCCCGGCGGCGGAATTCTTCTTTGAAAGCCCGGATATCGCCGTGGGCACCGTGGTCGCGCAGGGAGAGCTGATCCCGCCCGAAGAGGAAAGCTTCAACCACTCCGCGCGGGTCTGCGATATCGGGCCGGACGGCAAGCTTTACGTCTCGCTCGGGCAACCGCACAACGTTCAGCCGGTCGAGAAGATCGACATGTATGACGAATGGGGCATCGGCGGCATCATCCGCATCAACACCGATGGCACCGGACGCGAGGTCTATACCCGCGGCGTGCGGAACTCGGTCGGTCAGGACTTCAATCCCGCGACGGGCGAGCTGTGGTGGACCGACAACCAGGTCGACGGCATGGGCGACGACATTCCTCCGGGCGAGTTGAACCGTCAGACCGCGGCGGGCCAGCATTTCGGCTTCCCGTGGACCAATTCGCGGGTCGAGATCGTCTCGGAAAGCGATCATCCGCGTCCCGAAGGCGTCGAGTTCGTCGAACCGCAGCTCGAATTGACGGCACATGCGGCCGATCTCGGCATGCGCTTTTACCATGACGACAGCTTCCCCGAGGAATATCACGGCGGCATCTTCTGGGCGCAGCATGGCTCCTGGAACCGCACGACGCCGGTCGGCGCGCGCGTGATGTTCACCGCCCTCGACCCCGAAACCGGAGACGCGGTCGGGGCGCAGGTCTTCGCCGATGGCTGGCTGAACGAGGAGACCGGCGAGTATCGCGGCCGTCCGATGGACATCGAATTCCTGCCCGACGGCTCGATGCTGATCTCCGACGACTTCGCCGGTGCGATCTGGCGGATCGCCTACAACCCCACCGCCTCGGAATGAGGTTCGCGCTATTAACTGTTCTCGGCGGGCTCATGCTCGCCGGGGGCTCTTCCGCCGCGGCCGACGATCCCGCGGCCGGGCGCCAGATCGCCAATATGTGCCGGACCTGTCACGGCATCGATGGCTATGCGCAGATCCCGATCGCGCCGCATATCGGAGGCGAACCCAAAGCATACCTCGAAGCCCAGCTCATGGCGTTCAAGACCGGCGCGCGCGAGCATGAAATGATGTCCGTCGTGACCGCAGGCCTATCCGCCCAGCAGATTTCCGACGTTGCGGCCTGGTATGCCTCGCATGAAGCGGTCGCGACCCTCGCCGAGGGTGTCAGCGAGAGCGATGCCCCGCAAGCCTGCGTGTCATGCCACGGGGCAGATGGTATTTCGCTGCTTCTCGACGCACCCAACCTCGCCGGAGAGACGAACATCTATATCGACACGCAGCTCAAGGCGTTTCGCAGCGGCAATCGGAAGCACGAGATCATGTCCGAAATCGCGGCACCGCTGGACGATGCGGAGATCCGCGCGGTTGCCGATTGGTATGCGAACGTCACCCTTGAGATTACGCCCGTCGAGTAGCCCGAACGCGTGTGTGGGTCGGTCCAGCACATGCCGAGGGTCGCCCCGCTTGACGGACCGCTCCTGTCCGGACCTTCCGCGGATCGATCCCGGCCGACACATCCGCGCGCTTCTGATTGTAACGCCTGGTCGTCATGGCCCCGTTCGCGGCATTCCTGCGTGAAACGGACCTCTGAAGTTCTTTCCGGGCATTTCCTTGAACGTCGCAACATGAAGCATCCGCTCGGCCAACAGGCGCTTCAACTTGGCATTCTCAGAGTCCAGCATCTTCAAGCGCCGCGCGTCAGACGCTTCCATCCCGCCATAATTGGAGTGCCATCTGTATAAGGTCGCATCGCTGATCCCATGCTTGCGACACAAATCCTTCGCGCCAAGCCCTGCCCGGCGCTCCTGCAGAATGCCGATGACTTGTTCTTCGCCGAAACGGCTTCTCTTCGTCGTCTGTCTCCTCGGTTGGAGAACAGGCTGAACTCAAATCGAGGACATTTCATCGGAGCAGGTCACGTGACCTCTTCCTGCAAAAAGCGAGCATTTGTGGCATGCTGGACAGATGCGCGCGTGCCATGTGCCAGATTCGTTCCATTATCGGGCAACTTTCGGAAGCTGGAGGACGCGCGAAAAACGTCGGCGGTTGAGCGGACAACCCAACGCTCAGACCAAGTTGGCTTGAAACAGAGAGGAATATTGAAATGAATTCATTACATCTGCGGCTGGCAAGCTGCTGCTTGGCCGCTTTGGCAGGACCGGTAATGGCCGATACCACCGATGTGACGTGGAAGACCGAGGTCGTGGTCGCCAAGGAAGGCGCTTTCTGTTCCGACGATCCGAACTGCTTCAATCGATATCATCCGGACATACAAGCGGTTGCGACCGCATCGCCGGGCGATTTCATCGTCTTCGAGACACGCGATGCGCTGGACAGCGACCTGACCCTGGATTCCAATGCCGATGATGTCGCGGCATTGGATTTGTCCGGCGTGCACCCGATGACGGGTCCGGTCGCGATCGAAGGCGCGGAACGCGGCGATGTCCTTGCTGTGACGGTTGTCGACATCGCGCCGGACGAGTTCGGCTATACCGTTATCGTCCCGGGTTTCGGCTTCCTCCGGGACGAGTTCACGGAGCCCTTCTTCGTCGGCTGGAAGCAGACGCGCACACATGCCGTGTCCGATGCAATGCCGGGTATCGCGATCCCTTACGAAGCGTTCACCGGCTCCATCGGTACCATGCCAGGTGAGCCGGAGGTTGAGGCGTGGCTTGCGCGTGAAACCGAGCTTGCCTCGGCAGGCGGTATTGCCTTGCCGCCCGAGCCGACCGGCGCACACCCGGCCGCGATCTGTGGAGCAGGTGGCTCACAGGAAACGCGCTGCCTCCGCACCATTCCGCCGCGTGAGAATGGCGGCAACATGGATGTGCAGCAAATGCAGGTGGGAACAACCATCCTCATCCCGTGCTTTGTCGACGGCTGCAACCTCTTCATCGGTGATGTGCATTACGCACAAGGAGACGGCGAGGTGTCTGGCACCGCGATCGAAACAGGCGCTGTGGTCACAGTGACGACTGAGATCCGCAAGGGTCAGGGCGAATTCATTACCAGCCCCCAAGTCGAAGGCGGACAGCAAATCAAGGACATCGAACCGTCCGCGTTTCACCAGACAATCGGCTATCCTCTGAAGGATGTCGGGTCAGTCCCGACCTATCATACCTATCTCGAAAGCGAGGTCATCGAGGATCTGCCACAGCTGTCCGAGGACCTGACCTTGGCCGCACGCAACGCGCTGACGCAGATGATCGACCACATCACGCGGACCTACGGACTGACCCGGGAGCAAGCTTATGTACTGGCGTCCGTCGCTGTGGACCTGCGTGTGGGACAAGTCGTCGATGTTCCGAACTACATTATCACGGCGGTCTTGAACAAAGACGTGTTCGTCGATGAATAGGCGCGGATTCCTGGCCATGGCGGGTGCAGCATTTGCAGCACCCGCCTATGCACATACGCCCTATGGCCAATGGGTGGTTTACCGGCAGAAACACCTTTTGATCGGCTCGCATCGGGGTGACTTCCGGACCTATGAGCTTGCCAAAGACGTAGTTGCCGCCTTGTCGAAAGAGTTGCCTGAGGCTCAGGCCCGTGTGGCGCGCGGTCCGAGGCCGCAGCGGATCGCGTCCCTGATGGGCACAGGCCAATTGTTCCTGGCAGTCCTTTCGGCGGACGAGGCTGCAAGGATGGAACGGGCCGAGGCGCCTTTCGAGGGGAATCGTCCGATACCCGTTCATGCGCTGGCAGCGCTCGATAGCGCCTACTTGCTTTTCGCGGCACCGGAGTTTCCGGAAGAGCATGGACGTTTGGTCACAGAGGCCGTGGACCATGCCGGGCTCGGAACAAGGCCGACATGGCAGAACCTGCATGCTGGTGCCGTGGCCTACTGGAGTTGATCACGTCTTGCGCAACCGCGGCGCCGACGTGTTCACCCGGTGATGCGATTGCGGGCGTTCATCTGCGCTGATCCCAGTCCTTGGGTCATTTCGATATCTTGGATGCCCTTCTCGGCCACTTCCTCTCGCGATCCGCAAGCACAAGCCTTGAACCGCGCCGGGTTTGCCGGAGGCTGATTGATCCTAGGGTCAGGATTCATTGATGCTCGACGCGCTGCGTCATTGATGGCTCGGAAAACGCAGTGGTGATATCGAGGACCTTTTCTTGCCGACCGGCGATCAGACGGCCAAGCTTGCCCCTGTCTTCTCAAAGTCGCACGGCAAGCCGCGGACCGATGACAGACGGGGGTGGAGCAGG
>NZ_FTOQ01000037.1 GCF_900156805.1 Roseivivax lentus | reverse complement strand
GCGGACGGTGGCGCCGGAAATGACACCTACCGTTACGCGAAGGACGCGGGGAAACTCTATCTCTCCGGCGAAACGGCGAGCAGCGGGTCAGCCGATCGGATTGTCTTCAGCGATCTGACGCTCGACGACTTCATCTTCGATACGCTCGACTACGGGCCGCTGCCCTATGGCGGGGACCAGGTCGCGCTCCGGATGCTCTGGAACGACGGCGAGAGCTCTGGCGAGCTGCGCGTGGCGGACATGGCGCAACATATCGAGAGCTTCGAGTTCGCGGACGGGACGGAGATGCAGATAGAGGATTTGTCTCTTCTATTCTAAACAGCCGATTGGCTGTGATAGTGCGACCCACGGCCAACCTAAAAAGGTTTGGCCGTAGGTCGCCGCCTCAGGTCCTCGTGATCGAGCGCGAAGGCGGCAAAGGCTTCGCGGACGTCATCCGGGATGCGGTTCCAGACCTATCTCAGGCGTAGTGAGCGGTCCGCCAGCGCGGCGATCCCACCTTCGACCCAAAGCGCATACCGATCGAAATACGCGCTGCTGGGGATGCCGATCATCGCGAGCGTCTGCCTGACCAGCAGATGCGAGGCATCGATGACCTGCCCCCCTTGGGTCCCTCGTTCATAACGAGAGTCTGCGGGTTTGAGATTGGTATTCTGGCCGGTCGTTCTGGGCAAGCGCGCCGGGCGCGGAGCCCTCAAATTGCTCAAGCGTCCGGCGCGCTTCGAGCGGCGTCTGGTTTCCCAGAGACGCATGCGGCCTGACGGCGTTGTAATCGTAGCGCCAGAGCGCCAGCTTCCTGCGGGCGTCCTCCAGGGTGTCGAAGATCTCCTCATTCAAAAGCTCGTCGCGCAGGCTGCCGTTGAACGACTCGATGAAGGCGTTCTGCTGCGGCTTGCCCGGGTCGATATAATGCCAAGGCACCCCGTTCTTGTCGGCCCACTTCAGGATGGCGCGGCTGGTGAACTCGGTGCCGTAGCACGTCGGGAAGAAGCGCTTATTTAGGTTATGGCCGCGCGCGCAGCCCTCAAATTGCGCAGCGTGTGGCCATAACCGGGTCTCAGGTCTCAACAGTGGTTTTGCACAAACCACACCGCTGAGGAGACCGGCTATGACCGCCACCGATACTACTGCTGCGACCGTGCTGGTCGCCATCGACATTTCCAAACATCGCCACGAAGTGCTTATTGGAATCCCAGGCAAGAAGCGTCGACGCCGAATGACAATCACCAACTCGCTGGAGGATTTCAGGAGATTGTCCGCAGCCCTCGTCAGCTACGACCTACCGGTGCGGATCGGGTTCGAAGCCACCGGCAACTATCACCGGTCGCTGGCCCATCATCTTGGACAGCAGGGGTTCGAGCTGAAGCTCGTCTCTTCTGTCAGCCTCGCCCGAACGCGGGAAGCTCTGCACAATAGCTGGGACAAGAACGATCCGAAGGACGCCCAGGTCATCCTGCACATGCTGGAGATCGGTGCCGTGCAGTTCTTTCACGATCCTCTGGTCGTCGGGATTGCCGACATCCAAGAGCTGTCGAAGACGCACGAGATCGTCTCGCGTTCGAAGACAGAGCTCTGGCACCGTATCCTGACGCATTACCTGCCGCTCTACTTCCCCGAGGCCGAACGGTTTCACCGAAGCTCGCGCACCGACTGGTTCCTCGCGTTCCTCGAGAAGTATCCGACGCCGTCGATGATCACAGCCATGACTCGGGAGGCCTTCATCGCTGATGCCTGGCAGGTGGTAGGCAAGAAAGTCTCCAAAGAACGCCTGCTTTCAGATATTTACGCCACGGCCGTCGAGTCCGTCGGTTTGCCTGTACATGCAGATTCCGACGCCGTTCGCATGTTCCGCCTTGTCCTTGCAGAGGGCAGAAGCCTTGTCCGGCAGCGCAACGAGATCGAGGCCAGGGCGGTCGAACTGCTCTCCGATCTGCCAGATTACCAGTTGCTGACGACCATTCCCGGCATCGGCCCAATCAACGCCATGACCATCCTGGCCGAGGCCGGTGACCTGCGTCGGTTCCGGCATCACCGGCAGTTCCTGAAGTTCTGCGGCATGGACCTCGCCACCGTACAGTCCGGCATGTTCCGCGGTCAAAGTCGGATCTCGAAGTATGGCAATGCACGCCTGCGTCGCACGCTTTGGATGGCCGGCCAAACTGCCGTCCTGAAGCGGATCAATAGCTTCCGAGACAAGTTCGAGCGCTACATCTCAAAAGACCGACACAACGCCCATCTGCGCCGCAAGGCCTACACCGCGATCGCAGCCAAGATGGCGCGTGTCCGTTGTCAGAGTTTTTCGGAGAGTATGATCTGTTTCGCTACGGAGGCTCTGGTTCGGCTTGTGTTTGAGATTAGGCGGCAGCGGCTTGGTG
>NZ_FTOQ01000032.1 GCF_900156805.1 Roseivivax lentus | reverse complement strand
TGGTTGCGGGAGCAGGATTTGAACCTGCGACCTTCAGGTTATGAGCCTGACGAGCTACCGGACTGCTCCATCCCGCGACGCTTGGTGTTGTATTGCGCGTTGATCGCAATCGTTTGAGAGAGATATGGTGTTTGTTTCTGGGTTTTGCTAGGTTTGGCGGCGACCTACTCTCCCACGTCTTGAGACGCAGTACCATTGGCGCGACGGCACTTAACGGCCGGGTTCGGAATGGAGCCGGGTGTTTTGCTCGTGCTATGACCACCAAACCGAGTAAAACCCAGAACGCTCCTTCGGAGCGTTCCAGGTTTGGTGCGAGGCAGCGTATTTGCGTGCAAATGCGCGTTCGCACTCCCTTCACATTCCAGGAGCGGTATAAATCAACATCGCTGTCCAAGTGTACTCATTTGTGTATGCTTTTGATTTTGTTCCGGCAAAGCCAGGAGGACCTGTCTGTTACTGGATCAAATCAAGCCTATCGGGCCATTAGTACCGGTCAACTGAACGCATTGCTGCGCTTACATCTCCGGCCTATCGACGTGGTGGTCTTCCACGGCCCTCAGGGATACCTTGTTTTGAGGGGGGCTTCCCGCTTAGATGCCTTCAGCGGTTATCCTGTCCGATCATAGCTACCCTGCACTGCTGCTGGCGCAACAACAGGTCCACCAGTGGATCGTTCACCCCGGTCCTCTCGTACTAGGGGCAACTCCTCTCAAGTATCCTACACCCACGGCAGATAGGGACCGAACTGTCTCACGACGTTCTAAACCCAGCTCACGTACCTCTTTAAACGGCGAACAGCCGTACCCTTGGGACCTGCTCCAGCCCCAGGATGAGATGAGCCGACATCGAGGTGCCAAACACTGCCGTCGATATGGACTCTTGGGCAGTATCAGCCTGTTATCCCCGGCGTACCTTTTATCCGTTGAGCGATGGCCCTCCCACTTGGGACCACCGGATCACTATGGCCGTCTTTCGACTCTGCTCGACTTGTCAGTCTCGCAGTCAGGCTGGCTTCTGCCATTGCACTCAACGAGCGATTTCCGACCGCTCTGAGCCAACCTTCGCGCGCCTCCGTTACGATTTAGGAGGCGACCGCCCCAGTCAAACTACCCGCCACAGAGGGTCCCGGAACCGGATAACGGTTCGCGGTTAGACATCAAGCAGGCGAAGGGTGGTATCTCAAGGATGGCTCCACAGAAACTGGCGTTCCTGCTTCGAAGCCTACCACCTATCCTGCACATCACATGCCTGATGCCAGTCTGAAGCTGTAGTAAAGGTGCACGGGGTCTTTCCGTCTAACCGCGGGAAGCCTGCATCTTGACAGGCAATTCAATTTCGCTGAGTCGATGTTGGAGACAGCGGGGAAGTCGTTACGCCATTCGTGCAGGTCGGAACTTACCCGACAAGGAATTTCGCTACCTTAGGACCGTTATAGTTACGGCCGCCGTTTACCTGGGCTTCAATTCAGAGCTTGCACCCCTCCTTTTAACCTTCAGGCACCGGGCAGGCGTCAGACCCTATACGTCGTCTTGCGACTTCGCAGAGCCCTGTGTTTTTAGTAAACAGTCGCCACCCCCTGGTTTGTGCCCCCAGCCCCTAGTTGCCTAGGAACCGGGCCTCCTTCTCGCGAACTTACGGAGGTATTTTGCCGAGTTCCTTCAACATCGTTCTCTCAAGCGCCTTGGTATTCTCTACCAGTCCACCTGTGTCGGTTTCGGGTACGGTCCGAAGGAGGGCTATTTCCAGGGACTGCTCAGCGGCCCATCCAATCCGATAAGGATGAACAACCTCCGCAATCCGTCACCATCTCCTGGCCCAGGAATATTAACCTGGTTCCCATCGACTACGCCTTTCGGCCTCGCCTTAGGGGCCGGCTTACCCTGCTCAGATTAGCTTTAAGCAGGAACCCTTGGACTTTCGGCGAGAGTGTCTCTCACACTCTTTGTCGCTACTCATGTCATCATTCTCGCTAGTGATCTCTCCACCGGATCCCTCACAGGCCGGCTTCACAGAAAGAACCCGTTCCTCCGCTACATCCCGAAGGATGCAAAAGAGGACAGGTCCTATGTCACACTACGCTCTGCTACCATGCCTTACGGCATCCTAAGCTTCGGCTCGTGGCTTGAGCCCCGTTACATCTTCGCCGCAGGACAACTTATTTAGACCAGTGAGCTGTTACGCTATCTTTAAAGGATGGCTGCTTCTAAGCCAACCTCCTGGTTGTTTTGGTCGTCCCACCTGCTTTCCCACTTAGCCACGAATTGGGGGCCTTAGCTGTAGGTCAGGGTTGTTTCCCTCTCCACTACGGACGTTAGCATCCGCAGTGTGTCTGCCATCTAGTACTCCCGGGTATTCGGAGTTTGGTTAGGATCAGTAAGCCTGTGGGGCCCCATTACCCATCCAGTGCTCTACCCCCCGGGGTATTCGGATGACGCTCTACCTAAATAGATTTCGCAGAGAACCAGCTATCTCCGAGTTTGATTGGCCTTTCACCCCTAGGCACAACTCATCCCGACCTTTTTCAACAGGTGTGGGTTCGGACCTCCAGTACGTGTTACCGTACCTTCATCCTGGTCATGCCTAGATCACTCGGTTTCGGGTCTGATCCATCTAACTCATCGCCCTATTCAGACTCGCTTTCGCTGCGCCTACACCTAACGGCTTAAGCTTGCTAGATAGACCAAGTCGATGACCCATTATACAAAAGGTACGCCGTCACAAGACTGGACACTTATAAACTCTGTTGGAGACGTTCATCGCAATGGCATCGATATCCGGAATTGCACCGTCTCGATCCCCGGATTGTCTTCGTAAATCCCGGCATTCGATCGATGGTCGTAGCTGAGCGCCGCGCGCCAGCCATTCCGCATCTCGTAACCGAGCTCGATCCCCGACCGGAAGGCGATGGGCCCTCCGAGGTCGAACTCGTTCTCGATCCAGAGACCCGGCATCGAGTGCAGCTCCGCATAGACCGGGCTGCTTCCGAGAGTGATCGTGTAGGTCGACCCGAAGCCGATCCACGATCCCGCCTCGCCCGTCGACAGACCCAAGGCCTGGCCGAACGGCCCGCGCTTGTGTCCGAGATCGTAGCGAAGATAGGCTTCCGGGCTTTCCTCGGCATTCCGCTCGATCACCGAGCCGGCCGAGAAGGCCACCCGCGGTGTCGCATCGGTCTTGCCCAGGCAACCCGTTGCCGTGCCGCAATAATTGAGGCCCATATCGGTAAGACCCGCTATGAACATCAATACTGCAAACGTCCCATCGGCCATGTTTTCCGCCCCACCACTTCGTTCCTTGAGGGCGTTGTGCCGCTCAATTCCTCGGGTAGGACCATGGCCTCAGAGTGTCATAAGAGTCCAGTCAAGCTCCGACTGATTGTAGGCGCTCGGTTTCAGGTACTGTTTCACTCCCCTCGTCGGGGTGCTTTTCACCTTTCCCTCACGGTACTGGTTCGCTATCGGTCAGCAAGGAGTACTTAGCCTTCGAGGGTGGTCCCCCGATCTTCAGACAGGATTTCACGTGTCCCGCCCTACTTAATACGTCCCATCACGCTTCTCATACGGGGCTGTCACCCGCTATGGCCCAGCTTTCCAACTGGTTCTGATCACGCTCAAGGCTCGGCTGGTCCCCGTTCGCTCGCCGCTACTAGGGGAGTATCAATTGATTTCCTTTCCTCCGGGTACTTAGATGTTTCAGTTCCCCGGGTTCGCTCTTAAAACCCTATATATTCAGGTCTCAAGTACCTGTTTTACCCAATTATCAAGAACCTTGCGGCTAATAATAACTGAGTATCAGGTGGGTTGCCCCATTCGGAGATTCATGGATCAAAGCCTATTCTCGGCTCCCCATGACTTATCGCAGAGTATCACGTCCTTCATCGCCTCTTGCTGCCAAGGCATCCACCAAACGCCCTTCTCGCGCTTGATTTGATCCAGTAAAAGACAGGTTGATGCGCTACCGCTTCGCTACTTGAGCGCCGTGGTACCGCCTGATCCGCTTTTACCGATCAAAAGCATACTTTCCCGCCTGACCCTCTCGGGTCAGACATGGTCCAGCCTCGCGGCTGAACCGGGTTAGTGTACTTGACTTGGACAACGATTGCTCGTTTCAGAAGGGCTATACGCTCCAGGCCGGCTAGACTTGGATTGTACCTCTCGCCCGAAGGCGAGACCAACTGAGGTCGCCAAACACTTATGGCAACCAAGCAATGTTGATTTGTATCTCTCTAAACGATGTCAGTGATCCGTCCGATTGGACGGCTCAACACTGAACCCAGTGCTGAGCGATCTAATCGGATGGCTCTTTCTGTTGGTATCTGTCATGGAAGGTGGAGCCACTACCAATCGGCTTGACGATTGGTGCGCTAAAAATGCCTGGGCGACGCCAATTGACGAGCGAAGCGAGACAATTGGTGGAGCCTAGGAGGATCGAACTCCTGACCTCCTGAATGCAAATCAGGCGCTCTCCCAGCTGAGCTAAGGCCCCACAATTTTGTCCCAAAATTGTGGGAGTGCGCGGCAGGCGCTTTTGCTTGCAAAAGCTGCCGAGAGCGTCACCCGGTGCAATTCTGGGCGCGATTTCCAACGCGGCTGTTCTCGTTACCTTTTGCTTGCAAAAGGCACTGTCACAGCGACCACTGTTTTGCTGCGCAAAAACAGTGGTGGGTCGAGGAGGACTTGAACCTCCGACCTCACGCTTATCAGGCGTGCGCTCTAACCACCTGAGCTACCGACCCCCGCGATTTGGCCCTGCCAAATCTGCGGCGTGCGCGTCAGGCGATTTTGCCTCGCAAAATCTGCCGAAAGCGGCACCCGGTCGAGGCCTGGCATTGCCCGGTCACGAGTTTGACCCGCGATTTCCATGTCTGAAGAGATATGAGGACGGCTCGGTCCTGATGTTTGAGACGCTTTGTATGCGTCTCTTGCTAAGTGTTTCATGATGAGTGCGCTACCGCTTCGCTACTTGAGCGCTGCGGGCGTCTCATGACTAGAAACATCCTTAGAAAGGAGGTGATCCAGCCGCAGGTTCCCCTACGGCTACCTTGTTACGACTTCACCCCAGTCGCTGATCTTACCGTGGCCGCCTGCCCCCCGAAGGTTAGCGCAGCGTCGTCAGGTAAAACCAACTCCCATGGTGTGACGGGCGGTGTGTACAAGGCCCGGGAACGTATTCACCGCGTCATGCTGTTACGCGATTACTAGCGATTCCGACTTCATGGGGTCGAGTTGCAGACCCCAATCCGAACTGAGACAGCTTTTGGGGATTAACCCATTGTCACTGCCATTGTAGCACGTGTGTAGCCCAACCCGTAAGGGCCATGAGGACTTGACGTCATCCACACCTTCCTCCCGCTTATCACGGGCAGTTTCCCTAGAGTGCCCAGCCGAACTGCTGGCAACTAAGGATGTGGGTTGCGCTCGTTGCCGGACTTAACCGAACATCTCACGACACGAGCTGACGACAGCCATGCAGCACCTGTCACTGCGTCCCCGAAGGGAACCATGGATCTCTCCATGTAGCACAGGATGTCAAGGGTTGGTAAGGTTCTGCGCGTTGCTTCGAATTAAACCACATGCTCCACCGCTTGTGCGGGCCCCCGTCAATTCCTTTGAGTTTTAATCTTGCGACCGTACTCCCCAGGCGGAATGCTTAATCCGTTAGGTGTGACACCGAACAGCATGCTGCCCGACGTCTGGCATTCATCGTTTACGGTGTGGACTACCAGGGTATCTAATCCTGTTTGCTCCCCACACTTTCGCACCTCAGCGTCAGTATCGAGCCAGTGAGCCGCCTTCGCCACTGGTGTTCCTCCGAATATCTACGAATTTCACCTCTACACTCGGAATTCCACTCACCTCTCTCGAACTCCAGACTGATAGTTTTGGAGGCAGTTCCGAGGTTGAGCCCCGGGATTTCACCCCCAACTTTCCAGTCCGCCTACGTGCGCTTTACGCCCAGTAATTCCGAACAACGCTAACCCCCTCCGTATTACCGCGGCTGCTGGCACGGAGTTAGCCGGGGTTTCTTTACTGGGTACCGTCATTATCTTCCCCAGCGAAAGAGCTTTACGACCCTAAGGCCTTCATCACTCACGCGGCATGGCTAGATCAGGCTTGCGCCCATTGTCTAAGATTCCCCACTGCTGCCTCCCGTAGGAGTCTGGGCCGTGTCTCAGTCCCAGTGTGGCTGATCATCCTCTAAAACCAGCTATAGATCGTAGGCTTGGTAGGCCATTACCCCACCAACTACCTAATCTAACGCGGGCCGATCCTTCTCCGATAAATCTTTCCCCCGAAGGGCGTATACGGTATTAAACCCAGTTTCCCGGGACTATTCCGTAGAGAAGGGCACGTTCCCACGCGTTACTCACCCGTCCGCCGCTAGACCCGAAGGTCTCGCTCGACTTGCATGTGTTAAGCCTGCCGCCAGCGTTCGTTCTGAGCCAGGATCAAACTCTCAAGTTGAAAGCGCCTTGCGACGCTAACCTTGACGTTCGAACCTCTGCACATCCTTTGTTTGTGCTACCGCTTCGCTACCTGAGCACGAATGCCAAGCAACTCAGAAGTATGGCTCACCCGGCTAAGGATAGAGCCCAAACAAAGAGTCATCTGTTTGATGCACATCAGTTTCCATCGGAAACCGGTGTCCGTTCAAACAGTGAAGCTGACACTCTATCATCGGCGCTACCGCTTCGCTACTTGAGCGCAGGGCATAACCTAAGAGCGTTGATATACAGACGTTGATCCATCGAAACGAACCAAACCGCCCACATATCTCTTCAGATACCAGCAATGTCAAAGAGCCAGAGACAAAAACCAGACCGTTGCGCCCTAACTAAACGACGCGCCCGCCCGATCATGCCTCTAATGTTATCCGCCTCGTAAACCGAACCCCTCAGCGTCTCCGCCTCAGCGCCGCCCCGTCTGGCGTCCCAACCGCGCCTCAGCGCCGCCGGTGAAGGGGCTTCTACGGCTACCAATCAAAACCCGCAAGCGGAAAAT
>NZ_FTOQ01000033.1 GCF_900156805.1 Roseivivax lentus | reverse complement strand
ATACCGTCCACCCGCACCAGAAAGCATCGTGCCGATAGACCAGAGGCCGACCATGCACTAACAATCAAACCGGACCACTCGATGGGGGCAGACCAGCTTTTTTAATCACTTTTGCCAACACCGCCCAAGACACCGATAGATGGGTTAGCCGTCTTCGCACGCTTTAAAACTCCCAAATATCTTGGCGCTGCCCAAGACAAGCTACAATCCAAGCCACGCGAATACATCTGATGCACTATTGTCTTCATCATAAATATGGTTCTGGAAAGAAATAGACTGATCATCGTCAAAATTCACAACAACCTCTCCATTTTCACCTTCGTGAACACTAATTTCAAAATCATCTTGATTATCTGAATTTAGCTCAAGCTTATCGGCTGAAGGATCAAAGTCCACAACTGAGTTCTCAAAGGAATCTTCAAGATCGAAGAAAAAAGTATCTTCTCCGGCGCCACCAGACAAAGTATTCCGCCCAGCTCCACCATCCATGAAGTCGTCACCATCATTTCCCAAAAGTATATCTTCGCCCCAACCGCCAAATATTGTATCACTCCCCTCACCACCTTTCAGTGTATCGTTATCACTTTCGCCGTATATCTCATCATCCCCGAATCCTGCATCGATCCAATCATCGCCCTCCCTTCCCCTAATAATATCACTACCGAAATCTCCTTTGATAGCGTCATTACCCGCACCTGCATTGAGCGTATCGTTGCCCACACCTCCCTTCACAAAATCATTACCATCACCAGACTTAACAAAGTCATGCCCGGCCCCGGCACCAATTGAGTCGTCTCCTAACCCTCCATAAACTGTATCATTATTAAGGCCACTTGAGATAGTATCGTTACCATTTGCACCAAGAATTGTGTCAGCCAAAACGGTTCCCTTAATAAATTGATCAGTAACGGGTTCATCATCAAAGATCTCGCCAAGAGGATCTTCGACAACATCGATGGAACCGCCAAGCTCAATTAGCTCATGCTCCAATTCATTCGATAACTCCACCCTGGAAAATGTAAGAACAAGGATCTCCCCTGGATTCAATTCAGCAGAAATCGTAAGCCCATCAATCACCCCATCTGTATTTATTTCCTGCACAATAGCGTTTGAGGAATTGCTGCCTGGATCTTCGCCGATACCAACACCAAGAATTTTTCCAAATACATCTTCATAACCATTGAAAATCCCACCAGCATACACATCAAAGGTTCCAGTGGTTGGACTATCTGACATCAAATAAAAAACAACTTCGCCGTTACCATAAAACGCATGAACCGAAAGACCTTCGAAGACAGCCTCAGTTTCGTCAGAACGCATGTCTAGATCGATCATTTGCTTTCCAGGAAGTGTTTCCTGCATGATCGCAAACATCTCGCCAGCGACGGTCAATTCTGTATGTGAGAATCCCTGACTGAGCGTGCTTTCTGTATTCTGGATCAACGGCCAAACGTATGCAGAATCAACCCCGGAAGCCATAAACTCTTCGACGATATTGAGCATTTCCTGTGCTTGGTAGAGCCCATAATCCTCATGCTCATCAAAGGCGCCAGTGTTCGCATGCTGATTCCATTCGGTAACATAGATTTCCATATCCGGAAAACTATCTACCCACGTATCATTTATTACATCGAGCAAAAAATCTCTCTGCCCTTCAACCTCCGGCTCTTTTGAGTAGACGTGCGCGATAATTCCGTCTATCAACTCTATCGTTTCGCTGCCGATCTCACCAATTATTATCTTATTCGACAGCTCGAACCAGTTTACCTCCCCATTTCCCCTAATTATAGAATCGTCAATCCCAAGATTGTATTTTTCGTTCATATCCAGAATCACGCCCTGCGGAGACATGCCATCATATTGAACACTCAGCGATGCATAATTAAAGTTGGCACCCATCTGGACACCAATTCTTATCTCTTCGGTATCTATTCCTGTCGTTTCCTCAACGAAGGCAAGTTCATCCGCAATAATTTCCGTGACTTCTTTTGCCACTCTGCCATACTCTGCAGAGTTCATTCGCCCCGAACCCCAATATTCGTTACCAATCTCAAACATTAGGATATCAGCTTCCCCATAGACACCAGTTACAACATCATAAACAAAATCCCTCAGCCCCTCCTCATTAATATCGACGATTCGATCTCCATTTTCGTCGACCGCATTGCTCAACATATTTCTAGTTGGGATAACGATTGAGACTGAAGCTTTAACAGAGCTTGCCATTTCTAAGAAATCTGAAATTGGAATAAAATCGACTATTTCGCCAGTTTCATTACCAACCTGTTGAGGCGAGTCTGGGTTAGACAAGTCGAAATACTCTTCAGTCAGCGAGCCGCCAGGATATCGAAGCGAACTAACACCAATCTCCTCCGCGAGTTGTTCATAGGAGCCTTCCCCGGTGGCATTGCCGCGATTGGCCAGCACGTTACCCCCGAAAAGGTCGCTTGTGGCAATCTCACCATAAAACCCGTGGGGATTGATCGTGTTCATAGAAGCCTCCTTTTTTTTAGATATCTAAGGAGATGAGTTCGATCATTCGGCGCGAATCTGTCAGCTTCGGGACGTTTCTAAAAAATTCTTCGCGTTATATTTACACTGCACCGCGGCCTCGACCGCCCCAGGCTTTTGGCACGTTGGCTAATCAGTCCCGGTTCGAGGCCGGCTACAGAACGCCTTGGCCGCGCGTCATCTGATCGTGCTTTGTAACGACAGCGACATTGGCTACACGGCACTTTGGCTGTTCTACTGCGTGACGGTCAGTTGCGGGCTCACGGAAGATACCGTGCCAGCAATAGATTCACGCAGCGAAAACTGCGCCATCAACGCGGCCCGTTGCGCAATGCGTGACGCTAGTCGAGCATGGGCGTCATAGGGTAGCCTGCTCCTCTCGACGCTCTAGCATTCACTATTCTGCCGGCGCCGATGCGCCCTCATCAATGTGGAAAGCCTGTGGGAGGAGAAGCGGCTGACGACCGAGGACCGCAACCCTCAAGAGCGCGCGGATATTGGGATGTCAGATAGTCGGAAAAGCATGCGTGTCCTGCGTTCGGTCCAAGTCACAACGGCCTGGCTTGGCGTTCACGGCGTCTCGGATGTGGTCAAGATGCATGGCGCACCCCCATTTCCGGTAGAATACAAGCGGGGCAGCCCAAGGGTACATCGAGCCGCCGAGGTGGAACTCTGTGCTCAGGCGCTGTGCCCCAAGAAAATGACTGAAAAAGAGGTTCGCAAGGGCACGTTGTTCTGCGGTGCCCGCCGCCGTAGACTGGTCGTTGGCTTCGATGCCGATCTGCAGTCCCTCACTTCGAAAGTGGCATTGGAAGCTCGGGCAGCGATAAATAGTGGTACGCTTCCAGCCCCGGCATTTGAGACTGAAAGACGCGAAAACCGCTCGCCGAAGCCATTGTGCCGACCACAGCCACCACGGACTGCCTAAGATTGAATATCCCCGCACGGGGCGCGAGCAGGCATCCCTGATTCAAGCGCTTAATCAATCCGCTTGACGTGGCGACCGAAGGCGTACGGCTGAAAAAAGTCGATAGATCATCGCAGTGGAGATCGATGGAAGGGTGGCCAGGCGCAGCCTAGGCCATCCCCTCGGGCAGATCTTGCTTTTTGGCAAGACATCGACTCCGTCCAACCTGAGGCATTTTGCAAGCCAGTTGGGAATTCTGATGGTATGGCTCAGCTATTCAGGCAAGCTGATGGGGCGGGTCGAGGGACCGCATTCCAGAAAAGCGCTGATTGGGCGTGCGCAGCATCGCGCACTTGCCAACTCAGAGGCGGCGCTCTTGGTAGCGCAAGCAATCGCCTTGGCCAAGATCGCCAGTCAGCGCTCCATCCTGCGCCACGACGTGCGGGACCAGCCTCCCAGGTCGGTTTGAAAGCGACGAGTTCGCCATGGCCAGGTCAAATTCCAAGGGATCAAGGCGTGCCTTTTCAATTAATTTGTTGAGTTGACCACGATCAAAACTCCACTGCCCTGCCAATACCAAGCCCTGGGCAGTCAAAGAGCTTCCAAGTAAACGCGGGCGAACACCAGACATATTATACTTTCGAAGCATTTTCTGATCAAAAACAGCCACCAGAAACTCAATATTGAGTTCTTCCATCAATCTGGCGGCGCTGGCCAAAAGCTTAAACGCAGTTCTTGGACTTGCTTTTGGTGAAATACAGAATCGCGTGCACTCCCAAGTTGAAGGATTACAGATTTTCTCCCCATTTAGAGCTGATAAAAAGTGGTCATTAATCATTGTCGGACCTGTAGTTGGCAAAAGTCGCATGGATCCAAGGTGATCGCCCGAATCTCCCTCAATCCAAATATATATCGGATTCATGGAATCATATTGATCTCTTTCGAAGCCATTAGCATCAACATAAACACTCCATTTCAAGCGCCGAGAAAACTGCGCAGATCTGTCAGTAAACATTTCTTGTGCGGTACTCGGAAACATCCAAAGATCTGTACCCAAAACAATTCTTATCACAGCGAATCTCCTCTTCAGCCAGAGGGACATCGTGTTGAAAACAAGTAAATAAAACGACATACAGGCGAGCGCCGCATAAATAATCCATTAATAACTTCCACATGCCATCATGACAGAAAGGCAATCAACCGAATTAATGCATTACACTATGGAAATTCTAACTAGTATTGAATCTTTGCGTGGAATTGTTGCGCAAAGGCCGGATGTGTGATTAATCTCGAAAATCCAGAATGGTAATCCGTCTACATGATCAGATCGATCTCGCCGATCTGCAAGACCAAGAACCGGCCTGTCTACATCGAAGAAGTGAAGCAGCTAGGCTCACTGACGATCTGGTTCGATCCAGCCATGACCTGGATGCCGCCGCCAACCGGCGAGCGAGGCCGACAACCGCAGTATAGCGATGCCGCGACCCTGAAGTAACTGATGATGGAGGCTCTCTTCGCCTTGGTCATCCAGCAGACGAACGGACTCGCTGAGATCCTGCTGCATCTGGCAGGCCGCGAGTGGGCGGTGCCGGACCCCAGCGCGCCGAGCCGGCGGCAAAAGACCTTAGCCGTGACCACACCGTAGCATGGCTCGAAAGGCCCGTTGATCCAGCTGGTCGACAGCACCGGCATCAAGGCCGAGAGCAAGGGCGAGTGGCACGCCCGCAAGCGCGGCGGTGCAAGACGCCGTCAACAGAGCAAGCTCCATATTGGCAGCGCCGAACAGCCGCTGGAGATCCGCGTTATCGAGATCACCGGAAGCAACTTCAGTGAAGCGACCATGCTGCTCGAACTCTTTCACCAGAGTCCGTCTGATGGGGAGCTCAGCACAGTCACCGGGATGGTGCCGACGACAGGCGCAAGTGCCACGACGCGTCGCCGACCGAGGCGAAAATGCCGCAATTCCCCCTCGCAAAAATGCCTAACCGTGGTAGCCATCAACTCCTGGTGCAATCGCGTAGAACGAGGCGCTTCGTGCATCAAAATAACTCGGCCGTGCTATCTGGCTAAGTGGAGTGGATACCAACGTCGAAGTCGCGCTGAGACGAAGGTGCATTACTTGAAACTACTGGGGCAGTGGCTCATGGCATGTGGCTCGGATCGCCAGGTCGCCGAATTCCGGATCCGCAGCGCTTCCTGAGCGGCTACACTGCGCTCGGCATATTCTTAACAGGACCTGCGGGTGAAGTGCGCTAGGGGAAAAGGGGAAGTCCCGACCTTACGAGGTTACCAGACAAACCCCAAGCATTATTTAAATCTGGCTAAATCAGCCAATCACTAGCCTGTCAATTATATATTGATCTGCCGCATCTACAGGTTTCAATCACCCGTTTTATACGGTTGCACGACCACCCTACATCCCAAAAGCTATAATAGCATGTCAGCCTCTGAAGAACTTAAGAGGATACGATCCAAAAGCAATTTATGTACCGGTATCACAAAGAAATAGCTGGAAGAAATATCCGAGATGAATTGCTCATTTATTATGATACATCGATACAATTGAGTATCGATGTATCATTTATATTTGGTGGTTTTTTTTATTTGATAAGTTTAGTGGCCGACTGCTCACGGCATTGCCCTACAGGCGCGCTATGCTCATTTTCCCCTCTCAACACTCTACTCAAACCACCTAGTGAAAAAAGGTAAACTGAAAGTAAATCTCCGAGAATATTTAACGAGCATCTATTAAGCTCTATATACGGCTGTGTCCTTGGTGCGCAAATTTCGATGAGGATTTGTCTCGTGAACCTACCACAGTAGCTAGGTCGCATGAGCAGACTGCCATCCCTGACCTACAAGACCAGGGACTGGTCGGCCCATAAAGGGGCGCTGAAGAGCCGGGGCTCGCGCTGCTCTGGCTCGACCACTATAGGAGCTGGGATGCCGTGCCGACGAGTAAGCGTGGCTGCCAAGGGCCTGCGGGCTGCCGCACGTCGCGTGCTCAACGCTAATCTCCAGAGATGCCGCATTCATTGGATGCGCAACGCCCTGGCTCACGCTCCGGCCAAGCAGCGCACCGCGGTGGCGGCGATACTTGAGACGATCTTTGCGCAGGAGACCAAAGCCGAGGCCGAAGCACAGTGGGAGATCGTAGCAGATGCCCCGCGCGAGAAGCAGCCCAAGCTCGTCGTCCTGATGGACACTTCCCGCGACGATATCCGGGCTACACGTCCTTCCCCCGTGAACACTGGGCCCAGATCGCAAGCACCAACCCACTGGAGCGGGTAAACCGCGAGGTGGTGCGCCGCGCCGACATCATCGGCATCTTTCGAAAAGACGAGGCTATTGTCCGCCTCGTCGATGCGCTGATGCCTTCACGCGCACGGCGCTCTTCACCGCGGCCCACGTGATGCTCACCCGTTCCCGGCAGTGGACGTCGATCCGAGCCTGGGGCTTGAGGAT
>NZ_FTOQ01000034.1 GCF_900156805.1 Roseivivax lentus | reverse complement strand
GCCACGCGCAGCTCGCCAGAGCTCTCACCGTCGTTCCAGAGCATCCGGAGCGCGACCTGGTCCCCGCCATAGGGCAGCGGCCCGTAGTCGAGCGTGTCGAAGGTGAAGTCGTCGAGCGTCAGATCGCTGAAGACAATCCGGTCGGCTGACCCGCTGCTCGCCGTTTCGCCCGAGAGATAAAGCCTCCCGGCGTCCTTCGCGTAGTGATAGGTGTCATTACCGGCGCCTCCGTCCGCGTATTGGAAACTGCCATTCCCCGCGCCCACGTCGAGATCATCGTTGCCCGCTCCGCCCGAGACCCGGTCAGTGCCGGCTCCGCCGTCTATATGATCTTGACCGTTACCTCCAATTAGGAGGTCACCACCCCTCCCACCAAAAATCAAGTCAGCGTCGGCACCCCCTCGGATTTCATCGTCGCCATCGAATCCCCAGAGCTCATCGTTGCCCTCTCGCCCCTCCAAGATATTCTGAGCATTGTTGCCCGAAATCGCATTTGGCTTTGTGTTCCCCACACCATAGACCGGCGCAGCTCCTGTTAGAACCAAATCGTTATCCTCGTCACCCATTTGGTATGAAATACTCGAAACGAGAACTCCATCCCCGTAAAAGGGACTATCAGGCACACCGTCATCGTTCCGGATCACGGCGTTAGCTGTCGACGTCCTCAAGCCAAAGCCATCGCTTGGATCGGAAAGCCTTACTGTGAAGCTTTCATCGTGCTCTGGAAACGCCTCACCAGCTACTGAAACCGAGATGACTCGCTCTGTTTCTCCAATGTCGAAGATAAGTTGACCACTTGGGAATTGATCCCCTACAAAATCAAACCTTGACGCTGCGTTGAGGCCACTACCAGACACTTGCCAAGATACGGTCGCCAAGTTCCCACTTTGACCCTCAGGGCGTGAAATGCTGAACTCGAATTCTGTTGACCCGCCCGTACCTTCTGCACGCGAGCCGCCAATGTCTTCAATATCAAACTCGGCGATAGGTGAAACATCATTATCAAAAATAACTGCTGGAAGGGCGTATTCCGATTGTCCATTTGGCAGCAAGGCGCCGACGACATTGGTAATCACAAATTCAAAGAGCTCCGTTGGCTCTGGCAGGGCATCATTATTTGCCCCCACAAAAGAAACTTCAGAAGAATCATTCGCCCTAAGGACCTTTGACTCAATAAGTGTCTGACCTCCGAGATCGTCGGACGTGGCACTGATCGACCGAAATTCAATATCATAAGAGATGTCATAGTCCACCCCATGTGAGACCTTCACGCCCACCACGAGCGGGCTGCCACCTTCCATCATTCCACCAACTGCACCAAATGGGAGCGAGGTCGGATTCAGATTGAGCCCATTCTTCAACTCCGGAAAAAGTATAGGTACCTCTCCCTCTGCGGGACTGCCTCTCAATTGGGCACTGTAAAACCCAACCGGCGTTTCTGGTACAGCATAGACGAGATGATACGTACCAACCGGAAAAACATAATTGTCGCCAATCCCATCTACGCCACCGGCATCGAGATAATCGAAGCTAGACATATTTGCATGTAATAAGTTTCCGCCTGCGTCGAATATCAGGACGGGTGCGGGACTATTAGAGCTTATTGGAATTGGTTCGGCGACTTCTACCTCAATCGCAAACAAGTCTGTCTGTGTCTGCAAATCGAAAAATAGATCAATCGCGGAGTATTTCTCCAGTTCTCCCACCCGAACCGAGCGATTAGTAATCACATCGAATGGTACTGACGCTTGTGGAAAAACGTCATCATCAAAAATGACCACGCCGGTATTCCAAGCCGAACGGTGTGAATTTCCGAAGTAGCCGTTTACTGGATCCTCGAGGCGGATCTGTACGCCTTCGAGACCTTCCGAGGTTGTATCTCCCAACACTTCAATATTGAGGTTGGCCGTAACACTACCAGCTGGAATCGTAAGCACACCGGTACTAGTCACGAAGTCTTCACCAGGCGTCGCGTTCGTTCTATCACGAAACTCATAGGCCATCGATACGTCGACCGGCATTACCTTTGAAAGGTGTACTGGAACCTGCACGACCTGCAAGCCGTTTGTCTCCATCACGGCAACTGCATTCGACGTAATCTGCGCGGGGTCGGGGCCGTCATCGTTCAGGATGAGGGTTGAAGCATATTCGTTTAGAATGACCGTATTCGGATAATCTGAGACTCCGCTCAGTCTCAGCGTAAATAGCTCATCTGGCTCATTTACAGCATCAGCGCGAAGCCGGATGTCAGCGATGTAGCTGGTCTCACCGATCTCGAAGAGCGGGGATGTCCCCAAGAAGAACGTGTCTTGTTGATCGTCCGCAACAGTAGGATAATCTAGCTTGAGTTCCCTTAGGCGGAACTCCGTGACTTGTGCGAGGTCACCAGTCCGTGTGATCTCGAATTGCATCTCTGGCCTCAGAGTATCAGAAGTGCCCTCAAGAATTTCGCTCTGTAACGGCCTGATACTAAGGTAAACCTCCCCGCCCTGAGGCGGCAATGTGCTGCCATCATCGTTGAGTATGGCAGCATAGGATCGGTCGTTTGTGACAATTGCGGTGGCATCGCCGGATCGTAGCCTGGCCTCGAAGTACTCGTCAGCCTCTTGGGTCGTGTCACTCGTGACAAAGATGTCGACCCCAATGCGATCATCGCCGGGATCGAACGAGCCGGAAATCGCAGGAAAGCTCCCACCATCAAAATCAGCTGAATTAGCGGCATTGGCACCATAGCCGGATACATCGATTCTGAAATCGGTCTGCTGGCTGAGGTCGCCCGTGCGTTGTACGGTGAAGTCGTACTTCACTGTGGCTCCGTCGGACCCTTCAAACTGGCTTTCATCGCGGCTTTCGATGGTCAAATAAACCGGGCCATCGGGTTCTTCGGGCGGTTCAGGCTCAGGATCCGGCTCGGCCGCGGTGGGACTGTCGTCGTCGCGAATGTATCCCTTTTCTATAACGAAGGCACCACCACGCGCCAACTCGGCTCCTGTCACGTTTGAAACAAGAAAATTAAGGTATTCGTCTGGTTCTTCCAACCTGTCGCCGAAAACCGTGATTGGAATCGACTTCAGTGTCTCACCAGGATTGAAGATTATGGTATCGATGGCGAACTCGAAATCTGTTCCCGTAGTCGCCAATCCGAGACTATTGCCGCCTGTTGCTGAGTAAATGAACGACACTGGAGTGGAGGACGCCTGGCCAAGTTCCACCTCGAAGCGTAGCGTGCGGGAGCCAGTGTCACCCTCTGCGATGCTCGCACCCCTGACATGCATGAGTGGGAGCCCGCTTGGAGAGCTCGACGGTGTGTCCGGGTTCTCGATGGGGTCCGGATCAGGCAGATTTTCTTCAATAGGCGCTACAGTCAGAAAACGATCAGTGTATGCGTCGAAATAATCTGCGACAGAGTTGAATAGCCTGTTATCAAACTGAAGTTTCTCGATGCTGACGACGCGGTCGGTTGATCTGTCAAACTGCGTCAGTTCCAGATGGAAATCCAGCACTGAGGTCGTGGACAACGGGCGGTAAAGTTCCCAGTTATATTCAAATACAGCTACGTCCCCGGAACCACCTTCGCCATCTAAGTGATCACTGCCAAGGCCGCCATGTAAGGTATCATTGTTTGCACCACCAAAGAGCTGGTCATTGCCGCCCTCGCCCCAAAGGGTGTCCTCTCCCGCATCACCGTAAAGCCGGTCATTGTTCAATCCGCCGAATAATTGGTCGTCATTGTCCTCACCTGCCAAAAAATCATCGTTTGCACCACCAAAGAGCGAATCATCTTCACGACCGCCATACAGGGAGTCGTTTCCTGCCCAACCATGTATCTCATCGCTGCCATCTTCACCAAACGCCTCATCATGCCCTGCGCCAAGGTCGATCAGATCTCGCGCACCTCCGCCGTAAATCCTGTCATCGCCTTCTTTCGAAAAAATTGCATCTCGCCCAGATCCCGCATTGATTTCATCGCGTTGGCCTGTTCCAATCGTAACGTACCAGTTCTCAATGCTTTGCGAGATTTCCGTTCCAAATGTCGCTTCAACGAAATTTGAGCCACCGTAGTAGCCAAAAATATTCGCGACAGAGTCTTCATAAGTTGAAATACTATGTTCGTCGATATACGAAGAGAAATTAGTTATAGATATGTTCGAAACACTGCCTGCTTCTGGACGACTCACCAGAAGGTTTTCGCCTACACCACTTACACCGGAAGCTGATGAGGTAATATTGACAACCCCGTCATCCGTGTGGTCTACAGAAAATAAATTTACTGGTCCAAGAAAATTCTCAGATAAACCCGGGCTTGCAAAAACAACTCCCTTTAGATGAGGCGCAATATCTCGATAAACTATTCCGTAAGATGCCATAAACTTTTCGGCCAGCGCCCCACCCAAGCTATGACCGGTGATGGTGATTTCCGAAAATGCACTTACCCCACCATTGCGCTCGATATACCCCCAGAATGCCTCGATAAAATTACTGAGAAGCGCGTAATGCTCATCAAAGTTGTTTTCCGGACTGGAGAAATTGTCTTCCCAATCTTTTTTTTCATCAGTCCCTCGAAAAGCTAAGGCTATTTCGTCTCCCTTTATAGCAATAATTGCTTGCGCATTCTCATTACTAAACAACACAGAGTTAGCGCCCTCGGGAAAGTATAGGAATGAATCTACTTCTTCAAATCCCAACTGATCACTACTCAATGCCTCCCATCCACTAATCGATAAGACATTTTGGATTTCAGTTGAATTAGAATTATAGGCTGATTTTGCAAGTAGCAAAGCATCGGCATAGTTTCGTGCTGTAAGAGATGGCACTGAATGACCTCATGTATGAAATTATTGAAAATGGCATTCTCCAAGTCGTCTACCATTTAACTGAATTGTGACCAGGATATATGCGCGGTTCAAGTGATTTTTGCCGTGGCGGAACTCTGTTGCAGAAAGCACATGGTACTTTTGGTTCCGCTACCCGGGCCAATTCTGGGTGGGAATCAACAGCTCCACGCCCTTCAGAAGTTCGTCCAGCAGTTCTTCCAAGATGGTCATCCATGCTTCCATTTGCTCAAGCATGGACCGGCTCAGTCATACACAAAAGACCGGACAATCTCTGGTCGGTCCAGCTCAGGATGGCCTGGCTGGTGAACTCCGGGTGACCTGCCCCCCGCGAGATCCCTCAGTCTGATGTAGAGTCTGCTCAACCGCGAAGGAGCAGATGAATGAGGAAGAGCCGTTTCACCGAGGCGCAGATAATCGGGATGATCAAGGAGCAGGAGGCCGGGATGCCGACGGCGGAGGTGTGCCGCAGGCATGGTCTCAGCCCTGCAACGTTTTACAAGCTGAAGTCCAAGTATGGTGGCATGGAGGTTTCCGAGGCCGCCAGGCTGAAGGCGCTGGAAGACGAGAACGCCAAGCTCAAGCGCCTGCTGGCCGACACCATGCTCGACAATGTCGTCCTGCTGGGAAAGAACTGACGACATTGACCAGGCGGCGAGAGGCGGCGCTCAGGGCAATGCGAAATCATGATATCTCGCAACGCCGGGCCTGCCAGCTTGTCAGTGTCGATCCCAAAACTGTCCGGCGCACACGCCCGCCGGACTGCCCCGAGATCCGCGAGGAGATGAAGGAGATCGCCGGGAAGCGGCGCCGGTTCGGTTATCGGCGGATCGGTATCCTGCTCGAGCGCAAGGGCATGCTCATGAACCACAAGAAGCTTTATCGGCTCTACCGAGAAGAAGGACTGTCGGTGAAGCGACGGCGCGGGCGCAAGCGGGCCCGTGGGTCACGCACGCCGATGCCGGGGGCGGCGCATCCCAATGCCCGCTGGTCGCTCGACTTCCTGGCGGACAGCTTCGGTGCCTCGCGCAAGTTCCGCATTCTGGCGGTGATTGACGATTGCTGCCGGGAGAACCTGTGCCTGACCGCCGACACCAGCATCTCGGGCGCACGTGTCGCCCGCGAGTTGGATGCGCTGGTGCGGATCTACGGAAAGCCCGCTTGCATCGTCAGCGATAACGTCCTATGTCGGGAAAATCTGGCTGGTTAGGTCAGCAGGTCATGAGGCATCCGGTGTCCCGGACGCCCTCTAACGGTTGCCCAGACGGGCTCTGCCGTCAAGAAATGATCTCTTCCATAGCAAACACAGGGTACGCGCGCTGGCGGCCCTCACCGTCCTTAATACGAGATCCCAAATCCCAAGCAGAAGGCCCGAACATTATCTACGAGGTCAGCAAGCTGCCTCCACGGCTCATGTCAGAGAGAGGTCCTTCCGCCTGGGCTCACCCCCTCGAAGAAGGGGCGATAGGGTTCGCCGTATTTGACCACGGCGTGTACGGTGCGCGCCATTGTCTGACGTCAGCGCCCACCGGACAGATTTAGGGTTTTTAGCAATGGAGGATTTCTGGTTCATCGAAGCCATCAAGGAGCGAAGATGAACAA
>NZ_FTOQ01000040.1 GCF_900156805.1 Roseivivax lentus | reverse complement strand
TATTCCGTTGAAAAACTCGCCTTGCTTGAGGAGCTGACCGCTGATTCAATTTGGCTGCGGCAGCTTGAGGTGAACGGTGATGATGGGGTCCCGGCAGGAAGCGCAAGGCGCACTGTTCTACGAGTTCTCTATCGAAGCGCATGTGCCGCCTGACCATATGCTCAGATCTGTGGATCGGTTCGTCGACCTGACGGGCATCCGGCAGCACCTTGCGCCATTCTACAGCTCCACTGGGCGACCGTCGGTTGATCCGGAGCTGATGATCCGAATGCTGCTGGTCGGTTACATCATGGGCATCCGGTCCGAGCGCCGCCTCTGCGAGGAGGTTCATCTCAACCTCGCCTATCGCTGGTTCTGTCGTCTCGATCTGAGCGATCCCGTTCCGGACCACTCTACCTTCTCCAAGAACCGCCACGGTCGTTTCCGCGACAGCGATCTGCTTCGGCACGTGTTCGAGACAGTGGTAGCACGGTGTATCGCGGAGGGCTTGGCGAGCGGCCAACGTCTCGCCGCTGACGCCAGCATCATTCAGGCCGACGCAAACCGGCAGAACTCGACGCCCAAGTCGGACTGGCAGCCCGGGAGTATCAATCCTGAAGACGCGCCAAGAGCGGTCAGGGAATACCTGGAAACGCTCGACGATGCGGCCTTTGGTGCAGCGAGCCCGGTCGAGCCGAAGTTTACCTCGCATTCAGATCCGGCCTCGCAATGGACCGGGGCTCGGGGAGGTCCGGCCTATTTTGCCTACTCCACCAACTACCTGATCGACACCGATAACGGCGTGATCCTCGATGTGGAGGCCACCCGGTCGATCCGCCAGGCCGAGCTCGGATCGGTGCGGACGATGATCGACCGGGTGAACTACACCTTCGGTCTCCTGCCGGAGCGGCTGATCGCAGACACCGCCTACGGCGCCGGTTCCATGCTGGACTGGCTGGACCGGCAGCGCGGCATTGCGCCCCATATCCCGGTGGTCGACAAGTCCGCGCGCAAGGACGGGACATTCGAGCGCGCCAACTTCACCTATGATGCCGAGACCGACGTCTACACTTGTCCAGGCGGCAGGGAGCTGAAGCAAAGCCGCCGGACCTTCACGAAACCCCGCGAGAAGAAAGCCGACAAGGACGGCATGCTCCGCTACCGGGCGAGCAAGGCCGATTGCGATACTTGCACGTTGAAGTCACGCTGTTGCCCGAAGGAACCCGCGCGCAAGATCCTCCGGTCGATCTTCGAACCATCCCGAGACCGAGCACGTGCAATCGTCCAGACCACCGATTACGTGATCTCCTGCAAGCTGCGGAAGAAAGTGGAGATGCTGTTCGCGCATTTGAAGCGCATTCTGGGCCTCACCCGTCTCCGATTACGGGGCCCGAACGGCGCACGCGACGAATTCCACCTCGCAGCAACCGCCCAGAACCTCCGGAAGCTCGCAAAGCTCCTTCCAGTTCCGGAAGTCGCCAGCTGAGGTAGGTCAGGCGCATGCGCCGCAAATCTTGCACGAAGGGCAAATCGCCCGCCGAGCCGAGTTTTTCAACGGAATA
>NZ_FTOQ01000042.1 GCF_900156805.1 Roseivivax lentus | reverse complement strand
TTAACAGGTTGCTGAAGAAGTCTGACTTGAAGGACGTTTTCCCATCTGCCTCGGTTTGAGAGCGGCTGTCTGGGAGACGGACCGCGGGTTTAGGATGGGTGCCTTGGTCAGGCGGCCAGGAGCTTCGGTAATCTTGCCAGGTTGCAGGCTGCCATGGTCATCGTGAACTGTGCGCGGACCCTGTCGAGGCCGCGGTGAACGGTTTGGGCAATGCCGCCAACGGTCTTTGCCCAGCCGAAGGGTTCCTCGATCTTCTTCCGGTGTCGCTGGGATAGGCCATAGCCAGGATGTTGGGTGGTCCGCCCGTCGATGGCCGAATGCCGGGCCTTCTGCGCGACGTGCGGCGTCACGACCATCCGCCTGAGCGCGGCGACGAAGTCGGCGCTGTCGTAACCCTTGTCCGCTCCAAGTGTCAGGCGACGGGTGGAACCCGGCGAATGCCTGTTGATCATCTCAAGCGCCGCCCTGCGCTCAGCGTGGCCATCGGCGTGGCTCAGGTCCGCCTGCACCACCAGGCCGTTGCGGTTCTCCATCAGCGTATGCCCCATGAAGCACAGCATGGCCGCCGCGCCCGGGGACTTCTTGTAGAGCCGCGCATCGGGATCGGTGCTTGAAGCATGCGTCGCGTTCGAGCGCTTCTCGTCCCGGAAGTTCACCTCGGCGTTTCGGGTCTGGCGGGGCGCGTCGGGCATCGGCTGGCTCTCTGTCTGTTTTGGGTCGTCGGGGTCTGCGGAGGTTGCGCCGGATGGTGGCGGTGGCGGCCCGCCGGTATCGTCGTCATGCGACGGCGGAGGGGGATCCTTCGGCTGGAAACTCTTCATGGAAGCCCACGACTTGATCAGGGTGCCATCGACCGAGAAGTGCTCGTCGGACAGCAACGGCCTGACCTCCGGATGCGCAAGGATCGCGGCCATCACCTTGCGAGACATGTCGGTCGTCAGCAGACGGTCGCGGTTCTTGCTGAACACCGTGGGGACCCAGACCGGGTCGTCGATGCCGAGCCCGACGAACCAGCGGAACAGCAGGTTATAATCCATCTGCTCCATCAACTGCCGCTCCGAGCGGATCGAGAACAGGATCTGGAGAAGGCTCGCCCGGATCAGCCGCTCCGGCGCGATGGAGGGACGGCCGAAATCCGTGTAGAGCGCGTCGAACTCGGCATCGAGGCTCGCCAGCGCGTCGTTCACGATCTGCCGGATCTTGCGGAGCGGATGACCCGCCGGGACTCGTTCCTCAAGGTCCACAAAGCTGAAAAGCGTCCCGCTTACCTCGTCCGTCCCGCGCATCACACCCGCCTCCGTATCCGTGACAGGGGTGAATCATGTTCTCGAAAGCGCGTCGAGACCGGCCTTTTTCAGCAACCTGTTAA
>NZ_FTOQ01000043.1 GCF_900156805.1 Roseivivax lentus | reverse complement strand
GCCCCCGGGAAGACGCGATCGTCAGATCACTTGATGATCTTCGACACCACGCCGGAGCCGACCGTGCGGCCGCCTTCGCGGATGGCGAAGCGGAGGCCGTCTTCCATCGCGATGGGCGCGATCAGCTCGACGCCGAACTTCAGGTTGTCGCCCGGCATCACCATCTCGGTGCCCTCGGGCAGCGTCACGGTGCCGGTCACGTCCGTCGTGCGGAAGTAGAATTGCGGACGGTAGTTCGCGAAGAACGGCGTGTGGCGGCCGCCCTCTTCCTTGGTCAGGATGTAGACCTCGGCCTCGAACTCGGTATGCGGGGTCACGGAGCCCGGCTTGCAGAGCACTTGGCCGCGCTCGACGCCCTCGCGGTCGATGCCGCGCAGCAGCGCGCCGATATTGTCGCCGGCCTCGCCGCGGTCCAGGAGCTTGCGGAACATCTCGACGCCCGTGCAGGTCGTCTTCTTGGTGTCGCGGATGCCGACGATCTCGATCTCGTCGCCCACGTTGATCACGCCACGCTCGACGCGGCCGGTCACCACGGTGCCGCGGCCGGAGATCGAGAACACGTCCTCGATCGGCATCAGGAAGGGCTGGTCCACGGCGCGCGCGGGCTGCGGGATGTAGTCGTCGACCGCCTGCATCAGCTCGCGGATCTTGTTCTCGCCGATCTCGGGATCGCGGCCTTCCATCGCCGCCAGCGCCGAGCCCGCGACGATCGGAATGTCGTCGCCCGGGTAATCGTAGGCCGACAGCAGCTCGCGGACTTCCATCTCGACGAGCTCGAGCAGCTCCTCGTCATCCACCTGGTCGACCTTGTTGAGGAAGACGACCATGGCCGGGATGCCGACCTGGCGGCCGAGCAGGATGTGCTCGCGGGTCTGCGGCATCGGGCCGTCGGCGGCGTTCACCACGAGGATCGCGCCGTCCATCTGGGCGGCACCGGTGATCATGTTCTTCACGTAGTCGGCATGGCCGGGGCAGTCCACATGCGCGTAGTGGCGCGCATCGGTCTCGTATTCCACATGCGCGGTCGAGATGGTGATGCCGCGGGCCTTCTCCTCGGGCGCGCCGTCGATCTGGTCATACGCCTGGAAGTCGCCGAAATACTTGGTGATCGCCGCCGTCAGCGTGGTCTTGCCGTGGTCGACGTGACCGATCGTGCCGATGTTGCAGTGCGGCTTCGAGCGGTCGAACTTTTCCTTTGCCAT